>NZ_SJZG01000020.1 GCF_004959775.1 Agromyces sp. H66
GCGGCTCAACGTCGAGGGCGAGGATGCCGCGACCATGGCCTCGATCCGCGACGAGGTGCTCGCGCTCATCCGCGGCTGACGCGCCGCGCGCCTGCCGCGCGCCGCGCGTCCCGCCGCGCGTGTGGTCTGATTCTGCGGATATACGATCCGCCGCGCCGGGGATTCCTGCCCGCCGCCGGGGTGTCGCATCGTATATCCGCAGATTGGTGCAGGTGCTCGGAGCGGAGACCCCCGAATGGGGGACACCGCCACGATCCGGCTGACCAGTACGCTCATGGAACCGAACACGGTCCGGCCGCGCGGCAGTGTTGCAGCGCACCCGGGTCCGATCCGAACCCTACAAGCCGGAGAATACGTGTCACGCACGCCTCGATGGCTCCTGCCTGCCCTCAGGGGCGCAGCGAGCCTCGCCACCGCCGCCCTCATCGCCTCAGGACTCGCCGTGGGTGGCGCGACCCCGGCATTCGCCGACGGCGCGGTTGCATCGGCGCCGGTCTTCGAGTCGACGCCGCCGACGGCGGCCGCCACCGAGGAGCCCGCGTCGACCGAGGAGCCCGCGTCGACCGAGGAGCCGGCACCCACCGATGCACCCGCAGCCACCGAGGCGCCGGCGCCGACTGAAGAGCCCGCGGCGATCGAGGTCGACGCCGCCGGGATCGCGGCGATCCAGGGCACGGTCACCGTCAGCGACGGAAGGGCGGCAGACGGAGTGTCCGTCAACGCGTACCGGCACAACGGCGAATGGTTCGAGCACGTTGCCGGCGTTGCGACCGACGCGGCGGGCGGCTACTCCCTCGGCGGGCTGACGGCCGGCACGTACACGCTCGAGTTCGCGCCCGCGTTCGACTCGGCGCTCATCGCGGAGTGGTGGAACGACCGGCCCGACCAGATGTCGGCGGATTCGTTCGAGGTCGCCGACGGCTCCACCATCTCCGGCATGGACGCACAGCTCGGCCTCGGTGGCGCGGTCGAGGGTGTCGTGGCCGACTCCGACGGCGCACCGCTTCCGTACGCCGGTGTCACGGCGTTCTCGGTGGACAACGGCTACCCCGAATGGCGGGGCAGCTCGTCGACCGACGAGAGCGGCGCGTTCGCGATCGCGGGTCTGGCCGGAGGTACCTACACCCTCCAGTTCAGCCCACCGTGGGGGTCTGCCTACTCGGGTGAGTGGTGGAATGACAAGCCCGACCAGTACTCGGCCGACACGTTCAGCGTGGTCGGCGGTGAGACGGTATCGGGCCTGTTCGCCGAGCTGGCCGTCGGGGGGTCGATCAGCGGCGTCGTGACCGGGTCGGACGACCTGCCTCTTGCCGGGGTAGACGTCTCCGCGATGGGTTCGGGCATCTGGGTTTCCGCCGTCACCGATGCCGACGGACGATATGACCTCACGGGCCTCGGTGCGGGCGACTACACCATCTCATTCAGGCCGGGCACCTTCGAACCCAGCCTCGCCGGGTACCTTCCCGAGTACTGGGACGACAAGCAGAGCCAGTTCGAGGCCGATCCGGTGACGGTCGGCGTCGGCGAGGCCGTCACGGGCATCGATGCGCAGCTCGCACTCGGAGGAAGCATCTCGGGGGTCGTCGCCGCCGACGGCGAATCGATCGCGGGTGTCGACGTGTCGGTCAGCGGCCCCGGATGGGGCTGGACCACGACCGACGCCGACGGACACTACCAGGTGACCGGGCTCGCTCCCGGCTCGTACGATGTTCGGTTCACCATGCCGAGCGGCAGCCCCTACTTCAGCGGCAGTGCCACCGTGCAGGTGACCGCCGGTGGCGACGCGGTGCTCGACTTCACTCCCGAACGCGCCGCGAGCGTGACCGGACGCGTCACCGTCGCGGACTCCGGGGCATCGGTGCCCGGCGCGACCATCACGATGTACGGGTTCGGCGACTACCCGAGGGCAACCGCTACCACCGATGCCGACGGCTATTTCTCCATCGCACCCGTCGAAGCCGGACGATACCTGCTCGAGGTGAGCGGGGAGGGGATCCGCACGACCTGGTCCGGCGGTTCAGCGACACGTTCCGGCGCGACGATCTTCTCAGTGGCATCGGCGAGCGAGACCGTCGTGGATGTCGCGGCACCGGCAGGCGCGGCAGGGGCGATCGCCGGCGCGGTGTCCACCGAGACGGCCGAGGGTGTCGTGCCGGCGGCAGGCGCCGTCGTCGAACTCCACACCGAGCGCGGCGTGCTGCGGAGCACGGTGGCCGACGCCGAGGGACAGTACCGCTTCGAGGGACTCGAGGCCGGTCAGTACGCGGTGCGATTCAAGCAGACGGAGTGGGCTTCGAGCTCATGGTGGTGGGATGGCAGCACCCGAGAGGCGGCTCGCTTCTTCGACGTCGGTGCCGACGGCATCGTCACGCGCGACTTCACCATGCCGGGCCTCGGCTGGATCAGTTCGACGTTCGCGGTCGATGGCGAGTACACCGGATTCATCCACGCCGAGGTCTTCGATGCCGGGACCGGCGAGTTGGTGGCGTCCGGGAGCGAAGGCTTCTGGACTGACGAATTGCACGTGGGGGACGTGCCCGCCGGCGACGTCAAGGTGCGATTCACCGGGCCCATCCGTGACGTGTGGTGGGGCGGCGCAGCCGACTTCGCTGGTGCCCAAACCCTCACCGTCCCGATCGGGGGCGAGGCCAGGGCCGATGTGGCCCTGTCGGTGGACACCGTGCTCAGTGGCGTCGTGTACGCACCCGACGGGCAGCCGGTCGCCGGCACGGGCGTGAGCATCTGGCCCGACGACGGTTCGTCGTCCTCTATCTACGCCGCGACCGACGACGCCGGCGCATACCGCGTGACGGGGCTCGAGCCGGGCCGCTACACCGTGACCGCCAGTGCTGGGGCCACGGGAAGCGTGCACGGCCCGTTGGTCGTGGAGATCGGCGCGGACACCGCCGCGATCACGCTCGACATTCGACTCAGTCAGGATGTGAGACTGGCCGGCACGATCACGCATCTCGGAGCGCCCGTCGAAGGATGTGTGAGCGTGCGGGTCGTCGGTGCCGAGCATGGTGACGGCACCTGCACCGGCGCCGACGGCTCCTACGAGTACTGGCTTCAGCCCGGTGAGCACGTCGTCTCCTTCCGCACGATGGCCGACATCGGGGCGGCCGCCTCCAGCCATCTCGTGACCGTCACCCCGGACCAGTCGGGCACGATCGAGCTCGACGCCGAGCTCGAACCCGGCGGGGTCGTCGAGGGAACGGTCACTGCCGACCTCGGAAGCGGGCTCGAGCCGATCGCGGGCGTCTGGGTGTCGGCCGTCGAGGGCGCCGGAGGCGCCTCAGCCGTCTCCGGCGATGATGGAACCTACCGGATCTGGGGTCTCGAGAACGGCGTTCCGCACACGGTGCAGTTCGGATACGCGTGGAACGACCTCGCCATGGAGTGGTGGGATGACGCGTCGTCGCCGACTTCGGCGACGACGGTCGTGCCCGCCGCGGAGCCGACGACGGGTATCGACGCGGTGCTCACCCGGGGCGGTTCCCTGAGTGGCCGTGTCACTGACGCCGGCGGCCTGGGTGCGTCGTTCACCACCGTCGAGGCGTACTCCGTCGACGGCGCACTCATCGGAGAGGTCAACGCCAACATCCAGGGCGCGTACGTCTTCACGGGGCTGCCCGCGGGCGAGGTCAAGCTGCGGTTCACGCCCTCGGCGCAGTGGACACCCGGGCACCTGTCGGAGTGGTGGCAGGACGCCGGCTCGGCCGCATCGGCTTCCGCCGCGATGGTGGTCGGCGGAGAAGAGACGTCGCGCGTCGATGCTGCGCTGAACGAGGTCGGCACGGTGCCGGTCGAACTCGATGCTCCGCAGGTCTCCGGCTCGCCGCGCGTCGGAGAGACGCTGACGGCGGTCGCAACGACGACGACCGACGGGGCATCCCTCACCTATGAATGGCTCGCCGACGACGTCGTGATCGCCGGTGCGACCGACGCCGCGTTCGTGCTCACGTCGGAGCAGCTCGGCGCGCGGATGTCGGTTCGGGTGACCGCGTCGGCCGACGGATACCTGTCGACCACGTCGACCTCCCCGCCGACCGAGGTGGTCGCAGCGGCGGAGCCCGACCCGTCGCTGCCGCAGATCTCCGGTACCGCCGTCGTGGGCGCGAAGCTGGAAGCGGATCCCGGCGAGAAGCCGCAGGGAACGGCGTTCCTGTACCAGTGGTACGCCGACGGCGCGCCGATCTCCGACGCGACCGACGCGGCATTGCGCCTCACCGCCGAGCACGAGAGTGCGCGCATCGAGGTGCAGGTCACCACGCTCCGGCGGGGTGTGGTGCTGGAGCGGCGCATGTCCGACCCGACGCTGCGGGTGCTCCTCGCGAGCACCCCCGACGTCTCGGGCGCACGCACCGTGGGTTCGACCCTCACGGTCGACCCGGGTGCCTGGACGGCGGGAACGCGGCACGCGTATCAGTGGTATGCCGACGGTGCGGCCATCGACGGCGCCACCGTTTCGACGCTCGAGCTCACGGCGGAGCTCGTGGGCGCGCACATCGGGGTCACGGTGACCGGGCACCTGTCCGGTTACCCGATCGTGGAGCGGTCGTCGGAGGGGACCGTGCTGGTGCGGCCGTAGCGGCGTACCCCGGCCGCCCCGGCCGCCGCGGTCCTGGAACCGCGACGGGCAGGTCAGCGTGGACCCTGAAATCTGTGCAGGGGCGGTGGGGAACGGCGGCAGCCTGCGACAATGGTCCGCATGGATGCCGCCGTCACCACCGCCCTCCCGTACAAGGTCGCCGACCTCTCGCTCGCCGAGGCGGGCCGCCACCAGCTGCGACTCGCCGAGAACGAGATGCCGGGGCTCATGGCCCTCCGAGCCGAGTTCGGCGAGTCCAAGCCGCTCGCGGGCGCCCGCATCGCGGGCAGCCTGCACATGACCGTGCAGACCGCCGTGCTCATCGAGACGCTCGTGGCCCTCGGCGCGCAGGTGCGCTGGGCGAGCTGCAACATCTTCTCCACGCAGAACGAGGCCGCCGCGGCCGTCGTGGTCGGGCCCGACGGCACCCTCGACGACCCGAAGGGCGTGCCCGTGTTCGCCTGGAAGGGCGAGACGCTCGAGGAGTACTGGTGGTGCACCGAGCGCATCTTCGACTGGAGCGCTGAGTCCGCGGCATCCGGAGCGGATTGGATCGGCCCCAACATGATCCTCGACGATGGCGGCGACGCCACCCTGCTCGTGCACCAGGGACGCGAGTTCGAGGCCGCAGGTTCGGTGCCCGAGGCGACGGATGCCACGAGCCACGAGTTCCGGGTCGTGCTCGACACCCTCCGCCGCTCGCTCGCGCTGAGCCCCGACCGGTGGACCCGCATCGCCGCGGAGATCACGGGCGTCACCGAGGAGACCACCACGGGCGTGCACCGCCTGTACGAGCTGCACGCGAAGGGCGAACTGCTCTTCCCGGCGATCAACGTCAACGACTCCGTGACGAAGTCGAAGTTCGACAACAAGTACGGCATCCGGCACTCGCTGCCCGACGGGCTCAACCGCGCCACCGACGTGCTCATGGGCGGCAAGGTCGCGTTCGTCGCGGGCTACGGCGACGTCGGCAAGGGCGCCGCCGAGGCGCTGCGCGGTCAGGGCGCCCGCGTCATCGTGAGCGAGGTCGACCCGATCTGCGCGCTGCAGGCGGCCATGGACGGCTACCAGGTGTCGCGCCTCGAGTCGGTGATCGGCGAGATCGACATCCTCGTCACCGGCACGGGCAACAAGGACGTGGTGCGGGTCGAGCACATCCTCGGGCTCAAGCACCTCGCGGTCGTCGCGAACGTCGGGCACTTCGACAACGAGATCGACATGGCCGGGCTCGAGTCGCTGCCGGGAGCGGAGCGCATCGAGATCAAGCCGCAGGTGCACGAGTGGCGTCTGCCCACGGGCCGCAGCGTGCTCGTGCTGAGCGAGGGACGTCTCATGAACCTCGGCAACGCGACGGGGCATCCGTCGTTCGTCATGTCGAACTCGTTCACGAACCAGGTGCTCGCGCAGATCGAGCTGTGGACGCGGCCCGAGGCGTACCCCGTAGGCGTCTACGTGCTGCCGAAGCATCTCGACGAGAAGGTCGCCCGGCTGCACCTCGACGCCCTCGGCGTCGAGCTCACCGAGCTCACGCCCGAGCAGGCGGCGTACATCGGCGTGCCGGTCGAGGGCCCGTACAAGGTCGATCACTACCGGTACTGACGGCGCGTTTCGAGACGCGTCGCGTTTCGCGCGGCGCTCCTCGCCCCTCGGGCGCGCTTCGCGGCATCCCGGCCCCGGCCGCGCGCTTCGAGCCCGTTCCGGCGGATATACGATCCGGCACGCCGACGATGACGCCGCGTCCTCGGTGCGCCGGATCGTATATCCGCAGTACTTGACACGCGACGCGAGACGGGGCGGATGCCGCGACTCAGCGAGCGGGCGGGAAGCCGACGGGCTTCGCCGTGAGCTGCGGCGCCAGCGCGGCCATGCGCGCGTCCTCGATCGCGAGGGCCGCGAGGTCGCGGTCGCGCCGGAGCGCGACCACCGCCGCGAGGAACAGCTCGTGCGGGGCATCCGGCACCGGTGACACGTGCGGGGCGACCTCGGCGGCGAGCGACGCCGCGACGCGCGCGCGGCTCTCGGGCGTCAGGTGCTCGACGTTCCCGAAGAACGTGGCGACGCGTCGGGCGACGGGGTCGGGCAGCCGTCCGATGTCGGCGACGCTCGCCCAGCCGACGAGTTCGGGCGGCACGCCGAACGCGGTCTGCGGCAGCCTCGGCACGCGTTCGACCTGCGAGTGCGTGCCGGCGAGCAGGTCGCCGAGTCGCTTCGACGACGGGTTCAGGAACCCGACGAGCACCGCCAGGCCGCCGAACGTCAGGTAGATCTCGAGGACACCGGTGAGCGCGCGGATGAACGCGTGCCGGAACCCGATCGCCCCGCCGTCGTCGCGCACCACGCGCAGGCCGAGGGCGAGCTTGCCGAGCGACCGGCCGTGCGTGGCCGTCTCGACCGCGGTGGGCAGGACGACGATGGCGAGCACGATGCCCGCGATGATGATCGCCCGCGCCGCGGCCTCGTCGACCGACAGTCCCGACAGGGCGAGGAGCAGTCCGACGATCAGCAGCACCGTGACGAGCACGTCGATCGCGGCGCCGCCGGCCCGGATGAGCGCGCTCGCCGGGCGCACGTCGAGGGTGACGGCCTCGCCGGTGACGACCCCCTCGTCATCGAATCGGGCGGCCCGGATCCGGGTCCCCGTCGCGTCGGCCATGGGTAGTATTCAAGCAGATGGACCTCGACGCGCTCGCCACCGCCCGCCACGACGACTGGGAGCGGCTCGACGCGCTCGCGCGGTCGCGCCGGCTCGACGGGCCCGAGGCCGACGAGCTCATCGAGCGGTATCAGGGCGCGGCATCCGACCTCTCGCTCGTGCAGACCACGGCGGGCTCGACCGCGCTCGGCGACCGCCTGTCGATCTCGCTCGCGCGCGCCCGGCTCAGGTTCACCGGCGCCCCTGAGAATCCGCTCCTGCAGTTCACGAGGTTCGCGGTCGTGAGCCTGCCCGCGGCCCTCTACCGGCTGCGCTGGCTCACGCTCGCCGTCGCGATCGCAACCGTCGTGGTGGCGGCGCTCTACACCTGGTGGATCGGCGGCGACCCGCGCGTCCTCGCCACGCTCGGCACCGAGCGCGAGCTGCGGCAGATCGCCGAGGAGGGATTCGTCGCCTACTACTCCGAGAACCCCGCCGCCTCGTTCGCCGGTGCCGTCTGGACGAACAACGCCTGGATCGCGGCGCAGGCGGTCGCGTTCGGGATCACCGGCGTGTGGGTGCCGTACGTGATCCTGCAGAACGCGCAGAACCTCGGCGTGACCGCGGCCGTGATGTTCGCCTACGACGAGGCCGACACCTTCTTCCTCTACATCGCGCCGCACGGCCTGCTCGAGCTCACCTGCGTGTTCGTTGCCGCCGCCGCGGGTCTCCGCATCTTCTGGGCCTGGGTCGCGCCCGGCCCGCGCTCGCGCGGCCTCGCGCTCGCCGAGGAGGCCCGCTCGCTGTTCACGGTCGTGATCGGGCTCGTGTTCTTCCTCTTCGTCTCGGGCCTCATCGAGGGCTTCGTCACGCCGGCGCCGTGGCCGTGGCCGGTGAAGATCGGCATCGGCGCGCTCGCGCTGGGCGGCTTCCTCGCCTACCTGATCGTGCTCGGCGGGCGCGCGGCCCGCGCCGGCGAGACGGGCGATCTCGTCGAGTTCGACGCCGGCGCGACCCGCATCACCGTCGGCTGAGACGAGCGGGGTGCGGATGCCGCGGGCGGATGTCGCGAGCCGCCGCCGGGGTCAGAGCCGGCCCGACGCCTTGAGCTCCAGGTAGCGATCGGCGAGGGCGGGCGGAAGTTCGTGCGGCGGAGCCGTGACGGTGATCGCCCCGAGACGGCGGATCGCCGCGGCGACGCGTTCGCCGTCGAGGAGCGCGCGCTCGGCCGCGGCCGCCGTGTACGCCTCGTCGAGCGAGCCGCGCTCGCGCGACGCAGCGACGAGCGCCGGGTCGGCGACGGAGGCCACGATCACGGTGTGCCGCGAGGTGAGCTGCGGCAGCACCGAGAGGAGGCCGCGCGCGCTGCCGGGGGAGTCCGCCGCAGTGAGCAGCACCACGAGCGCGTGCCGGCTCGTGACCCGCCGCACCTGTCCGGGCACGGCGGTCCAATCCGCCTCGATGAGCTCGGCGTCGACGTCGGCCATCGTGTCGACCATGCGCGCGAGCAGTTCCGCCCCGCTGGCGCCGTGCACGCGTCCGCGCAGCCGCCGGTCCCACGCGAGGAAGTCGACGCGGTCGCCCGCGTGCGAGGCCAGCGCCGCGAGCAGCAGGGCCGCCTCCCACGCGGTGTCGAGGCGCGGCTCGTCGGCGATGCGCGCCGCGGCGGTGCGCGACGTGTCGGCGACGATCACGATCCGCCGGTCGCGTTCGGGCCGCCAGGTGCGCACCATGAGCTTCATGGTGCCCGGCGCCTCGGGGTCGGCGTGCCTCGCCGTCGCGCGCCAGTCGATCGAGCGCACGTCGTCGCCGCGCACGTACTCCCGGATCGAGTCGAACTCGGTGCCCTGCCCGCGGATGAGGAGCGGCGTGCGCCCGTCGATCTCGCGGAGCCGCGTCAACCGCGACGGCAGGTGGGCCCGGGAGTGGAACGGCGGCAGCACCCGGATCCGCCCCGGCGCGGCGAGCGTGGCCTGCCGCGCCCAGAGCCCGAGCGGTCCGGCCGAGCGGATCGTGACCTCGCCGGTGCGGCGGTCGCCGCGGCGCCACGGGGTGAGCCCGAGCGACATCCGACGCCGTTCGCCCGGCGGGATGCGCAGCGGCGTGCGGTTGGGCCCGGCGACCCCGGCCGACGGTTCCCAGCCGTCGCGGACGACGGCGCGGAGCATCCGCCGCCCGAGGTTCTGCACGGCGAGCTCGGCCGTGACCGTCTCGCCGAGGCGCACGCGATCGGGCAGCTCGCGGGTCAGCGCCACCCGGCGGGGCGAGCCCGCGAGCGAGAGGTCGACCGCCCCCGCGCCGACGGCGAGCGCCAGCCAGCCGACGAGCGCGAGCCACGCGGCATCCGCACTCGTGACACCGGCCGCGACGACGGGGACGACGCCGAGCGCGACCAGGAGCACGAACCGACCGGTGACCGCCATGTCAGAGGGGGACCTGCACCTGCTGCATGATCGAGCGGAGCACCGCGTCGACCGCCACGCCCTCGAGCTCGGCCTCGGGCCGCAGCTGCACTCGGTGCCGCCACACGGGCAGCAGCATCGCCTGCACGTGGTCGGGCGTGAGCGAGTCGTACCCCGTGAGCCACGCCCACGCCTTCGCCGCCGCGATGAGTGCGGTGGTCGCGCGCGGGCTCACGCCGAGGCGCATCGACGGGCTGCGCCGCGTCGCCCGGGCGAGGTCGACGACGTAGGCGAGCACGTCGTCGGCGACCCGAACGGAGGCCGCGGCCGCACGCGCCGCCGCGAGCTCGTCGGCCCCGAGCACGGGCGTGACGCCTGCGGCGGCGAGGTCGTGCGGGTCGAAGCCGTCGGCGTGGCGTCGCACGAGGGCGACCTCGGCGTCGCGCTCGGGCACGTCGAGCACGAGCTTCATGAGGAACCGGTCGAGCTGCGCCTCGGGGAGCGCGTAGGTGCCCTCGTACTCGATGGGGTTCTGCGTCGCGGCGACCATGAACGGGTCGGGGAGCGGACGCGTCACGCCGTCTGCCGAGACCTGCCGCTCCTCCATGGCCTCGAGGAGGGCGGACTGCGTCTTCGGCGGCGTGCGGTTGATCTCGTCGGCGAGCAGGATGTTCGTGAACACGGGCCCCTCGCGGAACGCGAACTCACCCGTGCGCGGGTCGTAGGCGAGCGACCCGGTGACGTCGCCCGGCATCAGGTCGGGCGTGAACTGCAGTCGCCGGGTGTCGAGCCGGAGCGTGCGGCTGAGCGTGCGCACGAGCAGCGTCTTCGCGACGCCGGGCACACCCTCGAGCAGCACGTGGCCGCGCACGAGCAGGGCGATGATGAGTCCGGTCACGGCGCCGTCCTGGCCGACGACGGCCTTGCCGACCTCGGTGCGCACTCGGTTCAGCGCGGCGCGCAGTTCGTCGTCGGTGGTCGGCTGTTCGCCGGTTGCGGGAATCGCGTCGGTCATGGTCGCCTTCCTGTCGGGCGGGTCGGGTCGGTCGGGCGGGTCGAGTCGGTCGGGTGCGTCGAGTCGGGTCGGATCGAGCGGCGCACGTCGAGCTCCACGCGATCGAGCTCCGCAGCGAGTTCGACGAACTCGCGGTCGTGCGCGGGGGTGTCGGAGACGAGCAGGCGCTCGACGGATGCCGCGTCGCGACCGGTCGCGGACGCCGCCGCCTCGGCGACCGCGGCCACGTCGGCCGGCCTCGGCAGCCGCAGGAGCGCCGCGAGCCGTTCGATGGCGCCGATGCGGAGCTGATCGAGGGCGTGGGTGCGTGCGCCGCTGCGGGCGTACAGGCGCGCACGGCCCTCGCTCGTCTCGCCCGCCGGCACCTGCACGGGCAGTTGCTCGACCACGAGCGGGCCGAAGCGTCGCCCGCGCCACACGCCCGCGGCGATCACGACGGCGATGGCGAGCACCATGACGGGGCTCACCCAGCCGGGAGTGAGTTCGCCGATCGTCGGTGCCGCGGCCTCGTCGGCGTCGGTGGGGGAGGGCAGGTACCAGACCAGTTCCGCGGATGCCCCGAGCAGCCCGAGCGCGAGGGCGGCGTTGCCCGCCTCGTCGACGTGCTCGTTCGTGAACACGGTCGACGCGGCCACGAGCACGATCTCGCCTCCGGAGGTTCCCGGGCCGGTGACGACCGCGTACCCGAGATCGCCGTCGCGGAAGCATCCGGTCCATCCGGTGGCGGCCGCCGCGTCGTCGACGGTGAGCAGGCGCTGCCCGTCGGAGAGCGCGTCCGCGCGCCGCGCGGCGCGAACGTCGCACGCGACCTCGTCGAGCGGGCCGCCCGCGACGCCGGCCAGCCGCACGCCGGGGGCGAGGCGCTCGAGGGCCTCGAAACCGGGCTGGGCGACCACGAGCCGCTCTGCCGTAACCGCGAGCTCGTCGAGTCCGTCGCCGAGGATCCCGAACTCGTCGTGGAGGAACACGGTCGCGCCCCGGCGTGCGCCGTCGACCGCCTCGTCGATGGTGGCGGCCTCGGTCACCGTCACGCCCTGGGTGCGGAGCACCTCCACGAGCGCCTTCGAGCCGGCCGGCGCCGGGTTGCCCGCGCCGAGCGCGGGACCGGGGGCGCGGAGGCCGCCCTGCGCGACGAGGAGCACGAGGGCGCCGAGCACGAGCACCACGGCGATCACGATCCACGCGCGGCGTCGCCGCAGCTGGGCGCGCAGCGTCGGCGTGATCGCCGGCGCCGCCGACGGCGCCGGGGCGGTGACGGTCATCGGAGCGCCTCCGCGGAGCTGCCGTCGACCGGACTTCCCGCCTCCGGCGCGCCGACCGGTGCGGTGTCGGCGACCGTGCGCTCGAGCACGGTGAGCGCGTCGTAGCGATCGCGGGTGCCCTCCCGCCCGAGGTACCGCACGGCGTCGAAGTCGGCGGCGGCGGCCCGGAGCGCGGGCCCGTGATCGGGGAAGGGTGCGGCCGCGGCATCCGCCACGCCCCTGGCCGTCGTGCCCGGATGCACGCGGATCAGGTCGCGTTCGACGATGCCGCGGGCGAGGGCGCGGAACCGCTCCTCGATCGCGAGCGGCCAGTCGCCCGCCGCAGCCGCGGCCGCCGCGGCGCGTCGGAGCGTCTCGAGGTCGCGACGGTCGGCGTCGTCGAAGAGCGGCCTCGCCGCGCGCCGCCGATGACGCAGGCGCGGAAGGCCGAACACGAGCAGGCCCACCACGACGAGCACCACGACGATCGTGACCGCGGCGAGGGCGAGCAACGGCTCGGGGATGCCGGTGGCGCCCTCGAACAGGGCCGCGATCCAGTCGCGGATCGCCTGCATCGCGAGGTCGAAGGCGGTCGGCTGCGCGCTCTGGTACTCGGGCTTGGAGAGCTCGTCCTCGAGCCACCGGCGCGCCTCGGGCGCGTCGGGATCGACCGGGATCTCGCCGTGCGGGATCAGGACCACGTCGCGGGGCGCTCGCTTCCGGAGGAGAACGAGGGTGAGGGCGCGCCGACGCCGGACGGCGCGGGTGCGGCGGGCGGAGCGTAGGGGTCGCCCACCGACAGGCCGGCCCCGCGCGCCTCGACGTGCCGCTCGAGCTCGAGGTCGAGTCCCTCCTTGCGCATGCGCAGGTCGATGTAGATGACCGCGATGAGCGCCGCCTGCACGACCGCCGTGATGGCGCCGATGAGCAGCGACAGGATGAGCGTCACGACCATCGTGACGATCGTGATCGTGAGTGCGGCACCCGTGCCCGTGGGGTCGACGATGACCGCCAGGAGCGAGCCGACGAGGGAGACCGGCTGCACCACGATGTTCGCCGCGACGTTCAGGATGAACGCGACGAGGAACAGCGTGCCGAAGGTGCGCCAGAAGAAGCCGTCGGTGAGGCGCCACGAGCGCGCCATGGCCGTGCGGATGCCGGCGCGTTCCAGCACGATGACGCTCGGCACGAGCGCGAGCTTCACGCCCAGCCATGCGCCGAGCACGACGAGGCCCAGCCCGAGCAGCACCGCGACCGCGATGCCGACCGCGAGCCCGACGGGCGAGATCGAGCCGGCGAGCAGCACGATGAGGAACAGCAGCACGACGGCGATGAGGAGTGCCGCCCCGACGAGGAGGGTCCAGCCGATGAGCGGCCAGATCCGCTTGGCCGCGCGTCGCCAGAGGGCGCCGAAGCCGAGCTTGTCGCCGAGCGTGCCGGTCGCGACCTCGATGACCATGACGCCCTGCAGGAACGCGCTCACGACGACCGAGATCGCGATGGGCACGAGCATGAGCAGGAGGAACCCGCCGACGGCACCCGACGCGATGGCGTCGGCGTCGGCCTCGGTCGCACCCTCGAGTCGCGTGATGGCGACGGCCATGAACGGAACGACGACCGCCGCGGTCGCCACGGCCGAGACGAGCTGCACGACGAGTCCGCTGCCGAACGTCGGCGCGGGATTGCGCCGGAGCGTGCGGAACGGCGCCCAGAGCAGCGTGCCGAATCCGAGGGGGCGAAGGGGCAGCAGGCCCGGCTTGGGCGGCGGCGTCCACGCGCCGGGGGGCGGCGGAACGGAGGCGCCGGGCGGTGGGGGTGGCGGGGTGGCGCCGGGATTCGCGAAGGGGGGAGGCGACGGGGGACCGTACGCACCGGGGTCGCCGGCGCCGCCCGGCGAGGACGGGGCATCCGGTCGCGGTGCCTGGGGTGAGCCGCCGGGCGCCTGCCACTGATGATCGGACACCTGTCTGCACTCCTTCCGGCGGGTGTCCCCATGCTTTCACATTCGGTTCCGCCGCGTTGGAGCCCTCCACCGTCCCGTGGCCGGGACGTCGCCCCACCGTGGCCGGAACGTCGCCTCACCGGATGTCGCGGCTCACCAGTTCGAGTCGCCGCGGATCACGACATCGCTTCCGCCGTCGATGAAGACGACCTGACCGCACAGGTGCGCGTTCTGTTCACCCACGAGCCAGGCGATGAGCTCGGCGACGTCGGCGGCCTCGATGAAGCCGTTGAGCGGCATGGGCACCATCTGCGCGAGCGACGTTCGCTGCTCCTCGGTCTCGGTCAGCCCGGCGACCATGGGCGTGAGCACGACGCCCGGCGCGATCGCGTTGAGCGCGATGCCCGCACCCGCCCATTCGGGCGTCGCGGCGTGCCGCCGGATCCAGCGCACGAGTGCGCGCTTGGTGGTCCCGTAGATGAGGTTCGCCTGCTCGGGCGTGCCGGACTCGAGCTCCGCGCCGCGAGCCACGGCCCGATCTTCGGTGCCCTCGAGCAGCTCGGCGAGGAGCGCCTCGTCGGGCGGGAACAGCGACGCCATCGATGCGGTCGCCACCGCGCGCGGAGCCGGCGACGCCGCGAGCAGGGGCCGAAGCCCCTCGAGCGTCGCGATCGTCCCGTAGTAATTGATGGCGACCGTCTTCGCCGTCGGGGTCGCGAGCCCGGCGTTGGCGACCACGCCGTCGACCACGCCGCCGCTCAGCCGGTCGACCTCGCTCACGAGCGTCGCGCGCCCCTCCGCCGTCGACAGGTCGGCGGCCACGTCGGAGCCCGTCAGGTCGACCCCGATCACGGTTCCGCCGCGTGCCTCGAGGAGATCCCTCGTCGCCCTGCCGATGCCGCTCGCCGCCCCGGTCACCACGTACGTCCTCGCCATCGTCCGTGCCCTCTCGTCGTTGCCGTCGGCACCATCCTCGTCGTCGCGGGTTCGCCCCGGCCGGGACGTTCGTCCCGCGTGATCGCGCTCCCACCGGTTCCACCGTCCTCGGAGCATCACGGACTACGCTTGGCATACTGATTTCGGCCGTGACCCGCGGCCCTGACCGGAATGAGCGGATGACTCCACGCGTACTCGTCGTCGACGACGACACCGCCCTCGCGGAGATGATCGGCATCGTGCTGCGCACCGAGGGGTTCGACCCGGCGTTCTGCGCCGACGGCACGGGCGCGCTCGCCGCGTTCCGCGACACGAAGCCCGATCTCGTGCTCCTCGACCTCATGCTGCCGGGCGTCGACGGCATCGAGGTCTGCGGACGCATCCGTGCCGAATCCGGTACGCCCATCATCATGCTCACCGCGAAGAGCGACACCGCCGACGTCGTGAAGGGCCTCGAGTCTGGCGCCGACGACTACATGGTGAAGCCGTTCAACCCCAAGGAGCTGGTCGCGCGCATCCGCACCCGGCTGCGACCCACCCCCGAGCCGGTCGTCGAGACCCTCGCGATCGGCGACCTCACGATCGACGCCGCCGGGCACGAGGTGCGCCGCGGCGACGAGCGCATCAACCTCACTCCCCTCGAATTCGACCTGCTCCTGACCCTCGCGTCGAAGCCGCAGCAGGTGTTCACGCGCGAGATGCTGCTCGAGCAGGTGTGGGGCTACCACTACAAGGCCGACACGCGTCTGGTGAACGTGCACGTGCAGCGACTTCGCGCGAAGGTCGAGCACGACCCCGACAATCCGCGCATCGTCATGACCGTGCGCGGCGTCGGCTACCGGGCCGGCGCGACGACGTAGGTCGCGAATGGCCGAGGCCGACGCCACCTCCCACGCCCCCGGCTGGCGCGGCGTTCCGGGTCGCCTCCTGGCGCTCTGGAACCGGTCGCTGCAGTTCCGCACTGTCCTCATCACGCTGGGGCTCTCGGGCCTCGCGATCCTCATGATCGGCCTGTACATCTCGTTCAGCATCGCGTCGAACCTCTTCCAGGACGAGAAGGAGCGCGTGCTCGCCGCGTCGAACAACGCCACCGCCGCGGCACAGACCCTCGTCACCTCCACGGACGCCTCCGACCCGGGTTCGCTGCGCCTGCTCATGAGCGGCGTGATCGAGACGATCTCGAGCGTCTCGGGGAGCAGGGACTTCGCGATCTTCCGCCACCCCGATGCGACGCCGAACTCGGACGCCCCGCCGGGTGCCCGAAGCCCCAGGTTGGGCGGCGCCATCATCACCGACGAACTGCGCGAGCAGGTGCAGGCCGACCCCGACGGGCAGTACTGGCAGTCGGTCGCCCTGCCCGACGGCGACGGCGCAACGGTGCCCGGCATCGTCGTGGGCAGCACGATGGACGTGCCGGCCGCGGGGCGTTACGAGCTCTACATCGGCTACGACCTCGCCGAGGCGGAACGCACGCTCGCGTCCATGCAGGTCACCGGGGTGGTCGGGGCGGTCGCGCTCCTCGTCCTGCTCAGCGTCATCACGCTCATCGTCGTGCGCTGGGTGATCGAGCCGATCCGAACGGCCGCCGTGACCAGCCGGCGTCTCGCGGCCGGCGACCTCGGCGTGCGCATGCCCGAGCGCGGCGAGGACGAGCTGGCGACGCTCGCCGCCTCCTTCAACGGCATGGCCGACAGCCTGCAGGCGCGCATCCGGGAACTGGCCGAACTCTCGGTCGTGCAGCAGCGCTTCGTGTCCGACGTGTCGCACGAGCTCCGCACCCCGCTCACGACGATTCGCCTGGCCGGTGACGTGCTCTACGGACAGCGCGAGGACTTCCCCGCGCCGACCGCTCGCACGGTGGAACTGCTGCACACGCAGACCGACCGGTTCGAGCGGCTCCTGGCCGACCTCCTCGAGATCAGCCGGTACGACGCGGGTTCGGTGACCCTCGCCACCGAGCCGACGAACCTGGTCCACCTCGCGGGCGACGCGATCGAGTCGATGTACGAACTCGCACGCGACCGGGGGAGCGAGCTGAGGCTGGTCGCCCCGGGCGGTCACCTCGATGCGGAGGTCGACCCGCGGCGCATCCGGCGCATCGTGCGGAACCTGCTCGGCAACGCCATCGAGCACGGCGAGGGCGGTCCGATCGTCGTCGCCGTCGACAGCAATGAGACGGCGATCGCCCTGTCGGTGCGCGACTACGGGCTCGGCATGACCGAGGAGGAGACCGCGCGCGTGTTCGATCGATTCTGGCGCGCCGACCCGAGCCGCATGCGCACGATCGGCGGCACCGGGCTGGGCCTCGCCATCTCGCTCGAGGACGCGATCGCGCACGGCGGTTCGCTCGACGTATGGTCGCGCCCCGGCCAGGGAACCGTGTTCCGGCTCACCCTCCCCAGGTCGGCGGATGCCGCGGCGCTCGTCTCGCCGTTGCCGCTCGAGCCCGAGGACGCCGGCGCCGATGGTCCGCCGCCGACGGAGTCGCTCGGTGCCGTGGAGGTCGAGGCCGAGATGGGGCGCGAGCCGAGGACGGAGGTGCACGATGCGTAGACGCGGGCTCGCGGCATCCGTCGCCCTCGCCTGCCTGGCGCTCACGGGCTGCGTGTCGATCCCCGACTCCGGCGGGGTGCAGCGCGGTGAGGCCGCTGCCGCCGACCCGGTCGAGTTCGACATCCTCGTGCAGCCGCCCGCCGACGGCGCCACGCAGGAGGACATCCTCGACGGCTTCATCGCCGCCGCGCAGAGCCCGCAGAAGAACTACGCGATCGCGCGCGAGTTCCTCACCGAGGCGTTCGCCGACGAGTGGGATCCCCGGGCGGGCGCGACGATCGACGTGCTCGCCGAACGTGAGATCGAGGTCGTCGACGAGACCACCCTTCGCCTCGACGCGACGCCGGCCGCATCGCTGCGCGAGAACGGGCAGTACGAGGAGCCGGAGTCGCGTGCGCCCATCCCGTTCGAGTACCGCTTCGAGCAGGTCGACGGCGAATGGCGCATCTCCGGCGCACCAGACGGCATCGTCGTCGACCAGTTGAGCTTCACCGGGGTGTTCCGTCCGTACACGCTGTACTTCTTCGACCCGACGTATCGCTACCTGGTGCCCGACGTGCGCTGGTACGCGGGGCGCGAGACCGCGCAGACGAGCGTGGTGCGCTCGCTCATCGCCGGCCCTGCCGACTGGCTGGAGCCCGGTGTGGTGTCGGCCTTCCCCGAGGGGGTGCAGCTCTCCCCGGCGGCCGTGACGGTCTCGGGCGACGTCGCGAGCGTGTCGCTGGCGGGTGCCGGGCTCGGCGACCTGCTCACGGCGCAGCGCATCAAGGAGCAGCTCGATGCCAGCCTCATCGGCACCCGGGGCATCGAGGACGTCGCGCTGGCGCTGAACGGCGCGACCTCCG
Organism: Agromyces sp. H66; assembly: GCF_004959775.1. Taxonomy (GTDB): domain Bacteria; phylum Actinomycetota; class Actinomycetes; order Actinomycetales; family Microbacteriaceae; genus Agromyces. The sequence goes on from NZ_SJZG01000020.1 coordinate 18,158, forward strand.
ACGTGCCGGCACTGTCCGATCCCACCCCGGTGCGGAACCCGCGCGTCGACCCACGCAGCGTCGTGTTCGACGGCGAGACGTTCGGCCACCTCGCGACCTCGGGGGAGGGCATCGAACCGATCGAGGGGATCTCCGAACTGGTGGTCGCCTCTGCGCCGAGCGGCGCCGCGCTCGGACCGGCGGAGGAGTCGGCCGCCGTGCGCAGCGAGGCGGGCGTGTCGCTCCTGCGCGCGGGTGAGGATCCGGTGCTCCTCGACCCGCGGGCGAACCTCGTGACCCCCGCGATCGACGGCGCGGGCGTCGTGTGGTCCGTCCCCGCCGATGCACCCGACGAGCTCACGTGGTATGCGCCCGACGGGGCCTCCGGGCCGGTCGACGTGCCCTGGACCGGCACGACGATCGCCGCGATCGAGGTGTCGCGCGACTCGACGCGCATCGTCGCCCTGCTCGGCGACGGCGTGCGAACGCACTTCGTGGTCGCCTCGATCGAGCGAGACGCCGACGGGAAGCCGCTGGCGCTCAGCCCCGTGGCGCTTCGCCTCGACGATGCCGACGGCACGCCGCTCGACGTCGCGTGGCTCGACGAGAGCACGGTCGCCTCGCTCACGCAGCTGCCCGACGGCACGGCGCGCATCGTGGTCCAGGAGCTCGGCGGGTTCGCGCGCCGCATCGAGGGGCCGGCCGGGGCCGTGGCGATCGACGGCGGCAACGACGACCTGCGCGTCCTCACGGCGAACGGCGAACTCGACGTGCGCAGCGGCGTCGGCTGGCAGATGCGCGCGAGCGGCATCCGCTTCATCGCGGCCCAGCAACCCGACTGAGCCGACCCGTCCTCCACCGCGGACGACCGTTCGTACCCGAGCACACCGCCCGGCGTCGCGGCGCGCGATCGCACCGCCGCGCGTAAGGCTCGACAGGTGACGGAACCCGATGCCCGACCTGGCCCTGCCGCGCGTCGCGCGCTCCTGGACGCGATCGGCCTGCTCGTGCCGGCGGACTGCGTGGGTTGCGGCGCGGTCGACCGCGCGGTCTGCGGCCGCTGCCGCGCGGTGCTCCTCGGCGCGTCACCGCAATTCGTCGAGCGTCCGGGCCTCAATGCGTGGGCGGCGCTCCGGTACGAGGGGCCGGCCGCGCGCGCGATCGGCGCGTACAAGGACGGAGGGCGAACGGATGCCGCGGGGCCGCTCTCCGAAGCACTCGGCGGCGCGATCGCCGCGGCCCTGCACGGCCTGCCGCCGGGCACGATCGAGGTGTGCACCGTGCCCTCCACCTCGGCCGCCATGCGGGCACGCGGCTACGCACCGGTCGAGCTGCTGCTCTCCCGCTGCGGCATCCGTTCCGCGAACGTGCTGCGGCTGACCCGTGCCCACGAGGATCAGGCCGGACTCGGTGCGGCGGCCCGGCGGGTGAACGCGGAGGGCGCACTGGAGGCCCGGCGGCCGCTCGCCGGACGTCGGTTCCTGCTCGTCGACGACGTGCTCACCACGGGCTCGACGCTCGTCGAGGCCCGTCGTGCGCTGGCCGTCGCGGGCGGATCCGTGGCGGCCGTCGCGGTGCTCGCGGAGACGCCGCTGCGCCGCACCGCGCACACGGCGGTCTCACGGGAAACACTCCGTGACAACCTCACCCGAGGGGGCTACGGTGGCAGGACAGGCGTGGTCGATCCACCCTTCCAGACCCGGGTGACACGCCGGTAGATGGAGGTCGTCATGGAACTGAACATCGTCGGACGAAACCTGGGGGTCACCGACCGATTCCGCGCCTACGCAGCCGAGAAGTCGGAGAAGATCACCCATCTCGCCGAACGAGCCATCTCCCTCGACGTGAAGCTCACCCGTCACAACGAGAAGAACGGGAACAACAACGGCCTCGACCGCGTCGAGCTCACCCTCTTCGGCAAGGGCCCCGTGGTGCGGGCCGAGGCCGACGGCACCGACAAGTACGCCGCATTCGACGTCGCCCTCGGGCGACTCCTCGAGCGCATCCGCCGCGCGAAGGACCGCCGCAAGGTCCATCGCGGCCAGCGCCGCCCCACCTCCCTTCGCGAGGCGACCGACCTCGGCTTCAGCGACGTCGGCGTCCAGGCCGCGGCGCCCGAGGTCATCGAACGAGTCGCGACGGGCAGCATCCCGGTCATCGAGGAACAGCCTCCTGCCGAGCCCGAGGAAGAGGCCTATTCACCGGTGGTGATCCGCCGCAAGATCTTCGCCTCCAGCCCCATGACCGTCGACGACGCGCTCTACCAGATGGAGCTCGTCGGGCACGACTTCTACCTCTTCGTGGACTCCGAGACCGGCCGGCCGAGCGTCGTGTATCGACGCAAGGGCTGGGACTACGGCGTCATCGGGCTCGACGAGCAGTCGGATTCGGAGTCCGGCCCGTCGGAACCCCGACTGGAACGCGCCACGGCCTGACGCCGCGGCATCCGTTCTGCTCGCGCCGGGCGCGGACCGCGGTCCGCGCCCGGCGCCGTCTCGCCCGCGCAGCATCCTCGCCGCCCTCGCCCAGCCTGCTGGCCGCTAGCATGGCTATGATGACCGTCTGCACGGCGGTATCGGGCGTGCCCGGGCGTTCCANGCTAGCATGGCTATGATGACCGTCTGCACGGCGGTATCGGGCGTGCCCGGGCGTTCCACCGAGGAACACGGCGCCCGACGACTACAGGAGAACATTCGTGGCTTCGATTCTGGAAAAGGTCCTCCGCGTCGGCGAGGGCCGAACCCTCAAGCGACTGGAGAACTACGCGGCGGCGGTCAACGCGCTCGAAGACGACTTCCAGGCCCTCAGCGACGAGGAACTGAAGCACGAGACCGTCGAGCTCCGCGAGCGCTACGCGAACGGCGAGTCGCTCGACGACCTGCTGCCCGAGGCGTTCGCGGCGGTGCGCGAGGCGAGCCGTCGCACGCTGGGCCTGCGGCACTTCGACGTGCAGCTCATGGGCGGCGCCGCGCTCCACCTCGGCAACATCGCCGAGATGAAGACCGGTGAGGGCAAGACGCTCGTGGCGACGACGGCGGCGTACCTCAACGCGCTCACGAGCCGCGGCGTGCACATCGTCACGGTGAACGACTTCCTCGCGAGCTACCAGTCAGAGCTCATGGGCCGCGTGTTCCGCGCGCTCGGCATGACCACCGGATGCATCCTGGCCGGCCAGACGCCCGCGCAGCGCCGCGAGCAGTACGCCGCCGACATCACCTACGGGACCAACAACGAGTTCGGCTTCGACTACCTGCGCGACAACATGGCGTGGCAGTCCGCCGACATGGTGCAGCGCGGGCACAACTTCGCCATCGTCGACGAGGTCGACTCGATCCTCATCGACGAGGCCCGCACCCCGCTCATCATCTCGGGACCCGCCTCCGGCGAGGCGAACCGCTGGTTCACCGAGTTCGCGAACCTCGCCAAGCGACTCGTGCCCGGCGAGGACTACGAGGTCGACGAGAAGAAGCGCACCGTCGGCGTGCTCGAGCCCGGCATCGAGAAGGTCGAAGACTACCTGGGCATCGACAACCTCTACGAGTCGGCGAACACCCCGCTCATCTCCTTCCTCAACAACTCGATCAAGGCCAAGGCGCTGTTCAAGCGCGACAAGGACTACGTCGTCATGAACGGCGAGGTGCTCATCGTCGACGAGCACACCGGCCGCATCCTCGTGGGCCGCCGGTACAACGAGGGCATCCACCAGGCGATCGAGGCGAAGGAGGGCGTGCAGGTCAAGGCCGAGAACCAGACCCTCGCCACCGTCACGCTGCAGAACTACTTCCGCCTGTACGACAAGCTTTCGGGCATGACGGGCACCGCCGAGACCGAGGCGGCCGAGTTCATGTCCACCTACCGGCTCGGGGTCGTCGCGATCCCCACCAACAAGCCGATGATCCGCATCGACCAGCCCGACCTCGTCTACAAGAACGAGGAGGCGAAGTTCGCCCAGGTCGTGGAGGACATCGTCGAGCGGCACCGCAAGGGCCAGCCGGTGCTCGTCGGCACCACGAGCGTCGAGAAGAGCGAGTACCTCTCGCGGTTGCTCGCCAAGAAGGGCATCCGGCACGAGGTGCTGAACGCGAAGAACCACGCGCGTGAGGCGGCGATCGTGGCGCAGGCCGGTCGCCACGGCGCCGTGACCGTCGCGACGAACATGGCCGGTCGAGGCACCGACATCATGCTCGGCGGCAACGCCGAGTTCATCGCCGTGCAGCGCATGCACGAGCGCGGGCTGAGCCCCGTCGACACCCCCGAGGAGTACGAGGCGGCGTGGGATGACGTGTTCGAGCAGGTCAAGGCCGAGATCGCGGTCGAGGCCGAGAAGGTCCTCGCCGCGGGCGGACTGTACGTGCTCGGCACCGAGCGCCACGAGTCCCGCCGCATCGACAACCAGCTGCGCGGTCGCTCGGGCCGTCAGGGCGACCCCGGCGAGAGCCGCTTCTACCTGTCGCTGACCGACGACCTCATGCGGCTGTTCAACGCCGGCGCCGCCGAGAGCATCATGTCCCGCGGGGTCCCCGACGACGTCGCCATCGAGTCGAAGGTCGTCACCCGGGCCATCCGGTCCGCACAGTCCCAGGTGGAGGCGCGGAACGCCGAGATCCGCAAGAACGTACTGAAGTACGACGACGTCCTCAACCGGCAGCGCGAGGCGATCTACAACGACCGCCGTCACATCCTGCAGGGCGACGACCTGCACGAGCGCACCCAGACGTTCCTCGAGGACGTGATCGACGAGGTGCTCGACGCGCACACCGCCGAGGGCAGCCCCGACGAGTGGGACTTCGACGCGCTGTGGACCGAGCTGAAGACGCTCTACCCGATCGGAATCACGATCGACGAGGTCGTGGCCGAGGCCGGCGAGAAGGGGCGCGTGAACCGCGACTTCATCCGTCGTGAGATCCTCTCCGACGCGAAGCTCGCGTATCAGCGCCGTGAACAGCAGCTCGGCAGCCCCGCGATGCGCGAGCTCGAGCGGCGCGTCGTGCTCTCGGTCATCGACCGTCGCTGGCGCGACCACCTCTACGAGATGGACTACCTGAAGGACGGCATCGGCCTGCGCGCCATGGCGCAGCGCGACCCGCTCGTGGAGTACCAGCGCGAGGGCTACGCGATGTTCCAGCAGATGATGGGCTCGATCCGCGAGGAGACCATCGGCTTCCTCTTCAACCTCGAGGTCGAGGTGGCCCCGCAGGCGGGCGCCGGCGCCACGATCGAGGCGAAGGGCCTCGGACGCCAGGGTGCGGCCGAGGAGAAGCTGAGCTACTCGGCGCCGAGCGACTCGGGCGGCGTAGAGGTGCGCAACCAGCGCGGCCAGGTGCAGCAGGCGGCCACCCAGCGCGCACGCCGGGCGGTCGCCCAGGCACAGGCTCCCCAGCCCGAGCCGTCGCGTGGGGCGTTCGGCCAGCGCACGGACGGCGGGGCGGCGCAGCCGGCACCGCAGAACCGCGCCGAGCGCCGCGCACAGGAGCGCAAGGGCCGCTGACGGCGGCGCGCGCGCCCGTCGGGCGCGCGCTCGGGCGCTGCGCCACTTCGGCGCTCGCTGCGCCAGGACAGGTGGCGCAGGGCGCGCACGCCTGGCGCAGCGCCGGCGCGGGTGGCGTCAGAGCACGCTGATCGCGCTCGCGCGCCAGCGCTGGTCGAGGCCCTCGAGGCGGATCGCGACCGCGCGGGACCGGGGCCGCTGGTGCACCATGACGACCGCCTCGACGACGCCGTCGGCCGGTTCGCAGGTCAGGACGTTGCCGATGGTGAAGGCGGGGCGCCGCGGAGCCTGCCCCTTCACCCGTCGTGCGCGCGCGGCGAGGACGACGCGCTTGGAGAGGTTGCGATACACGTCGTCGGTGACCCAACGCGCCAGCTGGTCGAGGTCGCGGGCGCCCGCGAGCACCTCGATCGCGCAATGCGTGAGGTTGCGCAGGAGCGGCTCGGGATCGGGGAGTTCGCTGCGACGGGCCGGCTGTCGGCCGAAGTAGTCGTCTTCGTCGTCGAGGAATTGCACGGTGGAACCTCGTACGACGGTGCGTGCAACGGCAGGGCGTGCGGTCATCTGTGCTCCATGAGGGGTGGGCGACGGCGGTTACGGCCGACGACAGGATCACCCCCGATCGGGGGACGTTCGGGGGTTCCTGACTGAACGGTATTCAGGGGGCCGGAATGGTGTCAAGGAAATTTCCCGGCTGTGGAGAACAATCGCGCGGTGACGAGGCGCGGAGGGTAACGTGCCCGCATGCGCTGGGACCTGCTGTTCGACGACCTCGAGTCGCAGCTCGACCAGGAGCAGCGCGACGAGGAGCGGGCGCTGGCGCTCGAGGAGGAGCGGCTCCGGCTCGGTCGTCTGGCGCTCCGGGATCGACTCGCCGCGATGGCTCGGTCGGCGGCGGACGACCCGACGGCGCGGGTACGCGTCGAACTCCGGGGCGGCCGGATCATCGAGATCAGGCCGCAGTCGTTCGGACGCGACTGGATGAGCGCCACCCGTCATGGCATGGGAAATGCTCGAGGGCAGTGCATCGTCCCGCTCGCGAGCATCGCCGCCGTCCTTCCGACGCGGCTGCAGCTCGAGACGAGCCTCGAGCCCGTCGCCGAGCCGCCGTCGCGGCTCGCGGAGCGCATCGGGCTCAGCTTCGTGCTGCGGGACCTCTGCCGACGCCGGACGCCCGTGCACCTCACCACGGACGACGGACGCGTGCATGGCACGCTCGATCGCGTGGCCAGGGACCACGTCGACGTCGCGCTCCATGAACCCGGCGTGCCCCGCCGGGAGCGCGAGGTGACGGGCTACCGCATCGTCCCGCTCGAGCGCGTGCTGCTCGTCGACTTCGGCTGACGCCGCCGGCCAGGCGACCGCGCGGGCTCAGTCGACGGTGCGGACGCGCCCGGACCGGGCCCCGGAGAGCTCGAGGATGCTCGCGAACTCGCCCTGGTTCCAGAGTGCGTGCCGGCGGGTCTGCTCGTACTGCTCCTCGATCCACACCTCGAGCTGTACCCGCTCGACCCGCCACGGGCCGGAGCTCCCGACGCGGATCGCGGGCAGTTCGCCCGACCTGATCAGGTCGTCGACGGTCTGGACGTCGACGGCCAGCAACTCCGCCGCGTCGGCGACGGTGAGGAACCGGCCGATCTCGTCGCCAGAGCCGTATGGGGTCATGTCTCGATTATCGACCCGGGACGTCGAGGCGACCGCAGGTGTGGATAACTTCGCGGCGTCCTCCCGGATTGGGTCACGATTGAGCCGGCGCGACCCCGCGCGGAACGGCGCGACCCCGCGCAGTCGGAAGGAGCAGGATGGCCCGTCGACCCGAACGCACGGAGCGCGGCGCCCTTCGACTCGACCCCCGCCTCCTCATCGGCATCGCGCTGATCGCCGCCTCCACCGCCGGGGTGTGGGCCCTCGTCACGGGGCTCGACGATTCCGCCGAGGTGTACGCCGCCCGCGGCACGCTCACGCCCGGCAGCCGCATCGATGCCGACGACCTCGACGTCGCCTCGGTGCACCTCGGTGCGAGCGCCGGGCACTACCTCGCTCCCGGCGACCTGCCCGAGGGCGGACTTGTCGTCGTACGCACGGTCGAGGCGGGCGAACTCATACCCCGGTCCGCCGTCGACGCCCTCGACCGCACCGGGCTCGCGACCGTGGTCGTGCCGAGCCGAGGCGCGCTGCCGAGCAGCCTGGGGCCGGGCACGACGGTCGACGTGTGGGCGGCGCACCGCGCCGACCGCGACACGTACGAACCGCCGTCCGTCCTCGTGGCGGGAGCCGAGATCGCCGCGGTCCAGGAGCCGGAGGGCATGGTCGACTCGCGCGGCCGGTCGGTCGAGCTCCTCATCCCGCGCGAGAAGGTGGCGGCGCTGCTCGAAGCACTCGCCGCGGGCGACGTGGTCGACCTCGTCCCGGCCCGCGTGGGCGCCGACTGATGGCACGCCTCGCCATCGCCCTCGACCCGTCGACCGAGGATCGCCTGCTCGCCGACGTCGTCGAGCACGGGCACACCATCGTGGGCCGGCTGGTCGGCTGGAGGGACGTGCTCGAGAGCCTCGACGTGCTCGCGCCCGAGGTCGTGCTCGTCGGCGCCGGCCGTGACACCCTGAGCGCCGAGCTGCTCGCCGGATGCGACGAACGCGGCATCCGCATCGTCGCCCTGTCGGCGGGCGACGCGGAGCGTGCGCACGCGGCGCAGCTCGGCCTGCACGAGGTGCTCGACCGCACTGCGACCTGGACCGAGGTCGAGCCGCTCGTGCGCGGCGCCGTGCCGGTGCCCTCGCGCGTCGGCGAGATCTCGCCGCGGGCGCCGCGTTCCGCGTCGATGGTCGCCGTGTGGGGGCCGGCCGGCGCGCCCGGACGCACGACGGTCGCGGTGAACGTCGCGGCGGAGATCGCCGGTGCCGGTCACACCGTCGCGCTGGTCGACGCCGACCCGTACGGCGGCACGATCGCGCCCCTGCTCGGGCTCCTCGACGAAGCACCCGGTTTCGCCTCGGCGTGCCGCCTCGCCGGGGGCGGTGCCCTCGATCGCGCCGAGCTGCAGCGGATCGCCCAGCGCTACTCCGCACCGCGCGCCTCGTTCGACGTGTTCACCGGCCTCGTCGGCCCGAGCCGGTGGCCGGAGCTGTCGGCCGAGCGGGTCACGGCGACCCTCGAGGCGATCCGCGCCTGGGCCGAGTACGTCGTGATCGACACCGGCTTCGGTCTCGAGCGCGACGAGGAACTCACGAGCGACCAGTTCGCGCCTCGTCGCAACGCGGCGACCTTCGCCGCGCTTTCGGCAGCCGACCGCGTCATCGCCGTTGGCCTCGCCGACCCGGTCGGCCTTTCCCGGCTCCTGCGCGGGTACGGCGATCTCGTCGATCTCGTCGAGCCCGAGCGCATCGACGTCGTGGCCAATCGCGTGCGCACGAGCGCGCTCGGCATCGACGCGCACGCGCAGGTGCGCCAGACGCTCCGCCGATTCGCGGGCATCACCGACGTCGTCATGCTGCCGCACGATGGTCGGGCCGCGGATGCGGCCATCCTCACGGCACGTACCCTGCGCGACTCCGCCCCCCGCAGCCCGCTTCGCGCGGCCCTCCGCACGTACGCGCTCGAGCGGCTGCTCCCGGTCCCCGAACCGGTCAGGCGGTCGCGGTTCCGCCCGGCGCCGATGCGCCGCAGCCCGGACCGAGCGGCGAGCTGAGCGCGCCGCGGCATCCGCGGATTCTCTGCACCTCGGCCGCAGATCGAGCCCGAGCCGGCGCACTACGCTGGACCTGTGTCGACCCTCAGTGATCTCGTCCTCGCCCAGGGCCGCAGCAGTCAGGCCGACGTCGACTGGCTGCACCTGCTCGTCGGCGACCTGCAGCTGCTCGCCGATCTCGCCTTCGCCGACATCGTGCTGTGGGTTCCCTCGGGCGACGACGACTTCGTCGCCGTCGCCCACTCGCGGCCATCGAGCGCCGCGACCCTCTTCTACCGCGATTTCGTCGGCCAGCAGATCAAGCCCCAGTGGCGCGACCTGGTGACCCGCGCGTTCGAGACGAGCGCGATCGTCGACTCATCGGCGCCCGACTGGTACGAGGAGATGCCCACGCGCGTGCGCGCCGTGCCCGTCATGCGCCGCCTCTCGTCGACCGGCACCGAGCTCGCGCCCGAGCCGGTCGCCGTCATCACCCGACACACCAACCTCGGTGCCACCCGTACGCCGAGCCGCCAGGAGCTCACCTTCAACGAGTGCGCCGAGGAGTTGTTCCAGATGATCGCGTCGGGCGACTTCCCCGACCTCGGCGCGCCGTCGGGTCCGCGACGCGGCGCCCCTCGAGCGTCGGACGGGCTCATCCGCCTCGACGTCGACGGCATCACCACCTTCGCCAGCCCAAACGCCCTCTCGGCGTTCAACCGCATGGGATTCGACGACGAGCTCGAGGGCGAGTCCCTGGCCGAGGTCAGCACGAGGCTCCTGAGCGGCAAGCTCGTGGTCGACGAGACCCTGCCACTCGTCGTCACCGGGCGCGCGCCGTGGCGCACCGATGTCGAGTCGCGCGGCGTCACGGTGTCGCTTCGAGCGATCCCCATCCGGCATCGCGGCGAGCGGATCGGCGCCATCGTGTTGAGCCGCGACGTCACCGAGCTGCGGCACCAGGAGCAGGAGCTCATCACCAAGGACGCGACGATCCGCGAGATCCACCACCGGGTGAAGAACAACCTCCAGACCGTTGCGTCGCTGCTGCGCATCCAGGCACGGCGCACGCACTCCGACGAGGCGCGGGAGGCGCTCACGCAGGCCATGCGCCGGGTCGGCGCGATCGCGGTCGTGCACGACACCCTGTCGGAGGGACTCACCCAGAACGTGGACTTCGACGAGGTCTTCGACCGGGCGCTGCTGCTGGTCGCCGAGGTCGCCTCGGCGCACAACACGACGGCGCATCCGACGCGCTCGGGTTCGTTCGGCGTCCTCCCGAGCGCGTACGCCACGCCGCTCGCCCTCGCGCTCACCGAACTCGTGACGAACGCGGTCGAACACGGCCTCGCCGGTCAGGAGGGCGACGTCGAGATCATCGCCGACCGGTCGCCGACCGCGCTCACCGTGCAGGTGCGCGACAGCGGGTCGGGGCTGCCCGAGGGCAAGGTCGGCGAGGGGCTCGGCACGCAGATCGTGCGTACGCTCATCCAGGGCGAGCTCGGCGGCACGATCGACTGGCACACGATCGTCGGTCGAGGCACGGAGGTGACCATCGACGTGCCGCTGCGATGGATCACGTCGGCGTAATGGTGAGGATGCCGCGAGCGCGGCGTTCGGAACCGGACGGTTCAGCCGGCCCGGCGGGCGCGGGCGGCGCGGCGCTTCAGTGCGCGGCGCTCGTCTTCGCTGAGGCCGCCCCACACGCCCGAGTCCTGACCGGTCTCGAGCGCGTACTGGAGGCAGATCTCCGTGACGGTGCAGCGGGCGCAGACAGCCTTCGCCTTCTCGATCTGGTCGACGGCGGGACCAGTGTTGCCGACCGGGAAGAAGAGTTCGGGGTCAGCGGTGAGGCAGGCGGCTTTGTCGCGCCAATCCATGGAGATGCTCCTTGCGTGTACTTCGATGCAGACGCGCACGATTGCGTAGCCGTATCCGGCATGTGCTGCAGGGGGGAAGCCGAATCTCGGGAAGTAGGATCATGACTGATCGGCTCACGTCCCTGTGAGCATCAACTCGGCCTCATAAATGGTCGCATAGCGGAGAGATCGAATCAATAGTCGTGAATGGGATAACCCTGTGAATCATCACGAGCCCGACCACGGCTCCATGCCGCCCGCGGCATCCGAATCGGGCGGTGTGAAGGCGGCCCTCGTCGTCGTGAGCGTCCTCCTGCTGCTCGAGGCGGCGGCCCTCATCGCGGTCGTCGTGTGGCTCGTGGTCGACCTGGTGGCGCTGCAGCCGTCGTCGTACACCACGGCGATCGCGCTCCTCGTGCTCGTCGTCCTCGGCGCAGTGTGGGTGAGCGTGACGGCGGTCGCCTCGCTACGGCGCGCGCCGTGGTCGCGCGCCGCAGCGATCGTGTGGCAAGTGCTGCAGATGTCGGTCGCCGTCGGGGCGTTCCAGGGCCTCTTCGCCCGTCCCGACGTGGGATGGGTGCTGCTCGTGCCGGCGGTCACCGTCATCGGGCTCCTCCTCTGGGCTCCCGTGCGGCTCGCGTACACGCGACCCGGGGACGATTCATCCGCCCCCGACGGGGCCTGAGCCCGATCGACCGTCAGGCGTCGAGGCCGAGCTCCCGGCGGACGCGCGCCACGTGGCCGGTGGCCTTGACGTTGTACCAGGCCTTCTCGATGCGACCGTCCTCGCCGATGACGAAGGTCGAGCGGATCGCGCCGACGACGATCTTGCCGTAGAGCGACTTCTCGCCCCAGACGCCGTACGCCTGCTGCACGGCGAGATCCTCGTCGGCCAGAAGGGTGAAGTTCAGGCGGTCGCGCTCGGCGAATCGCTTGAGCTTCGCGACGTCGTCCTTCGAGATGCCGATGACGCGCACCCCCGCGCTCGCGAAGGAGTTGAGGCTGTCGCGGAAGTCGCACGCCTCGGTGGTGCAGCCGGGCGTCATGGCCTCCGGGTAGAAGTAGAGCACCACGCGAGTGCCGCGGAGCGTTGAGAGCGTGACGGGCCGGCCGTCCTGGTCGTCGAGCGTGAAGTCGGGTGCGAGGTCGCCGGGGGCGAGTCGAGCGTCGGTCATCCGTCCATGCTAAGCAGGGCGGCTGGATGCCTCGTGCACGGTGGTGCAACGAGGGCCGGCGGTCACGCGAAGGTCGTGAGCAGGCGTTGCAGCGAATCGAGGCGCGCTCGGCCGGTCTCGCCGAGTTCGCCTGCGGCGACGGCCTCGTTCATCGCGCAGTCGGGCGCATCGGGCAGGTGCGTGCAGCCGCGTGGGCAGTCCTCGGCGATGCGGGCGAGGTCGGTGAAGGCGCCGAGGATGTTCGCGGGGTCGACGTGGCCGAGCCCGAAGGAGCGAACGCCGGGGGTGTCGATGACCCACCCGGTTCCGGCGTCGGTGCGCACCCGGAGTGAGACGGTCGACGACGACGTGTGCCGCCCGCGCCCGGTGACCACGTTGACCCGGCCGATCGCGCGGTTCGCCTCGGGCACGAGGGCGTTCACGAGCGTCGATTTGCCCACGCCCGAATGGCCGACGAAGACCGTGCGGTGCCCGATGAGCGCCGAGGTGATCTCATCGAGCGGCATCCGCTCGGTGCTCGACCGGAAGACGGGCAGGTCGAGTCCGGCGAAGTTCGCGAGGAACTCCTCGGGGTCGGCGAGATCGGTCTTGGTGATGCAGAGGAGCGGCTTGATGCCGGCGTCGTAGGCGGCGACGAGGTAGCGATCCACGAGGCGGATGCGCGGCTCGGGGTCGGCGGCGGCCACCACGATGAGCATCTGGTCGGCGTTCGCCACGATGACGCGCTCGACTTCGTCGGTGTCGTCGGCGCTGCGACGGAGGAGGGTGTCGCGCTCGCCGACGCGCACGATGCGCGCGAGTGTGCCGGGCTCGCCGCTCGTGTCGCCGACGAGGTCGACGCGGTCGCCGGTCACCACCGACTTGCGGCGCAGCTCGCTCGCCCGAGCGGCGGTGAGCTCGCGCTCGTCTGGGCCGCCCTCGTCGACGAGCACGGCGTAGCGGCCCCGGTCGACGCCGAACACCGTGCCGGACACCGCATCCGCGTGCTCGGGACGCACCTTCGTGCGCGGCCGGCTCCCGCGACGGCTGGGACGCACCCGCACGTCGGACTCGTCGAACTCCGGCTCGTCCTCGTCGTCGACGGCGTCCCACCAGCTCATGCGAGCATCTGCTCCCAGAGCTTCTGGAACTGCGGCAGGGTCTTGCCGGTCGAGCCGATGTCGTCGACGACGATGCCCGGCACCGCCAGCCCGACGATGGCCCCCGTCGTGGCCATGCGATGATCGGCATATGCACGCCACGGCCCGCCGTGCATGGGAGCGGGCTCGATGCGCAGTCCGTCGTCGAGCTCGGTGACCCGCGCGCCCGACTCGCCGAGCTCGGTCGCGAGCGCCGCGAGCCGGTCGGTCTCGTGGTGGCGGATGTGGCCGATGCCGGTGAACGTGCTCGGCCCGTCGGCGAACGCCGCGAGGGCGGCCAGGTTCGGCACGAGCTCCCCGGCCTCCGAGAGGTCGAGTTCGACGCCCCGGATGCCCCGTCCGCCGTCGGCGGTCGGCTCCGGTGCCCTGACGGTCAGGCGGTCGTCGTCGATGGAGACCCGGGCGCCGAAGCGGGGGAGGAGCTCGGCGAGGCGTGCGCCCACCTGCGTCGTCTGCCCCGGCCAGCCCGCGACGGTGACGTGGCCGCCGGCGACGAGGGCGGCGATGAGGAAGGGGGCGGCGTTCGAGAGGTCGGGCTCGATGGTCACGTCGATCGCCCGGATGGGGCCGGGGTTCACCTGCCAGCGCCCGGGCTCGGGTGTCGTCACGTCGACGCCGCGAGCGCGGAGCGCGGCGATCGTCATCTCGATGTGCGGCAGGCTCGGCAGCCGTTCGCCCGTGTGCCGCAGGTCGAGGCCGCGTTCGAAGCGCGGGGCTGCGAGCAGGAGCCCGGAGACGAACTGGCTCGACGCGGAGGCGTCGAGCTCGAGTGCGCCGCCCTCGACCCGTCCGGTGCCGTGCACCGTGAACGGCAGGGCTCCGCGACCGTCGTCGTCGATGTCGACGCCGAGCGCCCTGAGGCCCTGGATCGAGGCGCCCATGGGGCGTCGGCGGGCGCCCTCGTCGCCGTCGAATGTCGTCGGTCCGAGCGCGAGGGCCGCCACGGGCGGCAGGAAGCGCATCACGGTGCCCGCGAGCCCGCAGTCGATGGTCGTCGAGCCGACGAGCTCGTCGGCCGGGATGACCCGCAGGTCGTCGCCGAATCCGCCCGTGCCCGGCATCCGCTCGAACCGCGTGCCGAGCGCCCGGAGACCCTCGAGCATGAGCTCGCTGTCTCTCGACCACAGCGGCGCATGCAGGGTGGAATGCCCGTCGGCGAGGGCCGCGAGCACGAGCTCGCGGTTCGTGAGCGACTTGGAGCCGGGCAGCGCGACCACCGACGCGAGCGGTCCGGCCGCGACCGGTGCGCGCCATCCGTCGTCCGTCTCGGTCTGCCTCGCCTCGCCGTACGGATCGAACTCGGGTGCGGAATACCTCGAAATCTGCATCGGTTATCAACAGTAGCGTCAGGGGGCGCAGAAGGAGACGGTGACGCGTGACGGTGGCAGCAGTGGTCGAACGCCCGGCGGTCGCTCCGGTCGACGATCTAGGATGGCCGGTGATGACTGCGGACCAGACCGATCCCACCCGACACGATGCGACCCCTGCGGACGAGGGCCGGTCGCTCGGCGAACTCTTCGAGGAACAGGCGCTGCCGTTCCTCGACCAGCTCTACGCGGCCGCGCTCCGGATGACGAAGAACCCGTCGGATGCGCAGGACCTCGTGCAGGAGACGTTCGTGAAGGCGTTCGCCGCGTTCGGCGGGTTCACCCAGGGCACCAACCTGAAGGCGTGGCTGTACCGCATCCTCACCAACACCTTCATCAACACGTACCGCAAGAAGCAGCGGGAGCCCTACCAGGGCACGATCGACGATCTCGAGGACTGGCAGCTCGGCGGCGCCGAGTCCACGACCGCCAGGTCGAGCCGGTCGGCCGAGGCCGAGGCCATCGACCACCTGCCCGACAGCGCGGTGAAGGACGCGCTGCAGGCGCTTCCCGAGGACTTCCGCCTCGCCGTGTACTTCGCCGACGTCGAGGGATTCTCCTACCAGGAGATCGCCGACATGATGAACACCCCCATCGGGACCGTGATGAGCCGCCTGCACCGTGGCCGGCGGCTGCTGCGCGAGTCCCTGGCCGACTACGCCCGCGAACAGGGATTCGCGGCCGCGGAGCCGGCGCGTCAACCCACCAGGAGGCAGAGCATGCCGAGGAGCACGAGATGACCGACTGCGGCTGTGAGAAGGCCAGGGCCGAACTCGAGGAGTACCTCCATCACGAACTGGGTCGCGAGGACGCGGCCGACATCCACGAGCACATCGAGAACTGCGCCGACTGCCGGGCGGAACTCCGGGTCGGCGTGGCGATCACCGAGGTCGTGCAGCGCGCCTGCAAGGAGAGCGCACCCGAGGAGCTGCGCACGATGGTGCTCACGCGAATCCGCGACATCCAGTCGGGGCACGGCATCCTCATCGACTGATCCGGCCCTCGGCGCCGGGAGGGGCGCCGGCGTTTCCGTCTTTCGGTGGAAGCGGACGCGCGCACGCCCCCCGTAACGTCGATCGTGATGGATACCTCCGCTCGCCCCAACCCGCGCCCGGGTCGTGTTCCGACATGGCTCCGGGTGCTCATCCCGACCGTCCTGATCCTCGTCTGGCTCGCCGCGTTCGGCGCCGGCGGGGCGTCGTTCGGTGCGCTCAGCGATGTCGTCGAGAACGAGCAGGCGCAGTTCCTGCCCGACGACGCCGAGTCGACGGCCGTGCAGGACCTCCAGGCCGAATTCCGCTCGGCCGACGCCATTCCGGCCATCGTCGTGTACGAGCGCGACGGGGGGCTGACAGACGCCGACACCGAGGCGATCGCTGGCGACGCTGTCGCCTTCGAAGAGGTGTCCGGCGTCGCCGCCGACGGGGTTTCGCCGCCGGTGCCGTCGGAGGACGGCGAGGCGGCCTCGGTGTTCGTCCAGATCGACGCGTCGGCCGAGACGGATGTCGCGGTCGACGCCCTGCGCGAGCGCATCGCCGAGACGAGCGGCGACGGCGACGGCCTCGTCGCAGCCGTGACCGGACCCGCCGGATTCACCGCCGACCTGACGGCCGCCTTCGCGGGCATCGACGGGCTGCTGCTGATCGTGGCGTTCGCGGCCGTGTTCGTCATCCTCGTGGTCGTCTACCGTTCGCCCCTGCTGCCGGTGATCGTGCTCGGCACGAGCCTCACGGCGCTGACGGCCTCGGTGCTGGCGGTCGTGGCGCTCGCGCGCGCCGACGTGCTCGTGCTCAACGGCCAGACGCAGGGCATCCTGTTCATCCTCGTCATCGGCGCGGCGACCGACTACTCGCTGCTGTACATCGCGAGGTACCGCGAGGCGCTGCTCCGGCACGAGCGGAAGTGGGATGCCACGTGGGCCGCGCTCCGCGGGGCATGGGAGCCGATCGTCGCGTCGGGCGGCACGGTCATCGCGGGCGTGCTGATGCTCCTGGTCAGCGAACTGACGAGCAACAAGATCCTCGGCCCCGTGTCGGCGATCGGCATCGTCTTCGCGGTGCTCGCCGCCCTGACACTGCTACCGGCGCTCATGCTCTGGGCCGGTCGAGCCGCGTTCTGGCCCGTCCGCCCGAAGTTCGACGCCGCACCCGCGGACGAGGGCGCGGTCCTCGGCCGGCGGGGCGTCTGGCCGAAGGTCGCGCGGCTCATCGCCCGCCGCCCACGCGTCACGTGGATCGTGTCGACCCTGGTCCTCGCGGTCATGGCACTCGGCGTGACGCAACTCGACGCCGACGGCGTGCCCTCGAGCGAGTTCGTCCTGGGCGAATCGCAGGCCCGTGACGGCCAGGCCATCCTCGGCGATCACTTCCCCGGGGGTTCGGGGACGCCGGCCGTCGTCATCGCCCCCGAGGATCAGTTGCAGGAGGTCGTCGACGTGCTCCTCGGGACCGACGGCGTCGATTCCGTGTCGGTCGTGTCCGAGGACTCGCCGAGCGGTTCCCTTCCGGTCACGGAGGACGGCGTGCAGCCCCTCGGTCCGCCCGGTTCGCCGGCCGGCGAACCGACGGTGGTCGACGGCCGGGTGCAGCTCGACGCGACGCTGGCCTACGCGAGCGACTCCGTCGAGGCCGAGGGGGTCGTCGCGGAGCTGCGCACGGAGCTGGCGGGGGTGTCGTCGGTCGACGACCCCGTGCTCGTCGGCGGCACGTCGGCCATCGCGCTCGACACCAAGGACTCGTCGATCCGCGACCGGAACCTCATCATCCCGCTCGTGCTCATCGTGATCCTCCTCATCCTCATGCTGCTGCTCCGGTCGATCGTCGCCCCGCTGCTGCTGATCGGCACCGTCGTGCTCTCGTTCGCCGCGGCGCTCGGCGTGTCGGCGCTCGTGTTCAACGGGGTCTTCGGGTTCCCCGGCGCCGATCCCGTCGTGCCGCTGTTCGGGTTCGTCTTCCTCGTCGCGCTCGGCGTCGACTACAACATCTTCCTGATGACGAGGGTCCGCGAGGAGAGCGCACGGCACGGCACCCGCGCGGGCGTGCTGCGCGGACTCGTGGTGACCGGCGGCGTGATCACCTCTGCGGGCCTCGTGCTCGCCGCGACGTTCGCTGCGCTCGGCGTGCTGCCGATCCTCTTCCTCGCGCAGATCTCGTTCATCGTCGCGTTCGGCGTGCTGCTCGACACGTTCCTGGTGCGCTCGCTCCTCGTTCCCGCCCTGTCGTACGACATCGGCCGGGCGATCTGGTGGCCGTCGAGACTGTGGCGGACTTCCTCGCCCGGTCCCCGCGCCGAGGACGCGGTGCTCGAGGCGACCGGGGAGTCCGAGCCGGTGCCGCCCGAGGAGCCGCTGATGCCCGGCCACCGCGGCTGAGCGACGTGAGAACGACGAACGGGACGGATGCCACGCGACATCCGTCCCGTTCGCGTGTGCTCGAGGCGGCTACAGCGTGAGCGCGCGGCGCACGAGCTCCGCCTGTTCGGCCGCGTGGCGCTTGGCGGAACCCGTGGCCGGCGAGGCCGAGGCGGGGCGGGCCACCACGTGCACCGGGCGCGGGCCGAGCTTGTTCGTCTCGATGATGAAGTACGGCCAGGCGCCCTGGTTCTCGGGCTCGTCCTGGGCCCACATGAGCTCCGCGTTCGGGTAGCTGTCGGCGGTGGCCTTCAGTTCGCGCGCGGGCAGCGGATACAGCTGCTCCACGCGCACCACGGCGATCTCGGGGTTCGGGTTCTTGTCGAGCTCCGCGATCAGGTCGTAGTAGAGCTTGCCCGACACGTACACGGCCCGTTTCACGGCCGCCCGGTCGGTGATGCGCGCATCGTCGATGACGGGCTCGAAGCGACCGCTCGTGAAGTCGGCGACCTCGCTCGTCGCACCGCGGAGGCGGAGCATGGCCTTCGGGGTGAAGACGATGAGCGGGCGACGCGGGCGGGCGTAGGCCTGACGACGGAGCAGGTGGAAGTACGACGCGGGCGTTGAGGGCCGGGCGACGGTCATGTTGTTCTCGGCGCACAGCTGCAGGTAGCGCTCGATGCGGGCGCTCGAGTGGTCGGGGCCCTGTCCCTCGTAGCCGTGCGGCAGCAGGAGCACGACGCTCGAGCGCTGCCCCCACTTCTGCTCTGCCGAGGCGATGAACTCGTCGATGATGGTCTGCGCGCCGTTCGCGAAATCGCCGAACTGCGCCTCCCACAGCACGAGCGCGTCCTTCCGCTCGACGGAGTAGCCGTACTCGAAGCCCATGGCCGCGTACTCGCTGAGCAGCGAGTCGTAGATCCAGAAACGGGCCTGGTTGTCGGAGAGGTTCTGCAGCGGCAGCCACTCCTGGCCGTTCTCGCGGTCGTGCAGCACCGCGTGCCGTTGCACGAAGGTGCCGCGGCGCGCGTCCTGCCCGGCGAAGCGCACGGGCGTGCCCTCGAGCAGGAGCGAGCCGAGCGCGAGCAGCTCGCCGAAGCCCCAGTCGATCTTGCCGTTGCGGCTCATGTCCTGCCGCTTGGTGAGGAGCTGCTGGATCTTGGGGTGCACCGTGAAGCCGGCCGGTTTGTTGGCGAAGGCGTCGCCGATGGCGTGGACGACCTCGGCGGAGACGCCGGTGGTCGACAGCTCACCCGACGGGGACTCCGGCTCGTGTTCGGTATCGGTCGCCCCGACGATCGGGATCGCGCCCGTCTGTGCGGCGTGCGTCTCGGCGAACGCGCGCTCCAGTCGGTCTTGGAAGTCGCGGTGCGCCGCCTCGTACTCCTCCTCGGTGATGTCGCCGCGGCCGACGAGAGCCTCGGTGTAGAGCTTGCGCACCGAGCGCTTGGCCTCGATGAGGTTGTACATCAGCGGCTGCGTCATCGAGGGATCGTCGCCCTCGTTGTGGCCGCGGCGCCGGTAGCAGATGAGGTCGACGACGACGTCGCGCTTGAACTCCTGGCGGTAGCGGAACGCGAGCTCCGCGACCCGGACGACGGCCTCGGGGTCGTCGCCGTTCACGTGGAAGATCGGTGCCTGGATCGTCTTCGCGACATCCGTCGAGTAGATCGACGACCGGGCGTCGCCCGGCACGGTCGTGAAGCCGACCTGGTTGTTCACGACGACGTGGATGGTTCCGCCCGTGCGGTAGCCGCGCAGCTGCGACATCTGCATCGTCTCGACGACCACGCCCTGGCCGGCCATGGCCGCGTCGCCGTGGACGAGGATCGGCAGCGTCGAGAACGTGCCGATCGGCTTGCGGTCCTGCTTGGCCCGCACGATGCCCTCGAGCACGCCGTCGACGGCCTCGAGGTGCGATGGGTTCGCGGCGAGCGACACGGGGACCTGGTGTCCGTCGTCGGCCGTGAAGGTGCCCTCGGTGCCGAGGTGGTACTTCACGTCGCCCGAGCCGGAGAAGTTCTTCGAGTCCTGCGTGCCCTCGAACTCGCGGAACACCTGGCCGTAGGTCTTGCCCGCGATGTTCGTGAGCACGTTGAGGCGGCCGCGGTGCGCCATGCCGATGGCGACCTCGTCGAGGCCCTCCTTCGCGGCGCCCTGCAGGATCTCGTCGAGGAGCGCGATGACGGACTCGCCGCCCTCGAGGCTGAACCGCTTCTGGCCGACGTACTTCGTCTGCAGGAACGTCTCGAACGCCTCGGCCTCGTTGAGCTTGCCGAGGATGCGCATCTGCTCGTCGTGGGTGGGCTTCTCGTACTTGCGCTCGACCTCGTTCTGGATCCACCGGCGCTGCACGGGGTCCTGGATGTGCATGTACTCGATGCCGATCGTGCGGCAGTACGAGTCGCGGAGGACGCCGAGGATGTCGCGCAGGAGCGCCGTGCGCTTGTCGCCGAACCCGCCGGTGACGAACTCGCGGTCGAGGTCCCAGAAGGTGAGGCCGTGGCTCGCGATGTCGAGGTCGGGGTGCGAGCGCTGCACGTACTCGAGCGGGTCGGTGTCGGCCATGAGGTGGCCGCGCACACGGAACGCGTTGATGAGCTCCTGCACCCGCGCGGTCTTGTCGATGGCGCTGGCGATGTCGACCGAGATGTCGGGGGCCCAGCGGATGGGCTCGTAGGGCAGGCGGAGCGCGGCGAAGAGGTCTTCGTAGAAGCCGCGCTGGCCGATGAGGAGCTCGTGCACCTTCTTCAGGAACTCGCCCGAGCCCGCGCCCTGGATGACCCGGTGGTCGTAGGTGGAGGTGAGGGTGATCGTCTTGCCGATGGCGAGGTTCGCGAGGGTCTTCTCCGACGAGCCCTGGAACTCGGCCGGGTACTCGAGGGCGCCGGCGCCGATGATGCAGCCCTGGCCCTTCATGAGTCGCGGCACCGAGTGCACCGTGCCGATGCCGCCGGGGTTGGTGAGGGAGATGGTCGCGCCCTGGAAGTCGTCGGCCTTGAGCTTGTTCTGGCGGGCGCGCTGCACGAGGTCCTCGTAGGCGGCGAGGTACTCGTTGAACGTCATCGTCTCGGCGCGCTTGATCGCCGGCACGAGCAGGGCACGGCTGCCGTCGGGCTTCGGGAGGTCGATGGCGATGCCGAGGCCGATGTGCGCGGGCTTGACGACGCTGGGCTTGCCGTCGACCTCGGTGTAGTAGACGTTCTGGCTCGGGAACTCCTTGAGCGCCTGGATGAGCGCCCATCCGATGAGGTGCGTGAACGACACCTTGCCGCCGCGGGAACGCCGGAGGTGGTTGTTGATCACGATGCGGTTGTCGATCATGAGCTTCGCCGGGATGGTGCGCACGCTCGTCGCGGTCGGCACGGTGAGGCTCTGGTCCATGTTGGCCGCGAGGGTCTTCGGCAGGCCCTTCAGGGCGACGACCTCGTCCTCCTGCGGTGCCTCGGCGAGGACCGGCTGCGGGCTCGTGATCGGCACGTCGGCGGGGACCGGTGCGGTGCGCGGCGCCACTGAGGTGGTACGTGCCGCGGGCGCCTGTCCGATCACCGGGGAGGGCGTCGTGACCGGTGCGGATGTCGCTGCCGGCGCTGCCGGCGCGGGCGCGGGCGCGGCCGCGGGGGCGGCCGGCTGCGCGGGCGCCTCGGCGGGGG
>NZ_SJZG01000021.1 GCF_004959775.1 Agromyces sp. H66
ACCCTGCCCACTTGACAAACGAAGCTACATATCAGCCGATGTCGACGTACGCGTTGTCGATGAGGCGCGTGCTGCCGACGAACGCCGCGACGAGCACGAGCGCACGACCCCGGAAGTCGTCGCCCACGGGCAGGAACGTCTCGGGGTCGACGACGACGAAGTAGTCGAGGCTCACGCCGTCGTGGTCGCCGAACGCGGCCACGCCCTCGGCGAGCAGCTCCGACGGTCCGTCGCCGGCGGCGGCCTCGGCCGCGCGCAACGACTCGACGAGCACGAGCGCCGCCTGACGCTGGTCGGGGCCGAGGTAGCGGTTGCGGCTCGACAGGGCGAGGCCGTCGGGCTCCCGCACCGTCGGGACGGTCTCGATGCGCACCGGCAGATCGAGGTCGACGACCATGCGCGACACGAGGAACACCTGCTGCGCGTCCTTCTGGCCGAACACCGCGAGGTCGGGCTGGGCGATGCCGAACAGCTTCGCGACCACCGTGAGCATGCCGTCGAAGTGGCCCGGCCGGGACGCGCCCTCGTACCGTGCGCCGATGGGGCCGGCGTGCACGGTGGTGCCGCCGTCGGCGCCGCGCGGGTACATCTCGTCGACGCCGGGAGCGAACACCGCGTCGACGCCGAGGCCGGCGAGCGCGGCGACATCCGTCTCGAAGGTGCGCGGGTACCGCTCGAGGTCCTCGTTCGGCCCGAACTGCAGGGGGTTCACGAAGATCGACACGACGACCACGTCGGCGAGCTCTCGCGCCCGGCGCACGAGCGCGAGGTGCCCGTCGTGCAGCGCGCCCATGGTGGGGACGAGGGCGACGGATGCCCCGTCCGCGCGTCGCCCGGCGACCAGTGCCCTGAGCTCCGCGATCGTCGTCACCGTGCGCGTGCCTGCGGCGACCTCGGTCACTCGCCACCTCCCAGCGGCCGGTCGATCCCGGCCTCGTCGATCGTACCCGTGCCCTCGGTACCCGTCCCCTCGGGCAGCGGCCCCGCGTCGTGTCGCGCGAGGGCGTTCTCGACGGTGCTGCGCACGAGCGAGGCGAGCACGGCGCCGGCCCGGGGCACTTCGATGCCCTCGAGGAGGCCGCTGGCCTGGTCGACCACGGCCGTCGAGAACGACACGGCCGTGTCGATGGCCTCGCCGTAGGCCGCGCGGTCGTGCTCGGCGACCACGAACGGCTCGCCGCCCATCTCCACGACGAGCGCCTGGCCGATCGGGAGCACGGGGGCGGGGGCCGTCACCGCGAACCAGGTGCCCGGCAGGCGCGCGAGGTCGATGCTCGTGCCCGTGAAGCTCATCGCGGGGTGCACCGCGAGCGGGATCGCCCCGGCGCGCAGGGCGGGCGCGAGCACGCCCGTGCCGAACCGCGCGCCGGTGTGCAGCACGAGTTGCCCGGGCTGCCAGACCCCCGCCTCGGCGAGGCCTGCGACGAGCGCCTCGAGCTCGGACTCGGGCACCGCGAGGAGCACGAGCTCGCTGCGCTCGACGATGTCGGGGATGGGCAGCACGGGCACGGCCGGCAGCATCGCCGCGGCGCGCTCCCGACTCGCCTGCGACACGGCGGCGATGCCGGTGAGGGCGTGGCCGGCTCCGGCGAGGGCGGAGGCGAGCACCGCGCCCACGCGCCCGGCCCCGATGGTGCCGACGCCCAGTCGTCCGGCGCGCTCAGCCGGCATCGGCGGCCTCCGTGCGCACGCCCCAGCGGTCGGACGTGTCGGCCACGGCCCGATCGACGGCCTCGTCGGCGAGCCGCTCGAAGAGCGCGAACGCCTCGTCGCGCTCGGCCACGGGCAGGCTCGCGGTCACGGGCCCCGAGACCGTGTGGATGCGGACCGACGCGAGCCGCAGCATCCGGTCGATCGGCCCCGCGTCCACCGCGACCGACTGCATGCGCGCCAGCGGCACGAGGATGAGGCTGCGCTGCAGCCAGCCGCGCCGAAGCAGCGCCACGCCGTCGGCGAGCGCCCAGCCGATGCGCCGCCACGACAGCGGCCGCAGCCACGCGGCGCGGGCGGGGGTGCGCGAGAATCCGCCGTGGTCGAACCGGCCGGTGAGTCCGGCCTCGACGAGCGGGTCGACGGCGGATGCCGCGTCGGGCAGCATCAGGGCGAGCACGCGGTGCACGTCGGCGACGGTGCCGACGGGCAGCACGAGCGTGCGCTGGGCCGCGTCGTTCGAGGCGCTCACCGACTGCCCGGCCACGTTGATGCGGATCGACCACCAGCCGAACGGTCGCCAGAGGATCCACTGCGACACCTCGATCGCGTGGATGCGACCGGGCGGGATGGTCTGGTTGCCCGTGGAGAGCAGGCCGTGCCCGATGCGCACGCCGTCGGGCGTGCCCGCGATCGAGTAGCGCAGCGACTTCGTGATGCGCGACCAGACGTAGCTCACGAGACCGATGAGGGCGGGCACGAAGGAGAAGAGAACCCACCACTGGCCGCTGCCGAAGCCCACCGCGATGACGGCGACCAGCACGCCGAGCCAGATGATCGAGCCGCCGAGGACGGTCGAGCCGATGACCCTGCCGAGCGGCAGGTGCACCACCGACTCGGGCGGCGCGATCGTGGGGTCGAGCTCGGGCGCGAGGAACTCGTCGACGCGCTGCCCGATGACGCCCGGCACGTGCACGCGGCCGCCGTGGGCCGGGGCTCCCGGTGCCGCGCCGTCGGCCGGTGCCGCCGCGGAACCCGTCGCCGACGCGGCATCCGCCCCCGACGCGCCGGCCGCGGCCGCCGTCGCCGCCTTCGCGGCCCGCGCCCCCGAGGCGAGCCGCAGGATGTCGGCGCGCAGGGCGTCGGCGAGCGCCGATCCGAGGTAGGCCAGCTGCACGTTGGCGGACTGTCCGGCCACCGACAGCTCGAGCTTCGCCGTGCCGAACAGACGAGCGAACAGTGGACGGGTGACGTTGATGCCCTGGATGCGGTCGAGCCGGGCGCTGCGGTGCGAGCGGAACAGGATGCCGCTGCGCACCTCGACCGCCTCGTGCGTGATGCGGAAGGTGTGCATGCGCCACGACAGCCAGAACCCGACGACGACGGCCGCGACGACCACGGCGACGCCCGCGATCGCCCAGCCGACGAGCCCGTTCGCGACGATGCCGCCGAGCGGGTCGTTCGCCCAGTCGTCGCCGAAGTCCCCAGGGGCGGTGTCGAAGGCGGGAGCTGCGCCCGGGGCGAAGAGCACGAGGAACATGTCGACGAGCCGCTCGCGCAGGTTCGCGATGATGAAGCCGAGCACCGCGATGAGCACGAGGCCGCCGCGGAGCAGCGGGCTGGCGGGGTGCAGCCGATGCCACTCGCCGTCGGCGAGGTTCGTGACCCGCGCGGGGCGCACGGGTGCGCTCACAGCCCCGCCCTGCGGGTCTCGGCGACGGCCACGAGGTGGTCGCGCAGCCGGTCGGCCTCCTCCATCGGGAGGCCGGGCACGGTGACGGCCGTGGCCGCCGCGGCCGTGACGAACTTGAGGTCGGCGAGTCCGAGCGCGCGTGCCACCGGACCGCGCGTGATGTCGACGAGCTGCATGCGGCCGTACGGCACGGCGACCTGCCGCTGGAACATGATGCCGCGGCGGAACAGCAGGTCGTCGTCGCGCAGCCGATAGCGGATGGAACGCACCCGTCGCGGCTCGAGGGCGATGCTCACGAGCGAGACGACGCCCACCGCGATCGCGCCCCACAGCCACCACCACTGCCCCCACACGAGGTAGGCGACGGCGAAGGCGCCGACGAACACGGCCATGCCGATGAGCGAGCCGACGACCTCGACGACGACGTACTTCGGCGAGACGCCGTGCCATTCGGTGTCGGATGCCGCGGCCGGCGTCTCGGGTGTCGTCGCCGCCTCGACCGGTTCGTCGTGCTGGGCGGCCTCAGGCATGTGCGTGCTCTTCCTTCTCGGGCTGGGTGTCGTCGGGCGGCAGGGTGCAGAAGTACTCGGCGATCAGCCCGCCGGCGAGCAGCAGCGCCGCGCCGATCGCGGTCGCGAGCGCGAGCCACACGGTGTCGGCCGCCGGCACTACGCTCCGGGTCACGAGGAACAGCGTGATGCCGATGCCGAACCCGAACACGAGTGCGCCGCTCAGGCTGCAGGCCTTCGCGAGCACCGCCGTGCGCATGGCGCGGAAGGGATCGAGGTGCTTCGTGGTCTTGCCCTTCACGGCCCGCCGGATGGGCCAGGCGAGTGCCACGACCATGATCGCCACGCCGGCGAGCGTGATCGGCAGCGACAGCGGCGGCACGATGGCCTTGCCGCCTGCGGACACGGCGGCGAGGTCGCCGAGGTAGCCGAGGACGATGCCGGCGAGCGTGAACGCGATGACGGCCGAAGGATGCGTGCGCTTCATCGGCGCCTCACCTCGTCGGTCGCGGCCGCGCGCAACTCGGCCACCGGCCCGCGCCCGGGCAGCACCGCGTCGGGCTCGACGTCGAGCCAGGGCTGCAGCACGAAGGCCCGTTGCCAGGCGCGCGGATGCGGAAGCTCGAGCCGGTCGTCGAACTGCTCGCGTCCGCCGAAGTCGATGAGGTCGAGGTCGAGGGTGCGGTCGCCCCAGTGACCTGCGCGCACCCGGCCGTGCCGGTCCTCGATCGCCTGGAGCACGTCGAGCAGGCGGTGCGGTTCGAGGGCGGTCTCGACCACGATCACGCCGTTCAGGTAGCCCGGGGCGTCGTGATCGACGCCGGCGTCCGTGATGGCCGGCGTCTCGTACACGGGCGACACGGCCACGAGCTCGATGCCCTGGCCTTCGGCGAGCTCGCGCGTCGCCGAGGCGATGGTGGCCTCACGATCGCCGAGGTTCGCGCCGAACGCGATGACGGCGCGCGTCATTCGCGACCCCTCACGATCGTGACCGAGACATCCGTGAACGGCACCGCGATGGGCGCCTGCGGCTTGTGCACCGTGACCTCGACCTCCTCGACCGCCGGGTAGCCGAGCGCGACGCCGGCCACGCGCTCGGCGACGGTCTCGATGAGGTCGACCGGATCGCGCTCCACCGCGGCGGCGACCGCCTCGGTGAGCTCGCCGTAGTGCACGGTGCGGGCCAGGTCGTCGCCGGATGCCGCGGCCGCGAGGTCGACCGCGACCGACACGTCGATCACGAACTCCTGCCCCTCGGCGCGCTCGAAGTCGAAGACGCCGTGGTGCGCGCGGACCCGGATGCCGGTCACGGCGATGCGATCACGTGTGCTGGCCACGTCGTCCACTCTGCCACGCCCCGAGGACGTCGAGCGCCCGCGTCGTGCCGCGGACGTCGTGCACGCGCACGCCCCACGCGCCCGCCTGCGCCGAGAGCACGCTGACGACCGCCGTCGGCAGGTCGCGCTCCGCCACGGGCGCGTCGTCGGGCAGCAGGGCACCGAGGAACCGCTTGCGCGATGCACCGACCAGGATCGGGAGCCCCAGCTCGGCGAGCACGTCGAGCCGGCCGAGCAGCACCCAGTTCTGCTCCCCGCGCTTGGCGAAGCCGAGGCCCGGATCGAGGATGAGCCGTTCGTGCGCGATCCCGGCCGCGACGAGCGCGTCGACGCGTGCCGCGAGCTCGTCGCGGACGTCGGCGGCGACGTCGCCGTACTCGGCGAGCGAGTCCATGCGGTCGGAGTGTCCGCGCCAGTGCATCGCCACGTAGTGCGCGCCAGTCTCGGCGACGATGGGCGCCATCGCGGCATCCGCGAGCCCGGCCGAGACGTCGTTGATGATCTCCGCGCCCGCCTCGACGGCGGCGAGGGCGGTCGCCGCGCGCATGGTGTCGACGCTCACCCGGATGCCGCGACCGGCGAGCTCGCGCACGACCGGGACGACCCGGCGCACCTCCTCGTCGGGTTCGACGCGTGCCGCGCCGGGGCGGGTGGACTCGCCGCCGACGTCGAGGACGTCGGCGCCGTCGGCCACGAGTTCGAGCCCGTGCGCGATCGCCGCGTCGGCGTCGAACCAGCGCCCGCCGTCGCTGAACGAGTCGGGTGTCACGTTGACGACGCCCCAGACCTGCGGCCGCTCCCCGAGCCCGTCGAAGGGAGCCGCCGCGGTGCCGCCGCCGTTCGCTTCGACGGGCTCGGCGGACGATCGGGCGTCAGTCATGCCGGGCTCCGATGAGGTGGACGATCTCGGCGCGCGCGGCGGGCTCGGCGAGCGCGCCGCGGCTCGCGATGGTGATGGTCGAGCTGCGCTCCTGACGTGCGCCGCGCGTGGTCACGCACCGGTGCTGGGCGTCGAGCACGACGAGCACGCCCTTCGGATCGAGTCCGGCTTGGAGCGCATCGGCGATCTCCTCGGCGAGCCGCTCCTGGAGTTGCGGACGTGCCGCAAGCGTGTCGACGACCGCGGGGATGCGCCCGAGTCCCACGACCCGGTCGCCGGGCAGGTACGCGACGTGTGCGGTGCCGACGAACGGGAGCAGGTGATGCTCGCACACCGAGCGGAACGCGAGGTCGCGGAGCACCACGGCGTCGGAGGTCGCCGGCACGCCCTGCTCGCTCGAGCCGATCGGCACCGAGTCGGCGAGGTGCGTCAGCGGATCGACGTGGAGCCCCCAGAAGAACTCGGCGTACGCCTCGGCGACGCGTTTCGGCGTGCGCTCGAGCCCTGGCCGGTCGGGATCCTCGCCGATGGCGAGCAGGATCTCGCGCACGGCGTGCTCGATGCGCGCGATGTCGACCTCGGCCATGGGTATCCCCTCTTCGGGTGGGCGCGGACGACTACGCCGTCGCCGGGCGCGGCTTGGACCGCGGCGCCCTGGCCCCGGCCGGCTCGCCGACCGGAGTCTGCCCGGAGTCGACGCCGCCGTCGACGGCGCCCTGGTCGATGGGCATCTTCTCGGTCGGGAACGAGATCGGCGGACGGTCGGAGACCGGGCGGTTGTCGCTCGACAGCCAGAGCGGCCGCTCGGGCAGCTTCTGCACGTCCTTGAAGATCTCGGCGATCTGGTTGTGGTCGAGCGTCTCGTGCTCGAGCAGTTCGCCCGCGAGCCGGTCGAGGATGTCGCGGTTGGCGTTGAGCACCTGCCACGCCTCGTCGTGCGCCTGCTCGATGAGCTTGCGCACCTCGGTGTCGACCACCTCGGCGACCTCCTCGGAGTAGTCGCGCTGGTGCCCCATGTCGCGCCCGAGGAAGACCTCGCCCTGCGACTGGCCGAGCTTCACGGCGCCGACGGTCGCGCTCATGCCGAACTCCGTCACCATCTTGCGCGCGGTCGACGTGGCCTTCTCGATGTCGTTCGAGGCGCCCGTCGAGGGGTCGTGGAACACGATCTCCTCGGCGACGCGGCCGCCCATGGCGTAGGTCAGCTGGTCGAGCAGCTCGTTGCGCGTGACGGAGTACTTGTCTTCCAGCGGCAGCACCATCGTGTAGCCGAGCGCGCGGCCGCGCGGGAGGATCGTGATCTTCGTCACGGGGTCGGTGTAGTTCATCGCCGCCGCCGCGAGCGCGTGTCCGCCCTCGTGGTAGGCCGTGATGAGCTTCTCCTTGTCCTTCATGACGCGGCTGCGGCGCTGCGGGCCCGCGATCACGCGGTCGACGGCCTCGTCGAGCGCGCGGTTGTCGATGAGCTGCGCGTTCGAGCGAGCGGTGAGCAGGGCCGCTTCGTTGAGCACGTTCGCGAGGTCGGCGCCCGTGAAGCCCGGCGTCTTGCGTGCGAGCACCTCGAGGTCGACGCCCTTCGCGAGCGGCTTGCCCTTGGCGTGCACCTCGAGGATCTTCTGGCGGCCCTTGAGGTCGGGCGCGTCCACGCCGATCTGGCGGTCGAAGCGGCCTGGGCGCAGGAGCGCCGGGTCGAGGATGTCGGGACGGTTCGTCGCGGCGATGAGGATGACGTTGGTCTTCGGGTCGAAGCCGTCCATCTCGACGAGCAGCTGGTTGAGGGTCTGCTCGCGCTCGTCGTGCCCGCCGCCGAGGCCGGCGCCGCGGTGCCGGCCGACCGCGTCGATCTCGTCGACGAAGATGATGGCCGGCGCGTTCTGCTTGGCCTGGTCGAACAGGTCGCGCACGCGGGATGCCCCGACGCCGACGAACATCTCGACGAAGTCCGATCCCGAGATCGAGTAGAACGGCACGCCCGCTTCACCCGCGACCGCGCGGGCGAGCAGCGTCTTGCCGGTGCCGGGAGGGCCGTAGAGCAGCACGCCCTTGGGGATGCGTGCGCCGACGGCCTGGAACTTGGCCGGGTCCTTCAGGAAGTCCTTGATCTCGTGAAGCTCCTCGATGGCCTCGTCGGCACCCGCGACGTCGTCGAAGGTGACCTTCGGGCTCTCCTTCGAGACGAGCTTCGCCTTCGACTTGCCGAACTGCATGACGCGGTTGCCGCCGCCCTGCATGCCCGAGAGCATGATCCAGAAGAAGAGGCCGATGAGCACGAGCGGCAGCAGGATGCCGAGCATCGAGAGGAACCAGTTCGGCTGCGGCACCTCGTCGTTGAAGCCGTCCTTCGGGTTCGCCTCGTCGATGGCGGCGATCACGTCGACGCCGCGCGGCGTGACGTAGTAGAACTGCACCTGCGATCCGAGCTCCTCGTCGGGCTCGGTGAGCGTGAGGTCGACGCGGTTCTCGCCGTCGACGATCTTGACCGCCGACACCTTGTCGTCCTTGAGGAGCTCCAGGCCCTCCTGTGTGGAGACCTCGCGGAAACCCGACGCCGTGATCAGGCTGGATCCGATCCACACGGCGACGATCGCGAGCAGGATGTAGATGATCGGCCCGCGGAGGATCTTCTTCATGTTCATGGTCCTGCAAGGCTACCTTGGCGGCGCTGGGGGGCGGCCGTATGTTCGCTGAGGGCGACGCCGCCCGATCGCGCGCCCGGCGTCGTGTCTCAGCTGTAGACGTGCGGCGCGAGCACCGCCACGTCCCGCAGGTTGCGGTAGCGCTCGGCGTAGTCGAGGCCGTAGCCGACCACGAAGCGGTTCGGGATGTCGAAGCCGAGGTACTTGACGGTCACGTCGACCTTCGCGGCATCCGGCTTGCGCAGGAGGGCGCAGATCTCCACCGACTCCGCACCCCGCGACTCGAGGTTGCCGAGCAGCCAGCTGAGCGTGAGGCCGGAGTCGATGATGTCCTCGACGATGAGCACGTGACGACCCGTGAGGTCGGTGTCGAGGTCCTTCAGGATGCGCACGACGCCGCTCGACTGCGTGCCCGCGCCGTACGACGAGACGGCCATCCAGTCCATGTTGACGTGCGGCCTGAGCTCTCGGGCGAGGTCGGCCATCACCATGACCGCGCCCTTCAGCACGCCGACGAGCAGCAGGTCCTTGCCGTCGTAGTCGGCCTCGATGCGGCGCGCGAGCTCGGCGAGCTTCTCGTGGATCTGGGCCTCGGTGACGAGCACCTCCGTGAGGTCGGACTCGATCTCGCGCGCGTCCATGCTGCTCCCTGTCTCGTGGGCGAACGGATGCCCCGAGCCTATCGCCGCGACATCCGTACAGAATTCAGGAGTGCGCGGCCCCGGCCCGTGCAGGATTCAGGTGCGCTCCTGAGTTCTGGACGAGGAGGAGGCCGTGTGCGCGGCGGGCGCGGATGCCGCCGGGCAGGTCGATCGGGCCCTGCCCGTGCCAGTCGGTCACGAGCCGGGCGACCTCGAGGGTCTGCGAACGCGACAGCGAGACGCCGAACTCGCTCGCGACGACGTGCCGGATGATCCGCTGGCGCAGCGCGGCGGGGTTCGCGGCGAGTGCACCCACCGATACGGCGATGCCCGCCTCGGCGGGTTCGCAGATCTCCTCGATGAACTCGTCGATCTGGCTGGTGAACGCCTCGTCGTCCTCGCGGAGCTGCTCGGCCGTGCGGGCCAGCGCCTCCGCGACGCCCGGGCCGAGCTCGGCCTCGAGCACGGGCAGCACCCGCTCGCGCACGCGCACGCGCGCGTACGCGGGGTCGGAGTTGTGCGGGTCGTCCCACAACGTGAGGCCGGCGTCGAGGCACGCCTGCCGGGTGGTCGCACGGCGGATCCCGAGCAGCGGCCTCGCGTAGCGCCCGCTCCGCGCCGCCATGCCGGCGAGGCTCGCGGCGCCCGACCCGCGGGCGAGCCCGAGCAGCACGGTCTCGGCCTGGTCGTCGAGGGTGTGGCCGAGCAGCACGAGCGCGGCGCCCGACTCGTCGGCGGCCGCGTCGATCGCGGCGTATCGCGCGGCACGTGCGGATGCCTCGGGGCCGCCCTCCCCCGTCACCTCGACGCGTCGCACGAGCACGGGATCGAGCCCGAGGGCCCGGGCGGTGTCGGATGCCGCGGCCGCGACATCCGCCGAGGCATCCTGAAGCCCGTGGTCCACGACGACCGCGCCCGCTCGCAGCCCCGCCCGGGGCGCCTCGAACGCCGTCGCCGCGGCGAGCGCGAGCGAGTCGGGCCCGCCCGACAGGGCCACGAGCACCTGTGCGTTCTGCGGCAGACCCGGCAGCACCACCCGCACCGCGCGACGCACGTCGGCGATCGGCGGGGTGAGCCGCGGACGTCGGCCCGCGGCATCCGGCTGATCTGGGGCCATCAAGTAACCTTATTCCGCCGCACGCGCCGCACCTCGCGATCGCCGGCCAAGCTTCCACCACCAGAGGAGAACCCAGCATGGGCGAGTACGCCGCCGTCATCGAGATCCCCAAGGGCAGCCGCAACAAATACGAGGTCGACCACGAGACCGGTCGGGTCTTCCTCGACCGCGTGCTCTACACGAACTTCGTCTACCCGACCGACTACGGGTTCTTCGAGAACACCCTCGGCGACGACGGCGACCCGCTCGACGTGCTCGTGCTCACCCAGTACCCGTTGTTCCCCGGCGTCGGCGTGAAGGTGCGCCCGGTCGGCGTCTTCAACATGGTCGACGACGGCGGCGGCGACGCCAAGGTCATCGCGGTGCCCGCGGGAGACCCCCGCTGGAATCACATCCAGGACGTCGACTCGATTCCCGAGTACACGAAGAAGGAGATCGAGCACTTCTTCGAGCACTACAAGGACCTCGAGCCCGGCAAGTGGGTCAAGACCGAGGGCTGGGCCGACGCCGCCGAGGCCGAGTCGCTGATCGCCAAGGCGATCGAGGCGTACCCCGGTCACTGAGCGGACGTCGCGAGCCCGCGACATCCGGAACCTACCGGGCCGCCGAGAGTGCACTCCCCGCCGCAGTCCGGGCACTGAATGCACTCTCGAAGAGGACGGCGGCACGCCGTCGCCCGCCCGGCTCAGCCCGCGGGGCGGGCGGCCGCCGAGGGCGAGCCCCAGATGAAGTACTCGCGCACCGGCACGCCCTCGCGCGGCGCCTCGAGGATGCGTCCGCCGCCGAGGTAGATGGCGACGTGGTAGTAGTCGCCTCCTGAGCCCCAGAACAGCAGGTCGCCGCGCTGGATCTGCGAGACCGGCACGGCGAGGCCGCGGGCGGCGAGCGTGTAGTACTGGTTCGTCGCCGAGTGCGTGCCGATGTAGATGCCGGCGTTCGCGTACGACACCTTCGTGAGCCCTGAGCAGTCCCACACGTTCGGCCCCGCCCCTCCGAGACGGTAGGGCTCCCCGAGCTGCTGGCTCGCGAACCAGATCGCCGCCTCGACGGCACCCGAGTCGGGTGGCGCGGGCGCCGGTGCGGGCGCAGGTGCAGGTGCTGGTGCGGGCGCCGGCGCGGGTGCAGCGCCGCTCGAATCCCCGGGAGCAGCCGGCGACGCGGGCTGGGCGGCCTGGGCGGCTGCGGCCGCAGCAGCCGCAGCAGCGGCCTCGGCGGCCTCCCGCGCCTGCCCCTCGGCGCGCTGCCGCTCGAGGTCGGCAGTCGTGTCCTTGAGGCTCGCCAGCTGCGCGTAGAGTTCCTCGGACTTCTGCTCCTGCGCGGCCACCGCGGCGTTGGCCGCCTCGGCGGCGTCACGTGCCTCGGCGGCACGCGTCTCGGCGAGCGCCGCGAGCCGCAGACGCTCCGCCGCGGCCCTGGCGGCCTGGCGACGCAGGGCATCGGCGGTGTTGCGGTCGGCGGTCGCCTGGTCGGCGATCTCGTTCGCCTGCCGTCCGAGCTGCGACGCCATGCCCAGTTGCGCGAGCAGCGCCTGCGTGTCGTCGCCCGCGAACACGAGCTCGGTGGTGAGGTCGTTGCCGGCCGTCTTGGCGAGGTGCGCGGCGAGAAGCCCGGCGCGCATCTTCGAGATCTCGGCCACCGCGTCGGCTTCGTCGGCCTGCCGCCCGAGCGTGCGCTCCCGCTCGGCCGCGCGGTCGAGTTCGTCGATCGCGATGCGCCACGCCTCGTCGGCCATCATCGACGCCTGCACCGCGGCATCCGCTGCCTGCTGCAGGCCCGCCAGCAGCTCGCCGACCCGCGCGATCTCGGCCTGCTTGGTCTGCTCGTTCTGCTTGGCCTGCTCGATCTCGCTCCACGACGGATAGTCGGGCTCGGCCATGGCCGGCCCGCCCGACGCGACGACGGACGCGGTGACCGCCCCGACCGCGACGGTCGAGAACAGGGTCGCGGGCTTGACCCGCGACACGGGGCGCGTGCGCTGGTCAGCCAAGCCAGACCCCGCGGTCGGCCATGAACGAGTACGGATCGATGCGGCTGCCGCCCGAGTACACCTCGAAGTGCAGGTGACAGCCCGTAGAGGCGCCGGTCGTGCCGCTCGACGCGATGTTCTGTCCCGATTCGACCCACTGGCCGGCGCCGACGAACCGTCCGCCGTCCCGGATGTGCGCGTACCCCGTGGAGATGCCGCCGCCGTGGTCGATCTTGATGAAGTTGCCGTAGCTGCCCGACCAGCCCGAGAAGGTGACGACGCCGCTGTTGGCCGCATAGATGGGCGCGGAGCATCCGGTGGCGATGTCGACCGCGTAGTGGAAGGGATTGGAGCAGTAGCCGCCGCCGCAGATGACCTGGCGCGGCCCGTAGGAGCCGCTGATCCAGCCGGACGCGGGCTTCGCCCACCCCGACGACGCGACCCCGCCGGGTGAGCCGTTCCGGATGGCCTCCTGGCGACGGCGTTCCTCCTCCTGGCGGCGCCGCTCCTCCTCGGCCTTCCGGATGCGTTCGCCCTCCTGGTAGGCGGCGGCGGTCTTCGCCTCGGTGTCCTTGAGGAACTTCAGCTGCTCCTCGAGCTCGATCTTCTTGGCCTGCGACTCGGCGAGCGCCGCCTCGGCTGCCGCCTGCGCGGCCTGCGCCGCGGCGAGCGCCTCCTCCGCGGCGATGCGGAGCTTCTCGCGCTCGGCGCGGGCCACCTCGGCCTGGTCGGCGAGCGCACGGGCCGCGTTCTTCTTCTCCTGCGCCTGGTTGTAGATGCCCGACGTGCGCTCGACCATCTTCTCCATGCTGCCGAGCTTGGCGAGCAGTGCCTCGGTCGCCTCGGCATTGCCTGCGTCGAGGAAGAGGTTCACGCCGACGTCGCCCGAGCCCGCGCGGTAGAGCTGGGCGGCGACCTGCCCCGCGTTCTTCTCGGCCTCGGCGGCCTCGGCTGCCGACGTGTCGGCCTGTGCCTGGATCTGGTCGGCGCGAAGCACCGCGTCGTCGAACTTCTGCTGCGCCACCATGAGCTCGTCGGTGCGCCGCTCGGCCTCGGCGCGCGTCGCTGCGACGTTCGCCTCGAGCTGCGCGATGAGCGACGTGATCTGCTCCACCGCCGCCGCGCCCGCGGCCGTGTTCGCCTTCGCGGCCTGCAGTTCGTCCCACGTCGGGTAGTCGGCGGCCTGTGCGCCGGCCGGCACCGCGATCGCACCGACGAGGGCCATCGCCGCGATCGAGATCCCCGCCACCGCGTGCCGCACGCGACGGCCGAGCAGGCGTGCACGAGCCCTCCGGCGGCCCCCGGTTCTGGGAGCGGGTCGGGCTCTGACGGTCGGCCTGCGGTCGGTGGTGCGGTGCATGGTTCCCCGGTCCACGCGGGCTCGGGCCCCGCGCTCCTGGCTCTGGTGCGGACAGGTGCAGCCCTCACGATAGGCATGGAGCGCGCGTTTTCCGGGGATTTCGAGCGGGTGTGGCGGATGCCGCAGGCGGGGGCTCGGGGCATCCGCCGCCCGTGTTTTGCCATTGCGGGCGATGGCACGTATGCTTGCTTGTCGGCGGTCATGCCCTCGGGCACGGCCACTCGGCCCCATCGTTTAGTGGCCTAGGACACCGCCCTTTCACGGCGGCAGCACGGGTTCGAATCCCGTTGGGGTCACCACGACGAGGTCCACTACAATTGAAAAGCCGGTGTTCGCGAGAACACCAACGAGGCCCTGTAGCGCAGTTGGTTAGCGTGCCGCCCTGTCACGGCGGAGGTCGCGGGTTCAAGTCCCGTCAGGGTCGCTCAGGCGACAAGCCCTTTCCCTTTCGAGAGAAGGGGCTTTCTCCTTATCGAGGTGCTCGTGCCGATTTCGATCGGTCGGATGCCCCGAGGCTCTGTAGCTCAGTTGGTAGAGCGTTCGACTGAAAATCGAAAGGTCACCGGATCGATGCCGGTCGGAGCCACCAGTGAAAACCCCCGGGAGACCGGGGGTTTTCTTGTTTCAGCGGGTCATTCCGCGAGGCCGCCGGTGAGGCTGTGCCATTAATGTGCCATTAAGGGTTCGCCTGGTTCGGCGTCGTGCCATTTCCGGTTCTTCGTCGATGCTCTCGTCGGCTCGCTTCAGCGCATCATTCAGTGCTGCGCCGGCTCGGAGCGCGACGCCTTCGCGGGCACGCGAGTAGCGCTCGGTGACCTGCAGGCTCGAGTGCCCGAGGGTCGCCTGCACGTCGGGCGCGGTCGCGCCGGCATCGAACAGGATTGTCGCGAACGTGTGCCGCAGGTCGTGGATGCGCAGGTCGGGCCGGCCGATCGCCTCGCGCAGCTCTTCCCAGTTCACTGCGCGGCGTGCGTTGTGATTCGTGAGGCGGCCGCCGTCTGGCCCGTCGAAGAGCAGGTCGCTCCCCCGCTTGCCGCGCGCGGCCTGCTCGGCGTACGGGCGGAGCGCGTCGATGAGCGGGACATCCCGCGACTTGTGGCTCTTGGGCGACTGCTCGATGAGCTCGCCGCGGATGCCCGGGCTCAGCGAGCGGCTGACGCGGATGACGCCGCGCTGGAAGTCGACGTCGCCGACCCGGAGCGCGGTCGCCTCGCCCGCGCGCATACCCGTGTAGACGAGCGCGGCGAAGTAGCGGCGGTAGACGCCGTCGGGAATCAGGCCGAGCAGCGTGCCGATCTGCTCGAGCGTGAGCGCCCGCGACACCGGCGAGATCGACTCGCGCATGCTCGGCCGCTTCACCTCGCGCGCCGGGTTGTAGTCGATGAACCGCGAGCGGCGCGCGCCGTCGAGTAGGCGCGACAGCACCGCCAGCGCGTCATTCTTGGCGGATGCGCCGCCCGTCCACGCCACCATCGCCGACTCGATCATGGGCGAGGTGATGTCCTCCAGCCGGTGCCGCCCGAGACTCGGCTTGACGCGGAGTCGCCAGGCCACGCCATAGCTGCGAGCAGTCGCCGGGCGGATGGACGACTCGATCGCGGGCCAGTACTTGTCGTACCACTGGTCGAGCGTCATCGAGCCATTCGGGTTGCGGCCCGCGACCATCCTGGCGAGCTCGCGCTTCGCCTCTGCGAGGCTCAGGAACGTGCGCGACCGTTCGGAGGCGCCACCCTCGATGCTCGGGCCGACGACGCGGATTTGGTATCGCTGTCGGTCGGCACG
The DNA here is from genome assembly GCF_004959775.1 of Agromyces sp. H66. GTDB lineage: Bacteria > Actinomycetota > Actinomycetes > Actinomycetales > Microbacteriaceae > Agromyces. The sequence goes on from NZ_SJZG01000021.1 coordinate 15,572, forward strand.
CCAGCGGATGCCCTCGGGCAGTGGCCGCCCCGTGCGCGGATCGACCCGCGACGGGGTGCCCTTCGTCGGCCGCCCGGGCATCAGTGTTCCGTTCCACCCCGCGCGAGCAGCTCGTCGATCGTGTCGGCACTCCAGAGCAAGTGCTTACCCATCCGCGCGTCGGGCTCGGGAATGAGTCCGTCGTGGCGCAGCTTGTCGAAACTCGACACCGGGATGCGGCATCGCTCGGCCGCCTCGACTCGACTCAGATACTCGACCCTCCACGCGGTGTCGACCATGACGCTCCCCCTCGACTCATCGGCCGCCGGCTGGCATCGCGTGCATGCCGGCCCACACGCGGCTATTTGCAAGTACCTGAGATTATCACCGCACGCGGGTTTCGGCAAGTACCTGAGTTGTGGCTAGACTCGAGCCATGGGTCTTCCCGAACCGCCCCCATGGGCGAACCAGTCGCAAGACGGGCTGCTCGACGCGACCGACCTGCCCGACGGGTGGCATCTCGCGAGCCGCTTCCCCGGCGAGCGGAGCGACGACGCGAGCGCGCAGATCGACGACCTCCTTGGCTACAACGACTGGGCCAACACCGAGGTGCAAGCGCAGGGGCAGCAGGAGTCCGACCAGAACGAGACGATCGACGGTCGCTGGCGCTACCTCGAGCACGAGGCCACGCAGACTCGTGTGATGATCCGCCTGCAGCGCCAGCCCTTCGCTGTCCCCGAGGAAATCCGCATCACCGGCGTGATCTACCTCCCCTGGCGCCCGGGCGACCCGATCACGAGCCAGCTCCTGCGCGAGCTGCCGACCGCCCGCATCGAGGCCGCAATCAACAAGCGCCTCTTCGCGATGAAGCGCACCGAGACCATCACCGGCGGCAAGATCGTGCTGCCATCGGGCCGCAAGGTCAGCGAGCGGGACCTGCTCAAGCCGCTCGGCGATCCGAAGAAGGTAGCGGACTTCTACGAACTGGTCGCGCTGCAGCACGGTCGGCTGACGCAGACGGGCGACGCAAATCCAAGCGCGACGATGGCGCAACTCAATGGGGTGGCGCTGTCGACGGCGCAGGGGTGGGTTACGAAGGCTCGGGAGCGCGGGTTGCTACCGCCTGGGAGGCGGGGTCGCGCGGGGTAGCGCACGAGAACTCACAGGTGTGACGTGCACAGCAGACACTCACGATGGCGACGCCGACCCACCGAGCGGTCGATCACATCCCCTGTCTGAGACGTCTGCTCCGTCACAGGCCACGTGGTTCGCGGTCGACTGTGCTCAGTAGTGCCAGTTCGTTCGCCCGGATTGTGGCTTCTACCCGGTCCTGATTGAACTCCCATATCGAAGCGAGCCACGGGTAGCTTTGCGAGATGTCCCACGGGTGGAGGCCCAAGCGTTGGGTTTGCGCAAATGGCCCGTCGGATTCGAGAACGATCCGGTCTTGAGGCATAGCGCTGACGAGGGTTCGACCCTTTGCACCGGCCAGCATGGCGGGGCCAACGCTGAACCAGCATCCGCGAAGCATTGCCCTCTCCAGTTGCGCGCGTGTGCCAGAGAACCAGTGAAGCACGGGAACTTGGACATTCGGGAACTGGTCAAGCAGATCGAGAACAGGATCAACGGCTCGTCGGCTGTGCACAGAGATGAGCTTCTGGGGCCCTTGACTGCACGCGCCGAGAATGTGGCGGAAGACCGCGGTTTGGTCTGCCCACTGCGAGCGATGCTCAGGAGAGCCGTCAAGCCCTACCTCACCGACGAAAGGAGTCTCTGGGAGAAGTCGGTCGAATTGACTGAGTTCATGCTTTCGCTCACTGGCGAGCTGCGGATGCAGACCGAGCGCGGTCCTAATAGCTGACCGATCGATGGCAAGACGCGCCGTCCCCGTCCAGGCCGATGGCGTGGTTGTGACCGAGAGGAGCCCCACGCCACGGCGCTGGGCCTCGTCAGCTACCCAATGGGGTGAACGATATAGGTCAAGGTGGCAGTGGAAGTCAATCACGCCTGGCCGTACCTTGTGTGCAGCTCGCCTAGTTCGTCGAGTCCACGCCGGATCATGTCGCGAAGCTCCGCTCGATTCGAGATATGCGACGAACTCAACGCGGACCCCAGCCAGCGGTCGAACCCGTCCTGTTCCACGGTGAGACGGGCGAGGGCGACCGAGCGGACGTCGTCGAAGGCCGCGTGATCTGAATCACGTCGGCTGAGGTCCTCGTAGACATATTGCGTTGGGTCTGAGTGCCCCCATCGGATGAAGGAGGCGCGTCGAATCTGGCAGGGAACGCATCTTCCGCAGTGTGTGTAGTTGAAGCGTTGAAATCGCCCACAGCTCGTTGCGATGGGTGCTTCGGAAACAAGAAGGTCCTGGTCGAGGCACTCTCGAAGCATCTCGCCTTTCGTCTTCGCTGCGTATGGGTTGTCAATCCGCACGTTGATTCCGATGGCGTCCAGGACCCGCTGCATGCGGCCGAGAAAGTCAGGGTGCGCGGTTCTGGTGCTGAGGCTTCCGACCCGTGCGTTCGTAAGTGGCGGGTTGACTGCGATGAAGCCGTTCTCACAAATGAAAAGCGGGATAGTTTCCGAGTACGCGTATGAAAGAGACGAAGTCGCCGCGAGGACCGCGAACGCCAGGAAGATAAGTGACCGGGAACGTTGCGATGTCTCTTTCAGAACTCGTGGGGTACTCGCGTTGTGGTTGAGCTGCAAGTGTTCGAGTCCGCCGCCAATGAGCGAAGCGAATCGATTCTGCTTTTCTGCGTCGCCTCGGACGGTTTGGCTCACCGCAAATAGTGACCTGCCTTGGGAGGTGAGGTCGATGGCGCCGATCAGCGAGTCGAGTCCTCCGGATAGGAGTGCAACGGCGTCTGATGTGGGGAACCGTGGCTTCTTTGGCTCAGTCGGGAGTGCCCCGCCGCCGCGGAACCTCAGTGACCAGCGGTCAGTGGTAAGGAACTGTAGAGCGTCCGCGAGGGAGTCGGCGTGGGGTGCCCAACGGTCGGGGTCGTGGAGCGCGATATCTAACTCAAACTCCCGGGTCCAACCGTCCGGACTTGATTTTCGGGGGCTAGCACCGTCTGCAACGACGACAGAAAGGGCGATTGCGAGGAGGTCCCACGCCGCCGGACTTGGCTGCAACTTGGCGCGCCGAATTGTCTCGACCGCCGACCAGCCCGCTGATGGCACCTGTCTCGATTCCGAGCGGCCAAATAGGAGGATTGGTGCAGCGGATTCGTCGAGGTGCTCGAGCGCGGAGTTCGGCCCGCTTATGTACTTCATTCCGTGTACTCCTCGAACACCGACAATGTCTCGCGTAGAGCGTCGCGAGTGAGTCGTGCGACTCTCTCGGTGGATGGGGATTGATTGTGGGCCGCCAACTCACGGAACGCGGCCGCGACCTCCTCTGCGATGAACTCTCGGATGTACCCAAGCCGGCGCAGTCCGGTTGCTGCGTCGGGCGCTTTGTCCAGAATGGTCTTCTGCAAATCGAGGCAGAATCGGCCGAACACGTCACGTGCCGCGTACCTCTCGATCACGTACATACGCTGGGCGTCGTTCAAGGCCAGCAGGTCGGCGCCTGGGAACTTCGCGAGCAGGTCTGAGAGTGAGTCTCGAACTGCGAATCGCGATGCTTCTCTGTCTTGCGTACCGTCCGCTGGGCTCGTCGCGTCGACGATAGCGTCTAAGCCTCGATCCACCGATCGGGTTTGAGTTGAGCACGGCGCGTTAAGCCGAGAATGCCTGTCGGATCAGGGAAAATTGAGCTTGCTTAGAGTCCAATTCCCACAGATCCGAGAGGCATCTCGTAGATGCAATTCAAACATGCTCCGGCGGCCGTGTCAGTGTCATTCGATGACCCGAATCTCGTGTCGGCTGCGGGCCTGGTCCCGGTCATGCGGCTCGCCGAGCAGGCGGGCCTGCGTGAGCTCGCGAACACGTGGTTGAGCGTCCCGTCGGACAAGGGCGCCAACGCCGGGCTGAAGGTGACCTCACTCGTCGGCGGGATGGTCGCCGGTGCGGACTCGATCGATGACATGGCGCTGCTCCGCCACGGCGGCATGCGCAAGCTCTTCACCACGCTGTACGCACCCTCGACGCTCGGCTCGTTCCTGCGGGCCTTCACCTTCGGTCACGTCCGCCAGCTCGACGCGGTCGCGTCCCGGTTCCTGGCGGGCCTGTCCGAAGCCGCACCCGTGCTCGGCGACGGGGCCGACGACGGATACGTGTTCGTCGATGTCGATGACACGATCATCGAGGTCCATGGGCATCAGAAGCAGGGCGCCGGGTTCGGGTACTCCGGCGTCCGCGGCCTGAACGCACTCCTCGCGACGGTGGCCACGACGATGTCGGCACCGGTGGTCCTCGCCCAACGATTGCGCCGCGGCGGAGCAGGTTCACCGCGCGGCGCTGCCCGGCTGGTCCGGGACAGCTTGGCCACCCTCCGCCGCCTGCCCGGGATGAAAGGCGGCAAGGTGCTGCTCCGAGCCGACTCCGCGTTCTACGGCCACGCCACAGTGGCCGCGGCGATCCGGGCTGGTGCGGCGGTGTCGGTGACCGTCCGGATGGACCCAGCGGTCAAACGCGCGATCGCCGCGATCCCGGGCGATGCTTGGGAGGCGATCGAGTACACCGACGCCATCTACGACGAGGACGCGAAGCGGTGGGTCTCTGCCGCGGAGGTCGCCGAGGTGCCGTTCACCGCGTTCACCTCACGGAAAAAGGCCGAGCACATCGTCGGGCGCCTGGTCGTGCGCCGCATCCCGGAACTGAACAAGAAGGACCTCGAACACCCGACGCTGTTCGACACCCACCGCTTCCACGCGTTCTTCACCACAAGCACCCTGGACACCGTGACCGCGGACAAGACCCACCGCGGCCACGCGATCATCGAGCAAGTCAACGCTGATCTGAAGAACAGCGCCCTGGCGCACTTGCCATCCGGGGTATTCAACGCGAACGCCGCCTGGCTCGTCCTCGCCGTGATCGCGTACAACCTCACCCGTGCCGCCGCGAGCATCGCCGGTGCTGGCCTGGCCAAGGCCACCACCGCCACGATCCGCCGCAAAGTCGTCACAGTCCCGGCGCGGATCGCGTCCTCGGCGAGGCGAATCATCCTGCACCTGCCCGACCAGTGGCCATGGGAAACCGCGTGGACCACATTGTTCGATCATGTCGGCGGATCACCGCCACCGATCGCGACCACCTGACCATCCAGCCGATACCGGCGCAACCAGGACGACCAGTGGAACACCCGGGCAATAGGTCCGGCGCTCAAGCGCGCCCACCCGACGACGAACCCGGCCGAATCGGAGATCAGCCACCCGTCACGGGTTCATCGGTGGATCGAGGCTAAGACGACGTTGACATCGTTCCCGCTCGCCAAGGCGATGTCGTGAAGCGACTCACCGCCCGGTGTTCGGGTTGATTGGAGCACGCCACTCAGGCGTCCAGCCGTCGCGGCGGTTCCGGCGAGTCGCCGCGCCATTGTGGAGCTGCCGCCGTAGCCAGACCTGACGTAGTGGCCAAGCGCACGACGGAGGTCTTGACTGTTGCCCGTGCGAACAAAGTTCCCCAAGGCCCTGCGACTATCGCGGAATCGCGCGGGCGGCGCGACGGGCGATGTCATTGGAGTGGGGTTCGCGTCATCCTGATCATCGTTTGGTTCGTCGTTCTCGCCGGGATCGACCTCATCAGCCCAAGGCGGGACCAAAGCGACTCCCGCGCCAGGACCAGCGCTACTTTGCGACGTTCCCACGCTTCTCCTTCCCCTCGATCGCCTTCTTCGTCGGCCCGTCGATGTCCGGAGACTTACCCCAATGCTCGAGAACTTCCGCTGCCCACGGCAAGGGGCGGATCTTGGGCACGATGCTCGCCCGGATCTGCTGCGCTGGCCGATCAAGGAGGAAGCCCGCCAGGCTACGGGCTTGGTTGGGATCGGCTTCCGCGAGCACAAGGCAGGCGTCAAGGATGGGCGGGGCGCCCCACTCTTGCACCTGCCTCGCGCGGGCGATCACGCGATCCATCATGATGGTGAGCTCGGTTCGAGGAAGCGCCTTGAGCGAATCTGAAAGCGCGCTCGCCTCCTGCGGGCTTTCGAGCAGTGCGCGAAGCAAGTCGGCTGCTTCCGAAGACAGCCGGTCCTCGGCGGTGATGAGCGGCGCCTGCTCCCGCCCCACGTAGAGAGCACCCCGCAGATCTTGATCGGCGAGCGCGGGCGGGAGCGCGAACCACTCTCGAACGAAGACAGCACCCCAGGGATCGTCAGGCTCGAATTCGTCTCCCTTTGTCGCGGCTTCCTCCCACGGAGCCAGAATTCCGGGCTTCCCGTCGGCATCAGCATTGACGGCGGAAGTGAGTGCGGCGTATGCCGCGGGTGGCGCCACGCGTTCGAAGAGCAGCAGCTTGGCTAGAACTGCTTCGTCGACGCCGACGCCCTGAGCGGTCGAAATTGCCATGCGAATGGAGAGGGCATTGAGGAATCGCTTGATGAGACGGGGGTTACCAGCGATTTGTTCAGCCGTCGTCATGAGCGGCGCAAGGCGTTCGGCGGTCTCAAGGCGAGCAAGTAGCGCCGGCTTGAGGGTGATTCCGCAGTTGCTTACGAAGGAGCGGTCGACGCGCTTACCCTTCCACGATTCGCGAAGTTGACCAGCGATCGCCGAGCGCAGGGTGTCCTTCTCCTGCTGGTCAAGGTCGCTGTTTTCGATGAAGAGCATCATGAGGTAGGCGCGAACCTCTTGCGTTCCGAGGGCGGGAACGCGGATCGGGATCTGCACGAGCTTGTCAAAGTAGTTGGTTATGAGCTCATCATTCTCCAGCCCACCGAAGTGCTGCTTGACGGCGTGTTTGATCATGTTGTCGTCGGCGGCAATAACAAACGCCGTGTTCTTTAGGAACAGAAACAGCCGGATCGCTTCGAGCGTCGAGATCGTTGTTCCTGGCATGCACCGATCGAGGTCGTCAATCAGAACAACGAGCGTGACGTCGAGGGCCTTCAGCGCCGCTTCAAAAGAGTCTCGTAGCGCTTGAATCTCCTTCGGCGGAGACGACTTCACTTTGGGTTTGAGGAGCGCTCGCCCGACGGCCGCGGCGCTAGACGCTGTCTCTTGGGCCTTCTCGACATCGTCACCGTCCAGGCCCCCATCCATCCCGTCCTGAACAAGGCCCGCTATCTCGCCAGGTAGTCCGATCGGGGGAAGCCCGAGCGCCATGGCTGCAGCGGGCAGTGCTACAAGCTTCGCGAGTCGGAACCAGCGAACCCGGGTGAGGAATTCTCTTGCCTTGTCGACTCCAGTCTCCCGCTCCTCAGCTTCGGCCTCGAGTCTGTTTGCGATCACTTCGAGGAGCGCTGCGCGGGCGTCGTCGTACCCCTGATAGAGCCAGGCGTTGAAGTCGACGAACAGGTACTTCTCATCACCGTCCGTCGGTTGATGCTTCGCAAGGGATGCCCTCGTGAGCTTGATCATCGAGGACTTCCCGACGCCCCATGCGCCAGAGACGCCGATGGAGACTGGTCGACCATCGGCGCTGACGATGACTTCGGCGATGGTATCTGCGACGCCCTCGAAGTTCAGGAAGTCACGATCGGTCTCATTGTCCGTCCACATGACTGAAGTCGCCTCCTCGCGCGGGGTCCGCTCTGGCAGCGGCCTGAGCATGAGAATTCGCTCATCTTGCCACGCGACCGGGGTATTAGGTGGGCCGACTCTCGGATGCTTCTTGAACGCGACCCGCACCCAAAGCGACCGCCTACATGCCGGGCAATCAGTGCAGCTGGGTCCGGATGTGCCAGTCGGCGCGCCGGGGTCCGCTGAGGGATAACCTGCTAGGCCTGACTCGCCACGCACCCGCGCCGAGGACGTTAGTAGCGTGAGCTCATGCCGCAGCACGAGCCACTCATCATCGACGGAGTCACCTACGAGCTCCAATCGACCTTGGGACAGGGCGGATCCGCCGTGGTCTGGAAGGCTCGCCGCAGCCCTGACGACATGGTGGTCGCGGTGAAACGGATCCGTAAGGATTCCAACGAGAACTCCGCCCGCAACAAGCGTTTCGAGAGGGAAATCGAGTACGGCCAGACGGCCAGCCACCAAAACGTCGTGAAGATCCACGCGCGCTCGGACGACGCCAACTACTTCTACTACGTCATGGACTTCTACCCCGCCACGCTGCGGGACGTCATCCGCGACGAATCCGATGCCAACGTGCTCCTCAACTACACGCGCCAACTCTGCGATGCGCTCGCATACGTGCACGACGGCGGCATGGTGCATCGCGACCTCAAACCGGAGAATGTCCTCGTTGACCCCGCTGCGCACCGGCTTGTCCTGGCCGACTTCGGCATCGCGCACTTCAAGGACTCTGCGCTGACCGAGCGGGACGACCTCTTGGTGAACCGGAACTACCTCGCTCCCGAGCAGATGGTAAAGAACAATGCTCAAAGCGTCGGCAAGCCGGCGGACGTCTTTTCGCTCGGCCTCGTCATCACTGAGATGTTCACGAAGCAGAACGCCAGAGGGAGACGGCACGCGCTTGTCCGCGATCACTTCCCATACTTGGCCGACCTCGACTTGATCATTGAAAAGATGATGCTCCAGGACGAAGCACAGCGGCTCCGCATTGACACCATCCGTGGCCTGCTCAGGATCACGCTTCAACGGCTCGACTCCTCGATCAAGGAGAGAGCGGATGGGTTGCGCCCTAACGAAGCGCCCGCCGACGTCTCCTCCGACCAGGTCCAGTGGATCCTCGCCCGCGCCGCGAGGGATGTCTTGTCAGGGAAGCACGTCTTCGAGCGGGTCGCCGATGAGGAGCTCAGTCGATACAACCCCAACTATCATTGCGAGATTGCGTACCGAGTAAGCACAGGGCTGTTCAATACGTGTGTTCAAGCTGTTGTGTATGCGCTGTGCAAGGCGAAGTTCGACTACGAGGGCGCCGGGCAATGGGACGAGCATGACGACGCTCTGGTGTCATCGACCGCCAAGCCAAAGCTTCAAAGCGAGCTGGAGGAGATTCTGGACGATTTCCCCATTCCGCATGGTTCGCTTTGGGATGGTCTGCCCCGCCAGTCGGCTCACCTATTCCGATTCTGCAAGGACTACCACTGCGTAGAACTCCTGGAGAGTATCCGCACCTCCGTCTATGGCAAGGATGTCGGCTCGCTGCGGACGAATCTGATCAACGCCCCGATCCTCTGGATCGTTCGCTGGTTGCGGGTGTACCTGGACACCGACTACCTGAGATTCGAAAGGATAGCTCGCGAGGAGATCGGTTTGGAGCGCCACTTGTCGGTGCTCTGGGATGAGACTCTTCCGTTGGATTCTGCACGCGAAGCAACGGGAGCGGAACTGCTCACCGAGCCGCTAAACGCTGACGACGTCGCTGACACACTGGAGGCGCTTGAGGCGAAGTGGGATGTCACAGTCGGGGAACTCTTCGACGGGGACTACTCGGTCATATTCCGGTCACTCAACGAGTACCGAGGCTTCCACGACGAAGTGCTCGGCCTTGCGGAACCGGGCTCCGTGTTCGAAGCCGACGTACTCGAACTCCTCCGCCCTGAGGCCGAATTCGACGACCTCGTCGCACTCACTTGGAATCGTGACTTCGACGTCGCAGTCACGCTCGGGAAGATCGTCGGCACCCGCACGCGCTAACTTCACGTCAGCCCAAATATGAATGGACGTATGCTACCGTAGGTAGTTGCAAGAACCTGAGCTTGCTCGGAGGAAGGCGATGAAGGGTGGAGTGATCCTCTACCGGGGTTCCGGCGCCGACGCGCGCCGATACCTCGAGTCCGATCGCTCCCGCGCGGACGACTACTACCTCGAGGGCGGCACGGCGCAGGCCGAGTTCTCCGTCGTCGACGGCAACGGCGAAGTGATCGGCGAGGGCGCGCTCACCCCCGACCAGTACGCCGACTGGGTCGACTGGATCAATCCACTCACCGGCGAGTCGATGGGCACGCCCCGCCAGGCCGGCGACGCTCGCCACGGATCGCCGCGGTTCGCAGAGATGGTCGTGAACGCACCGAAGTCGCTGTCGATCGCTGCAGCACTGCACCCCGAGGTATCCGATGCCCTCGATGCGGCGCAACGCGACGCGGTCGCCGAGATCCGCAGCTGGCTCGGCCAGCACTCGGTCACGCGTGTCGGTCCGCGCGGCGCCCAGCGGGTGGTGCCGGTTGAGCAGCTCGAGACGGTCGCGGTCTCGCATACGACCTCACGGGCCGGCGATCCCCACCGGCACATCCATTTCCAGATCGGCACGCGGGTGTGGGCGGATGCCGCGTGGCGAGGTCTCGACACGGCAGCACTGTTCCGGCAGCAGGGCGCGATCCGCGCGCTCGGCACCGCCGTGATCGCAGCACACCCGCAACTTTCGGCAACCCTCGACGCCCATGGACTCACGCTCGATCCGGTCACCGCCGAGGTCGCCGAGCTACAACCCTTCAACGCGGTGATGAGCAAGCGCGCCGAGCAGGTAGCGCGCAACCTCGCGCAGTTCGAGAAGGAGTGGCGCACGGCGCACCCCGATCAGGAGCCCGGGCCCGCCGCGATGTCGCGACTGATTGCGATGGCTTGGGATCACGATCGACCGCACAAGAAGCCGCTCCGGCTCGGCAGTGAGGATGGGTGGCGGCGCGAGCTCGAGGCATCCGGCTATCGACCTGATCTGGAGCGCATGCCGACGCGACCCTGCGTCGCACTCGATGCGCTGAGCGTGCAGGATGTCGCGCGCCGTGCGCTCGATCGATGCGCGGCCTCTGCGTCGACGTGGACCGTGCACGACATTCAGGAGCACGTGTCGCACCTCGTCACCGAGGCCGGCGTGCGTGCCGAACCGCCGCCGCTGCGCGAGTTCATCATGATCGCGACGCGGCTAGCCGAAGAGAACTGCCTGTCGGTGTTGCCGCCCGATGCGCCACATCCGGAGCACATCGCCCACCTCACGAGCGTGCATGTCATCGCCACCGAGACCCGTCTGCGCGATCTGCTCACGGTCCGTGCTGGGCGGTCGCAGCAACGCACACCTGATCTATCGCGCATTGCGCAGCGACTCCGACTCGACCCGGCGCAAGCGCGCGCGGCTGCAGCCGTGGCATCCGCTCAATCGCTCGTCGTGGTGGAGGGCGCAGCGGGCGCGGGAAAGACGACCATGCTCGCCGCAGCGATCGAGGCGGCCGCCAAGTATGGGCGCAAGACCCGAGTCGTCTCGCCGACGAAGAAGGCGGCCGACGTTGCGCACCACGAGCTCGGAGTTGCAGCCGACAGCGTCGCCAAGCTCGTGCACGAGCACGGCTGGCGGTGGAATCGTGACGGCGTATGGACGCGGCTCGCCGTCGGCGACCACGATCCCGATACGGATACCGCGTACGCCGGCCCCGCGGCATCCGCTCGGCTCGCGCTTGGCGAACGGATCGTCGTCGACGAATCGGGCATGCTCGATCAGGACACCGCGCTCGCGCTCCTGACCATCGCCGACGAGCACCTCGCCAGCGTCGCCCTCATTGGCGACCGCGCGCAGCTCGCCGCCGTCGGCCGCGGCGGCGTGCTCGACATGGCCGCGCAGCTGCTCCCCCGCGTGCATCGCATGACGGCCGTGCACCGATTCGTCGATCCCGAGTACGCCGCGCTCACCGTGCAGATGCGGCACGGGGAGCATCCGGAGGCGGTCTTCGATCGGCTCCGCGCGCTCGGTCTCGTTGAGATTCATGAGAGTCCGGACGCGCTGCTCGAGGCGCTTGCGGGCGAGTGGCGCGAGGGTTGCGCGATGACCGTTGCGACGAACGATGAGGCGCGTGAGCTGAATGCGCGGATTCGCGAGGATCGGGTGCGGGCCGGCGATGTCGATCACAGCCGCACGGTGATCGGGAGCGATGGGCTGAGCATCGGGCGCGGCGATGTGATTCAGACCCGGCGGAATGACTCGGGTGTGCGTGTGGCGAATCGACAGGTGTGGGTGGTTCGGAGCGTAGGCGATGATGGCGCGTTGTGGGCGACGGAGCGTGCCGCTGGCAATCGGCCGCGATCAGTTCGGCTGCCAGCCGATTACGTCGCCGAACACACGCATCTTGCGTACGCCGCGACGGCCCACGGGGTGCAGGGCACCACCGTAGACGAGTCGCAAACGGCGATCAGCGACGCGATGAGCGCTGCGGGTGTCTACGTGGGGATGACGCGCGGGCGGAACTTCAACCGCCTGCACCTCGTTGCGGCGGATGTTGATGATGCGCGCGAGCAGTTCGTCGCCGCGACGGATCGAGCTCGCGCAGATCGCGGGCTCGCGCAAGCGACGGCAGCTGCGCATGAGTCATTGCGTGGTCTGGATACCGGCACCGCACAGCGGAGGGGGTCGGAAGCTGGGCTGAACCGATGAGGACCCTGCCTCGCGTGGCCGATCCATTCCGCGCGGATTGTGAGCGGGCTGTTGGCACACGGCGACGCCCCCTCCACCATTCAGGGAAATGTCTCCCGCGTGCGTGGATGGATGTCGGTGCCGGCCGATAACTTTCCCATATGACGGGGACCGAGATACTTCAGACATGGCTGGCTGTGCTCTCGTTGCCCACCGTCGCGGCAACCGGCGCCTGGCTCGGGCGTCGATTCAGCAAAGAGTCCCGCCTTCTTATCCGTCTTGAGCGGCTGGCAGGCATCTTCCCGAACCTTCCTGAGGGCAAGACGCGAGACGAGTTTGCGAAGCGGGTCTCCGAGGCAGGCGCTGAACTCAATGCGCGGCATGATCCGATCTTCAAGCAGGAGCGTCATCGAAAGCGAAAAGTGATCATCGGCGTCGTGGTGGCGACAGCGTTCACCATTCTCGCGTTCCCAGGCCAAGGGATGATCGACTCAGGGTGGAGCACTGCCGCAAGCGTCGCGATCGGAGGCGTTGTGGTTGGTGCCTTCTTCCTGATCGAGCGCGACACGCATCGACAACGTCAGGCCATCAGGGCCGAGCAAGACCGCGAGCTCGTCGGGGAGTAAGTGCCCCGTACTCTGACGGCGGCGACACTGGCGCCGATGAGAAACGGCAGCGGCGCAGGGATGCGTGAACAGGCTTCGCAGATGGACGCCGAGGCGCGGCCGGAACGCGACGTCGGCGGTCACCGACCAAGATGCCCGCCGGGACACTGAGCTGCTTGCTGCTGCCCATTGGCTGTCGGCCGGGCGACAACGTCTACTCCGGCATCTCGTGCACGTGACACCGGACGATACTGTGGGCACAATTCAGGGCGAGGGGCGGGCTGGGGTGGATCCGAACATCATCATCAATGCGGGAATCTTCGTCGTGTCGGCTGGCGCAGCCGCCATTGCATGGTGGCAGGCAATTAGTGCAGACAAAGCCAAAACGGCGGCCGCGCGCGAAGCCGGCCGATCCGTCGAGGCGGCCGAGGCCTCGGCGGGCAGTGCCCAGCGCTCCGCCAGCGCTGCCGAGCGGCACGTTGAGATCGTTACCGAAGCAGAAGAGCGGAAGCGCGAAAACGAGGAGCGGCGACAGGCTGAAATGATCTCCGCCTGGGTCGAGACGAAGGATACGGGCAACACAGTAGTCGTCGTAAGCAATGCCTCGGATACGGCGATCTACGAAGTGTTCGCGGCCGAAGGAATTGCAAATCGGGACGGACAATACGCGTTCAGCACCTTCCCAGGGTCGCGGACGGGAGTGCACAAGATCGCCCCTGGACGCTGGGAGATGCCCATCCCCCCTAAACCTCGATCCACCGAGCTGATGGGCTCTGAACGGGCGCAGTGACGCGGAAATGCCTTCCGGATCAGGGAAAATAGAACTTGCTAAGGGTTCTGTTCTTCCGATTCGAAAGGCATCTCGTAGATGCAATTCAAGCATGCTCGGGCCGCGGTGACCGCGGTCTTCGATGATCCGAATCTCGTGTCGGTCGCGGGCCTGGTTCCGGCGATGCGTCTCGCGCAACGCGTGGGGCTTGCGGACCTGTCGCAGCAGCGACTGAGCGTCCCAACGGACAAGGGCGCCAACGCGGGTGCGAAGGTCTCCGCGCTGGTCGCGGGGATGCTTGCCGGTGCGGACTCGATCGATGACTTGAACCTGCTCCGCCACGGCGGCATGGCGAAGCTGTTCGACCGGGTCTACGCGCCGTCGACGCTGGGATCGTTCCTGCGGGCGTTTCAGTTCGGCCACGTCCGCCAGCTCGACGCCGTCGCCTCCCGGGTCCTGCAGAATCTGACCTCCCAGGCACCCCTGTTGCAGACCCGACCGGGCGAGCACGTGATGGTCGATCTGGACGACACGATCATCGAGGTCCACGGCTACGGCAAGCAAGGTGCCGGGTTCGGATACTCCGGCGTCCGCGGCCTCAACGCGCTTTTCGCGTCGGCGTCGACCTCGTCGTCGGCACCGGTGGTCCTCGCGCAGCGGCTCCGTAAGGGTTCGGCGGGGTCTCCGAAAGGCGCGGCACGGATCGTCGCCGACGCGCTCGCGACGCTGCGCCGGATGAACCCGGGCGACGGGCCGCGGATTCTGGTCCGAGCCGATTCCGCGTTCTACGGGCACGCCACCATCGGAACCGCGATCAAAGCGGGCGCGGACGTGTCCGTCACTGTCCGGATGGACCCCGCGGTGAAGGCCGCGATCGGCACGATCCCGGCGGATGCGTGGACCACGATCGAATACACCGACGCGATCCTCGACGAGACCACCGGGCAGTGGATCTCCCGCGCCGAGGTCGCCGAGGTGCCGTTCACCGCGTTCCGGTCGAGGAAGAAGGCCGAACAGGTCACCGGGCGACTGGTGGTGCGCCGCATCCCCGACCTGAACCCGAAACAGCTTGACGCTCCGACGCTGTTCGACACCTGGCGGCACCACGCGTTCTTCACCACCACCGACGTTGAAATCATGGATACGGTGACCGCGGACAAGACCCACCGTGGTCACGCGGTCATCGAGCAGGTCCACGCCGACCTCAAGAACGGCCCGCTTGCGCACCTGCCCTCCGGCGTGTTCACCGCGAACAGCGCCTGGCTCGTGCTCGCCGTGATCGCGTTCAACCTCACCCGCACCGCCGGCATCCTCGCCGACCACGCAGGGCGGCTCGCGAAAGCGACGACCGCGACGATCCGTCGCACCCTGATCAACGTCCCCGCCCGCCTCGCGCGCTCGGCCCGCCGGATCACTCTCCACCTCCCCGAGGCATGGCCATGGGAGCCCGCGTTCACACGGCTGTTCGCGATCACCCACGCGCCGCCACCAGCCGCGACGACCTGACCATCGCCGCCCAGCGGCACGACCGAGTACTCAAGTGGACGGCCGGGATGCGACGCCCGGAACACACCCCTGCCCGAACGAGATCAGCGCACTCCGATCACGACCCCGCTGACCACCCCGGGTTCATCGGTGGATCGAGGCTAAATCCGGTCACTCCTCCGGGATGGGCGCGTTCGTTGACGTAGCGTTGGCTTTCCGCGACGCGCGCGATGTTCATTGGATGCGCGATGCAAGCGGACGCCTTCGTCGACTCAATCAGGAAGGCTGGCGCGAGCTCGAAGTAGAGATGCCATTCACGTGGTCTAGACCGACTCCATCACGATGACTCTCGTACGACCTCGAACCCTAGTCGCGCAGCGAGCGGCCTAGAGTCGCGTTTAGGCGGACCCAATGAATCAAAGCGATCATCTCGAGAACCGACGTCTGTTGGCGACGCCCGGCGCCCACGGCCCGGCAGAACTCGTGGATAGCGACGTCCAGTCCATCAGCCGTGCAGTGCTCTTGCTTGTCACCACAGCCGAGAAGATCACTTTCGAGACTGCAAACAACCCACCGCCGACCGGATCCCCCGCTCACGATCTTTGGCGCGGGTCGGAAGGCGGGTATGCGATTGATGGCTTCATCACGATGCAGTACGCGAACATGTCTGCCATGGATCACGCGCGGGGGTTCGTTTCGCTTGTCCGAACCCCCACTGTCAGATCCACCGCTCTGGCAACGATAGCCAGAGGAGCGTTGGAGTCCCTCGCGCGAACATGGTACCTGCTTGCTCGCGAAAACGACTCCGACTTTGTCTACCGAGTGCTCTCTTTGCTGAGGTCCGACCTTCGGTACTCAGAGCTGCTAGACGAACGCATCCACACTCGGGACGGTGATGCGGTCGATCCTGCAGAAAGACGCGAGTTCTATTCGTCGGAACTGAAGCGACTGGGCATGCCTTCCCCTGCAAGGATTGACCTGGCCAATATGGTGTCAGCCATGCTCGACGCGGAGATGGACAAGAGCGACGGTCGAATGCACTACTCCGCCCTCTCGTCAATTGCACACGCGCATCGACTGGGCATCAACACCTTTATCACCACCGGCAGCGACGGGGACATAACTGGCCTTGCGGCTCCTAGACCGGTGGTGATGGACATGGTCGGCCACCTCGTCGCTGCGACCTTCGGAACCACGCAGGCCTTCGTTACGTTCTACGGGGATCAGACACGGCATGTCGAGCTGCTCGAGACTGCGATGCAGCGTGCTCTTCGAATCCTGGTTCCGATCATGGACAGCATCTGGCCCGACTCGTAGCGCACAATCCCATGGCACCACGAGGTTCTCACCGCGGCGGGCCTCGGATGCCGTGGTGCCGATGTCTAATTGGCTGGCGTGTTAGCAAGGGCAAATCATGGCGTCGGGCATGCTCATGTCGGCCGACCTCGACGCGATCTTTATTGCGCGCCACGAACGGAGCTGGGTTCAGCGGAACGACGTCTCGACCGGCTCGATGAGGAACAAGCACGAGCCCGACTCGTACTCCTCAACCTCGGCCGTGATCTGGAGGTTGTCACCTAGCCCAAGGGTGTCCGGCACGTCGCCGGCGTAGTGCAGATCGTTGACGGAATTCACATCCCGAAACTGGAACGCCGGCCCCAATTGCGAGGTCTGGCTGTAGTCGCCCACACCGAGCAGGATGTCGTATCGCGTGTTGTAGTCACCGTGGTTGTTGATCGCACCGACGTTTCCGTCAAACGCGATCGTCTGCCCGCGATACTTCTCCGCGAAGGCAGAAATCGACTGATCGCAGTAGTCGCCGAGCGCCAGTATCGCGGCGAACTCTGGAGTGTTCTCCGCCGTGATGACGGTCACTTCAGGCTGAGCCGGTTCGGCTGGCTCAGTCGGCTCAGCCGATCCAGCCGCCGAGGGGCTCTCGCTCGAAGCGGCCGTTGGAGTCGGTTCCATTTCGGCCGCAGGAGCATTCTTTTCTCCGATCGCCCCCACCGTTATCACTGTTGCGAGCGCGAGCGCGAGGAATCCGCCGCCGATCGCGTACAAGAGCACAGGCACCTTCGGCTTCGGCTTGCGGACCACGATCTCCGACTGGAGTTTCCCGCTGGACTGCGATACGACCTCCCAGCCGTCCTTCTCCAACTTCGCGACCGTGCGCGCTTCCATTCCACGGATAGCTCGCACCGTCTTGGTCTCGTACTTGACGTCGTCGTCGGCCATGCAGTTCCTCGACTCGGTTGCAGCGGGCACCGCGCCAGCCTGGTCGAGCCTATCAACGCCGAAGACGCGCACGGCGACTACCGGACCCCCCGTTCGTGGGTGCCACCACGACAGCGGTTCGATGAAAATCTGTGCCATTAATGTGCCATTAAATGGCTCTCCTGACGCTTCCGTGGGTGGTTGAGCGCGTCGG
>NZ_SJZG01000022.1:0-559 GCF_004959775.1 Agromyces sp. H66
AACAGACGGAAACCCACAACACAACACAGAACACACCCCACCCCCCACGGTGGCGGCCCACGGCCGCCAACAACCCGGGAGGCTGGGGCACCGAGACCACCACACCACCCCACGGTCGGTGCTGGTACCAGAGTTTCGGCGGCCATAGCGCGAGGGAAACGCCCGGACACATTCCGAACCCGGAAGCTAAGACTCGCAGCGCCGATGGTACTGCAGGGGCGACCCTGTGGGAGAGTAGGACACCGCCGGACACACATTGAGGAGTGGCCACCCGAGGACGGGTGGCCATTTCTCGTTAACGGGCCCAGGCATCGCCGGCCGCAGTACGGTTGAGTCCGATGAGGACTCCACACTCGACAGGACACTCGTGAGCGACTCGAAGGACGAATCCGACGGCAGGGAGCGGCCGAACCGCGAACAGCGACCCCGCCAGCGGCCGCAGGGCGGCGGCCGCGGAACCACCGGATCTCGTTCCTCCGGAGATCGCCCGGCGAAGCGTCCGTACTCGGGTGGCGGCGAGAAGCGTCCGTACGGTGACCGGGATGCGAAGCGTCCGTAC
>NZ_SJZG01000022.1:623-6389 GCF_004959775.1 Agromyces sp. H66
GAAGCGTCCGTACGGTGACCGGGATGCGAAGCGTCCGTACGGTGACCGGGATGCGAAGCGTCCCTACGGGGAGCGGGATGCGAAGCGTCCGTACTCCGGTGGGGGAGACAAGCGCCCGTACGGTGACCGGGATGCCAAGCGCCCGTACTCCGGTGGCGGTGGCAAACGGCCGTACGGCGATCGGGACGCGAAGCGCCCGTACGGGGACCGGGATGCGAAGCGGCCCTCGGCTGGCGCCGGACGCAGCAGCGGCGACCGACGCGGCGGCCGACCCGACGCCCGCGGCGGCCGGCGTGAGGAACAGCCGCCCCGCGAGACCTTCGGCGCTCCGAACCTCGCCGTGCGACCGCGGCACGACGATCCCGAGATCCCCGACTCGATCGAGGCGCGCGACCTCGAGAAGAGCGCCCGCGCCGAGCTCAAGACGCTGAGCAAGGACAACGCGGACTGGGTCGCGCGGCATCTCGTCGCGGCATCCGTGTACCTCGACGTGGACCCCGAGCTGGCGCATCGGCACGCGCAGTCGGCCGCCCGCCGCGCCGGTCGCATCGCCGTCGTGCGCGAGACGCTCGCCATCACGGCCTACGCCATCGGCGACTTCGCCCTCGCGCTGCGCGAGCTGCGCACCTACCGTCGCATCTCGGGGCGCAACGACCAGCTGCCGCTCATGGTCGACAGCGAGCGCGGCGTCGGGCGACCCGACCGCGCCCTCGAGGTCGGCCGGTCGGTCGACCGTTCGACCTTGCCGGCCACCGTACAGGTGGGCCTCGCGATCGCCATGTCGGGCGCACGTCTCGACCAGGGCAAGCCCGATCTCGCCCTCGCCGAGCTCGAGATCCCACAGCTCGATCCCGACCGGGCGTTCTCGTACAGCCCGGCCCTCTTCTCCGCATACGCCGAGGTGCTCGAGGAGCTCGGACGCACGGCGGAGGCCACGGACTGGCGCGCGCGTGCCGATCGTGCCGAGGCGGCGCTCGGTGCTCCCGCCGAGTCGGAGCTCGTCGAGATCTTCGAGGTCGAACTCGAGGAGGACGACGAAGCGGATGCCGCGGGGGACGCGGCGTTCGCGACATCCCGCGCCCCTGACGACGACGGGACCGGAGCGACCGACGAGATCGACGACCCGGGCGCGGTGCTCGAGGACGACGTCGCCGCGGTGCTCGCCGAGGGGGAGCACCTCGAGCACGAGGCGGCATCCGTCGACCCGATGCAGACGGCCGATCAGACCGATGAGGGCGCGCCCGATGGGCCTGTTCCGCACGCGGACTGAGGATCCGACGCCGCTCGAGGGGATCGACGCGGTGTTCGCGGACCTCGACGGCGTCGTCTACGCGGGCCACGGTGCGATCCCGCACGCGGTCGAGAGCCTCAATCGCACGAAGACGTCGCACGCGGTCGGCTACATCACCAACAACGCCTCACGGAGCGATGCATCCGTCGCCCGCCACCTCGCCGAGCTCGGCCTCGATGTGGCGCCCGACGACGTGGTGACGTCGCCGCAGGCGGCGATGCGGCTCCTCGAGGAGCGCGTCGAGCCTGGGGCGCTCATCTTCGTCGTCGGCGGCGAGGGCATCGTCGCCGAACTCGAGAAGCGCGGCTTCCGCGTCACGAGATCGGCGGATGACGCGCCCGCGGCCGTCGTGCAGGGCTTCGCCCCCGAGGTGGGTTGGCGTGAGCTCGCCGAGGCGTCGTTCGCCCTGAACGCGCACGGCGGCCCGGATGCCGCGGAGCCCGGCATCCCCTGGATCGCCACCAACATGGACTGGACGATCCCCGTCGCGCGCGGCATCGCCCCCGGCAACGGCACGCTCGTTTCCGCCGTGCACACGGCCGTCGGCCGTCTTCCGATCGTGGCGGGCAAACCCGAGACGCCCATCTTCGACGAGGCGAAGCGCCGGTTCGGTGCTGAGCGCCCGCTCGTCGTGGGCGACCGGCTCGACACCGACATCCTGGGTGCGAACCGGGCCGGCATGGCCAGCGCACTCGTGCTCACCGGAATCGACCACGCCAAGCAGGTGCTCGCCGCCGACGCGAAGAGCCGCCCCGACTTCATCCTCGGCGACCTGCGCGGCCTGCACGAGCCGTACCCGGCCGTCGAGTCCGGGCGCGGCGGCGTCGTACGGGTCGGGGCCGCGCGCGTGCGCGTCGAGGGCAATCGCGTCGAGATCGTCGCCGACGGCGACGGCGGGCTCGACCTGCTCCGCGCGGCCTGTGCCGCGATCTGGTCGTCGGGCACGGCGATCCACGCGCTCGACGTGCCGGCGAGGCTCTACTCCTGACGGCGTGCCGCCTCGACGATGCCGCCCGGCCGGCGGGGCGGGGTAGCGTGGTCGGGTGAGCACTGACGAGGAGCCGGCTACGGTCGAACCGCCCGGCAAGACGGATGCCGCGGATGCATCGGGTGCCGGCGACCTCGGCGACTCGGCCCCCGACGACACGGCGGCCGCGCTCCGCGACATCGAGTCCCGGCAGCTCGCGGAACGGGCGCAGGGCTACCAGGAACTCGCAGACCGGCTGCGCGCCGACCTCGAGCACTCCGACCCCTCGCGCGGCGCGAGTTGACGATGCCCGCACAGCGCCTCGACGCCGCCCTCGCGGCGCGCGGCCTGGCCCGCTCGCGCACGCACGCGGCCGCGCTCATCGCCGAGGGGGTCGTGACGGTCGATGGGCGCCCGGCGGTGAAGCCGGCGATGAAGGTGTCCGAGACGGCCGAACTCGTGGTGGCGGCATCCGACCATTACGTGAGCCGGGCGGCGCACAAGCTCATCGCCGCACTCGACGGATTCGGCGTCGACCCTGCCGGACGCGTCGTGCTCGACGCCGGCGCGTCGACCGGCGGCTTCACCCAGGTGCTGCTCGAACGCGGCGCCCGAACAGTGCTCGCGGTCGACGTGGGCCACGGCCAACTCGCGCCCGAGCTCGCGGGCGCACCGGGACTCGTGCTCGTCGAGGGGTGCAACGTGCGGGGCCTCGATCGCGCCTGGCTGGCCGAACTCACGGGCGTCGCGGAGGCGCCGTCCCTCGTGACGGCCGACCTGTCGTTCATCTCGCTCCTGACGGTGCTGCCCGCGCTGCGCGCGACCGCGGCCGACGACGCCGACTTCGTGCTGCTCGTGAAACCGCAGTTCGAGGTCGGTCGCGGCGGGGTGCGCGAGGGCATCGTGCGCGACCCGGCGCTGCGCACCGAGGCGGTGTCCGGCGTGCTCTGGGCGGCCTTCGACCTCGGCCTCGGCACGGTCGGCGTCCTGTCCTCCCCAATCGCGGGTAGCCACGGCAATCGGGAATACCTCGTGCATCTGAGCGCGTCGCGCGGGGTGAATCCGACAGAATGGATGCGTCGGGTGGAGCAGCTGACTGGAGGCACGAACGCGTGAACGACGCACGGCACTTCCTCGTGGTCTCCCACACCGGCAGGCAGTCAGCCCTCGAGGCGACCGGCGAGGTGTGCTCGCAGTTGCTCGCCGAGGGTGCCGTTCCGGTGATCGCCGCCGAGCACTGGGACGAGGTGCACGCCTTCGTGCCCGAGCTGAACGGCGAGGTCAAGCGCTTCGAAGACGTCGACCCGAACCTCATCGAGCTCGTGATCGTGCTGGGGGGCGACGGCACGATCCTGCGCGCGGCCGAGCTCATGCGCGACCACCCCGTCGCCCTCCTCGGGGTCAACCTCGGCCATGTCGGCTTCCTGGCCGAGAGCGAGCGCGACGACCTCGGCTACACGGTCGCCCGCGCACTCGCCCGCGATTACACGGTCGAGGAGCGCATGACGCTCTCGGTGCGGGCGAAGGTCGGCCAGGAGGTCGTGTACGAGAGCTGGGCCCTCAACGAGGCGACGGTCGAGAAGGCCGAACGCGAGCGCATGCTCGAGGTCGTCGTCGAGGTCGACCGGCGGCCGCTCTCGTCGTTCGGGTGCGACGGCATCGTGATGTCGACGCCCACCGGATCGACCGCCTATTCGTTCTCGGCCGGCGGCCCGGTCGTGTGGCCGAGCCTCGAGGCGTTGCTGCTCGTGCCGCTCAGCGCCCATGCGTTGTTCGCCCGCCCCCTCGTGGTGGGCCCCGACTCGTCGCTCGCCGTCGAGATCCTGCAGCGCACCGACGCCGCCGCGGTGATCTGGTGCGACGGCCGCCGAACATTCGACCTGCCGCCCGGTGCGCGCGTCGTCGTGACCAGATCACCGGTGCCGGTGCGCCTCGCGCGCCTGCACGAGGCGCCGTTCACCGACCGTCTGGTCAACAAGTTCGCGCTGCCCGTCACGGGATGGCGGGGACCGGCGGGTCGTGAGTGAGTCGCGATGAGTGAGGGCCGCGTTGATTGAGGAGCTGGGCATCCGCGACCTCGGCGTGATCGCCGAGGCCACCCTGCCGCTCGGCGGAGGGTTCACCGCCGTCACCGGAGAGACCGGCGCGGGCAAGACCATGGTCGTCACCGCGCTCGGGCTCCTCCTCGGTGCGCGTGCCGACACGGGCGTCGTGCGCGCGGGCGCCAAGCAGGCGTGGGTCGAAGGGCGCTGGCTCGTGCCCGACGACGGTCCGATCGCCGAACGCGTCGCCGAGACCGGCGGCGAGATCGACGACGGCGAGCTCCTGCTCGGCCGATCGGTGTCGGCGGAGGGTCGCAGCCGCGCCGTCGTCGGCGGTCGAAGCGCTCCGGTGGGCGTGCTCGGCGACCTCGGCGACCAACTCGTCGTCGTGCACGGGCAGGCCGACCAGCAGCGGCTCCGTTCGGCCACCGCCCAACGCGACGCGCTCGACCGCTTCGCGGGCGCGCCGCTCGCGGCCGCCCTCGCCGAGTACCGCGAGGCCTTCAGCGCCTGGCGCACCGACGCCGCCGAGCTCGAACGGCTCCGTGACGCGCACGACGCCCGGGCACGGGAGGCCGACGAGCTTCGCGACGCGCTCGACGAGGTGGAGGCGGCCGACCCGCAACCCGGCGAGGACGTCGAGCTCGCCGACCGAGCAGACCGTCTCACCAACCTCGAAGACCTCCGCCTCGCCGCGGCCCAGGCGCGCGCCCTCATCTCCGCCGAGGACCTCACCGACGGTGCGCCCGACGCCATCGCCCTCGTCGACAGCGCCCGCCGTCACCTCGAGCACGTCGTCGAGCACGACGCGGCGCTCGCGCCCATCGCCGAGGCGCTGCAGAGCGCCGGATTCCTGCTGGCGGATGCCTCGACCGAGCTCGCCGGATACCTCGCGGGCCTCGACGCCGACAGCGCCCGCGAACTCGAGATCGTGCAGGAGCGGCGGTCGCTCATCACGGCGCTCATCCGCCGGCACGGGGGCTCGCTCGACGAGGTGCTCGAGTTCCGGCGCTCGGGCGGGCTCCGACTCGTCGAGCTCGAGGGCGACGACGAGCGCATCGAGCTGCTCGAGACATCCGTCGCCCGCCTCGCCGACGACGTCGAGCGGCTCGCGACTCGGCTCACCGAACTGCGCACCGAGGCGGCCGAGCGGCTCGCCACGGCCGTCACCGCCGAACTCGGCGCGCTCGCGATGCCCGACGCCCGACTCAGCGTGAGGGTGGACCCGGGACACGAGCCCGCGTCGCACGGACGAGACCAGGTCGCGATCCTGCTGCGCCCCCACCCCGGCGCCGAGCCGCGGCCCGTGTCGCGCGGTGCCTCGGGCGGCGAGCTCTCGCGCGTCATGCTCGCGATCGAGGTGGTCATCGCCGGCAGCGACCCGGTGCCGACGTTCGTGTTCGACGAGGTCGACGCCGGCGTCGGCGGCGCGGCGGCCATCGAGATCGGGCGGCGGCTCGCGCGGC
>NZ_SJZG01000023.1 GCF_004959775.1 Agromyces sp. H66
GGGGTGTGTTCTGTGTTGTGTTGTGGGTTTCCGTCTGTTGGGAACCACAGAGTGGACGCGAGCAATCTTTGGGCCACACACCACAGCCTTTGCAAACGTGGTGTGTGTGGTGATTGTCAAGTTATCGGCGTATTAGTACCGGTCAGCTGCGACAGTCGTTAGTCCTGTCTTCCACATCCGGCCTATCAACCCAGTCGTCTGGCTGGGAGCCTCTCACCCCGAAGGGTATGGAAATCTCATCTCGAGGCCGGCTTCCCGCTTAGATGCTTTCAGCGGTTATCCATCCCGAACGTAGCTAACCAGCGGTGCTCCTGGCGGAACAACTGGCACACCAGAGGTTCGTCCAACCCGGTCCTCTCGTACTAGGGTCAGATCCTCTCAAATTTCCTACGCGCGCAGCGGATAGGGACCGAACTGTCTCACGACGTTCTAAACCCAGCTCGCGTACCGCTTTAATGGGCGAACAGCCCAACCCTTGGGACCTACTCCAGCCCCAGGATGCGACGAGCCGACATCGAGGTGCCAAACCATGCCGTCGATATGGACTCTTGGGCAAGATCAGCCTGTTATCCCCGAGGTACCTTTTATCCGTTGAGCGACAGCGCTTCCACAAGCCACTGCCGGATCACTAGTCCCGACTTTCGTCCCTGCTCGACCTGTCAGTCTCACAGTCAAGCTCCCTTGTGCACTTACACTCGCCACCTGATTGCCAACCAGGTTGAGGGAACCTTTGGGCGCCTCCGTTACTCTTTGGGAGGCAACCGCCCCAGTTAAACTACCCACCAGGCACTGTCCCTGAACCGGATCACGGTTCGAAGTTAGATATCCAGAGTGACCAGAGTGGTATTTCAACAATGACTCCACGAACACTGGCGTGCCCGCTTCAAAGTCTCCCACCTATCCTACACAAGCCACACCGAACACCAATACCAAGCTGTAGTAAAGGTCACGGGGTCTTTCCGTCCTGCTGCGCGTAACGAGCATCTTTACTCGTAATGCAATTTCGCCGAGTTCGCGGTTGAGACAGCTGGGAAGTCGTTACGCCATTCGTGCAGGTCGGAACTTACCCGACAAGGAATTTCGCTACCTTAGGATGGTTATAGTTACCACCGCCGTTTACTGGGGCTTAAATTCTCAGCTTCGCCTTGCGGCTAACCGGTCCTCTTAACCTTCCAGCACCGGGCAGGCGTCAGTCCGTATACATCGTCTTGCGACTTGGCACGGACCTGTGTTTTTAGTAAACAGTCGCTTCCCACTGGTCTCTGCGGCCACTCCACGCTTCCCCCAGCAAGTGGGTTCACGCTTCGGGCCCCCCTTCTCCCGAAGTTACGGGGGCATTTTGCCGAGTTCCTTAACCACGATTCTCTCGATCTCCTCGGTATTCTCTACCTGACCACCTGAGTCGGTTTGGGGTACGGGCGGCTGGAACCTCGCGTCGATGCTTTTCTCGGCAGCATAGGATCACCAACTTTTCATCCGCATCGCGTCTCAGCCTTGGTGAACCGCGGATTTGCCTACGGTTCGGCCTACACGCTTGCCCCGGGTCAACCATCGCCCGGGTTCGGCTACCTTCCTGCGTCACACCTGTTAATACGCTCACTCCACCAGACGGGGTCGCATGCCGCCCCCCACCCTTCCCCGAAGGGTCGGACAGGGCTTGGGATGCTTAGCACTTCTGGTCTCGTGTGGGCGGTTCTTCGCCGGTACGGGAATATCAACCCGTTGTCCATCGACTACGCCTGTCGGCCTCGCCTTAGGTCCCGACTTACCCAGGGCAGATTAGCTTGACCCTGGAACCCTTGGTCTTCCGGAGGACGGGTTTCTCACCCGTCTTTCGCTACTCATGCCTGCATTCTCACTCGTGTGGCGTCCACGGCTGGTTCACACCGCCGCTTCACTCGCCACACGACGCTCTCCTACCCATCACCACGACTGGACCACGAAGGCCTATCGATATGCGGTAATGCCACGACTTCGGTGGCGTGCTTGAGCCCCGTTACATTGTCGGCGCGGAATCACTTGACCAGTGAGCTATTACGCACTCTTTCAAGGGTGGCTGCTTCTAAGCCAACCTCCTGGTTGTCTGTGCAACTCCACATCCTTTCCCACTTAGCACGCGCTTAGGGACCTTAGTCGGTGGTCTGGGTTGTTTCCCTCTCGACGATGAAGCTTATCCCCCACCGTCTCACTGCTGCGCTCTCACTTACCGGCATTCGGAGTTTGGCTGACGTCAGTAACCTGTTGGGGCCCATCGGCCATCCAGTAGCTCTACCTCCGGCAAGAAACACGCAACGCTGCACCTAAATGCATTTCGGAGAGAACCAGCTATCACGAAGTTTGATTGGCCTTTCACCCCTATCCACAGCTCATCCCCTCCATTTTCAACTGAAGTGGGTTCGGTCCTCCACGACGTCTTACCGTCGCTTCAACCTGGCCATGGATAGATCACTTCGCTTCGGGTCTAGGACCTGCGACTGAAACGCCCTATTCAGACTCGCTTTCGCTACGGCTGCCCCACACGGGTTAACCTCGCCACAGATCACTAACTCGCAGGCTCATTCTTCAAAAGGCACGCCGTCACACCAACACGGGTGCTCCGACGGTTTGTAAGCAAACGGTTTCAGGTACTATTTCACTCCCCTCCCGGGGTACTTTTCACCTTTCCCTCACGGTACTTGTCCGCTATCGGTCATCTGGGAGTATTTAGGCTTATCAGGTGGTCCTGACAGATTCACACGGGATTTCTCGGGCCCCGTGCTACTTGGGATACCTCTCCGGCCGGCCAGGCATTTCGACTACGGGACTCACACCCACTCCGGTCCGGCTTTCAATCCGGTTCGTCTATACCTGACGCGTCACCGTGACTGCACGGCAGTACAGTCCGAAAGGTCCCACAACCCCGACCATGCAACCCCTGCCGGGTATCACACATGACCGGTTTAGCCTCTTCCGCTTTCGCTCGCCACTACTCACGGAATCACGGTTGTTTTCTCTTCCTGTGGGTACTGAGATGTTTCACTTCCCCACGTTCCCTCTACCCGCCCTATACATTCAGGCGGGAGTCACCAGGTCACCCAAAGGGCCCAGCGGGGTTTCCCCATTCGGAAATCCTCGGATCACAGCTCGTTTATCAGCTCCCCGAGGCTTATCGCAGATTACGACGTCCTTCTTCGGCTCCAGATGCCAAGGCATCCACCGTTTGCTCTTAGAAACTTGAAATCACATGAGTTCGAATCGCACACCCACACCCCCGAAAGAGCATGGGTGAGAAATTGACCAGTGAACACCAAAACAAGGGCACCCCGAAAGGCACCCAACCTTGGCGTTTCACCTATTGTGAAACAGCCCGAAGGCTGCTTCTAAGATGCTCGCGTCCACTATGTAGTTCTCAACAGACGGCCAGAACCCCCACACCCAACCGGCAAACCATGCC
>NZ_SJZG01000024.1 GCF_004959775.1 Agromyces sp. H66
TCGACGCGCTCGTCGGCGAGCGGACCGGCGACCGGCCCGGCGACCGGCTCGCCGGGCTGCCCGGCGACCGGCTCAGCCATTGGCGACATCGAACAGCAGGCTCGCCTGCTGCCGCTCGAGCGCGGCGCCGACGAGACCGCGGAACAGCGGGTGCGGGTTGTTCGGACGGCTGCGGAGCTCGGGATGCGCCTGCGTGCCGACGTAGAACGGGTGCACGTCGCCGGGCAGCTCGACGAACTCGACGAGGTGGCGGTCGGGCGACATGCCCGAGAAGACCATGCCCGCCTGCGCGATCCGGTCGCGGTAGGCGTTGTTGACCTCGTAGCGGTGACGGTGGCGCTCCGAGACCTCGGTCGCCCCGTAGAGCTCGGCCGCGATCGAGTCCGCGGCGAGCGTCGCGGGATAGAGTCCCAGCCGCATGGTGCCGCCGAGGTCGCCGCCGGCGATGATCTCGACCTGCTCCTCCATGGTCGCGATGACCGGGAACTCGGTATCGGGGTCGAACTCGCTCGACGAGGCGCCGGGGAGCCCGACGACGTTGCGCGAGTACTCGATGACCATGCACTGCAGCCCGAGGCAGAGGCCGAGCGCCGGCACGCCGTTCTCACGTGCGAACCGCAGCGCGCCGAGCTTGCCCTCGATGCCGCGCACGCCGAACCCGCCCGGCACGCAGATGCCGTCGAGGTGCGCGAGGTGCTTCTGCGCGCCCTCGGGCGTGCGGCACTCGTCGGACGGGATCCACTCGATGTTGACCTTGGTGTCGTTCGCGAACCCGCCGGCGCGCAGCGCCTCCGTGACCGACAGGTACGCGTCGGGCAGGTCGATGTACTTGCCGACCAGCCCGATCGTGACCTCGTGCTTCGGGTCGTGCACGACGTCGAGCAGTTCGCTCCACCCCGACGACCAGTCGACGTCGGACGCCTTGCCGCCGAGGCCGAGCGCGTCGATGATGTACGCGTCGAGACCCTGCTCGTGCAGCATCGTCGGGATGTCGTAGATCGACGGCACGTCGACGGCGTTCACCACAGCGGCCTCATCGACGTCGCACATGAGCGCGATCTTGCGCTTGTTCGACTCCGTGACGGGCCGGTCGCTGCGCAACACGAGCGCGTCGGGCTGGATGCCGATCGAGCGGAGGGCGGCCACCGAGTGCTGGGTCGGCTTCGTCTTCTGTTCGCCCGACGCCCCCATGAACGGCACGAGCGAGACGTGCACGAAGAAGACGTTCTGGCGGCCGAGCTCGTGGCGCACCTGACGGGCCGATTCGATGAACGGCTGCGACTCGATGTCGCCGACGGTGCCGCCGATCTCGGTGATGATCACGTCGGGCTTCGGAGTCTCGGTCGCCTGCAGGCGCATGCGGCGCTTGATCTCGTCGGTGATGTGCGGGATGACCTGCACGGTGTCGCCCAGGTACTCGCCGCGGCGCTCCTTGGCGATGACCGTCGAGTAGATCTGGCCGGTCGTGACGTTCGCCGCCTGCGACAGGTTGATGTCGAGGAAGCGCTCGTAGTGGCCGATGTCTAGGTCGGTCTCGGCGCCGTCGTCGGTCACGAAGACCTCGCCGTGCTGGAACGGGTTCATGGTGCCCGGGTCCACGTTGAGGTACGGATCGAGCTTCTGCATGACGACCCTGAGTCCCCTGGAGGTCAGAAGGTTGCCGAGGCTCGCCGCCGTGAGTCCCTTGCCCAATGAAGAAACGACGCCACCGGTCACGAAGATGTGCTTGGTTGCGCCGTTCGTCGGGTCGGGGTTCGAAATGTCTGTGCTCGAAAGAGCTCTGCCGCGTTCATCCACCACGGGCTTATAGTCTAACCCACGATCCCCGCCTGCCTCGCCGACATGCCCCACGCGCTCCCCCTTCTTCGATGGCGTCAGGTCGACGCCGTACCCGGGCGGCGCCGTGCCGCCGTGCTCATGCCGCCCGCTCCGAGGCGATCTCAAGCAGTTCCCGCGCGTGCGCGAGGCCGCTCTCGGAGTCGGCGAGGCCCGACAGCAGGCGCGCCATCTCGGCTTCACGGTCGGCCCCGGTGAGCTGTCGAACGCTCGACGACGTGACCTGCCCGTCGGTGCCCTTCACCACGCTCAGGTGATTCGTCGCGAATGCCGCCACCTGGGCGAGGTGGGTGACCACGATCACCTGCGACCGTTCGGCGAGCCGCGCGAGCCGCCGCCCGATCTCGATGGCCGCCGCGC
>NZ_SJZG01000025.1 GCF_004959775.1 Agromyces sp. H66
GCCTCGGTGAAGGCCTGAAGAGTCCAAACCACCCCCAACCCGAAAGTCAGGGGCTGCGTCCGGTCCCTCAGGACCCAACAGCGTGCACGCACCCAACCCGCCGACCCCAGTCGTTCCAACCACCCGAAAGCGGCGTACTGAACCAGAACCCTTGGCCTGGATGCCTATGTCAATGTTCCACCCATGAGCAACCAGCCAGACACATTCGGCCTGCTACTGGTATGCCTGGACACCCCGAAGAGTGCCAGATGCTCCTTAGAAAGGAGGTGATCCAGCCGCACCTTCCGGTACGGCTACCTTGTTACGACTTAGTCCTAATCACCGATCCCACCTTCGACAGCTCCCTCCTTGCGGTTAGGCCACTGGCTTCGGGTGTTACCGACTTTCATGACTTGACGGGCGGTGTGTACAAGGCCCGGGAACGTATTCACCGCAGCGTTGCTGATCTGCGATTACTAGCGACTCCGACTTCATGAGGTCGAGTTGCAGACCTCAATCCGAACTGAGACCGGCTTTTTGGGATTCGCTCCGCCTTACGACATCGCAGCCCTTTGTACCGGCCATTGTAGCATGCGTGAAGCCCAAGACATAAGGGGCATGATGATTTGACGTCATCCCCACCTTCCTCCGAGTTGACCCCGGCAGTCTCACATGAGTTCCCACCATGACGTGCTGGCAACATGCGACGAGGGTTGCGCTCGTTGCGGGACTTAACCCAACATCTCACGACACGAGCTGACGACAACCATGCACCACCTGTACACCAGTGTCCAAAGAGTCCCCTGTTTCCAGGGTGTTCTGGTGTATGTCAAGCCTTGGTAAGGTTCTTCGCGTTGCATCGAATTAATCCGCATGCTCCGCCGCTTGTGCGGGCCCCCGTCAATTCCTTTGAGTTTTAGCCTTGCGGCCGTACTCCCCAGGCGGGGCGCTTAATGCGTTAGCTACGACACGGAAACCGTGGAAAGGTCCCCACATCTAGCGCCCAACGTTTACGGCGTGGACTACCAGGGTATCTAATCCTGTTCGCTCCCCACGCTTTCGCTCCTCAGCGTCAGTTACGGCCCAGAGAACTGCCTTCGCCATCGGTGTTCCTCCTGATATCTGCGCATTCCACCGCTACACCAGGAATTCCATTCTCCCCTACCGCACTCCAGTCTGCCCGTACCCACTGCAGACCCGAGGTTGAGCCTCGGGATTTCACAGCAGACGCGACAAACCGCCTACGAGCTCTTTACGCCCAATAATTCCGGACAACGCTCGGACCCTACGTATTACCGCGGCTGCTGGCACGTAGTTAGCCGGTCCTTTTTCTGCAAGTACCGTCAAACAACCCAAAGGCTGCCCTTCTTCCTTACTAAAAGCGGTTTACAACCCGAAGGCCGTCATCCCGCACGCGGCGTTGCTGCATCAGGCTTGCGCCCATTGTGCAATATTCCCCACTGCTGCCTCCCGTAGGAGTCTGGGCCGTGTCTCAGTCCCAGTGTGGCCGGTCACCCTCTCAGGCCGGCTACCCGTCGACGCCTTGGTGAGCCATTACCTCACCAACAAGCTGATAGGCCGCGAGTCCATCCCAAACCGAAAAAACTTTCCACCCCAGAAGATGCCTTCCAGGGTCCTATCCGGTATTAGCTCCGATTTCTCGGGGTTATCCCAGAGTCCAGGGCAGGTTACTCACGTGTTACTCACCCGTTCGCCACTAATCCCCCCAGCAAGCTGGAGTTCATCGTTCGACTTGCATGTGTTAAGCACGCCGCCAGCGTTCGTCCTGAGCCAGGATCAAACTCTCCAAAAAAACTTGTTCAACCAACCCCCGAAAGGGCCAGTCAAGAGTTCAACCTCTGACTGAGAAACAATCAAAACTGCTGACTGTCCATCAATCCAAAGGAATCCCACCCCATCCGAAGACGAGGTCAGGGTTCAAAAATTGGCATTGAACATAGTGCACGCTGTTGAGTTCTCAAGAAACGGACGCACCCG
>NZ_SJZG01000026.1 GCF_004959775.1 Agromyces sp. H66
TCGGCTGATATGTAGCTTCGTTTGTCAAGTGGGCAGGGTGAAGCGCCGTCGGGCTGGCTGCTCGGCGGCGCTTCGTCATTCGCTCCGGCGGGCGTTTCGGGGTGCGGCGTGTCTGGTGACGCGTGGTCAGTCTGATATGCGCGGGTTGGTTACCGCATGACCCTGTTTCGGCGGGAACGGTCAGGCTGGTCTGAGGTCGAGCGTGGCGATCGTGGTCGCTGCTCACAGCCGAATCGCTGGTCCGTTCCTCACGCTGCGTGCTGTCCGGTGGCGCGGGCGGGCGAATGAGTATTCGGGGTTCAGTCCATGACGGCCAGGGACCAGCACCAGCCTGCGAGCTCGCGAGCGATCGCGGTGTTCGCGACGGTGTGCTTCTTCTTGTGCGCGGTCAAGACTTGCCACCGGTGGTGCAGGCGCCGGTTGCCGGCGTCGCCGCGCGCTGCCGCTCCAGGGGTGCTCTTCGCCCACCGGTCGGTCATCGTCTTCCCGGCGACGTAGCGGGCCTTGTGGTGCCAGGCGGCCTCGATCAGCAGCCGGCGGGCGTGCGTGTTCCCGGTCTTGGTGATCGGCCCCAGCGACCGGGATCCTCCCGAGGAGTGCTCGGACGGGACCAGGCCGAGATACGACGCGACCGTGCGGCCGGTGAACCGGTCCCAGTCGCCGATCTCGACCGCCAAAGCGAACCCGGTCAACGTGGAGATCCCGCGCAGACAGCCCAGCCGGTTCGTCACCGCGGTGAACTCGCTGTCTGCGGCCAAACCGGCGATCTGCATGTCGAGCCGGTCCCGGCGCGCGAGAGTCATCGTGACCGCGTCGAACGCGGCATCGAACGCGGCCAGGGTGCCGTGTCCTGCCTCGCCGAGGCCGTCGTTGCGGACCCGGCGAAGCCAGGCGTCATGGGGCCGGTTCCAGGTCACGGACCCGTCGTAGACGATCCCGCGGCGCAGCAGCAGCTTCGACAGCCGGTGCCGTGCCGACAGCAGATCCGTGCGGGCGTCGTCACGGGCGCGGACCAGGTCCCGGGCCGCTTCCTCGGCCACGCTCGGGACTCGCACCGGCACGAGTTCGTCCATCCGCAGCAGCCGGGCCAGCAGGAGGGCGTCGCGGGCGTCGGTCTTGACCTTGTCCCCGGCCGGGCGGATGAGTTTCGACGGGGCCGCGACCGTGACCGGCACCCCGACCGCGGTCAGCTGACGGGCCAGACCGAACCCGGTCGGCCCGGCCTCATACGCGGCAGCGACGGGCCCGTGATCGGCGGCGATCCCGGCCACCCACCGGGCGACGGCGTCGCTGCCGGGCGGGAGCCTCGCTTCGATCACTTCACCGGTCGACGTATCCAACGCCGCCGCTCGCACGCTACGCGCGTGCACATCCAACCCGATCGTCGTACGCTCGTTGAACACCAGGGCCTCCGCTGCATGTCGGCATCCCGAGCCGCTCTCGAGATGATCCACGAATCTGCACCGTGAGGCCCTGGCCCACAAGACCAGATCCAGAACCCCACACCCATAGGGTCTGAGC
>NZ_SJZG01000027.1 GCF_004959775.1 Agromyces sp. H66
CCCCTTCTGGGTGAGGGGGTTGCGGGCCGGGGCCTCGCTCACAAGTATTCGTGGGTTGCCGGGTAGGGGCCGCCTGCCCGGCCTATCCGACAGTTGTGGGAGGCCCCGGTGTTTACTGAGCGTACGAGTATCGGGCTCGATGTGCACGCCCGATCCGTCGCGGCAGCGGCGATCGATGGTGTGACGGGCGAGCTGTTCCAAACGAAGCTGCCGCCGAGCTATGACCGGATCCGGTCATGGGTGCTGGATCTGCCAGGCCCAGTCGCGGTGGCATACGAGGCCGGCCCGACCGGGTTCGGACTGTACCGGGCGTTGACCGCCAGCGGTATCCGGTGCGAGGTGGCGGCACCGTCGAAGCTGCAACGACCGTCGGGTGATCGGGTCAAGACGGACGCGAGGGACGCGGTGCACCTGGCCCGGTTGCTGCGGTTGGATGAGATCACCCCGGTCGCGGTGCCGACCGTCGAGCAGGAAGCGGCACGTGATCTGGTGCGTGCTCGTGAGGATTGCCGGGCGGATCTGATGCGGGCACGGCATCGGCTGTCGAAGCTGCTGCTACGGCACGGGATCGTGTACGACGGCGGGCAGGCGTGGACGGCCAAGCATGATGCGTGGCTGCGCCGGCAACGACTCGACCAACCCGCCGAGCGGATGGCGTTCGATGCCGAGTACGACGCGGTACTCACCGTGAAGGCCCGCCGGGACCGACTCGACCGGGCGATCGAGGAACTGGCCGCGGACAGCGAGTTCACCCCACTGGTGCGCAGGCTTGGCTGCCTGCGCGGGGTCAGCGCGTTGACCGGATTCGGGCTGGCGGTCGAGATCGGCGACTGGCACCGGTTCACCGGGAACACGATCGGCTCGTTCGTCGGTCTGGTCCCGACCGAGTTCTCCTCCGGCAACTCCCGCACGCTCGGGCCGATCACCAAGACCGGCAACGGTCACGTCCGCCGCCTGCTGGTCGAGGCCGCCTGGCACCACCGGGCCCGGTACCGTGTCGGCGAGGTCATGCGTGCCCGCTGGGACCAAGCACCGCCCGCCGCCCGCGCCCGTGGTGACCTCGGCAACCGGCGCCTGCACGATCGGTGGGTCGGCTTCCTCGAACGCCGCAAACGTCCCACCATCGCGAACATCGCGATCGCCCGTGAACTGGCCGGCTGGTGCTGGTCGTTGGCCGTCATGGACGAATGACACCCTGAGCCGCTTCGACGTCTGACACCGGTGGCAGCGCGAGGAGCGACCCGCGAGACTTCTATGAGCAACCCGCTGACCGGGCGACGCTCGATCCTAGACACGCGGTCCCACTCCTGCCGAAACAACCGTCCTGCGGTACCCAACCCGCGCATATCAGACTGACCGCGCGTCGCCAACGACACGCTCACCTACGCCCGACGACGAAGCAAGAGGCGCCGCCCAGGAACAATCCCGGACGGCGCCTCACCCTGCCCACTTGACAGGAAAGGACTACATATCAG
>NZ_SJZG01000028.1 GCF_004959775.1 Agromyces sp. H66
GGCTCTCCTGACGCTTCCGTGGGTGGTTGAGCGCGTCGGGGAACGGGGCACGCCGTTCTCTGTCTAGGTTCTGGACTGTCAAGGAACAGGACCGGTGACGGGAGAACGGCGTGCGGAATGCAAGCCTATGGTCGAAGCTGCTCGGGGTCGAGAACACGGTCGTCGAGGGTGTCGAGTTCGACGAGGATGACCAGGTGCTGGTCGCTCATGTCCGGCCGACCAGGCGTGCCGGGGCGCGGTGCGGCCGGTGCCAGCGACGCTGCCCGTGGTATGACCGGGGCGAGGGACGGCGCCGCTGGCGGGCACTGGATGCGGGCACGATCCGGGTCTGGCTCGAGGCCGACGCGCCGAGAGTGAACTGTCCGGAGCACGGCCCGACGGTGCGGGCGGTGCCGTGGGCGCGGCATGGCGCCGGGCACACGGTCGCGTTCGACGAGCAGGTCGCGTGGCTGGTGACGCAGACCTCGAAGTCCGCGGCGTGTCAGCTGATGCGGATCGCGTGGCGCACCGCCGGGGCGATCATCACCCGGGTCTGGGCGGACACCGAGCAGTCCCATGACCTGCTGGGTGGGCTGCGCCGGATCGGGATCGACGAGATCTCGTACAAGCGCGGGCACCGCTACCTCACGGTGGTCGTCGATCACGACACCGGCCGGCTGGTGTGGGCCGCACCGGGTCGCGACAAGGCAACCCTGGGCGGGTTCTTCGACCAGCTCGGCCCGGAACGATCCGCACAGATCACGCATGTGTCCGCGGATGGCGCGGGTTGGATCACGGAGGTCGTCGCGGCCCGCTGCCCGAACGCGGTCCGCTGCGCGGACCCGTTCCACGTCGTGAAGTGGGCCACCGACGCGCTCGACGAGGTCCGCCGTGGCGCGTGGAACGACGCCCGCCGTCAGGCACGCGCCACCGAACCCAAACGGGCCCGCGGCCGCCCGCGCGCCGACGCCCCACCCCGTCCCGCCGGCCAGAAGGCGAACGGCTTGAAGGGTGCCCGGTACGCGCTGTGGAAGAACCCCGAGAACCTCACCGAGCCCCAGCAGGCCAAGCTCGACTGGATCGCGAAGACCGACCCGACCCTGCATCGCGGGTACCTCCTGAAAGAAGGCCTCCGGCTCGTGTTCCAGCTGCCCGCCGACGAAGCCCCCGACGCGCTTCAGAAGTGGATCGGCTGGGCCCGCCGCTGCCGCATCCCCGCGTTCGTCCGCCTGCAACGCACGATCCTGAAACACCGGCCCGCGATCCTCGCCGCGATCGAGCACGGCCTGTCCAACGGGCGCATCGAGTCCGTGAACACCAAGATCCGACTCATCACCCGAATCGCGTTCGGGTTCCGCTCCCCGCAAGCCCTGATCGCCCTCGCGATGCTCAGCCTCGGCGGCCACCCACCCGCACTCCCAGGCCGACCATGACCCACGGATCAGTCAGGAGAGCC
>NZ_SJZG01000029.1 GCF_004959775.1 Agromyces sp. H66
CGACGCTCCTATGGGTGTCAAGCGGGGTGTTCGAGGAGTCGGTAGAGGTCTCGGGCAATGTAGCGCTTGAGGCAGCGGATGATTTCGCGGCGGGTTCGTCCTTCGTGGGTGCGGCGTTCGGCGTAGATGCGGGTGCGGTCGTCGTAACGGAGTCGTGAGAGGACGATGTTGTGCAGTGCCCGATTCAGTTGTCGATCGCCGTAGCGGTTGAGGCGGTGCCGGTTCACGGTCTGTCCGCTGGTAGCGGGGATCGGCGCTGCGCCGGCGAGCATCGCGAACGCTGCTTCGGAGTGCACTCTGCCGGGGTGTGACCATGCGCAGAGAACGATCGCGGCGTTGATCGGTCCGATGCCCTTCTGTTCGAGCAGATCAGGACGAAGACCGCGGACGATGCGGAGGATCTCTCGTTCGTGGTCCCGGGCCTCCTGTGTGAGGTCGCGGACTCGGCGGGCGAGGGTGCGTAGCACGGTTACGGTAGTCGTCGTCTCTTGATCCCAGCTCGGGTGCTGCCGTAGCTTCACGGCGGTTCGGAGCATCGCGGGCAATTTCATCCCACGGAACTTCGCCCTGATGTTCTCCGGCGCGGCGATGATCAGGCTGAACACCTGCCGCTGCGCGTCGGTGGAGGACTCGATCGCGGAACGCCGCGCGGCCAGCAGCACGGATAACGCCTGCCGGTCACCAGCTGCTCGTGGGCTGCCCAACCGGGTCCGGGCCAAGGCTTCCCGGGCGGCTCGGATCGCGTCCAACGGGTCGGACTTCGCGCCGTTGCGCCGCTGCGCACGCTCGGGCCGGTCGAGCTCGACGACCAGGTCGCCGAGCGCCTCGAGTTGGCGAGTGAGCCCGGCGCCGTGGCCACCGGTGCCTTCGACCGCCCACGCCCGCAACGTGGCGTGCGTGTCAGCGAACTCGACCAGTTCCGCGTAGCCGGCCGCGTTCGCGTCGACGGTCAGCTGGGCCAGGACGCCACCGGTTCGGGCATCCAGGATCGCGGCGGTGTGGGTGAGGACGTGCGTGTCCACGCCGATGACGACATCGACCAGATCGGTCAGACTATTCATGCGTTCTTCTCCTTTGCCAGGACGGGACGTGGTTCCCGGTCCGGGGTGGAGAATCGGCAGGACTGTGATGGGACACGAAGGCGCGGTGACGCCGACGGTCAAGCTCCTGATCAGGCCAGTCACTCCGACCGGGCCGGGGCCGGTAACCCCGAGTGGACAAGTCGCGTCACAGGCACGGAGCCAGTCAGTCGAAGGGTCACACCCGGGATCACCGACCACAGCCCAGCACGATCAGGCTGCGAACGCCATCCTCACAGTCAGCCGAGGAGC
>NZ_SJZG01000003.1 GCF_004959775.1 Agromyces sp. H66
AAGACCAGATCCAGAACCCCACACCCATAGGGTCTGAGCGCAGCTCGATCGCTCGACACACGAGGTCGCCCCGGGTCATCGACCCGGGGCGACCTTCGTGCGCGGAGTCGCGTGCGCGCGAGCCCATCGAGCATGATCGTCTCCATGCGAATGACGCCCCGCCGACTCGCGATCGGCATGACCCTCTGGATCCCGAACCTCTTCAGCGGCATCCGCGTGAAGCGGTTCTCCCCCGACTGGACGAGCGCGACCGTCGAGCTGCACGTCAACGCCTTCACGCGCAACTACGTGAAGACCGCGTTCGGCGGCTCGATGTCGGCGATGACCGATCCGTACTTCTTCATGCTCGTGCGGCACCAGCTCGGCCGTGATCACATCGTGTGGGACACCCGCGGCGAGATCGCCGGGAGGTGTACGAGCGCGAGAAGCGCCGCGAGGCACCCGCGAACTGACCGTCACGCGGCACGACTCGCGGCATCCGTTCAGCGAACCACGTCGTAGACCTGCTTCGCGACCCCGTTCGAGTAGGTCTCGTGCTCGGCGAGCTGCAGCTTGCCGGCTTCGCGCCCGTTGAAGAGGCGCTTGCCCTCGCCGAGTGCGACGGGGAAGACGAGCAGGTGATACCGGTCGACGAGACCGGCCTCGGCCAGCCCCTGCGCCAGCGTGGCGCTGCCGTGCACGAGGATGGTGCCGTCGCCGTCACGATGCTTGAGCTCCGCGACCTCGTCGAGCGACCGCAGCACCGACGTGTTGTTCCACTCGGGATCGCTCAGGGTGCTCGAGACGACGTACTTCGGCATGGCGTTGTACTCGGCGAACTCCTCCATCTTCGGCCACACCGGCGCGAACTCGTCGTAGCTGACGCGACCCATGAGCATCGCGCCGGCCTCGGACTGCTCGGTGCCCTTGATCTCGTAGGCCTCCTCCACGAAGGGGACCTCCTTGAAGGTCCAACCCGCGCGCGGGTGGTCGCCGCCGCCGGGCGAGTCGATGATGCCGTCGAGTGTGATGAACTCGGTGACGATGAGGGTGCGCATGACGTTCCTTTCGTGCTCGTGCGAGGCGGGGTATCCGTCTCATTCTGACGTCGAACGGCGGCGACGCGAGATCGACATCGCGCCGGAAGCTCATTCGAGGAAGGCGCGGATCGCCGCGATCACCGCTGCGGGCCGCTCCTCCAGCAGGGCATGGCCGGAGTCCGCGACCTCCGTCGCCCGCGAGCGCGGCAGCTCCCGTGCGTACTCGTCGGCGATGCCCGCATCGAGGTAGTCGCACTCCGGGCGCAGGATGAGCACCGGATGCCCCGCCAGCCGTTCGAGGCTCGATTCCGTCACGCCCGTGGGGTGTCCGGGTTCGACGCCCGGGCCGTGGTTCGCGTAGTGGCCGAGCCGCTCCGGGGCATCCGGAACCTCGTGACCGTCGCAGACGAGGCCCGCGGCGGAGGCGAGGTAGAGCTCGCGGTAGCGGGCGTCGGCCTCGGCGTCGGGCATGAATCGGTGCGCGACTCCGGGGTCGATGACCGTGAGCGCGTAGGCGAAGAGATTGCGCGGCTCGAGGGCGCGCGCGTACAGGGCGGCCAGCGCGCCCGGCGAGAGGCGGCGCTGCGGGGCACCCGGCGGCTGGGCGACCCCGTCCCACGGCACCGCGCCCGGTGTCAGGAACACGAGCCGCTCGACGCGGTCGGGGTGCCGCACCGCGAAGCCCAAGGCCACCGGCGCACCCCAGGAATGCCCGAGCAGGGTGACCCGGTCGGCGCCCGTGGCGTCGACGACGGCCTCGAGGTCGCGCACCGCGCGCTCGAAGGTGTAGTCGGCGGGGTCGTCGAGCCGGGCCGAGGCGCCCGCGCCGATCTGGTCGTAGACGACGAGGTCGCGGTCGGTCGCGAGCCGCGCGAGCACCTCCTCCTCTCGCACGGTCCACGGCACGCCGGGGCCGCCGTGCACGGCCACGATGGGAGCGGCGTCGGATGGGGCATCCGCCTCGACCGTGCGCACGGCGAGGAATGTGCCGTCGGCCAGCCGCAGCGCGCCGGGCGGCGCGGCCGAGGGGGCGGGCGCCGACGGCAGCACCACCAGCAGCGTCATGAGCGAGGCGACCGTGAGCGCGGCGCCGGCGAGCGCGGAGCGGTGCCGGAGGTCGCGGCGCCTGCACGCGCGCAGCCAGGTCCAGGCCGCCGCGACGACGACGGAGGTCGCGAGCGCGATGGCGATGGCGGCCGCGGGCGGCACGACGAGCACGGCCGCGACGAGCACGAGCGCGATCTGCACCGCGGTGATGAGCAGCACGACGAGGATGCGCCGGACCCACCGCCATGCCACGGCGGCCGGCCGGGCGCCGGATCCGACGACCATGTGGTCCATGCTGCCCTGCACCGGTGACCTGCACATCATCCCGTCGGGTGACGCAGCCGGCCTCGGGCCTGTCAACCCCGTGCGGTCGGCCGCCGCGATCGGGGAGGGTGGAACGGAAACGCACGGGAGCCATGAGAGGAGCGGCCATGGGCAGGGCGGACGACCGCCGACCCTCCGGCGACGGCGGGACGATCCCGACCGACACCGGTGCCGGGGCAGGCATCGGCAGCGTCGACGGCGTCTCGGGCGTCGGTCCGGAGGCGCGCCCGCCGAGTTGAGACGGCGGATGTCGCGCCGCCGGGTCGGCCGTCTACCGACGTTGCTCGGCCGACGCCTCCTCCGGCCCCGCCGGTGCGATCGCCTCGACCTGCTCGGGCGCCCGCCGCCGGGTGACGAGGAAGGAGCCGAGGAGCACCAGCACGAATCCGACGACGGTCCAGATGGTGAGCCGCTCGCCGAGCACGACGACGCCCGCGATCACCGCGACGGCGGGATTGACGTAGGTGATCGTGGTGGCCTTCACGGGGCCGATCTCGGCGATGAGGCCCACCATGAACAGGAACGCGAGCGCGCTGCAGACCACGGCGAGCACGATGATCGACCAGATGACCGCCGCCGACGGCATCGTGGTGGGCCATGCGCCCGTCAGCAGCACGAACGGCACGTAGATGACGGCGGTGGCCGCCAGGGACACCGCGACGACGCCGACGCCCGGGAGGTCGGACATCCAGCGGGAGAGGATCGCCGGACCGAGCGCGTACCCCACCACCACGATCGCGATCTCGCCGACCGCCACGAGATCGGACCCCGCGACATCCAGTCCCACGAGCGCGGCGACGCCGAGCATGCCGGCCGCGATGCCGATCCAGTTGACGCGGGAGAGCCGCTCGGGCCGGCCCATCGCGAACGCGATGGCCACGCCCGCGAGCGGCACGGTGGCCAGCAGCAGGCCCGCGGTCGAGCTGGGCAGGCGTTGCTCCGCCGAGCTCAGGAAGTACCACGGGATCACGATCTCGACGAGCGTGTAGGCCAGCATCGGCCGCCACCGGCGCACGACCTGCACCACCTCGCGTCGGAAGAACGCCAGCGGCAGCAGCAGGATCGCCGCGAGTGCCGAGCGGCCGAGCACCACCATGGCGGGCTCCAGCTCGCTCACGGCCACCTTGATGAACAGGTACGGGATGCCCCACGAGATGCCCAGCGCGATGAAGAGGAACAGCCCACGACGAGTCACCGACCCATTCTCGTCGGTCCCGCCGACATCGGCGCGACACGGGCCTGCCGACGCCCGGCGAATTCCTGCCGACGGACCGACCCGGGACCACGTCCGCGACCCACGGGACCCCGGGCGATCAGCGGCGGCGACTCAGCCCTTCGCGAGGAGCTCGAGCGTGTCGATGACGCGGTTCGAGAAGCCCCACTCGTTGTCGTACCAGGCGACGACCTTGACGTGCTTGCCGTCGACCCGGGTGAGCGCGGCGTCGAAGATCGACGAGTGCGGGTTGCCCGTGATGTCGCTCGAGACGAGCGGGTCCTCGGAGTACTCGAGCACGCCGGCGAGCGGGCCGGCGGCGGCCGCGCGATAGGCGGCGAGCACCTCGTCGCGCGTCACCTCGCGCGAGACGGTGGTGTTGAGCTCGACGATCGAGCCGACGGGCACGGGCACGCGGATCGAGTCGCCCGAGAGCCTGCCGTCGAGCTGCGGCAGCACCAGGCCGATCGCCTTGGCGGCGCCGGTCGTGGTCGGCACGATGTTCACGGCGGCGGCGCGGGCGCGACGCGGGTCGCGGTGCGGGCCGTCCTGCAGGTTCTGCTCCTGCGTGTACGCGTGCACCGTGGTCATGAAGCCGTGCTCGATGCCGGCGAGGTCGTCGAGCACCTTGGCGAGCGGTGCGAGCGCGTTCGTCGTGCACGACGCGTTCGAGATGATCGTGTGGTTCGCGGCATCGTACGCGTCGGTGTTCACGCCGTAGGCGAGGGTCACGTCGGCGCCGTCGGAGGGTGCGCTCACGAGCACCTTCCTCGCGCCGGCGGCGAGGTGGGCCTTCGCGGCCTCCGCGGAGGTGAAGCGACCCGTCGACTCGAGCACGACGTCGACGCCGAGCTCCTTCCACGGGAGGTTGGCGGGGTCGCGCTCGGCGAGCACCCTGATGCGGCGTCCGTCGACGACGAGCACGTCGCCGTCGACCTCGACCGGGCGGCCGAGTCGGCCGAGCGAGCTGTCGTAGCGGAGGAGCTGGGCGAGCGCCTTCGGCTCGGTGAGGTCGTTGACCGCGACGACCTCGAGGTCGGAGTCGCGCTCGAGGAGGGCGCGGAGCGTGTTGCGGCCGATACGTCCGAAGCCGTTCACGGCGATGCGGGTCATGCGAGCAGGTTCCTTTCGTTCCCGAATACCCGCCCACTCTGGTCGCGAGCTTCGGTACGTGGAAGTGGCCGGACAGACATGTGTCGAAAGGATCGCGCCAGTCTCGCGGCATCCATCGCCTCGCCCTCGGCGGCGGGCCGGCTGCCGTCAGCGGGACACCGGCACGAGCTCCACGTCGCGCAGCGACCCGGCATCCGCGACCGCCGTCATCATCGTGCACACGGGCTGACGGCGGCGATCGGTGGGCGAGCCGGGGTTCAGCAGCCGGATGCCGCGGGGTGTCACGGTGTCCCACGGAATGTGGCTGTGCCCGAACACGAGCACGTCGACGCCCTCGTGCACGGCGTCCATCCGGGCCTCGCGGCCCGCCTTCGGTCCGGTCTCATGCACGACGCCGAACCGGACGCCGTCGAGTTCGACGCGGGCGACCTCGGGCAGGCGCGCCCGCAACGCCGCGCCGTCGTTGTTGCCCCACACGCCGACGAGCCGGGCGGCGCGCGCCTCGAGGGCGTCGAGGGTCGCCACGTCGATCCAGTCCCCCGCGTGGACGACGACGTCGGCGCCGTCGACGGCGCGCCACACCTGATCGGGCAGGCGCTTCGCCCGCGCGGGGATGTGCGTGTCGGAGAGGAGGAGGAGGCGGGTGGCCATGTTCCATCCTGTCGCGACACGGCAGAATCGGTGGATGATCCCGTTCGAGCACACCCGCGGCGTCGGCTGGGCGCGGTTCTTCGCGTGGACGTCGGTGGGCCTCGGACTCACGGCCCTCGTCGTGTCGGTGACCGTGCCGCTCGCCCTGCAGTTGGGCCGCGTCGTGTGGATCGTGCTCTTCGCGACGTTCTCGATCTGGGCGGCGTTCATGGCGGCGCCGCGGTATCGCGAAGCCCGCGGTCGGGTGTCGTGGGTGGTCGTCGTCGGCGCGGCGCTCGGCATCGCGACGTTCGGGCTCATGGTGTACGCGGCGGTCGCGTTCATCCTCGCGGGGTACTACGACACGGTGATCCCCATGCTGCCGAACTGGACCGCGGGCGGCGGCACCCGGATCGTGCCCGGCGTCGTCGCCGCACCCGCTGGCTGAGGTGCTCAGCCCGCGGCCGCGGCGGGTGCGAACGTGTGCCGGTACTCGGTCGGGGACGTGCCGAGGATGCGGTGGAAGTGCAGCCGCAGGTTCGCCCCCGTGCCGAGTCCGACCCGATCGGCGACCTGCTCGACGCCGAGATCGGTGCGCTCGAGCAGTTCGCGGGCGAGGTCGATGCGCGCCCGCAGGATCCACTGCATGGGCGTGTAGCCCGTGTCCTCGACGAAGCGGCGCGAGAAGGTGCGCGGCGAGACGTTCGCGTGCCGCGCCAGGTCGGCCAGCGTCAGCGGCTCCTCGAGCCGGCCGAGCGCCCACTGCCTGGTCGCCGCGAAGACCTCGCCGAGCGGCTCGGGCACGCTCCGCGGCACGTACTGCGCCTGTCCGCCGCTCCGGTACGGCGCCGCCACGAGTCGCCGGGCGACGTGGTTCGACAGTCCGACGCCGTGGTCGCGGCGCACGAGGTGCAGGCACAGGTCGATGCCCGATGCCGCCCCCGCCGAGGTGAGCACGCTGCCCTCGTCGACGAACAGCACGTTCTCGTCGACCCTGACGAGCGGATGCTTCCGCGCGAGCGCGTGCGAGTAGTGCCAGTGCGTGGTGGCCCGCCGGCCGTCGAGCAGACCCGTCGCGGCGAGCGCGAACGCCCCCGTCGAGATCGCCGCGAGGCGCGCCCCGCGCGCGTGCGCCGCGAGCAGCGCCTCGACCACCGCGGACGGCGCCTCCTCGGTGTCGGGGTGGCGGTAGCCGGGGACGAACACGGTGTCGGCCCACGCGAGCGCCTCGAGCCCATCGGCCACGTGGTACGAGAGTCCGTCGCCGCCCGTGACCAGACCGGGCGCGGCGCCGCACACCCGCACCTCGTAGGGCATGCTCCGGCGGTTCGTGAACACCTGCGCCGGGATCCCGACATCGAGGGGCTTCGCTCCCTCGA
This sequence comes from Agromyces sp. H66, assembly GCF_004959775.1. Lineage (GTDB taxonomy): Bacteria > Actinomycetota > Actinomycetes > Actinomycetales > Microbacteriaceae > Agromyces. The sequence continues at coordinate 6,726 of NZ_SJZG01000003.1, forward strand.
GCACGAGCACGGCGATGCGGTGGTTGCGCTGGCGGGACATCCGAAGCTCCTTCGAGGCGCCTGACGGGGTTGGCTCGATGCCCACGATACGCAATGATCCGGCCATCCCATCTCGTCAACCCCATGGGGACGCCGAGCACCGCCGAGTAGCATCCGTCACGGGAGGCACTCGTGAGCGCTGAACTGGTCGTCGTCACCGGCGGCACGGGCTTCGTGGGGTCGCACTGCATCGTGCGGCTGCTCGATGCCGGGTACCGGGTGCGCACGACGCTGCGCTCGCTCGCGCGGGCCGACGAGGTGCGCGCCCTCGTGCGAGCCGGCGGCGCCGACCCGGCCGGTCTCGAGTACGCCCAGACCGACCTGCTGCACGACGACGGTTGGCGCGACGCCGTCGCGGGCGCGACCTTCGTGCTGCACGTGGCCTCCCCGTTCCCGGTACGCCAGCCGAAGGACCCCGACGAGCTCATCGCGCCCGCCCGCGACGGCTCGCTGCGGGTCCTGCGCGCGGCGCGCGACGCCCACGTGCGACGCGTCGTGCTGACCTCGTCGTTCGCGGCCGTCGGCTACTCCAGCCGACCGGATCGGCCCTTCACGGAGGATGACTGGACCGACCCCGACGACCCGGGCCTCTCGCCGTACGTGCGGTCGAAGGCGGTCGCCGAGCGTGCCGCCTGGGACTTCGTCGACCGAGAGGGAGGGGACCTCGAGCTCTCGGTCGTGAACCCGGTCGGCATCTTCGGCCCCGCCCTGGGCACCGACCTCTCGAGTTCGGTCGAACTGCTGCTCGCCCTGCTCAAGGGGAGCGTGCCGGCCGTTCCGCGCGGCCAGACCTCGGGCGTCGACGTGCGCGACGTCGCCGACCTGCACGTGCGCGCGATGACGCATCCGGATGCCGCCGGCGAGCGCTTCCTCGCGGTGTCGGGTGAGCCCATCACCTATCCCGACCTCGCGAGGCTCCTGCGGGACCGACTCGGCGAGGACGCCAGACGGGTGCCGAGGCTCGTGATCCCCGACTGGCTCGTGCGCGTCGGAGCGAGCGTCAACGCCGAGCTCCGCGCGGTGCTTCCCGAGCTGAGTCGATCGCGGCGCGCGTCGAGCGAGAAGGCCCGGCGAATGCTCGGCTGGCAGCCTCGGTCGCGCGACGAGGCCATCATCGCCTCGGCCGAGAGCCTCGTCCGGCTCGGACTCGTGTAGAGTAGGGGTACCCCATGGGGGTATCAACAGGATTCACTCGCCACACGAAGGGACGGCCATGACCGGCTTCCAGCGCATCGACCTCGGACTCACCGACGCGAACGCAGCCTGCAGCTGTTGCGCGACGGGCGACTCGCACGGCGCCGACTCCCACGGCTCCTCCTCGAGCATCGCCACGACGCCCACCCGCGCCGAAGGTGCGCTCAGCGCCGAGTTCCTCGTCGAGGGCATGACCTGCTCGCACTGCGTGTCGAGCGTCACCGAGGAGCTCTCCGAGGTCGATGGCGTGCAGCAGGTCGCCGTCGACCTGCGGCCGGGCGCGGCATCCGTCGTCACGGTGACGAGCTCCGGCCCGATCAGCGACGATGCCGTGCGCGCCGCCGTCGAGGAGGCCGGCTACACGCTGGCCGCGCAGGGCGCGTGAGCGCCGAGGCCCCGGCCGGCGGCGGGAGCGTGAGCACCGCCGCGCCCATCGAGCTCGAGATCGAGGGCATGACGTGCGCGTCGTGCGCCACCCGCATCGAGCGCAAGCTCAACAAGCTCCCGGGCGTCGAGGCATCCGTCAACTACGCGACCGAGAAGGCGCACGTGCGCGCGGCGGGGTCCGAGGCCCTCGACCCCGCCGAGCTCATCGCCGCCGTCGAGGCCGCGGGCTACCGCGCGACGCTCCCCCCGCCGCCCGTGCCGGCCGGGGGCCGCGCGCCCGCTCCCGCGCCCGAACGCGACGAGGTTCGGGAGCTCCGTCGCCGCGTGCTCGTCTCGACGGCGCTCACGGTGCCCGTGCTCCTCATGTCGATGATCCCGGCGCTGCAGTTCACGAACTGGCAGTGGCTCGCGCTCACGCTCGCCGCGCCCGTCGCCGTGTGGGGCGCGTACCCGTTCCACCGGGCCGCCGCGATCAACGCCCGGCACGGCGCCGCGACCATGGACACGCTCATCAGCGTGGGCGTCGCCGCGGCATTCGGCTGGTCGCTCTACGCGCTGTTCTTCGGCGACGCCGGCATGCCCGGCATGCGCATGACGCTCACCCTCTTCGGGTCCCCCGAGGCCGGTGCGAGCGAGATCTACCTCGAGGTCGCCGCCGCGGTCACGGTCTTCGTGCTCGCGGGTCGTTACGCCGAGGCGCGCGCCAAGCAGGAGTCGGGCGCCGCGCTGCGCGCCCTCCTGGAGCTCGGAGCGAAGGATGCCTCGCTCCTCCGCGACGGCCGGGAGACGCGCGTGCCCGTCGACTCGCTCGTTCCGGGCGACCACGTGGTCGTGCGGCCGGGCGAGACGATCCCCTCCGACGGGCTCGTCGTCGACGGGGCATCCGCGGTCGATGCGAGCATGCTGACGGGCGAGTCGGTGCCCGTCGAGGTCGCCGCCGGCTCCCGGGTGGTCGGCGCGACCGTGAACGTCGGCGGCCGGCTCGTGGTCGAGATCACCCGTGTCGGCGCCGACACCGAGCTCGCCCGGCTCGGCCGGCTCGTCGAGGAGGCGCAGACCGGAAAGGCCCCCGTGCAGCGGCTCGCCGACCGCGTCTCGGCGGTGTTCGTGCCGGTCGTGATCGGACTGTCGATCGTCGCGTTCGCCGGATGGCTGCTCACGGGCGCCTCGCTCGAGGTCGCGTTCACCGCCGCGGTCGCGACGCTCATCATCGCGTGCCCGTGCGCGCTCGGGCTCGCCACGCCCACGGCGCTGCTCGTCGGCACGGGCCGCGGCTCGCAGCTCGGCATCCTCATCCGTGGGCCGCAGGTGCTCGAGCAGACCCGTCGCATCGACACGGTCGTGCTCGACAAGACCGGCACCGTCACGACGGGCCGCATGCGCGTGGCGCTGGTGCAGGCGGTCGAGGGATGTCCCGAGCCCGAGCTGCTCCGCTACGCCGCCGCCGTCGAGGACGGCTCGGAGCACCCCGTGGCACGGGCGATCGTGGCCGCAGCCACGGAGGGCGGCGCGGGACATCCGGCCGCCGAGCAGTTCGCCGCGCACGCCGGACTCGGCGTGCAGGCCGTCGTCGACGGACGCCTGGTGGTCGCGGGCAAGCCCGGGTGGCTCGCCGCCGAGTGGTCGCTCGAGCTGCCGGCGTCGCTGGTCGCCGCGAGCGACGAGGCCGAGGCGCGCGGCATCACCACCGTCGTGGTCGCGTGGGACGGCGAAGTGCGGGGGCTCATCGGCGTCGCCGACACGGTGAAGCCCACGAGCGCCGAGGCCGTGGCCCGGCTGCGGCGGCTGGGCCTGCGGCCCGTGCTGCTCACGGGCGACCACGAGGGCGCCGCGCGGGCGGTCGCCGCGGACGTCGGCATCGACGACGTCCGGGCCGGCGTCACTCCCGCGGGCAAGCTCGAGGCGATCCGGGAGCTGCAGGCCGGCGGTCACGTCGTCGCGATGGTCGGCGACGGCGTCAACGACTCGGCGGCGCTCGCGGCATCCGATCTCGGCATCGCCATGGGCGGCGGCACCGACGCGGCCATCGCGGCGAGCGACCTGACGGTCGTCTCGGGCGACCTGCGGCTCGTGCCCGACGCGATCCGACTGGCGCGGCGCACCCTCGGCACGATCAAGGGCAACCTGTTCTGGGCATTCGCCTACAACGTGGCGGCGATCCCCGTCGCGATGCTGGGCCTGCTGAACCCGCTCGTCGCGGGCGCGGCCATGGCGTTCTCGTCGGTGTTCGTGGTGACGAACAGCCTGCGGCTGCGGGGGTTCCGGCCCGAGGCCTGACCCCCTCCGGTCGAGTGTGCACTCCCCGCCCCGCGGCGGGCGGGGAGTGCACGCTCGGCGTCTGGAGGCCCGAAACAGGTCTCCCGAGCCTCGGCGCGCACTCCGCATCCTCGGACGGCAGCACGTGCGCGAACCGTTCGGCCCGGCTGTCGACAACGAGTTTGAGACGCTGCCACACTGTCGGGACATCCCTCTGTACGGCGCGACTGCGCGCGCCGATCCGCGACCCGACGACTGGAGCACCGTGCCTTCCCGACCATCCGCTCGAACCCTCGCCCTCACGCTCGCGATCACCGCGACCGTCACCCTCGCCGCATGCAGCGACGGCGGCACGGGCGGCGGTGAGCTCACCTACGAGGACAGTCCGCTCTCGAAGTACCTCGATGCCGTGAACGGCGGGGCGTGGGACGAAGAGCGCTTCGCGAAGCAGCAGCAGGAGATCGAGGAGCTGGTCGCCGCCTGCATGGCGGACGAGGGCTTCGAGTACACGCCGGTCGACTCGTCGCAGACCATGTCGTTCGGCGCCGACCCGGAGGAACGCAACACCGAGGCCTGGATCGCGGCGAACGGCTGGGGCATGGTGCAGACCGAGGAGGAGATGGAGGCGCAGCAGGCGGAGGCCGAGGCGTACGTCGACCCCAACCAGCCCTATGTCGAATCCCTCTCGCCGAGCGAGCAGGAGGCGTACTACGCCACGCTCTACGGCACCCCGCCGACCGAGGAGGAACTGAACGACGACGGTTCCTACGAGTACAGCTGGGAGAACGGCGGCTGCAACGGCTTCGCCAGCCATGAGGTGCAGGGCGAGTCGTTCTGGGAGGACGAGCGGTTCGCGGGACTCATGGAGGAGATGGGCACGCTCTGGGAGGAACTGCCGAAGCAGCCCGAGATCGTCGAGCTCAATCGGAACTGGTCGGAGTGCATGGCCGACGCCGGGTATCCCGACCTCGAGCTCCGCTGGGACGCCCAGACGGTGATCTCCGATCAGATGAACGCATTCTGGGAGGGGCAGGAGAACCCCGAGGGTCCGAGCGCCGAGGAGCTCAGGGAACTGAAGGAGCAGGAGATCGAGATGGCGCTCGCGGATTTCCGCTGCGCGAAGAAGCTCGACTACGACACCACGCAGTTCACGGCGCAGTTCGCGCTCGAGCAGCAGTTCATCGACGACCACAAGGCCGAGCTCGACGAGCTCGTCGCCGCCTACGCCACGGGCGAATAGCGGTGGGGGCCGAATCGCCCGCTGAGCGGGCCGACCCCGCCGTCGCGGGCTGGCGGCGCGTGCTGCACGGCAACCGAGTGCTGTGGGTGCTCGCCGGCGTCGCCGTGCTGTCGCTTGTCGCGGGCGTCGGGCTCAGCTTCTTCGTGATCTCGCCGAGCCAGGCGGCGGCGAACGCCGCACCGCCGGAACCCGGGCTCATCACCGTGCCCGTCGAGCGACGCGTGCTCTCGAACGACGTCACGATCCGCGGCGACGCGGCGTTCGCCGACTCCGTCGAGGTGAAGCTCGAAACGGGCGACCTCGGCGGGCCGGCGGTCGTGACGGGTCGGGTTCCCGAGGTCGGCACGACGCTCGACGCGGCATCCGTCGCCCTCGAGATCGTCGGCCGACCGGTCATCGTGCTTCCCGGAGAGCTGCCCGCGTACCGAACCCTGCGCGTGGGGCTCGCCGGACCCGACGTGACCCAACTGAAGCAGTCGCTCGCGGCGATCGGCATCGACCCCGGCGACCGCTCGTCCGACGTGTTCGACGCGGCGACCGCCGATGCGGTCGCCGCGCTCTACGACCGCATCGGCTACCCGCTGCCCGACTCGCCCGACGGCACCGAGGAGGCCGTGCGTTCGGCGCGTGACGGCGTGCGCGCCGCCGAGGATGCGGTCGCCGCGGCCGAGCGCGACGTGAGCGCCGCCGCGACCGGACCGTCGTCGGTGGAACGGATCCAGGCCGACAACGCCGTCCGTGCCGCCGAGCGGGCCCTCGCCGACCTTCGGAACGGCGGCGGCTCCCCCTCGGAGATCGCGGCCGCCGAGGACGCGCTCGCCCTGGCGCGAGCCGAGCGCGATGCGCTGCTCGCGCCCCGCGACACGAGCGCCCAGCAGGTGGCGCTCGAGCAGGCCCGCCGGCAGCTCGCCGACGCCCAGGAGATCCTCGCCGACGCGCTCGACGGCACCGAGGCCTTCCTGCCCGTGAGCGAGGTGCTCTACCTCGAGGACCTCCCGCGGCGCGTCGACGAGGTCATGGTGCAGCGCGGCACGATCGTCACATCGGCGGCGATGCTGGTCTCGGGGGCGACGCTCGCCATCAACGCGTCGGCCGTCGAGAGCGACGCGAAGCTCCTGAAGCCCGGCGATGCGGCGACCCTCGCGATGCCCGACGGCAGCGAGCTCGCGGCCGAGATCACCTCGGTCGCGCCGCGCAAGGCCGAGGGCGGTGCATCCGCCGAGGGAGGTCCGCGCTACGACGTCGTGCTCGCCCCGGTGTCGCCCACCGACGAGCAGGTGCAGGCTCTCCGCGGGCAGAACGTGCGCGTGCAGATCTCGATCGGGGCCACCGAGGGCGAGGTGCTCGCGGTGCCGCTCGCGGCTCTCACCGCCGGCCCCGGCGGCGAGTCGCGCGTCGAGGTCGTCGACGGCGACGGCGACTCGACCCGCCTCGTCGAGGTCGAGACCGGTCTCGCGGCCGAGGGGTTCGTCGAGATCACCGGCGACGTCGAGGAGGGCGACCGCGTCGTGGTGGGCCGATGAGCCAGGCCTCCCCGGTCGTGGAACTCGTCGACGTGACCCGTTCGTTCCCAGGCCCCCCCGAGGTCCGGGCGCTCAAGAGCGTGAACCTCGCCATCGCCCGCGGCGACTACCTCTCGATCGTCGGCCCGAGCGGGTCGGGCAAGTCGACGCTGCTCAACGTGCTCGGCCTGCTCGATCGCCCGACCGTCGGCGAGTACCGCCTCGACGGCGTGTCGACCGGCGAGCTGAGCGAGGAGCAGCGGGCCGGACTGCGAGCGCGCACCATCGGCTTCGTCTTCCAGGCCTTCCACCTGCTGCCGCGGCGCACCGTGCTCGACAACGTGCTGCTCGCCACGCTGTACAGCGGTGTGCCCAGGGTCGAGCGGATGTCGCGGGCGACGGCAGCACTCGAACGCGTCGGCCTCGGGCACCGCATGGGGTTCCTGCCGACGACGCTCTCGGGCGGTGAACGCCAGCGGGTCGCCGTGGCACGGGCGGTCATCGCCGCTCCGCAGCTCATCCTCGCCGACGAGCCGACGGGCAACCTCGACCAGCGCACCTCCGGCGAGGTGATGGACCTCTTCGAGGAGCTCAACCACGACGGGCTCACGCTCGTGGTGATCACGCACGACCAGGCCACCGCCGACCGGGCGGCCCGCAGCATCCGCATCGCCGACGGCCGGGTGAGCGAGCTGTGAGGCGACCCCGCCTCCCCCGCCTCCGCGGGCGCACCGCCGCCCCCGAGGAGCCGACCGGCCCGCGCACGCCGCGCGCCGACCGATTCACGGTGCAGGACCTCCTCGTCGAGGTGAGTCACGGCATCGGCGGGCACACCGGCCGGCTCGTCATGACGACGCTCGGCACCGTGCTCGGCATCGGCTCGCTCGTCGTCACGATCGGCTTCGCGCAGACCGCGGCCGGGCAGCTCAGTCGTCAGTTCGACGCCGTCGCCGCCACCCAGGCCGTGATCTCACCCGCGTCGACGCGGTCGATGAACGGCACCGAGACGCCCAACACGCGGCTCCCGTGGGACGCGCCCGACCGGGTCGAACGGCTCGCCGGCGTGGAACGGGCGGGTCTCATCGGCGAGGTGCCGATCGGGGAACTCCAGATCACCGCCGTCCCGATCAACGACCCCTCGGCGCCCGAGGTCCTGAGCCCGACGCTGCTCGCGACATCCGACGGCCTGCTCGATGCCGTGCGCGGCACCGTCGTCACCGGTCGCTACTTCGACGCCGGGCACGAGCTGCGGGCCGACCGGGTCGCGGTGCTCGGCGCGCGGGCCGCCGAGAAGCTCGGGCTCAACCGCGTCGACAGCCAACCGTCGATCTTCGTCGGCGAACGCCCCTACACCGTGATCGGCATCGTCGGCGAGGTGCAGCGGCGCCCCGACCTGCTCGACGCGGTCATCGTGCCGCTCGGCACGGCACGCGCCGATTTCGGGCTCGTCGCGGCCGAGGAGCTGCAACTGCACATCGCGCCGGGCGCCGGGGCCCTCGTCGCCGAGCAGGCGCCGATCGCGCTCGACCCGAACCAGCCCGAGAACTTCGAGGTGCAGGCGCCGCGCTCGGGCTCCGAGCTGCAGGAGAACGTGCAGGCCGACATCAACGTCGTCTTCCTGGTGCTCGGGGTCATCGCACTGCTGGCAGGCGGCCTCGGCATCGCGAACGTGACGCTGCTGTCGGTCTCGGAACGCACCGGCGAGATCGGGCTGCGCCGCGCGCTCGGTGCGACCCGTCGCGACATCGCCGCGCAGTTCATGGTCGAATCGCTCGTGATCGGCCTGCTCGGCGGCCTGATCGGGGCCGCGGTCGGCGTCTTCGCGGTCGTGGCCGTCGCGCTCGTGCAGCAGTGGACGCCGATCATCGACCTGCCGATGGTCTTCGGCGCCGCCCTGCTCGGCGCGCTCGTCGGGCTCGGCGCCGGGGCCTACCCGGCACGCAGGGCCGCGCGGATCGAGCCGATCGCAGCCCTGCGCGGCGGGGTGTGACGAGCGGATGCCCCGCCGGCGTCACTCGTAGCGCAGCGACTCCACCGGGTCGGCCCGGGCCGCCCGCACCGCGGGCAGCGTGCCCGCGAGGAACGCGACGCCCATCACCAGCACGATGATCACGACGATCGACACCGGGTCGAACGCGATGAGCGTCAGCCCCGGCAGGTCGGCGAGGAGCCGTCCGCCGAGCACCGAGCTGATCGCGCTGCCGACGACCATGCCGAGGCCGGCACCGATCGCGCTACCGAGGAATCCGATGAAGACGGCCTCCAGGCTGAACAGGCCGAACACCTTGCCGCTGCCCATGCCCATCGCCTTCATGAGCCCGATCTCGCGGGTGCGCTCCTGCACCGACATGAGCAGCGTGTTCACGATGCCGAAGCTCGCGGCGAGCAGGGCGATGATCGCGAACGCGTTGAGCACGAGCACGATGCCGTCGATGACGCTCTTGAACGCCCCGAGCCGCTCGGCGACGGTCGTCGAGTCGTAGCCGGCATCGTCGAGACGGTCCTGCAGGGCGGTGATCTCATCGGCAGTCGATGCCGGATCGAACCACACGGTCGCCTGGCTGTAGATGTCGCGCTGGCTCGCGTCGAGTCCCGTCGACTGCGCCGCGAAGAGCGCGTCGTTGAGCGCCTCGTTCGGCACCGCGGAGCTCGTCGTGCCGAGACTCGCCTCGGCGACGCCGACGACCGTGGCCTCGAGCTCGTGCCGCGTGCGCTCCGCATCGGTCACGGCGAGCGTGACCGGTTCGTCGATCGCGGCATCCGCATCGTCGAAGCCGAGCACGTCGAGGTAGGCGTCGGGGATGACGACCTCGTAGCCGGATGCCGCGGCGTCGGGTTGCTCGCCGGCGGCGAGCTGCAGCCGCATCCCGCTCACGAAGCCGCCGATGCCGATCTCGTACTCGGTGCCGCCCTCATGGGCGATGGAGTCGACGTCGACGCTCTTCACGGGCTGCACCCGCACGACCCCGTCGATCCCCGCGAGGTCGTCGAGTTCGGCCGGGCCGATCGGCGCGACGACGTTCGTCGTGCCGGGAGGGCCCTCGCGTTCGCTGACGATCGCGTCGGGGTCGTACTCGCGCGGGCCGTCGGAGTCATCCGTCGCGTTCTCGGCGACCTTGGTCACGGTCATGACGTCGTCGGCGCCCATCGCGGCGACCGTGTCGTCGATGTAGCGGTTGATGCCCGTGCCGAGGCCGTTCGTGATCGTCAGGGTGAACGCGCCGACGAAGATCGCGAGGATCGTCAGGATCGTGCGCGTCTTGGAGCGGAACGTGTTGCCGGCCGCGGCGCCGACGAGGTCGGCGGGCCTCATGCCGCACGCTCCGCTGCGGTCGCCGCCGCCTCTGGCTCTGAGGCCGACTCTGCGTCTGCGCTCTTCGTGGCCGTCGGGTTCTCGATGACGTCGACGATGAGTCCGTCGCGGATGTGGACGCGGCGATCGCACCGCTCGGCGAGCTCCTCGTCGTGAGTGACGATGATGAGCGTGATGCCGTGCTCGCGGTTCAGGTCGAAGAGGATGTCCTCGACCACCGCGCCCGTGGCGGTGTCGAGGTTGCCGGTGGGCTCGTCGGCGAAGATCACGCGCGGCCGGTTCACGAGGGCGCGGGCGATGACCGTGCGCTGCTTCTGCCCGCCCGAGAGGTTCACCGCCTTGTTCTTCGCCTTGTCGCCGAGTTCGAGCTGCTCGAGCGACTCGAGGGCGCGACGCCGGCGCTCGGCCCGGCCGACCCCGGCGATCTTCAGCGGCAGCATGACGTTCTCGAGCACGGAGGCGTTCGGCGTGAGGAAGAACTGCTGGAAGACGAACCCGAAGGTCTGGTTGCGAGCGCGGTTCAGCGCCGCACCGCTGAGCGCGCGAGTGTCGGTGCCGGCGAGTTCGACCGTGCCGTCGGTGGGCTGGTCGAGCAGGGCAAGGACGTGCATGAGCGTCGACTTGCCCGAGCCGCTCTTGCCGACGATCGCGATGCTCTCGCCCTCGCGGATGTCGAGGCTCACCGCCTTCAGCGCGTCGAATCGGTTGGCGCCGCGGCCGTACGACTTGCGTACGTCTCGAGCAGAGAGGATCGGGGCGGTCATCGTGTGGTGTGCTCCTGTCGTGGCGAGGTCTGGTTCCAGCCTCGTCGGGAGGCGCGCCCGGCACATCCATCCAACGGATACACCTCGACTACTGCGAGCGGGGTACGGGCGAGCGGGTGGGGCGCCCGGCGCCCCACCCGCATCGCGCCGTGGCTACGCGGCGACCTCCTCGCGAGCCGCGGCGCCGGCGTCCGGAGCCGGGGCCGCCGGACGTCGGAGGAACGCGGCCGTCACGAGCGCACCGACGGCGGCGATCGCGCCGGCACCGAGGAACGCGGCGGGGTAGCCGGATGTCGCGGCCGCGACATCCGTGCCGCCCTGCGAGACTGCGGCGGCGACCGCCGTCATCGCGGCCAGGCCCACGGCCGAGCCGATCTGGTAGCTCGTGTTCACGAGGCCGGATGCCACGCCGGTCTCCTCGGGGCGGGCGGCGCCGATCGCGGTGCCGAGCGAGGGGACGAAGGCGACCGCCATGCCGAGCGCCGCCACGAGCGAGGCGGGCAGCACATCGACGAGGTAGGTGCCGTCGGGACGTGCGACGCCGAGCCAGGTGAGGCCCACCGTGAGCAGCACGAAGCCCGTGACGATGAGCGGCTTCGCGCCGAATCGTGCAAGGAGGCGTGGTGCCGCGAGCGTCATGCCGACCACGATGAGCGCGGTCATCGGCAGCAGCGCCGCGCCCGAGGCGAACGCGCCGGCGCCGAGGACGTTCTGGAGGTAGAGGTTCAGGAAGAACCACATGGGCACCCACGCGGCGCCGAGGAGGAGTTGCGCGAGATTCGCGGCCCCGAGCTGCGATGCGCGGAAGATGCCGAGCCGAAGGAGCGGCTGGCGGCTGCGCGCCTGGATCGCGAAGAACCCGATGAGCAACGCCGCACCGGCGGCGAGGGCGACGAGCGTCTCGACCGAGGCCCAACCGGCTTCGGGGGCGCGCACGACCCCGTAGACGACGGCGGCGAGGCCGAGCGTCGCGGTGACGGCGCCACCGAGGTCCACCCGGCCCCGGCCGGCCCGGACTCGCGGCAGGGCGAGCGGGGTGAGCGCGATGACGACGAGGGCGATCGGCACGGTGACGTAGAACACCCAGGGCCAGCTCGCGTACTCGGTGAGCACGCCGCCGAGGAAGACGCCCGCGGTGCCGCCGATGGGGGCGGCCGCGCCGTACACGGCGAACGCCTTCGGGAGTTCGGGTGTGCCGCCGAACAGGGTCATCAGCAGCGTGAGCGCAGCCGGGGCGATGAGCGCCGCGCCCGCGCCCTGCACGGCCCGGCCGGCGATCTCGACGGCCGCATTGCCGGCCGCGCCCGCGAGGACGGAGCCGAGGAGCAGTGTCACCCAGCCGACGATGAACACGCGCCGGGCGCCGAACACGTCGGACAGGCGGCCGCCCAGGAGCAGGAGCCCGCCGAACGCGACGACGTACGCGTTGAAGACCCACGACAACGACTCGGGGGTGAAGCCGAGGGCCGCCTGAATGTCGGGGAGGGCCACGCCGATGATCGAGGTGTCCATGATCACGACGAACTGGGCGGCGGCGATCAGGGCGAGCCCGAGCCACCGGCGGCGCGCCGGCGGACTGACGGATGAGGTGGACATGTGCAGTGCTCCTTGTCTCGAGTTGTGTGACTCGAGGAGAGCAACCTAATACCCCATAGGGGTATTTCAGCCTGCGTGCGTTCGGCAGGCATTCGTGCTTCGCTGGCAGGAATCCGTCGGTCGGCGCCCGCCGACGAGCCTTCTCATTTCATGAGCCGCTCCACCTCGGCACTCCGGCACCGCGGCATCTCGGCACTCCGGTACTCCGGCACTTCGGTACTCCGGCATCTCGGCACTCCGGTACTCCGGCACCGCGGCACTCCGGCACTTCGGTACTCCGGCACCGCGGCGCCGCGGCACTCCGGCACCTCGGCACTCCGGCACCGCGGCGCCGCGGCACTTCGGCACTCCGACACCGCGGCACTCCGGCACCTCGGCACTCCGGCACCGGGTTCGAGAAGGGGAACATGCTTCGGCGGGGTTGATGGGTCACCGCGTCGCCAGGGCGAGCACGCTGTCAAGCCCATGTCGGCCGCCGACCCCCCGTGTGATCGTGGTCACGATCGAAGAGACGGCAGGAGACGACGATGACCGACGCATCCGACCGCGACAGCGACGACGTCACGAACGGCACCCCGCGAAGCGAGGGCGTCACGGAGGACAGGGGCGGCCTCGGAAACCAGGGCACCATCCCAAGCGAGCCCGGTAGCGTGGGCGTCGGCGCGGGCGAACCGACGACGTTCGAACCGGAGGAGGACCCCGAAGCCGCGGCGAACCGCGATCCCGACGCGCCCGACGCCGACGACGCCTGACCGCAACGCGGCAGCCGACCCGCAACGCGGCCGCCCAGCGCCGGTCGAGCGCGGGCACCGGCCGAGCGCCGATCCCGCCGGACCCCGATGCGACGTCAGGTCCGGGGCGGCGCCGCCCACCACGGGCCCGCCGCGTCGAGCGCGTCGACGTCGGCACGGTCGCCGAGGAGCTCCCAGCGCTGCAGCGAGATCGGCACGTTGCCGTTCCGCCACACGAAGTCGTGGAAGTCGCGCAGCGAGAACTCGGCACCGTCGAGCTGCGCGGCGAGCGCGGCATCCGTCAGCATGCGCTGCACCTCGAGCTTGCCCACGTGGTAGGCCATCGCGAGGCCGGGGGTCGCCACGTAGTATGCCGTCTCCTCGGTGGCGGTCTCGACGTCCATCGGCACCATCCGCACGAAGAAGTCGACGGCGTCGTGCAACGAGAACTCGCCGGTGGCGAGGCTCACGTCCACCACGACGCGCAGCGCCCGCAGCCGAACGAAGTTGTACACGATCGTCTGCGAGTGCGGCGCATCGTCGAAGAGCCCGGCCGTGAGCATGAGCTCCTCGTTGTAGTGGGCGATGCCCTCGTTGGCCACCGAGTCGATGAAGTGGCGGCGCATCGGGTTCGGGTGCGCCCACGACAACGCGAGTTGCTGGGCGTGCGCGCCCTCGTGGATGATGCCGAGCCGCGGGTCGCGCGCGGCGGCCGCGTCGAAGTAGGGCAGGTCGGGCGAGGGATCTGGCAGGTACGACGTCGCGTCCTCGCCGACGCGGCGGATGCTCGTGAGGTCGTCGGTGACGCCGAGGAATTCCACGGGCTCGAGGTACGCCGGCGTCGCGGCGAACCGGTAGCGACGCAGCGAGGCCGGCTGACTCAGCAGACCCGCGCGCTCGTAGAGCGCACGCACCTGCGTCTCGCCGGCCTCCTCGGCGGCGATCTCGGCCTCGACGTCGACCGCGAGCGGCGCCTCGGGCAGGGCGCGGTGGCGGGCGCGCGAGACGGTCTCGGCGACGACGCTGCGCCGGTGGTCCTGCAGCGCGGCGCGCACGAGTTCCTCGGGTTCGGCCGTGACCAGCGCGACGTGCCGCAGGTACCAGACGAAGGCGTCGCGTCCGACGATCACGTCGGGCCCGAGCCGGTCGGCGGATGCCTCGAGCCAGCCGCGATAGCGCTCGAGCGCGTCGCTCGCCGCGGGCCTGGCCTCGGCGAGCGAACGGGCGGTCACCCCGTGCAGCACCGGGGCGAGCGCGGCCACCGATGTGGCCAGCCGGGCGCCGATGTCGCCGAGCTCGGCGGCCGCCACGCGGGCGAGCGTCGCGACGCCCGCGCGTTCGAGGTTCGCGATCGCCTGGTCGACTGCCGCCGGGATCGCCTCGAGCACGCGCACGAGGTCGGACTGCCGCGACGCCGCGAACGGCGGCGGCGCGAGCAGCAGGTCGAACCACGGCCCGAGGATCTGCGACGTGAGGAACACGGCGTCGCGCTCCCAGTTGCGCAGCACGTCGAGCTCCCAGTGCACGCGCGCGAGTGCCGCCCCGAGCAGCCGGTGGTCCACCTGCGCGGCGACGGGCAGGGCATCGAGCCCGGCCCCCTCGAGGGCGCGCCAGCGCTCGGCGAACCCCGAAAGCCCGAGGCGGAACTCGTCGACCGCCGCCGGATCGAAGCGCGGCACCCAGCCTGCGGGGCGCTCGACGCGTGGGATGTCGTCGGACGTGCGGAACGAGGTGGCGTCACGCCACTCCCAGAACTCCGTGCCGAGCCGGGCGAGGTCAGTGGCGAGCGACGTCATGCCCGCAACGCTAGCCCCGCCCACCGTCGACGCGGCCCGGCACACGGAAGATGCCGCGGGCCCCCCAGCCCGCGGCATCCGTTCGCTGCGCCCGGCGTCAGCTCGACGCGGTCGAGCCGGCCGACGCGGTGTCGCCGGCCGTCACCTCCTTCTCGACGTGCGGCGCGCTCTGCACGGCGACCTTGCGCGGCTTGGCCTTCTCGCTCACCGGGATGACCACGCTCAGCACGCCGTTGTCGTAGTGCGCGCTGATCGCCGAGGTGTCGAGGCCGTCGCCCAGGGTGAGCTGGCGCAGGAACGACCCGCTCGGGCGCTCGTGCGCGAGCCACTGCACGTCGGAGTCGGAGCGCAGCGTGCGCTCCGCCCGGATCGTGAGCAGCTGCCCGTCGACATCGACGTCGATCGAACCCGGGTCGACACCCGGCAGGTCGGCCGAGAGCACGTAGTGGTCGCCGTCACGATGCAGGTCGATCGGCATCATGCGCGGTGCCTGACGAGTGTCGAGCAGACCCTGCGCGAGGCGGTCGAGATCGCGGAACGGGTCCCAGTACATGGCCATGGCTTCTCCTCCTTCATGCTGCCGCATTTCGCGGCGTGTCCCAGAGTTGAGTCCATCCGACTCAAGTAACTTCAGATTAGCACTCTCGCACGGAGAGTGCCAAGTCCCTCGAGCGAGATTCCACCCGTCCCCGAGCGAGATTCCACGCGACCCTTGCGCCGACCTTCCGGGCCGCGTTGACTGGAGCGATGCGCGTCGTCATCGCCGGAGGCCACGGCAAGATCGCCCTCATGCTCGAGCGCCTGCTCGCCGAGTCCGGGCACGAGCCCATCGCCATCATCCGCAATCCCGAACACCGCGACGATGTCGACGCCACGGGCGCCGCAGCGGTCGTGCTCGACCTCGAGGGGGCTTCCGTCGACGAGGTCGGCCAGGTACTGAAGAACGCGGATGCCGCGGTGTTCGCGGCCGGGGCCGGCCCCGGGAGCACCCGCGAACGCAAGTTCACGGTCGACCGCGACGCGGCGATCCTCCTCGCCGACGCGGCCGAGGCCGCCGGGGTCCCCCGCCTCGTGGTGATCTCGTCCACGGGCGCCGACCAGTTCGATCCGGCATCCGACGACATCTTCCAGCTCTACCTGCGCGCCAAGAGCGAAGCGGATGCCTCGGTGCGCTCGCGCGACCTCGACTGGACCATCATTCGTCCCGGTCGGCTCACCGACGACCCCGGCACCGGCCTCGTGCGAGCGGGCTCCGCCCTCGAGAGCGGCACGATCCCCCGCGCGGATGTCGCGGCGACGATCGCCTCCGTGCTCGAGACCGGCGCGGCATCCCGCACCCAGTTCGAACTCGTCTCGGGCGACGACCCGATCGCCGAGGCGCTCGCCGCCCTCCGCTGATCGCGGACCCGAGCCCACACCGCACGCGGCGCCCGCACGCGACATCCGCGCGCGGCACGCCGCACGCGTGCACGCGGCTAGCCTGAGCACATGCGCATCACGGCCACGTTCCGCGCGACCAGGCGAGTGCCGCTCCTGCAGGTGCTGAAGTCGGCCGTCGCGACCATCGCCGCGTGGCTCGTGGCGGGCTGGCTCGTGCAGGGCCAGCTGCCGGTGTTCGCCGCGATCGCGGCGCTCCTCGTGGTGCAGCCGAGCGTGAACCAGTCGTTCGGCAAGGCCGTCGAGCGCTCGGTCGGCGTGATCCTCGGCGTGCTCGTGGCCACCGGGCTCTCGCTCGCGTTCGGCCAGAGCACGTGGATCATCCTCATCGCCATCGTCGTCGCGATGCTCGTGGCGTGGGCCCTGAAGATGACGCCGCCCACGTCGAACCAGGTCGCGATCAGCGCCATGCTCGTCCTCGCGCTCGGCGCGTCCTCGCCGGAGTACGCGCTCGACCGGGTGATCGAGACGCTCATCGGCGCGGCGATCGGCATCATCGTGAACGCGCTCATCGTGCCGCCCGTGGCGGTGGCGCCGGCACGGGAGCAGCTCGCCCGGCTCGGCGGCGAGCTCGCGGCATCCGTCGACCGTCTCGCCGACGCGCTCGAGGAGGCGCGATCCCGGGCCGACCTCGAGGCGCTCATGATCGAGGCGCGGTTGCTGCGGCCGATGCGGGATGCCGCGGACGCCGCCATCGTCGCGGGCGAGGAGTCGCTCACGCTGAATCCCCGCCGGTCGGCGCACCGTGACGAGCTGGGGCAGCTGCGCGAGCTCCTCACCAAGCTCAGCCCGATCGTGACGCAGGTCATCGGCATGACGCGCGCGTTCGCCGACCACTACGACGAGACCCTGCACGATGAGATGACCGTGCGCGCCATCGCCGAGCAGCTGCACCGGGTGGCGCACGACGTGCGGCTCGCGGCCCGCGTCGCCGAACCCGAACCCGAACCGCTCACCTCCGAGACGCCGGCGCTCACGTCGGCGCTCGTCATCGCGCCGCCGAAGTCGGGGCACTGGATCCTCGTGGGGTCGCTCATGGAGGACCTGCGGCGCATCCGAGAGGAACTCGGCGCGGAGTGACCGGCGCGGGGCATCCGTTGCCTAGGCTGGCAGCGCGACACGACCGGGAACCACGAGTCGACGGCAGGTGCGATGATGACGACGCAGGCGACAGAGCCCACGGCGAGCGGTGACCTCGCCCGACAGATCACGGTGGCGGTGAGCGCCGTGGCAGCGGTGGTGGGAGCCTTCATCGGTTCGGGTGCGGCGGGCGGCACGCCGATCCAGGATGCCGCGGGCGGCGCGCTCGCGGCCGATGCGACCCTCATCGCGCCCGGCGGGCCGGCGTTCGCCATCTGGTCGGTCATCTACCTCGGGTTGCTCGCCTACGCGGTGTGGCAGTTCCTTCCCGGGCAGCGCGCGGACGAGCGGCACCGGCGGGTCGGATACCCGATCGCCGCGTCGCTCGTGCTCAACGCGGCGTGGATCCTCAGCATCCAGTTCGACCTGCTGTGGTTGAGCGTTCCCGTCATCGTCGTGCTGCTCCTCGTGCTCGTGTACGCCTTCGGGCAGTGCCTCGCGTACCCGCCGAAGAACGTCGTCGACGCGATCGTGACCGACGGCACCGTGGGCCTCTACCTCGGCTGGGTGATCGTCGCGACGGCGGCGAACGTGACGGCCGCGCTCGTCGCGGCGGGATTCGACGGCTGGGGGATCCCACCGGCGACGTGGGCCGTCGGCGTGGTGGCCGTGGCGGGGCTCGTCGGCGGGGCCCTCGCGGTGTGGGACCACGGCCGCATCGCGCCGACGCTGTCGCTCTGCTGGGGTCTCGCGTGGATCGCGATCGCACGGCTGACGGATGCCCCGTCGTCGGCCGTCACGGGCATCGCGGCGATCGTCGCCGTGGTCGCCGTGCTCGTGGCGACGGTCACGGCGCGGGTGGCGGCGGAACTGCGGCGACGACGCACGACGCACCGCCCGCCCGCTGCGCCGGCGGCCTAGTCGACGAGCCTGACCTCCTTCCAGAACGCGACGTTTCGTCGCAGTGCACCCCGGCCCAGGCCATGCCTTCCAGTGTGCGCTGGCACCCGAGTCGAGGTCTGTGTGCTGGATCGCAGACGACTCGCCCGGGCGCGACGTACCTTCGGTGCTCCGGTTCTCTCACCGGTCTCGGCCACCCGGCGGGCACACCGACCGGCCTGGCAAACCAACTGAAAGGTCTCTCCAATGAACGAGTCGAACAAGGTTGCCGTCGTCATCTACGAGCCGCTGCCCGGGAACACCTCCAAGGTGTACCGCGGTCTCAAGACCGCTCTCGAGTTCACGGCTGCGGGCGATGACGTCGTCGTGGTGTTCGACGGTTCGGGCGTCGAGACGCTCGCCGCGATCAGCGACCCCGCCAGCCCGATGCACCCGCTCGCCACCGCTCTCCGTGACAACGTGCACGGCGCATGCTCGTTCTGCGCGTCGAGCCACAAGGTGAAAGACCAACTCGTCGCCGCCGGATGGCCGCTGCTCGCCGAGACGAACGGTGAGGCCAGCATTCGCAACCTGGTCGCAGCCGGCCGCCAGATCCTGTCGTTCTAGGTGTACGCGGGGATCCTGCCGAGGCAGGGTCCCCACTCCTCCGCCACCTCCGCTGCTGCGCCGAGCGACCGTTTCCCCCGCCGACACGGTCGATTCCGCCACCCCGCCACCCCGGCACTTCGGCACTTCGGCACTTCGGCACCGCGGCACTTCGGCACTTCGGCACTTCGGCACTTCGGCACCGCGGCACTTCGGCACTTCGGCACTTCGGCACTTCGGCACCTCGGCACCCCGGCACCCCGGCACTTCGGCACTTCGGCACCTCGGCACCTCGGCACCTCGGCACCTCGGCACCGCGCCATCGCAGCACTTCGGCACTTCGGCACTTCGGCACTGTTGCACCCCGGCACCCCGGCACCGCGGCACGGCGGCACCGACTCCTCGAACGAAACAGTGCCTTCGGCGTGAGGCGTCCTCGGCACGGGCGACGCCGGCGTGACGTGTCCTCGACAGGGCACAGTGGTCGGGACCCCTCCACAGCCGTGATCACCCCGCACCGCCAAACGTCCCGACCGAATACCGTGAGCGCGTCGCCGCACGGCGCGGCCACGTCGGGAACAGGAGTCGCCATGCGCGAGCGCAGCGTGAAGATCGATCCGTCGACCGGCCGACTGATCGCCGACCTCGCGCATTTCCTCGGTCGCACGAAGAAGTCGGTGCTGCACGACGCGGTCCTCGCCTTCACCGAAGTGCACGAGAACACCATCACCCGGGGCGCCGCCGAATCGACCGAGCGCGCGGCGGGGACATCCGGTTCGCTGGAGGGGGCGCGGCTGCTGGCCGCCGCCGCGGGCGACGTCATGACGCTGCCCCTGCGCGATCGCGTCACGGTTCTCCGCCGCCGGCTTCTCGAGGTGCTCCGCCGGCACGACGCACGCAACCCGCGCATGGTCGGCGACCTCGCCAAGGGCATCGACACCGACATCCTCGAACTCCTCGTGGAGCGCGACCTGTTCTCCGACCGATGGAACCTCCTGGAGTGCATCCATGAGGCCCAACTCCTGCTCGGTGCCACCGTGCACCTGCACGATTCGACGGCGTTGGGCCTCATCGCATCCGACCGGCTCGAACGACTCGAGCGCGAAGCCGTTCCCCTCTGACGCGCCGGCGAACCGCCGGTCGATCGTTCGACACGGCGAACGTATCGGCGCCCGCGCCCGGATGGCTATCGTCGAAGCGGAAGGGGGCGCGGATGTCGCACACGAGCGCTCGCAGCGGTGCCGGAGCACACCCAGCGGGATTCGACTTCTTCGGAGCCGGTGAACTGCCCGCGCCGAACCTCTCCGCCGCAGAGGTCGCCGAGATCGTGCGAGAGCGCTGGGGGATCGACGTCGCGCTTCAACCGCTCGGCAGCCAGCAGGACCAGAACTTCCTGGCCCACGACGGCGGCTCACCCGTCGGCGTCGTCAAGATCACCAACCCGGCCTTCACCGCGACCGAGCTGGCGGCACAGGAACAGGCCGCGGACCGCATCGCCGCGAGCGCGCCCGACCTGCGCATCGCCACCACGACGACGGATGCCGCGGGCAGCCCACGCCACATCGTCGCCGACACCAGCGACGGGCCGCGAAGCATCCGCCTCATCCGGTACCTGCCGGGCGGCACCCTCAGCGGCAGCGCCCACCTCGCCCCGCGCGCCGTCGCACGCATGGGAGTACTCGCCGCGCGGACGAGCCTGGCCCTCGCCGGGTTCGAGCACGACGGCCTCGAGCGCGTGCTCCAGTGGGATCCTCGTCACGCCGACCGGGTCGTCGCGTTGCTCGCGCCGCACCATCCCGATCCCGCCAGGCGCAGGCAGGTGACGGATGCCGCAGCCGCCGCTTGGGCACGGCTCGCTGTCGTCGCCCCCGACCTGCCGCTGCAGGCCGTGCACCTCGACCTCACCGACGACAACATCGTCTGCACGACCGACCGCGGGATCCGCACGCCAGACGGCATCATCGACTTCGGCGACGTGACGCGCAGTTGGGCCGTCGCCGAGCTCGCGATCACGATCTCCTCGATACTGCACCACGCGGGCGCCGAGCCCGCCTCGGTGCTGCCCGCCGTGCGCGCCTTCCACGATCGCCGGCCACTGGCGCCGGCCGAGATCGCCGCGATCTGGCCCCTCGTGGTGCTGCGCGGCGCGGTGCTCGTCGTCAGCGGCGAGCACCAGGTTCAGCTCGACGGCGGCGCGAACGCGTACGCGGCGAGCGGCATCGAACGCGAGTGGCGCATCTTCGAGCAGGCCGTCTCGGTGCCGGTCGACGTCATGACGACGCTCATCGCAGCCGAGTTGGGCGGGGATGCCGCGGGGCCGACAGCCGCGTCTCGAAACGCGTCCCTCAGGCAGCTCGCGCCAGACCTCGACCCCGCCGGCGTCGCTCGACTCGACGTGTCGATCACCTCCGACGCGGTCGACGCCGGCGCCTGGCTCGACCCTCGTCTCGACGACGACCTCGCCCGGGCCGCCATCGACGGATGGGCCGACGCCGCCCTGCTGCCCTGGGGCACACCGCGACTCACGGCGAGCCTCCCGCACGCGCCGACGTCGACGGCGACCGTCCCGACCGGCGTCGACGTCTGGTTCACCGACTCGCAGGTGCTTGCGAGCCCCGGCGACGGAGAGATCCTCCACATCGGCGGAGATCGGCTCATGCTCGCCCTCGACGCCGGCCTCCGGCTCGAGCTCGACGGCGAGCTCGGCGACCCGGGCGACCCCGGCGACCCCGGCGACCCGGCCACCCTCGGCGACCCCGGCGACCCCGGCGACCCCGGCGACCCCGGCGACCCGGCCACCCTCGCGCCCGGGGCGCGGGTCGCCGCGGGCGACGTGCTCGGCGTCGCGGCATCCGGTTCCCGCATCCGGATCCGCCTCGTCAACGCGGACGCCCCGCCCGTGCCCCACCTGGTGCGCCCCGAGTACGCCGCCGGCTGGCTGGCGCTCACCGTCGACCCCGCCCCGATGCTCGGCCTCGAGGCCGACGTGCAGCCCGAGGCATCCGGCATCCTCGCCGACCCCGCGCGCGACGCCGCCGCGCTCCTCGCGCGCCGCGAACGCGCGTTCGCCGAGGTGCAGGAGCACTACTACGACGCTCCGCCGCGCATCGAGCGCGGCTGGCGCGAACACCTCATCGGCACCGACGGGCGCGTCTACCTCGACATGGTGAACAACGTCACCCCGCTGGGGCACGGCCACCCGAAGCTCGCCGCCGCCGTGGCGAAGCAGTTGCGCACGCTCAACACCAACTCGCGCTTCAACTACGGCGCCGTCGTCGAGTTCTCCGAGCGGCTCGCCGCGCTCCTTCCCGATCCGCTCGACACGGTGTTCCTCGTCAACTCGGGGTCCGAGGCCACCGATCTCGCGATCCGCATCGCGCTCGCCGCGACCGGCCGCCGCGACGTCGTGTCACTCCTCGAGGCGTACCACGGCTGGACCTACGCGTCCGACGCGGTCAGCACCTCGACCGCCGACAACCCGAACGCGCTCGCCACCCGTCCCGACTGGGTGCACGCGCTCGATGCGCCGAACCCCTTCCGCGGCATCCATCGGGGGTCGGATGCCACGCGCTACGCGCCCGAGGCCGCCGAGCGCATCCGCCGCCTCGCCGCCGACGGCCGGCCTGCCGCGGCCTTCATCGCCGAGACCTTCTTCGGCAACGCCGGCGGCATCCCGCTGCCCGACGGGTACCTCGCCGAGGTCTACGCGGCCGTGCGCGAGGTGGGCGGCCTCGCGATCGCCGACGAGGTGCAGGCCGGATACGGGCGCCTCGGCCACTGGTTCTGGGGCTTCGAGCAGCAGGGCGTCGTGCCCGACATCGTCGCCGTGGCGAAGGCGGTCGGCAACGGGTACCCGCTCGGCGCCGTCATCACGACCCGGGAGATCGCCGCCCGGTACCGCACGCAGGGCTACTTCTTCTCATCGACGGGCGGCAGCCCCGCCTCCAGCGTCGCCGGACTCGCGGTGCTCGACGCCTTCCGAGAGGAGCGGCTGCAGGAGAACGCCGCCGAGACCGGCGCGTACCTCGCGCACCGTCTCGAGGAGCTGGCCACGCGGCATCCGCTCATCGGCGCCGTGCACGGCCTCGGGCTCTACCTCGGCGTCGAGTTCGTGCGCGATCGCGCGACCCTCGAACCCGCCACGGAGGAGACCGCCGCGATCTGCGACCGGTTACTGGAGCTCGGCGTCGTCATGCAGCCGACGGGCGACCACCAGAACGTGCTGAAGACCAAGCCGCCGCTGTGCCTCGCGCGCGAATCGGCCGATTTCTTCGTCGACATGCTCGACCGGGTGCTCGACGAGGGCTGGTAGCCCGTCGCGTCCGGATCGAACCAGATCAAACGAACGATGGAGGCGGGATCGGCATCGGCAGCCTAAGCTGGCGCAACGATCCTGATGGATCCTCGAGGTCTGCGGGTCCGTGAAGGGTGGCCCACAGCCTTCGCGGACCCGCTCCGAACACCCGTCGCACCGGGGGGCGCGATGGGAACCCGTCGCCGGTTCCTCGGTGGCGGATTGCCGCGTGGGGGCGCGGCAATGGGGGCCGGTGCATCTCGGGTGCCCGGCCCCCCTTCTCCCACCGGGCGTCGGCCCCCGTACGCGGAGCGCCGCCCGAACGCCGGCGCTCCTAGACTGGGCCCGTGCTCACCGCCGTCATCCCGGTCGCGATCGTCCCGGCGTTCCTCATCCTCGGACTCGGGATCGTGGCGCGCGCCGTCGCCGCGCAGCACGTGACCGGGCGCATCGCGCAGTACGCACCCGAGCGGGGGTCCACGGTGCTGCGCGACGCGCTGCTCGCGAACGCCGACCGGCGGGCGGCATCCGCGGCCCTCATCGACCTCGCGGTGAAGCGCAAGGTGCGCCTCCTCGCGGGCGGCCGCTCGAAGCGCGAGCCCATCGGCGTCGAGCTCGTGAGCGGCGCCACGCTCAGCCCCGAGGAGATCGACCTGCTCGACGCCCTCTTCGGCCCCGAGCACACGCACGGCCGGGTGCGGCGGTTCTCGGCCGACCGCCGCGCACTCGCGGGGCGACTTCGCAGCGTGGTCTCCGACACCGAGCACGCACTCGCCCGCGACGGCCTCATCGCCGAACGCCGCACGACGTGGCCGGGCATGACCCTCACGGTGCTCGCCTACCTCGGCATGCTCGTCGAGGCGCTCCTCATCGTCATGGCGCTGGTCAACGCCGATGTGCCCGCCCTGAGCGCCACGATCCTCGCCGTCGCCGCGACCATCGCGACGATCATCGTCACGCCGCCGTCGTGGCGCCGATTCCTTCCCGCCGCCCGCCCGCGGCGGGAGCACCTCGACGGACTCCGCCAGTACCTCACGTCGGCCGAGGCCGACCGCCTGCGCGTGCTCCAGTCGCCGAGCGGCGCCGACCTGCACGAGTCGGATGTCGCGGCCGACGGCTCGGGGCCCGAGTTCGCATCGGGGCCGCTCGCCCGGTTCCACCTGCACGAGCGGCTGCTGCCGTACGCGGTGCTGTTCGGGCTCGAACGCGAGTGGATGGCGCGTCTCGAGCTCGAGCACGACGCGCTCGAACGCAGCAACCTCGACACGCTCGCCGACGCCATCGACGTCACGGCCGAGGTCGCGCGGGCCCTCGAGGCCGCGGGCGGCGCGGTCGAACTCGTCGCCGCGGTCGGGGACCTGGTCGACGCGGGCGGTACCGTGCTCGAGGGCGTCGGCAACCTCTTCGAGGCGCTCAACGCATGAACGACGCGGAGCGGGAGGCGCACGGGCGGGCGCGTGCCGACGAGCAGCGCATCGCGATCGACGTCGACGGCGCCCCGGTCTCGGGGGTCTACGCCCGCCCGGCGGATGCCTCGGCCACGATCGTCGTCGCACACGGAGCCGGCGCGGGCATGGAGCATCCGTTCATGTCGGGCTTCACCCGGGCGATGGACGCGCTCGGCTTCGCGACCCTCCGCTTCGACTTCCCGTACCGGGAGGCGGGGCGCCGCTTCCCCGACCGCCCGCCCGTCGCCATCGCGGCCTGGCGTGCGGCGATGGATGCCGCGACCGCGCGTGCGGCGGCGGCGGGCTCGCCCGACGAGCCGATCTGGGCCTCGGGCAAGTCGTTCGGCGGACGCATGGCGTCGATGGCGGTCGCCGAGGGGATGCCGGCGGCGGGTCTCGTATTCCTGGGATACCCCTTGCACCCGCCGGGCAAGCCCGAGAAGGCCCGCGACGAACACCTCGCGGGGATCACGGTGCCGATGCTCTTCCTGCAGGGGCGCAACGATCCGTTCGCGATCCCGAACGAGCAGCTCGACGAGGTCGTGGCGCGCATCGGATCGACGGCGACGCTGCACTGGGTCGAGAACGCGAACCACTCGTTCGAGGTGAAGGGCGCGAAGCGTCCGGCCGCCGAGGTCGGGGCGGGGCTCGCGGAGCCGGTGGCGGCGTTCCTCGCGGCGCACCCGCCCGCCGCGGGTTGAGGGGGCCGCGGCGCCCGAACATTACGGTCCGAGGAACTCCCCGCCGTCGGCCCGGAGACCCGTGAACCCGGCGCGTAGCCTGAGGAGATGACCGCAGCGACCGACCGCGCTCGACGATGGATGCTGCCCGCGACGGCGGGCGTGGCATCCGTCGCCTTCGGGGCCGGTGTCGGCGAACTCGCCGCCGCCATGTTCGCACCCGAGTCGAGCCCGTTCGTCGTCGTCGGGTCGCTGCTCATCGACCTCGCGCCGCCGTGGGCGAAGGATGCCGCGATCGCCCTCTTCGGCACCGCCGACAAGGCCGCGTTGCTCGTGGGCATCGGCATCGTGCTGCTCGCGGTCGCGGGCGCCGCAGGCGTGCTCGAGGCGCGCCGCCCGCCGTTCGGACGGCTGCTCTTCGGGGTCCTCGGCCTCGTCGGAGCGCTCGCCGCCGCCACCCGCGCGAACGCGCCGATGCTCGCCATCGCACCTTCGGCGGTGGCGGCGATCGCCGCCGTGCTGGCCCTGCAGTTCCTGGTGCGTCGATTGCCCGTGACGCCCGCGATGCCCGTGACGCCCGTGACGCGTCGCAGGACGGATGCCGCGACACGCGGGGCGGGCACCGGCGCGTCACCCGAATCGCCCTTCGATTCGGGGAATGCACCCGCGGACGCGGGCGCCGACGCGCCCCACGCCGTCGACCGCCGCCGCTTCCTCGGCTGGGCGGGCGGAGCGGTCGCGGTCGGCGCCGTCGCCGCCCTGGGCGGATACGTGCTGCAGGCGGGATCGCGCGCCGTCACCGCGATTCGCGACACGATCGCCCTTCCCCGGCCGACGGCCACCGCCCCCGTGCCCGCCGCGGCCGAGCTCGGCATCGACGGCCTCGCACCGGTGATCACGCCGAACGCGCAGTTCTACCGCATCGACACGGCGCTGGCCGTGCCCGCGGTCGAACCGTCCGACTGGAGTCTCCGCATCCACGGCATGGTCGAGCGCGACGTCACGATCACCTGGGACGAGCTCCTCGCCCTCCCCCTCGAGGAGAGCGTGACCACCCTCGCGTGCGTGTCGAACGAGGTCGGGGGCGGCCTCATCGGCAACGCGGTCTGGCTCGGATACCCGATCCGCGAGCTGCTGGCCCGCGCGGTGCCGAGCGCCGACGCCGACATGGTGCTGTCGCGGAGCGTCGACGGCTTCACGGCGTCGACGCCGCTCGCCGTGCTCGAGGACGATCGGAACGCCATCCTCGCGGTCGGCATGAACGGCGAGCCGCTGCCCGCCGAGCACGGCTTCCCGGTGCGGATGGTGGTGCCCGGACTGTTCGGGTACGTGTCGGCCACGAAGTGGGTGGTCGACCTCGAGGTCTCCCGCTTCGACCGGGCGACCGCCTTCTGGACCGATCGCGGGTGGAGCGAGCGCGGGCCGATCAAGCTGTCGTCGCGCATCGACGTACCGCGCAGCGGACAGTCGCTCACGGCCGGTCCGGTCACGGTCGCGGGCGTGGCGTGGCACCAGCACGTCGGCATCGAGCGCGTCGAGGTGCAGGTCGACGACGGTCCGTGGCAGCCCGCCACCCTCGCCACGGCGATCTCGATCGACACCTGGGTGCAGTGGCGCTACGAGTGGGACGCGACCTCCGGCACCCACACGCTACGGGTGCGAGCGGTGAACGCCGACGGCGAGGTGCAGACGGCCGAGGTGCAGGGGGTCGTGCCCGACGGCGCCACGGGCCTGCACGAGCGGTCCGTCGAGGTGCGCTGAGGGGATGCCGCGGCGGGACCTTCGACCCACGCCACGCGCTCAGCCGACGGGCACACTGGGCGGGTCGAGGAGGTAACCGTCATGACCGCGTACCCGCCCGCAGACCCAAACCGGCCGCCCGCCGCTCCGGCACCGGCCCAGCAGACCGCTCCGTCGCCGCGATCCTTCATCGCGACGTGGATGTTCGCGTGGCTCCTCGGATGGCTCGGCGTCGACCGCTTCTACCTTGGCAAGATCGGCACCGGCATCCTGAAGCTCATCACGATCGGCGGCTTCGGAATCTGGTGGCTGATCGACCTCATCCTCACGCTCGCCGGCGTGCAGCGCGACAAGGAGGGGCGGCTGCTGCCCGACTACGAGCAGCACAAGATGATCGCCTGGATCATCACCGCGGCCGGCTTCGGACTCTGGCTCATCACCAGCGCGATCTCGAGCGCCTTCACCGGGTTCTGGGAGGGTGTCGGCCCGATGATGCCGTGGTGGCAGTGGCAGGACTGGCAGAACTGGCGGGTCGACTGAGCCGACCGGCAGGCGTCACCGGAGCCGCGGCGTGCGCGGCGGCTCCGAGCGTCGCGCACCGGTCGCCTCGAACGCGGCGGCGAGCGTGAGCAGGGCCGTGTCGTCGTAGGCACGTCCGGCGAACGTGAGGCCCACGGGCATCCCGATGTCCCGCATGGTGCCCATCGGCACCGTCACGGTCGGGATGCCGAGGTGCCGAGGCACGAGGTTGCCGTTCGCGACCCACACGCCGTTGCGCCAGCCGAGGTCGGCGGAGGCGGGGTTCACGTCCATGTCGGCCGGCCCGACGTCGGCGACCGCGGGGAAGACGACCGCGTCGAGGCCGAGCCCGTCCATCCACTCCTCGAGGTCGAGGCGGCGCGTCTCCTCGAGCCCGCGCAGTCCGTCCTCGAGCTCGGGCATGTCGTCCCACGTGGCATCCGGATTGCGCCTCACCCAGGCCGGATACTCCGCGATGTCGTCGTCGAAGCCCGTGTACCGGTCGGGCAGCGCGCCGGCGGGCTGCGGGAAGATGCGCGACCCGTCGACGTCGGCGAGCGTCGACAACGCCGGGTCGCCGTTGGCCTGCAGGAAGTCCTCCCACGCCCAGGCCGAGAGGTCGATGATCTCGCGCCGCAGGTACTCGGGGCTCACGAGTCCGCGTGTCGCGATGGTCGGAGCGCCGGGCCGGTCGCCCTCGTAGTTCGTCACGGCCGGGAAGTCGACCTCGATCACCTCGGCGCCCGCCGCCTCCAGGTCGCGCCGCGCGGCCTCCCAGAGTTCGATGACGGATGCTCGGGTGTCGATGCGCTGCCCGGTGGCTCCCCCGATGCCGGGGGTGCGTCCGGGCTCGGCGGTGCCCGCGTCGGGATCGGCGTTGACGTACATGCGCGGGATGCCAAACCGCCTCCCCGCGAGGGCGGCTCGGGCTGCCCGGGCCGCATCCCCCGGATCCGCGGTACCCCCGGGTTCGCCGCCGCCGGGCAGCAGCGCGACGTACGACGCCGGCCGCACGGCCGATGCGGCCGGGATCTCGACCCATGGCTGCACGCGCCAGAAGTCGCCGCGGGGATCGGGATCGTCGGCGACGATGACGTCGAGCACCTCGAGGAGGTCGCCCACGGTGCGGGTCTGCGGCACGACGACGTCCATCGTCGGCACGAGCGGCCAGTTGCCGCGCACCGAGATGACACCCCTCGAGGGGGTGTACGCACAGAGGGCGTTGTTCGACGCGGGCGCCCGGCCGCTCGACCAGGTCTCCTCGCCGAGGCCGAACGCCGCGAACGACGCCGCGGTCGCCGTGCCCGAGCCGTTCGACGAGCCCGAGCCGAAGGCGGCCGTGAGGTAGTCGGCGTTGTACGGGCTCTCGGCGCGGCCGTAGACGCCGCGCTGCATGCCGCCGTTCGCCATGGGCGGCATGTTCGTGAGGCCGATGAGCACGGCGCCGGCCGCGCGCAGGCGTTCGATCGTGAACGCGTCGCGCTGGGCGACGAGGTGCTCGAACGCGGGGGAGCCGGCCGCCGCGGTGAGGCCCCGGGCGAGGTAACTGTCCTTGGCGGTGTACGGGATCCCGTCGAGCGGGCCGAGGGTCTCGCCCCGCGCGCGGCGCTCGTCGGAGGCCCGCGCGTCGGCGATCGCGTCGGGATTGCGCACGACCACGGCGTTGAGGGCGGTCGGCGTGCCCGGCGCGTCGTACGCGTCGATCCGCGCGAGGTACGCCTCGACGAGCCCGACCGCCGTGGCACGGCCCTCTTCGAGCGCCCGTCGCAGGTCGGCGACGGATGCCTCGACCACGTCGAACGGCCCGCCCCCGCTCATCGCGCCACCTCCGGCTGCTGCTGCGTGATGCAGTGGATGCCGCCGCCGCGCGCCAGGATCGGCCGGGCGTCGACGGTCACGACCTCTCGCCCGGGGTAGGCGGCCGCGAGCAGGTCGCGCGCCGCGGCATCCGCTCGCTCGTCGCCGTAGCCGCACGCGATGACGCCGCCGTTCACGACCATGTGGTTCACGTAGTTCCAGTCGACGAAGCCCTCGTCGTCGCGCAGCTGCGCGGGGGCGGGCAGGTCGATGATCTCGAAGCGGCGGCCCGCGGCATCCGTCGCCTCCGACAGGAACGCGCGCAGTTCGCGCATCACGACGTGATCGGGGTGCTCGGGGTTCGGCTGCTCGTGCAGGAGCAGCGTGCCGGGCGAGGCGATCGTCGCGACCATGTCGACGTGGCCGCGCGTGCCGAGGTCCTCGTAGTCGCGGGTGAGGCCGCGCGGCAGCCAGACCACGTGCGTCGCCCCGATCGTGCGGGCGAGCTCGGCCTCGACGCGGGGTCGGTCGGCGTACGGGTTGCGTCCTGGGTCGAGCTGCACGGTCTCGGTGACCAGCACGGTGCCCTCGCCGTCGACGTGGATCGCTCCGCCCTCGTTCACGAGCATCGACGAGACGAGCTCGGCGCCCGCGGCCTCCGTCACGAACCGGCCGATCTCGCGGTCGTTCGCCCAGGTCGCCCACTTCGGCGCGCCCCAGCCGTTGAAGATCCAGTCGACGCCGCCGAGCGCGCCGGGCCGTGCGTCGTCGAGCACGAACGTCGGCCCCATGTCGCGCATCCAGTAGTCGTCGAGCGGCGCCTCGAGCTGCGCGATGTCGGCCGAGAGCATGCGCCGGGCCCGGTCGCGCTCGATCGGGTCGACGACCATCGTGACGGGCTCGAAGCGGGCGACGGCGTGGGCGACCGCGGCCCAGGCGGCGTACGCCTCCTCGGCCGACGCGGCGTCGTCGCCGAGCGTGAGGCCGGGGCGCGGGAACGCCATCCAGGTGCGCTCGTGCGGCGCGGTCTCTGCGGGCATGCGCCACGACATGCGGCCACCTCCTGTGGGGGTCACGGATGCCGCGGCATCCGCTCGACTAGTATTGATCATACGATCAACAAGAGGTGTCGATGTCAAGAGCCCCCCGCCGATCGTCGGCACGCAAGTCGCCCGCCGAGCGCACCGCCGAGATCGCGGCTGCCGCGCGAGGTCTCGCCCTCGAGCACGGGCTCACCGCCGTGACCCTGCGCGGCGTCGCCGCCCGGGTCGACGTGACGCCGGCGCTCGTCGCGCACTACGAGCCGAGCATGGACGCGCTCGTCGCCGCCGCCTTCACGTCGATCGTCGCCGACGAGATCGACGAGGTCGAGCGGCTCGTGGCCGGGTTGCCGACGCCGACGGCCCGCCTCGGCGCGCTCCTCGACACGCTCCTCGACGGCACCCGCGACGACGTCACCGTCGTGTGGGTCGAGGCGTGGGCGCTCGGCCGGCGCAACGAGCAGCTCGCGGCATCCGTCCGCTCCCAGATGGACGCCTGGCAGGCGGTCGTGCAGGGCATCGTCGAGGCGGGCATCGCGAGCGGAGAGTTCCGGGCGACGGATGCCGCGGGCATCGCGTGGCAGGTCCTCGGCATGATCGACGGGCTCAACGCGCAGGCGCTCGTGCGCTGGGGCGACGCGGGAGCGCGCGGCTCGCTCCTCGGGCACGCGATCGAGGGGATGCTCGGGCTCGCGCGCGGCGCGCTCGGCGCAGCGGGCTGAGCCGCGGCATCCGACGGGGCCTCCCGATGTCGGACGCTCGGGCTACGGTGAAGAACTGAGGCGACGGGAGGAAGCCGAATGTACCTGGTCGACGGCACCGTCGTCACGAGCGCGAGCGACCTGAAGAAGGCCAGCGACTGCGAGTTCGCGTTCCTGCGCGAGCTCGACGTGAAGCTCGGCCGCGACACGCTCTTCGAGCCCGTCGCCGACCCCATGCTCGAGCGGGCGGGGCGCCTCGGCGACGAGCACGAGCTGCGCGTGCTGGCGGCGTACCGCGAGCGCTTCGGCGCGGGCGTGGTCGAGATCGACCGGCCCGACCTGCGCGACGCCGACCAGGTCGCCGCGGCCGTCGCCGCGACGCTCGAGGCGTTCGAGTCGGGCGCGCCGGTCGTGTTCCAGGCGACGTTCGTCGACGACGGCTTCGTGGGCTTCGCCGACTTCATCGTGCGCCAACCCGACGGCCGCTACCTCGTGCAGGACTCGAAGCTCGCCCGCCGGGCCCGCGTCACGGCGCTGCTGCAGCTCGCCGCCTACGCGACGCAGCTCGACCGGCTCGGCATCCCCCGCGCCGACACCGTCGAACTGCTCCTCGGCGACGGCACCACGAGCTCGCACCGGCTCGACGACATCGAGCCCGTCTACCTGCTGCGCCGTGCCCGGCTCGAGCAGATCGTGGCCGACCGCGTCGCCGACGACGGCCCCGTGGCGTGGGGCGACCCGCGCTACACGCTCGACGGCCGATGCCCCACCTGCGACCTCGAGGTGCAGGCGCACCGCGACCCGTTGCTCGTCGCCGGCCTCCGAACCACGCAGCGAGCGCACCTCTTCGAGGCGGGCATCACCACGATCGACGCGTTCGCCGCGTCGCAGGGGCCGATCGACGGCATCCTCGAGGCCACGCTCGACGGGCTGCGGCTGCAGGCCAAGCTCCAGCTCGCGGCCGAGGCGGCCGAGACGGCCGCCGAAGCGGCCGGCCGGCGCACACCCGACGACCCCCCGCTGCCGCCGCCCGTCGTGGTGCGCGAGCCGGGCGCACTCGCGGCCATCCCCGCACCCGACCCCGGTGACCTCTTCTTCGACTTCGAGGGCGACCCCCTGTACACCGAGGGGCCGGCCACCGACTGGGGCCTCGACTACCTGTTCGGCATGATCGACAACGACGAGCAGTTCACCCCCCTCTGGGCGCACAGCTTCGCCGAGGAGCGCGAGGCGCTCGTGCGGTTCCTCGAGTTGGTGAAGCTGCGCCGTGCGGCGCACCCCGACCTGCACATCTACCACTACGCGAGCTACGAGCGCACGCACCTCACGTCCATCGCCGCACGGCACGGTGTGGGCGAGGCCGATGTCGACCAGTTGCTCGCCGATGGCGTGCTCGTCGATCTCTACCCCATCGTGAAGCGCGCGGTGCGGGTGGGCAGCCGCTCCTACTCCATCAAGAAGCTCGAGCCCCTCTACATGGGCGACGAGTTGCGCGAGGCCGACGTGAAGTCGGGCGGCGACTCGATCCTCGAGTACGTGCGCGCCCGCGAGCTCCTCGCGACCGGCGGCGACGACCCCGCCACGGGCCTGTCGGGCGCGGCCGCCGCACAGCACGTGCTCGACGACCTCGCCGAGTACAACCGCTACGACTGCGTCTCCACGCTGCGGCTGCGCGACTGGCTCCTCGACCTCGCCCGACGCGAGCACGTCGAACCGGTGCCCGCGCTGCTCCTCTCGGAACCGACCGGCAAGCACTACGAGGCGAGCCCGCTCGCGGTGCACCTGCAGCGCCTCGCCGGCCCGGCCGACGACCCCGAGCGCGACGCCGACCACACGGCGCTCGCCCTCGCGGCAGCCGCGATCGACTACCACGACCGCGAGCTGAAGACCTTCTGGTGGGGCCACTTCTTCCGCGTCGAGCAGCCACTCGAGGCCTGGGAGGATCACCGCGACGTCCTCGTCGTCGATCCGGCACGCACCGTGGTGCTGCACGACTGGTACCGCGAGGGCCGGCAACAGCACGATCGCCGCGAGCTCCTGCTGCGCGGGCGCGTCGCCCCGGGCTCCCGGTTCAGCCCGGGGGCCGACCTCTACGTGCTGTACGAGTGGCCGGCTCCGTTCCCCTCGACCTCGCGCCGGCCCGGCTCGCGCGCGTGGACCGGCGCGACCGTCATCGAGGCGACCGCCGACGGTGTCCGCATCGAGGAGCGTTCCGTCGCCGGCGAGACCTGGCGGGGCCTGCCGATGGCCCTGGTGCCCGGCAACCCCCCGCCCGCCGGGCGCCAGCGCGACGCCATCGCCGAATGGGCCGCTCCGATCGCCTCCGGCCACCCCGCCTGGCCGCGCGACCCCGCCGTCGACCTCCTTCGCCGCATCCCGCCGCGCACGCGGTCGGGAGCGCTCGCCCCGCTTCCCGACCACGAGTACGTCGGCGCGGTCGTTCGCTCCCTCGGCGACCTCGACGACTCCTACCTCGCGGTGCAGGGGCCTCCCGGCACGGGCAAGACCTTCGTCGCCTCGCGCGTGATCGCGCGCCTCGTCGGCCATCACGGCTGGAAGGTCGGGGTGGTCGCCCAGTCGCACGCCGTGGTCGAGCACCTGCTCGACGCCGTCGTCGAGGCGGGGCTCGATCCCCGCCTCGTCGCGAAGGCGCCGAAAGACCGCGACGACGACGCCGAACGCGGATGGACCGTCATCGAGAAGAACGGGGCATCCGCGTTCATCGCCGCGAACCAGGCGACCGGCTTCGTCTACGGCGGCACCGCCTGGGACTTCGCGAACGCCGACCGCGTCGGCCGACGCGCGCTCGACCTGCTCGTCGTCGACGAGGCCGGCCAGTTCTCGCTCGCCGCGACGATCGCGGCGTCGGTCGCGGCACGACGACTCCTGCTCCTCGGCGACCCGCAGCAGCTTCCGCAGGTGAGCCAGGGCACGCACCCCGAGCCGGTCGACACGTCGGCGCTCGGCTGGATCGCCGACGGGCACGACGTGCTGCCCGCGGAGTACGGGTACTTCCTCGCCGAGAGCCGGCGGATGCATCCGGCCCTCGCCGCCCCCGTCTCCCACCTCTCCTACGAGGGCGAGCTCAAGTCGCACGAGTGCGCCGCGTTGCGCGGCATCGACGGGATCGCGCCCGGCCTCACGCCCGTCGCCGTCGAGCACGACGGCAACACCACTGAGTCGGCCGAGGAGGCCGACGAGGTCGTGCGCATCGTCGGCGACCTGCTCGGCCGCGCGTACACCGGCACCCGTGACGCGGCCGACGGTCCCGAGCGGGCCGACCCGCGTCCCCTGCAGCAGACCGACCTCATCGTGGTGACGCCCTACAACGCGCAGCTCGCCCTCGTGCGCGATCGGCTCGACCGTGCCGGATACACCGAGGTGCCCGTCGGCACGGTCGACAAGTTCCAGGGCCAGGAGGCGGCGGTCGCCATCGTCTCCCTCGCCGCATCGTCGGCCACGGTCGCGCCGCGCGGAGTCGAGTTCCTGCTGCTGAAGAACCGGCTCAACGTCGCCATCTCCCGTGCGAAGGTCGCCGCCTACCTCGTGTATTCGCCGAGGCTGCTCGACGCACTCCCCCGCACGCCGCAGGGCGTGGCGCAGCTCAGCGCGTTCGCCCGGCTCGTGGGCGTCGAGCTCCCGCGGGTCGGCCGAGAATCTGCGTCAACGCACGCCGTGGAGTCGTCGGCCGTCGTTACGCCGTGAGCTTGGCGACGGCCGCAGCGATGCGCCGCTGACGAGTCTCCTCGGTCTTGGCGCCCTCGATGGCCGTCACGTGCGCCTTCCGGTGACTCGGCGCGAGCCGATCCCAAGCTTCCCGGGCGCCGGGCGTCGCGTCCAGCGCGGCCGCGAGATCGCCGGGCACCTCGACGGTGCGTGGCGCCGTGTCGACCTCGAGGTCGACCACGATGTGGTCGCCGCCGCTGATGCCCGTGGCCGCACGCCTGTCGGAACTGAACGGGATCAGATAGCGCCCGCCCATCACGGCGACCGTGCTCCGGTACTCGTAGCCGTTGACCGTGACGATCACCGGCGGCTTCCGGCCGGCGCCGAGACCCTCGATCACCTCGGGAGGCACCTCGATGCCCGTGTTGTTGCCGGACAGGAACATCGTCGTCTCGAACCGCATGCGCCCGAGTCTGCCACTGCCGCACGAAGCTGGGAATACCGCCCAGCCTCGATGCGTAGGTTACGGATGTGACTTCCCCCACGACTGACGCGAACCCTGCCCGCATCACGATGTACGGCGCCGCCTGGTGCGGCGACTGCCGCCGATCGAAGGCGCTGCTCGACCGACGCGGCGTCGACTACGACTACATCGACCTCGAGCGGGTCGTCGACGGCGCCGCACGCGCCCAGGCGATCTCGGGACGCACGAACATCCCCGTCATCGTGTTCCCCGACGGCTCGCACCTCACCGAACCGACGGATGCCGCGCTCGGCGCGAAGCTCGACGAGGCCGTCGCCGCGTAGTCTCCGCCCTCCGGCCCAGCGGCCGCGTGGCCCGCGCGCTTCGGGACCCGAACCCGCCCGCGGGCGAGTGGCGCGCCCTCAGCCCGCGAGGGCCGGCATGACCTCGGACGCGAAGAGTTCGAGCCCCGAGCGGTCGTATGCCGCCTCGGGGAAGTAGTGGATCGCGTAGCCGAGCCCGAGCTCCCGGCGCTCGGCGAGCTTCGCCGCCACCTGCGACGGCGTGCCGACGGCGCCGAGCGGTCCGCGCAGCTCGGCCAGGTAGCCGGCCGTCTTCTCGGGGCCGAGATACGGCGCGAGGCGCGCCTCGATCGCGTCGAGACGGCGCGCGACATCCGCGTCATCGGTGCCGATCACGGTGTTGAAGTTCGACGAGCGCGTGATCGCGTCGAAGTCGGTGCCGAGACGCTCGCAGTGGCCGCGCAGCACCTCGCTCTTGTGCGCGAACACCTCGAGGGTGCCGGTGAAGTTCGTGTACGACGCGTACTTCGCGGCGATCCGCAACGTCACCTTCTCGCCGCCGCCGGCGACCCACATCGGGATTCCGTCCCGCTGCAACGGCAGCGGCCGCACGATCGCGCCGTCGACCTGGTAGTGCTTCCCGTCGAGCGTGGCCGAACCGGTGGTCCAGGCCTGGCGCATGATCTCGACGCCCTCGCGCAGCATCGCGAGCCGGTCGGGCACGGGCGGGAACCCGTACCCGTAGGCCCGCCACTCGTGCTCGTACCACCCGCCGCCGATGCCCATCTCGACCCGCCCGCCCGACACGACGTCGACGGTCGCTGCGACCTTCGCGAGGTACGCCGGGTTGCGGTAGCCCATGCACGTGCACATCTGCCCGAGGCGCACACGCGAGGTCGACGCGGCGAAGGCCGACATGAGGGTCCACGCCTCGTGCGTCGCCTCGGTCTCGCTGGGCACGGGCGTGGTGTGGAAGTGATCGTAGACCCAGACGGATTCCCAGCCGGAGTCGGCGGCGTCGGCGTACTCCGCGAGCCCGCGCATGACCTCCCAGTGCTCGGCCGGCTCGATGCCGACGAGATCGTGACGCCAACCCTGGGGAACGAACATTCCGAATCGCATGGCGTCAAGCCTAGGCCCGAGGCACCAGCTCGAGAAAGCGCTTCCCACCCGCTGTGGAAACTCGCCGATCGGCGAGGAATTCAGCGCCTGCACTGAGGACGCGTGAGCGGCGCCTCCCTAGCGTCGGTTGAATGACGACCCCCATGCACTGCGATTTCTCGCCCTACGATTTCACCGCCATCGCCATCCGGACATCGGACGGCCGGCTCGTGCAGGTCACCGGCTCCGGCCTGTGCCCGACCGCCGGATGGGAGCTCCGACTGGCCGCCGGGGGTCCCGGATTCCGCTCCCAACCCGGTCGCCTGCGGCTCGAGCTGCGCGAGCTGCCGCCGCGCCGCGCACTTCGCGTGCCCACCGAGACGACCGTGGACGTGACCATCGAGGACACGCGTGCCGAGGAGGTCGAGATCCGGTTCGGCTGGCGCGAGGGTTTCGTCATCCCGGTGCGCGAGGCGGCGCTCCGTCACGGGCCGCGAGGCGCCATGCGCCGACGAGCGGATGCCGCAGCCGATCGCGTCGCGGCATCCGCCGTCTGATCAGGCCCGACCACGTCGCAGGCGCTCAGGCGATAGGCGCCCCGGGGTCACGCGAGCGCGAAGCGCAGCTCGGCCATCGCCGGTCCCGACCAGACCGACGCGTCGAGGTCGTCGCCGCGGACGGTGACGACCTTGCCCCCCTTCGCGATGACGAGGAGGGCCAACTGCGGCAGCAGGTCGCCCGCGAGCGTGCCGTCGGCCAGGTGCTCGCCGCTGCCGTTGCCGGTGGCGAACTCGATGGCTCCGGATTCGCGGTCGAGCATGCCGTTCACGCTGGTCGTGAAGTCGAACCACAGCGTCTCGACCGCACCGTCGGCCGCCTCGCGCGCGATGGCGGCGAGGTCGCGTTCGACACGGCCGGCAGCACCGTTCACGAGCCCCCTGAGGTCGCGCTCGGCCTCCGAGATGTTGAGCTTGGCCAGATGCTGGCGCACGGCGTCGTCGATCCCGGATGCGCCGAGCCGGTCGGGTGCACCGGAGACGCCGACGACGCGCCGCGAGTTCTTCGACCGCTCCAGGAAGAGGCTGAGCAGCGGCTCGGCGGCGAACGCGAAGAGCGGCACGCGCTCCTCGGGGTCGCGCTGCAGCAGTTCACGACGCACGACGTCGCCCACGCGCTTCGCGTAGAGGTCGAGCAGGGTCTTGCGCCCCTCGCCGCCCATGAGGCGGCTCGCGCCACCCTGACTCGCCACGCCGCCGATGCCGCGGTTGTACCCGCGCGGCCGCTCCTCTCCCGGCTCGCGATTCGTGGCCTCGTCGAGGTTCGCGGTGCCCGACTGGTCGACGTCGAGCTGCGCGGCGCGGTCGGTGGCGGTCGCGTGCCAGAGCGCCCACTCGTTGGCGGACAGCGTGATCGCGTACGCCTCCTGGTCCTGGCTCGGCGCCCGCAGGAGCTGACCGAGCGTGAAGTGCGAGCCGACGTGCACCGCGTCATCCAGCCGGTTCGGCAGGACGAACACCTCGTTGAAGCCCGGGGCGACGAAGATCGCCAGGGAACGGGAGAGCCTGCCCCACAGCCGCTGCTCGGTGAGGATGCCGTCGCGGGCGCTTCGCAGTTCCTCGACGACGGGCCCCGGGGCATCCGTCGACCTCACCTGCTCGATCGCGTCGTCGAACGCGCTCTTCACGGCGACCTCGGCGCGTTCCCGCTCGCTCACCACGGGTGAGGTCGAGGCGTAGATCGTGATGGCCGGCTGGTGCGGACCCGCCAGCGCCGCGAAGTCGGCGGTCGTGGGCAGTTCGTAGTGGAGCGTCATTCAGTCCTCCCCCAGGCTCAGGCGACAGCGGTGTCGCTCGCCCCCAGCCTATGAAGGCCGGAGCGCGAGCGACACCCCCAGTCAGCGAGCCACGGGATGGTTCGACCGGATGACGCCCGTCGGGTCGTGCCGGCGCTTGACCTCGAGCAGGCGTTCGAGGCGATCGCCGAAGAGCTTCGCGGCCGGCCGGGTCTGCTCGGCGAAGTTCAGGTAGTCGAGCTCCGCCCGCCACGGCTCGACCCGCGACAGCAGCCGGCCGAGCGAGACCACGAGGTCGTCGCCGGTGCCGGGCATCGGGATGCCGACGCCGAACACGACGTACTCCGCGTCGAAGCCGGCGACGACGCCCGGTTCGGGCGTGCCGCGTCCGATCGCCGACATGCGTGCGACCTCGGGGCGGAGTCCGCCGCCGGCGTGTCGGATCTCGGCCGAGAGCAGCGTGCAGCCGGAATCCGGCCCGACGGCGTCGACGAAGGCGCGCACCGCCGCGGGCGGCAGTGCCGCGAGCAGCATGCCGTCGCCGTACCCGGGAGTCGGGGCGGGCGGGTCCATGTGCAGCTGCAGCAGCTCGGCGGTGGACTGCGGATGCACCGAGTCCATCTCGGGGCCGAGCACGCGCAGCGGCGCGAGCAGTTCGTCGGCACGCTCGGGCGTCTCCTGGATCGCCGCTTCGACGACCACGAACGACTTGCCGGCGAGGAACGGCGGGAGCTCGGGCATCGGCGGGAAGCGCAGCACGCGGCCGACGGACGTCACGGTGTCGGGCAGCGTCGCGGTCCACGCGGCCCACGCCTGCAGCACCTCCTCGGCCCGCTCGAGCGGGAAGAAGAGCGTGCCCGCCACGATCTCGGCGATGGGGTGGAGGCGGAACTCGAGCGCGGTGACGACACCGAAGTCGCCGCCGCCGCCGCGCACCGCCCAGAACAGGTCGGCGTCGTGGTCGGCGTCGACGCGACGGCGGACGCCGTCGGCCGTGACGAGTTCGACGGCGAGCACCTGGTTGGCGGCGAGGCCGTGCGAGCGGGCGAGCCAGCTCATGCCGCCGCCGAGCGTGTAGCCGACGACGCCGACGTCGTGCGACGAGCCGGCGAGCGCGGCGAGTCCGTGCGGTGCGACCGCGGCGACGACGTCGCCCCACTGCGCGCCCGGCTCGACGCGGGCGATCCGCTGTTCGGGGTCGACCTCCACGCCACGCAGTTCCGAGGTGCGCAGGAGCAGCGCATCGGCCAGTCCGTCG
Organism: Agromyces sp. H66; assembly: GCF_004959775.1. Taxonomy (GTDB): domain Bacteria; phylum Actinomycetota; class Actinomycetes; order Actinomycetales; family Microbacteriaceae; genus Agromyces. The sequence continues at coordinate 46,347 of NZ_SJZG01000003.1, forward strand.
CCCGCGGCGAGCGGGCCGGCGTTGTGGCCGGTCGCCTGCGGGGCGACGGCGAGGCCCAGGCGCCTCGCGGCCCGGACGGTCTGCTCGATGTCCTCGACGCCTGCGGCGACGACGACGGCCACGGGCTGCTGGTCGACGGCGAGGTTCCACGCGGTGCGGGCCTCGTCCCAGCCGGGCTCGCCCGGAACGTGGACGCGACCGGCGATCCGGTCGTCGAGGAGGGCGAGCGCCTCGCGCAGCGAGCGGGCGTCGGCCTCGTCGTGGACGGCACGGACCTCGGCGAGGTCGGTGACGGGCGCGAGGCTGCGAGCGGACGGATGGGCGGCGCGGGCGGCGTCACGCGCCGCGGCGGCACCGGACACTGGGGTGTTCACGGGTGATTCCTTTCGGGTGTCGCGTCGTGGGTCCGGTCACTCGTATCCGTGGTGGACGGCCGCGGGGGATCCCGGCGGGACACGGACGCGATCTCCATCCAACGGCCGCGCGGACCCGCGGGCGACAGGGTCGGCCCTCCGATTACCTCAGGGTTACCCCGCGGCCTCGTGCCGGGTCCCGGAATACCGTCGCCGCCGCGTCGGTTGCCGTTGGAGATGGCCTCCTCGCTCAGACTCTCCGTGCTCGACCTCGTCCCCGTTCGCACCGGCCAGCCCAGCACGGGCGCCGTCGCGGCATCCGTTCGCCTCGCACAGTCGGCCGACCGGCTCGGGTACACCCGCTACTGGTTCGCCGAGCACCACAACATGCCCGCCGTCGCGTCGACGACCCCGCCGGTGCTGGTCGCCGCGACCGTCTCGCGCACCGAGCGCATCCGGGTCGGCTCGGGCGGCGTCATGCTGCCGAACCATGCGCCCCTCGTGGTCGCCGAGCAGTTCGCGGCGCTCGAGGCGCTCGCGCCGGGACGCATCGACCTCGGCATCGGCCGCGCGCCGGGCAGCGACCCCGTGATCACGCAACTGCTGCGCGTGTCGGGTCCCACCGCCGACGTCGACCGGTTCCCCGACCATGTCGCCGACATCCTGAGCCTGCTCTCGCCCGACGGCGCATCGCTGCGCCTCACGAGCGGACGCGAGTACCCGATCACGGCGACGCCGGCGGCGACGGATGTCCCGACGCTCTGGCTGCTCGGCTCGAGCGACTACTCGGCGAAGCTCGCCGCCGAACTCGGCCTGCCGTACGTCTTCGCGAACCACTTCTCGGGCGAGGGCCTCGAGCGGGCGCTCGAGCTCTACCGCACCGGGTACCGGCCGAGCGAGCGGCATCCGTCGCCCGAGACGTTCCTGACGGTGAACGCGTCGGTCGCGCCCACCGTCGAGGAGGCCCGCGCCCGCGCCCTGCCCCAGCTGCGGTCGATGGCGCGCCTGCGCACCAACACGCCGATGCGCCCGCTCGAGACCGTCGAGGAGGCACAGTCCGCGCCCGCCGACTCGATCGCCGACGAACTCATCGCCGGCATGGAGCGGCGATGGATCATCGCCGACGCCGCCGGTGCCGCGAGCGAGCTGCGCGCCCTCGCCGAGCGCCACGGCATCGACGAGGTCATGGTGTCGCCGATCGCAGGCTCCTTCGAGACGGAGCCGACGGATGCCTCGCCCGGCCGCGAGCAGACGATCGCGCTGCTCGCCGGGGAGCTGCTCGAGGAGTGAGGACACGGCGATGCCCCGGGCATTCAGCCCGGGGCATCCGTCGATCTCTGCGGTCTCCCGCCGTGCGGCTCGCCGATCAGGCGGCGAGGCCGAGCCGGCGCAGGTCCTCGGTCGAGGCGCGGTACTCGTCGCCGTCGGCGACCGTGGTCTCGCGCGGAACGCGAGCGCCGTTCTGCACGCGCGCGTCGGTGCCGATGGTCGCGTAGGGGCCGATGACGGCACTGCGGCCGACCACGGCCTGACGGCCGACGTGCGCGTTCACGCCGATGACGGCGCGCTCCGCGACGATCGCGTCGCGGTCGACCCACGCGCGCGGACCGATCTGGGCCCCGCGCTGCACCTCGGCACCGGGGTCGACGTAGGCCGTCGGGTCGACGAAGGCGGTCGGGTCGACCTTGGCGGTCGTGGCGACGAGGCCTCGACCGTTCACGTGCTTGCGGTAGCGACGCAGGACTCCGGCTTCGTCTTCGAACTCGACGTAACTGATGCCCACGTTCTCCTCCTTCCGACGTGGTGAATCCACGTCCGAACACTGGTACAACATCCGGCGGGACCGGGACATTCCCGGGATGCACCGACGTCGAGAGACTCCGACCGGATGCCTCGTTCGGCGCCAGCCCTGAACGGGGGTCGTGCCAGCACCGAAAGCCCCCGGATACCCTTTTCGACAGAACCTCACGTCGGATACGTTCACTCGTCGTGCGCGGCTTCGGCCCGCACTGCCGACGCGGCATCCCGCGTGGGCCAGGAGCCACGAAAGAGCCGCCCCCATGTCCGACTACCTCCTCTGCGCAACGCCGATCCAGGGCCACGTCGCGCCCTTGGTCGCGATCTCCGAACACCTCGTCTCCCGCGGCCACCGCGTGAGCGTGCTCACCGGTTCGCGCTTCCGCGACGCGGTGACGGCGACCGGCGCGCAGCATCGCACCCTCGGCGGCATCGCCGACTTCGACGACCGCGTCATGCAGGACCACCTGCCCGAGCGCGACCGGCACCGCGGCATCGCGAAGCTCCGCTACGACATCGAGACGATCTTCATCCGCACCGTGCCCGACCAGGCACGCGCGGTCGAGGCCGCCGTGGCCGAACTCGCACCCGACGCGATCCTCGTCGACGCGGCGTTCGCGGGCATCCTCCCGACGCTCCTCGAGGATCCCGCCGGTCGGCCGCCGGTGCTCGCCGCCGGGGTCATCCCGCTCAGCCAGTCGAGCACGGATGCCGCACCGTACGGGCTCGGGCTCGCACCCAGCGCGTCGGCGATGGGCCGCGTGCGCAACCGCGCACTCAACGCCCTCGTGCAGCAGGTGCTGTTCCGCAAGACCCAGCAGCTCGCGAACCGCACGATGGCCGAACTCGGCAGACCCGGGCTCCCGAGCTTCGTGCTCGATCTCTCACGCCTCTTCGATCGGTTCCTGCAGCTCTCGCCGGCCGAGTTCGAATACCCGCGCCGCGACCTCTCGCCGAACCTGCGCTTCGTCGGCACGGTGCTGCCTCCGGCGCCGGTCACCGGAGTGCTTCCCGAGTGGTGGGCGGACCTCGACGGCGACCGTCCGGTCGTGCACGTCACCCAGGGCACGATCGACAACAAGGACTTCGGGCGCGTGGTGCGGCCGACCCTCGACGCGCTCGCCGACCGCGAGGTGCTCGTCGTGGTCGCCACAGGCGGCCGACCGGTCGAGGAGCTCGGCGACCTGCCGCCGAATGCGCGCGCTGCGGAGTTCCTCCCGTACGACCTGCTGCTGCCGAAGACCGACGTGTTCGTCACCAACGCGGGCTACGGCGGCACGCAGTACGCGCTGAGCCACGGCGTTCCGATCGTCGCGGCCGGCGACACCGAGGACAAGCCCGAGGTGTCCATGCGCGCCGCCTGGGCGGGCGTCGGCGTGAACCTCAGGACGGGCACCCCGACCGCGGCCGCCGTGCGACGCGCCGTCGACACCGTGCTCGCCGACCACGGCTACCGCCGCCGAGCGCAGGTGCTCGCGGCGCAGATCCGCCACTACGACACGTTCGGCGACATCGAAGCGGAGCTGGAGGCCGCAGCGGCGACCACCGCCGCGGCGAGCGCCGCCGCGAGCGCCGCCGCAACGCGCGGCGCAGCCGGGCTGCAGGTGGGGTGAACGGGGCGGCGCTCCGCGGTGGCATCCCGCCGCTGCCGGTCGGCGGTGCCGGTTAGGCTGGCCTCAGCCGGCTTCACCGGCCTCGCTCCGCCGCCGGCCTCCTGGCCGGCCCGATCCGGGATCCGCCCATGCCAGCCGCCCCGCTGCTCGAGCTCGATGCCGTGCGCATCCGCCACTCCGGCGCGACGCGACCGACGCCCGACGGCGTGTCGCTCGACGTCCGCGCCGGCGAGGTCGTGCTGCTGCTCGGCCCGTCGGGCTGCGGCAAGTCCACGCTGACGCTCGCGCTCGACGGGCTCGTGCCGCACGCGGTCGCCGCCGAACTGGCGGGCACGGTGCGCGTCGCCGGGCTCGACACTCGCGAGCATCCGGTCGCAGAACTCAGCGAGCACGTGGCGATGGTGTTCCAGGATCCCGACGCGCAGGTCGTCACCGGATCCGTCCTCGACGAGGTCGCCTTCGGTCCCGAGAACCTGCTCCTGCCCGCCGAGACGGTGCTCGAACGCGCCGAACGGGCACTGAAGCTCGTCGGCCTCTGGGATCGGCGCGACGACAATCCCGACGTGCTCTCGGGCGGTGGGCGCCAGCGGCTCGCGATCGCGTGCGCGCTTGCCCTCGCCTCCCCCGTGCTCGTGCTCGACGAGCCGACCGCGAACCTCGATCCGGCGGGCATCGACGAGGTGTACGCCGTGCTGCGCGAACTCGCGAACGAGCGCGACCACGCCATCGTGCTCGTCGAGCACAACCTCGACTCGGCCGTCGACATCGTCGACCGCGTGGTCGTGCTCGACGCCGCGGGCCGCGTGGTGGCCGACGGCCCGGTGGCGGAGGTGCTGCGCGGTCGCGCCGAGGAGCTCGCCTCGCTCGGCGTCTGGCTTCCGGTCTCGACGCTCGCGGGCATGCGGCTGCGCGAGGCGGGCGTGCCGATGGCCACCCTGCCGCTCACCCCGTCGGAACTCGCCGCCGCGCTCGAGGCGGTCGACTCGCTGCCCGCGCCGGTCCCCGAGGTCGCCGAGCGCGTCGAAGGGGCACTCGCCTCGGCGCGCTCGGCGAGCGAGCCCGCGTCCGCCGCTCACCCGCCCGCGATCACCGTGCGCGGCTGCTCGGTGCGGCGCGGCGGACGCCGCGGACCGGTGGTCGTCGACGAGGTCGACCTCGACGTGGCCTCCGGCGACTTCCTCGCCATCGTCGGCACCAACGGTGCCGGCAAGACGACGCTCGTGCAGGCCATCGCCGGCGTGATCCCGGCTCCGCGCGGCACGGTGGACGTGCTCGGCATGGACCCCTCGAGCGCGACCGCCCGTGAGCGTGCGCGCCGCATCGGCTTCGTCTTCCAGAACCCCGAGCACCAGTTCGTCGCGCACACCGTCGCCGACGAGCTCGACCTCGGGTTCCGGCTGCAGGGCGTGCCCGACGACGAGCGCGCCGCGGAGATCGAGCGGGTGCTGCACCGCTTCGGCCTCGGCGAACTTCGCGACCAGCACCCGTTCCTGCTCTCGGGCGGGCAGAAGCGGCGGCTCTCGGTGGGCACGGCCCTCGTCGCCGGCGCCCCGGTGCTCGTGCTCGACGAGCCGACCTTCGGCCAGGACCGCGCCCGCGCCTCGGAGCTCCTCGACATCCTCGGGCGGCTGAACGCCGAGGGCACCACGGTGATCATCGTGACCCACGACCTGCAGCTCGTCGCCGACCACGCGAACCGCGTCGCCGTCATGCAGGGCGGACGCATCATCGGCGTCGGTCCCACCGGCGAGGTGCTCGCGGGCCCGCTCATCGAGGCGGCGGGGCTTCGCCATCCGCCGCTCGCGCGCGCGACCCGCAGCCTCGTGCGTCACCCCGAATGGCAGCAGGTGACGCGGATGTCGCAGCTGCCGCGGCCCGGCCGGGCCGCCGCATGAGGGATGTCGCGTGAGGAGCCTCCGGTGAGCACGGCCGCGTCGACCGTGGCGGCGTCGCGCAATCCCTACGCGGAGCAGGCGCCCGTGCACCCCGCGCGGTTCCTGCATCGGCTCAATCCGCTCGGGAAGCTCGCCGCACCGCTGCCCGCGATGATCCTCATCGTCTTCACGCGCGACCTCGCCACGCCGCTCGCGTTCGCCGTGCTCGCGCTCGTGCTGCTCTTCGTGGGCGCACGGCTTCCGGCGCCGACCGTCGCGGCGCTCGTCGTCGGCACGCCCGTGGGCGTGGCGATCCTCGGCGTGACCTTCGGCGTCTGGGTCGACGCATCGCGTCTCGACGGCGCGTCGGCTGCGGCATCCGTCGTGCTCATCGAGGTCGGCGACTGGCGCTTCACGCTCGCCGCCTACCTCGTCGGCCTGACGACGGCGCTGCGGGTGGCGGCGATCGTGCTGCTCTCGCTCATCGCCGGGCTCACGACGACCGGACCCGAGCTCGTGCGCGCGCTCGTGCAGAACCTGCGCGTGCCGTATCGGCTCGGATACACGGCGCTCGCCGCCCTCCGATTCGTGCCGCGGTTCCGACACGAGCTCGACGTGATCCGCGCCGCGCACCGGGTGCGCGGCATCGACACCGGACGAGGGCCGGTGGCCGCGGTGCGCCGCTCGATCTCGTACGCCGTCCCGCTCCTCGCGAGCGCGATCCGGCACGCCGAGCGCGTCGCGCTCGCCATGGAGGCACGCGCGTTCGGCGCCCACGACACGCGCACCGAACGCATCGCGAGCCGGTGGCGCCCGCGCGACTCGGCGTTCGTGGCGCTGTTCTGGCTCGTCACGGCGGCCATCGTGTGGTGGGGCCTGCTCGTCGTCTGACCCGCCGGGCCGTGCGGCCGGCTACCCGATCGGCGCGGTGTCCTCGATCTCGACGAGGAAGACGAGCGTCTGCCCGCCGAGCGGGTTCTGCTCGCTCTGATCCGTGCCGTACGCGTACTGCGGCGGAATGGTCACGATGAGCTTCGTGCCGACCTTCTGGCCGACGAGCGCCGCGCCGAAGCCCTGGATCACCTGGTCGGTGGCGAACTGGACGGGCTCGCCGCCGTAGCTCTCGTCGAACACCTCGCCGGTGTCCCAGCTCGTCCCCTGGTAGTGCAGCGTGACGTTGTCGCCGGCCTGCACCTCGTCGCCGTCGCCCTCCTCGAGCACCTTCAGCTGGAACTCGGCCGGCGGCGCCGTGTCGGGAAGGGTGACGGTGGGCGCCTCGCCGTCGGCGCCGAACTCCACCTCGGGCACGTTCTCGGTCCACTCGGCGGGCTTCAGCGCCTCCTGCACCTCGACGACGTCGACCACGATGACGACGGTCTCGCCGGGAGCCACGCCGATCGTCTCGTTGCCGGTCTCCCCGTAGAGCGTCGCGGCGGGGGCGACGGTGACGGTGCGCGAACCGGTCGGCACGCAGTCGATGCCGGCCAGGAACGCCTCGAACACCGTGCTGTCGCCGACCGTGATGGTGGCCGGCTGCGAGAAGATCTGCTCGCCGCTCGCGCCCGAGAAGGCGCTGACGATGGCGTTGACGGGGTCGCCGGCGACCGTCTCGTCGCCGTCGCCCTCGATGACGATCGTGCGCTCGAGGTCGTCGGCCTCGAGCGGGGTCGTGAAGGTGGCGGTCGGGACGTCGCTGAACTCGCCCTCGACCGTCACGCCGTCGCTCAGCGACCCGGGGGACAGGTCCATGCAGTCCGCCGCGGCGGTCGTCTCGGGGGCGTCCGGCTCGGATCCGCCGGCGCATCCGGCGAGCACGAGGGCGGTGGCGGCGGCGAGTGCGACGGGCGCGGCACGGCGCAGGGCACGATTCATGAGGGGAGGTCTCGTTTCGATCGGAACGGCGGGACTCCAGTCTGCCCGCTCCGGCTCTCGATTGCCTGAGACTTCGCGTTTCGCCAGATCAGGGCGAGAATGGGCAGATGGGGGACACGACGACGGTACCCGATTTCGCAGCGGAGTTCGGCCGGGGGGCCGCTTCGTTCGCGGAGTTGGACGAGGTGCTCTGGAATCCGATCTCGACCGCTGCGGTCGCGCGTTCGCGCCCGCAGTTCGATGAACGCGTGCTCGACGCCTGCTGCGGCGACGGGGCATCCGCGCTGCCGACCGCGGAGCTCGTCGGGGTCGGCGGTCTCGTCGACGCCGTCGACATCGCCGAACCGCTCACCGCCCTCGTGCGCGAGCGCGCGGGCGAGCGGATGCCGCAGCTGCACCCCCAGGTCGCCGACGTCACGACGTGGGAGCCGACCGGCTACGACCTCGTGCAGTGCGTACTGGGGATCTTCTTCTTCCCCGATGTCGCGGCCGGAACCCGGCACCTCATCGAACGTGCCCGGCCGGGTGGCCGCGTCGCCATCACGGTGTGGGCCCGCGGCGCGCTCGAGCCCCTGCCCGAACTGCTCGTGCGGGCGCTGCCCGAGGGGGCGGCATCCGATCTCGACCTCGAGGAGCTGACGACGCCGACGGTGGAACACGCCGAGACCCCGGGCAGCCTGGCGCACCGGCTCGGCGAGCTCGGACTCGTCGACGTGCGTGCCGAGCAGGTGCAGCGGCACCTCGACCTCACGCCCGAGGTCGCCTGGCTGCTCGTGCGCGGCACGGGGCTGCGCGCGATCGTGTCGGGGCTCGACGACGCGGAGCTCGAGGGCGTGCGGGAGCGCTTCCTCGCCGCACTCGAGGAGGGCGGCGTGCGAACGGCCGACATCTCGACGCTCATCGCGGTGGGGCATCGGCCGCAGGAGTGAGGGGGCGGGTTTCGAGACGCTCGCTGCGCTCGCTCCTCAACCCGCGGTGGGATCGGGGCCGGTCGCCACGGGGCGGCCGGGCTGGTTCGACCACTGGCTCCACGAGCCCGGGTAGAGCGCCGCGTCGATGCCGGCGAGGGCGAGTGCCGCGACCTCGTGCGCGGCGGTGACACCCGACCCGCAATACGCCGCGACGGGCGTGCCGGGCACGGCGCCGTGCGCCGCGAACCGCGCGCGCAGCGCCTCGGCGGGCAGGAACCGCCCCGCCGCGTCGAGGTTCCCGGCGCTCGGCGCGGAGCGCGCACCCGGGATGTGCCCGGCCCTCGGGTCGACGGGCTCGACCTCGCCCCGATAGCGCTCGGCCGCCCGCGCGTCGAGCAGCACGCCGTGGTCGGGGAAGGCGGCGGCACCGTCGGCGTCGATCACGGGCATCGTCCCGTAGTGCGCGGTCGCCGTGCCGGGCTCGGGCTCGGCGTCGCCGGTCTCGAGCGGATGCCCCGCGCCGGTCCATGCGGCGAGCGCGCCGTCGAGCAGGCGCACGTCCTCGACGCCCGCGTGTCGCAGCAGCCACCACGCCCGGGCCGACGACTGGTTGCCGGCGTCGTCGGTCACGACCACGGTGTCGCCGTCGTGGATGCCCCATGAGCGCATGGCTCGGGTGAAGGCCGCCTCCGACGGGAGCGGATGCCGCCCGAGGCCGTCGACCGCGTGATCGGCGAGCTGCCGGTCGAGGTCGACGAACACGGCTCCGGGGATGTGTCCGGCGCGGAATGCGGGGGCGCCGTCGGGGTCCGCGAGCGTCCAGCGCACATCGAGCACGACGGTGCGCGTTCCGGCCCGCCCGAGGCGCTCGTCGTCGAGTCGGCGGGCGAGTTCGTCGGCGGAGATGAGAAGTGGCATGATTCCATCCTCTCGCGCACGGTCTGCGCCAAGATCGTGTGTATCAGTTGCATCACGACGACTTGCAACGCCCGAATACGCAACGTATCGTCGTATCAACCGAAATAGTGACCGAATGGTCGGTCATGAACTCGGGCCCTACTCAGCGACGAGAACCCGATCTCGGGCTCAAAGGAGAGTTCACCCATGCACCGTGCGCAGCGCCGCCTGCTCATTCCCGCCGCGGTCGCGGCATCCATCGCCCTCGCCTTCACCGGTTGCTCGACGTCGAACTTCGGCGGCGGCGACGGCGGCGACGGCGCCTCGGAAGAGGGCCCCATCAAGATCGGCGCCGTGCTCGACATCACGGGCGTCGGCGCCAACCTCGGCGTTCCCGAGCAGAACACGCTCAACATGCTCTCCGAGCAGCTCAACGAAGACGGCGGCATCAACGGCCGCGAGGTCGAGCTCATCATCAAGGACAACCAGTCCACCGAGGACGGCGCCGCCAAGGCGACGACCGAACTCATCGAGAACGAGCAGGTCGACCTGATCATCGGCGCGTCGCGCACCGGCCCCTCGCTGGCCATGCGTCCGCTCGTCGAGGCCGCCCAGCTGCCGACCATCTCGATCGCGGCCAACGCGGCGATCGTCGACGGTTCCGAGTGGGTCTTCAAGACCGCGCAGAACGACGTCGTCGTGCTCGAGCGCATCCTCGACGACGCCGAGTCGAAGGGCTACACGAAGGTCGCCCTCGCCCGCGACGCCACCGGATTCGGTGAGGGCATCGCCGAGATCATCACCGAGCTCGGCGCCGAGCGGGGCATCACGCTCACCGCCACCGAGGCGTTCGAGCCGAGCGCGACCGACTTCACGGCCCAGATGACGAACCTGCGTGCAGCCGACGCCGACTTCGTCATCATCTGGGGCATCACCCCGTCGGCCGGCCTCGCGCAGGCCGCCTACGTGCAGATCGGCGTCGGCAAGCCCGTCTACCAGTCGCACGGCGTGGCGAACGCCGCGTTCTTCGAGGCCGCCGGCGATGCCGCCGAGGGCGTCATCGCGCCGATGGGCCGCCTGCTCGTGGCCGACCAGCTCCCCGCCGACGACCCGCAGAAGGAGGTCATCGACCAGTTCATCGCGGACTACACCGAGGCCTTCGGCAGCGCCCCGTCGAGCTTCGCGGGCCACGCGTACGACGCCTGGAAGATCGGCGTCGCGGCGATCGAAGAGGCCGGAACCGACCCCGAGGACCTGCGCGACGCGATCGAGGCGACGAGCGACTTCGTGGGCATCTCGGGCATCTTCACGATGACCCCCGAGAACCACTCGGGCCTCACCGCCGATGCGCTCATCCTGGCGATCGCCGAGGGCGGCCGCTGGAACCTCTACTCAGAGTGAGCAGCATCCGTTGACTGATTTCCTCCAGCTGACGGCGGCAGGGTTGTCACAGGGTTCTGTGTACGCCCTGCTCGCCGTCGGCCTCATCGCCACCTACACGGTGCGGCACGTCGTGAACATCGCCCAGGGCGATTACGCGATGCTGGCCGGCCTGGGGAGCATCTCGCTCGTCAGCGCCGGCCTGCCGCTGCCGGTCGCCATCCTCATCGCCCTGATCTCGGTCACGCTCGCGTCGGTGCTCATCGAGCGCCTCGTCATCGCGCGCGTGAAGAACCTCACCACGCTCGTCTCGATCATCCTCACGCTCGGCGTCTCGACGCTGCTGCAGGCGATCATGCTGCTGGTGTGGGGCGCCGAGGGCCGGCGCCTGCCCGCCTTCCCCGGCGAGGACCTGCTCATCGGGGGCGTCAGCATCCGCTCGCAGGAGCTCTGGATGCTCGGCGCGCTCGTGGTCGTCGGCGGCGGCGTCCTGCTGTTCTACGAGAAGACCCGCTGGGGCAAGGCGCTTCGCGCGTCGGCCGAGCAGCCGGTCGCGGCGCGCATCGTGGGGATCTCGCCGGCCGTGGCATCCGTCATCGCGTTTGCCATCGCCGGTTTCGTGGGCGCGGTCGCCGGCGTCGTCTCCTCGCCGATCTACCTCTCCATCTGGTCGGGCGGGCTGCTGCTCGGCCTCAAGGGGTTCGTGGCTGCCGTGCTCGGCGGACTCGTCTCGTTCCGAGCCGCGATCGTGGGCGCCCTGCTGCTCGGCGTGCTCGAGTCGTACGTCGCGGGGTACGTGGCCTCCGGCTGGAAGGACGCGGTCGCGTTCTTCATCCTCATCATCGTGCTCATCATCCGACCGGCGGGCCTCGTGCTGCGCCCGAACGCGGTAAGGGTCTGACGTGACACTCCTCCAGAAATCGCCAGGGGCCGTCCGGTCGAAGACCGGGTTCTGGCCGAACAACCGCGCGACCATCATCGGCGTGTCGATCCTCACCCTCGTCGTGCTCGTCCTGCCGTTCACGGCGACCTCGACGATGATGAACATCGCCGTCTTCTCGATGATCTTCGCGCTGCCCGCGATCGGCCTGTCGCTGCTCATGGGCCTCGCCGGCCAGGTGTCGCTCGGGCAGGCCGCGTTCTTCGCGATCGGCGCCTATACGCACGCGATCCTGCTGCAGAAGTTCGAGATGCCCGGCATCGTCGCGGCCGTCGGCGGGGTCGTCGCGGCCATGCTCGCAGCGCTCCTCGTGGGCCTGCCGATGCTGCGCCTGCGCGGCCACTACCTCGCCCTCGCGACGCTCGGCCTCGGCTTCATCGTCATGATCGCGGTGCGCGAGTGGGAGTTCACGGGCCGCACGACGGGCATCTACGGGTTCGGACGACCCGAGGTCTTCGGCATCCCGATCAACAACAACGGACTGTTCTTCTGGTACGTCGCACCGTTCGTGATCATCGGCCTCGTGCTCGCGTTGAACCTCACCCGCTCGCGCGCCGGCCGGGCGCTGTCCTCGGTGAACGACTCCGAGCTCGCGGCGGAGTCGCTCGGCGTGAACACCTACGCCCTGCGCGTCAAGGTGTTCACGCTCTCGGCCGGCTTCGCCGGCCTCGGCGGCGTGTTCTACGCCTACCAGGTGCAGATCGTCTCGCCGCAGATGGCGGAGTTCCATGTGTCGGTCGAACTGCTGCTCATGGTCGTCATCGGCGGCCTCGGCTCGGTGTGGGGCGCCATCGCCGGTGCCTTCATCGTCGAGCTGCTCTCGGAGGGCCTGCGCGACCTGATCCCCGCGATCATCCCGGGCGCCACCGGCGAGGTGCAGCTCATCGGCTACGGTCTGGTCCTCATCCTCGTCATCCTGCTCCTCCCGGGCGGCCTCTACCAGGCGGTGCGCACGGTGTGGGCGGCGATCCGTCGACGTACGGCGGACCGGCGTGCGGTCGCGGCGGCACGTGTTCCCGACGGCACCGCCGACGGGGGCACGGGCGAGGCGCCCACCCGCGCATTCGGCGGCCTTCCCGGCGAGGAGCCGCCGGCACCGCAGTCCGCGGCGGTCGACGAGGAGGGCGTGCCCAACGTGCCGGCCGTCTCGACGCCGCTCGCGGTGGGCGAGCCGATCCTCGAGGTACGCGGGCTCACGAAGCGCTACGGCGGCGTCGTCGCCGTCGACGACGTGAGCTTCACCGTTCCCGCCGGACGGATCATGGGCCTCATCGGTCCGAACGGCGCCGGCAAGACGACGTGCTTCAACATGATCACCGGTGCGATCACGCCCACCTCGGGCACGGTCGCCTTCCTCGGCGAGGAGGTGCAGGGCCGCAAGCCGCATGTCGGCGCCGTGCGCGGACTCACCCGCACCTTCCAGAACCTGCAGGCGTTCACGTCGACCGACGTCGTCGGCAACGTCTACATGGGGCGGTACCGCAAGGGTCGCGCGGGCATCATCCGCGGCATGCTCGGGCTCCAGGGTCGAGAGCAGTACCGCAACGAGGAGATCGCCCGCGACATCCTCGACACCATGCGCCTCGGCGATGTCGCCGACCTCGCCGCCGGCGACCTGCCGTTCGGACGCCAGCGCATGATGGAGGTCTGCCGGGCACTCGCATCCGAGCCCGCGCTGCTGCTGCTCGATGAGCCGATGGCGGGCCTCTCGGGCAAGGAGCGCGATATGCTCGCGACCCTGCTCAGGGCGCTCCGCGACGCCGGCCTCACGATCGTGCTCGTCGAGCACGACGTCGCGCAGGTCATGGCGCTCGCCGACACCGTGGCGGTGCTCGACGACGGCGTGCTCATCGCGCACGGGGATCCCGAGTCGGTGCGCAACGACCCCGCGGTCATCGTCGCCTACCTCGGCACCGACGCCGAAGAGGCGAAGCACGAACTCGAGGAACTGGAGGAGCACGCATGACCCTCGTCGTCAACTCGCTCGATGCGGGCTACGGCAAGCTCGCCATCCTCCACGACGTGAGCCTCGAAGTGTCCGAGGGCGAGATCGTCACGGTCGTCGGCTCGAACGGTGCCGGCAAGACGACCCTGCTGCGCGCGCTCAACGGCATCATCCGGCCGACGTCCGGCACCGTCACCCTCGACGGCACCGACATCACCGGTCGCCCGACGGAGAAGATGGCGGCACTCGGCATCACGCACGTGCCCGAGAACCGGCTCTGCTTCCCGTCGCTCACCGTGCGCGACAACCTCATGCTGGGCGCGTGGAGCCGCGGCGGCAAGGGCGACCTCGACGCCGTCCTCGAGCTCTTCCCGCGGCTGCAGCCGCGGCTCGGGCAGGCGGCCGGCACACTCTCGGGCGGTGAGCAGCAGATGGTGGCCATCGGCCGGGGCCTCATGGCCTCGCCGAAGGCGATCATGCTCGACGAGCCGTCGATCGGGCTGGCACCGAAGGTCGTCGCCGAGATCATGAAGGTGCTCACGCAGCTGCGTGAGCGCGGACTCGCGGTGCTCCTCGTCGAGCAGAACGTGCGTGCCTCGTTCGGCATCGCCGACCGCGCGGTCGTCATGCAGCGCGGTCGCGTCGTGCTCGAGGGCACGCCCGGCGAACTCGTCGAGCTGCCCGAGGTGCGCAACGCCTATCTCGGGGGTGCGGCCGCCTAGGTCCCAGCCACCACGAAGGCGACGGATGCCGCGGGAAAGTCCCGCTCGCGGCATCCGTCGCCTTCGTTGATGCCGTCCTGCGCATACGACTCGCCGGGACCGGCTCCGGCCCGGCCGGTAAACTGACCGGACGGAACGTTGCGAGCGCGGGGAGAGTGGATGATCGCCAGCCTCGCAGTCTTCGCCGCCGTCGCACTCCTGACGCCGCTTCTGACGAGGTGGCTCGGCCGGCGGGTGTTCCCGATCGTCGCGCTCGTGCCCGCCGCCGTCTTCGTGCTGCTGCTCACCCTGCTCCCCGGCGTGCTCGCCGGGGAGCCCGTCGTCGAGGTCGTGCCCTGGATCCCGCAGCTCGACATCGCCCTCTCGTTCCGGCTGGACGCCCTCGCCCTGCTGCTGGCCCTCATCGTCACCGGCATCGGCGCGCTGGTGCTGCTCTACTGCACGCAGTACTTCGATGACGACGAACCCGCACTCGGCCGGTTCGCGGCGCTGCTGCTGGCCTTCGCGGGAGTCATGCTCGGCCTGGTCACCGCCGACGACGTGTTCCTGCTGTTCACGTTCTGGGAGGCCACGAGCGTGCTCTCGTACCTCCTCATCGGCCACTACACGGGCCGGAAGGAGAGCCGCGGTGCGGCACTCCAGGCGCTCACCGTGACGACCTTCGGCGGACTCACGATGCTCGTCGGGCTCGTGGTGCTCGTCGTCGCCGGCGGCACGACGTCGTTGGCGGAGCTCATCGCCGATCCCGTCGGCGGCACCGCCGGCGCGGTGGGCGTCGCGCTGGTGCTCGTCGGCGCCATCTCGAAGAGCGCGCTCGTGCCGTTCCACTTCTGGCTGCCCGCCGCGATGGCCGCGCCCACCCCCGTCTCCGCCTACCTGCACGCCGCCGCGATGGTGAAGGCCGGCGTGTACCTCGTCGCCCGCCTCGCGCCCGGGTACGCCGACCTCTCGGTGTGGCATCCGCTCATCGTCGTGATCGGCGCAGGCACCATGCTCGTCGGCGGCTGGCGGGCACTGCGGCAGACCGACCTCAAGCTGCTGCTCGCGTACGGCACGGTGAGCCAGCTCGGCTTCCTCGTGCTCGTCACGGGCTTCGGCACCCGCGACGCGGCACTCGCCGGCGTCGCGCTGCTGCTCGCGCACGCGCTGTTCAAGGCCACGCTCTTCCTCGTCGTCGGCATCGTCGACCACGCCGCGGGCACGCGGGACGTGCGCCACCTCTCGGCGGTCGGCCGGCGCATGCCCGTCGTCGCGACCATCGCGTTCCTCGCGGCCGCCTCCATGGCGGGAGTGCCGCCGCTCATCGGCTTCGTGGCCAAGGAGGCCGTGTTCACCGCGCTGCTCGAAGCGGCGATCGCCGGCGATGCCTGGGCCTGGACGGCGCTCGTCGGCGCGTTCCTCGGCTCGGTGCTCACCGTGGCGTACACGGCCAGGTTCCTGTGGGGCGCATTCTTCACCAAGCCGGGCGCGGGACCCACGACGTTGCACCGCACGGGCCCGCTCATCGGCGTCGCACCGGGGGTGCTCGCGATCGCGAGCCTCGTCTTCGCGCTCGCCGTGCCGCTCGTCGAGCCGCTGCTCGCCGGCTACGCCGACGAGCTGCCCGGGCCGACGGAGTACCACCTCGCGCTCTGGCACGGGCTCGAACCTGCGCTCGCGCTCTCGGCCGCGGTGTTCGCGCTCGGCGCCGTGCTCGTGTGGGCGCGGCGGCCGGTCGCGCGGCTGCAGGCCGCGATGCCGCACGCCATCGACTCGGGACGCGGGTACCTCGCGATCGTGGGTGCGCTCGACCGGATGGCGGCAGGCCTCACGACGTTCATCCAGGCGCGTGGCGTGGCCGGCTACGTCGCCGTCATCGCCACCGTGTTCGTCGCCGGGCTCGGCGTGGCGGCCCTGCGCAATTCGACCTGGCCCGAGTCGCTGCGCCTCTGGGACCTCCCCGGCCAGCCGATCATCGCAGCACTGATCATGGTGGCGGCCATCGCCGCGGCCATCGTGCGACAGCGCATGACGGCGGTGCTCCTCGCGGGCGCCACCGGCTACGGCCTCGTCCTGCTGTTCGGCACGTCCGGCGCGCCCGATCTCGCACTCACCCAGGCCCTCGTCGAGACCATCACGGTCGTCGTCTTCGTGCTCGTGGTGCGCCGGTTGCCGCGGCAGGTCACCATGCGTGCTCAGGCGGTGCGCGCGCCGTTCCGCATCGCGATCGGCGTGCTCTCGGGCACCGTCATGGCGGTCATCGGGTTCGTCGCGCTCGGGGCGCGCGTGCAGCCGACCATCGCCGAGGGGCTGCCGGCGCTCGCCGTCGAGGCGCACGGCAAGAACATCGTGAACGTCATGCTCGTCGACATCCGGGCCTGGGACACGCTCGGCGAGATCTCGGTGCTCGTCGCCGTGGCGACGGGCGTCGCGAGCCTGATCTTCATCTCGGGTCGCACGGGCGGCGCGCCTCGGCTCGACGCGCCGACCTCCCGCCGCGAGCGGCTCCGCCCCCTGCCCGAGCAGGCCGACACCATGCGCGGTGCGCGGGCGAGCCTCACCGATACGGAGCACGAGACCGACGCCGCGGGAACGGCGGCGGCCACCAGGCAGACCTGGCTGCTCGCGGGGCGGACGCTCTCGCCACGCAACCGTTCCATCCTCGTCGAGGTGCTCGTGCGGCTGTTGTTCCACCCGGCGATCGTCGTCTCGGTGTACCTGCTCTTCGTCGGCCACAACGCGCCGGGCGGCGGGTTCGCCGGCGGGCTCGTGGCCGGCCTCGCCCTCGTCGCACGCTACCTCGCGGGCGGGCGATACGAGCTCGGCGAGGCGGCGCCGATCGATGCCGGCCGCCTCCTCGGCACGGGCCTGCTGGTCGCCGCGGGCACGGCGACGCTCCCCCTGCTCTTCGGTCGCACCGTGTTCGAGTCGTCCTGGCTCGAGACCGACGTGCCCGTGCTCGGCACCATCTCGATCGGCACCTCGACGCTCTTCGACCTCGGCGTGTACCTCGTGGTCGTCGGCCTCGTGCTCGACATCCTCCGCTCGCTCGGCGCCGAGATCGACCGACAGCGGGAGGACTCCGACCGACACGGCCTTCCCGACGCGATCGCCCCGGCCGACGATGCCCTCCACCCCGACACGCCGCACGACGAGCGCCGTGCGGTCGAGGCATCCCGCGCCGCCTCGGCCGACGAGGAGGCCCGCAGATGAGCGCATCCCTCACCCTCGTGCTCGTCATGGGCGTGCTCTTCGGGGCGGGCATCGCGACCATGATGGAGCGCAGCCTCACGCGCGTGCTCATCGGGTTCCTGCTCGTCGGCAACGGGGTCAACCTGCTCATCTATCTCATGAGCGGCACCCCCGGGCTCGCACCCATCCTCGGCGAGGGCGTCGACGGGTCCGAGATCTCCGACCCGCTGCCGCAGGCGTTCATCCTGACGGCGATCGTCATCAACCTCGGCATCACCGCCTTCCTGCTCGCGCTCCTCTACCGCAGCTGGTGGCTCGCTCAGCTGGGCGAACGCGGCGATCTCGTCGACGACGCCGCGGAGCACGTCGAAGACGCCGAGGAGACCGCCGACCTCATCCGCAGTTCCGCCGCCGACGACCAGGCTGTGCAGGAGATCATCGTGGCCAGCGACGAGGAGTTCGAGTCCGGCGACGAGGAGCTCGACCCCTCCGCGGGCGCGGGCGGTCGTGAGGAGTCCGCGAAGCGCGAGCACGATGCATCCGCTCGCCGGCCCGGGAGGAGGCGACCGTGAACCCCACCGCACTCGTCCCGCTCGTCGTGCTGCTGCCCCTCCTCGGCGCGGCGGCCGCGCTCATCCTCGGCCGGCACCGGCGAGCGCAGATCGTCGTGAGCACCACGGTGCTCGCCGCCGTCGCCGCGGCCGCCGCCGTCCTCCTCGCCGAGGTCGACCGCACCGGCAGAGGCGTCTCGGTCACCGTGGGCGCCTGGCCTGCGCCGTACGGCATCGTGCTGGTCGTCGACCGGCTGAGCGCGATCATGATCGTCATCTCCGCGCTCGTGCTGCTCGGCGTCCTCCTCTACGCCGTCGGCCAGGGCGTCGCCGACCGGCACCGCGAGACGCCGGTGTCGATCTTCCACCCCACGTACCTCATCCTGTCGGCCGGCGTCTTCAACGCGTTCATCGCGGGCGACCTGTTCAACCTCTACGTCGGATTCGAGATCCTGCTGTCGGCGAGCTACGTGCTGCTGACCCTCGGCGGCACGGGCGAGCGCATCCGCGCGGGCGTCACGTACATCCTCGTCAGCCTCGTCTCGTCGCTGTTCTTCCTGAGCGCCATCGCGCTCATCTACGGCGCGACCGGCACCGCGAACATCGCGCAACTCTCGGTGCGCCTGGCCGAGCTGCCGCAAGACGTACAGCTCATCCTGCACCTGCTGCTGCTCATCGCGTTCGGCATCAAGGCCGCGGTGTTCCCGCTGTCGTTCTGGCTGCCCGACTCCTACCCCACCGCGCCCGCCCCGGTCACGGCGGTGTTCGCGGGCCTGCTCACCAAGGTCGGCGTCTACGCGATCATCCGCTCCGAGACGGTGATCTTCGCCGAGAACGACCTCACGACGCTGCTCATGGTCGTGGGCGGACTCACGATGCTCGTCGGCATCCTCGGCGCCCTCACCCAGGCCGACATCAAGCGCCTGCTCTCGTTCACGCTCGTGAGCCACATCGGCTACATGATCTTCGGCATCGCCCTCGCGAGCGTCGCCGGGCTCGCCGCCACCGTGTACTACGTCGTGCACCACATCACGGTGCAGACGACGCTCTTCCTCACCACCGGCCTCATCGAACGATTCGGCGGCGCCACGTCGATCAACCGCCTCGCCGGGCTCCTCGCGGCGTCGCCGCTGCTGGCGATCCTGTTCTTCATCCCGGCGCTGAACCTCGGAGGCATCCCGCCGTTCTCGGGCTTCCTCGGCAAGGTCGGCCTGTTCGTCGCCGGTGCGGACGCGGCCGTCGGCGCGGATGCCGCGGGCGAGATCGGCCCCGGCACCTCCGCCCCCGACTGGCTCATCTGGACGGTCATCGCGGTGGGCGCGCTCACCTCGCTCATCACGCTCTACGCGCTCAGCCGGTTCTGGAACATGGCGTTCTGGCGCGGGCGCGACGAGCTCGCCGGCTACGAGTCGGTGCTGCTCTCGTCGGTGCAGGAGGCGCCCGACGGCGGGGTGGTCACCGCCACGCGCACGACGCCGTGGCTCATGGTGGGGGTCACCACCGGCATGGTCGTGCTGACCCTCCTGCTCACCGTGTTCGCGGCTCCCCTGTTCGACCTGGCGGACCGGGCGGCCGAGAACCTGCGGGACCCCTCCGTGTACGTGTCCCTGGTCTTCCCGGGGGGTGTGGAATGAGTGCTGCGGATGCCACGACCACGCCTCCCGAGCCGCGCGACGGGCCGCCCGGGCCCACGGAGCCGCCGACCGATCCGTCGCTCTCGCGCTGGCAGGCGGTCTGGCGCCAACTCCCGCTGCTCCTGATCCTCGTGGTGCTCTGGGTCTTCCTCTGGGACCACGTCGACGTGCTCACCGTCACCACCGGGGTGCTGCTCGCGATCCTCGTGACGCGTTTCCTCTACCTGCCGCCGGTGCTCCTGAGCGGCCGCTTCAACCCGTGGCGCGGACTGCTCCTCGGCGTCCGGATGATCATCGACGTCGTGATCGCGTCGATCCAGGTGGCCGGTCGCGCGATCTGGCCGACGTGGCAGCCGCTGAACGCGATCATCGCCGTGCAGCTGCTCACCCGGTCGGATCTCATCACGACGCTCACGGCCGAGGCCATCACGGTCGTGCCGGGCACGGTCGTGGTCGACATCGACCGGGAGCGCGGGCTGCTCTACGTGCACACCCTCGGCACGCGCACCCAGGCGGACCTCGACAAGGCGCGGGAACACGTGCTCATCGTCGAGGAGCGCATCGTGCTGGCGATGGGAACGCGCGAGCAGGCCGCCGCGGTCCGGCGCGCGCGGCGCGCCCGTCGGGACGCCGAGAAGGGAGGCGAGGCATGACCCCGCTCACGATCATGGGCCTCGCCGCCGGAGTGATGTTCGGCATCGGCGCCATCGCCGCCGTGGCCCGCATCATCCGCGGCCCCTCCATCCTCGACCGCGCGCTCGCGACCGACGTGCTGCTCGCCATCGCGATGTGCGCCCTCGGCACCGAGATGGCGATCAACCGCCACACCGACACCCTCGTGGTGCTGCTCGTGCTCGCGGTGTTCGCGATCGTCGGCTCGATCGCGATCGCCCGGTTCATCGGAAGGCAGGACGAATCATGAACGCGGCCGAGCTCGGGATCGGCGCGCTCATCCTGCTGAGCGGCTTCCTCTCGATGGCGGCCGGCGTCGGCGTGCTCCGCTTCCCCGACGTGCTCACCCGCCTGCACGCCGGCACGAAGCCGCAGGTGCTGGGGCTCGCGGTGGTGCTGCTCGCCATCGTGCTGCGGGTGCCGACGTGGGGGGTGCTGTCGACCGTGGTGCTCATCATGGCGTTCCAACTGCTCACGCAGCCCATGACCGCCCACATGCTCGGCCGATCCGCGTACCGCAGCGACCACGTGCGCTTCGACCTCCTGATCGAGGACGACCTGGGCCGCGACATCGCCGAGCACGATCGGGGTCGCGGTCAGGGCCGGAGCTCTGGCGGCTGACCGCGTCTGCCGCGTCCGGTGACGGTCGGGCGCTTCCCCGGAACGCGGCGAATCCTTCGCGGTAGTCGTCGGTGCCCTCCGTGTCGATCACTCGTCGCCGTCGTGCTGCCATTCCTCGGGCGGAAGCTCCATCCACGGCAGCTCCTCGTCGTCGTATGGTGCCGGCTTCGTCCTCCAGGTGTCGAGCGGACCCGGCGGGCCAGCCCTGAGCTGCATCTGTGGCGGCGGCGGCGTGCCCGTCGACGGCGGAGCGAACAGGGCGTCGAGTTGCGAGATGACCCCGTCGGGGATGGCGCCCTTCAGACCCGCGACGAGCACGACGCGGGGATCGGAACGCACGAGCTCCTCTGCCAGCCCCGGCGTGACGGTGGAGCCCACGAGCAGCAGCGAACCACCCGCCGCCGCAACGACCGGTCCGGCCGCGAGCGCGTCGGGGAAGTCGAGCGCCGTGGCGAGTCCCACCGTGTCCGCCGACGCGGGCGCGCCGAGGTCCCTGGCCACCGCCAGCGCCGTCTCGTACCGGTCGGCGCCGCTCAGCCGCACCGCTTGGGGTGCGAGCTTGTCGAGGGCCGTGACGACGCCGTTGGAAATGACACCGCTGCCACCGACGATGACGATGCGCTGCGGCTTCAGGCGCTCGATCTCCTCCTTGGTCGCCGGCGAGAGCGCTGTGCCCGGCGTGAGCAGCACCGGGCCGCCCAGTTGGGCTCCGGCGGCGCCTGCGGCGAGCGCGTCGGGAAAGTTGGCACCGGTCGCCACGTAGGCCACGGGGACGCCTTCATCGAACGTGTGCTTCGAAAGCTCGGCGGCCGTCTCGTAGCGGTCGTCACCCGCCCGGCGTTCCGCGGTGACCCCAGCGGCGACGGAGGCCGCTTCCATCACGGCGTCCGACACGATCGCCCGGCCGCCCACGATCTCGAGCTTGGCGGGCGCCAGGCGCTCGAGCTCGTCGAGGACCTCCTGGGGGATCGACGGGCCCGGAACGAGCAGCACCGGCCCGGCGCCCTGGGTGGCCGCCGCGGCGGCGAGCGCGTCGGGATAGTTCGCCCCGGTCGCGAGGTATGCCACGGGCACGCCCACGGGTCCATCGCCTGGGAATGCGTACTTCGAGAGTTCCACGGCGGTCTCGTAGCGGTCGGCTCCTCCGATGCGGGTCGTGTCCGCATCCTGCGACAGGCCCTGGAACTTCCCGAACAGGTTCGTCGTCATGGTGCGCACCGTCTGCTGAGCGGCTGGACCGTCGCCGAGCAGCCCACGTGGGTAGCGGAGGGTGCCGGCGCTGAAGACGAGGGCGCCCGATGGCGCCTGGTAGAGGGTGGCCTCCTGAGGCCCGACCCTGTTCCCGTAGATGCGCTCCGCGTAGTACGAACTGGCGAGCACCGCCGTCGTGGTGCCTTCGAGTCGTGCCGGTTCGGGGTAGTACGGCAGACGCCGGTCCACCTCGATGCCGACCAGCATCGGGATCTGGGACCCGTTGTTGAGGCCGGTGCCCCGATAGAACCAATGGTCCGCCTGCGAGACGACCCAGGGCTCGTCGTAGCGGGTCATCCCGATGGCCTCGTCCCACATCTGACCCATGAGCGTCTGCTCGGGGCGCGGGGTGTCGAGGTACCGGAACCGCACCGTGGCGTCGGCGCCCGTCACGGGGTCGATCGCGGGGTCCCGGTAGACGACCATCACTCGGTCTGGTGTCCCTCCCGCCGACGGCTCCATGCGCACCTGCCAGTAGACGTTGTTCGCACCGAAGAACGCGAGGTCGACGCCCGAATCGCGTGCCTTCTCGGCCGCGGTGAACATGTCGCCCGTCCAGTACTCGTCATGGCCTACCGAGACCATGCCGACCTGTTCGCTGAGCAGGTCGGGCCGGTTGTGCAGATCCATGTCGGTCGCGTATGTCATGTCGAAGCCGCGGGACTCGGCGTACCGGATCATCGGGGCGTCGTCAGTCATGACGAAGCCCGCCCCCGACTCCGAGTACGGCCGGTCGAAGCTCGCCTTGACCGCCCCGGTGCCTCCGCTGACCGTGATCGCACCGTACGAGTTGTAGGGATAGAGGCTCTTGCCCGTCAGCCCGTTGTCTGGGAAGTTGTTGTACGCCTGCGTGGTGAGCGTCGACTGCAGGTGCACGATGGCGTTCTTCTTGGCGTCATCCCGCACGACGAACGAGACGTAGTTCTGCATGGTGCCACGAGTCAGCACGACGACGTACACGCCGGTGGTCCAGTCGGCTTCCGTCTGGATGGTGAAGCCGCTCTTGCTCTCGTCCCATGGGCACGTGATCATGCCCGTGTTGGGCGACGTCTGCGTCTCGCATCCGGGCTGCGACCCGGCCTGGAAGGTCCCGCTGGCCATCGCGCGCCCGCCCAGCCCCTGGTACCAGCCGAGGCGGTACACGCCGTAACTCGCCGTGCCGGGCGATGCCACACGCACGCGCACGCCGATGGACTCGCCCTTGTTCACGCTCGCGGCCGTCGCGTACCCCTTGATCGCCATGTTGGTGTCGTTCGCCAGCGTGTACCCGTTCCACGGCAGACGCCACGCCGAAGTACCGCCCTTCCGGTTCTCGAGGACGATCTCGTTCGTCGCGGGCACTGCGGAAGTGGTCTCCACCGCGGTCGACGCCGGCGTGGCAGCCGACTGCGTGAGCGACGACGCGAGCGCCGGACCGGAGCCGAGGAGCAACATGACCGCGGTGAGACAGGCAACGAGGAACGTGATGGGGCGTGGGGTCATGATGCTTCCGAGTAGGGTGTCCCCACCCGTCGACGGGGTGGTGCGGAGATGACTCGAGCCTACGTGCGTCACTCCCGGCTCAGGCGAAATGTCCCCCGAACTGGGCGCAACCGCCGTCAGCCGCGGCCGGTGAAGGTCGGCGTGCGCTTCTCCTGGAACGCGGCGAATCCCTCGCGGTAGTCGTCGGTGTCGCAGAGCGCCGCCTGGGCGCGGTTCTCGTGCGCCATGGATCCCCAGAGGCCGAGGCGCTCGTCCCGCAGCTCGGCGACGAGCCGCTTCGACGCCGCGAAGGCGAGGGTGGGGCCGGATGCCGCGGCACGGGCCGCCGCGCGGGTGGCATCCGTCACCTCATCGGCGGGGAACACCTGCGAGAACATGCCCGCGGCCACGGCCTCGGATCCCGACATCAGGCGTCCGGTCACGATGAGGTCCATGGTGCGGTGCGCGCCGAGCCGCTCGACGAAGAGCGCGTGCCCGCCGGAGTCGAGCGTCGCGCCGAGGTTCTTGAACGGCGAGCCGATCTTCGCGGAGTCGGCGACGTACACGATGTCGCTCGCGATGAGCAGTCCGAGCCCGACGCCGAGGCACGCGCCGTGCGCGACCGCGAAGGTCGGCACCGGGATGCGCGACATCCGCTTGAGCAACGGCTCGACCTTGCCGCCGAGGTAGCGCAGCACGTCGTCGTCGCGCGGGTCGACACCCGAGATGTCGCGGCCGGCGCAGAACGCGCGGCCCTCGCCGCGGAGGACGAGCGCCCGCACGCGTCCCTCGGCTGCCGCGGCCTCGGCCTCTTCGTACGCCTCGTCGAGCTCGGCCAGCGCCGACTCGTCGAGCGCGTTGAGCTTGTCGGGTGCGTTGAGCACCACCTCGGCGACGCCGTCGTGGATCTCGAGCTCGATCATTCAGGTTCCTCTCTCTGCGTGCTCCGCCGAGCGCGTGCGGATGCGACCAGCGCGTTCGCGTACGCGAGCGCGTTGGTCGGAAGTGCACGCGCTCGCGAGACGGGTGAGGTCACACGTCGTAGTCCACCACGACCCGGTCGGACTTCGGGTGCGACTGGCAGGTGAGCACGTACCCGCGCTCGAGCTCCTCGGGCTCCAGCGCGTAGTTCTCGGTCATGTTCACGCTGCCCTCGACCACGCGGGCCCGGCAGGTGCCGCACACGCCGCCGGCGCAGGCGAACGGGACATCCGATCGCACCCGCAGGGCGGCGTTCAGGATCGACTCGTTCGCCGAGACGGGACTCTCGACGCTCGAGGTCACCCCGTCGAGGTTGAACTCGATCGCCACCGTCGGCTCGCCGCGCTGCACGACCACCGGACGCCCGTGCTCGCCCTCGACGCGGTCGGCGGTGTCGGTCGTGAACAGCTCGTAGCGCACGTGCTTGGTGGGCACGGATGCCGCCGCGAGCGTGTCGCGGGCCAGCTGCACGAGCTCGAACGGGCCGCAGAGGAACCACTCGTCGACCGTCTCGGGATGGATGAGCGTCTCGAGCATCTTCTGCAGCTTCTCGGCGTCGATGCGTCCCGAGAGGAGCGGCGCCGTGCGCTGCTCGCGGGAGAGCACGTGGTGCAGTGCGAGTCGCGCCGGGTAGCGGTCCTTGAGCTCGGCGAGCTCCTCGAGGAACATCACGTCGCGCGTCGAGCGGTTCGTGTACACGAGCGTGAAGCGCGCCGTGTCCGACCGGGCGAGCACCGTGTGGGCGAGCGCCATGAGCGGCGTGATGCCCGAGCCGGCGGCGATGCCGACGATGTGCTTGCCGTCGAGGGCCTCGAGCCCCGACGTGAACGTGCCCTCGGGGCTCATCACGTCGAGCACGTCGCCCGCCGCGAGCTGCGAGTTCGCCCACGTCGAGAAGCGACCGCCGAGGTCGCGCTTGATGGCGACCGAGATGCTGGTCCCCGAGCCGGCCGCAGGGGGGGCGGGCGGACGGCAGAGCGAGTAGCTGCGGCGCAGCTCCTTGCCCTCGATCGTCGCCCGGATCGCCACGTACTGGCCGGGCAGGTACGCGTAGTCGGCGGCGAGCTCATCGGGCACGTCGAACGTGACCTCGACGGCGTCGTCGGTGAGCGGGCGCACCTCGGCCACGTTCAGCTTGTGGAACTTCGCCCGCCGGCGCTTGGGCACGTGCTCGCCCCCCACCGCGCTCTGGAGGAAGGCGGACGCCGTCGCGGCATCCGCTTCGGCGCCCTTCGTGCTCGCCGGGGGACGGGCCGTGATCGACCCGAGGTTGCGTGCAGCCATCAGAGCACCTTGAAGTAGTCGAAGGGCTCGAGGCAGTCGCGGCACTCGTAGAGCGCCTTGCACGAGGTCGAGCCGAAGCGGGCGATCTCTTTCGTGTTGAGCGAGTTGCAGCGGGGGCACTTGACCGCCATCTGCACACGCACGGGTCCGCCGCGCACGGCCGCGTGGCCGGTCGGCGCCTGGATGCCGTATTCGCGGAGCTTCTGCTTGCCGTCCTCGCTCATCCAGTCGGTGGTCCAGGCGGGGGCGAGCACCAGCTTCACGTCGACGTCGGCGTAGCCGGCGTGCGTGAGGGCGAGCACCACGTCGTCGCGCATGGCGTCCATGGCGGGGCATCCGCTGTACGTCGGCGTCAGCTCGACGTGGACGGCACCGCCCTCGTCGATGTCGACGTTTCGCAGCACCCCCAGGTCCTCGATCGTGAGCACCGGGATCTCGGGGTCGGTCACGGTCGCGGCGATGTCCCACGCCCGGCGGGCGGCCGGGTCGGCGGGCAGCGGACGTGCGACGGTCTCGGCGCCGTTGGAAGTGGTCACCACGATGCCCCCGGGTGTGCGCGGGCCAGCACCTGCATCTCGGCCAGGAGCGGCCCGAGGTGCTCGGTGTGCTTGCCCTGACGGCCCCCGCCGGCCGCGATGTACGCGTGCCGGCCGGTGGGCAGCTCGAGCTTCGCCTCGGCGAAGACGTCGGCGATGACGTCGTCGAACCGCTCCCGCAGCGAGGACGGCAGCACCGCGACGCCGTCGGCGGCGAGCCGCTCGACGAGTTCGTCGTCGCGGAACAGCTCCTCGACGTAGGGCCAGGTGTCGCCGATCGCCACGATCATGCGGCGGCGCGACTCGTCGGTGCCGCCGGCGAGCCGCAGCGTCCACTGGATCGCGTGGTCGCGGTGGTAGTCGACCTCCTTCGCCGACTTCGCGGCGATCGCGGCGAGCGTCGGGTCGGTCGAGTCGGTGAGCACGGCGTACAGCTCGACGAGGTAGACGGATGCCACGAGCCCGCGTGCGATCGTGTGCGCGAAGTCGCCGTTCGGCTGCTCGAAGAGCCACGCGTTGCGGAAGTCGGGCTCATCGCGGAAGTACGCGAGGTCGTCTTCGCTGCGCTCGGTCGCGGTGCCGGCGTAGTGCAGCAGCGAGCGGGCGTGGCCGATGAGGTCGAGCGCGATGTTGCCGAGCGCGACGTCCTCCTCGAGTTCGGGCGCGCGAGAGACCCAGTCGCCGAGGTGCTGGGCGAGCACGAGGGCGTCGTCGCCGAGCCGCATGGCGTACTCCGCGACATCCGGCGACGCGACGGCACCGTGGCGCTCGCTGTCGCCCGCGTACTCGTCGGCGAGACGCAGCCGGTCGACCGAGACCTCGCCGTGCGGGTCGAGGTCGTGCTGGTCGCTCACAGGTGCTTCACCCCCTCGCTCTTCGTGTAGTACACGGCGTGCCGGTAGTTCTTGCCGGCCGGGCTCTCGAAGAACGCGCCCTTCGCGTCGGGGTCGCTCGTGGTGATCGCGTCGGCGGGCACCACCCAGATCGACACGCCCTCATTGCGGCGCGTGTAGAGGTCGCGGGCGTTTCGCACGGCCATGTCGGCGTCGGGCGCGTGCAGCGAGCCGACGTGCACGTGGCTGAGGCCCCGGTTGGCCCGCACGAAGACCTCCCAGAGGGGCCAGGCCTCGGTACCCGTTTCACCGGGGGTCGACATCATGCCACCACCTTCTGCTTCGCGGCCTGCTTGCGTGCGTAGGCCGCAGCGGCCTCGCGCACCCAGGTGCCGTTCTCGTGGGCCTCGCGACGGCGGCGCATCCGCTCGGCGTTGGCGGGACCGCGACCGGCGATGACCTCGTGGAACTCGTCCCAGTCGATCTCGCTCATGTCGTAGGCCTGCTTCTCCTCGTTCCACTTGAGGTTGGGGTCGGGCAGGGTGACGCCGAGCACCTCGGCCTGCGGCACGAGCATGCCGACGAAGCGCTGGCGCAGCTCGTCGTTCGAGAATCGCTTGATCTTCCACGCCATCGACTGCGCCGAGTTCGGCGACTCGTCGTCGGGCGGGCCGAACATCATGAGCGCCGGCCAGTACCAGCGGTTCACCGACTCCTGCGCCATCCGGCGCTGCTCCTCGGTGCCCTGCATGAGCTCGAGCAGGATCTCGAAGCCCTGGCGCTGGTGGAACGACTCCTCCTTGCAGATGCGCACCATCGCCCGGCCGTAGGGGCCGTAGGAGGCGCGGCACAGCGGCACCTGGTTGGCGATCGCCGCACCGTCGACGAGCCAGCCGATCGAGCCCATGTCCGCCCAGGTCGGGGTCGTGTAGTTGAAGATCGAGGAGTACTTGGCCTTGCCCGACAGCAGCTGGTCCATCATCTCCTCGCGGGAGATGCCGAGCGTCTGGGCGGCCGAGTAGAGGTACAGCCCGTGCCCTGCCTCGTCCTGCACCTTGGCGATCAGGATCGCCTTGCGCTTGAGGCTCGGCGCGCGCGAGATCCAGTTCGACTCGGGCTGCATGCCGATGATCTCGGAGTGCGCGTGCTGCGAGATCTGACGGATCAGCGTCTTGCGGTACGCCTCGGGCATCCAGTCGCGGGGCTCGATGCGCGAGTCCTTCTCGATGAGGTCGTTGAACTGGGCCTCCTCGGGGGAGAGCTCACGCTCGACCAGACTGAGGTCTGCGGGAGAGGTCATCGTCGACTCCTGTTGTGTTCGCGGCATCCGGGCACCTCTGGCACTCGGCATTACTAACCGATCGTTCAGTTAGTATATAGTCGAATGCAGCGCCACTGCAACGGCGCGCGAACTCGATGAGGAGCTTCAAGATGACGGATGCCGCCACCGAGGTGACGACGACGGATGCCGCTGCCGCCGAGCCGGCCCCCAACCGCGCCATGATGGAACGCGACCTGGCGTCGTCGGCGCTCGGCATGGTCGTGGAACGCGACGACCCGGGCCACGCCGTCGTCTCCATGCGCGTGCGCGAGGACATGACCAACGGATTCAAGATCACCCACGGCGGCCTCGTGTTCACGCTGGCCGACACGGCATTCGCGATCGCCTGCAACGAGGACGACAACATCACCGTCGCCGCAGGCGCCGACATCACCTTCCTGAAGTCCACCGTCGCCGGGCAGACGCTCACCGCCACGGCGGTGCGTCGCACCCGCAGCGGCCGCACCGGGCTCTACGACGTCTCCGTCGTCGACGAGCACGGCGACGCGGTCGCCGAGTTCCGCGGCCGCTCGATCACCACCAACCGTTCACTGCAGGCCGAGCAGCGGGGCGCGTAGCGCGCCGCATCCACAGCCACCCCTCAACCCTGGAGCACACCGTGTCGACGTCGACCACCACCAGCACCGTCTCCTCCGCCACCATCTCGGGCATCCAGCCGCCCGCCCTCGACGAACTCGATCCCGAGGAGCGGATGAGCCGGCCGGAGCTCGAGGCCCTGCAGCTCGAACGACTCCAGTGGACGGTGCGCCACGCCTACGAGAACGTGCCGCTCTACCGGAAGAAGTTCGACGAGGCGGGCGTGCACCCCGATGACATCCGCTCGCTCGACGACGTCGTGAAGCTGCCGTTCACGACCAAGGAGGACCTGCGCCAGACCTACCCCTTCGGCATGTTCGCCGTGCCGATGGAGCGGGTCGCGCGCATCCACGCGTCCTCGGGCACCACCGGCCGGCCGACGGTCGTCGGGTACACCAAGGAGGACCTCGAGCACTGGGCGACGCTCATCGCCCGCTCGCTGCGCGCCTCCGGCGTGCGCCCGGGCATGAAGGTGCACAACGCCTACGGCTACGGCCTGTTCACCGGCGGGCTCGGCGCGCACGGCGGCATCGAGAAGCTCGGCGCCACCGTCATCCCGGTCTCCGGCGGGCAGACGGCGCGCCAGGTGCAGCTCATCCGCGACTTCGAGCCCGACGCGATCATGTGCACCCCGAGCTACCTGCTCACCATCGCCGATGCGATGGCCGACGCGGGCGTCGACCCGCACTCGACGAGCCTCAAGACCGCGATCCTCGGCGCCGAGCCGTGGACCAACGAGATGCGCCGCGAGCTCCAGCAGCGCCTCGGCATCGACGCGGTCGACATCTACGGCCTCAGCGAGGTCATGGGACCGGGCGTCGGCAACGAGTGCATCGAGACGAAGGACGGCCCCCACATCTGGGAGGACCACTTCCTTCCCGAGATCGTCGACGACTCGCTCCAGCGGGTGCCCGACGGCACCATGGGCGAGCTCGTGTTCACGACGCTCACCAAGGAGGCGTTCCCGGTCATCCGGTACCGCACCCGCGACCTCACGCGGCTGCTCCCCGGCACCGCCCGCCCGGCCATGCGCCGCATCGAGAAGATCACGGGCCGCAACGACGACATGATCATCCTGCGCGGCGTGAACCTGTTCCCGACGCAGATCGAGGAGATCGTGCTCGGCCTCGAGGAGCTCACCCCGCACTTCATCCTCGAGCTCACCCGCAAGGGCACCATGGACGACCTCACGGTGCGCATCGAACGCCACCCCGACCTGTCGGTCGAGGTGTGCCAGGGCTCCGCGGTCGTGCTCGCCGAGCGCATCAAGGAGTTCGTCGGCTCATCGGTCGCGGTGAAGCTCGAGGAGCCGGGCACGCTCCCCCGCAGCGAGGGCAAGTACAAGCGCGTCTACGACCTGCGCAACCAGTAGGGGCCGCTGGGCGGGCGGCGCTCGTCTCGAACGCCACCCGCGATAGAGGTCGCAGTCGTGCACGGTTTCGGGCGCCGAAGCGCGCACTGCTGCGACCTCTCTCAAGGCGGCGAGGCGGTCGTCGAGGCTGCCGCGCAGACGGATGCCGCGGCCGGCGACGATCGGCCGCGGCATCCGCGTCTCTGGTGGTGGCCCCGCCGGGACCCTAGCCGACCGAGACGGCGTACTTGACGACGCCGTTGGCGGGGTCGGAGAACCGCTCGACGGCGCCGACCAGGTCGTCGAGCGCCACCCGGTCGGTGATCATCGGCGACGGGTCGAGGACGCCCCGGGCGACCTGGTCGAGCAGCATGTCGAGATGCCCGAGGTCGCCGAGGCCCGTCCAGAGCGTCAGGTTCTTGAACAGCATCTGCGGCATGGGCAGCTCGACCGGTCCGGGCGCGATGCCGACCACGGCGATGCGTCCGCCGACGCCGGCGAGGCCGACCGCCTGGGCGATCGTCGCGGGCAGTCCGACCGCCTCGACGACGCCGTCGGCGCCGCGACCCCCGGTGAGCTCCCCGACGATCGCCGCGACATCCTCCGACGAGGCGTCGATCGTGCGGGTGGCGCCGAGCTGCTCGGCGACCCGCAGCCGGCCGGCCACCCGGTCGACGGCGATGATCTCGACGGGTGCGAAGAGCCGCGCGGTGTGCACGGCCGAGAGGCCCACCGGTCCGCAACCGATCACGACGAGCACGCCGCCCGGTCCGGCGAGCGCGTGCTGCACGCCCGTCATGCCGGTGGAGATGACGTCGCCGAGGAGCAGCGCCTGCTCATCGGTGACGCCGTCGGGGATCTTCGACAGCACCGTGTCGGCGTGCGGCACCCGGAGGGACTCCGCCATGGCGCCGCCGAGTCCGCCGAAGGTCGGTCCGCTGCCGAACACGCCGCCGCGCTGGCACAGCTGGATCTGGCCGCGGCGGCACATCGCGCAGGCGCCGCACCATGGCGCCGCCGGGCCGACCACGCGGTCGCCGACCGCGATGCCGTGCACGCCGGCGCCGACCGCGGTGACGACGCCGACGTACTCGTGGCCGAGCACGTACGGAGGCTTGCTCGGCAGGGCGCCGTGGATCAGGTGCAGGTCGGAGCCGCAGATCGAGGTCGTGGTGACCTTGACGACGGCGTCACCGGCATCCGTCACCTCGGGGTCGGGGACCTGCTCGAGGGAGACCGTTCCCCCTTCGTCGAGGACGAGGGCTTTCATTCGAGGTTCCTTTCGGTTGTCGGAGTCCGGTGTCAGAGCATCGCCGGCGCGGGCAGTTCCGCCTCGGCCGGGTTCGGCCAGGCGCCGAAGTAGCGCGTGACCCACGGGTCGGGCCGGCGCTCGTTCCACTCCGCCTCGAATTCGGCGAGGGAGCGGCCGCGCTCGAGCCGGCGACGACGCACGGCGTCGCGGGCCGCCCGGGTCCCGGCCTCATCGGCCTCGAGCGTCTCGGGGTCGAACACCACGTGGTAGAGCTCGCGGGCGGCCCACTGGCTGGTGATGCCCCAGCGCACGTCCTCCATGATCGAGGCCGGTTCCCGTTCGAGCACGTCGCCGTAGCCGGTGCCGCCGCCGGTCGCCACCATGAGCACGTCGCCGGTGGCGCTCGGCTGCATGGGAGCCGACACCGACTGGAACGACACGGTGCCCGTGACATCCTCGCCTCGGATCAGTTCCTCCGCGTTGGTCGGCACCGATGCGCTGCCCGAGGCCATGAGCTCGAGCAGGTTGGTGTTGCTGCGACGCACCGCCGGGATCGACGCCGACGCGTAGCCGCCGAAGAGCCCGAGGGACACCGGATGCTTCGAGCCGAACCCGAAGGCACCGAGCAGCACCCACGGCACCCCGTGCACCATGTACGCCGTGTCCATGCCGGCGCCGCCGCGGTGCCGCCCATGGCCGCACGAGTCGGCGAGGAACTGGCTGCGGAACGGGTACAGCACGGGCGCGCCGTTCTCGATGATCTCCACCTCACCCGAGTCCGACAGCGTCGCGAAGTACGACCCGGCGACGTTCACGCCGTCGCTCGTGGGCCGGCCGCCGCTGCCGCCGCCGTTGATCTCGCTGAAGATGTCGCCGACCGGCTCGCCCCACTGGTTCAGGCCGCCGTAGACCGGCATGTTGAAGCCGTTGAACCAGGGCGCGACCGCACGCTCGGGGATCTGCGAGTAGATGAGCTTCGCGCAGGCCATCGAGAAGGCCAGGTTGAAGGTGGCCATCACGTTCGGGGCGAGCGAGATCGGCGCGTCGGGGCTCGGCGACACGAAGGTGCCCTGCCGGAACGTCCACTCGGTGACGTCGCTCAGTCCGCTGTTGATCGGCAGGTCGGGGAACAGGTAGCTGCAGAGGAAGTTCGCCGACTTGCCGATGATGGTGTGCGCGAAGCTGTTCGCCGGGTGGCCGACGACCTCGGGCGAGCTGTTGCTGAGGTCGCAGTGCAGCGTGTCGCCCTTCTTCGTGAGCACGAGGTCGAGCTTGATGAGCGCGTCCTCGGTGCCGACCGTGTCCATGAACGCGACCTGCCGCACGGTGGCGTCGGGCAGCGCCGCGATACGGTCGCGCGCGGCATCCGTCGCGTCCTGGATCAGGGTGCGCAGGGCGCCGACGACGAAGTCGGCACCACGCTCGGCGGCGACCTCCTTCAGCCGCTCCTCGCCGCGACGACATGCCGCGAGGCGCGCCTTGATGTCGAGCAGGAGCAGGCGCGGGTCGCGCACGCCGTTGGCGAGGAGGTTCAGCACGTCCTCCCGCATCCGGTACTTCGAGGCCACCTTCACGGGCGGGATGTGCAGGCCCTCCTCGTAGCGGCTGCGCGCCTGGAGGGTCACGCCGCCGGGCACGTTCGCGCCGCACTCGCCGGTGTGGATCACCGCACCGGTCCACGCGATGAGCTCGCCGTCGACGAACACCGGCACGAACAGGGTCATGTCGGGTGCGTGCACGCCGCCGTAGAGCGGGTCGTTCGAGAAGAACGCGTCGCCCTCCTCGACGCCGACCGTGAGGTCGTTCGTCCAATGCTTCACCGTGTACTTGATCGGGATCTGCTGCAGGAACGCGTGGAAGTAGATGCCCGTCGAGCACACCGAGATGTCGCCCTGCGCCGTATAGAACGCGAAGCCCGAGTCGCCCCAACGGGCGCCCGTCGACGCGCCGAGCCGGGCGAGGAGCTCCTGGCATTCGACCGTGGTGGTCTCGAGCTTGTGGCTGAAGATCGACAGCTCGAGCCGGTCGAGGTCGACCGCCGCCTGCTGCTCGCGCTCCGTCCATGCCTCGGGCTTGAGCCGGGTGATGACCTCGAGGTCCCTGCCGCTCATCGTTCCGTTCCCTTCCGAGCGTCGCCGTGGAGGCCGCGCTCGATCACGCCGTTGCCGTACTCGTCGATGCGGTAGTGCCAGCCGATCGGCACGACCGTGGTGGTGTCGTCGGACTCGACGATCGCCGGCCCGGCGAACGCGTCGCCCGGCACGAGGCGCGTGCGGTCGAAGACCGACGTCGCGACGGTTCCCGCCGGACCCCAGAACACGGGCCGTTCGCCGGTCTTCGCCGCGGTGCCGTCGCCGGGCACGAGCTCGTGCTTCGCCGCGGGCTCGTGATCGGCGGGCACCCACACCTTGAGGTGGAACTCCTCGATGTCGATGCCGGCCTGCGGGAACGCGGCCTCGGGGCTGTACTGCCTGGCGTACGCCTCGTTGAACACGTCGCAGAGCTCGCGCACGTCGTCGTCGCCGTCGAGGAACGGCTTCGGCACCGTGACGCGCGTCTGGTTGAGCTGCGTCTTGTAGCGCATGTCGAGCTCGAGCGCGTAGTGCAGGCGATCGGCGGCGTAGCCCTCGAGCTCGAAGTCGAGCCTGGCCTCGTCGAGGAGCTGCGCCACGATCGCGTTGAATCCCTCGGTCTCGAGCGCGAAGCCGGGCTGCATGAACTGCGTCACCGTGAGGTGGCGGGAGCGCTCGTAGATGTGCAGCACGTCAGTGGTCGACGCGCCGAACGCGCAGAACACCGAG
The DNA here is from genome assembly GCF_004959775.1 of Agromyces sp. H66. Lineage (GTDB taxonomy): Bacteria > Actinomycetota > Actinomycetes > Actinomycetales > Microbacteriaceae > Agromyces. The sequence continues at coordinate 80,968 of NZ_SJZG01000003.1, forward strand.
CTGAACGGGAACGTCATGACCGTGGTCGCCCCGACCGCTTCGGCGTAGCCGGCGGCGTGCGTGGCTCCGGCGCCGCCCGCGGCGAAGATCGTGAAGGTGCGCGGGTCGTGGCCCTTCAGCGCGAGCTCCTTGAAGATCTCCTGGCCCATCGTCGCGTCGACGAGCCGGCGGATCTGCCAGGCAGCCTCCTCGACGGTGATGCCGAGCGGCTCGGCCACGTCGGCCTCGATCGCGTCTCGCGCCGCCTCGACGTCGAGCTGCATGCGGCCGCCGAGGTAGTTGTCGGGGTCGATGAGGCCGAGGACGAGGTCGGCGTCGGTCACGGTCGGACGCTCGCCGCCGAGGCCGTAGCACGCCGGCCCGGGCATCGAGCCCGCACTGGCCGGCCCGACCTTCAGGCGCCCGAGGCTCGGGTCGACGGAGGCGATCGAGCCGCCGCCGGCGCCGATCGAGCGGGTCTCGACGAACGAGCCCTGCACCCGCCACCGGTCGAGCACCGGGCGGAACTCGTAGCTCGACACGCTGCCGTCGGTGACGACGCCCAGGTCGAAGCTCGTGCCGCCGACGTCCGTGAACACCACCCGGTCGAGGCCGTACTGCCTGGCCAGGTACGCGCTGCCGAGCACGCCGGCCACAGGACCGGCGCCGTGCGTGTCGATCGCCCGGGTGCGGGCCACCTTCTTCGAGCCGCCGTTGTTGTGCACCAGGGCGAGCGGCTTCGTGTAGCCGGCGTCGCGCACCATCTCGCCGATCGTCCACAGCTGCGAGGAGATCTGCTGGTGCGTGTAGGCGTCGACGACGGCCGTCATGGTGCGCGTGTACTCGCCGCCGCGCGGCGAGATCTGGTGCGAGCAGACGACCGGCACGTTGCCGAGGTAGGTGTCGGGATACTCCGACCGGATGATGTCGAGGATCTCGAGCTCGTGCTGCGGGTTGAGGAACGACCACAGCAGCGACACCACGAAGCCGCGGGCGCCGCGGTCGACGAGGGCCTGCACCTGCTCGCGCACGTCGTCGGGGTCGAGCGGCATCAGCACGTTGCCGAAGCAGTCGACGCGCTCGCGAACGCCGACGACCATCGACTTGTCGAGCAGCGGCACCGGCTTCTGGATGCGCGACAGGTCGCGCGTCTCCTCGATCGGGATGCCGTCGGCCCACTGCCGGGAGCGCCCGATGAACACCGTGTCCTCGAAGCCCCGGGTCGTGATGAGTCCGAGTGCCGGCCCCGTGCGCTCGATGAGCGAGTTGATGCCGATGGTCGTCGAGTAGCGGATCAGCTCGGTGTCGGAGAGCAGGTCGGCGACGTCGACGCCCGACCTCTCGGCACCGGTCTCGATGGCCTGGCGGAAGCAGACGGACAGGTCGTAGTGGGTCGTCGGCACCTTCGCCGTGACCACCTGCGAACCGCGCCGCATGAAGCAGTCGGTGAACGTTCCGCCGACGTCGATGTCGATTGTGTTGCCCATCGGGCGTCCTTTCCTTCGGTCGTGGGTCGGGCGGCGGATGCCGCCTCGGGTGTGGTCTCGGGCGACGGATGCCGCCGCGGCGTGTTCGGGCGACGGATGCCGCCTCGGGATCAGGCGTCGGTGCGGAGTGCCCCGACGAGGTCGTGCAGGAGTTCGGGCGGGAGGGCGGGATCGAGCTCGCCGGCGCTCGTGTACCAGGCGGCCGGCACCGAGACGGGCGCGCCGGGGGTGACGGGCACGGCGCTCGGCACGCCCGTCACCGGCTCGTCGGCCGGAAGGGCAGCCTGCGCCGGAGCGATGCGCTCGGCGTCCGCGCCGGCGCCGGCCGGCACCGATCGCAGCAGCGGGATGTCGAAGAACCGCGCCGTGTTCGCGAGCACGCGCTCGGCGCGTCGCACGGCCGCCGACTCCGCCGCGGCGAATCCCTCGGCGTCGTCGAGCACGAGCAGGGCGTCGACCCTGGCCTCGCCGTAGCCGCGGGCGGCCTCGATCACGAGGCGGGCGGCGAGTCGCTCCGCGGCATCCGCCCCGCTCTCGGTGGCGACCAGCCGCGCGAGCGTCGCGACGCCGGGCACCACCCCGATCACGTCGGTGACTCCGCCGAGCGTCTGGCCGAGGCGCAGCGCCACGTCGAGCACCGTCGTGGCGCCCGGGTCGAGGCCGCGCTCGGCGTCGGCCGCCGGTACGCCCGACGTCACGACGCCACGCCCGGTCGACCAGTCCACCTCGGCGCCCGCGGACTCGGCGAGCGCCGCCGGGTCGAGGCCGACCGTGATCGCGTCGAGCCCGAAGAGGCGCGCCGTCTCGGCGAGGGCGGCCGCCTGCGCAGGTGCCGAGCGCCAGAACGTCTCGGGCGAGGTCTGCGTGATGGTCGCCGCGAACCCGCCGACGAGCGGCGTGAAGATCGGCACTGGGAGCGCGTCCGACCGCACGACGCTCGCGATGCGGCTCATCGCGCTGCTGCGGCCCGCAGCGAGGTGAGGTCGAACACGAGGTCGCGCGTGATCGGATGCCCCGGCGGGAGGTATTCCACCTCGACGAGCACGGCGCACCCGGGGCAGTAGAACTCGAGCACGCGGCACCACTCGGGGTCGGGTGCGAACGAGTACGCGGAGTCCTCGGGCGCCCGTCGCGGGTGCACCTCCTCGGGGTCGCGCTCGGCGACCAGGAGGCCCTCCTTGTAGCTCTGCTCGGCGTCGCCGACGTCGTGGCCGCAGCGGTTGCAGGTCCAGCGACCGGCGTCGAGGTCGATGTCGAGCGTCTCGGTGACGCGGACCCTCTCGGTCATCGTGCTCCTCCTTCGGAGATGGCTTCGGAGATGGTGAGGATGTCGTCGTTCCACTCGTCGACCGTGAGGCGCTGTCCGGGCGGCACGACGATGGTGGTGTCGGACCCTTGCACGAGCGCCGGGCCCTCGAGCGCGTTGCCCGGGAGCAGGCGGTCGCGGTCGTAGACGGGTGCGATCGCGAGGCCCGTCTCGGGCCCCCAGTACGCCTCGCGTTCGCCCACGATCGCCTCGCCCGAGTCCTCGACGCCGAGCGGGGCGGCGGCGACCTCGTGATGCGGCACGCCGGCCGTAGCTTCGAGCGCGAGGAGTTGCACCTCGGCGCCGGCCTCGGCGAGCGCGCGGTGCACCTGCCCGAGCGACGCCGACACGGCACCGACGTCGAGGGGGACCTTCACGCTGATGGAGCGGCCGTCGCCGCCCTGCCCGAGGGCGTGCAGCCGGTACCGCAGCGAGCCGGCGGCGAATCCCTCGCCGCGCATGTCGCGTTCGGCGCGGGCGATGCGGTCGGGCAGGGTCGCGGCGACCGAGGAGCTCCAGGCCGCGGCATCCGACCCGACGGTCTCGGGCGCGGGCACCGGGTACTGGTGGAGCACGTCCATCGAGGCGCTCGAGAAGGCGCTGAAGACCGAGGCGGTGCGCGTCATCACGGCGCGACGGGCGCCGACGTGCGCGAGGATGCCGCCGCCGTGCACCGGTCCGGCGCCGCCGTAGAGGAGGAGCGTGGCGTCGGATGCCTCGCCCGCGCCGGCCTCGCCCACGTGCGTGCCGATCTCCTCGGCCGTCTGCCGGTCGACCGCGTCCTTGATGCGCCAGGCGGCCTCGACGAGGTCGACGCCGAGCTCATCGGAGATGGTCGCCACCGCCGCCTCGGCGCGAGCGCGGTCGAGGCGCATGCGGCCGCCGAGGAACCCGGCGGGGTCGACGTAGCCGAGCACGAGGTCGGCGTCGGTGACCGTGGGGAGCGTGCCGCCGAGGCCGAAGCACGCGGGGCCGGGCCGGGCGCCGGCGCTGTCGGGACCGACGCGAACCTCCCCGTCGACCACGCGGGCGATCGAGCCGCCGGCGCCGCCGACCGCCTCGACGCGCACGGTGGGCAGTCGCACGGGCAGGCCCGCGAGCTCCCACTCGAGCACCTGCGGGAGCACCGCTCCGGCGATGACGCCGATGTCGACGCTGGTGCCGCCCATGTCGATGGTGACGGCGAGGTCGTCGCCGCGGCGCTCGGCGAGCGCGCGGGCGCCCTGCAGGCCGCTCACCGGGCCGGAGTTGTAGGTGTCGAGCGCGTGCGTCTTGGCCACGCGGGTGACGCCGCCGTCGGCGTGCACCACGAGCAGCGGGCGGTTGAGGCCGGCGGCGCGCAGGCGCTCCTCGGCGCGGAACAGGTAGCGGGCGAGGTGGTGGTGCACGTAGGCGGCGAGGAACGCGGTGTTCACCCGGAGCGCGTCGTCACCGCCCGACACGATCTCGGCCGTCGTGAATACGGGGGCCGCGCCGAGGTAGTGCGCGGGGTACTGGGCCCGGATGGCGCGCTTCGCGGCGCGCTCGGCGGAGTCGTCGCCACCCGAGCCGGCGAATGCGATGAGCACCGTCTGCGCGCCTGCCTCGACGAGGCGCTGGAACGCGCCGACCACGGCGCCCGCGTCGGGCTCGCCGCCGCCGGGAACCGCGACGGTGGCCACGAGCTCAGGACGCAGGAAGCCCTGGTCGACGAGCGGGCGGCGGTCTCCGCCCAGGCCGAGCGCCTGATCGGTGCCCTCGGCGATGAGGAGCCCCACCCGCAGGCCGCGGTGCTCGATGATGGCGTTGGTCGAGATGGTGCTCGAGTACCGCACCACCCCGGCGCCCTGGAGCAGCTCGCGCAACTCGATGCCGAGCTCGGCGGCCGCGAAGGCGGTGCAGTCGAGCAGGCTCTGCGACGGGTCGTGCGTGGTGCTCGGAACCTTCGAGAGCACGACGCGCCCCGTCTGGTGATCGGCGATGAAGCCGTCGGTGAAGGTGCCACCGGTGTCGATGTCGATCGTGTACCGCCCGCGATGCGCGCTCGGCTCGGCCTCGGTGCGTGCCGTCGGCACGGTCACCGACTCCAGGGTCATTGCGGCCACAGCCAACCTCCTTGTCAGCTCGTCAACTCGTTTCACTCGCGATTCGGTTGTCGAGTGAACGATCGTTCGGTGCCAAGGTAGCCCGGCGCGCCAGACGTGTCAAGCGCGGGTCTCGCGGCGAACACTCCCGAGAATTCGCGCCTTCTTTGCCCCACGGGCACGTCGGGCTTGACGAGCGCAGCGACGATCCGTACCGTGATCACCAAACGAACGTTCTAACGGATCGGACCATGACTACAGACACGCCAACGGCGGCGAACCTGGACTCCGGCGCTCTCGTCGAGACGCAGCTCGCCACCCTCCGCACCCAGCTCGCGTACCTCGTCGAGCGAAGCCCTTACTATCGCGACCGCCTGGCGGGCATCGATCCGGAGTCGATCCGCACGCTCGCCGACCTGGCCGTCATCCCGACGTTCGACAAGACGCAGCACCGGATCTCGCAGGAGGCGTCGATGCGCGAGTCGGGGCATCCGTACGGTGTGCACCTCACCGCCGACCTCGACGAGGTTCGCTACGTCAACGCCACCTCGGGCACCAGCGGCCAGCCGACGTTCTACACGTTCACGACGCACGACGCCGAGGTCAACGACGAGGTGCTCGGCCGCGCGTTCGCCGCGATGGGCCTGCGTCGCGGTGACACGGTGCTGCACGCCTACGCGTTGTCGATGTTCGTCGGCGGCGTTCCCTGGCTGCGCGCACTCGACCGCGCCGGCATCCGAGCGCTCCCCGTCGGCGCGGAGGGCGGCACGGCACGCCTGCTCACCATCGCGAAGCTCACCCGCCCGACCGCGCTGTTCTGCACGCCGTCGTTCGCCGAGCACCTCATCGAACGCGCGCCCGAGGTGATCGGCGCCGAGGTCGCCTCGCTCGGCATCCGCATCATCCAGTGCGGCGGCGAGCCCGGCGCCGGCGATCCGGCCGTGCGCGCCCGCATCGCCGAAGCCTACGGTGCCCGGGTCTTCGACGGCATGGGCGGTGCCTGGGGGCACTTCATGCTCTCCTGCGATTACCAGACGGGCATGCACCCGATGGCGCCCGAGCATCACCTCATCGAACTGCTCGACGGCGAGACCGGCACACCGCTCCCCCTCGAAGACGGCGTCGTCGGCCAGATGACGCACACCTCGCTCGACTGGCAGGCCGGGCCGATCCTGCGCTACAACATGGGCGACGACGTGCAGGTGGTGACCGATCCGTGCCCGTGCGGGCGGCCCGGGCCCAGGTACCGCATCCTCGGCCGCGCCGACGACATGCTCATCGTGAACGGCATCAACGTGCACCCGGCGGCCGTGCGCGACGTCGTCGCGCAGTTCGCACCACAGGTCACGGGGGCCATCCGCATCCTCGCCCCGGGCACCGGGCCACGAGTCGCCCCGCCGCTGCAGGTGCGCATCGAGTCGCACGACGAGCCCGACCGCGCGGCGGCGTCGGGCCTCGCCGAGTCCATCGAGAGCCGGATTCGCGATCTGCTGCGATTCCGTGCCACGGTCGAGTTCGTCCCCGCCGGCTCGCTCGGCCGATCGAGCCACAAGACCACGATCCTGGAGCGCACGCCATGACGATCTCCGACCTCAGCCCCGACGAGGCCTCCCGCAGCACGCGCATCCTCGAGAACGCGGCCCGGCTGTTCAGCCAGCAGGGCTTCGGCGAGGCATCCATGCGCGACCTGGCGGCGGTCAACGACATCAGCATCGCCGGGCTCTACCACTACTTCCCCTCGAAGGGCGCGATCCTCGCGGCCATCGTCGACACGGCGGTGAATCACCTCGTCGAGGCGCTCCGCGATGCGGTCGCGTCGACGGATGCCCCTGAGGACCGCGTGCGGGCGATCGTGAAGGCGCTCGTCGCCACCGCCATCGAGCACCGCGAGGCGGTGCACACGCTCTTCGAGAACACCGACAAGCTCACGCCCGAGCATCAGGCCGAAGTGCGCGCCAAGCAGCACGAGGCCACCGTCCTCCTGCAGAGCGAGCTCAACACGCTGAAGCGGCGCGGCATGCTCGCCGACCTCGACGTGCCCGTGGCCGCGTTCGCGCTCATCGGCATGACGAACTGGACCCACTTCTGGTTCCGCGAAGACGGCCCCCGCACCGCCGAGCAGGTCGGCGACGAGATGGCCGAGATCTTCCTGCACGGGGTGCTCAGATGACCGGGCGGCCCGGCGTGGTCTACGCCACGACGACGATCCATGTGGGCCTGCCCGGCCACGAGGCGCCGTACACGCTCGCCTACGTCGACGTCGACGGCGGCCGGGTGCTCGCGCCGGTCGACGGCCGAGCGACGGTCGGCGAACGCGTCGCGCTGGTCGACGACCCGACCTCCGCGTCGGGCCTCGTGGCGACGCATCGGAGGAGCGCATGATCGACGTGGCGATCGCGGGCATCGGCATGACTCCGTTCGGCCGGTTCCCCGACCGGCGCATCGACGTCATGGGCGCCGAGGCCGTCGCCGATGCACTGGCCGACGCCGGGCTCACCACCGGCGACATCGACGCGGTCTGGTGCGGCAACGTGCTGGGCGGCGGCGCGGCCGCGCAACGCTCGCTCGCCGGGACCGACATCGAGGGCGTCCCCGTGCAGAACCTCGAGAACGCCTGCGCGAGCGGATCGCACGCGTTCGCCGAGGCCTTCCACGCCGTGCGCACCGGACGGGTGCGTGCCGCCCTCGTGCTCGGCGTCGAATCGGCGACCACCGCGTTCGACGGCGGCCTCATCACCCTCGACCGCGACGACGAGCCGACTCGTCTCGGGCTCAACCTGCCGGGCATCTACGCCATGAACGCGAGTCGATACCTCGCCGAGTACGACGCAGACCCCCGCGCCCTCGCCGCGGTTTCCGTCAAGAACCACGCGGGCGGGGTGAACAACCCCCGTGCCCGGTTCCGCGAGCCCGTCACGATCGACGAGGTGCTCGCCTCCAGGCCCGTCGCGGAGCCGCTGACGCTGCTGCAGTGCTGCGCCAACGCCGACGGTGCGGCGGCCGTCGTGCTCCTGCCGGCCGACGATGCCCGCCCCGACGCCGTGCGCGTGCTCGGCACGGGCGTCTCCTCGGGATTCCGCATCGACGCGGGCTACGACCTCACGCACTCGCGCATCACGGCGACCGCCGGCGATCGCGCCTTCGCCGACGCGGGCATCGACCGAGCCCGCGTCGACATCGCCGAAGTGCACGACGCGTTCACGATCGGCGAGCTCATCGCGGTCGAGTCGCTCGGCCTCGCCGAGCGGGGCAGTGCCTGGCGCATGACGCTCGACGGCGAGACCTCGCCCGGCGGAACGCTGCCCGTGAACACGAGCGGCGGGCTGCTGAGCCGCGGGCATGCGGTCGGGGCATCCGGTGTCGCACAGGTCGTGGAACTCAGCCGGCAGTTGCTGGGCGAATCCGAGAACCCGACGCCCGGCGCCGGCATCGCACTCGCGCACACCGTCGGCGGCGGCGTGGCCACGCATGACGGGATCGCCGCCGTGGTCAGCCTGCTCGCCCACCCGGACGCCGTGCGATGACGCCCGAGGACGCGCGGGAGCTCATCTCGTCGGACCCCGTCTGCCGATCCGCGGGCATCGCGGTCGTCGAGGTCGGCGAGCAGGCCGCGACCCTGCGCATGCCCGTCACGGCGGACATGGCCACGACCCTCGGCATCGCCCATGCGGGCTTCGTCGTGATGCTCGCCGACACCGCCAGCGGCGCGGTCGCGATCGCGGTCGACGAGTCCGCGATCACGACGGGTGCGGATGTCTCGTTCCTCTCCCCTGCCCGGGTCGGCGACGTCCTGGTCGCGACGGCCCGGCTGCGCTCGCGGTCGGGACGCTCGCTGCTCATCGACGTCGGCGTGAGGACGGACGGCGATGGCGGAGCCGGCCGCGCCGACGGCTCCGGCGCGCGCGACGACCGCCTCGTGGCCGAGTTCCGGGCGCGCGCCCGAACCCGAACGGCTGGGCCGCGCGTCGGGAGCATGCGAGACTGAGAACGATGTCTGAGAACGGAACCCTCCGGCGAGGCCGCCCCGGCTACGACCAGCAGGGGATCCTCGAGGTCGCCGTCGCCGCCTTCAACCAGTACGGCTACGACGCGACGTCCATGGGCGTGCTCGCCGACCGCCTGGGCCTGTCGAAGTCGGCGATCTACCACCACTTCGCCTCGAAGGACGAGATCCTCGAACGCGCGCTCGACGACGCCCTGAGCGCGCTCGAGGGCGTGCTGCAGGAGCCCGAGGCCACCCGCGGCCGGGCGGCCGACCGCCTCGATCACGTGCTCCGCGGCGGCGTGCACGTGCTCATCGCCAAGCTTCCCTATGTGACGCTGCTGCTGCGCGTGCGCGGCAACACCGAAGTCGAGCGCCGGGCGCTGGCCCGGCGCCGCGCGTTCGACCGCGCGGTGACCGCGCTCGTCGAGGAGTCGCAGGCCGAGGGTACGCTGCGCAGCGACATCGACGCGAGCGTCGTGTCGCGTCTCGTGTTCGGCATGATCAACTCGATCGTCGAGTGGTACCGCACCGGCGGGCGCGAGGACGCCGACCGCCTCGCCGACGACGTCATCGCGGTCGCCCTCGACGGCCTGCGCATGCCCACCTCGAACCGCGTCGAGGAACTGCTCGGCTGAGCGACCGGCGGGGAGCCGTGGCGTATGACGACCTGCCTCCCCGCCGGTCGCACGTATTCACGCGGCGCTTGCCTGCGTGCTGCGCGGAGACACGACCGGCCAGTCGTTCTCCACCTGGGCCATCACGTTGAAGTAGTTGGTCAGCACGTTGAGCGCGATGTGTCCGACGATCTCGCCGATCTCAGCGTCGGTCACGCCCGCGGCCCGCGCGGTGGGGATCGCGTCAGCGCTCACCGAGCCTCGACTGCGCAGGATCTCGTCGGACAGGCCGAGCAGGGCGGCGGTGTGCGGGTCGGCCGACGTCGCATCGCGGGCGGCCTCGAGCTCGGACTCGGGGAGCTTCGCCACCGCACCGCCGACGTACGTGTGGGCCGACAGGCAATAGGCGCAGCCGTTGGCCTCGGCGGTCGCGATCGCGAGCTGCTCCCGAACGGGCGCCTTGAGAGTGCCCGTGGCCAGGGCCCCGGACAAGGCGAGGTAGCCGCGGAGCAGCGCCGGGCTGTTCGCCATGACCTTCGTCATGTTCGGCGTCACGCCCAGCGCGCTCTGGACCTGGTCGAGCAGTTCCTTGGGGGCACCGGTGGCGGTGGCCGGGTCGACGGGGGTGAGTGGGATGTTCATCGAGATCTCCTCGGTTCTAATGGTTTGCGGATGTTGCTACCGTTAGAACATAACCGCACCTCTGCGTTGTGTCAACGGTTGAATCGCCAGATATCCGTTAGAAGAGGTAGAATCGCGTCATGGCCGATCCGCAGCTCCCCGACGCTCCGCTCCTGGGCCAGGCGTTACCGGTCGAGCTGATGAACACGTTCTGGTCGGACCGGCATGGCGTTCACGACTCGCTCGGTTCGCTCGGCGACGCGCGGCGCTGGGTCACCGCGGTGAGTCCGCGCCTCGACGCCCCGGTGCGCGGCACCGCCGATGCGCTCGACGACGGCGGCCTCGGTCGCCTGCGCGACCTTCGCGATGCGGTGCGTCGGATCGCCGCGGAACGGACCGGTGATCCTCGGGAGCAGGCCAGGTCGCCGATGGCAGACCTCGGCAGGGCGGTGCAGACGGTCAACGACAGTGCACGGCTGGCGCAGATCCGGCCGATGCTCGAGCTGACCGAAGGCGGTGGCCTCGTCGGGCTGCCGGAAACCACCGGAGCCCCCGACGCGTTGTTCATCAGCGCGATCGCAGGCGAGGCGATCGAACTCTTCGGGCCGTGGGACGACCTCGACCTGCGCGCCTGCCTCGCCCCCGGCTGCGTGCTCTACTTCATCAAGGACCATCCACGTCGTGAATGGTGCTCGAACGGCTGCGGCAACCGCGCCCGCGCAGCTCGGCACTACGCACGCCACGGTCGAGTCGACGAGGCCGAATAGGCCCGCGCGTCAGCGGTCGAGCTGCAGCCGCGCCCACGCGAGCGCGCAGAGCCCGCCGAACACGATCGGCACCGACGGCACGGTGAGCAGCGCCGCGGCCGGCACCGACGCGGGTGCGATCGCCCAGAGCGCGGGCGCGACGATGGGGACCCACGCGCCGGCATCCGCGATGGCGAACACCTGCGCGACCACGACGATGCCGACCGTGGCGGCGATTCCGGGGAGGAGCCCGCGCCCGATGGTCGCCGCCCACGCGGCGGGCACGGCGATGAGCGCGGTCAGCACCACGAGCACCGGGATCCGGAGGAGCGTCGCGACGCCCGCGGCATCCGTCACCCCGTAGCCCATCGCGAACCCGAGCACCGCGACGATGCCCGTGAGCACGACCGCGACGCCGATCGCCCAGGCCAGGTAGACGACGAGCTTCGCCATCGCGATGGCCGGCCGTGAGACGGGCAGCGCGAAGAGCGCGGCCACGGTGCCGTCGGCGAACTCGCGCCCGAACAGCCAGCTGAGGGCGACGCCGAACGCCAGCAGGCCGCCGGCCGCCGTGATCTGCAGCACGACGCCGATGAGCCCGGCCCAGCCGCCGACGCCCGCGAGCGGACCGAGCTTCGCGAGCACCTGCTCGTCACCGGATGCCGCGGCGAGGAGCATCCCGAGCGAGAGCGCGCCGACCCCGAGCACGAGCAGCGCCGTGACCGACGCCATCACCCGCGAGGCCGCCGCCTTCCGCGCCTCGACCGCGATCGCCGCGCGCAGCCCCGCGTTCATGCGACCCTCCCGGCGACGTCGGCGTGGACCTGCGCGAAGAAGGCGCGCTCGAGGTCGATGCCGGCCGGGTCGAGCTCGCCGATCACCCGGCCGTCGTTGATCACCGTGATGCGGTGCGCGATGCGCGCGACCTCGTCGAGATGGTGGCTCGAGACGAGGATCCCGGCGCCCGCGGCCGCGCGCCGCACGAGCGATTCGCGCAGCAGGATGACGCCCGCCGGGTCGAGCGCGTTCGTCGGCTCGTCGAGCACGACGAACGACGGCTCGTGCAGGAGCGCGGCGGCGAGCCCGAGGCGCTGCCGGTTGCCGAGCGAGAGCCGACTCGCCCGCACGTTCGCGTACCTGGCGAGGTCGAATTCGTCGATGACCCGGTCGACGGCGGCGTCGACGTCGTCGCGCGGCACGCCGCGCAGGCGGGCGGCGATGGCGAGGTTGCCGCGCCCCGTGAGCTCGGCGTAGGCGAACGGGTGCTCGACTACGTGGCCGACCCGCCGCCAGGTGTCGGGACCGGCCGAGCGGAGGTCGACGCCGTCGATGCGCGCGTCTCCCCGGTCGGTCCGCAGCATGCCGAGGAGGATGCGCATGAGCGTGGTCTTGCCGGCGCCGTTCAGTCCGACGAGGGCGTGCACCTCGCCCGGCGCGACGTCGAGGTCGATGCCGTGCACACCGGCGCCGCCGGGGAACTCGCGCACGAGCCCGCGCGCTTCGAGGCGCAGAAGGGGTGCCGGCTCAGTCATGGCACACGTCGATCACGTCGAGCGCGTGTTCGATCGCGGCGGCGAGGGTTCCGGTGCCGCTCTCGTCGTCGGCCCACGCGTACAGCCCGGCGACGAGCGCCGCGAGCACGGATGCCGCGGCCACACGAGCGTCGTCGGGTGACGCACCGTCGGCGACGAGCCGCTCGACGATGGCCCGCTCGGTGTTGCCCGTCGACCGCCACATCGCCCCGCGCAGCCCCGGGGTGCGCGCGACGATGCGCACCCGGCGTCGGATGACCGGCGCCTCGGGCTCGGGCAGTGCCCGCCACGCCGACCGCAGGCCGCGCGCCGCTCGCACGAACGGCGGCAGCGTGCGCGGCTGCTCGGCGATCGCAGCGGTGAGCACGGGGTCGTAGGGGTCGTCGAGGAGCAGGTGCTCCTTCGCCGGGAAGTACCGGAAGAACGTCATCTCGGTGACGCCGGCGGCCCGAGCGATCTGCGCGACCGTGGTCTGGTCGTAGCCCTGCCGTTCGAACAGGTCGAGCCCGTGCTCGAGGAGCGCGGCGAGCGTGCGCTCGCGCTTCGTCGGTCGAGGAGTGTCGATGGTCACGCCAGAATGTTAGTCGCTAACATTCTGCGTGTCAACAGGTCGCGAAGCGCGCCGGGCGGGCGGGCCGGGGCGCCGGCGCACCGGAGGATGCCCGCTCTCGCGGACTCCTCCGACCGAGGGGAATGATCGGATGCCTCAGGCTGCTGTATCGGGTGTGAAGAAGCGCATCGGATTCCTGTCCTTCGGCCACTGGCATCCGTCGCCGCAGTCGCAGACGCGCAGCGGCCGTGACGCACTGGTGCAGTCGATCGAGCTCGCCGTGGCCGCCGAGGAGCTCGGGATCGACGGCGCCTTCTTCCGGGTGCACCACTTCGCGCGCCAGCTCGCGAGCCCGTTCCCGCTGCTGGCCGCCATCGGAGCACGCACGAGCCGCATCGAGATCGGCACGGCCGTCATCGACATGCGCTACGAGAACCCGCTGTACATGGCCGAGGAGGCCGCGGCGGCCGACCTCATCAGCGCGCACTCGACCACTGAGGGGCGCCTGCAGCTCGGCGTCAGCCGCGGCTCACCCGAGCCCGCACTCGACGGCGCGCACACCTTCGGATTCGTGCCGCCCGAGGGCCAGGACGACGCCGCACTCGCCCGCGACAAGACCGAGACATTCCGCCGGGCCATCGCGGGCGCCGGTGTCGCACCCGCGAACCCCAAGATGACCGGCACGACGGGCCTCCTGCCCATCCAGCCGCAGTCGCCTGGTCTCGCCGACCGCATCTGGTGGGGCAGCGGCACCCGCGCCACCGCCACGTGGACCGCCGAACAGGGCATGAACCTCATGAGCTCGACGCTGCTCACCGAGGATACGGGCGTGCCGTTCGACGAGCTGCAGGCCGAGCAGCTCCAGCTGTACCGCGACGCGTGGGCCGCGGCCGGCTGGGAGCGCACGCCGCGGGTGTCGGTCTCGCGCAGTGTCATCCCGCTCATCACCGACGAGGACCGCCGGTACTTCGGCGGCCGCCTCGGTCACGACACGCAGGATCAGGTGGGTTTCCTCGACGGCGGCATCGCCAGGTTCGGGAAGAGCTACATCGGCGAGCCTGACGCGATCGCGGCCGAGTTGGCGCAGGACGTCGCGGTGGCCGTGGCCGACACGGTGCTCCTCACCGTGCCGAACCAGCTCGGCGTCGACTACAACAGGCGCCTGCTCGCCGCGATCGCCGAGCACGTCGCACCCGCGATCGGCTGGCACCCCGCCCGACCTTGACTCCCGCAGGAGGACCTCAGCTCCTGCAGGAGAATGGGCCCCATGCCCGCCCCACGGGCGACATCGTGCCCCTTCTCCTGCACAAGCTGGAGGCTGCGGCGCGGAGCCGGGTCAGCGGCGACGGCGGAGGTCGGGGAGCAGCGCCTTCGGCGAGCGGGCGCGGATCGCGCTCCACCACACGCCCGCGCCGTACGACGCGTCGTCGAGGCGCCGTGCGACGGCGAACCGCAGCGGGTCGAGCCGCGGTTTCGTGCGCGCGTACTCGATGACGGTGTCGGCAAGGGCCGCCACCAGCACGGCCCGGCGAACGCGGCGGGAGACGAGGCATCCGATCGCCGCGAGCGGCCACCAGTGCCGCAGGAGCAGCGCGAACCCCTGCGTGACCGCGGCGATCGCGCCGTAGCCGGTGAGCCGACCGGCGAGGCGGTACGGATGCCGCACGCCCACCGCCCGGCGCCCGATGCGCGCGATCGTCACGCCCGCGATGACGCCCGCGACGGGCAGCGACCAGCGTCGCTGCGCCATCAGCGCGACGAGGAGCCCGGCGCCCCACGGTGCGAGCACCACGGGCGCGATGTCGTCGGGATGCCGCATCGCGAGCGGGTGCGCGCCGGTGCCGTAGAACGCCTTGCGCCCCATCCAGGCGCGCAGCGTCGACCGGTGCTCATGGCGCACGGATGCCGCGGGCTCGAAGCGCACCCGCCGGCCCTCGTCGACGAGCCGCCACACGAGGTCGACATCCTCCCCGACGCGCATCGACGCGTCGAAGCCGCTGCCGAGGGCGTCGACGCGCGCGACGAGGCACGTGCTCGACACCCAGGTCACCGGGGATCGCGGCCGCACGATCGACGAGTCGCTGCCGAGGTCGAGCGACGAACGCGCGTCCTCGTAGCGCGTGATCCAGTTCGGCCGGTCGCTCTCGAGGCCGAGTACGCGGGGCGCCACCATCGCGAGCCCGGGGTCGGCGAAATGCCGCAGCATCGTCTCGATCGCGGCCGCCTCGACGACCACGTCGGAGTCGACGAACACGACGAACGGCGTGGCGACCCGGGTGAGCCCGGCGTTCCGCGCGCCCGCCGGACCGACGTTCTCGGCGAGCGGCAACAGCTCGGCGCCGTGTCGCGCGGCGACGGCCGCGACGGCCGCTCGATCGACCGAGTCGTCGTCGACGACGATCACGCGCAGCGCGCCGCCGAGGCCGGCCAGCAGGCGGTCGAGCTGGCGCGACCGGTCGCGCACGGGGATCACCACGGTCGCGAGGGCGAGGTCCGCGGCCGGCAGCGCATCGACCACGGGATCGGCCATGCCCGTGGCGAGGAGGTGGTCGGCGAGTGCGCGGCTCGAGGCATCCGTCACCGTGATCGTGCGGCCCAGGATCGCCCGGCGGGCGAGCGGCTTCAGGCGCGAGATCCGCGTCGGCGAGCCGCCCACGAGCACGGCGCCGTCGTCGATGACGCGGGTGTGCCGGTTCAGGCGCACGACGAACCCGTCGGGCAGCCGCGCGGTCACGAGCGCGTCTCCGAGCGCGTCGGGACGAGGCATCCGCGATCATCGACGACACCACCCGCGAGCCGCGACCACGCCTCGCCGATGATCGCGTCGAACACGCGCGCTCCCTCCTCGACGGTCGAGCCGCGCGGGTCGCCGAGCACGCCGTTCAGCGAGACGCGGCGCACGCCCTCGGTGCGCAGGCGGTGGATGAGCTCGGCGAGCGGCGCGTCGTTGCCCGGCTCGATGCGGTCGCCCCGCACGCGCGTCGGGTCGGTCGCCAGCATGAGCGAGGTCTCGGTGCGCCCGGCATGCGGGTCGGCGGGCCCCGACCCCTGCGGCGCTCCCGCGCAGGGCAACCATGCCGCGGGCCGGCCTTCGGCGACAAGCGTCGGCACGGCGGCGGCGAGCGCATCGACGTTGCCGCCATGCCCGTTCACGAAGACGAGGCGAGCGGCCCACTCGCACGCCGAGCGCCCGTATTCGACGAGCAGCGTCGTGAGCGCCTCGGTGCCGATCGAGATCGTGCCGGGGAAGTCCTGGTGCTCGCCGCTCGCGCCGTAGGCGATCGACGGCGCCACGACCGCGTCGACGCCGCCGCCCGTCAGGCGCTCGGCGAGCGCGTCGCAGACGACGGATGCCACGACCGCGTCGGTGTCGAGCGGCAGGTGCGGCCCGTGCTGCTCGGTCGACCCGAGCGGCACGAGCAGCACCGGCCGACCGACCTCCGGCCACGGCCGATCCACGAGGCGCCGCGCGCCGCGCCCGGTCACGCGCGAGCCTCAGGCGTTGCCGAGGGCCACCGCGTCGTCGGGCCGGGGCTCCGCCGGCTCGGGCTTGGCGCGACGGGTCGCCGGCCTCGTCTTGCGCGCCGAGGGCTTCGTGGCGGGCTGCTCGGCTGCATCGCCGGTGCCGAGGTCGCGCCGGAAGTTCGGCGGCATGTAGAAGTCGGCGGGACTGAGCTCGTCGATCGAGGCGTGCCCGAGGCCGAGCACGGCCGAGTCGAGTCCACCGCGGAGCACGTCGAAGACGTTCTCGACCCCAGCCTGTCCATTCGCCGCCAGCCCCCAGAGGTACGCCCGTCCGATCATCACCGCGCGCGCACCGAGTGCGAGCGCCTTCGCGACATCTCCGCCGCGTCGGATACCGCCGTCGAGGAGCACCTCGACCTGGTCGCCGACCGCGTCCGCGATGCCCGGGAGCATGCGGATCGACGCGGGCGTCGTGTCAAGGTTATTGCCGCCGTGGTTCGACACGGAGATCGCGGTGACGCCAGCGTCGACCGCGCGCCTGGCGTCGTCGAGGCGGGTGATGCCCTTGAGCATGAACGGGCCGCCCCACTCCTCGCGCAACCACGCGACGTCGTCCCAGGTCGCGGGCGGCGTCGACATCCACTCGCCGTAGGCGCCGAAGAACGTCGGCGCCGGACCGCCGTCGGCGGGCGCGAGGTTCGGCGTCGAGAGGTCGGGTACGCTCCCGGTCTTCAGGAAGTCGAGCAACCACGCCGGCCGCGTCACCGCCTGCGGAGCGAAGCGCATCGCCGCCTGCAGGGTGAGCTTCTCGGGGATCCACGGGCTCCCCCAGTCGCGGCCGTTGGAGAACGACCAGTCGAGGGTCAGGATGACGCCCTTGACGCCGGCGGCACGCGCCCGCTCCAGCCGGTGCAGCATCGCGTCGCGCGTGCCGCTCCAATACACCTGGAAGAGCGTGTTGGGGTTGGCCTCCACGACGTCCTCGACGGGCTTCGACGCGTACGACGAGAGGCCCATGATCGTGCCCCGGTTCGCGGCCGCCCGGGACACGGCCACCTCGCCCTCGGGATGCACCGCCTGCACGCCGGTCGGCGAGATGAGCACGGGCAGTGAGATCGGGATGCCCATGACCGTCGTGTCGAGCTTTCGCTCGGACTTGTGGTCGGCCACCATCGGCGCCCACTGCAGCTCGCCATAGGCCTTCATGTTGTCCTGATACGTCAGGCCGCGCTCGGATCCGGCGATCAGGGCGCCGTACACCGACTTGGGCAGGCGCCGCTTGGCGCGCCGCTGTGCCACGGCCACGGTCTCGAACCAGTCGTTGCTCATCGTCTCTCTCCTTCTCGAAGTCGTCTCGTCATCCGCCGAAGATCTGGCTCACGGCGGGCGCCACCCCGCGGTAGTCGTGCACGACGTGCAGGGTGCCGCGCCCGATGCGGGCGAGGTCGCGGCCGAGTTCCACGTCCTTCTCCCCGCTCGCGTCCAGCAGCACATCGAGGCGCGGAAGCCGCCCGGCGAACGGGCGCGGATCGGGTCCGGCATTGTGCACGCAGTCCGACAGCAGGATCACGCGGGCGTCCCGCACCGGGGCACGGGCGAGCTGCTTCGCCGCGAGCTCGAGCGGGAACGCCACGTTCGTGAGCCCCTGCGCCGGGATCCGCATGATGGTGTCGAGCAGGTCCATGGGCTTCACGGGCTCGCCGAGGTTCAGCAGGATCGCGGCATCCGACCAGAACGCGATCACCGCGAGGTCGTCGTGCTGGAGTTCGCCCGCGAGCGCGCCGACGGTCGCTGCGGCCGTCGCCACCCGCTCGCCCTTCATCGAGCCCGACACGTCGACCGCGAGCACCACCGAGCGCTTCGTGCGGATGCGGTCGCGCACGACGATGTCCTCGTCCTCGGGCACCGGCCGCTCGGCGAGCACCTCGATCGTGCGATCCAGGTCGATCTCGTCGGAGCCGCCGCGGTACGGCATGCTGCCGAGGTCGCCGAGTCCGCGTCGGCTGGTCGCGTCACGACGCGGCCGGGGCACCGCGAGACGTGCCGCGATCTTCCGCGCCCGCGCTCGGGCGACCGGGTCGACCGCGGAATCCGTCTCGGGCACGACGACGGATGCCTCCTCGTCGGTGAACCCGGGCGCGGCGCTGCCGGGCATCGGCTTCGCCGCCGCGCGCCCGCCGTCGCCGCTCCGGCGCAGCAGCATGCCGCCGCCGGCGCCGGCCGTGGCCTCGAACACCGTGGGTTCCTCCTCGAGTCGTTTGGGAGTGCGCCTGAGCGGCTTCCCGCTCGCACCGCGCCGGTCGGGCCGCTCGCGCTGCAGCGGGGAATCCGCCGGCACCGCTCTTCATCCGGGCGCCGCAGCGTGCGGCTCGAGGATGAAGCGGTCCTCCCAGATCTCGCGCAGGACCCGCTCGGGCGTCGTCTCGATCGCCTCGTCGAGGTGGATGCGTCCCGAGAGCGACACGATCATCGCGTCGAACACGAGCTCGGGGTACCGCTCGTCGTCGGGTGAGCGGAGGTCGCGGAGCTCCGCGAGCTTGGTCGCCACGAGCACGCAGTCGATCGCGCCGCGAACGCTCGACCCCTGCTTCAGGTCGGGATGCCGGCGGGTCGCCCGCGTCACGGCGACGGCGTCCGCGATGAGCCGCTCGCCGAACTCGCCCTGCGCCGCCGTGCGCAGGGCGACGATGCGCTCCTCGCTCGGGGCGTCCTGGTAGTCGACGGCCAGCCTGTTCAGCCGGTCGTGCACGCTCGTCGACAGCCGCGTGGTGCCGACGTTGTCGTACGGGTTCATCGAGGCGATCACGCGGAACGTCGGCTTCGCCCGGATGCGCCCGACGCGCGGCACCGCGATCGACCGGTCCGCCATCGCGGTGAGCAGCGTGTTGAGCGTGTCCTCGGGCGCGCGGTTGAACTCCTCGATGTAGAGGAACCCGCCCTCCTTCATCGCCTCGACGAGCGGCCCGGCCACGAAGTTCTCGGCGCTGTAGTCCTCCTGCAGCACCCGGGCCGGGTTGTGGTGGCCGACGAGCTTCGCGGGCGTGAGGTCGGCGTTGCCCTCGACGAAGAGCAGCGGGATGCCCCACTCCTCCGTGATCGCCGAGAGCATCGTCGTCTTGCTCGTGCCGGGCGGACCCTCGAGCAGGATGTCGCGCCCGGCCGCCACCGCCGCGAGCGTGAGCTCGAGCTCACGCTCGCGGCCGACGATCCGGGACGCGATGCGCTCGCGGTTGGCGGCGAGGCGGCTCGCGCCGGTGTCCGCTCGTGCGATGTCGGTCACGTGTGCGTCCTCCTACTTGGTGGTCTGCCCGGCATCGACGGGCAGGGTCACGCCGGTGATGTAGCGCGCCTCGTCGGAGGCCAGGAACAGCACGGCGTTCGAGATGTCGACGGCCTCGACCCACGGGATCGGGAGCGCGTTCAGCGTCGTGAATCGCTCGCCGAGCGCCTCGCGCGTGCGCTGCTGGGGCTCGAGGTCGGGTGCGAACAGCTCGTACATCGTCTCGTTCTGGATCATGTCGGTGTCGACTGACGTGGGATGCACGGAGTTGACCCGGATCATGTCGGGCGCGAGTTCGAGCGCGAGCGTGCGCATGAGTCCGACGACCCCGTGCTTCGCCGACACGTAGTGCGCGAAGTTCGGGAAGCCGTTGAGTCCGGCGGTCGAGCTCGTGATGATGATCGACCCGCCACCGGCGGCCCGGAGATGCGGGATGGCGACCTTGCAGGTGCGCCAGACACCCGACAGGTTCACCTCGATCATGTCGCCCCACTGCTCCTCGGTGAGTTCCTCGGCCGCGCCGCTCGAGAAGATGCCCGCGTTCGCCGCGACGATGTCGAGGCGGCCGAGCTCGGCCACGCCCTCGTCGACGGCCGCCCGCAGGGCTTCGCCGTCGCGCACGTCGACCTTGCGGGCCACGATGCGCCGGTCGAGCGCCTCGACCTGGCGCACCGTCTCGTCGAGGTCCTCCTGCGTCGCCATCGCGTAGGGCACCGTCGAGATCTGCTCGGCGATGTCGACCCCGATGATGTCCGCGCCCTCCTGCGCCATGCGCAGGGCGTGGCTTCGCCCCTGTCCTCTCGCCGCACCCGTGATGAACGCGACCTTTCCGTCGAGTCGTCCCATGATGTTTCCCCCTTCTCTCCTTCTCGGTCTCACTTCACGGCGGCGCCGGCGTCGACCGGCAGCGGGACGCCGGTCACGTAGCGCGCCTCATCGGAGGCGAGCCACAGCACGGCGTTCGAGATGTCGACGGCCTCGACCCAGGGAACCGGGAGCGCGTTCATCGCGGTCGCCGCCTCGGCGAAGTCGTCCTTCGTGGGATTGTCCAGGTCTGGCCGGAACAACCGGTAGATCGTGTCGTTCAGCACCATGTCGGTCGACACGGTCGTCGGGTGGATGCTGTTCACGCGGATCATGTCCGGCGCGAGTTCCAGGGCCAGTGTGCGCATCAGCCCCACGAGACCGTGCTTCGCCGACACGTAATGGGCGATGTTCGGATACGCGAACAGTCCCGCGTCAGAGCTGGTGATGATGATCGAGCCGCCGCCGGAGGCTCGGAGGTGGGGGATCGCCGCCTTGCAGCTCTTCCACACGCCCGACAGGTTGATGTCGATCATCTCGGTCCAGTGGTCCTCGGGTATCTCCTCCGCCCGGCTCGGCGTGCCGGCGATGCCGGCGTTGGCCGCGACGATGTCGAGCCGGCCGAGCTGGGCGACGCCCTCGTCCACGGCGGCCTTCACCGCGTCGTAGTCACGGACGTCGGCCTTCGTGGCGATGATGCGGCGATCGAGTGCCTCGACCTGCCGAACGGTCTCCTGCAGGTCCTTCTCGGACGCCGGCGGGATGTTGTTCGTCGGCACCGCCTCGCAGATGTCGATGGCGATGATGTCGGCGCCCTCTTCGGCCAGCCGCAGCGCGTGGCTCCGACCCTGTCCTCGTGCCGCGCCCGTGATGAACGCGACCTTTCCCTCTACACGCCCCATTGCGTGCTCCCTTCTCTCGGTTCGGGATGCCGCGGCCGCATCCGTCTCGGATGTCGCGGCCGCGACATCCGTCGGTCAGTACTGCGTGTTGCCCGCGTCGACGGTGAACTCCATGCTCGTGACGTACCGCGCCTCGTCGGAGGCGAGGAAGAGCACCGCGTTCGACTGGTCACGCGGCTCCGTCATCTCGATCGGGAGCAGGTTCGTCATCATCGCCGCGACGCGCGGGTGCGCCTCGAGGAGCGGCCCATAGGCGGCCATCGTGCTCGGGTCCGCCATGGGGGTGTTCACGCCCGTGGGGTGGAGCGTGTTGACCCGGATGCTGTGCTCGGCGAGTTCGGTCGCGTACGCGCGCATCAGACCGACCACGCCGTGCTTCGCCGCGACGTAGGCGGAGATGAACGGCAGCCCCTTGATACCGGCGGCCGAGCTCGTGAGGATCATCGATCCGCCACCGGCGGCGATCAGGTGCGGCGCGGTCAACTGGATCGTGTTCCACACGCCCGTGAGATTGGTCGAGATCGTCTGGTCCCAGATCTCCACGCTCGTGTCATCCCAGGCCGCGATCACGACGATGCCCGCATTCGCGACGACGACATCGAGCTTTCCGAACTGAGCGACGCCCTCGTCGATCACCGCCTTCATCGCGTCCCGGTCGCGCACATCCGCCTTCCGCGCGACGATGCGGCGGTCGAGTGCCTCCACCTGGCGCACGGTCTCAGCGAGGTCGTCCTCGGTCGCCGACGGGTACCCCACGTTCGGGATGTGGTCGCACAAGTCGACCGCGATGATGTCGGCACCCTCCTCGGCGAGTCGCAGTGCGTGCGACCGGCCCTGGCCTCGTGCCGCACCCGTGACGAATGCGACCTTGCCTTCGACTCTTCCAGCCATGTCGTTCTCCTTGCTTCGGTGTGATGGTGTCGGGTGCTTCGGTGTGTGCCGGGGTCGGCGGGCTACTTCACCGGATCGGCGTTGTAGCCGGGCATGAGCAGGTGCCCCGCATCGACCGGGATGGAGACACCGGTGACCGAAGATGCGAGGTCCGAGTTGAGGTAGAGCGCGGTGTCGGCGATGCGCTGCGGGTCGAGGAAGCCGTTGCCCTTCAGCGCGTGGAAGGAGTACCCCGCCTCGAGCATGTCGGCCTCGGTGCCCTCGCCGGCCGGCTTGCCGCTCATCATGTCCCATGCACCCTGCCAGCTGGTCATGGGCGTGAGGATGGCGCCCGGGTGGATCGCGTTCACGCGGATGCCGTGCCGGGCGTACTCGAGCGCGAGCGTCTTCATGATGCCGACGACGCCGAACTTCGCGGCGCAGTAGTGCACGTAGTTGGCGCCCGGCTCGAGCCCGTTGATCGACGAGGTCATGACGATCGAGCCGCCGCCCTGTTCCATCATGTGGGGAAGCACGGCCTTGGCCGACTTCCAGACGCCAGTGAGGTTCACGGCGATCATGTCGTCCCACATCTCGTCGGTCATCTCGTGCGCCGGCGCGAGCGAGAAGATGCCGGCATTGGCGATGAGGATGTCGATCTTCCCGAGCTCGGCGATGCCCCGCGTCACGGCCTCATCGAGGTCGGCCTGCTTGCGCACATCGCCCACGACGCTGACGATGCGGCGGTCGAGCGCCTCGACCTGCCGGACCGTGTCGTCGAAGTCGGCCTGCTGCGCCATCGGATACGCCACGGTGTCGATCTGGGTGAGCGTGTCGATGATGACGACATCCGCGCCCTCGCGCGCACACGTCACCGCGTGCGCCCGACCCTGGCCACGTGAGCCGCCCGTGATGAGGGCGACCTTTCCGTCGAGCATTCCCATGACTCGTTCCTCCTGTCTCAAGGCACGCCGAACGTCCTCGTGCGAGCGGCACGATCGACCGCGACCGCGTCATCACGGTCGTCGAGGCGAGTCGGGTCTCACGCGAGTCCGGTGCGGATGCCTCCCTGGTGGCGCCGGTCGGCGCCGGGTTCCTTCGTTGCGGAGTCGTCGGTGGTCGCGCCGGCGGCGACCGCGGTGAAGCCGGCGAGCGGGTCCTCGGCGCACGCGCTCACGGGCGGCGCCTGCAGGTCCTCGCGTCGCGAGAGCGTGACGC
The DNA here is from genome assembly GCF_004959775.1 of Agromyces sp. H66. Lineage (GTDB taxonomy): Bacteria > Actinomycetota > Actinomycetes > Actinomycetales > Microbacteriaceae > Agromyces. The sequence continues at coordinate 104,390 of NZ_SJZG01000003.1, forward strand.
GGACCGGCCCCATGCCGGTGCGCGGGCGCGGCGGCGAGGTGCGGTGCGAGTGGTCGCCCGCGTGCTTGGGCACGCTGAGCTTGTCGGCCCGCTCGGCGAGCAGCTGCTCGCCGTAGCCCTGCACGCACTCGGGGTCGGGCCCGTCGAGCGGCAGCCCGGTGAAGAACTTGGCGGCCATGCATCCGCCCTTGCAGGTGTCGAAGAACTGGCACGACGTGCACGCGCCGCCCGACTGCGGCTCACGGAGCCTGGTGAACAGCTCGGACCCGCGCCACACCGACTGGAAGCCGCCCTCGCCGCGCACGTTGCCGGCGAGGAACTCGTCGTGGATCGCGAACGGGCACGCGTACACGTCGCCGATCGGGTCGATGAGGCACACCACCCGGCCCGCGCCGCAGAGGTTCAGGCCCGGCAGCGCCTGCCCGTACGCGGAGAGGTGGAAGAACGAGTCGCCCGTGAGCACGTTGTCGCCGTGCGCGACGAGCCAGTCGTAGAGCTCGCGCTGCTGCGCCTGGGTGGGGTGCAGCTCGTCCCAGACATCCGCCCCGCGACCCGACGGCCGCAGCCGGGTGAGCCGCAGCTGCGCCCCGTACCGGTCGGCGATGGCCTTGAACTCGTCGAGCTGCGGGATGTTCTGCCGGGTGCAGACGACCGAGATCTTGAAGTTCTTCATGCCGGCGTCCGACAGGTTCTGCATCGCGCGGAGCGCCGTCTCATACGAACGCGGCCCGCGGATGAAGTCGTTCACCTCGGCGGTGGCGCCGTCGAGCGAGATCTGCACGTCGACGTAGTCGTTGGCGGCGAGCTTCGCCGCGATCTCGGGCGTGATCTTCACGCCGTTCGTCGAGAACTTCACGCCCACGTGGTGGTCGGTCGCGTAGTCGAGCAGCTCCCAGAAGTCGCTGCGCACCGTGGGCTCGCCGCCGCCGATGTTCACGTAGAACACCTGCATGCGCTCGAGCTCGTCGATGACGGCCTTGCACTCCTCGGTCGAGAGCTCGCGAGGATCGCGCCGCCCCGAGCTCGACAGGCAGTGCACGCACGACAGGTTGCACGCGTACGTCAGCTCCCAGGTCAGGCAGATCGGCGCGTCGAGGCCGTGCTCGAAGTGGTCGACCAGGCGCATCGACGATGGCGGCGGCGCCGGTCGGATGTCGCGCACGGACGTATCGATCAGGGTCATGCTGCACGCTCCACGAGCATCTTCGAGTCGGCGAGCGTTCCGAGCGCCCGGAGGTAGGTCGGCACGTGCTCGTCCGCGACACCGGCCGCCTCGCACGCGGCACGCGCGTTCGCGGCATCCGATAGCCCCTCGACCACCGTCAGCAGCGTGCGGTCCTTCAGGAACGACAGCTTGCGGGTGCCGAAGTGGTAGAGCAGCGCCCCGAACGGCTCGGGTCTCACCGAGACCTGCGGGTGCAGCTGCCAGGCGGATTCTGGATCGACGGCGCTCATGGCGATGACGAGTGGGATGGCGTCAGTACACGCCGCACATGCCGTCGATCGAGACCTCTTCGACGAGCGAATCCGTTTCGATCACGTCCTCGATCGCACTCTGCGGTTCGACGAGCTGGTCGGTTCGAGTCATGGGATGCTCCTCATGTGCATGATCGCCGCCCTTGGCGATCTCCGTGATGAGGACGATACTAATGACACTCAGTGCCGTTGGGAAGGGGGTTGCGCCCATGACGGTCGGCCGCGAGGATGGGCCGGTTCGCCCGAGACTCGGTCGCGCGCCGTCGACGACCCACGCCGAGATCAGCCACGTGGCCCTCACGCTGTTCATGGAGCGAGGCTTCGACCAGACCACGATCGACGACATCGCCCGCGAGGCCGGCATCGGCCGACGCACCCTGTTCCGCTACTTCCCGTCGAAGAACGACCTGCCGTGGGGCGACTTCGACACCCTCCTCGGCCGCATGCGCGCGCACCTGTCGGGGATGCCCGACGACGTCCCCATGATGGAGCAGCTGCGCATCGCGATCCTCGAGTTCAACCGGGTGCCCGAGGAGGAGTGGCCCTACCACCGGCGCCGGATGGACCTGCTGCTGCACGTGCCCACGCTCCTCGCCCACTCGACGCTGCGGTACGCATCGTGGCGGCAGGTGGTCGCCGAACACGTCGCGCGCCGGCTCGAACTGCCCGAGCACGATCTCATCCCGCAGACCATGGCCTGGACCTGTCTCGGCGTCTGCCTCGCCGCCTACGAGCAGTGGCTCGACGACGGCAGCGCGCAACTGCTCGACCTGCTCGACGAGGCGTTCCGGCTCATCGACGAGCGCATCGACACCAAGGTGGTGCAGGCGCACCGGGGCGCACAGGGATGACCCGGTGACCGGTGGCGGGGTCGTCCGCACGACCGTCGTGGTCGGCGCCGGTGCCGCCGGTGCGGCGCTCGCGGCCCGGCTGAGCGAAGACCACGACCACCGGGTGATCGTGCTCGAGGCGGGCCCGGTTCCCCGCTCACGGGCGCAGTTCCCGCCCGAGCTGCTCGACGCGTCGACGGTGCAGGGCGCGATGCCGGGTCATCCGGCGAACTGGTCGTACCTCGGCCACCTCACCCCCGACCTGCCGTACACGATCGCCCGCGGCCGCATCATCGGCGGCTCGTCGACCATCAACGGCGGCTACTTCGTGCGCGCCCGCCCCGAGGACTTCGCCAGGTGGGCGGATGCCGCGGGCCCCGACTGGGCCTACGAGCGCGTGCTTCCCGTGCTGCGCCACCTCGAACGCGACCTCGACCTCGGCGCGGGGCCCGTCCACGGCGACGCCGGGCCGATGCCCGTGCGGCGGGCGTCGCAGTCCAATCCGGCCGCGCGCGCCTTCACGGCCGCCGCGTCGGAGCTCGGGTTCCCCGCCGAGCCCGACAAGAACGCGCCCGGACCGCCCGGCGTCGGACCGGTGCCGCAGAACGTCGTCGACGGCGTGCGCATCAACACCGGGCTCGCGTACCTGGAGCCGGTGCGCGACCGACCGAACCTCGAGGTGATCGGCGGATGCCGCGTGCTGCGCGTCGTGTTCGACGGGACGCGCGCGGTCGGGGTCGAGGTGGCGGGCGGCGGTGGCGCCGCGGGAACCGCTCGCGCCGGGGCATCCGCTCGGGTCATCGATGCCGACGAGGTCGTGCTGTGCGCCGGCGGCATCGGCACGCCGCACCTGCTGCTCGTGTCGGGCGTCGGACCGGCCGAGCAGCTGAGCGCCCATGACGTGCCGGTCGTGCGCGACGCGCCGGGTGTCGGCCGCGCGTTCAGCGACCACCCCGACCTCTCCGTGGGGTGGCGCGCCCGGCGGGGGGTGATGGACCCGCGCACGCCCGAGACCTTCACGACCGCGCTGAACTTCTCGTCGCCCGGCGGGGATCCCGCGGGCGACCTCGAGATCATGGTCTCGGTCAAGACCATGAACCACCTGCTCACGGGCTCGCCCGGCATGGTGTCCGGCGGTGCCCGGTCGGCGCTGCGGCATCCGCTCGCCACCGTGCGCGCCCTGCGCGGCGCGTCGCTCTCGCGGATGCGGGAGCAGGCCGTGCACGGTCGCGACCTCGTGCTCCTCGTGGGCCTGCAGGGCGAGGAGGCGCGCGGCTCGATCACGCTCGAGTCCGCCGACCCGACGGTGTTCCCGCGCATCGACTACCGGTACCTGTCGACGGCGCACGACCGGGAGCGGATGCGGCTCGGCATCCGCACCGCCGTGGCCCTGCTGCGCACGCGCGCCTTCGCCGAGCTGTTCGAACGGCTCACCGAACTCGACGACGCGACGCTCGACGACGATGACGCGCTCGACGCGTGGATGCTCGCGCATCTCGGCACCGCGATCCACCTCTGCGGGAGTGCGCCCATGGGGCCGGCCTCCGACCCGGGCGCCGTGGTCGACGGGTTCGGGCGCGTGCACGGGGTCGCGGGGCTGCGCGTGGCCGACACGTCGATGCTGCCGGATGCCCCGTCGCGCGGGCCGGCCGCGACCGCCGTGCTCATCGGGGAGCTCGTCGCCCGCTTCATGCGGCGCGGCGACTGAGGCGCGGATCGCATGGGTTGTCACGACGCGGTACCATTCGGTACCATTTGGTATGGCCCTCAATCTGCGTCTCAGTGACGACCTCGCCGAGGATCTCCGCGAGCGTTCACGTGAGACGGGCGTGAGCCAGCAGGAGATCCTTCGACGCGCGCTCGAACGATTCCTCCACGCCGAGGCGCCCGCACCGCCCGCATCGGGCTATCGAGCGAACCTGCTCCCGGCCCGCCGCCCCTTTCACACCGCAACGGAGCGTCTCACGCTCCCACGCGGCGTGAGTTCGGAGTCGCTGCTCGACCGTGACGACCGGATCTGATGCTCATCTACGTCGATAGCAGTGCGCTGCTCAAGCGCGCCGTCCAGGAGGCGGAGTCGGCTGCCGTCGATGCCGCGCTCGAATCCGCCGTTGCGGCCGGCGACGTGATCGCCTCCTCCACGCTCGCGTGGATCGAGGTCACCCGAGCGCTCCGCACGCGTCTCGATTCGACGGACCCTCGATTGATCGCCCGACTCAGCGATCACGCCCTCTCCGGTCTGCAGGAGGCACCGATCGTGCCCGAGGTCACGGCGGTGGCGCGGCGCATCGGACCGCCGACGCTTCGCTCGCTCGATGCGATACACCTCGCGACGGCGACGCTCCTCGAGGCGGACGAGGTCTGGGCCTATGACCGACGCCTGCTCGACGCGGCCGACGGACTCGGGCTCGTGACGGTCTCGCCGGCCTGACGCAAGGAGGCGACTGTCAGCGGGATCGGCAAGAGTGGGGGCATGACGCTCGCCGGTTCGACCACCGACCTCCGTGCCTCCGCGCTTGCCGCGCTGCGCGACCTCGTCGGCAACGGCGACGCCGACTTCCACGAGGGGCAGTTCGAGGCGATCGAGGCGCTCGTCGACGGACGGCGTCGGGCGCTCGTGGTGCAGCGCACGGGCTGGGGCAAGTCGGCGGTGTACTTCGTGGCGACGCTGCTGCTGCGGCAACAGGGCGCCGGGCCCACCGTGCTCGTGTCGCCGCTCCTCGCCCTCATGCGCGACCAGATCGCGGCCGCCGAGCGCGCCGGGGTGCGCGCCGTCGCCATCAACTCCACGAACCCGCACGAGTGGGCCGACGTGCAGGCGCGGCTCGCGGCCGACGAGGTCGACGTGCTGCTGGTCTCGCCCGAGCGGCTCAACAACCCCGGGTTCCGCGAGCAGCAGTTGCCCGCACTCGTACGCCGCATCGGCATGCTCGTGGTCGACGAGGCGCACTGCATCAGCGACTGGGGCCACGACTTCCGGCCCGACTACCGGCGGCTGCGCGACCTCATCGCCGAGATCCCCTCCGACGTGCCGGTGCTCGCGACCACGGCCACGGCGAACAGCCGGGTGGTGGCGGATGTCGCGGAGCAGCTCGGCTCGTCGGGCGACGTGCTCACCATCCGCGGGCCGCTCGCCCGCACCTCGCTGCGACTGGGCGTCCTGCGGCTGCCCGACGCGCCGACCCGGCTCGCCTGGCTCCTCAGCCACCTCGACGACCTGCCGGGGTCGGGCATCATCTACACGCTGACCGTGTCGGCGGCGAACGACACCGCTCGCCTGCTGCGCGAACGCGGGCACGACGTGCGCGCCTACACGGGCCAGACCGACCCCGACGAGCGCGAGGAGTCCGAAGCGCTCCTGAAGCGCAACGAGGTCAAGGCGCTCGTCGCCACCAGCGCGCTCGGCATGGGGTTCGACAAGCCCGACCTCGGGTTCGTGCTGCACCTCGGCGCGCCCTCGTCGCCGGTCGCGTACTACCAGCAGGTCGGTCGCGCCGGGCGTGCGAGCGAGAGCGCCGACGTGCTGCTGCTGCCCGGCGTCGAGGACCGCGCGATCTGGCACTATTTCGCGACCGCCTCGATGCCCGACGAGGAGCGCGCCCGCCGCGTCATCGACGAACTCTCCGACGTGCCGCTCTCCACGCCCGCCCTCGAGGCACGAGTCGACATCCGGCGCACGCCGCTCGAGCTGCTGCTCAAGGTGCTCGACGTCGACGGCGCCGTGCGGCGCGTGCAGGGCGGGTGGGTCGCCACCGGCGCGCCGTGGACGTACGATGCCGAGCGCTACGCGCGCATCGCCGCCGAGCGCGAGGCCGAGCAGCAGCACATGATCGACTACGAGCAGTCCGGCGGATGTCGCATGGAGTTCCTCCAGCGCTCGCTCGATGACGAGACGGCCGCACCGTGCGGCCGTTGCGACAACTGCACGGGTGCCTGGTACCCGGGCGACCTCGCCGAGGGCGCCGCGGATGCGGCATCCGTCGCCCTCGATCGGGTGGGGGTGCCGATCGAACCCCGCCGGGCGTGGCCGACCGGCGCCGACCGGCTCGGCGTCCTCGTCAAGGGCCGCATCGCTCCGGCCGAGCAGGCGAGTGAGGGTCGGGCTCTCGCCAGGCTCACCGACCTCGGCTGGGGCGGCACGCTGCGCGAGCTCTTCGCCGCCGGATCGCCCGATGCGCCCGTGCCGCCGCAGGTGCTCGCCGCGTGCGTGCGCGTGCTCGCCGAGTGGGGCTGGGCCGAGCGGCCGGTCGCAGTCGCGTCGGTGCCATCGCGCTCGCGACCGCAGCTCGTCGACTCCCTCGCCCGTGGACTCGCCGAGGTAGGGCGACTCCCCTACGTCGGTGCGCTGGGGCTCGTCGACGGCGGACCCACGGGTCGGCCCGGCGGCAACAGTGCCTTCCGCCTGGCCGGGGTGTGGGACCGCTTCTCGGCCGACGGGCTCGACGTGCCGGCCGGCGGCGTGCTGCTCGTCGACGATCAGGCCGACAGCCGGTGGACGCTCACCGTCGCCGCCCGCGCCCTGCGAGCCGCCGGCGCGACCGAGGTGCTGCCGTTCGTGCTGGCGCTGCGCGGCTGACCGCGCCCGGCCCGGCCCGGCCCAACCCAACCCAACCTGACCCAACCCAACCTGCGAGTGTTAACGCCCGTCGCCGAATGATGACGGTTCCGAGCACCCCCGCCGACGGAGCGTTAACACTCGCGAGCAACTTCCGGGCCAGGCCGACACGAGCCGACGGGACGACATGCTCGGTGCAAGCTCCGGTATCAACCCCGGGTCATGCCGGCTGCGGCGCCTGCTCCTTCGCGACGAGCGTGAGCACGTCGTACGTCGCGACGATCTCGTCGTTCTGGTTCTTCAGCACCGCGTCCCAGCGCACCTCGCCGTACTCGTCGGTCTCGCGCGGCGATATCTCCTTCGCGGTGAGCTCCACGCGAATCGAGTCGCCGGGCGACACGGGCGTGATGAAGCGCAGGTTCTCCAGGCCGTAGTTCGCCAGCACCGGCCCGGGCGCGGCATCCACGAACAGGCCGGCCGCCCACGACACGAGCAGGTACCCGTGCGCCACGCGCCCCGGGAAGAACGGGTTGGCGGCGGCGGCCGCCTCGTCCATGTGCGCGTAGAACGTGTCGCCGGTGAAGTTCGCGAAGGTCTCGATGTCCTCGAGCGTGACGGTGCGCGACTTGCTCACCACCTGGTCGCCGATGCGGAGCTCGGCGAGCGACTTGCGGAACGGGTGCTCGCCGCCAGGACGCGACGTGGCGCCCGGGTGCCACACGCCCGTGAGCGCGGTGAGCATCTCGGGCGAGCCCTGCACGGCCGTGCGCTGCATGTGGTGCAGCACGGCACGGATGCCGCCGAGCTCCTCGCCGCCGCCGGCGCGACCGGGTCCACCGTGCACGAGGTTCGGCAGCGGCGAGCCGTGGCCGGTCGACGAACGTGCGTCGTCGCGGTCGAGGAACAGCACGCGGCCGTTGTAGGCCGCGATCCCGCCGGCAAGTGCGACGGCAACTTCGGGGTCGTGCGTCGCGACGCTGGTGACGAGCGAGCCGCCACCGCGAGCCACGAGCCGCACGGCGTCGTCGACGGTGTCGTAGCCGACGATCGAGGCGACCGGCCCGAACGCCTCGACCTCGTGCAGCGCGGGGCTCGAGGCATCCGCGAACCGAAGCAGCATCGGTGCGACGAAGGCGCCGTCGGATGTCGCACCCGACGCGCCGTCGGATTGCATGACGCTCGGGGCATCCTTCGAACCGACGACGATCTCGCCGCCGGCGGCCTCGAGCTTGCCGACCTGCCGCAGCACCTCCTCGCGCTGCGCGACGGACGCGAGCGGACCCATGGTGACGCCCTCGGCGCGCGGGTCGCCGAGCACGACGCGCTCCTGGATGCGGGCGCGCACCGCGTCGATCACGGCGTCGACGGATGCCGCGGGCACGACCGCCCGGCGGATGGCCGTGCACTTCTGCCCCGCCTTGCTCGTCATCTCGACCACGAGCTGCTTGACGTACGCGTCGAACTCGGGGGTGCCGGGCACGGCATCCGTGCCGAGCACGGAGGCGTTGATCGAGTCGGTCTCGCTCGTGAACCGCACGCCGCCGGTCTGCACCGAGTCGTGGGCGCGCAGGCGCTCGGCCGTCGATGCGGAGCCCGTGAACGCGACGAGGTCGCCGAGTCGCAGGTGGTCGAAGAGGTCGGGAACGCTGCCCGACACGAGCTGGAGCGAGCCCTCGGGCAGGAGGCCCGACTCGACGAGGATGCGCACGAACGCCTCGGCGAGGTACCCGGTGGGCGTCGCGGGCTTCACGAGCGTCGGCATGCCGGCCAGGAACGCGGGTGCGAACTTCTCGAGCGAGCCCCACACGGGGAAGTTGAAGGCGTTGATCTGCACGGCCACGCCGGGCAGACGCGTGTAGATATGCCGACCGAGGAATGAACCGTCCTTCGAGAGGTTCTCGACCGCACCGTCGACGTAGACCTTGGCGTTCGGCATCTCACGCCGGCCCTTGCCCGAATAGTTGAACAGCACGCCGATGCCGCCGTCGATGTCGACCCACGAGTCCTGCTTCGTCGCGCCGGTGCGTACGGAGAGCTCGTATAGCTCGGCCTTGCGCTCGGTGAGCGCGAGCGCCATCTGCTTGAGCAGCACGGCTCGCTGGTGGAACGTCAGCGCCCCGAGCGAGCGCTGCCCGACGGTGCGCGCGTATTCGAGCGCGGCGCCGAGGTCGAGGCCCTCGGTCGAGACGCGGGCGACCACCTCGCCGGTCGACGCGTCACGCACCTCGGTCGCGGATGCCGCGGCTGCACCATCCGGGGTCCACCACTGGCCGTTCACATAGCTCGGCAGGATCTCGGTCATCATGCTCCTTTCAATGGGGAGCCGGGTGCTCCCCTGCGCCAGTTACGCGGCCGGTGCGCCACGTCAAGTGGCGCAGACGCCGCACAAGTGGCGCGGTGCGTGTCGGTGGGGTGGTACGTCGGGACGCCGCTCACGGGGCATCCCACAGGTAGAAGCCCTCGCCGGTCTTACGGCCGAGCTTGCCCTCGGCGACCATGCGGCGCAGCAGGTTCGGCGGGTCGAACCGCTCGCCGAGCGTCGACGAGAGGTACTCGGCGATGCCGAGTCGCACGTCGAGCCCGACGATGTCGGTGAGCCGCAGCGGGCCCACCGGATGCTTGTAGCCGAGCGTCATGGCGTTGTCGATGTCCTCGGCCGACGCGACGCCGTCTTCGAGCATGCGGATGGCCTCGAGCCCGAGGGCGACTCCGAGCCGCGAGGACGCGAAGCCCGGGGCATCCGTGACCACGATCGGCGTCTTGCCGATGGCGTCGACCCACTCCCGGGCCTCGGCCACGAGCACGCCGTCGGTGGCGTCGCCGCTGACGATCTCGACGAGCTGCGACGCCGGCACGGGGTTGAAGAAGTGCATGCCGAGGAACCGCGACGGCCGCTCGAGGAGCGCGGCCAGCTGGTCGATCGAGATCGACGACGTGTTCGACGCGAGCGCCGCGTCGGGGGCCAGCTGCGCCTCCACGCGGGTGAGGGCGTCGATCTTCAGGTCGAGGTCCTCGGGCACCGCCTCGACCACGAGGCCGCAGCGGGCGAAGTCGGCGACGTCGGTGCTCGTCGCGAAGCGGGCGCCGAGGACGCCGGCGTCCTCGTCGGCGGTGCCGCGGGCGACGGATGCCTCGACGGACTCGAGCACCCGCTTCGAGGCCGCCGCCGCGGCATCCGCGTCGCGTTCGACGACCGTGACCCGGGATCCGGCCAGCAGGAACGCGTGCGCGATGCCCGCGCCCATGCGCCCGCCGCCGAGCACGCCGACGTCGGACGGGGCTCCGGTCGTGGTCTCGCTCACTTCTTCCGCCTCTCGAGGAACTCGGTCATGCGTCGGTACTTCTCAGGGCTCTCGAAGAGCACGGCCTGCTCCTCGAGGTCGACCGCGGGGTGCGCTCCGCGCGGCGCCCGGAACACGCGTTTCGTCGCGATCGTCGCGGCGCGGTCGTTGCGCGCGATCCGGTCGGCGATGGCGTGCGCGGCCGGCAGCAGTTCGTCGGCCGGGTGCACCTCGGTCACGAGGCCGATCTCGAGCGCCTCCTCGGCGCCGATCGTGCGGCCGGTGAGCAGCAGCTCGATGGCCCGCGCGTCGCCGACGATCTCCTTGAGCCGCCAGCTCGCGCCCGCGGCGGCGATGATGCCGAGTCCCGTCTCGGGATTTCCGATCTTCAGCGCGGGCGTCGCGATCCGGATGTCGGCCGCGTACGCGAGCTCGGCGCCGCCGCCGAGCGCGTATCCGTCGAGCGCGGCGATCACGGGCATCGGCAGCTCGGCGACGCGCACGAACGCATTGGCGTTGATGCCGGCGCGGGCATCGTCGGCGCGACGCTCGCGCAGCTGCGCGATGTCGGCGCCCGACGCGAACACGCCCGCAGCACCCGTGAGGATCAGGATGCGGGGGTCGGCCTCGAGCTCCGCGCAGAGGGCGTGCAGGGCATCGACGGTCGCCTGGTCGATCGCGTTGCGCACCTCGGGCCGGTTGAGCGTCGCGATGACGCGGTCGTCGCGGCGCTCGACGAGCAGCGGCCCCCCCGCGGCATCCGTCACCGACATCACACGCGCTCCACGATGAGCGCCGTGCCCTGGCCGACGCCGACGCACATGGTCGCAAGGCCGTAGCGCGAGTCCTCGCGCTCCATGCGGCCGAGGAGCGTCACCACCAGTCGCGAGCCCGACGAGCCGAGCGGATGCCCCAGCGCGATCGCCCCGCCGTCGGCGTTGACGCGCGCGGCGTCGAGCCCGAGGCGGCGCATCGACGCGATCGACTGCGTGGCGAACGCCTCGTTGAGTTCGATCGAGCCGAGGTCGTGCACTGTGAGGCCCGAGCGGGCGAGCGCCTTCTGGGTGGCGGGCACCGGGCCGAGGCCCATGATCTCGGGGGCGAGGCCGGCCGCCGCACCGACGACCACGCGGGCACGCGGCGTGAGCCCGTACCGTTCGACGGCCTCGGCGCTGGCGACCACGATGGCGGATGCCCCGTCGTTCAGCGCGCTGGAATTGCCCGCGGTCACGACCGAGCCGCCCGGCACGACCGCGCGCAGCCCCGAGAGCACCTCGAGCGTGGTCTCGGGGCGGGGTCCCTCGTCGACGAGCACCTCGCCGCGTGCGGTGGGCACGCCGACGATCTCGGCCTCGAACCGCCCTGCCTCGATCGCCGCGACGGCGCGCTGCTGCGAGAGCAGGGCGAAGGCGTCGGCCTCCTCGCGGGTGATGCCGTCGACGCGGGCGACCTCCTCGGCCGTCTCGGGCATCGAGAACGTCGCCTTGTCGCGGGCGAGGAGCTTGGGGTTCGGGAAGCGCCATCCGATGGAGGTGTCGTACGCCGCGCCGGGCTTCGCCCACGCCTTCTCGGGCTTGGCCTGCACCCAGGGGGCGCGCGTCATCGACTCGACGCCGCCCGCGACGATGAGGTCGGCGTCGCCCGCGCGGATCGCCTGCGCCGCCATGGTGATGGCCGACATGCCCGAGGCGCAGAGGCGGTTCACCGTGATGCCGGGCACCGAGTCGGGGAGCCCCGCGAGCAGCACCGACATCCGTCCGACGTTGCGGTTGTCCTCGCCGGCCTGGTTGGCGGCCCCGAGAATGACCTCGTCGACCGCGCCCGAGCCGATCGCGTCGGTGTCGAGGCCCGCGCGCTGCAGTGCCTCGCCGACCACGAGGGCCGCGAGGTCGTCGGGTCGCACGCTCGCGAGCGCGCCGCCGTAGCGACCGACCGGGGTGCGCACTCCACCGACGAGGTAGGCCTCCGCCATGTCTCACTCCTGACCGCGTTGTCTGTGATGGATCGCTCTCGCCCAGCGTAGGCGTCCGCCCGCCGTCTGGGCAGGAATAAGTGACCGACCGTTCAGGAAGTAATTATGGCAAACGGATGCCCCGGGCGCCACTCGGTGCCCCGGCATCCGCACCTGCCGCCCACGTCGCCATGTCGGCGGGGACCGATAGCCTGTCGCCGAGCTCGTGCCGAGACATTCAAGGGGCGCTGCATCGGCGGCGACCCGATCGCCTGACCCAGAGGAGTAGACCCTTGAACGAGGCAGAGACGGCACAGGTCGAGCTGTACCAGTCGCAAGACGGCTCGATCGCCCTCGAGGTACGAGCCGACGCCGAGACCGTTTGGCTGACTCGCCACCAGATGGCGTCGCTGTTCGGCCGCGACGTGAAGACGATCGGCAAGCACATCGCCAACGCCCGACGTGAGGAACTGGACGGGATTCCAACTGTCGCAAAATTTGCGACAGTTCAGCGTGAGGGCGACCGCCTCGTCGAACGCACCGTCGAGCATTACAACCTCGACGCGGTCCTCTCGGTCGGCTACCGCGTGAAGTCCGCCGAAGGCATCCACTTCCGCAGATGGGCGAACGCAGTACTGAAGAGGTACATGCTCGAGGGCGCCGCCCTCAACGAGCGCCGCCTCGAGCAACTCGGGTCGATCGTGCGGGTCCTCTCGCGCTCCAGCGACGAACTGGTCGCGGGCGTCGCCGACGTGCTCGCCGGCTACCTGCCTGGCCTCAGGGCACTCCGCGACTACGACGAGGGCACGATCACGTCACCCGCGGGCGACGCCCCGAGCTGGGTGCTGAACTACGACGAGGCGCGCTCGGTGATCGCCCGGATCGCTGCCGAGTTCCCCGACGACCGACTCTTCGGACGTGAGCGCGGAGACGGGCTCAAGAGCGTGGTCGACGCCGTCTACCAGACGTTCGGCGGGCAGCAGCTCTACCCGACGGTGCAAGACCAAGCGGCGAATCTGCTCTACCTCGTCGTGAAAGACCACCCGCTCTCCGACGGCAACAAGCGCAGCGCCGCCGCGCTCTTCGTGCATTTCCTCGCGAAGAACGGCGCCCTCCACGACCATCGCGGACTGCCGCGCATCTCGAACAACGCGCTCGCCGCCATCACGCTCATGGTGGCGATGAGCGACCCGAAGGAGAAGGAACTCATGGTCGCGCTCGTCATGCGCATGCTCTCCGAGGAGTGACCGCCCCGACGACGAAGGCCCGCCCCCCGGCGGGGCGAGCCCTCGTACGATCGGCTGAGCAGATGACTCAGACGGCGAGCTGCTCGCCGGCTGACTCGTCCGCGGCGAACGGGTCGTCGCCGAGCGCGACCCGCTCGAACGCGACGTCGATCTCGGCTCGACCGAGCAGGCCGGTCATGCGACGCTGGCGGTTGCCGGGGATGAGCGTGACGACGCGACCCTCCTTGCCGGCACGACCGGTGCGGCCCGCGCGGTGCAGGTACGTCTTGTACTCGTCGGGCGCGTCGGCCTGGATCACGAGGTCGATGTCGTCGACGTGGATGCCGCGGGCCGCGACATCCGTCGCCACGAGCACGTTCACCCGACCGCTCGTGAGCTGCTGCAGGTTCCGGGTGCGCCGTGACTGGTTGAGGTCGCCGTGCAGCGCGACCGCTCGGATGCCGTAGTCCTCGAGGTGCTCGGTGAGGTCCTCGGCGAAGGCGCGCGTGCGGCTGAACACGAGGGTCTTGCCCTCGCGGTTCGCGAGCTGGGCGACGATGTCGCGCTTCTCCCGGTTCTCGATGATGAACACCCGGTGTTCGATCGTCGACGACGCCTGGTCTTCGCCGGCCACCTCGTGCACGGCCGGCTCGACGAGGAACTCCTCGACGAGTTCGGCCACGCCCGAGTCGAGGGTCGCCGAGAAGAGCAGCTTCTGGCCGCCCTCGGCGGTGCGGCGCAGGATGCGCTGCACGGGCTCGAGGAACCCGAGGTCGCACATGTGGTCGGCCTCGTCGACCACGGTGACGACGACCTCGGAAAGGTCGAGTCGACGCTGCTCGATGAGGTCCTCGATGCGGCCGGGCGTGCCGATCACGATGTCGACGCCGCGCTGGAGCGCGCCGACCTGGCGGCCCTGGGGCACGCCGCCGTAGATCTGGGTGGTGAAGAGCCCGACGCTCTGCGCGATCGGCTGCACCGTGCGGTCGATCTGCAGGGCGAGCTCGCGGGTCGGGGCGAGGATGAGCGCTCGGGGCTTGCGGCCCATCTGGCGCTTCACGCGGCCGGTCCCTGAGCCGGCCGAAGGGCCGGACTCGGTCCACAGCTGCATCAGCCGCTCCACGGTGGGGGCGCCGAAGGCGATGGTCTTGCCCGACCCCGTCCTGCCACGGCCGAGCACGTCACGACCCTCGAGCACGACCGGGATGGTCGCGGCCTGGATCGGGAACGGCGACTCGGCCCCGAGGTCGCGGAGCGCGCGCACGATGTTGCCGCCGAGCCCGAGGTCGGCGAACGTCACGCCGTCGACCTCATCGGCCTGGATGGCCTCGGCCTCGAGACGCTCGAGCACGACGTCGTCGGCGGGTGCGTGGCGGGCCCGGTCCTTGGCGGGATAGAAGTCCGACGCGCGGCGAGCCGACTCGTTGAAGCCCGGGCGGTCGAACTCACGACGCGGGGCGCGGTCCTCGCGGTCGAAGCGGCGCGGACCGCGGTCGTCACGTTCGAAGCGGCGAGGCGCACGGTCGTCGCGGTCGAAGGCACGCGCGGGGCGGGCCGGGCGATCCGCGCGGTCGTTGCGCTCGTAGGAGCGGGCGGGCCGCTCATCGCGATCACGGCGCGGCGCACGGTCGTCGCGGTCGAAGGAGCGCGCCGGGCGGTCGTTCCGGTCGTATGAACGGGCGGGCCGCTCGTCACGGTCGCGACGGGGCGCACGGTCGTCGCGATCGAACGAGCGAGCGGGCCGGTCCTCGCGGTAGTGCGGGCGCGCCGGGCGGTCGCCACGGTCGAACTCGAGACGAGGGGCGCGATCGTCGCGGCCATACGCGCGGGGGGTGCGATCGCTGCGGTCGCTGCGGTCGAACCGGTCACCGCGGTCCGAACGGGCAGGGCGGCCGTCGCGATCGTCGCGACGCGCGGGGCGCTCGCCGGCGCGACCGGCGTCGCGGCCGTCACGGTCGCCGCGGTGCGGCGTGCGACCGGACGCCACGCGCTCGTCTCGCGACCAGCGCTCCTTGCGCGGAGCATCCGTCTCCTCGGGGCGGTAGCCGCGGTGGCCGGCGCTGCGGGAGCCGGGCTTGGCCGATCCGGCGCGCGCCGGACCGCCCTTCGAGCCGCCCTTCGCGTACGAGGGATCGAAGTTCCTGGCGGGGCGTCCGCCTTGGCGCTTGGTGTTCTTGGGCATGGTCGTGCTTCCTGGGTTACTTCGTGTACATGGCAGTACCGCTGCGGGCGCAGCACACTGAGAACCCGGAACATCGTCGACCGGGGCCGTTCACATACGGTGACTATCCGAGGCCCTTGCCTCGGAACCGGCCCTTTGGACTCACAAACCCATCCGCGCACAGCGCGGTGTCCAGAACCGACCCGGCAACGATACCGGATCGAGGCTGGGAAAGCGCCCCGCACCCGTCTCGCACCCAGCGCGCAACGTGAGGTAGCATCACTCCACCCCTGAACCCGGAGCCGGTGTGACCTCGACCCGAACCACAGGCGGCCCCGGCATCCGCGCCAGGCGGATCGCCCCGGCCGCGCTGGCCGTCATCGCGGCGGTCATCGGCGTGGGCGCGCTCTCGGGCTTCCACCTGCCCCTGCGCGAGATCGACCCGCAGGGCCCGGATGTCGCGAGCGAGGTCGCGAGCGCCGAGATCATCGGCATCCGCACGTTCACGGCGCCCGCCGGGCTCGACGTGCACGCCGACCTCGAGTACGGCACCCGCGAGGACGGCACGCTGCTCACCCTCGACGTGTGCGCCCCGCCCGCCGGGGCGCTCGCGACGGCGCGACCGGCGGTGGTGTCGATCCACGGCGGCAGCTGGGCACGCGGCGACAAGGCGAACGCCGACTGGCGCAACGTGTGCCTGTGGCTCGCGAGCGAAGGCTTCGTCGCGGCATCCGTCAACTACCGGCTCGTGCCCGACGTGCGATTCCCGGCCGCGATCGAGGATGTCGCGCTCGCGGTCGAGTGGCTGCGCGCGCCCGAGCAGGTCGAGCGCTTCGGCATCGACCCCGCACGCATCGGCGCGTTCGGCGGCTCGGCCGGCGGCAACCTCGCGGCGCTCCTCGGCACCACGGGCGACGGCCCCCTCGACGAGGGCTCGCGTGTCGCCGCCGTCGCCGAGCTGTCGGGTCCCGTCGGGCTCACCGCCCACGACCTCGACGCCGACGACGCCACGCCGTGGCTGCGCGGCATCATCCGCGATTACCTCGATTGCGAGCCCGACCCGAGTCTCGAGCTCTGCCCCCAGGCGATGGATGCCTCGCCCGCGACGCACATCGATGAGAGCGACCCGCCCGTCTTCATCGGGCACGCCGAGCAGGAGATCGTCCCCGCCGGGCAGTCGCAGCGGTTCGCGTCCGCCCTCGCCGCGGCCGGCGTCCCCGTCGAACTCGCGATCGTGCCGGGCGGCGAGCACTCGATCGGCATCCTCGACGAGGCGCTCCGCGCACGGGTCGCGGCGTTCCTTCGCGCGCACCTCGGCTGAGGCGAGCGGACGGGTCAGGTGTCGCGCTCGACGGGTGCCTCGTCCTCGCGGTGGTCGTCTTCACCACCGGGCGGCAGGCCGTCGGCGTGCGGGCGCCGACTCAGGAAGACGGCGCTCACGACGAGCCCGCCCCACACGAGCAGCATCGCGAGCACGAGGAAGACGACGGCGAGCGGGCTCATGACGCACCTCCGTTCGAGGTCGGTCCTTCAGGCTGCGACCCGGTCGCCGCGGCCATCCCGGCGCGCGGGCCCGGCGGATACGCCGGCCACGCATCGAACCGGTCGGGATCGAACCGCCACCGCATGCCCGTGAGCAGCAGCGCGCCGACCACGATCACGAGGATCGCGCCCCAGCCGACCGCGAGCAGGTACCAGCCCGGCATGTCCGCGTAGCCCTCGACGGTCAGCGTCACGATTCGCGAGACGAGCATGTAGCCGAGCACCACGGGCGCAAGCCCGCCGACGAGCACGATCCAGACCCGGCCGACCTTGAACGTGGAGACCGAGTTGAGGTGGTAGCGCAGCTCCGATCCGCGCCGGAGCACCCACAGCACCACCACGCTCATGAGCACGGCGGATGCCACGATGCCGATGTTGTTGGCCCACTGGTCGGCGACGTCGAGGGCGAGCAGCCCCGTCGTCGTGGAGAACAGCAGGATCGAGAGGATCGCCGCGACGCCGCCCACCCGCACGGCCGCCTGCCGTGCCGAGAGGCCGAACTTCTCCTGGAAGCCCGCCGAGACGACCTGCAGCACCGAGAGCAGCGACGTGAATCCGGCCATCGTGAGCGACCCGAAGAAGAGCACGCCGAAGATCGCCCCGCCTGGCATCTGCGAGACGATCGCGGGGAACGTCACGAACGAGAGCCCGACTCCGGTGAGACCCTCGAGCTCGCCGACGGCGACGCCCTGCTGGAACGCGAAGAACCCGAGCGTCGCGAACACGCCGATGCCCGCGAGGATCTCGAACGACGAGTTCGCGAAGGCGACCACGAGCCCCGGCGTCGTGAGGTTCGAGCGGCGCCTGCGGTACGACGCGTACGTGATCATGATGCCGAAGGCGATCGAGAGCGAGAAGAAGATCTGGCTGTAGGCGGCGATCCACACGTCGGGGTCGGCCAGGGCCGCCCAGTCCGGCGTGAACAGCGCGTTGAGCCCGTCGGCCGCGCCGTCGAGGAAGAGCGCCCGCACGACGAGCACCAGGAACGCGACGACCAGCAATGGCAGGAAGATCACGTTCGCCCGCTGCACGCCCTTCGCGATGCCGGCGGCGAGCACGAGGATGGTCGCGGCCCACACGAAGACGAGCGGGATGAGCACGCTCGGCACGAACTCGAAGCTGACGCCCGGATCGCCGACCTGCAGGTAGTCGCCGATGAGGAACCCTCCCGGGTCGTCACCCCAGCGCAGGTCGAACGAGAACACGAAGTAGCTGAGCGCCCACGCGATCACGACCGTGTAGTAGAGGGCGATGACGAAGCTGATCATCACCTGGAACCAGCCGAGGCTCTCGACCGCGCGGCCGCCGAGCCGGCGGAACGACGTCGGCGCCGAGCCGCGGAACCGGTGGCCGATCGCGTAGTCGAGGAACAGGATCGGGATGCCGGCGGTGATGAGGGCGACGAGGTACGGGATGAGGAACGCGCCGCCGCCGTTCTCGTACGCGACGCCGGGGAACCGCCAGATGTTGCCGAGGCCCACGGCCGACCCGATGGCCGAGAGGATGAATCCGATCTGGCCCGTGAAGAGCTCGCGCGGACGTGCTGCCGACCTGCCGACCTGTGTTTCCGACACGGGACTCCCTCGGATCTCCGCCCGTGACTCCACGGGCGCGCCATCGACCGTTACGGGCACGTTAGCAGAGCCGCCCCGTACCGTCGTAGGGATCTCGGATGGCTCCACGGAGGGATGCAGCGGCCCGACGTGCGTGACAGGCTGCTGCCACCATGGACGACGACCAGCACCCGATCGTGCCGCCGCCGGTGCCGCCGGCACCCCCGCGGCCCGCACAGGTACCCGCACCCGCCGACGCACCCGCCGCAGCACCCGCCGACGCGCCCGCGCCGCCGGCCGAGGCCCCCACCGACGATCGGCTCTTCCGCGCCTGGATGTGGGTCGCGACCTCGCTGCTTGCCGTGATGCTCGTGTCGGTCTCGGTCCCGCTCGCGGCGACCGTCTACGGCGTGCACCTGCTCGCCGCGTTCGCCACGTGCCTCGCGCTGGCGGGGGCGCTGCCGCTCGCCGTGCGCTGGCCGTGGCCCGCCGCGGTGCTGGCGACCGCGGGCGTGCTCGGCTTCGCCCTGCTCTCGGTGGACTCCGACGGCGCGCCGTGGCCCTGGCCCGTCACGACGATCGTCTCGCAGGGCGTGCTGCTCATCGTGCTCGGGCTCATGCGCGCGTGGTGGGTGGGGTTGTCGGCGTGGCTCGCGGGCGTAGTGGTGACCGTGCCGTTCGCCTTCGTCGACCCGGGC
Source organism: Agromyces sp. H66 (assembly GCF_004959775.1). Classification (GTDB taxonomy): domain Bacteria; phylum Actinomycetota; class Actinomycetes; order Actinomycetales; family Microbacteriaceae; genus Agromyces. The sequence goes on from NZ_SJZG01000003.1 coordinate 123,663, forward strand.
GCGGCCGCGAGCGTGGTGACCGCCGCGGCGGTGACCGCACTCGCCCTCGCCGTGGCGCTGCTCGTCGCCCAGCGCCGACTCATCGGCGAGGAGTTGTTCCACGCCCGGGCCGACACCGCATCGGAGCAGCAGCGCCGAGTGCTCGTCGAGGAGCGCAACCGCATCGCGCGCGAGCTCCACGACGTCGTCGCGCACGGGCTGTCGATCATCCACGTGCAGGCGACGAGCGCTCCCTACCGCGTCACGGGGCTGGACGACGCGGCGAAGGCGGAGTTCGCCGAGATCGCGGCATCCGCTCGCACCGCCATGGCCGAGATGCGGCAACTGCTCGGGGTGCTCCGCAGCGACGAGACGGCCGCCGACACCGCGCCGCAGCCCGGGGTCCGCGAACTGCCCGCGCTCGCGGCATCCGTCGAACGCGCGGGCGTGCCCGTGACGCTCGTGCTCGGCGACGGGCTCCCCGAGGCCGGCCTCGCCGCGACGTCCGCCTACCGCATCGTGCAGGAGGCCTTGTCGAACGTGGTGCGGCACGCACCGGGCGCGGCGACCCGAGTCTCCGTCGAGGCCCGAGGGGGCGATCTCATCGTCTCGGTCGAGAACGCGCCGGCGACGGATGCACCGGCGACCGACGCGAATGGCGGCGGCCACGGCCTCATCGGCATCGGCGAGCGCGCGGCACTGCTCGGCGGGCATGCCGAGTACGGGCAGCGGCCCGGCGGGGGCTACCGTGTTCTCGCGACCCTGCCGCTCGGGCCGGAGGGAGGAACGACGTGACGATCTCGGTGCTCGTCGCCGACGACCAGGCGATGGTGCGTGCCGGGTTCGCGGCCGTGCTGGCCGCACAGCCCGGCATCGACGTCGTGGGGCAGGCCGCCGACGGCGCCGAGGCGGTCGAGCTCGCCCGAGAGTTGCGTCCCGACGTCGTCGTCATGGACGTGCGGATGCCGCAGCTGAACGGCATCGAGGCGACTCGCGCCCTGCAGACGCCGCCGCGGAGCTCCGACTACGTGCCGCGCGTGCTCATGCTGACCACCTTCGACATCGACGAGTACGTGTACGAGGCGCTCCGCGCGGGCGCGAGCGGATTCCTGCTGAAGGATGCGACACCCGACGAGCTCACGGCGGCGGTGCGCATCGTCGCGGCCGGCGACGCCCTGCTCGCGCCGAGCGTCACCCGACGGCTCATCGAGGACTTCACCCGTTCGGCACCGCCGGCCCGCCCGTCGGCGACGCGGCTCAACGACCTGACCGAGCGGGAGCGCGAAGTGCTCACGCTCGTCGGCCGTGGCATGTCGAACAGCGAGATCGCCGCGGCGCTCTTCATCGCCGAGCAGACCGTGAAGACGCACGTCTCGAAGATCCTGCAGAAGCTGGGGCTGCGCGACCGCGTGCACGCCGTCGTGCTCGCGTACGATACCGGGCTCGTGCACCCCGGCGGCTGACCAGGCACCCCTACCCCGGTACGGGGGCGGAACGGCCCCGCCGGGTGATGTGCCCGACGGAACCGCGTCCGTAACCTGCCCACGCAGGGCGGAGGGACCGCCCGGATGGGGCACGATCATGACCGACACCCTGGCACGTCCGGTGGGGGCATCCGTTCGCGGCGAGGCATCCGCTCGGCAGCGCTCGGGAGTCGCGCGCGACACCAGCGTCGACGCGATCCGCATCGCGCTGCTCGTCGTCGTCTTCGCGCTGCACGCCATGATGTTCGGCGTCACCATGGGCCCCGACGGCCCGGTGCTCGAGAACGCCCTCGAGAACCAGGCCTGGTTCGCCCCCGTCAGCTGGGTCGTGCAGGTCATGCCGCTGTTCTTCATCGCGGGCGGCTTCTCGAGCCTCCACCACTGGCGTTCGATGCGTTCGCGGGGTGCGACGCCCGCCGACTACGTGCGGGGGCGGCTGGGCCGCCTGGTGCGGCCGGTCATCGCCGTCGTGGTCGTCGTGGCCGCCGGGCTCGTCGCCCTCTCGATCGCGGGGGTTCCGGCGGACGTCGTGGCGACGGCGGGGTTCCGCATCGGCCAGCCGCTGTGGTTCCTGGCCGTGTACGTCGGCCTCTCGGCGCTGGTGCCGCTCACGGTCCGCGCGCACGAGCGAGCCCGCGTGCTCACCCCGCTCGCGCTCCTCGGTGCCGTCGTCGCCGTGGACGTCACGCGCCTCTCGACGGGCATCGAGGCGATCGGGCTGGCGAACCTCCTGCTCGTGTGGCTGCTCGTGCAGCAGCTCGGCTTCCACCTCGCCGACGGCGGCCTCGACCGGCTCTCGCGCCGCACCCTGTGGGGCATCGCCGGCGGCGCGCTCTCGCTCCTCGCGGTGCTCACGGTGATCGGCCCGTACCCCGTCGACATGTACGACAACCTCAACCCGCCCACGGTCGGCCTCGTCGTGCTCGGCGTCGCGCAGCTCGCGCTCTTCCAGCTGACTCGCCCACGCATCCGCGCCTGGGTCGGGCGAGCGGATGCCTCGCGCGCCATCGCCGCGCTCGGCGACCGTGCCATGACCGTGTACCTGTGGCACATGCCCGTGCTGGTCGCCCTCGCCGGCGTGCTGCTCGTCGCGAACGCGACCTTCGGATTCGCGTTGCCCGAGCCGCTGAGCGCCGCGTGGTGGGCGTCCCGTCCGCTGTGGCTCGGCGTGGGCGCGGCCGCCGTGGTGCCCGTCGTGCTCGTGTTCGCGCGGTTCGAGCGGGGGCGCCGGATGTCCCGCACGGGATCGCCCGCGGCATCCGCAGCCCCGTCGAACCGGCCGACTGCGGCGGCCGCGTGGTCGACGGCGTTCGACGCCGCGTGCGGAGTTGCGGGGGTCGCGGTCGTGCTCGTGGCCGGGTTCGGTCCGCTGCAGGCTGTCGTCGCACTCGCACTGCTCGCGATCGCGCTGCGCGGCAGCGGACCGCTGCTGGCCGCGGTTCAGCGCAGGTCGCGGTAGCGCGACGTGCCCACGGGCCGGCCCGCGCCGCCGACTCAGGGGATCAGCACGATCTTGCCCCGCACGTGCCCGGCTTCGCTCTCGCGTTGCGCGTCCGCCGCCTCGGCGAGCGGGTAGCGCGCGCTGACCTCGACGTGGAACCGGCCCTCGGCCGCGAGCCGTGCCGCCTCGGCGACGCCCTCGGCGCGCAGCCGCAGCTCCTCCGGTCCCATGGTCGACGGGATGGCGCTCGACCACGTGCGGATGCCGAGATCCGCGGCGTCCATCATGCGCACGATCGTCGCGATGCGCGACCGATCGGCGACGAGCTCCAGGCAGGCCTCGATGGCCTCGTCGGTGCCGGCCGCGTCGAGTGCGACGTCGTACCCGCGCGGCGACGCCGCGCGCAGTCGATCGACGAGACCCGGGCCGTACGACACCGGCACCGCGCCCAGCTCGTGCAGCCGCTCGTGGTTGCCGGGCGACGCCGTCGCGACGACGTTGGCGCCCCACGCCCGGGCGAACTGGATCGCCGCCTGGCCGACCCCGCCCGACCCGGCATGCAGGAGCAGCGTCTCCCCCTCGCGGAGGCCGAGCGAACGCAGCACCTGGTAGGCCGTGCCCGCCGGGATCCCGAGCGCGGCGCCCTGCTCGAAGCTCAGCGCCGCGGGCTTGGGCGTGAGCTGCGAGGGCTTCGCCACCACGTGGCTCGCGTACGCGCCGGATGCGCTGTGCACGATCACCTCGTCGCCGGCCCGCACCCCGTCGACGCCCTCGCCGACGGCGACGACGACGCCCGAGGCATCCGCCCCCAGCCCCTGCGGTTCGCTGAAGTCGCGTGTGCCGCGCCTGCCGCTGCGGATCTTCGAGTCGACGGGATTCACGCCCGCCGCACGCACCTCGACGACCACGCTGCCGGCGGGCGCCTCGGGCACTGGTCCCTCGACCAGGGTGAGCACCTCGGGACCGCCGTGCTCGCGGTATCGGATGAACTGCGCCATGTGCCATCTCCTCGTCGTCGACTCTCCGTCCACGCTAGCCATCCCACAGGCGCTACCGGGCGCCGAGGATGCGCTTCGAGAGGGTCGCGGTCGCCTCCCGCACGGCCGGAACCACGAGCGGCTGCAGCTCGGGCGCCGAGTCCTCGGGGTACGTGATCGCGATGGCCGCGGCCGGCCAGCCGAGGTGGTCGAGCACGGCGGCGCCGACCGAGGCGAGCCCGCCCGTCACCTCCCCGTGCTCGCCCGCCCAGCCCTGCTCGCGGACGGTGGCGAGGACGCGCTTCAACCGGCCGTAGCTCCAGTCGTCATCGGCCTCCCCCTCGCCCCGGGGATGCCGCGTCGCGAACGCGGCCCGGTCGGGATACAGGGCGCGCAACTGCGCGGGCGGCAGTTCGGCGAGCATCGCGCGACCCGTCGCGGTGAGGTGTGCGGGCAGGCGCACGCCCACGTCGGTCACGAGCGAGGGACGGCGCGGGGCGCGCTCCTCGACGAGGTAGAGCACGTCGCGTCCGTGCAGCACGGCGAGGTGCCCCGACTCGCCGAGCCGGTCGACCAGCCCGGCCACGAGCGGACGCCCGAGCCTGGCGAGCGGCTGCTGGCGGCTGAACCCGCTCGAGAGCTCGAAGGCGGCGATGCCGAGGCCGTAGCGGCGCTCCTCGGGGAGGTGCACGACGAAGCCGCGCTGCTGCATGACCGCGAGCAGGTGGTACACCGTCGAGCGGGGCAGGGCGAGGGCGCTCGCGATGGTGGCGGCCGGAACCGGCCCGCGCTGCGCCGCGAGGTGCGCGAGGATCGCGAGCGCCTGGTCGGCCGCCGGCACCTTCGACACGTGTTCCATCCCCACCCCCGCCCTTCATCGACTCGTCGGTGATGGCTGCCTCCCGTGCCGATCCGGCGCCATCACTGACGACTCTGCGAACAGGCAGCCGCGGCCAGCCTACGCCGAGTCTGGGATCCCGGACGGATGCCGCGACGGCACCGTTCCCGCTCGCGCGGGCGCGGTGTGGAATCGGAGGCATGAGCACCATCGCGCCCACGCCCGCCCGTGCCGCTGCGGCATCCGTCACCGTCGGCACCGGACCGCTCGCGATCGAGGACGTCGTGGCGGTCGCCCGCCACGGGGCATCCGTCACACTCGACCCGGCCGCGCTCGACGGCGTCGCCGCGAGCCGCGCGGTCATCGAAGGACTCGCCGCCGACCCCGAGCCGCACTACGGCATCTCGACCGGGTTCGGCGCGCTCGCGACCACGTTCATCGCCGAGGACCGCCGCGCCCAACTGCAGGCGAGCCTCGTGCGCTCGCACGCCGCCGGCTCGGGTGCCGAGGTCGAGCGCGAGGTCGTGCGCGCGCTCATGCTGCTGCGCCTGTCGACGCTCATGACCGGACGCACCGGCGTGCGCCGCGAGACCGCCGAGACGTACGCGGCGATCCTCAACGCCGGCATCACGCCGGTCGTGCGCGAGTACGGCTCGCTCGGCTGCTCGGGCGACCTGGCGCCGCTCGCGCACTGCGCGCTCGTCGCCATGGGCGAGGGCGAGGTGCGGGTCGGTTCGGGCGAGCCGACGGATGCCGCGACCGCACTCAGCGCCGCCGGCATCACGCCGCTGCGCCTCGGCGAGAAGGAGGGCCTCGCGCTCATCAACGGCACCGACGGGATGCTCGGCATGCTCGCCCTCGCGATCGACGACCTCCGGATGCTCCTCGCCACCGCCGACGTCGCGGCGGCCATGAGCATCGAGGGGCTGCTCGGCACCGACGCGGTGTTCGCCGAGGACCTGCACGCCCTGCGCCCGCAGCGCGGGCAGGCGGCATCCGCGTCGAACCTGCGGCGCCTGCTCGCCGGGTCGCCGATCGTCGCGAGCCACAAGGGTCCCGAGTGCACGCGCGTGCAGGACGCGTACTCGCTGCGCTGCGCGCCGCAGGTGCACGGCGCCGCGCGCGACACGCTCGCGCACGCGGCATCCGTCGCCGACGCCGAGCTCGCGAGCGCCATCGACAACCCGGTGCTCACGCTCGACGGTCGCGTCGAGTCGAACGGCAACTTCCACGGCGCGCCGGTCGGGTACGTGCTCGACTTCCTGGCGATCGCGGTGGCGGATGTCGCGAGCATGAGCGAGCGGCGCACCGACCGGTTCCTCGACCGCTCGCGCAACCAGGGGCTGCCGCCGTTCCTCGCGCACGAGGTGGGCGTCGACTCGGGCCTGATGATCGCGCAGTACACGGCGGCGGGGATCGTGTCGGAACTGAAGCGGCTCGCGGTGCCGGCATCTGTCGACTCGATCCCGTCGTCGGCCATGCAGGAGGACCACGTGTCGATGGGCTGGGCGGCGGCGCGGAAGCTCCGGCGCGCGATCGACGGACTCACGCGCGTGCTCGCGATCGAGATCATGACGGCGGCGCGCGGCCTCGCACTGCGTGCCCCGCTCGAGCCCGGCGCGGCGACCGGGGCGGTGGTGTCGCTCGTGGCGCAGGTCGGCGGTGTGCCCGGCCCCGATCGGTTCCTCTCGCCCGAGATCGAGGCGATCGCCGGCCTCGTCGCCTCCGGCGCCGTGCTCGACCGCGCCGGAGCGGCGTCGGGGCGGCTCGACTGAGTCGGTTCGGGAGCCGCATTCCCTGTGCCCCGAACGGGGTGGATACCGGGGACTGGGGGTGTTGTCTCACCCGGGCGGCGATGTCAGACTGGACCCGATCGGCTCCCGGGCCGACGCCGAACGGAACCATATGACGCCCGACCGCATGGACTTCACTCCACAACGCCCGTGGTACGCACGCGGCGGCGGTCATCGAGGCGTCGTCGTCGCCACCGTCACGGCCGTCGCGTTGTTCGGCCTCGGCGGCGCCACGCCCGCGTACGCGGAAGAGGTCCAGCCGACCGATCCGGCGGTGTCGACGGAGACGTCGACCACCGAGGAGCCGACGCCGAGCGACCCGCCGACGACCGAGGAACCCACCGAACCACCCGCGACCGAAGAACCCACCGAACCACCCACCACCGAAGAACCCACCCAACCACCCGCCACCGAAGAACCCACCCAACCACCCGCCACCGAAGAACCCACCCAACCACCCGCCACCGAAGAACCCACCCAACCACCCGCCACCGAAGAACCCACCCAACCACCCGCCACCGAAGAACCCACCCAACCACCCGCCACCGAAGAACCCACCCAACCACCCGCCACCGAAGAACCCACCCAACCACCCGCCACCGAAGAACCCACCCAACCACCCGCCACCGAAGAACCCACCCAACCACCCGCCACCGAAGAACCCACCCAACCACCCGCCACCGAAGAACCCACCCAACCACCCGCCACCGAAGAACCCACCCAACCACCCGCCACCGAAGAACCCACCCAACCACCCGCCACCGAAGAACCCACCCAACCACCCGCCACCGAAGAACCCACCCAACCACCCGCCACCGAAGAACCCACCCAACCACCCGCCACCGAAGAACCCACCCAACCACCCGCCACCGAAGAACCCACCCAACCACCCGCCACCGAAGAACCCACCCAACCACCCGCCACCGAAGAACCCACCCAACCACCCGCCACCGAAGAACCCACCCAACCACCCGCCACCGAAGAACCCACCCAACCACCCGCCACCGAAGAACCCACCCAACCACCCGCCACCGAAGAACCCACCGAACCACCCGCCACCGAAGAACCCACCCAACCACCCGCCACCGAAGAACCCACCCAACCACCCGCCACCGAAGAACCCACCGAACCACCCGCGACCAGCACTCCGCTGCCGAGCGCGCCAGTCACGTTCTCCGGCGACGGGCCCGTCGTACAGGTGACCTCGCCGAACACCACCACGAGCGCCCAGTCGGCGGCGCTCGTCGCCGCCCGCGCGAAGATCGACCGTGCCATGGCCGCCCTGCGTACCGCCGAGGCGGCCCTCGCCGACGCCCGATCGATGCGCGTGGAGGCGCGTGCGGTCGCCGAGCTCATGCAGGAGACCGCCGACGCGGCGCAGCTCGAGGCCGATGCGGCCGGCCGCGTCTACTTCGCCGCCGCACAGGGCGACGGCACCACGATCTCGTCGATGGACGCCGTGTTCGGAGCCGGCAACGACCTGCTCGCCGGTCTCGGCGGCGTCGCGCGGGTCGCGCAGATCCACGGTGACGCCGAGGCGCTGCTCGCCATCGCCGAGGAGCGCGCCGACGAGGCGGAGGCCGCTCAGGAGCGCGCCGACGCCGCATGGGCCGCGGTCGACGCGGTGCCGGTCGAGGAGCGTGAGCGCGACGTCACCGCCGCGGAGCGGGCACTGGCCGACGCTCGCGCCGCACTCGCCGCGCTGCAGGAGCGCGCCGCCGACCAGAGCCGGCTCGCCGCGAGCAGTCTGTCGCTCATCGCCTCGCTGCCGTCCGACACCGGGCAGCTCAGCGACCAGGGCTGGGCGCTCCCCGTCACCGGTCGGCTCACCGACGGCTTCGGGCCGCGACCGAACAAGCCGCTGCCGGGCGTCAACGACTTCCACCGCGGCACCGACATCTCGGCCTCGTGCGGGTCGCCGATCTTCGCCGCGACGAGCGGCGTGGTCGTCGAGGCCCGCCGCAACGGGACCTACGGCAACTGGATCCTGATCGACCACGGCTCGGGCGTCTCCACCGGATACGCGCACCTCGTCGACGGCGGGTACGCGGTGAGCGCCGGGCAGACCGTGGCGGCCGGCCAGCTCATCGGCGCCGTGGGCTCGACGGGCGCGTCGACCGGATGCCACCTGCACTTCGAGGTGCGCCTCGGCGGCATCGCGGTCGACGCGATCCCGTTCATGGCGGCCCGCGGCATCACGCTCGGCTGAGGCTCACGGCGCGGCCAGCGCCTCCGTCGGCGACAGACGCGCCGCGCGCGCCGCCGGGTAGAGCCCCGCGATGACCCCCACGAGCACGGTCGCCGCGACGCCGCCCAGCGACGCCCAGAGCGGCACGAGGGTCGGCCACGACTGCACGGCCGAGAAGACCGTCGTGGCCGCGACGCCGAGGACGACCCCCGCCACCCCGCCCACGAGCGCGAGCAGCAGCGACTCCGCGAGGAACTGCGACCGGATGTGCCCGCGGGTGGCGCCGAGCGAGCGGCGCAGGCCGATCTCGCCACGGCGCTCGATCACCGAAATCACCATGGTGTTCGCCACGCCGACCCCGCCCACGACGAGCGCCACGGCACCGAGGCCGAGCAGGAGGCCCGTGAACGCCTGGTCGGCGGCGGCCTTCGCGGCGAGCGCGTCCGACGGCCGGGAGACGTCGACTTCGTTGGGAGCCTCGGGATTCGCGGTCGCGGCGAGGACGCTGCGCACGGCGTCGACGGATGCCTCGTCCGACCGTGTGTACACGGTCGTGGGGTGCCCGTCGAAGCCGAGCACCTCTTCGGCGACGGGCCAGCCCACCAATGCCCCGAAGTCGAGCTCGGGCGCGAGCGGAACGGGATCGAGGATGCCGACGACCGTGAACCACTCGTCGCCGACGAGGACCTGCACGTCGGCGGCCGCCCGGTGGATGCCGAGCTGGCGAGCGGTGGTCGCACCGAGCACCACGACGGGATACTGCGCCGTCGCCGCGTTGAGCCAGGTGCCGTTGCGGAGCGTCGCCCCGAGCGTCTCCGGCAGGTCGAGGCTCACGGCGTAGGTCGCGATCCCGCCCGACTCCATCTCCGGGATGAGGTCGCTGCGATACACCTTGGCGCTGACCGAGCCGATGGACGAGACATCCGTCACCGGGCCGATCCGTTCGATCATCGCAAGCGCTTCGTCTGGAAGCGTCGCGTCACCGCCGAAGAAGTCGCTTCCGGGCGCCACGCGAAGCAGATCGGTGCCGAGCCGGTCGAGCTGCCGCTCGAGCTCGGCGCGCCCCGAGCTCGAGATGCCGACGACGGCGATCATCGCCGCGATCCCGATCGCGATGCCGAGCGCCGAGAGCACCACGCGCAGGGGCCGGGCACGCAACCCCGCGCCGCCGACGCGCACGATGTCTCCGAGCCGGAGCCGGGCGGGCGACAGTCCATCGTTCGCGGCACCCCGGCTCATGACAGCACCTCCCCGTCGCGCAACGCGATGCGCCGGCCGGCGCTCGCCGCGATCTCGTGATCGTGGGTGATCACGACGACGGTCGTGCCGTCCCGGTTGAGTCCCGCAAGCAGGGCGATCACCTCACCGCCCGACACCGAGTCCAGGTTTCCCGTGGGCTCGTCGGCCAACAGGATGCCGGGCGAGCCGGCGATCGCACGAGCGACCGCGACGCGCTGCCGCTCACCGCCCGACAGCTCATGCGGGCGGTGCGCGAGTCGATGCCCCAGCCCGACCCGCTCCAGCGCCTCGCCGGCGAGCTGCCGTCGCCTCGCGAGCGGGATGCCCTGGTAGAGCATGCCCTCTGCGACGTTGTCCATCGCACTCACGCCGGCGGCGAGGTGGAACTGCTGGAAGACGAAACCGATGCGGCGCGCCCGCAGGCCCGACAACTGTCGATCGCCGAGTTTCGACACGTCGTGGCCGTCGACCCTGATCGTGCCGGCGCTCGGCCGGTCGAGCGTGCCGATGAGCTGCAGCAGCGTGGACTTGCCCGAACCCGACGGTCCGACGATGGCGACGAACTCGCCCGCGTCGACGACCAGGCTCGCGTCGTGCAGCGCCGTCACCCCGTCGTACTGCTTGCCGACGCGCTCCAGTTCGACGATCGCGCTCATTCGGGGACCACCACCCGGTCGCCCTCGGCGATGTCGTCGCCCGTGATCTCCACGCGTCCGTCGGCGAACATCCCCGTCTCCACGGCGACAAGGGTCGACGTGTCGTCATGCACGATCTCGACCCCGTAGCCGCCCTCGGCGAGCGCGAGGAGCGCGGCGACCGGCACCGTGAGCACCGCGTCGCGCCGATCCGCCACGAACTCGACCTTCGCGGTCGATGAGCCGTATGCGGTGAGGTCTGCCGGGTCGTCGGGAGCGACGGTCACGCGAAGCACGGTCGTGTCGTCGCCGCCACCGCCCATCAGGTCCTCCTCACCGGGGATCACCACGGTCTCGGCGCTCGAGATCGCAGCCGGGAACGACGATCCGTCCGGCAGCGTCACGGTGACCGCGGTGCCGACCACGGCGTAACGCACATCCGACTCCTCGAGGTCGACGGTCACCATCCGGCTCTGGCTCGCGACGCCGAGCAGGTCACCGCCGGCGTCGTCGCCGACCGCCGCCGAGACCTCGCTGACCTGCACCGGTCCGCTCGCGTAATGCACGCTGCCCGGCGCGATGCTGCCGGTTTCCTCGACGCCGAGCGTCTCCTGCCATTCCATGACCGCTTCAGCGGTGGCCCAGGTGAACGACGTGTCCACGTCGAAACCCGTGTACCCGAGGGCGGCGAGGTTCTCCTCGAACTGCTGCACGTCGGCGCCGGTCGCGCCGATCTCGAGCGCCCGATAGGCGGGCAGTTCCCCGTACAGCAGCACGATCGGGCGCTCGTCGATGCGGACCAGCTGGCCACCCCGTTCGATCACCGAGCCGGCGGCGGGCAGCCATGTCACCACGCCGCCCCGCCCCCGAAGGGTGCGCTCCCCCGTGTTGGCGACCTCACCCGACTTCTCGGTGGTCGCGATGAGATCCTGCCTGGTGACCTCGGCGGTCACAGGCGGTGCCTGCTCGTCGCCCGAGGTGGCTGGAGCGAACCCGAAGCCGGCGCCGGCCGCCGCGGTCAGCCCGATCCCGGCGACCGCGACGACGCCCAGTGCGACCCAGCCCACGCGCCTCACGGCGCTCACGATTCGCTCCCACCGGTCTGCGTGCTCGGCCCCTCCGGCTCGCCGCCGCCGGGCGGCGCCGGCCGGACCCGGGCGCACGACTCCTCGGCGTCCCTGAACTCCTGGCTCATGGGGTCGATCGCGTCGGGGTCGCCTGGGCTCGACGGGATCTGGAAGCCGCCGTCAGCGCTGGGATCCGGGAAGTCCTCGATGCCGTTCTCGCGCATGCACTTCGCGAACTCGCGCATCCCCTCGAGGTCCTCCGCGCTCAGCTGCACGGGTTCCCCGCCGTTGGGCGCGAACTCCTTGCACGCCTCCACCGCGGCATCCGCCTCCTCCTCGGAGGTGCCGCGGGGAATCGACATGGAGAAGCCGTCCGCGTCGGGGTCGGGGTCGGGTACGTCGATGCCGTGCTCGCGCATGCACGCCGCGAACTTCACCGCATCGCCCTCGGCCGGTGCCTCGCTCGCGGTGGGGCTCGTCGTCGACCCGTCACCGAGCGAGGCCACCCCGGGTGTCTCCCCCCGGGCGCATCCGGCGAGGGCGAGCGTGGCGAAGATGACGAACACCGCGAATCCGGATGCCGCGCGCCTCCGTGTGCGGAACATGTCGTGTCCTTTCGTCGAGGGGACACCGGTCGCGTCCCCGGTCACCAGATCAGCAGGCGGCGCGTTTCCCGGTCGTGACCGTTTCCGCTAACGCCCGCGAAACACGCGGCAGGGTGACAATGGGCAGGTGCGCATCCTGATCGCCGAAGACGAGCCGCTGCTCGCCGATGCCGTGGCCGAGTGGCTGCGCGGTTCGGCGCACGCGGTCGACGTCGTCGGCGACGGTGGTTCGGCGCTCGAGCGGGTCAGCGTCAACGACTACGACCTCGTGATCCTCGACCGCGATCTGCCGGTCGTGCACGGCGATGAGGTCTGCCGTCAGGTTGCGGCATCCGATGCATCCACGCGCGTGCTCATGCTCACCGCGGCCGGCAGCATCGACGATCGGGTCGCGGGCCTCTCGATGGGCGCCGACGACTACCTGCCGAAGCCGTTCGCGTTCGCGGAGCTCGGCGCTCGAGTGGAGGCGCTGGGCCGGCGTTCGCGCCCCGCGACGCCTCCGGTGCTCGAGCGAGCCGACCTGCGCGTCGACACGCATCGCCGGGAGGTGGTGCGTGACGGACGCTACGTGCCGCTGTCGAAGAAGGAGTTCGCGGTGCTCGTCGAGCTGCTGCGAGCCGACGGCGCGTCGGTCTCGGCCGAACAGCTGCTCGAGAAGGCCTGGGACGAGCACATCGACCCCTTCACCGGCGTGGTGCGCATCACGATCCTCAAGCTGCGGCGCAAGCTCGGTGATCCGCCGATCATCGAGACCGAGAACGGCGTGGGGTATCGCATCCGATGAGACGTTTCCACATGACGCTGCGCACCCGGCTGACCCTCGTCTACGGCACGCTCTTCCTCGTCGCCGGCGTCGGGATGCTCGCCGTCACGTGGGCGCTCGTACAGCAGCGATTCCTCGCCGACGGAAGCGGGCCGATCGTGCAGCAGGCGGGCTGGCTGGAGGCGGACGGAAGGTCGGAGGTCTCGGAGGGACCCGGCTGGTCGGGCACGGCAGGGCCGACGGAGGACTACGTCATCCAAGTGGTCGACGCCGCCCGAGACGACGCGTTGGGCACGTTCCTCACGCAGGGCGCGCTCGCCGTCGTGCTCGTCGGCGGCCTGGCGGTGGGGATCGGCTGGCTCGTCGCCGGACGGATGCTGCATCCGCTCGCCACGATCACGGCGACCGCCCGGCGCATCGCCGACGCCCCCGATGCCGACCGGCGGATGCACGAACGCATCGGCCTCGAGGGTCCGCGCGACGAGATCACCGAGCTCGCGAACACCTTCGACGGAATGCTCGCGCGGCTCGACACGAGCTTCGATGCGCAGCGCCGTTTCATCGCGAACGCCTCGCATGAGCTGCGTACTCCCCTCACCCTGAACCGTGCGCTGCTCGAGGTGTCGACGCACCGGCCGGATGCGTCGGCCGACGTGCGGCTCCTGGGCGACGCGCTGCTCGTGATCAACGCCCGGCACGAGCGTCTCATCGACGGGCTCCTGCTGCTCGCACGCTCCGAGCGGGAGCTGCCGGAGCGCCGCTTCGTCGACCTCGCCGACGTCGTGGAGCACGTCCGCGACGGCGAGTTCGCGGACTCGGGCATCGACGTGCAGGTCGTCGTCGATGAGGCGCCCACCGCGGGCGACCCGGTGCTGCTCGAGCATCTGGTGCGCAACCTGCTCGAGAACGGCGTACGGCACAACATCGCCGAGGGCGGCTGGGTGCACGTCGAGACCCGCACCGACGCCGACGGGCGCGCGGTGCTCGAGGTGTCGAACACCGGGCCCGTCGTACCGCCGTACGAGCTCAGGAGCCTCTTCGAGCCCTTCCATCGCCTCGACGGCGAACGCATGGCGGATGCCCCGAGCGTGGGCCTCGGATTGTCGATCGTACGCTCCATCGTGCAGGCGCACGACGGCACCGTCGAGCTCGCGGCGCGGCCCGACGGGGGGCTCGTGGTCACCGTCGTACTGCCGGGCGAGCAGTACGAGCCCGGTCGATCGGGCGAGTAGCCCGTCTGGGATCCCGGACGCCCGCCACGCGACATCCGTTGTCGCCCGATGCCGGGTGCGGTGTGATCGAGGCATGACCGACGCATCCATCGCCCCCGCGCGCACGGTGCGTGCCGCCCGCGGCTCGCAGCTGAGCGCGAAGAGCTGGCAGACCGAGGCACCGCTGCGCATGCTCATGAACAACCTCGACCCCGAGGTCGCCGAACGCCCCGAGGATCTCATCGTCTACGGCGGCACGGGCAAGGCCGCCCGCAACTGGGAGGCGTTCGACGCGATCGTGCGCACCCTCGAGGGCCTCGAGCCCGACGAGACGCTGCTGGTGCAGTCGGGCAAGCCCGTCGGGGTGTTCCGCACGCACGAGTGGGCGCCGCGCGTGCTCATCGCGAACTCGAACCTCGTGGGCGACTGGGCGACGTGGCCCGAGTTCCGACGCCTCGAAGCACTCGGGCTCACCATGTACGGACAGATGACCGCGGGCTCGTGGATCTACATCGGCACCCAGGGCATCCTGCAGGGCACGTACGAGACGTTCGGTGCGGTCGCCCGCTCCCTCGCCGCCCGCGAGGGCGAGCCGTATGAGCACAGTGGCGGGTCCCTCGCCGGCACACTGACCCTCACCGCCGGATGCGGTGGCATGGGCGGCGCGCAGCCGCTCGCGGTCACCATGAACGAGGGGGTCGTGCTCATCGTCGACGTCGACGAGACGCGCCTGCGCCGCCGCGTCGACCACGGGTACCTCGACGAGCTGGCCGACGACCTCGACGACGCGGTCGCGCGCGTGCTCGCCGCGAAGGCATCGCGCACTCCGCTCAGCGTCGGGCTCGTCGGCAATGCGGCCACGGTGTTCCCCGAGCTCCTCTCGCGAGGCGTCGCCATCGACATCGTCACCGACCAGACGAGCGCGCACGATCCGCTCTCGTACCTCCCCGAGGGGGTTACCGTCGACGAGTGGCACGGGCTCGCGGCATCCGACCCCGAGGTGTTCACCACACGGGCCCGGGCGAGCATGGCCAAGCACGTCGAAGCCATGGTGGGCTTCATGGAGGCGGGCGCCGAGGTGTTCGACTACGGCAACTCGATCCGGCGCGAGGCCGAGCTCGGCGGACTCGCGCACGATCGCGCGTTCGCCTTCCCCGGCTTCGTGCCGGCGTACATCCGACCGCTCTTCGCCGAGGGCAAGGGGCCGTTCCGGTGGGCCGCGCTCTCGGGCGATCCCGCCGACATCGCCGCGACCGACCGCGCGATCCTCGAGCTGTTCCCCGACAACGAGCACTTGCGGCGCTGGATCACGCAGGCCGGCGAGAAGGTGCACTTCGAGGGGCTGCCCGCACGCATCTGCTGGCTCGGGTACCAGGAGCGGCACCTCGCGGGGCTCAGGTTCAACGAGATGGTCGCGTCGGGCGAGCTCAGCGCGCCGGTCGTGATCGGTCGCGACCACCTCGACTCGGGCTCGGTCGCCTCGCCGTACCGCGAGACCGAGGCGATGGCCGACGGCTCCGACGCCATCGCCGACTGGCCGCTGCTCAACGCGCTGCTCAACACCGCCTCGGGCTCGACGTGGGTTTCCATCCACCACGGCGGCGGCGTCGGCATCGGCCGCTCGATCCACGCGGGCCAGGTCGTCGTCGCCGACGGCACCGATCTCGCGGCGGAGAAGATCGCGCGGGTGCTCGTGAACGACCCGGGCTCGGGCGTCATGCGACACGTCGACGCGGGCTACGAGCGCGCCATCGAGGTCGCGCGCGATCGCGGCCTGCGCGTTCCGATGATGGAAGGGTGACGGATGCCGCGAGCCGCCGCCGCCCAGTATGCAGTTGCCGCCCGCCGACGGGCGGCAACTGCACCCTCGACGGCCGCCCCTCCCAGCCGCGGCCCCAGCCTCACGCCCAGAGTGCACTCGAAGCCCTTCAGGCGGCGCGACCTGCACACTCGATGACAGGATGGGCCGCGTGAGCATGCTCATCACGAACATCGGGGAACTCGTCACGAACGAACCGGCGCCCGACCGCGAGGGTGGCCCGCTCGGCCTCGTTCGCGACGCCGCCGTGCTCATCGAGGATGGGCGCATCGCCTGGGTCGGGCCTTCGACGCACGCGACCGAACGCCTCGCCCGGCCCGGCGAGCGGCGGGATCGCCAGGAGGCAGACGAGTATCGAGCGCACTGGAACGACGTCGTCGACGTCGTCGACGCGGGCGGCCGCGCCGTCATCCCGGGATTCGTCGACAGCCACACGCACCTCGTGTTCGGCGGCGACCGCGCCGAGGAGTTCGCCGCCCGCATGGCGGGACGGCGGTACGAGGCGGGCGGCATCCGCTCGACCGTCGCGGCGACGAGGGCCGCCACCGACGACGAGCTGCGCACGCGACTGGCCGGATTCGTGGCCGAGCTGCACTCACAGGGCACCACCACGTTCGAGGTGAAGAGCGGCTACGGCCTGTCCGTCGCCGACGAGGCGCGGCTCGTACGCCTCGCCCGCGAAGTCACCGACGAGGTCACATTCCTCGGCGCGCATGTGGTTCCCACCGAGTTCGCCGACGCATCCGACGACTACGTCGACCTGGTCGTCGGCGACATGCTGGCGGCCTGTGCACCGCACGCGCGCTGGATCGACGCATTCTGCGAGCGCGGCGCGTTCACGGCCGAGCAGTCGCGGCGCGTGCTCGAGGCGGGGGCGGCGGCCGGCCTCGGGATCCGGGTGCACGGCAATCAACTCGGTGAGGGTGACGGAGTTCGCCTCGCGGTCGAGCTCGGCGCGGCATCCGTCGACCACTGCACCTTCCTCGGCGACGCGGATGTCGCGGCGCTCGCGGCATCCGACACCGTGGCCACGCTGCTGCCGGGCGTCGAGTTCTCGACTCGCCAGCCGTACCCCGATGCGCGCCGCCTCATCGACGCGGGAGTGACGGTCGCGCTCGCGAGCGACTGCAACCCGGGATCGAGCTTCACGAGTTCGATGCCCTTCTGCATCGCCGTCGCCGTGCGCGACATGGGGATGACGCCGGCCGAGGCTGTCTGGGCGTCGACAGCGGGTGGCGCTGCGGCGCTGCGGCGCACGGATGTCGGGGCGATCCGCCCGGGCGCGCGTGCCGACCTCGTGCTCCTCGACGCGCCGAGCCACGTGCACCTGGTCTACAGGCCGGGCGTGCCGCTCGTCGCGCGCGTCTGGAAGGACGGGGCCATCATCTCCGGGCGGTGAGCTCGCGGCATCCGTCGCGCCGGCCCTGCTCGGCCCGTCAGTCGTCGTCGCCGCGCCGCATCCGCCGCCGGGCCGAAAGCAGCGTGACGTCGGGCCGCGCCGCCATGAGCCGCTCGGCACGGTCGAGCACCTCGGTCACCCGGTCGGCGCCCGACGCGACCACGCCGACGCCGACCGCCGCGCGCCGATGCAGGTCCTGGTCGCCGACCTCGGCGACGCTCGCCTCGGTCGCCCGACGCAGCTCGGCGAGGATCGGGCGCAGCACCGCGCGCTTGCCCTTCAACGAGTGCACGTCGCCGAGCAGCAGGTCGAACTCGATCCAGCCGATCCACATGCGCCAAGCCTCGCAGATCCGCGCCCGCCGCGCCTCGGAGCGCTCCCCTCTGCGGATATCCGATCCGGCGCGCCGAGACGCGCTCCGAATGCCCGGGGTGGCGGATCGTATATCCGCAGAATCGTGCGCGAAGCGGCCCAGAAGGCTGACGCCGCTCAGGAGGAGGCCGGCGCTCGCCGTACCTCGATCGTGCTCACGCCGCTGAACCCGATCCACGCCCGATCCTCCGATTCGACGAGCGTCGCGAGCACCTGACCGCATGAACCGCACCGAACGACCGCGCCCGCATCGCTCCGGTAGACCATCGCACGCGCGAGTTCGGCGACCTCGCCGCATCCGTTGCAGCGTGCCCTGGCCGTCGTGACGTCGAACGCGAAGAACTCGGCGAGCGGACCGGCGAGCGAGTTGCCGTCGAGGTGCTGCATCATGTGCCTCCGTAACGCTCGGTGCGGATCGAACGCGCGTCGTGGCCGAGCTCGACCAACCAGTCGGCGACGCGTTCGACGAACCCGGTGGATCCGCAGACGTAGACGAGCGGGCGCTCGGCGGCCGGGATCACCGCGACCTCCAGCGCCTCGCGCGTGATGCGCCCCGCCTGCAGCGGCCAGCCGTCGGGCGTGCTCCGCGTGTACACGAGATCGAGACGGAACGGGGCGGATGCCGCGACGAGCCCGTGCAGCTCGTCGGCGAAGTAGACGTCGGCGGGGGTGCGCACCGAATACAGCAGCCGGAACGCCGACGGGTCGTCGGCATCGGCGTGCGCCTGCGCGATCGCGTAGAGCGGCACGACGCCCGAGCCGCCCGCGATGAGCTGCACGGGGCGAGGATCGGCGCCGGACGCCGCGGGCCGCCACACGAAGTACGCGCCGAGCGGTCCGTGCACCTCGAGCAGGTCGCCCGCCCGCACCTCGTCGACGAGGAACGGCGACACCTCGCCGTCGGGAAGCTTGTCGATCGCGAGCACCACCCGCCGCGACGGCCCCGACGAGGCGATCGAGTACGACCTGGTGGCCGTGTACCCGTCGGGGGCGGTGAGCCGCACGTCGAGGTGCTGGCCGGGGGCGTTGCCGGGCCACCCCTCGACCTCGAGCTCGAGGCGTGTCGCGTTCGGTGTCTCGCGACGCGTCGCGGCCACGGTGGCGACGTGCCAGCCGGCCCGAGGCGCGGCCCGCACCCCGCCGGCCGCCGTGGGCCCGACAGAGAGCGCGGCGTCGCTCACCAGTACCGCTCCTCCTTCCACGGATCGCCGTGGAGGTGGTAGCCGTTCTGCTCCCAGAAGCCGGGTTCGTCCTGGTCCATCATCTCGAGTCCGCGCACCCACTTCGCGCTCTTCCAGAAGTAGAGGGCCGGCACGAGCAGCCGCGCGGGCCCGCCGTGCTCGGGATCCAGCGGCTCGCCGTCGAACTCGAACGCGATCCACGCCTTGCCGTCGAGGAGCTCGTCGAGGGGGATGTTCGTGGTGTAACCCCCATAGCTGTGCGCCATGACGTACTCCTGCTCGGTCTCGACATCGGCGAAGAGCGTGTCGAGGGACACGCCTCGCCAGCTCGTGCCGAGCTTCGACCAGTGCGTCACGCAATGGATGTCGGTCGACACGTCCTCGATGTCGAGCGCCATGAACTCGTCCCAGCTCCAGCGGTGCTCGCCCGACTCGGTGCGGATCGTGAACTCCCAGTCGGCGGTGTCGACGTCGGGCGTGGGGCCGGCCGACAGTACCGGGAAGTCGTGCACGAGCGTCTGGCCCGGAGGCAGGCGATCGTCGCGTTCCCGACTGCGCCCGCTGAACCCTCTCGTGATGAATGACATCGCGGCTCCCTCCCGCTCGGGCTGCGCTTCGTGCGCTTCACACTAGTGACCTCGGCGTCTCGTGTCACCGGTCGGCGACTAGCGTGGAGGGCATGTCGACGTTCCAGTCGGCGCCCGACGGCGTGGCGCCCCTCGTTCCGGTGCCGGCGCACCTCGAGCGGATCCTCGCGAGCGTCGCGCCGCTGCGCACGGTCGAGCCGATACGACTCGCGGATGCCGCGGGCCGCACGCTCGCGACATCCGTCGACGCACTCGTGGACCTGCCCTCGTTCGACAATTCCGCCATGGACGGTTACGCCGTGCGACGGGTGGATGTCGCGGCCGCCGCGGACGACGCTCCGGTCGTGCTCGACGTGGTCGCCGACCTGCCCGCCGGCAGCGGCGAGGACGTGACCATCGGCCCGGGCCAGGCCGCCCGCATCATGACCGGCGCGCCGGTCCCGGCCGGCGCCGACGCCGTCGTGCCGGTCGAGCGCACGGATGCCGGCACCGCACGGGTCTCGATCCACGCCGCTCCCCGACCCGGGCACCACATCCGCCGCCGCGGGGAGGATCTCCGCGCCGGCGACCGCGTGCTCACGGCCGGCATGGAGCTCGGCGCACGCCGCGTCGCCGCCGCCGCCGCGGCCGGCCTCGCGGAGCTTCCCGTCGTCGCCGTACCGAGGGTCGCGGTCGTCGCGACGGGCAGCGAACTCGTCGAGCCGGGCGCGCCGCTCGCCCACGGGCAGATCCACGACTCGAACTCACTGCTGCTGTCAACCCTCGTGGCCGAGACGGGGTGCGCGGTGAGCGAGGTGCGGCGCCTCCCCGATGACCCGCACGAACTGCGCGCGTGGCTCGAGACCCGCACGGCGTGCGACGCGGTGGTGTTCTCGGGCGGCGTCAGCGTCGGAGCGTACGATGTCGTGCGGCAGGTGCTCGGCGAGCTCGGCACGGTGGACTTCGTGCGCGTGGCGATGCAGCCCGGCAAGCCGCAGGCGTTCGGCACGCTGCCGGGCGGCATCCCGGTCTTCGGCCTGCCCGGCAACCCCGTGAGCGTCGCGGTGTCGTTCGAGGCGTTCGTGCGGCCGGCGCTCCTGCGTCTCGCGGGTCGGGCCGACGTCCGGCGCCCGACGTGGCGCGTCGCCGCCTCGGTCGGGTGGCGGTCGCCGTCGGGTCGTCGCCAGTACATGCCCATCGCCCTCGGCACCGACGACGACGGCACGCCGAACGTGCGCCCGGCGACCGGCGGCGGATCGGGCTCGCACCTCGTCGGCGGGCTCGCCCTGGCAGACGGGTTCGCGATCATCCCCGAAGAGGTCGAACACGTCGGCGCGGGCGACCTCGTCGAGGTGGCGGTGACGCGATGAGCGTGTCCGGGCGGGGCGCCGTCGACGCGATCATCCTCGCCGGCGGTCGCGCCGGGCGACTCGGCGGCGCATCGAAACCCGACCTCGTCGTCGGCGGTCGGCGCCTGCTCGCCACTGCGATCGACGCCGCCAGGTCGGCCGGATGCCGCGACATCGTCGTCGTGGGTCCGCCCACGCTCGACGCTCCCGGCTGCCTCGTCGTGCGCGAGGACCCGCCGTTCGGCGGCCCGGTCGCCGGCCTCGCAGCCGGCCTCGCCGCCCTCGACCCGCAGGGGGCCGACGTGCTCGTGCTCGCCTGCGACATGCCCGACGCGGGCCCAGCAGCACAGCGCCTCATCGCCACCCGCACCGCGAACCCCGGCTCCGACGGCGTCTGCCTCGTCGACGAATCCGGCCGTGAGCAGTGGCTCGCCGCGATCTACTCGCGGTCGGCCCTGGATCGGGCGTTCGGCGCGCTGGCGGGCGACGTCGACGGCGCATCGATGCGCCGGCTCGCGGCATCCGTCGACCTCGTCACCGCGGCCGACGAGGGCACGACGCACGACATCGACACGTGGGACGACCTCTCCCGCGCCACCCGACAGGAGGAGCACGACATGCCCGAGACCCCGCAGTCCCAGTCCCCCGAGACGCTCGACCGGTGGCTCGCCGCCCTCGCGACCGAGCTCGGGATCGACCCCGCCTCCGTTCCGGTCGGCGTCGTGCTCGATCTCGCGCGCGACGTCGCCCACGGGGTGGCCCGGCCGGCCGCTCCGCTGAGCACGTTCGTCGTCGGGCTCGCGGTCGGCGCCGGCAAGGGCTCGCTCGCGGAGCTGTCGGCGCGGGCGACCGCGCTCGCCGAGGGCTGGTCGCCCGACGAGACGGCCTGACCACGGAAGGTCGTCGACCGCTCGATCAGGAACCGGGCCGCGCGTCGCGCAGCATCCCGGCGACGACGAGCGCGAACGCCCCGACGAGCACGAGCAGCCACAGCCCGAGCGCGTAGGAGTTCGTCTCGGGGGAGTAGGTGGCCCCCATCACGAGGGGCGGGAAGTACCCGCCGAGCCCGCCCGCCGCCGCGACGACGCCCGTGACCGCGCCCACCCTGTCCTTCGGGGTCGACGGGCCGACCCATGCGAACACCGCGCCCATGCCGAGCCCCATCGCCCCGGCCATCGCGATGAAGGTGGCGCCGGTGAGGATGCCCTCGGGCGGCTGCTGGCCGACCACGTAGGCGAGCGACACGATGCCGGCGAGCGAGACGAGCGAGACGATCTTCGGCCCGAACCGGTCGGAGAGCACGCCGCCGATCGGACGGGCGATCACCGCCGCCGTCGCGAACATCGCCGTGCGAGTGCCCGCACCGATCGCGTCGACCTCGTCGGGGTAGATCGTGGTGAGGTACTTCGGCAGGAAGGTCGAGAACGCGACGAAGCCGCCGAAGACGATCGCATAGAGGAACGACATCTCCCACGTGACACGGAGGCGCAGCGCCCCCATGACCTTCGGGATGAGCGCCTGGTGACTCGGCTCCCAGGCGGGCGAGTCCCGCAGGAAGACCCACGCCGCGACCGCGGTCGCCACCATCACCGCCGCGATGAGCAGGTGGGTCGGGAGGAATCCGATGCTCTCGGCGAGGCGCGGCGTGAAGAACGCCGAGACCGCGGTGCCGATCATCCCCATGCCGAACACGCCCGTCGCGAACCCGCGACGCTTCGCGTCGTACCAGGCGCTCGAGAACGGCACGCCGACCGCGAAGATCGTGCCCGCGATGCCGAGGAGGAAACCGGCCACCAGGAGGAGCGGGAAGCTCCGCAGGGTGCCGGCCAGCGCGACGAGCAGCACGGGCGGCACGGCACCGAGCAGCACGAACGTGAACATCCTGCGCCCGCCGAACCGGTCGGTGAGCGCGCCGGTGACGATGCGGCCGAGCGCGCCGACCAGCACCGGCATGGCCAGCATGAGCGAGATCTGCCCCTCGTCGAGACCCATCTCGGTCGCGTAGGTCTTCTGGAGCGGTGCGATCACCATCCACGCCCAGAAGCCGATCGTCGACGCGAAGGTCGCCAGGAGGACCTGGCCGAACTGCCCGTTCAGCGCGGTGCGTTCCGGTTGCGTCGACGTTGACTGCATGGTGCCCCCTCGCTCGGCGGGAATCGTTCGGCCGCGCTGCCTGGTGCCGACGATATCCGCGCACTGCATGCGGCGCCAGCACCCTCGCGGGTTCGCCCTGGGGTTCGTGCGCGGTTCCTGCGCGGGATCGATGAATCCCAGCGAGGTCGTTCCGATGTGATCGCCCGCTGGGCATAATGGGCAGGACTGCGGCAGCATCGCCGAGGATCACGGTGACACTGCCGCCTGTTCAAGGAGGCCTCCGTGAGCCAAGCGCCCAGCACCTCGACAGAGCCGGCAACCGACGGGCCGCTCGCCTCGGCGCTGCTCTCGATGGGGCGATTCCTCCGCCCGGGCGAGTTCTCGGCCGACCAGCGGTCGGTCTTCCTCGAGGGCGGACGCCAGGGCGACGCGTTCTACCGCGATCGGTGGTCGCACGACAAGGTGGTGCGCTCGACCCACGGCGTGAACTGCACGGGCTCGTGCTCGTGGAAGGTGTACGTCAAGGACGGCATCATCACGTGGGAGACGCAGCAGACCGACTACCCGACGGTCGGTCCAGACTCGCCCGAGTACGAACCACGCGGATGCCCCCGCGGCGCCGCCTTCAGCTGGTACACGTACTCCCCCACCCGCGTGCGCTACCCCTACATCCGCGACACGCTCGCCGCGGCGTACCGCGAGGCGAAGTCCCGGCTGGGGGACCCGGTGCTGGCATGGGCCGAGATCACGTCCGACCCCGAGACCTCCCGGCGCTACAAGCGCTCCCGCGGCAAGGGCGGCCTCGTGCGCACCACGTGGGACGAGGCCGCCGAGATCGTCGCGGCCGCGCACGTGCACACCATCAAGCAGTACGGGCCCGACCGCATCGCGGGCTTCTCGCCGATCCCGGCGATGTCGATGGTCTCGCACGGTGTGGGGGCGCGATTCATCAACCTCATCGGCGGCACCATGCTGTCGTTCTACGACTGGTACGCCGACCTGCCGGTCGCGAGCCCGCAGGTGTTCGGCGACCAGACCGACGTGCCCGAATCCGCCGACTGGTGGAACGCGTCGTACCTCATGATGTGGGGCTCGAACGTGCCGGTGACGCGCACGCCCGATGCGCACTTCATGACCGAGGCCCGGTACCGCGGCCAGAAGGTCGTGACCGTGTCGCCCGACTACGCCGACAACACGAAGTTCGCCGACGAGTGGCTGGCACCGCACCCCGGCACCGACGGCGCGCTCGCCATGGCGATGGGTCACGTCATCCTCAGGGAGTTCCTCGTCGACCGGCGCACGCCGCGCTTCGCCGACTACCTCAAGCGGTTCTCGGATGCCCCGTACCTCATCACGCTCGAACAGCGCGGCGACGCGTGGGTGCCGGGCAAGTTCCTGACCGCGGCGGAGCTCGGCGGCTTCGGCTCACGGGTCGCGAACGCGGCGTTCAAGACGGTGGTCCTCACCGCCGACAGCGAGCCGTTCGTGCCGAACGGCTCGCTCGGCCACCGCTTCGACACCGACGAGCCGGGTGCGTGGAACCTCGACCTCGGCGACGTCGACCCGCTGCTGTCGATCGCCGACGGCGAGGTCTGGCGGGGGGCATCCGTCGCCGTCGACCTGCCGCGCTTCGACGTGGCTCCCGAACCGGGCGCCGAGCACGAGGGCGGCGCGGGCACGATCCGCCGCGGCGTGCCGGTCGCGCAGGTCGGCGATCGCACGGTGACCACGGTGTTCGACCTGCTGCTCGCGCAGTACGGCGTCGGGCGCGACGGCCTGCCGGGGCAGTGGCCGACCGGCTACGACGACGCGACCTCGCCCGGCACGCCCGCGTGGCAGGAGGAGATCACCTCGGTGCCGGCCGCGAAGGCCGAGCGCATCGGCCGCGAGTTCGCCGACAACGCCGAGCGGTCGGGCGGGCGCTCGATGATCCTGATGGGCGCCGGCACCAACCACTGGTTCCACTCCGACACGATCTACCGCACGTTCCTCGCCCTCACGACGATGACCGGGTGCCAGGGCGTGAACGGCGGCGGCTGGGCGCACTACGTGGGGCAGGAGAAGGTGCGCCCCGTCACCGGGTCGAACCAGTACGGCGGCGCGGCCGACTGGGTGCGCCCGCCCCGCGCGATGATCGGCACCGCGTTCTGGTATCTCGCCACCGACCAGTGGCGGTACGACGGCCTGCCCGCCGACCAGCTCGCCTCGCCGCTCGCGAAGGGCCTCTTCGCCGGACGCACCACGGCCGACTGCCTCGTCGAGTCCGCGAAGCGGGGCTGGATGCCGAGCTACCCGACCTTCGACCGCAATCCACTCGACCTCGTCGACGAGGCGGATGCCGCGGGCGCCGACCCCGCGCAGTACGTGGTCGACCGTCTGAAGGACGGCACGCTGCACTTCGCCGCCGAGGACCCCGATGCGCCCGAGAACTTCCCGCGCATCATCAACATCTGGCGTGCGAACATCCTCGGGTCGTCGGGCAAGGGCAACGAGTACTTCCTGAAGCACCTGCTGGGCGCGGATGCCTCGGTGCTGGCCTCGGAGGCCGCCCCCGACCGCCGGCCACGCGACATCCGCTGGCACGACGACGCGCCCGCCGGCAAGCTCGACCTGCTGGTGACGAGCGACTTCCGGATGACGAGCACGACCCTGTTCTCCGACGTCGTGCTGCCGGCGGCCACCTGGTACGAGAAGCACGACCTCTCCTCGACCGACATGCACCCGTTCGTGCACGCGTTCAATCCGGCGATCTCGCCGCCCTGGCAGACGCGCACCGACTTCGACATCTTCCACACGATCGCCGCGAAGCTGGGCCAACTCGCGTCCGTGCACCTCGGCGTGCGGCGCGACCTGGTGGCGGCGCCGCTCCTGCACGACACCCCCGACGCGATGGCCACCCCCCACGGCACGGTCGTGGCGGGCGCCCCCCTCGTGCCCGGGGTGACGATGCCGAAGCTCGTGGTCGTCGAGCGCGACTACCCCGCGACGGCCGCGCGACTGGGCTCGCTCGGCCCGCTCACCGCGAAGCTCGGCATGGTCACGAAAGGCATCACGTTCCACCCCGAGCCCGAGCTCGCCGACCTCGCGCGGCGCAACGGCACCGTGACCTCCGGACCCACGGCGGGCGCGACGCGGCTCGACACCGACGTGCGCGCGTGCGAGATGATCCTCGCCCTGTCGGGCACGACGAACGGGCGGCTCGCGGTGCAGGGCTTCCGCCAGCTCGAGGCCCAGACCGGGCAGCAGATCGCGCAGTTGGCGCTCGACCACGAGGCATCCCGCATCACCTTCGCCGACGTGCAGTCCCGGCCGGTGAGCGTCATGACCTCGCCCGAGTGGTCGGGATCCGAGCACGGCGGCCGCCGCTACACGGCGTTCTCGATCAACGTCGAGCACCTGAAGCCGTGGCACACGCTGACCGGCCGCATGCACTTCTATCTCGACCACGACTGGATGGCCGAGCTCGGCGAGCAGATGCCGATCTTCCGCCCGCCGCTCGACCTGCACCGCCTGTTCGGCGACTCGCCCACCGTCGGATCGACCGATCCGAGCGGCGCCCCGAACTCGGCCGGCCACGCCGAGGTGGCCGTGCGCTACCTCACGCCGCACTCGAAGTGGTCGATCCACTCGGAGTACCAGGACAACCTCTTCATGCTCTCGCTCTCGCGCGGCGGGCCGACCATCTGGATGAGTCCGCAGGACGCCGCGAAGATCGGCGTGCGCGACAACGAGTGGATCGAGTCGTACAACCGCAACGGCGTCGTCGTCGCCCGCGCGATCGTGTCGCACCGCATGCCCGAGGGCACCGTGTACATGTACCACGCGAAGGATCGCACGGTCGACGTGCCGCGTACCGAGACGAGCGGCCGGCGCGGCGGCATCCACAACTCGCTCACTCGCATCCTGCTGAAGCCGAGCCACCTCATCGGCGGCTACGCGCAGCTCTCGTTCGCGTTCAACTACCTCGGACCGACGGGCAACCAGCGCGACGAGGTCACCGTCATCCGCCGCCGCAGCCAGGAGGTCACGTACTGATGAGGGGCACAGTCTGATGAAGGTCATGGCGCAGATGTCGATGGTGATGAACCTCGACAAGTGCATCGGATGCCACACCTGCAGCGTCACCTGCAAGCAGGCGTGGACCAACCGCACCGGTGTCGAGTACGTGTGGTTCAACAACGTCGAGACGCGGCCGGGCATCGGCTACCCGCGCGGCTACGAGGATCAGGAGGAGTGGCAGGGCGGCTGGGAGCGCACGAGGCGCGGCCGCCTCAAGCTGAAGGCCGGCGGGCGGTTCTCGAAGCTGTCGAAGATCTTCTCCAACCCGAAGCTGCCCGAGATCAGCGACTACTACGAGCCGTGGACGTACGAGTACGACATGCTGCTCAACGCCCCCGCCGGCGACCACACCCCGGTGGCGAGGCCGAAGAGCCTCATCACGGGCGACGACATGAACATCTCGTGGTCGGCCAACTGGGACGACAACCTCGGCGGGTCCACCGCGACCGCGGTCGACGACCCGATCCTGCAGCACATGAGCGAACACGTCGCCATGGAGTTCGAGCAGACGTTCATGTTCTACCTGCCGCGCATCTGCGAGCACTGCCTGAATCCGTCGTGCGTGGCGTCGTGCCCGTCGGGCGCGATGTACAAGCGCGTCGAGGACGGCATCGTGCTCGTCGACCAGGACCGGTGCCGCGGCTGGCGCATGTGCGTGACCGGATGTCCCTACAAGAAGGTGTACTTCAACCACAAGACCGGCAAGGCGGAGAAGTGCACGCTCTGCTATCCGCGCATCGAGGTGGGCCTGCCCACCGTCTGCTCGGAGACGTGCGTGGGGCGCCTGCGGTACCTCGGCCTCGTGCTGTACGACGCCGACCGGGTCGCGGCCGCGGCATCCGTCGAGGACGAGCACGAGCTGCTGGAGTCGCAGCGCTCGGTGTTCCTCGACCCGTACGACCCGGAGGTCGTCCGTGCCGCGCGTGCCGAGGGCATCCCCGAGGACTGGATCGACGCCGCGCAGCGCAGCCCGATCTGGAAGCTCATCCAGGAGTACAAGGTGGCGCTGCCGCTGCATCCCGAGTACCGCACGATGCCGATGGTCTGGTACATCCCGCCGCTCTCCCCCGTGGTCGACGTGGTGGCCGATTCGGGTGCCGACGGCGAGGATGCGCGCAACCTGTTCGCCGCGATCGACAAGCTCCGCATCCCCGTCGAGTACCTGGCCGGGCTGTTCACGGCCGGCGATGTGGCGCCGGTGCAGGCGACCCTCCGCAGGCTCGCGGCGATGCGCTCGTACATGCGCGACCTCAATCTCGGCGACGAGCCGAACGAGGCGATCGCCCGGTCGGTGGGCATGACGGGAACCGAGGTCGAGGACATGTACCGGCTGCTCGCGATCGCGAAGTACGAGCAGCGGTACGTCATCCCGACCGCGCACGTCGAGCAGGCCGAGGCGCTCGAGGAGCTCGCGTGCTCGCTCGACTTCGAGGGCGGGCCGGGCATGGGCGGTGCGGGGCCGTTCGGGTCGTCGAGCGGACCTGCGGTGCCCGTCGCGGTGGAGACGTTCCACGCCCTGCAGAAGCGGCAGACGGCCGACCGGCCGTCGACGCCGGGTCGGGTGAACCTGCTGAACTGGGACGGGCTCGGGGACCCGCCCGAGGGGCTCTTCCCGCCGAGATCGTCGGATGCCGAGAATCCGGCGTCGTCGGATTCGGAGCCGAGGCCATGAGCGGCATCCGGACCCCGCAGATCCGCGTGCGGCAGGCGCCCGAGCCGGTGCGGTCGGTGCGGATGTCGCCCGCCGAGCGGGCGACGACGCAGATGGCGGTCTCGCTGCTGCTCGACTACCCCGACGCGGCGTACGGTTCGCGGCTGCGGATGCTCCGCGCCGAGGTGGCCGGGCTTCCGACGCCGGTGCGCGAGGCCGTCGTCGAGTTCCTCGACGCCATCGAACCGCTCGAGATCGTCGAACGCGAGCGGCGCTACGTCGCGACGTTCGACCTCAAGCGCAAGTGCTGCATGTACCTGAGCTACTACGCCGCCGGCGACACGCGCCGTCGCGGCGCCGCCCTCGTCGCGTTCCACGAGGCCTACCGGGCCGCGGGCTGGGAGTTCGACGCCGAAGAACTGCCCGACTACCTGCCGGCCGTGCTCGAGTTCGCCGCCCGCAGCGGATCGCCGATCGCGGATCGGCTGCTCGCCGCCCACCGGGAGGGCATCGAGGTGCTGCGCGCCGCACTCCTCGCGGTCGGCAGTCCCTACGCGAGGCTCATCGAGGCGGTGGGGATGTCGCTCGCCGAGATCGACGAGGGCACCCGGGAGCGGTACCTGCGGCTGATCAACGAGGGCCCGCCGTCGGAGTCGGTGGGACTCGGCGGCCCGGTGGAGCTGCCGCCCTTCATCCCCGTCGGCGGCGCCGCCCAGGAGGTGCACGGATGACCCCCCTCGACGTCCTGCTCTGGGTCGCGTTCCCGTACGCCGCCGCGGCGGTCTTCATCGTCGGGCACGTCTGGCGGTACCGATACGACAAGTTCGGCTGGACGACGCGGTCGAGCCAGGTCTACGAGAACCGGCTGTTGCGCATCGGGTCGCCCGCGTTCCACCTCGGCATCCTGTTCGTGCTCGTCGGGCACTTGGTCGGCCTGCTCGTGCCGGCGGAGTGGCTCGAGGCGATCGGCATCTCGCACGAGATGTACCACATCGGGGCGACCGTGCTCGGCACGGCCGCAGCGGTGCTCACGATCGTGGGGCTCACGATCCTCATCTACCGGCGACGCATGACAGGACCGGTGTTCCTCGCGACGACCCGCATGGACAAGACGATGTACGTGTTCCTCGGCGCCACGATCGCGTTCGGCACCGCGGCGACGGTGCTGTACCAGGTGTTCGGGGCGGGCTACGAGTATCGCGGCACGGTGGGCCCGTGGACGCGGAGCCTCATCGTGTTCCAGCCGCAGCCCGAGCTCATGACGACGGTGCCGCTCGCGTTCCAGCTGCACGTGATCACGGCGACCGCGCTGTTCGCGCTGTGGCCGTTCACGCGGCTCGTGCACGTGTTCTCGGCTCCGGTCGGGTACTTCTTCCGCCCCTACATCGTGTACCGGTCGCGCGATGAGGGACGGGCGTCGCAGCCGGCACGCCGCGGCTGGGAGCCGATGGCGCCGCCCGAGCATCGTCAGCGGAGCCGCGCGCGGCGGTGACGCCGCGCGGGCGACGGAGCGGCGCAGCGGCGTCTCGAAGCCCGCCGCGATCCCGATCGAACGGGCGCGGATGCACGGTACGACCCAGCATCTGCGCCCGTTCGATCGTCGGCCACGACCGAGGGTGCTGGGTTTCGCCGCGCTTCGGCTGGTGGAAACGCGCGGACGCGTTCCGGCAGACGGCGCTTAGGGTGGATGCATGACGACGCTCGCACTCGGGATGCCGACGGTCAGGCGGTCGCCCCTCGTGGCACCGCCGGTCGACGGCCGCCCCGACGTGCCCGGCCTCGTCGATCGCTTCGGCCGGGTCGCCCACGACCTGCGGGTCTCGATCACGACCGCGTGCTCGCTCCGGTGCACCTATTGCATGCCCGCCGAGGGGCTGCCCCTCGTCCCGCGTGACGAGCTGCTCTCGGCCCCCGAGATCGCCCGTCTCGTCGGGATCGCGGTGCGCGACCTCGGCGTGCGCGAGGTTCGGTTCACCGGCGGTGAGCCGCTCACCCGCGCCGACCTCGTCGACATCATCGCGCTGAGCGCCGCAGCCGCGCCGGGCACCCCGCTCGCGCTCACGACGAACGGCATCGGGCTCGACGCCAAGGCCGACGCGCTCGCGGCCGCGGGACTCACCCGCGTGAACGTGTCGCTCGACACCCTGGACCGCGAGCACTTCGCCCGGCTCACCCGCCGCGACCGGCTGCCCCGCGTGCTCGACGGCATCGCCGCAGCGCACCGCGCCGGGCTCGGGCCGCTCAAGATCAACGCCGTCGCGATGCGCGAGACGCTGCACGACGCGCCGACCCTGCTCGCGTGGGCGATCGAGCACGGATGCCGTCTCCGCTTCATCGAGCAGATGCCGCTCGACGCCGACGAGACGTGGGTACGCGAGAACATGGTCGATGCGGAGGAACTCCTCGCCGTGCTCGGCGAGGTGTTCTCGCTCGAACCGATCGGCCGGGACGACCCGTCAGCGCCCGCCGAGGAGTGGCTCGTCGACGGCGGCCCCGCAACGGTCGGCATCATCGCCTCGGTGACGCGTTCGTTCTGCGGCGCGTGCGACCGCACCCGCCTCACCGCCGAAGGCTCGGTGCGCTCGTGCCTGTTCGGCGACGACGAGACCGACCTGCGCGGGCTGCTGCGCGGCGGCGCCGACGATGCCGAGATCGCCGACCGCTGGCGTGCCGCGATGTGGGGCAAGAAGGCCGGTCACGGCATCGACCACGAGGACTTCGTGCGCCCCATGCGCTCGATGGGCGGGATCGGTGGCTGACGTGGCAGCCCTGACCGTGCGCTACTTCGCAGCGGCCGCCGAGGCCGCCGGTGTCGAGGAGGAGACCTTCGCGCCCGATGCCGTGGGCGGCACGGTCGGAGAACTCCGCGACCTGCTGGTGGACCGGTATGGTGCCGAGATGGCGCGGGTCGTCGCGAACGGCTCGTTCCTCGTCGACGGTGTCGTGCAACGCGACGCGGCGGCGCCGCTCGGCGCGATCGTCGACGTGCTGCCGCCCTTCGCGGGCGGCTGACGCGTTCGGCCTCCGCTCACCCCTGCGGCGACGCGCAACCGGCGCCGCGAGGCCGCCCAGTCGTCCGGTTCCTCGATCTGAAGCGACCTTCTCTCGCGCCACCCCGGTGCCGCGATGCCGAAGTGCCGCTGTGCCGCAGTGCCGACGTGCCGAAGTCTCGAAGTGCCGACCTGCCGACGTGCCGCAGTCTCGAAGTGCCGACCTGCCGACGTGCCGACGTGCCGACGTGCCGACGTGCCGCAGTGCCGCAGTGCCGCAGTGCCGCAGTGCCGAAGTGCCGACGTCTCGAAGTGCCGACGTGCCGCAGCGCCGCAGTGCCGAAGTACCGCAGTGCCGAAGTGCCGAAGTCCCGGAGTGGCGGCGCGTTCGAAACGAAACCGTCTCGCGCGGACGCGAGGAGCGAGCGCAGCCGGTGAGCGAAAGCCGGGGCTCAGCGCACGGTCCGGCTCAGAGGTTCACCCACTCCGTGGTGCCGCCCTCGAGGTACTGGCGCTTCCAGATCGGCGTGCGCTCCTTGATGCGATCCACGAGCAGGGCGCACGCGGCGAACGCCTCGGCACGATGCGGGGCCGCCACGCACGCGACGAGCGCCACGTCGCCGATGGCGAGCGCGCCCACCCGGTGCGCGGCCCCCACGCGGAGCCCCGTCTCGCGCGCGACGTCGGCGCATGTCTCGCGCAGGAAACGCTGCGCCTCCGGGTGCGCCTCGTAGTCGAGCGACGTCACGGACTCACCGTGGTCGTGATCGCGGATCACGCCCTCGAAGGACACGACCGCGCCATCTTGGCGCGTGGTCACGAACGCCTCGATCGCCACCCGGTCGAGCGGCTCGGTCGTGACGAGGGCGAAGACGTCGTGCTCAGACATCGGGAACCTCCGAAGATGCGGGGCGGGCCGCATGGTCGCCTCCCGCGAGCTGGTCGATGAGGTGCAGCAGCAGGTCGTCGAGCACTCGCAGCCCGTCGGCGACGCCGCCACGGGAGCCCGGCAGGTTCACGACGACCGTGTGCCCCGCGATCCCGGCACGCGCCCGGCTGAGCGCCGCCATCGGCGTCACCGCTCGTCCGGCGGCACGGATGGCCTCGGCCACGCCCGGCAGCTCCTGGTCGAGCACCGCGAGCGTCGCCTCGGGCGTGAGGTCGGTGGGATTCACGCCGGTACCGCCCGTCGTGATGAGCACCGAGGGCGCAGCGGCGACCGCTCGGCGCAGGGCGTCGGCGACGTCCGCATCGGCGACCACCACGGGTTCCGCGGTGTCGAACCCGCGCTCGCGCAGCCATCCGGCGATGAGCGGTCCGGTGGTGTCGTCGGCCGCACCCGCGGCCGCGCGGGTCGAGGCCACGAGCACGAGAGCCGTACGACCATCCGGCGGCACGGCTGCCGCGGCATCCGTCGCATCCACGGCCGCTGCGGCGCCCGGCTCGGTCGCGGGCTCCGCCGTGGCATCCGCTCGCCAGATGCCGCGCTTGCCGCCGCGCTTCTCGACGAGGTGGATGCCGCCCAGGCGGGCGGCCGGGTCGACCGCCTTCACCATGTCGTGCAGCGTGAGCCCGGCGATCGCGACGGCGGTGAGCGCTTCCATCTCGATGCCCGTGCGTGCCGTGGTCGACACCGTCGCCCGGATCGTCACCGCGGCGTCCTCGAAGCCGAAGTCGATCGACACCGCGTCGAGCGGCACGATGTGCGCCAACGGAATCAGCTCGCTGGTGCGCTTCGCCCCCGAGATGCCCGCGATGCGCGCCGTCGGCAGGACGTCGGCCTTCTTCAGCCCGTCGCTGCGCACGAGACCGACGACCTCGGGAGTCGTGTCGAGCCGACCCTCGGCGATCGCGACCCGCCTCGTGACGGGCTTCGAACCGACGTCGACCATGCGGGCGCGGCCGTCGTCGTCGAGATGGGTGAGCGACGTCATAACACCACGGTATCCACCACGGCGCCCGCGCCGAGTTCCGTGACGTCCTCGGGCACGACGATGAGCAGGTCGGATGCTGCGAGCGCGGCCACCAGGTGCGACCCGGGTCCGCCCACCACCAGCGCCCGACCGTCGTCGGTGCGGCGGCCGCGGAGGAACTGCCGGCGGCCCGCGACCGACACGATCGGCTCGGCGAGTTCGAGTCGCTTTGTCGCCGCCGGCGGGAGACCCGCGATCGCCCGCAGCGTCGGTGCCACGAACAGCTCGAACGACAATTGCGCGCTGACGGGGTTGCCCGGGAAGCCGACCACGGGCATGCCGCGATACGCGCCCGTCGCCTGCGGGCCGCCGGGCTGCATCGCGACGCTGCCGACCCAGCCGCCGGCCGGCTCGAGCAACTCGCGCACCACCTCGTACGCCCCCTTCGAGACCCCGCCGCTCGTGAGCACCAGCTCGGCGCCCTGCTCGCGGGCGGCGTCGAGCTCGGCGCGCAGGCGGTCGACCTCGTCGCGCACGCGCCCCTCGTGCACCACGACGGCGCCGACCGCCCGCACCGCCGCGGCGAGCGCGACGCCGTTCGCGTCGGGGATCTCCCCCGGCCCGAGCGGCGCGCCCGGGGCCACCAGCTCGCTCCCCGTGCTCACCACGGCGACGCGCACGCGCTCACGCACGAGGAGCTCGGTGAGCCCGGATGCCGCGGCCGCGGCGAGATGGCGCGAGGCGAGCCGGACGCCGGCGGGCAGCACGTCGGAGCCCGCGTCGAGGTCGGATCCGGCTTCGCGCACGTACTCGCCGGCGGCGCGTGGGCGCAGGATCAGCACACCGGCGACGTCGCCGCCGACCGGCTCGGTGTCCTCGACGGGGATCACGGCGTCGGCGCCCTCGGGCACGGGCGCGCCCGTCATGATCCGCACGGCCGTTCCCGGGTCGAGCGGCGCCGGCACGCCGGGTGCCGCGGCGACCTCGCCCACCACGGGCAGGGTCACCGGGGCATCCGCCACGTCGGCGGAACGCACGGCGAACCCGTCCATCTGCGAGTTGCGGAAGGGCGGCAGAGCGATGGGCGACTCCACCGGCGACGCCGTGATGCGGCCGAGCGCGTCGGCGAGCGCGACTCGTTCGGTGGGCCGGGCGCCGAGTCCGGCCAGCAGCGACCGCACGAACGCGGCGTGCTCGTCGACCGGGATACGGGCGCCCATCAGTACCTCGCCACGGCGGAATCGACCGTGCGCGACCAGGCGTCGATGCCGCCGGCGAGATTCCGCACGACGCCGAAGCCGGCGCTCACGAGCTGCTGCGCCGCACGCTGCGAGCGCACGCCGAGGTGGCAGTAGACGACGACGGATGCCGCGGGGTCGAGCTCGCTCGCCCGCTCGCCGAGCTCGCCGAGCGGGATGAGCACGGACCCCGGGATGGCGGCGATCTCGGCCTCCCAGGGCTCACGCACGTCGACGAGGACCGGCGGCGCGTCGGAGGCGAGCTCGTCGGCGAGCGCGGGCGCCTCGACCTCGGCAGGCGCTTCGGGTCGCGGAGGCGCGCCGGCGCCGTCTCGAGGCCCCGCCCCCGCCAGCGGGCCTCGAGACGCGCCTTCGGCGCTCCGCGACCCGCGGGGTGGGGCCGCGACATCCCCCGCCCGCCGGTACCTGACCTCCCGCGTGCGACCGCTCAGCGCGTCGTAGACGAGCACGCGTCCGATGAGCGGCTCCCCGATGCCGGTGAGGAGCTTCAGCGCCTCGCCCGCCATCATCCCGCCGGTGACCGTGCAGACCGTCGGCAGGATGCCGTCGATCTCGCAGCTCAGGCCGCCGTCTGCGGGCGGCTCGGGGAAGAGGTCGCGGTAGGAGACGCCGCGTTCCTCCCACGAGACGCCGACCTGCCCCGAGAACCGCGCCGCCGAACCCCAGACGAGCGGGATCCCCGCTCGTGCCGCGGCATCGTCGGCGACGTAGAGCGTCGGCAGGTCGTCGGTCCCGTCGATCACGAGGTCGGCGTCCGCGAGCAGGGCGTCGGCGTTCTCGGCCGTGTAGCGGTGCGGCACGGGGTGCACGGCGGTCTCGGGGGAGAGCGCGGCCGCGGCATCCGCCGCCGAATCGACCTTGGTGCGCCCGACGTCGGCGTGCCCGTGCAGCAGTTGCCGGTGCAGGTTGGTGACGTCGACGACATCGTCGTCGACGATGGTGAGGCGGCCGACGCCCGCCGCGACGAGCACGGGCACGACCGCACTGCCGAGCCCGCCGGCGCCGAGCACCACGACGTGCGCGTCGGCGAGCCGGCGCTGCCCGGCGTCCCCGAAGCCCGGCAGCACGCGCTGGCGCGCGTAACGCGGGGAGCCGGGATCGATCGCGTCGTCCATCCTTCGATTCTCGCAGGATGCGACGGCACCGGGACCCGGAGTGGACGTCACACCGTCGGCAGCGACGCGGTGCGCTCGGCCCGATCGCGGATGCCCCGCAGCATCCGTTCGGTCATCAGGAAGCTGACCATCTCGACCGGCTCGACCAGCGCGGCGGCCCACCCGGTGAGGTACGCGTACCGCTCGCGGACGACGAGCCGCGTGGACCCGTCGAACCGATGGAGGAGCACGAATGCCCAGGTGAAGTCGTACGGCGCACCGGCGCTCGTGCCGTCGACCGCGACGGCACCGCGCAGCACGAGGTGCCGTTCCGGCTCGATCGCCGCGACCTCCAACGCCACCTCGGGGGCGAGGTTGACGGCGTCGCCGACGGCCCGAACCTGCAGGTCGGGCACGACGCGGTCGGCGGTGCGGACGTCGACGCCGACGAGGTTCTCGAGCCAGTCGTAGCTGTAGAAGCCGCCGCGATTCTGGCCGAGCTGCGCGATCCACGGCCACACCTCGGCGGGCGTCGCGGCGATGGAGATCGCCCGCGTGGCCTGGAGGTCTGGCTCGGGGAGCAGGTCGTCGCCCGGGAGCGCCATGCGCACCTCGCCGTCGCTCGCACCCCAGCGCAGCGATGCCCGACGAAGGAGGGCGACCGCCCCGACGGCCACCGCAGCGACCGCGACGCCCTTCGCCATCCCCCGCATCCACCCCATCGGCCCAGTATCCCAACCGGCTCGCAGCGCGACAACCGGCTCGCAGCTCGACAACCGGATGTCGCGTGCCGCGTGCCGGATATCCTTGCGGGAAACACGGGCGTGCGGCATCCGCTCGCCACCGTGACGCCGCGCGAAGGGAGCCGACATGGCCGCAGCGCCCTCGACCTACCGCGTCAGCGCCGCCAGCACGAGCGGCGGGAGTGCCGTCGCCACCGCGGCGAGCACCACGATCCCGTTCGACGCGAGCTGGGGCCGCGATGAGCCGTCGGGGCTTCCGGGACCGGCCGAGCTGCTCGCGAGCGCGTTCACGGCATGCATGCTGAAGAACCTGGAGCGCGCGGGCGCCCTGCTCGGGTTCACGTACGAGTCGGCCGAGGTCGACGTCGTCGCCCGCCGGCAGGATGCGCCGCCGATGTTCGTCGAACTGCGGTACGAGTTGCGCGTCACCACGTCGGAGACGCAGCACCGCGTCGACCTCGTGCACCAGAACCTGCGGAAGTTCGGCACCGTCTACAACACGCTCGCGGCGGTCTGCGACGTCGACGGCATGGTCGTCGCCGTGGCGCCGTCGGGCGGATGAGGCGCTGACGACCGGCTTCCGGCGCGTTGTCAGAACACGACCACGAGGCTGAGCTCGACGGCTCCGGAGTGCTTCAGGCGGGCCACCGCGTTCCCGTACTCCTCCGACTCGTAACGGACACCCAGCCCGTCGGCCGGCAGCCGCCCGTCGACGGAGCACGCGAGGGGTGACGGCTCGGCGGGCGGCAGCAACACGAGGCACACGTCCTCCCCGCCGACCGTGCGCGCCAGGTACGCGTCCGGAGCATCGCTCGGGGTGACGAGTCGGCGCACCGATGCGGGGTCGATCGTGTCGTCGACCCTCGCCACCTGCGACGATTCGGCCGCCGGCGGCAATCGGTCGAACAACTCGATCAGGCCGGTGTCCTCGAGCGGCACGCCGAGATCGGCGGACGACGGATCGTCGCCCAGGGGCAGGAAGTCCGCCGGGGTCTGCCGACCGACGGCCCAGCCGAGGGCTGCACCCAGGACGAGGCCGATCCCGGCGGCAGCGATGGTCCACCGTCCCAACCGTCCGGGCCGGGGCGCATCGTCGTCCCAGGCGCGCCCGCCATGCGGCCGATCGTGGGCGACATCCGCCGGATCGGTCGACACCCTGCCGGCACCACGCGCGTGGGCGATCCGTTCACCGACGACGGCTTCACCGCCGACGGCTTCAGCACCGACGGCGGGCACG
This sequence comes from Agromyces sp. H66, assembly GCF_004959775.1. Classification (GTDB taxonomy): domain Bacteria; phylum Actinomycetota; class Actinomycetes; order Actinomycetales; family Microbacteriaceae; genus Agromyces. Next base: position 161,609 of record NZ_SJZG01000003.1, read on the forward strand.
GCATGCACGGCGAGCTCGTCGATCGCCCGGGCGCGTTGCGCCTCGGTCGCATCGGCGCCGTACGCGAGACGCTGCAACTCTCGGATTCGGCGTTCGGTCACGTCCACGCGGTCCCCCTTCCGCGTTCAATGCCAGCATGCAACGCGGCACGCTCCCGCGCAACGGGATCTCTCGGGACCTCCGCGGTCGCGGATAGAATGCCTGCATGGACACGCATCTGCGGACCAGATCATGACGCAGTTCCGCATCAGCGAAGCCGCCGCGCTGCTCGGCGTGAGCGATGACACCGTGCGGCGCTGGGCCGAACAGGGCCGGCTCGCGGTGACCCGCGGCGCGAACGGCAGGCGGGTCGTCGAGGGCGCCGACCTCGTGCCGCTCATGGAGGAACTCGGCTCCGGCGGCGCACTCGCCGAGGCGTTCCCGCTCGCGCGGGCGTCGGCACGCAACCGCTTCGTCGGCCTCGTCACCCGCGTGCGGCGCGACGGGGTCATGGCACAGGTCGACCTGCAGGCGGGCCCGTTCCGCGTCGTCTCGCTCATGAGCGCCGAGGCCGCCGACGACCTCGGCCTCGAGCCCGGCATGCTCGCCGCGGCAAGCGCGAAGGCCACCACCGTGTCGATCGAGCTGCCGCCGGGGCCCGACTCGTGAGACGTCACCGCGCGCCGGCGCCGGTGCTCGCGCTCGCCGTCGCCGCAGCCCTGGCCGGGTGCGCGACCGGCGGGACGCCCGAACCCGGGTCATCGGATGCCGCGCCGTCGACGGTGACCGTCTTCGCCGCCGCCTCCCTCACGCACGTGTTCGACGTGCTCGCCGAGCGGTTCGAGGCGACGCGCCCGGGCGTCGAGGTCGTGCTGAGCTCGGGCGGGAGCGGCGCCCTCGCCCAGCAGATCGTGGCGGGCGCACCGGCCGACGTGTTCGCGTCGGCCGCCGAGGCGCCCATGCAGACGGTCGCCGACGCGGGACTCGCCGGCCCTCCCGTCGTGTTCGCGACGAACACCCTCCAGCTCGTGGTGCCGGCCGGCAACCCCGCCGGCGTGTCGGGCCTCGACGACCTCGCGCGTGACGAACTCCGCGTCGCCCTCTGCGACGACTCGGTGCCCTGCGGCGCCGCCACCGTCGACCTGCTCGCGCGGCAGGGGGTGACCGCCGCGCCCGACACGCTCGAGGCCGACGTGACGAGCGTCGTCACGAAGGTCGTGCTCGGCGAGGTCGACGCCGCCCTCGTGTACCGCACCGACGTGATCGCTGCGGGCGACGCGGTCGAGGGCATCGAGGTGTCCGGCGCGGCATCCGTCGTCAATCGCTACCCCATCGCGGTGATGACGGATGCCGCGAGCCCCGACGCCGCCGCCGAGTTCGTCGCGTTCGTGGCGGGCGCCGAGGGCCGCGCCGCGCTCGACGCCGCGGGATTCGGGGCACCGTGACGGCACCCGGCCCGCGCCCCGTCCGCACGTCGCCCGCACGTCGCCGCACGCCCCGCCCCGGCGGCCGCCTCGCGTGGCCGATCGCCGCCGTGGCCGCCATCGCCCTCGCCCTGCTCGTGCTGCCGCTGGTGTCGCTCGTGCTGCGCGCGCCATGGGCCGACCTGCCCCGGCTCCTCGCCCGCGAGTCCGTGCTGCAGGCCCTCGTGCTGTCGTTCGGCACCGCGCTCGCCGCGACCGCCCTGTGTCTCGTGCTCGGGGTACCGCTCGCGGCCGTGCTCGCGCGCGCGAGCGGCTGGCCGTCGCTGCCGAGGCGGCTCCTGCGCGCGGCGGTCACGGTGCCCCTGGTGCTCCCGCCCGTGGTCGGCGGCATCGCGCTCCTGCAGTTCCTCGGGCGTCGCGGCGTCGTCGGCGGCCTGCTCGACGACCGGTTCGGCATCACGGTGCCGTTCACGACGGGGGCGGTCGTCATCGCACAGGTCTTCGTGGCGCTGCCCTTCCTCGTGTTCGCCGTCGAGGGCGCGCTGCGCACGGCCGACCGCCGAACCGAGCTCGCCGCGGCGACGCTCGGCGCCTCGCGGTGGCAGGTGTTCCGGCACGTGACGCTCCCCCTCGTCGCACCCGGCGTGGCCGCGGGCGCCGTGCTCTGCTTCAGCCGCGCCCTCGGGGAGTTCGGCGCCACCATCACGTTCGCCGGGTCGCTGCCGGGGGTCACCCGCACCCTGCCGATCGCGAGCTACCTCGCGATGCAGTCCGATCCCGACGAGGCGATCGCGCTGGCGCTGCTCCTGCTCGCAGTGTCGATCGCGGTGCTCATCGGGCTCCGCGACCGGTGGCTGCCCGGAGTGCGCGGATGACCCGGATGCCGCGGCCCGTCCTCCACGCCGATGTGCACGTCGCACGCGGCGGCCTGCACGTCGAGGCCGCGTTCGACGTGACGCCGGGGCATCCGCTCGCCGTCATCGGACCGAACGGGGCCGGCAAGTCGACCGTGCTCGCCGCGATCGCGGGGCTCGTGCCGCTCGACGCCGGGGGCGTCTCGATCGGCGACCGGGTGATCGACGGGCTGCCGCCCGAGGCGCGGCGCATCGGCGTGGTCTTCCAGGACTACGTGCTGTTCCCGCATCTCGACGTGCGCGACAACATCGCGTTCGCGGCCCGCATGCGGGGCGGCTCACGCGCGGCCGCCCGCGCCGCCGCCGAGCCCTGGCTCGAACGCTACGGCCTGACCCTGCTCGCCGAGCGGTTCCCCGCCGAGCTCTCGGGCGGGCAGGCACAGCGCGTGGCGCTCGCCAGGGCCCTCGCCGCCGAGCCCGAGGTGCTGCTGCTCGACGAACCCATGTCGGCGCTCGACGTCGAGGTGCGCGCCGAGATGCGTGACGAGCTCGCGACGCACGTGCGCGAGTTCGGCGGCGCCACGGTGCTCGTCACGCACAGCCCGGCGGATGCCGCGGCCCTCGCCGACTCGGTGCTCGTGCTCGAGGCGGGGCGGGTGACGCAGCGCGGCACGCTCGCCGACCTGCGCGCCGCGCCGGCGACGCCGTACGTGGGCCGGATGCTCGCGGCATCCCACGACTGAGCTCGTGCAGGAGAATTGCCGCGACAAGCTCCCACACGGCTCATCCGGCCGATTCTCCTTCACCAGCTCTGGCTACGGCCACCGGCTCTGGCTACCGCCACCGGCTCTCGAGGCGGCGCGCCGGGCGCTACGACCGCGGCGTGTCGAACCGCACGCCGCGCACGAGCCCCTCGTCGAGCTCGTTCCACGCATCGGCGTCGAACCGGAGCTCGGCGACCGCGCACGTGGCCATGTGCCCGATCTCGTCGGTGAAGCGGTGCACGAGCGACGTCATCTCGGGGTTGTGGCCGACGACGAACGCCGTGCCCACCGAGGCGTCGAGCTCACCGATGACGTCGAGCAGGCCCGCCGCCGAGGTCGCGTAGAGCCGTTCGTCGGCGACGATCCCGTCGCGGTCCATGCCCAGCGCCTGTGCCATGAGTTGCGCCGTCGTCAGCGCCCGTACGGCCGTGCTCGACAGGATGAGGTCGGGCACGAGTCCCTGCTCGGCGAGCCGCCGGCCCATCTTCGGCGCGTCACGGCGGCCGCGGTCGTTGAGGGGCCGCTCGTGGTCGTCGAGGCCCGGGTGATCCCAGCTCGACTTCGCGTGGCGCACCAGCACGAGGGTCTTCATCAGCGCAACCCGACCCCGGTCGCCACCTCGAGCACGCACAGCGCGGCGAGCCGCACGGTGCGGCCGTCGGGGGCGTCGGCCGTGGCATCCACCTCGGCGAGGTCGACCGACTCGACCAGCGGTGCGGCACCGGCCGCACGCGCCGCCGCTCGCAGCTCCCACGCCGAGATGCCACCGGGCACGGAGGCGGGGCAGCCGGGCGCCACCGACCGGTCGCACACGTCGACGTCGAGGTCGACGTGGACGGGTCCGCCCGCCGCGCCGGCGATCTCGAGCGCCTCGGCCAAGACGTCCGCGATCGGGCGCCGATGCAGCTCGTCGCGATGCACGACCGTGATGCCGAACTCCTCGGCTCGATCGGCGTAGTGGCGCGAATTCGCGAAATCGGCGATGCCGATCTGCACCACCCGCCGACCGTCGAGCCCGGCCTCGATCAGCCGTCGCACGGGCGACCCGTTGCTCACGCCGTCGCGAAGGTCGTAGTGCGCGTCGAGCGTGATGAGCCCGCCGGTGCGGAGCCGATCACCCCAGACGCCGAGCGCCACGGGCATCGTGAGCGAGTTGTCACCGCCGAGTGCCATGACGACGCTCGACCGCGCGGCGGCGGTCGCCGCCGCGGCGCGCACCCGGGCCTCCCCCTCTGGGCCGTCGGGCTCATCGACGTCGCCCGCGTCGACGAGGGTCAGCACGTCGAGGTCCTCGGCCTCCTCCCTCGAGTCCACGCCGCGATCGGGCATGAGCGCCGGGCTGTAGCGGGCGAGCGCCTCGCGGATCGCCGCCGGGGTCGCGTGCGCGCCCGTCGGCGAGAGCGACGTGCGCCAGGCCGGCACGCCGAGGAGTGCGAGGTCGGCGGTCTCCTCGGGTTCGAGGTCGGCGAGCGCGGGCCAGCCGCCCGCGCGGGGCCAGAGGGGGTCGTGCGAGAGCTTCGCCATGGTCATGACGCTAGCAATGCCGGATGTCGCAGGCCGAGGCACCCCTCGACCGCGATGTCTGCGATTCCAGACCAGCGTGCATGACCCGACCCTCAGCGCCCGGCGTGCCATGGACGCGGATCGGTGCGAACCAACCCGTACAGCTCCACGTCGTGGTTCCGTCCGTCGTTGAAGAACGCCCCGCGCACCAGCCCCTCGTAGCTGAATCCGCACTTCTCGGCGATGCGCTTGCTCGCGACGTTGCCGGGGGCGATGACCAGCTGGATGCGGTGCTGCTTCTTGCTGGCGAACAGGTAGTCGACGAGCAGCTGCACCGCCTCGGTCGTGTACCCGCGACCTGCGTGCACGGGATCGTAGAGCTGGTACGACAACTCGAACGCGTCCCAGTAGCCGACCGGGGGGAAGAACTCGATATGACCGACCATCTCGCCGTCATGGTTGCGGATGAGCAGTGTGCCCTCGTCGCGCTCCCAGAACCCGGTCTCGGCGAACCGTGCCCGCATCGTCGACTCGGACAGGACGCCCATGGGGAAGAACGCTCCGCGACTCCTGATGTCGACGTGCGCCTCGTAGAACCCAGGCAGATCCGCCTCGCGCACCGGCGTGAGCACCGTCTTCTCGCCCCTCAGCACTGGATCGCCCCTCGATGCGTACGCGCGCCGATGCAGCCATGGACCATGCGGATGCCGCTTTCAGACCGTCAGCCTGCGGGCGGTGGAGGCGGCGACGACGTCTCGTCGAGCGCACGCCGGATCTCGCGGTACTCGTCGGGCGTGATCTCACCGCGCGCGAGCCGTTCCTCGGCGATGGCGCGGGCGTCGCTCCGCGGCGGCTGTCCATGCGACGGGGGCGACCCGGGCGGCCCCGAGGAGCCCGACGTGAACGACCGCACCACCAGCACGACGAGCGCCGCGAGCGCGAGCAGTCCGAACAGGATCAGGATCCAGCCCCAGCCCATGCCGTAGCCGTAGTCCCACATCATGCAGCATCACCTCCGATGCCGGGCGGAGCGGAGCCGCTCCGCCTTCATGCTACGCCCGGGCCGCTCCGGGCGTCAGGCTCGAAGCGCCGCGAGCAGCTCGCGCTCGCGCTCGGCGCTGAGACCCGCGCCGCGCGGGCGGCCGAGCCCCTGCGCGACCTCCCATTCGAGCACGTCCTCGAGCAGGTCGTCGAGCGGACGCAGCCGGAGCCCGGCGGCCCGGGCGGCCGCGTTCGACCGGTCGAGGAACGCGTTCCACTCGGGGTCGATGATCCAGAGCGGCAGCGAGTCCGTCCCCGACCACTCGGCGACGCCCCGCTGCGCGAGCCACGCGGTCGGGGCCGCGACGACCTCGCCGCGGTGCCCGCCGATCGCCCGGGAGCGCTCGAGCCAGTCTGCGAACGTGATCCGGTCGCCGACCGCGTTGAACCGGCCGGTCAGCCCGCGTTCGACCGCGTCGAGCGTGAAGCGCACCAGGTCGCCCACGTGGATCGCCTGCACGGGAGCTTCGGGCATGTCGGGCACGAGCATCGGCCCGTCGTCGCGGGCGGCGCGCGCGACCCAGTACCCGCTGCGTCCCGAGGCATCACCGGCGCCCGCGATCAGGCCGGGCCTGATGACGAGCAGCCGATCGTCGAGCGCCTGGCGGTAGGCGAGCTCGATCGCCGACTTCGCCTCGCCGTAGGTCTCGGGCGTCGACACGTCGGCCTCGAGCGGCGGCATCAGGTCGGCGGCCTCGTCGGCCCCCGGCTCGTCGTGCCGGGCGTACACGTTCCCCGACGAGATGAACGTCCAGTGCCTGGCGTGCGGTGCGAGGTCGGCCGCGGCGCGGCGCGCGAATCCGGGCTGGCGGGTCACGTCGATCACGGCGTCCCATTCCCGGCGGGCAACGTCGTCGTAGGCGCCGGGCGCCGAGCGGTCGGCCCGCACCAGGCGCGCACCCTCGGCGACGCCGCCCGCCTCGCCGCGCGCGAGGCACGTCACCCGATGTCCACGGGCGAGCGCCTCCCGCGCGAGTCCCCGTCCGAGCCACTGCGTGCCACCGAGGATGAGCAGGTCCATGCGTTCATCCCAGCACGGGACGGATGCCCCGCGCCCGCCTGTTCTCGCAACGCGAACCCGCTCAGCCGGCCCCGCCCGCGACATCCGATCGCCGTCGCTCGATCATGCGGATGCCGAGCTTGCGCAACTCCTCGAACCAGAGCACGACGGAGGCCATGGCCGCGCACACGAGCCAGTGCTCGAGGTCGAGGCTCTGCGTGCCGAACGCCACCTGCAGCGGCGGCAGCGACACCACCGCGATCTGCAGGAGCACCGCGAGCGCGACCGCGCCCCACAGCCACCGGTTCGCGAACAGGGCGCGGAACGCGCTGGTGGTGGCCGAACGCGCGTTGAACGCCGTGAAGAGCCCGGCGAACACGAGCGTCGTGAAGCCCGCGGTGCGTGCGGTGTCGAAGGAGTCCGTGCCGCCCGGGATGAGTCCGCCCGGGAGGAAGATGTCGATGGTGAGCAGCGTGATGATCGAGATCACGAGGCCCGTGGTGGCGATGCCGATCCACATGCTCAGGTCGATGGCCCGATCGTGGATGCCACGTGGCGGGCGTGCCATCACGTCGTCGATCTCGGGGTCGACGCCCATCGCGAGCGCCGGTCCCGAATCGGTGACGAGGTTCATCCACAGGATCTGCGTCGCGAGGAGCGGCAGCACGAGCCCGTCGCCGCCCGCATCGGTGAATCCGAGCACCCCGGCGAAGACGACGCCGAGGAACACCGTCAGCACCTCGCCCATGTTCGAGAACAACAGGTAGCGCAGGAACTTGCGGATGTTGTCGAAGATCACCCGACCCTCGCGCACGGCGTGCACGATGGTCGCGAAGTCGTCGTCGGCGAGCACCATCTTGGCCGCCTCCTTCGTGACCTCGGTGCCCGCGATGCCCATGGCGATGCCGATGTCGGCGGACTTCAACGCGGGCGCGTCGTTCACGCCGTCGCCGGTCATGGCCACGACCTGGCCGTCGGCCTGCAGGGCGTCGACGATGCGCAGCTTGTGCTGCGGCGCCACGCGGGCGAACACCGACGCGGTGCGCACGGCGTCGCGCAACTGGTGTTCGTCCATGCCGTCGATGCGCGCGCCGGGCAGCGCGATGCCCTCGTCGTCGATGATGCCGAGGTCGCGGGCGATGCGGCTCGCGGTCGCGGGGTGGTCGCCCGTGATCATGATGATCCGGATGCCGGCGGCGTGCGCCTCGGCGATCGCCGGTCGCACCTCGGGGCGCGGCGGGTCGATGATGCCGACCACGCCCGCGTAGACGAGATCCTCCTCCGAGGACTCGTCGAAGGACGCGGCATCCGCTGCCTCGCCGGTGGCGGCGAGCTCGGGCGCCGGCCGGTACGCGACTCCCAGGGTGCGGAAGGACTCCTCCGAGAGCGCCTCCATGTCGGCCAGGCACCTGGCTCGCCGGAGGGGGTCGAGCGGCACGATCTCAGTGCCGACCTGCAGCCGCGTGCAGTGCCTGAGCAGCACGTCGGGCGCGCCCTTGCTCAGCACCACGAGGTCGCCGCTCTCGTGGCGGTGGGCCGTCGACATCATCTTGCGCTCGGAGCTGAACGGCACCTCGCCGACGCGGCCGTAGCGGGCCGCCTCCTCCGCGGTGCCGGCGAGCTTGCCCGCCGCGACGAGGAATGCCGCTTCGGTCGGGTCCCCCTCGATCTCCCACACGCCATCGCGTTCGGTGAGCTGCGCGTCGTTCGCGAGCGACCCGACGCCGATCACGATCTGCGCCTCGGCGCGCAGGGGGCCCTCGCCGAGCTCCGCACCCCTCGACATCGCGCGACCGACGGGTGCGTAGCCGACGCCCTCGAGGTCGACGGTGCCCGAGGCGGTGACGATCCGCTGGATGGTCATCTGGTTCGTCGTGAGCGTGCCGGTCTTGTCGGTGCAGATGACGGATGCCGATCCGAGCGTCTCGACGCTCGAGAGCTTCTTCACCACGGCATTCCGCTTCGCCATGCGCTGCACGCCGAGGGCGAGCACGAGCGAAAGGATCGCCGGCAGCCCCTCGGGCACGGCGGCGACGGCGAGCGAGACGCCGAGCAGCAGCACGGTCACGAGGTCGGCCGCCGAGTCGATGCCCTGCACGAGTGCGACCGTGATCATCACGACGATCGCGATGACGACGACGATGCGGCCGAGCATGCGACCGAGGTGGGCGACCTCGTTCTGCAGCGGCGTGGGCTCCTCCAGCGTCTCGTCGAGCATGGTCGCGATCGCACCCATCTCGGTGGACATGCCGGTGGCCGTCACGACCGCGCGCCCGGTGCCGCGGCTCACCGCGGTGCCCTTGTAGACCATGTCGAACCGGTCGCCGAGGGGCACCACCGCGTCGATCGTGTCGACCCGCTTCTCGACGGCCTCGCTCTCGCCGGTGAGCGACGCCTCGGCGATCCGCAGCGAGCTCGCCCGGAACAGGCGGCCGTCGGCGCCGACCTGGTCGCCCTCGGAGAGCACCAGCACGTCGCCCGGCACGAGGTCGGTGCTCGGCACGGTGCGCAGCTCACCGTCGCGGAGGACCGTGGAATGCGCCTGCGTCATCACGGCGAGCGCGGCCACGGCGCGCTCGGCTCGCGATTCCTGCACGAGTCCGAGCACCCCGTTCAGCAGGATGATCGCGAGGATCACGGTCGCGTCGATCGGCCAGCCCTCGGCGCCCTCGATGATCCATGCGATCAGCGAGATCACCACCGCGGCGAGCAGCAGCATGATCAGCGGGTCGGTGAACTGGGCGACCACCCGGCGCCAGAGCGGATTCCGCGCGACGCTCCGCAGCTCGTTCGGGCCGTGCTCGGCGAACCGGTCGGATGCCTCGGCCGACGTCAGTCCGCGTTCGGGGTCCACACCCATGACGCGCGCGACGTCCGCGGCATCCGTTCGCACCGGGTCGAACGTGTCGGCGGACGCTTCCCGAGGGCTCGTCATGCCTCCATCCTCGCAAGCTCCGGCGGGAGCGGCCGGAATTCCCTCGCCGATGCGGGAACAGATCGGCGAGGCGACGCGTTGTCGTGGGTGAGTGATACCCATAGGGGGTATTCGCGGACCGGGTGGCAACGGAGGAAGATCGATGAGCATGACCCGAGATGACATGCACGAGCACCACGACGGGCACACCGGGCACGAGGGCCACGACGCGCACTCGACCCCAGACGCGCACGCAGCCCACGACCCGGCCGGCCACGACATGGACGACGTGGCCGAGATGACCGACCACGCCGGCCACGCGCAGCACGGCATGTCCGCCCCCGGCGCACCCGCCGGCCACGACGCGCACGCCGGCCACGACATGGCCGGGCACGGCGGGCACGGCGGGCACGGCGACCATGTCGCCCAGTTCCGCCGCCTGTTCTGGATCATGCTCGTCATCGCGATCCCGACGATCGCATTCAGCCCGATGTTCGCCGCGATCCTGGGCTACTCCCTGCCCGACGCTCCACTGGTCTCGTGGATCTCGCCGGTGCTCGGCACGGTCCTGTACGTCTGGGGCGGGAAGCCGTTCCTCACCGGCGCCTGGTCGGAGCTGAAGGCCCGCAAGCCCGGCATGATGCTCCTCATCGGCCTCGCCATCACCGTGGGGTACTTCGCCTCACTCGGGGCGACGCTCGGCATCCTGCCGCACGACCTCGACTTCTGGTGGGAGCTCGCGCTCCTCATCGTGATCATGCTGCTCGGCCACTGGATCGAGATGCGCTCGATCGCGGCCACCTCGTCGGCGCTCGACGCACTCGCCGCGCTGCTGCCCGACGAGGCCGAGCGCGTGGTGACGGACTCGACCACCGGCCCCTCGGCAGGCTCGGGGACCGAGATCGTCTCGCCGTCCGACCTCGTCGTCGGCGACATCGTGATCGTGCGGCCCGGCGGACGCGTGCCCGCCGACGGCGACGTGATCGACGGCACGGCCGCGATGGACGAGTCGATGATCACGGGCGAGTCGACCACGGTGAGCCGTGGCCCCGGCGACCACGTCGTCGCCGGCACCGTCGCCACCGACACCGCGATCCGCGTACGCGTCGACGCGATCGGCGACGACACCGCGCTCGCCGGCATCCAGCGACTCGTCGCCGAGGCGCAGGCCTCGAGCTCGCGCGCACAGCGCATCGCCGATCGAGCGGCCGGCTGGCTGTTCTGGTTCGCGCTCGGCGCCGCCGCCATCACGGCAGCCGTCTGGTGGGCCATCGGACTCCCCGACGAGGGCGTCGTCCACACCGTCACCGTGCTCGTGATCGCCTGCCCCCACGCCCTCGGCCTGGCGATCCCGCTCGTCGTGTCGATCGCCACCGAACGCGCGGCCCGCGGCGGCGTGCTCGTCACCGATCGGCTCGCGCTCGAGACCATGCGCACGGTCGACGCGGTGCTCTTCGACAAGACCGGCACCCTCACCAAGGGCGAGCCGGCGGTCACGGATGTCGCGGCCGCGGCCGGTCACGACCTCGACGAGGTGCTCGCGCTCGCGGCATCCGCCGAGCACGACTCGGAGCACCCCCTCGCGAAGGCGATCGTCTCGCACGCCGGCCACCGGCAGCTCGCGCTGGCGGCGGCATCCGGATTCGAGGCATCGGCGGCGATCGGCGTGAGTGCCGAGGTGGGCGGGCGCACCGTGCACGTGGGCGGGCCGGGCATGCTCGCCCGCGAGGGCCTCGAGTCGCTGCCCGAGTCGCGGGAGTGGGCGGAACGCGGTTCCACCGTGCTGCACGTCGTGGTCGACGGCGAGGTCGCCGGTGCGATCGCCCTGGCCGACGAGGTTCGACCCGAGTCGAAGGAGGCGGTCGACGCCCTGCACGCCCTCGGATTGAGCGTCGTGATGATCACGGGCGACGCGGAGCCGGTGGCCCGCACCGTGGCCGGCCAGCTCGGCATCGATCGCGTCTTCGCGGGCGTGCGACCCGAGGACAAGGCCGCCAAGGTGCAGGAACTCCAGCACGAAGGCCTCTCGGTCGCGATGGTCGGCGACGGTGTGAACGACGCGCCGGCGCTGGCACAGGCCGACGTCGGCATCGCGATCGGTGCGGGCACGGATGTCGCGATCGCGTCGGCCGGCGTCATCCTCGCGTCGAGCGACCCGCGTTCGGTGGTCTCGGTCATCGAGTTGTCGCGCGCGAGCTACCGCAAGATGACGCAGAACCTGTGGTGGGCCGCCGGCTACAACCTCGTGTCGGTGCCGCTCGCCGCCGGCGTGCTCGCGCCGATCGGTTTCGTGCTGCCGATGTCGGTCGGCGCGATCCTGATGTCGCTGTCGACCGTGATCGTCGCGGCGAACGCGCAGCTGCTGCGTCGCCTCGACCTGCGACCCGAGGAGTCGACGCGGGCAGTACTCGAGCGCGCGAGCTGATCCCCGAGCTCCTGCAGGAGTGATCCCCGAGCTCCTGCAGGAGAATGGGCCCCATCCCCCGTCAGGGCGAGGATGGGGCCCATTCTCCTGCACTGGCGTGGCATCCGCTTCGCTCCCCGCTTCGCCCCCCGCTTCGCTCCCCGCTCTGGGCACCTGCCGCGTGGACGGGTAGCGTGCTGGTCATGGACGACTCGATCGCGGTGCTCGTCGCGGGCGCCGAACGCAGGCTGCTGGAACCCGAGGTGCGCCGAGACCCCGAATCGCTCGGTGAACTCCTGCACGAATCGTTCCGCGAGGTCGGCAAGAGCGGACGGCTCTGGACGCGCGACGAGCTCATCGACGTGATGACGGGCTCGGACGCGGTCGAGCTGCAGTCGGCCGTCGTCACGGGCGAGCACGTCGAGCTCGTGGCATCCGACCTCGCGCTGCTCACCTACACGCTCGACGCGAACGGCGAACGCAGCCGGCGCAGCTCGCTGTGGCGCATCGCCGACGGGCGCCCGCAACTGGTGTTCCACCAGGGCACGCCGCTCGGCCCCGGGGTGGCCTGAGCCGACGCGGGCGCATCGACGAGAGAAAAGTTCGCGCCCATGTCGATCCGGGACGTCTCCCGTTCGACGCCAGGGTGAGGCGGGCAGTTCGGCCCGCACCGACAAGGGAGAAGACGATGAAGTACATGCTGATCATGCGGGCCAACGAGCAGGGCCTCGAGGCGTACCAGGAGATGGACTTCAGCGAGGTCATCGCCGCGATGGGCCGCTACAACGAGTCCCTCATCAAGGCCGGCGTGCTGCTCGCCGGTGAGGGCCTGGCCGACGCGAAGGAGGGGTTCGTGGTCGACTTCGACTCGACGCCGCCCGTGGTCACCGACGGCCCGTACGCCGAGGCGAAGGAGCTCTTCAACGGCTTCTGGATCCTCCAGGTGTCGAGCAAGGAGGAGGCCGCGGAGTGGGCCAAGCGCTGCCCGCTCGGCCCCGGGGCCCGGCTCGAGGTGCGCCGCGTCACCGAGCTCGAGGACTTCCCGCAGGACAACGAGTGGATCCAGAAGGAAGCGGAGTGGCGCGCCGAGGCCGAGGCCGGCCAACTGGCACGACCGGCTGAGTGATGCACGCGGATGCCTCGGGCTCGGTCGAGTCGGCGTCCGACGCCGACGCCGACCGGGCCCGGCGCGCCCTCGCCGCCGTCTGGCGCATCGAATCGGCCCGCATCGTCGCCACGCTGACGCGCTTCGCCGGCGATGTCGGGGAGGCCGAGGACCTCGCCCAGGAGGCGATGCTCGAGGCGCTCCGTCAGTGGCCGGAGCAGGGCGTGCCGGACAACCCCGGCGCGTGGCTCACGACCGTCGCGAAGCGGCGCGCCATCGACGGCTGGCGACGCCGCGAACGACTCGACGACCGGTATGCGGCGATGGCGCGCGATCTCGAGCAGCAGGGCGGCGAGGCATCCGGCGACTTCTTCGATCCCGACACCATCGACGACGACGTGCTGCGACTGGTCTTCGTCGCGTGCCACCCCGTGCTCTCGCGGGAGGCGCAGATCGCGCTGACGCTCCGGATCGTGGGCGGCCTCTCGAGCGAGGAGATCGCGCGCGCGTTCCTCGTGCCCGTCGCCACCGTGCAGCAGCGCATCGTGCGGGCGAAGAAGACCCTCGCGGCGGCCAACGTGCCGTTCGCGGTGCCCGAGCCGCAGGACTACGCCGAGCGCCTCGGCTCGGTGCTGAGCGTGCTGTACCTGATCTTCAACGAGGGCTACCTGCCGGCCTCGGGCGAGGAATGGGTGCGACCGGATGTCTCGGCCGAGGCGTTGCGGCTCGCCCGCGTGGTCGCGAACCTCATGCCCCGAGAGCCCGAGGCGTGGTCGCTCGTGGCGCTCATGGAGTTCCACGCGTCGCGGTTCGCCGCGCGCGTCGGGCGAGACGGCACCCCGATCCCCCTCGACGAGCAGGACCGCAGCCGCTGGGATCGTGCGCAGATCGAGCGCGGGCGGATCGCCCTCGCCCGGGCCGACCTCGTCGGCCGGGGCCGCGCCTCGTACGGGCTCCAGGCGGCGATCGCCGAGTGCCACGCCGTCGCGCCGACCGCCGCCGACACCGACTGGGCGCGCATCGTGGTGCTCTACGAGGCGCTCGGACGCCTCGCGCCGTCACCCGTGGTCGAGCTGAACCGCGCCGTGGCCGTCGCGATGGCCACCGGGCCCGCGAGCGCGTTGCGCCTCGTCGACGAGCTCGAGCGCAGCGGCCGGCTGGCCGGGTATCCGGGGCTCCCCGCGGTGCGCGGCGAGTTGCTCGCCCGGCTCGGGCGCGCGCAGGAGGCGCGCGGCGAACTCGAGACGGCCGCCCGGCTCACCGGAAACGAGCGCGAGCGCGCGGCGCTCCTCGCGAAGGCGGCGGCCCTCCGCGGCTCCGCGGGTTGAGAGGCCGCCCCGGCCGTCTCGAAACCTGCACCCTGGGCCGATCTTGGGCGGCGGAATACCGAGCCGGATTCGAGCGGGCGCAGATGCAGGGTCGCACCCTGCATCTGCGCCTTCTCGATTCGGGTCCAGACGAAGGGTCGACCGCGATGCCGAGGCCGCCGCGCCCTCAACCCGCGAGCGCCTCCGCACGCCGCGCCGCCCGACGCTCGCGCGCGCCCTCGACGAGGTTGTACAGCACGGGCAGCACGATGAGCGTGAGCGCGGTCGACGACACGAGGCCGCCGATCACCACGAGCGCGAGCGGCTGCGAGATGAAGCCGCTGTGGCCGGTGACGCCGAGCGCCATCGGCAGCAGCGCGAAGATCGTCGCGAGCGCCGTCATGAGGATCGGCCGCAGACGACGCGATGAGCCGTGCAGCAACGCGTCGCGCACGTTCATGCCGCGGTCGCGGTACTGGTTCACGAGGTCGACGAGCACGATCGCGTTCGTCACCACGATGCCGACGAGCATGAGCACGCCGACGAGCGATGCGACGCCGAGCGGAATGCCCGTGACGACCTGCAGCGCGATCGCGCCCGTGGCCGCGAACGGCACCGAGACGAGCAGCAGCAGCGGCTGCAGGAGCGACCGGAACGTCGCCACCATCACGATGTACACGATGAGGATGGCCGCGAGGAGGGCGAGCCCGAGCTGCGAGAACGACTCCGCCTGGTCGGCCGAGACGCCGCCGATCGACGCGGTCGCGCCGGCGGGGAGGTCGGCGCGCTCGATCGCCTGCGCCACCTGGGCGCTCGCGGTGCCGAGGTCCTCGTCGTTCGGCGTCGCCGACACGGTCGCGCTGCGCAGGCGCTGCACGGTGGTGACGGTCGACGGGCCGTCGACCTCGCCGACGGTCGCGAGCGAGTCGAGTCGCACGATCCCCGCCGGGGTCGGCACGTCGAGGGCCGAGAGCTCCTCGACCGTGGCGGGCGGATTCTCGGTGGCCAGGTAGATCGTGAGCGTCTTCTCGTCGATCACGACCGATCCGGCGGACTGCGGCTGCATGGCGGCCGAGACGTATCCGCCGAGCGCGACCTCCGAATAACCTGCGGCCGCGGCATCCGCCCGGTTCACCTCGACGGCGATGTACCGGCGCGACTCCGACAGGTTCGACGTGGTCTGCGCCAGCGCGTCGAGCCCCTCGATCTCGTCGCGCACCGCCTGGGTCGCGGCGGCGAGGTCCTCGGCGTTCGACGCCGTCACGTCGACCTCGATGTCGGTCGACGCGCCGAACCCGCTCGATGCGGCGAGCGTGATCTCGCCGACGTCGTCGAGGTCGTCGAGGTCCGCGCGGACCGACGCCTGGAGCTCCTCCTGGTCGGCGTCCTCGTCGGTGGTCACCGAGTAGGTGACCGTGGCGCCGCCCCCGCCGCCGAGCACCGCCGCGAGGCCGCGCCCGCCGGAGCCGATCGACGTCTGCACGGTCTCGACGCCCTCCGTCTCGCGGATCACCTGCTCGACGGGCTGCGACGCCTCGTCCATGGCCTCGAGGCTCGAGCCGACGGGGAGTTCCTGGGTGACCTGGAACGTGTTCTGGCCCGAGGAGCCGAGGAAGTTCGTCTTCATGAACGGCGTGAGGGCGATGGTGCCGCCCAGGATGAGCACGGCGATGATGATCGTCGCCACGCTGTGCCGCAGCGTCCACTCGATGATGGGCAGGTAGCCGCGCTGCAGGCGCGACGGGTGCTCGAGCTCGTCGGCGGTGCGCGCTGCGCCCGTCGACGCGGCCGCGGGGCCGGTCTCGTCGACGAAGGCCGCGGCCGCGGCCGCGTCCTCGTGCTTGTGGAGCTTCGCCGGCCTCAGGAACCAGTACGCGAGCACCGGCACGATGGTGAGCGAGACGAGCAGCGACGCGAGGAGCGCGATCGTGACCGTGAGCGAGAACGGCCGGAACAGCTCGCCCGTCACGCCCTCGACGAGGGCGATGGGCAGGAACACGGCGACGGTCGTGATGGTCGACGCCGTGATGGCGCCCGCGACCTCGCGCACGGCGTGGATGATCGTCGACGCCTTGTCGGAGCCCTCGACGAGATGCCGCTTGATGTTCTCGATGACGACGATCGAGTCGTCGACCACGCGCCCGATCGCGATGGTGAGCGCGCCGAGCGTGAGGATGTTGAGCGTGTAGTCGGCCGCCTGCAACCCGATGAACGTGATGAGCACCGATGTCGGGATGGAGATCGCGGTGACGAGCGTCGCCCGGATCGACATCAGGAACACGAGGATGACGATCACCGCGAACGCGAGGCCGAGCATGCCCTCGGTCGCGAGCGCCTCGATCGACCGCTCGATGTACGGCGCCTGGTCGAACACGACCGTGAACGTCGCGCCCGGGTTCGTGGTGTCGAGTGAGGACTCGAGATCGGGCAGGAGCGCCCGCACGGCGTTCGACACCTCGACGGTGTTGGCGGCGGGGAGCTTCGTCACCGAGATCGTGAGGGCGGGCTCGCCGTTCACGCGGGAGAGGCTCGTCACCGGGTTGTCGGCGAGTTCGACGGATGCCACGTCGCCGATGCTCGTGGCCGCGGGCGCGCCGACCAGCGGCAGCGCGGCGACGTCGTCGACGCTGCCGAGCCGCACGCCGGCCTGCACCGCGAACGTCGAGTCGCCCTCGGTGATCGTGCCGGCGGGGACGAGCAGGCCGTTCTGCTGCAGCGCCTCGCGGATCGCCTGCTGCGTCAGCCCGCGCGCGGCGAGCTCGGCCGGCTCGGGCGTGATGGTGACGCGCTGGCCGACGTCGCCGATGAGCGACGCCTCGCGCACGCCGTCGAGGTCGTTGATCTCGCCGAGCGTGGTGCGCGTGATCTCGTCTGAGAGGGCGCTCACGTCGTCGACCCCCGTCACGGCGACGGCGATGACGGGGAAGTCGTCGAGGCTCAGGGCGAGTACCTGCGGATCGACGTCCTCGGGAAGGTCGGGGGCGATGCGGTTGACGGCCGAGAGGAGCTTCTGCTCGGCGAACGCGAGGTCGGTGCCGTAGGTGAAGCTCGCCGTGACCCGCGAGAGCCCGGTCGAGCTGGTGGTCGACGTGGTCTCGAGGCCGGTGATGCCCTGGATGGCGGTCTCGATCGGCGTCGAGACGTCGGCGTTCACGACGTCGGGGGAGGCGCCGGGATACGCGGTGACGATGGACAGCTGCGGGAACGCGATCGACGGCGCGAGCTCCTGCTTGAGGTTCATGAGCGAGATGCCGCCGAAGATCGCGACCACCACGGTGACGAGTGCGATGAGCGCACGGTTCTTCATGCTGAGGGCGGCAAGCAGGTGCATTCCCCGATTCTCGCAGGGGCATGGCCGCCCGGATGTCACGGGCCGCTGTGAATACTCCGGCGAGGATGCTGGACTCGGGCACGCCGAGACCGCTAACGTCGGAACGGCATGGGGGGTGAGCGGATGACGTCAGCGGACGCCGGGCGGCGATTGCCGTGGCTCCGCTACGCCCTGCTCGGGGCCACGATCTCGGTGGTGTGGCTCGCGCTCAGCCTGTTCTCGACGGCTTCGAGCGCGTCGGCCGAGGAATCGGAGCCGAGCGGGCTGCTCGGCACGACCGGCTCGCTGCTCGGCGGCGTCACCACCGTCACGTCGACGCTCGGCGACACGCTGGGCGAGGTGGTCGAGCCGGTGGGACAGGTTCTCGCACCGGTCGTCGACGCGGCCCCCGAGCCGGTCGCCGAGGTCGTCCCGGCGGTCGTCGACACGACGACGGATGCCGCGAACGGCACGATCTCAGGCGTGAACACGACCGTCGCGACGGTCGTCAACGGCATCACGGGTTCGCTCTCCGACGTCGCCGGCGGCGGCACGGTCGGCGCGATCGCCGATCCGATCACGGGCACGCTCGACGGCGTGATCGGCGCGGTGCCGATCGTCGGCGACGTGCTCGGCGACGACACCCTCGGCGGCGTGATCGACCCGCTCACGGGCGCCGTCGACGACACGCTCGGCGCGGTCGTGGGCTCGACGAGCGGCCTGCCGACGGACGGCACCGGCGTGCTCCCGCAGCTTCCCGAGGTCCCGATCCTGCCCGGCGACGCCGAGGTTCCGGGTGGACCGGCCGGACCCGCAGAGCCGGGCGACCCGGGTGTCGTCACGCCCGCACCGGCCGACGCCGCACCGCAGGGCGTCGCGGGTCTCGCGCTCCCGCCGGGGGCGTCCGGTGCGTCGACAACGGCTGACGGCGACCCGCCGCTCGACGACGTGGGCACGATCCTGCCCGCCGATGGCGGAGCGCCGCCGGGCGGCACGCTTCCGCCGACACTCGCTGCGCCCGCCGGTGGCGCGGGCTCGGGCTCGGGCTCGGGCTCGGCCGGTGCAAGCGGCTCGGGCGGGGCATCCGGAACCTCCGACGCGGCGTTCGCCGCGCTCGAACTCGACGCACTCGCGTCGCTGGTGCTGCACGCGGTCGACGACGAACTTCCGTCGTCGCCGGTGTACGACACCGACACCACCCCTGACTGACGGGGGCCGCTCCGCCTGCACGCGCCCGCGTGCACGTGGACACGGTCATCGCTCCCTGCCCGGGAGCGACATTTCCCATCAGTCAGGAGGACTGGAACATGAAGCGATTGATGCTGAGGGCGCTCTACGCGACCCTCTTCACCGGGGGGCTCACGCTCCTCGGAGCCGGCGTCGCGCACGCCTCGGAGACGAGCGGCGACGACGGCATCCTGTCGGGCACGCAACTCGGGATCTCGATCGAGGCGCCGATCACGCTCGCCGGGAACGCGATCTCCGTCATCGGGGATTCGTCGTCGTCGGATGCCACGACCGACGTCGCGACCGGCACCGGCGACTCCGGGCCGGTCGCCGTCACCTCGGGTGACGGCGGCATCGGCTCGGGCAGCCAGGCGCTCATCGACGTGTCGATCCCGGTGACGGTCGGCGGCAACGCCATCTCCGTCATCGGCGACTCGTCGAGCGACGACGCCACCACCACGGTGGAGTCGCGCACGGGCTCCGCAGGCACCGACGCGACCACGAGCGGCGACGGCTCGATCCTCGGCGGCACCCAGGGCATCATCGACGTGTCGGTCCCGGTGACGGTCGGCGGCAACGCCATCTCCGTCCTCGGCGACTCGTCGAGCGACGACGCCCCCACCACGGTGGAGTCGAGCACGGGCTCCGCCGGCACCGACGCGACCACGAGCGGCGTCGGCTCGATCCTCGGCGGCACCCAGGGCATCATCGACGTGTCGGTCCCGGTGACGGTCGGCGGCAACGCCATCTCCGTCATCGGCGACTCGTCGAGCGACGACGCCACCACCACGGTGGAGTCGAGCACGGGCTCCGGCGGCACCGACGCGACCACGAGCGGCATCGGCTCGATCCTCGGCGGCACCCAGGTGCTGCCGACGATCGACCTGCCGATCACGGTCGGGGGCAATGCGATCTCGGTGATCGGCGACAGCACGTCGTCGGACGCCGAGACGGTCGTCGTGACGGGAACCGGGGGCGGTTCGGCGACGACGGACGGAACGGGTGGGCTGCTCGGGGGAACACAGCTCATTCCGAACCTGTCCCTGCCCATCACGATCGGCGGCAACGCGATCTCGGTGATCGGCGACAGCGTGACGGACGGCTCGACGGTCATCGTCGGCCCGACCGACCCGACGGATCCGACCGATCCGACCGACCCGACCGACCCGACCGACCCGACCGACCCGACCGACCCGACCGATCCGACCGACCCCACGGACCCGACCGACCCGACGACACCCGTCACCCCCGGTGGCGGCGGCTCGGGTTCGGGCTCCACGGGCGTCTCGTCGTCCACGTCGATGACGTCGGCTTCGGCGGCACTCGCGTCGACCGGACTCGACTCGGGATTCTGGGAGCGGCTCGCGCTGGTCCTGGTGCTCACGGGTCTGGCCCTCGTCGCGGTGCGGAAGTTCGCCTTCCGCCGCTGATCGGGTGAAGCCCGGTGCCGCCCTACCGGCACCGGGTCTCCCCGCACGTCAGCTCAGACCACCGAGGCCAGCAGGTCGGGTTCGGGCTCGGCGACGGGCGTGCGCGCGAGCGACCGCCAGGCGCGGGCGAGCGCCTGCACCGCGGCATCCGTGGTCTCGGGGGAGTAGCAGATCGGCAGGCGGATGAACCGCTCGAACGCGCCGTCGATGCCGAACCGCGGGCCGGCGGCCACGAGGAGCCCCTCTTGGCGTGCGGCGAGCGCGAGTTGCGAACTCACCGGCGCGCCGAGGCCGACCCACGTCACGATGCCGCCGTCGACGTGCGGCACCTCCCACTCTGGGATCGCATCCGCGAGGAGTTCCTCGAGCCGCTCGCGCCCGGCGCGCAACTGCTCGCGGCGCAGGTCGAGCACCTCGTCCATGCGCGCGAGCGCCCGCGTGACCAGGAGCTGCTCGAGGATCGGGGTGCCGAGGTCGCCCGGCGAGCGCACCGCGAGGAGGCGTCGGATCAGGGGTCGCTCGGCTCGGATCCAGCCCACGCGCAGGCCGCCCCAGATCGACTTGCCGACCGAGCCGATCATCACCGCCTGCCCGTCGGCGGCCATCGGCGGGAACTCGCCCGGCCGGTCGATCGAGAGTTCGGCGGTGGTCTCGTCGGCCACGACGACCGTGCCCTGGCTGGCGGCGGCGTCGAGCACGCGCGCCCGGGCCTCTCGGCTGAGGGTGCGGCCGGTCGGGTTCTGGAAGTCGGGCATCAGGTAGGCCATGGCCGGGTTGGAGTGCCGGATCGCCTGCACGAGTGCGGCGGTCTCCTCGCGTTCGTCGGCGCCCGAGCCGCAGGGCGGGGCGGGCACGGGCACCAGCCGGGCGCCCGCGGCGCGGAGCGCCTCGTAGGCGTGCGGATACGTCGGCACCTCGATGAGGGCGCGGTCGCCGCGGCCGAGGAGCGCGCGGGAGAGCAGGGCGATGGCATGCTGGGCGCCGATCGTCACCAGGATCTGCTCGGGGGCCGTCGGCAGCCCGCGCGCCGTGTACCGGTCGGCGATCGCAGCACGCAGCCCGGGCGTTCCGATGGGGTCGTAGCCCGAGCCGGAGAGGTGCGCCGGCAAGTCGTCGGCTGCCTGTCGGGCGAGTTCGGGAAGCCAGGGCAGCGCGGGCGGCGACGCCTTGGAGAAGTCGACGTACTCGATCTCGGGCGGTGCGGGGAGCATCGAGGGGGCGCCCGGAAGGCGGGCGACGCTGCCGGAGCCGCGCACGCTGTGCAGCAGGCCCTGCTCGCGAAGGTGGCGGTAGGCGGCCGTCACGGTGGTGCGACTGAGGCCGAGCCGCTCGGCGAGTTCGCGTTCCGCCGGGATCCGGGTGTCGACCGCGATGCGCCCGTCGAGGATGAGCAGGCGGATGCGCTCCGCGAGCGCTTCGTAGGCGCTGCCCGAACCTCGCCAGTCGCCGAGCAGCAGCTGGAGGGAGCGCGCGGTGAGCGTCAGGTCGGCCATGAGGCCACTCTACGTCGATTGGCTCTTTGCGAAAAGGCCAATCTTGCAATTGGATTGCATCATGTCTCGCCGACCCACCCGCCCCGCCGAATCCCCCGCCCTGCTCGTTCGGCGCCTCGCGCAGCTGTTCGTCGGGCTGTTCCTCTACGGCATCGGCATCGCCCTCATCGTGCGCGGCGAGCTCGGGGTCGCGCCCTGGGACGTGCTCACCCAGGGCATCGCGAAGCAGACCGGCTGGTCGTTCGGTGTCATCACCGTCGTCACGAGCGCCGTGGTGCTGCTCTTGTGGATACCCATCCGCCAGAAGCCCGGCTTCGGCACCGTGATGAACGCCCTCCTCGTCGGCCCGTTCGCCGACGTGGGGCTGTGGCTCATCCCGCCGGGCCTCGACCTCTGGGTGCGCGCACTGCTGCTCCCGGCCGGCATCGTCGTGCTGGCGATCGCCACCGGCCTCTACATCGGCGCCCACTTCGGACCCGGGCCGCGCGACGGACTCATGACGGGCCTGCACCGCGTGACCGGCTGGAAGATCTGGATCGTGCGCACCGGCATCGAGGTCGTCGTGCTCGCCGCGGGTTGGCTGCTGGGCGGCAACGTCGGCATCGGCACGCTCGCCTTCGCGCTGCTCATCGGTCCGCTCTGCGGCGTCACGATCCCGCTCTTCGCGATCAAGAAACCATCGGGTCGGATGCCGCAGGCCGCCGCCGCGGCTCCGGCCACGGCCACGACGGGCCGCGACGCCGCGACGCCGACCGGCCCCGTGGCATCCGTCACGCCCGCCTCCTGACGCGGATCGCCCCCGAGGACGGGACACCTCGGGGGCGATCAGGCGTGCGCGTGCGCTACAGGTTGCGCTCGGCGTAGACGGTCATCGCGTCCCGCACGAATTCCGCGCCGGCCTGGCCGCCGTAGTTCGCGCCGAAGCGCTCGTCGGCGACGTACATGTCGGCGAGGCCGAGGAAGTACTCCTTCGTCGGGCCGGCCGCACCACCGCCGGGCGTGCCCGGGATGCCGCGCAGCCACTCGAAGTGGCGCTGCGCGAGGGCCTGGGCCTCGTCGCCCGCGGGGTCGACGCCCCGCTCGAACGCCGCCGTCCAGTCGCTGCCGAGCCGCGCGGCCCGCTGTTGCCATGCCGACTTCTCGTCGGCGCTCAACGAGCGCCACCACGCGTCGCCCTTCGCGTACGCGTCCTTGCCCCAGCGCTCCTCGACCTCGTCCTTGTACTGCGTGTGGTCGAAGCCGTCGAACATCTGCTCTGCCATGAGTCGTTCACCTCCTTCCAGTGCTCCGATGGTCCGTTCGACCGACGCGATCTGTCGCGCCAGTCGGTCCTGTTCCTCCTGCAGCCACCCGAGGTGGGCGCGCAGGGCCTGCGGGGCACTCTCCTCGCGGTCGAGCACCTCCGCGATCACCGGCAGCCCGAGCCCGAGCTCGCGGAGCAGCATGATGCGCTGCAGCCGCACGAGGGCGCGGTCGTCGTAGTACCGGTAGCCGTTGCCGCCGATGCGACTCGGCGGCAGCAGGCCGATGTCGTCGTAGTGACGCAGCGTTCGGCTCGTCGTGCCCGCGATCTTCGCGATCTCCTGGATCGACCAGTCCACTGCGTCCTCCTCGCACTCTCGGCCGTGGCCCGGCGGTCGCCGTGCCATGACAGCCACGGTAAAGGTTGACGTTACGTCAAAGTCAAGCGACCGCGACATCCCCTGCGGTCGGATTCCCGCCCCCTTCTGCGGATATACGATCCGACCCCCCGGCGGAGCGGCCGGATCCGCGGCGCGCCCGATCGTATATCCGCAGAATCGAACGGTTGCGTTCGGGCAAGACGCGATATATCGTGACATCGAAGGCAAACGCGATATATCGCGAGAACAGGGGAACCACCATGGCCATCGAGAAGTGGGTCATCGCACCCGGAGAGTCCCGGGTCATCGACCTCGAGCTCGTACGCAAGCTCAAGGTGAGCCTCATCGGCGGCAAGGTCGACGTCATCGCGCACGATGAGCCGGGCGCCCGCATCGAGATCAGGGGCGTCACCGGCAAGGACCTCAAGGTCGAGATCGACGGCGACGTGCTCGAGGTCGACCACCCGCAGTTGCGCTGGGACAACTTCATCGAGGCGTTCAAGGGCTTCGTGGGCAGCGCCAAGGCCGAGGTCTCGATCCTCGCGCCGCGCTCGGTCGCACTGAAGCTCGGCGTCGTCTCGGGCGATGCGCTCGTGTCGGGCTTCACGGGCGACGCCAGGCTCAACACCGTGTCGGGCGACATCGTGGTCGACAGCCACGAGGGCGACGTCGAGCTCTCGAGCGTGTCGGGCGAGGTCTCGGCGGGCAACCACACCGGCCGCATCACGGCGCACTCGGTCTCGGGCGACGTCGTCGCGACGGGCGACATCGTGTCGTTCAACGCCGACACGGTCTCGGGCAACATGATCGTCGACACCGAGGGCACACCCGACCGCATCGACACCAACACCGTCTCGGGCGACCTCACGGTGCGGTTCGAGCCGGGTACCGGTGCGCGCTACCGCATCAACACCGTGGGCGGCACGGTGCTGCTCGACGACGTGACCATGAAGGGCATGCTCGGCAAGGGCTTCGAGCGCGTCGTCGGCGAACTCGCGGGTCGCTGGCTCGACCTCGGCGCCAACAGCGTCTCGGGCAACATCTCGATCATGCGGCGCGAGGCCGGGAGGAGCGGGACGACGGATGCCGCAGCCGGCGCCGCCCCGTCCGACCCGAGCGACGGCGAGGCGTCGGCATGACTCCCCCCGTCTTCGCCCACGGCAACCTGCGCCTGTACCTGCTGGCGCTGCTCGAGGAGCGTCCACGCCACGGCTACGAGCTCATCCAGGCGCTCTCCGACCGGTTCGGCGGCACCTACAGCCCGAGTGCCGGCACCATCTACCCGCGCCTCTCGAAGCTCGAGGAGGAGGGCCTCGTGACGAAGTCGGCCGACGGCCGCAAGACCGTCTACGAGATCACGGATGCCGGTCGGGCCGAACTCGACGCCAGGCGGCACGAGCTCGACGCCATCGAGGACGACCTCACCGACTCGGTCCGGCGCCTCGCCGACGGCGTTCGCGCCGAGGTGAACGACGCGATGCGATCGCTCCGCGCCGAACTCGCATCGGCCGCGCGCGAGGCGAAGCGCCAGGCCACGAGCGCCTCGGCGACCGCGACGGCCGCCGCCAACGCGGCACACGTGGAATCCGCCCGCGCGGTGCACGAGGCCGACCTCGTGCTCAACGAGTTCCGCCAGCAGCTCCGCACCGACCTGCGCACGCACGCGAACCGGGGCGGCGTCGGTCCCGAATCGGTGGCGTTGCTGAAGGCGCGGCTCGCGCAGGTCCGCGACGACGTGCTCGCCACGCTCGCCGAGCGCTGACGCGGGTCGAGGAGCGAGCGCAGCGACGCCTCGAGACCCGCCGCTCAGACGAGCGAGTGTCGGTGGGGCGTGCTTCGCTCGTTCCATGACCGACGTCACGCTCCGCCCCTGGTCGGCCGACGACCTCGACCTCCTGCGCCGGGCGAACACGCCCGAGCTCATGGATCAGCTCGGCGGCGCCGAGACCGACGAGGAGGTGATCGCGAGACACGAGCGCTACCTCCGCATGCAGCAGGAGGGCACGGCCTTCCAGTTCCGCATCGAGGTGCCGGGTCATCCCGAGGGCGTCGGCGTCATCGGGTACTGGCGGCGCGATCATCACGGGCGGCCCGTGCTCGAGGCCGGATGGTCGGTCGAGGCGGCCTATCGCGGACAGGGCATCGCCCCGGCCGCCGTGGTCGCCATGCTCGAGCGCGCCCGTGACTCGGGCGAGACGCTGCCGGTCTACGCCTACCCGCGTGTCGACAATCCCGCCTCGAACTCGGTCTGCCGCAAGGCCGGATTCACGCTCGTCGGCGAAGAGGACTTCGAGGTACGGCCCGGACTCGTGCTGCACGCCAACGTGTGGGTGTTCGAGCTCGACGGGGCATCCCGGGCGTAGGCTCGAGAGGTGCGCGCGTACCTCGCCGTCGCCCTCGGCGGCCTCATCGGCACCGGCCTGCGGCTCGCGAGCGACCTCGCGTTCCCGCACTCCGACGGCGAGTTGCCCGTCGAGACGTTCGTCGTGAACCTCCTCGGCGCGTTCGTGCTCGGCTGGCTCGTCGGCGGCCTGTGGACCAGGCCGTCAACGCCGATGTGGCTGAAGGCGGGCCTCGGGCCGGGCGTACTCGGCTCGTTCACGACCCTCTCGGCCGTGCTCGCCTCGGTGCTCGTGCTCACCCGCGTCGGCGAACCCGGCCTCGCGGCCCTGTACCTGGGCATCTCGGTGGTCGGCGGCCTCGCCCTCGCCGCGGCTGGTCTCCGGCTCGGTTCGCTCATCGCGCACCGGCCGATGCCCACCGAGGTGACGGATGCCGGAGAGACCCTGTGACCGGCGGCCTGACCCCGCTCATCGTGGCCGCCGTGCTCGTGGCCGGAGCGATCGGCGCCGTGCTCCGGTACGCGTTGTCGCGCGCGTTCCCCGTGCGGCCAGGGCACCTGCCGGGCGGCATCCTCATCGTGAACGTGCTCGGATCTGGGCTCGCGGGCGCGCTCATCGGTCTCGCCGAGCGGGCCGAACTCGCAGGCGACGTGCGCCTCATCCTGGTCACCGGGTTCTGCGGTGGACTCACGACGTTCAGCACGTGGACCGTGGAGACCATCGAGCTCTTCGACGGCGGACGATGGCGAGCGGCGATCCTCAACGTGGTCGTGACGCTCGTGCTCGGCCTCGCCGCGGCCGCCGCGGCGTACGTCGCCGCGCGCTGAGCCGAGCGGATGCCGCGCGCTGAGCCGAGCGGATGCCGCGACGCCGAGCCGCGATATGCGCCCGCCCCGCGGCATCCGCTCGTCCCGCGTCAGACGATCGTCTCGCCGACGTACCCGCCCTCCGCGCACCCGGGCGGGATCGCGAACACGGCCGACCCGATCGGCGTCGTCCATTCGTTGAGCAGGTCGGCCTCGTCGAGCCGGCGCTGGATGGGCACGAACTGCAGGTCGACGTCGGCCTGATAGGCGGCGAAGAGCAGCCCCGCGTCCGACACCGACGACCCGACCGGCGCGTCGTCGTAGTTGTAGCCGCGCCGGAAGATCCGCTCGCGCGGGTCGTCGCTGCGCGACCTGCGCAGGTGGGAGACCTCCGAGATCACGGGGAAGCCGAGCTTCGAGACGGCCCCGAAGTCGGGCTCGTCATGCTCGGCCTCGCCCGTCAGCGGCGCGCCGGTGTCGAGTCGGCGGCCGACGGCGAACTCGCGGCCGGGACGGTCGACCCGGTCCCATCCGTCGAGGTCCATCGCGATGCGCCGGAGCACCATGCCCGTGCCGCCCTCGAGCCACCGCGGCCCGTCGCCGATCCAGACCACGTCCGCGAAGTCCGCGCTGCCCGGTGCGGGGTTGACGGTGCCGTCCACCTGGCCGAAGAGGTTCCGCATGGTGGTTCCGGATGCCTCGGCGCCGGCCGCCCGCCGGAACCCCCGCTGCGACCACCGCACGGTGCCGAAGGCGCGGGCGTCCTTCAGGAGCATCCGTGCGGCGTGCGCCAGGGTCACGGGATCGTCGGCGCCGAGCTGGATCAGCAGGTCCCCGTCGCTCCACGCGGACTGCAACCGGTCGATCGCGAACGCGGGCAGCGGGCGCAGCCAACTCGGTGCCGTGGCTCCGGCCCGGGCCACGAAGCCGGGCCCGAATCCGAACGTCACGGTGAGGCGCGCCGGCACGAGGGCCAGCTCGGGCTCGCTGTCGGCGAGCGCGGGCTCGCCGCGGGTGAGGCGGGCCGCGTCGTCGCTGAGGATGCGCATCAGGCGGCGGAGCGCGGCGCCGTCGACTCCATCGAGCAGGTCGAGCGCGATGAAGAGCGCGTGCGCCTGCGGCGTGGTCTCGATGCCGGCCTGGTGCTCGCCGTGGAACGGCACGACCGCGTCGCCGACCGTCGTCGCGGAGGCCACGACGCTCGCCGCCGGCGACGCCTCGCCCCCCGCCGAGGCGCGCCATGCCGCCTCGGCGCCGAGGGCCGTCGCGGCACCGGCGCCCGCGGCGGCAGCTCCCCCGAGGAGGAGCTGCCGTCGCGAGAACCCGCCGCCTGCGGATTCACGGGTCATCAGTGCGCCCCGTGCTCGCCGCCGTCGTAGCTCTCGTTCGCGCCCTCGTAGTCCTTCACCGGCACGGTGAGGTCGAGGCTCGAGCCGTCGTCGAACGTGATCGTGAGATCGAGTTCGTCGCCCGGGAGGAGCGGGCCGGTGAGCCCCATCAGCATGATGTGGTCCCCTCCGGGCTCGAGGTGGGCGTGGTCGCCCGCGGGGATCGGGAACCCGCCCTCCTTCTCTCGCATGGTCATGGTGCCGCTGCCGTCGGCGACCACCTCGTGGAGTTCGATGGCATCGGCGGCATCGGTCGCGGCGGAAACGACGACGACGTCCTCGGCTCCGGCGTTCTCGAGCGAGCCGAACACGGCGGTCATGCCGCTCTCGGCGGCCTTCGCCCAGCCGTCGGTCAGGGTCACGGATGCCGCGGCATCCGCCACCGGACTTGCGGGGGCTTCGGCGGCGGCCGACTCGACGACGGCGCCGGTGACCGCGCATCCGGAGAAGGAGAGCGCGGCGACGGCGACGAACGCGGAGGCGAGGAGGGATCGGTGGATGGTTCGCATGTTGGATGTTCCTTAGGAAGGAGTTCCGCCGTTGCGGCGGATGGTACGGATGATGAGGGTGACGACGAGCGCGATCGCGGCGAGGCCGCCGACGATGCCGGCGACGATCGGCCAGGACCCGGATGCCGGAGAGGTCTCGCCTGAGTCCTGGGCGTCGGTCTGCTCTGCGTCGTCGGGTTGATCGCTCGCGTCGTCCGATGCCGTTGCGGCCGCGTAGTCGCCGGTCGCGCCGACGCCGACGCCGAAGTCGATCGTGCCCTCGATGGGGTGGCCGTCTGAGGAGACGACGCGCCAGCGCAGCTGGTAGTCACCGTCGGCGACGTCGGGCGGAAGCGTCGCGGTCACGGTACGACCGGCGATCACGGGTTCGCCCACCGCGAGCTGATCGCCCGCGGTGTCGAAGAGGATGATCGCCGTTCCCATCTCGATGATGTCGTTCGAGAACTCGAGCTCGACGGCGGCGGGGGCCGTCTCGACGACCTGGCCGTCCTCGGGGCTCGCGGCGAGCAGCTCGTCGTGGGCGACGGCCGGTGCGATATCGGCGAGGCCGATGACGGCGGCGAGCACGGTGCCGGCGAGCACAGCGATGCGCACCCGATTCATGCGCCGGGCAGGCGGCTCGATTCCGCTGACGGCGGCTGAGGTCTGTTCGGTCATGTGTCAGGATCCTGTCTTCCGACGGATACGCGGACGGCACGGAGGCGTGCTCCTGCCGACGTATCCGGACTACTGTGCATCGCCGCGACGGCGGCGGGGATCAGGCGAAGACGGGGCCTGCGGGCGGACCGCGGTAACGCAGCGCCGAGTTGAGGAGCCGAGAGCGAGCAGGCACCGGTGCGGCGCCTGCAGAGGGCCGCGGCACCAGGACGGCGACCGGCACGAGGGTGATCGCCCCCGTGAGCCGACCGACGAGACGGCGAGCCGTGCCGGCGAGCGAACGCCACGCGGCGGCCTCGACGGCGAGGAGGTAGATGACGGTGAGCACCGCGGCGAGCGCGTGCGCAGCGAGCATGGCGATGTCGGTGTGCGCGGTGTGGGCCGCGGCCGGCGCCGCGCCCTCGACGAGCGTCACCACCTGGTGGTGGCCGCTGCCGCTCACGGCGAGCCGATCGCCGCTGCCCGCGCCGACGCCGAAGAGCAGGTGGAACGCGGCCTGGCTCACGACGACCGCGAGCGCGACGCGCACCGGCGTGCTGCGCCGGCCGACGAACGCGACGGATGCCGCGAGCGCGACGATCCCGGCGAACACGAGCCCGACGCCCCCGGGCGCCTCGCCGGCGGCGACGCCGTGCGAGAAGGCCGCGAGGAACAGGGCGACCGCAGCCGTGGTCGCGCCACGCGCAAGCTGCGTCGCACGGTTCACGTCGGGGCCCTTCGGTCGGGATTCGCTCAACTCTAGCAACCACTTCTGTGCTCGGGCCGTTGACAGGTAACCAACTGGTTGCCTATGCTGATGCCGTGGACGACGTGTTCCGCGCACTGGCCGATCCGACGAGGCGCATCCTGATCGATGAGCTCGCCGAGCGCGACGACCAGACCCTGTTCGAGCTGTGCGCACGACTGATCTCGCGCCACGGCCTCGAGGTGTCGCGACAGGCCGTCGCGAAGCACCTCGACGTGCTCGAGCGTGCGGGCCTCGTCGAGACCCGTCGTGACGGACGCTTCCGACGCCACACCCTGAACCGCGTACCTCTCCGGGACGTGTGGCGGGGTTGGCTCCGAGCGCACGTCGACCACCCCGACCCGGGGGATCCGACCGACCAGGCAAAGGAATGACCATGCGCATCAACGTCACGAGCGTCCTCGTGGACGACCAATCCAAGGCACTCGACTTCTACACCCGCGTGCTCGGCTTCGAGAAGAAGACCGACGTGCCCGCCGGCGAGTTCCGCTGGCTCACGGTCGTCTCCCCCGAGGCTCCCGACGGCGTCGAGCTCCTGCTCGAGCCCGATCAGCACCCGGCGGCCGGGCCCTACAAGCGGGCACTCGTCGCCGACGGCATCCCCTTCACCTCGTTCGCGGTCGACGACGTGAACGCCGAGCACGACCGGCTCGTCGCCGCGGGCGTCCAGTTCACCCAGCCGCCCACCGCGATGGGTCCCGTCACGACGGCCGTCTTCGACGACACGTGCGGCAACCTCATCCAGATCGCGAGCATGCCGGGCTAGCGGCGTACGGTCGTAGACTTCCGCCATGGTGACGGACGCCGACGTGCGGGCATTCCTCGACCGGGTCGAGCACCCGGTGCGGCGACGCGACGCAGAGACGATGCTGGGGCTCATGACGCGCGTTACCGGGCAGCCGGCGAAAATGTGGGGACCGTCCATCGTGGGCTTCGGGTCGTACCACTACCGGTACGCGAGCGGACGCGAAGGCGACGCCCCGGCAGCGGCCTTCGCACCGCGCAAGGCCGCGACCACGATCTACCTCTACGACGGCATCGACGCGCACGCCGACCTCGTCGAGCGGGTCGGCCCGCACACCACGGGCGTCGGATGCCTCTACCTGAAGGACCTCGCCCGGGTCGACCTCGCGGCGCTCGAGGAGCTCGTCGCGGCGTCGTATCGCACGCTCACGGCCGGCACGTTCGGGCCGGGCGCCGACGACCAGGGCCGCGGCTGAGGCATCCGCTCGCTAGAGCATCGCCATGATCTGGCGCGCGATCATGCGGCCCGCGCGGCTGGCGCCGATGGTGGAGGCCTGCGGGCCGTAGCCGGCGAGGAAGATGCGCGGGTCGTTCCACGCGGCGCCCTGGCCGACCTGCACGCCGCCCGCCTTCTCGCGGAGTTTCAACGGGGCGAGGTGTCGCAGCTCGGGCCGGAACCCCGTCGCCCAGATGATCGCGTCGGCGCGGGCCATGCCGCCGTCGGGGCCGTCCCACACCACGCGGTCGGCCTCGATGCGATCGAACATGGGTCGCGCGACGAGGAGGCCCCGCTCGATGCCCGCGGCGATGCGGCGGCTCTTCGGCACGCCCGTGCCGCTCACGATCGACGGAAGGGCACGACCCGCCCGCGCCGCCTCATCCTGCTTGGCGACGGCGGCGGATGCGCCCTCGAGGTCGAGCTCGTGCCGGTCGAGCCAGTCGATCGGACGGCGGGACACCCAGGTGAGCCCCGACGCCACGCTCTCGAGTTCGAGCATGAAGCCGATCGCAGAGGTGCCGCCCCCGACGACCACGACGTGCTTGTCGCGGAAGTCCTCGGCATCGGTGTAATCGGAGGTGTGCACGTGGCGGCCCGCGAAGTCCGCCATGCCCGGGTAGTAGGGGACGAACGGCGAGCCCCACGTACCCGTGGCGTTCACGAGGAACTGCGACGTGATCTCATGCCGCGGGGGCGGCGGCGGGCCCTCGTCGAGCGACCGGCGGCGTCGACCGAACAGGCCGCGCGCCTTCTGCTCCTCGATGGGCTGCGGCGTGAGGTCCTCGTAGTGCACGCGCAGGTCGACGCCGTCGTTCTCGACGGTGCGCACGTTCATGGGGCGGCGCACCCGGAGGTCGAAGTGCTCCTCGTAGCGGCCGTAGTAGTCGGCGACGACCTCCTTGGCCGGCAGCGACCGATCGGCGGTGTCGAAGCTCAGGCCGAGGTCGGACATTCCCGGAAGATCGTTGACCCGATGCGCGGTGCCGAGGCGCAGCGACGACCAGCGGTGCTGCCACGCGCCGCCCGGACCGGGTGCGCGGTCGAGCATGACGAAGTCCTCGCCGGCGACGAGCTCGAAGCGCCGGAGATAGTAGGCGACGGAGAGTCCGGCCTGTCCAGCGCCGATCACCACGATCTTCACGCGCTCCGGGCTCGACATCACCTCACCATCTCAGCACGTCCGGCTGTATGCGCGCACAACTGATCGGCTCGAATTCCGCCGTTCGACCCCGATGTGGATGACGCCGGAGTGCATGATCGGCGGTGCTAAACTGGCGTCCGGACGAATTTCATTTATCAGATGAGCGCCGGGTGAAGACCATCCCACCCGGCCAGATGTCGTAAGGGGGTCACGCATGGGGCGCGGCCGTCAGAAAGCCAAGCACACGAAGGTCGCTCGGGAGCTGAAGTACTTCAGCCCGAACACCGACTACACCGCGCTTGAGCGCGAGCTCACCGGCTCGAAGCATGACGAGTACGACGACGAGGCGTCGAAGTGGGCGGAGTACGCCGCCGACGACGACGACACCTACGTCACGGGCGACGAGCAGCGCGCGTAACCACCGCCTCCCCTGCGCTCTCCCCGCACCACCCCTCCGCGAGGCGCGTCCTAGGCTGAGCGGATGACCGAGTCTCCGCGCGCCCTCACGACCCGACTTGCCTACGCCAATCCCTGGATGCGCGTGCGCGAGGACCTGGTGCGCTGGCCCGGCGGGCACGAGTCCGTGTACGGCGTCGTGGAGAAGCCCGACTTCGCCGTCATCCTCCCTCGCGACGGCGACGGCTGGTGGATGGTGGAGCAGTACCGTTACCCGATCGGCCGGCGCGTGCTCGAGTTCCCGCAGGGTTCGTGGCCCGCCGGGCACGCTGGCGACACGCTCGCCCTCGCCACGGCCGAGCTGCGCGAGGAGACCGGCTTCACGGCGCGCACGATGCGACGGATCGGCCGGATGCAGGAGGCCTACGGCTTCGTCGATCAGGCCTGCGACGTGTTCCTCGCGACCGACCTCGAGCCCGGCGACCCCGATCGCGAGGCGACCGAGCTGCACATGGAGCACCGGTTGGTGGGCGACGACGAGCTCGCCGACCTCATCCGCGCGGGCGAGGTCGTCGACGCGGTGACGATCGCGGCGCTCACGCTGCACCGGCTCGACGCGGCCGCGTCATCCGGCGCAACCCCAGCCCCGTGATGACCGCGACCGTCGTCGCCATCAGCACCCCGCCCACGGCGAACAGCGAGAAGACGACCCCGGCCGGCGTGGACTCGTCGATGAACGGCGACGGGAGGAACGTGAACACGATTCCGATGAGCCACGCGACCATGTTGAGGGGGATCCACCGCCACGCGTGCGGCACGCTGCCCGCGAGCACCGGCCACTGCGCGCCCGGGATGGTCGCGAGCAGCACGAGCCCCGCCGACCCGGCGACGACCCAGGTGACCGGTGCGCCCCAGTCGATCGCGACGCCGAGGTCGGCGAGGGTCGTCGGCAGCATCCCGATGGACCAGGCGACGGATGCCGCGACCGCCGTCGCCCCGATCCAGCGCCCGATCGGCACCGCGGCGCTCGACCCGCGCAGCGCCAGCGACTGTCCGAGCCCGAGCAGCGCGCCCTCCCCGGCGCCCATGACGACGAGGAGCGCCCACGCCGGCCAGCCGTGGAGGCCCAGGATCGCGGCGAGCGCGAATCCGGTGACCGGAACGAGGAAGCCGGCGCTCTCGCCCGCCACCATGAGACCCACCCATCGCCCGAGCGATGGTGCGGCGGCATCCACGCGACCAGCGGTCATGGGCACACGATAGCGACCGGCATCGCGACACCCCGCGATGCAGCCCCGGGTCACTGGAGACGGGAGATCCGATCGACGAACTCGTCGGCCATCGCCAGCTGTTCCCGCAGCTTCTCGC
This sequence comes from Agromyces sp. H66, assembly GCF_004959775.1. Lineage (GTDB taxonomy): Bacteria > Actinomycetota > Actinomycetes > Actinomycetales > Microbacteriaceae > Agromyces. The sequence goes on from NZ_SJZG01000003.1 coordinate 195,581, forward strand.
GCCGAGCGCGTGCCTCCTCGAGATAGCGCCGGAAGGCGTCTTCGGCGTCGCGATCCACGCCCGGGTCGGATGCCACGGCACGGGCCTCGATGATGCGCAGCAGCTCGATCATGTCCTCGAGCGCGAAGCCGAGGGGTTTCATGCGACGGATCAGGAGCAGTCGTTCGAGATCGGGCTCCGTGTACAGCCGGAATCCGCCCTCGGTGCGGCCCGACGGCTTGAGCAGCCCGATCTCGTCGTAGTGCCGGATCGTGCGCAGCGACAGGCCCGTGCGTTCGGCGAGTTCGCCGATGTGCATCGTCCGCTCGGACTCGGTCACGTGATCCTCGATTCGCACTCAACCCTCACGTCAGGGTAGGTTTGGGCGGGCCGGTCGAGCCGGCATCGCTTTCGCCGGTTCTCGGCACACGCGCAACGGGGCGCTCCACGACTCTATCCACGGCTTTCTCGGAGCCCCCACCTTGACGGAGACCATCTTGGCCATCCTGCAGCGCTCGGACGCGCCCTCGCGGTACCGTCCGGAGCCATCGGTCCTGACCGCCCTGCGCACCCCGCGCATCCTCACCCGCGAGGTCCTCGCGGGCCTCGTCGTCGCCCTCGCCCTCATCCCCGAGGCGATCTCGTTCTCGATCCTCGCCGGCGTCGACCCCCGCGTCGGCCTGTTCTCGTCGTTCGTGATGGCGGTGTCGATCGCCTTCCTCGGCGGTCGCCCCGCCATGATCACCGCCGCGACCGGCGCGGTCGCCCTCGTCATCGCCCCGGTGGCGCGCGATCACGGGATGGACTACTTCATCGCCACGGTCATCCTCGCCGGGATCTTCCAGCTCGTCATGGGGCTGCTCGGCGTCGCGAAGCTCATGCGCTTCATCCCGCGGAGCGTGATGATCGGCTTCGTCAACGCCCTCGCCATCCTCATCTTCAGTGCACAGCTGCCGCACCTGATCGGCGTGCCGTGGATGGTCTACCCGCTCGTCGCGGCGGGGATCATCATCATGGTCGTCATGCCGCGGTTCACCAAGGTGGTCCCCGCGCCGCTCGTCGCGATCGTGCTGATCACCGTGGCGACCGTGGTCACCGCCCTCCACGTGCCGACGGTCGGCGACGAGGGCGAGCTGCCCGAGAGCCTGCCCGAGCTGTTCATCCCGAACGTGCCGCTCACCTGGGAGACGTTCACGATCATCGCGCCGTACGCGCTCGCGATGGCCCTCGTCGGCCTGCTCGAGTCGCTCATGACCGCCAAGCTCGTCGACGAGGTCACCGACACCCACTCCCGCAAGACCCGCGAGGCCCTCGGGCAGGGCGCCGCGAACGTGCTCTCGGGGTTCTTCGGCGGCATGGGCGGCTGCGCGATGATCGGCCAGACGATGATCAACGTGAAGGCCTCGGGCGCCCGCACCCGGATCTCCACGTTCCTCGCCGGCGCGTTCCTGCTCATCCTCGTCGTCGCGCTCGGCGACGTCGTCGCGATCATTCCCATGGCCGCGCTCGTCGCCGTGATGGTCATGGTGTCGGTCGCGACGTTCGATTGGCACTCCGTGCGCTGGTCGACGCTCAAGCGGATGCCGAAGAGCGAGACGACCGTCATGGTCGCCACCGTCGCGATCGTCGTGATCACCCACAACCTCGCCATCGGCGTCATCGTCGGCGTGATCGTCGCGATGATCGCGTTCGCCCGCCGGGTCGCGCACTTCGCGACCGTCGAGCGTCGTGTCGCGCTCGACGAGCCGGTGCCGACCGCGTACTACACGGTCATCGGCGAGCTGTTCTTCGCCTCCAGCAACGACCTCACCACCCAGTTCGAGTACGCCGACGACCCCGAACGGGTGGTCATCGACATGTCGGGATCGCACATCTGGGACGCGTCCACGGTCGCCGCCCTCGACAGCATCACCACCAAGTACGAGCACCACGGCAAGCGCGCCGTCATCGTCGGCATGAACGAGGCCAGCACCATGCTGCACGGCCGGCTCGCCGGCAACCTCGGCGCCGGTCACTAGCCCGTCCCGCCCGAACCGCCCGCCGCGCGCGTCGCGCGGCGGGGCTCTTCGGCGGAGCGCGTGGCGGGTGCCTGAGGCAGTACGGTGGCACCTGCGACGAATTGGAGGTCCCCGCATGTCAGATCACCGTTCACCCGCCGCCGAGGTGCTTCGCGCATGGGCGCTCGACGAGCGGCTCAAGGCCCGCGCCATGGCCGACCCCACGCTGGCGGCGGTCGCACGCCGGATCGCCGCCCGGTACGTCGCCGGCGACACCGTGGACGACGCACTCGCGGCCGCCCGAGCCATCGCCGGGCGCGGACACCGCGTGAGCCTCGAGTACACCGGGGAGAGCGTGCGCGATGCCGAGGTCGCCGATCGGGAGACCGAGGTCTTCGTCGCGCTCATCGGCCGGCTGCGCGAGATCGAACTGCCCGCCACGATCTCGTTCGACCTCAGCCACATCGGACTGCTGCAGGGGGCCGACCACGTGCATCGCAACGGGATGCGCCTCGCGGAGGCGATCGCGCCGCTCGGCACGGAGCTCATGGTCTCGGCCGAGGCATCCGATCGCACCGATCTCGTGCTCGAGGCGACCGGACGGCTCGCCGCGGCGGGTGCCCCGATCGGGCTCACGTTGCAGGCGCGGCTGCACCGCACCCCCACCGACCTCGACCGGGCGCTCGCCCTTCCGGGCCCGCTGCGCCTGGTGAAGGGCGCGTTCCTCGAATCGGCGGGCGCGGCACTGGCCCGCGACGCCGCCGAACTCCCGAGCCGCTACCTCGAACTCGGCGGCGCGCTGATCGGATCGGGGCATCGGGTGAACATCGCCACGCACGACCCCGACCTCGTCGACGCGGTGCTGCGCGATCACCCCGAGGCGGTTCGATCCGGGCAGGTGGAGTTCGAGATGCTCCGCGGCCTCGGCACCGAACTCCTCGACCGCCTGCACCACGACGGCCACCCGACTCGCGAGTACGCGCTCTTCGGCACCGAGTGGTGGCTCTACGTGCTCAACCGCATCGCCGAGCAGCCCGACCGGGTGTTCGACGCCATCCTCGACGCGGGCGGGCGATCGGATGCCGCGGGGCAGACGGCCGGCGTCGCGGCCTACGCCGCCTCCTGAGACCAGCGCGCGGTCTCCTCGACGAAGTCCTCGAGTTCGGCGAGCGATCCCGCCGGCGTGACGGCGCGCAGAACGACCTCGTCGACCACGTCGAAGGCGGCGAGGTCGGCCGCGGCCGAGATCGTGGTGTCGATCGGCCGCACGCCGAGGCGCTCGAAGTTCTCGGCGTACGACGGCACGGCGGCGTAGCGTTCGGCCTCACGCTCGAGCGCGGCGCGCGCGGCGGGCTCCGCGATGGTGCGCACGTACAGCACGCCGCGCACCGCGCGTCCGGCGGCCGCGTCGCGCAGCTCGGTCATCGCCTCGGCCGCGGCCGCGGGCGTGAGCCAGTTGAACAGCACGCCGTCGGCGCGCTCGGCCGCCAGCCGCCGCATGCGCGGACCCAACGCGCCGACGACGATGGCGGCATCCGTCGCCCTGCGTACCGTCGCGATGCCGTCGCGCACGAGGGCGAGCGGATGCCGCGCGGCACCGGAGCCGATGCCGATGGTGGTGCGCTCGGTGGGGAGGTCGCCGATGTCGAGGGTGTCGGCGGGGCGCCGGTCGAGCGGGATCACGCCCGTCGCGAGACGTAGCGTCTCGGTCGCTGTCGCGGCGACGCGGAGACCGGCCAGCGAGTCGCCGCGCGGCACGTCGTTCAGCCAGAGTGCCGAGAAGCCGAGTCGCTCGATGCGCGGCGCGAGCGCCCGGATCGTGGCGGGATCGGTGGTGCCGGGGATTCCGATCGAGACGGCCGCGCGCATACGGCTCAGCTCGCGTACGAGCCGACGAGTCGCACGGCGCCGCCGTCGACGCCTTTCGCGCCCTGCTCGAAGCCCGAGAGGTCGCGGTCGCCGGTCGTGACGTTGCCGGCCTGCCACGCGGGCAGGCCGAGCGTGTCGAGCTCGGCCATGACGTCGGCCGCGGCATCCGCTGCCACCACCGCGAAGAAGCCGATGCCGAGGTTCCAGGTGCCCTCGGTCGACTCGAGCGTGGTGCCGGCCAGGTCGTTCAGCACTCGGAAGACCGGGGCGGGCGACCACGTCGAGCGGTCGACCTCGACCCAGGTGCCGCGCGGCAGCACGCGCGCGAGGTTCGCCGCGATGCCGCCTCCGGTCACGTGCGAGAGCGAGTGCACGGATGCCGCGAGCCGATCGTGCTCGAGGAGCTTCACGAGCGGCCCGGAGTACAGCCGCGTCGGCTCGAGCAGCGCCTCCCCCCAGGTCGCGCCGAGATCGGGTGCGGCATCCGTGTAGGACAGTCCCGCGTTCTGCAGGATGTGCCGCACGAGCGAGAACCCGTTGGAGTGCAGGCCGCTCGACGCGATGGCGAGCACGGCGTCGCCGTCGGCCACGCGCTCGGCGCCGAGGAGGCGGTCGGCCTCGACGACCCCGACCGCCGCACCCGCGACGTCGTAGTCGTCGACGCCCATGAGCCCGGGGTGCTCGGCGGTCTCGCCGCCGACGAGCGCGGTGCCGGTCTCGGCGCAGGCGCGCGCGATGCCGGTGACGATCGCGGCGATGCGCTCGGGCACGACCCTGCCGCACGCGATGTAGTCGGTCATGAAGAGCGGCTTCGCGCCGACCACGACGATGTCGTCGACGACCATGCCGACGAGGTCCTGCCCGATCGTGTCGTGGATGTCGAGCGCCTGCGCGATCGCGATCTTCGTGCCGACGCCGTCGGTGGAGGTCGCCAGCAGCGGCCGCTCGAACGCCTTCGCGAAGGAGAGGTCGAACAGGCCGGCGAAGCCGCCGACGCCACCGAGCACGTTCGGCCCGTGGGTCTTCGCGACCGCCTCCTTCATGAGCTCGACGGCGAGGTCGCCGGCCGCGGTGTCGACTCCGGCGGCGGCGTAGGACGAGTTCGCGGTCACCTGTCAAGCGTACCCGCGGCCCGCGCGGCGAACGGTGACGTGCCCGCCGCACGGGACTAAAATGAGGTCATGTCGGGGGCCACGCCGTCGTGGGTGATTCGCGAGAACGCGAGTCGCTCGGTTCTCCTCGCCCTCTACCTGCGCGAGGTGCTCGGCATCGCGTCGCCCGTCGAACTGCCCCGGCTCCGGGATGTCGGCGCCGTCGGCGACCGGCTCGAGATCGACCGGCACGACCTGCTCGAACGCCAGTGGCGCGCCTGGTGGGCGATGACCGTCGAACCCGAGGCGCATCCGTCGCCCGTGCCGCTCGAGCTCGTCGACGCGTATGACACCGACGTCGCCCTGCCGGTCTCGGACGCCGAAGTGCTCGCCGCCGCGATCGTGCCGCATGCCGAGGCGGCGCGGGCGTGGGCGGAGTGGGCGCACCAGACCTACCGTTCGGCGTCCGCCGCGCGACGCGGGGATTCCTACCGCGCGTACGCCGGCACGATCGCCGAGCACGAACGCGAGGTCGGTCGGCGAGCGCACTCGTTCGAGCTCAACGTCGAGGTCATGCCCTTCACGGCGCCCGGCGTCTGGTGGATCGGCGCCATGACCGTGGCGGTCACCGACTCGCTGCGGTCGGATGCCTCGGCCTTCGACGACGCGATCCACCCGATCATCGCCGAGCTCGCGTAGCCGCCGGCGGATGCACGCCGGCGAGAGCCGCGGTCTTGCGTCTCGCTATTCTGGATGTGTAATATCCAGAATATGCAGATGAGCGAAGGCGTCGAGTGGGCGCTCCACACCTGCCTGAACCTGAGCTGGGTGCCCGAGGGCGAAGCGAAGACGACGGCACAGGTCGCGGCGTTCTACGACCTTCCGCCGGCCTACCTGAACAAGCAGCTCCAGGCGTTGGTTCGCGCCGGAATCCTCACCTCGGTCTCGGGGCCGCGGGGCGGCTTCCGCCTGGCACGCGAGCCCGACGACGTGAGCCTCCTCGACGTCGTCGTCGCGATCGAGGGTCGCACCGAGGCGTTCGCGTGCGCGAACCTGCTGGCCGAGGGGCCCGGCGGAGACCCGTCGGTCGACTACGCGGTGACGTGCATCCTCTCGCAGGCGATGTCGCGAGCCGACCTGGCATGGCGTCGCGAACTCGCAAGCCGCACGCTGGGCGACATCCGCCGCGACGTCGAGCAGGCCTACCCGGGAACCCCCGAGGCCACGCGCGACTGGTTCGCGAACGCCCGACCGGCCCGTCGCCCCACGATCCCCGAACGACCCGCAACCGAGAACACGATCCAGAACACGGAGAGATCATGACCACGACCATCACCCACACCATCGTCCGCGGCGACGAGGCCGAACAGGTCGTCGACGGCCCCACGAGCACCATCACGCTCCTCGCCGACCGCGAGCACACGAACGGCACCACGAGCATCAACCGCGCATACCTCGCCGCAGGGTCGCCCGGTGCTCCGGCGCACCGGCACGACCACGCGACGGAGACGATCTTCGTCATCGCGGGCTCGCTCGACGTGCTCATCGACGACGAGGTGCACACCCTCGCCGCCGGCGACCTCGCCTTCATCGCCGCGGGCACCACGCACGCCTTCGCTCCCACCGCGGGCCGCGAGGCCGACATGCTGGCGATCTACACCCCCGGCCAGGAACGCTTCCCCTACTACCGGATGCTCGAGCAGCTGCACCGCGGTGAGATCACCCTCGCCGACCTGCAGGCGACGTCGGACCGGTTCGACAACCGCTACGTCGACAGTGCGGCCTGGCGGGCGTCGCGAGCCTGACCGTCACGTCGTGCCAGACTCGATCGCATGAGCATCTGGTTCGGCGAACCCTCCGTCGAGTGGGCCAACTCCCGCTGCGACGGCACCGCGATCCGTGCGCTCGGCATCGAGATGACCGAGCTCACGGCGGACTCCCTCAAGGGCCGCATGCCCGTCGACGAGCGCACCAGGCAGCCGGGCGGGGTGCTGCACGGCGGGGCATCCGTCGTCCTCGCGGAGACGCTCGCGAGCTGGGGCGCGAGCTTCACGGTGGATCCCGCCGCGAACTACTGCGTCGGCATGGAGATCAACGCCAACCACGTGCGACCGGTGGCCGACGGCTGGGTCTACGGCGAGGCGCGGCCGATCACCCGCGGGCGCACGACGCAGGTGTGGGACATCCGCATCACCGACGAGCAGGACCGGCTCGTGTGCGTCTCGCGCTGCACCATGGCCGTGCTCGCGAAGCCGTCGGAGTACTGAGGCGCGCGGGCGCCGACCTCACCAGCCGAGACGCCCCCGCACCGCGGCGAGGCCCCTGGCCGGCACGCCGGCGGCGCCGCCTCGAACGTGCGCGCCGGATCGAGCGAGTCCGACCGCGCCCGCGACTCGGACCACTCGTCGACGCGGTCCCGCTCGGCGGTCGAGCCCATGCCCACGAGACCGACGACGTCGTCGCGCTCGGCGAGGCCGTGCTCGACCGCGTCGAGGAACTCCTCGAACCTCGCCCGCGCGTCGGTCACGACGGCTCCGCGAACACCTCGCGCAGCCGCGGCCACGCGTCGGCCCGTACGAAGACCGGCACGCGGTCGATGGGCACGGCCGCGCGCACGAGTTCGCCGCCGGCCCGGCGTTCGCCCGTCCACGCGTCGATCCACTCGCCCGGCGGCAGCGCCGTCTCGTGCTCCCGCTCACCCTCGACGACGACCGGCGAGACGAACAGGTCGCGCCCGAGGAACCACTGCAGCGGGTGCGTCCACGCCGTCTCGAGATCCGGATGGTCGAAGTACACCGGCCGCATGAGCGGCGCCGAGGTGCGGATGCTCTCGACCGCCTCCGCGGCCAGGTACGGCACGAGCCGCTCGCGCAGCTTCGCGAAGCCGCGGAACACGGGCACCACGCGATCGTCGCCCGTCTGCTCGGCCACGTTCCACGGCGTGCGGTCACGCGACGGGCGGCGGTGGTGGTTGAACTCGGAGTGGTACTGCATGATCGGCACGAACGTCGAGGCGGCCGTCGCCCGCAGGTAGAGCTCAGGGCTCGGCAGCGGACCCGAGAACCCGGCGATGTCCCAGCCCCAGTAGAGGATGCCGCACGCCGCCGCCGAGAGCCCGGCGAACATCGACCAGCGGAACGCGTCCCACGTCGAGTTCTCGTCGCCCGCCCAGAACGCGCCGTGCGCCTGCGATCCGGTGAACCCCGCGCGACTGAACGTCACCGGCGCCTTGCCGGCCGAGCGGAGCAGGTCGCCGTAGGCCTTCGCGTACGCGACGGGGAAGCGATTGTTGCCCTCGTCGCCTCGCGTGCCGTCGAGGTAGACGAGCTCGCGACCCCACGCGTGCTCGCCGCCGTCGGTCTTGAACCCGTCGATGCCGATCTCCTCGACGAGGTAGCGGCGCTTCTCGGTCCACCAGCGGGCGGCCCGCTCGTCGGTGAGGTCGGGCATCGTCGACAGCGGGAACCACCAGCCGCGGTTGCGGTACGGGTGCAGTTCGCCACGCGCATCGGGCTCGCGGATGAGCACGCCCTCGCGGGCCGCGGCGACCGCGTCGGCCCGCGCCTGGCCGGTGGGGTGGGGCCTCGCCTTCAGCAGGGGGATCTGCCAGAGATGCAGTCGGATGTCGCGGGCGTGCAGTTCGTCGACCATCCCCTTCGGGTCGGGCCACGCGCCATCGGCCGGAAACGTGAAGTCGGCGAGCCGGTGCGGCGCGCCATCCTCGGCGACCTCGTACTCGGCGTCGCGGAATGCGGTGAAGGTGCGCTCGTCGCTCCACGCCTCGATGACGATCGACCCGACCGGCACGTCGTGGTCGCGGTGCAGGTCGACCTGCCGCATCACCTCGGCCTGCGTGTTCCACTCGTTGCCGCTCGCCCAGAGCCGGAAGACCCAGTCGGGCAGCTCCTCGGGGCGGCCGACCTCGGCGAGGAACGCGTCGAGCACGGCCGTCGGCGTGCCGTCGTAGAACGCGACGGTCGCGGCGGGCTCGCCGGCCGCGGCATCCGTCTCGACCTCGACGACGATCGCGTCGGGAGCGCTCGCGCCCACGTCGAACCAGACGCGGCGCGACGTGCGCACGTGGAATCCCCAGCCCTCGCCGCCGACGACGTGCGCGAACGGCATGGGCAGGTAGGTCCTGCGCTCGGCGCCCTGGCTCTTGTACTGCTCGAAGACCACGGAGTCGAGGCTCGTGCCCCGGTGGTCGAGCGCGTCGAAGCGCTCGCCGAACCCGGTCACGTGCTCGCGGGTCGCGAGCGGCAGGGCGAAGCGCACCCGGCGCACGCGCTCGCCGTCGGTGAGCACCGACACGCTGCCGGGCAGCACCCGGTCGCCGCCCGCGGTCGCGACGGTCTCGTCGGGCACCGACGTCCACGCCGAGGTGCGCGCCTCGAACCAGCGGGTGCGCTGCGTCGCGCCCTCCGCGGTGCGCCCCACCAGGCGGTACCGGATGTCGCTACCGGCCGCCGGCGCGTCGAACGTGACCGCCCAGCCACCGGCCGAGCGGGCGAGCCGCGCCTGCGCCGACGCGAGGTGCCCGCCGTCGATGGTCTTGCCTCGTGAGGTGCGGGCGACGCGCTCGAGGGGCATCCGCTGCTCGGCGGCCTCGCCGGTGGGCCGCGTGATCACGAGTTCCGCGTCGACCTCGACGAGGTCGGGCGTCGTCCGGGCGCCGAGCGTGAGCGGAGACCCGGCGACGGGATCGACGGGCCGGCGCTGCTCGGTGTCGATCGAGTACGGGTGCCCGGACCCGTTGGGACGGTGGCGGATCATTCGCGGGTCTCTCCTGCGTTCGGGGCGTCTGCGACGCCGAGCTCGACGGCGAGGCGCATGAACATGGCGTGGCTCCAGAGCAGCGGTTGCGCGACCGGGCCCCAGCGCTCGACCCACTCGTCGACGCGCTCGGGCGCCAAAAGGTGCCCGCCGACCTGCTCGGGCATGGCGCCGTCGGGGGCTGCGGTGCCCGCCGCCCAGTCGAGCAGTTCGCGGGCCCGATCGACGTCGCCGGCACGCGCGTGCGCGACGCCGAGCATGCACGACAGCAGGGGCCAGCGCCCGCCGCCGTAGAAGGAGTCGTCGAGGTAGCGGTGCACGCCGCCGTCGAACGTGAGGTCCCGCTCGATCGCCGCGACGGTCGCGCGGCCGGTATCGGATGCCGCGGGCACGACCTCGAGGAGCCCGACGACCGACGCGAGGCTCGCGTCGACGGCGCTCGAACCGAGCCACTTCGCGAGGTGGCCGTCGGCGACGCCCTCGGTGCGGATGAGCTCGACGATCTCGGCTTCGGCTTCGGCGGCGGATGCCTCGTGGTCGGCGTCGAGCACGCCGAGCGCGACCGCCTCGCGGAGTCCTGCCGCGATGCATCCGAGGGTCGAGACGTGCACGTGCATCGCGTGCTCCTCCCACCAGTCGAAGCAGGGACGCCGCCACGACGAGCACAGGTACTCCACGCTGAGCTCCACGGCGCGCGCCCAACGCGCGGCATCCGTGCCATGACGACGCACGTGCTCGCCGACCGCCCACAGCCACGTGCCGTAGCCGTCGAGCTGGAAGTCCCACCACTCGTCGAGGCCCGCCCTACCCTCGAACGTGAACCGCGTCGGCAGCATCGCGCCGTCGGCGACGGGTCGCCCGTCCTCGGCCGCCGCCGTGATCGCGGCGATCTCGTCGGCGCGCGACTCGAGCACGCGGGCGCACCAGTCGAAGAAGCGCTCGGCCGACTCCGTCCGGCCGTAGCTCGACATGCCGTCGGCGATGAACGCCCCGTCGCGGAACCAGCTGTATCCCGCATAGGCGGAGAACGTCGGGCTCGCCGGATAGGCGCCGCCCGCGTCCTGCAGGGCGGCGATGAGGTCGGCGCTCGACTCGACGAGTCGGGCGATCGATCGCGGTCGGTCGATCTCGGGCAGGGTCATCCGTGGGCTGCTTTCGTGGTCGTGCGCTGGTGGCGGGTGACGGGGCCGGGCGCTGGTGACGCGCCCGGCCCCGGTGGGAGATCAGCGCCCGATGACGGCGTTGATGCGCTCCTCGGCGGAGGCGAGGGCCTCCTCCACGGTCTTGCGACCCGACTGCGCCTCGACGAGCTCCTCGGTCATGATGTCCTGCATCTCCTGCTGGCCTTCGGCCACGACCGGGGGCAGGGCGATGCCGTCGAGCGAGTCGAACACCGCCTGGCGGTTCGCCGGCTTGTCCTTCTCGAGGTAGGTGGCGAGCGCCGCCTCGTCGGAGATCGGCGGGAGCTCCCAGCCCGAGTCGAGGCGGACCTGCACCATCACGTCGCTCGACGTGAGGAACTCGGCGAACTTCGCCGCAGCCTCCGGGTGCTCGGATCCCGACGAGACGCCGACCGCGTTCGAGAACACGGCGCTCGCCTGCTGGGCGTTGCCCGGCTCGACCGCGATGTCCCAGCCGAACGGCACGTCGGCGACGGCGCCGAACACCCAGATGCCGGTGTGCAGCATCGCGAGCTTGCCGTCCTTGAACAGGTTGGTGTCGAAGTCGGGCGTGCCCTGACCCTGCTCGATGGTCGGCATCACGGTGCCGCTCTTGCCGACGAGCCACTGCGCGGCCTCGATGCCCTCTGGCGTGTTGAAGGCGACCTCGGTGCCGTCCTCGCTGAGGAAGTCACCGCCGTTCTGCGCGAGCGCCTTGTAGAACTCGTAGAAGCTCACGGGCTGGTGGTCGCCCCAGACGCCGGCCGCGGCATCCGTCAGCTGCTCGGCCGCGGCCTGCTCGTCGGCCCAGGTCCAGTCGGACGTCGGGTACTCGAGTCCCGCCGCGTCGAACAGGTCGGCGTTGTAGTAGAGCACGACGGCCGAGAACGAGCTCGGCAGCGCGAACTGCGTGCCGTCGGTCTGGTACGCCTCGAGGAGGCTCTGCCGGTAGGCGTCGGTGTTCTCGACCGGCAGCTCGGCGAGCACGCCGTTCGCCTGGTACTGCGCGTAGTTGGCGTACTCGATGTCGAACAGGTCGGCGACGGTGCCCGCCGCGAGGTCGGTCTGCAGCGCCGTTCCGTAGTCGGCGTACGGGAGCGTGGTGACCTCCACGGTGATATCGGGGTTCTCCTCCTCGAACGCGTCGACGATGGCCTGGAGGTTCTCCTCGTTGCCGTCGTTCGAGATGAAGTTCGTGTAGGTGATGGTCACCTGGCCGTCGTCGGCGGCGTCGCCGGCGGCGCAACCGCTCAGGGCGATCGCCGCGGCGGCCGCGATGCCGACGGCGGCGAATGCTGTGGTCCTCATGGTGGGTATCTCCTTCGATAGGGGTGAGGGGTGGATGGATGGATGCGCGGGGCCGCGGTGCGGCCCGCCTACTTCAGCCCGGTGTTCGCGACGCCTTGGATGACGTACTTCTGGGCGAAGAGGTAGATGGCGAGCATCGGCAGGATGCTGATGACCGAGCCGGCCATGACGACGTCCCACTCGGTCGTGTACTGCCCCTGCAACCCCGCGAGGGCGACGGGGAGGGTCTGCAGCTCGGGCGAGCGCAGCACGACGAGCGGCCACAGGAAGCTGTTCCAGCTGCCCATGAACGCGAACACCGCGAGGGTCGCGAGCGCGGGCCTGATGTTCGGGAGCACGACGGTCCAGAAGATCCGGAAGTGGCCGGCTCCGTCGATCGCGGCGGCCTCGTCGAGCTCGACGGGCACCTGGTTCATCGCCTGCCGCAGCAGGAAGATGCCGAACGCCGCCGCGAAGGTCGGCAGCAGCGCGCCCAGGTAGGTGTCGACCAGCCCGAATGCGCGGAACTCGGCGAACAGCGGCACGACGAGCACCTGCAGCGGGATCATCATCGTCGCGAGGTAGACGCCGAACACGATCGTGCGCCCGGGGAACGGCAGCCTGCTGAACGCGTACGCCGCCGTCGCGCTCGTGAACAGCTGCACGAGCGTGGTGACCGTGGCGAGCAGCACGCTGTTGGCGACGACGCGCGCGAACGGGACCTCGGAGAACAGCTGCACGTAGGCGTCGAGGCCGGGGTCGTCCGGAACGATCCGGGGCGTCGAGCTGAGCCCGGTGCCGGGGCTGAACGAGGCGACGAGGGTCCAGTAGAACGGGAAGAACATCGCGAGCGCCCCGAGCACCATCACGACGTGCAACAGCACGCTCCGGGTGAGGGCGGCGCGGGCCGCCGGGCTGCGGCGCGCGGTCGTCGGCTCCGTACGGGTGTCGGTCGTCGCGTCAGCCATAGTTCACCCACCTCCGCTGACCGCGGATCTGCACCACCGTGACCGCGAGGATGACCAGGAACAGGAGCCAGGAGAGCGCGGATGCCTCGCCGGCGCTGCCGTATCGGAAGGTGAGGTCGTAGATCTGCTGCACGACGACCTGCGACGCGCCGCCCGGGCCTCCCCCGGTCATCGCGTAGACCTGGTCGAACACCTGGAAGCCGTTGATGAGCGAGATCACGACGACGAAGAACGTGGCCGGCGAGAGCAGCGGCAGGGTCACCGAGAAGAGGCGCCGCCACCAGCCTGCGCCGTCGACGCGGGCGGCATCGACGAGTTCGGGGTCGATCGCCTGCAGTCCCGCCAGCAGGATGACCATCACGAATCCGACGTCCTTCCACGCCGAGGCGAGGATGATCGACGGCATCGCCCATGCGGGATCGGACCACCAGCCGGGTCCCTCGATGCCGAAGAAGCCGAGCACGGTGTTCACGACGCCGTTCGACGGGTTGAGCAGCCATCGCCAGACCAGCGCGACCACGATCCAGCTCGTGATGACGGGCAGGAAGTACACGCCGCGCAGCAGGGTTCGGCCGCGGAGGGCGGTATTGAGCGCGAGCGCGATCGCGAGGCCGCCGACGTAGACGAGCGGCAGGTAGCCGACGATGTACATCGCGGTGTGCAGGAACACGTCGGCGGTACCCGGGTCGGTGAGGAGCTTCGCGTAGTTGTCGAGCCCCACCCAGGTCGCCGGCGCGAGCAGGTTCCATTCGGTGAGGCTGATCCAGGCCGCCGCGACCATGGGGCCGAGCACGAAGAGCGCGAGCGGGATCGCGCTCGGCAGCAGGAACACGAGCACCGTGAGGGCGTAGCGGAGGCGGCGCGACCGACGCGGGCGATGCGCGCCCGGTCGGCCCGGCCACCCGCGCGGGGTCCGCGTGCGGGGCCGTCGGCGACCTCCGCCGCGGCCTCGCCGATGAGGGCGGTCATGGCCGTGCCGCCTGCTCCACCAGTCGCGCGCGGATGAGCCGACCCTGGTCGCCCGCGGCGCCTGCGGCGTCGAACGGCGTCGCGAGCACGAGCGCGGCGGCGCCCTGGGCCCAGCTCTCGTCCTGCCACGTCTCGACCTCGACCGGGAGGCTGCGCCGGTGCCGCAGCAGGTGCGACCGGAACGCGGGCTCGAAGCCGTACGACCAGTGCCGCCAGGCGACGACGCCCTCGCCGAGCACCACGACGAACGCGGGGTCGATCGTGTGCACGACGCCGGCCAGGGTCCGCCCGAGCAGGGCTCCGGCCTCGCTGAAGATCTGCGCGGCACGCGCGTCGCCGGCCTCGGCCGCCGCCTGGAGCGCGGCGACGCCGGCCGTCGCGGAGATCACGCCCCGTTCACGGGCCCGGGAGACGAGGGCCGCCTCGCCGATGTGGGCTTCGAGGCATCCGTCGTTGCCGCAGCTGCATCGGGGACCGTCGTCGGTGATCGGGATGTGGCCGATCTCGCCCGCGCCACCCGACGCGGCGCGCAGCACGCTGCCCTCCACGACGATGCCGGCGCCGATGCCCGTGCCGATCGTGACCACGAGGAAGTTGTCGTGCGAACGGCCGAGTCCGAACAGCCGCTCGGCGACGGCCAGTGCGTTCACGTTGTTCTCGACGATGACGGGCAGCTCGAGCGCGCGGCGGAGCGCGTCGCCGAGCTCGACGCCGCTCCAGCCGAGCTGGGGCGCGTCGACGATGCCGCTGCCGGGGAGATCCACGCTGCCGGGCACGCCCACGCCGACCCCGAGCAGGGTCGCGCCCGCGCCGCCGGAGATGAAGTGGCGGATGCGCTCGACGAGCTCGGTGAGGTACGTGCTCGAGGCGGCGTCGAACGGCTCGCTCGCCGAGCGCAGCACGCGCCCGTCGATGCCGACCTCGACGAAGGCGACATGGTCGGCGACGACCTTGACGCCGATCGCGCGGCTCGAGGAGGCCGCCAGGCCGAGCAGCCGCGCGGGTCGTCCGCCGTTCGAGGGCGCCTGCTCGAGTTCGACCAGGAGTCCGTCGGCGAGCAGGTCCTTGACGAGCTGCGTCATGAGTGCGGGCGAGACCCCCAGCACGCGGGCGAGCTCGGCACGGGAGGCCGGGCCGTTGGCGCCGAGCTGGGCGAGGATCGCCGAGCGGTTGACGTCGGTGCGGGTGGTTGAGCGGATCGCCATCGATACCTCGGGTCGGGTGCTGGGGTGTGGGGTTACTTTAGAACTAAATAAACTCCAAAAGCAAGCCCTAGAGCACACACTCGCCTCGAGTCGTCAGTGACGGCGGGCTGCGGCGGCCTGGAGCCGCCATCAGTGACGACTGGGTGGTTCGGGCGACGACTGGGCGGTTCGGGCGGCGACGGCGCGGGCGGCGCCCGCGCCGTCGTCAGCCGGCGGGCGCGGTGAGCAGCGAGACCACGGTCGTCGCGACGACGCGATCCGCGTCCGCCTCGGCGAGCCGACCGGCGCGCAACTCCGCCGCCGCCGAGTGCAGCAGCGCCGAGAAGCAGGTCGTCAGCCACTCGGCGCTGAGATCGCGCCGCATCGACCCCTCGCGCTGGCCGCGTTCGATGAGGGCCTGCACGCGCGCCATCGGCTCGGCGTGGTGGGCCATGATGCGCTCGTTCGAGAGGGCCTCCTCGGCCGCGCCGAGCAGCCGGTGGAACGTGTCGACGATGCGCCAGGACCTGCGCACGAGGCGGTCGAGGGCGGCCACCGGGTCTCCCTCGAGATCGAGCTCGGCGAGCTCCGCCTCCGACCGGTCGATGGTGCGGATGAGCACGGCTTCGACCAGTTCTTCACGCGAGGCGAAATGCCCGTAGATGGTGACCCGGACGACGCCGGCCGCCTTCGCGATGTCGGACATGCTCGCGCCGGGATCGTCGCTGAGGCACCGGGCCGCGGCGTCGAGGATGGCGTCGCGGTTCCGCAGGGCATCACGGCGCGTGGATCGGGAGCTCGTCACGCCTTGATCTTATCTCGACACCGATGTATAAGTTAATACCTTGACAGCCCTGTAAAAGATCGGAGCCGCACATGACGCACACCCATGCAGACCGACTCGCCCCCGCGCGCAGTCCGGGTCGCCTCGACACCCTGGCCCTCGTCGTGCTCGCGCTCGCCCAGGCGATGCTCGTGCTCGACGTCACCGTGGTCAACGTCGCGCTCCCGGTGATGAGCGCGGAGCTCGGGCTCGCGACCGAGCTCGCCGGATGGGCCGTGGCGGCCTACGCCGTGCCGTTCGGCGGCCTCCTGCTCCTCGGCGGGCGCCTCGCCGACGTCGCCGGCACCAGACGGATGCTCCTCGCCGGCCTCCTGCTGTTCACGATCGCCTCGCTCGCCGTCGGGCTGGCGACCAGCGCCGAGTGGTTCCTCGCCGCCCGCGCACTGCAGGGCGCCGGAGCCGCGCTCCTCTCGCCGGCGGCGCTCGCCGCCCTCCTGCATCGCTTCCAGGCCGGCGCCCGCCACCGCGCCCTCGCCGTCTGGGGCGCGGTCGGCGGCGGCGGTGCCGCCCTCGGGGTGCTCCTCGGCGGGCTCCTCACCGGCGGCCCGGGCTGGCGCTGGATCTTCTTCGTCAACGTCCCCATCGGCATCCTCGTGGCCGCAGGCGTCGTCGTGTTCGCGGTCGCCCCACGCGTAACCCCACGCCGCGAGCGCGTCGACCTCGCGGGTGCGCTGCTCGCGACGGCGGGGCTCGGCAGCCTCGTGGCGGCGCTCTCGGCGACGGCCACGGGCGAGCCCCTGCTCTCCGCGGGGCTCGCGGCGGTCGGGATCGCCCTGCTCGCCGCCTTCGTGGCGGTCGGGATCGCCCTGCGCGCCGCCTTCGTGGCGGTCGAGCGCCGATCGGCGCAGCCGCTCGTGCGGCTCGGGCTCATCCGCTCGCGGTCGGTCGCGACCGGCTCCCTGCTCATGCTCGTCGCGACCGGCCTCCTCGTGGGCGCACTGTTCATGTTCTCATTCGAACTGCAGGCCGAATCCGGGTGGTCGCCGATCGCGACGGGGCTCGCCTTCCTCCCCATCTCGGTCGCGATCGTCGCCGGCTCGCACACGGCGGGGCGACTCGTCGGTCGGCTCGGGCCGCGCATCGTGGGATCCGTCGCCCTGCTCGTCGCGGCGATCGGCCTCGGCGTCGCCGCGACCGCGATCACGGTCGGCTGGCCGGAGGCGATCGCGATCGTCGGCGTGGCACTGACCGCCCTCGGCCTCGGCGCCGCCCTGGTCTGCGCGAGCACGACCGCGCTCGGCGGCGTCGAGCAGGACGAGGCGGGCGCGGCATCCGGTGTGCTCAACTCCTTCCACGAACTCGGCAGCGCCGCGGGCGTCGCCGGTCTCGGGGCGATCGCCGCCGCCGGCATCGGGATCGGGTTCCAGGCGGCCGCGGGTGCGGCGGCCGTCGCGGCGCTCCTCGCCATGGCCCTCATCGCGCCCGGGGCGCCGCGCACGACCGGCCGGTTCGTGCACTGAATCCGCCATCGGGTGGCCGCCGGCCACGGGACATCCGCTCACGTGCGCATCGGCGGCCACTCAGCCGGCTCACACGCGCACATGTGGGAGGATGGATCGTCCAGCTCGGACGCATCACCCCACACCCGAGGAGCCATTGCTCGCATGTGCGGCATCGTCGGCATCGTCTCCACCGAACCCGTCAACCAGCAGATCTACGACAGCCTGCTCCTGCTGCAGCACCGCGGCCAGGACTCCACCGGCATCGCCACCGCCGACGGGCCGGTGTTCCACATGGCGAAGGCGCGCGGGCAGGTGCGCGAGGCGTTCCGCACGCGCGACATGCGGTCGCTCCTCGGCGACATGGGGCTCGGGCACGTGCGCTACACCACGAAGGGTGCGGCCGAGCGCGAGGAGGAGGCGCAGCCGTTCTACGTGAACGCGCCGTACGGCATCATCCTCGTGCACAACGGCAACCTCACGAACACGCGCGAACTCTCGGAAGACCTCTTCCGCATCGACCGCCGCCACGTGAACTCCACGAGCGACACCGAGATGCTGCTCAACGTGCTCGCCACCGAGCTGCAGGGGCAGATCACGGGCCTCGAGCTCGACCATGACCAGGTGTTCCGCGCCGTCGAGCTCGTGCACGAGCGCGTCGAAGGCTCCTACGCCGTCATCGCGCTGATCGCCGGCTACGGACTCCTCGCGTTCCGCGACCCGTTCGGCATCCGCCCGCTCATCCTCGGCCGCCGCACGACCGAGGCCGGCAAGGACGAATGGATCGTGGCATCCGAATCGCTAGTGCTCGAGAACGGCGACTACGAGATCGTGCGCGACGTCGAACCCGGCGAGGCGATCTTCATCACGCTCGACGGCCAGATGATCTCGCGGCAGTGCGCCCGCAATCCGCGCCTGGTGCCGTGCTCGTTCGAGTACGTGTACCTCGCCCGCCCCGACTCCGTCATGAACGGCATCTCGGTGTACGAGGCGCGCCTGCGCATGGGCGACCGGCTCGCGACCACCATCGAGACCCACATGGACAAGGGCGACATCGACGTCGTCATGCCCATCCCCGACTCGTCGCGCCCCGCCGCCATGCAGGTCGCGCAGAAGCTCGGCATCGAGTACCGCGAGGGCTTCTACAAGAACCGCTACGTCGGCCGCACGTTCATCATGCCCGGGCAGGCGCAGCGCCGCCGCTCGGTGCGTCAGAAGCTCAACGCCATGGGCACCGAGTTCCGGGGCAAGAACATCCTCATCGTCGACGACTCGATCGTGCGGGGCACGACCTCGAAGGAGATCGTCGAGATGGCCCGCGCCGCCGGCGCCAACAAGGTCACGTTCACCTCGGCGGCTCCCCCGGTGCGCTACCCGCACGTCTACGGCATCAACATGCCGAGCCGGCAGGAACTCGTCGCCCACGGTCGCAAGATCCCCGAGATCGCCCGCGAACTCGGCGCCGACCACATGATCTACCAGGAGGTCGCCGACCTGCAGGCCGCGATCACCGAGGGCACGTCGATCAAGCAGCTCGACCTGTCGTGCTTCACGGGCGAGTACGTCACGGGCACGGTCACCGAGGAGTACCTCGAGTGGGTGGAGCAGACGCAGCTGAGCTGAGCGGATGCCGCGGCGCGGCGTTCGTGGCGGCGCACGTCGTCGCCGTGGCGGCCGTTCCTCGCCGCGGCGCACCGAGTTCGGCCGCCGTCGCGCGTTCGGACCGCCGCCGTGCGGCGCGGCTACTCGCCGGCGCGGTGCGTGGACTCGTGCTCGGCGATCGCCGCCGCCGCCCGGCGGGCGAGCGCCCGGTCGAGCAGGAGCGCCGTGAGCGCACCGAGCGCGGCGCCCACGGTCGCGCAGATGAGGAGCAGGAACCCGAATATCTGGCCCTTGTCGAACTCCACCAGCTGCCCCTCCGGGGGCTCGCCCGAGAACGCGAACGTGAGGATGAGCGCCACGACCGCACCGACCAGCGCACCGAGCGTGATGAAGCGCCCGTAGCAGGGGGCTCGCCGCACCATGACCGCGTCGCTCGTGACCTCGGTCTCGACGGGCTCGGCGGGCGCGGGGACGTCTCCGCCGGCACTGGCCGCGGCACTGGCCGCACCGTTTCCGCCGACGCCGGACGCGGAGATCGGTTCGGGCGTCTCGGGGGAGTTCTGCGTGTCGCTCACTCCCCCATTGTCCCGCACCGCCGAGCCACCCGCGTCCGGCGCGTCGGCTCGGCCGGCCCGCCCGCCCGGCTCAAGCCGGGGCCACGATCAGGGGATGCGCAGCACGGGCAGTTGTCCGTCGAGGTCCGCGCGTTGGCCGGACGCATGCACTCGACCCGACGCCCGGGCGTCGGCCCACGACAGGTCGCCCACCGCCAGGGCGAGCCACGTGGCGGCATCCGTCTCGACGACGTTCGGCGGCGTGCCGCGCGTGTGCTTCGGGCCCTCGATGCACTGCACCGCGCCGTGCGGCGGAACGCGCACCTCGACGGTGCCGCCGGGCGCCTGCTCGGCGAGGAGCTGCAACGTGTACCGCACGGCGAGCGCGAGGGTCGAACGGTCGACGGCGATGCCCTGAGGCCCTCGACGGGATGCCCCGAGCGCCGCGCCGGCGCCATCGCCCTGCTGCGCGGCGATCGCCTGCACCGTGCTCACCGCTGCCCGCCCCAACCCGTCGTCGATCCGTGCCCGTGCCATGCCTCCATCCTCCACCCTGCGCACCCGACCCCTCTCGGCGACCTGAATTCAGGAGCTCGGCGGGGTCGGCGAATGGTCGGAGCGCGGTTCCGACCGGGATTCGGGAGCACCCGCGCGCCCGTTCCTGAATCCTGAAACGGGGTAGCCTGAACCGGTGAGAATCCTCGTCCTCGGCTCGGGCGCGCGCGAGCACGCCATCATCCTCGCGCTCCTCGACGAGGAGGCCGGTCACGAGATCATCGCGGCTCCCGGCAACGCCGGCATTGCGGCATCCGAAACCTCGTCGGCACGCGGCAGCGTGACCACCATCGCACTCGACCCGACCGACCCCGTGCTCGTCGCCGACTACGCGTTCGACAACGACGTCGAGCTCGTCGTCATCGGCCCCGAGGCGCCGCTCGTCGCCGGTGTGGCCGACGCCCTCCGCCCCCGCGGCATCGCCGTGTTCGGGCCGGGCCGGGCCGCCGCCGCACTCGAGGGCTCGAAGACCTTCGCCAAGCGCGTCATGGAGGCCGCGGGCGTGCCCACCGGACGCGCGACGCTCGCCGACACCCTCGCCGAGGTCGAGGCGACGCTCGACGACTTCGGCGCTCCCTACGTCGTGAAGGCCGACGGGCTCGCCGCCGGCAAGGGCGTGCTCGTCACCGACGACCGCGACGCCGCGCTCGCGCACGCCACCCACTACCTGCAGCAGGGGCCCGTGCTCGTCGAGGAGTTCCTCGACGGCCAGGAGGTCTCGCTGTTCCTGCTGTCCGACGGCACGAACGTGGTGCCCCTCTCGCCCGCGCAGGACTACAAGCGTCTGCGCGACGGCGACCGGGGACCCAACACGGGCGGCATGGGCGCCTACTCGCCGCTGCCGTGGCTCGCCGACCGCTTCGGCAGCGAGCAGGCCTTCGTCGACGAGGTCATCGAGACCATCGCGAAGCCGACGGTGAAGCAGCTCGCCGAAGAGCAGACGCCGTTCATCGGGCTGCTGTACGCGGGCCTCATCCTGACCCCGCGCGGCATCCGCGTCATCGAGTTCAACGCGCGGTTCGGCGACCCCGAGACGCAGGTCGTGCTGCCCCGTCTCGAGACCCCGCTGTCGGGCCTGCTGTTCGCCGCCGCGACGGGCGGCCTGGGGCAGGCGCCGCGTCCGGTGTTCCGCCCGGATGCCGCGGTCACGGTCGTGCTCGCGAGCGAGGGGTATCCCGAGGCCCCCGAGACGGGCCGCGTGATCGAGGGCGTCGAGGCCGCGGCATCCGTTCCCGGAGTGCACCTGGCGCATGCCGCGACCGCCATCGGCGCACCCGCGACGCCCGACGCGATCCCGCGGCTCATGGCGACCGGCGGGCGCGTGCTGAACGTCGTGGCCGTCGGCGCCGACTTCGCCGAGGCGCGCCGCCGCGCTTACGAGGCGCTCGGCCACCTCCGCCTCGAGGGCGGGCAGTACCGCACCGACATCGCCGCGCGCGTCGCGGAGTGAGGGGAACGCACGCATGAGCGACGCGACGGACCTGCCCGGCTGGACGCACGTGTACTCGGGCAAGGTGCGCGACCTGTACGTGCCCGCGACGACGCCCGACGATGACGACGACTGGACCGGTGACCCGCTGCGGCGCTCGCGCGTCGTGCTCGTGGTCGCGAGCGATCGGGTCAGCGCGTTCGACCGCGTGCTCGAACCCGCGATCCCGGGCAAGGGCGCCATGCTCACGAAGCTCACCCACTGGTGGTTCGACCAGCTGCCCGAGGTGCCCAACCACCTCGCCTATGCCGAGGACGACCGGCTGGCGGACCTGCCCGAGATCCCGGCCGGCGTGGCCGAACGCTCGATGCTGTGCCGCACCCTCGACATGTTCCCCATCGAGTGCGTCGTGCGCGGCTACCTCGCGGGCGGAGGCTGGACGGAGTACCAGGCCACGGGAGGCATCGGCGGCATCCCACTGCCCGAGGGCCTCTCGAACGGCGACCGCCTGCCCGAACCCGTGTACACGCCCGCGTGGAAGGCTCCGCTCGGCCAGCACGACGAGAACATCTCGTTCGAGCGCACCGTCGAGCTCGTCGGCGAGACCGTCGCCGATCAGCTGCGTGCGCTGTCGCTCGAGATCTTCACGCACGCCTCCGGGGTCGCCGAGGATCGCGGCGTGATCCTCGCCGACACGAAGTTCGAGTTCGGCGCCGACCGCGACACGGGCATCGTCACCCTCGCCGACGAGGTGCTCACGAGCGACTCCAGCCGGTACTGGGACGCCGAGGCGTACCTCACCGCCCCCACCCCCGAGCTGCGCATGGCGAGCTTCGACAAGCAGATCGTGCGCGACTGGCTCGCCGCGAACTGGGACCAGGCCGAGGCCGAGGCACCGCCGCCGCTGCCCGGCGAGATCGTCGAGCGCACCGCCGAGCGCTACCGCGCCCTGTTCGAGCGGTTGACGCTCGGCCTCTGAGGGAATGCAGCACACCCCGCGCGGGGTTATCATTAGTTGTGAGTACAACCAATGGCACGCCGTCGACGGGTCTCCTCGCCGCCGACACCGGCATGGGCGCCGTGACGCTGAAGGTCGGCGACCTCGACGCGATGATCCGCTACTACCGCGACGGCGTGACACTCGAACTGCTCAGCCACGACGGCCCCGTGGCCGTGCTCGGCCGCGGCACGACGCCCATCGTGATCCTCGAGTACGCGCCCGAGCTGAAGCACCCCGGTCCCCGCAGCGCGGGCCTGTTCCACACCGCGATCCTCTTCGACTCGCGTGAGGCGCTCGCGGCCGCCGTCTACTCCGTCGCACTGAAGCATCCGGGGACCTTCACCGGAAGCTCCGACCACCTCGTGAGCGAGGCGTTCTACTTCACCGACCCCGAGGGCAACGGCGTCGAGCTCTACTTCGATCGCGACCGCTCGCAGTGGAGCTGGACGCACGGGCAGATCGAGATGGCCACGATGTTCCTCGACCCGAATCGCTACCTCAGCGAGCACCTCACGCAGGGGGCAGCGGATGCCGCGACCGCGGGCACCGGGCTCGGCGACGCGATCGTCGGCCACGTGCACCTCTCGGTCGGCGACATCCCGAGCGCCCGCGAGTTCTACGTCGACCGCCTCGGCTTCGAGACGACCACGGTGTACGGCAGCCAGGCGCTGTTCGTGGCGGCCGGCGGCTACCACCACCACATGGCCATGAACACGTGGAACAGCGCCGGCGCCGGCCGGCGGGGGCCGGCGCTCGGCCTTGGCAAGGTCGAGATCGTCGTGCCCGGCGCCGACGACCTGGGCGAGCTCGGCGAGCGGATGTCGCACTACGGCCTCGCGACCCGCGACGACGGTCGCACACTCCGGTTCGACGACCCGTGGGCGAACCTCATCGAGGTGCGGGCGGCCGACTGACCCGGCGACGCCGGGCTGGGCCGGCCGGGCCGGGCCGCGCCGGGCCGCGCCGGGCCGCGCCGGTCCCGGATGCACCGCCCCGCCCGATCCTGCGGATATACGATCCGGCGCGCCGCGGTCCGCCGCACCGGCGCGGGGTGTCCGATCGTATATCCGCAGAATCGGGCGGCATGGGTCCCCGGATCGCGTCGGCCGGGAGCCGGTCAGGCCCCCGGGGCGGGGCGCGGGCCCTTCCGGTGCGACATGTCGTGGAAGGTGTCGAAGTCGAGCCCCGCGCCGGGCAGCGGCGTCAGGTCGGGCCGCGCGCGCAGGCCGTCGAGCACGATCGCGAGCTGTCGCCGCCAGTACGGCAGGTAGGTGCCGCCGTACTGGCCGAGCGAGCCGAGCATGTCGACGAGCACGGCGAGGTCGACCGCCGTGACATCGGGGCGGAGCGATCCCTCGGCCTGCGCTCGCTCGACGAGGCCATCGATCGGCTCGGCGAACTCGGCGCCGGGCCGGTAGTCGGGGTCGATCTCGCCCATCCGCCGCATGACGGCCGGAACGTACGGCGCGTTCGCGAGCCACTCCGCGAGACGCTCCAGGTAGAGCTCGACCGATCGCCATCCGGTCTCCGCGGCCAGGATCTCGGGCGCGAGGTCGCGCAACTCGCCGACGCCGAGGTCGTAGAGCTCGCGCACCAGGGCGTCCCTGTTCGGGAAGTGGCGATACACCGTTCCCGCGCCGACGCCCGCCCGGACGGCGAGTTCGTCGAGCGGCGCCTCGACGCCGCGCTCGGCGAAGAGCTTCCTCGCCTCGACGAGGAGCTTCTCGTGGTTTCGTCGGGCATCACGCCGCGACGACACGGCCGCGTTCACGCATTCACCTTATCCGGTCGGTCGGGTATGATTCGGAGGGTCATCTCCGAATCACCGACGCGGCAGATGACGGCCCCTCGGGGGAGGGGGTTTCGGTGCGGCGGGTGGCGGGCCGGTCCGACCGGCCTGGGGGCGCCCGCCGCACCTTCGGCGCCGTGCGCATCCGGCGCCGTGCGCATCCGCCCTCACGATGCGCCGTCGCGCCGCGCGGCTAGGCTGAACGCGTGGCCGACCCCGATGAGCACGAGCGCCCCGTCGCCGAGAACACACGTCGGATCGAGGCATCCGTCGTCACCGACTTCAGCGACCGCATGAGCTACGGCGGCTACCTCGACCTCGACACCCTGCTGGCGGCGCAACGACCGATCTCGCGGCCCGAGCACCACGACGAGCTGCTGTTCATCATCCAGCACCAGACCACCGAGCTCTGGCTGAAGCTCGTGCTGCACGAGCTCGAGACCGCGCGCGACCTGATGCGCGCCGACGAGCTCGCACCGGCGCTGAAGTGCATCGCGCGCGTGAAGCACATCCAGAAGACGCTCACCGAGCAGTGGTCGGTGCTGGCGACCCTCACCCCCACCGAGTACGCGCAGTTCCGCGGCGTGCTCGGCAACGCCAGCGGATTCCAGTCGTACCAGTACCGTGCCGTCGAGTTCGTGCTCGGCAACAAGAACGCGAAGATGATGCAGATCTTCGAGTCGGATGCCGCGGCCACCGCCATCCTCCGGCACGCGCTCGAGTCGCCGAGCGTGTACGACGAGTTCCTGCGGCTCCTCGCCCGGGCCGGGTATCCGATCCCGGCCGAGGTGCTCGATCGGGACGTGACGCTCGCGTGGACCTTCCGTCCCGAGCTCGTCCCGGTGTTCGCGTCGATCTACCGGAACCCCGACGAGCACTGGTCGGCGTACGAGACCTGCGAGGAGCTCGTCGACCTGGAGGACAACTTCCAGCTCTGGCGGTTCCGACACCTGAAGACCGTCGAGCGCATCATCGGCATGAAGACCGGAACGGGCGGGTCGAGCGGCGCGCCGTTCCTGAAGCGTGCGCTCGAGCTCACCTTCTTTCCCGAGCTCTACGCGGTGCGCACCGAGATCCCGGGATGACGGATGCCGCACGCTGAGCACCCTTCGGTCCCCGAGCCGGTCGGCGGGCTCGACCTCGGCCCGCTCGCCGAGCCCGTTCGGCGCTCGTTGAACGGGGAGCACCCCGGCGACACCGGCACGCGGCTGCCGCCCCTCGTCGACCACCACGTGCACCTCATGATCGTCGGGGCGCATGCGCTGGCCGACACCGCGCTCGCGGGCGTCGTCGACCTCGGCGCACCGCTCGACCTCCTGACGGCACGGCGTGCCCACGACGGCCTGCCGCACGTGGAGTTCGCCGGCGCATTCCTCACGGCGCCCGGCGGATACCCGGCCGGGCGTCCATGGGCGGTCGCCGGCTGCACGCGCGAGGTCTCCGCCGCGACGGGCGACGGCCGGGGGTCGCTGCCCGGCCCCGCCGAGACCGCCGTGTCGGAGCAGCGGGCGTTCGGGGCATCCGTCATCAAGGTCGCGCTGAACGCCGCCGCGGGCCCGGTGTTCGACCGGGCGACGCTCGACGCGGTCGTCGCCGCGGCGCACGGACGCGGCATGCCCGTCGTCGCGCACGTCGAGGGCGACGGGATGACGCGGCTCGCGATCGAGGCGGGCGTCGACGCGCTCGCGCACACGCCGTTCACCGAGCGCATCGACGACGACCTCGTCGCGCGCGCCGCGGCCCTCGGGCAGCGGTGGATCTCGACGCTCTTCGTCACGAGCCACGGCGAGCCGTCGCCCGAGCGCGACCTCGCGATCGACAACCTGCGCCGGTTCCGTGCCGCGGGCGGGCGGGTGCTCTACGGCACCGATCTCGGCAACGGCGACCAGCCGCTCGGCGTGAACCCAGCCGAGGTCGCCCTGCTCACCGAGGCGGGGCTCGAGGCATCCGCCGTGCTCGACGCCATCTGCGACCCGTGGCCGCGGGGCGAGCGCGACGACGCCGTCGCGACGTTCGTGCCCGGCGCACCCCCCACGACGCTCGACGGACTCGCCGGCTGGCTCGCCTCGGCGTGCCTCGTGCCGGCCGAAGAACTGGAGGCCCTGTGACCCACGACCCGCATCTCGCCTACGCCCGCCGGATGGACCGCGCCGACGGGCTCGCGCATTACCGCAAGCGATTCGCGGGCGCCGATACCGACCTCGTCTACTTCGACGGGAACTCGCTCGGCCGCCCGCCGCTGTCGGCGATCGAACGCATGGAGCGGTTCCTGCGCGAGGAGTGGGGCGGGCGCCTCATCCGCGGCTGGGATGAATCGTGGATGCAGCTGCCGTTCGAGATCGGCGACCTCATCGGCCGCGCCGTCATCGAGGCCAAGCCCGGGCAGACCGTGATCGGCGACTCCACCACCGTGCTCCTCTACAAGCTCGCGCGCGCGGCCGTCGACGCGCAGCTCCTGCGCGATCCCGATCGCCGCGAGATCGTCGTCGACAGCGACAACTTCCCCACCGACCGGTACGTGCTCGAGGGCATCGCCCGCGAGCGCGGCATGCGCCTGAGGTGGATCGAGGCGGACACCGCCGGCGGCGTGACGAGCGAGCACCTCGCGGAGGCGGCCGGACCCGAGACGGCCCTCGTGGTCATCAGCCACGTCGCCTACCGATCCGCGTACCTCGCCGACGCCCGCGAGCTCACGCGCATCGCGCACGACGCCGGCGCCCTCGTCATGTGGGACCTCTGCCATTCCGCGGGCTCGGTGCCCGTGAAGGCCGACCTGTGGGGGTTCGACCTCGCCGTCGGATGCACCTACAAGTACCTGAACGGCGGTCCGGGCTCTCCGGCGTTCGCGTACGTGCGCGACGACCTGCAGGAGGTGCTCGAACAGCCGATCCAGGGCTGGATGGGCACCGCCGACGTGTTCGCGATGGGGCCCGAGTACGTGCCGGCGCGCGGCATCCGTCGCTTCCTGAGCGGAACGCCGCCCATCGTGGGCATGCTCGCGATGCAGGAGACGCTCGCGATGATCGAGGAGGCGGGCATGCCCGCCATCCGCGCGAAATCCGTCGCCCTCACGGAGTTCGCGGTCTCGGTCGCCGAGGAGTGGCTCGCCCCGCTCGGCGTGACGCTCGCGTCGCCGCTGGACCCCGCCGAGCGCGGCGGGCACGTGACGCTCCAGCACCCCGCCATGCGGGAGGTCACGGCGCGGCTGTGGCAGCAGGACGTGATCCCCGACTACCGCGACCCCGGCGGCCTGCGAATCGGGCTCTCGCCGCTCTCGACGAGCTTCGAGGAGGTGCACCGCGGGCTCGCGGCCGCCCGGGACACGCTCCGGACGGTGCTCACCGAGCGCGCCGGGCTGGCGTAGGCGCGACCGGGTCGCGTCGGGCTGGTCGGGTTGACCTGAAGTTAGTATGCGCGCATACTAACTTCATGAGAACACTCGCAACGGGGAGCGCGACCTCGACGGCATCTGCCGACGGATTCTTCGCACGGTGGATCGACCACGACACCTGGTCGGAGTGGTCGCCCGACACCGAATGGGCCCGCGTCGAGGGCCCGGTCGCCACCGGAGCACGAGGCGTCCTGAAGCCGAAGGGCGGCCCCAGGACCCGCTTCACCGTCAGCGCCTGCACCCCGGGCCGGGAGTACACCGATACCGCCCGATTCCCGGGCGCGCGACTGGTGTTCCAGCACACGGCGGAAGCCGTGGGCGGCGAGACGGTACTGCGCGTGCTCGTCACCGTCGACGGCCGGCTCGCCCCGCTCTGGGCCGCCATCCTCGGCGGCGGATTCCGCGACAGCGTGCAGGCCGATCTCGACCGGCTCGTGGCGCTCGTCGAGGCGGCGGAGTCGTCGAAACCTGCACCGGTCCGCTCGCAGGCGGATGCGCAGCCCGCGTCCTCGCACACCACCGGCAGCTCGTCGTGAGCGCCTGGCTGGGTGTCGCGTCAGCCGAACACGTGCGCAGGGGGGTCTCGCTCGGCATCGCGCAGATCGGCCACGGCAGGCGAGCCGGTCTCGCTCGGATGCACGCCGGCGACACGATCGCCTACTACTCGCCGACCGAGCGCCTCGGCGACGGAGTGCCGCTCCGGCACTTCACCGCCATCGGCCGCATCGCCGACGACGTCATCTGGCAGGCGGACGAGGGCGACTTCCGCCCGTTCCGGCGGCGGGTCGAATGGACGGATGCCGCGCCCGTCGCCCTGGACGTGGTGCGCGACCGGCTCGCCCTCACCGCTCGACCGAACTGGGGCCATCTCCTGCGCCGCGGACTGGTGCCGCTCGACGACGCCGACGCGGCGGTGCTGGTCGACGCGATGAGGGATGCAGCGCGGTGAAGCGACGCCGACTCTCGACCGAGTTCGACGACGCCTCCGCGAGCCCCGGGCTGCTGCTCTGGCGGGTGACGAACGCCTGGCAGTCGGCCCAGCGCCACGCGCTCGCCCCGTTCGAGCTCACCCATGTGCAGTTCGTGCTGCTCGCCTCGCTCACCTGGCTCGAGGCCGACGAACCCGTCACCCAGGCCGATCTCGCCGAACACGCGGGGACCGACCGGATGATGACCTCCCAGGTGTTGCGCACCCTCGAGGAGAAGGGCCTCGTCGTCCGGGCCCCGCACCCGCGAGACGCACGAGCCCGGGCGCTGTCGGCCACCGACGCGGGGGCAGACCTGGCGAACCGCGCGAACGCGGCCGTCGAGGCGACCGACCGCGCGTTCTTCGGCCGACTCGGCGACGACGCCGGCGCGTTCTCGGACGCGCTCCGGCGGCTCGACGGGCGAACCTGAGACGACCTCATCCGGTCGGGCGGCACGGTGTCGGAGCGCCCGGTGGATTCGAGGGCGCTCTCGACGAGCGTCGAGGAGGTGCACCGCGGGCTCGCGGCCTCGCGGCCGCGCGGGACACCCTGCGCACGGTACTGACCGAGCGGCCGGGCTGGCGTAAGCGTACGGCCCGCATCCGCGAATCGAGACGATGCCATCCGCACCGTTGGAGCCGGCAACCGGTGCGGATGGCCTCAACTCGCGCCACCGCGCCACCCGCACCCGGGAACTACCAGCCCGAGGGCCCCTCTGGCAACCCCCGGCCGTCGGTTCGGGCGGCATCCGGGCTGCGCGCGTACCATGACCGGATCGTACGAGGAAGGGTGGAACCATGACCGACACGGACCGCACCATCGACGACGCGACCCGGGCCGCACGTGAGGCCGCCGAACGGGCGAAGGAGACCACGAGCGAGGCCGTCGAGGACCTCTCCGACATCGTGAGCGGCACCGCCGCCGAATCCGCCGACACGCTCTCGGACGGCGCGGCGCAGGCGAAGGACGCCGCGGCGGAGGCCGTCGAGGACGTGCGAGCCGCGGCCGCCGACGCCATGGACAAGATGACGACCCAGGCGAAGGAGGCGTTGGAGAACGCCAGGGAGGCCGCGGACGACGGCGTCACCTATGTGAAGGCGAAGTACCGCGAGAACCCGGCGCTCGTGATCGCGGTCGGCGCGGCCGCCCTCGTGGGGGTCGGCGCCGTCCTGAAGGCGCTCTTCGCGCGTCGCCGCTGACTCGCCGCCGCTGAGGCGTCCGCTGGTACGCCGCCGCGACGAGCCGCCGCCTCGTCACGCGAGCGTGGCGATGCGGTCGAACTCCTCCCCGAGGGCGCTCGCGAACACCTCGGCCGGCACGGCGTCGGCATCGCAGTGCACGGCGCAGCCGAGCATCCCGTCGTAGGAGAGCGCGGCGATCCCGAGCCGCACGTTGCCCTGGATCGCGGCGAGCGGCCAGACGCGCTCGAGCGGCGCTCCGGCGAGGGCGAGCGGATGCCGCGGCCCCGGCACGTTCGTCACGAACATGACGATGAAGCGCTGGTACCGCACGAGGCGCTTGAAGAGGCGGGTGCCGAACCGCGACCTGGTGAGCTCCAGCGAGCCGCGCGCGCGGGCGTCGCCCTTGCGCTCGCGGGTGAGTTCGGCGATGCGGCGCAGCCGGCGCGCGGGATCCGCCTCGCCGGTGGGCAGCGGCACGAGCATCACCCCCACGGCGTTCCCCGACCCGCGGCGTCGACCGAGCGCCACCGGCACGCTCACGGGCAGCGTCGGCGGCACGGGCTCGGCACGGGTTCGGAGCGTCGCCTCGGTTGCCGCGGCCACGGCCGACAGCAGCGCGTCGTTGACGGTCGCTCCCGCCGTGGCCGCGCCCGCGGCGAGCGCCTCGAGCGGCGCGTCGACGAAGGCGACGCCGCGCCGCGGACCGATCGGCCCCAGCAGCACGGTGCGGGGCACCGCCCGGCGGAACACCGCGACCGTTCGCTCCACGCCCGATGCGAGCGTCTCCAGTCGGGCTCGCATGCCGCGCCGCGTCGGGCCGGACGGCTCGCCGGAGCCGGATGCAGCGGCCTCACGGCCGACGGATGCCGCGGCGGCATCCGTCATCGCCTGCGCCTCGTCGGCTCGCAGCAGGTCCCCGACCAGCCGCACCGCGGCGAGTCCGTCGGCCACCGCGTGATGGATGCGGAGCACGAAGCCCACGCGTGCCGGCGCCACGCCGGGCACGACGAGCACCTCCCAGAGCGGCCGGTCCAGCGGCAAGGGGGTGACCGTGAGCCGAGCACACAGCGCCTCGAATCCGGCGCGGCCGTCGACCGGCGCGACGAGCCGCACGTGGCGGTCGAGGTCGGGCTCCGTCGCCTCCCACACGAGGTGGCGGCCGTCGCGAACGACGCGTTGCGAGAGCCGCGGCGCCGAGGGGATGCGCGCGGCCAGCGCGACACGCAGCGCCGCCGGATCGGCCGCGCCGTCGGCTCCGATCGGCCCGCCGGGCGCGAGGATTCCGGCCATCAGGAACGCGTTCACCTGGTCGGGCGCGTCGAGCACGACGTTCGACGCGTCCGCCGCCGAGAGCCGTTCCCGCACACCCGATGGGACCGCCACGCAGGCAGTCTACGGCGGGCGACGATCGGCCCGCCGGTGCCCGGTAGAATCGAGGCATCCACCCCTCGACACCGGACGGAGAACCTCGGTGCCCACCATCGTCGTCGACGTGATGCCCAAGGCCGAACTGCTCGACCCCCAGGGGAAGGCCGTCGCCGGAGCCCTCGCCCGCACCGGACACACCGGCTTCACCGGTGTGCGCATCGGCAAGCGCTTCGAGCTCACCGTCGACGGACCCGTCGACGACGAGTTGCGCGCCGGCGTGAAGCAGATCGCCGAGGAGATCCTCTCCAACTCGGTCATCGAAGACGTGGTCGGCATCCACTACGTGGAGTCCAACGTCGAACTCGCCGAGGAATCGCTCGAGTCGGCGGCCGAGCACGCCGACGAGGGCTACGTCGCGCCCGCCGGCGAGACGCACTGAGGCGGGCCGACATGCGCATCGGCGTCATCACCTTCCCCGGCTCGCTCGACGACCGCGACGCACAGCGCGCGGTACGGCTCGCGGGCGCCGAGCCGGTGGCCCTCTGGCACGGCTCGCACGACCTCGAGGGCGTCGACGCCCTCATCCTGCCCGGCGGATTCAGCTACGGCGACTACCTGCGCTGCGGCGCGATCGCCTCGCTCAGCCCCATCATGAGCGAGGTGACGGATGCCGCGAACAAGGGCATGCCCGTGCTCGGCATCTGCAATGGCTTCCAGATGCTCACCGAGGCGCACCTGCTCGAGGGCGGCCTGATCCGCAACGACCACGGCACCTTCATCTGCCGCGACCAGAAGCTGCGCGTCGAGAGCTCGTCGACCGACTGGACGACCGGGTTCGAGCAGGGGCAGGAGATCACGATCCCGTTGAAGAACGGCGAGGGCGGGTTCATCGCCTCGGAGGAGACGCTCGACCGGCTCGAAGGCGAGGGTCGCGTCGTGTTCCGTTACGTCGACGTGAACCCCAACGGATCGCTGCGTGACATCGCGGGCATCACGAACGCGCGCGGCAACGTCGTCGGCCTGATGCCGCATCCCGAGCACGCGGTCGAGCCGGGCTTCGGCCCCGACACCGCCGCGGCCATGCGTTCGGGCGTCGACGGGCTCGGGTTCTTCACGAGCGTCGTGCGGCGCGCGCTCGTCGAGGCGTAGCGACCGCGGACCTCAGCCGTCCTCGCCCCTGCCGCGATGGCGCTCGTCGTCGGTTCGGGCGAGCTCGACGTCGTCGGGGGTCATCACCGGCACCGCCTGCGTGAACTCCGACGCGCGTTCTTCGGCGTCGCGTGTGCCCGAGAACAGGCCCGCTCGCGCGGTGTCGGCCTGCCCCGGCTCGCCTTCGGTGCGGGTCGAGGTTCCGCCGGTCATCCGTCGCAGCTCCGCCTCGTGTGATGCTGCGCCGCTGCCGACGAGCACGCGCTGTCGGGGAAGCGCCGCCCGGTCCGTCCTGCTGATCCAGTCCACGAGCGCTTCGCGCACCAGACAGCGCAGGTCCCACAGCGCAGCGGAATCGTTCGCGCTCACGAGCACCCGCACGCGCACGTGGCCGCCGGTCGCGTCGGTGACCTGGAGCACCGAGGTTCGCCCATCCCAGAGTTCCGTGCCCGCGAGCACGCGGTCGAGCTCACCGCGCATCTCGCCGGTGGAGACCCGCCAGTCGACATCGAGTTCGACGGCGCCGATGAGTGCGCTTCCGTACCTGGTCCAGTTCTCGAAGGGCCGCGTCGTGAAGTAGGTGCACGGGAGCACCACGGTGCGCTGGTCCCAGGTGACGACCACGACGTACGTGAGCGTGATCTCGCGAACGCGCCCCCACTCGCCCTCCACCACGACGACGTCATCCACGCGAATCGCCTCGCTGAACGCGATCTGCACACCCG
This sequence comes from Agromyces sp. H66, assembly GCF_004959775.1. Classification (GTDB taxonomy): domain Bacteria; phylum Actinomycetota; class Actinomycetes; order Actinomycetales; family Microbacteriaceae; genus Agromyces. The sequence goes on from NZ_SJZG01000003.1 coordinate 228,852, forward strand.
CGAACAGGTTGGCGAGCACCGACTGCGCCGCGAGGCCCGCCACGATCGATGCGACGCCGGCCGATGCCAGCACCGATGCGCCGAGTGCGCGCACGCCTTCGAACGTGAACAGGATGACGCCGATCGCGAGCACCACGATGATGACGACCACGAGGCGTCGGATGATCTGCAGCTGTGTGCGGGCGCGCCGCGCGACGCGGTTGTCGGCGACGTCGATGTCGTAGCGGCGGACGCCGAGGTCGGCCAGGAAGAGGAACGCCTGGCACGCCAGCCAGGCACCCGCCGCGATCAGCGCGATGAGGAACGCATGGTCGACCGGCCCTCGCCACTCGGCGTCGCGGAACGCGACCGCGACCGCGACCCACAGCCCCACGACGAGGAGGACCGTCCGGAACGGCCAACGGACGCGGTCGATCAGGATCGCCGCCCAGTCGCGGCGCCGGGCGATGGCCCGGACGACGGCCGACGCCGTCCACGAGAGCAGGAGGACCGCGGCCACGACGGCGACCAGCGCGATCGCGAAGGCGGACCAGGACTGCCAGCTCGAACCCATCGTTCCAGCCTTGCGCGCCATCGACCGGGACGCAAACCGACCTCGTCGACCCGGCGACCGCCTCGCCCGCGCGGCCCCGCCGCGACTACGGTGGAAGGCGGGGGCACGCATGGCAGCGAACAGCGACAACGGATTCCGTCGACGGTGGGCCGTGTGGTCCGAGGCGATCGCGTCCCGGCTGTGGCCGATCCCGATGGCGGCGGTCATCGCCGGCGTCGTGCTCGGCATCGCGATCCCCGAGCTCGATCGGGCCGTCGACGAGTCGCTGCCCGAGAACGTGACCGCCGTGCTCTTCAGCGGCGGCACGGAAGCCGCCCGCGCCGTGCTCTCGGCGATCGCGGGATCGCTCATCACGGCGACCTCCCTGACCTTCTCGCTGACCGTCGTCGCGCTGCAGCTCGCCAGCAGCCAGGCCTCGCCACGCCTGCTCCGGATGTTCGCGTCCGACCGCATGGTGCACGCGACGCTGGCGCTGTTCCTCGGCACCTTCGCCTACTCCCTCGCCGTGCTGCGGACGGTCTCGGACGCCGACGGCGAGCCGTTCGTGCCGCGCATGGGCGTGACCATCGCCTCGATGCTCACGCTCGCGAGCGTGATCATGCTCACCTTCTTCCTGGCGCACCTGGCACGGCAGCTGCGCGTGGAGACCATGCTTCGCGACGTGCACGAGGAGACGCAGCGCACGATCCGGCTCGCCGCCGAGACGCCGCACACGGCCGCCGACCGCGTGCCGGACGCACCGGCCGTCGGCACACGGAGCGTTCTCGCGTCGCGTTCGGGGTTCGTCACGGGCGTCGACCGGAACGCGATCCTCGAGGTCGCCGCGGAGCACGACCTCGTGGTGCGCGAGCTCCGCACGGTGGGGTCGAGCGTGATCGAAGGCCGCCCGATGCTCGAGTGGTGGGCGCGCGAGCCCCGAACCCTGCTCGGTCCCGACACGCTGCGACAGGTCGACGACCGGCTGGGCGGCGCGGTTCGCATCGGCTACGAGCGCACGCCCACCCAGGACGTCGGGTTCGGCCTGCGTCAACTCGTCGACATCGCGGTGCGGGCGCTGTCGCCCGGGGTCAACGACCCGACCACGGCCGTGCATGCCCTCAGCCACATCTCCGCCGTGCTCGCGGAACTCGACCGGATGCCCCCCGAGCCGCCGGCGCTCGCCGACGAGCACGGGATGCCGCGGCTGGTGCAGTCGCAGCACGAGTTCGTCGACCTCCTCGAGCTCGCCGTCGAGCAGCCCCGGCGCTATGGCGCTTCCGACCCCGACGTGGCGGCTCGCCTCTTCCAGATGCTCGAGGAGCTCGCCGAGTGCGTGCGGCAGCCCGAGCGGCGATCGGCGATCCGGTCGCAACTCGATCGGCTCGAGGCATCCGTCGCCGATGGCGGCTACGACGCCGAGGAGCGCGAACGGTTCGCCCGGCTCGGCAGGGACGTGCGAACCCGACTGACGAGCAACTGAACCGCGGATGCCGCGTGCCGCGAGCCATTGCCCCGGCCGCACGTCGCCGGGATGCTGGAGGGTGTGACGGCAGAGCGCATCGGGATCATCGGCGGCGGCATCGTCGGCATCGCACTGGCCCGAGAGCTCGCGCGACGCGGGATGGGCGACGTGACCGTGTTCGAGAAGGAGCGGCGACTCGCCGAGCACCAGACCGGCCGCAACTCCGGTGTCGTGCACGCGGGTCTCTACTACCGGCCCGGCTCGCTCAAGGCGGAGCTCTGCGCTGCGGGCCGGGTCGCGATCCGGGAGTTCTGCGAGGAGAAGCGGCTCCCCTACCGCGAGATCGGCAAGCTCGTGGTCGCCGTCGACGAGTCCGAGCTTCCCGCCCTCGCCGAGATCGAGCGGCGCTCGGTCGCGAACGGCGTGCCCGGACTCGCCCGGATCGACGACGTCGCGCGGCTGCGTGAGATCGAACCGCATGTCGCGGGCGTGGCCGCAGTGCACTCCCCGCACACGGCGGTCGTCGACTACGTCGAGATCACGGAGGCGATGGCGCAGGATGTCCGCGCCGCCGGCGGCGACATCCGCCTCGGCCAGGAGGTCGTCGGCCTCGACCTCGAGACCGGTCGCGTGCGGCTGCGCACCGAGATCTCCGAGCAGGTGTTCGACCGGGTCATCGCGTGCGCAGGCCTGCAGTCCGACGTCGTGGCGCGGATGGCGGGTGCCGACCCGTCGCCGAAGATCCTCCCGTTCCGGGGCGAGTACTGGGAGCTCGCACCCGACCGCACCCATCTCGTGAACGGCATGATCTACCCCGTGCCCGATCCGCGATTCCCGTTCCTCGGCGTGCACTTCACCCGCGGCGTGTACGACGACGTGCACGTGGGGCCGAACGCCGTGCCCGCGCTCGCGCGGGAGGGCTACCGGTGGCTCGCGGTCTCGCCGCGCGACACGTGGGCGTCGCTGACCTGGCCGGGGGCCGGCGCCCTCGCGAGGCAGCACTGGCGCATGGGCGTCGATGAGATCAGTGCGTCGCTGATCAAGTCCCGGTACCTGCGCAAGGCGCGACGCTTCGTGCCCGAGTTGCGCGGCTCCGACCTCGTCGCCAAGACGGCCGCGGGCGTGCGGGCGCAGGCCTGGGGTCGCGACGGGTCGCTGCTCGACGACTTCGCGGTCGACCAGGTCGGCCCCGTGACGCTGCTTCGCAATGCGCCGTCTCCGGCCGCCACGTCGTCGATCGCGATCGCCCGGTACCTGGTCGACCACCACGTCGCCGGGCGTGCGACCGCGGGTGGGTGACTCGTCCTCGACAGGCCGGTGCGGCACGTCGACGATCGGCGCGCTGAACGTGGAAGACCTCGAGCGTGGGGGCGGCATGGCATTCTGGCCGTGAACGCGTCAGGATGGAGAGGTGCTCGAGGTGACGGAAGCCCAGGTCTGGACGATGATCGGCGTCTTCACGACACTGATGCTGGGCACCCTCACGATCATCGCAACGCTGTTCGTGCGGGTCCTGCGATCGGAGATCGGCTCCGTCCGCGGCGAGATCGGCTCCGTCCGCGGCGAGATCGGCTCCGTCCGCGGCGAGATCGGCTCCGAAATCGCCTCCGTGCGCCGCGAGATCGGCTCGTTCCGTTCGGAGATGAACGCCCGCTTCGAGGCCGTCGACGCGCGGTTCGACTCGGTGAATTCCCGCATCGACGGACTCGATCGCGACGTGCAGGCCCTCGTGAAGCACACCTTCGGACTCGATCGGGGTTGACCGGGCCCTCCGACGTTCTCCCGTTCCCGTCGCGATCCGGGCTCATTCAGCCACGGGCGGCCCCGACCCGCACACGCGAGCGCCCGGCCCCCTCGAGGAGGCCGGGCGCTCGCGGCATCCGCTCGACCTACGCGGCGGATGCCTCGGTGCCGACGGCGGCCCGCAATGCCGCGCCGAGCTCGGCGTCGACGTTCGTCCAGTACTGGAAGAACCGCTCGCGGATCGCCTCGACCGTGATGGCGTTGCCCTGGCCGGTGAGCGTCGCGAGGAACCGCGCCTTCGCCTCGGCGGTGAACACGTCGCGGTAGAGGGTGCCGGCCTGGCCGAAGTCGTCGTCCTCGGCGTGCAGGGTCGCCGCGGCCCGCGTGAGCGCACCGTCGGACTCCCAGCTGCCCTCGCCCGCGCGAGCCGGGTCGGCGACGGGGCCGCCGAACGAGTTCGGCGCGTACACCGGCACATCGGGGTGGTTGAAGCCGTGCCGCTGGGCGCCGTCCTGCGAGTAGTTGTGCACGGATGCCGCGTGCGGCGCATTCACCGGGAGTTGGTTGTAGTTCGTGCCGACGCGGTAGCGCTGCGCGTCGGGGTAGCTGAACACGCGGGCCATGAGCATCTTGTCGGGACTGATGTCGATGCCGGGCACGAGGTTCGCGGGCGAGAACGCCGCCTGCTCGATCTCGGCGAAGAAGTTCTGCGGGTTTCGGTTCAGCGTGAAGTGGCCGACCTTGATGCGCGGGTAGTCCTGCTTCGACCAGGTCTTCGTCAGGTCGAACGGGTTGAAGCGGTAGGTCTTCGCCTCCTCGTACGGCATGACCTGCACGTACACGTCCCAGGTCGGGAACTCGCCGCGCTCGATCGCCTCGTGCAGGTCGCGCCGGTAGTAGTCGGCGTCGGCCCCGGCGATGGCCTCGGCCTCGTCGGCTCCGAGGTGCAGGTCGCCCTGGCGGGAGAGGAAGTGGTACTGCACCCAGAATCGCTCGCCGGCGGCGTTGATCCACTGGTACGTGTGCGACCCGTAGCCGTTCATGGTGCGCCACGACTGCGGGAGGCCCCGGTCGCCCATGAGGTAGGTCACCTGGTGCGCCGATTCGGGCGAGAGCGTCCAGAAGTCCCACTGCATGTCGGCGTCGCGCAGGCCCGAACCGGGCAAGCGCTTCTGCGAGTGGATGAAGTCGGGGAACTTGATCCCGTCGCGGATGAAGAACACCGGGGTGTTGTTGCCGACGATGTCGTAGTTGCCCTCGGTCGTGTAGAACTTCAGGGCGTAGCCGCGCACGTCGCGCCAGGTGTCGGGCGAGCCCTGCTCACCGGCGACCGACGAGAAACGCAGCAGCATCTCGCTCGTCGCGCCGGGCTGGAACACGGCCGCACGCGTGTACTGCGAGACGTCCTCGGTCACGACGAACTCGCCGAACGCACCGCCGCCCTTCGCGTGCACGATGCGCTCGGGGATGCGCTCGCGGTTGAACTGGGCGAGCTTCTCGACGAGGTAGCGGTCGTGCAGCACGGTGGCGCCGTCGGCGCCGGCCGTGAGGGAGTGCGCGTCGCTTGCGACCGGGGCGCCGGTCTGCGTGGTCGTGTAGTCCGTCATGACTTCCTTTTCTCTCGTGGCCCAGGGCTTTCCGGGCACGTCTGGGCGACCGGGTCGACGATGATCCGGTCGGGTCTTCGGGCGGGCGGATGCCGCGGCTAGGTCGACTCGGCGATCGCCGCCGCCGCCGCCGCGTCGGCTTCGGCTTCGGCTTCGGCTTGGGCGCAGGCGGGACAGGTGCCCCAGAAGGTCACCTCGGCCTCGGCGACCCGGAACCCGCGGGTGCTGCTCGGCGTGAGGCACGCCTGCTCGCCGAGCACGCAGTCGACGTCCTCGACCCGCCCGCACTCGCGGCACACGAGGTGGTGGTGGTTGTCGCCGACGCGGCGTTCGTACCGGGCGGATGACCCGGCCGGCTCGATGCGCCGCACGAGGCCGGCGTCGGCGAAGGCACCGAGCACGCCGTAGACGGCCTGCAGCGAGGTGGTGGGCAGTTCGCCCTGCACGGCTCGGAACACCGTGTCGGCATCGGCGTGCGGATGCTCCGCGAGCGCTCGCAGCACCGCGACGCGTGGCCCGGTGACCTTGAGGCCGACGTCGCGCAGCGTGTGCGCGAGCGGGTCGTGGCCGTGCGATGCGGCCGCGTTCGCGGCGGCATCCGTCGAGGTCATGCCCTCACCGTATCGGTTGTCTTGAATCATTCAAAACATCTGTGGATCCCTCGGGTCCGCGCCCCCATCGGTCGCGACGACGCCGGCTCCTACGGTCCCGCACGGCAGGATGGGACGATGACCTCGACCGAGCTGCAGACCACCCTGCGCGCCATCTTCGATGCGCGCGACCGCGCGAACATGCAACCGACCATCGCCGCGTTCCTCGCCGTGCTCGCCGAGCATCCCGACGAGCCCGAGGTGCTCTACGAGGTGGGAGGCGCCTACGACACCGCGGGCGACGAGGAGCGGGCCCTCGGCTACTACGAGCGGGCCATGGCCCTGGGACTCGAGGGCGACACGCTTCGCCGCTGCCTGCTGCAGTACGGGTCGACGCTGCGCAACCTCGGGCGCAACGACGAGTCGATCGCCGCGTTCGAGCGGGCGCGCACCGAGTTCCCCGAGTCGGACTCGCTGCGCGTCTTCCACGCGCTGACGTTGCACGCGGCCGGTCGGAGCGACGCCGCCGTCGCCACGCTGCTGGAGCTCGTCGCCGACCGCGTCCGCACGCCCGAGCTCACCCGCTACGAGGCGGCGATCCGAGGGAACGCCGCATACCTCGCCGAGCTCGACGGCTGATCAACCCTTCGTTCGATGCGGCGGCACGGCTGCGCCTGCGACGATGGAGGAACCCCCGACCCTGGAGCATCCGTGTCACCGAAGCGCCTCTTCCGCACCCTCGCCATCGCCGAAGCCGTCACCTGGACCGGCCTCATCATCGCCCTGATCCTGAAGTACGCCGCCGGCTTCGACGGCGCGCTCTTCCCGGCGGGCGCGGTGCACGGGTTCGTGTTCCTCGGTTACGCGTTCACCGCCGTACTCGTGGGCGTCAACCAGCGGTGGAGCGTCGGACTCATCGCGTTCGGGGTGCTCACGGCGATCGTGCCCTACGCGACCATCCCGTTCGAGCTGTGGCTCATCCGCCGCGGCCGACTCGACGGTGACTGGCGGCGCGAGGCGACCGAGCACCCGGCCGACGGCAGCTGGGTGAACCGGATGCTCCGCTGGTTCCTCGCGCGTCCGGTGCTGCTCACCGTGGTCGCGGTGCTCGGCATCGCCGCGGTGTTCACGATGCTGCTCATCGTCGGCCCGCCCGGAGGTCGCGAGGCCTGAGCCCCGAAGCCCGAGCATCCGCGCTGCTCAGGTGAGCAGCGCGGGTAGACTTGCACGGTCAGGCATCCGCCCGCGGCATCCGCCCGCCGCCGTTCTCTGGAGCTCGCCACTCGTGACCACCGAAGCATCCGCCACGACCGCTGCCCCGACGCCGGTGCTCGACACCGTCGAGGTCGCGCAGTCGACGCCCGAGAAGGAGCAGCCGTACGCCGCGCTGGGCCTGAAGCCCGACGAGTACGAGCGCATCCGCAACATCCTCGGCCGCCGCCCGACGAGCGCCGAGCTCGCGATGTACTCCGTGATGTGGAGCGAGCACGCCTCCTACAAGTCGAGCAAGATCTACCTGCGCCAGTTCGGCAAGAAGGTCACGCCCGAGATGAAGCAGCACCTCATGGTCGGCATCGGCGAGAACGCCGGCGTGCTCGACATCGGCGAGGGCTGGGCCGTGACGTTCAAGATCGAGTCGCACAACCATCCGTCGTTCATCGAACCGTTCCAGGGCGCCGCCACGGGCGTCGGCGGCATCGTGCGCGACATCATCTCGATGGGCGCGCGCCCCGTCGCCGTCATGGATGCACTGCGCTTCGGCGCCATCGACCACCCCGACACCGCGCGGGTCGTGCACGGCGTCGTCTCGGGCATCAGCTTCTACGGCAACTGCCTCGGCCTGCCGAACATCGGCGGCGAGACCTGGTTCGACCCGACCTACCAGAAGAACCCGCTCGTGAACGCGCTCGCGGTGGGCGTGCTGCGCCACGAGGACCTGCACCTGGCCAATGCCAAGGGCGTGGGCAACAAGGTCGTGCTCTTCGGCGCCCGCACCGGCGGCGACGGCATCGGCGGCACGTCGATCCTCGCGTCCGACACCTTCGCCGAGGGCGGCCCGACCAAGCGCCCGGCGGTGCAGGTCGGCGACCCGTTCGCCGAGAAGGTGCTCATCGAGTGCTGCCTCGAGCTCTTCAAGGGCGATCTCGTCGAGGGCATCCAAGACCTGGGTGCCGCCGGCATCTCGTGCGCCACGTCAGAGCTGGCGGCGAACGGCGACGGCGGCATGTCGATCGTGCTCGACGACGTGCTGCTGCGCGACCCGACGCTCACTCCCGAGGAGATCCTCATGAGCGAGAGCCAGGAGCGCATGATGGCGATCGTGCGCCCCGAGAAGCTCGACGGCTTCCTCGAGGTCGTGAAGAAGTGGGACGTCGAGACGAGCGTGCTCGGCGAGGTCACCGACAGCGGGCGCCTCTCCATCACGTGGCGCGGCCAGGAGATCGTGAACGTCGACCCGCGCACCGTCGCCGTCGACGGCCCCGTGTACGAACGCCCCGTCGCGTACCCGTCGTATCAGGACGCGCTGCAGGCCGACGGGGCATCCGACCTCGAACGCCCGTCCACGCCCGAGGCCCTGCGCGAGCAGTTCCTCCAGCTCATCGGGTCGCCGAACCAGGCGGATGTCGCGTGGGTCACGAACCAGTACGACACGTACGTGATGGGCAACACCGCACTGAGCCATCCAGACGACGGCGGCATGATCCGCGTCGACGAGGAGTCGGGCCTCGGCGTCGCCCTCGCGACCGACGCGAACGGGCGCTACTCGCAGCTCGACCCGCGCGAGGGCGCGAAGCTCGCGCTCGCCGAGGCGTATCGCAACGTCGCCGTGACGGGCGCGAAGCCCATGGGCATCTCGGACTGCCTGAACTTCGGTTCCCCCGAGAACCCCGAGGTCATGTGGCAGTTTTCCGAGACGATCGAGGGCCTGAGCGACGGATGCCTCGAGCTCGGCATTCCCGTCACGGGCGGCAACGTGTCGTTCTACAACCAGACGGGTGACGTCCCGATCCACCCGACACCCGTGATCGCCGTGCTCGGCGTGATCGACGACGTCGCGCGTCGCGTGCCGAGCGGCTGGCAGGACGACGGCCACAACATCTACCTCCTCGGCGACACCCGCGCGGAGCTCGATGGCTCGGCATGGGCGGGCGTCGTGCACGACCACCTCGGCGGTCGTCCGCCGTCGGTCAACCTGCTGCGTGAGAAAGCGCTCGCCGAACTGCTGCAGGCCGCGGCGCTCGAGGGTCTCATCGACTCGGCGCACGACCTCAGCGACGGTGGCCTCGCGGTCGCGCTCGCCGAGGCGGTCGGCCGCTTCGGTGTCGGCGCGCGCATCATACTCGACGAGGTGCTGCAGGATGCCGGCATCGACGCGGCCACCGCGCTCTTCTCCGAGTCGACGGGTCGGGTCATCGTGTCGGTGCCCCGTGAGGACGACGTGAAGTTCCGCGGTCTCTGCGACGGCCGCGGCTACCCGGTTCGCCGCATCGGCGTGACGGATGCCGCGTCGGACGCGCTCGAGGTGCAGGGCCTGTTCACCGTGCCGGTCGACGAGCTCCTCGCCGTGAACCGTGCGCCGCTCGCCGACGCGTTCGGCCCGATCGTCGGATACTGAGCGGCCGGTGACCGATCCGCGCCTCGCCCGCCAGACGTACCCCGCGCTCTATGCGGCGGAGCACGGCGGGTTCAGCGTGGTGCCGGCGGCGTACGTGTTCCTCGTCGAGGGCGGCCGCGTGCTGCTGCAGCTGCGGGCCGGCACGGGATACTACGACGACTGGTGGGCGGCGTCGGCTGCCGGCCACGTCGAGGCGGGCGAACCGGTGACCTCGGCGATCGTGCGCGAGGCATCCGAGGAGCTCGGCGTCACCCTCGCCGAGCGCGAGCTCGAGCCGCTCACGACCATGCACCGCACGGCGCCCACCGGGCTCGCCGTCGACCAGCGCGTCGACTTCTTCTTCGCGTGCCGCACCTGGCACGGCACCCCGGCATTGCAGGAGGAGAAGGCCGCCGACCTGCGCTGGTTCGACCTCGATGCGCTGCCCGAGCAGACCGTGCACCACGAGCGGTTCGTGCTCGAGGGCTGGCGCGACGGCACGCTGCCCGCGATCACGGCGTTCGGGTTCTGATCATGGAGCTCGTGCTGCCGATCCTCGGGGCCGTGTTCGCGGCGACGCTCGTCGTCGGCATGACCGTGCGCGCCGTCCGCGCACCGCGGGGCCAGCGGTTCCGGGCCGCCTTCGGGCCGATCATGGGGGCGGGCGAGACCTACCAGGAACTGCACACGGGCCAGAGGGGCCTGCAGGACTCGGTCATCGAGTCGATCCAGGAGTCCGAGGTGCGCCCGTCGCGCACAGACAGCGACGACCGCTGAGCCGCGGCACCGGGTTCACCACCGCCGATACTCGGTGCAGCGGTAGGGATCGTCGGGCGCCGGCCGACACGCACCAGGTTGCTCGGACGACCATGCCGGACGCGGCCCCGGCTGCACGCCGAGCTGCGCGACCGCCGCACCTCCGTACTGCACGATGATCGCGACGACGAAGGCGGCCGGCGCAACCCACCAGGCGGCGCGACGCTTGGCGAGACGCACGATCGCGACCACCAGCGCAGCGAACCAGAGCACGAGTGGAGCCACGACGGCGATGGCGGTGCCGATCGCGATGACCTCGTCATTGCAGGCGGAGACGAGGTCGCCGCACCGCCCGGATACGGCCGAAACCCACAGACCCGTCCACGCACGCCAGACCATGCCGGCCGCGAGGAGCAGCAGGCCGGCGATGGTGGCGACGAGATCGCCCGCGTCGACCGGCCGCGAAGCCCTGCTCGACGTCGTCGGGCCGATCGGGGTCATGCTCCCTCCGGCGGGTGTACGAGCAGGTCGGCGCGGTCGCGCAGGTACGCGTCGAGTGGCGTGAGGGCGTCGGGCTGCGTCGGGCTCCAGCGCACGAACACCTCGCCGGATGCCGGATCGAGCACGAGCGGGCCGGATGCCCCGTCGCGGCCGAGCTCGTCGAGGTCGATCGACACCGCGTCGAAGTTCACGGTCTCGCCCTCTGGGATCCCGCCCTTCACGGCCGCCGCGCGGAAGGCCCGCTGTTGGCGCACGGACTCGGCGGTCACGCTCTTCCGCGCCGGACGCTCCGCCCGCACGACACGTCCGGTCGCGTACATCATGCCGTCGGCGTCGAGGAGCAGCACGCCGAGCCGCCACACCCTGCCGTTCGGCGTCATCCGCGCGGCCCGAGGAAGACCGAGCACCCGGTGTTCGGGCGCGAACTCGGCGAGGACCTCGGAACGCGCACTGCTCGAACGCAGCTCGTCGGCAGCCTGCGTGCCGAGGTCGCGCACGCGCACGATCGCCCCGCCCGCGGCATCCGACCCCGCGGCATCCGTCATCTTGACCTGCCGACCAACTCGAGCAGCGCGAGCCCGTACGCCTCCGCGACGTCGGGATGCTCGAAGCGCAGCTCCTCGTCGCCGAGCTCGATGCGCACCTCGAACGAGTCCTCGAGCCGGGTGAGTGAGCGGAACGTCGCTCGCAGCAGCTCGCGAAGCTGATCCTCGCGCGGCAGCCACACGGCGTCGGCGAAGGCCACCGAGTCGAGCGCCCACTCGGTGGTGCCGTTGAACGCGAGGATCGTGCCCGTCGGATACCGGCGCGCCTCGATCGTCATCTCGCTGACCGTGAACACGTCGGCCTCGACCTCGGCCTCCTGCTCGGGAAGGTCGAGCTGGAAGCGGTCGCCCGACTCGGGGTGCCACACCAGGCCCGCCTCCTTGAGCGCGATCGCGAGGTCCCTGGAGATCATCACCCCATGCTCACACGTGGCGGCGCCCGGGTGCGACGCCCACGCGCAGGTGCCGGCCCGTGGCCGCCTCGTCGATGGCCCGGTCGAGGTCGGCGAGCGGATGCGTCGAGCCGACGAGCTCGTCGAACGGGAACGACCGCCACGACCGCTCGAGGAACGCCACCGCGCGTCGCAGCTGCTCGCCCGACGCGTCGCGCACCGACTGGATCGTGACGAGCCGGCGCACCAGCGATTCGGGGTCGAGACACACCTCCGAGCCACGCGGCGCGTGGCCGACGAGCACGGCGACACCGCCCGTGCCGAGCGCATCGATCGAGGAGCGAACGGCCGCCGCGGCACCGGATGCCTCGACCGCGACGTGGACCTCGCCGAGTCCGCGTCGCTCGAACTCGGCGCGCGCGGCGGCGAGGCCACCCGACGACGTGGAGCGCGCACCCGGATCCACGGGCACCGCGCCGAACCGGCGGACGAGCTCGCGGCGCGAGGCATCCGGATCGGACACGATCACCTCGGCGCCGGCATCGATCGCCATCGCCGCGACCGTGAGCCCGACGAGCCCCGCACCGGTGACCAGGATGAGCGCGCCATCGAGGCCCAGCCGGGTGGATGCCGCCTCGAGGGCAGCGACGGCCGTGGCCGCCGTGCACGCGGCGGGTGCGAGCACCCGGCTCGGGACGTCCTCGGGCGCTCGGACGATCGCGGTGCCCCGCCGGAGCTGCACGTGCGTCGCGAAGCCGCCCGACAGTTCCCAGCCGCGATGCACGCGCTCGTGCCCGTACCGGCCCAGGGTGCGGCAGGCCTGCGACACGCCTCGCGTGCAGCGGTCGCACTCGCCGCAGCTCACGGTCGTCGACCACACGACGCGGTCGCCGAGCCCGAGCAGAACGCCGTCGACGCGGCGCGCTCCCTCGCCGATGGCGACGACCCGGCCCACCTGCTCATGACCCAGCACGAGCGGTGCGGGAGCGGGTTGCTCGCCGCGAACGACGCGAACGTCCGCGCCGCAGATCGTGGCGAGCTCGACCTCCACGACCGCCTCGCCCGGTGCGAGGCGCACGCCGGGTGCGGCGAGTGCGTCATGCGCCCGCCCCGGTTCGTTCCACACCATCGCGACGGGTGATGGCTTCACGATGACGTCCAGGTCGCCGACCCGCGTGACGGTGTGCATGGGGCTCTCCGGCTATCGGCGGCGGCGCGGAGCCCCGACGAGTCCGAGCAGGTCGACGACGAGGTCGACGTCGAGCTCGTCGACGTCGTCGGCCTCACCCCACCGCTCGACCAGGTCGACGATCGCAGCATCCGCCGCACTCCGCTGTGTGGACATGCCGATCACCGTATACATCGGACGGCAACGCCACCCGACGACATGGTTGCGCGCAGGTGAACCGCGTGCGACGTATCGGCGCCCGGCGGGTTGAGGAGCGAGCGCAGCGAGCGTCACGAAACCCTCCCCGTTCATGCATCAAGCTGGAACGATGATCGTCGGCATCGAGGCCATCGCCCAGCTCGTGCACGACAGCGTGCCGAGTGATCGTCGCGCGCTCGTCGCGATCGACGGCGTGGACGGCAGCGGCAAGTCCACCTTCGCCCGCGCGCTCGCGCGCGACATCACGACGCGGCCGGTCGTGCTCATCCACGCCGACGACTTCCTGAATCCCGCGTCGATCCGTCACCGACGGGGCCGCAGCTCGCCCGAGGGGTTCTGGCTGGACAGCTACGACTACGACGCGCTCGCGAGGGAGGTCTTGCGACCGCTCCGCCCGAGCGGCGATGGCCGCTATCGAGCTCGCTCGTACGATCGTGCGACCGACACCGGAACGCGACCCGCTCTCCGCCGGGCACCACGGCATGCGCTCGTGCTCATCGAGGGATTGTTCCTGCATCGGGACGGCTTGGTCGCGGCGTGGGACTTCTCCGTATTCCTCGACGTCCCGTTCCCCGAGACGGCCCGCCGCATGGCGGCGCGGGACGGCTCGCATCCCGATCCCGATCATGCGTCGATGCGACGGTACATGGACGGCCAGCGACTCTACTTCGCCGCCGCGCGACCGTGGGAGCGGGCATCGATCGTGGTCGAGAACAGTGATCCCGGCCGGCCGCACGTCATCGCACCCGAGGCGGCGTCCGCCGCCCGGAACGGCGCGGGTTGAGAAGCGAGCGGAGCGAGCGCCTCGAAACCCGGCATGGGGGCAGGCGGGTTTCGAGACGGTGCAGGCGCGCCTCCTCAACTCGCGAAGCTCTCGTCAGTCGCGCCGGATGCGCGCGGGCCCAAGCGCGGCGCCGAGGCCGATGATGATGATGCCCGCGAACAGGAGCCCCCATCGCGCGGTCAGCAGCCCGATGAGACCGAGCACGACGCCGATCACCACGACGACGCGGGCGAGCACCCGCCGAACCCGGGGCGACGAGAACCATCCTCGACGCGTGCCCCGGGTCATCCGTCGACCGTGAACGCCCGGCCGGTCACCTCCTCGGCGAACGTCCAGAACCGCGCGGCGATGTCGGGATCGGTCGAGACCCGGGTCGGATTCTGCAGGACGGGCTCGCCACGGGTGAGGTGTCGGGGACCCCAGTACTGGCCGCCTTCGACGTCGTGGGCGGTGAGCGCGTACAGCACGACCTCGGCCCCGCGATGCTTGCCCTGCGCGAAGGCGGCTTGCAGCGCATCGGCGAAACGGCCGCCACGACTCGGCTCGTTCACGCCCGGCACGTACGGTGTGCGCCCGCTGATCGAGTACCCGGGATGTGCGACCACGCTCGCGACGGGCAGCGCCGCGGCGCGCAGCCGCCGGTCGAGTTCGAAGCCGAACACCTGCGTCGCGATCTTCGACTGCGCGTACGCCCGCCAGGGGTCGTAGCCGCGCTCGAGCCGAAGGTCATCGACCCGGAACGTCGAGAGCCGCGTCGACAGCGACCCGAGCGAGACGATGCGCGCTCCCGGGGCGAGGTGCGGCAGGAGTCGGCCGAGCATCGCGAAGTGCCCCAGCACGTTCGTGGCGAGCACGAGTTCATGGCCGTCGAGCGACTCCCGTCGGGTCATCGGCGTGTGCACCATGCCCGCGTTCGCGACGACGCCGTCGAGTCGCGGCCCGGCCAGCAGCCGTTCGGCACCGGCGGCGACCGAATCCAGCGACGACTGGTCGATCACGAGGGTCTCGAGGGATGCCGCTGGCCGCACGTCGCGGATCGCAGCGACCGCCGCGTCGAGCCGCTCGGGGCTTCGGCCGCTCAGCACCACGTGGGCGCCCGCGCCGGCCAGTCGGGCTGCGGTGAAGAATCCGAGGCCGGCGTTCGCCCCGGTCACGAGCACCCGCCGCCCGGCCTGGGGCGGCAGGGCGATGGGGTACCAGTTCACAGCTCGCCGGTCGTGCCGTTGGCCAGTTCCTCGTGGTGCTGGATGACCTCGGCGACGACGAAGTTGAACCACTTCTCGGCGAACCCGGGATCGAGGTGCGCGTCGACCGCGAGGGCGCGGAGCCGCGCGATCTGGCGCCGCTCGCGCTCGGGATCGCTCGGGGGCAGGCCATGCTCTGCCTTCAGCCGGCCCACCTGTTGCGTGAACTTGAAGCGCTCGGCGAGCAGGTGGATGAGGGCGGCGTCGATGTTGTCGATGCTCGAACGGATGCCGAGCAGCTCGGTCATCGCGGCATCCCGTTCGTCGATGGATCCGTCGCTCATGCTTCGACCCTACCCGCGCCAGGCGGCGGTCGAGGAGGCGGGTCAGGCACCCGCGGCGCGCACCAGCAGCGGCCGGGTCGCGAGGAGTCCGAGCCAGACGACGCCGATCCCGGCCGCGAGCACGGCGGCGATGACCAGAAGCGACGCGGGTGCGACGATCAGCGTGATCCCCGTGAGCGGCAGCATCACGATCGCGGCGGTGAGCGCCGACCCGATGGCGGTGATGCGCAGCGGCGACATCACCGAACGGCGGCGCGCGGCATCCGTCGTGCTCGTCGGCATGCCGAGTCGGCCCAGCGCCTCGTAGAGGTCGCGCCGATCGAGGATGGCGGCGGCCTGGTTCACCCCCACCGAGCACGCGACCATCAGGAACGAGCCGATGACGGTGATGAGGATGCCGGTGCGGATGTCGGCGATGAGCAGCTCCGACTCGCGGTCGGATTCGCCCCCGCCCATCGAGCCCAGCACCGCGACGCCCGACCCCGCGAAGACGGCCATGAAGCTCGTCATCGCGACGCCCGAGACCTGCCGCCACGCGGCCTTGGGCGACTCGAGCACGGCACGCGCCGCGAGCAGCTTCGCGGGGGTCTTCGCCGAGCCGGCCTGCGCCCGGGCGACCAGCCGGATGACCCAGGGTCCTACGAGGTTCTGCACGGCGAGCGCCCCGCCGAAGGCGACGGCGAGCATTCCGAGGATCACGAGCGCGGATGCCGCCACCTGCAGCACGGCCATCAGGCCCGCGCCGAGCGCCACCACGACGACCGCCACGGCCGCCCGCAGCCAGTGCAGCCTCGGCGCATCCTGCCTGGTGCGCACCCCGAGGGGCGAGATCACCACGAGCCGGAGTCCGAGCACCGCGCTGACGACCGCGAGCAGCACGACGCCGACGGGCACACCGACCAGCGCGGCCCAGCCGAGCAGCACCCCCTCGATGCCGAGCGCCTCGCCCCGGAACGGGATGAGCGCCAGGGCGGGAACGAGCGCGGCATAGAGCACGACCCCGACGACCGCCCCGGCCGCCGCGAGCACCGCCGATTCGATGACCGCGAGCGCCGACACGGTCGCCGGCGTCGCGCCGAGCAGTCGCAGGGTGGCGAGCCGGTCGTCGCGGCGCCGTGCCGAGAGCCGTGCTGCGGCCCCGCCCAGCGACGCGAGCGGCACGACGAGCAGCACGAGCGCGATCACGGCGAGCGCCTGGTAGGTGACGGCCCAGTCGTCGGTCCAGGTCCAGAACGTCTGGGCACCGCCGAGCACGGCGAGCAGCAGTGCCGTGACGATCGCGAACGCGACGACGGGCAGTGCGCTCGCCGTGAGCCCCGTCGTGCCCGGCCGGGCCAGCAGCCAGGCCACCCGGCCGATCACGCCGCCACCCGCTCGCCCACGATGCGGCCGTCGCGCATCTCGACCATGCGCGAGCAGCGCGCGGCGACGCCGGGGTCGTGCGTCACGAGCACGAGCGTGCGGCCCTGCCCGGTGGTCGAGTCGAGGAGCGCGCTCATCACGTCGGCCGAGGTCACCGAGTCGAGCGCACCGGTGGGCTCGTCGGCGAAGACGACGGATGCCCCGGTGACCTGCGCCCGGGCGATGGCCACGCGTTGCGCCTGCCCGCCCGAGAGCTGCCCGATGCGCCGGTCCTCCAGCCCGGCGAGGCCGAGGGCGGCGAGCCAGCCGCGCCCGTACTCCTCGGCTCGGGCACGGGGCATCCCGTTCAGCATGAGTGCGAGCGCGACGTTCTCGACCGCGGTGAGCTCCGGAATCAGGAGCCCCTGCTGGAAGACGAACCCGAACGCCTCCCGGCGCAGTCGGGAACGTTCGCGCTCGCCGAGTCCCGTGATCTCCACGCGCCCCGAGCCGGACCGGAAGCCGACGGTGCCGGCATCGGGGCGCGTGATCCCCGCGAGGCAGTGCAGCAACGTCGTCTTGCCCGAACCCGATGCGCCCATGATGGCGAGCGATTCGCCCGCGCGCACGGAGAGGTCGACGCCCGCGAGCGCGTGCGTCTGACCGAACGACCTGCTGAGGCCGGATGCCTCGATCACGAAGGAACTCATGCATCCGAGCCTGCCGGAGCGGGCGCCGCCGACGCGTCGAACCGGAGTCGGATTCGGCCGGCCGGGCGTCATCCTCCCGGATGAGATGCGGCGCGGCATCCGACCCCCTCGGATGCCGCGCCGCGGCCTGTCACGGATCGAGCGGGCCGCCCGCGGCCGTCTCGAGTCCGTTCGTTCTCAGCGCGGCGTGGCCCGCCGGATCACGATGTAGCCGAGCACGCCGAACAGCGCCGCGAACCCGAGCACGACGGTGAACGCCCCGACGATGCCGAGGCCGCCGAGCCAGGTGAACACGGCCGGCCAGGAGTTGCTCCACGTGATCACCGCGACCGTGGCGATCACGATCGCTGCCGTCGTGGACATCAGGACGATCATGCCCCGCATCCGCCAGCGCATGTAGACGGTGGTGACGCTCGCGCCGATGAAGAGCACGAGCAGCTGGAGCGCGAACGTCGTGTAGAAGTCGACGAACCAGTTCGTCTGCCCGTACCAGAGGGCGTCGAACATGTGCGCGCCGAGACCCCAGCCGTTGGTGGCGATCTCGACCTGCACGAGCGTGGCGATCGCGGCCGCGTACATGATGGACACGAGCACGAACATGAGGCTCGTGCCGAGCCAGAAGTCGCGGCGGGTCGCGCCGAACCCGAGCGCGAACGAGAACGTGAGCCCGATGGCCTGCACCCCGACGACGACGAGGTACCACTGGGGCGAGAGCACGGCCCAGCTGTACCGCATGCCGTCGATGTCTTCCGGCGCGCCGCCGGCACCCGGACCCATGACGATCGAGACCCCCGTGCCGGCGGAGACGATGAGCGAGATCAGCATCGTGATGGCCCAGGCGCCGCCGAGGATGATCCACGGAACCCCGAAGAAGACCGTCGGATTCACGGCGTGCAGGCGTACGATGCGCCAGATCTCGGCGGGCCGGAGCCGGGGCTCGGATCGGGTGAACGGCTGGTCGATGACGGCGGTCATGCCGCGACCTCCTTCTCGGACGCGTCGGCACGCAGGTCGGTGCCGGTCATGTGGACGATGAGCTGCTGGAGCGAGACCGGCGCGAGCTCGAGTCCGAGCTCGGCCGCGTGGACGCGTGCGGCCTGGTCGAGCCGCCCGTCGATGGTGACGGATGCCAGTCCGCCGAGGCCTTCACGACCGATGACGGGTCGGTCGGCGACGAAGGCCTCGACGGCGGCGCGCGGGCCGGCGATGGTCGTCGCCGAACCGCGGAGCTCCTCGGCGTCGCGATCGAAGAGGATGCGCCCCTGGTCGATGAGGATGACGTGTTCGAGCAGGTTCGCCACCTCGTCGATCAGGTGGGTCGAGAGCACGACCGTTCGCGGGTGCTCGGCGTAGTCCTCGAGGAGACGGTCGTAGAAGATGTGCCGCGCCACCGCGTCGAGCCCGAGGTAGGGCTCGTCGAAGAACGTGAGCGGCGCCCGCGAGGCGAGGCCGACGATCACGCCGACGGCCGACAGTTGCCCGCGCGAGAGCTTCTTGATCCGACGGTTCACCGGGAGGCGGAAGTCCTCGACGAGACGCTCGGCGAAGGCGGCGTCCCAGTGCTCGAAGAACCACGGCGCCGATCGGAACACGTGCGACGGCTTGAAGTCGTCGGGGTAGCGCTGCGCCTCGGCGATGTAGCACATGCGACGCAGCACGTCGGCGTGCTCGGCGGGCTCGCGGCCGAAGACCTCGAGCTCACCGGCGTTGGGGAAGAGCTGGCCCGTCAGGAGCTGCATGATGGTGGTCTTGCCGGCGCCGTTGCGCCCAAGGAGCCCGTAGATGCGGTTCTCCTCGAGGGTGAGGTCGACCGCCTCGACGGCCGTGAAGGCGCCGTAGCGCTTGGTGAGTCCGCGGGCGCGGACCACGGTGCTGGTCATGACTGGATCCTTTCCGCGCGCAGGAGCGCAGCGAGTTCGTCGATGTCGATGCCGAGCTTCTCGGCCTCGATGATGAGTGGACGCAGGTATTCGGCGGCGAAGTCGGCCCGGCGACGCTCGATGAGGCGGGCTCGGGCTCCGGGGGTCACGAACATGCCGATCCCCCTCCGCTTCGCCACGATGCCGTCGTCGACAAGGCGATTCACCCCTTTCAATGCGGTGGCCGGGTTGATGCGGTAGAACGCGGCGAGTTCGTTCGTCGAGGGGATCTGCTCGTCCTCCCGGAGGACGCCCTCGATGATGTCGTTCTCGACCTGCTCGGCGATCTGCATGAAGATCGGCCGCGATTCATCCATATGGCTACCCGGTTCGTTGGTTCATTACTTGTGTAACTAACCAACCATGTTCCCGCGCGCGTGTCAACCCCGTCCCCGGGGATGGCCGCCAACGGCCGCCTGCGCCACCTCGGCGCGCGCTGCGCCAGTTGAAATGGCGCACGAAGCGCCGAAGTGGCGCAGAGGCGGATGCCGCGGCCGGTCGGCGCGGGACGGCGACGGTCACCTGGCCCCGAGCGTCAGGCGGTGTCGGATGCCACGACGCGGCGCCGCGGCATCCGGAGCCGTCCCTGCGCCAGCAGGATGCCGAGCAGCACGAGGACCGCTCCGACCGGTTCGTGCCACGAGAATCGCTCGCCGAGCAGGATCACGCCGAGCGCGACCCCCACCACGGGCGTCACGTACGTGACCGTCGACACTCCCGTGGGACCCCAGGCCCGCAGGACGTTGATGTTCCAGATGTACGCGAGGCCCGTGCCGAGGAGGCCGAGCGCGAGGAGCGAGCCGACGATGATCCAGTCGAGGTCGACCGGCGAGAGCGCGACCCACGGCGTGAGGGCGAGCATGACGACCGCCGAGACGCCGATGGACAGGAACGCGAAGGTCGCGGGCGCGATCGGCCGGTGGGAGAGGAACCGTCGTTGATAGCCGAACGTGAAGCCGTAGCACAGCGTCGCCACGAGGCAGGCGAGCTGTCCGGCGAGACTGCCGGTGAGGGCCTGGTACTGCCATGGCCCGATGATGACGAGCACCCCGAGGATACCGACCCCGACCCCCACCCACCGGCCGAGGCCGAGCCGCTCGACGCGGAACACGAGCGTGGCCATGATCGCCGTCATGATGGGCGTCGTGGCGTTGTAGATCGAGGCGAGGCTCGACGATACGTACTGCTCGGCCCACGCGAAGGCGAGGTACGGGATTACGCACGTCGTGAGCGACACCACCAGGAAGTGCAGCCAGACCACGCGCTCACGGGGCAGCACGGGCCCGGGCGTGCCGTCCGCTCGAGGCACCCGGGGCCGCGTGACGAGCACGATGGCGCCGAGCGCGAGCGCCCCGAGCAGGGTGCGCGACCAGGCGATCTGGCCGAACGAGACACCCTCGAGTGCGACCTTCATGAACAGGAAGCTCGCGCCCCAGACCGTGCCCATCGCCAGGAACTGCACCCACGCCGACAGCCGCCCGGGGACCTTCGGGCCGGATGCCGGGGTCGACGACGCGGTCGTCGGGGCCGTCGGTTGCGACGCGGTGCCGGTACTCACCGGATGAGGATACGTCGCCCCGCCCACGCCCGTGCACGGTGGCGGACGTGGTTGTCCGGAATCCGCCGAACCTCGGCAGCGACGGCCCGATCCAGTCGATCCACGGCGTTGGTCAAGGGGGTTCCCTCCGCGGACGACTCGTCGTAGAAAGGAAGTGCGGCAGCGGCGCTCGGGGGATCGTCGCTCGCTGCAAGGCAGGCCGGGCGGGATGCCGCGGCCGAGGCATCCCTGGGACCTCTGGCCCCCGGCCTGCCGCCTGCCGCGCCCCTCGCTTTCCGCTCAGGGGGCCGACACGCCTAGGCTGCTGGCATGACCAGCCACTTCGATGTCGTCGTCCTCGGCGCCGGCCCCGGCGGGTATGTCGCCGCCGTCCGCGCCGCCCAACTCGGTCTCCGCACCGCGGTGATCGAGGAACGCTACTGGGGCGGCGTGTGCCTCAATGTCGGATGCATCCCCTCGAAGGCCCTCCTGCGGAACGCGGAACTCGCGCATATCTTCCACGCCCAGGCCAAGACCTTCGGCATCTCGGGCGAGGCGACGTTCGACTACGGCGCCGCATTCGACCGCAGCCGCCAGGTGGCGGACGGCCGGGTCAAGGGCGTGCACTTCCTCATGAAGAAGAACGGGATCACCGAGTTCGACGGCCGCGGCACATTCCGCGACGCGAACACCATCGACGTCGCGCAGGCCGACGGGTCGACCCAGACCCTCACGTTCGACAACGCCATCATCGCGACCGGCTCCCGCGTGCGCCTCCTGCCCGGCGTGCAACTCTCGGACAACATCGTCACCTACGAGACGCAGATCCTGAGCCGCGACCTCCCGCGGTCGATCGCGATCGTCGGCGCCGGCGCCATCGGCATGGAATTCGCCTACGTGCTGCGCAACTACGGCGTCGAGGTGACGATCATCGAGTTCCTCGACCGCGCCCTCCCCAACGAGGACGTCGACGTGTCGAAGGAGATCACGAAGCAGTACCGCAAGCTCGGGGTGCCGATCCTCACCTCGACGAAGGTGCAGACCGTCACCGACAACGGGTCGAGCGTCACGGTCGCCTACGAGGGCGCCGACGGTCAGCCGGGCTCCCTCGAGGTCGACCGCGTGCTCATGGCCGTCGGCTTCGCGCCGAACGTCGACGGCTTCGGCCTCGAGAACACGGGCGTGCAGCTCACCGAGCGCGGCGCGATCGGCATCGACGACGTCATGCGCACCAACGTCCCCCACATCTACGCGATCGGCGACGTCACCGCGAAGCTCATGCTCGCGCACGTCGCCGAGGCGATGGGCGTGGTGGCGGCCGAGACCATCGGCGGCGCCGAGACCATGACGTTCGACGACTACCGCATGATGCCGCGCGCCACGTTCTGCTCGCCGCAGGTCGCGAGCTTCGGACTCACCGAGCAGCAGGCCCGCGACGAGGGCTACGACGTGAAGGTCGCGACGTTCCCGTTCTCGGCGAACGGCAAGGCGCACGGCCTCGGCGACCCGGTCGGCTTCGTGAAGCTCGTCGCCGACGCGAAGCACCTGGAGCTGCTGGGCGGCCACATCATCGGACCGGATGCCTCGGAGCTGCTTCCCGAGCTGACCCTCGCGCAGAAGTGGGACCTCGGCGCCCTCGAGCTCGCGCGTAACGTGCACACGCACCCGACGCTCTCGGAGGGGCTGCAGGAGGCGTTCCACGGGCTCGTGGGCCACATGATCAACATGTAGGCGGGGATCACCCGCCCGACGCAGAGCAACGGGGGCGGATGTCACGACTCGCTGTCGTGGCATCCGCCCCCGTCTGTTCATTCGACGCGGCCCGGGCAGGCGTTCCCGCCGCGTCGAAATCGATCCGGCGGCGGGCTCTCACGGGACCCGCCGCCGGAACCCGCTAGTGGTGCGTCGCCTTCTCGGCGCCGGGTCCCGTGAGCGAGCGCACCTCCATCTCGGACTGCTTGGCCGGGTCCTCGGTGCCCTTGTCGAGCACGGTTCCGAGCCAGCCGAGGAAGAAGGCGAGCGGAATGGAGATGATGCCCGGGTTCGACAGCGGGAACCAGGCGAAATCGATCGCCTCGGTCTTCAGCATCGAGGTCGCCGAGCCCGACACCACCGGCGAGAACGCGATGAGCACGATCGCCGAGATGAGACCGCCGTACATGCTCCAGAGGGCGCCCTTCGTGGTGAAGCGCTTCCAGAACAGCGAGTACACGATGGTCGGCAGGTTGGCGGATGCCGCGACCGCGAACGCGAGGGCCACGAGGAACGCGATGTTCTGGCCGTTCGCGCCGATGCCGCCGATGATCGCGACGATGCCGATGATGACCACCGTGCGGCGGGCCACCTTGACCTCCGCGCCCGGCTCGGGCTCGCCCTTCTTCACGACCGATGCGTAGATGTCGTGCGCGAACGACGCCGCCGCGGTGATCGTGAGGCCCGCCACGACCGCGAGGATCGTCGCGAACGCGACCGCCGAGATGAGGCCGAGCAGCAGCGGACCGCCGAGCGCGAACGCGAGCAGCGGAGCGGCCGAGTTCGGGCCGCCGGGCGCCGCCGCGATGACCGACGGACCGACGAGGGCCGCCGCACCGTAGCCGAGCACGAGCGTGAACACGTAGAAGATGCCGATGAGCCAGATCGCCCAGACCACCGACTTGCGCGCCTCCTTGGCCGTGGGCACGGTGTAGAACCGCATGAGCACGTGCGGCAGGGCCGCGGTGCCGAGCACGAGGGCGAGGCCGAGCGAGAGGAAGTCGATCTTCGAGAGCTCCGAGACACCGTACTTCAGGCCCGGGTCGAGGATCGCGGGGTTCTCGGCGACCTCGACCGCGCGATCGAGCAGGGCCGAGAAGTCGAACCCGTTCATGGCCAGCACCCAGACCGTCATGACGCCGGCTCCGGTGATGAGCATCACGGCCTTGATGATCTGCACCCACGTGGTGCCCTTCATGCCGCCGACGAGCACGTAGAGGATCATGAGGCCGCCGACCACGGTGATGACCACGGCCTGGCCCACGCCGTCGCCGATGCCGAGGAGCAGCGACACCAGGCCGCCGGCGCCCGCCATCTGCGCGAGCAGGTAGAAGAACGACACCGCGAGCGTCGTGACCGCCGCGGCGATGCGGACGGGCCGCTGCCGGAGCCGGAACGACAGCACGTCGCCCATCGTGAACTTGCCCGTGTTGCGGAGCAACTCGGCGACCAGCAGCAGCGCGACGAGCCAGGCGACCAGGAAGCCGATCGAGTAGAGGAAGCCGTCGTAGCCGTTCATCGCGATGGCGCCGACGATGCCGAGGAACGACGCCGCCGAGAGGTAATCGCCCGCGATGGCGGAGCCGTTCTGGCCGCCGGTGAACGAGCGGCCGGCGGCGTAGTAGTCGGCCGCGGTCTTGTTGTTCCGGCTGGCGCGGAAGACGATCACCATGGTGATCGCGACGAAGGCGCCGAAGATGCCGATGTTGAGCCAGGGGTTGCCGGGCGAGGAGCTCGCCGCTTCGAGGTGCAGCATCAGTTCGCAACCCCCTCGTCGGCCTTGTCGAAGAACACGCCCGACTCGATCTCATCGCGGATCCGCTCCGCCTGGGGGTCGAAGTGCTTGTTCGCGAACCGCACGTACCACATGGTGACCGCGAAGGTCGTGACGACCTGCGCGAGGCCGATCAGCATCGCGACGTTGATGCTTCCGAAGACGCGAGTGGACATGAACTCCACGGCGTAGACCGCGAGCAGCACGTACGCGAGGTACCAGACGAGGCAGGCGGCGAGGACGGGGAAGACGAAGCTCCGGTGGGTGCGGCGGAGCTCCTGGAACTCAGGCGATTTCTGTACCGCGTGGTAGTCGACGTGACTGAGGTCGACCTCCGCGCTCAGGGCGTCATTGCCCATGGCGTCTCTCCTTCGAGTGGGGATCGGCGAGGCGGCAGCCGCGCCGCTGCGTTCGCAGTGGACCCATGCTGACCCCTGCACGGAGCCGCAGAGGCCCGCGGCCGTTCGTCGTCGGTGAGCGGCGTCCATCGTGCGACGAACGGCGGACGGCCGACGACGAACGACGGCTACGCTGGCCTCCATGCCCGAGTCGATGCTGCTCGCCGCTGCCGCCGGCGTCGTCGCCGGCGCGGTCGCCGTGGGCATCGTGCTGCTGCTGCGGCGGCTCGTCGTGACGTCACGCGAACTCGGCACCGACGTGGAACGGGCGACGTACCAGACGCTGCACCTGGCGAGCCAGGCGGCCAAGCATCTGCGCGGCGGCATCGGCGAGACCGACGCGATGCGGGCGGGGCGGCACCTGCGAGCCCTCCTCGGGTGCGAGAGCTTCGCGTTGGTCGACCCGGTCGGCACCGTCACGGTCGAGGGCGACGACGCCGTGCGGGCGGTCGCCGGACGCCTTGCCGCCGAGGCGAGCGCCTCGGGCAAGCCGCAGGTGCAGCGACGCATCCGCATCGGCGACGAGGAGACCGACGCCGTCGCCGCGCCGATCCGGGCCGGCGGCGCACCGGCCGGCGCCATCGTGGCGTTCGCGGCACCCGTACGAGCGGGCCTCGTCCGCGCCACAGGCGAGGTCGCCGACTGGGTCGCCGCCCAGGTCGAGCTCGGTGAGCTCGACGCCTCCCGTGCGGCGCTCGCCGAGGCGGAGGTGCGAGCCCTCCGCGCGCAGATCAGCCCGCATTTCATCTACAACTCGCTCAACGCGATCGCGTCGTTCATCAACACCGACCCGGCGAAGGCGCGCGAGCTCGTGCTCGAGTTCGCCGACTTCACGCGCTACTCGTTCCGCCGGCACGGCGACTTCACGACGGTCGCCGAGGAGCTCCGCTCGATCGACGGCTACCTGAAGCTCGAACGGGCGCGGTTCGGCGACCGACTGCGGGTGTCGCTGCAGATCGCGCCCGAGGTGCTCTCGACGGTCGTGCCGTTCCTGTCGATCCAGCCGCTCGTCGAGAACGCCGTGCGGCACGGGCTCGAGTCGAAGGAGGGCGGCGGGCGCATCTCCATCACAGCCGCCGACTCGGGCGCCTTCGCCGAGATCAGCGTCGAGGACGACGGCGTCGGCATCGACCCCGCGGTGCTCGAGACGGTGCTCGCGGGCGGCGAGCCCGGCGAGCACGTGGGCCTGCGCAACGTCGACGCCCGCCTCCGGCAGGTGTACGGCGACGAGCACGGGCTCGTGGTCGAGACGAATGTGGGCGCGGGCACCCTCGTGCGCATGCGCATCCCGAAGAGCCAGCCCGGGCGGATCGCGGCATCCGCCGACGACGACCTCGGCCCCGATGGGAGACTGGAACCGTGATCTCCGTGCTCATCGCCGACGACGAGCAGCCCGCGATCGACGAGTTGGCGTTCCTGCTCGGCCAGGATCCCCGGGTCGGCGTGATCCACCAGGCGAACTCGGGCGCTGAGGCGATCCGGCTGCTCACCCGCGAGCCGGTCGACGCCGCGTTCCTCGACATCCACATGCCCGGCCTCACGGGGTTCGATCTCGCCCGCGCCCTGCAGCGATTCGAACGCCGGCCCGCGCTCGTCTTCGTCACGGCCGACGAGGAGGGCGCGCTCGAGGCGTTCGACCTCGCCGCCGTCGACTACCTGCTGAAGCCCGTGCGGGCCGAGCGCCTGCACCGATCGGTCAGCCGCGTCGTCGAGGCGCTCAAGGCGTCGGCTGCGCCGGCACCGGATGCCGCGGCCGCCGCGCAGCCCGAGATGATCGCCGTGACGCTCGGCGGTACGACGCGGATGGTCCGCCGCGACGAGGTGCGCTACGTGCAGGCGCAGGGCGACTACGCGCGGCTGCACACCGAGGAGGCGAGCTACCTCGTGCGCGTGCCGATGGCCGACCTCGAACGGCAGTGGGCGGACACGTTCGTGCGCATCCATCGGTCGTACCTCGTCGCCGTTCCGCACCTCACGCGCATCCGGCTCGGCACCGATCACCCGACGGTCGTGGTCGGCGCGGCCGAACTGCCCGTGAGCCGACGCCTGCTTCCCGGGCTGCGCGAACGCCTCGAGCAGGCCACGATCCGGCCGAGGTCATGAGCGACGGCGCAGAGACGGCGGGCAGCCGGCCGGCGGATGCCCCGCCACCACGACCGCGCGTGCGCGTCACCGCGCCCCGGGCCGGGGCTGCGGCATCCACTCGCCCGATCGGGCTCGTCGGCACGGAAGCGCCGACGAGCGACATCCGCGGCGTCTACGTGCGCTCCCTCATCCGCTCGCAGCTGCGACTCGGGGTCGTCATGGCTGTGGGTTTCGTGGTGGCGACCGCCCTCTTCGTGCTGGCGATCGCCGTCGCGCCCGAGCTCGACGAGACGTTCGTCGCGGGCGTGCCGCTCTCGTGGCTCCTGCTCGGCATCGGGGTCTACCCGCTCACGATCACGGTCGGCGGGCTCTACGTGCGCGCCGCAGCCCGCAATGAGGCGCGCTACCGCTCGTTGACGGAGGACGAGTGAACGCCGCGATCGGGTACGCGGCGATCGTGGCCGTCGCCGTGGCATCCGCCCTCATCGGGTTCTACGGACTGCGGGTCTCGCGCACGACGAGCGATTTCTACGTGGCGTCGCGCACCGTGCGCCCGTGGTGGAATGCGTCGGCGATCGGCGGCGAGTACCTGTCGGCCGCATCGTTCCTCGGCATCGCCGGGCTCATCCTGCTCACGGGTTCCGCAGCCCTCTGGTTCCCGATCGGCTACACCGCCGGCTACCTCATGCTGCTCCTGTTCGTGGCCGCGCCGCTGCGCCGCTCGGGCGCGTACACCATCCCCGACTTCACCGAGGCGCGGCTGGAGTCGGTGTGGGCCAGGCGAGTGACGAGCACGCTCGTCATCGTCATCGGCTGGTTCTACATCGTGCCGCAGCTGCAGGGCGCCGCGCTCACCGTGCGCATCACAACGGGCCTGCCCTCGTGGGCGGGCTCGCTCGCGGTCGCCGTCATCGTGGCCGTCCTCGTGGCGGCGGGCGGCATGCGCTCGATCACGTTCGTGCAGGCGTTCCAGTTCTGGCTGAAGCTCACGGCGCTCGCGGTGCCCGTCGTCGTGCTGCTCATCATGGTGGGCGGCATCGAGCCCGCGCTGCCGCCCGGCGAGGCGTTCCCGATCGCGGCAGGGCCGAGCGACCTCGACGTGTATCGCACGGTCTCACTCATGGTCGCACTGTTGCTCGGCACCCTCGGCCTGCCGCACGTGCTGGTGCGCTTCTACACGAACCCCGACGGCACGGCCGCTCGGCGCACGACCGTCATCGTGCTGGTGCTGCTCTCGGTGTTCTACCTGTTCCCGACCGCGTTCGGATTCCTCGGCCGCGCGTTCGCGCCCGACCTCGCCGCCTCGGGCGACGCCGACGCGCTGGTCCTGCTGCTGCCCGGACGCCTCATCCCCGGACCGATCGGCGACCTGCTCACGGCGCTCGTCATCGCGGGGGCGTTCGCCGCCTTCCTCTCCACGTCATCGGGGCTCGTCGTCTCGCTCGCGGGAGTGATCAGCCAGGACCTCCTCGGCGGC
The DNA here is from genome assembly GCF_004959775.1 of Agromyces sp. H66. Classification (GTDB taxonomy): domain Bacteria; phylum Actinomycetota; class Actinomycetes; order Actinomycetales; family Microbacteriaceae; genus Agromyces. The sequence continues at coordinate 257,267 of NZ_SJZG01000003.1, forward strand.
AGCGTGCGCGGCTTCCGCATCGCGGCGATCGCGTCGTCGTTCGTGCCGCTCGTCGTCGCGCTCGCCACGGAGTCGGCCGGCCTCGCCGGCAGCGTCGGCCTCGTGTTCGCCTTCACGGCGTCGACGCTGTGCCCGATGCTCCTCCTCGGCATCTGGTGGCGCGGGCTGACGTCGCGCGGCGCCATCGCCGGCATGCTGACGGGCGCCGTGCTCTCCGGGGCGGCCATCTTCGGCGGCTCGCTGCTCTCGACGGCGGCACCCGGCATCCGTCCGTTCCTCGAGCAGCCGGCCGCCTGGACGGTGCCGCTCGCCGTGCTCATCACCGTGCTCGCCTCGCGGGCCGACCGCCGGGGCGTCCCGCGCGGCGCCGACGCGTTCCTCACCCGGCTGCACGTGCCGGAGGCGGCGCGGCGGCACCTGGGCTGAGCGAGCCCCTCGCCCGACCAGCGTCAGCCGAAATCGAGAAGTCGCAGATGCACGGTGCAACCCTGCAAACGCGACCTCTCGATCCCCCGCGAACCCGCGCTCAGCCGATCTCGGGCGCCCCGGCCGACCGCTCCTCGAGCACGACCGGCCGGTCGCCCCAGGCGGCGAGCCGCGCCTCGAGGCCGCCCCGCACCGCCGGCCAGTCGTCGACGATCACCGAGTACACGGCGGTGTCTCGCCACGACCCGTCGGCGCGCTGCCGATCGCGGCGCGCAAGGCCCTCGAACTGCGCCCCGAGCTTGGCGATCGCCGCCCGCGAGCGCGCATTCACGGCATCCGCCTGGATCTTCACCCGACCGAAGCCGTGATCGAAGGCGAGGCCCAGGAGCAGGAGCTTGGCCTCGGGGTTCACCGCCGTCCCCCACACGCGCGGGTCGTAGCCGGTCCACCCGATGTGGCCGTACTCCTGGCGAAGGTCGAGGTCGGCGAACTTCGTCGCTCCCACGATCGTGCCGTGATCGGGTCCGCCCTCGATCCGCAGCGTCCATGGCATGGCATCGGGGCCGCCCGTGTACGACGCGACCGCGAACCGCTCGAACGACTCCAGGTCGGGCGTGAACCCGGCCGGGCCGCCGCCGTACCCGCCCGCGAAGACCTCGGGGTGGCCGAGCGCGCGGAACAGCCCTGGGATGTCGGCCTCGGTGAACGGCGTGAGACTGATGAACCGGCCGATCAGCGGCCGATCTGGGGGGCGGATAGCGGTCACCCGAACAAGTCTTCCATGATCGTGCGACACCTTCCGTCGCGGCGACGGGACCCATACGATGGCGAGTGCAGGACTCCGACGGAATGGACGGTGGGGAACATGGGAGCTCTTGACGATCTCACGGGCAAGGCGAAGGAATTCGTCGAGGAGAACAAGGACAAGATCGAGGAGGCGCTGAACAGCGAGCAGGCCGAGGACATCAGCGACAACGTCCTCGATGCCGTCGCGGGCGCGGCGAAGAAGGTGCTGCCCGACGAGCACGACGCGAAGGTCGACGAGGTGCGGGCGAACCTCGACAAGAAGATCGGCACCGAGCCGTAAGCCGGTCACTCGTCGCGGAACGACGAGCAGGGGCCGGATGTCGCGACGCCGCGGCATCCGGCCCCTTCGCGTCTCCGCTCCGCAACGTTCAGAGCAGGCCTCGGGATGCACCGCGGGCGAAGTACCCGAGGAAGCGGATGACCGCGGCGTTCCGCTTGGCGGAGGTGAAGGCATCGCCCCGGATCGAGCCGATCAGGCGGAATACTCCCGCTGTCGGGATTCGAAGGATTCCACGGTCGACGCCGACTCCCGGGCCGACATCGGACGGTCGGATCTCGATGCGGAGTGTCGTCAGGTCGTGCCAGAGGGCAAGCGGGTTCCAGCGGTGCTGCACCTTCACCCCGGTCACGGCGATCGGCATCCCGTCGTCGTCATCGAGGTCGAACCGGTACCGCATGGCCGCCTCGCCGGAATCAGGGAACAGGTCGAGGTCACCGACGACCGGGCGACGAGTGATGCGCCCCTCGACATGGAGCGTCCCCTCGACGCGCACGGTGTGTCGAGCGTCGTCCAGGAACGGCCGCCAGCCCGGTATCGACGCCTCGAGCTCGAGCCGAGCGGGCACTCTCCGGCCCGCCACGATCAGGTATCCGGACATCCGCTCGCGGAACCTCACACCGTCGCCGGAACGAGCCCGGCGTCGCTGCGACATGAGGGCCGTGGCCTCGTCCTCGGGCGCGGGGGTCGGAACGACGTGGGGAGTCTCGGGGGCCTGCCAGGTCGGGTCGCCCGTCATCCGGCGGATGGCGTGTTCGATGTTGCGTTCGGCCATCGCCGCGATCGAGGCCGATGGATTCACGCCTGTCGCACTCGGCACCGCGGCCCCGTCGACGACGTACAGGCCGGGATACCCGTGGACGTGTCCGTACTCGTCGATGACGCCGCTCGCGGCGTCATCGCCCATGGGCACGCCGCCGAGGTTGTGGACGGTGATGGCACGCCGAAGGTATGTCCAGGTCGGGGCGGATCGAGCTCGTGCGCCGAAGACCCGGGCGACGACTCGGCCGACGAGCGCTTCTGCGCGGTACAGGCGGGCGTTCGCCCGGTTGTCCCAGCCGGCGACCGCTTCGCCTCGGTGATCGAGCGTGAGTCGGCCCGCCGATGCGTCTCGACCCATCAGGAGGAGTGCCATCACCGAGCGATGAGGTTCCGGCATCCCGGGCAGCCTGCTCCGTGGAGCCCGAGTACCGAACCGCGTCGCCGGGTTCATGCGGCTCATCACGTTGCCGACGAGGCGCGCGAGCACGGCGGGGAAGGCCCCGTCCTGGACCTGGAACCAGAGCTGCCGGCCGGCCTCATCGAAGTCAACGATGCTCGTCGTCGTGATGGTCGGTCCCCGGTCGGGTTCGAGCGGCGTGCGTGACCGGGAGATGAAGCTGAGGAAGTCGCCGTTGCCGGAGAACCCTTCGCCCAGGCGAGCGGAGAGCGCGGGGAGCGTTCCCTGCACGTCTCGGGCGCGAAGGAGCAGTTCGGTGGTGCCGACAGCCCCTGCTGCGAGGAACACCGCATCCGCGTCGACCTCCAACCGGCCGGCGTCGACGGGCGGGTCGGCATGCGGGTGCCGGATGGCGCTCACCCGATACCCGCCGGGATCGACGGGCGCGAGGCCGACGACCTCGGTGCCCGTGTACGCGACCGCACCGGAGCGTTCGGCGACGGCGAGGTAGTTGACGTCGAGGCTGCGCTTCGCGCCCTGATTGCAGCCGATCACGCACTCGCCGACGAACGTGCATGCTCGCTGTTCGATGCCGTGTCGATTCGCGACGGGCACCGCAGGATCCGCGCCCGCGTCCGCGAAGCGGATCGCCAGGTTCGGGCGCACGGTGCCGCTGGCGAGATCGAGGTGCGCGACGAGATCCTCCATCGCCGTCGTGCGCGCGGGCACGCGTCCGGTCGACGGATCGGGCGTGATGGGCCGGACCTCGAGCATGTGCGCGACCATGTCGAAGTATGGATCGAGGGCTGCGCGCGTGTAGGACGCCGGCCAGTGCGGGCGGAAGGTCTCATCGGCGGGCCGGGCGAAGACGTTGGCGTAGACGAGCGAGCCGCCGCCCCAGCCGGCTCCCTGGACGCTGACCATGCGATCGAGCCACCGGATGTCGTAGAGGCCGCCGCGCTTCGCCCAGAGCCAATCGTCGCCCAGGTCATGCTCGTTCCGCGGGAACGAGCCGGCCTGCCAGCGCCTGCCCCGTTCGATGATCGCCACCCTCAACCCGGCTTGCGCGAGCCGGGCTCCGGCGACCGCGCCGCCGAAACCGCTGCCGACGACGACCGCATCGAAACGCTCGCGTTGCCTCACCCGATCAGTCTGCCCGCCGGGCCGACCGGTCGTCCATTTCGGTCCAGACTCGGACACGACCGCGATGCTCGATGCCCGAGCGGGGCCGCGGCCTGCTCGCAGCAGCTTCGGTCGACGGATGTCGCGACCCGACGAAACTCAGTCGAGCAGGTCGTGCAGTTGTACGATCTCGTCGCGGCCCGGCCCGACGCCGATGGCCGAGATGCGCGATCCGCTCATGGCCTCGAGCTCGCGCACGTAGCTCTGCGCGTTGGCGGGCAGCTCCTCGAACGACCGGGCCGCCGAGATGTCCTCGGTCCAGCCCGGGAACTCCTCGTACACGGGCTTGGCGTGGTGGAAGTCCGACTGGGACACGGGCACCTCGTCGATGCGCTGTCCGTCGACCTCGTACCCGACCGCGACCGGGATGCGGTCGAGGCCCGTGAGCACGTCGAGCTTCGTGAGTACGAAGTCGGTGACGCCGTTGACGCGCGCCGCGTACCGGGCGATGGGCGCGTCGTACCATCCGGTGCGTCGGGCGCGGCCGGTGGTGGTGCCGAACTCGTGACCCTTCTCCGAGAGGAACTCGCCCCACTCGTCGAAGAGCTCGGTCGGGAAGGGGCCGGCTCCGACACGGGTCGTGTAGGCCTTCACCACGGCGATGACGCGGTCGATGCGATTGGGCGCGATGCCCGAGCCCGTGACGGCGCCGCCGCTCGTGGCGTTCGACGACGTGACGAACGGGTAGGTGCCGTGGTCGACGTCGAGCATGGTCGCCTGACCGCCCTCGAACAGCACGGTCTCGCCGCGCTCGAGGGCCTGGTGCAGCAGCAGCGACGTGTCGGTGACCATCGGACGCAGCCGCTCGACGTAGCTCAGCAGCTCGTCGACGATCTCGTCGACGCCGATGGCGCGGCGGTTGTAGACCTTCACGAGGAGGTGGTTCTTCTGGTCGAGCGCCCCCTCGACCTTCTGCCGCAGGATGTTCTCGTCGAAGAGGTCCTGCATCCGCAGGCCCACGCGGTTGATCTTGTCGGCGTACGCCGGGCCGATGCCGCGCCCGGTGGTGCCGATCTGGCGCTTGCCGAGGAATCGCTCGGTGACCTTGTCGAGCGTGCGGTGGTACTGGGTGATGAGGTGGGCGTTCGCCGAGACTCGCAGCTTCGAGACATCCACCCCGCGGGTCGCGAGCGCCTCGAGCTCCTCGAAGAGCACCTCGATGTCGACGACGACGCCGTTCGCGATCACGGGCGTGACGCCCGGCGTGAGGATGCCCGACGGCAGCAGGTGCAGGGCGTACTTCTCGTCGCCGACGACGACGGTGTGCCCGGCGTTGTTGCCGCCGTTGAACTTGACGACGTAGTCGAGGCGCGAGCCGAGCAGGTCGGTCGCCTTGCCCTTGCCCTCGTCGCCCCACTGTGCACCGATCAGTACGGCTGCGGGCATGGCTCAGTCCTCTCCTGCCGCGTCGGCGGCGTGCGGTTCTTCGATCGGTTCGCCGGTGTGCGCCTCGGTCCCGGTCGAGGCCTCGAAGAGACCGGCGGTTCCGACGATCGGCATGAGCTGGGTGGGCGTGAACTCCGACGCGATGCGCGCGGGCGCCTCGGCGTCGGCGGCGGCGAGCTCATCGGCGAGGCGCGCCGCCCGGTCGTCGAGGCCGAGCTGCATCGCGGCACGCCGCTGCGCGTCGAGCGCGCGCAGGTAGGCGCGGTTGGGCTCGTCCGACCACGGAACGGGCGCGCCGGGCGACCAGCCGGATGCGGTCAGCTGCTCGCGGGCGAGGTCGACGGCGACCGCGGCGAACGCGAACGCGCTGATGGGGGTGCCCTCGGAGTCGGCGAGGTCGGCCAGCTCGGCCCAGGCGAGGGGCGACGACGGATGCTCCGCCACCACCGATGCGACCGACGCGCGATCGGCCTCGGCGAGCGCCTGCCGCACCTCGGGTTCGTCGACGAGCGACGCCTCGGTGTCGGGTGCTGATTCGTCTTGAGTCACACTCAACCTTATCGTGGGGCCATTTCGGGGGTTGATGAGCCGCGCAGCGGCGGCTCGAAACCCGCCGCGGCGCGTTCTCGAGTCGCGTGGCCGAGGCATCCGTCGCCGTCGTTCCGCACGGATCCGCGCAAGTAGGCTGGAGGGCATGTCGAAAGTCCTCTCCAGCCTGCCCGTCGGCGAACGCGTCGGCATCGCCTTCTCCGGCGGCCTCGACACCTCGGTCGCGGTCGCGTGGATGCGCGAGAAGGGTGCGGTGCCCTGCACGTACACGGCCGACATCGGCCAGTACGACGAGCCCGACATCGCCGCGGTTCCGGGCCGGGCGAAGGAGTACGGGGCCGAGATCGCCCGACACGTCGACGCGAAGGCCCCGCTCGTCGAGGAAGGCCTCGTCGCCCTGCAGTGCGGCGCGTTCCACATCCGCTCGGGCGGCAAGACGTACTTCAACACCACGCCGCTCGGCCGCGCGGTCACGGGCACGCTGCTCGTGCGCGCCATGAAGGAGGACGGCGTCGACATCTGGGGCGACGGCTCCACCTACAAGGGCAACGACATCGAGCGGTTCTACCGCTACGGCCTGATGGCCAACCCGCGCCTTCGCATCTACAAGCCGTGGCTCGACGCCGCGTTCGTCACCGAGCTCGGCGGTCGCAAGGAGATGAGCGAGTGGCTCGTCGCGCGCGGATTCCCCTACCGCGACTCCACCGAGAAGGCGTACTCGACCGACGCGAACATCTGGGGCGCGACCCACGAGGCCAAGCGCCTCGAGGAGCTGAACGCCGGGCTCGACATCGTCGAGCCGATCATGGGCGTCGCCGCCTGGCGCGACGACGTCGACGTACGCACCGAGGAGGTGTCGGTCCGGTTCGAGGCGGGACGCCCGGTGGCGATCAACGGCGCCCACTTCTCGGACCCCGTCGCGCTCGTCTACGAGGCGAACGCGATCGGCGGGCGGCACGGCCTCGGCGTCTCCGACCAGATCGAGAACCGCATCATCGAGGCGAAGAGCCGCGGCATCTACGAGGCCCCCGGCATGGCGCTGCTGCACATCGCGTACGAGCGCCTGCTCAACGCGATCCACAACGAGGACACCATCGCGAACTACCACGCCGAGGGCCGGCGGCTCGGCCGCCTCATGTACGAGGGCCGTTGGCTCGACCCGCAGTCGCTCATGCTGCGCGAGTCGATCCAGCGCTGGGTCGGCTCGGCCGTGACCGGCGAGGTGTGGCTGCGCCTGCGCCGCGGCGACGACTACACGATCCTCGACACGCAGGGCCCCGCGCTCAGCTACCACCCCGACAAGCTGTCGATGGAGCGCGTCGGCGACGCCGCGTTCGGCCCCGAGGACCGCATCGGCCAGCTCACGATGCGCAACCTCGACATCGCCGACTCGCGAGCGCGCCTCGAGCAGTACGCGACGCAGGGCATCGTGGGCGGCGCGACGGCCGAGCTGGTCGGCGACCTCCAGGCCGGCCAGGCCGCCGAGATCTCGGCGGGCGAGGCCGAGACCGAGCTCGAACTGGCCACGGATGCCGCGAACGAGGCCGCGGCGTTCGACCTCGGCACCGACTGACCCGCTTCAGCTTGTGCAGGAGAAGGGCCCCATCCCCCGCGTGAGGGCGGGATGGGGCCTCTTCTCCTGCACAAGCTTCGGGCGTTCTCCTGCACAAGCTTCGGGCGGGCCTGAGACAGGGTCGGTGTCAGGCCGGGGTCTGCTGGTGCGCGGCGACGCGCCAGGCGCCGTCGTCGTAGAGGTAGGTCGTCGACATCCGCAGGTTCGCGGTGTCGTCGCCGCGACGTGCGACGGCCCGATACACGAGGATGCCGGCATGGTCGCCGAGCCGGATGACGGCGGGCTCGTGCAGTTCGTAGGAGTCCCACGGCGGCGCGCTGCGGAACGCGGCGAGGATGTCGTCGCGGCCGAGCACCGCGCCCTCCACGATCATGAGCGCGTCGCGCGTCATGGCGCGCTGGTAGTGCTCGCCGCCGCGACCGTCGAGGATCGCCTTCCATCCGGCGTGCTCCTCGTGCAGGAGCCGGGCGGGCAGATCGTCGGTGATCACGGTCATTCCCCCACGCTAACGGGGATCGGGTGCCCCGCATAGGGCGCACGGTTCAGAGCCAGCCGCGGCGCTTGAAGATGAAGTACAGCGCGACGCCGAAGCCCAGCATGAGGGCCACCGCGAACGGGTAGCCGTACACCCACTCCAGCTCGGGCATGTTCGTGAAGTTCATGCCGTAGGACGTGCCGATGAGCGTGGGCGCGAAGATGATCGCCGCCCAGCTCGAGATCTTCTTGACCTCCTCGCTCTGGCGCACACTCGTCTCGCTGAGGCGGCGCATCTCGTCGTTCTGCCGCTGCGCCACGAGGGTGGCGTGCACCTGCAGCGCGTTCTGCAGGAGCTGCCGGAAGGACTCGCCGCGCTCCGAGATGTGGATCGAGTGGTCGAGCACGTCACGGAGGTAATGCTGGAGCTCGGGGTCGACCCCGTACTTCTCGAAGCCGCGCTGCAGCGCCGTGATCATGTCGTGCAACGGATTGGTGGCCCGCTGCAGCGCCATGACCTCGCTCGCGAGATCGTAGATGCGACGGGTCACCGCCGGATCTCCGTCGAAGAGCTGCTCCTCGATCTCGTCGATGTCGTTCTCGAGGCCTGCGAGCACCGGCGAGTACGCATCGACGACCTCGTCGAGCACCGCGTAGAGCACGGCCTCCTGGCCCTTCGCGAGCAGCTCGGGCGAGGCCTCGAGGCGGCGGCGGACCCGGCCGAGGTCGGGCGCCTCGGCATGGCGGATGGTGACCGCGAAGTTCGATCCGATGAAGATATGGATCTCCCCGAACTCGACCCGCTCCTCGGCGTCGAGGTAGCGCGCCGGACGGAGCACGACGAACAGGGTGTCGCCGTGGCGCTCGAGCTTCGCGCGCTGGTGGCCCTTGCGGGCGTCCTCGACGGCGAGGTGATGGAGATCGAATTCCCGGGCGAGCGATTCGAGTTCGTGATCGGTCGGGCGGACCAGGCCGATCCATGCGAACCCGCCACGGTCGACGAGCGTCTCGAAGGTCTCCTCGAGACTCCTCGGGGTGGCGACGCGCTGGCCGCCCAGGTAGATCGCAGTGTCGACGACGGGCATCGGGTACAGTCTCGTGCGCGGCGACGGCCGGGACCCGCCGACACGCGGCAGCGGGCGAGCGGATGCCTCAGTCCCGCCGGTCGGCTCGGGGGCCGGCGGTTGCCGCGACCGGCGAGGCATCGGCGGCCCATTGACCGCGGGCCGCCGTCGGACGGGATGCCGCGAGGGTGCCGCGCTCGAGGCCGAGCCGGTCCTCGGCTGCGGTGTACACGACGCGGTCGGCCTCGGCGCGGCCGATCAGGTCGATCGCGTGGTGCTGCACGGCGACGCCGTCGACGAGGGCGGTGAGCATCTTGGCATCCGCCGCGGGGTCGTCGCTCGCGCCCCTGCCCGACTCGGCGAGCCGCTCGATGATGCGGGCGAGCCGGCGCTCGCAGTCGCGGTGGTGGCGGGTGAGCGCGGCGAGGAGCTCGGGGTTGCGGTGCGCCTCGCTCCAGGCATCGATCCACACGAAGTAGTGGTCGCGCGGCGTCGTGGTGAGCCAGTCGGCGAGCGCCTCGACGGGTTCGACCCGTTCGGCCACCTCCTCGTCGCCCTCGAGTTCGGCGAGGACGGCGGCGTCGAACGCCTCGGCCATGAGCTGTTCGCGAGTGGGGAAGTAGTGCCGGATCAGCCCGTGCACCACGCCGACCTCGGCGGCGACGTCGCGCAGCGTGACGCGGGCGAATCCGTCACGAGCCACGAGCCGGAGGGTCGCGGCGAGGATCTGGTCCCGCCGCGCTGCGGGATCGAGTCGGGTCGCCATACCCTCATCGTACCGTTCTTGTCCGTATGGACAACAGCTGGTAGCGTACTGTCCATGTGGACAAGAAGGCGTGCAGCGAACGTCGCCGCCGATGCGCACCGCCGCCGACTCACCGCGGGGGTGGTGGTCGCCACCGTGCTCATGTCGTCGGGCGCCATGGTGATCTTCCCGCTGCTGCCGGCGCTCCAGCTCCGGCTCGGCATCTCCACGGCCGACATCGGCATCATCGCCGCCGCCGGCTTCGCCGCCGCCCTCGCGGCCGAGCTCATCGTCGCGCCCTACGCCGATCGCGGGCGCGCCCGGCTGATGGGCGTCGCGGGCGTGGTGCTCATGGCCGCCGCCCTCGCGGGCTCGGCCCTCGCGACCGAGGCGTGGCACCTGGTGGCCGGCCGCGCAGTCGGCGGGTTCGGGTTCGGCGTCTTCATGGCCGCGGCGAGCGCGCTGCTCGTGCGCGCCGACCCGCTGCGCGCCGGCGAGGCGCTCGGCCGGCTGGGTGCGGCCGAGCTCGCCGGCGTCTCGCTCGGCCCACTCGCCTCCGGCCTCGCGATCGCGATCTCGGCGCCGGGCGCCATCCTCGGGTGGTCGGCGGCGGCGGTGCTCGTGGGCGTGGCACCGGTGGCGCTCGCGTTCCACGAGCGCGCCACGGCCACCGCCGTGATGACGGGGCCGTCCGCGACATCCGCCGACACCGCCGTGGCCGTTCCGCCCCGCGTGAGCTTCGGGCTGCTGCGGTCGCCCCGCGTCGTGGGCATCCTGCTGCTCTACGGCGCCGTCATGGTGCCCACGGGCGCCTACGACGGCATCTGGCCGCGGTTCATGGCCGACATCGGCGCGAGCGAGCAGCTCACCGCGCTCAGCTACACCCTGTTCGCGGTGCCCTACGCGATCGTCGCGGGCTGGGCCGGGCGGCTCGCCGACCGGCGCGGCGGCGTCTCGGCTTTCGTGCGGGGCGTCGTCGTCCTGGTGCCGATCGTGGCGCTCTACGGCGTCATCGGCGACCCGTGGGTGGCGACCGGCGTCGGTTTCGTCGAGTCCAGCGGTCAGGCGCTCGCGTTCATCGGGGCGGCCGCGGCCATGGCGCAGGCCGTGCCCGCCGAGCGCGCAGGCGCGTCGCAGGGCCTCATGCGCGCGTTCGGCCTGCTCACCGCCACGGTCGCGGCCGCCCTCTCGGGCGTGGCCTACGAGCTGGGCGGCCCGCCCGCGCTGTTCGGCGGGACGGCGGTCGTCGTGATCGTCATGGTCGCCGCCGGACTCGTCGTGGTGCGTGCGGTGCGGCGCCGCCGGCCGGAGCGGGCGGGTCTCGAGGGGCGTCCGGCCGCGCCGGTCGATCTCCGACCGGCGCGCACCGCCGCGGCACCCGTCGAGCTCACCGACGCGCGTGCCTGCGAACCCACTCGTGCATGACGATCGCCGCAGCCGCGCTCGCGTTGATCGACCGCGTCGAGCCGTACTGAGTGATCTCGACGACCAGGTCGGCCGCGGCGATGGCCTCGGCGCTGAGTCCCGGCCCCTCCTGCCCGAAGAGCAGCACGCAGCGCTCGGGGAGCTCGACGTCGTCGACGGGCCGGGCGCCCTCGACGTTGTCGACCGCCACGATGGGCAGGGACGTCGCCCGTGCCCACGCGACGAAGTCGGCGACATCCGGGTGATGCAGCAGGTGCTGGTAGCGGTCGGTCACCATCGCGCCCCGCCGGTTCCAGCGACGACGCCCGATGATGTGCACCTTCTCGGCGGCGAACGCGTTCGCGGTGCGCACGATCGAGCCGATGTTGAGGTCGTGCTGCCAGTTCTCGATGGCCACGTGGAACGGATGCCGCCGCTCGTCGAGGTCGGCGACGATCGCCTCGAGACGCCAGTACCGGTAGCGGTCGACGACGTTTCGGGTGTCGCCGTGCGCGAGCAGCTCGGGATCGTAGCGAGGATCGTCGGGCCAGGCGTCGCGGCCGCCGGGCCACGGTCCGACGCCGTGCGCGAGCGTGGGCTCGGGGTGCTCGGGCTCGGGCGCGGGGTGCTCGGGCCCCGCGGCATCCGTCGGCTCTTGCGTCACCCGACCACGCTAGCCCGTGCCCGTGCGCGAGACCGACGCGTCACGACACTTTCGGCTCACCGAAAACTCGCTAAGATTTCGGTATGCCGAAAACTCCGGATGCCGCGTCGGCGAGCACCGCCGTCGATGAAGCCGTGCCCGCCCCCTCGGTCGCGCCCCCCGCCCCGCCCTCGGTGCCGCGCCTCGCGTGGCTGATCGGCCCCGCCCTCGTCGCCGGCGTCGCCTACCTCGACCCCGGCAACGTCGCGAGCAACATGACCGCGGGCGCCCAGTACGGATACCTGCTCGTCTGGGTCGTGGTGCTCGGCAACGTCATGGCGTGGCTGATCCAGTACCTGTCGGCGAAGCTCGGCGTCGTCACCGGCAAGAGCCTGCCCGAGGTGCTCGGCGAGCGCATGGGCAACCGCTGGGGGCGCCGGGCCTACTGGCTGCAGGCCGAGCTCGTGGCCATGGCGACCGACCTCGCCGAGGTCATCGGCGGTGCCGTGGCCCTCAACCTCCTCTTCGGCGTGCCGCTCGTCTGGGGCGGCCTCATCACGGGCACGATCTCGCTGGTCCTGCTGATCATCCAGTCACGCAGGGGTGCCCGGCCGTTCGAGTTCGTGATCGTGGGCCTGCTCGCCATCATCACGGTCGGCTTCAGTGTGGGCGTGTTCGTCGCACCGCCCGACCCCGGTGGCCTGTTCGCCGGGCTCGTGCCACGGTTCGCCGACACGAACTCGGTGCTCCTCGCGGCATCCATCCTGGGCGCGACGATCATGCCGCACGCGATCTACGCGCACTCGGCGCTGAGCCGCGACCGGTTCGCGCCGAGCCGCCGACCCGCGGGCGGCGACGCCGGTCGGCACGAGGCCGCCGAGCCGATCGAGGTCGGCCGCGGCATCCCGACGGCGCGCCTGCTCGTCGCCACGCGATGGGACGTGTCGATCGCGATGCTCATCGCCGGGAGCGTGAACCTCGCCATCCTGCTGCTCGCGGCCGCGAACCTCGCGGGCGTCGAGGGCACCGACAGCCTCGAGGGCGCCCACGCCGCCCTCGAGTCCTCCCTCGGCCCGATCATCGCCACGCTGTTCGCGGTGGGCCTGCTCGCGTCGGGCCTCGCATCCACCTCGGTCGGCGCGTACGCCGGCGCGGAGATCATGCACGGGCTGCTGCACATCCGGGTGCCGCTGCTCGCCCGCCGTCTCGTCACGCTCATCCCGGCACTCGTGATCCTGAGCCTCGGGTTCGACCCCACGATCTCGCTCGTGCTCAGCCAGGTGGTGCTCTCGTTCGGCATCCCGTTCGCGCTGGTCCCGCTGGTTTCGGTCACGGCCCGGCGGAGCGTGCTCGGCCGGTTCGCGAACCACTGGGTCACCACCGGGCTCGGCGTCGCGGCATCCCTCTTCCTCATCACCCTCAACGGCCTGTTGCTCTGGCTGGTGTTCACGGGGGCCTGACCGGATGCCCCGTCGCGCTCCCCTGCGCAGCGGCGGCCCTTCCGCGCGCGAGTGGCGACAGAACCGCCCCGAGCGGCCGGCACGGAATTGCGGCGCTCGGGGCGGTCGTCTGCGGCGGACTCAGCCCTCGAAGGTCGTGGTCCACTCCGATGCAGCGCCGTCGGCGAGTCGGTACCAGGCCGTCGGCACCGCAACGACCTCCACCTCGCCGCCGACGCTCGCCTTGCCGTTCGGATCCGTGACGAGCTCGCCATTCACGTAGTACGCGACACCGGCGATGTTCGTCGGTACCTGCACCTCATCCTGGCCGGTGCCCGGACGGTCCTTGAACTTCGGCTCGACCGGGACGACGGGGGTGGTGAGGATCGGCACCTCCGACCAGTCGAGGTCGCTCGCGAGGTAGAACGAGGTGTACGCCGGTTGGTTGTACGTGGTCTGCTGCCGGGCGGTCTCGGCGCGGTACTGCTGGTCGTGCATGAGCGTCGTCAGCTTGTGCGTCGTGACCTCCGTGCTCGTGTACACGCGCAACGCGTTCGAGTCGAGGGTGCGGACGAGCAGTTCCTCGCGCCAGTCGCCGATCACGTCGGCGACGAGCGACGGGTTGCCCTTGGTCCAGTTGTTCACGGCCGTGCCCTCGGCCGTCAACAACGTCCCGCGCGTCCAGTCGTCGATCGTGGGCGTCCGGTACGTGTCGGTCGAGTGGCCGTTCACGAGCTGCGTCGTGAGGTCGGCCGCCCACCGGATCGACATGTTCGTGCCCGGCGTCGACGACTCGAGCTGCTCGCCCGCGACGCTCAGCAGTCCGCTGCCGTCGCTGCCGCCGGGCATGCTCGCCCAGACCTCGACGCCCGGGACATCCGCCCGCACGTCGCCGACCATGCCCCGGCCGGTGTCGCGGCCGGAGTACGACCCGAAGAGGATCTCTCCCGTCGCGGCGTCGCGCATGACGGAGCCGTACGGAGCCCAGGCCCCGCCCTCGTGCACGGTCCAGATCTCGAGGCCCGGACGCGACGGGTCGAGGTCGGCGACGTGCATCGCGTCTCCGTGCCCGAGTCGCGCGAGCGTACCGGGTGCCGCGCTGCCCTCGGGCAGCACGTCGTACGAGCTGTAGAGCACGCTGCCGTCGTCGTCGATCGTGACGGCGCCGTAGACGATCTCCTGCCTTCCGTCGGCGTCGACATCGGCCGAGCTCAGGGAGTGGAAGCCCTGCGTGGTGATGCCGCCATACTCCGGGTCGGTGCCGTCGACGCCGTGCGGGGAGTCGTTGAACGGGTTCGACATGGGCGCGTGACCGCTGTCGACGTACCAGCGCTCGTGCAGCGCCTCGCCGTCCCAGTCGTAGGCGATCATCGTCGTGCGTGTGTAGTAGCCGCGCGCGAACACCGCCGACGGCCGCTCGCCGTCGAGGTAGGCGACGGTGGAGAGGAACCGGTCGACCCGGTTCCCCGGCTCGATGCGGCTCATCGCGTAGTCGCCCCACATGAGGCCGTCGTCGCCGCGGCCCGGCTTGTACTCGATCGTCTGCAGCTCCTCGCCGGTCGCGCCGTCGAAGACCGTCAGGTACTCGGGGCCGTCGACGATGAAGCCGTCGAAGGTCGTGAGGTCGTTGCGGCCGGACCGGCTCGGCGCGTAGACGTCGATGAAGTGGTCGGCGAGCTCCTCCGCACTCGCGCGGCTCAGCGGGTACTCGTGCGCCACCGGGATGCCGAACGCCTCCTCGAGCGTCGCGGGCCAATTGCCGGCCGCCACCTCGGCGTGCTCGGACCAGCCCTGGAACATCTCGACGAGGTGCTCGCGGTAGTCGGCGGCGCTCATGCGGTAGTCATCGTCGTGCGAGTACCCGGCGGCGACGTCCGCCTCGGGCATGGTGATCGACGCCTCGGATGCCACGGAGCCGTCGGCCGCGTACGTGATCGATTTCGTGCCGGGCGCGGTCTTGAGCATCGTCTCCGACCGGCCGTCGCCGTCGAAGTCGTACACGAGGAACTGCGTGTAGTGCGCGCCCGCGCGGATGTTGACGCCGAGGTCGATGCGATTGCGCAACGTGCCGTCGAGCTCGTAGGTGTCGAGGAAGACCGTGCCCGTGTAGCCCTTCTGGGATACGTCCTTCGAGTTGGACGGATCCCACTTCACGACGAACTCGTATTGGCCGTCGCCGTCGACATCTCCCACCGCGACGTCGTTGGCCGAGTACGTGAACGCCTCGCCGGTCGGGGTCACGCCGTCGGCGGGCTTCTGCAGCGGCACATCGAGGTAGCCCTGCGCCCACGGCGATACGGCTGTGCTCGGTTCGAGTTCGACGCCGTTCACCACGGCGGCGACGGTGTACTCCGAGGTCGGCGTGCCGTCGGGGTCGGCGTAGTTCGTCGAGTCGGTCACGGTGGCCAGTCGCTCACCGTCCCGGTAGACGGCGAAGTCGGGGCCGGCGACGCCGGTGTCGGTGGCTCCGGTCGCCTCGGAGGCCAGGAGCCGCCAGCTCAGGAAGACGCCTTCGGTGGTGGCGACCGCGACGAGGCCGCGATCGAGGGCCTCGAGTTGCGGCACGGCGGCCGGCACGGCGTCGGGCGGTGCGGCGGTCGCGGGCTGCGCGGCACCGGCGAGCAATGCGCCGGCGGCGGCGACCGCCATCGCTGCGCGGAACGGATGGTTTCCGAGATTCATCGTCGAATCCTTCTCTGGACCTGTTGGGTCCGTCGTTGGGATAGCGCTTTCCGTGCGAACCCGAACGTACCCGCATCCGGGGGGCAGGTCAACAGATCCGGGCGAGAAATTGACACGATTCATTCGGATCGTGTCGGGCGGCACGCGAATGCCGCGTGCGCTCCCGCACCCGACGCCTGCCGCCCGGGTATCCTGAGGCCGATGCCCGCCAACAGCCCCGCCATCGAGGACTACCTCAAGACGGTGTACGCCCACACCGAGTGGCAGCCCGAACCCATCACGCCGTCGGGCCTGGCCGGGGCGCTCGGCGTCGCCCCCTCGTCGGTCACCGAGATGGTGAAGAAGATGGCGGCGCAGGGCCTCGTGCAGCACGTCCCCTACGGCGCGATCAGACTCACGGATGTCGGGCGGTTGCGCGCACTCGCGGTCGTGCGCCGGCACCGGCTCATCGAGACGTGGCTCGTGCGTGAGATGGGTTACGCATGGGACGAGGTGCACGACGAGGCCGAGGTCCTCGAGCACGCCGTGTCCGACCGCCTGCTCGAGGCGATCGACGCCCGGCTCGGACGCCCTGAGCGGGACCCCCATGGCGATGCCATCCCCGCGGCCGACGGATCGCTCGTGTCCGAGCCGTCGATCCGCCTCGACAAGGCATCTGCCGGACACGTCGGTCGCGTCATCCGCATCAGCGACCGCGACCCCGCCGTGCTGCGCGCGCTCGACGACGCCGGCATCGGCCCGGGATGCGAACTCCGCGTCGCCGACGCGGCGGACGCGGCATCCGTCGCCGTCACCGTCGAGGGCACGGCCAGCACCATCGCCCGCGAGGCAGCCGCGGGAATCTGGGTCTCCGCCTGATCTTCGCCGGGATCTCCCGGCCCGGCCGGGTCCCGGAGAACGGGCGCGAACTCGGGCACTGCGTGCGCGGGCGGCGTGCGCCAGGGCGCGCGCTGCGCGGCATCCATCGTTCATCGGCCCGTGATCTGCGCGCCCTAGGCTTGGCGCATGGGACGACGTGAAGAGGTCGAGGCCTGGCTGACCGACATGGACGGCGTGCTCGTGCACGAGAACCACGCGCTGCCGGGCGCCGCCGACCTGCTGCAGCAATGGGAGGACACCGGCACCCCATACCTCGTGCTCACCAACAACTCGATCTTCACGGCCCGCGACCTGTCGGCCCGGCTGCGGGCGAGCGGCCTGAACGTGCCCGAGGAGCGCATCTGGACCTCGGCGCTCGCGACCGCCGATTTCCTGAAGCAGCAACAGCCCGGCGGCACCGCGTTCGTGATCGGCGAGGCCGGCATCCTCACGGCGCTGCACGAGGCCGGCTTCGTGATGACCGAGACGAACCCCGACTTCGTCGTCGTCGGCGAGACCCGCAACTACTCGTTCGAGGCCATCACCAAGGCGATCCGCCTCATCGGCAGGGGGTCGCGGTTCATCGTGACGAATCCGGATGCCACGGGGCCGAGCGCCGAGGGCCCCCTGCCCGCGACCGGGGCGATCGCCGCCCTCATCACGAAGGCCACGGGCAAGGAGCCCTACGTCGTCGGCAAGCCGAACCCGATGATGTTCCGCTCGGCGCTCAACAAGATCGGCGCGCACTCCGAGAACACGGCGATGATCGGCGACCGCATGGACACCGACATCGTCGCGGGCATCGAGGCGGGACTGCACACGGTGCTCGTGCTCACGGGCATCAGCGATCGCGCCGAGATGGAGAAGTACCCGTTCCGACCCGACGAAGTGCTCTCGGGCGTGACCGAACTCGTGACGCACGAGCCCGTGGAGACCGAGCTCTAGGTCGGCCGGGCGCGACCGCGACGTCCCGTCGTCAGGCGGCGGGCCCGACGGCCCGCCGTCGGTCGGCGGGCCGTCGGCCGCGGGTCAGGCGGCCGGCCGCGCGCTCGCGGCCCCCTCGCGGGGCAGCACGGGCTCGGCGTCGAGGCGCGCCCGCACCTCGGCTTCGAGGTCGAGCTCGGCCGCCCCGAGTGCCTCCTCGAGCTGCGCCACGCTCGACGCGCCGACGATGGGGATCACCGGCACGTCGGCCCCGAGCAACCACGCGAGCGCCACCTGATTCGGGGTCGCGCCGATCTCGCGCGCCACCTCGTGCAGGGTCGCGATTCGCGCGCGCGAGGTCGGGTGCTCCGCGCCGCCCCAGAGCGGCTTGTCGCGTCGAGTGAGCGCGCCCTGGTACAGCGGCGAGTACGCGGTGACGGCGAGCGGCGGCCGGCCGTCGGAGCCGGTGGATGCCGCGTAGTCGAGCAGGTCGGGCGTGACGAAGTTGTGCCGGCCGAGCTTGGGCTCGGGGTACACGTAGCTGTACTGCTGCTGCACGAGCCCGTAGGGCGCGACGCCCTGCCGGAGCGCCTCCTCGCGTGCCTCGACGACGCGCCACAACGCGACGTTCGAGATGCCCGAGATGCCGACGAGCCCCTCGTCCTGCAGGGCGCCGAACGCGCCGACGGTCTCGGCGAGCGCGGTCTCGCGGTCGTCGACGTGCCCGTAGAGCACGTCGAGGCGATCGACGCCGAGATGGCGGGCGCTCTCGTGGGCCTGCCGCTGCACGACCTCGGCGCTGAGCCCTTCGAAGTTCGTGGGCGGTGTGTTCGAGAGCGGCAGCGCCGGATCCTTCTTCGCGGCGCCCACCTTGGTGGCGATGCGGACGCGATCGCGCACGCCGCGGTCGGCCAGCCAGCGGCCGATGAGGTCCTCGCTGTCGCGGCCGTGCCCGCCGACCCAGGCGTTGTAGTTGTCGGCCGTGTCGATGAACGTGCCGCCGGCCTCGACGAAGCGGTCGAGGATGGCGAACGAGGTGTCCACGTCGGTGCGCGTGCCGAAGAACATGGTGCCGAGGCAGATGGTGGAGACGTCGAATGAGGTGCGGCCGTTGCCGATGGTGCGGTATCGCATGCTGATTCCCTTCCGTACCGGTGATGACGTGTTCGAGCGTAGGAACTGATCGGCTCGGTCGTACACTCCAATCAGGCGTTGTTCGACCAGACCAATCGAGGAGTGACGGATGCCCCGACTCGACCCCTCGGCGCCGGCGCTCGCCTGGGAGACCCTGCTCGACCTCGGCGACGCGCCGCTGCCGCTGCGCGACCGCCTCGAGCGCGCCGTGCGCGAGGCGGTGCAGGCCGGACGCATTCCGGCGGGCGCCGCCCTGCCGCCGAGCCGGAGCCTCGCCGAGACGCTGGGCGTCTCGCGGTGGGTGGTCACCGAGGTCTATGGGCAGCTCGTGGCGGAGGGGCTCCTCGAGGCCGCGGTCGGCTCCGGCACCCGCGTGCCCGCGACGTCACGGCCGTCCGCTTTCGGTGGACCCGTGGCTCCGCCCGTGCGCGGGGAGTTCCGTCGGCCCCGATACGATCTCGGGCCGGGCGTGCCCGACCTGCGACACGTCCCGCGCGCTCGGTGGGCGGACGCGGTGCGCCACGCGCTCACGAACCTGCCCGACGGCGAGTTCGCGGTCGTCGACCGGCTGGGACATCCGCTTGCCCGCACCGCTGTGGCCTCGTACCTCACGCGCTCGAGGCGCGCCGTCGCCGCGCCCGACGATGTGGTCATCACGCACGGTGCCACCGACGCCATGCTCGCCATCGCACGCGGACTGCATCGCGGCGGCCACCGGACCCTCCTCGTCGAGGACCCGAGCTGGCCGCGCCTGCGCGAGGTCGCCGCGGGCATGGGGCTCGTCCCCGTGCCCGTGACGGTCGACGGTGACGGCGTGGACGTCGACCGGCTGGCGGATGCCGCGTCCCGTACGGGCGCGCGTGCAGCCCTCATCACCCCGGCGCACCAGTTCCCGACGGGCGCGGCGCTCGCCCCGGCGCGTCGCGAGGCCATCGTGCGCTGGGCGCGCTCGGTCGACGCCGTGCTCGTGGAGGACGACTACGACGCGGAGTTCCGTTACGATCGCCGCCCGGTCGCGGCACTGCAGGGCATGGCTCCCGAGCGCACGGTGCTCATCGGGTCACTCTCGAAATCGGTTTCGCCCGCGTTGGGGCTCGGCTGGGCGGTGATGCCCGCGGCGCTCCGAGAGCGCATCCGACTCGGCGAGGCGGCACGCCCATCGACGCTCGACCAGGCCGCGCTCGCCCGGTTCATCGACTCGGGCGACCTCGAACGGCACCTGCGCGCGGCGCGCGGCCGATTCCGGCGGCGTAGGACGGAACTGCTGGCCGCCATCGCGAGTGAACTGCCCGGCCTCGCGGTGACGGGCATCGCCGCGGGCATGCACGCCGTGCTCGCCCTGCCGGCGGGTGTGCGCGGCAGCGACGCCGCCGAAGCCGCCGGCACCCTGGGCGTGGCCGTCTCGGCGCTCGCCCGGTACCGGGCGTCGGCGGCATCGAACGCTCCCGAGGCGCTCGTGCTCGGCTACGGGAACCTCTCGGACGCGCTCGTCGACGAGGCGGTCGCGCATCTGGCTTGGAGCATCCGCTCGCTCGTGTGAGCGGCGGGTCGGCGAGGTCCGATCGATCGACGAGGCGTTCTCTCTCGCCGAGTGGGTGCCGCAGTGCCGAAGTGCCGCAGTACCGCGGTGCCGCAGTACCGCGGTGCCGCGGTGCCGCGGTGCCGAAGTGCTGACGTGCCGCAGTGCCGCAGTGCCGCAGTGCCGCAGTGCCGCGGTGCCGAAGTGCTGACGTGCCGAAGTGCCGCAGTGCCGCAGTGCCGCAGTGCCGCATTGCCGCGGTGCCGCAGTGCCGCGGTGCCGCGGTATCGAAGTCCTGCGACCTCCGAACAGGGACTGTCGTTCAAGAACGGCGTGCTCGAGACGCAGAGCCCTCAGCCGACGAGCTCGTCAGGGGTCGAGGCAGGCTCAGGCGAGCCGGGCGATGGCGCCCTCGATGACGCCCCAGAACCGGTCGACGTCGAGGCGGGTCGCGACCCACGCGTTCGGCTCGCGTCGCAGCATCCCGCCGAGGTCGACGCTCGTCGCCCCCGCCGTCTCGGTGCCGGCGAGTTCGACGTCGAGCCGCGTGTGCGCGAGCTCGACCGAGCCGGGATCGGCCAGCACGGCCACGGCGACCGGGTCGTGCAGGGGCCCGTCGGGCATGCCGAAGACCTCGTCGTTCGTTCGGCAGAAGAACTCGAGCAGCTCATCGCCGAACGCCGCCGTGCGCGTGCCGACGGCGGCGAGGCGTCCTCGCACCGCCGCGGTCACGAGGGCGTGATGGGTGACGTTGAGGCCGACCATGGTGAAGCGGACGCCGCTGCCCACCACGATCGAGAGCGCCTCGGGGTCGACCCATGCGTTGAACTCCGCGTAGGGCGTCACATTGCCTCGCTCGGTGGAGCCGCCCATCCACACGACCTCGCGGATGCGGTGCGCCAACTGCGGGCGGTCGCGCAGGAACACGGCGACATTCGTGATCGGCCCCGTCGCGACGATCGCGACCGGTTCCTCGGACGCGATCAGGGTGTCGGCGATGAGCCCAGTCGCGTCGCGCGCATCGAGCGGCATCGCCGGTACCGGCAGCTCGGGGCCGCCGAGTCCGTTCTCGCCGTGGATCCACTCCGCGGTCTCGAGCACCCGGCTGAGCGGCCCGGCAGCGCCCGCGGCGACGGGCACGTCGGTCACGCCCGCGACCGTGAGCGCGATGCGCGCGTTCCGGCTCGTGTGCTCGAGCGGCACGTTGCCGCCCACGGTCGTCACGGCACGCAGGTCGAGCGACGGATGCCCCGCCGCGAGCCAGAGCGCGAAGACGTCGTCGTGTCCGGGATCGCAGTCGACGATGACGGGGATGGTCATGCCGGCGCGGCTCCCCCTGCAGGCGATGCACCGCCGCGGGCCGCCGCCTCGAGCACCGCCGCTCGCGGCGCGTACGAGTCCACCGTGCCGCGAGCCTGCACGGCAAGGGCACCCGCCGCCACCGCGATTCGCAGCGACTCCTCGAGCGACCGCCCCTCGGCGAGGAATGCCGCGAGCGTGCCCGTGAAGGCGTCGCCGGCGCCGGTCGTGTCCACCGCAGACACGCTCGGGGCCGCGATCGCCCACGTGCCGTCGACCGACGCCGCGACCGCCCCCGCGGCACCGAGCGTCACGACGACGGACCGGGCGACCCTGCCGACGGCGGATGCGGCGGTCGTGCGCCAGTCCTCGAGCGTCGCGTCCGGGGCATCCGTGCCGATGCCGACCGCTCGCGCCTCGTGCTCGTTGACGACGAGCGGGTCGGCAACGGCGAGTGTCTCGGCGGAGACCGGGGCGGGCGGGGCGAGGTTGAGCACGAACCGCACGCCCGCCTCGGCGGCGAGCGAGGCGAGCCGATCGATCGTCGCCACGGGAAGCTCGCCCTGCGTGAGCACGAGCGCGGCGACGATGCGATCCCGTTCCGCGTCGACGACGGCCGGCGTGAGCGCGAGGTTCGCGCCGCCGGTCACGATGATCGTGTTCTCGCCCGAGTCGGCGACGGTGATCTGGGCGACGCCGGTCGGGGCATCCGTCTCACGCGCGATCGCGCCGGTCGGCACCCCGAGTCGATCGAGCGTTGCCACCGCGAAGTCTCCCGCTGCGTCACCGCCGACGCGCGCGACGAGTTCCACGGCCGCACCCACCACATGCGCCGCGACCGCCTGGTTGGAGCCCTTGCCGCCGAGCGCGACCCGGAAGCCGTGCGAGCGGATCGTCTCGCCGGGAGCCGGGAACGATGCCACATAGCTCGTCGAATCGACGTTCAGCGAGCCGACGACGACGACCCGAGCGGATGCCGCCACGCTACGCCGTGGGTCCAGGGCCCTGGATCGGGCCCGTCAACGGCTCGCCGCCCGCGCGGTTCGCGAAGCAGTAGTACGTGCGCTCGCCGTCGGTCCACTGCTCCTCGGTGACCGGGAACGCGGCTTGCACCTGCAGGTCGGGAATGCCCTCGACGAGCCCCACGTCGATGATCCCGGGCGCGCTGCAGAGCTGGCTCGTCTGCGAGGCGATCGCCTCCTCCCCGGGGAACGGCGCGGCCGCGTCGCCCGGCAGTTCGCCGCGGTACACGAGCTGGGCGGCGTGCGGAGCCGCACAGTCGACGACCGAGAACTCCTCGGCCCAGGCCGATTCGAACGGGTCGATGCACTCGCCGCCGAACAGCGTGTTCCAGTCGTGCACGCCCACGGGTTGCGGCGCCGTGGGCTCGGCCACGGGGGTCTCGGTGGCACTCGGCGACGCCGACGGGGATCCCGCCTCGACGCCGCCCGAGAGCCGGGTGCCGAGGTAGAACAGGCCGGCGATGACGACCGCCACGACGAGGCCGCCCGCGACCCAGAGGAGGGTTCGGACCGCTCGGTTTCCGCCGCCGCCGGAGCCGCCGCTCGCGGCGCCGCCGGGATCTCGTCCGGCGCCGGATCCGCTGGGCGCCGGGCCGGCGGCCGGGTGGCGGGGCGGCAATGCGGTGCCTGCCTGGGCGGCAGCGAACGCGGTCGGTGCGGATGCCGCGGCAGGCGGCCACGGATCGGCAGCCGACTGCTGGGCGGCCGACGCGCCGAAGAGCGAGGCGAGCGGATCCTCGTCGTCGTGCGCGGCGGTCGATGCCGGCGGAGCGGTGTGCGGAGCCACCGGCTGCGCCGGCGTCGCGGCGGCGGTGAACATCGCCGTCAGGTCATCGCCGCCGAACGACCGCTCGGGCTCTGGCTCGGCCTCCGCCTGCCACTGGGGCTCGGACTCGGCCTGCCACTCCGGCCCGGGCTGCCACGCGGGTGCGGGTTCCCAGTCCGACGGCGGCTGCTCGACGTTCTCGTGCCCGAAGCCCAGCGGTGACGGTTGCGCGAAGGGCGAGGGCACCGTGGAATCGGGCTGCTGCTCGGCCGCCTTGGGGTCGACCGCGGTGGGATCCGGAGTCAGGTTCCAGAAGTAGCCGGTCTCCGCGATCTCCCGTGCGATCGTCGACTCGGCCTCGTCAGCGTAGTCGTCGGGCGTGCCGCTCGAGTCGTCTGCTTCGTCGGCCTCCTCGAAGCCGAACGCATCGAATCCGCGGTCGATCGGCTCGGCCGGTTCCCGGGGCGGGAGGTCGCCGCGCGATCGCGAGTCCCCGACGCCACCGGCCCCGCCGTTCCGGTCGCCGGAACCGTCGTCTCGGGTGGGTCGGGCTCCGCCGCCGAGGGCGGCGAGCAGGTCGTCGACCGGCCCATCGGGCTGCTGGTCCCGGCGCTCGGGACGGTCGTCGCCGCCGTTCGAGGCGAATGCGGGAAAGGGGGCACGACGATCGGCCATGGACTCGGCTGCCGTCGCGCCGACGATCGGCACGGGCGATCCGGCCGCGCCCCGCACCTCGATGAAGGGGAATCCGTCGGAATGCGACGGCTCCACGGGCGTGGGCGTCGTGGCTGCGAACGGGACCTCGAATGGCGCGGCCGGCGGCGTGTCCGCGGCCGCCGGGAGCGGCGCCGACGGGACGGGCGCCGCGAACGGCGGGATCGGCGCCGTGGGCGGCACCGGCGCCGCGGGCGGCAACGCGGAAGCCGAGGCCGAGGCGGGCGGAACCGAAGGAGCCTGCGGCGGCCCGACCGGCGTCACCGTCGCGCCCCGTTGGACGAATGCAGCGTCGGGCGTTGCACGCTCATCGGACGGCACGGCCGGCTGGGCGGGCGGGATCGGAACGTCAGGTGGCACCTGAGTGGACGGAACCGGCGCGACGTGCGCGGTCGGGGGCATCACCGCAGGGGGCACGGTCGCCGCAGGAGGCACGGTCGCCGCAGGAGGCACCGGCGCCGCAGGAGGCACCGGCGCCGCAGGAGGCACCGGCGCCGCAGGAGGCACGGTCGCATCGGGCCGCACCGGTGCGGCAGGCGTGGCCATGGGAGGCGCCGTGTCCGGCGACTGCGGCGGCGCGGTCATGGCCGGCGTCTCGTCAGCGTCCTCGTTGAGCGCAGACCACAGCTCGTCGTCGAAGTGGCTGGGCGTGCTCGGCCGTGCGGCGCGCTCCTCCCAACTGGGTGGCGCGGTCGTCGGTGCGATCGGATGCTGCGGCGGCG
Organism: Agromyces sp. H66; assembly: GCF_004959775.1. GTDB lineage: Bacteria > Actinomycetota > Actinomycetes > Actinomycetales > Microbacteriaceae > Agromyces. The sequence continues at coordinate 282,035 of NZ_SJZG01000003.1, forward strand.
GCACGGGGGTGAACGACTGGCGCGCGACGGGTGGCGGTGAGAAGCCGGCGAACGGATCGGCTTCGGCCGGCGTCGAGGCCGCGGCCGAGGGCGGCGGCGCGGCATCCGAAACCTGCGGCGGCGGGACCTGAGTCGGTTCGGCGGCCGGAGCAACCGGCGCGTCCGACGTCGCGAGTCCGGATGTGGAGAGGCTGCGGAACGCGGCGCGGATCGCCTCCTCGGAGTCGAGGTCGCCAGCACCCCAGGTGAGGGCGAACTGGGCGGGCGGCGTCACGGGGCCGGGCGGCGGGGCGGGCTCGGGCGGCAGCAGGGGCGCGACGGGCTCGGCCGGGACCACAGGCGCAGCCTGCTCGGGCAGCACAGGCGCACTCTGCTCGGGCAGCACCGGCCGCACCGGCTCGGGCGGCAGCACGGGCGCAGCCTGCTCGGGCGGCAGCACGGGCGCAGCCTGCTCGGGCATCGGCGTCGGCATCGGCGCCGACTGCACCGGCCGGATCGGCACGGGCGCTGCGGGCGCCGTCTCGGGCAGGGGCGGCGGCGTGCTACCGACGGGCGGCTCGACCGAGGTCAGCGGCGAGGACCCCGGCGACGCGGCCGGGGCGGGAGGTGCGGGCGGCATGGACGCCGCGGGCGGCACCGCGACCGGAGGCACTGCGACCGGCGGCACCGCGACCGGCGGCACCGCGACCGGCGGCACGGCGGCCGGAGGCACCGCGCCGGTACGACCGACGGTGAACGGCGGATTCCACGCGGGGAGCCCGGCGGGCGCGTCGGGTTCCACCGGTGTCGCCGGAGGCGGTGCCACGGGCGGCTCGACCCGCTCCGACGGTGCGCCGATCACCGGAAGGGCACGCGTCACGTCATCGGGCTCGCCCTCGGGCTCGGCGAGCGAGAACCAGTCGAGCACCTCCTCGCTGCGCGGCGCCGGCGTGGGCGTGACGGCGGGCTGCGCCGGCGGCTGCACGACCGGCGGCTGCGCCAGAGGCTCGACGGACGGCTCTGCAGCGGGCGCAGGAGTGACGGGCGGAGCAGCCCCGGCCGGAGGGGCGATGGGCGGGGGAGCGACCGGCGGATCCTGACGAGCCGGCGTCCGGCCGCTCGCGAGTTGCGCAAGCAGCCAGTCGGCGTCGTCGGCGTCTCGCCCGTCGCGATTCATCAGGCCAATCCCAGGTCTTCGAGGCCGATCGCGGCCCGATACGGCACACCGGCGGCCTCGATCACTTCACGCGCACCGGTCGCGCGGTCGACGACCACCGCGACGGCGACGACCTCGGCGCCCGCCGCGCGCAGCGCCTCGATCGCCTTGAGCGGCGAGCCGCCGGTGGTCGAGGTGTCCTCGAGCACGATGACGCGCTTGCCCGCGACATCCGGCCCCTCGACCTGCTTGCCGCGGCCGTGGTCCTTCGGTTCCTTGCGCACGACGAACGCATCGTACGCGAGGCCGCGCGCGGCGCCCTGGTGCAGCACGGCGGCTGCGATCGGGTCGGCGCCCATCGTCATTCCGCCGACGGCGTCGACGTCGGGGATGTCGGCGATGAGGTCGAGCATGACCTGCCCGATGAGCGGTGCCACGCGGTGGTCGAGGCTGACCTTGCGCAGGTCCACGTAGTACGACGCCTTCTTCCCGCTGGTCAGGGTGAAGTCGCCGTGGAACACCGCGTCGGCCGCGATGTGCTCGATGAGCTGGCGGCGCGTGTCGGTGCTACGGTCCTGAGGCGCAAGGGTCACCCGAATACTCTACGACTCCCCCGCCTGAGAGGAAGGTCGGGATGCCACGCGCGTGCGCCCTGTTCGGGAGGCACGCGTGCCGGACGTCGAGTGAGATGCGGCCGCGGGAACGACAAAGGGCCGCTCCGCGGGGTGTCCCTCCCCTGCGCAGCGGCCCTGCACCCGGCCGAGCCGGGTTGTCGCGACGACCTAGACGGTGCGGGCGAACGTCTCCCGCGGCTGGCGGCGGTAGCCGTCGCGCGCGGAAACGACGATGGAGCCGACGATGCCGGCTGCGGACGCGAGGCCCAGCATGACGAGAAGCGTGAACACGGTGGTTCCTTTCGAAGAGGTGGCGGGTTCGTCGAGCGACGGAGGCGCCGTTGCACGTGTTCGACCCTTCAATCATCGCGCCGCCGACCGTGCAGCACAAGCGCACGATCCTTCACTGACGATGTAGCTTGGCTACATGGATGTGCGACGGCTCGACCTGCTCAGAGAACTCGCCGAGCGCGGCAGCGTCACGGCGGTCGCCGAGGCCACCGGCCGCACCCCGTCGGCCGTCTCCCAGCAGCTCAAGGTGCTGGAGCGGGAGGCGGGGATGCCGCTCACGACCCGCAGCGGTCGTGGTCTCGCGCTTACGAGCGCCGGGCAGGCGCTCGCGCGCAGCGCCACCGAGGTCGCGATCGCCCTCGAGCGCGCCACGGCGCTGTGGGACGAGTTCCGCCACCATCCGAGCGGAGAGGTGACACTGCTCACCTTCCCCACGATCGGTGCCACGCTGCTGCCCGGCGTGCTCACCGACCTCGCCCGGGTCGCGGGCCTGGTGGTGCACTGCACCGACCTCGACCCCGAGCTCGCCGAGTTCCCCGACCTCACCGCCGATCACGACATCGTGCTCGCGCACACCATGCCCGGCGAACTGCCCTGGGGCGGGCGCGGCCTCAAGGCGGTTCCGTTGCTCACCGAGCCGCTCGACGTCGGCCTGCCGGCCGACCATCGGCTCGCGAACCGCGCGTACGTGACGCCGGCGGACCTCGTCGAGGAGACCTGGCTCGGCGTGCCGCCCGGGTTCCCCTTCGAACGCATCCTGCACGCCATCGAGCAGGAGGGCGGCAAGCGCGTGCACGTCGCCCAGCGCTTCAGCGACATGCGCATCGTCGAGGCATTCATCGAGGCGGGCCTCGGCATCGCGTTCGTGCCCAGGTTCACGTCGGGCACGATGACCTCGGCAGTCGTGCTGAAGCCCATTCGCGGCGTCGCGTCGGCACGCCAGATCGTCGCGCTCCTGCGGCCGGATGTCGCGGAGCGACTCGCCGTGCGCACGGTGCTCGACGTGCTCGTGACCCGAGCCGCCCGGCTGCTCGAGGCGCACGCCGAAGCCTGATCGCGGTCCCGCGAAGTAGACTCCAGCACCATGAGCGACGACGCGATCCTGTTCCACGTGAGCGATGGGCTCGCCCATGTCACGCTCAACCGGCCGACACGGCTCAATGCCGTCGATCCCGTCGCGATCGGGCTCTGGCAGTCGATCGCGCACGAGATCGACGAACGAGACGACATCGGCGCGGTGCTCTTCGACGCGGTCGGCCGCGCGTTCTGCGCGGGCGGCGACGTGGTCGCGATGTCGGGGCTGGCAGCGGCCGAGCCCGACGCCGGCCGGGTCATCCAGGGCCTCGCCGACCGGATCCACGACGGTCACCGCACGCTCCGCGAGAGCTCCAAGCCCACGGTCGCGGCCGTGCAGGGACCGGTGGCCGGCGGCGGCCTCGGCTTCATGCTGGTGGCCGACGTCATCATCGCCTCGGAGGCCGCGACCTTCGCGAGCCGCTACTCCGATGTCGCGCTCACGCCGGACTGCGGTGTCAGCACCCTGCTCCCCGAGGCGGTCGGCACCCGGCGCGCACTCGAACTCACCCTCACCTCACGCACGCTCTCGGCCGCCGAGGCGCTCGACTGGGGGCTCGTGACCGAGGTGGTTCCGGCCGACGCGGTCGCCGCGCGCGCCCGCGAGGTCGCGGACTCGTGGCTCACCGGCGCGACGTCGGCGTTCGGGCAGGCGAAGCGGCTCGTCCGGTCGGGTCTCGGGCGCGCGTTCCAGGAGGCGCTCGATGACGAGGCACGCACGATCGCAGCCGCGTTCGAGACGCCCGACGCGCAGGCGGCCATCGCGGCGTTCGCCGGAGCCTCCCGCGCCGCGCGCCCGCGAGGCTGAGCGGACACGACAGGGGGACGGCATGCAGGATCCGGCAGACGAGTTCGCCGCACTCGCGGCGGAGGTCGCGCGCCGAGCCACGGCCGCGGGCCTCACCGTCGCGGCGGCGGAATCGCTCACGAGCGGCGCGATCACCAACGCGCTCGGGGCGGCGCCGGATGCCTCGCAGTGGCTGCGCGGCGGCGTGATCGCCTACGCCGAGGAGGTCAAGCGAGAGGTGCTCGGCGTCACGGCCGACGACATCACCTCGGCCCGGTGCGCCCGCGAGCTCGCCGCCGGCGTCGCCGGGCTCCTCGGAGCGGATGCCGCGGTCAGCGTGACCGGGGTCGGCGGCCCCGAGCCCGATGACGGCGAGCCCGCGGGCAGCGTCTACGCGGCGGTCACGGTACGCGGCGACGTCCGCGAAACGCACTTCCAGTTCGACGGCGACCCGTCCGAGGTCGTGCACCAGACGGTCCGCGCCGCGCTCGAACTGCTGCGCGACGCACTTCCCTGATGCGCGGGCCGCGGCGGACGCCCGAGCGGCGTCAGGTCGTCAGCTCCGCGCGGGCGTGCCCTCGCCGAACCCGTCGGCGAGCAGCCGCCGGAGCGCGCCGACCGCCGTCGCCGCATCGGGGCCCTGGCCGTCGAGCCGGATGCGGTGACCCTGCTTCGCCCCGAGCGACAGCAGGCCGATGAGGCTCTTCGCCGTGACCGGTCCGGTGCCCGTGGTCAGGTTGGTGACGTCGACGACGGCGTCGTAGCCGCCGACCGCCTGCACGAACATGGCGGCGGGGCGGGCATGCAGGCCCTCGGGGTTGATGAGCACCTCATCGGCCGAATGCGGATCCGGCGCGACCGGCGCAGCGGTCTCGTCGGTCGCGTCGGTCGCGCCGGTGGCCGCCGTCGGCTCCTGGAGCGGCTCGAGCTGGGCGAGCTTCGCGTCGAGCGCGGCGGAGGCCTCGCGGGCGACCTCCGCCAGCGGAGCGCCGGTCGCGGCGAGCACGAGCGCCGCGGTGACCCCCTCGACGAAGGGCCCACCGCTCACGATCACCTCCGCGCTCGACTCCCTGAGCTCGAGGGCCAGCCCGGCGCTCAGCACGGCCGAGCCGAGGTCGGTGATCACGAGCACGCCGTGGTCGCCCGCGACCTCGTCGATGGCGGCGGCGACGGCCGCGGCATCCGTGCCGAAGCGTCCCTCGACGCCCGCGGCGATGCGGATCGCGGGAATGCTGCCGTGCACCATCTGCAGCGCCAGTTCGACCGCCGCCTCCGCGAGCCGAGGACTGTGCGAGACGATGACGAGCCCGATCATCGGCCACGCTCCGCGTGCGAGTCCGCCAGCGCCTGCACGAGGATCGCCGCCGAGGCCGCACCGGGATCGAGGTGGTCTGCGCTGCGATCACCGAGGTAGCTGGCGCGGCCCTTGCGGGCGACGAGCGGGATGGTCGCATCCCGCCCCGCCGCGGCAGCGGCTGCGGCCGACCGCAGCGCCGCCGCGAGCGGCACGCCGTCGGCTGCCGCGGCGTCCAGCACGTCGACGGTCGGATGCAGGGCGTCGACCATGGTCTTGTCGCCCGGCTCGGCGCGGCCCCGAGCCACGACACCGGCGACCCCGGCGCGGAACGCGGCGGCGAAGACGGTGGAGTCGAGCTCCGAGGCCGCGCCGACGTGCTTGGCCATCTCGAGGAACAGCGTGCCGTACAGCGATCCGCTCGCACCACCGACCGTCGAGACGAGCGCCATGCCGCAGGACTTCAGCAGCGCGCCCGCGTCCTCGGGACGCGCCGCCGTGAGTCGCGACCGCACGGCGGCGGTCCCCCTGGCCATGTTCGTGCCGTGATCGGCGTCGCCGATCGCGGAGTCGAGCTCGGTCAGGCGTTCGGCGTGCTCGACGATCTGCTCGTCGAATCGCATCAGCCACGCGATCAGGTCGTCGACCGTGAGGCGGCTGTCCTCGAGCGTCCTCATCTGTTCAGACCCCCCAACGCAGCGCCGCAGTGCCGACCGGCGCGTCCCAGAGTCGGAGCATCTCCTCGTCGGCGCGGAGGAGCGTGAGCGAGCATCCGGCCATGTCGAGGCTCGTGATGTAGTCGCCGACGAGCGACCGGGCGACGGTGACGCCGCGCTGCTCCAGCAGGGCGGCGACGTCGCCGTACATCGCGTACAGCTCGATGAGCGGCGTGCCGCCGAGACCGCTGAGCATCGCGATCACCGGGGCGCCGGTGAAGTCGTGGTCCGCGAGGATCGACGACACCAACTCCTCGGCGATCTCCGCCGCCGGCCGCAACGGGACTCGCTTGCGACCGGGCTCTCCGTGGATGCCCACGCCCATCTCGATCTCGTCCTCGGGCAGGTCGAAGCTCGGCTTCCCGACCGCGGGCAGCGTGGCGCTCGTGAGCGCGACGCCCATCGACCGGCCGTTCTCGGCCACGCGGGTGGCGATCGCGTGCACGGCTTCGAGGTCGTCGCCCGCCTCGGCGGCGGCGCCCGCGATCTTCTCGACCAGCACCGTCGTGCCGACGCCACGACGGCCGGCGGTCCACGTCGAGTCCTCGACCGCGACGTCGTCGGCCACGAGCACCGTCTTCACGGGGATCCCCTCGGCCTCGGCGAGTTCGGCGGCCATCTCGAAGTTGAGCACGTCGCCGGTGTAGTTCTTCACGATGTAGAGGACTCCGGCGCCGGCGCTCACCGTCGTGGCGGCGGCGAGCATCTGGTCGGGCGTCGGCGACGTGAAGATCTCGCCGGCGCACGCGGCATCCAGCATCCCGAGGCCCACGAAGCCGCTGTGCAGCGGTTCGTGACCCGAGCCGCCGCCCGAGATGAGCGCCACCTTGCCCTGCTTCGCCGACGCGCGCGACACGACGCGATTGTCGAAGTCGACGGCGAGGTCGGGGTGCGCGGCTGCGACGCCCTTGAGTGCGTCGGCCAGCACGGCCGACGGTGCGTTGATGAGCTTCTTCATGCGCGGGTCTCCTCTTCGATGAGCGCTTCGGTGAGCGTGGTGCGGTCGGCCTGCGTCCGCGAGATGACGCCGAACAGGACGCCCGCCAGGATGCCGCCGACCACTTCGGCGATGACGTAGACCGGCCACTGTTCCCACTGCACCGTGCCGCCGAGGATCTGCTGCGCGAGCATCGGACCGGTGGTGCGGGCGGGGTTGATGGAGGCGCCGGTCGCCGGAGCCACCGGGATGATGGCGGCGAACACCACGAGTCCGATCACGAGGCCGGCGAATCCCGGCGCAGCCTTGCGATGGATCACGCCGAAGACCGTGAACACGAGCAGGAAGGTGCCGAGGAACTCGGCCGTGAACGCCTGCCAGATCGGGATGTCGCCGTACGCCGCCACGCCGAGGCCGAGTTCACTCGCCTGCGGGCCGAGGGCCCCGACGATGGCGAACGCGCCCACGGTCGCGCCGAGCAGTTGCGCGGCAAGATAGCCCGGCACGTCGCGCCAGGCGAACTTGCCCGTCACCGCGAGGGCCACGGTGACGGCCGGATTGATGTGGTTGCCCGAGATGTACCCGAACACGTAGACCGTCGCCACGACGATGGTGCCGAAGGCGAGCGAGATGAAGCCGAGATCGGCCGGTGCGAACGGCGCGTCGCCCCGAACGAGGGCGAAGGCCGGCACCGAGCCGACGCCGACGAATACGAGGAAGGCCGTGCCGAGGAACTCGGCAGCGAGCCGCTGCCAGGTCCTGTTGTCGTCCATGTTGCGTTCTCCTTTGAAGCGTTGGAACCGGGGAGAGCCCACCGGGCTCGGGAACCGGGTAGATTCGACATTGTCGAACCTCATTCGGCAATACCGAATACTGCACCTTCACCGCCGGCCTGTCAAGAACCCGACAGAATGGAAGCCGGTGCGGTGCCGCGACGACGCAGGGAGGGAGCGCGATGATCCAGTCGATCGACCGCGCGGCGAAGATCCTCGGTCTGCTGCAGGGTTCGCGACGCATGGGCATCACCGAGATGGCCGCCGCCCTCGACCTGCCGCCGTCGACGGTGCACGGCATCGTCAAGTCGCTGCAGTCGCACGGTCTCGTGGCGCAGCAACCCAGCGGCAACCGGTACGTGCTCGGCCCGACCCTCCTGAAGCTGTCGAGCGTCTACCTCGACACGCTCGACGTGCGTGCGCGATCGATGCGCTGGATGCACGAACTCTCGAGCCGCACCGGGCTGGCCACCCGACTGGGCGTCGAGCTGTTCGGGGAGGTGATCGTCATCCATCACGACCGGCGGCCCGACGGCAGTGAGCAGATGCCCGAGACGGGTGTGACGATCCCGAGCCACGCCTCGGCGATGGGCAAGGTGCTCCTGGCCTACGACGCGGCGCACGCCGCGGATGTGCTGTCGCGGCCCCTCATCGCGCTCACGGCCGACACCATCACCGATCCCGATCGCCTGCGCGAGGAGTTCGAACCCGTGCGCCGGGACGCGCTCGGATTCGAGAACGAGGAGGCCGTCATCGGCGAAGCGTCGGTGGCGGCGCCGATCTGCTCAGACGAGGGGGAGGTGATCGCCGCGATCGCGGTGGTGCTTCCGGCGACCGAGTGGCCCCCGTCCGACGCCGTGCTGAACGAGCTGCGCGAAGCGGCCCGCAATGTCTCACGCGAGCTCGGCGCGCCCGCCTGGCCGCCCCGCCCGTGAGGATCAGCTCGGGACGATGATCTCGAGATCGTCGAACCGACGGAAGTCCCGGTCGAAGCTCGCCACCGGGCACGCGTAAGCACGTGCGATCGACGCGATGTACGCATCAGGCACCAGGTTCCCGGCTGCGTCCGCCTCCAGGCAGACCCTGGCGAACAGGGAGAGTCCGTCGGTGAGCCCGGGCATCACCCGGTACCCGACGGCCCCGGTGACCGCGGTGACGAACTCGAACGCCTCCGCGACCGTCGCCGGCACGTCGAAGATCGCCCGGTTCGTGGCGATGCGCACGAAGCCGACCCACACGGCATCGGGGATGACGATCTCCTCTCCGTCGGAGAGCACGCGTTCGAGCCAGGGCCGCGCACGATCGTGCTGCTGGTGGTCTTCCCTGAATGCGGCGAGCAGGACGTTGACGTCGATGACGATCACGCGCGCTCGCCGTTCGCGTCGAGTGCGTCGAACAGCCCGCGGTTCGAGGCCTCGATGCCGGCCCTCATGCCGGTGCCTCGCGTGAACGTCGGCAGGGATATCGGCGCGCGCCTGGCCGAGTCGCGGAGCAGCTCGTGCCGTACCGCCTCTTCCACGTACTCACCCAGTGTCAGGTTGCGCGCGGCCGCCCGCCGCTTCGCTTGGACGAGCAGGTGCTCATCGATGTTCACGGTGGTGCGCATGATGCCATGTTAAGGCATCATGCGCATCACCGTGGAGGCATCAACCGCATCACTCAGTCGTGCTGCGGGAACCCGAGGTTGAGCCCACCGTGGCTCGGGTCGAGCCAGCGCGACGTGATCGCCTTCTCCTGCGTGTAGAAGTCGAACCCGCGGGCGCCGTACGCCTTGGCGTCGCCGAACAGCGAGTCCTTCCACCCGCCGAACGAGTGGTAGGCCACGGGCACGGGGATCGGCACGTTGATGCCGACCATGCCGACGGTCACCTCACGCTGGAACTTGCGGGCGGCGCCGCCGTCGTTCGTGAAGATCGCCGTGCCGTTGCCGTACCGCGAGGAGTTGATGAGTTGCAGGCCCTCCTCGTAGCCCTCGACGCGCACGACCGACAGCACCGGGCCGAAGATCTCGTCACGGTAGACGGCCGACGAGGTCGGCACCTTGTCGACGAGGGTCGGGCCCATCCAGAACCCGTCGGGCTCGCCGTCGACCTCGGGGTCTCGTCCGTCGACCACCACGGTGGCGCCGTCGGATGCCGCGACGTCGAGGTATCCCGCGACCTTGTCGCGGTGCTCCCGCGTGATGAGCGGCCCCATGTCGCAGCCACGCGTGCCGTCGCCGGTCTTCAGCCGAGACATCCGCTCGCTGATCTTCGACACCAGCTCGTCGGCGATGGAGTCGACCGCGATCAGCGCCGAGATCGCCATGCACCGTTCGCCCGCGGAGCCGAAGCCCGCGTTGACGGCCGCGTCGGCCGCGAGGTCGAGGTCGGCGTCGGGCAGCACGAGCATGTGGTTCTTCGCGCCGCCGAGGGCCTGCACGCGCTTGCCGTTCGCGGTCGCCGTCGTGTAGATGTACTGGGCGATCGGCGTCGAGCCGACGAACGAGATGGCGCGCACCGTCGGGTGGTGGAGCAGCGCGTCGACCGCGACCTTGTCGCCGTGCACGACGTTGAAGACGCCGTCGGGCAGGCCGGCCTCCTGCATGAGCTTCGCAAGCCACACCGCGGCCGAAGGGTCCTTCTCCGACGGCTTCAGCACCACCGTGTTGCCGGTCGCGATCGCGAGCGGGAAGAACCACAGCGGCACCATGGCCGGGAAGTTGAACGGGCTGATGATGCCGACCACGCCGATCGGCTGGCGGGTCGTGTACACGTCGATGCCCGTCGACGCGTTCTCGGAGTACTCGCCCTTCGTGTAGCCCGGCATGGCGCAGGCGAGCTCGACGACCTCGAGTCCGCGCGCGATCTCGCCCGCGGCATCCGACAGCACCTTGCCGTGCTCGCTCGTGAGGATCGCCGCGAGCTCGTCGCTGCGGGCGTTCAGGAGCTCCCGGAACGTGAACATCACCTGCTGGCGTTTCGCGATCGACGTGTCGCGCCAGCCGGGGAAGGCACGCGCCGCCGCCTGCACGGCGGCGTCGACGTCTTCGGTCGAGGCGAAGCGCACGCGCTTCTGCTCGACGCCCAGCGCGGGGTTGTAGATGGGCCCGGTGCGTTCGGAATCGCCCGCGACGGATGCCCCGTCGATCCAGTGCTCGACGGTCGCCGTCGTGGCGCCCGACGCCTGAGTCTCGGTCAATGTTTGGCTCATGAGTCAGCCCTCTCCTTCGAGTGCGGTGCCCAGTACTTCATCGTAGATCGCCATGGCCTCGGCGACCTCTTCTGCGGTGACCACGCACGGCGGCACCACGTGGATGCGGTTGTCGGCGACGAACGGCAGCAGGCCGCGAGCGACGAGCGCGGACTTGAGCCGGCCCATCGCCGCGGCCGGCAGCGGCTCGCGCGTCTCCCGGTCGGCGACGAGTTCCATCGCCCAGAACACGCCCTCGCCGCGCACCTCGCCGATCACGGCGTGGCGCTCGGCGAGGTCGGCGAGTCCCGGCCCGATCGCCGTGGCGCCCACGTCGCGGGCGTTGTCGACGATGCCCTCGGACGCCATCGCGTCGAGCGCGGCGACGATCGAGGCCATCGCGAGCGGATGCCCCGAGTACGTGAGCCCGCCCGGGAACACCCGGTCGTCGAACGTCGCCGCGATGGGGTCGGAGATGATGACGCCGCCCACCGGGATGTATCCCGAGTTCACGCCCTTCGCGAACGTGATGAGGTCGGGACGCACGTCGTACCCGTCGAACGCGAACCAGCGACCGGTACGGCCGAAGCCCGCCATCACCTCGTCGAGGATGAGCAGGATGCCGTGCCGGTCGGCGAGCTCGCGCACGCCGGCGAGGTAGCCGGGGGGCGGCAGGAGGATGCCGGCGGTGCCCGGGATGCTCTCGAGCAGGATCGCCGCGATCGACGACGGCCCCTCGAACTCGATGACGTGTCGCAGGTGCTGCAGCGCCCGCTCCGACTCCTCCTCGGGCGTGGTGGCCCAGAACTCGGACCGGTAGAGGTAGGGGCCGAAGAAGTGCACGTGCGAGCGCGCGAACTCGTTCGGAATGCGGCGCCAGTCGCCCGTCGCCACGATCGCCGCACCCGTGTTGCCGTGATACGAGCGGTACGTCGAGAGGATCTTGTCGCGACCGGAGTGCAGCCGTGCCATCCTGATCGCGTTCTCGATCGCGTCGGCGCCGCCGTTCGTGAAGAACACCTTGTGGAACCCCGGTGGCGCGTGACCCACGATCCGCTTCGCCGCCTCACCGCGAGCGAGGTTCACGGTCGAGGGCGCGATGGTCGTGAGGAGCTCGGCCTGCTCGCGGATCGCCTGCACGACGGCCGGATGCTGGTGGCCGATGTTGACGTTCACGAGTTGGCTCGAGAAGTCGAGGTATTCGCGGCCGGCGTGGTCCCAGACGCGGGTTCCGCGCCCGCTCGCGACCACGAGGTTCGAGCGCTGCGACTGGGCCGACCACGAATGGAAGACGTGGTCGGCGTCGAGCTCGCGCGCGAGCGCGTCGAGGTCCTCGGCGAGGTTCTCGGTCATGGCGTGCCTTTCGTTCGGATGGGGTGCCGCGCGGCCGGCGGGATGCACCGGCCACGCGGCATCCGTTCGCTAGTTGCCGCCCTCCTCGAGGGTGACGTCGATGGGCTCGAAGCCCTCGCCGGTGAGGTCGAGGCCTTCGCCCTCGAGCTCGTCGAGCGCCTGCTGGATCCATTCGTTCGACCACGCGGTCGCGGGCGGCTCCTCGGTGATGAGGCGGGCGCCGGACTCGTTGACCGCGGCGAGCGCGCCCGCCACGGTCTTGTCCCAGGCGGCCTCGTCGATGATGCCGATGCCGTCGGGCGAGGGCCAGATGAGCTTGTTGGTCTCGTTCACCATCCAGAGCTCGTGGCTCGGACCCCAGCCGGAGCCGGCGGCGATGGTGATCTCCGACGCCTCCTCGGGGTTCTCGGCGGCGTAGATCCACCCCTTGATGACGGCCTTCAGGAACGCCACCGTGGTCTCCTGGTACTCCTCGTCGGTCTCGAGCCGCTCGGTGTCGGCCCAGATCGCGTCCTGGAGCATGGCGCCCGCGGTGTCCTCGTAGCTGATGACGTTGAAGTCCTCGGGCTGGTAGAGCTCGCCCGTGTCGGGGTTCGCGCTCTCGAGCAGCTGCGCGTACTCGTTGTAGGTCATCGCCTGGGCCGCGTCGATGTCGCCCTGCAGGAAGGCGTTCATGTTGAAGTCCTGCGTGATGATCTGCACGGTGGTCGAGTCGAGGCCCTCTTCGGCCATGGCGGCGAAGATCTCCCACTCGTTGCCGAAGCCCCAGGAGCCGATCTTCTTGCCCTCGAAGTCGGCGACCGAGTCGATGCCCGAGTCGGCCCACGACACCTGCAGGGTGCCCGAGCGCTGGAAGATCTGGGCGATGTCGGTGAGGTTCGCGCCCTGCTCGATCGAGCCGAGCACCTTCGGCACCCACGCGATCGCGTAGTCCACGTCGCCGTTGGCGAGCGCGTCCTGCGGCACGATGTCGCCGCCGGAGGGGATGATCTCGACGTCCAGGCCCTCCTCCTCGAAGTAGCCGAGTTCCTGGGCCGCGAAGTACCCGGCGAACTGGCCCTGCGGAAGCCACTGGAGCTGGAGCTTCACGGGCGTGAGCTCGCCCTCGGCGCCGTTCGTGTCCCCCGACCCGTCGCCGGATGCCGAACATGCGGTGAATGCGAGCGTCGCCGCGAGGGCGAGCCCGCCGACCGTCGCGAGGCGACGTCTGCTGTGGTTCATGTCAGTCCTTTCGAGTTCTCGGTGCGTGTCGTGCTCTGTTCCGCCGCGGCTCGGGGGCCGCGGTGGCTTCGGCGTCAGGGGCGTCGTCGCACCTGGGGCGCGTGGCGTAGCAGCAGGCGCTCGAGGGCGAGCGTCGCGAGGTAGAAGAGCAGGCCGAGGGCGATGGATGCCACGACGTAGGCCCATGCGCGGGCGTACTGGCTCGACGCGGCCGATGTCGAGATGAGCGAGCCGAGGCCGCCGCGCGGGCCGCCGAAGTACTCGGCGACGAGTGCCGAGATCACGGCGAGCGACGACGCGATCCGGATGCCCGTGAGGATGAACGGCCGGGCGGTCGGCAGCGTGAGCGTGCGCAGCACCTGCCCCGATGAGGCGGCGTACGCCTTCATCAGGTCGCGGTGCACCGGCGCCGTCTGCCGGAAGCCGCGGAGCGTGTTGAGGAAGACGGGGACGAAGGACGCGAGCGTCGCGATCGCCTGCCGCCCGAACTGGCTGTCGGCGCCGAACATGGAGTTCAGCACGGGCGCCAGCGCGACGATCGGCACCACGGCGAGCATCGCCACGACCGGGGCGCTCATGCGGTCGACCGCGCGCCAGCGCGCCGCGAGCGCGGCGAGCAGGATGCCGAGGATCGAGCCGAGCACGAGGCCGATGAGGGCGTTGGTGCCGGTGATCAGGGTGGCCTGCACGATGGAGTCCCAGGAGGCGATGAACTCCTCGATGATGGAGGCCGGGCTGGGCAGCAGGTAGTCCGAGACGCCGACCACGCTCACGAGGAACTGCCAGATGCCGAGCACGATGATCCCCACGGCCACCGGTGCGACGATGCGCAGCGTCGTCTCGGTGCGTGGACTCATGCCCTTCGGCCGCCCGGCGGCGGTCGCGGCGGTGACGGCGCCGGCGGACATCAGCGCGTCTCCACTCCGCGCGCGCCCGCGCCGACGGGCGAGCCGCCGTGCAGGGCTTCGCGCACGGCCGTCACCATGTCGAAGAACGCGCGCTCCTCGCGAAGCTCCTCGGTGCGTTCGGCGCGTTCGGCCTCGGCGCCGAGGCGCATCGGCACGATCTCGCGGATCCGCCCGGGTCGCGGCGACATCACGACGACCCGGTCCGACAGGAACACCGCCTCGGGGATCGAGTGGGTGACGAACACCACGGCGGCGCCGGTCTCGGCGGAGATGCGCACGAGCTCGGTCTGCATCTTCTCGCGCGTCATCTCGTCGAGCGCGCCGAACGGCTCGTCCATGAGGAGCAGTCGCGGCTGCTCGGCGAGCGCGCGGGCGATGGCGACGCGCTGCTGCATGCCGCCCGAGAGTTGGTCGGGGTGACGGTCGGCGAAGTCGGCGAGGCCCACCATGTCGAGGAGCTCCGCGACGCGCGAGGCGCGGGCGGCGGATGCCACGCCGTGCAGTTCGAGCGGGAGGGCGACGTTTCCCGCGACCGTGCGCCAGGGCAGGAGCCCGGCCTGCTGGAACGCGATGCCGTACTCCTGGTCGAGTCGCGCCTGCCGCGCCGACTTGCCGAACACGGCGAGGTCGCCCGCCGTGGGCTCGTCGAGGTCGGCGACGAGCCGCATGAGCGTCGACTTGCCGCATCCGCTCGGTCCGATGAGCGAGACGAACTCGCCGGCCGCGACCGTGAGGTCGATCGACTCGAGCGCCTGCACGTGGCCGGATCGGGTCTCGAACACCTTGTCGACCCCGTGCACCTCGACCGCGGGCGTCGTCTGCGTGGGTCGATCCTGTCGAGACCCGCTTGCGTCCTGGGGCTCGCTCATGCGGCCTCCTCCGTTCGTCGGTAGTTCTTGAGGATCACGCCGAGCAGCGCGACCGAGCCGGCGGCCACGAGTCCGAGCACGACGGCCCCGAAGATCGGCCCCCAGGCCTTCGCCGGGTCGCCGGAGGCCTGCCCGGCGAACTGGATGAGGATGCGACCGATGCCGCCCTGCAGGCCCGTCGACACCTCGGCGACGACGGCGCCGACCACGGCGTTCGCGGCTCCCAGCCGGAGGGCCGGAAGCAGGTAGGGGACGGCGGCGGGGAACCGCAGCTTCACGAGCGTCTGCCAGTAGCCCGCCGCATAGGTCTGCATGAGCTCCTCGTGGATCACGTCGGGAGACTGCAGGCCCTTGAGCGCGCCCACCGCGATGGGGAAGAACGCGAGGTAGCTCGCGATCAGGGCGACCGACATCCAGTCCTGCCACTCGAACGCGCCGATCTCCACGCGCGATCCCCAGCTCTTCACCACCGGCGCGAAGGCGATGAGGGGCACGGTCTGGCTGAGCACGATCCAGGGCAGCAGGCCCCACTCGGCGATGCGCCAGCGCTGCATCACGAGCGCGAGTCCCACGCCCACGACGAGCCCCACGAGCCATCCGGCCGCCGCGATCCCGAGCGTGGTGAGCGCGGCGAGCACGATCACGAGCCACAGCGGTTGCGCCGACGCCGAGCGCGTCACCGGCTCGGCCAGGCGCCCGGCCATGTCCCACACGTGCGGCATCGCGAGATCGGTCGTGCGCGGCAGCACCCGGGCACCGCCGATCACGACCCCGTCGGCCGGTCCGAGCAGCTTGTACACCTCCCAGATGAGCGCGATGGCGACGATGCCCGCGAGGCCCCAGAGCCAGGTGGCGAGGCGCCGGCCGCCGCGGGCGCGACGGGGCGGACGGGTGTCGCGGGCGGGCGCCGAGGCATCCCTCATCGCGACATCCGGCGCATCCGTCACTGCGGTCTCCGTCTGCTCGCGCACGCCGGTCTCCGTCACGCCTTCGCCCGGAGATGCTCGGTGAGTGCGGGAATGACGGTCTCGCCGTAGACCCGCAGCGTCTCCTCCTTGAGGTCGTGCTGGAGGTAGCCCGCGAACTGGTCGACGCCGAGGGCCTTCAGCTGCTCGAGCTTCTCGATGTGCTCCTGCGCCGAACCGAGCACGCAGAACCGCTCGACGATCTCGTCGGGTACGAACTCGGTGTGCACGTTGCCGGCGCGACCGTGCTGGTTGTAGTCGTAGCTCTCGCGTCCCTCGATGTACTCGGTGAGCGCCGTCGGCACCTCGCCGGCCTTGCCGTACTTCGCGACGATGTCGGCGACGTGGTTGCCGACCATGCCGCCGAACCACCGGCACTGATCGCGCATGTGCTCCCAGTCGTCGCCGATGTACATCGGCGCGGCGACGCAGAACTTGACGTCGGCGGGGTCGCGGCCGGCGTCCTCCGCGGCCCGTCGCACCGTCTGGATCATCCACGAGGCGATGTCGATGTCGGCCAACTGCAGGATGAACCCGTCGCCGACCTCGCCCGCGAGCTTCAGCGCCATGGGGCCGTAGGCGGCGACCCAGACCTCGAGCTCGGAGCCGCGGCTCCAGGGGAACCGGATCTTCGAGCCGTGGTAGTCGACCGCCCGCGAGTTGCCGAGCTCGCGGATGACGTGGATCGACTCGCGAAGCTCCGCGATCGTCGTCGGCTTGCCGTTGGCGACGCGCACGGCCGAGTCACCGCGTCCGATGCCGCACACGGTGCGGTTGCCGAACATCTCGTTGAGCGTCGCGAAGACCGAGGCCGTGACGGTCCAGTCGCGCGTCGCCGGGTTGGTGACGAACGGGCCGACCTTGATGCGCTGCGTCTGCGCGAGGATCTGGCTGTAGATGACGTAGGGCTCCTGCCACAGGATGTGCGAGTCGAACGTCCACACGTGGCTGAACCCGTGCACCTCGGCGAGCTTCGCGAGCTGCACGGTACGCGACGCCGGGGGGTTGGTCTGCAGGACCGCTCCGAATTCCATGCTGCTCCCTAGATCAGGTACTGGCTCAGGCCGCGCTTGAGGTACCGGCCGTCGCCCTTGGCGCCCAGGTACTCGTCGCCGTCGACGATGACCCTGCCGCGGCTCATGACCGTGTCGACGTGGCCGTCGATCTCGAAGCCCTCCCATGCGGAGTGGTCCATGTTCATGTGGTGGGTCTTCTCGTAGCCGATCGACGTGTGACCGTTCGGGTCGTAGACGACGATGTCGGCGTCGGCACCCGGCTGGATGACGCCCTTCCTCCCGTACAGGCCGAACATGCGCGCCGGCGTGGTGCTGGTGAGCTCCACCCACCGCTCGAGCGTGATCTCGCCGGTGACGACCCCCTGGTACATGAGGTCCATGCGGTGCTCGATCGAACCGATGCCGTTCGGGATCTTCCGGAAGTCGCCGAGCCCGAGTTCCTTCTGGTCCTTCATGCAGAACGGGCAGTGGTCGGTCGAGACCATCTGCAGGTCGTTCGTGCGCAGCGCCTGCCACATCGAGTCCTGGTGGCCCTCGGCGCGGCTGCGCAGCGGCGTCGAGCACACCCACTTGGCACCCTCGAAGGCCCCCCATTCGTCACTGGATGCCCCGAGCTGGTCTTCGAGCGACAGGTACAGGTACTGCGGGCACGTCTCGCCGAACACGTTCTGGCCCTTGTCGCGCGCCCACGCGAGCTGCTCGACGGCCTGCTTCGCCGACACGTGCACGACGTAGAGGGGCGCGCCGGTGAGCTTCGCGAGCATGATCGCCCGGTGCGTGGCCTCCTCCTCCATCTCCCAGGCGCGGGCGATGCCGTGGTAGTACGGGTCGGTCTTGCCCTGCTCCACGAGCTGGGCCGCGAGCACGTCGATGGCCGGGCCGTTCTCGGCGTGCATCATCGTGAGCAGCCCGGTGTCGCGCGACACCTGCATGGCCCTGAGGATCTGCGCGTCATCCGAGTAGAAGACGCCCGGGTAGGCCATGAACATCTTGAAGCTCGTGATGCCCTCGTCGGGCAGCCGCCGCATGGCCTCGAGCGAGGCGTCGTTGACGTCGCCGACGATCTGGTGGAACCCGTAGTCGATCGCGCAGTTGCCGTCGGCCTTCTCGTGCCAGGCCGCGAGCCCGTCTTCGATGCGCTGCCCGTAGGTCTGCACGGCGAAGTCGATGATCGAGGTCGTGCCGCCGTGCGCGGCGGCCCTGGTGCCCGATTCGAAGGTGTCGGATGCCTCGGTGCCGCCGAACGGCAACTGCATGTGCGTGTGCGCGTCGATGCCGCCGGGGATGACGTACTTGCCGGTGGCATCGATGACCCGGTCGACGGATGCCGCGACATCCGTGCCCAGCAGGGTGCTGCCGGGCTCCAGCACGGCCCGGATGGTCTCGCCGTCGACGAGGACGTCGGCGGCGGCGCGACCCGTGGCCGAGACGACGGTGCCGCCGGTGATGAGGGTGGTCGTCATGGTTGTTCGCTCCCTGAGCTTGTCGACGGGCTACGGCTTGGGGATGGAGGTGTACGACTCGGGCCGGCGGTCGCGGTAGAACTGCCAGGCGTTGCGCACCTGCCGGATCATGTCCATGTCGAGGTCGCGCACCACGACCTCCTCCTCGGTCTCCGAGCCGTAGTCGCCGACGATGTTGCCCTGCGGGTCGACGAACTGGCTCTTGCCGTAGAAGTTCACCGCGAGGTCGCCGTACTCGTTGTCTTCGAGGCCGACGCGGTTCGCGGCGCCGATGAAGTAGCCGTTCGCGGCGGCCGCGGCGGGCTGCTCGATCTCCCACAGGCGGTTCGACAGGCCGGGCTTGGTGGCGTTCGGGTTGAAGACGATCTGCGCCCCGTTGAGGCCGAGTTCGCGCCAGCCCTCGGGGAAGTGCCGGTCGTAGCAGATGTAGACGCCGATCGGACCGACCGCGGTCTGGAAGACGGGGTAGCCGAGGTTGCCGGGGCGGAAGTAGAACTTCTCCCAGAACTTGTCGAGGTTCGGGATGTGGTGCTTTCGGTACGAACCGAGGATCGTGCCGTCGGCGTCGACGACGACCGCGGTGTTGTAGTAGACGCCCGGCTGCTCCTCCTCGTAGATGGGCAGCACCATCACCATGCCGAGCTCCTTCGCGAGCGCGGCGAAGCGCTGCACGACGGGGCCGTCGGCGGGCTCCGCGTAGTCGTAGTACTTCACGTCCTCGGTGATGCCGAAGTACGGACCGTAGAAGAGCTCCTGGAAGCAGATGACCTGGGCGCCCTGCTCCTTCGCTTGGCGGGCGAACTGCTCGTGCTTGTCGAGCATGGACTCCTTGTCGCCGGTCCAGGTCGTCTGCGTGATGGCCGCTCTGACGATCGTCATATTGCCTCCTGAGTCGGTCGGCGCCGTTGCCGTCCGCTCGGTGGTGCCTGGCGTGGAGCTGGTGTCAGGGACTCACCGGGCGTTGCGTTGGCGCCGAGAGGGAAATGCCGAGTGGCTGCTCCCGGGGGAACCGCCGAACGAGCTTGCGACCCGTTCTGTTATTGTTCGGCGTGAACATTTCTCTTTTGTTTCACTCTGTGACGCTGTGGTTACTTATCCTGTCGCCTGCTTCGTGAGGAGGCAATGGTCATGTCAGGTATTCATGTGAAACCTGTTCCCGCCGACGTCTCCACGCTCACCGCGCTCGCCGACTTCCCCGACACGAGTCCACGCGGCATCGCCGGGGTCATCGCACGTCTCGTGAACACCGGCGAGCTCGCCGGCGGCGACCGCCTGCCCACCGTGCGCGACCTCGCCGGCAGCCTCGGGGTGAGCCCCGCGACCGTGAGCCAGGCGTGGCAGGCGCTCTCCCGCGCCGGCCTCATCGAATCGCGCGGTCGCGCCGGGAGCTTCGTGCGGCCGACCTCCCCGGGCCGGCTCGCGCCGCGCATGCGCGGCATGGCCGCACCGAACGACCCCGTCCGCCTCGACCTCTCGCGCGGCACGCCCGACCCGCTCCTCCTGCCCGCGCTCGGCCCGGCGCTCTCGCGGGTCTCCGCGCGCGCCGAGACCGGCAGCTACCAGGACGTGCCCGTGATCCCGCCGCTCGCGGCCGTGCTCGCGCGCTCGTGGCCGTCCCAGGCCGGGTCGATCATGGTCGTCGACGGCGCACTCGACGCGATCTCCCGCACGCTCGAGCAGCTGGTGCGGTTCGGCGACCGCGTGGTGGTCGAGAGTCCGGGCTTCCCCCCGTTCCTCGACCTGCTCGACATGCTCGGCGCCGAGGCCGTGCCGGTGCGCCTCGACGAGCACGGCATGCTGCCCGAGGCGCTCGCGCGGGCGCTCCAGCGCCGTCCGGTCGCGGTGCTCCTGCAGCCGCGCGCGCAGAATCCCACCGGAGCGTCGATGACGCCCGAGCGGGCCGACGAGCTCGCTCGCGTCATCCGCTCCGCCCGCGACGTCGACGACCTCGTCGTCATCGAGGACGACCATTCGGGGCTCATCTCCACCGAGGGCGACGTGACGCTCGGCACGTCGATTCCCGACCGCGTGGTGCACGTGCGCAGCTTCTCGAAGTCGCACGGCCCCGACCTGCGCATCGCCGCCCTCGGCGGACCCGCCGAGCTCATGGAGCGCATCGCCGCGCGCCGCATGCTCGGCCCCGGCTGGACCTCGCGCATGGTGCAGACGATCCTGCTCGACCTGCTGACCGAGGGTTCGTCGATCGACGCGGTCGCCGAGGCGCGACGCCAGTACTACACCAGGCAGCGTGCGCTCGGCGACGCGCTGCGCGCCCGCGGCGTCGCGGTCGCCCCGGCCGACGGCATCAACCTGTGGATGCCGGTGCTCAGCGAGCGCTCGGCGCTCGTGCAACTCGCGGCGGCCGGCATCCGGGTCGCCGCTGGCACCCCGTTCCTCGCGGCCTCCGAGACGACGGATGCGCGTGGCCGAGCCGACTTCGTGCGGGTCACGGTCGGCGTGCTGCGCGAGGGCACCGAGGAGGTCGCCGACGCGCTCGCCTCGGCGGCGACGCACCTCGCGGCGGGCGGGTACTGACCGCCGGCCGCCCTGCAGCGGTCTCGGGCCGGCGGTGCCGGGATCTGAGGAGATTCCCGCAACCGAGGTCGCCTCCGAGCGGCGAGCGTTCCTCAGACGGCCGGATGTCCTCAGTTCCAGCACTGCGTCAGCCGTGCGTCATGCCCTGACCGAGCTGGGCGCCTTCGCGTAGCGGTCGGGCGTGATCACGAGCTCGGCCTGTCCACCCGTCATCGACCGCAGGTCGAGCACGTACCGGGCGAGCTCAGCGTCGGGCACGCTCGCCACCACCCGGGCCCGGCCGTCATCCGCCGCCTCCGTCGCGCTCACGCGACCCCGACGACCTGACAGGTCGGTGAGCACCGTGCCCTGCAGGTCGGAAGGCACCGTGACGGTCACGGTCGACACGGGCTCCAGCAGCACCGTGCCCGCCTCGACGAGCGCGGCCTTGACGCCCATCGACGCGGCCGTGCGGAAGGCCATCTCCGACGAGTCCACCGAGTGCGCCTTGCCGTCGTAGAGCTCCACCCGCACGTCGACCACGGGATGCCCCTGCGGCCCGCCGGTGGCGAGCGCGTCGCGCGCCCCCTTCTCGACCGCGGGGATGTACGTGCGCGGCACGGCGCCGCCCACCACCTTGTCGACGAACTCGAACCCCTGGCCCGGCGGCAGCGGCGAGAGCCGCAGCTGCACGACGGCGAACTGGCCGTGCCCGCCCGACTGCTTCTTGAGCTTGCCCTCGGCCTCGGCCGATCCCGCGATGGTCTCGCGGTAGGCGACGGGCGCCGGTCCCGTGTTCACGTGCACGCCGAAGACCCGCGCGAGGCGCTCGACGGCGACGTCGAGGTGCGTGTCGCCGAGGCCGCGCAGCACGGTCGCGCCGCCGGCTCGATCGATCACGAGGGTCGGGTCCTCGGCGACGAGCCGGGCGAGCGCACCCGAGAGCTTCTCGTCGTCGGCCTGCGATGCGGGTTCGAGGCTCACCGCGAACACCGGCGCCCGCCGTGGCCGCGCCGCAGGCCGCGCGCTGCCGTTGGTGCGCGACCAGAGCAGGGAGCCCGTCGGCGACCCGGTGAGCTTCGCGACCGCGCCCACCTCGCCCGCCCGCAGCGCGTCGGCCGGCAGGTGCTCGGCGCCGCGGAGCCGGAAGAGTCCGTGGATGCGCTCGTCGACGCCCGTGGTGGCGTTGCGCAGCCGATCGCTCGGCCGCAGCACGCCCGAGAGCACCTTGAGCATGGACACCTGCCCGACGAACGGGTCGGCCACCGTGCGGAACACGTGCACGAGCACCTCGCCGTCGGGGTTCGGCGCGACCGCGACCTCGGTGCCCGCGTCGCCCTCTCCCACGACGATCCGCCCGTCGTGGTCGAGCGCCGACGGCGCCAGCGCGCACAGCAGGTCGGCCACGCGATCGACGCCGGTGCCGGTCAGGCCCGAGCACACGACCACGGGCACGGCCTCGCCCGACGCCACCTCCCGGGCGAACGTGCGCTCGAGGTCGCGGGCGGGCGGCTCGTTCCCCTCGAGGTAGGCCTCGAGCTGCTCGTCGTCGTGCGAGACGATCTCCTCGGTCACGTCGACGTGCATGCGGTGCTCCTCGGCCTCGGCCTCGGCCGGCAGCGGCGCCTCGTGATGGCGTCCCGACTCGTCGTACTCGAGCGCCTGCTCGCTCAACACGTCGGCGACCCCGTGGAACGCCTGCTCCTCGCCGAGCGGCAGCTCGAGCGGCCACAGGTGCTCGCCGAACGCCGCCCGCAGTTCGGCCAGCACCCGCCGGAAGTCGGCGCGGGCCTTGTCCTCCTGGGTCACCACGACGATGCGCGGCACCCCCGCCGCCTCCGCGGCCGACCAGACGAACCGCGTGCCGGCGGTGACGCCGTCGACCGCGCTCACGACGACGAGCGCGACATCCGCCACCGACAGCGCCGTGTCGACGCCGCCGACGAAATCCGGATGCCCCGGGGTGTCGGCGAGGGTGACCGCATGTCCGGTGCCGTCGGCATCCGTCCAGTCCAGGTAGGCGAGCGAGAGTCCGAGGGTCGTGCCGCGCGCGATCTCCTCGGGCTCGTGATCGCACACGGTGGACCCCTGCTCCACGCTGCCGATTCTCGAGATGGCGCCGGCGCGATGCAGCAGCGCCTCGGCCAGGGTGGTCTTGCCCGAACCCGTGCCGCCCACGAGGGCGACGGTCCGGTGCGTGGGGGTTGCTGCCGAGTTCATGTGGCCTCCCGCTCCGGTGCGGATCTGCGTCGTCCATCCATCGTGGACCCGTCGCGTCGGGAACGCCAGCGCCGGGGCCTACCCGGCTCGCCGGGCGGCGACGAGCGCGCGGGTCTCCGGACCGATCCGCGTGCCGAGCTCCGCGATGAGCGACGCATCGTCGCCGGTGACGATGAACGTGTCGACGCCATGACGCGTGGCGAGGTCGGCGAGCACGTCGGGCCTGGCGGCATCCGGTCCGACGTTCAGCAGGCGCCGGATGTCGCGTGGCTCGCGCCCGGCGGCCCGCGCCGCGGCGTCGATCGCCGAGTGCCCCGCCTCGAGCGCGGCCGCACCGCCGTCGAGGCGGGCGAGCGACGGGAGCCACCCGTCGGCCGCGCGACCAACGAGCCGGAGGCCCCTGGGCTTCAGCACGCCGAGCCAGATGGGGATCGGCCGCTGCATGGGAGCGGGGCCGCGCTTGGCCCCGCGGACGGGATGGTGCTCGTGGTCGAGGAACACCCCGCCCGAGGCATCCGTGTCGAGCAGTTCCCGGATGACCGTGACCGCCTCGGCGAGCGCGTCGCCCGATTCGGCGGGGGTGCGCACCGGCGCGCCCATCGCCTCGGCCGCCTGCGGGAAGCCGCCCGCGCCGAGGCCGAGCACCACCCGCCCGGCGGTCAGCAGGTCGAGGGATGCCGCCGCGCGGGCGAGCACGGCGGGCGGCCGCAACAGCAGGTTGTGCACGTTCGCCGAGATGCGGATGCGGCTCGTGCGCGCGCCGACCCAGCTCATGAGCGTCCACGCGTCGAGGAAGCGCGGCTGGTAGGGGTGGTCCTGGAACGTCACGAACTCGAGGCCCGCCTCCTCGCTCGCGACGGCGAGCGCCACGGTGCGTTCGGGGTCGAGCGCCGAGGGCGTGATGAAGGTGCCGAATTCGATCGGTCGTCCGTAGTCGCGCATGCGGCCACGCTACGCGTTCGGGCGGGCGGGTGCGCTCGCGGCCGGCGGTAGCGTGGAGCGGTGAAGATCGCGGTGCTGGCGGGCGGTGTCGGGGGCGCACGGTTCGTGCGCGGAGTGCGGGCGGCGTGCGCCGAACGATGGCCGGCGCGAACGGATGACGCGACCGCTCCCGGCTCGTCGAGCGCCGGTGCCGCGACCTCCGCCGACGTGACCGTGATCGTGAACACGGGCGACGACCTGTGGCTCGCGGGCGTGCGCCTCATGCCCGACTTCGACTCGCTGCTGTACGCGCTCGCGGGCGTCAACGACGCCGAACGAGGCTGGGGCCGGGCCGGCGAGACCGAGCGCGTCGCCGCCGAGCTGCGCGAGTGGGGCGTGGGCTGGCCGTGGTTCACCCTCGGCGACCTCGACCTGGGCACGCACCTCGCGCGCACGGCGTGGCTGCGCGAGGGCGCGACGCCGTCGCAGGTGGCCGAGCGCCTGCAGCGTCGCTGGCCGCTCGGCGTGCGGCTTCTCCCGGCGACCGACACCGAGGTCGACACGCACGTGCGCATCGACCCGTCGCTGCCCGACGCGGCCGGACGCGACGAGCTGCACTTCCAGGAGTGGTGGACCCGGTATCGCGCCGCGATCCCCGCGCTCGGCTTCGAGCAGCGCAACCTCGCCGAGGCGCGCCCCGCTCCCGGGGTGGTGGCGGCGATCACGGGCGCCGATGTCGTGCTCGTCGCGCCGTCGAACCCGGTCGTCTCGATCGGCACGATCGTGTCGGTGCCGGGCATCCGGGAGGCGCTCGCCGCGACCGGTGCGCCCGTGGTCGGCGTCTCCCCGATCATCGGCGGCAGGGTCGTGCGCGGCATGGCCGACGCGTGCCTCACGGCGATCGGCGTGGAGACGGATGCCGCGGCCGTCGCCCGCCACTATGGCGTGCGTTCGGCGGGCGGCCTCCTCGACGGCTGGCTCGTCGACGGGACGGATGCCGCGTCGGTCGCGTCGCTCGAGGAGATCGGCCTGGTCGCGGCATCCGTGCCGCTCTGGATGCGCGACCTCGACACGTCGGCCGCGCTCGCGGGCGCGGCGATCGACCTCGCCGCCCGGACGCGCTGACGGCGCCCCCTGCCGCTCGGGGGCGCCGCCGGGTCGCGTCAGGCGCTGTCTCGGCGTCGCGTCACCTGGACGCGGGCACCGGGATCACGGGGCACTCGAACGACGCCACGACACCGCCGACGACGAGGTCGCCGGCCGTCACCGCCGCCCAGAGCTCCTCATCCGAGTCGAGCACGCCGTCGCCGTCGAGGTCGCCCGATCCGAGGGCCGCGTCGTAGCCGTTCGGCAGGCTCACCGCGTGCACCTGCCACCGCCCGCCGCGGTAGCCGGGGTCGCCGGGCGCCGCCGTGGCGATGTTGGGCTGGGTGCCCTCGGGGAACGCGTAGATCGGCTGGAACGAACTCGCCGGCGCGCCCGTGCTCGACAGGTCCGTCGGCGTGCCGACCGTGCGGTACTGCTCCCCGTCGACGTAGAAGCCGGGGCCGCTGACGCCCTCGGCGTTGGCGGCGGATGCGCCCGCCAGCACGGTGCCGACGGCGAACACCGCGGCCGCGATCGCGCCGGTCATCAGGCGGATTCGGGTGGATTCCATGTCTGCTCATCTCCTTCGCCACCGGTTCCGGCGGCACTCCACGAGTCAAGCTCCGCCGGCGGTGCGACACCATGGACGGGGATTACGGTTCGCTGACGCCTCCTCGGATCCGTTCCGGGTCTACGATGGGGATCGACCCCTCGATCTGGATCTGATCGATGCGTGTGGCCCGGGATTGGGCTGCGAGTCGCCGACGTTCGTCGGTATCGACACGTGCACGAACCGTCCCGGAGGCCTCATGTCCGTTCCCCGTCTCGCTCCCCTGTTCGCACTCCCCGCCGCGGCACTGCTCCTCGCCGGCTGCGCGGCGACCTCCACCGCGTCTCCCGGCGCGACCGGCGCCGCCGCGGCATCCGGCTATCCCGTCACGCTCGACAACTGCGGCACCGAGGTGACCGTCGAGAAGGCGCCCGAGCGGATCGTCGCGATCAAGTCGTCGACCGTCGAGCTCCTCCTCGCCCTCGGGCTCGAGGACCGCATCGTCGGCACCGCGTTCAGCGACGGCCCCGCGCCCGAGGCGTACGCCGACGCGGCATCCGGCCTCGCGGTGCTCTCCGACAAGGTGCCGTCGCAGGAGGTCACGCTCGCGGCCGAGCCCGACCTCGTCTTCGCCGGCTGGGAGTCGAACCTCTCGGCCGAGGGCGCCGGCGACCGCGACACGCTCGCGAAGCTCGGCGTCGCGACCTACGTCGCGCCCGCCGCGTGCAAGGCCGAGGGCTACATGCCGAACCCGCTCACGTTCGACGAGGTCTTCCGCGAGTTCGAGGAGGCCGGCGAGCTCTTCGGCGTTCCGGATGCCGCGGCCGACCTCGTGGCCGAGCAGCGCGCCGAGCTCGACGCGATCGAGCCGAACGACGAGGGCCTCACGGCGCTCTGGTACTCGTCGGGCTCGGACACGCCCTACGTGGGCGCCGGCATCGGCGCGCCCCAGATGATCATGGATGCCGCCGGCCTCGAGAACGTCGCCGCCGACATCGAGGACACCTGGACGTCGATGAGCTGGGAGGCCATCGTCGCCGCGAACCCCGACGTCATCGTGCTCGTGGATGCCGCGTGGAACACCGCCGAGCAGAAGATCGAGCTGCTCGAGCAGAACCCCGCGACCGCGGCGCTGCCCGCCGTGCAGGAGCAGCGCTACCTGATCGTCGACTTCCCGGCGACCGAGGCGGGCGTGCGCAACGTCGGCGCGGTCGCGTCGCTGGTGGAGCAGCTGGGAGGGCTCGGGTACTGATGTCGCGGGAAGCGGTCGCGGGTCGAGGAGCGGGCGCAGCCCGCGTCTCGAGACCCGACGATCCCCGGACGGGTTTCGCGCCGGACGCTGCGCGTCCGCCTCGACCCGCGAGCGCTGCGCGTCCGCCTCGACCCGAGCAGACCGGTGCGCGCACGGCGGCGTGGGCCGTCGGCCTCGGCGTGCTGCTCGCGGCATCCATCGTCATCGCCGTGACGATCGGACCGGCGGGTCTCAGCACCGCCGACGTGTGGGCGAGCGTGCTCGCGCACCTCGGCGTCGGCGAGCCGACCCTCAGCCCGCTGCGCGACGGGATCGTCTGGGAACTGCGGATGCCCCGTGTCCTCACCGCCGCGGCGGTCGGCGCGGGCCTCGCCCTCTGCGGCGCGGTCATGCAGGCGCTCACCCGCAATCCGCTCGCCGACCCGTACCTGCTCGGCCTCTCGTCGGGTGCGTCGGTGGGCGCGGTGGTCGTGATCGTGCTCGGCGTGGGCCTGCTCCTGCCGTTCGCGGCGTTCGCGGGCGCACTCGTCGCGCTCGTCGCCACGCTCGCCCTCGCGAACGCGGCCGGTGCGCTCACGCCGACGCGCACCGTGCTCGCGGGGCTCGCGGTGTCGGCCGTGTTCGGCGCGATCACGAGCCTCGTGATCTTCTGGAGCGCGACGGGCGACAGCTATCGCGAGATCCTGAACTGGCTGCTCGGCTCGCTCGCGGGCACCGACTGGACCTCGGTCGCGATCGCGGGCGGCGCGGTCGTCGTGATCGGGGTGCCGCTCCTCGCGAGCGCGCGCACCCTCGACGCGTTCGCGTTCGGCGACACCGCGGCGGCGGCCCTCGGCGTGCACGTGGGCCGCAGTCGCGCGCTGCTCCTCACCGGCACGGCCCTGCTCACGGGCGCGCTCGTCGCGGTCAGCGGGTCGATCGGGTTCGTCGGCCTCATCCTCCCGCACGCCGTGCGGTTCCTCGTCGGCGCCCGCCACCGCGCCCTGCTGCCGCTCTCGGCGCTCGCCGGCGCGCTCTTCCTCGTGTGGGCCGACACCGGCGCCCGCACCCTCTTCGACCCGCGGGAGCTGCCCGTCGGCATCCTCACCGCGCTCGTCGGCGGGCCGGTGTTCGCCGTCCTGATGCTCCGCAACCGGAGGCTCGCATGAACCGGAGGCTCGCATGACCGATGCCCTGCACGCCGACCGCGTGCGCTTCACCCGCGGACGCCGCCTCATCATCGACGACGTCGACTGCACCGTGCCGGGCGGTCGCGTCGGCGCCCTGCTCGGTCCGAACGGCGCCGGCAAGTCGACGCTGCTGCACCTCATCTCGGGCGTCGAACGAACGGATGCCGGCACCGCGCGCCTCGGCGAACGCGACCTCGCCGCGCTCCGTCGACGCGACCGCGCCCGTGTCGTGGCGCTCGCCGAGCAGGAGGTGACGGATGCCCCGGGCCTCCGCGTCGCGGAGGTCGTCGCGCTCGGGCGCACGCCCTACGTCGGCGCGTTCGCCGGGCCCGGCGAGCTCGATCGTGCCATCGTGCGCCGTTGCCTCGAGGACACCGGACTCGTCGAGCTCGAAGGTCGCGAGTACGCGACCCTCTCGGGCGGAGAGCGCCAGCGCGTCAACCTCGCCCGTGCGCTCGCCCAGGAGCCCGAGCTGCTGCTCCTCGACGAGCCGACCAACCACCTCGACGTGCACGCCCAGCTCACGATGCTGGGCCTCCTGCGCGAGCTCGCGCACGGCGGGCTCACGGTGCTCGCGGCGCTGCACGACCTCTCGCTCGCGGCCGGGTATGCCGACCACGTGGTCGTGCTCGCCGACGGGCGGGTCGTCGCCGCGGGCGAGCCCGGCGCGGTGCTCACACCCGAGCTGATCCGCCACGTGTGGGGCGTCGAGGCATCCGTGCTGGAGCATCCCGTCAGCGGCCGCCCGCTCATCGCCTACTCGGAGGTCGCGGCCGAGCGGATGTCGCGTGCGCACGCCGTCGCGGCGCTCGACGCCGAGGCGTAGCCTTGGCGGCATGGACGAGCTGACCGAGGCACGCCAGGCGCTGCTCGACTCGATCGCCGACGAGTTCCTGCACAACTCGCCGCGGGGTCGCCGGCTCCTGGCCGTCGAGAGCGAGACCGGCGAACGGGCCACGCGCTTCGCCGACGAGCTGGCCACCGTGCTGGGCGCCCACGAGCAGCACGCGGTGCGGGTCTCGCTCGGCGACGTCGACGAGCAGACGCTCCGGCACGACACCGTCGAGCCCTTCCGCGCCGGCAGGCTGCCCGGCGCGACCGACCCCGACACGGTGCTCGTGGTCGACGGGCGCCGGCTGCTGAACCTCGCCGTGCGCGGCATCTGGCACTTCTCGGTGTGGGTGCTCGCGGGCGACGAACTGCCGCACGCGTCGGTGGACGTGATCGTCGACGCGACCGACGAGTCGGCGCCGAAGCGGTACTTCTACGACCTGTGCCGGCTTCCGCCGAGTGTCGGCGAGCGCCCGGCCACGCAGGTCGGATAGTCTCCGCGCCATGGCGTCGACGACGGTTCCCGCACGCGTCCGCTGGGCGGTCGAACATCTCGCACCGTCGCCCGGCGAGCGGGTGCTCGACATCGGCTCGGGAACGGGCGCATCGGTCGAGCTGCTCCTCGCGGCGCTCGACGGCTCGGATGCCGCGGCCACGGGCCACCCGGCGGTGGTCGCGATCGACCGCTCGGCGAAAGCCGTCGACCGCATCCGGCGCCGCGTTCCGCAGGCGGTCGACGCCGGCCGCGTCGACCTGCGCGTCGTCGACATCGCGGGACTCGACCCCGCGGTCGGACCGCTCGACGCGGCCGTCGCCGTCAACGTCAACGTCTTCTGGACCTCGGATGCCGCGCCCGAGCTCGCCGCGCTCGCCCGCGTGCTGGCGCCCGGCGGGCGGCTGCTCATCGCCTACGGCGACGGTCCTGCTCCCGGCATGGATCGGCGCCATCTCGACCGGGTCGAGGCATCCGTCACCGCCTCACCGTGGTTCGACGTGACCCGACGCCTCGACGGCGATCACGGGTCGGCGCTCGTCGCCGTCAGGACAGCACGTCCTTCGTGAGGAACCGGCCGATCGCGAGCGTGCCGAACACCAGGATGTAGCCGGCCTGCAGCACGGCGTTGTCGACGAACGAGTCCCACACGATCGGTTCGCGCATGAGATCGCCGAAGCCCAGCCAGTAGTGGGTGAAGAGCCACGGGTGCAGGGCCTCGAGTTGCGGCAGTGCGCCCATGATCTGCGACACGACGGCGAGGATCGCGGTGGCCGCCATGGCGCCGACCGGCACGGTCGTGAGGGTCGAGAGGAACAGCCCGATCGCCGACATGCCGAGGAGCGACACCGTGACGTACCCGGCGATCGCGAGGAACCGCACGAGCGCCTCGCCGACGTCGACGGTGGCGCCCGAGAGCAGGGTGACCGGACCGACCGGGAACAGCGCCCACCCGATGAGCGTGCCGACGATCACGACCGTGAGGGTTGCGGCCGCGCAGAAGGCGGCCGCGGCGAGGTACTTCACGACGAGCAGTCGGATGCGTCCGGCGGGCGCGATGAGCAGGTAGCGAAGGGTGCCGTGGCTCGCCTCGCCGGCGATCGAGTCGCCCGCCACGACGCCGATGGTGAGCGGCAGGAACAGCGGGATCGCCACGGTCATCGCGGTGACGCCGACGAACAGCCCGTTGCCGGCCACCTGGTCGAGGAACGCCGGACCGCGGCCCGGCGACGAACCGCCCGAGATGCGGATCGCCACGGCGATGAGGATGGGGATGAGCCCGAGCGCGGCGAGCATCGCCCACGTGCGGCGCCGGCGGAACAACGTGAGCAGCTCCGAGCCGAGGAGGTCACTGGACAACGTCGAACCCCTCCCCGGTGAGTTCCACGAACCGCTGCTCGAGGTTCGCGTGCAACGTCTCGAACCCGCGCACGCGCACGCCGCCCTCGACGAGGGCGGCCACGACCCGCTCGGGCGGCGTCGCGCCGAGGCGCGCGGTGACGGATGCCTCGGCCGCGGCATCCGGGCCCGAGGCCTCAGTGCCCGCGGCCTCCACTCCGAGCCCGAGCCCCGCCAGCACCTCGCGGGCCCGCGCGACGTCGGGCGTGCGCACGAGCACGCGCGTCTCGCCCTCGGCGCGGAACTCGTCGAGCGTGCCCTGGGCCACGAGCCGGCCCGCGCTCATGACGCCGACGTGCGTGCACACCTGCTCGACCTCGGCGAGCAGGTGGCTCGACACGAACACGGTGGTGCCGTCGTCGGCGAACGACCGGATGAGCGCGCGCACCTCGCGCGTGCCCTGCGGGTCGAGGCCGTTCGTCGGCTCGTCGAGCACGAGCAGCTCGCGAGGCGTGAGCAGCGCGTTCGCGAGGCCGAGCCGCTGCTTCATGCCGAGCGAGTACGCGTGCACCTTCTTGCGAGCGGCGTGCGAGAGCCCGACCCGGTCGAGCGCCTCGGCGACGCGCGCCGAGCGGGTGCGACGCGACGCCCACCGATCGGCCGCGTCGAAGCGGCGGAGGTTCGCCTCGCCCGAGAGGTAGGGCGAGAACGCCGGACCCTCCACGAGTGCCCCGACGCGGGGCAGCACGGTGTCGACGTGCCGTGGCATCTCGGCGCCGAGCACGCGCGCGTCGCCCGCCGTCGCCGCGACGAGGCCGAGCAGCATCCGGATCGTCGTCGTCTTTCCCGAGCCGTTCGGGCCCAGGAACCCGAAGACCGAGCCGCGCGGCACCGCGAGGCCGAGCCCGTCGACGGCGAGCTGCGAACGGAAGCGCTTGGTGAGGTCGTGCGTCTCGATCGCGAGCTCGGCCACCGCAGCGCCCGTCAGCGACCGGCGACGTCGAGCAGGTGGTCGACGGTCACGGCGCCGGCGAGCACGCGGCCGTCGTCGGTGAGGAGCACGGTCACGAGCGAGGTCGAGAGCACGCGTCCGCCGTCGACCCGCTGCGTGAGGGCGTCGAGCATGGCGGATGCCTCGGCGTCGAGTCCGGCCGCGGTGCCGTCGCCCGCGGGCAGTTCGACCACGGTCGTCCAGCCCTCGCCGTGCACGACCGGCTGCGGCATCCCGTCGCCCGTCGCCCCTGCCTCGGCCTTCCGCTGCTCGAGCTCGGCGAGGGTCGGCGCGGTCACGACGTGCTCGGTGACCTCGGTGCCCTCGGGCGGCGTGAAGTCGAACACCGACGCGTCGGGCGCCTCGAACGAGACCTCGGTGAAGGCGACGCGGAATGCGGGCTCGCTCGCGCCGCGGGCGGTGACGGAAGCCGCGAGCGCCGCGCCCGTCTCCCCATCGATCGCGATGGCGATCTCGCCGACGAGCGTCTCGGCGTCGCGGGGCTCGAGCACGAGCTCGTACGCCTCGCGGCCGGCGACCCGCGCGTCGGTGCCGACGGAGACCTCGGTGGTCTCGTCGAGCTTCGCGAGCGCCCGGTCGAGCATCTCCTCGGGCGTGGGCATCGGCTCGCCGGCCTCGGCCTCGAACTGCTCGCGCAACTGGTCGGCGCGCGCCTCGGCGTCGGCGCCGTGGGTCGCCTCGAGCTCCTGCTCGAGCGCCTCGAACGAGGCCTCGTCGACCGTCACGTGGGTCGCCGCTTGCTCACGGGAGTCGTAGACCCACGCGCCGTCGTCGCTCACGTAGACGTCGCGCTCGGCGAGCCGGTCGAGCACCTGCAGGCGCGCGTCGTGCCCGTCGACGTAGACGCGCGCGGTGTGGGTGCCGGTGGCGAGCGAGATGAGGTCGTCGAGGTCGGTGGCGGATGCCTCGGCGTCGGCGGAACCGTCGCTGTCACCCTCGCCCGAGCCGCCGCCCATGGCGCCGCTGAGCCCGGAGAGGTCGGGGAGTCCCAGTTCGGAGGTCTGCTCGATCGTGCCCGAGAGCGCGTCGACCTCGCTCGACGCGGCGAGTTCCAGGAGTTCGGCGGGCGTCAGGTCGGGGAGGTCGACCGCGGCATTCGCCTGCATCGGCACGAGCACGACGCCGACGCCGATCGCGATCGGTGCGGCGATGGCGGGAATCCAGCGGGTGAACCGGCGGGACGCCCCGGTGTCATGGGCGCGCATGTATTCAGGCTACGCCCGCCCGCGGCATCCGGTGCCGGAACGTGGCGAACACTCAGGATGGCGCGCCGAGCGCGTGCAGATCCGACCAGCGCGCATGCGGACGCAATTGCGCCCGACGGATCTGCACGCGCTCGGGTCACGGGGGCGGCGTCAGCGCCCATTGCCTCCGGACGGACGGCGGGTCTAGGGTGGGCGACATCGTCCGTTGTACCCAGTTCGGGGGTCCTCATGGCCAACGTCGTCCACCGTCGCTCCGCCCTTCGCAGGGCGGGCATCGCCCTCGCCGCCACGGTGTCACTCGCGGCCGCCGCCGTGGTCGCACCCGCATCGGCGCTGCCCACAGCCGCGCCGGGATCGGCAGGAGCGGTCACGGCCGGTCGCCCCGCGCCACCCGCGCCGTCGACCTCGACCGGCTACGGCGGTGCCGTGTCGTCCGTCGACGCGGAGGCCAGTCGCATCGGCCTCGAGGTGCTCCGCGACGGCGGCAACGCGGCGGACGCCGCCGTCGCCACGGCCGCGGCGCTCGGGGTCACCGAGCCGTACAGCGCCGGCATCGGCGGCGGCGGGTACTTCGTGTACTTCGACGCCGCGACCGGCGAGATCACCACGATCGACGGCCGCGAGACCGCGCCGGCCGCGATGGAGAGCGACGCGTTCCTCGACCCGGCGACGGGGCAGCCGTACTCGTTCCGCGACGCGGTGTCGTCGGGCCTGTCGGTCGGCGTGCCCGGCACGCTCGCGACGTGGGAGGCGGCGCTCGACGAGTTCGGCACCGAGTCGCTGAAGGAGATGCTGAAGCCGGCGACCCTCCTCGCGACCCGCGGCTTCCGCGTCGACGAGACGTTCCGCGCCCAGACGCTCGCCAACAAGGACCGCTTCGCCCAGTTCCCCGACACGGCGGAGCTCTTCCTTCCCGATGGCGACGCCCCCGTGGTCGGCACCACGTTCAAGAACCTCGACCTCGCGAAGACGCTGCGGCAGATCGCGCTGAAGGGCACCGACATGTTCTACGGTGGACCGATCGCCGACGAGATCGCGGCCGTCGTGCAGGATCCGATCACGGTCGACGGCGCCACGCTGCCGGCCTACCCAGGGTTCATGGCCGCCGACGACGTCGCCGACTACGAGGTGATCCTCCAGGATCCGACGCACGTGGAGTATCGCGGCCTCGACGTCTACGGCATGGCGCCGTCGTCGTCGGGCGGCACGACGGTGGGCGAGTCGCTGAACATCCTCGAGAGCTTCGAGCCGTCGGCGGATGACCCGGGGCAGGCGCTGCACCTCTACTTCGAGGCCACCGCACACGCGTTCGCCGACCGCAACGCCTACGTCGGCGACCCCGCGTTCGTCGACGTGCCGACCGAGACGCTGCTCAGCCAGGAGTTCGCCGACGCCCGGGCGTGCGAGATCGACCCCGAGCAGGCGTCGCCGCGACCCGTGTCGCCGGGCGACCTGAGCGCGACCGGATGCGTCGCGGCCGCGGCATCCGACCGCTCCGACCTCGAGGGACCGTCGACGACGCACCTCTCGGTCGTCGACCAGTGGGGCAACGCCGTCGCGTACACGCTCACCATCGAGCAGACCGGCGGCTCGGGCATGACCGTGCCGGGCCGGGGCTTCCTGCTCAACAACGAGCTGACCGACTTCAGCTTCGTGCCGAACCCGGATGACCCGAACATCGTGGAGCCCGGCAAGCGCCCGCGTTCCTCGATGTCGCCGACGATCGTGCTCGACGGCGGCGAGGTGCGGTACGTGCTCGGCTCGCCCGGCGGCTCGACGATCATCACGACCGTGGTGCAGATCCTGTTGAACCGCATCGACCTCGGGATGACGCTGCCCGAGGCCGTGGCGGCGCCCCGCGCGACGCAGCGGAACACCGTGGCCACGCTCGCCGAGGCCGCGTTCATCGCGGAGTACGAGGACGACCTCGCACCCTACGGGCAGGGACTCGCCCCGACCGGCGAGATCGGCGCCGC
This sequence comes from Agromyces sp. H66, assembly GCF_004959775.1. Classification (GTDB taxonomy): domain Bacteria; phylum Actinomycetota; class Actinomycetes; order Actinomycetales; family Microbacteriaceae; genus Agromyces. Next base: position 317,189 of record NZ_SJZG01000003.1, read on the forward strand.
GGCAGCCATCGAGGTGGACGCCGACGGGCTCATGACGGCCGCCGCCGAGCCCGAGCGTCGCGGCGGCGGGACGGGGCTGGTGGTCGACCCGTCCGAGTGACGGGCGTCGCAGAAGTCGCAGTCGTGCAGGTTCGGCGGGCCCGAACGCTGCACGACTGCGACCCCTGGCGTCGATGTGCGCCCGATCAGGCGTCGACTGCCCCGAACGGCTCGTAGCAGTCGTAGGAGCGCAGCCGAAGCACCCGCCCGTCGTGGAACTCGTAGAACTGGGCGATGTGGGCGGTGAGCTCCGAGCCCGCGGGCAGGCCAGGCAGGTCGGCGGCCGTGCGGGCGCGCCAGGTCAGGCGCACGGCCGCGGCATCGCCGTCTTCGAGGAACTCATGCATCTCGTACGCCTGCGACGCGAGGATCCGCGCGCCGACCTCGGCGCCGTCGAGGACCCCCTTCAGTCCGCGGGAGCCGCCGGTCGGGTTCATGACGCTCGGGTACTCGACCTGTTCCGCGTCGGGATCGAAGTACTCGGCGAGCGCGGGGCCGCGCTCGCCCCGCTCGATCGCCGACATGAGTCCACGCACGAGTGATTGGTTCGACATGCCGACAACCTATGTTGCACAACCATGGTTGTCAAGTGTGGAATGACTGGATGGACCTCCGTCTGCTCGACGTCACGACCCTGTCCGCGCTCGCCGGTGATGCGGCATCCGATTACGTCCTCGAGCACCTGCGGACGCTCGGCCACACCGGTGTGCGCCTCTCGCACGGCTACGTGTTCCAGCGCCTGCTCGCGACCGAGCCGACGGTCGGCGAACTCGCCGAGTCGCTCGCGATCACCCAACAGGGAGCCTCCAAGCACGTGGCGCAACTCGAAGCGCTCGGATGGGTCGACCGCTTCGGAGACGCCCACGACGCCCGAGTGCGTCGCATCCGCCTGACCGCCGCCGGACGCCGGGTCGTCGAGGATGCCCGACGGGTGCGCGCTGAACTCGACGAGCGCCTCTCCCGCCAGGTCCGCGACGGCGACCTCGCCGCGACGCGGCGCACGCTCGTCGCGCTGCTCGAGCTTACGGGCGGCGACGTGCGGGCGCGCGACCGACGCGTGCCGCTCGACGGCCGCGGCTGACGCCCTCGCCTGCAGGGGGCGGTGCGGGGGGCGCGTGGCGCGCTCACCGAGCGCGTGCACATCCGACCAGCGCGCATGCGGACACAATTGCGCTGGTCGGATCTGCACGCGCTCGGGGGCCGGGGGGAGGGGGAGGGCATCCCGAGCTCAGCGGGCGCGGAGTCGCGGCGCGAGGTCGCGTTCGAAGAGCTCGAGGAAGCGGAGCTGGTCGTGGCCGGGCGCGTGGAACACGAGGTGGTTGAACCCCCAGTCGATGTAATGCCCGATCTGCTCGACCACCTGATCGGGGTCGCTGCCGACGATCCACCGCTTCGCGATCTGCTCGATCGGCAACGCGTCCGCCGCCCGCTCCATCTCGACCGGGTCCGTGATGTCGTGCTTCTGCTCCTTCGAGAGCGACAGCGGCGACCAGAACCGCGTGTTCTCCAGCGCCGCCTCCTCGGTCTCCTCGTACGACAGCTTGATCTCGATCATGTGATCGATCGCCGCGTAGTCGCGGCCTCCGGCCTCGGCGCCCTCCTTCACGGCGGGCAGGAGCTGGTCGACGTAGAGCTCGGGCCCCTTGCCCGAGGTGCAGATGAACCCGTCGCCCGCACGGCCTGCGTACTTCGCCACGGTCGGCCCGCCCGCCGCGATGTACACCGGCACCGGGGCATCCGGCCGATCGTAGATCGACGCGTCGTGCGTCGAGTAGAACTCCCCCTCGAAGCTCATCTGGTCGTCGCCGGTCCACAGCGCGCGCATGAGCCGCACCGCCTCGCGCAGCCGGGCGAACCGCTCCCGGAACTCGGGCCAGTCCTGCTCGCCCGCGCCCCGGAAGCCCGTCGCGATCTCGTTCAGCGCCTCACCGGTGCCGAACCCCGCGATGACGCGGCCCGGGTACAGCACGCCGAGCGACGCGAACGCCTGGGCGAGCACCGCCGGGTTGTACCGGAACGTCGGCGTCATCACGCTCGTGCCGATCCGCACCGTCGACGTGCGCTCGCCGACCGCGGCCATCCACGTGAGCGAGAACGGCGCGTGCCCGCCCGTGTGTCGCCACGGCTGGAAGTGATCGCTCGTCCACACGGACTCCATGCCGTGCGCCTCGGCTGCGACGGCGATCTCCACGAGCTCGCGCGGGTCGAACTGCTCGGCGCTGGCCTTGTATCCGAGTGTGAGCGTCATGCGATTCCCTTTCGATCGGCGAGGTGCGCCACGACGTCGGCGGTGTGCTCGCCGACTCCATGGTGCAGCACGGTTTCGAGGCCGTCGACCGTGTCGACGTCGTGCGTGAGTCCTGGTGCGGCGGATGCCTCGAGCTCGACGAACCCGGCCGCGACGTGCCGTGCCGCCGAGCCGGACCCGAACTGCGGCTCGAACGGCACGCCGGCGGCGGCAGTCGCGAGGGTCGTGCCCGTGCCGTCGGCGTCGCGGACGAAGGCGAGCGGATGCCTCGTCGCCGCGTCGAGGGCGGCGTCGAGTTCCGCGGGCTTGAGCGCGGGCAGGTCGCCGAGAAGCACGGCGACGGCGACCTCCCGCGGTCGCGGGTCGAGGAGCGATCCAGCCGCGCCTCGAGACCCGGCCCGCGCATGCGCGATGCCGTGGCGGATCGCCGGGAGCAGGCCGCGCTCCGCGGCGCTGCCGGGATTCCCGTCGGCGCCCGGCTCGGCCAGGAACTCCGCTCCGTCGGCGAGGTCGGGGTCGTCGCCCACGACGATAACATGCTCGACCGAACGCGCCGCGCGCGCCGCCGCGACGGTGTCGAGCGCGAACGCCCGGGCGAGGGCAGCGCGCGCGGCGTCCGTCACGCCCGGAACGAGCCGCGACTTGCCCGACGCGGGCGCCTTCACGGGGATGACGAGGGTCCACCTCATCGCGGTCCCCGCACGAGTCGATGCGAGACGCACCGGTCGGGTACCCCAGCGGTGCGGATGACATCGACTCGCGACATCCGCCGCCCAATCCCGCTCACGAGCGCAGCCCGGGTAGCACGTCGCGGCCGAACACCTCGAGGAACTCCGCCTGGTTGCGGCCCACGTTGTGCAGGTAGATGCGCGTGAAGCCGAGGTCGAGGTGGCGCTGGATGTCGGCGCGGTGCACGTCGGGGTCGGCCGACACGACCATGCGGCCCGCGAAGTCCTCGGGACGCACCGTGCGGGCGAGCTGGTCGAACTCGTAGGGCGAGCGGATGTCGCTGCGCGGGAAGCGCATCCCCCCGTTGGGCCACTCGCGCAGCGCGTTGCGCATGGCCTCCTCGTCGGTCGGCGCCCATGACAGGTGCAGCTGCACCACCTTGGGCATGGCGGCCGGGTCGCGTCCGGCCTCGCGGGCGCCCTCGGCGAAGCGCGTGACGAGCGGCGCGAGCCGATCGGTCGGGCCGCCGAGGGTGATGAACCCGTCGACGTTCCGTCCGGCCCGGCGGGCGGTCACGGGGCCGGATGCCGCGACGAGGATGTCGGGCGCGACGGTGGGCATGGTCCACAGGCGCGTCGACTCGAGCCGGAAGTGCGGACCGGAGTGACGCACGTCGCGACCGGCGAGCGAGCCCGTGAAGAGCTTGCGGATGACGTCGACGGCCTCGAACATGCGGTTGATGCGCTCGTGCGCCTCGGGCCAGTACGGTCCGACGACGTGCTCGTTGAGCGCCTCGCCCGATCCGATGCCGAGCCAGTGCCGACCGGGATACAGGGCACCGAGCGTGGCGCTCGCCTGGGCGACGACGGCCGGATGCATCCGGAACGTGGGCGTCGTGACGCCGGGACCGAGGTCGCCCGTGGTGCGTTCGCCGATCGCGGCGAGCACGCTCCAGACGAACGAGGACTCGCCCTGCGCGGGCACCCACGGCTGGAAGTGGTCGGTCGCCATGACGCCCGTGAAGCCGTGCGACTCGGCGAGCGCGGCGAGCGCGACCGCCTCGGCGGGCGGGAACCGTTCGAGCATCGCGGCGTAGCCGATGTGCGCTGTCACCCGTCCATCCTCTCGCGATTCCGGAACGGCGCGGGCGGCGGAGACGCCTGCTTCGCGCGTCAGCCCGCCGGGTTCAGCGGCCCCTCGGCCTGGGCCTCGTCGAAGCCGTCTCGATAGCCCTCGTTGTACGCCTCGTCGGCGCCGATGCGGAACAGGTCGCGTTCGGCGGGCCGCTGGATGCTGCGCGCACCGGGCAGGTCGAGGTCGCCCACGAACCGTCCGAGGCCGCGCACCACCGCGACGGGAACCCCCGAGGCCTTCCCCTTCACGAGCTCGGCGGCGCCTGCGATCTCGTCGGCGACGCACGGCATCGTGACCGCGAGCGGCTTGCCCGAGGCATCCGCCTGCCCTCGCAGGTCGTCGAACACGTGCACGCCCGCCGCACCGATCGCGATGTCGGTCTGCCCCTCGCGCCAGGCGCGTCCGAGGGTGTCGGAGAGGATCACCCCGACCGTGGCCCCGGTGAGGGCACGGATGCCGGTGGCGAGCGCCCGCGCCGAGGCATCCGGATCGACGGGCAGCAGCAGCACCGTCCCGTGCGGCGCGTTGGACGCATCCACGCCCGCGGCCGCGCCGATGATGCCCTGGCGATTCTCCACGATGCGGGTCACGCCGCCCTCGTGCTCGCGCGTAGCGACGACGCGCACGGTCTCGGCGGCGATGGCGGCATCTCGATCGTCGGCCTGCACGACTCGGCCCTCGGACTTCGACACGATCTTCGAGGTGACGACGACGATGTCGCCGTCGGCGAGCTCGACGGCTCCGGCGATGAGCGCCGCGAGGTCGTCGCCCGCTGCGATCTCGGGCAATCCCCCGACACCTTCGATGCTGAACTTCACGGCCACCCCCGCCTCCCTGATCCTCAGTCGATCCTTGCAGCTTGCCGTGGCCCGCTGCCAGAATTCGGCATGGCGCGTCCGACGGGGCGGCGACGGCGACGGGGGATCACGGTGATCGAGACATCCGCTCCACCCAGGCGGCCCGTGATCGTGTGGGACCTCGTGCTCACGATCGTGCTGCTGGTGGTCATGGTCGGCGCGGCACTCGTCGCGTCGTTCCTGTCGTTCTTCCTCGCGTTCGCGGGCGACCCGTGCGGGTCGGGCATCACGTGCGATTACGACCGGATGGGCGCGGGCATGCTCATCGCGATGATCGGGCCCCTCGCGGTCGGGCTGCTCGCCCTCATCGCCGGGGTTGTCGTGCTCGTGCTGAAGCGCATCGCGTTCTGGATCCCGCTCGTGGGCATCGTGCTCGTCATCGGCGTGTTCGTCGCCGGGGCGGCCATCACGATCTCTGGGGTTCCCGGCTCGACGTTCTAGGCGGGTCGCCCTTCTCGGCGGGTCGACCTTCTCGGCGGGTAGCCCTTCTCGGCGGGACGACCTTCTCGGCGGGAACGGACCCGCCGCGCAAGGGGTTGAATCGCAGCGCCACCGCGTGGCTACGATCGAGCATGAACGCCCCCCGCCATGCCGATGCCGCGCACCGCGACGGCCGCAGCGAGACGCCCGACGAGCGCAGCGACCGCAACTGGAGCGACATCCTCCAGGAGTTGCGCGTCTCGCTGACGGGAACTCAGCTCATCGGCGGCTTCCTGCTCGCGGTCGCCTTCCAGCCGCGATTCACGGAGCTCGACGGCTACCAGCTGACCCTCTACCTCATCCTGGTGGTGCTCGCCGGGCTCGCGACCGTGGTGGGCCTGGCGCCGGTGACCCTGCACCGGGCCCTGTTCCGGCGGAGGGTGAAGGAGCGCGTCGTCCGCACCGGCGACCGACTGCTCATCGCGAACCTGGTGGTGGTCGCACTGCTGCTGGTGGGCGTCACCAGCCTGGTCTTCGATCTGGCGATCAGCCGCGCTGCGGGCTTCGTGGCGCTCGGCGTGGGCGCCGTGGTGCTGGTCGGCCTCTGGCTCGTGCTCCCGCGGCTGCACCTCGCCTATCTGGATGATGGCGGATCGACCGGCAACGCGTCCACGGCATCGGCGGACGAGCCCGTGGCCGCGGATTCGACGACCGCGAAACGCTAGGGACCCTTGGCACGGCCAACATGGCGATCTCGCGGCTGATCCCCGCAGGCGTCCGACCTCGCTCTGGTGCTGGGCGTCTGCAGGGTCCTAGGCTGACATCGACCGTCTCGGACATCATCCCCCTTCAACTCCGACCCGAATGGATCCCCCATGGCACCTGCCGCCATGGCCGGGCTGCGACGCGCCGCCGTGCTCGTCAGCGCCCTGGCCCTGCTCGGCGTCGGCATCGCCCCCGCGAATGCCGTCGACGAATCGATCCCCGACCTCTCCCCTCCCGTCGCGAAGGCGGCGCCCGATGACACCGGAGGCGACGCGCCGCCGAATCTCCGCGCCAGGGTCGCCGAGGGTTCGGCGGAGGCGTACCTCGCCCAGTCCGACCTTGCTCCTGCCGAGGCGTCACAGCGCCTCAGCGCAGGCGATGCCGCCGAGACCGCCGAGCTGGCCGGTGGGACGATCAGTGGGACGATCACCTACTGGAAAGACGGAGCATCCGCGGGGCCGCTGGCGACCGGATACGCGATCGCGTACGGCTTGGACGACGCCACAGGCGGGTACCTGGAGGCCGGATCGGCGAGCGCCACGGCCGCGGGCGAGTACTCGATCGCAGGCCTTCCCGCCGGCGACTACGTGGTGCTGTTCGCCGACGCCGCCGGAACCGTGCTGCGCTCGGAATTCTGGGACGACGCACAGTACGTGGAGTGGACGCCGGTCATCACCCTCGCCGAGGGCGAGACCCGAACGGGCATCGATGAGCAGCTCGAACCCCTGCTGAAGTGGCGAATCGCCGGTGCTGACCGATACGAGACGGCCGTCGGCGTCTCGACGTCGTTCCCCGAGGACGTGCCTTGCGTTTTCATCGCGAACGGCACGGGCTTCGCCGACGCGCTGAGCGCTGGTCCCGCGGCAGCGCACTGCGGCGGCCCGTTGCTCCTCGTGTACCCGACGCTCGTGCCCGCCGTCGTCTTCGGTGAGCTCCAGAGACTCTCGCCCGACCGCATCGTCATCGCCGGTGGTCCCGGCGCCGTGTCTGCAGAGGTCGAAGCCGCGCTGTCGAAGATCGCACCGGTCACGCGCTACGGAGGCCTCGACCGCTACGAGACCTCCCGCTTGATCGTCGACGGCGAGTTCGGCACCGCGCCCGCTGCGTGGGTCGCCACCGGGGCGAACTTCCCCGATGCCCTCGCGGCGAGCGCCGGCGCCGCTGCGGCCGACATCCCCGTGCTGATCGTGCCGGGTTCCGCTGCCGAACTTGATCAGGCCTCGGCTGTCGCGCTCACCGACCTGGGCGCGACCGACATCGGCATCGCGGGAGGGACCAGCGCGGTGTCGGCCGGCATCGAGACCGCGATCGAGTCCCTCGCGGGCACCGTTTCGGTGATCCGCGCCGGCGGGGCCGACCGATACGAGACGGGAGCGTCGATCATGGACACCGTCTTCGGCGGAAGCTGGGCACCATATGCGTTCTTCGCAAGCGGCGAGAACTTCCCCGACGCGCTCGCAGGGGCGCCCTTGGCCGGGGTCTTCGCCGCGCCGCTCTACGTCACACCGGCCTCCTGCGTGAGCTCGCTGGTCCAGGAGCAGGTCGAGAGCCTCCAGGTCGCGGATGCGTTCGTGCTCGGCTACTACCAGCAGGAGCTGTACTACGACGGTTGGGAACCGTTCCGCACCTGCTGATCTCGGACGGTGGTGAACGGGCGCGCAACCCTCATCGGGTGCGCGCCCGTTCGCATCTCGACGTCGGCCGTCTGCCATACGCTGAGAGCCATGCGCATCGCCACTTGGAACGTCAACTCGATCCGCACCCGAGTCGACCGCGTCGTCGACTGGATGGTGCGCGAAGACGTCGACGTGCTCGCGATGCAGGAGATCAAGTGCAAGCCCGAGCAGTTTCCCGCCGAGGCGTTCGAGTCGCAGGGGTACGAGCTCGCGATCCACGGCTTGAACCAGTGGAACGGCGTCGCCATCGCGAGCCGGTCGCCCATCGAGGGCGTCGAGACCAGCTTCCCCGACATGCCGGGCTTCCTGAAGGGGCTCGAGGGCCCCGACCAGCCGCAGGAGGCCCGCGCGATCGGCGCGGTCGTCGACGGCGTGCGGCTCTGGAGCCTGTACGTGCCGAACGGCCGCGCGCTCGGCGACCCGCACTACACGTACAAGCTCGACTGGCTCGCCGCGCTCGCCGAGTACACCCGCGGCGAGACCGAGGCCCACCCCGACGTGCCGTTCGCGCTCATGGGTGACTTCAACATCGCCCCGTTCGACCAGGACAACGGCGATCCGGCCGTCGTCGAGGGCATCTCGACGCACGTGTCGCCCCAGGAGCGGCAGGCGTTCTTCGCGCTCGAGACCGCGGGCGTGACGGATGTCGTGCGCCCGCGCGTGCCCGAGGGCTTCACGTATTGGGACTACAAGCAGTTGCGGTTCCCACGCAACGAGGGCATGCGCATCGACTTCATCCTCGGCTCCGAGGCGTTCGCCGCCGCGGTGACGGATGCCTCGATCCATCGCAACGAGCGCAAGGGCCAGGCGCCGTCCGACCACGTTCCCGTACTCGTCGAGCTCGACCTCGGCGGGGGCGACGAGGATCTGCCCATGATCTTCGGCTGAACGCGGGTTGCACCACCGCACTCCCGCCGTCAACCCCACGCCCGAGGATGGTCGACACTCAGACACGACGGATACGCTCTGAGCGTGACGACCTCCCCTGACCGCGTCGCCGGCGATTCGTTCGTCGGTTCGACGCTCGGCGAGCGCTACCGCCTCGACGGCCTCATCGGCCGGGGCGGCATGGCGAGCGTGTACCGCGGTGAGGACCTCGCCCTCGGGCGTCCGGTGGCCGTCAAGGTGTTCGCCGAAGCCGCCGAGGGCATCGACGACGCCGAACGCCGCCGCTCGGAGACGGCACTGCTCGCGAGCCTCGCCCATCGGGCGCTCGTGCGGCTCTACGACGCCGCCCACGATCCCGGAAGCGGGCGCGAGTTCCTCGTGATGGAGCTCGTCGACGGCCGCGACCTGCGCGAGGCGCTCCAGCTCGGCCCGATCGGTTCGGCGGACGCCGCGGGCATGCTCGCCGACCTCGCCGAGGCGTTGCACGTCATCCATGAGCGCGGCATCGTGCACCGCGACGTGAAGCCCGCGAACGTGCTGCTCGAGCCCGCGCACCTGCCCAGCCGCACCTGGAACGCGAAGCTCGCCGACTTCGGCATCGCGAGGCTCATCGACGACGCCCGCATCACGCGCACCGGCCTGCTGGTGGGCACGCCCGGCTACCTCAGTCCGGAGCAGGTCACCGGTTCGGCGCCCGGGCCCGCCGCCGACGTCTACTCGCTCGGCCTGCTGGTGCTCGAGGCGCGCACGGGTGAGGCCGCCTTCCCGGGACCCGCGGTCGAGTCCGCGAGCGCACGCCTGGTCCGCGACCCCGACATCCCGGCCTCGCTCGGCGCCGATTGGGTGACCCTGCTGCGCGCGATGACCGCCCGCGAGCCCGCCGACCGGCCGAGCGCACTCGACGTCGCGGTCGCCGCCGCGACGCTCGACACGTCACCCGGCGCCGCCGGCGTCGTCACCGCCCCGACGGTCGCGTTCGGCGATCTCGCGGCGCCGGCGACCCAGGCAGTCGGTGGGATGTCGCCGAGCGCCGTCGAGGAGGAGGATGACTCGACCGCCGACACCCGGATCCTTCCCGCCCCCGACCGTTCGTTCTTCGGCGTTCCCGCGGCATCCGCGCCCGCGCCCGAGACCTCCCGCAGGGCCGCTCGGATCAGCGACCGCCATCGCCGCTGGGTGCGGCCGGCCATCGCGGTCACGTTGCTCGCCGCCATCGCGACGGTCGTCGCTCTGGTGATCGGCTCGGCGCTGGCCGCCCAGCCCGCCGTCGACTCGACGCCCGCACCGCTGCCCGAAGTTCCCGGCGAGCTCGGCGTGCATCTCGAGGAGCTCGAGGAGGCGGTGGCCGGATGACCCGCCTCACGCGTCTGCGCGGCCGCCGCGCCGCTCTTCCGGCCGCCGCGATCGCGCTCGGCCTGACGTTCGGGCTCTCCGCGTGCGGCGCATCGGCCGAGGAGACCGCCGCGGCCCTGCGCACGTCCGTCGTGCAGGTGGCCGATCGCGCTGCAGCGGGCGACTACGCCGGCGCCCTCGCCGAGCTCGCGCTCCTCGAACGCGACCTCGCCGCCGCCGTCGATGCCGGTCGCGTCGACACCGAGTGGGAGCAGCGCATCCGCGCCGCCATGGAGCTCGTACGCGCCGACCTGGAGGCCGCGGAGATCGCGACGACGCCGACCCCCGAGCCCGAGCCGTCACCCGCCGACGACGTCGACCCCGCCGACCCCGGCGTCGACGCGCCGGGCAACAGCGGCGACGCCCCGGGCAACAGCGACAACAAGGGCAAGGGCAAGGACAAGGGCGACGGCTGATGGCCGCCGCGTCGCCGACGACCGGGACCGCCCGCGCCGAGGCATCCGTTGCGTAGTCTCGAAGCATGCCCCGACTGACCGTCCCCGGTGCCGAGCTCGCCTTCGAGACCGACGGCCGCGCCTCGGCTCCCACGGTGCTGCTCCTGCCCACGGGCGTGGCGACCATGCGCATGTGGGACCCGCAGGTCGCCGAGCTCGCGACCGGGCATTTCGTCGTGCGGATCGATCCACGCGGTTCCGGCGCGACGCGGTACGACGACGCGCCGTACTCCGATCGCGAGGACGTGCGGTCGGTGCTCGACCACCTCGGCGTGGAGCGGGCGACCGTGGTCGGCGCCGGACGCGGCGGGACGATCGCACTCGACCTCGCGCTGGAATCGCCTCAGCGCGTGTCGGGACTCGTGATCGTCGGCGGCGGCCCGAGCGGGTACCCCGAGGCCGAGCTCACCCGGGAGGAGCATCGACGCATCGACGAGCTCGACGCGGCCATCGCGGTATCCGACACGGAGCTCCTGATGCGTCTCGAGTCGGCGCTGTGGGCGGCGGGGCCGCTGCGTCTCGAGAGCAACCTCGATCCCGCATTCGTCGCCCTCGCCCACGAGCTGAACGCGCCGAACGCCGTCCACGCCGACCACCCCGCCCGCCCCCGGCCGCTCGAGCCGCCCGCGTACGGCCGGCTCGGCGACGTCCGCGTTCCCTCGCTCGTGGTGGTCGGCGACTACGACCTCAGCGCGACCCGCGCCCAGTACGAGTACCTGCTCGAGGCGCTGCCGGCGGCGACGGGGTTCCGCTGCCACGAGGCGGCGCACCTCGCGAACATCGAGCGACGCGACGAGTTCACGCACGTGCTGCTCGACTGGCTCGGCGAGCACGGCCTGTAGCGGCGGCCGGCGCGGAGCCGGTCGATTCGACGTGCTCAGGTCGCGCTCCCGCGGACGGCCAGGAGTCCGACGATGCTCGTCGGGACGAGCGCGACATGGCAGAGACTCAGGGCCACCGTGCTCGGCGCATCGAACCCGGCCGGGAAGGTCATCAGGGGAACCGTCGCGAGCGCGAGGACCGGCGCGACGACGAGGGCGACAGGGATCACCCACGGCCATACCCGTGCGAGCAGCGCGACGGCGGTCATGCCGAGCAGGAGTGGTACGACGGTGAAGCCGACGACCGTGAGCGCGTCCACTTCGGCCGGTCCGTAGGCGGACTCGAATCGGAACGAACCTCCGGCGGCTCGCCCGATCGCGAAGATGACGAGGTTGACGACGACGGCGGTGACCACGGTCAGGGCCACGATGGCGACCCGCCCGAGCCGTCGCGTGTGGGAGCGTGTGCGAGTTTGCTGAACCATATGGTTCAGTGTATGACACTGAACCGATAAGTTCAATGATTTGCCGCCGAAGGCCGCTGCGGTCGTGCGAGCATGGGTCGATGACGACGCCCGACATCCGACTCGTTCCCAAGTCCGACGACGAGACCGCACGGTGGCTCCCCGTGGCCATGGCCGCCTACGAGCGGGCGCGCATGACGGCTGGCGATTCGCCCGAGCAGGCCGCCGCCGCCCGCCGCGCCTCGCAGGAGCAGTTCTTCCCCGACGGGCGTCTCATCGAGGGCCATTTCCTGTTCACGATCCTGGCCGACGACGAGGACGCCGGTTGGCTCTGGCTCGGCCCGTCGCCCGAGGGCGCGAGCTGGTGGATCTGGGATGTCGCGGTGCACGACTCGCATCGCCGGCGCGGCATCGGCCGCGCCGCCATGATCCTCGCCGAGGACATCGCCAGGTCGCAGGGCGCATCCGAGATGCGCCTGAACGTCTTCGCGTACAACGAGCCCGCGATCCGGCTCTACGACGAGCTCGGATACGAGACCGCGGCGGTGCACAAGCACAAGCGGCTCTGAGCACGCCGCGGCCGCACCGGCCGGGTGTTACGTCGCGTGTCGCGGGTGTTACGCCGCGGGTCGCGCGCGACTGACACGTCGGCCGCACGTGGGTAGCGTCGGGGCATCCATCCCCCTGTACGCCCCGCGAGGAGCAGCCATGACGGCGACATCCGTGACCGGCCGCCAGCCGACCGTCCGCGCGGCCGCGCGCGCCGACGCGACCGCCGCCGCGTCGATCGCCTTCCGCGGGGTCGGCCGTGCCTTCGGGTCGGCCGGCGCGGTTCGGCCCGTGCTGCGGGACCTCGACCTCGACGTCGCCGCGGGCGAGATCCTCGCCATCCTCGGACCGAGCGGATGCGGCAAGTCGACGCTCCTCCGAATCGCCGGCGGCCTCGACCGTCCGACGAGCGGCGAGGTCGCCGTCGACGGCACGCCCGTCGCGCACTACGATCGCCGCACGGGTGTCGGGTTCCAGGAGCCGCGCCTGCTGCCCTGGCGCACCATCGCGAAGAACGTCGCGCTCGGCCTGCCGCGCGGCACGCCGCGGGAGACGGCCCGGGCACAGGTCGCGCGCCTCCTCGAACTCGTGGGACTCGCCGACTTCGCCGGCCATCGTCCGCGCGAGGTCTCGGGGGGCATGGCCCAGCGTGCGTCGCTCGCCCGGGCGCTGGCGCGCAACCCCGGCGTGCTGCTGCTCGACGAGCCGTTCGGCGCACTCGACGCGCTGACCCGGCTGAAGATGCAGGACCTGCTGCTCGACGTGCACGCCGCCGAGCCGACCACGGTGCTCCTCGTCACGCACGACGTCGACGAGGCGCTGCAGCTCGCCGACCGGGTGATCCTGCTCGGCTCGGAGGGCGACGAGCCGGGCGCCGTGATCCGGCAGACCGTCGTCGTGCCCGGCCGCCGCCCACGCGACCGCGGCTCGGCCGAGCTCGCCGAACTGCGCGGGCGCCTCCTCGACGGCCTCGGCATCGACCGGCACGGCGTCGCGCGCGGCGTCGAGACCACCACCACCATCCCGCACTACCCGTACTGACGACGCGCCACGGCATCCCGCGTCGCACGACCCACCCAAGGAGCCCCATGTCCCGCACCCCGTTCCTCACGTCCGCGCTCATCGCGGGCGCCGCCGCCACCGCGCTCCTGCTCTCGGGCTGCGTCGCCGGCGAGGGCCAGGCCGCAGAGCCCGAGCCCGCGGCATCCGGTGCCGCCGCGTCGCTCGAGGGCCAGACGCTGAACATCGACTTCGCGACCTACAACCCGCTGAGCCTCATCATCAAGGACCAGGGCTGGCTCGAGGACGCCGGCCTCACCGTGACGTGGGTGCAGTCGGCGGGCTCGAACAAGGCCAACGAGGCGCTGCGGGCCGGCGCCATCGACGTCGGATCGACGGCGGGCTCGGCGGCCCTGCTCGCGCGCTCGAACGGCTCGCCGATCCACGTCATCGACATCTACTCGCAGCCCGAGTGGTCGGCGCTCGTCGCGCCGGCGGGTTCGTCGATCGGGTCCGTCGAAGACCTGAAGGGCACGCAGGTCGCCGCCACCAAGGGCACCGACCCGTACTTCTTCCTCTTGCAGGCACTCGAGGCCGAGGGCCTCTCGCCCGACGACATCGTGCTGCAGAACCTGCAGCACGCCGACGGCTGGGCGGCCCTGCAGAACGGTTCGGTCGACGCGTGGGCGGGCCTCGACCCGATCATGGCGGGCGCCGAGGAAGAGGGGGCGACGCTGTTCTTCCGCAATGTCGACTTCAACAGCTACGGCTTCCTGAACGCCACCGAGTCGTTCCTCGCCGAGAAGCCCGACGTCGCGCAGGCCGTCATCGACGCGTACGAGAGCGCTCGAGCCTGGGCCGCCGAACACCCCGAGGAGACCGCCGAGATCCTCGCCGAGGTCGCCGGCCTCGACCTCGCGGTGGCCACGAAGGTGATCACCGAGCGCTCGAACCTCGACGTCGACCCCGTGCCGGGCGCCGCCCAGGTGGAGGTGCTCGAGAAGATCGGTCCGATCTTCGTCGAGCTCGGCGACGTCGCCACGCAGCAGCAGGTGGATGCGGCGCTCGCCACGCTCATCGACGACGAGTTCGTGAAGCGGGCCGACGCGGCCCGCTTCGAGTAGGACCACGCCCCATGTCTCCCGACCGGCCCCACGCGGCGCCCGCCGTCGCCGGCCGGCCCGCCGCGGCGGCCGGATCGCACGGCGGGTCGGGCAATGACGGACGCCGCGCTGCGGAGGGCACCGGCCCCGCGGCATCCGTCGCCCCTCGATCGCGGGAGCCGCGCAGCCGGCGCCCACTCACCCGGCGGCGCTGGTTCGTCGTGGCGGGCGGTGCCCTGCTGCCGATCGCGCTGCTCCTCGTCTGGCAGCTCGTGTCGACGAGCGGACTCGTGCCGGTGTCGCAGCTACCGAGCCCCGAGATGGTGTGGCTCGCGGCGATCGACCTCGCGCAGCGAGGCCTGCTCGGCCAGTACGTGGCGATCTCGACGCAGCGCGTGCTGCTCGGCTTCGCCGCGGGCGCCGCGATCGGCCTCGCCCTCGGCGCCGTCGTCGGGCTGAGCCGCCTCGGCGACATCCTGCTCGCGCCGACGCTCGGCGCGATCCGCGCGGTGCCGTCGCTCGCGTGGGTGCCGCTGCTGATCCTGTGGTTCAAGATCGGCGAGGAGTCGAAGATCATCCTCATCGCGATCGGTGCGTTCTTCCCGGTCTACACGATCGTGGCGGCGGCGCTCCGGCACGTCGACCGCCAGCTCCTCGAGGCCGGCCGCGCGTTCGGCCGGCACGGCATCAGCCTCTTCGCGACGGTACAGCTACCCGCCGTCGTGCCGTCGGCGCTCTCGGCGCTGCGGCTCGCTCTCGCGCAGTCGTGGCTGTTCCTCGTGGCGGCCGAGCTCATCGCGAGCTCGATGGGCCTCGGGTTCCTCCTCGTCGACTCGGGCAACAACGGGCGGATCGACCGGATCTTCCTGGCGATCATCCTGCTCGCCGTGCTCGGCAAGCTCACCGACGCGATCATCGGGCTGTTCGAGCGCCGGGCCATCCTCCGCTGGGCGTAGTCCGGCTCAACGCGGGCCGTGCGACACCAGCGTGCCCGAGCCCGGCAGCACCCCGCCGAACTGATCGCTCACCGTCGCGAGCGTGAAGCCGCGGTCGCGCAGGCCGTCGATGATGCCGGGCACCGCGGCGACGGTCTCCTCGTGCGTGTCGTGCATCAACACGATGCTGCCGCGTGACGACCACGAGATCGCGCGCTCGGCCACGACGTCGCTGCCCGGCTCCTGCCAGTCGTCCGTGTCGACGTCCCAGAGAACGATCGGCAGTCCGGCGAGGTCGCGAACCCGCTGGTCGACGTCACCGTACGGCGGTCGCAGGCTGGTCGCCTGCACTTCGGCCGCCGCCTCGATTCCCTCCTGCGTGCGTTCGATCTCGGCGCGCACCTCCGGGTCGGGCAGCTTGGTGAGGTACGGGTGGCCCCAGGTGTGGTTGCCGAGCCCGTGCTCCTCCGCGACGAGTCGACCCACGACGTCGGGGTGGTCCTCGACGTTCACGCCCTGCAGGAAGAACGTCGCCGGCGCCCGGAGATCGCGAAGTGCGTCGATGAGCGCCTCGGTGTGCCTCGAGGGCCCGTCGTCGAACGTGATCGACACGCAGGCGACGAGTGTGCAGTCCACCCGGTCGGCACCCGTCGGTGCCGTCGCCGGCGCGTAGGGAGCCGCACCCGACACCGCCGCCTGCACGGCGACCCCGAATGGGCTGAGGAACGGCGCCACGAGGCGGGCAGGCACGAGGACGGCCACGATCCCTCGCCCGCGCCCGTCGGGCGTCGCGATCAGCGGCACCTGCACGACGATGTCGTCGGCGGTCACGACGGTATCCGCGAGGATCCGGCGCACGCCCTCCGGTGTGAAGCCGGCGAACGGGTCGGCCGACCCCGCGAGGCCCGCCGAACGCAAACCCTCCGCGAGGAGCGCGAGCACGCGCGCCTCTGCGCCGGGCCGGTACAGCGCGGCGCCGTCGCCGAACTCGCCGGTCGCGGCATCCGCGTACCAGGTCGCGCGATCGACGGCGGTCGCGGTCGCGCCATCGCGCCGGATCACGACGAGCCGCTCGCCGAGCAGCGTGCCCGTCGCGGTGACGATCGCGCAGTCGACGGTGAGGCTCGCGCCGACGGGCTCGGTCAGGGGGTGCCGGGCACACGGGGCGCCGACCCCGCCGGGTGCGATGTCGACGCCGGGGGACCACTCGTGGCCGTGCTCCTCCGCATAGCCGCGGACCATCTCCGCGAATCGCGTGTCGAGCGCATCGCCGAGGACGCTGGCACCCGGCGGCGTCGCCCAACGCGCGACCACCGTGAACTCGGGCGCGGCCATCGCGGCGAGGCGGGCGACGAGGCCCGGCGCCTCCTCGGGTCCGAGACGTGGCATCGGGTAGCCGACATCCACTCGCGGCTGCGGCGGCACCTCGGTCGACGACGCCGGCGGGGTGGATGCCGCGGCCGACGCATCGTCGCCGGGCTGCGACGCATCGACCGCGGGCCGGGCCACCGAGCATCCGACGAGCGCGGCGACCACGGCGGCGCAGGTGAGAGCGAGACCCACGCGGCCGCGGGCCGCCGGTCGTCGACCCCACCGGGAGCGCGTCATTCCGCCACCCTATGTCGAACGGTTCCATGCAGCGCTGGACCCGAGCGCCAGCCCCCGCGCGGCCACTCAGTCCGCCAGCGGCACGACCTCCACGGCGGCGCCGGGGCCCGCGAGTACGAGCACCCGCTTGCCGCTGACGCCCTCGAGTGCGCCGACGACGGCTGCGGCATCCGACAGCGCATCCGGCGCGACCTCCGCGAGCACCCCCGGCTCCGGCACGGCTCGCCGCCAGACGGTGACGGATGCCCCGGTGGCGTCGCGCACGGCGCGTTCGAGCACCTCGGCGTCGCCGGCCGTGACGAGGACGACGCGGCCGATGCGCCGCTCGGGCACGAGCCCCTCGGCGGCGATCACCGATCGGTCGTGCCGCCAGACGGCGAAGTGGTACCCGAAGACGAGCGCCGTGGCGACGAGGAGCCCGAGCGGCGCGCGCACGCGATCGATCAGGCTCGCACCCGACGCCTCGACGAGGAAGAACTCGAACAGCCGGAAGCCGACCACCAGCAGGGCGACGAGCGCCACGACGGCGCTCACGCCGAACACGGCGACGAGGTACACGCGACGGCCGACGTACGCGATCTCGGCCGGTCCGGGGCGCCTCGTGGGCTTCCAGTTCAGCCACCAGACGGGCCCGCCGACGACGAGGGCGCTGATGCCGCCGAGGAGGAGGGCACGGGTGTCGGATGCCGCGAGCGGGCTGACGAGTGCCGCGAGGGTGGCGTTCAGCACCACGCCGATCCCCGAGGCGGCCGCCGCGAGACCGACCGCCGACATCACGAGCGTGCTCGCCCGATGTGTGGCGTCGGAGCGCTCGGCCGCGATCCGGCGGTGGTGGAGCCAGACCACGGCGCCGACGAGGAGGGCCGCGAGCGCGGTCCCGAGCGGGCGGAGGATCTCGCTCGCCGGGTCGCTCGGGTCGAAGGCGAGGCGGAGTCCCACGTACAGCGCGGTGCCGAGGCCGCCGAGCATCAGGATGCCCGCCCCCATCACGCCGACGACGACGAGGGCCACGGCGGCGAGACCGGTGTTCAGGCGCTTCGTGCCGTCTCGGTACCAATGCCACCACCAGATGAGCCCGCCGACCGCCGCCCAGATGAGCCCCTCGATCACGCTCCGCCACCAGGGTCCGCCCGCGATCGCCTGCGCGGAGACGCCGCGGATGGCCGTGTCGAAGAGCGACCCGAGCGCGTTCACGGTGCCGCCGACGCCGATCACGAGGCCGTACACCGACCCGGCGACGGCGGGCACCGTGCCGAGCCGCACCGGCCGCCTGACGGGATCCCGCCACATCCAGCGGTGCCACATCCAGACGCCGGCCCACGCCACGCCGATGGCGAAGCTGTCGGGGAGCCACCGGCCGTCCACGCCTGCCGTCGCCGTGCTGACCAGCGCCGTGGCCGCCACGATCAGCGAAACGGTGTACATGACCGACAGATAGAGCCCCCACGCGAGCGAGGTGCGCTCGGATTCCTCGCGGAGCCGGCGCCAGACCGCCCACCAGAGCACGGCCGCGAGCGGTCCGCCGATGAGCGAGAAGGCCAGCGACAGCGCGAGTCCGGTGTCGTCTCCGATCGCGAGCCGGTCACCGAGCCGCAACAGCCGTTCGATGAGGCCCGCGATGCCGATCGCGGCGATGGTGACGAGGGCGAAGAGGATCGTGTAGACGATGAGGCGGCGGACGGTGCCCTGCGCCGAACCGCCGGCGGCGGGAGCCGGGGCGGAGGCCGGCGGTACCTGGTTCGCCATGGCGGTCATCCCCTCACCGGCGTCGGGTTGCACACCGTGAACTGCCATGGCGCCGACTCGATGAGCCAGCTCCCGTCGGCCCTCACGAGGTCGAAGACGCCCTCCTCCTCGTACTGCGAGGAGCCGAACAGCCCGCCCTCGTAGGTGATGACGATGAGCACCTCGACGTCGGCCGTGTCGTCGCGCTCCGTGGTGGAGACGAGGGTGACGCGCATGTCCTGCACCGGGCCGGTGTCGACGCGTTCGCAGTCGTCGGCGAGTTCGGGTACGAGGTACTCCATCGCGGCGGCCTCGTCGCCGTCGATGACGGCGGCGGCGTAGCGCTGCACGACGCCTTCCGGCGTGGACTCGTCGCGCAGTTCGGGCTCGCCGCGCGTGAAGACGACGATGAGGGCGATCACCACCAGGGCGCCGATCACGGAGAGGAGGACGATGAGGGTTCGGTCGGGCTTCGCTGCCGGTGCGTCCGTCATGCCCTCATCATGGCGCGGGGCGAGGTCGCTTGGCTATGACGAATGTCCTCGGGCGCCGGCGTCGCGCGCGGCGCGCGCCCGCCTCGAGAGCAGCGCCCGCTCACGCGCGTTCGACGTCATGGCGGCGGCGCGCTCGAATTCGCCCGCGGCCTCCTCGCCGCGTCCGAGCCGCTCGTAGAGGTCGCCGCGCACGCTCGGCACGAGGTGGTACCCGCGGAGGGCGGGAAGGTCGGCGAGTTGGTCGAGCAGCGCGAGCCCCGCTTCGGGTCCATTCGCCCGGCCGAGCGCGACGGCGCGGTTCAGCTCGACGACGGGCGATCCCGTGCGGCGTCCGAGCCGTTCGTAGAGTGCGGCGATGCGCGCCCAATCGGTGTCGTCGACGGATGTCGCACGCGCATGCTCCGCGGCGATCGATGCCTGCAGGACGTTCGGACCAGGCTCGGCGTCCGGCCCGTCGGCGGCCACGAGCGCGTCGGCGCGGGCGAGGAGCTCGAGGCCGCGGCGGATGCGCGTGGCATCCCACCGCTCGCGGTCCTGGGCGTCGAGCAGGATGGGTTCGCCGTCGGCGTCCGCTCGGGCGGCGAGACGCGACGACTGCAGTTCCATGAGCGCGGCCAGTCCCAGCACCTCGGGGTCGCCGGGCACGAGCGCCGTGAGGATGCGGCCGAGGCGCACCGCCTCGTCGCAGAGCGCCGGGCGCGTCCAGTCCTCGCCCTCGGTCGCCGAGTACCCCTCGTTGAAGAGCAGGTACACGACGCCGAGCACCGTCCCGAGCCGCTCGGCACGCTCGTCGCCGCTCGGCTCCTCGATCGCGGCGCCGGCCTCGGCGAGCGTGCGCTTGGCGCGCGACACCCGTTGCGCCACGGTGGCCTCGGGCGCGAGGTAGGCGCGGGCGATCTCCCGCGTCGAGAGCCCCGCGACGAGCTTCAGCGTGAGCGTCGTCTGCGCCTCGGGCGTGAGCGCCGGGTGGCAGCAGATGAACATGAGGCGCAGCACGTCGTCCTCGACGTGGTCGATCCCGGCGGTCGGATCCTCGTCGACGGACTCGGCGAGGTCGTGCGCGAGCCGGGCCGCCGCCTGGTCGTGCCGGGCGCGGGCACGGAACACGTCGATGGCGCGACGCTTCGCGGTGGTCATCAGCCACGCGCCGGGATTGTCGGGGATGCCGGTCGCCGGCCAGGCGGCGAGCGCGGCGACGATCGCGTCCTGCGCGACGTCCTCGGCGAGCGCGACGTCTCGCACGATGCGCACGAGCGCGGCGATCAGGCGCGTGGACTCGAGCCGCCAGACCGCCTCGATCGCGGCGCGCGTCGTCTCGTCACCCACGCGAGCATGAGACCACGCGCACCGCCGCGGCGCAACCGGGGATCAGTACTCCGCGATCTGCCGGATCTCGACGCTGCCCTCCCAGCCGGGCCAGTGGTCGACGTGGATCTGCATGAGGCGGCGGCCG
The DNA here is from genome assembly GCF_004959775.1 of Agromyces sp. H66. GTDB lineage: Bacteria > Actinomycetota > Actinomycetes > Actinomycetales > Microbacteriaceae > Agromyces. Next base: position 337,883 of record NZ_SJZG01000003.1, read on the forward strand.
AGCTCGACGGCCTCCTCGCGGGAATGCACGTCGACGACGGCGTACCCGCCGACGAGCTCCTTGGCCTCGGCGAACGGCCCATCGGTGGCCTTGATCCGTCCGTCGGCGAGCGAGACGATCGCCCCGGCCGCGCTCGGCAGCAGCCCCTGGCTGTCGATGAGGGTACCGTTCACGCGGCCCTCCCGGTCGTACTCGGCCATCGCCTGGTAGAGCTCGGGCGGCGGATCGCCCTGCGGGTTCGTCTCGTCCATCTTCACCATGCACAGGAATCGCATCGCGCTCCACTCCTTCGATCTCGGCACGCCCCGTCGGCGTGCCCTCACGATAGCGACGGCGGCTCGACCGGCTTCTCGACACGGCCTCGAGAGATTTTCCTCCGGCGCCATGTCGAGAACGGATGCCTCGGGGCGACGTCTTGGTGAACGACCCGATCACCACCGACGGGACGACAGCCTGAAAGGAACCCCATCATGAACATCGACACCACCGGTCGGAGCACCGCGCCGAGCGTCGACGACCGCAGGGTCGCGCACGCGACGGACCCGATGACCCGCACCCTCGTCACCGCGGGCGCCGTCGCCGGGCCCCTCTTCGTCGTCGTGGCGCTCGTGCAGGTCTTCACCCGCGAGGGATTCGACCTGACGCGGCATCCGCTCAGCCTGCTCTCGCTCGGCGATCTCGGCTGGGTGCAGATCACGAACTTCATCGTCGCGGGCGTGCTGATGCTCGCGTTCGCCGTCGGCACGCGGCGAAGCCTCGGTGCGGGGCCCGCACGCCGTTGGGCACCGATCCTGTTCGCGGTGTACGGCATCGGGCTCGTCCTCGGCGGTGCGTTCACCGCCGATCCCGCCCTCGGATTCCCCCTTGGCACGCCCGACGGCTACCCGACCGAGTGGACGTTCCACGGCACGGTGCACGCGTTCGCACCGCCGCTCGCGTTCCTCGCACTCGTTGCGGTGACCTTCGTCGTGGCACGCCGACTGACGTGGGAGGGCCACCGCGGGTACGCCGTCTGGTCGCGCGTCATCGGCATCACCTGCCTCGTCCTGTGCATGCCGTTCGGTCCGGGCGCGAGCGTGCGGCTCTTCGTCGGCGTCGCGCTCGGCTTCGCGTGGATCACCGCCTACGCGATCTCGCTGCTCCGCACCCGCGCCGGGGCGTGACTCACCAGGGCTCGTCGGCCGCGGGCAGGAGGCCTCGCACGCGGTCGCCCGCGCCGGGGAGGCACGAGTCGAGCATCTCGGTCACCGCCGCCTCGGTGCCGTAGGCGCCCACGAGTCGGAGACCCACGATTGCATTGATGAGCATGCCGTTCGCCATGAAGTCGCGGGTCTCCTGCTCGCTGAACTCGGCCTCGTCCCGCACGAAGCGCCAGACGGAGTTGAAGCCCGCCCTGGCGACGGGGCCGAGTTCGGGATCGCCGCCGAGGGCGGTGGAGTTGGCGATGACCGGCAGCATGCCGCGTTCCTCGAGCAGCGCGGCATAGGCGGTCGCCATCCGGTCCCGGCGGCCCTCGGGCGGACCCGGCAGGGCCCGCCGGAAATCCTCGATGATGCGGGCGTACGCACGCTCGATCACCGCCGTGTAGAGCTTCGCCTTCGTGCCGAAGAGTCGCACGACGTAGGGCTGGCTCACGCCGGCGGCGCGGGCGACCTCGTCGGTCGTGGTGCCGACGTAGCTCTTCGCGCCGAACACGGCGGTCGCCGCCGCCAGGATGAGCTCTCGCCGGTCGGCGGCCTTCATCCTCGGGGCGGTTCGGGTCTCGTCGACGCTCATGCTTGACATGTTATCAGTCGATTACTACTCTCCAAGTAATCATTCAATAACAACAAGGAGTTCTCCGTGTCAGCCACCGCCCTCGAAGCCGCCGACCAGGCGCGTACCCTGAGGCCGAGCCCGATGTGGCTCGTGCTCCTTGCCACGGCGCTCCCGATGTTCATGGCGAATCTCGACAACCTCGTCATGACGAATGCACTGCCGGTGCTCCATGCCGAGTTCGGGGCATCCGTCGAAGAGCTGCAGTGGTTCATGAACGCGTACACCCTCGCCTTCGCCTCGACGATCCTCATGGCCGTGGCCCTCGGCGACCGGTTCGGCCGGCGAACCGTCTTCGTCATCGGCATCCTGGTGTTCACCCTGAGCTCCGCGCTCGCCGCCCTTGCGACCGATCCCGGCCAGTTGATCGCCGCCCGTGCCGCACAGGGATTCGGTGCCGCCGCGATCATGCCGCTCTCGCTCACCCTGCTCGCCGGCGCCGTGCCGATCGCGCGCCGACCACTCGCGATCGGCATCTGGGGCGGCGTGGCGGGCCTCGGCGTGGCGACGGGGCCGCTCATCGGCGGCGCCGTGATCGAGGGATGGACGTGGCAGGCGATCTTCTGGCTCAACGTGCCGATCGGCGTCGTGTCCGTCGCGATCGCCCTGCTCGCCCTGCCGAACAGCTTCGGCGCACGCCTCCGGGCCGACGTCGTGGGACTCGCGCTCTCCGGTCTCGGGCTCCTCGGCCTCGTCTACGGCATCGTGCAGGGGAACGACGCGGGCTGGAACAGCCCCGAGGTGCTCGGCAGCCTCCTCGGCGGTGCGGCCCTGCTCCTCGCGTTCACGGCTTGGGAGGCGCGTGCCGCCGCACCGCTCCTGCCGCTGCGGCTCTTCCGTGATCGCAGCTTCTCCGTCGCGAACCTCGCGGGATTCGGCTTCGCCTTCGGCTCGTTCGGTGCGATCTTCATCCTCATCCAGTTCCTGCAGGTCGTGCACGGCGCATCGCCCCTCGAGGCCGCCTGGCAGACCTCCCCCTGGACGCTCGCGCCGATGGTCGTCGCGCCGCTCGCCGGAGCCCTCGCGGCTCGGCTCGGGACTCGCACCCTGATCGTGGCGGGGCTCGGCGCCCTCGCCGTCGCGCTGTTCTGGCTGTCGCAACTGCTCGACGCGGGCATCGCGTACTCCGCCTACGTCGCGCCGTTCATCCTGGCCGGCGTCGGTATGGGGCTGGTGTTCGCCCCGTCGGCGACCGCCGTGCTCGCCACCATGGCACCCGACGACCACGCGAAGGCCAGCGGCACCAACTCGATGCTCCGCGAGGTCGGCGTCGCCCTCGGCATCGCCGTGTCGACCGCCGTGTTCACCGGTGCGGGCGGAGCGCTCACGCCCGTCGACTACACCGTCGGCGCCCAGCCTGCCGTGCTCGTCGGCTCGGCGGCCCTGCTGGCATCGGCGCTCGTCGCGCTGCTGCTGCCCTCGGGTCGCGGGGTGGTGCGGGCCGCGAAGCCGGCAGGCGTCGCGAGCGACGAGCCCGAGGCATCCGCTCCCGCCCTTCCGGTCGGTATCGGCGCGTGAGGCGCGGCCGCGGTCACCGCATCGCGCGGTAGGCGGCGCGCTCGTCGGGGGCGAGGTGCTCGGTCGCGTACGAGAGCATCGTCCGTGGCATCCGCGGGGCGTACTCGTCGAGGAAGCCGAGGAGTGCGCCCCGATCCACGCGCTTGCCGAGCTCGCGGAGCATCCAGCCGACCGCCTTGTGCATGAGGTCCTCGCGGTCGTCGAGCAGCCGCGGCGCGAGGCGCAGGGTCGGCTCGCCATCGCCCGCCTTCAGGAATGCGAGCGTCGCGAGCACGCCGACACGTCGTTCCCACAGCGAAGCGGATGCCGCGAGCTCGTCGAACAGCGGATCGTCGCCGCGCCCCGACTCCAGCAGGAATCCGCCCACGAGCACGGGGGCCGAGGTGTCGACGAGATCCCAGTTGTTCACCCGGCCGCCGCGCACGGCGTCGAGGTACGCCTCGTGCAATGCGGCTCGCGCGGCGTCGTCGCGGGTGCGCGGACGGCTCGCCGCCTGGAACTGCCGCACCATGATGAGCAACGCCGTCATCCGGTGCTCGTGCACGTCGCTCGCGAGGAGCGCGCCGACCTCGGCGGGCGGGAGGTGCGCGAAGCGCGCGACGACGGCCCGGGTCGCCGGCAGCGTGGTGCCGATGAACCGGTCGCCCTCGCCGTACTCGCCCGGACCGGTCTTGAAGAACCGCGCCGTCCCGGCGGCCCGCTCGGGCGAGGCGTGCTCGGCGAGCGCGGCCCGCACCTCGTCGGCCGTTCCGGCCGTGGCATCCGCCCCTCCCATGTCCGGAGCCTACCGAGCAGCGCGGCGGCAGGCAGCGTGCCGCCCATCTCGGACAGCGTTGCGCGGCGCGGTGAAGTTCGCCGCGCTTTCTTGCGTGCACGCAAGAAAGTCGCGCCCGACCGCAACACATCGCGGGATGCTGCGATCTAGCCTTGAAGGGGCGGCCGATCGGCCGCGTCACGACCACACCGGCCGCACCCGCGGTCGACACCCGGGGAACGGAGGTTCACATGTCGAATGTCACGATCGACGCCATCATCGGCGAACCCGAGGTCCTCGAGGACGAGGTCACCCCCGAGCAGATCGCACTCGCGCACGACGTGGAGCTCGACCCGGCGTGGCTCACGCTGAAGGGCTCGGCGACGCGCCTCCAGGGCCTGCAGGCGAAGGACGGTTCGGTGCCCGAGCAGGGCGACACGTCCGAGGCATCCGCCCTCGTCGACGCCATCGTGGAGTCGATCGAGGCGCTCGCCCCGCGGTTCCCGCACGAGGCCGCGTATCTCGCGGCATCCGTCACGGACTTCCGGCGTTGGCAGGCCGAGGGCTTCGGCGTGCCCGACTTCCTCGACTCGCTCGTCGAGTTCCAGCCGCAGCTGCACCGCGTCGACGGCATCCGCCATCTCGTGGTGTTCCCGATGTACACGCAGAACGGGTCGCCCGACCGGCACGTCGAGGCGCTCGTCGTCGAGACGATCTGGCCCGAGTTCGTCGCCGCCCTCGAGGCGGGCGAGTACGGCAACAAGCTCTTCGTGAGCCTGCGGCTCGTGGACTTCACTCCGGGCTACGACACCAACTCGGCCGTGCTGTTCCCCGAGACGGTGGCGATGCGCGAGATCCCGCCGTTCACGTGGGGGGCGATCTTCCAGGACCGGGAGGCGGCGCGGTACCGCAGGGTGGTGCGCGCGGCATCCGAGATCACGAAGCTCGAGCTGCCCGACGCGGCCGCCGCCCTGCTGCACGACCAGCAGCTCGCCGAACGCACGTTCGTGATGTGGGACATCATCCACGACCGCACGCATATGCGCGGCGACCTGCCGTTCGACCCGTTCATGATCAAGCAGCGGATGCCGTACTTCCTGTACTCGCTCGAGGAGCTGCGCTGCGACCTCACGGCGTTCCGCGAGGCCGTGAAGATCGAGCGCAGCCTGCGCGCGCGGATGGATGCCGGCACGGCGCTCTCGGATCTCGAGGAGCAGCTGCTCGAGCATGCGAAGCTCGTGCAGTACGCGGTGATCTTCGATCGGATCTTCCGGTTCGCGATCACGGGCTCGCGGGTGCGCAACTACGACGGGCTCGGCGGCCAGCTGCTGTTCGCGTGGCTGCACCAGAAGCACGCACTCGAATGGACCGACGTGCAGCTGAGCTTCGCGTGGGACGCCGTGCCCGACGCGGTCGTCGAGCTCGGCGACGCGATCGACGAGCTGTACTGGAAGTCGATCGACCGCCCCAAGACGGTGCACTGGCTCGCCGCGTACGACCTGGTGCGGAGCGTGCTGACGCCCAACCCCGCATCGGTGTGGGCGAAGGGCCTGCCCCGTGAGGTGCTCGCCGGGCCGCCCAAGGGCTATACCGATCTCGTGATGGACGACGAGTTCCCGCTGTCGATGTTCTACGAGGCCCTCGACAAGAAGATGAAGCCGGTCATCGAGTCGACGGTCGGCATCACCGGCACCACGGAGGCCTGACGTGTCGGTCGAGGGGCGCACCGTGCTGATCGCCGGGGCGACGAGCGCGTCGGGCCGGGCGGTCGCGCGTGCGCTCCTCGACGCCGGGGCGCGCGTCATCGCGGTCGGCAGCGACCAGGGCCGCATCGACGCGCTCGAGGCAGAGCTGCCGGGCGTCGTCGGCGAACGCGCCGACCTCACCGACGGCGACGACGTGCTCGAACTCGCGATGCGCGTGCACGCCCGCGTCGGCGACGTCGACGGCGTCGCGCACCTCGTCGGCGGCTGGCGCGGCGGCGGCGGCATCGCCGGTCAGACCGAGGAGGACTATCGCGTGCTCGAGCGCTCGTTCACGGCGCTCCGCTACGTGAGCCGGGCATTCTGGGACGACCTCGTCGCCTCGCCGGCCGGCCGCATCGCCATCGTGTCGTCGACGACCGTGACGGCGCCGACGGCAGGATCGGCCAACTACACGGCCGTCAAGGCGGCGAGCGAGTCGTGGATGCGGTCGCTCGCCCATGGCTTCGCCGCCGCTCGACGGTCCGAGGGATCGGGGGGAGCCGCGGCGGCCGTGACGTTCCGGGTGAGCGCGCTCTCGGGCCTGGAGGATCGGCTCGCGACATCCGTCGTCGACCTCTGGGAGGCGGATGCCTCGACCCTCAACGGCTCGGTCAGGGAGCTCGCCGCCGGCTGAGTGCCGCCGCGAGCGCCGCCGTCGTCAGCGCCTGCCCCCCGTGATCTGCACGGCACGGCCCCAGCACCCGGCGTCCTGCCAGCGATAGTCGTCGCCCGTGCCGGCGTCCCCCTCGAGGGCGAGCTGCCACGCGGCGACCTCGTCTGGCGTGAGGTCGGCCGGCATCGCGGGGAACCGGTTCGACGTGTCGGGGCCGGGGTTCCACCACTCCCAGTACAGGTACTCCTGCCCTGCGCGGGCCATGCAGTCGCGCACGACCTGCTGGAACGCGAGCCAACGCTGCTTCTCCTCGGGCGTCGGCCCCATGACGGGCGCCCCCGACTCGGCGTCGATGTCGTCGGATGCCTCGTGGTCGGAGTCGGGCGATGACGGCGGGCTCGGCGACGGCGGGCTCGACGGCCCCGTCGTCGGAGTGGGGGCGACCGACGCCTCCGGCGCATCGGGGAGCGGCGCCCCGTCGGCGACCGCCTGCTCCGCATCGTCGACCGGAGCGCCCGGAGCCTGCCCGCCCGACTCGCCGGCGCCGACGTCGTAGGCCTCGTGGTCAGTGGTCACCGGGGTGCGGTACCGGGCGTCGTAGAAGACCGGGGCGCCCGTCGTCGCGGCCGCGGCGCCGACGAAGATGGCCGCCACGAGTGTCGCCGTGACCCCGAGGCCGAGCAGGAGGACCTTTCGCATCGCGCCTCCTCCCCGCCACCCGTGACCGCCCACGGCCCGTGTGTGCCCGACATGTTATCCACGATCGATGCCCCTCGAAAGGGTCACGTCATGAGCGTGACGAAACCGTCACACGGGCGGCAACGAGGCATCCGTCGCCGGGCCGTCGCCGGGCGGCGTCTCGCCCGGCGTCGACTCGGTCGGCGTGACCTCGCGGGCCGTATCGGCGGGTGGCTTCTGCGCTCGGCTGAGGAGCACGAACGGCGCGGCCACAGCCGCGATCACGCCGCTCCAGAGCATCGAGGCACCGTAGCCGCCGAGATCCGCCGAGCGTCCGAGGATCGGCTGGAAGACGGCGCCCCCCGCGCTGCCGAGCAGCGAGTCGAACGAGAGCACGGTGGCCCGCTGCTTCGACGGGATCATGTCGTTGAGGTACGCCCGGTGCACCGGGTCGTCGATCGACGACGCGATGCCCCACGCGGCGACGAGCGCGATCGCGACCCAGAAGTTCGTCGTGAAGGCGAGCGCCACGAGCACGATGGCGCTCGACACCGTGGCGAGCAGGATGGCCGACGTGCGCTTCTTGAACAGTCGGCGCACGTACGGCGCGAGGAGTCCGCCCACGATGCCCGCGCCCGAGAGGAGGGCTGCCGCGAGCCCCGCGATCGAATACGCGCCCTCGTCGCCCCAGAGTTCGAGGAGATACGGCTGGAGCGCGTAGAAGACATAGAACCCGACGCCGGTGATGAACGGCGTGGTGAACATCAGCCAGCGCACCGGGGGGTTGCCGAGGCCGTAGCGGATCGACGCTCGCAGCACGTTGCCCGTGGCTTTGATCGGCCCGGCGCCGCGCTCGGGCGTGAACCCGAGATCGCGCATGAGCAGCCCGGCGACGATGAGCATGAGCACCAGCACGCCGGCCCTGAGCAGGAACGGCACGCCGAGGTCGGTGAGCTGCGCCACGACGCCGCCGAGCACCGATCCGACGAGCATGGCGGCGCTCCCCACGATCATGGCGCGGCCGAACACGGCCTCGAGGCTCCCGCGGTACTCGGTCGCGTGCAGGGCGTCGACGAGCCACGCGTCGACGGCACCCGAGAAGAAGGTGAACCCGAGCCCCAGCAGGACCGAGACGATCGCCCACGCCCAGAACGGGGACTGCCACACCCACAGCAGCCAGTAGAGCACCGTGGTCACGGCGAGGGTGATCGTGCCGAGCAGGTAGGAGGCGCGGCGGCCGAGGGTGTCGGCGACGACCCCCGTCGGGATCTCGAAGAGGAACATGCCGGCACTGAAGAACGCGTTGGCGGCGAACGCCTCGAGGTTGGTGAGCCCGGCGTCGAGGAGGAACAGCGTATTGATGCCCCAGATGAAGGACGCCGCGAGGGTATTGCCGAGCGTCAGCGTGTAGTAGACGGCCTGCACGCCCCGTGCGGTGGGGGCGCGTCGCGCTGCGGCGGTCACGGAAGCCTCGAGCGGGTCACCCGATCATCTTGCTCCCGGCCACCGTCACTGGCAACGGATCCGGCCGATCCGCCCTCGTTGACCGCCCTCCGCACGGCCGATAGCCTCGCGTCATGCTGCGCTTCCTGATCCGCATCCTCATCTCCCTCGTGACCGCGGCGCTCGGCCTGCTCATCGCGATGTGGATCCTGCCCGGCTTCCACATCGAGTGGGGCGGCTTCCTGGTGGCGATCCTCGTGTTCACGGTCGCGCAGGCCGTGCTCGCCCCGTTCATCTTCAACATGGCGCGCAAGTACGCCTCCGCCATCCTCGGGGGCATCGGGCTCGTCTCCACGTTCGTCGCGCTCCTCATCGCATCGCTCTTCCCCAGCGGGATCCGCGTCGACGACGCCGTGACCTGGGTGCTCGCGACGCTCGTCGTGTGGATCATCACGGCACTCGGCGCCTGGCTGCTGCCGCTCGTCTTCCTGAAGCGACGCGCCGGCGACCGCACGAGCGCGGCCTGACGGCACGGATGCCGCGGCGGCCCGCCTGCGGCATCCTCCCACTCGTCGTCGCGCCTCACGAACGCGGATCCTCCCGTCCGCAACCACGACGAGCGCGACTACCAGACCCCGCGGCGGCGGCGCAACGCCTTGCCGTCGCCCGCCTCACCGAGTCGCATGGGGGTGACGGATCGAAACGCACCGGCACAAGACGGGAGGCCGACGATGTCGACGAAGAACACGGAAGGCGGAGCACACCAGGGCGGTCATGAGGGGTCGGAACGCGAGTCGTCGCGGCACACCCTGAAGATGTACCTGCAGTTCGGGGCGATGATCCTGACCTCGATGGTCGTCATGTACTTCGTGATGTTCGCCGGCTCATGGGAGTGGAGCCACATCCGGTTCAGCCAGAGCCGCGTGTTCATGGCGATCACGATGGGCGGCACCATGGGACTGGTCATGCTGGCGTGGATGCTCGGCATGTACAGGAGCGTGAAGGGCAACATCGCGGTCATCGCGGCGAGCCTGCTCCTCATCGGGGGCGGAATCGCCCTCGATCGCACCCAGGCGACCGTGGACGACGCGTCGTTCATGCGCGCGATGATCCCTCATCACTCCCTGGCGATCACGCGCTCCGAACGCTTCCAGAACGAGGACCTCCGGGTCTGCGAGCTCGCCGTCGAGATCAGCGAGGCTCAGCGGCGGGAGATCTCCGAGATGGAATGGCTCATCGACGACATCGCCGAGAACGGGGTCGCCGACACGGCCGAAGCGGCCGAGGCTCGGGCCGTTCCGTCGTTCGAGGAGCCGGCCGATCGGACGTGTCGCGAGGACTGACGGGCCGGACGTCAGTCGAGCTCGCGCAGTACGGCGGTGCGCTCGCTCGGGGTGTCGCCCGTGTTCACCGTGCCCTGCGGCTCGATGAGGAGTGCCGACACCTCGCCGTCGGCGCGCGGGCAGTGCTCGACGCCGCGCGGCACGACGTAGACGTCGCCGGGGCCGAGCACGACGTCTCCTCCGTCTTCGTCGCGCTGCTGGATCACCAGCTCCCCCGAGAGCACCATGAACAGCTCGTCGGTCTCGGGATGGCTGTGCCACGTGAACTCGCCGAGCACCTTCACGACCTTCACGTCGTAGTCGTTGACGCTGACGAGCCGGCGCGGCTGCCAATGATCGGTGAACGAGTCGAGGGCTGTCTGCAGGTTCCGCACGTGGTTTGCCATCCTCCGATTGTGCCGTCTCGGGGTTGACGCGGCATCCGCTCGCTCGTATGTTTAAGCACATTATTAATTAAGGAGTTGCTTACATGGCAGGCGCGAACGACGAGCTCAGCCTCGTCTTCCATGCGCTCGCCGACCCGACCAGGCGCGCGATCCTCTCGCGCCTGCACAGCGGGCCGACGACGGTGGGCGAACTGGCCGAACCGTTCGCGATGAGCCGTCCCGCGATCTCGCAGCACCTCAGGGTGCTCGAGCGCGCCGGGCTCATCGAGCGCACCACCACGGCGCAGTGGCGCACGTGCACGCTGCGCACCGAGCCCCTGGACGAGGCATCCGAATGGGTCGAGCGCCACCGCGGCGAGTGGAACGAGCGCTTCGACCTGCTCGACGAGCACCTCCGCCGGATGAAGGAGAGATCATGACCGAGCAGCACATGCCGGTGACCGAGGCCGCGCAGTCGCGGACCGCGCCGCAGTTCACCATCACGCGCGTCTTCGACGCGCCCCGCGAGTTGGTCTGGCGGGCCTGGACCGAGCGTGCGGATGCCGCGAACTGGTGGCACCCTCGCGGCATCTCGATCAAGCCCGGCAGCGTCGCCCTCGACCTGCGCGTCGGCGGTCGCTACGCCTACACGATGGTCGACGACGCCGACGGCTCGGAGTACCCCACCGAAGGCGTCTACCGCGAGGTCGCCGAGCCCGAGCGGCTCGTGTTCACCTGGGCGTCGCCCGGCGACGACGACGCGACCGCGCCGGTCGTCACCGTGACCCTGCGCGAGCTCCCCGACGACCGCACCGAGATGCTGTTCCACCTGCTCGGCTGGGATGGCCGGCCGGGCGACGAGAACGTCTACGACGGATGGGACTCCGCGTTCGACCTGCTCGCCGAGCATGTCGCGGAGCAGCGTCGGAACGGCGGTGCCCCATGACGGGTCGCCTCATCGTCGAGCAGGTGATCACGGCCGACGGATACGCGGCCGAACCCGACGGCGGCATCGAGTTCTTCGAGGCCCTCGTGCGTCCCGGCGAGAACGGCGAGATCGACCTCAACGACGCCGAGCAACTCGACTACGTCTCGCAGGCCGACGCGATCCTCTTCGGCGCCACGACCTACCGCATGTTCGCCGACTACTGGCCGGAGGTCGATCCCGAGGCCGAGCGGATCGCAGAGCCCATCAACCGACTGCCGAAGTTCGTGGTGTCGAACACGCTGGCGGAGGCTCCATGGGGACGTGGGCGGATCGAGATCCTCCGAGGCGAGGGTGCCGACGCGGCGGCTGCCCTGAAGCAGCGGTTCGACGCCGTCATCGTGTGGGGCAGCCTCACGCTCGCGGACGCGCTGCTCCGCGCCGGGCTCGTCGACGAGTTGCACCTGCGCATCGTGCCGGTGCTGATCGGCGACGGCCGCTCATTCACGCCCGCCGACGTCGGCGACCGCCGGCTGGAGCTCGACCACGTCGAGGCGCGGCCGGGCGGCGTCGTCAGCGTCCGCTACGTCGTGCGCTGAGCGGGTGCGGTGCCGGATGCCTCCGCCGCGACCTCCGCTCACCACCCCGAGGCCGCGGGCCCTTCGTCCCGCGGTCCCCGCTCGAACGGGTGTCGACTGGGTGCGAGGTAGAAACGAGTGGAGGTCGACATGACCGGGTTCTGGGATCTGTTCTGGTGGTTCTTCTGGGTGTACGTCTTCGTGGCGTACCTGATGGTGCTGATCTCGATCTTCGTCGACGTCTTCCGCGACCACGGGCTGAACGGGTGGGCGAAGGCCGTGTGGGTCGTCGCGCTCGTCTTCTTCCCGTTCATCTCCGCGCTCGTGTACCTCATCGCGCGTGGGCGGGGGATGTCGGAGCGTTCGGGCCGAGAGGCTGGGCGCGTCCGGACGGCGCAGGACGACTACATCCGCGAGGTCGCGGGCGCGAGCCCGACCGACGAGATCGCGAAGGCGAAGTCGCTGCTCGATGCCGGGACCATCAGCCAGGGCGAGTACGACCTCCTGAAGTCGAAGGCGCTCGCCCGCTGACGTGGGCGGATGCCGCGGCACCTCGCCGCGGCATCCTTCGGTGCCGGCCATCCGATCACGACCCGGCGACGAGAGCGCCCACGACGGGTGGGACTCCGCGTTCGACCTGCTCGCCGAGCACCTCGCGAAGGACGTGGCGCCGTGACCAGCCGCGTCCTCGTCGAGCAGGTGGTCACCGCCGACGGGTACGCCGCCGACCCCGACGGCGGCCTCGACTTCTTCGAGGCGCGGCCGGCAGCGTCGTCAGCGTCCGCTACGTCGTGCGCTGCGCGGGTGCGGTGCCGGATGCCTCCGCCGCGACCTCCGGCTCGGCGGGACCGCGACGCTGGAACTCCGCCGACAGGAGCCGGTAGGAGCGGGTGCCGAACGCGATCAGGGCGAACGCCACCAGGACGAGCCCGCTGATCAGGAAGACGAGCGCGATTCCGCGCGCGTCGCCCTCGCCGAGCAGCCATCCCCACGTGGCACGCCCACCGGCGGTCTCCATGTACGGGATGATCCAGAACTCGGCGATCGGCGCGATGAGGAACGCGGTGATCGGTGCGGCCGCCGCCTCGAAGGCCTGTGCGAATCCGAAGACGCGCCCCTGACGTCGATAGGGCACGACCCTCTGGATGACGGTCTGCTCGGCCGCCTCCACCGCGGGGATGAGCAGCATGTAGACCCAGATGCCGATCGCGTACAGCGGCCACCACTCCCGGATCGTGAACAGCGCACCGAGCACTCCCATGCCGATGACGACCAGGAGCAGGGTGCGGATCGGGTTGCGCCCCAGTCCCCATTTCGCGATCACGATGCCGCCGACGATGAACCCCGTCGACGTGACGCCGAGCACGACACCCCACAGTTCGACGGGGAACAGCGTGAGGCCGTACGGGTCCATGAGCGCGACGTAGGCGCCGCCGATGAGGTTGTTGAACGTCGAGAAGATGATGAGCGCGAAGAGGCCCGGCGCGGCCCGGACCGCGGCGATGCTGCCGCGGAGGTCGACGGCCCCGGCCCGGTCGCCATCGGCCACCGGGTGCGCCTCGGGGATGCGCACGAAGAGCAGGTGCGCGAGCGCGACGAGGGTCGCGACGATGGCGATGACGAGCGTCCAGCCCATGCCGAGCAGCCCGATCGCGAGGCCGCTGAACACGCTCGTGATGATGAACGCGATGCCCTGCACGGTGCCGACCATGCCGTTCGCGTTCGCGTGCCGGTCGACCGGCACGAGCAGCGTGACGGTCGTCGACAGCGCGATGTTGCGCATGTTCTCGACGACCGAGCCGAACAGGATGACGCCCGCGAACAGCCAGAACCACGGCCCGCCCAGGTCGACGAGCACGGACTCGGGCTGCATGAGGTACAGCAGGCCGCCCACGGCGAACGCGATGAGCGTGACGACGCTCGAGAGCACCATCACCCGGTGCTTGCGGTGCCGGTCGACGATGGTGCCGAACGCGATGCTGAAGACCGCGATGAGCAGCATGTACGCCCCGCCGATGATGCCGGTCGCGAGCACCGAGCGTGTCTCGAGGTACACCCAGAACGTCAGCGCGAACCAGAGGAAGCTGGTCGTGACGTTCGCGATCATGGTGTTGGCGAGCACGTGCAGGAACGTGCGCATGCCGTCGGGCGGCGGGTTCACGCCCGTCGTCGACTCGACCCCCGCCGCGTCAGAACCCCCCATGGATCCGGTCACCTTTGCGAGGGTAGCCACGGCGTCCGACATCCGGAAGACCTCCGCCTCGCGATGGATCGCCGAGACCCGTCGCACGGCCGGTCGGTCGGCCCGCGGGCTACCATCGAGCGATGGAGCTTCTCGAGCGCGAGGGCCCACTCGAGGCCCTGGCGCAGGCGCTGGAAGACGCGCGCGAGGGCCGCGGCTCGACGGTCCTCGTGACGGGGGAGCCCGGCATCGGCAAGTCCGCCCTCGTCTCGCAGTTCATGCGCGACCATGGCGAGCGCGCCAGGTTCCTCACCGGGACGTGCGACGACCTCTCCGTTCCACGGCCGCTCGGGCCGCTCAGGGATCTCGCCCTCACGGGCGAGCTCGCCGACGCGCTCCGCTCCGAGGCTCCCCCGCACCGTATCCACGCGCTGCTCCTCGACCTCCTTGCGGAGCGTCCGCGGCCCACGGTCTTGATCCTCGAGGACGTGCACTGGGCCGACGACGCGACCATCGACGTGATCACGGTGATCGGCCGCCGCATCGCACGGCTGCCGGCCCTGCTCGTGCTCACCTACCGATCGGGCGAGGTCGAACCCGGCGATCCGCTCGCCACCGCGCTCGACGCCATCCGAGGCGGCACCTCCGTGTACCTTCGGCCGGCGCCGCTCTCGCGATCGGCGGTCACGACGCTCGCGCGGGGGCGCGGCGATGCCGAGCAGATCTTCGCGGCGACCGGCGGGAACCCGTTCTACGTCGGCGAGCTGATCAGGTCGTCGCCCGGCGCGGTGCCGCCGTCGGTGGCCGGAGCCGTGGTGGGCCGCGCCTCGAGGCTCCCCGAGTCGTCGCGCCGGCTCGTCGAGCTCGTCGCCATGGTGCCGACCCGGATGCCGACCTGGATCCTCGATGCGATCATGCCGGAGTGGGCCGAGGCGGCCGAGGAGCCGGAGCGTCGCGAGCTGCTGTCGGTCGAGCCGGGATCGGTGCGATTCCGCCATGAACTCGCCCGCACCGCCATCCGCTCGAGCGTGCCTGGGGCGCGCCGGCGCGGCCTCCACGAGGACATCCTGCGAGCCCTCGTCGACGGGGGTGCGGATCCCGCCGAGATCGTGCACCACGCCGCCGAGGCCGGCAACGTCGACGCTCTCGTCGCCTATACGCCGGTGGCCGCCCGCCGCGCGACGTCGGCCGCGTCGTACCGCGAGGCCTACTCGCACCTGCACCTGGCCGTCGAGTTCGCCGATCGCTACCCGCCCGGCGAACGGGGCGCACTCCTGGAGGAGTTCGCGTGGACGGCCTATGTCGTCGGCCGGCTCGAGGAGGCGCTCGACGCCATCGACCTGGCGGTCGCCATCGCCGACGAGAGCGGCGACCGGATGGCACTCGGACGGACCACCCGGATCCGCTCGCGACTGCACTGGTACGCCGGCGACGGGAGTGCCGCGTGGCGCGAGGCCGAGTCGGCGGTGCAGGTCCTGGAGCCGCTCGGCCCGTCGGTGGAACTGGCCCGGGCCTACAGCGGCCTCGCCCAACTGGCCATGCTGTCGGCGCACGACGAGGAGGCACTGGAATGGGGTCGCCGCGCACTCGAACTCGCGGTGCCGCTCGGAGCCGACGATGTGCGCGCCCACGCGCTCGTCTCGATGGGAGTCGTGCGGATGCAGCGCTCCGTCGACGACACCGCAGCCCTCCTCGAGGGCGTCGAAGCGGGCATGGCGGCGGGCGAGCACCATGAGGTGGTACGCGGCCTCCTCGGCCTGGCGTACACCGATCTGCAGGCGATGCGGCCCGCCGCATCCCTGGAGTTCTGCGAGCGGGGACGCCGCTACGCCGAGACGCACCAGGTCGACACGCTGCTCGCCTACCTCAATGTGATCCTCGCGTGGCTGCGACTGCGGGCCGGCGACTGGGAGGAGGCCGAGCACCTGGCGCTCGTCGAGCTCGATACGGGCGCCTCCGTGTCACGGCTGCTGGCACAGACCGTGCTGACCGAACTGGCGGTTCGCCGCGGAGACTCCGACGCCGCCGAGCGGCTCACCGCGGCCGCCGACGCCGCCGAGCGCACCGGGGAGATCCAGCGGCTGGGGCCGGTCTTCGAACTCCAGGTGGAGCGTGCACTGACCGGCGGAGGCCCGATGCCCGCGGCGCGGCTCGCGCGGCTCATCGAGGTGGCCGGAGCGGAGTCGCTCCGGAGCGGCCCCGAGGCCGCCCGGGTGGCGGCGTGGGCCGCCGTCGCCGGCGAGCGGCTCGCCTTCGACGGCGAGGCGCCGCCCGCGTACGCCGCCATGATGGCGGGCGACTACGCGACCGCTGCTCGGCACTTCGGCGCGGCCGGCTGGACCTACGACGAGGCCCTGATGCGATCGCTCCTCGATGACGAGGCGTCGCTGACCGAGGCCCTTCGGACGGCCCGCGCGCTGAGCGCCGAGCCGCTCGAACGTCGGGTCCTGGCGCGGATGCGCGAGGCCGGCCTCCCGATCCCGCGGGCCCCGAAGGCGGCGCCCTCCGCCGACCCGGCCGGGCTGACCCCGCGGCAACTGGAGGTCCTGGGCCTGCTGGCCGACGGCTCGACGAACGCGGAGATCGCCGAGCGACTGTTCCTCTCGCCCCGCACGGTCGAGCACCATGTCGAGGCCATCCTGGGCAAGCTGGGCGTCTCGTCCCGCCGAGAGGCGGCGCGTCTGGCCGGTGAGCACCCGATGACCGGGGGCTCACCGGCCTGACGAGGGGTGCGATCGTTCGTCCGATACCGGCGGCGCACGTCAGAGTCCGCCGAATCCCGGCCGGCCGCGTCCCGCGGACTCGGCCTTCCGCGCCAGGATGGACACGCTCTTCACGCCGTAGCGATCGCTCGCGTTCCTGGACCGTTCGGACAGGAAGCGGTAGGCGTTGCGCTTCATGAGCTCCAGCCGCAGTCCCTGCTCCTCGATGATCCGCTGGTAGTCGTCCTGCTGTGCCGCACCGCCGATGCACGCCGCCCAGAGCTCGCTGTTCCCGACGATCCGCTCGGACAGCGCCGTCTCGGTGACGATGTCCGAGATCGCGAGGCGGCCTCCGGGTCTCAGTACGCGGGCCGCCTCGGCGAACACTCGCGCCTTGTCGGGCGACAGGTTGACCACGCCGTTGGAGATGACGACGTCGAAGCTCCGGTCGGGGAACGGCAGCTTCTCGATCCGCGCCTCCACGAACGTCACGGCAGCGCCGTCGACCTCCTGTCGCAGCGAGCGCGCCTTCTCGAGTTGCGCCGCGGTCATGTCCACGCCGACGACGCGCCCCGCCGCACCGACCTGCAGCGCGGCGAAGAACGCATCCATGCCCGCGCCGGAGCCGAGGTCGAGGACCTCCTCGCCCGCCGCGAGGCGGGCGAGGTCGAAGGCGTACCCCACGCCGGCGAAGGAATCGACGGCATCGCTCGGCAGCCGATCGAGGATGCCGGCCGGGTAGCCGAGCCGCTCCGCGAGGACTCGACCCACTTCGAAGTGCTACTGCCCGAACGGATCCTCGGCGACCGCGCGGTACATGTCCTTCACCCGGGACTCGAGGTCGATCATGTCGACCGTCGTTCCGTTCATGGCCATCACCCCTCCCTGCGCAGCTCACGCCACCTCGAGGGTGGTGTCCACGGGAATCGGGTTGATGAGGCAGTCCAGCACCGGAGAGGTGGCCTGGACGTAACGGCACAGGTCATCGAGTTCCTCCGGCGTCGCGTTGGGACTGGAGACGATGCCCTTCGCCCGGATCCTCGTGAACCCCGGCCGGGGCCCGTCCAGCCCCAGGAACCGGTGCACGTCGAGATCGCCCTCGATCTCGTAGTCCAGCCGGGTGATCTCGATGCCGCGAGCGGCCGCATTGGCCGCGTAGCCGACGGCGTAGCAGAAGGCGAGCGCCTGGAGGAGGAGCTCCACGGCGTTCGGCCCCTGGTTCGAGCCGAGCAGCACCGGCGGCTCGTCGCCATGCAGGACGAAGGGCGCCGTCCGGCTCGTGTCCTCTTCACCGGCGTGAGCGAACCCCGAGATCTCTCCGACGCTGTGCGTTCCCCCCACCCATGTGCTCCGGGCTCGGAAGGTGAATTCCGCCAGCTCGGAGGTGCCCGAGATCGCCTCGATGGTGGCGACCAGCTGGTCGACGTCGACTCCGTTGCGAGTCGTCATGGTGGTCATGATCCTGTCCTCCTCGTCTGCATCGTGGTCATCTCGACTCTGCGCGGCGGGCGGACGGTCCCGCATCGGGTGCGGCTACCCATCTGTGCAGCGGTCGGGTACCCATCCGTGAACCGGACGCCGCGGGGTCTGGGAGGATGGTTCGGTGAACCAGCTCCACGACACGGCCGTCCGCGGCTTCGCCTCCGACAACTACTCCGGCGTGCACCCCGAGGTGCTCGCCGCGATCACCAATGCGAACGGCGGGCACCAGGTCGCCTACGGCGAGGACGTCTACACCGAGCGCCTGCAGGAGGTGTTCGCGCACCACTTCGGCGAGGGCGTCGAGGTGTTCCCGGTGTTCAACGGCACGGGCGCGAACGTCACCGGGCTGCAGTCGATGCTGCCTCGCTGGGGCGCCGTGATCAGTGCGTCGACGGCGCACATCAACTCCGACGAGGGCGGCGCGCCCGAGCGCGTCGGCGGCATCAAGCTGCTCACGGTGCCGACGCCCGACGGCAAGCTCACGCCCGAGCTCATCGACCGCGAGGCATGGGGCTGGGGCGACGAGCACCGCGCGCAGCCGCTCGTCGTCGCGATCACGCAGACCACCGAACTGGGAACCGCCTACTCGGTCGACGAGGTCCGCACCATCGCCGAGCACGTGCACCGGCACGGCATGAAGCTGTACATGGACGGCGCCCGGCTCTCCAATGCGGCCGCCTCGCTCGGCGTCCCCCTGCGGGCCTTCACGCGCGACGCCGGCGTCGACGTGCTGAGCTTCGGCGGCACCAAGAACGGCGCGCTCGGCGGGGAGGCGATCGTGGTGCTGAACCCCGAGGCATCCACCGGGCTCAAGTACCTCCGCAAGCTCAACATGCAGCTCGCGTCGAAGATGCGGTTCGTGTCGGCGCAGCTCATCGCGCTGCTCGAGGGCGACCTGTACCTGCGCAACGCGTCGCACGCGAACGCCATGGCGCGTCGCCTCCGCGACGCGCTCGACGCGGGCATCGCCGCGGGCGAACTGCCTGGCCTCGGCTTCACGCAGGAGACGCAGTCGAACGGCGTGTTCGCGACGCTGCCGCCGGGCGTGGCCGACCGGCTGCGCGAGCGGTTCCGGTTCTACGACTGGAACGCCGCGCGCGGCGAGGTGCGCTGGATGTGCTCGTTCGACACCAGCGAGGACGACATCGACGCGTTCGTCGCGGCCATCCGCGAGGAGCTCGCGCGCGAGTAGGGCTTCAGGGGCGAGCGGCCGACGCTCCCAGTTCGTCGGCGATCGCCGACGCCCACGCGTCGATGGCGTCCCACTCGCGGAAGTCGCCCTCGGGCATGACGTCCCGGATCGCCGGCATCCACGCGACGATGCGGTCGGGGCCGCGGATCTTGTCGTGGTCGTACGCACCGCGGAACACCTGCGTGCCGCGCGGGTGCACGAGGTCCCGGTACTCCCCGAACTGCTTGGGCTCGGCGCCCTTCAGCACGTCGTTTCCCTCGTCGTCGACCGTCTCCGTTCCGAGCGGGCCGCTGGAGAACAGCCAGGTCGGCTTCGCGGCGAGTTCGTCGGCGTTGCGCTCCACGAACTTCCGGGCGTCCTTGCGCCAGTTGAACGCGTAGGCCGCCGACCCGACGACGTAGGCGTCGAAGCCGGATGCCTCGCCCGCTTCCTTGCATCGCAGGACGGCGACCTCGAGCCCTCGCTTCCGCAGTCCCTCGCCGATGCGTCGGGCGATGCCCTCGGTCGCGCCGTACTTGCTCGCGTAGGCGACCAGCACCTTCATGACGATTCCCCCTTCGTCGTGCCTCGAGTATCGGACGCTACGCCGGTGAGGTCTGCGCTCGAGTGACGAAGGTCCCTCGGTCGGTGACGCCGAACGAAGGGGCGGATGCCGCAGCCGCGACATCCGCCCCCGTTCCGGTTCAGCCGATCAGCCGCCGACGGCAGCGAGCGCGTTGATGATGCCCGCGCCGTAGAAGCCGTTCGACTCCTCGGTGCCCTCGCACGTGTGCGTGGCGGTGACGACGTTGCCGTTCGGCAGGATGCGGGTGTAGGTGTACGCCGCGGGGTCGGGGCAGGCCTTCGCCGTGGCCGACTCGAGCAGCATGCTCTCCACCTCGGCGGGGTCGAGCGTGAGCCCGCCGCGCTGGCGCTCGCCGTAGGCGCTCACGATGAGGGCCGCGACGCCGGCCGCGTGCGGCGACGCCATCGACGTGCCCTGCAGGTACTGGTAGTACGCGCAGGTCTTGCCGTTCTCGTCGCAGCTCTTCACCGCCCACGGCACCACCACGTCGCCGTTCTCGTCGATGGCGCCCTCGGCCTCGGCCAGCGCCGCCGGGTAGGCGGCGAGGATGCCGGCCGCGAAGTCGCGGGTGCCGGCAGCCGTGTCGTACACGTCGCCGCCGGGTGCCGCGACGTCCACGAACCCGTCACCGTAGTTCGAGTAGTACGACTTGCGCTCGGAGATGCCGGTGCTCGAGACCGAGATCACGCCCTCGCCCTCGGTCGGCATCGAGATGCACGACTCGGGGTCGAGCAGGTCGCGCACGTAGGCGACCTCGCCGGGCACGCTCGCGAAGTCGGGGCTCGACGTGTCGGAGAGCACCTTGGTGTAGTCGCTCGCGCCGTTGCCCGCCGCTGCGACGAGCGTCACGCCACTGTCACGCGCGAAGTCGAGCGCGCGCTGCATGGCCGTGATGATCGTCTGCTGCTCGGCCTGGTCCTCGGCGCTGTCGGCCGGATGGTCGGTGCAGTTGAAGAGCCACGGGTCGACGTAGTAGCTCATGTTGACGACGTCGATTCCGTTCTCGCCGGCATAGGTGAGCGCGTCGACCGAGGCCTGCAGGAAGAAGTACCCCGAGTCCTGACCGGCGCGGAGGTTCACCAGGGTGACCTCGGGCGCGACGCCCGCGATGCCGATCCCGTTGATCGGCGAGCCGATCGTCGAGGCGACGTGCGTGCCGTGGCCGTTCTCGTCGACGTCGGCCGGGTCCTCGCAGGACTGGTCGGGCTCGTCGGCGCAGTCGCCGTCGATCGGGTCGCCGTTCGCGTCCACGGGGATGTCGACCGTGAAGTTGCGGCTGAGGTGCTTGTCGAAGTTCGGCGCGATGTCGGGGTGGCTGCCATCGACACCGGTGTCGATGATGCCGACCGTGACCTTCTTGTCGCCGCGCTCGACGGCGTACGAGCCGTCGACCGTCGCGTCGATCTGCTGCATGTCCCACTGCAGGTCGGCGAGCGGCTCGGCGCCCTTCACGGGCTTGCCCGGGTCGCTCGGCTTGCCGAGGGCGGCCGCCTCCTCGGGCGTCACGCGGGTCTCGCGCTCGACGGCCTCCTCGCGGAGCTTCTGCTTGGCCGCGCTGTCGTCGGGTACGCCGCCGACCACGCGGTTCTGCGCGGTGCCCTCGATCACGGCCTGGTCGGCCGCCTGCTCGGCGAACTCCGCGTCGGTCGTGACGACGGTGGCGACGCCGATCGCGGTGTTCTCGCTCAGGATCGAGCCGCCGGCCGCCTCGACCGCCGCCTGCGCCTCGGCCGAGGAGGTGCCCTCGGCGAACAGCACCACGTACTGCTGCTCCCTGTCGTCGGGGGCGGCGGATGCGGCGATCGCGGATCCGGCTGCCAGACCGGTGACGGCCAGTGCGAACACGGCTGTCGTGGCGATGGATCTCAACACTCTCATGGAGTTGGATGTCCCTTCTTCTGGGCGCACCCGTGGTGGGGTGCACATCGCGCCATGCTGGCAGAGGCGCGTGCGGAATGGAAGGGCATTCTCCGGATGTCGCCGCGGTCGCGGATGTCGCAGATTCTGCGGGCTTGCGTCGGGGCATCCACCCCGCGGCATCCACTCGCGACTCCGTGCCCCGGGGCAGAATTCAGCAAGACGGCGTGCGCCCCGGGTTCGAATTCAGGAGGGCAGCGTGCTGGGGCGCTGGTCGGCACGGCGATCCGCGGCTGATCTGGCCGACCCGAGGCAACCGTTCCTGAATTCTGAACCGTGCGTCGGATGCCACGCCGCACCCGTTCCTGAATTCTGAACCGGACCCGGGCCGGCTACGGCCGCAGCAGCACCTTGATCGCGCGTCGCTCGTCCATCGCGGCGTACGCCTCGGCCGCCTCGGCGAGCGGGAGTTCGAGGTCGAACACCCGCCCGGGCTCGATGGCGCCCGAAAGCACATCGGGCAGCAGCTCCTCGATGTAGCCCCGCACCGGTGCGACGCCGCCGTTCACGCCGATGTTGCGGTTGAAGAGCGGCCGAACGGGCAGCTCGGGGCCGCCGTTCGGCGCGCCGACGTAGCCGACCATGCCGCCGGGGCGGGTCGAACGGATCGCCTGGTCCATCGACTCCTTGGTGCCCACGCACTCGAGCACCCGGTCGGCGCCGATACCGTGGGTCAGTTCCTGCACGGCCGTGATGCCGACCTCGCCGCGCTCGGCGACGATGTGGGTCGCGCCGAAGTCGCGCGCGAGGGCCTGGCGCTCGGGATGCCGCGACATCGCGATGATGGTCGTCGCACCGAGTCGGCGCGACGCGATGATCGCGCACAGGCCGACGGCGCCGTCGCCCACGACCGCGACCGAGTCGCCGGGGCCGACGCCCGCCGAGACGGCGGCGTGGTGACCCGTGCCCATGACGTCGGAGAGGGTGAGGAGCCCGGGCACCTGCTCGTCGGCGACGGGGCCGGGCACGGCGACGAGGGTTCCGTCGGCGAGCGGCACGCGCACGCGCTCGCCCTGGCCGCCGTCGGCGAAGCCGCCGAGCCGGTCCTCGCTGCCCCACCAGCCGCCGTGCAGGCACGACGTGCTCACGCCGTTGCGGCAGTTGATGCACGTGTTGTCGCACACGTAGAACGGCGCGATGACGAAGTCGCCGACCCGGATGCGCTCGACGTCGTCGCCCACCTCCTCGACGACGCCGACGAACTCGTGCCCGATGCGGTGCGGCTCGCGCGTCGGCGTGATGCCGCGGTAGGGCCACAGGTCGGAGCCGCACACGCACGACGCCACGACGCGCACGATCGCATCGCCGCCGGTCGACAGGACGGGGTCGGGCACGGTTTCGACGCGGATGTCGCGGGCGGCGTGGATGACGGTGGCGAGCATGCTTCCGAGGGTACGCGCCCGCCCCGCGACGTGTGCGTCGGCGACCGGGTCGGTGCGGTGCGACCACCCCGCGGAATCGCCCGCAAGCCGATATCCGACCGACGGCCGACAAGAACCGCAGCTTCGCCTCGGCAAATACTCTCGAATGCGGCTTGCGCACGATCCGCTCATTTCCGGTCTAGTATCGGCATCGTGCACAAATACTGCTCGATTGGCGGACAAGTTCGGATCTCGCCGTGAGCAACAGGTATGAACTGCCGCCGGTCGATTTCGGATCCGATCTCGTTCGCTACGCCTTCGAGATCGAGCGACTCCGCGGCAGCCTCGGCGGTGGCACGACACCCGCACGCACGCTCACCGAACTCCACGCCCTCTTCCGTGTCGTCATGAG
The DNA here is from genome assembly GCF_004959775.1 of Agromyces sp. H66. Taxonomy (GTDB): domain Bacteria; phylum Actinomycetota; class Actinomycetes; order Actinomycetales; family Microbacteriaceae; genus Agromyces. The sequence continues at coordinate 361,473 of NZ_SJZG01000003.1, forward strand.
TGTGATCTCCGCCCGGATCGAGGGTAATCGCACCACGGTCTATGACGCACTGGCAGACATCCCGGCAGTCGGATCCGGACGCCCCGTGACGTCGGATTCACTGCGGGAGATCACCAATATCCTCGCCGGCATCGATTTCATCGACACCACCGATCCTGCACAACCGCTGACTCACGTCCTCATCCGGGAGCTGCACCGCATCACGGTGGACGGACTGCACCGCGAGGGAGACCGTACGCCGGGCGAGTATCGCGCCAACGAAGTCTCGATCAACGGTTCCGCCCACACGCCGCCATCGCACGTGTACGTCCACGCGGAGATGTCGGAGCTGCTCGACTTCGCGAATCGCGACATGCCCATGCACGAACAGATGCTCCATGCGGCGATCGCTCACCATCGGTTCGTCTGGATCCACCCGTTCACGAACGGCAACGGGCGCGTGTCACGCCTGTTCACGTACGCGATGCTGCGTCGAAACGGTTTCGACTCGGTGCCCGGCTACCGAGCCGTGAATCCGACGGCGGTGTTCGGCAACGATCGCGACGGCTACTATGCGGCATTGGAGGCCGCGGACCATCTTTCGCCAACCGGGACCGTGGCGTGGTGCGAGTTCTTCGTGCGAGGCCTGCGCGACGACCTCGAGCGCCTCGTGCAGATGCAGGACTTCTCGTTCGTCATGGACGAGCTCATCGACCCGGCGATCGACCGTCTCACCACGAGTGGAGCGGCGACCGCCGCCGAGAGCGCCGCACTGAAGATCGCGATACGTCACGGCGTCGTGAAGGCGGGCGATCTGGAACCTGCGCTGCCGGGGACCCCATCGCAACGCTCCGTGACGATCCGGTCGCTCGTCGAGCGCGGGTTTCTGGTGCATGACGAGCGCGGCCCGCGCTTCTACCGGGTCTCGCTCGCCAGGGCACCGCTCGGCCCGTTCGTCATCCGACAACTCGACGCGCTCGGCTACCTGCCCCGCATCCTCAAGGACGACGAACCGAGCGGGCCGGCCTGACGGACGGACCGGCGACGACGGACCGTAGGTTTGCGATGTCGGAGGGGTCCGGCAGAATGCTCTGGTGACCGGCATCAAGACCTTCTGGAGCGCGCTTCCCACCGAGGGCCGATGGCTGCTGTCGACGGTCGCGATCCAGACGCTCGGCCGCGGGCTGACCCTGCCGTTCACGATTATCTACCTGCATGAGGTGCGGGGCTTCGATCTCGGGTTGTCGGGCGCGTTGATGAGCGTGATCGCGATCACCGGCCTGGTCGTGACCGGCCCGGGCGGCACGCTCATCGACCGGTTCGGCGCCCGCAGGGTGCTGCTCACCGGGCTGGCCGCGATGATCGCCGGCTGCACCATGCTCGCGTTCGCGACCCACCCCGCGGTCGCGGCCGTCGCGCTCGTGCTCATCGGCGTGAACTTCGGCGTCTCCTGGCCCGGATTCAACGCGCTGGTCGCGGCCGTGGTCGAGGGCGACCTGCGTCAACGCTATTTCGGCGTCAACTTCGCGCTCGTGAACCTCGGCATCGGCGTGGGCGGCATCATCGGCGGGTTCTACGTCGATGTGCACGCCCCCGAGACGTTCACCGCGATCTTCCTCGTCGACGCCATCAGCTGCCTCGTGCCCGCGGCGTTGCTGCTGGGTCCGCTCCGGCACGTGCGCACCCAGGCGGAGCCCGGCGACGAGGCTCCGGCGGCCGGAACCTACCGCGAGATCCTCCGACAGCCGGCGGTGCTGTGGCTGACCCTGCTCACCTTCATCGCGATGTTCATCGGCTACGGCCAGATGGAGGCCGGGTTCCCGGCCTACGCGCGGCAGGTGGCCGAGGTCTCGACCCGGGTGGTCGGCCTCGCGTTCGCCGTCAACACCGCGGTGATCGTGCTGCTGCAGTTCACGGTGCTGAACCGCATCAGCGGCCGCCGCCGCACCCGTGTCATGTGGGTGATGGCGCTGGTGTGGGCGGGCTCGTGGCTGATCCTGGGCGGTGCCGGGCTGCTGCCCGATTCGGTGGCGGCCGCGATCGGCGTCCTGGCGTTCATGGGCGTCTTCGCGTTCGGCGAGACCCTGCTGCAGCCCACCGTGCCCGCGATCTACAACGACCTCGCCTCCGACCACAACCGCGGCCGGTACAACGCGATCAACGCGGCGGCCTTCCAGGCGGGCGCGATCACCGGCCCGATCGTCGCGGGACTCCTCCTCGGCCAAGGCCTCGATGCGATCTACATCATGGTCATGGTCGTCGGATGCCTCGGCATCGGCGTGCTCGCCACTGCGCTCGAACGCCGCATCCCGCCGAGCGCGAACGGCGTGGTGGCCGAAGGAGCCTCGAGCATGCCACAGGAGGCCACCTCCACCCACGAGGGGTAGGCGGCGACATCAGATTGTAGACGCGCGTCTACAATGGGAACTACACTCATCGCATGCGAACGATCACGTCCCGCGATCTCAAGCAGAACCCGAGCGAGGTGTACCGACGCGTGCTCGAAAGCGGCGAAGAGCACGTCATCACGTCGCACGGCAAGAGCGTCGGCGTGAAGCTCGTGCCCGATCACCCCGGTCCGCAGCGATGGGTCCCTGCCGCGACGTTGCGCGCCGGGCTCGCCAGGCTTCCGCACGAGAACGTGGAGGAGTTCCTGCGCGATCTCGAGGCGCTCCGCGACGCTGAACCGCTCCGCGACCCGTGGGACGACGCCGAATGATCCTGCTCGACACGAACGTGCTCATCGACCTGCCCGATGACGACGTACTCGGCGACGAGACCCTCGGGGCGAGCATCCTCAGCAGGGCGGAACTCGAATTCGCCATCCGTTCGGCCAGGAACGACTCCATCGCCCTCGCGCGGGCGCAGTACCTCTCCGCGCTCGACCGCTTCATCGACTGGCTGCCGTTCGATGCCGATGCGTCCCGCGCGTACGGCTTCCTCGCCGCCTCGATGCTCCGCAACGGCGCGAAGGGACGGGCGCGCAAGACCGACACGTTCATCGCGGCCCAGGCCTACGCGGCCGGCGTCCCCCTGATGACGCGCAACATCGCCGACTTCGCCGCGATCACGAGCCTCGTGCGCATCGTCGACCCGGGTCGGGCCGGCGCTGACGCCTGACCGCCATCACACGTGCGGCACGAACTCCTGCCACGCGAGCCGCTTCTCGCGCCGCGGGTCGGACTCCACGCGGTCGACACGGTCGAACACGAGGGTGCGCCGCCCGGCCTCATCGTACCGCGGCCACTCGGGCCCGGGACTGCCGGATGCCGCGAACGACGTCCAGTGACGTTGCATCCGTCGCCCGACCGCGCGGTACATCCGCCGTCCGCCGAGCAGGGTGAGGGCCGCACCGGTGAGCGTGTCGAACTTCTCGAACAGGGCGAAGAGCTCGAGACCGTGGGTCGCGTCGAGGCCGAGCAGTCGCGGCATCCGCGGCGCCGCGTCGAACCGGTAGAAGTACACCGGTGCGAACCGCGAGTGCCGTTCGCCCACCTTCACCGACGGGAACCAGAACGTGAAGTCGCCGCCGAAGTCGGCGGCCGGGCGTCGCTCGGGCAGCCCGGGATACTGCCGCTTGATGGCCTTGCGCGCCTTCTTCTTCGTGTTCGCGAAGATGGCGCGGATGCGCGGCTTCGTGGTCGGGAGGATGCCGATGCGCCCCTCGAAGAGCGACCCCTCGCGGTCGTTGGTGCCGATGATGAGCGGCGCCCGGTGCGCGAGGCCGTCGCGGAACGCATCGAGCGGGCGATGGGGGAGGAAGTCGCCGTCGATGACGGGCGCGAGGCTGATGGTGCCGGGGTGCTCGTCGGGCGTGCGGACGCTGAGCGCGGTCGTCGCTGCGGCGAGCACCATCGGGTCGGCCGTTCGCAGCATGACCGCGGCATCCTCGGGGGACTCGCTGTCGAGGTCGTCGTCATCGACGAGCCGGCTGAGCAGGTGCACGTACTCCCCCGCCCACTTCGCCGCGACCTCGGGCGGGTACACGGCGTTCGCCGGCGAACTCTGCGCGATGGCCCGGGCGAAGAGCCCCTCGGCCGCGGGCACCGCGAGCAGCGTGGTGACCGAGTTCGCGCCCGACGACTCGCCGAACAGCGTCACGTTGCCCGGGTCGCCGCCGAACGCGCGGACGTTGCGGCGCACCCACTCGAGCGCCGCCACCTGGTCGCGCAGGCCGAGGTTGACGTCGAACGGATGCCGCGGCGACGAGTATGCCCGGAAATCCAGCCAGCCGAGCGCGCCGAGCCGGTAGTTGAGGCTCACGTACACCACGCCGTGCTGCCGTACGAGCCGCTCGCCCTGCCGCGGATACTCGCCCGACGAGCCGACGCTGTACGCGCCGCCGTGGATGAAGACCATGACCGGGCGGCCGCCGACCGGGGCATCCGACTCGTCGGGCGCGGTCACGTTGACGCTCAGGCAGTCCTCGCTGCGCACGAGCCGGGGGTGCGCACCGATGAACTGGCCCCGCCGCAGCTGCGGGGCGACCGGGCCGAAATCCGCTGCGTCGCGCACGCCGTCCCAGCCCGGAGCGCGCTCGGGCGCCCGGAACCTGCGGGCGCCACCGGTGTCGGCCGCGTACGGGATGCCGCGCCACATCCGCACACCCCGGCGACGGATGCCCCGCACGGCGCCGTCCCCGGTCTCCACGAGGAGGGCATCACCTGTGCGGGTCCCGCTCAGCACCATGTAAGCGACCCTACGCCCGGGAGGTGAACGCACGGCATCGACGGGCTCGCGGCATCCGTCACCCCTGTCTCCGTTCCCGCGTGGCGTCACCCGTCCGATGGCAACGCCGCGCGGGAACGGCAACGTGGGGCGAGGGGCTACTCGATGATCTCGGCGTCGATGACACCCTCGGCAGCGCCACCGCCCTCGCCGCCCTCGACGCCGTCGGCCCGTGCGACGGTGAGCGACTCTCCGTCGGCGCCCAGGTCGACCTTCACCGTGTCGCCGTCGCGGATGTCACCCGTGAGCAGCGCCCGCGCGAGGCGGTCGTCGATCTCGTGCTGCATGAGTCGGCGCAGCGGCCGCGCGCCGTAGAGCGGATCGTAACCGCGCTCGGCGAGCCACGCGCGAGCGTCGGGTGTGACCCCGAGCTGCAGGCGACGGTCATGAAGCCTCGCGGAGAGCCGGTCGATGTACAGGTTCACGATCTCGCCGAGCTCCTCCTCGGTGAGCGCCGAGAACACGACGATGTCGTCGAGACGGTTCACGAACTCGGGCTTGAACGACTGCCGCACGGCCTGCAGCACCGCCTGCTCCTTCTCGTCCCACGACAGCGACGGGTCGATGAGGAACTGCGACCCGAGGTTGGACGTGAGGATGAGGATGGTGTTGCGGAAGTCGACCGTGCGTCCCTGCCCGTCGGTCAGGCGGCCGTCGTCGAGCACCTGCAGCAGCACGTCGAACACCTCGGGATGCGCCTTCTCGACCTCGTCGAAGAGCACGACCGAATACGGGCGCCGCCGCACGGCCTCGGTGAGCTGGCCGCCCTGGTCGTACCCGACGTACCCGGGAGGAGCGCCGAGGAGCCGCGAGACCGAGAACTTCTCGCCGTACTCCGACATGTCGATCCGCACCATGGCGTGCTCGTCGTCGAAGAGGAACTCGGCGAGCGACTTCGCGAGCTCGGTCTTGCCGACGCCCGTGGGCCCGAGGAAGAGGAACGAACCCGTGGGCCGGTTCGCGTCGCTGATGCCGGCGCGCGAGCGGCGCACCGCATCGGCGACGGCGGCGACGGCCCGCTTCTGCCCGATGAGGCGCTTGCCGAGCTCCGCCTCGAGCTGCAGCAGCTTCTCGGTCTCGCCCTGCATGAGCTTGCCGACCGGGATGCCGGTCCACGCCGAGATGACCGCGGCGATATCCTCCTCGGTGACCTGCTCGTTCACCATGCGCGGCTCGTCGGGCTCCTCCTCGGCGCGCTCGGCCTCGGCGAGGTCTCGCTCGAGCTGCTTGATGGTCTCGTACTCGAGCTTCGACGCGCGCTGGTAGTCGGCCTCGCGCATGGCGCGGTCGCGCTCGGTGATCGCCTCGTCGAGCCGCTTCTTCAGCTCGCCGACGCGGTTCAATCCCATGCGCTCGCGCGCCCAACGCGCCTCCAGCTCGGCGAGCTCGCGCTCCTGCTCCACGAGCGTCTCGCGCAGCTTGGCGAGCCGCTCCTTCGAGGCCTCGTCCTTCTCGCGCTTGAGGGCGAGTTCCTCGAGCTTGAGGCGGTCGACCTGGCGCTTCAGCTGGTCGATCTCGACGGGGCTGGAGTCGATCTCCATCTTGAGGCGGCTCATGGCCTCGTCGATGAGGTCGATCGCCTTGTCGGGCAGCTGCCGCGCGGTGATGTAGCGATTCGAGAGGGATGCCGCGGCAACGAGTGCGGCATCCGAGATCGTGACCCCGTGGTGCGCCTCGTACCGGCCTTTGAGTCCGCGCAGGATCGCCACGGTGTCCTCGACCGACGGCTCGCCGACGTACACCTGCTGGAAGCGCCGCTCCAGCGCGGCGTCCTTCTCGATGTACTCGCGGTACTCGTTGAGGGTGGTCGCGCCGATGAGATGCAGCTCGCCGCGGGCGAGCATGGGCTTCAGCATGTTGGATGCCGCGACCGAGCCCTCGCCGCCGCCCGCGCCCATGAGCAGGTGCAGCTCGTCGACGAAGGTGATGATGCCGCCCTCGGCGTCGTCGATCTCCTTGAGCACGGCCTTCAGGCGCTCCTCGAACTGTCCGCGGTACATTGCGCCGGCCACGAGCGCCGAGATGTCGAGCGTGACGAGCTGCTTGTCCTTCAGGGACTCGGCGACATCGCCCGCGACGATGCGCTGCGCGAGTCCCTCGACGACCGCGGTCTTGCCGACGCCGGGCTCGCCGATGAGCACGGGGTTGTTCTTCGTGCGGCGTGTGAGGACCTGGCTGACGCGCCGGATCTCGGCGTCACGCCCGATCACGGGGTCGAGCTTGCCCGCCTTCGCGAGGTCGGTGAGGTTCACCCCGTACTGTTCGAGCGCCGACTGCTGCTCCTCCTGCGAGTTCGGCGCACCCTGCATGTTGGCCATCGGCATCCCTTCGTCAAACTTGAGCTTACTAGACTCAACTTTGGGCGAGAGGCTGAATATTCCGGATGTCGCGCCCGGATCGTCCCCCGAGCCTCACGCTAGACGGGTGCCGCAGCCGCCGCCAGCGCCCGCGGGAATGCGCAGCCGCGGCATCCGTGTTGGGATGAACGGACACACGAACAGAGAGGTTGCGAATGCCACTGGTGGGAGAGTACGAGCCGAGCACGTCGGAGTGGGCTCGCGTACAGGCCGAGAACTTCGAGGCGTCGAACGGCGCCGAGGCCAACACGTTGCGGGGACGCCCGATCATCGTGATGACGTCGAAGGGCGCGAAGACCGGGAAGCTCCGCAAGACCGCGCTCATGCGCGTCGAGCACGACGGCGAGTACGCCGTCGTCGCCTCGAGGGGCGGCTCGCCGACGCATCCGACCTGGTACTGGAACCTCAAGAAGCACCCGCACGTCGAACTGCAGGACGGCGCCGAGAAGCATGACTACGAGGCGCGCGAGCTCGAGGGCGAGGAGCGCGAGCTCTGGTGGCGCCGTGCCAACGAGACGTGGCCCGACTACGACGTGTACCAGACCAAGACCGACCGGCAGATCCCGGTCTTCCTGCTCACGCGCATCACGCTCTGAGCAGCGGCGGCGCGATGCCGATGACGCGACCGGTCGAGCTCGCCCTGCCGTTCACGGAACGGTGGCTCGTGCAGAACAGCCCCGCCCGACGCGTGCCGAGCCATGGCACCGACCTCTTCGGCGGGCGGTACGCGATCGACTTCGTCGGCGTCGACGAGCGGCGGCGCACGGCCGGCGTGCGGGGTTGGGGCACCCTGTTCGGCACCGAACCGCCCGAGCGGTTCTTCGCGTTCGGCCGCCCGATCCTGGCGCCGGCCGACGGCGTGGTCGTCGCCGTGCACGACGGGGAACCCGATCACGACGCCCGCCGGTCGCAACTCGCCCTGGTCGGGTACATGCTGGGCCAGGCCGAGCGGGCGCGGGAGGGCATCGGGGCGATCGCCGGCAACCATGTCATCATCGCGCTGCGCGACGTCGGGGCGTTCGTCGCGCTCGTGCATCTGCAGGCCGGTTCGCTCCGGGTCGCCGTGGGCGACGCGGTGACCACCGGGCAGCAGCTCGGCGCGTGCGGCAACTCGGGCAACTCGACCCAGCCCCACGTGCACGTGCAGGTCATGGACGGCCCCGACCCGTCGGTCGCGCGGGGTGTGCCGATGGCGTTCCGGAACTACCGCGAATGGCCGGCGGGCGCGAGCGAGCCGTACGCCGTCGCATCGGGCATCCCGCGCGAGGGCGCCGTCGTCGAGCCGCTCTGAGTCACCCTCAGAGCCACCGCATCGTGAACGCGCGCGCGAGCAGGGCGCGCAACGGCGCGACGCCGAGCACGCGCACGCCGGCGTTCCGCAGGCGCAGCCGCAGGCCGGCGGCGGGCGCGCCCATCGCCATGTTGAACGCCGCCTGCCTGGTGGCGCGGCGAGCCGACGCCCGGCGCAGACGGTCGTAGACGTCGAACGCCTCGAACGGCGCACCAGCCGCGAGGGCGAGCGCGAGGTCGTGGTCGAGGCGCATCGCATCCAGCCAGCCGAGGTTCATGCCCTGCCCGCCGATCGGGCTGACCTCGTGCGCGGCATCGCCGGCGAGCGCGACGCGGCCCCGCGACATCCGCTCGGCGAGGTGCTGTCGCGCCTCGAACGCGCTCGGCTCCGCGGCGGCGGATGCATCGAACGCGCCGTCCGTGCGCGACCGCACGATCGTGGCGAGGTGCTCAGGGCCGAGCTGCGGGGGCGGACGCCGCACCCACGCCACCCAGCGGCGGAGGCCCCCCGGCATCGGGAACGACTCCACCACCCCCGCCGGCTCGAAGTGCAGCAGCGCCGACGCGGGCTCCCCCGTGTCGTCGCGCGTGTCGCCCATCACGTAGTTCGCGCGTCCGCGTCGCGTCCGCCAGCCGATGCCGAGCTGTCGGCGGATGTCGCTGCGCACGCCGTCGGCCGCGACCGCGTACCACGCCCCCACCGCGACCGGCTCGCCGCCCGCGTCGCCCGTGACCTCGACGTGGGATCCGCGGTCGTGGACGGCGTGAACGTCGACACCGCGCCGAAGCGCGCCGGGGCGCAGTTCGTCGAGCCGCCGTTCGAGCATCGCCTCGGTCTCGAGCTGGGGCAGCGACAGCACGGTGCCCGCGCGTCGGAACGACATGGTGCCGAGCACGCGGCCCCGGCACGTCACGCGCCCGTCGACGATCTCGACGGCCCGCGCCCTGACCTCGTCCTCCAGACCCGCGAGCGCGAGCGCCCTGAGTCCCGGCGGATGGATGCCGATCGCGCGGGACCGGCCCGAGCGCGACGAGCGCCGCTCGAGCACGACCGCGTCGACGCCACGGCGGGCGAGGAGGCATCCGAGCAGCAGGCCCACCGGCCCACCGCCGACGATCACGACGTCGTGCCGCGGCTCAGCCATTCGCACCCCAGAGCACCTCGAGGCGGGACGGGAACCCACGTCGCACCCGCCAACCGGCGGGCAGGACGGCCCGGAGTTCGACGGCGGTGTGACTGCGCCGGATCGAGGTGAGCCCGTCGGCGCGGATGAAGGTGCCGGCCAGCAGGTTGCCCGCGAACGGCAGGGTGCCGAGCGCGAATGCCGCGTAGCCGAGCCTGGAGCGCTCGATGTCGCCGTGCACGGCGAGCCCGCCGCCGGCCGCGAGCCGCTCGGACTCGGCGAGGAGTGCCCCGAGCTCGCGCCCGTCGAGGTGGTGCAGCACGTGGTTCGAGGTGACGACGTCGAACCGCTCGCCCGCGTCGGCGAGCTCGCGGCTGGTGACCTGCCGAAGCACGAGTCCGGGCACGGGCGGACGGCGGCGTGCCCACGTGATGGCGCGCTCGTCGGGGTCGATCGCGGTCACCTCGAGGCGCAGTCCGTCGGCGCGCGCCCACGCGAGCATCGCCCGCGGCAGGTCGGCGCCGCCCGTGCCGATGTCGAGCACGCGGCGGGTCTCGACGGGCGACAGCCGCGGCCGGATCCACCGCCGGTACACGGCCCGCGGGTTCGACACCACGGCGTTCACCAGCCGGAACCGGTCATAGGTGCGCTCGAGCATGGCGACGTCGGCGGCGGGGTCGTCCATCAGCTCGACCGCGGTGTCGTCGCGCCGCCCGAGGAAACGCCCATTCCTGCGGATATACGATCGGGCGCGCCGCGGATCGGGCGCGCCGCCCGGCGCGCCCGATCGTATATCCGCAGAATCAGGCACGAAGCTCGCCTCCGCAGCAGCAGATGCAGCCGCCGGCACGGGAGGCGGCCGGTCCCCGGGCGGCACACCCATTCAGGCGCGCACCGTCAGGAGCGCCGACTCGACCGTCAGGCCCGGGCCGAACGCCATGGCCGCGACGCGGTCGCCGTCGGCGGCGACATCCGACCGCAGGATGTTCCGCAGCACGAACAGCACGGTCGCGCTCGACATGTTGCCGAAGTCGCGCAGGGTCTCGCGCGCCGGCACGAGCTGGGCCTCGGTGAGCCGCAGCCGCGACTCGACCTTGTCGAGGATCGATCGGCCGCCGGGATGGATCGCCCAGTGGTCGACCGCTTCGCTCGAGGCATCCGTCGCGAGCGCCTCGGTGAGCGCCGCGTCGTGCGCGAACAGCGGTTCGAGCGCGCCCGTGATGTGGTCGTCGATGATCGCGGGGATCGCGTTCGACAGCACCATCTCGAAGCCGTGATCGCCGATCTTCCACGCCATGTCGTTCTCACCCTCGGGCGTGATGCGCGTCGCGAACCGGTCGAGCCCGAACGACCGCTCGCCCGGTTCGGCCGGCCGCGCCGTCACGATCCCGGCCGCGGCGCCGTCGGCGAAGAGCGACGACGCGACGATCGTGTCGGGGTCGCTCGAGCTGCGCAGGTGCAGCGTGCAGAGCTCGACGCTGATGACGAGCACGACCGCCGAGGCGTCCGCCTCGCACAGCTGCTTCGCGATGCGCAGCGCCGGGATCGCGGCGTAGCAGCCCATGAACCCGAGGTGGTACCGCTCGACGCCGGCGTTCAGGCCGAGGTCGCGGGCGACCATGAAGTCGGGGCCGGGCGCGTAGAAGCCGGTGCACGACACGGTGATGACATGCGTGATGTCGGATGCCTCGACGCCCGGGCATGCGGCGATGGCCGCGCGCCCCGCCTCGACGTAGAGCTGCGTGGCGTGCTCGGCGTAGAGCTCGTTGCGCGCCTTGGTGCCGGGCAGCAGCAACTCGCCGCTGTCGATGTCGAAGAACACCGGTTCGTCGGGATGCGCGTCGCGGCTGAGCTCTTCGAGCACCGTGTGCCGGGTCTCGATGCCCGAGACGTTGAAGGATGTCGCGACGATGCGCTGCGCGAGCCGGTTGAGTCCCGGTTGGGCGGCGAAGACGTCGCGCACCTCGGGTTGCACGAGCACCGTGGGCGGCACGGCGGTCGAGACGGCGCGGAGCGACACCCCGGCGCTCACGCCGTGCTCCTCGTTGTGATCGGTCGGAACTTCGGCATGGCGACCCCCCTCCTCGGCAGACTAACCCGGGAGGGGGGCGCGGTCCAGACTCGGCGCCCCGCCGACGAGGCGCCGAGCCGGTCGTCGGGCTCGCCTCGAGCCCGGCTCAGGGCAGGACGATGTCGAACGACGGGTCGCCGTGCACGAGCACCGATGTGAGGCGTTCGAGCACGCCCGCGTCGCCCTCGACCTGCACGCCGGCGCTCTCGCGGTCGCCGCCGAGGAGCGTGAGCAGCCGCAGCTTCGACAGTGTGACCGTCGCCTGCGCGCTCGCCGCATCGGCCGGCTTCTCACGGTACACGAGCACCCCGTTCCGCAACGTCACCCTGAAGTTGCGGCCGAGGTCGGCGAAGGTGAGGTCCAGCACGAGGTCGAGTTCCCAGGCCCGTGGCCCGTCGACCGAGATGGCGATCGAGTCGAGCAGTTGTTCGGGGGTCAACTGTGCGAGCAGTTCGGGCGCCGCCGTCGAGGTGGGCGTTCCGAAGTTCTCGCCGCGCAGTTCGGTCGCGCCCGAGAGGAAGAAGTTGCGCCAGGTGCCGTTCTCCGCGCCGTAGGCGAGCTGCTCGAGCGTGTCGGCGTAGAGCGCCCGCGCGGCCGCGTGGTCGCGGTCGGCGAACACGGCGTGGTCGAGCAGCGTCGCCGCCCACCTGAAGTCGCCTGCGTCGTAGGCGGCCCGCGCGAGTTCGACGACCCGGTCGATGCCGCCGATCGCGGCGACGTAACGCTCGGCGAGCGGCTTCGGAGGGTGCGGCCAGAGGCGCGCCGGGTTGCCGTCGAACCAGCCCAGGTAGCGCTGGTAGATCGCCTTGACGTTGTGGCTGACCGATCCGTAGTAGCCGCGGGCGTGCCAGGCGCCCTCGAGCGCCGGCGGCAGCTGGATCTCCTCCGCGATCTCCGCGCCCGTCATGCCCTGATTGAGCATCCGCAGCGTCTGGTCGTGCAGGTACGCGTAGAGGTCGCGCTGCAGGCCGAGGAACTCGCCGATCTCGTCGGCGCCCCACGTCGGCCAGTGGTGCGACGCGAACACCACGTCGGTGCGGTCGGCGAACCGGTCGATCGCCTCGGTCAGGTATTTCGACCAGACGTGCGGGTCGCGCACGAGCGCGCCCCGAAGGGTCAGCAGGTTGTGCAGGTTGTGGGTCGCGTTCTCGGCCATGCACAGCGCCCGGTACCCCGGGAAGAGGAAGTGCATCTCGGCGGGCGCCTCGGTGCCCGGCGCCATCTGGAATTCGATCTCGACCCCGTCGACCGTGTGGGTCTCACCGGTGTTCCGGATCTCCAGCGTCGGGACGACGATGCCGGGATGCCCCGTGGACGTCGACTGGCCGAGTCCGGCGCCGACGGCACCCTTCGGCCCGCGGTCGAGCGCGGCCCCGTACATGTAGCCCGCACGCCGCGCCATGGCCGTGCCCGCGTACACGTTCTCGGCGACGGCCTCGCCGACGAGGCCGACGGGCGCGATGACCTGCACGCCCCCGGCGCCGACCTCCTCGGCATCGACGACGCCGAGCACGCCGCCGAAGTGGTCGATGTGGCTGTGCGTGAAGATCACCGCCTTCACGGGTCGCTCTCCCCGATGCTCCCGGTAGAGCGAGAGCGCGGCGGCCGCGGTCTCCTTCGAGATGAGCGGGTCGATCACGATCACGCCGCTGTCGCCCTCCACGAAGGTGACGTTCGAGAGGTCGAGCCCGCGCACCTGGTAGATGCCCTCGACGACCTCGAAGAGCCCCTGCTTCGACACGAGGGCCGACTGCCGCCAGAGGCTGGGGTTCACCGTGTCGGGTGCGTCGCCGCCGATGAAGCCGAACTCGTCGGCGTCCCACACGACGTTGCCCTCCGAGTCGTGCACGAGACCGGGCTCGAGCGCCGCGATGAACCCCCGTTCCGCGGCGTCGACGTCTCGGCGATCGTCGAACGGCAGGGATGCCGCGAGCTCCCGCTGTTGCGAACGGATGGCCTCGGTGGCGTCGTTCTGCTGCATGTCTTCGTTCCTTCCCATTCCCCAGATGGTCGGTGCGGCGCCGTGCGGCGCACGGTCAGAAGCCGCTGATCCCCTTGCCGATCAGCACGACGCCGATCACGACGAGGAGCACGGCCATGACGGTCGCGTTGTTGTGCACGAGCCAGCCGCGCAGACGTTCCAGCGGCGCGGCCATGCGGTCGGATGCCACGAGGTACGCGATCACCGGAACGGCGACGGATGCCGCGGCGATGACGGTGAAGACGATGAGCGCGAGCACGACCGCGCCCACGTCGAGCCCCGCCGATCCGACCGCGAGACCGGCGGCCGCGCCGAGCAGCAGGTTCTTCGGGTTGACGGCGGCGAGCAGGAACCCGAGCCCGAGGGCGCGGCCGGCGGTCATCGCGTCGATCCCGCTCATCCACTTCGGCAGCGGCGGCTCCTCGCCCGGCGCGGGGCGCGATCGCCACTGCCGGAGCGCGAGGAACAGCAGGCCCGCACCGAGGAGCAGCCGGATGACCGCGGTGACCGGCTTCGAGGCATCCGGATCGCTCTCGGGGAGCACCGACGAGAGCAGCGTGAACGCGGTCACGGCGACCGCGATGCCCAGCACCCAGCCGGCCATGAATCCGACGCTCGTGCGCCGGGCCTTCGGCGAGAGCAGCATCAGGATCGCGGCGATGATCGGGATCGGGCTGATGGCGATACCCACCGCGAGGGGCAGGATGTCACCGATGACGGCGCCCATGGGCGTCCTCCTCGTCGTCTGGTGCGGTCATGGCCGCGTCGGACAGGGCGGCGAGCGCGGCCCTGTTGGTCGGATGGACCTCTACGCCCTCGAGCAGGCCGAATCGCGCGAACCTTCGCCGCACCTGCGGGCGAATCCGGCTCATCGACAGCGTCACCCCGTGCTCGTCCAGCCAGCGGCGGAGCCCCTCGAACGCCTCGGCGCCGGTCACGTCGAGATCGGTCACGGCCTCGCCGTCGAGCACGACGTGGCGCACCGGCTCCGCGGCATCGGTCACCGCTCGCTTCACGGCCTCGGCGAATGACGCCGCGTTCGCGAAGAACAGCGGTGCGGCGAGCCGCACGACGACCACGCCGGGCGCGGTGACGCCACCGGACGGCGCCGGGTCGAGAAGGGAGCGGGTCGGTTCGCCGTCGGAGGCGAGCACGTCGAGAGCCGGCCGCGCGGCCCGACGAGCGAGGTTGACCAGTGCCAGGACGAACGCGACGACGATGCCCGAGATGGCGCCCACGAACAGCGTCGTGAGAAAGCACACCGCGGCCACGGCGAACTCGAAGCGGTCGAGCCGCCAGAGGGAGGCGAGTTCGCGGACACCCAGCAGCGGGATGATCGCGACGGCGACCACGGCCCCGATCGCCGGCGAGGGGATGTCGGCGAGCAGCGCAGTGCCGAAGACGAGGAGCAGCAGTGTGCCGGCGGCCGCGACGAGCGTCGGGAGCTGGGTCCGGGAGCCGGTCTGGTCCATCGCGGCGGTGCGCGACGTCGAGGCGCCGATCGCAAAGCCGCCGCTCGCGCCGGCGGCGATGTTCCCGAGGCCGAAGGCGAACAGGTTTCGGTTCGGCCGATCGGGGTAACCGCGCCGTTCGGAGTACGAGCGCGCCACGAGCAGTCCCTCGGCCATCGTCACCATCGTCAACGCGAGGGCGGATGGCACGAGCACGAGCCATGTGGTCCAGTCCAGAACCGGCCACGTGAGCGTGGGTGGTCCGGCGGGCACCTCGCCGAGCACGTCGACCCCCGCGTCCTCGAGGTCCGCGACCACGACCAGCACGGTCGCGAGCACCAGCACCACGAGCGCCCACGGCACGGCGCGGGCGAAGCGGCGTCCGACGAGGAGGATCGCGACGGCCGCGACGGCGATGGCCACCGACCACGCATCGACGTCGCCGAGGTTCGTCACGAGCCCCACCAGCTTGCCGACGAACTCCTCGCCCGAGTCGATCGAGACGCCGAGCATCTTGGCGACCTGGCTGACGAGGATGTCGAGGGCGAGGCCGCCCACGAAGCCGACCAGGATCGGCTTCGACAGGAAGCTCGCAAGGAAGCCCAGCTTGAAGACCGCCGCGAGCAGGAACATGACCCCGCTGAGGATCGCCTGGGCGAGCGCCATGGTCGCGTAGTCGCCCGCGCCCGCCGCGGCGAGTCCGACCAGCGAGGATGCCACGAGCGCGGCGGCCGCGGCATCCGGTGACGCCACCACCTGCCGCGACGACACAGTGAGGGCGTAGACGACCGCGGGCACGACCAACGCGTACAGGCCGGCAGTCGGCGGCAGCCCCGCGATCTGCGCGTACCCGATGTTCAGCGGCACGGCGATCGCCAGCAGGGTCACGCCGGCCCCGAGTTCGCGCACGACGTTCCGCCGATCGAGCCCTTCCAGCGGTCGTCCCACAGCATCCCCCGGTCCGACCCTAGTCACCCGAGCGACGCGGAGGGAAGCCTCCCCGTCGCTCGTCATGATCCTCGTCGACCGCTCCGATCAGATCCGGATCGGGAACGTCGCCAGGATGACCACGCCGACCACCGCCGCGACGATCGCGAGGCCGAGCAGCGTGCGCGCGACCCACGGCGCGAGCTGGCGCTGCGACATCGCGGTCAGGAAGAGGACGAGCGCGAAGAGCACCGTGAGCAGCGAGTAGTTGTCGCCGCGCTGGTTGTTCTCGAGCGCTTGGGCGAACTTCTCGTCGGCGAGCGCGTTCAGCTCCTCGGCCTCCATGGTGCCCTCGGGCACGTATTCCGCACGGGCGAACGGGCCGCTCTCGACCTGGCCGTCCTCGACCCACGCCTCGAAGGCGACCCGGAAGTCGGGCGTGAACCGGTCGCGAATGTAGTCGGCGAGCTGTTCGTTCTCGTTGCCGACCGCCTCGACGTACGCCGCATAGATGGTCAGGTCGAACGCGCGGGCCGAACGGGCCGTGCCGTCTGCGCCCGCGGCCTGGATGCGCGCGCTCGACGCCTGGCTGAACGCGATCGACATCTCCCCGCCCCACTTCGAGGCCTGGAAGCCGCACCACGCCGTCAGCACGGCGACGACGGAGAGCAGGAAGACGCCGAGTATCTCGGTCACCCACTGCCACCGAACGCGCTCCGGCGTCTCCGTGTCGGTCATCCCGTCGGGTCAGCCGAGCAGCTTCGCCTTCGCCGCGGCGAACTCGGCGTCGTCGAGGATGCCCTGCTCCTTCAGCGTGGCCAGCTTCTGCAGCTCGGCGACGACGTCGACGCCGGCAGCGGGCGCAGCGGGTGCCGCGGGCGGCGGTGCCGCGGCGGCGGCCTGCTGCGCCTGGTACTGCTCGGCCTCCCACTGCTGCTGGGCGGCCGCCTGCTGCTGCGCCTGCTGGTCGGCGGCTTTCGCCTGCTGGTGGCGAGAGACGCCGCCCGCGACTGCCGTTGCGGTGCCGGCGACGACCGCGGTACGCGCGGCCATTCCGACGAGGCCGGGTCGGCCCATTCTCCTGAGTGGCATGATGGTTCCCTTCACTCCTCGCTCGCCATGGCGAGCACCTCGTTGACGACCTGCGCGGGAATGCGCTCGACCTGCAGCACCTCGCCGCCGCTTGCGGCGAAGCTCGACGCGAGCCGCTTGGCGAACACGAGCTCGAGCGCGAGCAGCGCACCGGACGACCCCGGTTCGATCGCCATTCCGAGCTCGTCCACGTCCTCATCGCCCAAGAGGCCGGATGCCTCGAGCTCGACGACAGTGAGGCCGTACTCGTCGCGGAACTCCTCGAGTTCTCGCACCGAGAGCTCGCCGTCGTCGGCGCGCGACACGATGAGCATGTCGAGCAGCCGGACCGCGTCGCTCGCCATCAGCTCGCCGAGTGCGGCGAGCGTGTCATCGTCGGGTCTCGAACCCGGGAACCCGATCAGGTAGATGTCGACCGGACCGTACTCGAACTCCGCCATGATGTACCCCCTGAGCGCTGCGAAGATTCACGTTGCGTGGCGGTCGTGTCGCCGCCACCATCGATCCAACCGTGGCGGAGTCGCGCCTCGGGTGCCGAAAGTCCCGTCACGATCGGCGGATCAGGATTCGGTCACGGCCGGGTCGCCGGCGAGTCGGCGCAGCGTACGGGCGCGTGCGTCGGGTTCGAGCAGCAGCGCCCGCACGAGCAGCGTGAGCGGAATGCAGAGGATCGCGCCGATCGGTCCGAGCACGAGCGTCCAGAACACCACCGAGAAGAACGTGAGCGACAGGCTCAACCCGACGGCGTCGCTCACGAACTTCGGCTGCACGAGTACCTGCAGCACGACGTTGATGATGCTGTAGGCGGCGATGACGACGAGCGCGAGCGGCCAGCCGCCGATCACGAACGCGAGCACGGCGGGCGGGATGAGGCCGAGCACGAAGCCGACGTTCGGGATGAAGTTCGTGACGAACGCGAGGATGGCCCAGACGAGCGGGATCGGCACGCCGATCGCCCAGAGCACGATGCCGTCGAGCACGGCGACGACGAGCCCGAACGTGGCGTTCACGATGTAGTAGCGTCGCACGCCCAGGAAGTACCGGGTGCCGATCGCGTCGGCCCGGGCGGACCCGAACAGTCCACCCAGCCGGCTGAACCGCGCGGCATCCGCCGCCATGAAGATCACGTAGGCGAGCACGAAGAAGAACGCGGTCGCGAACCCGACCACGGCGTCGGCCACCGAGGCGGCGACGCTCACGAGCGTGCCCGGATCGAGCGCGCTTCCGGCCGCCGCGGATGCCTCCTCCGAGAGCCCGAGCGAGGAGAACGCCTCCGCGATCGACTGCCCGGCCGCCTCGAGCTCGTCGGCGTAGTCGGGCAGCAGTCGCACGAACTGCACCGAGGCGACGACCAGCAGCACCGCCAGCACCGCGAGGATCGCGTACGCGACGGCGATCACCGCCGTCGTGGCCAGCCAGGCCGGCCAGCCGCGACGCTCGAGCGGAAAGCGCACGGGGTGCGCGATGATCACGACCACGGCAGCGACCGCCGCGGGCGCGAGGATGTCGCGCGCGAACCAGACGCCCACGAGCACGACGACCGCCGCGGCCGCCGTGATCAGCACGCGCGTGCCGGGCGCGAGGCCCGGAGGCCGTGCCGCGGCATCCGTCGTTCCGTCGTCCATGCGCACGCGTCGAGCGTAGGACCTTCGTCAGTGGACGCCCGGCCACGCCACGCGATAGGTTCGGCTCAACAGCGCTCGACTTGGGGGGCGCCTGAGTGATCGGAAGGTCTGCACATGAATTTCTGGGGAAGCTTCTGGGACCTGATCTGGTGGTTCCTCTGGGCCTTCGCCTTCATCGCCTACCTCATGGCGCTGTTCGCGATCATCGGAGACCTGTTCCGTGATCACAAGCTGAACGGCTGGTGGAAGGCGGTCTGGATCATCTTCCTGATCTTCGTGCCGTTCCTCACCGCGCTCATCTACCTGATCGCGCGCGGCAACGGCATGGCCGAGCGCTCGCAGCGCGAGGCGAAGCAGTACCAGGCGGCCACCGACGAGTACATCCGGCAGACCGCGGGCGCCGCGGCGAGCCCGGCCGACGAGATCGCGAAGGCCAAGGCACTGCTCGACGCCGGCACCATCAGCCAGGGGGAGTACGACCTCCTGAAGGCGAAGGCGCTCGCGCACCCGACGCAGAACGTCTAGCGGATCGCCGCAACGGGGTCGGATGCCGCGGCATCCGGCCCCGTTCGCATGCCCGCGGACTCGGGACGCGCCACCGAGCCGGCGTAGCGCAGGAATACGATGATCCAGCTGAAGATCAGCACGGCCGCCACGAGTTCGACGGCGGTGAGGTTGTAGTAGCCGGTCGCGAAGAAGATCGCGAGCACCACGATGACGCCGACGTACACGTAGCCGAGGCCCACGAACACCCGCGGCATCGTCGGGACGAACCACGGCAGCCCGATCACGAGCACCGCGTAGGCGACCGCCATGCCGGTCGCCACGGTGTTGTGCAGCAGGAAGTACTCGCTCACGGGGAAGATGCCGACGCACGCGAGGAAGATGCCGATGATCACGAGTCCGTAGCGCACGATCGTCCGGCCCCGCACCTCCTGCCGCGTCGTCGCAGGCAGTCCGGCCGTCGCGTATCGCGCGACGATGGTGACGATCAGCCCCGCGACGATGAGCGTGAGGTTGAACGCGAGCGCGGAGACGTCGTTCGTGATGCCGAGGCTGCTCAGGTTCTTCTGCCACCAGAGCGGATCGCTCGAGCTCAGCATGCTGGCGAAGGCGCCGACCACGAGGAACACGGCGAGCACGAGCGAGAGCAGCATCGGCGTCATCCGCACCGCCGACAGGAATGAGACGTAGGCCGTGACCGCGAGTGCCACCCCGGCGAGCGCGGCGGCCGGCAACGGATAGACGACCGCGCCCTGGAAGGAGCGCTCGACCACCGACGCCGCTCCGATCCAGCCGAGCAGCGCGATGAGGCCGTGCGCGATCGCCAGCGCCGCGACATCGAACCAGTGGAGCCGCGCGCCGGGGGCCACGAGTTCGTCCGCGGCGATCCTGGCCGCCCGGCCGCGCCGCACCGAGATCCGGCCGGCGACGAACGCGAGCGCGCCGACCACCGCACCGCCGATCGCCACGAAGTCGCCGAGCGACCCCCGGCCCGAGATCTCGAGCGAACGGCCCCAGTGCACGATCATCTCGACCACGGCCCCGCCCACGAACGCGATCGCACCGACGATGAGGGCGAGCGACTCGAGCGAGCCGACCGGTTCCCGCGACTCCGGCGTGCCCGGCGAGTCCACCGACGGCGGTGGCACCTCGGCCGTGCGTTCGTGCGTCTCGGTCATTCCGATCCCCGTTCCCGGCGCAGGGGCACGCCGACGGCACCAGACTGTCAGCGCGCCGCACGCGTGTCACGCACCGCGCACGCGACACGCTTCAGGAGTCGGTCGGGTCGAGCACCTCGAGCATCGATCCCTGCACGAACCCGGCCCACTCGTAGGCGGCGCGCAGGTAGTCGTCGCGCGTCTCGGATGCCGCGTCGTCGCCCTCTTCGACGATGCCGACGCGCTCGGCGAGGATGAGCCGCAGGTCGGTGAGGAACGTCAGCCAGCCCCACGCCTCCGACTGGTCGAGTTCGATCTGCACGACGCCGTCGTCGCCGTCGTCGACGGCGGTCGCGTCGCGCACCCGTTGGGCGGCCTGGCGCTTGCCGTCGACGAGGCTGTCGCGGGTGTACCGGGAGAACTCCCGAGACGAGGTCGCGTCGTCGGGGTAGGCGTTCGGCAGCAGTCGCCCGAGCGCGGGATCGTCGGCCTCGCCGAGCAGGAGCACCGAGTCGACCTGGTCGGCGAGCTCCGACAGCAGCATCGCCTCCTCGGTCTCGAGCACGAGGCGCACGCCCTCGCCGCCGCTGCGGCCCGCGACGATCACGGCTCGCCCCTCGACACCGTGGCCTGCAGTCCGTACCCGTGCATGGCCTCGACGTGCCGCTCCATGGCCTCGCGGTTGCCTGTCGCGACGACCGCGCGCCCCTCGGTGTGCACCTTGAGCATGAGGCGTTCGGCCTCCTCCCGCGGGTACCCGAAGTAGCTGCGGAACACGTAGCTCACGTACGTCATCAGGTTCACGGGATCGTCCCACACGATCGTGCGCCACGGCTCCTCCGACGCCACCCGCGTGGTCGTGTCGGTGTCGAGCTGCTCGAGCGTGCTGGTCACCTCTCCAGCCTGACACGATGAGCGGTCGTCTGCATCCCCGTTCAGCGAGCCCGCCGAAGGTCCCTGAGCCCGCCGAAGGGAACGCGCTTCGACGGGCTCAGCGAGCCACGGACGCCGTCACCGTGAACTTCGGGTTGCGGGCCACCTGTCGGGTCGGGCCGACGACCCGCTCGAGGAGCGGCCGGTACCTGAGGTGCGAGTTCCACACGCACCAGAGCTCACCGCCCGGCGCGAGCACCCGGGCGGCGTCGTCGAACAGGTGCCGGGCGATGCCGGTGTGCAGCGCGGCATCCGAGTGGAACGGCGGGTTCAGCACGATGAGCGGCTCGCTCGCGTCGGGCAGCAGTTCGAGGCCGTCGGCCTGCGTCACGTGCACCCGGTCGGCGACCGAGTTCACCTCCGCGGTCGCGCGAGCGGATGCCGCGGCCGCCGCCGAACGGTCGGTCGCCGTCACCCGCACGCTCGGGCGAGTGCGAGCCAGCCATGCGGCCACCACGCCCGACCCGCACGCGAGGTCGACGGCGGACGCGGCATCCGGCACCGCCTCACCGAGCTCGCCGATGAGGAACCGCGTGCCGATGTCGACGCCCGTGCCCGCGAAGACGCCGCCGTGCGCCACGACCGTGACGCCGAGGTCGTGGTGCCGCTCGCCGCGCGGCCAGCCCGGGGCGGGCGGGAGCCGTTCCGCCCGCGGCCCACGGGCCATCAGCACGCGGGACTTCTGCCGCGCGTGCGACACGTCGACGCGCTCGAACCACGCGCCGAGCACGTCGTTCATCGCGAGCGCCATGTGCTTGACGCGCGCACCGGCGACGACCACGACGTCGGATGCCGCGTGGCGGGCGACGAGCCCGGCCACCTCGTCGAGGCGGTCGAGCGAGCGCGGCAGCCGCAGCAGCACGAGCCGCACCCCGCGGAGGAGTTCCGCGTCGAGCGGCAGTGAGCGCACCTCGGCCGCGAGCCCGGCGCGCCCGGCGTTCAGGGCGAGGGCGCGCTCGCCGGTGATCAGGTCCTGGTGCACCCGGATGTCGCGGGCGCCCGCCGCGGCGGCGCCGAGCGCCAGCGCCCCGTAGGCGTCGTCGACGACGACGAGCTCGCCCGGCGCCGAATCGCCGATGCGACTCGCGGCCTCGTCGAGGATCAGGCGGTCGGCGGCGTCCGACGCCTCGAGCCCTTGGCCCTCGACGTCGGGATGCCGGCGCAGCGCGCAGAGGTCGAACCGCATGCGTCAAGGCTATGCCGGGCGGGCGCACGCGTGCGGGCCCGAGTCCTCGACCCGGGCCCGCGCACGGAGTTCAGCGGACCGGCGCCGCGGCGCCCGTGCGCTCCGGGACGACGGCGAGCAGGATGCCGAGCGTGATGTAACCGAGCAGCAGGTGCGTGGCGGGCAGCCACACGCTGACCGACGGACCGATGACCGCGAGCGCCGGGACGCAGACCACCGCCCAGCTCTCGGCGATGGCCGGCCAGATCCGCAGGGGGCCGCTCCAGCGGCCCTTCACGAGGATCGCGACGCCGATGACGAACATGCCCACCATCGACAACGGCCAGAACAGGTCGAGGATCGGCAGGAACGCCAGGTCGGGCCAGAACGCGTGCAGGAGCGACCACGTCGCGGCGATCGCCAGCAGCACCCGCTCCACGATGAACGCCACCCGCCAGAACCGCTTGGGTCCCGTGGCGAGCGTGCGCTCCTGCACGGCGAGCAGCGCGAACAGGCCGAGCTGGAACACCAGCCCGCCGAGGTCTCCGCCCGCCGCACCCAACGGGGTGTCGGCGATCGGACCGAAGATGACGAACGAGGCGGCCCAGACCAGGCTGCCGAACGCCACGGCGATGCCCGTGCGACGTACCCCCTTGGTCGTGATGCGGATCGCCGGTGCGGTCGGGGGCGGTTCGAGGACGGAGGAGGTGGCCCGTGTGGTGGTCATGATGAGGTTCCCTTCTGGAATCGTTCGGCGGATTCGCCGGGATCGATGCTCCTCGCACGGGGTCCGCAGCGGCAGGGACCGGCGTCCCGTTTCAGACCCGTCGTGGTCCCGACAAGAGCGGGACGCCGTTCCTCCGGGCGCAACGTCAGGTGCGGTTCCCGGCCGGGTTTGCTACCCTCGGGCACCGATGCGGCACGCAGTCCCCCGGGCGACGCGGCGCGCGGCACCACCCGGTGTCGCGGCATCCGTCGGCCGTGCCCGGGTCGCTCGCCGCGTGGCGCCGCTCGCGGCAGCGCTCGCCGTGCTCTCGCTGGGCCTGACGCTGGCGATCGCCCCGCAGCCGGCCGCCGTCACGGCGTCGTCGACGGCCGGTGAGACCCACGCCGGCGACACGCAGAGGGTGAGCGTCGCACCGGATGTCGCAGCCCCCACCCGCTCGCAGGACTCCTACACCGCGACCACGGGTGCACAGACCCTCATCGCCTCGGGCACGAACGCCGACTGGGCCAAGCTCGTGCTCATCTACGGCGACTGGCCGGTGACCGATGAGAACGTCACCGTGATGCTGCAATGGATGCGCGAGGAGAACGGCCCCGACAACTGGTGGAACCGCAACAATCCGCTGAACAACGGCTACGGCTCGGGCGGCGGCTCGGGTCTCGGCAGCTACGACAGCCTCGACACGGCGGCGCGGTATGCGGCCGACAACCTGCTCAAGCGCTCGTTCTACGCCGACATCGTCGCCGCCCTCGAGGACGGCACGTCGGCGCACGCGGTGGCCCAGGCGATCTGGGCGTCGCCATGGGCGTCGAGTCACTACGGCAACGGCACGTGGTGGTCGACGTCACCGGTGCCGATCATCGAGGCCCCCGAGTCGGCCTGGTAGGCACGCGGCCACGTGCTGGGCCCCGGAACCTTCTGCGAGGTCGTTCACGCACGCGGCGGCAGCTTGGTCGCGATCTCGACACCGTCGACTTCGGCGAGCTCGGCGGCAAGGGCCCGCACGACATCCGAGCGCACCGCGCGACCCGCACCGGGATCGTGCCAGACGAGCACGCGTGCGGTCAGCCTCTCGCCCTCGACACCGACCGCGAACGCCCTCGGCGCCTGTGCGGCAGGTTCCGACCGCACGCCGTCGGCCCGACCCGCGGCGGCGCTCAGCCGGGACAGCGCGGTCCCGGCTGCGGCGCCGGCGAGCGGCATCCGCACCTCGAGTTCGCTCCGGCTCGCCCCGAACGTCGACGCATTCCCGAACGCGGAGTTCAGGAACTGCTGGTTCGGGATGTGCATGACGGTGCCGTCGTAGGTCCGCACGACGACGGCACGGCTCGTGAGCGCCTCGACCGTGCCCTCGACCGTGCCCGATACGACATGCTCGCCCGGCTGGATCGGATGCCGGGTCTGGAGCACGATGCCGGCCGAGAAGTTGTCGGCGATGCCGCGCAGCACCAGCACGGCAATGCCGCCGACGATGAGCACGAGTGCGATGAGCGGCTGGAGCGGCGCCCCGAGGAACGCGAGGGCCACGCCCACCCCGAGCAGGATCACCATGGCGCTCGTGCCGCTCACGATGCCGCGACTCAGCGCCTGCGGGACGCCGTCGAGCCGAGCGAGCAGCGCGCGAACGCCCCGTCTGGCGAATCGCGACACGATCCACGCGACGAGCACCGACGCGATCGCGAGGACCGCGTTCCACGCGTCGATGCTTCCTGACCAGTCGAGGAGCTCGCTCATGACGCCCACCCTACGGGCGAGCGTTCCACGTGACGCAGCGGACACGAAAACCTGGATCCGGGACATCCGCCCCTCGTGGCCGGGACGGCGGGCAGGTCATCCTCGCCTGGTGACCACCCCGACTCGAATCCGACGCCACCCCATCTCGGCCCTCACCGCCGCCGCCGTCGCCATCGCGCTGTTCGCCGGCTGCGCCACCGCCGAGACGGTCCAAGGTGAGCCGTTCCCCGACCTTCCCGACTCCACGCCCGCGGAGGCGCTCGGCGTCACACTGCCCGACGACGCGGCCGCATTCGACGCCGCGCTCGCCGACCGGCTCGCCGAACTCGACGAATGGGCGGCCACAGCCGATCTCGCCGCCGACGAGGAGCTCGCCGCCGCGATCGCGGAGTGGTCGACCGCCGAGCCGACGGAGGCGGCCGCGTCGGTCGATCCGAGTGCGGCAGGCGCGGCCGGCTTCACGGTCGCCACCGTGGGCCTGCCCGTCGCGGCCGAGGCGCCGGCGCCCGCCGGCGGTGCGGGCGGGCCCGGCCTCGACATCCCCATGGTCTACTCCGAGCAGAACTCGTCGACGAGCGAGTTCCGCGGCACCCCGGTGCAGACGAACACCTCGTCGGAGAACCGCGTCGAGCGCCAGGTCGAGACCACCACGCGCACGGTCGAGACCACGACCGGCGACCCCGAGAATCCTGCCATTCGCGAAACGGTGCGCACCGAGGCGGCGAAGCAGATCTGCCCGGCCGAGGGAGAGGTGCGCGGGGAGTGGTCGGTGGAGCGAGTGTTGACGACGCGCGCCGACGGCACCTCCGCCGAGATCCGGATGCGGCTCACCGGCGAGTTCAAGCGCAACAAGCACGGCACCGTGGACCTCCGAAACCTCCGAGTCACCCTGACCGCCGCCGGCGCGACGGCGGACGGAGCGACCACCACCGCGGACGTCACCGTGGGCATCGACGTCTTCGCGTGGGACACCTCGAAGGACGTCACGGACGCGGTCGGCCGCTGGCAGCTGCTCGAGGCGTCGAAGGGGTTCGACGGCAAGAAGGCCGAGGATGCCACGACCGCGGCCCTCCTGATGCTGGCCGCCTTCGCCGACGTCCCGAAGCGAGCCGTCGAGTCCGCGCAGAGCGACCGTGAGACCTCGGGGCTGTGCGTGCGCATCGTCACCGACACGCACGGCCAGCACCGGCTCGGCGACGGCGAGCACGCGACCTTCGACGCGTGGGTCGTCGACCCGGCGACCGGAACCGAGCTCACCGACGCGGTCGTCCGAGCGGACAGCTACGACGGGACCGTGACCCCGACCTCGGGCACCGGTCGCACCTCGTACGACTTCACCGCAAAGGGCGACCCGGTCTATCGCGTATCGCTCGTGACGGAGACGCCCCGCGGCGGCCACGCCATGCAGATCCACTACGGCGCGAAGGGATGGCGGTTCTCCGGGGTGCGCTACGACTTCACGATCCCCAGCCACCTCGGACCCATCCCCGCGTCCACCGTCTGGAGCGGCGAGGTGTGCGGCGACGTGTCAGGCGAGTGGGACCTCGTGGCCACCGTCACCGGCGAGGGCGCCTCCCACACCATCGCGTTGCCGATGCAGCCCGAGCGCATCGACCAGGCGACGGGCGGCGTTCGCGCCGTGCTGCTCTACGAGCGGGTGCCGGACCCGGCCGACGGCGAGCTGCCGTTCCGGCTGTGGATCGACGAATACCAGCCCGAGCGCGTTCCCGAGCACAGCCGGGTGGAGATACATCCGGAGCCGCTCGACACCTGCGTCGAAGGGTGACGCCGCGGATTGAAGAGGCCGCCCGCGGCGGTCTCGAAACCCGCCGCCTACTCCCGCTCGAGCGGCCGCCACACCACGACGGCGTTCTCGCGGCGCACCCGCGTGCCGGCCCGGAGCGAGACGACCTCGCCCTCGGTACCGGCGGCGAAGACGCGCCGCCCCGGCCGGTTGAGCATCTCGTCGGCGAGCGCCGCCTCGAGTTCGCGCACCCGCCGGCGGAGCATCGAGACCTCGTCCTCGAGGCCGAGCACGCGGCGGATGCCCTCGAGGCTCACGCCCTCGCTCGACAGCTGGGCGATCTCGCGGAGCTGCACCACGTCGCGCATCGAGTAGCGGCGCGACCTTCCGGCCGTCCGGGTCGGCGACACGAGACCCATGCGGTCGTACTGCCGCAGGGTCTGCGGATGCATGCCGGCGAGCTCGGCGGCCACCGAGATGACGAACAGCGGGCTCGTCTCGTCCATGACGTCAGCTCTTCGCGCGGGTGAGCAGGTCGTCGCGCGGGTTCTCGTCGGGCAACTCGGAGACGAACGCCTTGAGCTTCTCCTCGGCGTCCTTCGACAGGTGCGACGGCACCGCGACCTGGACGACCGCGAGCAGGTCGCCCGTGCCCTTCGACGTCTCGACGCCTCGACCCTTGACGCGCAGCACGCGGCCGCTGGGCGTGCCGGGCGCGACCTTGAGCTTCACGGGGTCGCCGCCGAGGGTCGGCACCTGGATGGTCGCTCCGAGCGCGGCCTCGGCGAACGTCACGGGCACCGTGACGCGCAGGTTGAGTCCGTCGCGCTCGAAGACGGGGTGCTTGCGTACGTTGACGGTGAGGATGATGTCGCCGGCCTCGCCGCCGTCGGGTGACGGATGCCCCTTGCCGCGGAGCTTGATCTTCTGCCCGTCGGCGACCCCCGCCGGGATGCGCACCGTGATCGGTCGGCCGTCGGCCGTCTGCAGCGTGATCTGGTCACCCTTGGTGGCGGTGACGAAGTCGAGGGTCGTGGATGCCACGACATCGCGCCCGCGCGTCGGTCCGCCGAAGCCCCGGTAGCCGCCGCTCGGCTGGCCGAAGCGGCCGCCGCCGAACAGCCCGCCGAGCAGGTCGTCGTAGTCGCCGCCCTGCTGGTACGTGTACCGCGTGCGCCCGCCGGGGCCGCCGAACATGGTGCCGAAGACGTCCTCGAAGCCGCCGGCGCCGCCGGCGCCGCCCGGAGCGGTGAACCGGGCGCCGGAGCCCATCGCCCGGATCGCGTCGTACTCCTTGCGCTCCTCGGCGTCGGAGAGCACCGAGTGCGCCTCGCTGATCTCCTTGAACTTCGCCTCGGCGGCGGTGTCACCCGGGTTCTGGTCGGGGTGGTACTTGCGCGCGAGCTTGCGGTACGCCTTCTTGATGTCGGCGTCGCTCGCATCCTTGGAGACGCCGAGCACCTGGTAGAAGTCCTTGTCGAACCAATCCTGACTGGCCATCGGCACCTCCTCCCTCGTTCAGCTCATCATTCCAGTGTTTCCGTTCCCGCCGGCCGTGCCCGTTGTATCGGACACGGCCGGCGGGAACGGGAACATCCGGCGGATGCCACTACTGCGGCGTCGTGACGACCACCTTCGCGGCGCGCAGCAGCGTGCCGCCGAGCGTGTAGCCCGTCTCGACGACGTCGGCGACCGTGTCGGTCTCGACCTCGTCGGAGTGCTGCTGGAAGATCGCTTCGTGCCGCTGCGGGTCGAACGGCTCGCCGACCTCCCCGAACGGCTGCAGGCCGAGCTTCGTCGTGGCCGCACGCAGCTTCGCCGCGATCGTGGCGAACGGCGCGTCGCCCTCGAGGTCGCCGTGCTTCTCGGCCCGATCGAGGTCGTCGAGCACCGGCAGCAGCACCGACACGACCGCGCCGACCGCGCGCTCGCGCTCGACCTCGCGGTTCGCCTCGGTGCGCTTGCGGTAGTTCGCGTACTCGGCGGTGACCCGCTTGAGGTCGGCGAGGTGCTCGTCGCTCGGCTCCTGCACCTCGGCCTGGGCCGCGTTCAGGATGTCCTCGACCGTGAGCTCGCCCTCGTCCTCGGCGTCGGGCTCGGGCGCCTCCGGCGCGTCGCCGTCGGCGGGGGCGGATGACGCAGCAGCGTCGGCCGCGGCATCCGTCACCTCTTCCGTGCCCTCGGCCTCGGCCGGCGGCTGACGAACCTCCCCGGTCTCCGGGTCGATGCGCCGCTTGTCGCGGATCACCGGCTGTTCGTGGTTCCGGTTCTCATCGGAGGCCATGATTACTTCTTCTCGTCCTCGTCGTCGATGACCTCGGCGTCGACCACGTCCTCATCCGCGGACTCGCCGCCGGCGGCGCCCGAAGCGGTCGCGTCCTCACCCGGGTTCGCACCCGCGCCGGCGGTCGCCTCCTGGCCCTGCGCGTAGATCGCCTCGCCGAGCTTGGTCTGCGACTGCGAGAGCTTCTCGAACGCGCTCTTCACCGCGTCGTCGTCATCGCCCGCGAGCGCCGACTTCAGCGCGTCGACATCGCCCTGCACCTCGGACTTGACGTCGGCGGGGAGCTTCTCGTCGTTGTCCTTGATGAGCTTCTCGACCGAGTAGGCCAGCTGCTCGGCGGAGTTGCGGGTCTCGGCGGACTCGCGGCGCTTCTTGTCTTCCGCGGCGTGCTCCTCGGCATCGCGCACCATGCGCTCGACGTCCTCCTTGGGGAGGGCCGAGCCGCCCGAGATCGTCATCGACTGCTCCTTGCCGGTGCCCTTGTCCTTGGCGCCGACGTGCACGATGCCGTTGGCGTCGATGTCGAAGGTGACCTCGATCTGCGGGATGCCCCGCGGAGCCGGCGCGATGCCCGTGAGCTCGAACGTGCCGAGCGGCTTGTTGTCACGCGTGAACTCGCGCTCGCCCTGGAAGACCTGGATGGCGACCGACGGCTGGTTGTCGTCGGCGGTCGTGAAGGTCTCGCTGCGCTTGGTCGGGATGGCCGTGTTGCGCTCGATGAGCTTGGTCATGATGCCGCCCTTGGTCTCGATGCCGAGGCTCAGGGGAGTGACGTCGATGAGCAGCACGTCCTTGCGCTCGCCCTTGAGGACGCCGGCCTGGAGCGCAGCGCCCACGGCGACGACCTCGTCGGGGTTCACGCCCTTGTTGGGCTCCTTGCCGCCGGTCTCCTGCTTCACGAGTTCGGAGACGGCGGGCATGCGCGTCGAACCGCCGACGAGCACGACGTGCGCGATGTCGGCGACCTTGATGCCGGCCTCGCGGATGACGTCGTCGAACGGCTTCTTGGTGCGGTCGAGCAGGTCGCTCGTCATGTTCTCGAACTGGGCGCGCGTGAGCGTCTCGTCGAGGTTGGCGGGGCCGTTCTCGGTCAGCGAGAGGTAGGGCAGCTGGATGCTCGTCGACATGCTCGAGCTCAGCTCCTTCTTCGCCTGCTCGGCCGCCTCCTTGAGGCGCTGGAGGGCGATCTTGTCCTTCGAGACGTCGACGCCCGTCGAGTCCTTGAAGCGCTTGATGAGGTGGTCGACGATGCGCTGGTCCCAGTCGTCGCCGCCGAGGCGGTTGTCACCCGCGGTCGCACGCACCTGGATGGTCGAGAAGTCCTCGTCCTTGCCGACCTCGAGGAGGGAGACGTCGAACGTGCCGCCGCCGAGGTCGAAGACGAGGATGAGCTCGTCCTCCTTGCCCTTGTCGAGGCCGTACGCGAGCGCCGCCGCGGTGGGCTCGTTGATGATGCGCAGCACGTTGAGGCCCGCGATCTCGCCGGCCTCCTTCGTGGCCTGGCGCTCGGCGTCGTTGAAGTACGCCGGTACGGTGATGACCGCGTCGGTGACGGTGTCGCCCAGGTACTGCTCGGCGTCGCGCTTCAGCTTCTGCAGGATGCGCGCCGAGATCTCCTGCGCCGTGTACTGCTTGCCGTCGATCTCCTGCTTCCAGTCGGTGCCCATGTGGCGCTTGACCGAGGAGATGGTGCGGTCGACGTTCGTGACGGCCTGGCGCTTTGCGGTCTCGCCGACCAGCACCTCGCCGTCCTTCGTGAACGCGACGACCGACGGCGTGGTGCGGAAGCCCTCCGCGTTGGCGATGACGACGGGCTCGCCGCCCTCGAGGACCGAGACGACCGAGTTGGTCGTGCCGAGGTCGATTCCTACTGCACGTGACATGTGATTCTCCTTCTGCCCAGGAGACGAGCGGGATGTCGCGCGCGCTCCATGGCGGTCGATCCGGCCGTCCTGGCCGCGATCGAAGTCAGTGGCGTCGGAACTTGAGTCCCGACGACTCAAGCTTCCCAGCGCCGTCTGAGCGTGTCAAGTTGACGCCGCGAAACTTGAGTGTACCTGACTCAACTCTCAGCCGAGTCCCAGTATTCCGGTGAGAGGCGCACGGGATCCAGCACCGCGGCGATGAGCGACGCCATGCTCGTCGGGATCCGCGTATCCTCGAGGGCCCCGACCAGTATGGGCGCGAACCGCGCCTTGCGCCCACTGTGGGTGCCCATGAATCGCCGGAGCTGCGCGTCCACCGGCCGCGCCCGTTGCGCCGGCTGCTGTTGGAACGAACGGAACCGCCGGAGTTCGCCGTGCTCCGCCAGCAGCTCCTCGACCCGCTCGGTGCCGAGCGCCCGGATGAGCTCGCCCTCGAGGTCGGGATCGCACGCGAAGAACCCGATGGAGACGAGGTCGGCTCCCGGAGCACCGAGGCCTGCCCGCATCACCACGCGTCGCACGTACTCGACCTCGCCGATGTCGAAGAGCCCGACCACCCGCGGGCGCAACGGTTCGCGGGCCAGCGCCGCGAGGTGGTGATGCAGGTTCGTCACGCCGTTCATCGGCACGATCGCGGCGCCGGCGGACGCGAGGTCGACGGCGAGTCGATCCGCGACGGCCTCGACCGCCAGCCGGTCGCTCTCGCCCTCGACGAACACGATGGTCGCGGATGCCGCGGATGCGATGTCTGCCCGCATGCGCCGACCCTACCGCCGGCGCCTGAGC
Organism: Agromyces sp. H66; assembly: GCF_004959775.1. Lineage (GTDB taxonomy): Bacteria > Actinomycetota > Actinomycetes > Actinomycetales > Microbacteriaceae > Agromyces. Next base: position 393,057 of record NZ_SJZG01000003.1, read on the forward strand.
GATCGATGCTCCGAACGATTGCTGATAACATGGATTCATCAATCCATCAACCGCTTGAGGAGGCGTCGTGCTGCCCGATGCCAGCCGGCCGCTCTACGAGGTGAAGGCCAACCTGTTCAAGGGCCTCGCCCACCCGCTCCGGGTGCGTGTGCTCGAGGTGCTCTCCACCCGCCCCGAGACATCCGTCTCCGAACTGCTCGAGGTGACCGGCCTCGAGGCCTCGCACCTGTCGCAGCACCTCGCCGTGCTGCGCAACAACCGGCTCGTGACGGCCGACCGACGCGGCAACCAGGTGTACTACCGGCTCGCGTACCCGCAGGTCGCCGACCTGCTGCGCGTCGCCCGCACGCTGCTCGGCGACATCCTCGAGACCACCGAACGCCAGCTCGTCGAGCGGTCGGGCCTGCCCGAGCTTCCGCCCGCCACACCCGCCGCCGAGGCCACCGGGGGCCTGGCATGACCTCCACGCGCGTCACCGCCGCCCTGCGAAACCTGCGGTCCCTGCTGCCCTCGACCGCCGACTACCGCGACCTGCGGCGCACCTGGAAGGGCGACCTGGTCGCCGGCGTGACCGTGGGCATCGTCGCCCTGCCGCTCGCCCTCGCGTTCGGCGTGAGCTCGGGCGCCGGCGCCGAGAGCGGCCTCGTCACGGCGATCATCGCGGGCGTCATCGCGGCCGTCTTCGGCGGCTCGAACGTGCAGGTCTCCGGTCCGACCGGCGCCATGGTCGTCGTGCTCGGGCCCATCATCGCGACGAACGGCGTGGGCGCCCTCGCGATCGTCGGGCTGCTCGCGGGCATCATCGTGGTCGTCGCCGGGGTACTGCGGCTCGGGCGCGCCGTCACCTACATCCCGTGGCCGGTCATCGAGGGCTTCACGCTCGGCATCGCGATCATCATCTTCCTGCAACAGGTGCCCGCCGCACTCGGCACCGAGCCCGGGCCGAGCACCAACGCGCTCGTCGCCGCGGTGCAGTCGCTGTCCACCGTGAGCTGGGTCGAGGCCGCCTGGGCGCTCGGCATCGTGCTCGTGGTCGCCGCCGTCATGGTGATCGCGCCGAGGATCCACAAGCTGCTGCCCGGCTCGATCATCGCCATCGTGCTCGTGAGCATCGTCGCCGTCGTCGCACAGCTCCCCGTGGCCACGATCGGCCAACTGCCACCCGGCCTGCCCATGCCGATCGTGCCAGAGCTCACCTTCGACACCATGTCGCCCCTCATCGGCGCGGCCTTCACCGTCGCCGCCCTCGCCGCCATCGAGTCGCTGCTGTCGGCGCGCGTCGCGGCGTCGATCTCCGACACCGGGCCGTACGACGCCGATCGCGAGCTCGTCGGACAGGGGCTCGCCTCCGTGGCATCCGCCTTCTTCGGCGGCATGCCCGCCACGGGTGCGATCGCCCGCACCGCCGTGAACGTGCGCACCGGCGGGCGCACCCGGCTCGCCGCGATCGTGCACGCCGTGCTGCTGGCCGGCATCGTGCTGGCCGGCGCGAGCATCGTCGCGGTCATCCCCCTCGCGGCACTCGCGGGTGTGCTCATGGTGACCTCGACGCGCATGATCTCGATCGCGACGGTCCGCACGGTCGTCGGCTCGACGCGTTCCGACGCCGTCGTGTTCGTCGTCACCGCGCTCATCACCGTGACGTTCGACCTCATCTACGCCGTGCTCATCGGCATCGCGGTCGCCGCCTTCTTCGCGCTCCGCGCGCTGGCGCGGTCGAGCGGCGTGCACCGCGAGGAGCTGCCCGGACCGGCAGAGCCCGGCGACGAGCGCATCGCGTTGTTCCGCCTCGAGGGCGCCCTGTTCTTCGGCGCCGCCGAGCGCATGCTCGAGCGCGTCGGCGACATCCGCGGGGTCGAGGTCGTGATCATCCGGATGTCGCAGCTGCAGATCCTCGACGCCACCGGCGCCCAGGTCATCAACGAGCTCATCCAGGCACTCGAGCGGCGCGGCGTGACCGTGCTCGTGAAGGGCATCCAGACCCGCCACCTGCAACTGTTCACCCACGTCGGCGCCATCGCGTCGCTGCGGCACCAGAACCACCTCTTCGACGACCTGCCGTCGGCCGTCGAGCACGCCCGAAGCCACATCATTCGGGGGCCCGCGAAGCCGGTGCGGCGCTAGGGGAACACCCTGATCCTCAAGCGCCCACCATGCCCTAGGCTGCAGCGATGACCGCTCGCCGACTGAGCGCCATCCCTACCGTGTTGTTCGCCGCGCTGGCCCTTGCGGCCTGCACCGCCGCACCCGACGCGACGCCCACGCCGAGCGCGCCCGCCACCGCCACCCCCTCGCCCGACGCGACGTCCGAGCCGCAGCCGGCCGCCGAACCGGCCGCGAACTGCGACACCGTGCTCACGCAGGACGCGTATGCCGAGCTCGCCACCGACGGACTCGAGCCGCTGGAGCCCCCGGCCGCCGACCACCTGGCGACGTACTACCCCGTGGCCGCGCAGATGGTCGAGGCGGGTGGCCCCTCCTGCCACTGGGGCAAGCCGCAGACCGATATCGGCCTCACGGTCACGCAGGCGACCGGTGTCGACCTGGCGGTGTGGGCGACCGCGCTCGCAGACGCGGGCTTCACCGAGACGAACGAGCCCGTGCCTGGCGCGCACACCGGGCCGGTCGACCCGGGCACCGGCATCAGTCCGGTCGTCGTGGTCGACGGCGACCGCGTGACCTTCGTCAGCGCCCCCGACTTCGCGACCTGGATCGCGCCGACGCCGTAGTCGCCCGCTCCTGGTTCGCGCCGCCCGAATCGTGCCGCTCTCAACCGAGCGACGGAATCGGCGCGGGGCTGATCGGCACGAGCGCGACGCGACCGGGGCCCAAGTGATCAACCAGCTCATCCAGGCGCCGGAGCGGAGCGGCGTTGGGGAAGTTCAGGGCGAGCACGGAGGCATCCGCGCCCGCCCTGCCCTATGGTGCGGCCATGACTCTCCGCCGAATGAGCGCCATCCCTACCGTGTTGTTCGCCGCCGTCGTCCTCGTGGGCTGCACCGCAGCACCTGACACGACGCCGTCCCCGAGCGCGCCCGCCGCCACCACTCCGGCACCAGAGACGTCCGAGCCGACCACCCCGGGCGCCCAACCGGCCGCGACGTGCGACACCATCCTGACCGCTGAGACCTACGACAAGTTCGAGGCCGATGACATCGAGCCGATCGAGCCCCCCATCGTGGTGAACCAGCTCGCGCAGCAGATGGTGGAAGCCGGCGGCGTCGCGTGCACGTGGGGCGCACCGGCAGCCGAGGGACTCACGGTCGTGCGGTTGTCCGACGCCGACTGGGCCGTCTGGGAATCCGCCTTGGCCGACGCGGGCTTCGTCGAGACGAACGATCCGGTCCCGGGCGCCTACACGGGTCCCGTGGATCCGGGCATGGGCGAGAGCCCGATCGTCGTCGTCGATGGTGAGACGCTGACGTACGCCGACAACCCGACGGTCGCGAGCTGGCTCGTCCCGACGTCATAACCCGCGATCGGTACGCGAGCGCGTCAACCGAGAGCCGGGCCGCCACGCCGCGATTCAGCCGAGCGTCAGGCCCTCGGCCGCCGCCGAGGGCTTCGGATCCGGAAGGCGCCGCATTCGCAGCGCATTGAGGATGCCGAGGACTCCCGCGAAGATCGGGATGAAGAGCGCCACCTGCAGGGCGATCGGCCGCGACTCGGTGTTGATCGCGATGATCTCGTCCTGCACCTCCTCGGGCTGGCCCGCGAGCACCTCCTCCAGGCCCGTGTTCGACATGAGCTGGGCGTCCTCCTCCAGCGCCGTGGCCACCTGTTGCTGCTGCGGCTCCGACAGCACGGTGCTCGACTCGGCCCGAGCCGTGAACGTGAACGCGAGCACCGCGAGCATGATCGCGCCCGCGAACGCGAGCCCGAACGAGAGCCCGAACGAACCCGCCGCGGAGTTGACACCGGCGGCCTCGCTCACCCGCTCGTCGGAGATGGGCGAGAGCGTGTAGTTGTTCAGCTGCGAGACGAGCAGCCCGAGCCCGCTTCCGGCGACGACGAGCGGCACCGCGAGCCACCATCCAGAGTCGGCGCGGGGCACGAGCGGCACCAGCACCGCGAAGCCGACCACGAGCAGCGCGAACCCCGTGAGCACGATGTCGGCCGGCCGCTTCTTCAGTCGCTTGCCCGCCAGGAGCGCGACCAGGAACATGCTGAGGGAGAGCGGCGCGATCGAGATGCCGGCCCACAGGGCGTTGTACTCCAGCACCATCTGCAGGTAGATCGGGAGCACGATCATGGCGCCGCCGAGCGCGATCTGCTGCAGGAGCTGTCCGCTCACGCCCGCCCGGAACACCTTGGACTGGAACAGGGCCGGGTCGATGAGCGTCGCCTGTTCGCGCCGCTTCCGCGCGCGCAGCCACCAGACCAAGCCCACCATGGCGATCGCACCGATGCCGATCAGGAGGCCGACGTACTGGCCGCCCTCCTGCCACACCAGGATGCCGAGCACGATGCCGCCCATGCCGACGACCGAGAGCGCGGCACCCGTCCAGTCGACCGAGCGAGCACCCGTGTACGGCACGTCCTTCACGAGCCCGATGCCCGACAGCACGACCGCGATGATCACCGCCTCGAGCGCGAAGGCCACCCGCCACGAGAGGAACGTGGTGATGAAGCCGCCGAGCAGCGGCCCGACGGCGGCGGCGATCGCGGCCGAGGCCCCCACGAGCGCATAGACGCGCTTCTGGTGGTCGCCGCTGAAGTTGCCGTGGATGAGCGCCTGCATGGAGGGCAGCAGGAGGGATGCGCCGATGCCGCCGATGATCGCCCAGAAGACGATGATCGCGGTGAGCCCCTGCGCCAGGGTCATCGCGACGGCGCCGACGGCGTACCCGAGGAGCCCGAGGATGTAGGCGAGCTTGCGCCCGATCAGGTCGGCGGTCTTGCTGCCGATGAGGATGAATGCCGCCGAGACCAGGGCCTCGAGGGCGATGGCCCCCTGGACGCCGCTCACGGTCGTGTCGAGATCGCGTACCACGGCGGAGATCGACACGTTCATGATCGACGTGTCGACGACGAGCACGAACATCGCCATCGCGAGCAACAGCGCGAGCCGCCCGTTGAAGGTGGTGGCGGGCTCCGAGGATGCGTCGGCCATGGCTCACCCAATCACACACGACGGTCCCCGCGATAGGACCAACGTCCCCGAGCCCGCTCTGGACACGACGACCGCGCGCGCGTATGCTCGCCTGCGGGCCGCGCCACGCGGCATCCGTCACCGAGACCGGAAGGAGAGACCGATGAACACCGTCCTTGTCGTGCGCATCGCAGACATCCTTCCCTGTGAGGCCGCCCGCTCGTAGCGCGCCGGTGGCCTCCGTGACCTCGGAGAACCACCGTGAACTTCCTCTCGTCTCTCGACGAACCTTCCACCGCGCCGCTCGGCGTACCACCCGTGCTGAGCCCCGTCGAAGCATCCGCCCTCATGTTCCAGGCCGCCGAGCCCGGCGAGGGCCAGCGCTGGTCCACGTGGCCGGCGACCATCCCCACCGAGCGCGGTCCCGAACCGCGCCCCGACTGGCTCGTGACCAGTGCCGCCGCCATCGACACCGAGCTCGGCGTCGTGAAGACCGGCAAGGAGGCGAGCCTGTTCCTCATCGAGCGGGCGGTTCCGGATGCCCCGGCCGACGTGCCGGGCAACGCCGTGCTGCTCGCCGCTAAGCGCTATCGCTCGAGCGAGCACTCCGACTTCCACCGCTCCGCGATCTACACCGAGGGGCGCGGCACCCGCCGCAGCCGTGACGTGCGCGCCGTCGCGAAGGGCACGTCGTTCGGTCGATCGGTGGCCCGCGTGCAGTGGGCCTACGCCGAGTTCGACGCGCTGAGCCGGCTCACCGAGCTCGGGGCATCCGTGCCGTACCCGGTGCAGGTGCACGAGACCGAGGTGCTCATGGAGTTCATCGGCGACGGCCGGGTCGCGGCGCCGCGGCTGGCCCAGGTGCGCGCCGGCCGGGACGAGCTGCGCGACCTGTTCCAGCAGGTCGCCGAGTTCATGCACGTGCTCGCACAGGCGGGACTCGCGCACGGCGACCTCTCGCCGTACAACCTGCTGGTGCACCAGGGGCGCGTCGTCGCGATCGACCTGCCGCAGGTCGTCGACCTCGTGTCGAATCCGCAGGGCTTCGACCTGCTGCACCGCGACTGCGTCAACGTGTGCGACTGGTTCACGAGGCAGCGGCTCGAGTGCGACGCCGAGGAGCTGTTCGGCGAACTCGTGGGCGAGGTCGGATTCTGAGCGGCGGCGGATGCCACGGCCGGAGCCGATCGCGCGTCGCTCACGCCGCGGCACCCGCGAGCGCTACAGTGCTCGAAGATCAGCGCAGATCACCGGGATGCCGGGCCGACCGCGGCCCGACACCTCCCGTTCACCCGAGCGAACGAGGCTTCCGTCATGACCAATCCCCCCGAACAGCCTGCCCCGCCGCCCGCCACCGCGAACAGCGGCGCCATCGGCGTCATGGGCCTGCAATTGCAGGAGGGTCGGAAGATCCCGCGCCGGCAGGTCGTCTCGTGGGCGCTCTGGGACTGGGCGACGCAGCCGTTCAACTCGGTCATCCTCACCTTCGTGTTCACGGCGCTCTACCTCACGAGCGACACGTTCCTCGATCCGGCCGTCGCCACGCTCGCGGAGGGCGACCCGGCGCGCGAGGCCGCACTCGCCGAGCTGGCGAGCGGCCTCGGCTGGGCGATCACCGTTGCCGGCATCCTGATCGCGGTGCTCGCCCCCGTGCTCGGCCAGCGGGCCGACATCGCGGGCCGTCGCAAGCTGTGGCTGGGCGGCGCGACGCTCGCACTCGTGGCGTGCATGTTCGGGCTGTTCTTCGTGCAGGGTGCGCCCGCGTACTTCCTGCTCGGCGTGTCGCTCATCGCCGCGGGCACGGTGTTCAGCGAGATCGCGGGCGTGAACTACAACGCCATGCTGGTGCAGGTGTCGACGCCGAAGACGGTCGGCAAGGTCTCGGGGCTCGGCTGGGGTCTCGGGTACATCGGCGGCATCGTCGCGCTCGTCATCGTCGTCATCGCGACCACGTTCGACTGGTGGGGCATGCCCACCGAGAACGGCCTCGCGTTCCGGGTGATCGCCGTCGGGTGTGCGGTCTGGACGCTCGTGTTCGCGTGGCCCGTGTTCGCGTACGTGCCCGAGGCGCCGCCCGCACCACGCCGCGAACACGTGTCGTTCTTCCGTGGGTACGTCGTGCTCGTGAAGGACGTCATCGCGCTGTGGAGGGAGTCGCGCCCCACGTTCTGGTTCCTGCTCGCGAGCGCCGTGTTCCGCGACGGGCTCGCAGGCGTGTTCGCGTTCGGCGCCGTCATCGCGGCGGTCGCGTTCCGTTTCACGCAGGACGAGGTGCTGATCTTCGGCGTCGCGGCGAACCTGGTCGCCGGCCTCTCGACCATCCTCGCCGGACGCTTCGACGACCGGTTCGGAGCTCGCGCGGTGATCATCTTCGCCCTGTCGGGCCTCCTCGCCGCCGGCCTCGCCGTGTTCTTCCTGCACGACGCGGGCAAGGTCGTGTTCTGGATCTTCGGGCTGACCCTCACGCTGTTCGTGGGACCGGCGCAGGCGGCCTCGCGTTCGTTCCTCGCCCGGGTGACCCCGGCCGGCCGGGAGAGCGAGATCTTCGGGCTCTACGCGACCACCGGCCGGGCTGCCAGCTTCCTGTCGCCGCTCCTGTGGTCGACGTTCATCGTCGTGTTCGGGGCGACCTACTGGGGCATCCTGGGCATCATGATCGTCGTCGCCGCCGGACTCGTGATGATGTTCTTCGTGAAGGCGCCGGCCGAGCGGGCCTGAGCCGGGTTCGACCCGCCGAACCGGCTCAGCCCGTGCGCCACTTGTGCGCCCGGCGCGCCAGTCCGAGTGGCGCGCAAGGCGCCGAAGTGGCGCGCAAGGGACTCAGTCCCGCCCCCAAGCCGCGGCGAACCGGGTGAGCAGGTCGGCGAACTGCCGGCGCTCGGTCGGCGAGAAGTCGGCGAGGGCGCGTTCGATCGCCCCGCGCCGTCGGTCGAGCAGCGACGAGAGTGCCGTGCGCCCGGCCTCGGTGATGACGAGGATGCTGCGTCTGGCGTCGTGCGGATCGACGTCGCGCCGCACGTGGCCGGCGTCGACCGCGGCCTGCACGAGCCGACTCGCCCGCGGCTGGTCGACGCCGATCGCCGCGGCGAGATCGGTCACCGAGCTCGGTCCGCGATTGGCGAGCACCATGAGCAGTCGCATCGCGGCGTGACCGCCCCGGCCCCCGGGGCCGCCGTGGCGCCGCGGTCCGCCGTGATCGCGGTGGGGGTGCGCCCCGAACGGGCCGATGCCGTGCCGATGCGCCGCGTCCGCGGCGCCGGGTCCGCCCGGGCCCCACCCGAACGGGCCGCCCGGGCCCCAGCCGAATTGGGCACCCGGTCCTCGGCCGCGGAGCGCCCCGAGCGCGGCCTCGACCGCCGCGACGTCGGAGGACGGCTCGTCGGCCCCGGCCGAGTCTGCGGGTTCGCCGAGTCCGCCTTGACGAGGTGGTGACATGCATGTCATCCTACATGTACATGTCATTTGACATGCAATCGAAGGACGCGCATCGCGCGCCGGGCGCCGAACGGCGCACCGAGAGAGGAACACCCATGAACACCGATCAGACGAACACCGATCAGATCACCCCCGACGAGCCCGAGCGCCGACCCCTCGGCTTCTGGCTCAAGCTCGTCGACCGCCGCATCTCCGAGGAGATGGAGACGCTCTTCGCCGCCGACGGCATCACCCGCCGCGACTGGCGGATGCTGAACCTCCTCGCCGGGACGGCGCACGACGAGCACCTCGCCGACCGCCTGCACGCCAAGCCCCACGTCCTGCACCGCATGGTGGATCGCGGGTGGGTCGCCGGCTTCCCGCCGGAGATCACCGAAGCCGGGCGCGAGGCACGCGACCGGCTCGAGTCACAGGTGAACGCACTCCGCGAGCGCGTCGCCGGCGCGGTCTCGCCCGAGGACTTCGCGACGACGTTGCGAAGCCTCGAGGCCATCGCCCGCGAACTCGGCTGGGACGAGTCGCAGCCGCTCCCCCGCGGGCGCCGCGGGGGCCGCCGATTCGGTCATCGCCATCACGGCATGCCGATGCACGGCTTCGGCCCTCGCGACGGCTTCGCCCCGCGCGCTGACGTCGCCCCGCGCGACGGCTTCGGCCCGCGCGACGGCTTCGGCCCCTGGCGTCACCGCGGCCACCGGGTCGCGCCGCAGGACGTGCATGTCCACGTGCACCTGCACGACGGCGCCGGCGCCGGCGCCGACGACGGTGCCCGAGGCGAGCAGCACCGGCGAGGCGCATAACCACCGGGTCGCGACCGCCGGACCGACAGGACCGGCGGTCGCGACATGCGCATCAGTCGTCGCCGGTGGATGCCTCGCCCGCGGCCGCCCCGGCTCCCCGCGCGTTGTACACCACGGCGTCGGATGCCCCGAACGCGCGGAACACCTCGATCGCGTCGTCATGGCCGACGCCGACCGACACGCGGATGCCACGTCGCTCGAACTCCCCGACCCAGTCCTCGGGCATGGGACCCTCGTCGAACCCCGTGAGCTCCTCGACCTCGGCGCCCTCGCCCGCGATCGTGAGCGCGCGCACGCCCGACCACATCGTGGCGCCGTAGCACATGACGCACGGCCGCCAGTTGACGACGAGTTCCAGCTCCGCGCCCTCGGCGCCGAGGTCCCACCGCCCGAGCCTCCGTTGCGCGAGGCTCAGCGCCATCATCTCGGCGTGCATCGCGCTCAGGTCGGTGCCGAGCACGACGTTGACGCCGACGGAGACGAGCTCGCCCGACCTCCGGTCCACCACGAGCGCCGCGAACGGGCCGCCGTTGCCGGCCCGCCAGTTTCGATCGGCGAGTTCGTTCGCGAGCGCCGTGCGCTCCTCGACGGAGCCGAGCGGCCGAGCGGCGACCTCGTCGAGGGCGTCGACGAGCCACTCGGGCAACGACGCGGAGAAGGCGGTGGCGAACGGCTCATCCATGCGCCCCATTCTCTCGCGAGGGCCTCGGATCCGAGCACTCCCCTCGAACGGGGGGAGGCGGGCGGGTAGGGTGAGGGCCGGGTGCGACGAGGAGGAGGGCGAAGGCTGATCCGTGACCACGACGCTCAAGGTGAAGCAGCGACGACAGCAACGTCGGCGCGCGATCGGGTACGTCCTCATCACGGCCGGCCTGGCCGTTTCGATCTGGGTGAGCACGCTGCTCGCCCCGCCGCCGTGGCTGCACACGCTCGCGGTGTTCGCCCATCTCGCGTCGCTCATCATCGGGCTGGGCGCGGTGCTCGCGGTGGAGTGGTACGCCCTGCTCTGGTCCACCGAGTGGCGGTCGGTACGCGACCTCCGCCAGGTCGACGTCACCCTGAGACCGTTGATCTGGGTCGGCCTCATCGGCCTGCTCGCATCGGGCGCCCTGCTGCAGCCCGATCTGGAGGCGCCGACGACCATCCTGAAGCTCGTCGCCGTGCTGGTCGTCTCGCTCAACGGCGTCGCGCTCACGCAGTGGACGGCCTACCTCGCCCGGTTCCCACGGAAGATGCGCTTCCGTGCGCTCCCGCGGCGGGCTCGGATCCGGTTCATCGCCACCGCAGTGCTCTCGCAGGCCGCCTGGTGGACGGCGGTCGTCATCGGGATGCTCAACTCCACCACGTGACCCCGCCCGGTTCTCCACAGCCCCACTGGGCCCCCCGAGAAACCCGATATATGCTCGCCTTCATCCCCCGTACCACACCCGAGGACGATTCGATGTCCGAAGCACTCGTGACCGACGCCCCCACGCGAGGCCCACGATGAGCGCCGACACGTCCGGGCCGCGGCGCGAGCGGCGCCGGCTTCGCCGGGTGCGCCGCCGTCGCACGGTCTGGGCGATCGCCGCCGGCACGGCGCTCGTGCTCGTCGCCGCCGGGGGCGCCGTCGCCGCCGCGATCATGAACGGTCAGGATCCGTCCGACGAGGCGCAGGACGCGCTCGAGACGCCGGCCGAGGCGGAGCCCATCGTGTTCCCCGAGGACGAACCGGCGGCGAGCGCCGGCGCCGAACCGTGCACGAAGGTGACCGTCCTTTCGTCGCTCGAGAACTTCGAGATGGTGTCCCGACTGGTCGAGGGCTACAACGCCCAGCCACGCGACATCGACGGCAGTTGCGTGACGGTCGTGGCGACGAGGGACAAGTCCGGCCTCGCCGCCGAGGACGCCGCAGCCGGCTTCCCCGAGCTGGCCGCCGACGAGCGCCCCACCGTCTGGATCCCCGACGCCAGCTCGTGGCTCGCGACGGCCCGCACGTTGGGTGGCGGCGTGAACGTGCCCGCCGAGGGCACCAGCATCGGGTCATCCGACATCGTGATCGCCATGCCCGCGGCACTCGCTGCCGCGATCGGGTGGGATCGGGAGCGCCCGAGCTGGGACGACGTCTTCGCCGCCGCCGAGGACGCGGAGGCATGGAGCGATCTCGGCCATCCCGAGTGGGGCGAGTTCAAGCTCGGCAAGACGAGCCCGCTCATCGCCTCGTCCGGCGAGGCAGCGCTGCTCGCCTCCTACGGGTCCGCGGCGGGCTCCGTCGGCGAGTTGACGGTCGAGCAGATCCGCGATGCGAGCGTGACCGAAGAGGTCCGGCAGCACGAGCTCTCGACCAGCCACTACATGGCGACCCCCGAGCACTTCCTCTGGCATGCCCGTCAGTCGGAGGACAAGGGGTCGGTCGCCGACTTCCTCTCGGCGGTCATCGTCGACGAGAAGTCCGTGTGGGACTACAACCGCGGAGTCACGAGCCGCGACGGCATCACCCGCGTGGCGAGCGATCCGCCGGCCGAGCAGCTCGTGCCGATCTACCCGAGCGACGGCTACTTCGTCGCCGACAATCCCGCCGTCGTGCTCGGCGGGTCCTGGGTGGGCGAGGCCGAGGCCGCCGCCGGCCAGGACTTCCTGCGCTTCACCGGCACCAAGCAGGGCCAGCAGATCGTGCGCGAGTCGGGCTACCGCGACCTCAACCGCACGTTCGACCCGCTGGTCGCCGAGGTCGGCCGCCTCGCAGACGACCAGTCCGACCGACTGCCGTTCCCTGACGGCAAGGTGATCCGGGCGATGCACGAGGCGTTCCCCGAGGTGCGCAAGCGCGCTGCGGTGCTGTTCCTCGTCGACGTGTCGGGCTCGATGGAGGAACCGATCGCGACGGGCGCGTCGAAGCTGGCCGCGGCGAAGGACGCCATCACACAGGCGCTGGGGCACTTCACACCCGGCGACGAGGTCGGCCTGGCCGCGTTCTCGGCCGTCGACGACGGCCCCATCAGCCCCGGACTGGTGAGTCCCGTGGCCGACATCGGCGAGACGCGCGCCGACTTCCTCAAGGCTCTCGGATCGCTCCGACCCGTGGAGTTCACCCCGCTCTACGCGGCCGTCGACGAGTTCGCGCGTCAGCGCGCCGCCGACTGGAATCCCGATCGCATCAATGCGATCGTCCTCCTGAGCGACGGCAAGAACGAGACCGCCGCGCCGACGATCGACGCTCCGCAGACGCTCACGAACCTCGACGCACTCCATCACGACACGCCGGTGCTCGTGTTCACGCTCGCCTACGGCGCCGATGCCGACGTCTCGACCCTGCAGTCGATCTCGAGCGCGACTGGCGCCCACTTCTACGACGCCACGGATCCGACGAAGGTCCGCGACGTCCTCGGCGACCTCGTGACGAGCTTCTAGCCCACCTGGGGCAACACCCTCACGGTCACCTCGACCGTCGTGGTGTTGCCCGCGGCATCCGTCGCCTCGAACGTGGCGACGTACACGGCGCCCTGCCGCGCGAGCAGCTCCACCTCGGTGTCGGACACGATGCGGTAGTCGGCCTTGTGCCCCGTGGCCTCGATCCCGACGAGCTCGACCGTGACGTCGCGGCCGGAGTTGTCGGTCGCGTCGATGTCGAACTCCACCGTGTGCCACTGGGCATCGGGCGGGAATACGGCCTCGGGGTCCGCCGTCACCTCCAGCTCAGGAGCGGTGTTGTCGAGCTCGAGGCCGATGAGCACGGGGTCGTGATCGCTCGAACGGTAGGCGTCGGACGCGTACAGGGCGTCCTGCGCGGGCTTCTTGAACGTCATGTCGTAGTCGATGAGGCTCGGCTCGTCGGCGTTGACTGCCCACGTCGTGGCCTCGACGACGTCATCGACGAGGCCCGTTCCCGCGAGCCCGTAGTCGAGGTAGCCGAGCTGTCCGTCGAACACGTACGAGTAGGCGTACTCGCCCTGGTCGCGCAGGAGCAGGTCCGTGTAGCCGGCCTCCGTGAGCACCTGGATCGGGTCCTCCTGGTCGTACGAGTTCAGGTCGCCGATGATGAGTTCGCGACCCGGAGCGGCCGCCGTCGGCCCGGTGGCCAGCCAGTCGACCATGGCCGCGGCCGCCTCGGTGCGCACGATGTTGCAGTTGCCCTGGCCGTTCGGGTCCTGCGGCTCGCCGGCGCAGGCCGACCCCTTCGACTTCAGGTGGTTCACGACCACCGCGACGTCGCCGCCGGTCTGGTTGTCGGTGAAGGCCTGCGCGAGCGCCGGACGGTTGTGGTCGTCGATCCAACGCGGGTCGACGGACTCGTCGAGCACGGCGTGGTCACCGGCGGGGGTCACCTCGGCGGGCTTGTAGATGAGCGCTGTCGTGATCACGTCGGTGCCCAGCACGCCGGTCGAGATGAAGTTGTACGTTCCCGCACCCATCTCGGCGTTCAGCGCGTCGACCAGGGCGCTCACCGCGGTGTCGCCGTTGTTCTCGATCTCGATGAGGCCGACGATGTCGGCGTCGAGCTGCGAGATCGCGCTCACGATCTTGTCCTGCTGGCGCTCGAACTCCACCGCGTCGCTCGCTCCCCGCGAGCCGAAGGTCGTGAAGTAGTTCAGCACGTTGAAGCTCGCGACCGTGGTCGAACCTCCGACCACCGGAGCCTCGGGCCGCGGGTTCGCAACATCGAAGTCGGCGCCCTGCGTCGGCTGCACCGCCCAGGTGTCGAACCGGTAGTCGAGCACCCCGGTGACGTTCGTCACGAGGTCGCCGCCGCGGAACAGGTTGTCGAGCGTGAACTCGGCACCGTTGGGGTGGATCGCCGGGTCGGGGTTCTCCTCGCTGCGGCCGTCGTCGATCGTGATCCGGTTCAGCGCGTTCTCCTCGGCGAGCGCGATCGCCTCGGGCGACCCGGCGTCGTAGACCGCGGTGGGCTGGTGCTGGCGATCGGTGCCGACGGTGATCAGGCCGTAGCGGCCGTACTCGAAGAACTCGAGGATCGAGAGCGTCTGCGGCAGGGTGACGCGCATGCCCTCGAGCGGCTCGTAGTCGGCGGGCCCCGCGGGCAGGCTGAACTCGGCGGCCGTCGGCAGCGCCTCGCCCGAGGCGCAGATCGCGTTCGCCGTGGCGGTGACCTCGGTCATGCCGAAGAACTCGCTCACCGTGCCGGCGATGTGCACCACGTCGCCCTCGGCGACGTCGAGACCGGTCGGCGCGTACACGAAGATGCCGTCGGATGTCGCAGCGTCGCCGTCGCCGGCATCCTGCAGGTAGTAGCCCTCGAAGCCGCCGACCTGGAAGTCGCCGGTGACGACGCCCTCGATCTGGACGGATGCTCCGACCACGGGCGAGGCGTCGCCAGGTCCCTGCACGGAGCCGATCGTGACGGTCGGCGCCGCACAGTCGGCGGGCGGCAGCGGCACGACGACGACGGTCAGCGAGTTGCGCGCGCCGGGCGTGTTCGCCGCCTCGCCGGCGACGAGCGAGCCGGTCCGGCCCGGAATGCCGGCGAGGTCGAAGTCGTTGCGCACCCAGTCGGCCGTCGAGTCGGTGTCGGTGCCGTCGGGGATGCGCGAGGCGCCGCCGGGCGCGAACGGCAGGCCGTCGTACTCGGCGGTCAGCACGGTATCGCCGTAGGCGAAGTCGCTCGCACCGCCGTCGTGCACCGCGATGGAGTCGACGACGGTGAGGCCGGCGACGTCGTCGAGGACGCCGTCATCGTCGGCGTCGAGGTCGTCGCCGAGCGCTCCGGCGAAGCCCGTGACGAGCAGCAGCGAGACGGTGCCGTTCTCGAGCGTGTTGGCGGCAAGCCACGTGATCGAGCGACCATCGGCGTCGGCGGCGTCGAGCGAGACGACCTCGTCGACGACGCCGAGCGACGAACCGCCGTCGCCCTCGATCTCGAGCACGCGGAAGTCGCTGAGATCGGTGCCCGGCTCGACCAGCACCTCGACGTACTCGACGTCGGTGCCGGCGGTCGAGGACGAGAACTCGTTGATCACGGGCTCCTGCGGCCCGACCTCGCCGCAGAAGTGAGCACCCAATCCGTCGAAGGTGTCGGTCGCGTAGCCCTCCCACTCGAGCGCAGGGTCGAACACGTCGGTCTGGTCGGTGTCGCCGACGCACACCGACGCCATGCGGCGCAGCGTGTTGTCGGCGGTGGACACCAGTCCGGTGCCCCACTGGGAGCCCGGGTCGAACCCGACCTGGCCGATCGCGTCGACCACGGCGTCGCCGCGCGTCAGCACGATCGCGTCGTCGCCGTTGTACCAGCTGGCGCTGCTCGTCTGGTCGGCGACGGCGAGGACGCCGGCGCTCGCGGACCCGTGTGCGACGACGTGCACGTCGCCGGGTGCCACCGTGCCGGTGAGCGCGACGGTGGTGCCGGCCGCGGTGTTGCCGTTGAAGTACATCTCCACCGAGTACGCACCGGCCGCCAGGTCGACGGATGCCTCGGTCGGGTTGTAGATCTCGATCGCCTTGTTGAACGACGACCCCTCGACGACCTCGCTGATGAGGAGCTCGGTCGGCGTCGCCTCCTCGGCCGCCGCGGGACTCGCGGCGAGCCCGACGGCCAGGAGCGACGCGGTCGCGAGGGTGACGGTGACACGGCGGACGGAGAGATGCATCAGGACTCCCTGGCTCAACGCGCGGGTGTCGGCCTGACCCCCGAGACGAGGGTCAGACTACGGGAGCGGATCCGGCCGGTGGAAGGCCCCCGAATGGGAAGAACAGGTGAACGGCTCACATGTGCAGGCGGGGCATCCGACTGTGCACATCTGAGCACGCGCCCGAGCGGTCAGAGATGGATGGCGCGGTTGACGTAGTTCGACGTGACGACCATGCCGACCTTCTCGTAGAGGCCGAGTGCACCGGTGCGGGAATCCGTGCTGAGCTCCGAGACGGTCGCCCCGTGCGCCCGGCCCTGGACGAAGGCGTCCACCAGCAACGCCTGCGCGATGCCGCGGTTGCGCCGGTCGGCACGGGTCGCCAGGCGGTCGACGTAGGCCGTGTCGTCGGCGAGCACGACCACCGCGGCGCCGACGACGTCGCCGACGTCATCCGTGACGACGCGCAGGTTCCACGGCTCGAAGCCGGGGCGCTCGAGCACCGAGGCGGTGAAGTCCTCGAAGCTCTCGCGAGCGCGCCTCGACCACTCCAGGAAGGCGTCCTCGAGCACGTCGTGCATCGCGCGCAGGTCGGCCGGACCCGCCTCCCCGATCGCGTAGCCGGGCGGCAGCGCGCGCCGTGGAATCTCCGTTCCCTCGGGGAGTTCCAGCACCCAGCTGTTCCAGCGCACGTGGTAGCCGAGGCCGGCGAGCAGACGGTCGCCGGCCGACCCGACGAACACCGGCATGCCGACCACGTCGGATCCCCCGCGGCGCGCGGCCTGTCGGATCCAGTCGGCGATCCACGTGCCGATGCCGCGGCCGCGCCACTCGGGATGCACAGCCGCGGCGGCCCGGTCGTGCCCGACCAGCTCGCCGTACGCCACGATCCGGTCGCCGTCGAGCACCGCGATCGAGCGTGCGGCCAGGTCGTGGCTGGGCCGGCTCCAGCCGGAGACGAGATCGGCCTCCTCGATGTTCACGCGGCCGGTGTCCTCGCGTTCCTGCGCGGCGATCAGCTCGAAGGCGGGCCGCGAGTCCTCGCGCGTCAGCGGGCGGGTGGTCAGGTCGGCGGGAAGCCGCGGCGAAGTCGTCACGGCGTGATCATAGGGGCATCCCGTGCCGAGGCTCGGCGCCGGCGCCGGTCATCGGTGCTGCTGCTCCGAGCCTGAGAGCCGCTGCGCGATGTAGATCGGGATGATCGACACCAGCACGAGCACGACCGCGATGACCGACACGATCGGCGCCTGGTTCGGCCGGAACATGTTGTTCAGGATGAAGATCGGCAGCGTCGTGACGCCCGAGCCGGCCGTGAACGTGGTCACGATGATCTCGTCGAACGACAGCGCGAACGCGAGCAGTCCGCCGGCGAGCAGGGCCGACCGCAACTGCGGGAAGGTCACGAGCCGGAACGTCGTCCAGATGCCGGCGCCGAGGTCGGCGGATGCCTCCTCGAGGTTCGTGCCCTGGCGCCGCAGGCGGGCGATCACGTTGTTGAAGACCGTGACGATGCAGAACGTGGCGTGCGCGATGACCACCGTCCAGATCGACAGCGGCACGCCCATGATCGTGCGGAAGAAGTTGTTGAGCGCGATACCGGTGATGATGCCCGGCAGCGCGATCGGCAGGATGACGAGCAGGCTGATGGCGTCGCGGCCGAAGAAGTCGAAGCGCTGCAGGGCGAGCGAGATGAGCGTGCCGAGCACGAGCGAGATGGCGGTCGCGATGATCGCAACCTGCACGCTCGTGGTCACCGCCTCGATCGCGCCCGCACTCTGGAACGCGCGCACCCACCACTCGAAGGTGAAGCCGGGCGGCGGCCAGGTGAGCGACGTGGACGTCGAGAACGAGTTCACGAGCACGACGAGCAGCGGCACGTACACCGCCACGAGGATGACCGCGGTGACGACGCCGAGTGCCGTGCGGGAAAGACGTGAGAGGCGCATCCGTGACCCTTAGAGGTTGTCGAGCGCACCGGTGCGGCGCACGAGGAAGAGGTACCCGAAGATGATCACGATCGGGATGAGCGCGATCGCCGATGCGAGCGGCAGGTTGTTGGCCGCGCCCACGTTCGTGTACACGAGGTTGCCGAGCATCTGGCTGGCGCCGCCGACGATGTTCACGGTGATGTAGTCGCCGAGCGAGAGCGAGAAGCTGAAGATGGTGCCCGCGATGATGGCCGGGAGCACCAGCGGGAAGACCACATGGCGGATGGTCGGCCAGGTCCGCCCACCCAGGTCGGCGGATGCCTCGAGCAGCGAGTCGGGCACCCGCTCGAGCCCGGCGTAGATCGGGAGGATCACGTACGGCAGCCACAGGTACGACAGCGTGATGATGGTCGCCGGCAGGCCGTAGCCGGGCGTGTGACCGCCGAACGGCGACACCAGCCACTCGAGGATGCCGTCCTGGGAGAGCACCGAGCGCCACGCGTACGCCTTCACGAGGTAGCTCGCCCAGAGCGGCGTGAGCACCATGATGACGAGGATGCGCTGCATCCGCGGCGTCGCGACCTTCGCCATGTAGAACGCGATCGGCAGCGCGAGCAGCACGTCGATGATGGTCACCGCGAGCGCCACCCCGATGGTGCGCAGCGTCACCGTCTGGTAGAGCGAGCCGGTGAGCACCTTGATGATGTTGTCGAGGGTCCACTCGGTGCGCACCTGGCCGGTGAAGCTGTCGACCGACCAGAACGCGGTGATGAGCAGCAGCACCAGCGCGACGATGTAGACGACGACGAGCCAGAACAGCGGTGCGGTGAGCAGCAGCGCCAGGCGCGCCCTCGGGTGGGTCGCGAGGAAGGCGGAGCCCTTCCGCCCGAAGTCGGCGCGGCGAGCGGGCAGTGGATGCCTCGTCGGGGCGTTCGTCGTCATGCGTGTCCTGTCGTGTCGGATGCTGCGGGCCGGGGAGCCGGCGGGGTGGCCGTCTCCCCGACCCGCGCGGGCGGGGAGGTTCAGCCCTTGATCTCCTGCCAGGCCTCGGTCCAGGCCGCGTAGTCGACGCACTCCACATCGGTGCGACCGTCGACGCACTCGGCGATCGGGGTCGTCCAGTACCAGATCTGCGACGCGTAGTCGGCGTCACCGGCGTGGTAGGCCTCGCAGTCCTCGCGGAACTCGCACGCGGCGTCGTTCGACGGCGCCTCGCCGAAGTACGAGGTCGCGGCGGCGTTCGCCTCGGGGCTCGCGATGTGGTTCAGCCACGCGTACGCGCAGTTCGGGTTGGCGGCGTCGGACGAGATCATCCAGGTGTCCGACCAACCGGTCGCGCCTTCCTCGGGCAGCACGACCGCGGTCGACGCGCCCTCCGACTCGAGCACGTTCTGGATGACCTGCCAGGTGGTGCCGACGACCGAGTCGCCGGTCTGGAAGGCCTGGATCTCCTTGAGGTAGTCCGACCAGTACTCGCCGACGTGCTGGCGCTGCTCCTTCAGCAGGTCGACCGCGGCCTGGAACTGCTCCTCGTCGAGTGCGTACGGGTTCTCGATGCCGAGCTCGGGCTGGTGGGCCATGAGGTAGACCGCGGCATCCGCGATGTAGATCGGGGAGTCGTACGCGGTGACCTTGCCGCTGAACTCGCTCGCCCGGTCGAATACGACGTCCCACGAGGTGGGCGCCTCGGTGACGACCTCGGTGTTGTACATGAGCAGGTTCGCGCCGTAGCCGTGCGGCACGCCGTACGACTCGCCGTCGACGGAGTTCCACTCCTTGTCCTTGAGGAAGTCGTAGATGCCGTCGTAGTTCGGGATGAGGTCGGTGTTGACCGGCGCCACGTCGCCGGCGGCGATGAGCCGCAGCGTCGCGTCGCCCGAGGCGGCCACGACGTCGTAGTCGCCGGACTTCATGAGGTTGACGGCCTCGTCGGAGGTGCCGTAGGTCTTCGACTCGACCTCGCAGCCGGTCTCCTCCTCGAAGGAGCTGACCCAGTCGACGGCGGGGTCGTTCGACCCGTCCTCGACGTAGCCGGGCCACGCGAGGATCGAGACCTGGCCCTCCATCTCGCCGAGCTCCTCGGCGGCCTCGCCGCCGCCGGTGCCTCCGGACTGGGTGCCGCAGGCGGTGAGCACCGCGATCGAGGCGATCGCGAGTCCCACCGTCGCGCCGCGGCGCGCGGTGAGCGGATTCCGCTTCATGGTTCTCTCCTGTTTCTCTGTGTGTGGTGCATGGTGGTGGTGCAGGTCGTTGTTCGCGGGTCGAGGAGCGGCGGAGCCGCGTCTCGAGACCAGGTCACGTGGATGCCGCGGCCGCGGCATCCGTCACCGATACGGGCGTGGCGAGCGCGATCACGTCGGCGTCGTGCCAGGTGACCACCACGCGATCGCCGCGTTCGTCGTCGTGCACGCGGTGACGGTCGTTCTGCTCGAGCACGCTGACTCGCGTTCCCGCGTCGAGGTCGACGACGATGCGGATGCCGCTGCCGAGGTAGATCGTCTCGACCACGGTGCCCGGCGCATTGTGCACGTCGTCGCCGGTCTCGCCGCTGCCGACCGTCATCTTCTCGGGACGCACGGAGTGCAGGCCCGCTCGACCGAGGAGCTGCTGCGACACCGAGTCGTCGAACAGGTTCGACGTGCCGACGAAGTCGGCGACGAACCGTGAGGCCGGGCGCTCGTAGAGTTCGGCCGGCGTGCCGAGCTGCTCGATGCGCCCGTTGTTGAACACGGCGATGCGGTCGGAGAGGGTGAGCGCCTCCTCCTGGTCGTGCGTGACGAAGATGAACGTGATGCCGAGGTCGCGCTGGATCTCCTTGAGCTCGACCTGCATCTGCTCGCGGAGCTTCAGGTCGAGGGCGCCGAGCGGCTCGTCGAGGAGCAGCACCTTGGGCTGCACGACCGTTGCTCGGGCGAGGGCGACGCGCTGGCGCTGACCGCCCGAGAGCTGCGAGGGCTTGCGGTCGCCCATCTGCTCGAGTCGCACCGAGGCGAGCGCCCGGCGCGCACGCTCGTTGCGCTCCTTGCGGCCGATGCCGCGCACGCGCAGGCCGTAGGCGACGTTCTCGAGCACGCTCATGTGCGGGAACAGCGCGTAGTCCTGGAACACGGTGTTGACGTCGCGGTCGAAGGGCGCGCGCTTCGTGACATCCTCCCCGAAGAGTTCGATGGTGCCCGAGGTCGGCTGTTCGAAGCCCGCGATGAGCCGCAGCACCGTGGTCTTGCCAGATCCCGACGGACCGAGCATCGAGAAGAACTCGCCGGCGGCGATCTCGAGGTCGACATGGTCGACGGCGGTGACGGCGCCGAACTCCTTGGTGAGCCCGGTGAGCCGGATGGCCGGCTGCTGGTCGGTCATGGCGTCCCCTTCGATGCATTCGCGATGTTCGCGCACGCCGGTCAACTGGCGATACTCAAAATCATATGGATCCAGATGTCTAAATCCAGTCACGCGTGTTACGGTCTTGTCACGGATTTCGAGCACGGATGCCGGGAGGTCGGATGCCGCAGGCCACCGGCCGCGCCGATGCCACGCGCGCGGTCGTCTTCTCGCCGCTCGACGGAGCGGGCCGCGCCGAGCTCGTCGAGCAGCGCCTGACCGACGCGATCGTCTCGGGCGTGCTGCGCGACGGCGAGCGCCTTCCGAGCGAGTCCGAGCTCGCCCGGAGCCTCGGCGTCGCGGTCGTCACCGCCCGCGAGGCGCTGGTGGCGCTGCGCGACAAGGGCCTCGTGCACACCAAGCGCGGCCGCGACGGCGGCAGCTTCGTGACCCACGACCGCGACGCGACCACGCGCATGGTCGACGAGCGCGTGCGCTCGCTCAGCCGCATCGAATTGCGCGACCTCTCGTTGCACTACGCCGCGATCGCGGGCATGGCGGCCGAGATCGCCGCCGACCGGGCGAGCGAGGACGACCTCGCGAGCCTCATCGAGATCGACGCCCGCGCCGACCTCGCGACACCCGGCGGGGCGCGCCGCGCGATGGGTCGGTTCCAGCTCGAGATCGCCGCCGTGAGCCAGTCGCCTCGACTGGTGCACGAGGAGCTGCGGCTGCAGGCCGAGGCCGGGCCCTTGCTCTGGCTGTGCCTGCGGGAGCAGGATTCACGTGACCGCAGTCGCGCGGCGAGGCTCGAGGTCATCGAGGCCGTTCGCGACGTGCAGCCCGAACGCGCACGTCGCGCGACGACCGACCACATCGCCTCGGCCGTGGAGTGGCTCATCGACGAGAAGGTGCGCCTCGAACAGGCCGCGGCCGCCCCGGCGGCCACCGCGACCGCCCGACATCCGGAAGGAGCGAGGCCATGAGCGTCGACGTCGACGTCACCGCCGAGCACATCACCCGGCGCATCGCCTCAACGATCGACCCCGTCTTCGCCATGATCGAGGGCTGGCGCGACGTGCTCGAGCGCGAGCTCGCGGGACCCTACGCCGGCGCGCTCACGGGCGACGGCGAGCCGACCGCCGAGAGGCTCGATCCCGTCGTCGCGGCGCTCGTGAGCGGCGAACTCGATCGCGAGGGCAGTCTCATCACCGGCGCCGGCTTCGTCGCGGCGCCGGGCTTCCTCGCCGACGCGCCATGGCACCTCGCCTGGTGGCTCAGCGGCTCGAACACGTTCGGCCCCGGCTCCGGACTTCGCCGGCTCTCGACCGTCGACGACCCCGACTCCGAGCAATTCCGCGACTACACGACGCTCGAGTGGTGGCGGGTGCCCGCACGCACGGGCACCCGGCACCTCACGGGGCCTTACGTCGACTACCTGTGCACCGACGACTACACCGTGACGATCACGACGCCCGTGCGCGTCGCCGGCGAGATGGTCGGCCTCGTGGGCACCGACCTCTACGTCGCACGCCTCGAGCAGGTGCTGCTCCCGGTGATCCGCGAGTCGGGGCATCCCTGCACCCTCGTGAACGCGTCGGGCCGCATCGTGGCGTCGACCGACGCCCGGCGACCGACCGGGGCGCTGCTGCGCCTCGAGGGCCTGTCCGAGGCCCTCGCGCCGCTGCGCGATGCCGTCACGGTGACGGATGCCGCGTCGCTGCCGGGTGGCGAGGCCGTCGTGCCGTGCGGCGACACGTCGCTGGCGCTCGTGCTGGAGGCCTGAGCGGCACGTTCCGCCCGCTCGAGGCGCCCGCAAGCGTCGGCGCCGACCTCAGTCGACGTGCTCGGCGAGCGGCCGGAGCACCTCGGGGTCGGCGCCCGCAGCGAGGAGCCGCGACACGAGGCCCCGGCGCGCCAGCCGGTACGGCTCGTTCGACCCCGTCATGACGGAGCGGGTGTTCGCCGTGTCGAGCAGGGCGATGAACTCGAACGCGAGCTGTTCGCCGTCGGTGTCTGGGGCGAGCTCGCCCTGCGCGACCGCGTAGCCGAGCGAGACGCGCACGTAGTCGCCCCAGCTGTCGTACGCCTGCGCGATCGCGTCGCGCACCGGCCCCGGCTTGGAGTCGAAATCGGCCACGGCGGCGGCGAAGAAGCATCCGCCGGGGAAGATCCGATCGCGGGAATAGGCGATCCACCCGTCGAGCAGGGCCACGATGCGATGGATGCCCCGGGGCGCCGCCTGTCGGGCGGGCTCGAGCACCGTCTCGCGGAACCGCTGCGCGGCCGCCTCGACGGTGGCGAGTTGCAGGCGTTCCTTCGTGCCGAAGAGCGTCGCCACGTTGCTCTTGCTCACCTGCGCGGCGGTCGCGAGCCGTCCGATCGACAGCCCGTCGAGGCCTTCGAGCGACGCGATGTCGACGGCGTTCGCGAGCACGAGGCGGCGCGAGGCATCCCCTCGAACCCTGCGGCCATCGATTTCCGGCATGCCCTTCAGTTTACGCACGAACGGTCGTATAGTACACATACGACCGTTCGTGTTCATTGAACGGACGTCACGAACACTCTGATCACCGCTGCCCTGGAGGCCGCCATGCAACTCAGCACCACCCTCGCCCTCGCCGCCGTGCGCGCGGCCGATGCCGTCTCGCCGACGCTCACCGCGCGCCTGGCCATGCCGCTGTTCCGGCAAGTGGGCCCGGCGCTGCCCGTGCGATCCGGCGACCGTGCCGTGCATGACCATGGCGAGCGCGGCACGATCACGGTGCGCGGACGCGACATCGTCACCTATGCGTGGGGGAACGGCCCCGAGACCGTGCTGCTCGTGCACGGCTGGCGCGGGCGGGCGTCGCAGTTCGGCGCGATCGTGCGTGAGCTGCGAGCAGAGGGCCTACGGGTCGTCGCATTCGACGCGCCCGCCAACGGCGAGTCCGGCGGGCGTCGCACCGACATCCGCGACTACCTCGGGGCCATCGAGGTGCTGCAGCGCAAGCACGGGATGTTCCGCGTCATCGTCGGGCACTCGTTCGGCGCGCTCGCCGCGGTCACCGCCGTGCGCGAGGGCACGGCCGCGGGCGGCGTCGTCGCGATCGCCGGCATGGCCGACGCCCGCTACCTCGTCGACTCGTTCGCGGCTCGCGTCGGCATGCGGCAGGCGAGCGCCGACGTGCTCTCCCGGCGATTCATGGGCATCATCCAGCCCGGGGTCGACGAGCCGTTCGCACGCTTCGACGCGGTCGCCGACCCTCTGCCGGCAGAGGTCCCGCTCCTCGTCGTGCACGACCGCGGCGACCGCGAGGTGGCCGTCGACGAGTCGCTGCGGTTGCACGAAGCGCACGGCGACCGGTCGCGGCTGGTCGTCACCGAGGGCGCAGGTCACTCCCGCGTGCTCGGTGCGGACGTGACGCTCGATGCGGTGACGGCGTTCGCCACGGGCGGGCTCGCCGCGTTGGACGCAGCCGGGATCGGTGCCGACGTCGTCGGAGTCGGCGACGGCGCGACCGGGGGAGTCGGCAGCGGGGCTGCAGCATCCGCGTGAGGCCGATCGCCGACGGCCTCCATCGGTTCCGTGGGCAACCACGTGCACGGACTTTCCACCGACCACGCGACTTGTCCTCCACAGGGGCGCGACCCTAGACGTTTTCCACAGGTATTTGACCTGGTCAGAGACGGTTTACGAGCGGTCGTGAATGTCAGTGGGTGGTGATGGGATAGTCCCATGACGATCCCCGACGCAACCGGCGCGGCCGACGCTGCCGTGGGCGACCCTGCCGCCGCGTTGCGCGCCGATGTCGAGGCGATCGTCGCGCTGGAGCGCATGATCCGGGCCGCGCAGGCGGAGCAGCTCCGGCTGATCCGGAGGGCGCACGGGTATGCGCACGCGGTCGAGGGCGTGCACGACGGCTCCCCCGCGGGCGAGCGGGAGTTCGCGACCCGCGCGTTCATCGCCGAGGTCGCGACCGCGCTCGTCATTCCCGAGGCCACCGCGAGCGGCTTGGTCGCCGATGCCGGGGTCGCGGGCCGGCACCCGGCGACACTGACGGCGCTCGCGACCGGATCGATCGGCTTGCCGCAGGCACGGTCGATCTTCGACGCGGTGATCGGGCTGCCCGCTGCGGCGGCGGCGGCGCTCGAGGAGGCGGCGCTGGAGCGGGCGCCCTCGCAGACGAACGCGGCGCTGCGACGCCGGCTCCGCACCCTCAGGGAACGACTGCACCCCGAGCTCCTCGGCACCGGGCACCGAGTCGCCGTCGCCGAACGGCGGGTCGTGATCGAACCCGCACCCGACGGCATGGCCTGGCTCAGTCTCTACCTGCAAGCCGAACGCGCCCACGCGATCAAGCACCGCCTCGACGCCAGCGCCGCAGCGAGCGACAACCCAGAAGCGCCGTCCGCCGACCCGCGCACGCACGGCCAAAGCGTGCTCGACGCTGCCGCCGACCTGCTCCTGGCCGGGTCCCGCACCGGCCCCGATGGCCGACCGGTCGACGGTGACGCGGCGATCCTGCCGCGGGTGCTGGTCACCGTGCCGGTGCTCACCCTCCTCGGACACACCGACGAACCCGCCGAACTCGACGGGTACGGTCCGATCGATACAGACACCGCCTGCTGGCTCGCGGGGAAAGCCCGTTCCTGGCAGCGGATCCTCACCCACCCCGAGACCGGGGCGTACCTGTCCTACGGCCGCACCCGGTACCGGGTGCCCGCCGACCTCGCCGGCTACCTGCGAGTCCGCGACGGCACTTGCCGGTTCCCCGGCTGCAACCGCCGTGCCGAAGGATGCGACTTCGACCACACCACCGACTGGGCCCACGGCGGCGGCACCTGCGCCGCGAACATCGCCGTGCTCTGCCGAAAGCACCACCGCCTGAAACACCGAACACGCTGGCGCATCACGCTAGAGCCCGGCGGCGTGATCCGCTGGACCTCACCCGCCGGCCGCGACCACACGACCCAACCCGAGAACCCCTTCCTCGAACGACCCGACGCGAGCGCGCAGTCGGAAGACGCCCCGGCAGACGAGCATGATGACGCGGCCTGAACTCGAGCATCCACGTGCGCCCATCTGCGCGGCGGCGACGGCGAGCAAATGCGTATCTATATGGATATACGCCCGATATGTACACACTTGAGCTAGACTGGAGCCTATGGTGGCGGTGAATGAGACGGTAACGACTCGGCAGTTGCGTGATGGACTGGCCGAGGTGATCGGCCGTGCCGCGTATGCACATGAGCGGGTCGGAATCACCCGGCATGGAAAGCTCGCCGCCGTGGTCATCAGTGTCGAGGATCTCGAGTCGCTCGAGGCGTTCGAGATGGCCCGTGACCTGCAGGAGTTCAGGGCTGCGAAGCGCGACGATGACGGTGGCCGGGTGTCACTGGGCGAGCTGCGCGCTGAGCTCGCAGAGTGACCTACCGGGTCGAGCTGACGACCGCCGCAGCACGTCAGGTTCGGAAGCTCGAGCCTGCCGTTCGTCGGCGAGTGCTGCATGCGCTCAGTGAGCTCGAGGTGGATCCTAGGCCCGGCGGGGTCAAGAAGCTGACCGGGTTGGAGAACGCTTGGCGGCTCCGTGTCGGCGACTACCGCATCCTTTACGAGATTGAGGATGACGTTGTATTGGTCACGGTGTTCCGAGTCGCGCATCGGCGCAACGCCTACGAATAGCACCCCGCATCGAGCAATGGCCGTCGGCCGTGCCTCGTACGCTGGCGTGATGGATGCCGGGACGGAAACCAAGCCCACAGCGCACGACGCAACGCCGGAACCCCGACGGATCCCCGCATGGGCGCCCGTGCTCATCGGCGTCGCGTCGGCGACCCTCGGCCTGCTGCCCTGGCTGATCACGGGCATGCGGCTTCCGCTCCAGAACCTCTGGGCGACGGATGCCGCACCCGACGAGTACCCCGTCGTGCTGCTGCCGTTCAGCCAGTACGCGATCACGCTCATCGCCGCCCTCATCGTGACCGGCGCCGCGATCGCGGGCATCGTCGCGCGAGCGACAAGCGCACGGCTTCCGCGGTTCGGCACCGCCGCCATCGTCATCGGCGTGGTCGCGGTGCAGGTCATCGCCACCGTGCAGACCTCGATCGTGGTGCGCGACGGCCTGCAGGAGCGGGGCGAGTCGGCCCTGTACCTCGCCGCGCTCGTCGCGGGCACGTCGCTGATGATCCCGGTCGGCGTGCTGGTGATGCTGCTCATCGCCCGAGCGCCGCGGGCCGGCGCGGTCATCGGTCTCAGCATCGCGGCGGTGGCGTTCGGACCGTGGATCAACGGGCTCGTCGTGCCGTTCGGCACCGCCGGCACCACGGAGCTCGCCTGGCTCCTCGACGTCACCCGCTGGATCCCGCCGGTGCTCGTCGGCGCCGCCATCGCGTGGGGCGGGGTCAACACCGTGGGCCGCGTCCTCGCCGCCGCCTTCGCCCTCCTCGCCCTGTGGGTCGCGCCCGCGCTCATGACCGCGATCTCGAGCGCCGCCGGCAGCCGGGTCCTGGCCCGCCACCCCGCCGAGATGCTCGACTACGGGGCGGGCGTCTTCGGCATGGCGCTCTGGATTCCCGACATCGCCCTGCCGCCCCTCATCGTGGCGGTCGCGGTCGCCGCGGTCGGACTCATCGGCCGCGCGATCGTCACGCGACGTCGCAGATCGGCGGAGCAGGCCGAGCCTTTGCCATGATGAACGAGACCCCCCGGCCACCTGCTCTCGTCGGCATCTCGCACGGCACCTCCTCCGCGGCGGGTCGGGCCGCGGTGCGCGGGCTGCACGATGCCGTCGCCGCGGCGGTCGGCACGCGACATCCGGATGCCCCACCGAGCGTGCGACTCGGACACGTCGACGTCGAGCAGCCCGACGTGCCCGCCACCCTCGCCTCGCTCGAGCCCGGCGAGCCGGCCGTCGTCGTGCCGCTCCTCCTCTCGGCGGGCTACCACGTGCACGTCGACCTCGCCGAGGCCGTGGATGCCTCGGCATCCGACCGGCCCGTGACCCTCGCCGGCGCCCTCGGTCCCGACGACCGGCTCGCCCGGGTGCTCGTCCGTCGCCTCGCAGAGGCAGGCCTCCGCGACACTGACCGCATCGTGCTCGCCGTCGCCGGGTCGAGCGACCGGCGCGCCGTCGACGACTGCCACGACATGGCCGGGCGGCTGGCCGCGGCATCCGGTCGCGAGGTCTCGATCGGGTTCCTCTCCGCGGCCGAGCCGCGGCTCCCCGACGCCATCGCCGCCGCACGCACCGGCGCCGGGCCGGGCCCGCGCGTCGTCGTCGCGAACTACCTCCTCGCACCCGGCTACTTCGACGACCTGGCCCAGGCGGCCGGCGCCGACGTGACGGCGCGGCCGCTCCTCGTCGCCGAGGAACCCCCGCCACGGGAGCTCGTCGACCTCGTGCTCGATCGGTACGCCGCGGCATCCGCTCGCCTTCGCTGACGCCCGCCGCATGTCGGCGGGCGACGCCGTGTGACGCAATGCGACACGACGTGACCGGGCGTGACACGGCCCCCTGTCGAGGGCCGCCGACGTCGCCTAGCTTCGACCGAACACGCCGGAGCGCATCCCGCACCGGCATGAGGAAGGAGGGCGTCGTGACCATCACCACCCCGAGGGCGACGGATGCCGCAGCAGCACGCCCGGCGCGTCCGGCGCGTCCGCCGGCGCGTCCGCACGGCCAGTGGAAGATCGACGGCACGACCCCGCTCAACGCCAACGAGCAGTGGAAGCAGGAGGACGGCGGCCTCGCCGTGCGCGAGCGCATCGAGCGCATCTACGCCGCGGGCGGCTTCGCGAGCATCGACCCGACCGACCTGCACGGGCGATTCCGCTGGTGGGGCCTGTACACGCAGCGCAGGCCCG
Source organism: Agromyces sp. H66 (assembly GCF_004959775.1). Taxonomy (GTDB): domain Bacteria; phylum Actinomycetota; class Actinomycetes; order Actinomycetales; family Microbacteriaceae; genus Agromyces. The sequence continues at coordinate 422,033 of NZ_SJZG01000003.1, forward strand.
GCATCGACGGCGGCAAGACCGCCACGCTCGAGCCGCACGAGCTCGAGGACGAGTTCTTCATGCTGCGCGTGCGCATCGACGGCGGGCAGCTCACCACCGGGCAGCTGCGGGTGATCGGCGAGATCTCCACCGAGTTCGCCCGCGACACCGCCGACCTCACCGACCGCCAGAACATCCAGCTGCACTGGGTACGGGTCGAGGACGTGCCCGAGATCTGGCGCCGCCTCGAGGCGGTCGGCCTCGGCACGACGGAGGCGTGCGGCGACGTGCCGCGCGTCATCCTCGGCTCGCCGGTCGCTGGCATCGCCGCCGACGAGCTCATCGACCCGACGCCCGCGATCGAGGAGATCCAGCGCCGCTTCATCGGCGACGAGTCGCTCGCGAACCTGCCGCGCAAGTTCAAGTCCGCGATCACCGGGCACCCCAGCCAGGACGTCGTGCACGAGATCAACGACGTCGCGTTCGTCGCCGTCGAGCATCCGTCGCTCGGGGTCGGGTACGACCTGTGGGTCGGCGGCGGCCTCTCCACGAGCGCGCACCTGGCGGTTCGGCTCGGCGCCTGGGTCGCGCCCGAGCGGGTGGCCGACGTGTGGCTCGGCGTCACGTCGATCTTCCGCGACTACGGCTACCGGCGCCTGCGCAACAAGGCCCGCCTCAAGTACCTCGTCGCCGACTGGGGCGCCGAGCGGTTCCGCGAGGTCCTCGAGACCGAGTACCTGGGCGCCCCGCTCGCCGACGGGCCGGCGGCGCCCAAGCCGCGAGCGCAGGGCGACCACGTCGGCGTGCACCGGCAGAAGGACGGCCGGTTCTACGTCGGCGTCACCCCGTTCGTCGGTCGCGTGTCGGGCTCGACGCTCACGGCCATCGCCGACCTGCTCGAGCGCCACGGTTCGGGTCGCCTGCGCACGACGCCGCACCAGAAGCTCGTGCTGCTCGACATCGAGGAGGCCGCGGTCGAGCGGGTCGTCGCCGAGCTCGACGCGCTCGGCCTGCAGGCGCGGCCCTCGCTGTTCCGGCGCGGCACGATCGCGTGCACGGGCATCGAGTTCTGCAAGCTCGCCATCGTCGAGACGAAGCAGGCGGCGACCGACGCCGTCATCGCGCTCGAGTCCCGGCTCGCCGGGATCGACCTGCCGCACCCGATCAGCCTGCACGTGAACGGATGCCCCAACTCCTGCGCCCGCATCCAGACGGCCGACATCGGGCTCAAAGGCCAGTTGCTCCCCGACGGCGACGGCGGGCAGACGCCCGGCTTCCAGGTGCACCTCGGCGGCGGCCTCGCCTCGGCGACCCGGGAGGAGGCCGGCACCGGGCGCACCGTGCGCGGACTCAAGGTGACCGCCGACGGCCTCGCCGACTACGTCGAGCGTGTCGTGCGTCGCTTCCTCGCCGACCGCGATGCGGCCGCCGACGAGACCTTCGCCGAGTGGGCGCACCGCGCCGACGAGGAGGCCCTGCGATGAGCGCGCTCGCCCCGCGCACCCCCGACGAACTCCGCGCCCTCGCGCAGGCGGGCGACGCGTTGCTCTCGCCCGACGGCGGCCCCGAGGCATCCGCTGACGAGGTCGTCGCCTGGGCGTCCGCGAACTTTGCGACGGATGCCGCGGCCGTCGCCTGCTCGATGGCCGACGCCGTGCTCCCGCATCTGGTCGCCTCACGACTGCCAGGCGTCGACGTGCTGTTCCTCGACACCGGCTACCACTTCGCCGAGACCCACGTGACGCGCGACGAGGTCGCCCGCGCGCTCGACGTGCGCGTGGTCGACGTGCTCCCCGAGCAGACGGTCGCCGAGCAGGACGCCGAGTTCGGCGCCGAGCTGTTCGCGCGCGATCCCGGGCTGTGCTGCGCACGCCGCAAGGTCGCGCCGCTGCAGCGCGCGCTCGGCGGCTACGAGGTGTGGTTCACGGGCGTGCGCCGCGAGGAGGCGCCGACCCGCACGAACACGCCGCTCGTGACGTACGACGAGCGCAACGGGCTCGTGAAGGTGAACCCGCTCGCCGCGTGGAGCTTCGACCAGCTCCTCGACTACGCGGGCGCGCACCAGGTGCCCGTGAACCTCCTGATGTCGCACGGCTACCCCTCGATCGGCTGCGAGCCGTGCACGAAGCCCGTCGCCGCGGGCGAGGATCCGAGGTCGGGCCGCTGGGCCGGCCTCGCAAAGACGGAATGCGGGTTGCACCTGTGAGCGAGACGATCACCACTGCTGCCGTCGAGGCGCCTCCGAGGCTGTCGGCGCTCGACACCCTCGAGTCGGAGGCGATCCACATCATCCGCGAGGTGGTCGCCGAGTTCGAGCGGCCCGTGCTGCTCTTCTCGGGCGGCAAGGACTCGGTCGTCGTGCTGCACCTGGCCGCGAAGGCGTTCTGGCCGGCACGCGTGCCGTTCCCGGTGCTGCACGTCGACACGGGCCACAACTTCCCCGAGGTCATCGACTTCCGCGACCGCACCGTCGAGCGCCTCGGCGTCCGGCTCGAGGTCGCGAGAGTCCAGGACTACCTCGACGACGGCCGCCTGCAGGAACGCGCCGACGGTACCCGCAACCCGCTGCAGACCCAGCCGCTGCTCGACGCGATCGCCGCGGGCAAGCACGACGCCGTGTTCGGCGGCGCCCGCCGCGACGAGGACAAGGCCCGCGCCAAGGAGCGCATCCTGAGCCTGCGCGACGAGTTCGGCCAGTGGGATCCGCGCAACCAGCGCCCCGAGCTCTGGGACCTCTACAACGGTCGCCACACGGTCGGCCAGCACGTGCGCGCGTTCCCGATCTCGAACTGGACCGAGCTCGACGTGTGGCGCTACATCGAGCGCGAGGGCATCGAGCTGCCGCCGCTGTACTACGCGCACGAGCGCGAGGTGTACCGCCGCGACGGCATGTGGCGCGCCGTCGGCCCCGTCTCGCCGCCGCGCGCCGACGAGCACGTGGAGCGCCGCGTCGTGCGGTACCGAACGGTGGGCGACATGAGCTGCACCGGCGCGGTCGAATCGGACGCGGCATCCGTCGCCGAGGTCGTGCGCGAGGTCGCCACCTCGACGCTCACCGAGCGCGGTGCCACGCGGGCCGACGACCGCATCTCGGAGGCCGCCATGGAGGACCGCAAGAAGGACGGGTACTTCTGATGAGCGACCTTCAGCCCCAGGCGCAGACGCTGTTCCGGTTCGCGACCGCCGGATCCGTCGACGACGGCAAGTCCACGCTCGTCGGCCGCCTGCTGCACGACTCGAAGGCGATTCTCGCCGACCAGCTCGAGCAGGTCGCGCGCACGAGCGCAGAGCGCGGCTTCGGCGGCGAGCCCGGCGCGATCGACTTCGCCCTCCTCACCGACGGCCTGCGCGCCGAGCGCGAGCAGGGCATCACGATCGACGTCGCCTACCGCTACTTTTCGACGGGTCGCCGGTCGTTCATCCTCGCCGACTGCCCCGGCCACGTGCAGTACACGCGCAACATGGTCACGGGAGCCGCCACCGCCGACGCCGTCGTCGTGCTCGTCGATGCGCGCAAGGGCGTGCTCGAGCAGACCCGCCGGCACCTCGCGGTCGTGCAGCTCCTGCGCGTGCCGCACGTCATCGTGGCCGTGAACAAGATCGACCTGCTCGGCTACGACGAGGCCGCCTTCGCGGCGGTGGCGACGGATGTCTCCGCGCTCGTGCGCGACCTCGGCCTCCCCGAAGCGCACGTGATCCCGGTGTCGGCGCTCGCGGGCGACAACGTCGTCGAGCGGTCGGCGAACACGCCCTGGTACGACGGCCCGGCGCTCCTCGAGCTGCTCGAGACGCTGCCCGCGCTCGACGAGCTCGAGTCGGATCTCGAGGCGTTCCGGATGCCGGTGCAGCTCGTCATCCGCCCGCAGGGCGCACTGGCGCACGATGTCGCCGACCCCGAGGCCTACCGCGACCACCGCGCCTTCGCCGGGCGCATCTCGTCGGGCACCGTGCGCGTCGGCGACGAGGTGCAGGTGTTCCCGGCGGGGGCCACGACGACCGTGGTGGGCATCGACGCAGGTACGGTAGCCCTCGAGTCGGCGTCGGCGCCGCAGTCGGTCGCGCTTCGCCTCGCCGACGAGCTCGATGCGGCGCGCGGCGCGGTGATCGCGGCATCCGGATCGCTGCCGGCCGCCCGGCGCGAGCTCGAGGCATCCGTCTTCCAGCTCGACCCGAGGCCGCTCGTGCCCGGCGCCCGCGTGCTCGTGAAGTCGGGCACGTCGACCGTGCAGGCGCTCGTGACCGCGGTGCACGGCCGCCGCGACCTGACGACCCTCGCGCTGGAGCCCGCCGGCCGGCTCGAGGTCAACGACATCGGCCAGGTCGCGTTGAGGCTCGCCGCCGAGCTCTCCGTGGAGCCCTACGCCGACCATCGCCGTGCGGGTGCGTTCCTCGTGATCCACCCGCAGGACGGAGCGACCCTCGCGGCCGCGATCGTCACCGGAGCGCCCGCATGACGACTCGCGGATTCGGCGCACAACTCGGCGAGCTCGTCGCGGGCGTCGCGGTGGCGGCCGCGATCGTCATCGTGCCCGTCGTCGTCGGCAGCGTCGGTCGCGCGGCGGCCGAGCCGCCGGGAGTGGATGCCCCGGGCGGAGCGGCCCCAGTGCTGCGGCTCGGCTATCTCGCGAACGTCACGCACGCACCCGCGCTCGTCGGCCTCGAGACCGGCCTCCTCGCCGACGCCCTCGGCGGCACCGACCTCGCGCCGCAGGCGTTCGCCGCCGGACCCGCGGCGATCGAGGCGCTGAGTGCCGGCGCGATCGACGCCGCCTACCTCGGACCGAACCCGGCCGTGAACAGCTTCGTGCAGTCGGGGGGCGCCTCGCTCCGCATCGTGGCCGGGGCCGCCGGCGGGGGCGCGGCGCTCGTCGTGCGCGACGGCATCGAGGACGCGGGCGATCTGCACGGCGCGACGCTCGCGAGCCCGCAGCTCGGCAACACCCAGGACGTCGCCCTGCGCTCCTGGCTCGCCGACCACGATCTCACGACGTCCGCGACCGGTGGCGGCGACGTCGACATCGTGCCGACCGAAAACGCCCGCACCCTGCAGCTGTTCCAGTCGGGCGAGCTCGACGGCGCGTGGCTCCCAGAGCCGTGGGTCTCGCGGCTCGTGTTGGAGGCCGGTGCCGAGGTGCTCGTCGACGAGGGCGAGCTGTGGCCGCACGGCGAGTATCCGACCACGGTGCTCGTGGTGCGCGCGGACTACGTCGCCGAGCACCCCGACACGGTGCGGGCCCTCGTGGCCGGCCATGCGGCATCCGTCGACTGGATCACCGGCCACCCCCACGAGCTCGCCGACGTCGTGAACGACCGCCTCGCGGCCGACACCGGCGCGCCCCTGCCCGACGCGGTCATCGACCGCGCGCTCGACCATGTCTCCGCGACCACCGACCCGTTCGCCGCCACGTTCCCCGCGCTGCAGCGGGCCGCCGTGGACACCGGCACCGGGCGCGACGGCGACCTGCGCGGGCTCTTCGACCTGCGCGCCCTCAACACCGTGCGCGCCGACGCCGGCCTCGCCCCGGTCGAGGCCGCGGGGCTCGGGGAGGAGTGACCGGCATGCCCACCGCCCCCGCGATCCGCCTCTCGGGTGTCTCGAAGCGCTACGCCGCCGCGAGTCCCGTCGTGCTCGACGGCATCGACCTCACGGTCGCCCCGGGCGAGTTCGTGTGTCTCCTCGGCGCCTCGGGCTGCGGCAAGTCGACGCTCCTCGGGATCATCGCCTGCCTCGACACGGCGAGCGCGGGCACCGTCGAGGTCGAGGGCCGCGCCGCTGTGATGTTCCAGGAGGCGTCGCTGCTGCCGTGGCTCAGCGCCCGGCGCAACGTCGAGCTCGCGCTGCGGCTCGGCCGCGCCGACCTGCCGCGACCCGCCCGCCGGGCACGCGCGCTCGAACTGCTCGACCTCGTGAATCTCGCGGATGCCGCGGAGAAGCGCCCGCACGAGCTCTCGGGCGGCATGCGGCAGCGCGTCGCCCTGGCCCGTGCCCTCGCGCAGGACCGCGAGGTGCTGCTCATGGACGAGCCGTTCGCCGCGCTGGACGCGATCACGCGCGACCTGCTGCACGAGGAGCTCGAGCGGGTCTGGCGCGAGACGGGACGCACGATCGTGTTCGTGACCCACAACGTGCGGGAGGCCGCGCGGCTCGGGCAGCGTGTGCTGCTCATGTCGAGCCGCCCGGGCCGGATCGTGAACGAGTGGCGGGTCGCCGACGATGCGCCTCGCCGCATCGAGTCGCCGCAGGTCTCCGCCCTCTCGGTCGAGATCACCGAGCAGCTGCGAAGGGAGATCCTCCGCAATGCCGCCTGAGACGCTCGTCGCAGCCTCCGCCGCGGCCGCCGACACGCACGCCGACGACCTCCGAACTCTCGAGGCCGGCCTCGACCGGCTGCAGACCGACGTCGAACGCCCGCTGCCGTGGTGGCGCCGAGCGATCGACGGCGTGCTGCCGCCCGTGCTGCTCGTCATCGTGCTGCTCGCCGCCTGGCAGGCGTACACGGTCATCGCGCAGCCGCGGCCCGACCTCGCGCCCGGACCGCTCGATGTCGCCGCCGCGCTCGGCGAGGCGTGGAACGACGGACGCCTGCAGCTCGCGGTGGCCACGAGCCTCGAGCGCGGCATCCTCGGGTTCCTCATCGCCGTCGCCGTCGGCACGCCGCTCGGCCTGCTCCTCGCGGAGTGGGCGCCGCTCCGCCGCGCACTCGGACCGCTCATCTCGGGTCTGCAGGTGCTGCCGTCGGTCGCGTGGGTGCCCGCGGCGATCCTCTGGTTCGGACTGTCGGATGCCACGGTGTACTTCGTCGTGCTCATGGGCGCGATCCCGTCGATCGTGAACGGACTCGTGGCCGGCGTCGCCCAGGTGCCGCCGCAGCTGCGCCGGGTCGGACGCGTGCTCGGCGCCTCGAGGCTCGAGCTCGCGACATCCGTCGTGCTGCCGGCCGCGCTGCCGGGTTACCTCGCCGGGCTCAAGCAGGGCTGGGCGTTCTCGTGGCGCTCGCTCATGGCCGCGGAGATCATCGCGTTCGGCGGCTCGATCGGCTTCGGGCTCGGCTCGCTGCTGCAGCAGGGTCGCGACCTCGCCGACCTCGCGGGCGTGCTCGGCACGATCCTCGTCATCCTCGCGCTCGGCATCGTCATCGAGCTGCTCGTCTTCGCACCCGTCGAACGCGGCCTGCTGCGCCGCCGCGGACTCACCGGAGGGACCCCATGACGAACACCCCGATCGGAAACGTCACGCTCGTCGGCGCCGGCCCCGGCGATGCGGGGCTCCTCACGATCCGCGGACTCCGGGCGCTCGAGGCCGCCGATGTCATCGTCGCCGACCGGCTCGGCGCCCGGGGCGTGCTCGACGGTCTCGCGGCCGACGGCGTGCACCTCCACGCCGAGGTCGTCGACGTCGGCAAGCTCCCCGGCCACCACGCCGTGCCGCAGGACGCGATCAACGAGCTGCTCGTCACCCTCGCCTCCGACGGCAAGCAGGTCGTGCGACTGAAGGGCGGCGATCCGTTCATCTTCGGGCGCGGCGGCGAGGAGGTCACGTTCTGCCGCGACCACGGCATCAGCGTCGAGGTCGTGCCCGGCATCACGAGCGCCATCTCGGTGCCCGCGATCGCCGGCATCCCCCTCACGCACCGGGGCCTGGCCACGACCTTCACCGTGGTCACCGGCCACGACCAGATCCAATCGCTGGGCGGTAGACGCGACCACACCGTCGTGCTGCTCATGGGCATCGGCACGCTCGCCAACTCCGCGATCACCCTGGCTCGCGGCGAGCGCGGCGGCGGATGCCCCGTCGCGATCATCGAGGACGGCTACGGGCCGCGACAGCGGGTGACGATCGGCACGCTCGACACGATCGCACTGCAGGCGGCGCGCCGGGGCATCCGCTCGCCCGCCGTTGTCGTGGTCGGCGATGTCGTCTCCCTCAGCCCGTATGCCCCCGAAACGCTGGTTTCGACCGGCGCACCCAGCGAACCCCACCGAAAGGCCACCACCCGATGACCCTCTCCCTCCGCGTCGCGATCGTCGGCGCCGGCCCCGCCGGCATCTACGCCGGCAACATCCTTCACCGCCAGGTCTCGGAAGCCGGCGGCACCGTCGCAATCGACCTGTTCGAGTCGCTGCCCGCGCCGTACGGCCTGATCCGCTACGGCGTCGCCCCCGACCACCCGCGCATCAAGGGCATCGTGACCTCGCTGCACGAGATGCTCGACGCGGGCACGATCCGGCTCATCGGCAACGTCGAGGTGGGCCGCGACATCACGGTCGACGAGCTGCGCGCGCGCTACGACGCGGTGATCTTCGCGACGGGCGCCCTGAGGGACGCCCCGCTCGACATCCCCGGCATCGACCTGCCCGGATCCTACGGCGCGGCGGACTTCGTCGCCTGGTACGACGGACACCCCGACGTGCCGCGCGACTGGCCGCTCGATGCGCGCGAGGTCGCCGTCATCGGCAACGGCAACGTCGCCCTCGACGTCGCACGCATGCTGGCGAAGCATCCGAAGGACCTCATCCCCACGGATGTCCCGGCCAACGTGCTCGCCGGCCTCGAGGCGTCGCCCGTGACCGACGTGCACGTGTACGGCCGCCGCGGGCCGCTGCACGTCAAGTTCACGCCCATCGAGCTCCGCGAGCTCGGCGAGGTGCCCGACGTCGACGTGATCGTGTACGACGACGACTTCGAGCGGGCCGCCGGCGACCCGCACGCGGAGGCATTGCTCGCGTCGAACAACCAGGTGAAGGTGATGAGCCGCACGCTGAACGGCTGGCGCCGCTCCGAATGGGCCCCTGAGCCTGTCGAAGGGGCCGCGTCGCGCCGCCTGCACCTGCACTTCCTGCACACGCCCGTCGAGGTGCTCGGCGACGACCGCGTCGAGGGCGTGCGCTTCGAGCGCACCCGGCCGGTCGGCGACGGCTCGGTCGAGGGCACCGGCGAGTTCGTCGACGTGCCCGTGCAGGCCGTGTACCGCGCCGTCGGCTACGCGAGCTCGCCCGTGGCGGGCCTGCCGTTCGACGAGCGTCGCGCGGTGATCCCCAACGAGGGCGGACGCGTGACGGATGCCTCGGGCGCACCGGTCCCCGGCGTCTACGCGACCGGCTGGATCAAGCGCGGCCCCGTCGGCCTCATCGGACACACGAAGGGCGACGCGCTCGAGACCATCACGAACCTGGTGGCGGATGCCGCGGCCGGCGTGCTGCCCGCACCGCAGGTCGACGCGGGGCCCGACGGCGACGAGGTGTTCGAGCTGCTCGAGGCTCGCGGCATCCGCTTCACGACCTGGGCCGGATGGCTCGAGCTCGATGCACACGAGCGCGGCCTCGGCGAGGCGTGGGAGCCGACGGATGCCGCGTACGCCGGCGCCGCCCGCGAGCGCGTGAAGGTCGTGCCGCGCGACGAGCAGGTCGAGATCTCGCGGGCCGGCGCGCTGGTGGGCTCGTGACATACGTCATCGCGCTGCCGTGCGTCGACGTCAAGGACCGCGCGTGCGTCGACGAATGCCCGGTGGACTGCATCTACGAGGGCGAGCGGTCGCTGTACATCCACCCCGACGAGTGCGTGGACTGCGGCGCGTGCGAGCCCGTGTGCCCGGTCGAGGCGATCTACTACGAGGACGACCTGCCCGAGGTCTGGGCCGACTACTACCGGGCGAACGTCGAGTTCTTCGACGAGCTCGGGTCGCCTGGGGGCGCAGCGAAGGTGGGGGCGCTCGCGTTCGACCACCCGGTGGTGGCGGCGGTGCCGGTGCGGGCGTAGGAGTCGCGCCCCCGCGGTCAGCGGTGCTTCGCTCGGACGACGCGCTCGTAGAAGGCGAGGTGCGCCCGCGTCACGGCAGCGTCGTCGAGCAGGCCGGGAGTCTGGGGGGCGGATGCCGCGAGCCGCACCCGGAGCGCGGCATCCGCGTCGAGGCGGGCGAGCGCAGACGCGAGCGCGCCGACGTCACGCGGTGGCACGAGGAGCCCGTTGCGGCCGTCGTCGATCCACTCGGACGGGCCGCCCTCGTCGGCCGCGATCACGGCGCGCCCCGCTGCGAGATACTGCAGCACGTTCTGGCCGAGCGGCTCGGGTCGGGTGGATGCCTGCACCGCGACATCCCACCCCGCGAGCAGGGCGTCGACGTCGTCGACGTGCCCGAGGAAGTCGACCCGATCGCCGACGCCCAGCGTCTCGGCGGTGCGGCGGAGCTCCTCGAGGTGCCCCTCGTGCCCGAAGGGCGCGTCGCCGGCGAACTGGAGGCGCGCGTCGCGGCCGCGGTCGCGGAACGCGCGGGCGAACGCCTCGAGCAGGAGGTGCTGCCCCTTCCACGGGTCGATGCGAGCGAGCATGCCGACCGTTCGGACAGGGCCGTCGGCCCGGGTGTCCGCCGGCGCCTTGCCCACGCGAAGGCCGGACGCGCTCGGGATGACCTCGGCCACGACGTCGGGCCGCAGGTATGCGCGAGCCGAGTCGAGCGTGGCACTCGAGTTCGCGATCACGCCGTCGGCGCGGGGCAGCACGACCCGCACCATAAGCGAATGACCCGACCGACCGAGCGCCTCGGGTTCGACGAGGTCGCGCAGGTGCACGACGAACGGCTTCCGCGACCAACGCGCGGCGAGCGCGCCGTAGGCGGCGGCGCGTGCCGTGTTGGCGTCGACGAGATCCGCGGTCGCGAAGGCACGCGAGCTCCTCGTCGCGATGGCCTGAGCGACGACTCGTGCGCCCACCGAGACGGCCGCACGCCGCCCGCCCGAACTCGCACCAGCTGGCTGGCGCACTCCTGACATCTGCCGTGGGACTCTGGCGGGCACCGCGTCGTAGACGCCGGCGCCGCCGTCGGGCGAGCGGGCGAGCAGCAGGAACGGCGACCAACCGGGCTCGGCCCGGAGCATCCGCAGCAATGCGTATTCGGCGCCGCCGCCGACCGTGGTGTGGTCGAGGTGCAGTACGCGGAGCGTCACGCCTGGCGCCTGTCGCTGCGTGTGGATGCCGCGCTGCCCCGCTCGGGGAACGTGTACTCGGCGGCCTCCACGGCCTCTCGGTAGGCGGCGATCTCGGGGCGGGGCATGCCGAACAGGGCGCCGGCGAGTTCGGCGAGCGCGGGCACCTCCTCGCGGGCCATCTGCCGGTAGGCCTCGTCGTCCTTGCCCTGCGGGTCGACGATGTCGTCTTCACCGCCGGCAGCGGCGATGCGGTTGTCAGCGATCGCGAGCACCCGAGCCCGCAGCTCGGCGAGTGAATGGGGGGCCGGCCACTCCGGCAGCGCCTCGGCGACCCGGCCCGCTTCGCGGATCGTGAAGGTTCGCACGAGTGCGCCCGGCACCAGGCCCAGCACGCTGTCGCGCTGGTCATGCGACGAGACGAGCACCAGATCGGCCGCACGGAGGTGCGCCTCGGTGATCTGGGCGGCACGATGATGCGACCCGTCGGCGCCGAGCGCCTCGGCGATGACCTTGGTCCGCCGGCCCATCGCGGAGCCGACCGGCGCACCAAGTCCTGCGCTCGTGACGCGCACGTGTTCGGCCGCCCCCTTGGGCAGGTACCAGTGAGCCCACCTGTCGAGCAACACGGCGCCCAGCGCCGAACGATTGACGTTGCCCTGGCAGACGACGAGCACCGTGAACACGTCGCGATCCACCGCGTCACCTTCCTGCTCGCCGCTGGTCCGGGCCCGCCGCCCGGATAGGGTTTCATAGGAGTCTACGAGGGAGGTGAGGTGCGCTCACTCAGGGTCTCGCACAGCGCGGTCGTCGACGAGTGGCGCGGTCGCGAACGCGCGCTCACGAGCCTCGGCGTCGACGTCACGCTCCTCTGCGCCGAGCAGTGGCACGCGGGCGGCAGTTCCGTGACGCTCGAGCCACGTGACGGTGAACGGGTGGTCGGCGTGCGCACCTTCGGACACCACCCCGCGCTCTTCCTCTACGACCCGCGTCCGATCTGGCGGGCGCTCGGCGAGCGGTACGACGTCATCGACGTGCATGAGGAGCCCTTCGCCCTTGCGACCGCCGAGATCCTGCTGCTGCGCGCCCTACGGAAGCACCCGCGCCGCACGCCCGTGGTGCTCTATACCGCCCAAAATCTGCGGAAACGCTACCCGGTGCCGTTCCGATGGTTCGAGCGCTGGGCGCTGCGCGCGGCATCCGGCATCTCGGCCTGCAACGCGGAGGCGGCGCGCATCGTCGAGGACAAGGGGTTCGCGGGGCGGGCGCGGGTGATCCCGCTCGGGATCGACGAACAGCGATTCAGGCCAGCGGATGCCTCGGCCGCGTCGGCGCCGCCTCGAGACCTCGGCCCCGCATCCATCGTGGTCGGGTTCCTCGGCCGTCTCGTGCCCGAGAAGGGCGTGCTCGTGCTGCTCGACGCCGTCGCCCGCGACCCGCGCCTTCGTCTCCGCATCGCCGGGTCGGGCCCCCTTGCCCCAGAACTGGGGGGTCGGGCCACCGCGGTGGGCATCGCCGACCGTGTCGAGGTCGTCGGGCCGATCGATCCCGACGCCGTGGTCGACTTTTACCGCACCCTCGACGTGCTCGCCGTGCCGTCACTCCCGACGACGTCGTGGACCGAGCAGTTCGGCCGCGTGGCCGTCGAGGCGATGGCGTGCGGGGTGCCGGTCGTCTCGAGCGACGCCGGCGCCCTACCCGACGTGGTGGGTCGCGCCGGCCTCGTCGTGCCGGCCGGTGATGCGGCGGCCCTCGCGAGCGCACTCGTCGAGGCGGGCCGGGAACGTGCCGACGAGTTGCGCGCGCGCGGTCTCGAACGTGCGGCGATCTGCACTTGGGATGCCGTGGGACGCCAGTACCTCGATCTCTACCGAGCGGTGCTGCACGAGGCATCCACCGCCGCCCCTGACACCCCCGACCCCGCCCGCCCGGTCGAGGTGATCGTGGTCGCCTACGGCGCGCCCGAACTGCTGCGCCGGGCGGTCGAGCCTGTGGCCGCGCTGCCGGTCACCGTCGTCGACAACTCGTCGCTTCCCGAGATCGCGGCGATCTGCGCCGAGCTCGGCGTGCGCTACCTCGACCCGGGCCGGAACGGCGGCTTCGCTGCGGGCGTGAACGTCGGCCTGCGAGATCGCCTCGTGCCCGGCGCCGACGTGCTGCTTCTCAATCCCGACGCGACCATCTCGCCCGAGGACATCGCCGTGCTGCGGCGGGTCCTTCGGGCGCACGACGACCTCGCGAGCGTCGGACCGGCGCAGGTCGACGAGCACGGACACGTCGCTCGCGTCGCCTGGTGGCTGCCGTCGCCGGGCGGCACCTGGTTCGAGGCGCTCGGGCTCGCCCGGCTGCGCCGCGACCCGTCGTACGTCATCGGCTCGGTGCTGCTGCTCCGCGCTGAGGCGCTCGACCAGGTCGGCGCGTTCGACGAGCGCTTCTTCCTCTACGCCGAGGAAGCCGACTGGGCGTACCGCGCGCACCGCCTCGGCTGGCGCCACGCCGGCGTACCCGAGGCCCGCGCGACGCACGTCGGCGCGGGCACCGGTGGCGACCCCCGGCGGCGGGAGGCGCACTTCCACGCGTCGCAGGAGCGTTACCTCCGCAAGCACTACGGCGCCATCGGCTGGCAGTGGGCGAGGCTCGGCCAGCTGGTCGGGGCGACCGCTCGGGCCATCGTGCTGCCGGGCGACCGCGGGCGATCGGCGCGGCGACGGGCGGCCCTGTACCGGCTGGGGCCGGTGCGGGTCGAGGCGCGGTTCCGGCGGGAGGCGGCGGCCAGCGGTCGCGACGCGGCGATCCGGCGTGTGGCGCTCGTCGCGTCGTCGTACGCACCGCACTTCGGTGGTGTCGAAGAGCACGTGCGTCAGGTTGCGCACGAGCTCTCGCAGCGGGGCGACACGGAGATCGAGGTGTGGACCGTCGACCGAGGGGAGCACCTCGGGGTCCGCGACGTCGACGGCGTCGTGGTGAGATACCTGCCGACGCCGCTGCCGGCCCGCAACCTCCGTTCGATGCTCGCCCTCGTGCGCGATGTCCCGCAGGCGCTCATTGCGTGGTCGCGGGCTCGGCGATCGTTCCGGCCCCAGCTGCTGCACGTGCACTGCTTCGGGCCGAACGGGGTCTACGCGCTGGTGCTCGGGCGGCTCTGGCGACTGCCGATCGCGGTCACATCCCACGGTGAGACCTCTGCCGACGACCACGGCGCGTTCGCACGGTCCGCCCTCCTGCGGCGAACGCTGCGCACCGCACTGGGTCGTGCGCGTTTCGTCACCGCGCCATCCGAGTGGGTGCTCAATGAGCTGCGCACCTCCTTCGGCCTACGGGATGGAGGCGTGGTGCCGAACGGCGTCGTCACGGACGTCGGGTGTCCCGATTCGGTGGTCGGCCGGCTCCCGGCTCTCGACGATCCGGCGCCCTTCTTCGCCGCTGTCGGCCGCCTCGGTCCCCTCAAGGGGTTCGACCTGTTGCTCGACGCCTTCGCCAGTGCCGGGCTGCCCGAGGACACCCGGCTGTTGATCGGCGGCGACGGCCCCGAGCGCAGCGCCATAGAGCGACGCATCGTAGATCTCGGCCTCACCGGAAGGGCGGAGCTGCTCGGGCGGCTCGATGCCGGAGAGGTGGCCCGCGTGATGGAGCGGTCGATCGCCGTCGCCGTCCCGAGCCGCCTCGAACCGTTCGGCATCGTCGCCCTCGAGGCGTGGCGTGCCGCCGCGGCGCTCATCATGACCGACCGTGGCGGGGGTCCGGAGTTCGTGCGCGACGGCATCGACGGTCTCCTCGTCGATCCCGTCGATCGTGACGCCCTCGCGACCGCGTTGCGCCGGGTCCACGACGATCTCGACCTGCGAGTGCGACTCGCGCACGGCGGCCGCGCCCGGGTGTCCGAGTTCAGCTGGTCCCGCGTCGCCGCCGCGTATCGCGCCCGCTACGGCCTCGGATGACTTGGGCAGCCGGTCATCCGACCGAGCGCCACACCCGTGCGTGATCACGGGCCGAGGCGTCCCAGGTGAACCCGGCGGCTCGTGCTCGCCCGGCCGCCACGAGCGCGGCGACCGCCGGGTCATCGCCCGTGACGGCGAGGAGTCCCTCGGCCACGCCTGCTCCGGTCGGCTCCACGAGCACGGCGGCGTCGCCGGCGACCTCGGGCAGGCTGCTCGTGCGGGCAGCGACGACGGGCACGTTCGCGGCCATCGCCTCGAGCACGGGGAGGCCGAATCCCTCGTAGAGCGAGGGCACGACGACAGCTGCCGCCCCGGCGACGAGTCCGGGTACGAGCCCGTCGGCGACGCGACCGAGCAACTGGGTGCCGGGCATGCCGTCGAAGAGTGCGGTGCGTGTCGGGTGAGGGGGGCCGCTGAGCACGAGCATGAGATCGGGGCGATTCCGATGCACGAGCGGCCATGCCTCCGCGAGCGCCGGCAGGTTCTTCCGGCTCGACGCCCCGCCCGCGTGCAACACGTAGCGCTCGGGCAACCGAAGTGCCGTTCTCTCGGCCTCACCCAAGGGCGCGGCATCGAAGAACGCGTCGTCGATGCCGTTGTGCACAACGTACGGGTCGCGGATCCCGAGGAACTCGACCGCCTCGTTCGCGCTGAACTCCGACACGCAGATCACGGCATCCGCCCGACGGGCCTCCGCGGCCGCGGCGGTGACGGGAGGCGACTCGTCGGGGAATCTCCACGCCACGACGTCGTGGATCGTGATGACATCCCCGTCGGGGGCGGGCGGGAGCTCGAGGTTCATCCGATGGGTGACCGTGTCACCGGAGAAGAGCAGCCGGCCGAGCTGCCGGCGGATCGCGGGCGATGCTCGCGTCACGGCACCGAACGGGAGACGGCGGTTTCCAGGCAGGGGGGAGGACATCGAGCGGAATACCGCGCGGCGGACCCGCCAACCGTCGCCGAGCGCTTGCGCGGCGCGCTCGGTGATGCGTTCCTGGTAGACGGACGCGCCCATGGGCGCCGCGGTCGCGACGGTTGCGATGGTGAGCAACGACGGAGCGGGGCGCGACCGGTCGTCTGCGCTGTCCTGCACGAGATCCGAGTTTACGTGCTCCGGCCGACGTGCTCAGGTCGCCCAGAGGCGGTCGGGATAGGGTTGCTGCTGAGTTCCGGCGACCGAGGCCGCCGATGAGGTCTGGAAGAGCTGGGAGAGTCGTGGCTGCAGCATCCGAGGCATCAAATGTCTCCGAACTGCCCGACGCCCCGCTCACCGACACGGTTCAGGCTGACGCACTCCATATCGTGCAGATCGCGCCGGCGATCTCCAGCGGGAGCGGTGTCGAGGGTGTGGCGTTCAACCTCGAACGCGAGTTCCGCGCGAGGGGTGCGACGGTCGAGCGCTTCACCGCCGCGACGGCAGGTCGGATTCGCCATGGACGTCGGACGTCGGCGATCGGCACGCACCTCGAACGTGCCCGGAATGTGGTCTGGTTCAGCACGGTCGGCACGGCGAGGGCCAGGCGGTTCCTGGCCGAGCGACCTGATGCGGTCAGCATCTGCCACAACGACGCCCTCGCCGGCGATGTCTACGTCAACCATGGGCTGCTGCAGGTGGCGATGCGAGCACGCGGCCACTACTTCTGGCGGATGATTCGGAATCCCGTGCACCTCTTCACGGCGGCCCGTGACCGCGTGCGCTACCGCGGGAAGGCCCACCGCGCTGTGGTCGCCCTCACCGAGCACGAGGCCGAACTGCTGGTGTCGACGTACGGGCGGGTGCGTCCACCCATCCGGGTGATCCCCAACGGGGTCGACACCCAGGTGTTCAGACCGGCCACATCCGAGGAGCGGACCGCGGCGAGCGCAATGATCGGCCTGCCCGAGGATCTGATGCTCGCGCTGTTCGTGGGCCACGAGTTCGAGCGGAAAGGCCTCCCGCTCGTCATGGAGGCGCTGCGGCACGCCCCCGAGGTGGGCCTCGTCGTGGTCGGCGGCACTCCCGCGATGATCCGCCAGGCCGACGGACTCGCACGGCACCGCGGAGTCGCTGATCGAGTCGCCTTCGTCGGTCGTCACCTGGATGTGGTGCCGTTCTATCACGCCGCCGACGTGTTCGTACTGCCGAGTTATTACGAGTCGAGCGGTCTGGTCTTCCTCGAAGCGCTCGCATGCGGGCTACCGGTCGTGGCGACCCGGGTGGGAATCGCTCCAGAGCTCATCGCCGACGGCGAGAACGGGTACCTCGTCGACCGCGATTCCACCGTGATCGGCGCTCGCCTGCACGAGCTTTCGCAGCGGGACCTCTCCGAGTGGCGCGAGCGGGCGCGTCGCACCGCCGACCAGCACGGGTGGCCTGCGATCGCCGACCGCTACCTCGACCTCCTCGCGGAGATGCGCGACCTGAAGCGGCGCCGATGACCGGGTCGTTGCGCATCCTGCATGCGATCCGCTCCGACGGGTTCTCGGGCGTCGAGCGCTTCGTACTGCGTCTCGCGCGCCAGCAGCGTGCGGACGGGCACCAGGTAGCGGTGATCGGCGGTGCCACTGAGCGCATGCGCGAGGCGCTCGACCCGATCGGCGTCGCACACGCCGCTGCGGCCCGCACGCAGGAGGTCGCCCGCGCCGTCCGGGGACTCGCTTCGGGGTTCGATGTCGTCAATACGCATATGACGGCCGCCGAACTCGGCGCGGCGGCCGGCCTGGCCGGACGTCTTCGACGCCCCGCCGTCGTCGCGACACGGCATTTCGCCAAGCCGCACGGCCGTATCGGACCGATACCGGTGAGCCTGCTCGTGCGACCGTTCATCGACGCCCAGCTTTCGATCAGTCGCGCAGTGGCTTCGGCGATCGATGGGCCGAGCACGGTGGTGCACTCGGGGGTGGAGTCACGACCCTTGCATGACGGCCTGCTCCGAGAGCGCACCGTGCTCATGGCTCAGCGACTGCAGCCAGAGAAGCACGGACACATCGGCATCCGTGCATTCGCAGCGGCAGGGCTCGCCGACACCGGGTGGACCCTCGAGATCGCGGGGCAGGGCCCCGAGCAGGCCGCGCTCGAAGCGTTGACCGGTGAGCTCGGCATCGGACACGCGGTGCGATTCCTCGGCTACCGCGCCGACCTTCCCGAGATCATGGATCGCGCCGGACTGCTCCTCGCGCCGTGCCCGGTCGAAGGGCTCGGTCTCACGGTGCTCGAGGCGATGGCAGGGGGCCTGCCCGTCGTCGCTGCCGGAGCCGCGGGCCATCTCGACGTGTTCGAAGGACTCGAGGATCGCTGCCTGTTCGACCCCGACGACGTCGACGACGCCGCTGCACGACTACGCCGCCTCGCCGACGACGATGCGGCCCGCTCGACGCTCGGGGTCGTGGTGCACGCGGTGCAGCAGCGTCGCTTCTCCCTGGCGGCCCAGGCCGCCGGTACGGAGCGGGTGTACCGGAGCGTGCTGCGCTGACGACCTTGCCGGCTCATCGTTCGCGTTCGGCGACGATGCCCTCCGCCAGTTCGAGATACCGGCGAGCGACGTCCGACCAGGTCCACCCGGCGACGCTCGCACGCGCACGCTCACGCCACGGCCCGAGATCCTCGGCGGCAAGCTGCTCCAGCCGGTCGGCGATCTCGCGCGCGTCCTGCCCGACGAGGAAGCCGTTCTCGCCGTTTCGCACGAGATCGGCCGCCACGCCGACGCGGGTCGCGATCACGGGCAGTCCGCTCGCGAGCGCTTCGAGGAAGACGAGCCCGCTCGACTCGTAGTGGCTCGGCAGTACGAACATGTCGGCTGCGGCGAGGAACGACCGCACATCGCCCTGCTGACCCACGAAGAGCACACGATCGGCGACGCCGAGTCGCGCTGCGATCGCCTTCGCCTGGTCGAGCAGCCGCGCGTTGCCGCCGACGACCATGAGCAGCACGGTGGGCGCCGACGCCATCGCCTCGAGCACGATCGGCAGGCCCTTGCGGTCGAACTCGTGTCCCACGAACACGGCGACACGATCCTCGTCATCGAGCTGGAACCGTTCGCGCGACTCGTGACGCTCGAGGTCGGTGGGCGGGCGGAACCGCTCGAGGTCCACTCCGTTCGGGATCACCGTGATCGGCGGGCGCACTCGGCCGTAGGTGCGGGTCAGCACCCCGATCTCGGCGTCGCTGAGCACGACGATGCGACGGTGGATGTTTGAGCGATAGCGGATCAGGTCGCGAACGTGCGTAAAGATATGCGTCGGGTCCCGCAGGAGTCGCAGCACCGAGTTGCCACGCGCCCGCATCGCGGCGAGCAGCACCCCGTGGTTCACATAGACATCGCCGACCATCGCGTTGTTGTGACAGATCGAGACCGCGTCGGGCCGCTCGGTGAGAAAGGCCTTCGCACGACGGGTCCCGACCAGGCTGAACCAGATCCTGCGCTGCGCCTGTGCGATGCGTGCAGTGCGCCATCCTCGAACCCGCACCTCGCGCAGACCGCGCGCTGCAGCGGCGAGGGTGAAGTTCTCCACCTCCACCCCGAGTGCCCGGAACTCCCGATCGAGATTCCACGCGACGCCGGCGACGCCGCTCCCCGGGCCGAGAAACGGCACGATCTGCACGATGCGCATCGGTCCTCCCGGCACCACGATATCCGTCGGGCAGGAGCCCGCCGCTCTCGCTTCCACGGTGTCGGTTACGCTGAGTCGTCCCCCCGCCTTCCCGGACGGAGCCGAATGACCGACCTCATCGTCGTTTCGCTCGAGCGCTGGGACCAGGTCTGGCGGCGCAACCAGCACCTCATCGCCGGACTCCTGGCTCGCGACTCGAACCTGCGGGTGCTGTTCGTGGAGCCTCCCGCCGACCCGATGCACGACCTCCGCTCCAAGCGCCGGCCGCGCCTCGGCGACGGCTTGAGCAAGATCGACGGCATCGCATCGGGTCGCCTGCACCGGCTGCAGCTGACCAAGCGGATGCCGCGCCGGCTCGATCCCCGCACCGACCACCAGCTCGCACGAGGCATTGTTCGCGCCGCCGCACGTCTCGGCATGCGGCATCCGCTGCTCTGGATCAATGATCCCGGCATGGCGATTCTCGCCGAGCGCACGGGATGGCCGACGCTCTACGACATCACCGACGACTGGCTCACCGCCGACCGCCCGGCCGGCGAACTGGAGCGGATCGCCGTCAGCGAGGCGTCCCTCATGCGCGTCGCGCGCGAGGTGGTGGTGTGCTCACCCGAGCTCGTGCGCCGCAAGCAGGCGGTCCGGCGGGTGACGCTCATCCCCAATGCCGTCGACGCGACAGCTTATCGGCGGCCGCGACCGCGACCCGCCGACCTTCCCGACGGCCCGATAGCGCTCTACCTCGGCACGGTGCATCGCGACCGCATCGATGTCGCACTCTGCGCGACGACGGCTCACGCAATCGGGCCGGATGCCTCGCTCGTACTCGTCGGCCCGAACGTGCTCTCCCGCAGCGATAGTGAGCTGCTACGCCGCGCCCGCGCCCTGCTGCTCGGCCCCCGGGCGCGTGAGGAGGTGATCGGCTACCTGCAGCACGCCGACGTGCTGGTCGTTCCGCACGTGGTGACCGCGTTCACCGACAGCCTCGACCCGATCAAGCTGTACGAGTACCAAGCAGTCGGGCGGCCGGTGGTGTCGACCCCGGTCGCGGGATTTCGCGATGCCGACGACCCGCGCATCACGATTGCCGGCGGCGACTTCGTGGAGGCGGTCGCGGCGGCGCTGCCGGCGCGCACCAGGTTCCCAACGGGCGCCGACGGGCCGGTCGCGGACTGGAGCGAGCGGGTCGAGGCGATGAGCGGGGTGCTGGGGCGGCTGGGCCAAACGCTCGGTTGAGCGGTGCAGCCAATCGGAAGTCTCAGTCGACGTGACGAAGCAGTCGGCCGCGGTCATCGATCTGACGTAGCCCGGTCGACGTTGCCTGAATCGTGGACGGGAGGCCGGGATCCTGCACGGCGACGGGAAAATTCGGTCTCAAGGCGAACCCCGGCCCGCCCACGAGGGACAGCGCACGGAGATAGGCGTCGAGCGGGGCACGGATCGTTCGATCGACATCGAGGAGTTCCGCGAAGAAGGCCGCACCGGCGGGGGTGATCAGGTAGCAGTGCGATCCCCACCCGAACATCGCGCGTCGCAGCAACGGTCGAACCGGCGTGACGTTGTTGCGGAACAGCCGGGCAAATCGCCGGACTGCGGCGCTCGAGCGCGCGCGATCGGCCGCCAGCCCGACCGCAGTGGCCTCCTCGGGCGGTGGAATCCAGCCGAGCTGGATGACCTCTGCACGCGGCCGCTCAGCCCGGATCCGCTCCACAGTCGGTCGAAAGCTGTCGAGAAACAGCACATCGTCTTCCAATACCAGATGCAACGAGTCGCTCGGCTGGCCGGCGATGGTGCGCATCAGATCCCTATGCGAGAGGAAACAGCCCACTTCTCCCGGCGTCAGTCCGATACTCGCGGCGGCGTCGCCGGTGCGGGCGGCGAACACCTGGGTCTCAAGCCCGACGCTCGCCGCACGTGCGCGTGCCAGTTCCAAGCGCACGGTCTGACCGGGCACGTTGATGATGTAGCTGGTTAAGGAGCTGTCATCGAGCACAACGCTGAGTTTAGCGATGCTGTCGAAGCGCCCAGTCACGCTTACAGCGACACGACGTGGAACCTCATCGATCCGACCAAGCGCCCGACCCGCCGGGCAGCGCGCCCGACCCATTCGCGTCGCGCAGACGGCCGGAAGACGGCCACGGGAGCCGAAACCAGGACGCCCGCCCAGCGCACCAAGGCCCCCGAAATCGATGGGCGCGGGGCTCCAACGGAGCGATAAACCGCATACAGCTGAGCGCTGCCGACGCCCCACTGGTACTGCTGCCGCCACAACTGGCGCAAGGACGATCGCATGCGGTACAGCACTACCGCCTTCGGGACCCGGTAGATCCGGTGGCCGAGCAACTGGGCGTCCCAGCAGAATGCCGTGTCCTCGCCTGCCACGAGAGTTTCGCGGAAGCCGCCGATCTGCTCCCACAGCGCGCGACTCACACCGAGATTGTTGGACGCTGCAGCGTCCAAGAACCCGGCGGAGCCCAGCACGCCCGACCACCGCGTGGCCCTCCCCAAACCGGCACAGGCGTCGCCGTCGAACTCGCCCGCCTCGCGCAGAGAGCCTGCGAACAATGGATGCCTGGCGGCACCCGCCATGTGAACGAGCCAGTCGGCCGCCACCACGTCGTCGGCGTCAACGAAGAGTAGTGTCGCGCCATTAGCCTCGTGCGCGCCTGCGTTGCGCGCGTGACTGGCGCCTCGCACTGCCGATGCGTCGATGACTCGCAACTTGGGAAGCGCACCCTCCCACCGCGCCACCCGGCGCACCGTATCGTCGGTCGAGCCATTGTCGGCTACGACGACTTCCCACGCGCCGTCCCAATCCTGCGCAGCGAGCGCCTCGAGCTGCGCCTCGATGCTCGGTCCCGCATTGTATGCCGGAATGATCACTGAGATCTCGACGGCTGCCGGCACAAATCGATTGTAGAGCGCCAGACGTTCCCACGAGCAGGGGCGGCATTACGATGAACCATGCCCGACTCCCCGCTCGCCAACATCCGGCGCGCCACAGAGTCGGTGCTGCGAGAGCTCCTCCGGCCCGGTGAGCAGGTCGCGCTGCTCGATTATCCGCTGTATTTCAATCCCGGCGATGCCCTGATCTACCTCGGCACGCTCGAGACGCTCTCGCGACTGGACGTCCCGGTCTCATACACGACAGACCTCCACCGGTACTCGCCGGTGCGTCTCGCAGAGCGGCATCCCCGCGGCCCGATCTTGCTTCAAGGCGGCGGCAATTTCGGCGACCAGTACCCACGCCACCAATCGTTCCGCGAGCGTGTGCTCGCCGACTTCCCTGACCGTCGGATCATCCAGTTGCCCCAATCCACCGACATGTCGGTCGAGACCGCCCAGGGCATCCGGCGCCGATACGTGCGGCACGCCGCACTAACCGTCCTACTACGCGATACGAGAAGCATGCGCTTCGCCGAGCAGAACCTCAGCGGAGTCGACGTCCGCCTTTGCCCAGACCTTGCGTTCGGCTATTCGCCGCGGCGCACCGCGACGCCCACGATCGACGTCATCGAGCTGAAGCGGGTTGATCGCGAATCGATCGAGACGACGCTCTTCACGCCAATGGCCGGGGTGTCGGTGCGCAGGAGCGACTGGCGCATCTCTCGGGCCGAACGGCTGGTCTGGAACACACTTCAGGGTCGCCGCACGAAACTCGTACCGCTGGCCATTCCGATGCTCGCCGATTCACCCGCGTACGAGACCGCGGCGCGCATGCTGGTCCGTTCTGCGCATCGGATGCTGGAGCAGGGGCGTATCGTTGTCACCGATCGACTTCACGCGGCGGTACTCGCTGCGCTGATCGGCCGGGCTGTGGTTGCGCGAGACAACGCCAACCGAAAGCTCTCGGCCATCATCGAGGACTATCTGGGTGACCTTGGGGCGGTGATGGCTCCTGACGCGGAAGCTGCGGCAGCCGCGATCCGCCGATCACTCACTCCCAACGACTAGCCTTGCAGGATCATGCGTATCTTCCTGCCGACCGTCGGCGTCCGCCCGGAGATCTCGGCCGTCCGTGAGTTCGAATGGCTTGCTCGCGTGAGTGCATCGTCCCGACACGAGCTGGTGTCGGACGCAGCCTCCGCGGACGCGATCCTCTTCACCGAGTGCCACCAGCTCGACGATCCGATCACCATGACTCGCATTCGCGGCTCGGCCGAGTTCAGCGCGTACCGCGACCGCTGCTACGTCTTCGACCAGCGACCGCGCGCATACTGCAGCCTACCCGGGCTGTACACGAGTGCTCCGCGAAGCTCGTTCCGGCCTGAGTATCAGGTTCCGTGGAGCTACCACAAGCTCAACGACGACCTCGCCGCAACCGGCATCCCGGCGGATCTCCTGGTGTCATTCGTCGGCACCGCGCGATCGCACCCCTGCCGCGAGCAACTGCTGCAACTGCGCCACCCACGGGCGCTGATCGAACGGGTCGACGGACACGTGCCCTGGCGTCCTGACGCGCCGGGATTCCATGAACGGCGCGTCTCGTTCGCGGAATCGCTGCTGCGTTCCTCATTCGTGCTGTGTCCTCGCGGGCGAGCGACCTCTTCGATCAGGTTCTACGAGACCATGGTCGCGGGCAGGGTGCCGGTCGTCTTCTCCGACGAATGGGTCGCCCCTCAGGGTGTCGATCTGTCCGAGTTCGCGATCGTGTGGCCCGAGCGCAATGTCGACGGTCTACTCGACTACTTAGAGCGTCACGAGGAACGAGCGGCCGAGATGGGGCGCCGGGCCCGGCAGCTCTTCGAGGAGCGTTTCGCACCCGAGGTCATGTTCGATCGCATCGGCGACGCCCTCGAACTCCTCGTGGCGACAAGACCGTGGCAGTCTTTCCCCAAGTTCGGATTCATGCCGGATCGTCGCGTGTTCAGGCACGCGGCCGGTATCGCCCGCAAGAAAGCGCAGCGGCTCGGCCGATAGTCACTCAGCTCACGCGGGCGCGGACTGCCTGCTTGGCGGCCCGTGCGAGCTGCCGCGCACTGCGCTGTGAGCGGAGAAACAGGGCATGAACGCGAGAACCTGCCGACCACCGTCGGCCGCGGCTCTCGGCGAAGGCACGGAGCTCGCGAAGCAACGGTCCGTCGCTCGCCAATATCTCGGCAGTGAACGCCGACCGGGCCTCCCGGTACGGTTCGAGCCGGAACGGCACAGGCGTGAACTCATCGAGCATGCCTGCGACCTCGAGGGTGAACATCGTCCGGACGCACTTCCAGCAGCGAGAGCAGTTGCCGATGCGCTGCGGGTCGGGGTCGATGCACACATCGAGATGAGTTCGAAACGGATTCGTGGCGAGCGCGAGGGTCTTCTCGACGCGGCTCAGATCAGGATTCGCCGACTCGATCGTGAGCGACGGCGTCGATAACAGCGGCAGCAAGAACCCATCCGCGTAAGCGATCTCGCCACCGCTTGAAATCCCCGCGTCACCGTACGCGACGGCCGACGCATAGTACGTTCGCCCGATCCCTGCGGAGAGCGCGTGCGCGACCGCGGCATTTCGGAACGTATGCGTCTGCAGGAAGCCCATTCGGGTGAAGTGCGTCTCGAGATTGCTGTCGACCTTCACGAACGGCAGGCCGAGCTCTTCGGCGACCGGCGCGAGCGCGCGGTATCGCGCACTCCAGAGCTCGCGCCCACCATCGCCGAACGCGCCGACGTTGTTGCTCAGCAGATGGGTGATGCGCAGTTCCTCCGGCACCCCCGATGCCAGCGCGTACTCTGCGAGCACCGCGAGCGAGTCAACGCCGCCAGAGAAGCCGGTGGCAACCCCCCGCCCGCGCGCCGCCGACGGACGGGCCTCATCGGCGGAGACGGAGATTCTCGAGTAGTTCGGATGCATCGCTTGAACGAGCGACTGCGCCTCTCGGTTGAGGCGGTGCAGCAGCACCTCGTCGACGGCGCCGCCGAGATGGAGGTCGCGCTGATATCGCATCGCCGGCAGCAGCAGGGCGACGGCGAAGGCATCGGCCTTCGGGGTGATCAGTTCAGCATGCTCAGATTCCACAGCGAACCAGAGCGGCTCCTCGTCTGCGATCGAGGCGTTCAGCCGGATCTGGCCGTCATCGGTGCGGCTGAGTTCGGGCGCGCCGACGACGAGCGTCCCGCCGCGTTTCATCGCCCGCCCCACTCACGCGAATCGGATGCCCCGCTCGCATTGCCAAAGCCGTGGGGTGAGCTGCGCAGGGACTCGAGGGCACGTTCGAGACCGTCGCTGATCCGATTGACGTCTGCGTACGGTGCGGCGGACGCGAAGGCTTCGATATCGGCGCTCGCGAGCGCCTCGTTCAGCGCGACGAACCTCGTCCGACCGGGTGTGAGTGCCGCCTCGTAGTCCCGAAACTTGAAGTCGCCGCCCGTCAGCGGGGGAGTCAACATAGTCCAGAAGGCCGGAATGCCGAAGGCGTCGGCTGTAATGAGTCCGTGCAGGGAGGTGCTGACCACCATCTCGCATGCGGCGATCTGTCGGACGGCCGGAGCGGCCTCTTGATGCACGTCGATGACCTGCGCAGCAGGGCCGATCTTCCGCAGCAGTTCGTCGAGCTCGGCCCCGCCGCGATGATGCCCATGCGGTACGACTCCCACGCGCCAGCGCCGCTCGGGACGGCGAAGATGTCGCGCCACGAGCAGGCCTGGATCTCCGAACGCCACGGGGCCTTGCGCACCGATGAGTTCCGCCGTCAGCGGACCGCGCACGGCGAGGACGCTCGCGTCCGGCAGCGGATGCGGCTGCTCGAGCATCAGCCCCGAGCCCCAGATCGCACCATCGTACGAGCGGGGAAGGAATTCGAGGACGCTGCCGATACCCGACAGTCGGGCGCGAGGCGCCCCACGATGAACCGGGAGTATCCCGTACTTCGGCAGGAGCCATGGAGTCAATGCATCGCCGAAGTTCGGGTGTCCGTCCCACCAGTAGGCGGGAATCACGCGACCTCGGCGCCACATCGCAGGTGTGAGTGCGGTGCGTGAGATCCGGCGGATCGCTCGGAGCCTGCGGCGCGCCGTGCTGTGGTACTTCAGAACGTACCCCCAAAATTGTCTGGGCTGTGGCCGGTCGCCAGGCAGCGCAATCGAGCTCCGCGCGGCATCCCAGTATATGTTGCGGCGTTCCGAGCGATTCGCCGGAGATGCGAAGATTGCGGGATGACCGAACGTCTCACGGTGTGCATCGTCACGTATGGGCGTCCGGAGTTCCTGCGACGATGCCTTGGCGGGCTCCGTGCCCTCCAAGGTCCCCCGCCCGAGGTCGTGGTCGTCGATGCCTCTCGGGCCTCAGCGCAGCTCGATGCGGAGGCGAGTTACCCGGGCGTGCACTATGTGCACGCCCCGGCGCTCGCCGGGTGGATGACGAAGGCGCGCAACGAAGCGCTCCGCTGGGCACGCGGCGAGGTCATCGCGTTCATCGACGACGATGTCGTGGTGCGACCACTCTGGGCGCAGGCCCTCGTCGCCGCCTTTGCGGACCCGGCCGTCTCCGCCGTCGGTGGACGCACCTGCAACGGCATCGCCGGTGAGGAGCACTACTCGAAGCCGATCGGCATCCTTCGGGCGGACGGCACCCTCACCGACGGATTCGCGGCATCGCCCGGAAATCCCGTCCGCATCGACCACGGCATCGGCGCGAACATGACGTTCCGCCGCAGCGTACTTGCCGAGCTCGGCGGGTTCCGCGACGACTACCCTGGCACCGCGCTTCGCGAAGACACCGACATCTTCCTTCGAGTACGTGCGATCGGCGGCATGGCACTGTTCGTTCCCGATGCCGTCGTCGATCATCGCCCTGCACCGCACGTGCATGGTGCGCGATTCGACACCCGCTACAAGCTGTACGGCAGGCGAAATCACGTCGTGCTACTCGCCCGCGATCAGGGGCTGGGATCGCCGATGCTCCGCCGCTGGATCAGACTGCAGTTCCATGGCGTCGGATCTGCACGCGGAGTCGGCGCTCGGGCCCGACGACTCATTGTCACTGTGTTGGGTATCGCATGGGGGTTGGGGGCGTCCGCCCGTCTGGCTCAATGGCGACCGACACCCGCCCAGAGAGTGGGTCCGAAGGGCGCACAACTCCGTCGGATACTCTCAGCTCCGCGCCTCGCTCCGACGGACTCCTCCCCCCCTCAGGGAAAGCCCACGTTCGCACTGGTCATTCCAACGTACCAGCGCGGCGATCTCCTCCGCGAGGCCGTCGACAGCGCGCTCGCTCAGACTCGCCCGTTCGACCAGATTATCGTCGTCGCCGATGGACTCGATGATCCGGCGGTATCGGTGTTGGCCGGCCTTCCTGTGGAGGTGGTCAGCATCCCGCGAGGTCGGGAGTCGGTCGCAAGGAACACCGGTGTCGGCCATGCACGCACCAGCTGGGTGTGCTTCCTCGATGACGATGATCTGCTGCATCCAGGATACCTCGAGCGCATCAATGCCGAACTCGAGTCGAGTCCCGACGTCCGGGCGCTCAACGCGAACTTCTGGAGCTTCAGCTCGTCGGTCGGCCCGGCGACCGACTTCGAAGCCACGAGCTACCAGGAATGCATGGAACGTTCCGCGGGGAAGCCACCCAAGAATCCACGAGAATACATGTATATCGAGGGTCGCAGCTTCGACCTGCTCCTAGAACGAATGCGTGGTGCGATGACCACCACGGCGGTGGAGCGCGGACTGCTCATCGCTGCGGGCGGCTTCCCGGTGGAGCACGGTCCAGCGGCCGATTGGGCCATGTACCTCAACGTCGCTCGGCTCGCCGAGTGGCGCTTCCTCGGTGAGCCGCTCGCATTCTCCCGCGACCATCCCGACACTGTGACCCGCACGAGCCCTTCACTCGTCGGCATCACTGCACTCCGAGTCATCCACGATGCCTGGCAGCCATCGACTCTCCCGACACCGCCGCACCGGCCTCTCGACGCGTATCGTTCCGATTACCGTCGGGTGCTCGCGTGGGTGTTCGCCTCATGCTGGCGAACGCGTGAATTCGACATATTCCGCGAAGCCCTCGGCATCTCCCGACAGATCCTCACACGGCGCCGTGACATCCTCTTCGCAGCGCGACCACTGTGGTTGAGGCGTGCGTACTGGGCCCGGCGCTGGCATGCACGATCCTGAACAACGCCCAGCGCGTGCCGTATACGTCGTCTTGACTCACACTGGCTGGGCGCAGGTACGACGGCTTGCGGGCGCGATCTTGCGGTCGAGCCCGCACGCGCGAGTGCTCATCGCGCACGATTCGCGGCGCGAGGAGTTCCCGGCCGTCGACGATGACGAGCGCATCGTCGTGTTCAACCATGGTTTCGCCAGCGACTGGGGGTCTTGGCAGCTGGTCGAAGCGACGCTCGCAGCCTTTGCCCGAGCACGCGAACTGTTCGATCCGGAGATCGTCACCCTGATCACCGGTGCCGACTACCCGGTGCGGCCACTTTCGCAATGGGAGCAGGAGGCGGTCGAGGCGGAGAGCTGGATCGGCACGGCGACACCGCTCGAGTACACGCCGCGATGGGGCCGCACTCGTGGCGCCGGCGACGATCGCTATACGCGGTACTCGCTGAAGTGGTATCGCTCGCCCTGGGCGGATCAGCTCGGCAAGGCGCCGCGATGGTGGGTGCGCCTTCGCACCGCGGCGGCGCTCAGGCTCGAACCGGTCTTCGGGGTACGCCGCGTATCCCGGGGGCGCGGGTTGTACTACGGTTTCGCGCGCGTTCCCCAGTTCTTCGGGTCCGATCGGCCCTGCTACTTCGGCGGTCAGACCCTCGCGGTCCGCCGCACTGAGCTCGATCTGCTGCTCGACGAGGACTTCGCGGCTGGCTCACCGCTGCGGCGCGCGTACCGTCGTGCTGTGATCCCAGATGAGTCGGCGCTGCAGACCGCACTCGCTTGGCGTGCAGCACCCTCGTCTCTACCGCCAGTCAGCTTCGTCCAGTGGGACGACGCAGTCGACCAATGCGTGGTCTGGAGGCTCCACGACCTCGGCGCGATCCGCAGTTCGGGCTCGCCGTTCTGCCGGAAGGTCGATCCCGCACTGAGCGCCGAACTGCTCGACCGCCTCGATGGCCTGATCTGACGCCTGCATCATCTGACGTTCAGGATGCACGGCTGTCAGTCGAGTTTGCCAAGCTCGACCAGGTGCGCGAACTCCGCGCTCGCCGCCCGGACTTCTTCGAACGTCCCCTGGGCCTCGATCCGCCCGTCTTTGAGAAAGACGATCGTGTCGACGTGGCGGATCGTCGAAAGCCTGTGCGCGACAATCAGAATCGTCATCGTGCCGCCCAGGCTGGCGAGGGTCTCGGAGATCTCGTGCTCGGTGGCGTTGTCGAGGGCGGAGGTCGCCTCATCGAGCACGAGAATATCGGGCGAGCGATAAAGCGCCCGGGCGATGCCGAGTCGTTGTCGCTGGCCGCCGGAGAGGCGCACCCCTCGCTCTCCGACGACGGTGTCGAGGCCGTCGGGCAGTGCGGCGACGGTGTCATCGAGCTTCGCCATCTCGAGCGCGAGGCGAACGCGAGCGAGGTCGATGCGCGAACGGTCGATCTCGAACGCGACATTGGTGGCGAGAGTTTCGTTGAACAGGAAGACGTCTTGTGGCACCACGCCGAGGCATGCGTACCACGCAGCACGATCGTCGGAGATCGACCGGCCGCCACATGAGATCGACCCGCGCGTCGGGTCGAGGAGCCCGAGCACGAGGTCGATCAGGGTGCTCTTGCCCGCCCCGCTCGAACCGACGAACGCCACGGTCGAATGGTGCGGGATCCGCAACGACAGCCCGTCGAGCACCGGAGTGTCAGCGTCGGGGTAGCTGAAGCTGAGGTCGTCGATGACGAGATCGCCCGCATACGCCGTCCCGTCGCGAGGCTGCTCCTCGTGACTCGCCTCGCTTTCGAGCGAGTCGGCAGCTTCGAGGAAGATCCTTAGACCTGCCTGGCCGGTACGAAGGGTGGCGACGTTCGACGACATCCTCGTGAGCGTGGGAAGGGCCCGCAGCGATGCGGCGGCGAACACACCGAGGACCACGAGCGCCTCAGCGGCCGTGCCGGTCGTGAAGAGGTACGCCGAGATCACGGCGATCGCCAAGACGAAGCCGATCTCGAGCGAATACCTCGGGATGTCCGAGATGATTCCGATGTCACGACCGATACGAGCGCCGCGCAGTCGCGCGTCTCGGTAGCCACGTACGAAGTCTTCGCCACGTGAGCTGAGCCGGGCTTCGCGAAACCCGTCGAGGCTCGGCAACAGGTACTGCCAGACCTCCAGACTCACCGTCGCGGCCGCCTCGCCCAGGCGCACCTGCCTGCGACGCAGCAGTCGCTGCAGCCCGAGAACGAAGATACCGAAGACGAGCACGGTGATGATCGTGACGAACGGCGAGGTGACGGCGAGCACTGCGGTGAGCGCGATGAGCACGAAGAAATCCGTGCCGATGCTCACAGTGGCGAGCAACACCGAGGTCGACTGCGACACGGCCTCGTTCACGCTGCGGTAGATCTCGCGCAGTCGCCGGGTGCGATGCGATGCATACGGGGCGAGCACATAGCCGCGCAACAGGGCAGCCGCAGAGTCCGCCGAGACCCGAGTTGTGCGGCCGAGCAGCCACCACCTGAACCCGATCGACGCGAGGCTCTTGAGCACGAACAGCACCGCCACCAACGCCGCGACAACCGGTATCAGCGCGGTGCGTTCGTCGGTACCGAATGTGTCTGCGATCACTGCCAGGGCGCCGGTGTCGGTGTCCGCGCCGCCGATCAGTTGCGTTAGCGGCACCATCGCGGCGACGCCGAGCGTGTCGAGCGCGGCCAAGATCAGCGAGATGACGATGGTCGACGTGACCCACGCACCGGGTCGGGCCCCCGCGATCTTGAGTAGACGACGCAGTTGATCGACGAGCCCGTCTCGACGTGCCGGTGTTGCCATCGTCTCCTCATCGCTGCGGTCAATCCCTCGCGGCCTCGCCAGAGCAGCCTACCGTCTCTGCACGGCAGGCCTTACGCGAGCTCGAGCGCCTCGCGCAGCCGTTCCCAGGCCCAGCCCCAGTCGTGCGCTTCCACCCATTCGCGCCCGGCCCGACCGAGCGCGGCCGCCGTCTGCGGTTCGTCGAGCAGTCGACGCAGTGCGGCCTCGAGCGCCTTGACGTCATCGGAGGGCACAAGCAGCCCGCCTGGGCCGAGCGCCTCCGGTATGCCGCCAAGCCGGCTGGCGATGACGGGGATGCCGGTCGCGAGCCCTTCGCCGACGGTTAGCCCACTCGCCTCGGTCCAACGCGACGGCACGCAGAGCACATCAGCCGTACGTAACAAGTCGGGCAGCGTCGCCCGATCGACGAAAGGGCTGAAAGTCACGCTCGGCGCCGCCTGCGCTGCGAGTGCCCGGAGCTCGCGCTCGTATGCGGTGAGAGGGGCAGTGGGGTCGAATCCAGCACTCCCCACGACGACGACCTCGATCTCGTGCGCGTCGAATGCCGCCGCAGCGCGCAACAGGGTGTCGGCGCCTTTCTGTCGCACGACCCGCCCTGCGAACATCACCCGCATAGGTTCGCCCGAAGTCCGCGGCGGCCGCACAGCCGGTGTGAAGCGGGCCGTGTCGACGGCGTTTCCGACGGTGAAGACCTTGTCCCGGTTCCTCGGCCCGAGGATCGAACGTGTTCGATCAGCCGAATCCTTGCTGACGCAGATGATCGCGTCCGCGGGGGCGAGAAGCCGGTTGACCTCGCTCCGTGCGTAGGTGCGAAACAGCTCGTTGTGCGCATAGAGGACTACCCGATGCTCGGTGCCGCGCAGCAGCCAAGGCATCAGCGGCGCGTTGTGCGCCAACACGATCGCGGGCGGGCGGGCGCGAATCGCATCGGCGAGCGGGCGGAAGTACGCGGATGCGGCGGGACGGGCGATGGCCAACCGGCCGAGCGTCGGATCGAGATAGCGGCGCGCCCTCGCGGACACGCGGCGCCCGTCGTACTCGATGATGTCGGCATCGTCGTAGCGCGGCCGATACGTCGACCGCTCCACGACGACGGAATGCCGCGCGTCGCCGCGCAGCACGGCCGCAGACGCAAGCCCGTGCACGACGGTGGGGATCGCCGATCCGGTTCGGGGCGAGAAGTGATCCCACGGCGTGATCGTGTGGATCACTCGTTCATTTCCTCGTGGCACTTCGGCGCCCATGCGCGCCATCGTATCGAGAGCGGACCCTGCCAGAATCAATCCATGACCGAACTCGTCGCACTCGGCACTCGGGTGCCACTCCTCGTCGAGGCAATCGACGAGGCGATGCTGCGAGACCTGCTCGACCCATGGCGCGACGCCGACGCTCCCGACGCATCTATGCCGGCGGCCGACCCGGTCCAGCTCGGCACGGTTACTGCTGAGACGTTCGACAGGGATGCCTCCCGGCTGACCACACTCGTCACCCTCGCCGGGCTGGGTCGCCTGCGCGGCTTGCGGCTGCTGCTGCACGCCGGGGGCGTGGCCGACGCAGACGGGCGGGTGCATGTGTACGTAGGCCCCTCGGGCAGTGGCAAGACGACGGCCTCGCGGGCCCTTGGCGCTCGGCGCGGCTACGTCAGCGACGAATCGATCGCGATCGACGAAGGCGGATGCATCGCGCCCTACCGCAAGCCACTGTCGGTCATCGTGGACGGCTCGCACCACAAACAGCAGTGGGCACCGTCCGCGCTCGGACTCCGGCCGCTGCCCGACGCTCCGCTCGTGCTCGGCAGCCTTCTGCTGCTCGACCGGCACCCGCCCGCTGGCGACGGCGATGTGCCACCGGCATCCGTCACCGCGGTGCCGCTCTGCGAGGCGCTTCTCGAGCTCGCCTCGCAGTCGAGCTATCTCACGGAGATGCACGAGCCGCTGCAATCAGTGGCCCGGCTCGTCGATCGCATCGGGCCAGTGCAGCGAGTCAGTTACACCGAAGCTCGCACCTTGCCCGATGCGATCGACCAACTGAATTCCTCGGCGCACCCCGAACCGAAACCGTGGCGAAGCGTGCTGCCGACTGCGCGTGCCGCGAACGCTTACTTCGCGCCGGTCGAGGTGTGCGATGCGATCGAGAGCGAAGGCTCCGCGTGCGTGTTGTTGCCCTCGGGAGTACTGCAGCTGCTCGCTGGCGTCGGGCCGACGCTCTGGCGAGCCGTCTGCGCGGGCCTAGACCTGGACGCCATCATCGTCGAGGTCGAACGCGAACACGGTACGCCGCCCGACGGCACTCTGCACGAGCGGGTGCTGCAGGAACTCGCCGAGATGCAGCGAGCTGGCCTCATCGCTCCTACCGCCGTTGCGGACCGTATCAAGACCCCATGACCGGCAACTCCAAGCTCGAGAACAGGCGACCCGGCACCCGCCCGCTCTGGCGGCGCGCACTCTCATCCCCGTGGGCGCACCTCGTCGCCGCAATCCTCGTCGTCGCGCTCGTACAGGCACTGTTCGTCAAGGTCTACCAGGTGCCGTCCGGGTCGATGCAACCGACGCTCGAGCCCGGCGATCGCGTGCTCGTTAACAAGCTCGCGTACCTCGGGGATGAGCCGGAACACGGCGATGTCATCGTGTTCGACCGACCCGAATCCTGGGGGCCCAGTAATGAACGGCCGTGGTGGCGCACGATGATCGGCTGGTTCGGCGACGTGGTCGGCTTCGGGCCGAACAATCACAACGCCCTGACGAAACGGGTCATCGGCACCCCTGGCGACGCAGTCGCGTGCTGCGACGCCGAGGGCCGACTGACGGTGAACGGCGAACCGATCGAGGAGCCATACATCTTCAACGATCTGCTGTTCGAGTCAGGCGAACTCGACTGCTCGACTGACCCCGTCGCCGCGCGCTGCTTCCGCGAGATTGTGCTCAGCGGCGACGAGTATCTCGTCATGGGCGACCATCGGTCGAACTCGGCTGACTCGGTCATGGGATGCCGCGGGGCTGCCGCGGCCGACGGCTGCGCACGAATCGTGACCGCAGACGACATCGTCGGTGAGGTGTTCCTCGTCTTCTGGCCGCTCAACGGTTGGGGGCGCACCCTGTCGATTGATCTGTCGTAGCCGGGCCGCACCCGGTGTGAACACCGCGACGCGGTGCTCACCGCCGAGGTGGTCGGTAGGATCGTATGGTGCCGACTTCCCTCATCGCAGCCCCTGCGCTGATCATCGCCGGAGTGTTGGTGGCAAGCGCTGTCGGGAAGCTCCGCCACCCCGACGATCTCGCCGGCTGGGCGGAGTTGGGGGTGCCGGCCGCCTTCCGGCGCATCTGGCTACTCCGCCTGCACCCATGGGGTGAACTCGCCCTCGGACTGGGGCTGGCGGTGCTCGGTGGCGTACTCGGTCTGCTCGCGGCGCTCGTCGCCGTTGCGTTGATGGCCGCCTACACGCTGCTCGTGTGGCGGGTACGTGCAAAGGCGCGTGCGTCCGGCTCGGATGCCAGTTGCGCGTGTTTCGGTGCGCCGACACCGGTGACCGGCGTCACCGTACTCCGCAACAGCTGGCTGCTGCTCGTCGCCGCGGTTGCGGCATCCACGATCTGGGCGACGCCGCTCCTCGGCGGCCCGCTCGCCGCCCTCGGCCCTGACTGGGGCTGGCTCGTCGCACTCGCTGCAGCTGCTTTCACGGCGGCCGTCGTCGTCTGGCCTCCGCAGGCAGCCGCACGCGAAGCACCCGTCCCGATCGCCGCATCCCAGAGCGTAGACGACGACCTCGACTATGTGCGCACGCGAACCCCCGCGGTGCCGGTGACCCTCGGTGACGGGCGCACGGCGAACCTGCGGACGCTGTCGATGCAGCGACCCACGCTGCTGCTCGCGGTGTCGGAGGTCTGCGGGTCATGCCTCTCCGTCATCGAGCGGGTGCCGACGTGGCGCGCCCTGTTGCCCGAGATTGACGTGCGGCTGCTGGTCTCGATCGCTCCGTCCGAGAGCCGGCTCACCGAAGCCGCGTATCCCGAGTCCCTGCACGACACCGAGGGCTATGTGCGCGGGTCGATCACAGAGTGGCCGACGCCGACCGCGGTGCTGCTTGGTGCCGACGGCCTGCTCGCGGGTGGGCCCGAGTCGGGTTCGGCCGCCATCGACTCGTTCATCGGCGACGTCTACGAGAGCCTGCACGGCGAGAGGCCCCCCACCGACCGACCGCCCGAAAGATGAGCTACCGACTCGCTACCGGTGTGGGCCTCGAGGAGAGCGAAGGCTCCATCTACCTCGCGCCGTTGCCTGGTGGGCCGATTCTCGTGCTCGAGGGCGTGGCGGCACTGATCTTCACAGAGGCGACGACAGGCGACCCCGAGCACCTCGCGGAGCGTATTCTCGAGCAGGTCCACGGGCCGCCTGATGAGATCGCGGCACACGTCGCTGCGTTTATCGACGACCTCGTCGCGCGAGGACTCCTGATCGAGGGCTCGGCCTGATGGCCACGAGCATGAATAAGGGCGCTTGGCGCGACCGGCTGGCCGATTGGTGGGCGGGTGCCTGGCGATGGGCACTCCTCGCTGTGGGCACGGTGCTCGCGACGTACTTCCTCCTCGACCGCGCCGGTAAGGGCGCGCTGGTCACCGGCATCGTCCTTGCAGCGCTCGTGGTCGGCGCGGTGCTCACGATGTCGAAGCCGCTCGCGATCGCGTTGATGGCGATGCCGGCACTCTTCGTCGCCCAGCGTGCGGGCATCGGCGGCGCCGACGTGTCGGCATCTGATGTTGCGCTCGCCGCAGCGTTCGGAACTGCGGTGCTGCTCGGAAGCCGGCCCTACAGCCGCGAACTGCGGGCGATGCTCTGGTTCAACTTCGGATACCAGTTCGCGACGCTGATCACGGTCATCGTCAACCCGTTCGCGCAGAACACGATCGAGTGGTTCCACGCCTGGCTGCTCATCTCTGGCGCCCTCATCGTCGGGTGGGCGATCGGGCGCGGGGGCTATGCGAGATGGGCATTCACCGCGATGCTGATCACGGGTTGCGTGCTCGCGGCCGGCACTGTGGTCTCGGGCGTTCTCCAGTACGCAGGTGGCAACCTCGGCCCGGTCTATCCTTGGATCCCGTTGCCGATGCACAAGAACTTCGTCGGCACGGCGCTCGCATTCGTCGCGCTGATCGCCTACGTGAACCCACCTTGGGCCGAGCTCTCACAGCGCTGGACCCGCCCTGCGCTGTGGCTGCTGCTGATCGCGATCGTCATGAGTCAATCGCGTCAGGCTTGGATCGGCCTCGTCGTATCGGTACTCGTGATCGCGGTGCGCCGAGGTGGTCAGTCGAAGCTGATCCTGCTGCTCGTGATACCCGCGGTCTGGCTCACCGTGTCGATGGTGCTTGAGCAGCTCGATTCGCAGAATCGGCACAATTCCACGTTCCAGCGGCTCGAGTGGTTCCGCGAGGTCTACGCGTATTGGAAGCATGCGCCGATCTTCGGCCACGGACTGCGCTTCTGGTACGTCGACGACACAGTGCCGTATCAGCCGCCCCAGGCCGAGCTCGAAGTGGTCGCCTCGGCTGGACTCTTCGGGCTCGCAGCGTTCTTCATTATGTGGGTGGGGTTCGTGATGGTGCTCAGGCGAATTGACAAGGTGTACGGGACCCTCGCCCTCGCGGTGATTCTGAGCCGCATCGTGCAGGCGCAGTTCGACCTGTTTTGGGCAGGGGTGCAGACCTCCGTGCCTTTCGTGATCGCAGGCATCTGTCTCGGGGCCTTGGCCCTGCAACGTTCGACGGATGCGTCGGGCACGAGGGAACCCGGATCAGCCGCGTCACCCGGTCCACCGGGACTTTCACGTGCTCTGCCCTACGATAGAGCGGTCGGCCGTGCGGCCGGCGAACGCTGAGAACCAGGGGTGCACATGGAGCTACGCGACTACCTTCGCGGATTGCGCCGCCACTGGCTCGCGATCACCCTGATGACACTGATCGGGGTCGGCACCGCATACGGCTGGTCGCTCCTGCAGACCCCCGTCTACGAGGCGACCGCAAGCGGTCTCGTGCAGGCGAAGACGGCGTATGAGAACGGGCAACTCTTCAGCGATGACAGCTCTGCCCGTGTGAAAGTGCCGACCCTACTCGAGATGGCGGGGTGGGAAGAGGTCGCTGAGCGCGCGATCGACGAACTGGGGCTCACAGCGAGCCCCGAGTCGGTCGCCGCGCGGATCACGGTCGAGAACCCACAGGGCACCTCCATCATCAGGTTCACCGCAAGAGCGAATACTCCGCAGGACGCTGCGGCCCTGGCCCAAGCATGGATCGGCGCGCTGGCGGCTACCAACGCAGTCGTCGACGGTAAAGACTCCCCCACCCAGATCAGCATCTACTCCGCCGCCGCAGCCACTGTGCCGAGCACGCCGGTCTTTCCCGACACTCGCACCGCCCTCATTGTCGGTGGCGTGCTCGGCCTCGGTGCCGGCGTCGCGTTCGCTCTGATCCGTACCGCATCCGATCGGCGAGTCAGGGCGACCGACGACGTCGAGGCGAAACTGCAGGTCCCGGTAATGGGCACGATTCCCGCCTCTGCTGCGCTCACCGGCACGAGCAAGTTGCTGACCGGCGCTGCCGACGACCGCACCTTCCCGGTCGCCGAAGCCCTGCGCTCGCTTCGCACCAATCTGCGCTTCATGGATGTCGACAACCCGCCGCGGAAGATCGTCGTCACCAGTCCGTTGCCTGGCGATGGCAAGTCGACAGTCGCCTGCAATCTCGCACTGACGCTCGCTCGTAGTGGCGAAGCGGTCGTCCTCATCGACGGCGACCTCCGCCGCCCCACTGTGGCAATCAACCTGGGCTTACCGGGGGGCGCCGGTCTCAGTGATGTGCTGACTGGCCGTGCGCCTGTCGTCGACGTGCTCCAGCGCACGCCGCACGACGCGCACCTGCTGGTGCTCGCGGCGGGGACCATTCCACCGAACCCGAGTGAGGTGCTCGGATCCGTTCGCATGCGACAACTGCTCGACGACCTCGCGAAGCACGCCACTCTCATCATCGATGCGCCACCGCTGCTCGCTGTGACCGATAGTGCTGTGCTCACACAGCAGGCCGATGGGGCGCTCCTCGTCGTCGGCGTCGGCAAGACCAATTACGACTTCGTCGAGAAGTCGCTCGACGCACTGCGGAAGGTCAACGGCCGCGCACTGGGGCTCGTGCTCAACAAGGTGCCAGCGAAGGGCGGGGATGCATCGCCCTACGCTGCGGCCGCGTATGCGCAGGGGTACTCGGAGGGCAAGGGCAGCAAGCGGTCGGCAGCTCGCAGTACGAGGTCCCCCACTCCCGAGTCAGCCTGAACCATGTCGGCGTCGCGCTGGACCGTGGCGGAGTGCCCGGCATGAGCGGGCACGGTGGTGACCTGAGCGTGACCGTGCCACCCGTCGTGCGACTCCACCTCGGACGCGCCGCCGTTCAGACCGTCGCTGATCGTTCGCACATCGACCTGCTGCACATCAAAGGTGACGCCGTTGAGCCGGCAGTGCGCCCGATCGCATCGCCCGGATCGGATGTCGACGTCATGGTTCATCCGGCAGAGGTCGCAGCCCTGGACGCTGAGCTCCGAAGGCTGGGGTGGCGCGTTTACAGCACTTTCACGAGCGGGTCGCCATTCGGCCACGCCCAGACCTACCTGCACGATATGTGGGGCTTTCTCGATCTGCACCGTTGCTTTCCGGGCATCGGCCTCGAACCGGGGCAGGCATTCGGTCGACTTTGGGCCACCCGGCGCACGATCGTTGTTGCGGGCGTGACCTGCCCCGTACCGAGCATCCCCGATCAGGCAGTGATCCTGATCCTGAACGCGGCCCGCGCGCGTCGCTCGATCGAGCTCATCGAGTCTTGGGACGGCCTCCCACCGGAGTTCCGCCGCCAGATCGAGCGTGAAGTCGACGCGCTGGGCGCCCACCTGGCCTTCGATGCGGCGTTCGGCCGTCTCGATGCGTATCGTCAAGCTCGCGAGTACCGCCTCTGGAAGGCGGTCACTCAAGGTGGCGGTCGTGTCGAGGAGTGGTGGGGGCGCCTGCTCGCGGCTCCGACACTTGCTGCTCGCGTCGGAGTTGTCTTGCGCGCACCGTTGGTGAATCACGCCCACCTCGAACATCGGCTTGGCCGCCAGCCGACCCGCCGCGATGTCGTCCGAGAGTTCTTCGATCGCCCGCTGCGAGGGCTCCGTGAGCTGGTACGCCGACGCCGACCCTGAACCATCCCCCCGATTGGGGGGCTAATCGGGTAAACCGTGGCATTGCGCATCTGCGGCGATGCGATACTCTTCTAGAGTTTCCCGCGATCCATACGAGCCCCATCACACAGCCCAAAGGATAATGAGGCCATGGCCGACATCGAACGAACTGAGCACGCTGGCGTAAGCCGTCGCACCGTCACCAAGGCCATGGCGTGGGCGGTCCCCGCCGTGGCCGTCGCCACAACGGCACCCCTTGCCGCAGCGAGCTGCATCCCCGAACTCACCATGAGCGACCGCAGCTGCAAGTGCCCAGGACAGAGCACCGGCGACCCCTTCACCTTCAACATCGAACTCTGTGCCGGTGGCATCAGCTGCCCGGACAGCTCGCTGAGCATCAACGTCACCAAGATCGTCAAGCGCAACAGCGGCGACATCCTGTGGCAGGGCTCGCAAGACATCGCGACTGGCGACTGCGCTGTGTTCACCGGTGCCTCGACCGACAGCGGCACCTGGATCGACGTCACCTACTCCATCGGTGACGTCGCGCAGCCCCTGCTGGGACTCCAGTCCCCGCCCGACTGCGACAAGGTCGAGGACCCGATCCAGGTGTGCGCCGACTAGCTCGAAGCTGCAAGGCTCAACGCCAAATGGTGGGGTTCACCTCAACGGTGAGCCCCACCAATTGCTTTCTCGCACGACGCGTCACCCCACACGACCGGCCTCGCCCAGCGCCTCCAGCAGTCGGCCGCGATGAGCCTCTGCCGAGAACTGCTCGGCCCACCGCACGCACTCCGCGCGACCAAGCGATCGGGCGCGAGTCACGGCCGTAGCTAGAGCCTCGACATCATTCGAGACGTCGGACGCCGCGTAGAACCCGTTCACACCGGGCATCACCGTCTCGAGGTACCCGCCGGCGGCGATCGTCGCAGCGGGCGTTCCCTCGAGCGCGGCCTCGATGACCGTGAGTCCGAAGTCCTCGCGGCCGGCGCCGAGCACGACTGCCGCCGTGCGATAGACCCAGCAGAGCTCCTCGTCGGTCACCCGTCCGAGTCCATAGACGCCCGATGACCGCTCGGTGAGCACCTCGGACCCGGCGCCGACAACCACGATCGAAAGCCCCGCCGCCCGCGCCGCCTCGACGGCGAGCGCGACGTTCTTGTAGCCGCGGTCACGCGCGACGACTACGGCGAACTCCTCGGGCAGCGCACGCTGCGGCGCGATGGCGACCTCCGCGACCGGTTCGACCGGCGGATGCACGACGATCGAGTCGAGCTCATAGGCATCCCGAATGCGCTGCTGCGTCACCGCCGAGTTGGCGACGATCGCACTGGCGCGGGCCATCGCCTCGCGGTCGCCGCGGCGCAGCAGCGGCGTGCTGGCGGTGAGCCCGGCCCGCCGCACCCGACTGAGCCGCAGGCGATAGTCGTCGGCGGCGTAGAGCCAGCGCGCGGGCGTGTGCACGTAGACCACATGCGGCATCTCGTAGCGGAAGCGGTGCGCCCAGCCGCTGCTCGACGCGAGCGCGACGTCGCCGCCGCGCACCGTCGTGCGGCCGGCGATCGCCGGCAACGCCGGCAGCAGGCGTTCCACGTGGCCGGCGAACGCCGGCGGAAGCGACGCCTTCACCTCGAGCGAGGCGAACACCTCGAAGGTCGACTCGGGCCGGTACGCGAGGGTGGTGATGCTGCGTGCGCCGAACCCGGACGCCCAGGTCGCGACGACCCGCTCGGCACCGCCCGTCTGCACGAGGTAGTCGTGAGCGAGGACGATCTCTGTCACAGGCAACCCTTCACCCGCCCGCCGAGCCGGCCTCGGTCACGCCGACATCCGTGCGGTGGAAGTTCTGGAACGATCGCGACGCCGTCGGCCCGCGCTGGCCCTGGTAGCGGTTCGCGTACTCGGCCGAGCCGTAGGGGCGCTCGCTCGGCGACGAGAGGCGGAAGAAGCACATCTGGCCGATCTTCATGCCCGGCCAGAGCTTGATGGGCAGGGTCGCGACGTTCGACAGCTCGAGCGTCACGTGGCCGGTGAATCCGGGGTCGATGAAGCCGGCGGTCGAGTGCGTGAGGAGGCCGAGGCGTCCTAGCGAGCTCTTGCCCTCGAGCCGCGCGGCGATGTCATCGGGCAGGGTGACGGCCTCGTACGTCGACGCGAGCACGAACTCGCCCGGGTGCAGGATGAACGGCTCGTCGGGCCGCACGTCGATGAGGTGCGTGAGTTCGGGCTGGTCCTCGGCGGGGTCGATGAACGGGTACTTGTGGTTGTCGAACAGCCGGAAGTACCGGTCGAGGCGCACGTCGATACTGCTCGGCTGGATCATCGCCGGCTCGTACGGATCAAGCCGGATGCGCTCGCGATCGAGTTCGGCCCGGATGTCGCGATCGGAGAGCAGCACGGAGTCAGCCTACCGACCCGTGGCGTCGGGTCGCTTCGCGCCCGGCGGTCGGGTAGCGGATGGTACGGAGACACTTGCTACGATGGTCAACGCTGCATCCCACGGATGTCGCGCGCCGATGTAGTTCAATGGTAGAACTTCTGCTTCCCAAGCAGACAGCGCGGGTTCGATTCCCGTCATCGGCTCTGATCAGGAGTTTTACAGATCGCTCCATCCCGCTGAAGCCCACTGCG
>NZ_SJZG01000030.1 GCF_004959775.1 Agromyces sp. H66
CTCGCGGGCTCGGGCGCGCTTGTCCTCGATGTCGCAGATCGCGAGCCAGAGCAGCTTCACCGCGGCGACGTCGTTCGGGAAATGGCCCCGGTTCTTGGTGACCTTCCGCAACTGGTAGTTCAACGACTCGATCGCGTTGGTCGTGTAGATCACCCGGCGCAGCTCGGGCGGGAACGCGAGGAACGGTATGAACTTGTCCCAGGCGTCGTGGAACGACTTCACCGCCGACGGGTAACGCTTCCCGAGATCTGACGCCGCGAACTCCTCGAGCGCTTCCAGCGCGGCGTCCTCGTTCACGGCCTGGTAGATCGGCTTGAGCGCCGCGGCGACGACCTTGCGGTCCTTGTAGTTCACGAACCGCATCGACGCGCGGATCAGGTGGACGACACAGGTTTGCACGGTCGCTTCCGGCCACGTCGCGGCGATCGCTTCAGGGAACCCGGTCAGCCCGTCGCAGCAGACGATGAGCACGTCACGCACGCCGCGGTTCGCGAGCTCGGAGCACACCGACGCCCAGAACTTCGCGCCCTCGGTGGCCTGCACCCAGATGCCCAGGACGTGCTTGATGCCGTCCATGTCCACGCCGACGGCGATGTGCGCGGCCTTGTTGCGCACGTGCCCGCCCTCGCGGATCTTCACGATGATCGCGTCCAGATAGATCACCGGGTACAGCGATTCGAGCGGGCGGTGCTGCCAGGCGAGGACCTCCTCTGCGACCTGGTCGGTGATCTTCGAGATCGTCTCATGCGACAGGTCGGTGCCGATCGTGGACCCGAGGTGATGCTGGATATCGCGGATCGTCATCCCGCCCGCGTACAAGCTGATGATCATCCCGTCCAGCCCATCCAGCCGGCGCTGCCCTTTCGGGACCAGCATCGGGGTGAACGTCCCGTTCCGGTCCCGCGGGACCGAAAGCTCGATATCACCGATCTCGGTCGACACCGTCTTCGTGCTCGTGCCGTTGCGGGAGTTCGGATACAGAGACGCTTCCGCGTCCCCGCGGTCGTACC
The DNA here is from genome assembly GCF_004959775.1 of Agromyces sp. H66. GTDB lineage: Bacteria > Actinomycetota > Actinomycetes > Actinomycetales > Microbacteriaceae > Agromyces. Next base: position 1,011 of record NZ_SJZG01000030.1, read on the forward strand.
CAACGTGCTCGGTCAGTTCCGCGTCCAAGCCCCGCTCCAGCGCAGCCTTGAGCATGCCACCGAGCAGGCCCTGCTCGCCCGTGAGCGGCTCACCGGCATCGATCTTCGCGAAGATCTCATCCATCGCGCCCGACGCCTTGAGCTGATCCGCGAGTTCCTTCTGCCGACGCCGACGCTCCTCACGCTCCGGACTGATCGCATTCATGGTCATAGTGTCTCCTTCGAGGCGAACCCTCACCCCTTACACAGACCATCTGACAGGCTC
>NZ_SJZG01000031.1 GCF_004959775.1 Agromyces sp. H66
TGTACTGACCTCGACCGTTGTTGATTCGGTCGATGGGTGCTGTGCCTCCGATGCCGAGGTGGGCTCTTTCTAGGTTGTAGTAGTCGAGCCAGCCTGGCAATGCGGTGGCGCGGTCGGCGTTCGACATCCAGGGTCGGGCGTAGGCCCACTCGGCTGCGAGGGTCCTGTTCAGACGCTCGACCTTTCCGTTGGTCCACGGGCAGTGCGGGCGGATGAACTTCTGTGTGACGTGGTGATCGGTCAGCACGGTTCGGAACGCTGTGGAGTGCCGGTACGCGAACGCGTTGTCCGTGATGACACGCTCGACTGTGACGCCGAGGGTCTTGTAGAACGCGATCGCCCGTTCCATGAACTTGGCGCAGGTCGGGCCGCGTTCATCGTCGTGGATCTCCGCATACGCGACCCGGGAGTGGTCGTCGATCGCGGTGTGGACGTAGTCGTAGCCCAAGCCGCGTCTGCGGGCGGGACGCTCACCGCGCCCGTGCAGGCGCCAGCCGCCGCCGTCCGGGATACGACCGAGCTTTTTCACGTCGACGTGGATCAGTGAGCCGGGGTGTGCATGCTCGTAGCGGTTCGCGGACCGGCGTGATGCGCGGATCACGTTCCCGGTGACCGGGTCCAACTCCCGAAGCAGAGGCACCCGATGACGGCGCAGCACCCGACCGACGGTCGAGGCCTGCATCCCGAGTCGGTTCGCAATGAACACCGGGCCACGGCGGGTCAGCTCCCGCATGATCCGCACCCGTGTCTCCTGGCACGGGCCAGTGCGCTGCGGGTGCGTACGAGCGACGCTGGAGCGATCCGTCAGGCCCGCCTGCCCGCTCTCTTGGAACCGTCGCCACCACCGCCACGCGGTCGTGCGCGAGATGCCCATCTCCGCCGCGACATGCGCGACCGCGCGTCCCGACTGGATGCGCTGGACCATGATCAACCTGCCGGCCGGTGTCAGCCGGGCGTTAGCGTGAGACACGAGAGACCTCCGTGTGATCGAGCTGAAGAACTAGACAGCTCCAACTCGACCCCGGAGGTCTCTCCTACGTCAACAACGATCCAGGTCAGTACA
>NZ_SJZG01000032.1 GCF_004959775.1 Agromyces sp. H66
GCACGTTGAACCACCAGAACGGCTCGTCGCCCGCGGTGACGCCGGTCACCGTGAGCCGGTCGCAGTCACCACGCCCGGTGAACGCCTGGACGATGCGCGTGCACACACTCGGGATCGGGCTCACGCCCGAGCGCGCAGGGGTCAGCCGCAGTACTCGGGTGGCAGCGTGCTCACGTTCGCGGCGGCGATCGTGTGGACGACGCCCGCGTTCACCACGACCACGAGCCACGAGGAACCCTCCGGCATCGCGTAGGTCACGGATCCGTTCCGCTCCGCGGTCTGCAGGATGCCGGGGTAGGCCGCCAACAGGTCGGCTTCGCTGTCACCCAACCCGATGCCCGCATCCGTCGTCGGCGCGACCTCCGTCGCCTCGCTGGACGGCCATGCCATCACCATGACGCTCCCGATCGTCGAGGTGTCTCCGTCCAACGCGATCCACAGCGGTGCAAGCCCCTCGCCGGCGAACATGATGACGTCGGGATTCGGGCAGCCCTCCGTGCGCGCGTACGGTCCGACCGCGGTGATCGTGCGATCGAACTTCGCTCCCACGAGCAGCGGACCGATGCCTGCGGGAGACGCCGTCCAGGTCTTCGGGTCGGCAAGGTCGGGCGCCGGCGGCTCGGGGGCGCTCGACGAGGAGGCCGGCGCGTCAGGGGCTGCCGTCGACGGCGCCGCCTCGGAGGGAGGGGCAGCCGCGGAGTCGGTCGGGGTCGACGAGCAACCGCTGAGCGAGATCGCGACGGTGATCGCAGCGGCCAACAGGAGCGGGGCGGGGCGGATGGGCACTGGTCCTCCAGATCGAATGGGCGTCGTCAGGACGTCACGCGGGTCAGCCGCGGATGAGCGCAAGCACCTCGTCGCGGATCGACGCCATGGTCGCGGCATCCTCGCCCTCGACGTTGAGCCGC
>NZ_SJZG01000033.1 GCF_004959775.1 Agromyces sp. H66
GTCGAGGCGGACCACGACCGTGGTCTTCGCGAGCGGGGTCAGGGTCTGTTCGCACCCCAGGGTGTGGCGGCAGATGGCGGCGAGCGCGTCGGCCTGGATCTGCGGGATCGTGCGCGGGTCGTCGAACACCGGGCCCGCATCGCCGCCGGCCGGGCCCTGATCCCGGCCGACCGGGCCGCCGCCGCCGAGGGCCGGTTCGCGGCGGCGGCGCAGGGTGTCGCCCACCAGGGCTTCGATCGCGGTCTTGATGGGCGCGGCGGTCTCGGGATCGAGGCGCGCCCGCAAATGCACCATGCCCGCAGCGTCTTCGCGCATCGTGAGCATGCGTTCGCCGCGAAGCAGTTCTTCGCGAGGTTCGACGCCGTCCTGGTCGAGCCTCGCCTCCGCCTCACGCACCCCGCGGAGGAGCAGGTCGAGCGGCACCCTGGCGGCGAGGTCGGCGAGGACCTGCTCGGTGGTGTCGGCCA
>NZ_SJZG01000004.1 GCF_004959775.1 Agromyces sp. H66
AACAGACGGAAACCCACAACACAACACAGAACACACCCCCACCCCCACCAACCCCTGGTTGGTGCCGGGGCCTGGGGTTCCGAGACCACCACACCACCCACAACCGGGTCGGTGCTGGTACCAGGGTTTCGGCGGCCATAGCGCGAGGGAAACGCCCGGACACATTCCGAACCCGGAAGCTAAGACTCGCAGCGCCGATGGTACTGCAGGGGCGACCCTGTGGGAGAGTAGGACACCGCCGGACATTCTTTCGAAGAGAGCCGCCCAATGTTGGGCGGCTCTCTTTGGTTTAAGCGCGGCGTAGGGTGTCAATCCCGCGATCATCCTGGGCATCCGCCCGTACGCTGAAAGCATGCCGAACCGCCTGAAGGACGCGCTGAGTCCGTACCTCCGCGCCCACGCGGACAATCCCGTGGACTGGTTCCCCTGGGGGGAGGCGGCGTTCGCGGAGGCCCGCCGACGAGACGTGCCCGTGCTCGTGTCGATCGGCTACGCCACGTGCCACTGGTGCCACGTCATGGCACGTGAGAGCTTCGGCGATCCGGCGATCGCGCGCCTCATGAACGAGCGCTTCGTCGCCGTCAAGGTCGACCGCGAGGAGCACCCTGAGGTGGATGCGAGCTACCTCGCTGCGGCATCCGCGTTCACGCGCGAGCTCGGGTGGCCGCTCACGGTGTTCGCCACGCCCCTTGGCCGCGCGTTCTACGCCGGCACCTACTTCCCGCCCCGTGCCGTCCACGGGATGCCGGCCTTCGCCGAGGTGCTCGCCGCGGTGGACGAGGCGTGGCGAGAGCGGCGCAACGAACTCGACGAGACGGCGAACGCCGTCGCGGCGGCGCTCGACGCGGCATCCGAGGCCGACGCCGCCGGCGACCTGCCCGATCGCGCCCGCCTCGAGTCCGCCGCCGCCGTGCTCGCGGCCGACGAGGACCGACTGCACGGTGGATTCGGTCGCGCGCCCAAGTTCCCGGTCGCACCGGTGCTGGAGTTCCTGGCCGTGTCGGGACCCGACGGGCGGGCCCTCGCGGCCCGGACGCTCAAGCTCATGGGAGCCTCCCCGCTCCGCGATCCCGTCGAGGGCGGCTTCTTCCGGTACGCGACCCGCGCCGACTGGAGCGCGCCGCACTACGAGCGCATGCTCACCGACAACGCGCTGCTCCTCGGCGTCGCGGCGGAGCTCGGTCGCGGCGACGCGGCGCCTGGATTCGTGGGGTCGCTCGCCGCCGGCATCATCGAGTTCCTCACCACTCGTATGCAGCTCGCGTCGGGCGGGTTCGCGAGCGCCCAGGACTCCGAGAGCATCATCGACGGCGAGCGCAGCGAGGGCGGCTACTACCGCCGGGATGCCGCGGGCCGAGCCGGTCTCGAACCACCCGCCCTCGACACGAAGGTCCTGACCGGCTGGAATGGGCTCGCGATCGCCGCGCTCGCCCGCGCGGGCTTCGTGTTCGGCCGTCCCGACGCGCTGGCGGCGGCGCGACGGGCAGCGGACTACCTGCTCGACCACCATCGGCGCGAGGACGGCTCGCTCGTGCGCGCATCGCTCGACGGCACGCTGTCGCCCGCGACCGCGACGCTCGAGGACTCGGGCATGCTCGCGGGCGGCCTGCTCGAGCTGACCGCAGCCACGGGCGACGTCCGGTACGCGAGCGCGGCCCGCGAACTGATCGAACGGGCGGCGGCCGCGGCGCCGGCAGGTGCGGCGGTTCCCTTCGCCGCACCTGCGGGCGGCGACCCGGTGCTCGTCGCACGCGGTCTGGCGCTGCCGCCGGATCCGGCCGAGGGGGCGGCGCCGTCGGGCATCACGGCGTGCGCCGATGCCGCATGGCGGCTGTACGCGCTCGGTGCGGGGGACCGGTACCTCGAGCTCGCCGAGCGCGCGATGCGGTCCGTCGCCGGCACGGCCGTCGAGCGGCCCATCGCGTTCGGCGGGGCGCTCGCCGTCATGGCACGTCTCGCGGCGCCCCTCGTGCAGCTCGTCACCGTCGTTCCCGACGACCGCGCCGAGGAGGGCGTCGAGCCGTCGGAGGCGCTGCTCGACGCGACGCGTCGGCACGAGGCATCCGTCGCCACCATCGTCACCGAGTCGCAGGCGCGGGAACTCGCCGCGGCGGGGTTCGAGTTGTTCCAGGGACGAACCGCGTCGGACCGACGGCCGACCGCCTACCGGTGCCGCGCGTTCGTGTGCGCACTTCCCGTGCACGGCGCCGACGACCTCGCCGAACCGTGAGCTCGCCGCCGATCCGTACGATGGTCGCATGAGCGAACGCCGTGCAAGCGACATGAACGTGATCGTCGGTGCGCTGGTGGTCGACGCCGTGCTCGTCGTCGTGTTCGCGATCGTGGGACGGGCGAGCCATGCCGAGGGGCTGACGCTCGCCGGGGTCTGGGGCACGGCCTGGCCGTTCCTCGCCGGGCTCGCGGCCGGCTGGGTCGCGGCGCGGGCGTGGCGGCATCCACTCTCCGCCTGGCCCACCGGTGTCGTGATCTGGGCGGCCGTGCTCGCGTTCGGGATGCTGCTTCGCCTGCTGAGCGGGCAGGGCACCGCGCTCGCGTTCGTCGTGGTGGCGGCCCTGACGCTCGCGCTGTTCCTCGTCGGCTGGCGGGCCGGGGCGTGGCTCGTGACGCGTCGGCGCGGAACGCCACGTCAGCGCGTCACGACGCCGACGGGATCCGGTCGAGCAACGACCACACCGCCGAGCTGAGGTCGGGATGGTCGAGCGCGATCTCGCGCAGCAGTCCGTACTCGAAGCGCGCGGCGTCGCCACGGCGCGCCGTCGGGTGGTAGGCCCTGGCCCGCGCGATACTCCAGCGCTCGGAGTGCAGGCGCTCCTCGCGGAGGGTGGCGACGACCTGTTCGTCGACCGAGGGCAACTCGGGAAGGAAGACCCACGGGTCCTCACCGAGTCGGCAGCGCAGCTCGATGAGCGCGGCGAGCTCGTCGCGTGCGTCCTGTCGCAGGCGCTCGAGCGTCGGTGCGTCGGCCATCCGCGACCTCCCCTCGCTGTTCCTCGATCCTAAATCAACGCTACGTGGACCGTATGACGACGGGGTTACGCTCCGTGGCGGGAAGTAGACGGAAGATGACGCGCATGTGACGATGCGACGGCCAGTCCGCCGGGACGGAACTGCTTGACTGGACCGAATTCGGCGAGAGGAGCGGATGTGTCGGAAGAGGTGCTCATCCTGCACGGGTGGCAGAACCGCCGGCCGGAGGGCCACTGGCAGCGCTGGCTGGCGGACCGGCTCGAGGCGCAGGGATGGCGGGTGCGCTACCCGCAACTGCCCGAGCCCGATGCCCCGGTGCTCGACGACTGGCTCGCGGCGCTCGACGCCGAACTGTCCGGCACCGAGCCCGCCCGGCTCACGGTCGTCGCCCACAGCCTCGGCAGCATGCTCTGGATGGCGTACGCCGCCCGTCGCGCGGAGGCGGGCGCCGACGGTGTCGTGGCGCGCCGCATCGTGCTGGTCTCACCGGCCGCGCCCGACGTGTTGCGCGGCATCCCCGAGATCGCCGAGTTCGCGCCGGTGCAGGACGGCGACGCGGCACGGCGCGCGCTCACGGCGTCGGCCGTCGAACGTCCCGTGATCGTCGCGAGCGATGCGGACCCGTACTGCCCCGAGGGCACCGACGTTCGCTACGCGATCCCCCTCGGCGTCGACTTCGTGCAGGTGCCGGGCGGCGGTCACCTCACACCCGACGACGGGTACGGCCCGTTCCCGCTCGTGTACGACGTCGTCACGAGGTAGCCGCCGCAGCGGCCGGCGCGACGGTGCGGCCGGCGCCCCTGCGGTTGAATGGTCCGGTGGACGACGTACCAGACCCGGCCGCGGAGCGCCGGCCGAGCCCCGAACTGCTCACGCGCCTGCGCGCCGACCTCGAGGCGGCGCGGTACACGGTCGACGCGCTCGAGGCGCTCTGGGGCGCGGATGCCGCGGCCGCGCTGCATCGCGGCGAACGCGTGCCGGCGCGCCGCGTGCTCGACGCCCGACGCGCGGGCCACGGGACATCCGCGGGCCTGGCGACGCTCGCGGAGCTGTTCGTGCTCGGACTGCCGGTGCCCGTCGAGGACGCCGCGGCCGCGCTGCCGTCGCTCGGCCTCGCGGGTGCGGCCGAACTGGGCCTCGTGGCGGACGATGCGGGCGGACCCTTCGTGCGCGCCGGACTCGACCTGCGGCCGTACGCCTTCGCCGACGCCCACGGCGAGGGGCACTGGTGGATCGTCTCCGACCTCGGCGAACTCGCCCTCGGCGGCCCGCTCGGCGAACAGCACGTGCTCGGCGTCGGGGGCGCGTCGATGACCCTGTCGGGGCTCATGCTGCCGACTCCGGCGGGGCGCGTGCTCGATCTCGGCACGGGCTGCGGCATCCAGGCGATGCACGCGTCGCGCTTCGCGACGCGCGTGGTCGCCACCGACATCTCGGCCCGGGCGCTCGGGCTCGCTCGCGTCAACGTCGGGCTCAACGGCATCGAGGGCGTCGAGTTCCGGCTCGGCAGCCTCTTCGAGCCGGTCGTGGGCGAGCGGTTCGATCGCATCGTGTCGAATCCGCCGTTCGTGATCACGCCGCGCGTGGCGGGCGTGCCCGAGTACGAGTACCGAGACGGCGGCCTCGTCGGCGACGCGATCGTCGAGCAGGTGATGCGCGGTGCCGCCGGTCACCTGACCGGGGGCGGCGTGGCGCAGCTCCTCGGCAACTGGGAGGTCCGCGACGACGGCGACGCGTTCGAGCGGCTGCGCGACTGGGCCGGCGAACTCGAGTACTGGATCGTCGAACGCGAGGTGCAGCGCGTCACCGAGTACGCCGAGACGTGGATCCGCGACGGCGGCACGCGGCCGGGAACCGCCGAGTTCGATCGGCTCTACGACGCCTGGCTCGACGACTTCGAGCGTCGCGGGGTGCGCGAGATCGGGTTCGGGTACGTGCTGCTGCGACGTCCGGATGCCGCGAGCCCGCCTCTGCCGGCGGCCGCCCGCGGTGGCCGCCCCGCACGCCTGGCCCGGATCGAGCGGTTGCACGGGCCGCTCGGCGCGAGCCCCGGCGGCCTCGGCGTGCACCTCGCCGAGTGCCTCGCCGCGCACGACCGGCAGTCGTCGCTCGACGACCGCGCCCTGTCGGACGCCCGGCTCACGGTCGCCGGCGACGTCACCGAGGAACGCCACCACTGGCCGGGCGACGAACATCCGACGGCGATGCTCCTGCGGCAGGGCGGGGGGTTCGGGCGGGTGGTCGAGCTCGACACGGGGCTGGCCGCGTTGGTCGGCGCGTGCGACGGCGAACTCAGCGTGGGCGCCGTCATCGCGGCCATCGCCCAACTCCTCGAGGTCGACGAGACGGCGCTGGCGGCCGACCTGCTTCCCGCGGTGCGCGCCCTCATCGACGACGGGATGCTGCTCCTGCCCGCCGAGTGAGGGACACGCCGACCGCCGAACGGCGGCTCGGGGCATCCGCCGCTCAGACGGTGCCGGCAGGCGGCCAGGCGCCGATGATGAGTGCCATGACCACCGCGGTCACGAGCTCGTGCCCGATGTTCACGATCGTGAGCCCGGCCGGCCGGCCCTCGAACGCGTCGTGCGTGATGAATCGCGCCGCGGTGAAGCCGGCCCACAGCATGACGCCCGTGAGGAGCGCGAGGAGCAGGTAGCTGCCGCCGAACGCCAGCCAAGTCACCTGCGTCGCGAGCGCGAGCACCCACGCCGAGATGAAGCTCACGATGACGGTCGTCACGATCGGCGCCACCGCGCTGCGATCGCCGACGTCGACGCGGGCGACCCGCATCCAATAGTTTCCGAACACCCGCGGCGTGTACCAGATCGATCCGATGATCATGGTCGAGACCGTGGCGATCGCCACGGCCCAGTAGTTCACGTCGATGAGCATGCCGGTGCCTCCCCCTCGCGGACCTGCCGCGCATGCCCGGAGTCTAGCGTCGAGCCCTCCTCGAGGCCGGGAGCGCCACGACTCGGCGATCACCGAGCCTGCGGCGGTAGTCTCGTGGTCGCACACCCCGAAAGCGAGCCCATGCCCGAAAGTCCGCTCTCCGACTCACCGTACGAGGTGCTGGGCGTCCGCGCCGACGCGGATGCCGCAGCGCTCCGCCTCGCGTACCGCCGGGCGCTGCGCAACGCCCACCCCGACACCGGCGGCGATCCGGCCGCATTCCACGCCGTCCAGCGGGCGTGGGAACTCGTCGGCACGCCCGAGGCGAGGGCGGCGTTCGACCGAGGGGCTGCCGGCGCGACCCCATCGCCGACACGGGAGGCCTGGGCCCCGGCGGCACCGCGACGCCCACGCGACTCGCGGCCGCTCGCTCGCTCCTACGGGCATCCGGGCGGGTTGACGCGGCAACTGTACCTCGACCGCATCCGCGAGTGGGTGGGCCGCGGCGTGACCGTGCCCGACCCCTACGATCCCGCGCTCGTGCGCAGCGCGCCCCGCGACATCCGCCACATCCTCGCCGATGCGCTCGCCGAGGAGGCGACCGCGCGGTCGCTCTCGACGCTCGGCATCGCCTACACCGTGTGGCACGACGTGGCGACGGATGTCGCGGGCCCTGGCCTGCCGCCCAAGCTCGACCATCTCGTGCTCGGCCCCACAGGACTGTTCGCCATCCAGTCCGAGGACTGGGGCGCGCCGGTCGCGCTCAAGCGCGGGGAGCTCGTCGGCGATGCGATCGGCGGTGAACGACCGTTCCGCGCCCTCGCCGCGCGGGCCAAGGCCATCGGCCGGGCCGCCCGCGTGAAGCCGACGGCGCTCGTCATCGTCGTGCCCGACGACCACGCGGCCGAGCCGCTCTCGCTCGGCGGCAGCATCCGCGGCGCCGTCGTGGCCCTCGTGCGCAGCTCACGACTTGCGAGCGCCGTGCGTGAGGGGATCCCGGGATCGGCGCACCTCGGCGGGACCGAGGTCATGGAGGTGCGTTCGCGCCTGCAGGCGGTGGTCCGGTTCGCGTAGCCGCGGCATCCGGGTGTTGGATGGAGGGGTGCCTGAGCTGGATCGTGACGCCCATATCGCCGACTTCGCCGACTTCATCCGGGAATCGCCCTCGTCGTACCACGCCGCCGCCACGGTCGCCGCGCGCCTCGAGGCCGACGGGTTCGAGCGGCTCGACGAGCGCGACGAATGGCCGACGACCGGCGGCAGGCGCGTCGTCGTGCGCGACGGCGCCGTCATCGCGTGGGTGCAGCCCGATGCCGCGACCGCCACGACGCCGTTCCGGATCCTCGGCGCGCACACCGACTCGCCGTCGTTCAAGCTGAAGCCCGGACCGTCGCCGACCGCCGAGGGCCTCCTGCAGGCGGGCGTGGAGGTGTACGGGGGGCCGCTCCTGAACTCGTGGCTCGACCGCGAGCTCGAACTCGCGGGGCGTCTCGTCACGCACGACGGCTCGGAGCACCTCGTGCGCTCGGGGCCGTTCCTGCGCATCCCCCAGTTGGCGATCCACCTCGACCGCGACGTGAGCAAGGGGCTCACGCTCGACAAGCAGCGCCACCTGCAGCCCGTGTGGGGTGCGGCGGCCGCGGGCGACCTGCTCGCGCACCTCGCCGGCGTCGCGGGCGTCGAGCTCGGCGACATCGGCGGACACGACCTGCTCGTCGCCGACACGCAGGCCCCCGAGCGGTTCGGACTCGACGACGCGTTCTTCGCCGCGGGCCGCATGGACAACCTCACGTCTGTGTTCGCCGGCCTCGTCGGACTGCTCGCCGCCCCCGCCGACACCGCGCATGTCAGCGTGCTCGCGGCGTTCGACCACGAGGAGCTCGGGTCGGAGTCGCGTTCGGGCGCGAGCGGGCCGTTCCTCGAGGACGTGCTCGTGCGCATCGGCGCGGGCCTGGGCGCCGACGCGACCGCACGCCGCCGCGCGTTCGCCGACTCGTGGCTGCTCTCCTCCGACGCGGGCCACGCGGTGCACCCAAACTATCCCGAGCGGCACGACCCCGGCAACCGCCCGCGGCTCGGCGGCGGACCGCTCCTGAAGCTCAACGCGAACCAGCGCTACGCGAGCGACGCCGTGGGTGCCGCGTTGTGGAGCCGGGTCTGCCGCCAGGCCGGTGTCGAGACGCAGCCGTTCGTGTCGAACAACTCGATCCCGTGCGGGTCGACCATCGGGCCGCTCAGCGCCACTCGACTCGGCATCCGCACGGTCGACGTCGGCACGCCGCTGCTGTCGATGCACTCGGCGCGGGAACTCGCGCACGTCGACGACCTCGTCGCGCTCGCCGCGGCGGTCACGGCGTTCTTCGCACCGGCGGACTGACGGCTCCAGCGCGGGACGCTGGCCGGATCTCGCGGCACGACGGCTCGATTTCACGGGACGCCGTCGACCCCTGGATGCGAGGGTGACCGTATGAGCGACACCATCACGCACGCGGCATCCGACCTCTTCGAATCCGTCGCCACGCAGGCCGACGCCATCGCCCACTTCCGCGGCCGACTCGCCGTCGAGGCCGATGTCTCGGATGTCGCGGCCGCGCTGGCCGAACCCGAGCCGGGTTTCGTGCTGGTCGACACGCGCAGCGACGAGTCGTGGGCGCAGGGCCACGTGCCGGGGGCGATGCACCTTCCCCGACGTCGGATCGCGTCCGAGGCCGCCGAGCGGATTCCGGCCGGCACCCCGGTCGTCGTCTACTGCTGGGGGCCGGGTTGCAACGGCGCCACGCGCGCCGCCCTCGAGTTCGCCCTGCTCGGGTACCCGGTCAAGGAGATGATCGGCGGATTCGAGTACTGGGTGCGCGAGGGCTTCGCGTTCGACGGCGCCGACGGGCTCACGCAGCCGGCACCGGATGCGCTCACGAACGTCGCGCCGAGCGGGCCGGCCGGGGAGGCCGTCGTGAACCACGACATCACCTGCGCCTGCTGAGCCACGGTCTGGGTGGGCGCCGGCTTCGTGTCAGCGCAGCGGACCCCGGCGCTGCTCCAGCCAGAGCGTGTGCTCTCGCAGGCCGTTGCGCACCGCGGCCTTGATGATGAGGTAGCCGATCCACAGGCTGAGTGCGAGGATCGCGATGTACACGACGAAGCCGACGATGAGCCCGATGAGGCCCGCGGTGCCGATGAGGTCGTTGACGACGTTGGGGTCGGGGGTGTCCATCAGCACAGACTGGCAGACGCCGCGGGCGCCGCGCGAGGGTCCCGAACGGGGGACACGGTCGACCCCAGGGCCGACCACGCCGTTCAGCACTCGATGACGTTGACCGCGAGGCCGCCCTCGCTCGTCTCCTTGTACTTCGTCATCATGTCGAGGCCCGTCTGCCGCATGGTCTCGATCACCGTGTCGAGCGAGACGAGGTGCGTGCCGTCGCCATGCAGGGCCAGGCGTGCCGCCGACACCGCGGTCGACGACGCGATGGCATTGCGCTCGATGCACGGCACCTGCACGAGTCCCGCGACGGGGTCGCAGGTGAGGCCCAGGTGGTGCTCCATGGCGATCTCGGCGGCGTTCTCGATCTGCCGCGGCGTGCCACCGAGCACGGCGCACAGCGCACCCGCGGCCATCGCGCAGGCCGACCCGACCTCCGCCTGGCAGCCGCCCTCCGCGCCCGAGATCGAGGCGTTCTTCTTCACGAGGGACGCGATCGCGGCGGCGGTGAGCAGGTACCGGCGGATGCCCTCCCGATCGGCGCCGGGTACGAACCTCAGGTAGTAGTGGCCGACGGCCGGGATGATGCCCGCGGCGCCGTTCGTGGGCGCGGTCACGACGCGCCCGCCCGCCGCGTTCTCCTCGTTGACGGCGAGCGCGAACGCGTGCAGCCACTCGGTCGACGTGTCGCGGAGGCCGGCGGTGTGCGCAGCGTCGCGGTCGTACTCCTCGAGTCGGCGGCGCACCTCGGGTGCGCGACGCTTGACGCCGAGGCCGCCGGGCAGGGTACCCTCCGTCGCGAGACCGTGCTCGACGCATTCGGCCATGGCCGCCCAGATCGCGTCGAGTCCCGCGTCGATGCCCTCCTCGCCGTGCACCGCGACCTCGTTGGAGCGCGCGATGTCGCAGAACGACACGCCGTGCTCCTCGCAGAGGGCGAGCAGTTCGTCGGCGGTGTCGTAGGGGAGCGGATGCCGCAGGGCCTCCGCCTCCTGCGCCGCATCGCCCTCGCGCCGGATGAACCCGCCGCCGACGGAGTAGTAGGTCTCCTCGGCGAGCGGCAGGGCGTCGTCGTCGCCCCACGCCTGCAGGGTCATCGCGTTCGGGTGGCCGGGCAGGCGCGTGCGCGGCTCGAGCGTGAGGTCGGACTGCGTCATGGTGATCGGATGCCGCGCCGCGATGTGCACGGTGCCGCCCTCGGAGCCGAGCCGAGACCACGCGCCGCGCACCTGGTCGGGGTCGCAGTCGTCGGGCTTCAGGCCCGCGAGACCCGCGACCACGGCGTCGGGCGTGCCGTGGCCGAGACCGGTCGCGCCGAGCGAGCCGTACAGTGAGCAGGTGATGCGGGTGACCCGGTCGATGGCGCCCCCGCGTGCGAGTTGCTCGGCGAAGGCGCGAGCGGCCCGCATCGGGCCGACCGTATGGGAACTCGAGGGCCCGATCCCGATCGAGAACAGATCGAGGGCTGAGACGAACGCTGTCACGGGTTCAAGGCTACGCCGGAGCCCGCGCACGGATCCGGCGCTCGGTCGCAGGATCTGTGCGCCATACCCGCCGACGACGCACGGGACGGCAGGAACCGCGGTTCGCCGGGCGTAGGCTGAGAGATCCCATGAACGACGCCGCTCCCTCCTCCGCCCCATCCGCCCGGTCCGCTCCGACCTCGTCCGTGCTGCCCGACCTCGGCCCCGTGCTGTCGCACGAATGGGCCGACGAGGCCGACGTGATCGGCCGTGCCTTCGCGGCCGGCCCCTACGGCCACCTGCCGAAGAGCGCCGAACGACTCGCCTTCGAGCGCGACACCGCCGGGCGGGCGGACTCCGGCGCCGTGCTCGTCGCCCGGCGCGACGACCGCGTCGTCGGCACCGCGAGCGTGTTGCGGGCCGCGACGCCCTACGCGCGGGTGGCGAGGCCCGGCGAGGCGGAGGTCCGGCTCATCGCGGTCGATCCGGCCGTGCAGGGCGCCCGCCTCGGCGAGGCGCTCACGCGCGCGAGCCTCGAGACCGCGCTCGCCTGGGGCGTCGACGCGCTGGTGCTCGACACGGGCGCGCGCAACCTTCGGGCGCAGGCGCTGTACGAGCGCCTCGGATTCGAGCGGGTGCCCGAGCGAGACCACGACGACGACACGCTCGTGTACCGATACCCGGTGCAGTCGCGAGCCGACGTGCGCGTGCGGCTGATGCGCCCCGACGAGGCCGCCGAGGTCTCGGCGCTCGCGGTGGCCGCGTACGCGGGCGACTTCGAGTTGAATCCCGGCTATCGCGCCGAGATCGCCGCCGTGGCCGGGCGCGCACGCGATCACCAGGTCTGGGTGGCGACGGATGCCTCGAGCGGCATGCTTCTCGGAACCGTTTCCACCCCCGTGGCCGGACGTGCCATCTCGCCCCTCGCGCGCGCTGGCGAGCTCGACTTCCGCTTCCTCGGCGTCGCGGCGGCGGCGCGCCGTCGCGGGATCGGCGCCGCCCTCGTGGAGCATGTGCTGCGGCTCGCCCGGATCCGCGGGGTCGCGCGGGTCGTGCTCAACACCGGGCCCGACATGCTCGCCGCGCAGCGGCTGTACGACCGGCTCGGCTTCGCGCGCCTGCACGACCGGGAATACCTGTTCGAGCGGCCCGACGGCACGAGTTTCCTGATGATGGCGTACGGACGCGACATCACCGAGGCGTCGGCCCGCTCGGCAGCCTGACGTTGACGGGCGCCCGCGTTCCCCCGGCGGAGGAGCGTCGGAGGGCGAGTCAATCCTCGGCGGGCAGGAGCCATGCCCGCTCGGGCGCGAACGAGACACCCACGATGGTGCCGACCGGGGCGATCTCGGTGAACGTCGGGTCCGAGACGACGGCGACGATGTTGCCGACCTCGGTCTCGATCTCGTACTCCACGCTCTCGCCGTAGAACACGGCGGAGAGGACTCGTCCGTGGTTCCCGGCGATCCGTTCCTCGGTGTCGCCGAACGGCCGCACGCGTATGGATTCGGGCCGCACGAGCAGCACGCAGTCACTGCCCGCGACCGCCTTCGGGTGTGCGTCGACGGTGATCCGAGTCCCGAGCACCCTGGCGCTGGCGCGGCCCGTCGAGGCATCCGCCCGCACGTCGTCGACATCCAGGAAGTTCGCTCGCCCGATGAAGTCGGCGACGAACACCGATGCGGGGTGGCGGTAGATGGTGTCGGGCGCGCCGACCTGTTCGATCCTTCCACTGCGCATCACGACGATGCGGTCGGACAGGCTCATCGCCTCATCCTGGTCGTGGGTCACGTACACGCTCGAAATGCCGAGACGGCGCTGCAGACGCCGGATCTCCAGCCTCATCTGCGCGCGAAGCTTGGCGTCGAGGTTGCTCAACGGCTCGTCGAAGAGCAGCACCTTCGGCTTGACGACCATGGCGCGGGCGAGCGCGACTCGCTGTTGCTGCCCGCCGGAGAGCTGGTTCGGTGCCCGGTTCGCCAGGTTGGTCAGGCTCATCGAGGCGAGCGCGAACCCGACCTCCTCCTTCAACTGCTTCGCCGGCAGGCCCTTGAGCTTCAGACCGTACGCGACGTTCTCGAACACGGTCATGTGCGGGAAGAGCGCATACGACTGGAAGACCATGCCCATCGGCCGGCGATCCGGAGTCAGGCTGACCATGTCCTCGTCGTCGAGCGAGACGGAGCCGGCGGTCGGCGACTCGAACCCGGCGATCATGCGGAGGGTCGTCGTCTTCCCGCAGCCCGACGGCCCGAGGAACGTCACGAACTCGCCGGGCTCGACGGTGAGGGTGAAGTCGTCCACCGCGACGACCCTGGAGCCCCCACTCCCGAAGGCCTTCTGGATGCCGCTGAGAACGAGTCGGCCCACGGTGTCGCCGACGTCACGGGCGGGCGTGTCATGCATGGTGATCGTCATCGGGGGTCTTCTCTCTGTCGGATGTTGCGTGCTGTCGTGGAAGGCGGCTGCATGGGCTCGCGTCAGGTCGCCATCGCGTCGGCGGGCCGCCCGACCGGCCGCTCGCGAATGAGGAGGTTGAGGATGCCGATCACGCCCATGACGATCACGATGAGGATCGTGCAGTACGCGAAGGCGTTGCCGAACCGCCCGGCGTCGACTTCGGAGAGGATCTGCGACGTCATGATCTTCGTCTGGGGCGTGGTCAGGAAGACGATTGGCGACAGCGTCGTCATCGAGCGCGCGAACGCGTAGGTGAGCCCCGCGAACAGCGCCGGCCGCACGAGCGGGAGCGTGATCTTGCGGAACGTCGTGAGCCCCGAGGCGCCGAGCGAGGCGGATGCCTCGTCGATGGACATGTCGATCTGCTGCAGGGCGGCGACGCCCGCCCGCTGCCCCGACGGACTCGACCTGATCACGTACACCATGACGATCGCGACCGCGCCTCCGAACGCGGCGCCGCCGCCGGCCAACGCGGGGATCAGGACGACGTCGCCGAAGCCGCGCGGCGTGTTGAACGTGAGGGCGTAGCCGATGCCGAGGACCGTGCCCGGCACCGCCAGGCCGAGCATGCCGAGGAAATCCATCAGGGATCGGCCGCGGCGGAGCTTGCGCACGACCAGCCAGGCGACGGCCAGGCCCAGCACGCCGGCGAGCGGAGTGGCGATCAGGGCGAGTGTCGTCGTCGTCACCATCGCGTCCGAGCCGATGCCGCTGAGGACGTAGGCGTAGTGATCGAGCGTCAGCGTGTCGTTCACCCCCAGGATCGAGACGAACCCGCCGACGACGACCGTCGCGTAGATGAGGACGATGAGGCCCGCGAACAGGGCGACCGGTGCGAGCAGCATCGTGCGGGCGACCGGGGACGTGATCAGGTCGGGTCGCCCCGATGGCTTCCCGGTGACCGCGACGACGCTCCGGCGACCCGCCCAGTAGCGCTGGATGAGGAAGACGAGCACCGCGGGCAGCAGCAGCACGACCGAGTAGGCGGCGCCCGCGGCCACGTCGTACTCGCCGGTGATCGCGATGTACGCGCGTGAGGACAGCACGGTGAAGTCGCCGCCGATGACGAGCGGATTCGCGAGATCCGCGATGGTCTCGACGAAGAGCAGGAGGAACGAACTCGCGAAGCCCGGCACGAGCATCGGGATGGTGACGCTCCGGAACACCTGCCACTTGGAGGCGCCCAGTCCCGAGGCCGCCTCATCGAGCGACGGGTCGAGGCTGCGCATCATGCCGAGGAGGTTCATGTACGCCGCCGGGAAGAACGAGAGCGTCAGGACGACGGTCAGACCGGGCAGGCCGTAGATGTTCGGCGTGATGCCGAGCAGGTCGCGCGTGACCAGGCCGCTGCGCCCGAAGAGGGTGATGACCGCCGTGGCCAGCGCGAACGGAGGCGAGACGATCGGAAGCAGGGCGATGAGGTGCAGGATGCGCTTGCCGCGGAACTCCATCCGGACCTGCACATAGGCCAGGAGGAAGCCGATCGCCGTTCCGAGGGCGCCGACGATCGTGCCGAGGATCACCGTGTTCAGGATGATCTGGCGGTTGACGGAGGAACTGAAGATGGAGGCGAAGACGGCGAGGCCTTCGCTCGATGCCGACGTCGAGAGGATGGTCAGCACGGGGATCACGATCAGCAGCGAGAGGATCGCGACGACGACCACGGCGACGACCCTCGTCGCGGTGTCGTGTCGCAGCTCGCGCGGCCTGCTCGTTCTGAGTGGGGGATTCGGCGCCGCCGGCGCCGCCACGGTTTCGATACTCAACGGGGACTCCTTCGTCTCGTCATGCGGGGCCGCGCGGCCCCGCATGACGAAAGCTCGAGCGAATGGGGTCGGCTATTCCTTGGGCGCCGCGGCGATCTCCGCGTCGAAGCGAGCGGTGAGCGCCGGCTTGGCAGCGGATGCCGCGGCGAAGTCGTAGTCCACGAGCTCGACGTCGTCGAGCTCGACCATGCGCGGGTCGACGACGGCGTCGGGGTTTGTCAGGATCTGGAAGGATCCGACCGTCGGCCCGATGTTCTGCGCATCCGCGGTGAGCGCCCAGTCGATGTACGCCTGCGCGGCCGCCGTGTTCTTCGAGCCCGCGACGAGGGCGATCCCGCCCACCTCGTACCCGGTGCCTTCCGAGGGGAATGAGACGACCAGGTCGGTCATCCCCTCCTCCTGGTACTTGACGCAGTCATGGGAGAAGACGAGACCCACCGCCACCTCGCCACGACCCGCGATCTGGCCGGGTGCCGTGCCGCTCTTCGAGTACTGGAGCACGTTGTTGTGCATCTGCTTCATGTAGGCGAGTCCCTGCTCTTCGCCGCCGAGGCGGGTGACCTGCGTCCACAGCGTCGTGAAGGCGGTGCCCGACGTCGACGGGTGGGCGGTCGACACCTGGCCCTTCAGTCGGGGGTCGAGCAGGTCGTCCCAACTCGTCGGCACGTCGACACCGAGCTCGTCGAGGACGGCCTGGTTCGAGCAGAAGCCCAGCGCGCCGACGTACACGCCGGTCCAGTAGCCGTCGGCATCCCGATATTCCGACGGAATGACGTCGGCGTTCGGGGATTCGTACGGCTCGAGGAGGCCGGCGTCCCGGGCAGCTCCGAACCCGTCGACGGGACCGCCGTGCCAGACATCGAACTCGGGCGCGGCCTTGGCGGCGTCCATGCGCGCAACGGCCTCACCCGAGGAGAGTCGCACGAAGTCGGCGTCGACCCCGGTCTCCTCGGTGAAGGCGGCGACCATGGCCTGGCACCAGTCCTCCATCGCACCACAGGCGATCGTGATGCTCCCGCCGAGTGGCGCGTCCTGGTCGACCGCAGCGGCGCCGTCGGAGCTCGGGGTGACGGCGCAGCCGCCGAGCAGGAGCGCAAGTGCCGACAGTGCGGCAGCTGGGGCAGCGATTCTTCCCATGTCGTGATCCTCTGTTTCGTGAAATCGGGGGGGGAACAGCGCCGGACGACATCATCGAGCGCCACTCATCACGGTAGGTCGCGGCGGGAATCGGGTGCGTCACGAATGGGCACGCTCGGTCACAGTCTCGTGACCGAAGTCGGGTGCCGGGTCAGCTTCGCCGGTCGTCGGGGCGCTGCATCATCCGGTATCCCCGGCCGCGAACGGTCGCGATGTAGCTCGCATCCGTCGGAGCATCCTCCAACTTCGCGCGGAGGCGGTAGATCGCGGTCTTCACCATCTCGCGGCCGCCGAGGAGCGAGTCGGTACCCCAGACCGCCTGCAACAGGTACGACCAACCGAGCACTTCGTCGGGGTGGCTGGCGAGCGTGGCGAGGAGCCTGAACTCGCTCTGCGACAGCGGAATCCGTTGGCCGTGGCGCGTCGCCGTCGACGAACGGTGGTCGATGACGAGGTCGCCTACCACGGTCCGCGACCCGTCGCCCCGGTCCCGGTATCTGCGCACGATCCCCTGCGCCCGCAGTGCGAGTTCGCGTGGGTGGAACGGCTTCACGACGTAGTCGTCGGCTCCCGCCTCGAGTCCCGCGACCCGATCGGCCGCCTCTCCTTTCGCGGTCAGCAGGAGGATCGGCACGTCGGAGTCGAGTCGGATCCGGCGGCACAGGGTCAGGCCGCTCGAGCGCGGCAGCATGACGTCGAGGATGACGATGTCGAAGGCATGCTGTCGCGTGAGCTGCCACGCGGTCTCGGCGTCGAGGGCCTGCACCGTGTCGAACCCCTGCGTCTCGAGCGCGAACGACACGATGTCGACCATCTGCCGCTCGTCGTCGACGACGAGCGCCTTAGGGCGCGGCGTTTCGCTGACCATCGTCGTTCACCGGTTCGATCCGTGCGGGCAGCGTCATGATGATCGTGGTGCCGCGGTCGGGCATCGTGTCGACGTAGAGCCGGCCGCCGTGCATCTGCGCGATCTGGCGGGTGATCACGAGCCCGATGCCCGTGCCGTCGCGCAGCGGGTGACCGCTCGCGAATCGCTCGAACAGTTGACTGCGCTCCACGTCGCCCATGCCGGAGCCGTCGTCCGAGACGGAGACGGTCACCTCGCCCGGCCCGTTCACGATCCGCACCGTCACCGTCGACGCCTCGGGGCTCGCCTTCACGGCATTGTTCACGAGGTTGATGATGGCTTGCCTGATGAGTCTGGCGTCGACCCAGGCGCGCGGCGGGGCACCGGGACAGTCGAGGGCGATCGCGACGCGGTGCAGCGTCCGAAGCTCCTCGACCGTGCTCTTCGCCAAGGCGCGCAGATCGACCCGGTTGAGGTGGAGGTCGAACATGCCCGAGTCGATCCGGGCTTGCGTCAACAGGTCCTCGGCCAACTCCACGAGGCTGGCGGAGTTCTCGCCGATCGTCCGCATGAACTTCTCCTGGGTTGCATTGAGTCGTCCGGGAGTGCCTTCGAGCAGCAGGTCGCTCGCACCTTTGATGAGGCTGAGGGGGGTACGGATCTCGTGGCTCAGCACGGCCATCCGCTCACTCGTCTGTCCCGCGACCTCTCCGATCCGGCCGAGGTCGATCCGAAGGCGCCGCCACTCGGAGTACGCAGTGAGCGCCAGTGCCACGGAGACGAGGAACACGAAGACGGCGAGGATCCACGACGCCGCCCACGACCGTGCCAGCAGTGCGAGGAAGAGACCGATCCACCCGGCGAGGCAGGCGACCGCGAGACCGCCGGGGAGGCCGGGGATGCCGGCCAGGCGCCGGACCAGGGCGGAGCGCACGAGCGGCGCCCGCGTCGAGTCGACGTGGCTCGCCATGGTACGCAACTTCCTCGATGCGGTGACTGCGGTCGCCCCCATGATAGATCCTCGACAACCGGCGCGATCGCGATGCGCTGCAGGGCGACGAAGGTCGGTCCGGCGCCGCCGGAGTCAGCGGAGCGTCTTGCGCGAGGTGATCTGGCCCGTGTCGAAGCCGAGCAGGTGCAGGCCGCCGTGGAAGCGCGCGTGCTCGACCTTGATGCACCGGTCCATGACCACCGTGAGGCCCTGCTCCTCGCCGTAGCGCGCGGCCTCCTCGTTCCAGATGCCGAGCTGCACCCAGACGGTCTTCGCACCGATGGCGAGCGCTTCGTCGATCACGCTCGGGATGTCGCTCGCGCGGCGGAACACGTCGACGATGTCGGGCACCTCGGGCAGGTCGGCGAGGCTCTTGTAGGCCGGCTGGCCGAGGATCTCGGTGGCGTTCGGGTTCACGAAGTAGAGCCGGTAGTCGCTCGACTGCTGGAGGTAGGTGCCCACGAAGTAGCTCGACCGCGCCGGGTTCGGCGAGGCGCCCACGATCGCGATCGACTTCGCGGCGTTCAGGATGCGCAGACGCTGCTTGGCGTCGGGTCCGACCCAGGTGCGCTGCGACCTCATGAGCTTCGCGAGCGGGGAGCTCGCCGGCAGCTCGCAGGAGAGGCCGTTGACGAGCCGAACGGTCTCGAGGCTGTCGTCTGCAGCGGATGCCGCGGCATTCGTCGTCACGTCGACCGGAGTGGTCGTGGCATCCGTCGTCGTCATCGTGAGCCTCCTGTCGCGGCCGTGAGGGCCTGGTCGAGATCGTCGATGATGTCTTCAACGTCTTCGATGCCCACGCTAATCCTCACCACGCCCGGCAGGACGCCCGCGTCGACGAGCTGCTGGTCGGTGAGCTGCGCATGGGTGGTCGAGGCCGGGTGGATGATCAGGGTCTTCGCATCGCCGATGTTGGCGAGATGGCTGGCGAGGTTCACCGACTCGATCAGCTTCTGGCCGACCTCGCGGCCGCCCTTCACCTCGAAGCTGAACACCGAGCCGGGACCCTTCGGCAGGTATTTCTGCGCGCGGTCGTGGTGCGGGTGGTTCGCAAGGCCCGCCCACCAGACGTGCTCGATACGCGGGTCGGCCTCGAGCCACTCGGCCACGGCGCGGGCGTTGTCGACGTGCGCCTGGATGCGGTACGGCAGCGTCTCGACGCCCTGCGCGAGGAGGAACGCCGAGTGCGGCGCGAGCGCCGGCCCGATGTCGCGCAACTGCTCGGCGCGCAGGCGGGTGAGGAACGCGTACTCGCCGAAGTTGCCCGACCACTGCAGGCCGCCGTAGCTCGGCACGGGCTGGCTGAACAGGGGGAACTTCTCGGAGTGCCAGTCGAACCGGCCCGACTCCACGACGACGCCGCCGAGCGTGGTGCCGTGTCCGCCGAGGAACTTCGTGGCCGAGTGCGTGACGATGTCGGCGCCCCACTCGATCGGGCGGTTGAGATAGGGAGTGGGAATCGTCGAGTCGACGATGAACGGGATGCCGTGCGCGCGCGCGACGTCGGCGAGGCCCTCGAGATCGGCGATCTCGCCCGACGGGTTCGCGACGGTCTCGACGAAGAGCGCCTTGGTCTTGTCGGTGATCGCGGCGGCGTAGTCGGCGGGATCGGCCGAGCGCACGAACGTGGTCTCGACGCCGAAACGGCGGAGCGTGACATCCAGCTGCGTGATCGAACCGCCGTAGAGGTTCGCCGAGGCGACGATGTGGTCGCCCGTGCCGGCGAGGCTCGCGAACGTGATGTACTGCGCGCTCAGTCCGCTCGCCGTGGCGACCGCGCCGAGGCCGCCCTCGAGGCTCGCCACGCGCTCCTCGAAGCTCGCGACCGTCGGGTTGGCGAGGCGGGAGTAGATGTTGCCGTACTTCTGCAGGGCGAACCGGGCGGCGGCGTCCGCGGTGTCGTCGAAGACGAACGCCGTCGACTGGTAGATGGGCAGCGCCCTTGACCCCGTCACCTGATCGGGGATGTTGCCCGCGTGGATGGCGCGGGTCTTGAAGCCGAATTCGCGGTCTGCCATGCGCTCACGCTACTGCGTGCGGTGGCGGCATCCGCTCGAGGTCGTAACGCGGGGCAACGGATGCCTCGTGGCGGGCGGGCCTCAGGCGCCGACGACGACATCGGTCGTGACGACGCGGGCGAAGCCGCCGCCCTGGAGGTTCACCGCGGTCGCTCGCGCGAGTTCGGCGGCCGTCAGGCGGACGCCGCCGGGGCCTTCGAGGTCGAACGTGTGCGTCGCGTCGATCGGCAGGGTCACGTCGTAGCCGAGGTTTCCCGCCATGCGGGTGGTGGTCTCGACGCACATGTTCGTCTGGATGCCGCAGATCACGAGCTGGCGGATGCCGCGCTCGGTGAGCCACGCGTGCAGGTCGGGCTCGCCGTAGAACGCCGAGTTCACGTGCTTCGTCACGAACAGGTCGTGCGGGGCATCCGCCACCACGTCCTTCAGCGCGTTGCCGGGGGAGCCGGGAGCGAGCGGCGACCCGGCGGAGCGCGAGTCGTGGCGCACGAGCACGATCGGCCGCGAGGCATCCGCCCACGCCTGCACCAGGCGGCCGATGTTCGCCTCGGCGTCGGGGTTGTCCCGCTCGCCCCAGTACGCATCGTCGAAGCCCTGCTGCACGTCGATCACGATGAGGGCGGCGGTGTCGTCGAAGGCGTCGGTCATGACTCCATCGTGCCGCCCTCGGGTGCCGGATGCGCCGGCATCCCGACGATCTGGCGCATTGTGTGCGAAACCCGGCAGGCGTGCCGCGTTTCGGCGCACGGTACGTGCAGGCGCGGGTGCCCGCGGCCGGTACGGTGAGCCGATGATCCTCGAACACGCGATCCTGCCCGTCATCCCCGGCCGCGAGGCCGAATTCGAGGCCGCGTTCGCCGAGGCCGCACCGATCATCTCGTCGATGCCGGGGTTCGTCGACCTGCGCCTCTCGCGGTCGATGGAGACGCCGAACGCGTACCTGCTGCTCGTGCACTGGGAGAGCGTGGAGGCGCACGAGCAGGGGTTCCGGGGCTCGCCGGAGTACGCGCGCTGGCGGGACCTGCTGCACGGGTTCTACGAGCCGTTCCCGGTCGTCGAGCACTTCGGCGACGTCCTCAGCGTGCCTGCCTGACGTGCGCCGGTGGCGCGCCACGCGCTCGACCCTCTGGTCGAGGTGATGCCTTCTGCACCGTTCGCCGCTGCCGGCGGTGCATTCGGCATCGACTCGTAGATGCGACATCCCGAATGTGTAAAGAATGCTTGACATGGTGTCGCGAATGCTTGACACTAAATGTCAAGCATTCTTGACATCCGGGAGGAAACAGTGTCATACGAGGAGAAGGGCACGTGGGTCTTCCTCGTGGTCGCGATCACGGGCTACGGCGTCTACCTCGCCCTCGTGCTGCCGCAACTCGCGGCCGGCACCGCGATCGACGCCGTCGACTACGCCGTGCCGATGCTCTGGACCATCGGCGGCGCGATCGTCGCCGCGATCATCGGGCGCATCGTGCTCGAGATCGTGAGCCCGAGCGAGACCCGGACGCCCGACGTGCGCGACCGGGAGATCGATCGGCTCGGCGAGCGCGTCGGCAATTCGTTCGTCGTGATCGGCGCGCTCGCGGCGCTCGTGCTCGCGATGTTCCAGGTGCACTGGTTCTGGATCGGGAACGCGGTGTACCTCTGCTTCGTGCTCTCGGCGGTCCTGCTCAGCATCACGAAGCTCGTCGCGTACCGGAAGGGCGTGCCGACGTGGTGAAGCCCACGCGCGTCACGAACGACATCCGGTCGCTCCGGTTCCGGCACGGCGAGATGACGCAGGCCGACCTGGCCAAGCGTCTCGGCGTCACTCGCCAGACCGTCATCGCCATCGAGCAGGGCCGCTATTCACCGTCGCTCGAAGTGGCCTTCCAGATCGCGCGGGTGTTCGGGGTCCCGCTCGACGACGTCTTCCAGTACCCCGACCCCACCTCAGACCAGCAGGGAGCAGCATCATGAGAGTCGCCGCCTACGAACGATACGGTCCGCCCGAGGTGGTCGGCGTCGTCGACCGGCCCGTGCCCCAGCCCGGCGCGGGGGAAGTGCGCGTGCGGGTGCACGCCGCCTCGATCGGCGCGGCCGACAGCGCGGCCCGCTCGGGCACGCCGTGGTTCGCACGCCTCGCGTTCGGGCTGCGGGCGCCGAAACGATCGGTGATGGGCTCCGACTTCGCGGGCATCGTCGATGCCATCGGGCCGGGGGTCACGCGGTTCGCCGTCGGCGACCGAATCTTCGGCGCGACCGGCATCGACGCGGGCGGGCATGCCGAGTTGCTCATCACACCCGAGTCGGGGGCGATCGTGTCGCTTCCGACCGCGGTGGACATGACGGATGCCGCGGCCATCTGCGACGGCGGCCTGACCGCGCTGCCCTTCCTCCGCGACGGAGCGCACGTGCGCCCGGGCATGCGCGTGCTCGTCAACGGCGCCTCGGGAAGCGTCGGCGCCGCGGCCGTGCAACTCGCCAAGCACCTGGGCGCCGAGGTCACGGCCGTCTGCGGTCCGAGCCACGTCGAGCTCGTGCGCGCACTGGGCGCCGACCGGGGGATCGACTACACCCGGGAGGACTTCACGGCCGCACGCGACGCCTACGACGTGATCTTCGACGCCGTGGGCAAGAGCTCGTTCCGACGCAGTCGGCGCGCGCTCTCGTCGGGAGGCACCTACCTCACGACGGTGCCGTCGTGGGCGATCATGCTCCAGCAGCTCACCTCGAGGGTGGGCAGCCGCAGGGCGGTCATCATGTTCACGGGCCTCCGCAAGGACGCCGACAAGGTCCCCGACCTCGAGGAGCTCGCCGCGCTCGCGGCATCCGGAGCGTTCCGGCCGCCGATCGATCGCGAGGTGCCGCTCGACGACATCGCCGAAGGGCACCGCATCGTCGACACCGGTCACAAGGCCGGCAGTGTGGTCGTGCGGCCCGTCGCCGCCGACGCGCGGAAGGCGGCGTCATGAGGTCGATCGTGCAGCACCGCTACGGCGGGCCCGAGGTGCTCGCGCTCGCCGAGGTGGAGGCGCCGGTGCCGGCCGGCGACGAGGTGCTCATCCGGGTGCGCGCCGTCGGCGTGAGCGCGGGCGACGCCCTGATCATGCGGGGCGAGCCCCGCGCCGTCCGCCTCGCGTTCGGGCTCCGGCGACCGAAGCAACCGACCATCGGGCGGGATGTCGCGGGCGAGGTCGCCGCCGTCGGGGAGAGGGTGACCCGGTTCCGCGTCGGCGACCCCGTGTACGCCGAGTCCGACCAGGGCGGGTACGCCGAGCTCGTCGCCGTGCACGAGGACTTCGTGGCGGTGCGACCCGCCACCGTCGATGCCGTGCACGCGGCGGCCGTGCCGGTGTCGGGAACCACGGCACTGCAGGGCCTGCGGTCGGCCGGGGTGACGCCGGGGCAGCGCGTGCTCGTGAACGGCGCCTCGGGCGGCGTCGGCGGGTTCGCCGTGCAGCTCGCGAAGGCCATGGGTGCCGAGGTCACAGGCGTCTGCCGCGGCTCGAAGGCCGAGCACGTGCGTGCCATCGGCGCCGACCACGTGATCGACCACACGGCTGAGGACTTCACGGCGGGCGGGCCGCGTTACGACGTGATCTTCGACCTCGTCGCCGATCACCCGCTCGGCCGGCTGCGCCGGGCGCTGACGCCGCGCGGCACGCTCGTGCTGTCGTCGGGGAGGGGTGGCAAGGTGCTCGGCCCGATCGGGCGCATGATCCGCGCCGCGGCGATCTCCCCGTTCGTGTCGCAGCGACTCATCGCTCTCGCGGCGAAGCGCAACGGCAACGACCTCGCCGAGCTCGCGCGCCGCATCGACGCGGGCGAGGTGCGCCCCGTCGTCGACGAGGCGTTCCCGCTCGAGCGCGCCGCCGACGCGCTCGCCCGGTTCGAGTCGGGCATCGTGCGCGGCAAGCTCGTGCTCGAGGTGTGGGATCGGGGGGCTCGGCGCCGTGCATCAGGATGAGGCGCCGGGCTTCAGGATGATCTGCGCCGCTGGTAGATTGCGCCCATGTCGCTGAATCTCATTCAGGACGTGCTCGCCGCAACACCCGACAAGCCTGCGCTCGTCTTCGACGGGACATCCACCTCGTATCGCGAACTGGCGGAGGCGGTCGACGGGTCGGCGCGCAGGCTGCTGTCGCTCGGCGTGTCGCCCGGTGATCGGGTGGCGATCTTCATGCGCAACCGCCCGGAAGTGGTGGAGCTCTACCTCGCGTGCTTCCGCATCGGTGCGATCGCCGTGCCCCTGAATCACCGGTTCCAGACCGATGAGGTCGTCTTCGCGGTCGACCACTGCACGGCGAAGCTGCTGATCGTCGACGGCCCGTTGCTGCCGGTCGTGCAGGGTGTCGACCAGGTGTCGCCGAGCCTCGCCGGCGTCTGCGTGTACGGCGGCGCACCCGCGGGCGCAGCGAACAGCTGGGCCGACGTCGACGACGCGACCACGTCGACCGACTCCACCGACTCCACCGACTCCACCGTCTGGCCGTCGGTCGACGACGACGCCCCCGCGATGATCCTCTACACGTCGGGAAGCACCGGCAAGCCGAAGGGCGTCACCCACACCCACCGATCGATCCTCGCCGGGGCGACGAGCCGGGTGGCGACCCAACGGCTGACTGCCGACGACGTCTCGCTCGCCGCCACCGCGGTCTGCCACGTCGGCGCCGCATTCGGCGTCGTCTTCCCGAACCTGCTGGTCGGCGGCACGGTCGTGATCCTCGCCGAGAGCGAACCCGACCTGTTCCTCGACGCGTTGCAGGCACACCGCCCGACCCGCGCCGTGCTGCTTCCGACCCAGTTGCTCGACGCGGTCGTGGACCCTCGTGCGAAGGATGTCGATTTCGGATGCCTCCGCGAGATCCAGTGCGGCGGCGACCAGATCTCACCCGACCTGTACGCCGAGTTCGCGAAGGTCGCCGAGCTCGAGTTGAACCAGATCTACGGCATGACCGAGTGCGAGGGGTGCTGCATGAACCCGCCCTTCGGACTGATCAAGCGCGGGTCGGTCGGCCTGCCGCGCGAGGGCGTGGAGCTGCGGATCGTCGTCGCGGGCGAGCAGGCCACCGGCGCGGATGTCGCCGCGGGCGAGACCGGCGAGATCTGGGTTCGCGGGGACTCGGTGATGACCGGGTACTGGGATGATCCCGAGCACACCGACGCGACCTTCGTCGACGGCTGGCTGCGCACGGGCGACCTCGGGCGCCGCGACCCCGACGACTACCTGTTCTTCCAGGGGCGCATCAAGGAGATCATCATCAAGGGCGGCTCGAATATCGCGCCCGGCGAGGTCGAGGACGTGCTGGACGCGCATCCCGATGTCGAACTCAGCGGCGTCGTCGGCACGCCCGACGCGCGGCTCGGCGCGCTCGTGCACGCCTTCGTGGAACTCAGGCACGGGCTCGCCGCGCCGCCGACCGCGCAGGATCTCCAGGCGTTCGCCGCTCAGCGGCTGGCGGCGTACAAGGTGCCCGATCGGTGGACGTTCGTGACCGACCTGCCGAGGAACCAGGTCGGCAAGATCGACCGGCATGCGCTGCACGTGCGGGCGATCGAACTCGACACCGCGTCGTCGGGGTCTCAGGCGAGCAGCACGGCGCCATAGGCGAGCGCCGCGACGAGGGCCCACGACGTGAGGCCGACCACGAGCGCGCGCCACCCGGTGCGTGCGAGCTCGGCGAACCGGATCGAGGCGCCGAGCGCGAACAGCGCGGTCGCGAGCAGCGCCGTCTGCGCGAGGTCGGCGCCCAGCAGTACCGGCTCGGGCAGGGGCACGAACGTGTTCAGCAGCACGGCCGCGAGGAATCCCGCGACGAAGAGCGGCACGATCGCGGGGCGCGGCCCGGTCGGCTCGATCGCCCGACGGCGCTCGACCGCGGCCGTGATCGCCACCATCGGTGCCAGCATGAGCACACGGGTGAGCTTCACCACGACCGCGACCGCGAGCGCCGCCGAGCCCGCGAGTTGCGCGGTCGCCACGACCTGTCCCACATCGTGCACGCCCGCACCGACCCAGTGCCCGAATCCCGTCGCCGAGAGGTCGAGCGGATGCCACAGCGCGGGCAGCACGGCGATGGCGAGCGTGCCGCACAGCGTCACGAGCGCGACGGGCACCGCCTGCTCCTCGTCGCGGGCCCGCACGGTGGCCGCCATCGCGCCGATCGCGGAGGCGCCGCAGATCGAGAACCCGCTCGCGACGAGCACGGGCTGGTGTCCGGGAAGCCCGAGCGCCCGCCCGAGCCCGATCGTGCCCACGAACGTCAGCACCACCACCGCGATCGTGGCGAGGATCGACACCCAGCCGAGCGCGGCGATGTCGACCAGGCTGAGCTTCAGGCCGAGCAGCACGATGCCGACGCGCAGCAGTCGCCGCGCCGCGACGCGGAGCCCGGGCGCGAGCCCACCCGAGAGCGCCGGCCGCAGCGCGGGCACCTGCCCCACCACGATGCCGAGCGCGACCGCCGCCGTGAGGATGGGCACCGCCGGCACGGCCAGGTGCACGAGCCACGCGACGAGTGCGGCGGATGCCGCGACCACGAGTCCCGGCATCCATTCGCGCACCACCTCACGCTAGCCGACGGCTGCCACGCCCCCGCGCGGCCGTGGGCTCACGCGTCGGCGGGCGCGGCGTGGCGGTCGATGAACGCGAGCACCGCGGTATCCGCCGGATGGATGAGGTGACCGCCAGGGACCTGCACGGTCTCGGACGTCGGCAAGAGATCGGCGAGCAGCGCGGCGGATCTGCGCAGCGGGTCGGGCGAGTCGGTCGCCGCGACCACGAGGATCGGCATGGCGAGGGCCGCGAGTTCGGCCGCACCGAACTCCCGTGGTCGGGCGCTCAGGTCCAGGCCCTCGCCGTGGAGCTCGGCGCGCGTGCCGTCGTTCGTTCCGGCGAAGGTCTCGCGCAGCGCGGCCGGCAGCGCGTCCCACGTCGCGTCGCCGAGCGCGTCGCGGATGATGAACTCCGCGACCGTCGAGGGGTCGCGCGACTCGGCATCCAGCACCCGGCGGCGCAGGCCGTCGGCCCAGGTGCGGCTCGCCTCGTCGAGCGTGAACACGGCGGGTTCGAGCAGCACGAGCGCCCGCACCGAGCGGGGCGATCGCAGGGCGAGCTCGAGCGCGATGAGGCCGCCGGTGCTGCGGCCGATGACGATCGCGGGCACGGCATCGAGCGCGTCGAGCAGGGCGAGGGCGTCGTCGACGTGGTCGTCGAGGCCGACGGGCGCGACCGAACCGTCGAGCCGGCTGCGGAGGAAGCCGCGCCGGTCGTAGGTGATGCAGCGGCCGTGGCGGGCGAGTTCCGTCGCCGCGTCCGCCCACATGGCGGCGGAGCTCGGTGTGCCGTGGAGACCGAGGATGGGAATCCCCTCGCCCCCGACCTCGACGTGCAGCTCGACCCCGTTCACGGTGACGTGAGGCACGTGGTCAGGATACGCCCGGTCGGGCGGTCACGTCACCCAGCTCGGCGTCCAGAAGTGCAGCTGCCGGAACTCGGGAGTCACGGGGATCGCCGTCCAGATCGGGTAGTAGAACGCGGAGACGAGCAGCACGAAGCCGAGGAAGATCGCAACGACGGCGATGCCGCGCAGCCGTCGCCACCTCGGGTCGTCGCGCCGGCCGAGGATGAGCACGATGACCGCGGTCAGCGCGAGCATCGTGTACGGCTGGAAGGCGATCGAGTAGAACTGGAACACCGTGCGATCCAGGTACAGGAGCCACGGCAGGTAACCGGCGGCGAGGCCGAGCAGGATCGCCCCCGTCTGCCATTCCCGGTAGCGCACCAGCCGGTACACGAGGTAGAGGGATGCCGCGGCCGCCGCCCACCAGATGAGCGGGTTGCCGATGCCGATGATCGATGCCCAGCACGTGTCGGCGCCGCATCCGCCCGATCCGTCCTCGGTCGCCGCGAAGTACATGTTCGTCGGCTTGAACATGATGAGCCACCAGAGCGGGCTCGACTGCGACGGGTGCTCGCCGTGCACGCCGACGTGGTAGGTGTACGCCGACTCGTGGTAGTGCCAGAGGCTCTGCAGTGCGAGCGGCACCCAGGAGAACCATCCGGTCGCCGCGTTGCCCGGCTCGTCGGCCCAGTGCCGGTAGTAGCCGCCGTCGGTGACGAGCCAGCCGGTCCACGAGGCGAGGTAGACGTACAACGCGACAGGCACGAGCAGCAGGAACGTCACGGGGCCCTGCTTGAGCACGGCGGCCGTGAGCCAGAACGGCACACCGGCCCGGCGCCTCGCGAGGGCGTCGACGACCACGAGGTAGAGGCCGAACGCCGCGACGAACCAGACGCCCGACCACTTCACGGCGCAGGCCGCACCGAACGCGATGCCGGCGGCGATGACCCACGGACGGGTCCAGATGGCGGGCCCGTAGTGCGGATCGCGGCCGGCCGCGCGGGCATCGCCGAGCCGCTCCTCGAGCAGTCGCTTCGCGTGCGCCCGATCGAGGAGCACGAACCAGAACCCGAGCAGCGCGAAGAACATGAGCCAGTTGTCGAGGAGCGCGACGCGCGACATCACGATGGCGTTGCCGTCGATCGCGAACAGGAACGCGGCGATCACCGCGACGATCGTCGACGGCCAGAGCCGCCGGGCGACCATGGCGAGCACGAACACGGCGACGGTGCCGGCGAGCGCCGTGGACGCGCGCCACCAGAACGCGCTGTCGGCGCCGAACGCCGCCATACCGAGCGCGATCATCCACTTGCCGAGCGGCGGATGCACCACATACGCGGGGTCGTCGCTGAAGAGGTCGGTGTCGCCGCGCGCGAAGTCCTCGTCGGCGCCGTCGGGCCAGTCGGACTCGTACCCGTTGTGCAGGAGCGTCCATGCGTCCTTGACGTAGTACGTCTCGTCGAAGACGATCGCCTGCGGGTGGCCGAGGTTCCAGAAGCGCAGCACCGCGGCGAACAGGGTGACGAGGATCGGCCCGCCCCAGTACCAGAGCGCGCGACGGCGCGGGGTGGCGAGCACCCGCCCCCACCAGTCGTCGAGACGCGTGCCGCGGCGTTCGAGGGCCTGAGGGGCGTGGTCGCCGGGTCCGGTGGTCTCGTCGCCGGGTTCGGTGGCGTCGTCGTCGATGGATGCCGCGGCCTCACGCGATGCGCGCACGTCGGCGGCCCCGGTCTCAGCACCCATGCGCCCCAGCGTAATCGGGCGAGCCGGTCGTGATGACGGTGGGGGCGCGGTACGTTCGGCACCATGACCACGATCGAGCTCACGAGATTCCGCGTGCAACCCCAGCAAGAAGATGCGCTCATCGCCGCGAGGCCCGGAATGCTCTCCGACTTCGCCGCCGACCGCGAGGGCTTCGTCGACGCGCGGCTGGTGCGGCTGCCCGACGGCGAGTGGCTCGACGTGGTCACGTGGGAGCGGCCCGAGCACCTCGCCGCCTCCCGCGAGAAGGGCGCGAACCTGCCGGGAATCGCCGCGTTCTTCGCCGCCATCGACGTGCTCGTCGCGGCCGAGGAGGGAACGCTCGCCGACTCGCCCTGAGCCGCGCGCCTGCGACACTGGGGGCATGATCATCCTCGCGGCCACGCCCATCGGCAACCTCGGCGACGCGTCGGCCCGGCTGCGGGAGGCGCTCGAGCAGGCGTCGGTCGTGGCATCCGAGGACACCCGCGTGACGCAGCGCCTGCTCGCCGGGCTCGGCATCGCGAACCGCCCCCGGCTCATCGCCCTGCACGAGCACAACGAGCGGCAGAAGGCAGCCGAACTCGTCGAGCTCGCGCGCGACCGCGACCTGCTCGTGCTGAGCGACGCGGGCATGCCGACCGTGTCGGATCCGGGCTTCCCGCTCGTCCAGGCAGCCGTGGCGGCGGGCGTCGAGGTCACGGCCATTCCAGGCCCCTCGGCGGTGGTGACGGCGCTGGCGGTGTCGGGGCTGCCCACCGACCGGTTCGCGTTCGAGGGCTTCCTCCCGCGCAAGGCGGGGGAGCGTACGCGACGGCTCGCCGAACTCGCCGGCGACCGGCGCACGCTCGTGTTCTTCGAGAGTCCGTCGCGGCTCGCGGCGAGCCTCACGGCCCTCGCCGAGGCGTTCGGGTCCGAGCGGCCGGCGGCGGTGTGCCGGGAACTCACGAAGCTCCACGAGGAGGTGCGCCGCGGCGGCCTCGCCGAGCTCGCCGCCTGGGCGGAGGGCGGCGTGCGCGGTGAGATCTGCGTCGTCGTGGGTGGGGCGCCGGAGCAGCAGGCGGATGCCGCGTCTTCGCTCGAGCGCGTGCTCGAGCTCGCGGCATCCGGAACCCGCCTGAAGGACGCGGTCGCGCTGGTGGCCGCCGAGAGCGGTCTCGGCAAGCGGGAACTCTACGAGGCCGCGCTCGCCGCCCGGCGGTCAGGCTGACGTGCGACTCGGGTCGATCTATGGGGCGGGCGGGTTCACCCCCGCCCACTCCCCGAGCGCAGGACCACCCCAGCGAACTCATCGACGGTATACTCAGAGTATGACTACGACCATCAAGGTGAGCGACGAGCTCCGCGACCGCCTCAAGGAGCAGGCGGCCCGCGACGGGCTCACTCTCGGCGCGCACCTTGCTCACCTCGCGGACGCCGAAGATCGCAGGTGGCGGCTGAGTCTGTTGAAGGCAGCGATCGCCGAATCCACGCCCGCGGATGCCGAATCGCATGCGGCGGAGTCCGCCGAGTGGGAGCGAACCGAACTGACTGACGCCGACTCGTGACGGGGCCAGGACTCGCTCCTGGCGTGATTGCCTGGGCTGCACTCGAGCCGGTGCGCGGTCGGGAGCAGGGCGGCCATCGCCCGGTTCTGGTCATCGCATCCGCCGGATACTTGGACGCCGTCACCACCCTCGTCATCGCGTTGCCGATCACGACGACCGACCGCGGATGGCCCAACCACATCCGCGTCGACGGGCCCAGCGGACTCGACCGGCCGTCCTGGATCATGACCGAGCAGCCGCGTACTCTCTCCCGCGACCGCCTCACGCGGGTGACCGGTCAGGTATCGACGGATTGTCTGGCGTCGGTCCGATCGTGGCTTGGTGACTTCCTCGACCTCTGACCGCGGCTCGGGCGGCGAGTCGCGCTCAGCCATGACGCTGCATGCGTCGTGCCGGAACTCCGGGCGGACCGCTTCGGGGATTGACCTCGCTCAACGTTCGGGGATGGCAGGGAACGGAGCATCCCGTGTCCGCGGTGCGTGCGACGATCCGCATGACGGGCGATCGGCGGGAGGACGGATGCGCGGCGAGGCGACCGTGTTGCACGCGGATCTCGACGCGTTCTACGCCTCAGTCGAGCAGCGTGACGCGCCCGAGCTGCGCGGCCGACCGGTCATCGTCGGTGGCGGTGTCGTGCTGGCAGCGAGCTACGAGGCGAAGGCCCGCGGGGTGCGGACCGCGATGGGCGGCCGGCAGGCGCGCGACCTGTGCCCCGATGCCGTGGTGGTCCCACCGCGGATGGAGGCGTATTCGGCGGCCAGTCGAGCCGTGTTCGCGATCTTCCGCGAAACCACGCCGCTCGTGGAGGGGCTCTCGATCGACGAGGCCTTTCTGGAGGTCGGGGGTCTCCGGCGCATCGCGGGCACGCCCGAGCAGATCGCGGTGCGATTGCGGGAGCGGGTTCGTGCGGAGGTCGGGTTGGCCATCTCGGTCGGGATCGCGCGGACCAAGTTCCTCGCCAAGGTCGCGAGCGCGGTCAGCAAGCCCGATGGGCTGCTGGTGGTCGAGCCCGAGTGGGAGGAGGCGTTCCTGCTGCCGCTGCCGGTGGAACGCTTGTGGGGGGTCGGGACCGTGACCGCCGAGAAGCTGCACCGGCTCGGCATCCGCACCGTCGGGCAACTCGCCGAGCTCGAGGCCGATGCCACCGAGCGGCTGCTGGGCAGGGCGACCGGCGCGCACCTGCACGCGCTGGCCCGGTTACGGGACCCGCGCCCGGTCGACACCACGCGCCGCCGCGGCTCCATCGGGTCGCAGCGCGCGCTCGGCAGCCGCCCGCGCGCGGCCGACGAACTCGACCTCATCCTCACCCAGATCGTCGATCGGCTCGCCCGCCGCCTCCGCGATGGCGATCGGGTGTGCCGCACGGTCGTGCTGCGTCTTCGCTACGGCGACTTCGCGAAGGCCACCCGATCGCGGACCCTCCGCTCCGCGTCCGACCGCACCGCCGTGCTCCTCGCCGTCGCGCGAGGGCTGCTCGCCGGCGCGCAGTCCGAGATCGCCGAGCGCGGCATCACCCTGATCGGCGTCTCGCTGTCGCAGCTGGCGCGCGTCGACAGCCTCCAGCCGGAGCTGCCGATCGACTGGGACGACGGGGTGCGGCTCGACACGGTGCTCGACGCGGTACGCGATCGTTTCGGCGCGACGTCGGTCGCGCGAGCTGCGCAACTCGGTCGCGATCCGGGGTGGACGCCGCCGCTGCTGCCCGAACACGAGTGAACCCGGACGAACGGCGGCGTCGTCAGCGCAGCGGCTCCGCCGCGCACTGACATGCGTCTCGCAATGCGCCCGCAAATCGGTCTGAATCGCCCTGGGTCTGATGGAGACTCGCGTGCAGCAGCCCCTTCGTTCTCCTCCTGCTTGTCGCGAGTCGGCTGCGTCGCGTGCGGGCCGATTCAGCCGCCAACGGAAGAGGGGGGTCCGGCGCTCGACATCTACCGCCAGTTCCGCGGCCTCATCGTCTCAGGTCAACTCGGCGCCGGCGAACGACTGCCGACCGTGCGGCAGACCGCGAGCGACGTCGGCGTGGCACCCGGCACCGCGGCGAAGGCATACAAGATGCTCGAGCGAGACAAGCTCGTCGTCACCCGCACCGCCGCCGGCACCCGGGTCGCCGAGTCGGCGGCGGTACTCCCTCGGTCGGTCGTACGGCGCATCCGCGAACTCGTCGCCGAGGCAGAGTCGGCCGGCGCTGACACAAACGACGTCATCGACGTGCTGCGAGTCGTCTAACAAGGCGGGCTCGGTACACGCGCCCAGCCGGAACTCGAGTGACCGAGCCAACCACCAAAGAATCTTCCGGCGTCCGCGACACACGACCACGTGGGCTCAGATGGAACGTCGATGGGACTCCACCACTCGCGCGGTGGCTACCGTCTCAGACTGCGGCAACTCTCCGCGCCCGTTACTGATGCCAGAGTCGAGCCACCACTGGCCCGAAAGCCGGTCCGTCGCCGGGTCCGCAAGCCGATCCCTCAGCGAATCAGCGCCGGGAGAGTGATGCCTACGATGTTCCCCCGCCAAGGCCGCCGTTGCGTATGGTGATCCGCGCGTTGAAGGTGGTCTCAATCGGGACCTTCCCAGCCCGGACATTTCCCCCGGCCTGTCCAGCGTCGGAATCCGGGATCGTGTGGTGCGTCTCGTCGAAGCCGAGCGCGCGCAGGCGGTCACGCACGGTGTGCTCGATGAGGACCGCGATGTAGTCGCGGACCCGGCTGCCCTCCAGCTGGGATCGCTCCTCTTCCACCAGTGTTCGGATCTTATCTGCAGACGCGGTGGGGAAGCGCCCAAGGAGGCGGTCGACCAGCGCCGCAAGCTGCTGTGATTCGGAGACGCTCATGGAGCAAAGAATGCCTCCGTCGAGTGGACAGGGAGCGAACACCCTCTCGCGGACGAACAATCCCTCATCGGGATCGCATTCTGATTCGACTTCAGGGGAGTAGATCGAGCATCTGCGGCCTCGCTTTCATTGCGTGGATCACCAGTTCGTTCCCGCTGTCGAAGACCAGCACGACCGTCTCGAGCAACCCACCTCGGGTGTCGAATCCGAGTCGAAGTTGGCGACCGGGCGAGTCGTCGTCGAGGTCTTCGATCCAGATCGGCCATGAGGCCGCCTGCGTCGCGTCCTCGGGGCTGATGCCGTGCTTGAGTGCTGAATCGTGGACGTTCACGCGGCGTACGCGGCCAGTGCGTCCCGGATGAGCTCCGACCGCGTCTTGTGCTCGCGTGCGGCTCGCGCATCCAGCGCCGCGAGTTCGTCGCTGGTCAAACGCAGCGCAACGACCTGGGACGGCTCAGCACCACGCCC
The DNA here is from genome assembly GCF_004959775.1 of Agromyces sp. H66. Taxonomy (GTDB): domain Bacteria; phylum Actinomycetota; class Actinomycetes; order Actinomycetales; family Microbacteriaceae; genus Agromyces. The sequence continues at coordinate 33,735 of NZ_SJZG01000004.1, forward strand.
TGGCCGGCCACGTCCGCGCTTCTTCAGCGCGTCGATGTCATAGCCGGCCTCGGCTTCCGCAACCCATTCGGAGATCTGCTCCTCGGTGACCTGCACACCTTTGATCGTTTCGCGCTTGCTCATGGCAATAGTGTAATACGTAAATGTCTGCGCCAACAGCGGCCGATCGCCCAGTGAGGGATCGGCCAGTGACAAGAACGGACCCGTCCGGATTTGGACGGGTCCGTGCGAGCGTTCGCGAGCGGGACTATGCCCATTCCACCGGTACTTTCACGCTCGTCCCGCGGAAGGGTACGAACGCAATGACAATGTCTTCGAACTCGACCCGATCCATGACGATGATCGCGCCGGCAGCAAGTTCGGCGGAGCGATATGGTTCGCCGAACTCTCCCTCGGCCCAGGGCAGTGAGAATACGACGTCCCGCACCGCCTTCTGAGCGTTTCGATACTCGGTGAGTAGTCCTCGTGGGCCTGTCGCGAGGTCGACTTCAATTCGCGCAGCATCGCGCTTCTTGAAGACCTCGGGCACGGTGCTGAGCATGTTCCTCATGCCCTCGTCCCACTCGCTTTGAGCGAGGTTCGCGAGAGACCTCAAAAAGGCTTCAACTTCCGGTGTTCTTATCCCGTACGGCACGGCGCAATTGTAATGACCGTCCCACGCAGCCCCAGGTGCCACGGTTTGTTCGATTGACGATCCCACGAGGGACGCGCCAAGGCATCCCGCCTCTCTGTTGGCCAGGGCCCGCCGCCGAATCTTCCATAGCCGCAGTCTGCCGCACGCAACAGGCATATGCGGCCATGTTGACAGGTGCCGGCTGTCCCGCAGGGATCCGCCTTCGCGGCGCCGGTCAATGCACCCTGAACGCTAGCTGGGCCACCCGTGATCCCGCCGCAGGCGGTGGAGGAGATCGGCCTCATCGCTGCTTACGTCGAGTTCCTCCATCTCGACGACAGATCCGTCGGTACCGAAGGTGTGGCGGAGGACACGAATTCCGTACTCGTACTGCGATGTTTCGGCGAGAGCACCGTCAGGGCGAAACTCCCTGACGGTCCCGTGTAGCGCGCCCTGAATGAACTGCGACTCACCCTTGAGGACCCCTGACGGATACCAGTCGCGAGCCGGTCCTTCCTGGAGGCCGTCCTTAAAGGTGATTTCAGATTTCCCGAGGACTGACTCTTCGACTGCTGTGCCAGTGAACGGCACGCCGTCCAGCGTGCACACCAGGTCAGAGTCGTAGTCCAGCTCTGAGTCCTTGACGGGACCGCTTTCGTTCACGGGATCAACGGTAGTGCGCGACCGACCTGAGAGACCGCCTGAGTCGCCGCATCCTCAGCCCGAGAGCCAGGCCCTCACGGGAGATCTCGAACAGGATGCTGGCTCACGCCGCGCATGTCGGGTCTCGGTTCAAGCAGATTTCGTATGACCCGCCCGCAGAATTGCCCGGTGAAGGGACCTTGATCGCTCCGGTCCGAACCGCGCCGCCGCGACGGCCGCCTCTGTCGTTTCTCCACAGAGAGGGGGACAATGGGCAGAAATGACGGTGGGGGAGGCGCGACATGGCGCACGCAGTGAGGTACTCCGCATTCGGTGGCCCCGACGTGCTGGAGGTCGTCGAGGTGCCGACGCCCGAGCCGGGCGAGGGCGAAGTGCTCGTCGAGGTGTTCGCGACGGGGCTGAACCCGGTCGAGAGCTCGATCCGGCGGGGGGAACATCCCGAGCGATGGCCCGTGGAGCTGCCGGCCGCGCAGGGACGCGACCTCGCCGGCGTGGTCATCGCGACCGGACCGGGCGCGTCGCGGTTCGGCCGGGGCGACGAGGTCATGGGCTTCGTCGACCACGGCGCGCAGGCGACGCACGTTGTCGTGCCCGAGGCGAACCTCATGCCCCGCCCGCCTGCCCTCTCGTGGGAGGTGGCGGGGTCGCTGTACACCGCGGGCACCATGGCGTGGGACGCCGTCGAGGGTCTCGGGCTGGGCCCCAACGACACGGTGGTCATCACTGCGGCCGCAGGCGGGGTCGGATGCCTCGCCGCGCAGTTCGCCCGGCTGCGGGGTGCCACCGTCATCGGCACGAGCGCCGAGCCACGGTTCGACTTCCTGCGCCAGTTCGGCGTGATCCCGACAGGTTACGGCCCGGGGCTCGCGGATCGCGTGCGCGCGATCACGTCGGAGCCGGTCAGCGCATTCATCGACTTCCTCGGCGGTCAGGCAGGCGAGGCGAAGGCTCTCGGGGTGCCCGCGTCACGGATCCTCACGGTGCTCGACTGGGACGCTGTCCACGAGCACGGCATCGTGCGCATCGCCCCCGGCGACGTGGTGGCACTCGGCCGCGTCGCAGCGCTCGCGGCCGCGCGGCGCATCCGCCTGCCGATCGCCGACATCTTCTCGCTCGACTCGGTCGCCGACGCGTACCGGGCGCTCGACAAGCGGGAGGCGCCGGGCAAGATCGTGCTCGGCCTGCGCGTGGTCGAATATCCGGGGCAGCGGGTGCGTGAACCCGAGCTCAAGGAGCAGGACGTCACGCTGGGCGTGCTCACCCCGCACGCGCACATGGACGTCGAGGAGGCGATCCCGCCGGCCATCGCCGACGGCAGCGTGCGGCGGCGCCACCGTGAAGAGCACGAGCGCGAGGAGCACGAGCGCGAGGAGCACGAGCGCGAGGAGCACGAGCGCGGAGTAACGCGGCGGTAGCGGCATCCGTGCGCCCATAGGATTGAGCGCATGGCCGACGCCTCCTCGTTCTACATCACCACGCCCATTTTCTACGTGAACGACGTGCCCCACATCGGGCACGCGTACACGGAGGTGGCCGCCGACGTGCTCGCGCGCTGGCACCGCCAGGCGGGCCAGGACACGTGGATGCTGACCGGCACCGACGAGCACGGGCAGAAGATCCTGCGCACGGCGACTGCGAACGGAGTGACGCCGCAGGAATGGGCCGACAAGCTCGTCGCCGACGCGTGGCAGCCGCTGCTCGCGACGATCGACGTGGCGAACGACGACTTCATCCGCACGACGGAGGAGCGCCACGAACGCAACGTGCAGCGATTCCTGCAGAAGCTGTACGACGACGGCCACATCTACACCGGCGAGTACGAGGGCTACTACTGCGTCGGCTGCGAGGAGTACAAGCAGCAGTCCGAACTCGTCGAGGGCACGGGGGAATACGAGGGGCAGCTCGTCTGCGCGATCCACTCCAAGCCCGTGGAACTGCTGCAGGAGAAGAACTACTTCTTCCGCATGTCCGCCTTCGCCGAGCAGTTGCTCGCCCTCTATGAGGAGCGCCCCGACTTCGTGCAGCCCGAGTCGGCGCGCAACGAGGTCGCGTCGTTCGTGCGGCAGGGACTCGCCGACCTCTCGATCTCGCGGTCGACGTTCGACTGGGGCGTGAAGGTGCCGTGGGACGAGTCGCACGTCGTGTACGTGTGGTTCGACGCGCTGCTCAACTACATCACCGCGGTCGGCTACGGGCAGGACGACGAGGAGTTCGCCCGCCGTTGGCCTGCGCAGCACATCGTCGGCAAGGACATCCTGCGGTTCCACGCCGTCATCTGGCCCGCCATGCTGATGGCGGCCGGCCTCGAGGTGCCGCGGGGCGTGTTCGGCCACGGATGGCTCCTCGTCGGCGGCGAGAAGATGTCGAAGTCGAAGCTCACGGGCATCGCCCCCGAGCAGATCACCGAGACGTTCGGCTCCGACGCGTTCCGCTACTACTTCCTCTCGGCGATCCACTTCGGGCAGGACGGCTCGTTCTCGTGGGAGGACCTCTCGGCGCGCTACCAGGCCGAACTCGCGAACGGCTTCGGCAACCTCGCATCGCGCGTCATCGCCATGATCAACCGCTACTGCGACGGCGTCGTGCCGGCCGCCGCCGAACTCTCGGCCGCCGACCACGAGATCGCTGCCATCGAGCAGCGGGCGACGGATGCCGCGTGGTCGGCCGTCGGGCGGCTGGCGATCCACGAGGCCATCTCGTCGACGTGGGAGCTCGTCGACGCGCTCAACGGGTACCTCACGGTCGAGGAGCCGTGGACGCTCGCGAAGGACCCGCACCAGCGCGCCCGCCTCGAGACCGTGCTCGCCACCGCGTACCACGGCCTCGGCACGCTCGCGGTGCTGCTCTCGCCGGTGCTGCCCAAGGCGACCGCGAAACTCTGGACGGCGCTCGGTGCGCCCGGCACCGTGCAGGAGCAGCGCATCGACCGTGCGAACGAGTGGAGCGTCGGCGAGCGGGTGTCCGCGCTCGAGGCGCTCTTCCCGCGCGTCGAGGTCGCGGAGTGACGGCTGCCTCGCCCGAACACCTGCGCACGCGCGGCGATGCCGGGCGTGCCGCCGAGTACCCGCCGCTGCCCGAGCCGCTCGCCGTCGGCGTGTACGACAACCACACGCACCTCGAGATCGCCGACGGCGCCCTGCCGATCGACGTGCACGAGCACCTCGAGCGGGCGGCATCCGTCGGCGTCCTCGGTGCGGTGCAGGTAGGCACGGATGTCGCGACGAGCCGCTGGTCGGCCGACGTCGCCGAACGCGAGCCGCGGCTGCTCGCCGCCGTGGCGCTGCATCCCAACGAGGCGCCCGAGCTCGAGGCATCCGGGACCCTCGACGATGCCCTCGCCGTGATCGACGAACTCGCCGCGAGGCCGCGCGTGCGCGCCATCGGCGAGACCGGACTCGACTTCTATCGCACGGCCGACGAGGGGCGCGGCGCCCAGTTCCGCTCGTTCGAGGCGCACCTCGACATCGCGAAGCGACACGGGCTGGCGCTGCAGATCCACGACCGCGACGCGCACGACGAGGTCGTCGAGACGTTGCGGCGCGTGGGCGCGCCCGAGCGCACGGTGTTCCACTGCTTCTCGGGCGGCGAGGAACTCGCTCGGCTCGCGACCTCCGAGGGCTGGTACCTCTCGTTCGCCGGCAACGTCACGTTCAAGAACGCCGAGAACCTGCGCGACGCCCTCAGGGTCGCGCCGCGCGACCGCATCCTCGTCGAGACGGATGCCCCGTACCTCACGCCCGTGCCGCTGCGCGGGCGCCCGAACGCGCCATACCTGGTGCCGCACACCGTGCGATTCATGGCCGGGGTGCTCGGCGCCGACCTCGACGAGTTCTGCGAACAGGTCGCGTCGAACACCGTCGCCGTGTACGGGCCGTGGCATGATGACCCCGTGCGGGGGGCAGCGGGGTGAATGCGCATCGGCATGCGGCCGACGGCGTCGACAGCGCGCCGCGCCTGCTCGGACCCGCCGAGATCCGCGATCTCGCCGAGCTCCTGGGCGTCACGCCGACGAAGAAGCTCGGGCAGAACTTCGTGCACGACGCCAACACGGTGCGGCGCATCGTGCAGGCCGCGGGCGTGCGGGCCGGCGAGACCGTGCTCGAGATCGGCCCCGGGCTGGGGTCGCTGACCCTCGGGCTGCTCGAGGCCGGGGCATCCGTCATCGCCGTCGAGATCGACCGACGGCTCGCCGAGCAGCTGCCGCATACCGTGCGCATCATGCAGCCCGGCACGCAGCTCACGGTCGTGCACGCCGACGCGCTACGGGTCACGGAACTGCCGGGCGAGCCGTCGCGGCTCGTCGCGAACCTGCCGTACAACGTCTCGGTGCCCGTGCTGCTGCACCTGCTCGAGCACTTCCCGTCGCTGACCTCGGGCATCGTCATGGTGCAGGCCGAGGTCGGACACCGGCTCGCCGCCGAGCCCGGCTCGAAGGTGTACGGCGCGCCGAGCGTGAAGGCCGCCTGGTACGGCACGTGGCGCACCGCCGGACAGGTCTCCCGCATGGTGTTCTGGCCGGTGCCGAACGTCGACTCGGTGCTCGTCGGGTTCGAGCGCGGCGTCGAGCCCGGCACCGAGGCCGAACGGCGCGCGACGTTCGCGATCGTCGACGCAGCCTTCCAGCAGCGCCGCAAGATGCTGCGCCAGTCGCTGTCGGCCGTGCTCGGCGGATCGGCTGCCGCGGCGTCGGCGGTGCTCGAGCGGGCCGGCGTCGATCCGCAGTCGCGCGGCGAACAGCTGAAGGTGCGCGACTTCCTCGCGATCGCGCGGGCGGCCGGCGCCCCCGTCGACGCCTGAGCGCGCCGCCGCGGGCACCCTTCCGCGTCGCGGACGCGCACACTACCGTGGTCGCATGGGCACACCGGTGGGGGGCAGCGCCGACGGCGTCGGCGACGAGACCGTGGTCGGAGCGACCGGACGCGAGCGGTCCGAGTGGTTCGCACTCCTCGACGACGCCGGCGCGGTCGACTGGCGGCACAAGGACATCGCCGCGTGGCTCTCGGGCGAGCAGGGCGTCGACGCGTGGTGGGCGCAGCACCTCACCGTCGCCTACGAGCAGGCCCGCGGCATCCGCGAGCCCGGCCAGCGGCAGGACGGCACGTTCGAGGCCAGCGTCAGCCGCACGGTGGCGCTCGACCCGGCCGACGCGTTGCAGTCGCTGGCCGCGGTCGTCACGGCCGAGCTCGAGGTCGAGCCGCTCGCCCTCAACCTCACGGCGAAGCATCCGACCGCCCGCTTCCCGCTCGACAGCGGCGAGTTCGTGCTCGCGAGTGCGAGCCCGCTCGGCGATGGGCGCTCGTCGATCGGGTTGACGTGGGGCAAGATGACCGACGGAACGCGACTGGCCGACGTCAAGACCGAGCTGCGTGCGTGGCTGCAGGCGGTCGGCGGCCCCTGAGCTTGTCGAAGGGTACCCGGGGGCGCCGGGTGTCGTGGGATAGCGTGGCAGCATGACGATCGCGGCGACCGACGAGGCAGTGCACGTCCGGGCGCCCGGCAAGATCAACCTCTTCATGCGGGTCGGCGACGTGCAGTCCGACGGGTACCACGACGTCGCCACGGCCTACCAGGCGGTGTCGCTCTACGAGGAGGTGCGCGCGTGGCCCGACGACGAGTTCAGCGTCGGCTTCTCGGGCAGCGTCGACACCTCCGGACTGCCGACGGATGCCTCGAACCTCGCGATCCGCGCGGCGAAGCTGCTCGCCCGCACGGTGGGCGTGCCCGGTGGGGTGCGCCTCGAGATCGAGAAGCACGTTCCGATCGCGGGCGGCATGGGCGGGGGCTCCGCGGATGCCGCGGCCACCCTCGTCGCGTGCGACGCGATGTGGGGAACGGTGCTCTCGAAGGAGGAGCTCCACGCGCTCGCGGCCAAGCTCGGCGCCGACGTGCCGTTCGCGCTCTCGGGCGGGACCGCCATCGGCACCGGCCGCGGCGACCGGCTGAGCCCGGCGCTCGCGACCGGATCGTTCCACTGGGTGCTCGCGCTCGCCGAGTTCGGGCTGTCGACGCCCGCGGTGTACGGCGAGCTCGACCGGCAGCGCGCCGAGAACACGCGACCGATCGCCGTCGACGCGCCGCCCGTGGTCGCGGCCTCGGTGTTGCAGGCGCTCCGGGCGGGGGATCCGCGCCGCCTCGCCGATGCGCTGCACAACGACCTGCAGCCCGCCGCGATCGCCCTCGCGCCCGGGCTCGGCGGCATCCTCGAGCTCGGCGAGGCGCACGGCGCGCTCGCCGGGATCGTCTCGGGCTCGGGACCCACGGTGGCGTTCCTCGCCGAGGACGCGAGTTCGGCGATCGACCTGCAGGTGGCGCTGTCGGCGGCGCGACTCAACGCCGTTCACGTGCACGGTCCGGTGCACGGCGCCCGGATCACGTACGCCTGAGGGGGCTGTGCGCTGCGCGCCGCGCGCCTGCGCGGTCCTCGCGTGTTCGCGAAGCCGGCGCGCCTGCGCGGTCTTCGGATGTTCTCGGGCCGCCCCGCCGTCCGCCTGATCCACGAGTTGATGGGAAATGCACCGCGGGGCGAGGCATCCGGTGCACATGGCCTCAACTCGCGAACGGCCGGCCGCGCCCTGTGGAGAGCCTGACGCACGTCCGCCCCCGTCCGATGCACCCTGATCCGGTGTCCAGATCGCACGAGCTGCCGTGGAGCCTCCGCACCGTGAAGTCGTTCACCCGCCGCGAGGCGAACAAGCGCGGGGTGCGTTGGCGACGGCTCGCGGCCGACGACCTCGAGCATCCGTTCCACGGCATCCTTCGCCCCGCCGGATCCGATCCATCCGTGCGCGCGCTCGCGGAGGCGTACGCCAAGCGGATGCCGCAGCGTCAGGTGTTCAGCCACGAGACGGCGGCCGCCATCTGGGGTGTGCCGTTGCCGGCATCCGCGGAGACGACCTCGATTCCGCCCGCTCCGGCGGCCGACGATTCGTCGGCGGTCGAGCCGGGAGAGTCGGGCTCGGCGCTGCCGACCACCGAGCCGCCGTCCTCCGGCGAGGCCGTCGCGTCCGCGCCGCCGCTCCACGTCTCTGTGCCGCGGGGCTCGGCACCACCGGCGGCTCGCGGAGTCGTGGGCCACGTGCTGAATTTCGAGCGCCTCACGGTGAACGTGCACACCGGGTTGCGGGTCGTCGATCCCGCGAGCGCGTGGGTGCAGTGCGCGACCCGGCTGTCGCTCGACGACCTCGTCGCCGCCGCCGATTTCCTCCTCACCGGCACGCAGCCCTTCGACGGACGCGCGCCGCGCTGCACGCGCGATGATCTCGTGGCGGCCATCGAGCGGCACGCCGGATGCCGCGGGGCCGGCCGGTTGCGTCAGGCGCTCGAGCTGGCGAGATCGGGTCCGCTGTCGCGGCGGGAGTCGCTGCTGCGGCTCGACCTGCTGCGCGGCGGCCTTCCGGAGCCCGAGTGCAACCACCGGGTGCTTGGCGCCGACGGATCGCTCGTCGCGATGATCGATCTGGCGTATCCCGAGTTCCGGGTGGGGCTGGAGTACCAGAGCGACCTGCATCGCCCCGCGGCGGCGTTCCGCCGAGACATCGGTCGCCTCGAGCGCCTCGCCGACGTGGACTGGATGATCGTCCAGGTGACGTCGGACGATGTGAGTGCCGATGGAGCGGTGCGCAACTCGGAGGCGCTGCGCGAGCGTGTGGCGGCTCGCCTTCGTGCTCGCGGCTGGCGGCCGGAACACGAGTTGATGGCATCCGCACCGGATGAGGCGGCGGGCGGTGCAGATGGCATCGACTCGAGCAGACGGCCGGCTTCGCACAGCTGACGCGGCTCTGCGCGGCTTCGAGCGGTCGGCCGGCCATGCCCGGCAGCCGGGCACAGCGGCTCGCGGCTCGCGGGGCTGGCGGCCGGAACACGAGTTGATGGCATCCGCACCGGATGAGGCGGCGGGCGGTGCAGATGGCATCGACTCGAGCGACGGGGTGGAGCGGAGAAGGGGCGGGGCCACGCCGAACGCCGCGCGCGGGCGCGGCCGGGTGGCTGCTCCGGCATGAGACGCGCGCTCCGCAGCGTCGGCGCGCAGGCGCGGCGGCTAGGCTCGGTGGGACATGGCACACCTCCTCGGCGCCGAGCGCCTGCACCTCGAGTTCCCGACGCGCACCGTCTTCGACGAGGTCACCCTCGGCATCGACGAGGGCGACCGCATCGGCGTCGTCGGCCGCAACGGCGACGGCAAGTCCACGCTGCTGAAGCTTCTGGCGGGCCGACTCGAGCCCGACGGCGGGCGGGTCACGCGCCGTCGCGGCATCCGGATCGGCATGCTCGACCAGGCCGACGTCGTCGATCCCGGCAAGACGGTCGCCGAGTCGGTCGTCGGCGGCATCGAGGAGCACGTGTGGGCGGGCGATGCGAAGGTGCGCGACGTCATCGCCGGGCTGCTCGCGGATGTCCCGTGGCACGGGCAGATCGCCAGCCTCTCGGGCGGGCAGCGCCGCCGGGTGGGGCTCGCGGCGCTCCTCGTGGGCGACTGGGACGTGGTGTTCCTCGACGAGCCCACCAACCACCTCGACATCGAGGGCATCGCCTGGCTCGCCCGGCACCTGACGTCGCGGTGGACCGCGGATGCCGGTGCGCTCGTCGTCGTGACGCACGACCGGTGGTTCCTCGACGAGGTCTGCACCGACACGTGGGAGGTCCACGACGGCATCGTCGAGCCGTTCGAGGGCGGCTACGCGGCGTACGTGCTGCAGCGGGTCGAACGCGACCGCATGGCGGCGGCATCCGAGGCGAAACGCCAGAACCTCATGCGCAAGGAGCTCGCGTGGCTCCGCCGCGGGGCCCCTGCACGCACCAGCAAGCCGAAGTTCCGCATCGAGGCGGCGAACCAGCTCATCGAGAACGAGCCGCCCCTGCGCAATCCCGTCGAGCTCAACCGGCTCGCGGTATCGCGGCTCGGCAAGGACGTCGTCGACCTGCTCGACGTCTCGGTGACGTACCCGGTGGCGGATGCCGCTCCCGGCGCCCCGGCCGAGCGCACGGTGCTCCACGACATCGAGTGGCGCATCGCGCCGGGGGAGCGCACCGGCATCCTGGGCGTGAACGGCGCCGGCAAGTCGACGCTGCTGAAGCTCGTGACGGGCGAGGTGGCGCCGACGACCGGGCGGGTCAAGCGCGGCAAGACCGTCAAGATCGCGGTCCTCAGCCAGGAGCTCGCCGAGCTCGCCGAGTGGGCCGACGAGCGCGTGAGCGCGGTCGTCGCCGAGCAGCGCACCGCCTACAGGGTCGGGGAGGGTTCGAAGGCGGTCGAGCTCACGCCCGGCCAGTTGCTCGAGCGGCTGGGATTCACGAACGCCCAGCTCTCGACTCCCGTGAAGAACCTCTCGGGCGGGCAGAAGCGGCGGCTGCAGCTCCTGCTCATCCTGCTGCAGGAGCCCAACGTGCTCATCCTCGACGAGCCCACCAACGACCTCGACACCGACATGCTCGCCGCGATCGAGGACCTCCTCGACTCGTGGCCCGGCACCCTGCTCGTGGTGAGCCACGACCGGTACCTCATCGAACGTGTCACCGATCGGCAGTTCGCGATCCTCGACGGCCACCTGCGCGACCTGCCTCGCGGCGTCGACCAGTACCTCGAGCTGCGTCGGCAGGCGTTCGCCGAGCCGGTCGAAGCGCCCGGCTCAGTGGCGTCGAGTCTCCCTTCGACAGGCTCAGGGAGCGCGGCGTCGGCGGCGCTCACCGGCGCCGAGCGTCGCGCCGCCGAGAAGGAGCTCTCGTCGATCGACCGGCGGCTCGAGAAGCTCGCCGCCGAGATCGCGCGCCTGCACGAACGGCTCGCCGTGCACGACCAGGGCGACTACGTGGGGCTCGGCGTGCTGGGCGACGAGCTGCAGCAGCTCGAGGCATCCGTCGCCGATCTCGAGACCCGGTGGCTCGAGGTCTCCGAGGCGATCGAAGGCTAGACGCCGGCGGGGATGCGGGGGAATACCACGCGCCTGCTCCGGCACTCGTCCTCAACACGCCGCGTGCGAGCCGGGCGGTCCACATGCCAGGGTGGACGGATGTCGTGCCCGACGCCGCGCCGCCATGATGCACTCTATGACCCGACTCCGTGCCGACGAAGCTGCGCACCTGCCGATCACGACCGACCGCGAAGTGGAGGAGCGCGTCGCCCTCCTGCTCCGGAATGCCATTCGCCGTCAGTGGTGGACCCTCTACCTCGATGACGACGACGTGCAACTACCGCTCCTCATGCCCATGGCCGGGTATCCGGAGCGCCCCGACCTCCCGAGTGGCGAAGGCGGCACGGCGGCTCAACTGATCGCCGACCGCCTCTCGGGCATCATGCGCCAGGTCGGCGCGGCGAAGGTCGTCTTCGTGTGGGAGCGTCCCGGCGGCCCCGAGACGACACCTTACGATCGCGAGTGGGCGCGCGCGCTGGCCGAGGCATGCCGCACCGAAGGCGTCGTCGTGCGGGCGCGGCTCATCCTCCACGACGGCGGCGTGCGCTGGTTCGCGCCCGACGATTACGCCTGACCCGAGGATCGCCCGGCTGCCCGCAGCGCCCGTCCGATCGAGAAGTCGCGGATGCACAGTTCGACTCGCCATCCGCACCTTCTCGGCGTACCGCACCAGTCGGCTCGAGCCGCTCGAGTGCGTCAGTCGAACCCGAGGCTGAGCTTGCGCAGCAGTCCCGCCAGCCGCTGCTGATCCGCGGCGGGCAGTTCCGCGAGGAGCTCCGCCTCGGCGTCGACGAGCCGCGTGATCGCGGCATCCACGCGCGTGAGGCCGGCCGGCGTCATCTCGACGAGGATGCCGCGGCCGTCGTGCGGGTCGGTCTGCCGAGTGACCAGACCTCGTTCGACGAGGCGGTCGATGCGGTTCGTCATCGTGCCGCTCGAGACGAGGGTCTGCTGCAGCAGTTGCTTCGGCGACAGCCGATACGGTGCACCGGCGCGGCGCAGTGCGGAGAGCACGTCGAACTCGCTCGACTCGAGCTCCGAACGCGTGAACGCCTGCCGCCGCGCGCGATCGAGGTGCTTCGACAGGCGGGCGACCCGCGACAGCACCTGCAGGGGAGCGAAGTCGAGGTCGGGTCGCTCGCGCTCCCAGTCGCGCACGATCCGGTCGACCTCGTCAGCTTCCGTCATTCCGCCATTATCCCGGCCGGGGCGGGCGATCGCGGCCTCCGCGAGGTCGCGCCCCCTCACGGTGACGTCGCGAGCGATTCGCCCGTCTCGAGCAGCGTCTTCATCGAGCTCAGCACGTACATCCAGCCGGTGCCGGCGACACCCTCGGCGGTCCTCGGCGACTCCTCGAGCCGGTCGTGGGTCAGCGTCACCAGGCAGGTCCCGTCGTCGCGGGGCGAGATCTCCCAGGTGACCCGGCTCGCCGGCTCCGCGGCGAGCTCCTCGTCGTAGCCCGACCGCCATTCGTGCACCAATCGCCGTGGCGGGTCGAACTCGAGCACGGCCTCGGTGCCCCAGTCGGAGCCGTCGGGCCCGCGATTGACGCGCTCATGCGCCGTGGTGTCGATGCGGGCTCCGTAGAAGTACCTCGCGGTGTGCTCGGGGCGCGTGATGGCCTCCCAGACCTCCTCCGCGCTCGCGCGGATGAACACGTGGTAGACCTGCGTCGTCGTCATCTCGGATCCTCCAGTTCTCGTTTGAGGTCGGCGAGCGCCGAGGCGGGTCCGACCCGGTACTTGTCGATCCATCGGTCGTGGATGAGCCGGATGGGCATGACGTTCAGGTAGTGCAGCTTCTCCCGGCCCGATCGGCGCGTGCTGATCAGCCCGGCATCTTCGAGCACCCGCAGATGCTTCATCACTCCGAACCGTGTCATGTCGGCAAGACCCTCGAGGTCGGCCAGTCGGGCGCCGTCGTGCTCGAACAGGTGGTCGAGCAGGCGGCGCCTGGTGGGATCGGCCAGCGCCTTGAACACGTCATCGTCGTCATCCATCTCGACCCAGAATAGGTGACCAAAAGGTCACATGACAAGCGGCGGATGCCACGGGCACCCCCGCGCGCCATGGCAGACTGGTTGGCGCGCAGGGCGCCCGCCCGCGCGGTCCGCCATGGTGTAACGGCAGCACGACAGCCTTTGGAGCTGTGAGGACCAGGTTCGAATCCTGGTGGCGGAGCATGGACCAGCAACTCGCGATCATCGTCCTCGCCGCAGGCCAGGGCACCCGCATGAAATCCGCCACCCCCAAGCTCCTGCACCCCCTCGCCGGGTCGCCGATCGTCTCGCACGTGCTCCGCACGGCGCAGGCGCTCGACGCCGCGCACGTGATCGCGGTCGTCCGCCACGAGCGCGACCGGGTCGCCGCCGAGGTCGAGGCCACGCTCCCCGGCTGCGTCGTCGTCGACCAGGACGAGATCCCCGGCACCGGCCGGGCGGTCGAGCAGGCGCTCGCCGCGCTCCCCGCCGACTTCGAGGGCGAGGTGCTCGTGCTGAACGGCGACGTGCCGCTCCTCGATGCCGGAACGCTCGCCGCCTTCCTCGAGCAGCACCGCGGCCACGCCGCGCAGGCATCCGTGCTCTCGGCCGTCTACGACGACCCGAGCGGCTACGGGCGCATCGTGCGCGACGAGCGCGGCGCGTTCCACCGCATCGTCGAGCAGAAGGACGCGACCGACGACGAGCGCGGCATCGCCGAGATCAACGCGGGCATCTACGCCTTCGGCGCCGGTGCGCTGCGCGACCAGCTCGCCAACCTCACGACCGACAACGCGCAGGGCGAGAAGTACCTGACCGACGTCATCCAGCACCTGCGCGAGGCGGGCAGCGAGGTCGAGGCGGTGCCCGTGTCGCAGCCGTGGCTGGTGGCGGGCATCAACGACCGCGCACAGCTGTCGGAGACCGCCGCGCGACTCAATGCGCTCATCGTGCGCGGCTGGCAGCTGAACGGCGTCACCATCGAGGACCCGGCGACCACCTGGATCGACCTCGACGTGAAGATCGATCCCGACGTGACCATCAGGCCGGGCACGCAGCTGAAGGGCGCCACGGTCATCGCGACCGGCGCCGTCGTCGGCCCCGACACGACCCTCGTCGACTGCGAGGTCGGCGAGAACGCCGAGGTGAAGCGAACGGATGCCACGTTGTCGGTCGTCGGGGCCGGGGCATCCGTCGGTCCCTTCGCCTACCTGCGGCCGGGCACCGTGCTCGGCGCCGACGGCAAGATCGGCACCTTCGTCGAGACGAAGAACGCGAAGATCGGCGCGGGCAGCAAGGTCCCGCACCTCACCTACGTCGGCGACGCGACGATCGGGGAGCACTCGAACATCGGCGCCGGGTCGATCTTCGCGAACTACGACGGCGTGCGGAAGCACCACTCCGACGTCGGCTCGCACGTGAAGACGGGCGCGCACGGGGTATTCGTCGCGCCCGTTAGGATTGGGGACGGGGCCTACACGGGCGCCGGCACCGTCGTCCGCAACGACATCCCCGCGGGCGCGCTCGGCGTGAACGTGGCCCCTCAACGCAACATCGAGGGATGGGTCCGGAAGCACCGGCCCGGCACCGCGGCGGCCCAGGCCGCCGAGGCCGCCGAAGCGGCAACCGGCCCCGTCGAAGACTGACGCACCGGTCGAGGCTGGTGGAGAGGACAGGCCGCCAGATGGCTGGAATCGAGACCACCGGATCGAAGCGCCTCGTGCTCGTGAGCGGTCGGGCCCACCCCGAGCTCGCCGAGCAGATCGCGGTGGAACTCGGCACCGAGCTGATGCCCACCGACGCGCGAACGTTCGCGAACGGCGAACTCTACGCCCGCTACGACGAGAGCGTGCGTGGCACCGACGCGTTCGTGATCCAGTCGCATGCCGCCCCCATCAACGAGTGGCTCATGGAGCAGCTCATCATGGTCGATGCGCTGAAGCGTGCGTCCGCGAAGCGCATCACCGTGGTCTCGCCGTTCTACCCGTACGCCCGCCAGGACAAGAAGGGTCGTGGCCGCGAGCCGATCTCGGCGCGCCTCGTCGCCGACCTCTACAAGGCCGCAGGCGCCGACCGCATCATGTCGATCGACCTGCATGCCGCACAGATCCAGGGCTTCTTCGACGGTCCCGTCGACCACCTGTTCGCCATGCCCGTGCTGCTCGAGCACTTCCGGAAGCTCCTCGACCCGCAGACCCTCACCGTGGTCTCGCCCGACATGGGGCGGGTGCGCGTCGCTGACATCTGGAGCGACAAGCTCGGCGCGCCGCTCGCGATCATCCACAAGCGTCGCGACCCGCTGGTGCCGAACCAGGTGTCGGTGCACGAGATCGTCGGCACGGTCGAGGGGCGCGTCTGCCTCCTGGTCGACGACCTCATCGACACCGGCCGCACGATCGTGAGGGCCGCCGAGGCGCTCAAGGCCAACGGAGCGATCGGCGTCGTCGTCGCGGCCACCCATGCGGTCTTCTCCACCCCGGCGGTCGACATCCTGCAGGACGAGTCGATCGACCGCGTCGTCGTCACCGACACCCTGCCCGTCCCCGAGTCCAAGCGCTGGGATCGCCTCACCGTGCTGCCCATCGCCCCGCTCCTCGCGCGCGCGATCCGCGAGGTCTTCGAGGACGGCTCGGTCACGAGCATGTTCGACGGCGCGGCCTGAGGCGAACCATGTCGATCACGACACCGCGTCCCTGGCTCTCGAGCTACGCCGAGGGCGTTCCGCACGACATCGAACCCGCGCAGGGCTCGCTCTACGACCTCCTGCGCGGCTCCGTCGAGCAGTACGGCCAGAACCCCGCGCTCGAGTTCTTCGGCGCCACCACCACCTACGCCGAGCTCGGCGCCCAGGTCGACCGTGCCGCCGAGGGGCTTCGCCTCCTCGGCGTGCAGAAGGGCGACCCCGTCGCCATCGTGCTGCCGAACTGCCCGCAGCACGTCGTCGCGTTCTACGCGGTGCTGCGGCTCGGCGCGATCGTCGTCGAGCACAACCCGCTCTACACCCCACGCGAGTTGCGCCACCAGTTCGAGGATCACGGCGCCCGCGTCGTGATCGCGTGGGACAAGGTGGTCGAGTCGATCCAGGCCTTCCCGGCCGACATCGCGGTCCGGCACATCGTGTCGGTCGACCTGACCCGGGCCATGCCGCTCGTCACGCGTGCCCTGCTCCGGCTTCCCGTGGCGAAGGCGCGCGAGTCGAGGACCGCGCTCACCACGAAGGTGCGCGGCGCCATGCCGTGGCAGCGGCTCGTGGCATCCGACCCCATCGACGCCCACATCGTGGCACCCACGCCCGACGACATCGCCGTCATCCAGTACACGAGCGGCACCACCGGCAGCCCCAAGGGCGCCGTGCTGACGCACGCCAACCTCGGCGTGAACGCCGCGCAGGCGCGCGCCTGGGTACCCCAGGTCGAGCGCGGGACCTCGGTCGTCTACGCCGTGCTGCCGATGTTCCACGCCTACGGGCTGACGCTCTGCCTCACGTTCGCGATGAGCATGGGATCGCGGCTCGTGCTCTTCCCGAAGTTCGATCCCGACCTCGTGCTGAAGGCCGTCAAGCAGCACCCGCCGACGTTCCTGCCGGCGGTGCCGCCCATCTACGACCGGCTCACGAAGTCCGCCGCCGCGGCCGGAGTCTCGCTGCGCGGCATCGAGATCGCCATCTCGGGCGCCATGCCCCTCTCGGCCGACGTGGTCGATCCCTGGGAGGCGGCGACGGGCGGCTACCTCGTCGAGGGCTACGGGCTCTCGGAGTGCTCCCCGGTGCTGATGGCCAATCCGGTGGCGCCCAACCGCAAGGCCGGAACCGTGGGCCTGCCGCTGCCGTCGACCGAGGCACGCGTCGTCGACCCCGATGAGCCGACCGTCGACCGCGAACCCGGCGCCGAGGGCGAACTCGTGGTGCGGGGCCCGCAGGTGTTCTCCGGGTACTGGCGCAAGCCCGAGGAGACGGACGCCGTGTTCGTCGACGATCCGGCGGGCGGCGCGCCGTGGTTCCGCACGGGCGACATCGTCTCGATCGACGACGAGGGCTTCGTGCGGGTCGTCGACCGCATCAAGGAACTCATCATCACGGGCGGGTTCAACGTCGCACCGAGCGAGGTCGAAGAGGCGATTCGCCACCATCCAGACGTGGAGGACTGCGCCGTCGTGGGCCTGCCCGACGAGCGGTCGGGTGAGGAGGTCGTCGCCGTCGTCGTGCTGCGGCAGGGCGCGACCCTCGACGAGGCGTCGATCCGCGAACTCGCCCGCAACGAACTGACGCCCTACAAGGTGCCCCGTCGCATCGTGCAGGCCGACGACCTCCCGCGTTCGCTGATCGGCAAGGTGCTGCGCCGCCAGGTGCGCAACGACCTCCTCGCCGGGTGACCGGGAGCGCCGTGTCGTTCCTCTCCGCCGACTCCACGCGAGCGCTCGAGCACCTCGCCGCGCTCGAGGCCGGCGGGCCGGGTGGGGCGGATGTCGCGCCGCTGGAGCGGCTCCGGGGCATCCGCTCGCTCGTGGTCGCCCTCGAGGCCGACCCGGCCGCGCTGCGGGCCGTGCGCGAGGCGCTCGACGCGGGCGCGACGTGGGACGAGGTGGCGGATGCCGCGGGCCTCAGCCCATCGGCCGCGAAGTACCGCTGGGCGGGCGACGACGAGGCCATCGCGGGCCGCCAGGAGGCGAGCCGGAAGCGCAAGCGCGATCGCCCGTCGACCGTGCCCACCGACCTGCCGGGCCTGTCGGTCTCGGAGGCGGCGAAACGCCTCGGCGTCACGCCGCAGGCGATCTACCAGCGCGTCACCCGCGGCATCCTGCGGGCCGAGACCGTGCGACTGCCCGACGGGCGCACGTACAAGCGCGTGTTCCCCGACGAGGGCCCGGCGGTCGACGAGGGCTGAGGCTCGGTGCGCGCCTCGGCGCCACGACCCGACGAGGCGCGGCCCGATCAGGCGTCGCGCTCGTCGTCGCCGATGAAGCGCGGCGCACCGGGCAGGAGCCCGAGCTCGGCGATGAGCGTCTCGCCGCCGTTCTCGGCGACCGCGAAGCACTGCCACCCCGGGCCGCCCCGGCCGAACAGGTCGAACGCGACGCGCGCCCCCGCGGCATCCGTGTCGAAGGCGGCGACCGACACCGCGCACGCGCGCTGCGCCGCCGACCGCGCCACCCCGTACATCGAGAGCACGAGCGGAAGCACGAGCGCCCCGAGCGCGACGAGCACGGTGATGCGAAGAGCCCGGCGGCGGCGATCGCCGAACACCGGTCCGTCGTCGCGAGGCTCGCCGTCGAGCTCTGGCGGCCTGTCGCTCATGACGCCGCCTCCACGAACACGGAGGCGATGCCGCCGACGCTCGCGGCGAGCGTCGCCACCGTGACGCCCACGAGGGCACCCACCGGCGGCGTGATCACGAGCCGCTCACCCGACAGCTGTCGCCGGCGGACGGTGCCGATCGCGACGGCCGCACCGGATGCCGCGAACAGCAGCACCCCGACGGCCACGAGCCACGGCTCGCCGGCCACGAACCCCGCGCGGATCGACAGCAGCGCGTTCACCGCGATCGCGAGCGCCGTGCGCGTCCACGCGAGCGCAGTTCGCTCGGGCTGGAGACCCGGATCACCCGTGGCCGGGATCACATGGGGTCGCACGATGCCCGCCCTGGATCCACCCGATGCCGGGTCATGCGACGAGGAGCAGCACCACGAGCACCGCGCTGGTCAGGAGGCTCACGGCCGCGAGGCCCGGCAGCACCCAGCTGAACGGGAGCGGCCTGCCCTGCCGGATGGCGATCTCGTTGGCGCGCCATCTCGTGTAGGAGACGACGCTCAACACCCCGGCGACCACGCCGAGTCCGACCGAGAGCACCGTGACGACGAGCCTCGGGTCGAGCTCGGTCGCGAACTGGTGCAGCAGCACGCCGCCCGCGAGGAGCGCGAGCGCCGTGCGGATCCACGCGAGGAACGTGCGCTCGTTCGCAAGGGTGAAGCGGTAGTCGGGCTCGGTACCCTCGTTGCGCCACGCCGGTTCCGGCATCCGTCCGCCCCTTCCTCGTTCGCTGTCGCTCGTGCAGGTCCGCCCGTCAGTGCGACGAGGGCGTCGTCTCGATCTCGCTGCGGTCGCCCGACCAGAGCGTGTGGAAGACGCCCTCGCGGTCGACGCGCCGGTACGTGTGCGCCCCGAAGTAGTCGCGCTGGCCCTGGATGAGGGCGGCCGGGAGCCGCTCGGCGCGGAGTCCGTCGTAGTAGGCGAGCGACGACGAGAACGCGGGCGTCGGGATGCCGGCCTGCGCGGCGATCGCGACCACGCGGCGCCAGCTCTCCTGCGCGCCCGCGACGGCGTCGCGGAAGTACGGGGCGACGACGAGCGCGACGAGGGCGGGGTCGGCGGCGT
The DNA here is from genome assembly GCF_004959775.1 of Agromyces sp. H66. Classification (GTDB taxonomy): domain Bacteria; phylum Actinomycetota; class Actinomycetes; order Actinomycetales; family Microbacteriaceae; genus Agromyces. Next base: position 53,267 of record NZ_SJZG01000004.1, read on the forward strand.
ACGCCTCGGCGATCCGGTTGAGGAAGCGCGCGCGGATGATGCATCCGGCCCGCCAGATCTTCGCGACGTCGCCCTTGTGCACGTTCCAGCCGAACTGCTCGGCGCCGGCCACGATCTCGTCGAAGCCCTGCGAGTAGGCGATGATCTTCGAGGCGTAGAGCGCCCGGCGCACGTCCTCGATGAACGCGTCGGGGTCGTCGACCGTCCACTCGCCCGAGGGGCCCGGCAGGTCGGCCGCCGCCACGCGCTGCCCGCGCTTGGACGAGAGGCTCCTGGCGAAGACCGCCTCGGCGATGCCCGAGGTCGGAACGCCGAGGTCGAGGGCGTTCTGCACCGTCCAGGCGCCCGTGCCCTTGGCGCCCGCCTCGTCGAGGATGACGTCGACGAGCGGACGGCCGGTCGCGGCATCCGTCTGGCGCAGCACCTCGGCGGTGATCTCGATGAGGTAGCTCTCGAGTTCGCCCGTGTTCCATTCGGCGAAGACGTCGGCGATCTCGGCCGGGCTCTTGCCGGTGCCCTGGCGGATGAGGTCGTACGCCTCGGCGATCAGCTGCATGTCGGCGTACTCGATGCCGTTGTGCACCATCTTCACGAAGTGGCCGGCGCCATCGGTGCCGACGTGCGTCACGCACGGCTCGCCGTCGGGGGCGACCGCCGCGATGGTCTGCAGGATGGGGCCGAGCGTGTCGTACGACTCGGCGGTGCCGCCCGGCATCAGCGAGGGCCCGTTGAGCGCGCCCTCCTCGCCGCCCGACACGCCCATGCCGACGAAGTGGATGCCCGTGGGCTTGATCTCGGCCTCACGGCGGATGGTGTCGTGGAAGTTCGCGTTGCCGCCGTCGACGATGATGTCGCCCGGCTCGAAGCGCGAGACCAGCTCGGAGATGACCGCGTCGGTTCCCTTCCCGGCCTGCACCATGATGATCGCCGTGCGCGGCTTCGCGAGCGACGCGACGAACGCGTCGTAATCCTCAGACGCCACGAAACCGGCTTCGGGGTGCTCGGACACGAGGGTCTGCGTGCGCTCGGGCGAGCGGTTGAACACGGCCACGGTGTTGCCCTCGCGGCTCGCGAGGTTGCGGGCGAGGTTCGAGCCCATGACCGCGAGTCCGACGACGCCGATGTTTGCAGTTCCGTTTTCAGGCACGAAAGCTCTCCTCGTGAGTTCTGGGGGTCGCACCAAGCGTACTGTGAGCGCGACTCACCGTTGCCTCCCGTTGCAGTGAGGGACCGCCGGCTCGGTGCGGCCACGTCGGTTGGACTAGCCTGCAACGCATGACCGCTGCCGCCGAACCGCCCCGCATCGTCGTCATGGGCCCGAGCGGCGCAGGGAAGTCGGTCGTGGGCGTCGCGCTCGCCGAGCGGCTCTCGGAGCGGTTCGTCGGCCTCGACTTCGTCGATGCCGACGACCTGCACCCGCCATCGAACGTCGCCAAGATGCGGGCCGGTGTCGCCCTCGACGACGCCGACCGGATGCCGTGGCTCGACGCCGTGGGGCGAACGCTCGCCACGGGAACCCGCGGGCGCGTCGTCGCGTGCTCGGCGCTGCGTCGCTCGTACCGCGACGTGATCCGCGGCGCGTGTCCCGACGCGCGGTTCGTGGAGCTCATCGTGCCGCCCGACCAGCTCGGTGCGCGGGTCGGTGGGCGTCCGGGTCACTTCATGCCGTCGTCGCTCGTCGCCTCCCAGCTGCAGACGCTGGAGGCGCTCGACGATGACGAGCGGGGCGCGCGGATCGAGAACGCCGGCACGGTGGAACACGTCGTCTCGCGGGTGATCGCCGTGCTCGAAACCGACTGGTAGACTGGCTCGTCGGTCTCCCGCGCCCTCGGGCGCAGGCGGCCGAGGACTTCGGCGAGGGAGGCCCGGTCCGTGTGCGACAGCGTGCGGCGGGGCATCCGTGATCGACGCGGTGGGTACAGGCTCCAACGGCTATTCCTCACGCACCAGCGCATGTCACATGCCGCGCGTTCGAGTTGAAGACGACAGACACCCCGATCTGGGCCGAGAGCCCGCAAGGAGAATCACCATGGACGAAGACAACAAGGTCGAAGCGGCGCCCCGCGACACCTTCGGCAAGGGCGCGGCGCGCAAGATCCGCGCCGCCGGCAAGATCCCCGCCGTGCTCTACGGCCACGGCACCGACCCGAAGCACCTGACCCTGCCCGGCCACCAGGTCGCGCTGCTCATCCGCAAGGCGAACGCCGTGCTCGACCTGCAGATCGCGGGCAAGAGCCAGCTCGCCCTCGTGAAGGACGTGCAGAAGGACCCGGTGCACCAGGTCATCGAGCACCTCGACCTCATCGTCGTCCGTCGCGGCGAGAAGGTCCAGGTCGAGGTGCCCGTGCACGTCGAGGGCGAGCCGTTCGCCGGCACCATCGCCGACCTCGACGCCAAGACCCTGCTGCTCGAGGTCGAGGCCACGCACATCCCCGAGACCATCGTCGTATCGGTCGAGGGTCTCGAAGAGGGCACGCAGATCCACGCGAAGGACGTCGAGCTGCCCACGGGCGCGACGCTCATCAGCGATGCGGACGCGCTCGTCGTGAACGTGCACGTGCCGCAGAAGGTCGACCTGGGCGAGGAGGCCGCAGAGGCCGAGGCCGCCGAGGGCGTGGAGGCCGCCGAGGGCGCCGAGGGCGAGGAGACCGGCGAGCCCGCAGCCGAGGGCGAGTCGGCGGAGTAACGCCACCCACGCGCCAGCACCAGTGCACAGGGCCTGCGCGGCCGCACCCGGGTACGCTCGGATGCGGGCCGCGGGCCCTGTGCCTGTTCCCATCACCGCAGCGACGGAAGGAGTCGTCATGGGCCTCCTCGATCGGCTGCGAACCCGCCGGAAGGACGACGCCGTGGCCGAGAACACGTGGCTCGTGGTCGGGCTCGGCAACCCCGGCGCCCAGTACGCGGGCAATCGGCACAACGTCGGCCAGATGGTCGCCGACGAGCTCGCCGGCCGCCTCGGCGCCACGTTCAAGACGCACAAGACGCCGTCGCGCGTGGCCGAGGGGTTCCTGCGTCCCGGCGGACCCAAGATCGTCATCGCGAAGCCCAACGGCTACATGAACACCTCGGGCGGTCCGGTCTCCGCCCTGCTCAAGTACTACTCGCTGCCCGTCGACCGGCTCATCGTGGTGCACGACGAACTCGACATCCCCTTCGACACCGTGCGACTCAAGCAGGGTGGCGGGCACGGCGGCCACAACGGCATCCGCGACGTGGCGAAGGCCACCGACAACGGTGCGTTCACGCGGGTGCGTGTCGGCATCGGCCGCCCGCCCGGCCGCCAGGACGCCGCGGACTTCGTGCTCAAGGACTTCTCGGGGACCGAGCGGCAGGCGCTGCCGAACCTCCTGTCGGATGCCGCGGACGCCGTCGAGGCGGTCGTGTCGGACGGGATCGTGGCCGCGCAGCAGCGATTCCACTCGCCGGCCTGAGCCCGGCCGCCGAGGCCGGGGGAATGCCCCGTGATCGACGCGCTCGGTCGATCAGATGAGCCCGCGGAGGAACTCCTCGGGTGAGACGCCCTCGGCGCGGGCGCGTCGAAGCAGCCGCTCGTGCTCCTCGGTCGAGACCTCGAGCGTCAGCGTGCGCCACGCGTCGGCGGGCTCGTCGAGCGTGAACAGCGCCGCGTCCTCGGAGGTCGCCTCGTACGCGGCCTCGGGCCCCGAATCGAGTTCGGGCTCGAGTTCGACCTCGAGGTCTCCGACGATCGCGGCAGCCTCGACCGCGGAGGCGGCGTCGTAGGTCCAACCGGGGCCGGACGGCACCGAAGCGCCCCGACGATAGGCCTCCGCGGCCGCGCGGGCGCGGGCGTCGGCGGCCTCGTTGAGATCGTGGCCGACGTGCCCGCGCACCCACTCGAAGCGGTAGCGCCGTCCGGCGAGCTCGGCGTCGAGGAGTTGCAGGAGCTCGACGTTCATGACGGCCTTGCCGTCGGCCTTGCGCCAGCCCTTGCGCTTCCAGCCCGCCATCCACTTCGTGAGGCAGTTGATCACGTACTGGCTGTCGCAGAGCACGAGCAGTTCGTCGTCGAGATGCGCGGTGGCGCGGAACAGCTCGAGCACGGCCGTGAGCTCGCCCTGGTTGTTCGTGGCATGCGGCCACCCCCCGGCCGCCCAGCAGTGGTCGTCGACGTACCACGCCCATCCTGCGGGGCCGGGGTTGCCCAGAGCCGATCCGTCGGCGGCGGCGGTGATCATGCGGTCCCTTCGTCCGGTGCGCGCTCATCGTATCGGCAGGTCGGTGCGTCGGAGGTCGCGCGTAGACTCGTACGGTGATCCTGCAGGGCTTGAACACGGCGCTTTCGCGCGCCTCCACGATCGACGGCGCGCTCGCCGAGGCCCTGCGGAACGCCGACTTCTCGGCTCCCGCCGGCATCGACGCACCACTGCTCGCGGGGCTCCTGCAACGCCGCGCCGAGGCGGGCCTGCCGCCCGCCCTGTTCGTGGTCACGGCGACGAGCCGCGAGGGGGAGTCGGTGCGATCGTCGCTCGCGCCCTACTTCGACGACGCCGAGATCCTGGAGTTCCCCGCGTGGGAGACGCTGCCGCACGAGCGTCTCAGCCCGTCCGCCGAGACGGTCGGACGCCGGCTCTATGCCCTGCGACGCATGCATGAGTGGTCGAGCGCGGGGGAGCGGCATCCGCTCATCGTCGTCTCGTCGGTGCGGGCGGCGCTGCAGCCGCTCGCCGACAACCTGGCCGATCTCGCGCCGATCGAACTCGTCGCCGGCGGTCGGGGCTACGACCTCGCCCAGATCGCGCTGAAGCTCGTCGACCTCGCCTACGCACGGGTCGACATGGTCGCCCGGCGTGGCGAGTTCGCGGTGCGCGGCGGGATCCTCGACGTGTTCCCGCCGACCGCCGACCACCCGGTGCGCGTCGAGTTCTTCGGCGACGAGGTCGAGGAGCTGCGGGCGTTCTCGGTGGCCGACCAGCGGTCGCTCCCCGACGTCATCGATCGCGTCTCGCTCACGCCGAGCCGCGAGCTCCTGCTGACGCCCGCCGTGCGGCAGCGCGCTCGCGAGATGCTGCACGAGTTCCCGAGCCTCTCGAGCCTCCTGGAGAAGATCGCCGAGGGCATCCCGGTGGAGGGCATGGAGTCGCTCGCGCCCGCCCTGCTCGAACGTCTCGTGCCGGTCACGCACTACCTGCCGGCCGGCGCGGCGGTCGCCGTGCTCCAGCCGGAACGGGTCACCGGCCGCGCCGTGAACCTCGCCGAGACCAACCGCGAGTTCCTCGCCGCCGCGTGGACGGCGGCGACGGCGGGCGCCGAGGCGCCCATCGACCTCGCGGCCGGCGACTTCGTCACGATGCGGGAGCTCCGCGAGTCGGCGCTCTTCAGCGCCCCCGGCGAGCCCGACCCGAGGCGCGCCTGGTGGACCTTCTCGAGCTTCGACCTGGGCGATGCCGCGGCGGTGGTCGCGGCATCCGGCCCCGGTGCGGAGGCGGCCGGGGCCGCCGCGGCTGCGGCATCCGAGTACGTCCGCGTCGACGCGAGCGCCATGCCGAGCTTCGCGGGCAACGTCGCGGGCGCCGTCGACCATGCCGCAGAACGCCTGCGCGACGGGTGGTCGCTGGTCGTGGCATCCGCCGGTCACGGCCTCGTGGAGCGGGCGCGCGACGTGCTCGCCGAGGCCGGGCTCGCCGCCCGCATCGTCGACTCGGTCCCCGACGATCTCGAGCCGGGCGTCGCCTACCTCGTGCAGGCGGAGGCCGCACAGGGCTTCGAGGTGCCCGAGGTGAAGCTCGGCCTGATCGCGGAGTCGGAGTTCTACGGTCGCGCGGCCGGGTACGACACGCGGCAGAACAAGAAGCTCGCCACGCGCCGACGCAACGTCGTCGACCCGCTGCAGCTCAAGGCGGGCGACTACGTCGTGCACCAGACGCACGGCATCGGCCGGTTCGTCGAGATGGTGCAGCGCGAGGTCGCCACCGGCAGTCGTCCCACCGGCCCGAGCCGCACCGCGGGCATCCAGCAGGCGCCGACCGCGGTGCGCGAGTACCTCGTGCTCGAGTACGCGCCGTCGAAGCGCGGCCAGTCCGGCGACCGGCTCTTCGTGCCCACCGACCAGCTCGACCTGCTGAGCCGCTACGTCGGCGGCGAGGCGCCGAGCCTGTCGAAGATGGGCGGCAGCGACTGGGCGCAGGCCAAGGGCCGCGCCCGCAAGGCCGTGCGCGAGATCGCGGTGGAGCTCGTGAAGCTGTACTCGGCGCGCATGGCGGCCAAGGGGCACGCGTTCGGGCCCGACACGCCGTGGCAGCACGAGCTGGAGGAGGCGTTCCCGTTCACCGAGACGCCCGACCAGCTGCAGACCATCGACGAGGTGAAGGCCGACATGGAGCGGCCGATCCCGATGGACCGCCTGCTCGCGGGCGACGTCGGCTTCGGCAAGACCGAGGTCGCCGTTCGCGCCGCGTTCAAGGCCATCCAGGACGGCAAGCAGGTCGCGATGCTCGTGCCGACGACCCTCCTCGTCAAGCAGCACTTCGAGACGTTCACCGAGCGGTTCGCCGGCTTCCCCGTGCACGTGCGCGCGCTGTCGCGGTTCCAGACCGACAAGGAGGTGCGCGAGGCGGTCGCGGGCCTTGCCGACGGCACGGTCGACCTGGTCATCGGCACGCACCGCATCCTCACCGAGCAGATCCGGTTCAAGGACCTCGGGCTCCTCATCATCGACGAGGAGCAGCGCTTCGGCGTCGAGCACAAGGACCAGCTGAAGAAGCTCAAGACCAACGTCGACATCCTCGCGATGAGCGCGACCCCCATCCCGCGAACCCTCGAGATGGCGGTCACCGGCATCCGCGAGATGTCGACGCTCGCCACCCCGCCCGAAGACCGCCACCCGATCCTCACCTACGTCGGGCCGTACTCCGACCAGCAGGTGGCCGCCGCGATCCGCCGCGAGATGCTCCGCGAGGGGCAGGTGTTCTTCGTGCACAACCGGGTGTCGTCGATCAACCGGGCAGCCGCGAAGCTCGCCGAGCTCGTGCCCGAGGCCCGCATCGCCGTGGCGCACGGCCAGCTCAACGAACACGTGCTCGAGCAGATCGTCGTCGACTTCTGGGAGCGCAAGTTCGACGTGCTCGTCTCGACGACCATCATCGAGACCGGGCTCGACATCTCGAACGCCAACACGATCATCATCGACCGCGCCGACAAGTACGGACTGTCGCAGCTGCACCAGCTCCGCGGACGCGTCGGGCGTGGGCGCGAGCGCGCGTACGCGTACTTCCTCTGGGATCCCCAGAAGCCCCTCTCCGAGACGGCGCACGACCGACTCTCCACGATCGCCGCCAACAACGAGCTCGGCAGCGGCATGCAGGTGGCGCTGAAGGACCTCGAGATCCGCGGCGCTGGCAACCTGCTCGGCGCCGAGCAGGCCGGCCACATCGCCGGCGTCGGCTTCGACCTCTACCTGCGCATGATCGGGGAGGCGGTGTCCGCGTTCCGGGGCGACGTCGCCGAGGGCCAGACCGAGTTGCGCCTCGAGCTGCCCGTCGACGCGCACATCCCCGAGGACTACGTCGACTCCGAGCGGCTGCGGCTCGAGGCCTACCAGAAGCTCTCCGCGGCGAGCGGACCCGCGGCCAAGGAGGGGCAGATCGACGCCGTGCTCGACGAGCTCGTCGACCGCTACGGGGCGCCGCCCGAGGCCGTGAAGCATCTCGTCGCGATCTCGCGGCTGCGTCGCACCGCGCAGCTCGCGGGACTCTCCGACGTCATCGCGACCGGCTCCAGGCTCCGGATCGCGCCCGCCCGCATCCCCGACTCGCGTCGCGTGCGACTCGAACGCCTGTACCCGGGCGCGAAGCACTTCGCGCAGAACGACGTGATCCTCGTGCCGTTCCCCACGGTCGGCGGGGAACTGCCCGGCGACACCGAGCTCATCGCGTGGGTGTCGAAGCTCGTCACCGCCATCTTCCCCGTCGAGGACGCGGCGGCCGCGGCATCCGTCACCGCTTGAGGCCGCCGGTCGCCGCGCCCGGGCCGGCCGACCTCAGTGCGAGAACGCGCCGCCCATGCCCTCGTGCGCGCCCCGGCGGCGGTAGTGCGTCGAGAGCAGGGTCACGAAGATCGCCGAGAGCACCATGGCCGCGCCCGAGCCGAGGAGCACGGCGACCGTGCCCTCGTCGGCCACGTCGGGAAGGTCCGCGAACGCGAGCTCGTTCATGAGCAGCGACACCGTGAACCCGATGCCGCCGAGCGTGCCCACGATGGCGAGGTCCGCGAGCGTGAGGGGCGTGCCCGAACGGCGCTTCGCGACCAGGCCCCCGATGCCGCCCGCGAGGGTGATGCCGATGATCTTGCCGACGGGCAGCGCGACGAGGATGCCCCAGAACGCGGGATCGAGCTCGCTCGGACGCACCTGGGGGATGGCGACCATCGCCGCCGAGAAGGCGAACAGCGGCAGGATGATGCCGTTCGAGTACGGTTCGAGCACGTGCACCGCCCGCCCGGCCGGGCGGCGGGCCATGACCAGGCCGAGGGCGACGCCGGCGATCGTCGCGTGCACGCCTGACTGGTAGACGAAGTACCAGGTGAGGATCCAGAGCACCACGAGCACGACGATGATCGGCCACTGCGGGCGCCGCCCGAGGATCCACACGGAGCGCGGCTTCATGAGGCGGCTGACGGCGCCGAACGCGGTGATCGCGATGGCGGCGAAGCCGAGCGCGCCGAGGTCGGCGTCGCTCGTGAAGAAGAACGCGATGATGAGGATCGCGATCAGGTCGTCGAGCACCGCCAGGGCGAGCAGGAACACTCGCACGCGCGTGGGGATCCACCGGCCGAACACGGCGAGCACGCCCAGCGCGAAGGCGATGTCGGTCGCCGTCGGGATCGGCCAGCCGTCGATCGTGTCGGTGCCCGCGGTGAACGCGAGGAAGATCGCGGCCGGCACGATGACGCCGCCGACCGCGGCGATCGCCGGAAGCAGCGCCTTCGAGGCCGAGTTCAGCTCGCCGATCACGAGTTCGCGCTTCAACTCCACCGCCACGATGAAGAAGAAGACGGCGAGAAGCCCGTCGCTGATCCAGTGCCCGATCGAGAGGTCGAGCCCGATCCACGGCAGGTCGATGTGCGCGTGCTTCAACTCGACGAGACCCGGGCCGAAGCTCAGGTTGGCGATGAGCAGACCGACGATGGCGGCGATGAGGAGGAGGGCGGCGGACCAGCGCTCGGAGCGGAGGAAGTTCATGGGACCCCTGTTCGGCAGTCTCGAAGCCGGCGGGCGCACGGCATGACGATGGGCAACTCGGCGGGCTCCCGCCGGCCGACCAGACTTCCCGGCACTCCGAATAGATCCTATCGGGCCGGTCCGCCGGGTCGGACCGGCCGACCACCGTGATCGAGCGCCTAGCATGGCTGCGAGGGCGAGAGCCCGGAGGGGAGCGATCGTGGGCGACATCCGTCATGAGCGCACGGCGGGTGCGGCGGCGCGCGAGGGCAGCGCACTCGACGAGCTCGTCGAGACCGTCGCGTTCCTGCGGGCCCCCGGTGGCTGCCCCTGGGATGCCGACCAGACCCACGAGAGCCTCGTGCAGTACCTCGTCGAGGAGAGCTGGGAGCTCATCGACGCCATCGAGTCGGGTAGCCGGGCGGAGCTCATCGAAGAGCTCGGCGACGTGCTCTACCAGGTGCTCTTCCACGCCGACATCGCGGCGCACACGCCTGGCGAGGACTTCGACATCCACGACGTCGCGGCGCACATGACCGCGAAGATGGTGTCGCGGCATCCGCACGTCTTCGGCGGCGATCGCACCGCCGAGACCGCCGCCGACGTCGTCTCGTTCTGGGACGAGCTGAAGGCCGACGAGAAGCCGCACCGCACGAGCGTGCTCGACGGGATTCCGCGCGGCATGCCCGCGCTCGCGCTCGCGCAGAAGGTGCTCGGCAAGGCCGAGAAGGTGGGCGTCGTCCCCGGCGCCGAGGTGCGGGTCGCGGATGCCCCGGAGGCCCCGGCCACGGAGGGCGAGCTCGGTCGCACGCTGCTCGCGCTCGTGGCATCCGCCCGCTCGCAGGGGCTCGACGCGGAGCGTGCGCTGCGGCACGCCGTGCGCGAGCTCGAGGCGGACGTGCGCGGCGCCGAGGAACGCGCTGCGACAGCACGCGCCGCCGGCGACTCCGCAGGCGACAGGCCGGGCGACTAGGGTCGCGGATGCCGCGTGGTCGGCGTACCGTCGGATCAGGACGGTTCGGTTGGACCAAGCAGGGTCGGCGCGATCACCGAGGAGGCGCGATGGCCATCGACGAGGAGCGCATCGCCGAGTTCTTCGACCAGTACGCGGCGGCGTTGCGGGAGTTCGACGCCGACGCCACGGCTCGGCTGTGGGGCCTGCCGGGCATGATCATCACCGACGAGTTCGCGGGCGCGCTCGAGAGCCGCGCCGACATGTCGGCCGGGCTGGCGTCGTCGTATGCCATGTACCGCATGCTCGGCCTCGAGTCGGCCGTGCATGAGATCCGCGCCGTCAGCGCCCTCACCGACAGACTGGTGACCGTGCGGGTGCGCTGGAGCTACCTCGACGCCGATGACGAGGTCATCGTCACGACCGACTACGAGTACCTGCTGCGCGACGACGCCGACGGGCTGCACGTGTACCTCGCGGTCGGCATCGACGAGGCCGAGGCCCTGCAGCGCGCGGCACGCGACCGGGGCGTCGACCTCGACCTGTTCGGCTGAGGCGCGGTTCCCGCGCGAGCCCGCACGCGATGCCGTGCACTGCCGTGCGCGCGGACGACCTCCCGCGTGCTGGAAGAATGGTCGGCATGGCCGCATCCGTCACCCCTCCGCGCGGCATGCGCGACTTCCTGCCCGCCGAGAAGGCCCGCCGCGAGCACGCCCTCGGCGTGATCCGCGACGTGTACCGGGCGCACGGCTTCGACGAGATCGAGACGCCCGTGATGGAGGATTCGCAGCGCCTGCACGCCGGCCTCGGCGGCGACAACGAGAAGCTCGCGTTCGCGGTGATGAAGCGCGGCCTCACGCCCGACGACCTGGCGGCGGCCGCGGCATCCGGCGACGCCCTGTCGCTCGCCGACCTCGGCCTGCGCTACGACCTCACCGTGCCGCTCGCGCGGTTCTACGCGACGCACCGCGCGGCGCTGCCGCCGGTGTTCCGGGCGATCCAGATCGCGCCGGTGTGGCGTGCCGAGCGCCCCCAGAAGGGCCGCTTCCGGCAGTTCGTGCAGTGCGACATCGACATCATCGGCGAGGCCGGGCAGCTGGCCGAGCTCGAGCTGCTCACCGCCACGCTCGCCACGCTCGACGCGCTCGGCCTCGGCGACTGCATCATCCGCATCAACGATCGGCGCATCCTCGCCCGCATCCTGGAGTCGTGGGGCGTCCCCGAGGAGTTCCGCGAGCGTGCGCTCATCACGATCGACAAGCTCGACAAGATCGGCACCGCGGGCGTCGCGGCCGAGTTGCGCGAACTCGGCATCGTCGAGGAGGGGCCCGATGCCGCGGATGTCGCCGCCGAGCTCGAAGCGCTCGCGTCGGCCGACTGGCACCTGCGCGACGGCGTCGTGCGCCCTCCGGCCTGGCTCGACCTCGAGGCGTACGACGACCTCCTCGCGCTCCGCGCCGCCCTCCCCGACGCGGCGATCGAGTTCGACCCGACGCTCGTGCGCGGGATGGGCTACTACACCGGCACGATCTTCGAGATCGCGCACCCCGACCTCGGGTATTCGCTCGGCGGCGGTGGTCGCTACGACCACATGATCGGGCGGTTCCTCGGCCAGGAGGTGCCGGCGTGCGGGTTCTCGATCGGTTTCGAGCGCATCGTCGACCTGCTCGCCGTGCGCGACGAGGGCCGTCCGCGCTCGGTCGTGCTCGTCTACGACGCCGAGGTCGCGCCGGCGACGCTGCTCGCCCTCAAGCACGAGCTCGTGGCATCCGGAACCCGCGTGCGCTTCGAGCGCCGCGTGAAGAACCTGCGCGCCCTGCTCGACCGGGTGACCGCCGACGGCTTCGACGCGTGGGCGCAGGTGGGTGCCGAGACGACGGATACCTCGTCGCTCGCGTTCCGCGAACTGGCCGCCTGAGCCGGGCGGGAGTCGGATCCGCGGCTCGGAGGATTCGGCCGCCGAGTCGGCCGAGTCGCGGGCGCACCGTCGCCGGGATCGAGAAGTCGCGTTTGCAGGGTGCGACTGAGCAAACGCGACTTCTCGATTCCTCCGGCGACCAGCGAGCGATGCCGCGACCAGCTCGCGGCGCCGCCGCGCGGGGCATCCGTCGCTCGACGTCACGCGGTGAGACGGCCTCACTAGACTGACCAGCGGATCACGATGGAGTCGTCCGACGCACACCCCCCATCACAGAGGAGTTCACTGTGGCATTCATCGAAGCTGTAGGCGCCCGCGAGATTCTGGATTCGCGCGGCAACCCGACCGTCGAGGTCGAGGTGCTCCTCGACGACGGCACGCTCGCCCGTGCGGCGGTGCCCTCCGGCGCGTCCACCGGCGCCTTCGAGGCGTACGAGCTGCGCGACGGCGACGGCGACCGCTACCTCGGCAAGGGCGTGCAGAAGGCCGTCGACGCCGTGCTCGACGAGCTCGGCCCGGCCATCGAGGACCTCGACGCCGCCGACCAGCGACTGGTCGACGCCGCCCTCATCGAGGCCGACGGCACCGACAACAAGGGCAGCCTCGGCGCCAACGCGATCCTCGGCGTCAGCCTCGCGGTCGCGAAGGCCGCGGCCGACTCGGCCGACCTGCCGCTGTTCCGCTACCTCGGCGGGCCGAACGCGCACGTGCTGCCCGTGCCCATGATGAACATCATCAACGGCGGCGCGCACGCCGACACCGGGGTCGACATCCAGGAGTTCATGATCCTGCCGGTCGGCGCGCCGACCTTCTCCGAGGGCCTCCGCTGGGGCGTCGAGACGTACCACGCGCTGAAGAGCCTGCTGAAGTCGAAGGGCCTCTCCACGGGCCTCGGCGACGAGGGTGGATTCGCCCCCGACCTCGCGAGCAACCGCGCCGCACTCGACCTGATCGCCGAGGCGATCGGCACGGCCGGCTTCACGCTCGGCACCGACGTCGCGCTCGGTCTGGATGTCGCGGCCACCGAGTTCTTCGAGAACGGCGTCTACCGCTTCGAGGGCAAGGACCGCACCGCCGAGGAGATGGGCGCGTACTACGCCGAGCTCGCCGGCGCCTACCCCCTCGTGTCCATCGAGGACCCGCTCGCCGAGGACGACTGGGCCGGATGGACCACGCTCACCTCCGAGCTCGGCGCGAAGCTCCAGGTCGTCGGAGACGACCTCTTCGTCACCAACCCGATGCGCCTGGCCGACGGCATCGCGAAGCACGCCGGGAACTCGATCCTCGTGAAGGTCAACCAGATCGGCACGCTCACCGAGACGCTCGACGCCGTGAAGCTCGCGCAGCGCGCCGGTTACACCGCGGTGCTCTCGCACCGCTCGGGCGAGACCGAGGACACGACGATCGCCGACCTCGCCGTCGCGACCGACTGCGGCCAGATCAAGACGGGCGCGCCCGCCAGGAGCGAGCGCGTCGCCAAGTACAATCAACTCCTGAGGATCGAAGAAGAGCTCGGCGAGGCCGCGGTGTACGCCGGCCGCACGGCGTTCCCCCGGTTCACGGCCTGATCGGGTGTCGGGGGCGGCCGTGGGGCCGCCCCCGACGCGTCTTCCGGGCTCGGTGAGGAGGGGCGATGACGCCGGATGCTCCGCGCCCTCCGCGGCGACCCTCGGGCGCCGGCGCGGCCAAGGGATCGGCGTCGTCGAAGCCGTCCAAGCCCGCGTCGTCGAAGCCGTCGAAGCCCGCGTCATCCAAGCCGTCGAAGAAGGCCTCGAAGACCGCGTCGTCCAAGACCCGCCGGCCCGCCTCGACGTCCTCGCCGGCCGCGTCACCGTCGGCCGATCGCGCGGGCTGGCTGAGCGGCATCCGATTCTCAGGGTTCTCGCTCATCATGATGGGTGTGCTCGTGCTCGCGGTCGTGGTTCTGGCGCCGACCATCGCGGCGTTCGCACAGCAGCGCCAGCAGATCGCCGAACTGCGCGCCACCGTGTCCGCACAGGAGGAGGAGGTGCAGCGCCTCCGCGACGAGCGCGAACGTTGGAACGACGAGACGTTCATCATGACCCAGGCGCGCGAGCGGTTGTACTACGTGATGCCCGGGGAGGTGAGCTACCTCGTCATCGACGACCGCACCGAGGCGGCGAAGGCGGATGCCACGGCCGAGGTCTCGGCCGAAGTGACCGAATCGAAGGGCGACTGGATGCGCACGATGCTCGACTCCGTGATGATCGCGGGGCTCGCGCCCGAACCGACCGCGCCGGCCGATGGGAGCGACGGATGACGCGGCCGCCCTTCGCCCCGGTGAGCGAGCGCGACATCCGCATCGTGTCGGCGCAGCTCGGCCGGCGCGCGCGCGACGTCGTCGGGATCGCGGCACGATGCGCGTGCGGCGCTCCGACGGTCGTCTCGACCGCGCCGCGGCTGTCAGATGGCACGCCGTTCCCGACGTTCTACTACCTCACGCATCCCGTGGCGACGGCCGCCATGTCGTTCCTCGAGGCGGCGCAGGTGATGGTCGAGTGCAACGAGCTCCTGACTGCGCACCCCGAGATCGCCGCCGCGTACGAGCGGGCGCATCGCGAGTACCTGGCCGATCGCGAGTCGATCGCCGTGGTGCCCGAGATCGAGGGGATCTCGGCCGGCGGCATGCCGACGCGGGTGAAGTGCCTGCACGCGCTCGCGGCGCACTCGCTCGCGGCCGGGCCGGGCGCGAACCCCATCGGCGACATCGCGCTCGAGCGCTCGTCGTGGTCGCCCGACGTGTGCCAGTGCCCCGACTACGGCGTCGACGTGCCCGACCCGGCCGACCCCGACGACGACGACACCAGGAGCCTCGCATGACCCGCCCGCTGCGTCGCGCGATGTCCCGCGTGGGCACGGTGGCCGCGACCGTCGCCGCGGCCACGATGATCGCACTCGCGGGTGCGACGCCCGCGCACGCCGACACCGTGCGCGACCTCGAGTACTGGCTCACCGACTACCGCTTCACGACCGCATGGACCTCGTCGCGCGGCGAGGGCGTGACGGTGGCGATCATCGACACGGGCGTGAACGGCAACGTCGCCGAACTGCGCGGCGCCGTCGTCGGCGGCACGGATGTCTCGGGCCTCGGCAGCCCCGACGGCCAGACCCCGGTCGGCGACGACCCCAACCACGGCACGCTCGTGGCGTCGCTGCTCGCGGGCCGGGGCACCGGTGAGGGCAACGGCGTCATCGGCGTCGCGCCCGAGGCGGATCTGCTGACGGCGTCGGTCGCGTTCGGTCAGGACACCGGTGCTGAGAAGTCGAACGACGACCAGATCGCCGAGGCGGTGCGCTGGGCGGTCGACTCCGGCGCTGACGTCATCAACATGTCGCTCACCCGGAACACCCGCGACTGGCCCGAGAGCTGGGACGACGCGTTCACGTACGCCTTCGAGCACGACGTGGTGGTCGTCGCGGCGGCCGGAAACCGCGGCAGCGGCACCAGCGAGGTCGGTGCGCCGGCCACCATCCCGGGCGTGCTCACGGTCGCCGGCGTCGACCGGGAGAAGAACGCGAGCTTCGACGCGAGCTCGCAGGGCATCACGATCGCGGTCGCGGCACCGAGCGAGGACCTCGTCGGCGTGCTGCCCGACGGCGGGTACGTGCAGTGGGACGGCACGAGCGCCGCGGCGCCGATCGTGTCGGGTCTCGTGGCGCTCGTGCGCAGCGAATATCCCGAACTGGATGCGGCGAACGTCATCGAGCGGGTCATCCGCACGGCGGACCCGAACGGGCACGACGTGCCGAGCCCGCTCTACGGCTGGGGGCTCATCGACCCGGTCGCGGCGCTCACCGCGGACGTCCCCGAGGTCGACGCCAACCCGCTCGGCAGCCTCGCGGACTGGATCGCACTGCATCGGCGGGCGGACATCGAGCCGCCGGCCACCGATGGCGAGAGCCAGGAGATCGTCCCGATCGCCGATCCGCCGCTGCCGAGGTCGGACGGCGCGCAGACCCTCCTCCCGACGGCCTGGACGCTGGCCTACATCACCGTCCCGCTCTCGCTCGTCGCCGGATTTGGTACGCTAGCAGCGCTGTTGGGCATCGGCGCCACTCGGCATACCAGGCGGACTGTCCGCACTCGCGAGCAGTGATCGCACACAGGTCCGCTATTGATCAGAAACTGAGGAGTCCATTCACCGTGCCCAAGATTCTCATCGTCGGCGGTGGCTATGCAGGGTTCTACACAGCGTGGAAGCTCGAGAAGTGGCTGCGTCCCGGCGAGGCTGAGGTGACGATCGTCGACCCGCTTCCCTACATGACGTACCAGCCCTTCCTCCCCGAGGTGGCGGCCGGTTCGATCGAGCCGCGGCATTCGGTGGTGTCCCAGCGCCGGCATCTGAAGAAGACCAACATCGTCACCGCGAAGGTCACCGGCATCGACCACGCGACGAAGACGGCGACGATCACGCCCGAGGTCGGCGAGTCGTGGGAGTTCGAGTACGACGTCATCGTCGTCACGGGCGGCGCCGTGTCGCGCACCTTCCCGATCCCCGGCATCGCCGAGAACGCGATCGGCCTGAAGACGATCGAGGAGGCCGTCGCGATCCGCGACCGCGTGCTCACCAACTTCGACAAGGCGGCGACCCTCCCGCCCGGTCCCGAGCGCGAGCGCCTGCTCACGTTCGTCGTCGTCGGCGGCGGCTTCGCGGGCATCGAGGTGTTCGCCGAGCTCCGCTCGTTCGCGAGCGCGCTGCTCGAGTACTACCCGCAGCTCACGTTCGACGAGACGCACTTCCACCTCATCGAGGCCATGGGCCGCATCATGCCCGAGGTCTCGCTGCCGACCAGCCACTGGGTCATCAAGCACCTTGCACAGCGCGGCGCCGAGATCCACCTCGACACGCAGCTCACGAGCGCGGTCGACGGCAGGATCGAGCTGTCGACGGGCGAGACCTTCGAGTCCGACCTCGTCGTGTGGACCGCCGGCGTCATGGCCAACCCGGCCATCGTGCGCACCAGCGACCTTCCCGTCGAGGAGCGCGGCCGTATCCTCACCCGTGCCGACCTCCGCGTGGGCGACGAAGACGACTGGGTGGCCGACGCATGGGCCGCCGGCGACATCGCCGCCGTGCCCGACCTCTCGGGCGGCGGCGTCGGCGGCTACTGCGTGCCGAACGCGCAGCACGCCGTGCGGCAGGGCAAGCTCCTCGCGAAGAACATCGTCGCGGTGCTCCGCGGTGAGGAGCCCAAGGAGTACTTCCACAAGAACCTCGGTGCCGTGGCCGGCCTCGGCATCGGCTCGGGCGTATTCCAGTCGGGCAATCTCGCCCTCAAGGGCCTCATCGCCTGGTTCGCGCACCGCGGCTACCACGGCCTCGCGATGCCCACGTGGGAGCGCAAGTTCCGCGTGTTCTGGGGCTGGTGGAACAACTTCTGGCTCGGTCGCGACATCGTGTCGCTCTCGGCGCTGCAACAGCCCCGCGCCGCGTTCGAGCAGTTCGCCGCGCGTCCGAAGCCGCCGGCGGCGGCCGCGCCGGCACCCGCTGTCGGGGCATCCGCCGGCAGCACCTCGAAGACCGTGAGGACGACCGCCGCAGCGAGCTCGTCGAAGGCCGCCGAAGTCGAGGCCAAGGGCGAGCCGGTCGCGGCGAAGTAGTGTGGAACGCGGTGCCGTCCTCGCGCGGCACCGCGCTCCCGTAGCCCAATCGGCAGAGGCAGGCGACTTAAACTCGCCTCAGTCTGGGTTCGAATCCCAGCGGGAGCACTCGCAGGCGCTCCTCACTCGAGGATCTTCCAGAACGAGTCCTTGCGGGTGATCTTGCCGTCGTCGTCGAACTCGAGCAGGTCGACGCCGCGCACCTCGATCGACTGGCCAGCGGTCGAGGTGCCGGTCAGCGTCCACTCGGACACGCCGAGGCCGTCGCTGCAGGCCCAGTGGCGATCGTCTCCGTAGTGGAGATCGGGGATGCCCTCGAGCCGCTTCGCGAGCCCCGCGCGCACGTCCTCCCTGCCGACGAACCGGTCGCCACGAGGCGTCGCGCCTCTCGGCATGTACAAGACGCAGTCATCGGCGAAGTAGCCCATGATCCGGTCGAGGTCGTGGTCGTTGAACGCCTCGAGGAAGCTCTCCAGCACCTCACGCGTCACCTTCTCGCTCATGTCGGTCTCCCTCTCAGGTCATGCGGTCGAGCCGGCGCAGGATGAGGCCCTCGCGCAGCGCCCACGGCGACACCTCGAGCTCGTCGACGCCGAAGGCCCGCATCGCCTCGGAGAGCACGACGGCGCCGGCGACGATCTGGAACGTGCGGTCGGCGGTGATGCCGGGCAGGGCGGGCCGCGCGTCGGCGGGGATCTTCGCGAGGCGCGGCGTCCAGTCGTCGAGGCCGCGGCGGGTGAGGATGACGCGATCGGATGACCCGACGCCCTCCTCGACCGTGCCGGCGAGCCTCGCGAGCGAGCGGATCGTCTTCGAGGAACCCACCACGTGATCGGGCGAGGGGAGATCGCGGAACGGTGCCACCGCCTCGGCGAGCACGGCGCGTGCATGTCCGCGGAGGTTCGCGACCTGGTCGGTGGAGGGCGGGTCATCGGGGAGGAACTCGATGGTCGAACGGCCGGCTCCGAGGGGCAGCGACCGCGCGACATCGGGAACCTCATCGATGCCCTGCGTCAGTTCGAGTGAGCCGCCGCCGATGTCGAACAGGAGGATCCGCCCGGCCGACCAGCCGTACCAGCGGCGCACCGCGAGATAGGTGAGCTGCGCCTCGTCCTCGCCGGAGAGCACCTGTAGTTCGACGCCGGTCTCGTCGGCGACGCGTGCGAGCACCTCCTCGCCGTTCGCCGCCTCCCGAATCGCGGAGGTCGCGAAGGGGAGGAATTCGTCGACGCCCGACTGCCGTGCGGCCTCGGCGCCCTCGCGCACCGCGGTGAGGATGGCGTCGACGCCCTCGTCGCGGATCGCCCCGTCGTCGTCGAGGTACCGCATGAGGCGCAGCACCGATTTCTGCGACGTCATCGGAATGGGTCGCGCACCGCGGTGGGCGTCGACGACGAGCAGGTGCACGGTGTTGGAACCGACGTCGAGGACCCCGAGGCGCATGAGGCGATCGTATCGGGCGACGGGTGCGCCGATGACGGGTTTGCTGCATACTGGTGCGACTGGGACGACCGTCCCACTTCGGTCGGCGACGAGGTCGAGAGGAGCCGGGTGGCACGCATCCCCGCATCCGAACGCCGCAGCGCCCTGGTCGAGGCAGCCCTGCGCGTGGTCTCCCGGCGCGGCATCGCACAAGCGACCACGCGTGCGATCGTCGCCGAGGCGGGCATGTCGCTCGCGAGCTTCCACTACGCGTTCGACTCGCGCGATGAGCTCATCGACGAGCTCATCGCCACGGTCGTCGCCCGCGAGCAGCAGGCGGTGATCCCCGACCTCGTGCCGGGTCAGGACCTTCGCCAGATCCTCGAGTCTGGCCTGCTTCGCTACCTCGAGCACCTGAAGGCCGACCCCGATCACGAGCAGGCGATGCTGGAGCTCACGCAGTACGCGCTCCGTTCGCCCGAGCGGCATCCGCTCGCCGTCGCCCAGTACCGGCGATACGCCGAGTTGGCCGTGCACTCGCTCGAGATCGCGGCCGAGGCCGCCGCTGCGACGTGGCGTGCGCCCGTCGAGGAGGTCGCGCACGTGCTCGTCGCCTTCACCGACGGACTCACCCTCACCTGGCTCGTCGACCGCGACGACGCCGCCGCCCGGGCGGTCGCGCGTGCGGCCGCCGACGCCCTCGCGAGAATGGCCGACGACCGATGACCGACGACCGATGACCGACCTCGACGCGACATCCGCGGCCCCTCCGACCGCGGCACTCGCCGAACCCACCCGCCGCGTCGGCGCCGGATGGGTGGCCGCGTTCGCGAGCGCCTGGTTCGGCATCTGGATGGCCCAGCTCACGCCCGTGCAACTGCTGCTGCCCGCACAGATCGACGCACGGCTGCAGCCCGACGACTGGGTCGACAGCGTCGTCGCATTCGGTGCGATCTCGGGCATCGCGTCGCTGTTCGTGATCGTCGCCTACCCGCTCACGGGGGCGCTCTCCGACCGCACGACGAGCCGGTTCGGCCGGCGCCGGCCGTGGATCGCCGCGGGTGCCGTGGTGTTCGCGGTCGCCCTCGTGGCGCTCGGGTTCCAGACCGAACTGTGGGCGATCGGCGCGGCCTGGATCGCCGCGACGGTCGGCTTCTGCATCATGACGGCCGCCCTCACCGCGACCATCTCCGATCAGGTGCCCGTCGGGCAGCGCGGATTCGTCTCGGGCTGGATGTCGGCGCCGCAGGCGGTCGGCATCATCGTGGGACTCGTGCTCGTCACCATGGTCGTGACCGGCACGGTCGCCGGTTATGCCCTGATCGCCGCCGCGCTCGTGGTGCTCGCGCTGCCGTTCCTGCGCCGCCACGACGAGCCGCTCGCGCCGGGGGAGCGGGCGCGCGTCACCGCCCGGGGCGTCGTCGAGAGCCTCTGGATCAGCCCGCGCCGCTACCCCGACTTCGGGTGGACCCTGCTCAGCCGCGTGCTCGTGTCGATCGGCAACGCGCTCGGCACGGGGCTCCTGCTCTACTTCCTCATGTTCGGCCTCGACGACGAGAACGCCGAGACCGACCTCATCGTGCTCACGCTCATCTACATGGTGTTCGTGATCGTCGCCTCGCTCGGCTTCGGCGCGCTGAGTGACCGGCTCGGACGCCGCCGCGTCTTCGTGTTCGTGGCCGCCACGCTGCAGGGGCTCGCCGCACTGCTCCTCGCGCTCGTGCCCGACCTCACGGTCGCGATGATCGCCGCGGGCCTGCTCGGCCTCGGGTACGGCTGCTTCCTCTCGGTCGACCAGGCCCTCGCCACGCAGGTGCTGCCCGACCCGGCGGCCCGCGGCAAGGACCTCGGCATCATGAACATCGCCACCGCGGTGCCGCAGTCGCTCGGTCCCCTGCTCGGCGCGGCCGCCGTCGTCGCCACGGGATCGTTCACGCTCGTGTTCCTGCTCAGCGCCGCGTTCGGCATCGCCGGCGCCGTCGCGGTCATGCGCGTGCGGAGCGTGCGCTGATGGCACTCGACCTGCGTATGGCCGCCGCGGCGACGGATGCCCCGAGCTGGCTCGATCCCACACGGCACTGGCCTGCCCTCACCGCCGCCACGCGCGACCTCGACGCGCCCGTCGGTGCCATCCACCTGGCAGCGCTGCGGCACAACGCGCTCGACATGGCCCGCCGCGCCGCCGGCACCCCGATCCGCATCGCGTCGAAGTCGGTGCGCGTGCGCAGTGTGATCGAGGCGCTCCTCCGCGAGCCGGGGTATCACGGCGTGCTCGCCTATACGCTCGCAGAGGCTATCTGGCTCGCCGACACCGTCGACGACCTCGTGGTGGGCTACCCCACGGCGGAGCGGGGCGGCATCCGCCGGCTCGGCCGCGACGCGGACCTCGCGAGCCGCATCACGCTCATGGTGGATTCCCCGCAGCAGCTCGACCTCATCGACGCCGTGCTGCCGCCGGCCGAGCGCGAGACGATCCGGGTCTGCCTCGAGCTCGACGCGTCATGGCGGGTGCCCGGGCTCGGTCACGTGGGTGTGCGCCGCTCGCCGGTGCACGAGCCGGCCGAGGCGGGCGCGCTCGCCGCCTACATCGCAGGGAGGCGGGGGTTCCGGCTCGTCGGGATGATGGCCTACGAGGCGCAGATCGCCGGCGTCGTGAACCGGCCCGCCGGGCGGCCGGTGGACGGCGCCGTGAACCGGTGGATGCAGTCCCGGTCGATGCCCGAGCTCCTCGAGCGTCGGGCGCGCGCGGTCGCGGCGGTGCGCGAACACGCCGAGCTCGAGTTCGTGAACGGCGGCGGCACCGGATCGCTCGAGGCCACGGCGGCGGATGCCTCGGTCACCGAGATCGCCGCGGGCTCGGGCCTCTTCGGCGGCCATCTGTTCGACGGCTATGCGCACTTCACGCCGGCTCCCGCCGCGGCCTTCGCACTCGACGTCGTGCGCTCGCCGAGCCCCGACCACGCCACGATCCTCGGCGGCGGTTGGATCGCGTCGGGGCCGCCCGGCGGCGACCGCGTGCCCAGGATCGTGTGGCCCGAGGGTCTCGAGATGCTCGCCCGCGAATCAGCCGGCGAAGTGCAGACCCCGGTGATCGGGCGGGCCGCGCGCGCGCTGCGTGTGGGGGACCGGGTCTGGTTCCGGCACACGAAGTCGGGCGAGCTCTCCGAGCACCTGAACCAGTTCGCCGTCGTCGACGGCGGAGCAGTGGTCGACACGGTCCCCACCTACCGGGGAGAGGGGAAGGCATTCCTGTGACGGCGAGCGGAGCCACGTGGCGCAACTGGGCACGCACCGAGTCGGTGCGGCCGCTGCGTGTCGAGCGGCCGGCCACGGCCGGCGCGGTGCAGCGCGCGATCGCCTCCGCCGCGGCATCCGGCCTGCGCATCAAACCGGTCGGATCTGGGCACAGCTTCACGGGGATCGCGGTGGCGCCGGGCGTGCAGTTGGACCTCACCGACCTCCAGGGCGTCGTCGACGCGGATGTCGCGACCGGCCGGGTCGCGCTCGCCGCCGGAACCCGACTGCACCGGCTGCCCGCGCTGCTCGCGCCCTACGGGTTCGCCCTCGCCAACATGGGCGACATCGACCGGCAGACGATCGCCGGTGCCACGTCGACCGGCACGCACGGCACCGGACTCGCGTTCGGCGGCCTCGCGACGCAGATCGCCGGTGCGAGGCTGGTGACCGGCAACGGTGAGCTCCTGACCGTGAGCGAGGCCGAGCACTCCGACCTCCTGCCCGCCATACGCCTCGGGCTCGGCGCGCTCGGCGTGCTCGTGGAACTCACGCTGCAGCTCGTGCCGCGGTACGTGCTGCACGCCGTCGAGCGGCCCGAGCCCCTCGGCGACGTGCTCGACGGCTGGATCGACCGCGTGCGCCGCGCCGACCACTTCGAGTTCTACTGGTTCCCGCACACCGACGCCGCGCTCACGAAGACCAACACGCGGTTGCCGGGCGACGCGCCGCGGGAACCGCTCGGACGGGTGTCGCGGTGGGTCGACGACGAACTGCTCGCGAACGGCGCATACCGCGCCATCTGCGCGCTCGGCCGGCTCGCACCGGGCACGACGCCGCGGTTCGCTCGCCTGGTCGAGCGGCTCTCGGGCGGCCGGGACTTCACCGACTTCTCGCCGAGCGTGTTCACGACGCATCGCAGCGTGCGGTTCCGGGAGATGGAGTACGCCGTGCCGCTCGAGGCCGTGCCCGACGCGTTCCGCGAGGTGCGTGCGCTCATCGAGCGGAAGGGATGGCGCATCAGCTTCCCGATCGAGGTGCGGGCCGCGGCATCCGACGAGAACTGGCTCTCGACGGCCTACGGACGCGAGACCGGCTACATCGCCGTGCATCGGTACTTCCGCGAGGATCCGACCGAGTACTTCGCCGCCGTCGAGGAGATCATGCGCGGATTCGACGGGCGCCCCCACTGGGGCAAGATGCACACGCAGACCGCGGAGACCCTGCGGGAGCTCTATCCCCGGTTCGACGACTTCCTGCGCGTGCGCGACGAGCTCGACCCCGAGCGGCGCTTCGCCAACCCGTACCTCGATCGGGTGCTCGGGGCCTGATCGAGGCACGAAGGGGGGCGGATGCCACGCGGCATCCGCCCCTCCCCGACGAACCGGACTACAGGCCGAAGCCGTCGAGCCACGCCTCGACGACCGGGATGTCCACGCGCTGGTACCCGTCGAGGTATCGGCAATTGGAGGTGTAGCCGTAGCTCGTCACGGCGACGAGCTCGCCGTCGAGGTAGACGGGGCCGCCCGAGTCGCCGAAGCAGGTGCCGCCCGTTCCCCACGGGTCGTTCTCGTTGCCGTTGGTCTGCAGGATCTGCGGCGTGATCTTCTGGGCGGGCATCTCGACGTACCGGCGCACAATGGGGTACGACTGCGGTACGGGCTTGCGGTTGTCGACGCCGTCCTGGCGCACCTCGGTGCCGTAGCCGACCGCGGTGAAGATCGTCTCCTTGTAGTCGGACGGCGCGATCAGGTCGAGGGTCCCGGTTTCGGCGATCGGCGCGTAGCCCGCGGTGTCGTGCGACGCGAGGGGCTCGTCGAGCACGATCACGCCGACGTCGTTCCAGTTCTTCAGGTCCGTGAAGTCGGAGTACTCGGGGTGCGTGTAGGCCGTGCCGGAGTGGTACCCGGCCGCGGCGAGCTCCGCGGCGGTGTAGCCGGCCGCCGGGTCGGCTGCCTCGGGCAGGAACGACGGCGGGGCGTCGTCGAGGTACGTGTCGAACGTGACGAGCGTCTTGCCGAGCGTGCCGAGCGTGCAGTGCGCCGCCGTGATGACCACGGTGGGCGAGACGAGCGTGGCGCTGCAGCGCCACCTGCCGTCGCCGTCGTAGAAGGCGATCAGGCCGACGTCGGGGTGGAGATCGCCATCGACGGTGCCGCCGGTGCTCGCCTGCGCGGGTGCGGCGGCGAACGTGAGGCCGCAGACGGTCACGACGGTCGCGAATGCCGCGAGAAGTGTTTTTCGCATTGTGCTCTTTCGGATCGGTGGAGCGGATCGACGCGCCCGCGAGATGCCGGCGCGTGGGGGTGATTCTCCCGGTCGGCGATGGCGGATGACGGCTGCGACACACGAATTCGGCGTCGCAGGGCGTGCGGACGCAGCGATCGTCCGGTCACTCGACGGCACGACGCATCGGATGCACCGGAGGCCGTCCAGCCTGAGTCCCTCCCACGAGGCGCCCGGAACTTCCCTCCGAGTCTCATGGGAAGCCCGGTGCATCCCGTCCGCCGCTCAGTAGGATGGTGAGACACCGTTCATCCGTTTCGGTCGCGAGAGCGCTAGGAGTCCGTGCCATGGAATGGCTCATCCCCGTCATCATCGTCGTCGCACTCGTGGTGATCATCGGAATCTACCTCTGGGCGACGTACAACTCGCTGGTGACGCTCAACGTGCGCGTCGACGAGGCGTGGAGCGACATCACGGTGCAGCTGAAGCGCCGAGCCGACCTGATCCCCAACCTCATCGAGGCGGTGAAGGGCTACGCCGCCCACGAGAAGGCGGTCTTCGAGAACGTCACGCGCGCGCGAGCCGAGACGCTGCAGGCGCACGGCCCGGCCGAGGCGGGTGTCGCCGAGAACCACATGCAGCAGGCCCTGAAGTCGATCTTCGCGGTCGCCGAGGCGTACCCGCAGCTCCAGGCGAGCCAGAACTTCCTGCAGCTGCAGGCCGAGCTCGTCGACACCGAAGACAAGATCCAGGCCTCTCGCCGGTTCTACAACGGCGGCGTGCGCGAGCTGAACACGAAGATCAAGGTCTTCCCGAACACCCTCTTCGTGCGCAGCCTCGGCTTCCACGAGCGCGAGTTCTTCGAGGTGACGGAGCCTGCGGCGATCGCAGAGCCGCCGCGCGTGCAGTTCTAAGGGCCGGCGTTGTACCGAGCGATCGCCAGGAACAAGCGCAACACCGTCTTCATCATCCTGTTCTTCCTCGTCATCATCGGCGGGCTGGGCTGGCTCGCGTCCGTGGTCTACCAAGACCTCACGATCGTCATCGTGACGGTCGTCATCGCCTCCGGGTACGCGCTGATCCAGTACTTCACCGCCGACAAGCAGGCCATCGCCATGTCGGGCGCCGTCCAACTGCACTCGAAGGCCGACCACCCCAGGCTGTGGCGCACGGTCGAGAACCTGGCGATCACCACCGGATCGCCGATGCCGAAGGTGTACATCATCTCCGATCCCGCCCCGAACGCCTTCGCCACGGGACGCGACCCCGAGCACGCGGTCGTCGCCGCCACGACGGGGCTCCTCGAGATCATGGACGACGCCGAGCTCGAGGGGGTCATGGCGCATGAGCTCGGCCACGTGCGCAACTACGACATCCGCCTCTCGATGATCGTCTTCGGCCTCGTCGTGGCCATCGGGTTCATCTCCGACATGTTCCTGCGCATGACCTTCTTCGGCGGTCGCAACAACAACCAGAACCCGATCATGCTCGTCGTGGGCCTCGTCGCCATGCTCATCGCGCCGCTCGTCGCGAGCCTCGTGCAGCTGGCCGTGTCGCGGCAGCGGGAGTACCTGGCGGATGCCACGGGCGCGATGACCACGCGGCATCCCGATGCCCTCGCCCGCGCGCTCGAGAAGCTCGAAGCGTACGGACGCCCCATGCGCCGGCAGAACTCGTCGATGGCCCACCTCTGGATCGCCGACCCGCTCAAGCCCGGCGTCATCGACCGGCTGTTCGCGACGCACCCGCCGATCCCAGACCGCATCAAGCGGCTCGAGCAGATGGGCGGCGCCTTCTAGGTTCCCAGCCGTCGTGCCGCGCCGGCCGCGCGTGATCCTCACCCCGCCCGCACCCCGCCTTTGCCGCCGTCTGCGGCCCCGTGTGCGCTCGTCTGCGCCGCCCCGACGTCACAACCAGCGGATATACGATCCGACGCGCGGTCGGTCGTGCCTGATCGTCGGCGCGCCGGATCGTATATCCGCTGTTTCGAGCGCGAAGCGCAGCGGTGCACGTCGGCACCGCCCGCGCTCAGGAGGCGGCGAGCTCCGCACGCAGTGCCGGCGCGAGGTCGCCGCGCTCGACGACCTCGATGTCGTCGAGGCCCTGCCACGAGGCAGCACGCCGGAGCACCGGCGTGAGCCGGGCCGCCGTATCGGCCGGAGCCCCGGCCTCGGACCATGCCGACTGCACGCGCAGCACGCGGGACTTGCGGTCGCTCTTCAGGTCGACACGACCCACCAGGTCGTCGCCGATGAGCACGGGCAGCGAGTAGTAGCCGAACCGTCGCTTCGGCTCGGGGGTGTAGATCTCGATGCGGTAATGGAAGTCGAAGATGCGCTCGGTGCGCGGACGGAACCACACCACGGGGTCGAAGGGCGACAGCACGGCGGACGCCTCGAGACGACGCGGACGGCGGGCATCGCGATGCACCCACGTCGGCGTGGGTCGCCCGCCGGTCTTCCACCCGGGCACCTCGACGGGCACGAGCTCACCCGTGTCTTCGAGATCGCGGACCGCGGCGCGCACGCCCGGCCGCTTCATGCGCCAGTAGTCGGCGAGGTCGGCCTCGGTCGCGATGCCGAGGGCGGATGCCGCACGCCGCACGAGCTCGCGCACGGCGTCGGCCTCGGCGGGCGGCTCGCCGAGCAGCTCGGCCGGGAGCGCCTGCTCGGGGAGCGCGTAGACGCGCTCGAAACGGCGGCGCTCGATGCACACCACCTCGCCGACCCGGAACATCCATTCGAGCGTGCGCTTGACGTCGGACCAGCCCCACCACGGACCGCGGCGCTCGTTGGCGTCGTGCTCGATGGCGCTCGCCGGCATCGGCCCGTTCGACTCGAGCTCGCGACGGAGCCAGTCGGCGAGTGCGCGGTTCTCGACGAGCCAGCCGCCCCAGTCGCTCCCGCGCCGCCGGTACTCCTCGCGTCGGAACTCGAAATGCGGCCACAGTTCGCGGGGGATGAAGGCCGCCTCGTGCGCCCAGTACTCGAGCAGGCGGCCGCGCCGGCCATGCGCGAGGCGGTCGAGCAGGGCACGATCGTACGCGCCGACACGGCTGAACGCGGGGAGGTAGTGGCTGCGCTCGAACACGTTCACGGAGTCGATCTGGAGCAGCCCAAGGCGCTCGACGACGCCGCGTACCTGACGGAGGCCGGGTGCCTCGGGCATGGCCTGCCCGAAGCCCTGGGCGGCGAGCGAGATGCGGCGCGCGAGCGCGGGACTGACCGAATCGACCATGGTCCTCCGAGGCTAGCGGCCGCCTCCGACAACGCGCCCGACGGCCGCCGACTGCATGCCGTTCCCCGCATGCCCCGCGCCTAGACTGGAGCGATGACTGAGTCGAACGGTCGGGCTCGGGCCAGGGTGCGGCGGCGCCGACGTTCGGGGGAGCACGCCACGCCCTCCGACGCATCGGCGCATCGCGACGCCTCGGAGTCCGTCCCCTACGGTATGCGCCTCGCCGCGGCCTGGTCGTGGCGGCTCCTGCTCGTGGGCGGAGTGCTCGCGGTCGTCATCTTCCTCATCATCCAGCTCCGATTCATCATCGTCCCGATCCTCGTGGCGGTGCTGATCGGCGCGCTCCTCGTGCCGTTCTCCCACTTTCTCCAGCGACACCGTTGGCCGAGGTGGCTGGCGATCACGGTCGCCATGGTCTCGGCCCTCGCCGTCGTCGGCGGCCTGCTCACGCTCGGCATCACGCAGATCGTGCGCGGCTTCGGCGATCTCGCCGCGCAGTCGCTCGTCGCCTGGGACCAGTTCAAGGCGCTGCTGCTCGCAAGTCCGCTGCACATCACCGAGACGCAACTCAACGACTTCGTCGACCAGGTCTTCGCCTCGGCGCAGCAGGATGGCAGCATCCTCCTGAGCGGCGCCCTCTCCGCCGGGTCGACGGTCGGACACTTCGTCGCTGGCATGCTGCTCGCCATCTTCGCGACGATCTTCGTGCTCATCGACGGCCGGGGCATCTGGAACTGGATCGTCGGTGTCTTCCCGAAACGGGCGCAGGCCGCCGTCGACGGCGCCGGCAACGCCGGCTGGGCGACGCTGCAGAACTTCGTGAAGGTGCAGGTGCTCGTCGCCGCGATCGACGCCGTGGGCATCGGCCTCGGCGCGTTCTTCCTCGGCGTGCCGCTCGCCGTGCCGATCGGGATCCTGGTGTTCCTCGGGTCGTTCATCCCGATCGTCGGCGCCGTCGTCACGGGCGCGCTCGCGGTCTTCGTGGCGCTCGTCTACAACGGCTGGGTGATCGCGCTCATCATGCTCGGCATCGTGCTGCTGGTGCAGCAGGTCGAGGGCCACATCCTGCAGCCGCTCATCATGGGAACGGCCGTGAAGGTGCATCCGCTCGGCGTCGTGATCGCGGTGGCGACCGGTTCGCTGCTCGCCGGCATTCCGGGCGCGCTCTTCGCGGTGCCGGTCGCCGCCGTCACGAACGTCATGATCACCTACATCGCACGCGGATCGTGGAAGAATGCCGCCGGTCCACCGGTGGAGGAGGCGCACTCGCCGCTCTGGCGCACCGTGCCGCAACGACCGGGCTACCAGCGAGGAGATTGAACGCGTGATCACGACCATTCCGGGACCGAGCCTCGCCGAGTTCGAACGGGCGCGCGAGGTCGTGGGCCGAGTGGCCCGGCGCACCCCGATGGAGACGTCGCGGTTCCTCGGCGCCCGTCTCGGGGTGCCCGTGTACCTCAAGTGCGAGAACCTCCAGCGCACCGGGTCCTACAAGCTGCGCGGCGCCTACCATCGCATCTCCTCGCTGAACGCGGCGGAGCGGGAGCGCGGCGTCGTCGCCGCGTCGGCGGGCAACCACGCGCAGGGCGTCGCGTTCGCCGCGCGTGAGCTCGGCATCCGCGCCACGATCTTCATGCCGGTCGGCGTCGCCCTGCCCAAGCTCGAGGCGACCCGATCGTACGGCGCCGACGTCGTGCTGGCCGGCAGCTCGATCGGCGAGACGCTGGAGGCGGCCGCGGCGTTCGCGGCCGAGACCGGGGCCGTCATCATCCCGCCGTTCGACCACCCCGACGTGGTCGCCGGGCAGGGCACCCTCGGTCTCGAGATCCTCGAGCAGGCCCCGGATGCCACGACCATCGTCGTCCCCGTCGGCGGCGGGGGCCTCGCCGCCGGGATCGCGAGCGCGGCCAAGCAACAGGCGGCGAAGGAGGGGCGCCCGCTGCGCGTCATCGGCGTGCAGGCCGAGAACGCGGCGCCCTATGTCGCGTCGCTCGCCGCAGGGGAGCCGCGCCAGGTGCCGGTCGTGCCCACCATCGCCGACGGCATCGCCGTGTACCGGCCGGGCGAGCTGAACTTCGCGATCATCCGCGAGACGGTCGACGAGATCGTCACGGTGTCGGAGGACGACATCGCCCGGGCACTCCTCGTGCTGCTCGAGCGCGCCAAGCTCGTGGTGGAGCCCGCCGGCGCCGTGGCGGTGGCGGCCATCATGACGGGTGCCGTGGTGTCCGACGGACCCGTGGTCGCCGTGCTCTCGGGGGGCAACATCGACCCGCTCCTCATGCAGCGCGTCGTCGCACACGGGCTCGCGGCATCCGACCGCTATCTGACCCTGAGCATCGGGTTGCCCGACCGTCCCGGCCAGCTCGCCCGGGTGGCCGAGCTGCTCGCCGAGGCGAACGCGAACGTCATCGAGGTGCTGCACACGAGGCATGGCTCGGGCCTGCAGATCTCCGAGGTCGAACTGCAGCTCTCGGTCGAGACCCGCGGGCCCGACCACCGCGCCTCGGTCGTGGAAGTGCTGCGGCGGGCCGGGTACGATCCGAAGATCGTCGACGAATGACGAACGGCCCCCTCAGGTGAGGGGGCCGCCGTCCGGTTCGTGTGGGGACCGCGCGAGTGTCTGGCTCGGCTTACTGGCCGCCCCAGGTCTCGACGCCGGTGATCTCGACGGCGATCTCACGCCCGTTCGGCGCGGTGTAGCTCGTCGAGTCGCCGACCTTCAGGCCGAGGATCGCGGCGCCGAGCGGCGACTGCTCGCTGAACACGTCGAGCTCCGAGTCGCCGGCGATCTCGCGGCTGCCGATGAGGAAGCGCTCCTCATCGCCCGCGATGACCGCGGTGATGACCGTGCCGGGCTCGACGACACCCGAGGACTCGGGCGCCTCGCCGACCTGCGCGTGGCGCAGCAGCTCGGTGAGCTGGCGGATGCGGGCCTCCTGCTTGCCCTGCTCGTCCTTCGCGGCGTGGTAGCCGCCGTTCTCCTTCAGGTCGCCCTCCTCACGCGCCGCCTCGATGCGCTTGGCGATCTCCTCGCGACCGTGCGTCGAGAGCTCCTCGAGCTCGGCGGCGAGTCGATCGAAGGCGTCCTGCGTGAGCCAGGTGACGGTGACGTCCTGGGCCATGGTGCACTCCTGGGTTAGACGGGTGGATGGAACGTGTCGGGATAGACATGACGCCCCGACCTCTGCCGGAGCGAATCTCCTATGTTAGCCCAGCCAGCACTGGGAGATCAAACCGGTGTTGGCCTCCCGGGCGACGCGCACCGTCTCGGTGAACGACCGCAGGTGGCGGTCGGAGGCGGGGATCTCGACGACCTTCCAGCCCACGACGGTGAAATCCTCGTCGAGCGCCTGCACGACGCACGCGGTCTCGTTGCCGGGCCGCACCGAGAGCGTCCACGAGACCTCGACGGCGCGGCTGTCGTTCATGAGCACGTAACCGGTGTCGGTGGCCTCGACCGAGGGCCTCGAGCCGTCGAGACCGGCCCAGACGACCCACGCGACGAGCACGATCGCGACGGCGACCGCACCGGCGACGAGCAGGAGTCGATCGCGCGTGCGGTTGGGCCGAGTGCGCCCGTAGCGGGCGTCCAGCGCCTCCGTCTGCTGCCCGGTCACCACGGCTCCATCCCACCTCGATCGTCTAGGCTTGGAATCCAGCCTAACCCGCCCCGCGAAGGGATCCCGATGCTCGCCGTGCCCGCCACTCCCGCCCTCGGACGACGCCCGTGATCGCTGTGGCGGTGCCCTACCTCCTGCGCGCCGAGGAGGAGGAGTTCGACCCCGACCTGGTGACGCCGGGCGTCGTGGGCTTCGTGGCGACGTTCCTCGTCATCGTGGCCGTGGTGCTCCTCATCCTCGACATGGTCCGTCGGATCCGTCGGGTCAACTACCGCGCCGAGGTGCGGCAGCAGCTCGAGGTCGAACGTCTCGAGGCCGAGCTCGCCGCGAGCGGGGGAGAGGGCGCAGGTCCGGATGCCACGACGGCGACGTCCGAGGCCGAGAGGGCCGCGGCATCCGACGACGAGGACGACACCCCGCCGACGCGCTGACGCGCCCGCGACATCCGTCACCCGAGGTGGTAGACGGGGTCGATGGCGATGATCAGGGTCGCCGTCCAGTGCGCCATGAAGGCGAGCACCGTGCAGGTGTGGAAGATCTCGTGGAACCCGAACCGGCCGGGCCACGGGTTGGGCTTCTTCAGCGCGTACACGATCGCGCCGATCGTGTACAGGAGGCCGCCCGTGATCACGAGGACCATCATCGCCACGCTCGCCTCGAGCAGGTCGCCGAGGTACATGACCGCGGCCCAGCCGAGCAGCAGGTACAGCGGCACGTAGAGCCACCGCGGCGCATGGATCCAGAACACGCGGAAGCCGATGCCGACGAGCGCCCCGCCCCAGACGAGGCCGAGCAGAAGCCAGCCCTTGTCGGGCGGCAGCGCGAGGATGGACATGGGCGTGTAGGTGCCGGCGATCAGCAGGAAGATGTTGGCGTGATCGACGCGCTTCAGGAGGACCTTCGTGCGTGGCGTCCAGTCGAAGCGGTGGTAGAGCGCCGACATGCCGAACAGCAGCATCGACGTGACCACGAAGACCGCCGACGACCACTTCGCGGGCGCGCCCTCGGCGAGCGCGATGAGCACGATGCCGGCCACGATCGCGAGGGGGAAGGTGCCCGCGTGGATCCAGCCGCGCCAGGTCGGCTTGGGCTCGGCGTGCGAGAGCGAGTCGTCGAGCAGCGGGATGTTGGGGAGGTCGGGCCCATGCGCCTCGCGTGTGATGGCGGCATCCGCCGTGTCGTCGGGGGCGACGGGGCGGGAGAGCTCCTCGGCGAAGTCGGAGGAATCATCGCGGCGCTCTGGGTTCATGCTCACAGCGTAGGACGTCGTCGGTCACGTTCCGCTGTGAGTGGGCGAGGCGAGGGAGGGGTAGCGTAGTGCCGTGCAGAAGAGCGATCAGCCCCTCGGTCGCGGCCTCCTCTACCGTCTCTACCAGAACCGGCTGAAGCGCGGACTCGACCCGGCCGCGCTACCGCGGCACGTCGCCATGATCATCGACGGCAACCGACGGTGGGCGCGGCAGCTCGGCTACGAGAGCGCCGCACACGGACACCGTGCCGGCGCCGCGAAGATGCGCGAGTTCCTCGAGTGGTGCGACGACCTCGGCATCGCGGTCGTGACGCTCTACCTGCTCTCCAGCGACAACCTCGGCAACCGTCCGACCTCCGAGCTCGCCGACCTCATCGAGATCATCGCCGAGCTCGCCGAGGAACTCTCCCATTACCGCGACTGGCGGGTGCAGCATGTCGGTTCCGACGCGGGGCTCCCCGAGCCGCTCGTCGCCGCGCTCGACGCGGCGGAGCGGCGTACCGCCGACCGGCACGGCATGCACGTGAACCTCGCGGTCGGCTACGGCGGTCGCAAGGAGATCACCGACGCCATGCGCTCGATCGTCGCCGCCCACCACGCCGAGGGACGCAGCCTCGAGGACCTCGCGGAACGCCTCACCCCCGACCTCATCGGCGAACACCTGTACACGGGCGGGCAGCCCGACCCCGACCTCGTCATCCGCACGTCGGGCGAGCAACGGTTGAGCGACTTCATGCTGTGGCAGGCCGCGCACAGCGAGTTCTACTTCGTCGAGGCCCTCGGACCCGACCTCCGGCAGGTCGACTTCCTGCGAGCCCTCCGCGACTACGCGAGCCGCCATCGGCGGTTCGGCGGCTGATCCCGTTCGTCGCGCGCCCCGCGGGTCTGCCATGATATGGCTCGGAGAAGGGGGGCGTCCGTGACGATCGACGCATACATCGCGGGATTCGGCGAGGAGCCCGGCTACCTCGACTACGCCCGGGTCGGTCCGCTCGCGACCTCCGCCGCCGAGGAGAGCATGGCACTCACGCAGGTCCTCCAGCGCGGGCGGCACGGCAGCTTCGACGTGTTCGGTGAGCAGGACGCTCGCGTGCGACGCGCGACCGCCGAGCTCACGGGGTTCCCGGCCGACCAGATCGTGTTCCAGCCGAACACGTCGCAGGGCATCATGCACGCGATGTTCGGCCTCACCGGCAGCGTGCTGCTGTCGCCCGGCGAGTTCCCGAGCCTGCCCATCGCCGCCGTGCGGGCGCAGGAGGCGCTGCACTCGGTGCAGCCCGTGTGGCTCGAGACGGATCACGGCAAGGTCACGCCGGGGCAGATCCGTGAGCAGCTCGAGGCGAACATCGGGGCGGTGGCGGTGAGCCTCGTCGACCCGCGAACGGGCTACCTGTGCGACGTCGAGGGCATCCGGCAGGTGATCGGCGACCGGCTGCTCATCGTCGACGCGATCCAGGGCTTCGGCATCGTCGACGCACCATGGGAGGCCGCGGACGTCGTGCTGTCCGGCGGTCAGAAGTGGTGCCGCGCCGGATGGGGCACGGGCATCATGGCGCTTTCCGAGCGGGCGCTCGAACGGCTCACGCCCGTCTTCTCGGGGTTCACCGGCACCGAGGAGACCGAGCCCTGGGGCGAGGTGCCGCCGCCCGCGCCCGACGCCCGCGCGTACCGGGTCTCGAACCCCGATCCCATCGCCGAGGCGCGGCTCGCCGCCGCCCTGGAGGAGATCACGGCCACCGGCGTCGCCGAGATCAACGCCGTCATCGCCGAGCGGGTGAGCGAGGTGATCGACCTCGCCGACGAGTTCGCGATCGCGGTCGCGTCGTCGCGCGACGAGCAGGAGCGCGCCGGGCTCGTGATCCTCGAACCGCCTGCCGAGCAGGTCACGTTCCTCACCGCTTCGCTGCACAACCACGGCATCACGGCCACGACGCGCCAGTCGCGGGTGCGGCTCAGCGTGCATGCCGCGACGAGCGAGGAGACGCTCGAGATGCTGCGCGCCGCGTTCGTGTCGTACAACACCGCGGCGTCGTACTGAGCCGAATGTGAACGGCAGATGACGATTCGCGTGTCGCTGTCGCGGATCGGGCGCGGGCGACGTAGCGTCTGAGGCATCGGGCAAGGTGCCCGGTCGAGTCGGCTTCGTGAAGCGCTCGTGGGAGGATTCGCCGGCCGGCGCGAGAGCCGAGCGGAAATGCTCGGGGCAGGAGCGGTCGTGGCCTCACTCGAAACCTCCAAGTCCAACGGTCGGATCACAGGGCGTGCCGCGGCACGCCCTGAGGCGTCTCTGCCCGAACGCACGGCGCAGACCGAGCGGACGTACGTGCTCGACACGTCGGTGCTCCTGTCGGACCCCCGGGCCCTGTTCCGCTTCGCCGAGCACGCGGTGGTGCTGCCGGTCGTCGTCATCACGGAGCTCGAGGCCAAGCGCAACGACCCCGAGATCGGGTTCTTCGCACGGCAGGCGCTGCGCATCCTCGACGAACTGCGCATCGAGCACGAACGGCTCGACTTCCCGATCCCCGTCGGCGATGGCGGGTCGCTGCGCGTCGAGCTCAACCACTCCAGCCCGTCGGTGCTGCCGAGCGGGCTGCAGCTCGGCGACAACGACTCGCGGATCCTCGCCTGCGCCGCGAACCTCGCGAACGACGGCGTCGCGGTCACGGTCGTCTCGAAGGACCTCCCGCTCCGCGTGAAGGCCGCGTCGATCGGGCTCGACGCGCAGGAGTACCGCGCCGAACTGGCCCTCGATTCCGGCTGGACCGGGATGGCCGAGCTCTCGCTCGGCGGGGATGACATGGCGAAGCTCTACGAGCACGAACGCATGACGACCGCCGAAGTCGAGGGCATGCCCGTGAACACGGGGCTGGTCATCCAATCCGAACGTGGATCGGCGCTCGGGCGCGTGGTCGGCGAGCGCGAGGTGAAGCTCGTGCGCGGCGATCGCGAGGTGTTCGGCGTGCACGGCCGCTCGGCCGAGCAACGACTCGCCATCGACCTGCTGCTCGACCCCGACGTGGGCATCCTCTCGCTCGGTGGACGCGCCGGCACCGGCAAGTCGGCACTCGCGCTCTGCGCCGGCCTCGAGATGGTGCTCGAGCGCCAGCAGCACAAGAAGATCATGGTGTTCCGGCCGCTCTACGCCGTCGGCGGGCAGGAGCTCGGGTACCTGCCGGGCGACCAGGGCGAGAAGATGAACCCATGGGGTCAGGCGGTGTTCGACACGCTCGGCTCGGTGGTGTCCGACAACGTGCTCGACGAGGTCGTCGACCGCGGCATCCTCGAGGTGTTGCCGCTCACGCACATCCGCGGCCGGTCGCTGCACGACGCGTTCGTGATCGTCGACGAGGCGCAGTCGCTCGAGCGCAACGTGCTGCTCACGGTGCTGAGCCGCATCGGGCAGAACTCGCGCGTGGTGCTCACGCACGATGTCGCCCAGCGCGACAACCTCCGGGTGGGCCGCCATGACGGCGTCGCGAGCGTCATCGAGACGCTGAAGGGGCATCCGCTGTTCGCCCACATCACGCTCACTCGATCGGAGCGCTCGGCGATCGCGGCCCTCGTGTCGGAGATGCTCGATGGGGCCGAACTGACGTAGGGAGCAGCGGGTGACGGCGGGAACCGCCCCGCCGTCACCCGAGGTTCGGGGCGACGGGCTCGCCGGTGTCGAACGTCGTGGCGAGCGTCGAGAGCGCGGCCTGCAGGTCGGCGGTCCGCTCGGGTCCGAGTGCGGCACGGAGTTCGCGGTCGAAGCCGAAGGCGGCGCGCTTCATGTCCTCGAAGGCCGCGCGGCCCTCGTCGGTGAATGCGATGCGCTGGCTGCGCCGGTCGCGTGCGTCCCGCTCACGACGGATGAGGCCGCGCTCCTCGAGGTTGCCGAGGTGATGGCTGAGGGTCGCATCGCTGATGCCGATGGCGCGTGCGAGGTCGCGTTGCGTCGTGTGCACGCCCTCGTCGATGTTGAGGAAGACGAACCAGATCGGACGGTTGACGCCGTGCACGGCGAGCTCGCGATCGAACGCACGGGTGACGATCTGGGTGGTCTCCCACAGGCTCATGCCGAGCGGCGTGCGCGGTCCGTATCTCATGTCCCGACCATACCTCGCTGCTTCGATGCAAAAGCATTTGACGTCGAACGATTCGATACCTAATCTTTCGATATCGAATTGAAGGGACGCGGAATGGCAGGGAATGACGTGCTCGGACGACTGCGGAGCGAGTTGGGCCGGCGGGTGCTGGCGCCCGGCGACGAGGGATTCGACCGAACCGCGAGCATGGTGTTCGCGGGCGACGATCGCAGGCCGATCGCGGTCGCCCGGCCGCGCGACGAACGCGAGGTCGCCGCGGTCGTGACGGTCGCGGCGGAGACGAGCACACCGCTCGGCGTACGCGGCGGCGGCCATGGCTATGCGCGTCACGCGCTCGTCGACGGCGGCATCGTGCTCGACACCCGAGCGTTGGCCGGTGTGCACATCGACGCCGCGCATCGCGTCGGCGTCGCCGGTGGCGGAACGACCGCGGGAGCGTATACGACGGCCGCCGCCGAGCACGGGCTGGCGACCGGCTTCGGTGACACGGCCGGCGTCGGCATCGCGGGCCTCGCCCTCGGCGGCGGGATCGGATACCTCAGCCGACGCGACGGACTCACGGTCGACAACGTGCTCGGTGCCACGGTGGTGCTCGCCGACGGCCGGGTGGTCGAGGCGAGTGACGACGAGGAGCCCGAGCTGTTCTGGGCCCTCCGCGGCGGCGGCGGCAACTTCGGGGTCGTCACGTCGCTGCGGCTGCGGCTGCACGAGACACCGGTCGTGACCGGTGGAATGCTCGCGTTCGAAGCGCGGGGGGCGACGGTGGCCGCGCTCGTCCGGGCCGCGCGCGACGCCGACGACGCGTTGTCGCTGATGGTGAACGTCATGAAGGCACCGCCCGCACCGTTCCTACCCGCCGAGCACCAGGGACGCCCCATCGTGGTCGCGCTCGTCTGCCACTCGGGCCGGCCCGAGCAGGCGGAGCGCGCGCTCGCACCGTTCCGCGCGTCCGGACCGGTGCTCGCGGACCTCATCCGGGTGCAGCCGTATCCGGCGATGTTCCAGGCGGGCCCCGAGCTCTCGGGGAATCGGGCGGCCGTGCGGACCGGGTTCGCCGACGGGTTCGACGCCACCCGTGCAGAACTCGCCGTCGCGCTCGTCGGCGAGGCGCCCACGCCGCTCGCCGTGGTCAACCTCCGGCCGATGGGCGGCGCGATCGCGCGGGTGGCCGAGGACGCGACGGCGTTCGCCCACCGGTCACGGGCGATCATGACGGCGGTCAGTGCGCTCCACCCGGATCCGGCGATGGCGGCATCAGGCGCGGAGTGGACCGCCCGCGCGAGCGCCGCGCTCGACATCGGCGGGCCCGGGTACGTGAACTTCGTCACGGCGAGCGGTGACGCGGCGGCCCGTGCGGCGTATCCCGAGGCGACCCTCCGGCGCCTGGCCGAGGTGAAGCGACGGTACGACCCCGCGAACGTGTTCTCGTCGAACGTGAACGTCGAGCCGGCGGAGGTCGCGGTGGGGCGCTGACCGGCCGACGGCCGGCCCGGAACCGTGGGCCGACGCCGTCGTCGTCAGCCGTAGATCTTCTCGGCGTACGACGGCCCGTAGTACTCCTCGAGCGCCTCGACGGGCTCGTCGGGGCGCTCGAGGGCGTGCGCGATGAGCGCTCGGCGGGGTGCGGCATCCGCGTTCCAGGTCTCGGGCTCCCACGTCTTCGACCGCAGGAACGCCTTCGAGCAGTGGAAGAACACCTCGTCGACCGAGACCTCGAGCACGAGTCGCGGCTCGTGACGGCGCACGCGCATGCGGTCGGCGTACGGGACGTCGCGCAGCAGCCGGGCGCGCCCGTTCACCCGGAGGGTGTCGCCGCGGCCCGGGATCACGAAGATCAGCCCGACGTGCGGGTTCTCGAGCAGGTTGTGGAAGCCGTCGGCGCGTCGGTTGCCGGGTCGCTCGGGTATCGCGATCGTCGTTTCGTCGAGCACGATCGCGAACCCGGCCGGGTCGCCCTTCGGGGAGACATCCGCGTTGCCGGCGGCATCGGCCGTGGCGATGAAGCAGAGCGGGGATGCCGCGATCCACTGTCGGTCGATGTCGTGCAGGGCAGTGCGCACCTTTCGCTGCACCGCGGGCAGCGGGCTCCCGACGATCGCCTCCAGCTCATCGACGGTCGTGACGGGGATGCCTCCGTGATCCATGCCTCCAACCTATGCCCGACGACGACGGTGGTTCACGTCGGCGGTCGGCCGTCTGGACGCGCCCGCGCCACTTCGGCGCCCGCTGCGCCACTCGAGGTGGCGCAGCGGCGCCGAAGCGGCGCAGAGGGAGCTACGACGCCTGCGGCGGCCGCGTCATCGAGAGCAGGTCGAGGGCCGAGTCCAACTGTTCCTCGGTCAGTTCGCCGCGCTCCACGTAGCCGAACTCGATCACGGCCTCGCGCACCGTGATGCCCTTGGCCACCGAGTGCTTGGCGATCTTCGCGGCGGCCTCGTAGCCGATGAGCTTGTTGAGCGGCGTCACGATCGACGGCGACATGCCGGCCAGCTCGGCGGCCCGCTCGACGTTCGCCTCGAGGCCGGTGATCGTCTTGTCGGCGAGCACGCGTACGGAGTTCGACAGGAGGCGGATCGACTCGAGCAATGCCGTGCCCATCACGGGGATCTGCACGTTGAGCTCGAAGGCGCCGGATGCCCCGCCCCACGCGACCGTGGCGTCGTTGCCGATGACCCGGGCGCACACCATGAGCACGGCCTCGGGCACGACCGGGTTGACCTTGCCGGGCATGATCGACGAGCCGGGCTGCAGGTCGGGGATCTGCAGCTCGCCGAGGCCGGTGTTCGGGCCCGAACCCATCCAGCGGATGTCGTTGGCGATCTTCGTGAGGCTCACGGCGATGGTGCGAAGGGCGCCGGATGCGTCGACGAGGCCGTCGCGGTTCGCCTGCGCCTCGAAGTGGTCGGCCGCCTCGGTGATGGGCAGCTCGGTGTCCTGCTGGAGCAGCTCGATGACGAGCTGCGGGAAGCCGGCGGGCGTGTTGATGCCCGTGCCCACCGCGGTGCCGCCGAGCGGCACCTCGGCGACGCGGGGGAGCGCCGTGCGCACGCGCTCGATGCCGAGGCGCACCTGGCGGGCGTACCCGCCGAACTCCTGGCCGAGGGTCACCGGCGTCGCGTCCATGAGGTGGGTGCGGCCGGCCTTGACGACGCCGGCCCACTGCTCGGCCTTTGCCTCGAGCGCGACGGCGAGGTGGTCGAGGGCTGGGATGAGCTCGTCGATGAGCGCGGCGGTCACGGCGATGTGCACCGACGTCGGGAAGACGTCGTTCGAGGACTGCGAGGCGTTCACGTGGTCGTTCGGATGCACCGGGCGACCGAGCTTCTCGGTCGCCCGCGTGGCGAGCACCTCGTTCATGTTCATGTTCGACGACGTGCCGCTGCCGGTCTGGTACACGTCGACGGGGAAGTGCTCGATGAACCCGTGCCGGCCGGCGATGACCTCGTCGGCGGCCTCCTCGATGGCCTTCGCGATGTCGGCGTCGAGCACGCCGAGGCGCGCGTTGGCCTGCGCCGCCGCCCGCTTGATTCGCGCGAGCGCCTGGATCTGCTGCGGCTCGAGGCGCGAGCCCGAGATCGGGAAGTTCTCGACGGCGCGCTGCGTCTGGGCACGGTAGAGGGCCGCCTTGGGCACCCTCACTTCGCCCATCGTGTCCTGCTCGATGCGGTACTCGGCGGCGTTGTCCACCACGGTGTGTTCCCTTTCGGTTGCATGCCGGAGATCCGGCGCGAGCCGCGACTGCGGCGGTCGGTGATCTGCGGCGGTCAGATACGGCCGACGACGATGTCGGTCTCGGCGCGCCCTTCGACGAGGCGGTAGTTCGCGCCGACGATAGCCAGCGTACCCGCCGCGATCGCGTCGCTGATCATCTCGGAGCTCTCGAGGAGCTCGGCGACGGTGTCGCGCAGGTGCTCACGGCCGACGTAGGCGGCATCGACGTTGTCGGGGTCGACGGCCTGACCGGGCCCGGTGCCGGCGACCCGCCGGACGGCCGGCACGATGCGGTCGACGACGCCCGCGATGTGCGGGGGCAGGGGAGCGGCGTCGGGTGCCTGCGACTCGATCGCCGCGCGCACGGCGCCGCACTCGTCGTGGCCCAGCACGAGGATGAGCGGCACCCCGAGCACGCCGACCGCGTACTCGAGCGAGCCGAGCACCGAGTCGGAGATCACCTGGCCCGCGTTGCGAACGACGAACGCGTCGCCGAGACCCACGTCGAAGATGATCTCGGCCGCGAGTCGCGAGTCGCTGCAGCCGAACACCGCGACGAGGGGACGCTGGGCGCCCGCGAGCGAGGTGCGGTGGTCGACGTCCTGGCGCGGATGCTGCGGCTCACCGGCGATGAACCGTTCGTTGCCGCGACGGAGCTCCCGCCACGTCGCGGCCGGAGTCTCGGGACGTTCGGTGGACTGCTCGCTCACGGCGGATCCTCTCGGGTTCGTCGGTGTGGCGTCGGTACGGGTCGTGTCTCGGTGCGGCGTCGATCGTGCGTGGTGCGGTCAGTCCAGGGCTTCGATCGTGGGCACGATCGCCGCCGCGATCGTCTCGAACTCCTCGGGGCTTCCCGTGCCGAGCAGCACGAACGTGCTGCCGCCGGCCTCGGTCGTGAGCCCGTAGCGGGCATTGCCCACGTCGGCATTCGAGCGGCGGTTGTCGTACACCGTCCACTCGATGCCGTCGATGGTGGTGGTGCCCGACGCGAGGGTGCGTGCGAGCAGTTCGGCGACCCACGTGGGGTTGGCGTCGAGACCCTGGTACATGCCGATGTACTCGTCGCCCGGGGTGAGGTAGCCGGCGTACCAGGCCGTGACGTCGTCGACGGCGCTCGTGCGCAGCTCGGCCGCGTTCGCACGCCACCCCTCGGGCAGCTCGGGCACCGCGAGCGGGTCGTCGCTGGCCGCCTGGGCCTGCATCGCGACGGCGGCGACGTCGACGTCGCGGTCGATGGGGGTGTCGCTGCGCGGCACGAGCAGCACGATCACGAGCACGAGGAGCAGGCTCGCACCGAGCGCGAGCACGAGGTTCTTGACGGTCTGCCGCTGGCGGTGCCTGAGGGAGTTCTCGGCCTGCCGGGCCGCGGTCTCCTCAGGCGTCTCGGGCCGGCCGAGCTCGGCGACGACTCGCGGGGTGCGGGCGGCCATCAGCGGACGCCGGGGTCGTCGGATGCCGCGGGCCGTGCCGCGCCGGCGCGGGCGGCGTCGAGGCGCGCCTTCGCGCCGATGAGCCACTCCTCGCAGCGGGCGGCGAGCGCCTCGCCGCGCTCCCACAGCGCGAGGGACTGCTCGAGGGTCGCGGAGCCCTGTTCGAGCTCGGCGACGACCTGCACGAGCTCGTCGCGAGCCTGCTCGTAGCTGAGCTCGGCGACATCCGTGGTGGGGGGCATGCTCACATTCTATTCGGCGGCACCGACCGCCGCGTCGTCCGCCGGCCGGCCCGTGGACACGGCGCCGAGCCGACCCTCGGCGAGGGTGATGCGCAGCGGCGTGCCCTCGGGGGCCTGGTCGGGACGGGTGAGCACGCCGTCGTGGTCGCGCTGCACGATGGCGTATCCGCGGTCGAGCGTGGCCTGCGGCGACAGCGCCCGGAGATGGCCGCGCAGCTCTCCGACGCGAGCGGTCTCGCGTTCGATGCGTCGATCCATGAGCTCGGTGCCGCGGGCGACCCAGCGCGTGAGATCTTCGGCGCGACGATCGACCATCCAGCCGGGGTCGGCGAGCGCCGGGCGGGCGCGAAGGTGCCCGATCCGGTCGATCTCCCGGGTGAGCATCGACGCGAGGCGCATGCCGAGGCGGGCCCGCGCCTGCTCCACGCGGGTGAGCTCCTCGACGACGTCGGGCACGACGCGCTTCGCGGCATCCGTCGGTGTCGACGCCCGGAGATCGGCGACCTCGTCGAGCAGCGGTCGGTCGGCCTCGTGCCCGATCGCGGAGACGATGGGCGTGGATGCCGCGGCCGCCGCCCGGACGACGCGCTCGTCGCTGAACCCCAGCAGGTTCTGGAAGTCGCCGCCGCCGCGCGCGACGATGATGACCTCGACCTCGGGGTCGGCGTCGAGCCGCCGGATCGCCGACACGACCTCGACCGCGGTGCGGTCGCCCTGCACCGCGGCGTAGGCGATGCGGAACTCGACGCTCGGCCAGCGCAGCCGGGCGTTGCGCAGAACGTCCTGCTCGGCGTCGCTGTCGCGCCCGGTGACGAGGCCGACGACGCCAGGAAGGAAGGGCAGCCGCTTCTTGCGCGCGGCGTCGAACAGCCCTTCGGCGGTGAGCTGCGCCCGCAGCCGTTCGAGGCGCTCGAGCAGGTCGCCGAGTCCCACGTGCTTCAGGTCGTAGACCTGCATCGAGAGCGAGCCGCCCTTGACCCACCAGTTCGGCTTCACGAGCGCGACGACGTGGTCGCCCTGCGTGAACTGCTCCGACAGGCGTGCGCGCACCGAGGACCACATCGTGATCGAGATGGTGGCGTCGGCCTCCAGGTCTTTCAGCTTGCCGTACACGTTGCCGCCCGAGACGCCCCACTGGGTGAGCTCGCCCTCGACCCACACCGTGCCGAGGCGATCGAGGTACTCCTTGAGCTTGCCCGACAGGAGCGCGACCGGCCACGGCGCGTCACGTGTCGCCGGTGCATCCGCCATCGAGTGGGTTCCCTCCGTCGCCGCGGCGCTCAGGCCGCCCGTTCAGTATCGCCGCGTAGGATGGACGCCGTGACGAGCACCACGGATGCCCCGCGAATCGGCCTCGGCATGCCCAGGGTGCCGGGCGTGCGCGGCCGGCTCAAGGATATCCCCGTCCCCGGACACAAGCGGGTGCT
Organism: Agromyces sp. H66; assembly: GCF_004959775.1. Lineage (GTDB taxonomy): Bacteria > Actinomycetota > Actinomycetes > Actinomycetales > Microbacteriaceae > Agromyces. Next base: position 96,827 of record NZ_SJZG01000004.1, read on the forward strand.
GCTCGCGGCGCCGCGCGGCTATTGCGCCGGCGTCGATCGTGCGGTGATCGCCGTCGAGAAGGCGCTCGAGCACTACGGCGCACCCGTCTACGTGCGCAAGCAGATCGTGCACAACATCCACGTCGTGACCGAGCTCGAGCAACAGGGCGCGATCTTCGTCGACGAGGTCGACGAGGTGCCAGAGGGTGCGCACATCGTCTTCAGCGCGCACGGGGTGTCGCCCGCCGTCGTGAACGCCGCGGCCGACCGGGGCCTGCACGCGATCGACGCGACCTGTCCGCTCGTCACGAAGGTGCACCGCGAGGCGGTGCGCTTCGCGCGCGACGACTACGAGATCCTGCTCATCGGCCACGAGGGCCACGAGGAGGTCGAGGGCACCGCCGGCGAAGCGCCCGACCACGTCACGCTCGTGAACAGCCCCGACGACGTCGAGAACATCGAGGTGCGCGACCCCGACAAGGTCGTCTGGCTCTCGCAGACCACGCTCTCGGTCGACGAGACGATGGAGACCGTGCGACGCCTGCGCGAGAAGTTCCCGAAGCTCGCCGATCCGCCGAGCGACGACATCTGCTACGCCACCCAGAACCGCCAGGTCGCGATCAAGAAGGTCGCACAGGAGGCCGATCTCGTGATCGTCGTCGGCTCCGCGAACAGCTCCAACAGCGTGCGCCTCGTCGAGGTCGCCCTCGAGTACGGCGCCAAGGCCGCCTATCGGGTCGACTACGCGAGCGAGGTGCAACAGGAGTGGCTCGACGGCGTCGAGACCGTCGGCGTGACGAGCGGGGCATCCGTTCCCGAGGAGCTCGTGAAGGAGGTGCTCGACGCCCTGGCCGACGCCGGCTACGGCGACGTGGCCGAGGTCAAGACGGCCGAGGAGGACCTCATGTTCTCGCTGCCGAAGGAGCTGCGCCGCGACCTGGCCGGCAACCGCGACGCGCGGGCGCTCGGCGGCCGGGCGCGCGTACCGCAGGCCTGACCGTCGCCCGCTGAGCGTCAGGCCCCCGGCCCCATCAGGACCCGAGCGTACTCAGGGTCCGACAGCAGGATCTGCGTCATGATCACGTAGAACACCACGAACGCCACGGCGCCCGCGACGGGGGGCACCCAGAACGCGAGGCGCCGCGCGCGCAGGCGGCGCACCGACCAGGCCAGGGCGATCACCCACAGTGCCAGCTGCACGATGGTCCCGACGAGGATCAGGGTCGGCACCTGCGGACCGGGGACGAAGTCGCGGGCCGGGAGCTCGGTGCCGAGGATCTCCGCCGTCTGGCGGAACGTCTCGGTCGCCACGCTCGGCAGCAGGTTCAGCAGCAGCGCGTTGTAGATCGCGCCGAAGAGGCCGATCACGAGCAGCGCGATGGTGGCGATGCGGTCGCCCCGCCGTTCGGGTCGACCTTCGCGGGCGGATGCCGCGGCCGCATCCCCGGCCGGACGGACCGGCGGTGCGGCCATCTGCGGCGCCGGGTCCGACGTCTGCTCGCCCGTGGGCGGCTGCCATGTCCACCCCTCGGGCGCGTACTCGCCGTACTGCGGACGCGGGCGTTCGTCGCGCCCGGCGGACTCGTCGGGCGTCCCCGGGGCGTGCGGCTGCGACATCCGGAACCTAGGCGCTGATCGAGTGGCCGGCCGAGCCGAGCTGCCGCGTCGACTCGACGACGCGCGCGGCCATGGCCGTCTCGGCGACCTTGCCCCAGGCGCGCGGGTCGTACTGCTTCTTGTTGCCCACCTCGCCGTCGACCTTCAGCACGCCGTCGTAGTTCGTGAACATGTAACCGGCGATCGAGCGCGTGAACGCGTACTGCGTGTCGGTGTCGATGTTCATCTTCACGACGCCGTTCCGCACCGCCTCGGCGATCTCCTCGTCGGTCGAGCCCGACCCGCCGTGGAAGACGAGGTCGAGCGGCTTCTCGCCGGTGCCGTACTTCTCGGCGAGGCCGTCCTGGATCTCCTTCAGCAGCCCGGGGCGGAGCTTGACGTTGCCGGGCTTGTACACGCCGTGCACGTTGCCGAAGGTGAGGGCGGCCATGTAGCGGCCCTGCTCGCCGAATCCGAGCGCCTCGACCATCGAGACGGTGTCCTGCAGGGTCGTGTAGAGCGCTTCGTTCGAGCCCTCGTGCCGGACGCCGTCCTCCTCGCCGCCGACCACGCCGATCTCGACCTCGAGGATGGCGTTGATGGCCTTCATGCGGGGCAGGATCTGCGTGGCGATCTCGAGGTTCTCGGCGAGCGGCACGGCCGAGCCGTCCCACATGTGCGACTGGAAGATCGGGTTGCGGCCGGCCTTGACCTCCTCCTCGGAGGCGGCGATGAGCGGGTACACGAAGTCCTCGAGTGCCGGCTTCGGGCAGTGGTCGGTGTGCAGTGCCACCGTGACGGGGTAGGCCTTCGCGACCTCGTGCGCGAACTTCGCGAAGGCGAGCGCACCGGCCGCACGCGCCTTCACCGTGTGACCCGCGAAGTAGTCGGCCCCGCCCGTGGTCACCTGGATGATGCCGTCGGAGCCGGCCTCGGCGAGCCCCTGGAGCACCGCGTTGAGCGTCTGCGAGGAGGACACGTTGATCGCCGGGAAGGCGAAGCCCCTCGCCTTGGCGGTGTCGAGCATCTGTGCATACTGCTCGGGCGTTGCGATGGGCATACCTGCTCCTTCGGAAGTGTCTGGGTCGCGTCGAGTCTATCGAGTTGCCGAGCACTGCTCATCTGGCGACGGATGCCGCGGACGTCATCTGGCGACGGATGCCGCGGACGACCGCCGTGACCGGTGCGATCGGAAAGATCGCACGATCTTTCACGCCGATTCGTCCCGAACTCCGCCGCTGAGCGTGGGGTCCTCGCATAGTCTCGAAGCGACGCCGCCGCACCACACGACGCGGGATCCGGACGTCGACGCCTGACCACGTTCCAGGAGGACCCCTCGATGGTGAGCACCGATACCGCAACCATGTACCTGCATCCCGATCGCAATATCGCGCTCGAGCTCGTGCGGGCCACCGAGGCGGCCTCGATCCGCTCGTACCCGTGGATCGGCCGCGGCGACAAGCTCGGCGCCGACGGCGCCGCGGTCGACGCCATGCGCGCGTTCCTCGGCACGGTGGACTTCGACGGCGTGGTCGTCATCGGCGAGGGCGAGAAGGATGACGCGCCCATGCTCTTCAACGGCGAGCGCGTCGGCAGCGGCCGCGGCCCCGCCTGCGACATCGCCGTCGACCCCATCGACGGCACGACGCTCACCGCGGAGGGACGCCAGAACGCGCTGTCGGTCATCGCGGTGGCCGACCGGGGCACCATGCTCGACGCGTCATCCGTCTTCTACATGGACAAGATCGTGACGGATGCCGCGGGCAAGGGCGTCGTCGACATCCGCAAGCCCATCGGCGAGAACCTGCGCGCGCTCGCCGCGGCGAAGGGCAAGGACGTGGGCGAACTCCGCGTGGCGGTGCTGAACCGTCCGCGTCACGCGCAGCTCATCGCCGACATCCGCGCGACCGGGGCCGGGACCCGCCTCATCAGCGACGGCGACGTGGCCGGCGGCATCAACGCGGCCCGATACGAGTCGCGGATCGACATGTGCGTCGGCATCGGCGGAAGCCCCGAGGGCATCACGACCGCGTGCGCCATCAAGGCGCTCGGCGGGTTCATGCAGGGCCGCCTCGCCCCGAAGGACGACGCCGAGCGCGAGCGCGGCGAGGCCGCCGGGCTGGACTGCGACAAGGTGTACGAACTCGACGAGCTCGTGCGCAGCGACAACACGTTCTTCGTCGCCACGGGCGTGACCGACGGCGAGCTCGTCGACGGGGTGCGCAGGAAGGGCCCGATCATCCGCACCGAGAGCATCGTGCTGCGCGGCAAGTCGGGCACGATCCGCCGCATCGTCGCCGACCACCTCGTCGAGAAGTGGCTGGACAAGGCCGACCGCTGACCGGATGCCGCGGGCGGATGTCCGCGGCTCACGTCAGAATGGGCGGATGACTGTCGACGCCGCTCGCCTCCCGCGCGCACTCCGGCCGTTCTCGTCCGGCCAGTACCGTCTGCTCACCGTCGCGCTCGCGGCGTCGCTGCTGAGCGCCGGAGCATGGATCGTCGCCGCCGTCTGGCAGGTCGTGCAGCTCGGCGGCACGCCCATCGACCTCTCGTTCGTGGCGGTCGGGTCGAGCCTCGGGCTCGTGATCGCCGTACTGTTCGGCGGCGTCGCGGCCGACCGAATCCCGCAGCGACGCATCCTGCTCGCCGTCGAGATCGTGCGCGGCGCCGGGTTCGGCGTCGCGGCGCTCCTCGCCGCGGCGGGCGTCATCGAGGTGTGGCACATCGCCGTCATCTCGTTCGCGCTCGGCATCGCCGACGGCTTCTTCTACCCGGCGTACTCGGCGTGGCTGCCGGCGATCCTGCCCGAGGAGCAGCTGCTCGCCGCGAACGGCGTCGAGGGCGTGTTGCGGCCCGCGGTGATGCACGCTGCCGGCCCGGCCCTCGCCAGCGGCCTCATCGCGATGCAGGGGCCGTGGCTGGCGTTCGCGATCGTCGCGGGGTTGCAGCTGGTCGCCGCGTCGGTCCTCGGCGTCATGCGCACCACGGCCGTGCGTCGCGACTTCGGCGACGCCGCGGTGCATCCGATCCGGCAGCTGTTCGTCGACCTGCGCGACGGGTTCGCCTACCTGCTGCGCACCAAGTGGCTCTTCGCCACGCTCGCGTTCGCCATCGTGCTCGTGTTCCTCATCATGGGGCCCATCGAGGTACTCCTGCCATTCGCCGTGAAGGATCAGACCGGCGGCGGGGCGGGCGCCTTCGCGCTCGCGCTCGCGGCATTCGGCGTCGGCGGCGCGGTCGGCTCGCTCGCGGTCGCGTCGATGCGGATGCCGCGGCGGTACCTCACCCTCATGATCCTGGCGTGGGGGTTCGGATGCCTCCCGCTCGCGGTCATCGGATACACGTCGTGGCTCTGGGTGATGATCGTCGCCCTGTTCATCTGCGGGCTGCTCTTCTCGGGTGCACAGGTCGTGTGGGGCACGCTGCTGCAGCGCCGGGTGCCGCCGTCGATGCTGGGCCGCGTGTCGAGCCTCGACTTCTTCGTGTCGCTCGCGCTCATGCCCATCTCGATGGCGGTCGCCGGGCCGGTGGGCGAGTGGATCGGGCTGGGGCCCGCGTTCCTCATCGCCGGCATCGGTTCTCCGCTGCTCGCCATCGCGACGCTGGCGTTCGCGAGGCTCGGCCGCGACGAGCTGGAGCACCCGCTCGACGGTGAGACGGATGCCACGATCGTCACCGGTGCCGAGGCGGCCGCCGGCTTGGAGCCGCCGGTCGACGAGCCGCATCCGGCGGGCTGATCTCCATCATGGCTCCTCGGTCGACGACGTGCGCCTGAACCGCACGTACCAGACGCTCATCAGTGCGCCGGCCGTCAGGTAGGCGGAGTGCAGCACCCAGATCGGACCGATCGGAAGGCTGTACACGTAGATGGAATGCACCACGTTCGCGACATTGACGAGCACGAGATTGCCCGGGCTGTAGGAGCTCAGGTCTCTCGTGCGTGCCGCCTTGACGAGCATCGGGAGGAAGCTCGCCACGAAGATGACCGTGGAGAGCGACCCGGCCACGAGGGGGATCGCCGTGAGGGACATCGTCGACTCCTTCCGCGGAGCGACGCACTGAGCGGCGCTCCTACAGGAAGGTCGACGCTGGGCACTCGTTCTCGACGTGGGCGCGCCGGCCCACGCTGCCCGGAATTCAGGACCGCGCTCGGAAGGTGGTTCCTGTATTCCGGACCCGGGCAGCGGTGGCCAGCCGTCGTTGCGGGCGGGCGGGCGTCAGTCGCGCTTGGCGGCGTCGGGCGACTCGAGTTGGCGACGGAGTTCGGGGTCGAGATCGACGCCCGCGCCGGCGACGAGCTCGTAGGCCGTCAGTTCGCGCGGCGCCTCTTCGATGCCCTGCAGGGGGGCCAGCACCTTCGACTCGTCGAGCGCGCCGAGCTTGCGGGCGGTCGGCAGTACCTGACGCTCGAGGGAGCCCACGAACGCGTTGTAGTCCTTCACGCTGCGCTCGATGGTGCGGCCGAGCTTCTCGATGTGACTCGCCGTCGTGGCCAGCCGTGAGTACAGTTCGCGGCTGAGGTCGAACAGCGTCTTGGCCTCGTTGGTGAGCACGTCCTGCTGCCACGAGAACGCGACGGTCTTGAGCACCGACCAGAGTGTCACGGGGGACGCGAGCGCCACGCGCTTGGCGAACGCGAACTCCATGATGCTGGGGTCGGCCTCGAGCGCGGCTGAGACGAGCGACTCGCTCGGGATGAACGCGATGACGAGTTCGGGTGAGGCGTCGAGGCCATTCCAGTAGCCCTTCGAACCGAGCGCGGTGATGTGGGCGCGCACCGCCTGCACGTGCTGCTTCATGAAGTCTGCGCGGCGCGCTGCGTCCGCCCCGTTCGCGGTCGCGGGGATCTGGCTCGCCTCGAGGTAGGCGTTGAACGGCACCTTCGCGTCGACGGCGATCGACTTGCCGCCCGGCAGGCGAACGACCATGTCGGGCCGGCCCGAGCCCGAGTCGCTCGAGATGCTCGACTGCACGTCGAAGTCGACGCGCTCGACGAGTCCTGCGGCCTCGACGACGCTGCGCAACTGCGTCTCGCCCCAGACACCGCGCGTGCTGTTGGAGCGCAGCGCCGAGGCGAGCGCCTCGGCCGTCGAGCGCAGCCGCTCCTCCGACTCCGCCGCCGACTTCAACTGCTGGGCGAGCTCGCCGTGCTGGAGGTTGCGCTGCGACTCGAGGTCGGTGACCTTCGCCTGCATGTCGGACAGCGACTGCTTGACGGGCGCGAGGGCCTGCAGCACGCGGCTCTCGGCCTGTTCGCGGGCCTCACGTGCCTGCTGCTCGGCCCGGTGCTGCTCGACGAGCTCGCGATGCTGCTGCTGGGCGGCGACGATCTGCTCGCGCAGCAGCTCGGCCGTGGCCTGGGTCGCCGCAAGTTCCTCGCGGAGCAGTGACTTCGCGGACTCCTCGGCGGCGCGTACCTCGGCGAGCTGCGCCTGGTGCAGCGCCTCGACGAGTGCCGGGTCTTCGGCCGCGGGCGCGTTCGCCGCGCGGCGCGACGACACCACGGCGACGCCGAGGCCGCCGAGGATCGCGCCGACGAGGAGGCCGATGACGAGTGCGAGGAGGTCCATGCCGACAGTGTCGCAGCGGCCGCCGACATCGGCGCCGAGGCGCGGCCGGTGTGCGCTGGGAAACGCCCGATCGAGGGGTCGAGCGCTACTGCAACGCCATGGGGCCGTGCGCGGTGCGCTGTTCGCGCGTCGCGATGGGGCCGATGGCGCCGATCTGCACCCGCGTGACGTGCGCGAGGCGCTCGAGGTCGTCGGCCTCGTGCCGCTTCGCGGCGTGCACGATGATCGCGGCGCACGCCTCGGCGTCGGCGAGCGCGTCGTGGTGCGAGAATCCCTCGAACCCGGCGGCCATCGCCGCGACCGGCAGGCGGTACGAGTCGAGGTGGTACGTGCGGCGGGCGACCTGCAGGCTGCACAGCGAGCGGAAGTCGGGCACCTCGAGCCCGAAGGCGGCGGTCGTCTTCGCGATGACGCCCATGTCGAAACCGGCGTTGTGGGCCACGAGCACGTCGCTTCCGGCGAACTCGCGCAGGGCGGGCAGGTGCACGTCCCAGCCGGGGGCATCGGCCACCATCTCGGGCGTGATGCCGTGGATGCGGATGTTCCACTCCGAGAACTCGTTGTGCGGGAACGGCGGTCGGATGTACCAGTGCTCCCGATCGACGACGCGACCGTCGCGCACCTTCACGAGGCCGACGGAGCACGCGGACGCACCCGACGAGTTGGCTGTTTCGAAGTCGATCGCGGTGAAGTCCACTGGCACGTGAGCATCGTCGCACGCGGCGCCGACAGTTGACGGATGCCCCGCCGCGGGCGTGGAATGGGCGGCGTGGATGCCGAGCCTCTGAACCGCGGTCCCGACGGCGTCGTGGTCGACCCGAGCGATCCCGCGACGGTGCAGGTCGCCCGCTCGTTCGGCGCCGCGGCATCCGTGTACCACCGGTCGCGACCCGGGTACCCGGTCGAGGCCATCGCGTGGCTCGTCGGCGACGCCGAGCGGGTGCTCGACCTCGGCGCGGGCACGGGCAAGCTCACGGAGGCGCTCGTCGCGCTCGACCGCGACGTGATCGCCGTCGACCCCGTCGAGGAGATGCTCGACGAGCTCGAGGTCGCCGTGCCGGGCGTGCCGCGCATCCTCGGCACGGCGGAGGACATCCCGATCGAGGACGACTGGGTCGACGCGGTGGTGGCGGGGCAGGCGTGGCACTGGTTCCAGCCCGATCGGGCGGTGCCCGAGATCGCCCGGGTGCTGCGGCCGGGCGGAGTGCTCGGCCTGGTCTGGAACAGCCGCGACATCCGCTCGGATTGGCTCAGGCAGGCGGGCGCCATCATGCACGAGGGCCACGACGCGAGCGCGACCTTCGAGGGGTACGTGCGGATCGGCCCGCCGTTCGGCCCGATCGAGGAGCACACGGTGGAGTGGACCGAGCGGATGTCGCGGGCCCGGTTCCTCGACCTCGTGCGATCGCGCAGCTACTACATCACCGCGACCCCTGCTGAGCGGGCCGCGACCATGGCGGCGCTCGAGACGCTGCTCGACACGCATCCCGACGTCGCGGGCGCGGCGGAGCTCGCGGTGCCGTACGTCACGCACTGCTTCCGGGCGCGGCTGCCATAGCCGCGCGGGCGGAGGCAGCCCATCGGATGCCGCGTCGGCCGCCGCCTCGGCGACGACGTAGGCTTGTCCGGTGAAACGCGGCCGGGTGTACCTCTTCCTGGCGCTCGCCAACCTGTTCTGGGCGGGCAACTACGTCTTCGGCGAGATGGTGACGCGCGAGATCTCGCCGATCTCGCTCACGTTCTTCCGCTGGGTGTTCGCGTTCCTGCCGTTGATCGCGCTCGCCTGGCTCATCGAGCGTCCGAACTGGCGTGCCGCGCTGCGCGAGTGGAAGCTGCATCTGCTGCAGTCGGTGCTCGGGCTCACCGGTTACACGCTGTTCCTGTACGCCGCGCTCGGGTTCACGGGTGCCGTGAACGCGGCCGTCATCAGCGCCATCAACCCCGCAGTCATCGCGCTCGGCGCGGCGATCTTCCTGCGCGAACACCTCAACCGCGTGCAGGTGACGGGACTCGTCGTCGCGTTCGTGGGCGTGACGGTGGTGCTCACGGGCGGCGACCTCGGCCAGCTCGTCGCGCAGGGCTTCGGCGTCGGCGACCTGCTCGTCATCGCCTCCGTGCTCGCGTGGGCGGTGTACTCGCTCATCTCTCGCCGCCTCGCCACTCCGCCCATCACGGCGACGGCCGTGCAGAGCGTGTTCGCGGTCGTGACCATGCTGCCCGTCATCGCGTTCACCGGCGTCTCGCTGCCGTCGAGCGCCGCCGGTGCGCTCGGCCTCGCGTATATCGTGATCTTCCCGTCGATGGCGGGCTACGCGCTCTGGAACATCGGGGCCTCGAAGGTCGGCCCGTCGCGAGCGGGCACCTTCCTCAACCTGCTGCCGGTGTTCACGGTCGTCATCGCGCTCGCGCTCGGGGCGACGCTGGAACTGCCGGCGCTCATCGGCGGCGCGGTCGTCATCGCGGGCGTCTACCTCACGCTGCACCAGCGCCGCGCGGACCCGTCGGCATCCCCGGGGCCAGCTCGCGGCGGCCTCCCCGCCGCGTCAGGCACGCGGCTCGTCGGCGACTCGATCGAGCCAGTCCCGAACGAGCGCCCCGAATAGCCTCGGCCGCTCGAACTGCAGGTTGTGACCGGCCACGTCGAGTACCGCGAAGGATGCCGCGGGGTAGTGCTCGACGAGGTCCCACTGGTCGAGGTATCCCACGATCCAGTCCTGTCGCCCGGCGACGATGAGGGTCGGTGCCGCGAACGGCTCGTCGCGCTCGATCGGCTCGTCGAGCGCGTAGGCGGACCGGATGCGGGCGATCGTCGCCGCGGCGCCGGCGGCGAGGCCTGGCGCGACGTCGGCCCGGAAGCTCGCGAGGGTGTCAGCCGATTCGATGACCGCCACGTCGGTGAACTCGGAGGCCTCGGCGGGGTCGAGGGCGGCGATGAGCTCGGGGTCGGGGCGTCGCACCGTGCGCGGGGGTAGCGCACGGCCGGATGCCTCGGCGACGACCATGGGGCAGATGAGCGCGAGCCCGAGCACCTGGTCGCGTCGGCGCTGCACGAGCGCGCGCGCAAGATATCCGCCGTAGGACTCGCCGACGAGGAGGAACGGCTCGTCGCCGATGGCCTCGTCGACGAACGCGTCGACGCGGTCGAGCACGTCGCGGGTGCTCGAGACGGCGTCGCCCGGCGAGGCGTCGAGCCACGGAAGGTCGGGGTAGATGCGCCGGANGGGTGCTCGAGACGGCGTCGCCCGGCGAGGCGTCGAGCCACGGAAGGTCGGGGTAGATGCGCCGGATCGGCTCGTCGCGGTCGAAGACCGGCTCGAGGCATCCGGTCATCACGTGATGGTCGACGGGGAACCCGTGCAGGGAGAGGAGGGGGAGGCCGGAGCCGTGTTCGATCGCGTTGAGGGCGGGAGCAGTCACGACCTCGAACGTAGCGGGCGGCGCCGACATCGCCGCCGGCCGCGGCCGGCGATCGGTGCGCGGTCGGGGCCGCGACCGGCCGGGCGGTACGATAGACCCCCGTGGCTCTCACCATCGGAATCGTCGGTCTCCCGAACGTCGGCAAGTCGACCCTCTTCAACGCGCTGACCAAGAACCAGGTGCTCGCGGCGAACTACCCGTTCGCGACGATCGAACCGAACATCGGCGTGGTGAACCTGCCCGACCCGAGGCTCAAGACCCTCGCCGAGATCTTCGGCTCCGAGCGGATCCTTCCCGCGGCGGTGTCGTTCGTCGACATCGCCGGCATCGTGCGCGGCGCCTCGGAGGGCGAGGGCCTCGGCAACAAGTTCCTCGCGAACATCCGCGAGGCCGACGCCATCGCGCAGGTCGTGCGCGGCTTCGAGGACTCCGACGTGGTGCACGTCGAGGGCACCGTCGACCCCAAGGCCGACATGGAGACCATCAACACCGAGCTGATCCTCGCCGACCTCGAGACCCTCGAGCGCGCCATCCCGCGCTTCGAGAAGGAGGTCAAGGGCAAGAAGCTCGACCCGTCGGTGCTCGCCGCGGCGAAGGAGGCGCAGGAGGTGCTGCAGAAGGGCACGCCGCTGTCTGCGGCATCCGTCGACCTCGAGCCCGTCAAGGAGCTCGGCCTGCTCACCGCGAAGCCCTTCATCTACGTATTCAACGTCGACGAGGCGGTGCTGACGGATGCCGCTCGCAAGGCCGAGCTCGCAGCGCTCGTCGCGCCCGCCGAGGCGGTCTTCCTCGACGCGAAGATCGAGTCGGAGCTGATCGACCTCGATCCAGAGGATGCCGCGGAACTGCTCGCGTCGACCGGACAGGACGAGTCGGGCCTCGACCAACTCGCGCGCGTCGGCTTCGACACCCTCGGGCTGCAGACCTACCTCACGGCCGGCCCGAAGGAGGCTCGCGCGTGGACCATCCACAAGGGCTGGAAGGCCCCGCAGGCGGCCGGTGTGATCCACACCGACTTCGAGCGCGGCTTCATCAAGGCCGAGGTCATCTCGTTCGAGGACCTCGTCGCCACCGGCTCGGTCGCCGAGGCCCGCGCCAAGGGCAAGGCCCGCATGGAGGGCAAGGACTACGTCATGCAGGACGGCGACGTGGTGGAGTTCCGGTTCAATGTCTGACGCGCTGCCCGCCTGCCCCGAGTGCCACGAGTCGTACACCTACGAGCAGGGCGCACTGCTTATGTGCCCGATGTGCGGACATGAATGGTCCGCGGCGGTGGAGGAGACCGGGACGGATGCGCCGTCCTCGATCAGGGATTCCGTCGGCAACGTGCTCGCCGACGGTGACACCGTCACGGTCGTGAAGGACCTGAAGGTCAAGGGCGCCGGCGGCGGCGTCGTGAAGGTCGGCACGAAGGTTCGCGGCATCCGCCTCATCTCGGACGGCGTGGGCGATCACGACATCGACGCGACCGTTCCCGGGTTCGGGCGGATGCAACTGAAGTCCAGCGTCGTCAAGAAGTCGGTCTGACGGCGTCGACCTCGACGATTGCCGACGACCCGCGGACCTGATCGCGTCGCTCGGATCGTCTGCGGGAGCTCAAGGGAGCGACCGCGATCACGGGGACGGCGCCGGCGTCGCTCCGATCGATGCGATCACCGCAGGTCGCGCAGCCGTGCCGCGATTCCCAGGTCGGCCCCCGCCCTGCGTTCGGACGTGACAGCGATGATGAGCAGTACTGCGCCGACCACCGCGAGCGTGATCCACCATGGCATCGATTGGATGCCGCGGCCGATCTGCACGGCGAAGACGACGACGTTCTCGATCGGGAGCACGATGATGCCGCTGAGGAACGGTGCGGCGAGTCTCCGGACCGAGCCGACGAGGATCGCGGCGAGCGCGAACAGGATCACGAGGATCGCACGCCACGTTTGCGGATCGGTGAAGGTCGCCGTGATCGACGCGGAGAACAACACCACGAGCCCTGGTGCCAGCAGCGACCATGATCCGCGCCATCCGCCCGGCCAGCCCGTGAGCGTACGTGCGCCATCGAACCCGGCATAACCTCGCCAGAGCGCGACCGTCCCTGCCGCGAGCAGGAACAGCCCGAGCGGTAACGAGAACCACTCGACACGGAGTTCTCGTGGGCTCCATGCGACCACTGCGGTCACGAACGCGATCGCGAACGCGAACCACACGGGTGGCAGGTTCGTTCGGCCGGCCACCGACCGCACGGCGGCGAGCAGCATGAACGCGAGCGCGCCGAGCATGAGCGCCCACATCGACCAGATCTCCGGCCACTCGGTCCGGATCGCCGGCCACGCCGCGGCCGTGACGTAGACGAGGGCGGGCGCGGCCAGCCACCGCGACCGCGCGAGCGCCGAACCGTCGGCCGCGTTCGCGATCAGTCCGCGCGCGCCGAGGGCGGCTGCGGTGCCGCCGATCGCGCCGACGCCCGCGCAGACGAGCACGAGCGGGGAATCGGCGAGTGGAGCGACATCCTGCCCCATTCCGAAACGCACTCCCTGCACCGCCCCGGCGGCGCCCGTGATGATCGCGACCGCGAAGGCGGCCGGACGGAGCGCCCGGAGTCGTTCGGCGAGCTTCGACGTGCCACGACCGACGAGCGAGCCGACCACCACGAGCAGCCACGCCGCGGCGAGCAGGCCCGCACTGCGAGCCGTGGACGCGGAGGAATCCGATCCGACCATCGCTCCGAGCGAGGGCAGCACCGCGATGAGCAGACCGGATGCCACGAGCGGCACCGCGCGTGCGCCGCGAGCGGTGAGGAGGCCGCCGACGAGCGCCGCGCCGAGCCCAGGCGGCACCAGGTACGCCTCGATCGTGTGGACGCCGACGAGACCCCACACGCTCCAGAGGGCTCCCGTGAAGCTTGCGGCCGCGAGCCACCAGCCGAGGCGCCGGCGCTGCACGACGGCCATGGCCGCAGCGCCCAGCCCGAGCAGGACGAGCACGACGAGCATGGTCTCGAGACCCGCGGCCGTTCGGACGAGGGAGAGCAGCACCGCGATCGCGCCCGTCGCGAACGCCGACCATTCGATCGCGATCCGTGCAGCGCGCGCCGCCGCGGGATCGAGCCCGTGTCGCGCGAGCGCACCGCGGAGCGCGTCGCCGGCGGGCAGCACTCCCGCGACGAGCACGGCGATCATGGGCAACACGACGGGCGACGCGCTCATGGCGAGCAGCTCGGCGCCGAGGCAGACCGCGACGACGGCGGCGCTCGGCACGATGAGCGCCGCTGCGGACGTACGCAGGGCGATGCCGAGTCCGGGCCGGCGCGTGACGAGCAGCGCCGTCGCGAGCAGGAGCATGAGACCCGTCGAGAGCGCGGTCCAGCCGCTGCGTTCGAACACGACCTGGACGACGCCGATGCCGAACGGGACGGCGGCGACCGCGAGGATCACCCACCACGTCCGCGGGCCCACCTGCGGCAGGAAGGTCGCCACGATCGCGACGAGCAGGCCGACGGCCGTCGTGACGCACCACTGCGCGATGCCCTCGAGCGCGGTGGTGCCGAGCACGGTCGCGACGACGGACAACGCGTACGCGAAGCCTGCGCCCACGTAGAGGAATCGGACGGTCGTCGGCATCGCGCGAGCGATCGCGGCGAGCGCGATGAGCACCGCGATCCCCGCCCACGGCTGCATGCGCGGGTCGCTGCTGGCGAGCATGGCCGCGACGACGACCGCTCCGTGCGCCCCGCCTGCGAAGGAACCCCGCACCAGGCTCGACGCGCGGGCAGCGGGCACCAGCGCGGAGGACGCCGCGGCGACCAGCGCGAGTCCGAGTGCGATCGCGATCTGCGCGGCGAGTGGCAGCCCGGGTGCGCAGGCGACCACGATCCAGGCCAGCATGCCGAGCCACGCGGCCGTGGTGCCGAGCGCGACCGCGGGAGACACCCGGGCCGGCGCCCCCGGCGCGGCGATCGGAGCCGCGGGTGCGGCGGCGTCGGGCACAGCCCGCGCGGACGAACGTCGCGATATCGCCGCGACGGCCGCGAACCCGATGGTGGCGGCAGCGAGGCCGGTTGCGATCGCGACGGCGTCGCCGGTGTCGGCCAGGATGCCTCCGACCGCGCTCGTGACGGCCGTACCGACGATCGTGCGGAGAAGCAGATCGGCCGCGATGAACGCGAGCACCGCCGTGGGCACCGAGGCCGCCGCGAGGGCGCCGCCCGTGAACGCCCGAACGGCGATCCCGGGCAGTCTCGGAGCGACGGCCCACATCGCGGCGAGGCCGGCTGCCGCGGCGCCGGTGCAGACCGCGGTCGCCCAGAACAGGGTCACGACGTCGCCGATTCCGGTGAGCGGCAGCACCGCGATCGCGACGATTCCGGTGGACCCGGCGAGTGCGCTCCAGAATCGTCCCGCAGGGTGGCGGGCCGACAGCGTGCCGAGCACCGCAATCGCCGCGAACACCCCAGCGACCGTGAGCCAGAAACCGGTGCTCGAGCCGGCATCGAGCAGCGGCAGCGGCACGATCGCGGAGAAGACCGCGATGAGCTGGATCGCCGTGAGCGTGCCCTGCTCTGCGACCAGGCGACCATCGAACCGACGCGAGACCCACCGTGCGAACCCGACGAGGGCGGAGGCGGCGCCCGCTGCGCCGAGGTATCCGACGACGGCAGTCGCGACGGTGCCTCCGGCGGCGCCGAGCATCGCGGGCACCGTCGCGAGGGCGACGAGGGACCCCCAGAGCCAGATGCGGACGCGGGCCGCGAGCGCGAGACCCGCCATACCGGTGCCGCCGACGAACGTCGCGACGGCCGCCGTCAGCCATGCGTTCGCAAGACCTGCCGAGGAGTCGATAATGGCGGACACGTCGAGCGCACCGAACACGAGTCCGAGCCC
Source organism: Agromyces sp. H66 (assembly GCF_004959775.1). GTDB lineage: Bacteria > Actinomycetota > Actinomycetes > Actinomycetales > Microbacteriaceae > Agromyces. Next base: position 112,260 of record NZ_SJZG01000004.1, read on the forward strand.
CCCGACGGCCTCGGCGGAGAATGCCAGCCCATGCCGGGAAAGCCACCACGCCCCGGCCAGGAACACGACCGTGATGCCCGCGACGATCGTGCTGCGAACGGCATGATCGGTGAGATCGGGGTTGAAGTACGTGAAGACCACCGCCGCGACCGCCAGCAGTCCAGCGCCCGTGACCGCGAGCACCGACTGCACGGTCGCGTTCGAGCCGGCAGAGCTCGACGCGGGTACGGTCCGCGGTGACGGTTGCGGCGGTCGCGACGACGGGGGTGCACCGGGAGGGGATGTCTCGGGCGCCGGCTTCGCGGGCACGGATGCCTCGTCGAGTGCCGCCGTCGGCACCCGGTCGATCATCTCCTGGCGCCGGCGGATGGCCGACGCGGCCCGCTCGGAAGCGGCCAGCAGCGCCGATCCGAGATCGGCGTCGATGTGCGCGCCGCAGGTCGGGCAGCGTCCATCACGGATGCGGTCGCGTCCGCAGACCGGGCACGCGGTCGCGTCGAGCAGGTACGCGACGGCGGCTTCGCTCCAACCGCGGGAGACCGGAGCTGTCGGGAGCGTCATCGCGTCGCCTCCGTCGTGTCGAGCGCTGCGCCATCCGTTTCGTCGGGCACCCAGCGCAGGATGTCACCGGGCTGGCATTCGAGCACGCGGCAGATCGCGTCGAGCGTGGAGAAGCGGATGGCCTTCGCCCTGCCGTTCTTCAGCACCGAGACGTTCACGGGCGTGATCTCGATCGCCGCCGCGAACTCGGCGACCGACATCCTGCGCTTGGCGAGTTCCACGTCGAGGTCGATGACGATCGGCATCAGACCACCTCGGAGAGGTCCTGCTGGAGCTGTGCCGCGTTCCTCAGCAGTCCGCGCAGCACGATGACGAGGAAGGAGAGCCCCGAGCCGACCACGACGCCGAGCGACCCGAGCAGCATGATCGACGGGTTGCCGACGCCGGCGGACGCGAGGATCGCGAACGCGACGACGATCAGCAGGGTCGCGACGACGATCGAACCGAGGATCACGTCGACCCACCTGAATGCGTCGGTGCTGAAGATGTTCTGCTCGCCGACCATCGACAGCAGTCGCCACACGCAGACGTTGACCACCTGGATGCACAGCAGGAAGAGGTCGGCGATCACGATGCCGGGCACGACGAGGTCGGCGAACTCGGGGTAGGTGCGCGCCATGCCCTGGGCCGTCGGCGGCACGAGGAAGAGCTGGCATGCGAGGATCAGCAGGATCATCGCGGCGAGGAGCGTCTTCAGGATCAGGATGGTCGGCCGTTGCATGCGCGTCCTATCGATAGTCGGTAGACATCTATCGAGAAACGATACACACCTCGCGGTGGACTGCGAAAGTGTCCACGGATGTCCCGGAGGAGTCGTGAGCATCCTCAAACGCCCCTGCTAGCATTGCTAGCATGCATGCTGGCACACACAGGGAGAGCAATGGGCACGATCACGGTGCGGAACCTCGACGACGCCGTGCAGCAGCGCCTTCGTGAGCGCGCCGCCGCGCACGGGCGCTCGATGGAGGCGGAGGTGCGCGAGATCCTGACGAGCGCCGTCGGCCGGGTCGACTTCGTGCGCGATTGGCTGGAGATCGCGGTGGAGTACCGAGGGCTCGAGCTTCCCGAGCCGTCGCGAAGCCTGCCGCGGCGGGTCGACCTGTGATCGTGCTCGACACGAACGTGCTGTCGGAGCCGATGCGCAGCTCACCCGACGCCGGAGTCCTCGAGTGGCTGCGACGGCTCGATGAGCCCACCATGATCACCGCGATCACCGTCGGCGAACTCCTCGACGGAGCATCCAGGCTGGATCCGGGTCGACGTCGAGATGGGCTCATCATGGCGATCGAGCAGGTCATCGAGGCGCACCGCGGCAGCGTGCTCTCGTACGACGATCGCGCGGCCCGCGTGTACGCCCGGTTGCAGGCGAAGCGACGCGCGGCGGGCCGCCCGCTCAGTGTCGAGGATGGCATGATCGCGGCGATCTGCGTCGTCGTCGGTGCCCGCCTCGCGACCCGGAACACCCGTGATTTCGATGGCCTGGGGGTCGAACTGGTCGACCCATGGAGGACCGGCGACGATTGAGGACGGCTCGGCCCTTCGGGGTCGGGCACGTGGCATCCATGAATCCGGTGGAACACCTGCAAGACTCGCCCACGTCGCGACACAAACAGGTCGTGACGACCGCCAGCACCGACGCCGCAGACTTCGACACGACCAAGGAGCCGCCGATGCCCGAGGCCGCCGACGCGGCATCCGATCGCCGCGACGACGACCTCGCGTGGTTCACCATTGTCGTGCGCGAGCACTCGACCGCGCTCGTGCGGTATTTCGCGCGGCGAGGGCCGCGGCAGGACGCCGAGGATCTCGCTGCCGACGTGTTCGCCACCGCGTGGCGACGTCGCGTCGACGTGCCGCGCGAGGCCGTGCTGCCGTGGCTGTACCGCACGGCCGGATTCACCCTCGCCAACCATCGGCGCAAGCTCGTCGACCTGCCCGTCGACGAGGTGCCCGAGCAGGGCGAGCGGCGCGTCGCCGAGGATCCCGAGCTGAGCGCGCTGTTCGACGACGAGCTGCGCGGCGCACTCATGAGCGTCGGCGAACGCGACCGGCGCATCCTGCTCCTGCACGCGTGGGAGGGCCTCGACGGCGAGGCGCTCGCCGAGGCGCTCGGCATCTCGAGGTCGGGTGCGGATGCCGCGCTCTCGCGTGCCCGCAAGCGCCTGCGTGAGGCGTGGGGCGAGCGGATGTCGTTCTGATCCACGCCGACTGCAAGGTTCCGCGCTCGTGGCACACATGCATGGGTGAGACCGGATGTCACGGAGGGTGATCGACATGAACGACGAGCAGCACGACCCAGTTGAGCGCTTGCGTGCCGCCGACCCCGCGGCCGACATCGAGCCACGCGACGGATTCGCCGACGAAGTCGTGGCGCGAGCGGCTGCCGACGCCGTCCGAGGCAGCGGCGGTTCGCCGGTGACCGATCTGGGCACCGAACGCGCCCGTCGGCGCCCCGGCTGGCTGCAGGTCGCGGCGGTCGCCGCCTCGCTCGTGGTCGTCGGTGCGGCCGGCTACGGCATCGGCTCGGCGAACGGGTCGTCGACGAACGTCGCCGACGGCGCGGCGCCGCCCATCTCGCTGCAGAGCGGTGCGGACGCCGGAATCGCCGAGCAGGGCGTGATGCCCGAGCCGGCGACGGGGGACGCGAAGCTGTCGGCACCCGACGGGCGAAGCATGTTCGCGCCCTACGGTGGGGGCCGCAACCACTTCAGCGCGTCGGGTCTCTCGACCTCGGACACCGCGGCGGCGGCCTACGGGTTCGATGCGCGTGCGGCATCCGGTACCGACGCCATCGCGGCGCTCGCCGCGGCGCTCGGCGTCGAAGGGACGCCGCAACTGTCGTTCGGAACATGGACCGTCGGACCGCAGGACGGCACCGGCCCGTCGCTCGGCGTATCGATCGACGGCATGTCGGGATTCTGGTACTCGGATCCGCGGATCAACCCGTGGCAGTGCGCCGATGCCGCGGAGAGCTGCGAGCCGACCGGCACGCCGCCGAGCGAGGATGTCGCGATCGACGCCCTGCGGTCGCTCATCTCGTCGACCGGCCGAGACCCGGGGGCGTACGAGTTCACATCGGAGATGTGGGAGGGATCGCCGACGCGGATGGCGCAGGCATGGCTCGTGGTCGACGGCCAGCGCATCGACCAGGCGTGGACCGCCGAAGTCTCCGACGCCGGGCTGTTCAGCGTCTCAGGCGCGCTCGCAGAGATCGTGCCGCTCGGCGACTACCCGGTCGTGAGCGAGCAGGAGGCGTTCGAGCGGCTCTCCGACCCGCGATTCAGCGCGCAGATGACGACGCTGCCCATCGCGATGCGGGACATGCCCGTCGCGACGGAGGAGTGGACGCCGCCGACCGAGCCGCCCGCCGCACCGACTGCCGGTACCGCAGTCTCGTGGCCGGTGAACGAGGTCGAGATCGTCGACGCGCGACTCGGGCTTGCCAGCCAATGGCAGCCCGACGGCAGTGTGCTGGTCGTGCCGGCGTACGAGTTCACCGACGCCGAGGGCGGCACCTGGTCGGTCATCGCGGTCGCCGAATCGAAGCTCGACTTCGCGACGGAGTAGACCCTGAGTGAGCGTCAGTCGCTCGGCGCGCCGCCGGCGTGCTCGTCGCGCAGGCGAGGCTCGACGCGCCGCTCGGGTCGCAAGCCGGCCTTGTCGGCGTAGAACGCGCGGATGCGGTCCATGTCCGCGGCGACGTCGCCGGTGAGCTCGAACGTCGGGCCGAGGCCCGTGGTCATCGTGGTTCGATCCACGAAACCGAGCGTGACCGGCATGCCCGTCTCGCGGGCGATGCGGTAGAAGCCCGACTTCCAGTACTCGTGCGGCCCTCTCGTGCCGTCGGGCGTCACGACGAGGCCGAACACCTCGCCGGCCTTCACGCGCTCGACGACCTCGCCGACGACGCGGCCCGGGTCGGAGCGATCCACGGGGATGCCGCCGAGCCGACGCATGATGGATTCGCGCCATCCGGCGAACAGGCTCTTCTTGCCGAGCCAGCGCACGTCGATGCCGAGCCGCCAGGCGATGGCGAGCATGATCACGAAGTCCCAGTTCGAGGTGTGCGGCGCGCCGATGATCACCGTCGGGCGGTTGGGCGCCGGCTCGCCGACGAGGCGCCAGCGACTGCACGCCCAGAAGACACGGGACATGAGTCGTCGGAGCATGTCGCCACCGTACGCCACGGTGCTGCATGCAGCATGGGATCGACGGGATCGCGTGTCGGTCGTGTGTGCCATGCTGGCGTCATGCCGGAATCGCCTGAGGTGCAGGCGCTCGCCGACGAACTCGGCGAGCGGCTCCGCGGCCGTGCGATCACCGAGGTCGACGTCGTCGAGTTCCGCACGACCAAGACGCGAGCGCGACCGCCTGCCGGCCTGGTCGGCGAGCAGGTGACGGAGGTCGCGCGCCGGGGCAAGCTCCTCGACGTCGCCGTGGGTGCATCCCAGCACCTCGTCGTGTCCCTCGGCCGGCACGGCTGGGCGCGATGGCGTGACGAGGGTGCCGGAGGCGAGGGCGTCCGAGACGCGGATGCCCCGAGCGACGCGGATGCCGCGGAGCCCGCCGGGCACGAGACATCCGCCGAACCGCCGCCGCCGACGCTCGTGGCGTTCGGCTTCGATGACGGCAGCACCCTCGAACTGACCGACAAGGGGAGTTGGGTGTCGCTCGGCTGCTGGGTGGTCGACGATCCCGCCGAGGTGCCGGCCGTCGCCAAGCTCGGGCCCGATCCCGCCGACCCGGCGTTCTCGAGGGCGGACCTCGATCGGGTCGTCGTCGGCCGCCGCAAGCAGCTGAAGGCGGTGCTGCAAGACCAGGCGTCGCTCGCCGGTATCGGCAACGCGTACTCCGACGAGATCCTGCATGCGGCGCGGCTGTCGCCGGTGGTGCACGCGTCGGCGCTGAGCGACGCCGAGCGCGAACGCCTGTTCGAGGCGACGGTCGGCGTCATCTCCGCGGCGATCGCGGCACGGCATGGCGTTCCGATCGATCGGCTCAAGGAGGCCAAGGTCGCCGCGATGCGCGTGCACGGGCGCGTGGGGGAACCGTGTCCTCGTTGCGGCGACACCATCCGCGACTTCGCGTTCGCGAGCACGACCGCGCAGTACTGCCCGACGTGTCAGACCGGCGGCGAACTCCTTCCGGAGCCATCCGACGGGTCACCGTCGCGCGGCGAGTGAGCCGGAGTCGCGGACGCGGCGAACGAGCCTCAGCGCGCGGTGGCCCGAGCCGCCCGACGGGCGAGCTTGTCCTCGAGTTCGAGCTCGTCGTCGAGGAACCAGACGTGATCGCCCGCGTTCGATTCGCGCACCCAGTCGCGCAGCGCGCCGCTCTTCTCGAGCTGGTCGCCGATGTCGCCGAGCACCGCGAGCTGCAGGCGGTAGTTCACGAGCTTCTGGGTGATCTCGCCGGCGACGCCCGAGCGCAGGTTGAAGAACTTGGGATCGAGGCGCTCGGCGGGGACGGCGAGCAGGGACGCTCGGTGCGACCAGGCGCTGCCGACCAGGTCGGCGGCGTCGTCGGGGGTCGAGATCTGGTCGCCCTCAGTGCTGAGGAAGAGGACGCGGATGCCACTGAGTTCGTCGGTGCGCATGGCTCGACCCTAACGCGGTCTCGGCCCTCGTGACGCCGTTCTTCCACAGCGTGACGCTCGTCTTCGGTCGTGCGACGATCGTTCAGGACTCGTAGTGCGCGAGCCAGGTCGTGAGCAGGCGCTCGAGCGCGGCGGCATCCGACGGCGTGAGTGCCTCGTCGAGGAGGCGACGCTCGTTCGCGAGGTGCGCCGTGAACGCCTCGTCGATCAGCTCGCACCCCCGCGCGGTGAGGGCGATGACCCGGCCGCGTCCGTCGACGTCGCTCTGGCGGCGACTCACGAGCCCGCGGGCCTCGAGGCGGTCGAGGCGCTTGGTCATGGCGCCCGTGGTCACCATCGTGGAGGCGGCGAGTTCGCTCGGCGTGCGCTCGAACGGTTCACCGGCCCGACGCAGCGTCGCGAGCACGTCGAATTCGCCCTCGGCGAGACCGAAGGTGCGGTACACCGCGACGAGGTCGTCGGTGAGGTGGTTCGCGAGGCGGTGCAGGCGGCCGATCACCCTCTGCGGCGCGAGGTCGAGGTCGGGGCGTTCGCGCGACCACTCGGCCATGATGCGGGCGACGCGATCGGTGGGAGCATCCATGACCTTGATACTAGCTTCCAAGGAAGCTAATATGTCTTCTGTGGAAGCTACTTTGCGTTGGAGCCTCGTCGTGGCCATCGCTCCGATCGCGTGGGGCAGCACGTACTTCGTCACGCGCGAGTTCCTGCCGGCCGAGATCCCCCTCTGGGGAGCGGTGCTGCGCGCGCTGCCCGCGGGGCTCCTGCTGCTCGCGATCCGGCGTCAGCGGCCACGCGGCGCCTGGTGGTGGCGGTCGATCGTGCTCGGCGCACTCAACATGGGCGCCTTCTTCGCGCTCGTGTACGTCGCGGCGCAGCTGCTGCCGACGAGCATCGCCTCGACGATCATGGCCACCTCGCCCATCGTCATGATGGCCTTCGCGTGGCTTCTCGTCTCGGAACGGCTCCGCGCGCTGCCGCTCGTCGGCGCGGTCGTCGGACTGGCGGGCGTGGTGCTCATGCTCGTCACGGGCGCGGCATCCGTCGACCCGTGGGGCGTCGTCGCGTCGGTCGCGGCGATGTCGATGTCGTCGCTCGGCTACATCCTCGCGAAGCGGTGGGGCGGCGGTGTCGACGTGCTCTCGCTCACGTCGTGGCAGCTCATCGCGGGCGGCATCATGCTCGTGCCGGCGGCGCTCGCGTGGGAGGGCGTACCGCCCGCGCTCGACGCGCCGGCGCTCGCGGCGTTCGGCTACGTCAGCATCGTGGCGACGGCGCTCGCGTTCGTGGCCTGGTTCAGCGGGCTGCGCCACCTGGATGCCGGCACGGTGGGCCTGATCGGCCTGCTGAACCCCGTGACCGGGGTGCTGCTCGGCGTGTTCGTGGCGGGCGAGGCGCTCTCGGCACAACAGCTCGTCGGGCTTGCGCTCGTCTTCCTCGGCATCGTCATGGGGCAGCCGATCGTCGCGCGCGGCGTCGGGGCATGGCGTTCCCGATCGGATGCCGCGGGGCGGGCCGAACCGGCTCCGTCCGAGCTGACCACGACCGGCGCCACCGCTGCACAGGCGTCGAGCAGGCACGGAGGGTAGGCTCGGCGAGCCCCATCACGCCTCCCGGACGACGGCTCAGGACCCGGTGCGATCGGGTGCCGTCAGTCGTGCAGGATGCGCTGGAACAGCTCGTGGTCCTGCCATCGGCCGGCGATCTTCAGGTAGCTCGGGGCGAAGCCGATGTGCGCGAACCCGTTGCGCTCGAGCACCCGGCGGGAGCCGGCGTTGTGCGTGAGGGTCGCCGCCTGGATGCGGTGGAGCCCGAGTTCGTCGCGTGCGATGCCCACCATGGCGGCGACCGCCGCAGAGGCGAGCCCGTGGCCGGTGCGGGCGGCGTCGACCCAGTAGCCGAGGTTCGCACTCCGGAACGGCCCGCGCACGATGCCCGAGAGGGTGAACCGGCCGACGATCGTGCCGTCGTCGGCGGCGAGCACCGTCGGGAGCGACCCGCCACGGGCGGCGTCCTCGAGTTGCGCCTCGACCTCCGTGGCCTGCCGGGCGGTCGTGAAGAACGCCTCGTCCCGTTCAGGCTCCCACGCGGCGAGGTGTGCGCGATTCCTGGCGTAGGCCTCCGCGAGCGCGCCCGCGTCATCAGGATGGAGCTCGCGCAGCACGACGGCGTCGACGAGGGGGATGGGATCGATCACCTGACCGATCCTAGGATCTCGGGCGGCGGATGTCGGCGGCCGGTGAGACGATGGCAGGGTGCCCGAGCTGCCCGAGGTGGACGCGCTCGTCGGATTCCTCCGCAAGCGCGCCGTCGGGCATGCCGTGGTCGGGGCATCCGTCGCGGCGATCTCGGCGCTGAAGACCTTCGACCCGCCCCTGCAGGAGCTCACCGGTCGCACCATCGACGCGGCATCCCGGCACGGCAAGTTCGTCGACCTCGAGATCGGCGGACTGCACCTCGTGTTCCACCTCGCCCGGGCCGGCTGGCTGCGGTGGTACGACGAGCTGCCGAAGACCGTCATCAAGCCGGGCAAGTCGCCCATCGCGCTCCGGGTGCGGCTCGACGACGGCTCGGGATTCGACCTCACCGAGGCGGGCACCAAGAAGTCGCTCGCCGTCTACGTGGTGCACGACCCCGCCGAGGTGCCCGGCATCGCCCGGCTGGGTCCCGATCCCACGGCGCCCGACTTCACGCTCGACGACTTCGCGGCAATCCTCGCCGGCCGGCGCACGCAGGTGAAGGGCCTCCTGCGCGACCAGTCGGTGTTCGCCGGCGTGGGCAACGCCTACTCCGACGAGATCCTGCACAACGCCCGAATGTCGCCGTACGCGCTCGCCGCGAAGCTGAAGCCCGACGACGTCGAGCGGCTCTACCACGCCCTGCGCGACACCCTCGCCGACGCGATCGACGCGGCGGCGGGCCGGCGGCCCGACGAGCTGAAGGACTCCAAGCGCACGCGCATGCAGGTGCACGGCCGCACGGGTGAGCCGTGCCCGGTCTGCGGCGACACGGTGCGCGAGGTGATCTTCGCCGACTCGACGTTCCAGTACTGCCCGACCTGCCAGACCGGTGGCAAGCCGCTCGCCGACCGGGTGCTGTCGAGACTGCTCAAGTAGCGCCGTCAGGCACGTGCCGGCACGGTCTGGCACCGCGGACGATGTCGGATGCCGCTGCCAGACTGTTCGTCGATGATCGACGAACTCCGCACCGAACGCCTCCTCCTCCGGCCGCTCACCCTCGACCATGTCGACGACTACTTCCGCGTCTGCGGCGACCCGAGAACCTGGGAGCACGTGCCGAGCGGCCGGCATACGAGTCGCGGCGAATCGGCGCGCGCGATCGAGCATTCCATCGCGAGCCGGCGCCGTTACGGGTTCGGCCATTGTGCCGTGGTGCTCCGTCGGCCCGAAGCCGGGCTGGCCGCGGGCTCGTTCCTCGGCTCCGCCGGAGCGGCGATGCTCGGCTTCGACGCGTGGAACCTCGGCTACCGCTTCGCTCCCGAGGCGTGGGGGCGCGGCTTCGCGACCGAGGCGGCCGGCATCGCGCTCGCCGCCGCGCGGTCCGCCAGACCCGAGACGCCGGTCACCGCCCGCGTGCTCGCGAGCAATCCCGGCTCGGTCCGGGTACTCGAACGCCTCGATCTCGAGCTGGTCTGGCGGGGCACCTCGAGCGAGGCGCCCGCCGGCCCCGATGACACCACCCACCTCGAGCGCCTCGTCTTCGCCGACCGTCCCCTCAGCGACGAGACCCTCGACGCGGTCATCGCGCTCGATTGACGGCCGAGGCAGACTCGACTCATGGAGATCACCCGGACCGACCTCGTCCACCTCCGCCGCGCAGTGGAGCTCGCCCGGGAGGCCGCCGATTCGGGCGACAGCCCGTTCGGCTCGGTGCTCGTCGACGCGGCGGGCATCGAACGGTACGCCGCCCGCAACCGGGAGGCGAGCACCGGCGATCCGACGCGGCATCCCGAGTTCGAGATCGCGCACTGGGCGGCGGGCCATCTCACCCCCGCCGAGCGTGCTGCGGCCACCGTCTACACGTCGGGCGAGCACTGCGCGATGTGCGCCGCCGCGCATGCATGGGTCGGGCTCGGGCGCATCGTCTACGTCGCCTCGGCCGAACAGATCGCGTCGTGGCGCGCCGCAGCGGGCATGGCGTCGTCGCCCGTCGCGCCGCTCCCGATCGCCACGGTGGCGCCAGGCCTCCGCGTCGACGGCCCCGTCGCGGACCTGGTCGAGGAGGTGCGCGTGCTCATCGAGCACCACGCCACCCCGGCATGACGAGCGGGCGGCGGAGCAGGTGCCCGCCGCCCGCGTCGTCACGCTCCGTCAGATGCGACGGCCCGTCTCGGTGTCGCGCCGCGACGCGTCGTCGACGCGGCGATCCCGGTCGGCGTCGGCGGCCTCGGTAGTGTACGCCGTGTCGTGTTCCCGATGCGCCGCCTCGCGTTCGTCGCGCACGGTGCCGGCGGCCTCGGCGTCGCGACAGTCGACGTCGGGATCGACCGCATCGGCCTTCTGCAGCCGCTCCTCCGCCTCGCTGCGCAACTTCTCCGCGTCGGACTGGTGGCTCGTGCTCTCACGGGCGAGTCGCTCCGACTCGAGCCGGGCCTGAGCCGCGTCGGCCTCGGCCTGCTTCGCCGCCGCGGCCGCGCGAGCGGCTTCGGCCTCGCGCTCGCGCCGTGCGACATCCGTCTCGTGCGCGCTCTGTCGCAGCTCGGCGGCCTTCTGCCGCTCGGACTCGCGATGCGCCTCGCGACGCTGCCTGCTGGTCAGGAGCCAGACGACGGCGATCGCGATGATGACGACGATGCCGACGATGATCCAGACGATGGTGCTGGTTTCCACGGGAATCCGCCTCCTCGGGTCGGGTCGGCACCAGTGAACTCCGCCCGGACGAATTGCCGCAATGCCTTGCCAAATGCGGGGAGGTGCGGCATCATCCGCGGGCGCTCGCGACCGTCATGTCCCCGAGATTCAGCGTCTCATCAGCCAGAAGGCCGCCGACGAGACGTTCGAGGGTGGCCAGTCCGTCGGGCGAGGTGACCGATTCGAGGTGGCCCTGCACGGAGGCCACGCCCGCACCCCGCAGCGCGTGCACGACGCCGGTCGCAGCATCCGCCGCCACCTCGAGGCCGAGGGCAGGCGTCGTCGACCCGCTCGGCGCGATCGCGGAGAACGTGTTGTAGAAGGCGATGGCCGCGGATCGGCCGAACACCTCCACCTCGAGCTGCACCCCCTGCCGCGGCACGGGCAGCGGCGCGATCGGGAGTCCGGCGAGATCGGCGAGCACCTGGTGGCTGAGGCAGACCGCGAGCAACGGGCGGCCCGAGGCGAGCCGTGCCGTCATGAGCTCGCGGAGCCGCGCGATCCGCGGATCGGCCGCATTCCGCGGGTCGCCGGGGCCAGGACCGAACACCACGAGGTCTTCGGATGCCTCGAGCGGCGCCTCGTGCCACGGCACGACCCGCGCGGCCACACCGAGATGCCGCAGCTGGTGGGCGAGCATCGTCGTGAAGTCGTCGTTCGCGTCGATGACGAGCGCCTCGACTCCACGCGACGGGCGCTCCGCCTGCGGCGTGCGCCAGAAGGGCGCGAGGTGCTCGTTGCGCGAATCGAGCAACGCCCGGATGCGACCGGCGTCGTCGTGGTCGTCGCCGGCGCCGTGGGCCCCGACCCTGTCGTCGCCGGGGGCGGACGGGCGGGCGCCGAGGTGATGGACCGGCGCCGTGGTCCGGCGGGGGAGCGCCCCCAGCGCGGTGAGCACCCCGGCGGCCTTCGCACTCGTCTCGGCGACCTCGCCGACCGGGTCCGAGTGGCGCACGAGCGTCGCGCCCACGGGCACTCGCACCCTCCCGCCCGCTTCGAGGTACGCGGTGCGGATGAGGATCGGCGCGTCGAGGTCGTAGCCCCCGGTTCGGGGCGTGCACCGGGCCAGAACCCCCGCGTAGTACCCCCGCGGCGTGGTCTCATGGCGCGCGATGACCGCGCAGGCGTTGCCGAGCGGCGAGCCGGTCACGGTCGGCGCGAACATGGTGCGACGCAGCACCTCGCGGGGGTCGAGCTCCGACCGACCCTCGAGGTGGTACTCGGTGTGGGTGAGGCGCGACATCCGCTTGAGGAACGGGCCGCGGATGCGCCCGCCGTCGGGGCAGACGGCGCTCATCATCTTGAGCTCCTCGTCGACGACCATCACGAGTTCCTCCCGCTCCTTGACGTCGTGCAGGAAGGCGAGCAGCCGATCGGCCTCGGCACGGTGCTCGTCGTGCTCGTCGTGCTCGTCGTGCCGGAACGTGCCGCTGATCGGGTTCATCGACACCGTCCCCCCGATCGACGACACGTGCCGCTCGGGCGTCGCACCTGCGGCCGCCAGGCCCGGCGTGTGCAGTGCGAACGTCCAGTACGCACCCGACTCGTGTTCGAGCAGCGCCCGCAGCCAGCCGAGCACCGCCGCCGCCGGCGCGGCATCCGTCGTTCCGCTGAATTCGCGGCGGATGACGAAGTTCGCGCCCTCGCCGCGGCCGATCTCCTCGTCGATGACGCGTCGCACGGTCGCCGCGTAGTCGGCATCGCTCACGTCGACGTCGAGATCGCCCACGACCACCGGATGCCGCGGCAACAGGTCGATCGCGTCTGCGAGCGGCACCGACTCGCGCTCGCGCACGATGAGGCAACGGACGGGCGCACCGTCGTCGTGCGCATCGAAGCCGCGCTCGCGCACCTGGCGGAACGGCACGAGGGCGAGCACCTCGGCGCCGTCGAGCGGGATGTCGGCGAGGAGACGCACGTCGACGACGTCGCCGACGAGCACGTCGAGCGTCGGTTCGTGCTCGCGATGGATCACCGCGAAGTGCGGTGCCTCGGTCGCGGCGAGGATCGAACTGAGCAGGCGGGTCATGTCGGCCTCCGGTCGGGCCCTCGGCCGGAGCATCCCGCTGCAACGCGAAACGACCGCCCTCGGGCGGTCGTCGTACGTCGAAACGCGTGGAGTCCGCCTAGGAGGCGGGCCACCAGGTGCGGATCGACGCGGTCATGCGTTGCACTCTAGCATTGGCGGCACATGTCTCCCACAACCACTCCCTCGACTCCGGCGACTCCGTCGACTCCATCCACTTCCTCGACTCCGGCGACACCGCCGAGTTCCGCGGCGCCCGACCCGCGGATCGTCGCACGGCTCCGCGCCGCCGGATGCGTCTTCGCCGAAGACGAGGCCGCGCTGCTCGTCCAAGCCGCCGCGGAGCATCCCGATGACCCGGCCGAACTCGAGCGACTCGTCGCGCGGCGCGTGGCCGGCGAACCGCTCGAGCAGGTGCTCGGCTGGGCGGAGTTCGCGGGCCTGCGCATCCTGCTCGAGCCGGGCGTGTTCGTGCCGCGCCGCCGCACCGAATTCCTCGCCGCGGAGGCCGCCCGGCTCGCCCGCGACGCCGCGAGCGCGGAACACGAACCCGTGGTCGTCGACCTCTGTTGCGGTGCGGGCGCGATCGGCGCCGCGGTCGCGCACTCGGCGGCTCCGACGAGGCTGGTGGCGGCCGATCTCGACCCCGCGGCCGTGCGCGCGGCACGCCGGAACCTCGAGCCGATCGGGGCCACGGTCGTCGAGGGCGACCTCTTCGACCCCCTCCCCGCAGAACTCCGCGGGCGCGTCGACGTGCTCGCCGTCAACGCGCCCTACGTGCCGACCGACGAGATCGGCATGATGCCGCCCGAGGCGCGCGATCACGAGGCGCACATGGCGCTCGACGGCGGCGACGACGGTCTCGACGTGCACCGTCGTGTCGCGGCATCCGCTCGCGAGTGGCTCGCCCCGGGCGGTCACGTCCTCATCGAGACGAGCCGTCGCCAGGCCGAGACGACGGCCGCACTGGTGATCGCGGGCGGACTCGACGCCCGCATCCTGCGCGACGACGAGATCGCGGCGACCGTCGTCGTCGGGCGACGCTGAGCCCAGCCGCGAGCCGGCGCTCAGGTCGGCGAACCGCCGCCGGAATGCGCCTCGGCGAGGATCGCCTGCACCTCGTCATCCGTCGTCTGCGAGAAGTCGAGGTAATGCATGCCGACCGCCATGAATCCCCGCGGCGTCGAGAGGCAGACGACCTCGTCGACCTCGGGCATCGCGGCGATCTCGGCGATGCTGTCGGGTGCGCCGACCGGCGTCGCGAGGATCACGGATGCCGCGCCGAGTTCCCGCGCGACCGTGCAGGCCACGCGCGCCGTCGCCCCGGTTGCCACGCCGTCGTCCACGATGACGGCCGTGCGCCCGGTGAGGTCCACGGTCGGCGCGCCTCCGCGGAACCGCGCGACCCTCGCCTCGAGCTCCGCGCGCTCCCGGCGCTCGACGGCGGCGAGTTGGTCGTCCGAGACGCCGCCGGAGCGCAGCACGTCGTCGTTCAGCACCCGGGCGCCGTGCTCGCCGATGGCCCCCATCGCGACCTCGGGCTGACGCGGCAGTCCGAGCTTGCGCACCACGAGCACGTCGAGCGGCGCGCCGAGCGCGCGCGCGAGTTCCGCGGCGACGGGCACGCCACCGCGTGGCAGTCCGAGCACGACGGGCCGCTCGAGTTCGCGGCCCTCGAACGCCTGGGCCAGCCTCCGCCCCGCATCCCGTCGATCCGAGAAGTAGTCCATGTCGTCCTCCCTCGTGCCTGCGGATGCCGGGCAGGCCGGCGGGGCTTCCGTTCCTAGAGGCCGTCGACGAGCGCGGCGCGGAGCGGCTCGCTGAGCATCGGCGGCGTGTCGACGTCGACGGCGAGGCCCTGCAGTGCACTGGCGAAGTACACGCGGGCCGACGCCGCGATCGTGATGTCGACGATCTCCTGATCGCTGAAGCCGGCGTCGCGCAGTCGCTGCGAGTCCCTCTCGGTCATCGACGAGGCATCCCGGCCGACCTGCTCGGCGAACCGCATCATCTCGACCTCGGCGCCCGAGAGCCCGGCATCGTTGTAGTCGCGGGCGATGCGCTCGAGCTGATCCGCATCGAACAGCCGGAGCGACTTCGCGCCGTGTGCGAGCCGGCAGTGCCGAGACCTCGTGCCTCGCGCCGCGGCCAGCGTCACGAGTTCGTACCGCCGCAGGCCGAGCGGCTTCGCGACCGATCGAATGAGCGCCTCGAACGCCCGGTACGCGGCCGGGTTCATCGCCATCGCCTTGGTGTGGGGCGGCACGTACCCGAGCGTCTCGACATCGTCGGCGTAGAGCGCGGCGACCTCGACGTCGGCCTCGTCTTCGGGGATGGTTCGGATGATCGTCATGCAGCAGGGCCTCGGTCTCGTGATGTCGCGTGCGTCTCATGCTGGCACGTCGAAACGGGTCGCCGCCAGCGCTCCCGGGCGGCTCGAGGCGTCTGCGTCACTTCATTCTTTAGCGGCCGGCTCTCGCATCGTCAACCCCTTTCGTCGTGCCGGACGGCGACCTACCGTGGAAACATCGGACGGCACGACGCATCGGGTCGGGGGGAACAACCGGGCGTCCTGCCGGACGGAGAATTCAAGACGCCTGCGCGACGACTGAGGGGTCGACGCACAGGGCGGGGGAGCGGGTCGGATGACTGGGGGTCATCCGACCCGCATTTTGTGCGCGGGTGCGGGTGAGGCGAGCGAAGTTCGCGTTCACAGACTGGTCGCTTACACTGAGGAAATCCTTCCCCCGGGACGGGGGAACCCGTTCCGACAGGGAATCGGCGAGGCCACGGCGTCGTCGGGCTTGGAGTATCCGTGGGGCGTCATAGCATCAAGGCCCCGGCGAAGAGGCCGGGCCGTGCGCTCATCCTGTCCGTGATCGCCGCACTCGCCGTCGTCGGCGTCGTCGCCACCGGCGTCTTCCTCTGGGTCGGCGGACACCTGAATCCGCTCTTCGCCGCGGCGGAGGCGGGCTGCGTCGAGAACGATCAGCTCGTCGTCGTCGCGGACACCTCGATCGCGCCGGCCCTCACCGAGATCGCGGCGGATTTCGACGCCGCATCCGAGGCGTGCGTCGAGACCATCGTGAAGTCGCAGGATTCCGCCGACACCTCCGCGGTGCTCGCCTCGGGCAGTCTCGTCGCCGACGCCTGGGTGCCCGAGTCGAGCGTCTGGCTCGATCGGACGGTCGCGACCGCGGCGTCGCTCGGCCAGAGCGCGCCTGACACGCAGGTCGGCGAGCCCGTCGCGACGACTCCCGTCGTCTTCGCGGCGCCGGCGACCAGGGCGGCCGAGATCGCGACCGAACCCGTGACGTGGGCGCGCGTGCTGACCGGAACGTTGCCGACGATCCTCCCCAACCCCGAGGCGTCGTCGGCGAGCCTCGCCGGGCTCCTCGCCCTGCGCGGCCACTCCTCACCCGACGATCCTCGGCAGTTCGCCGGGGCGATGATCGAGCTCGGCAAGTCCATCCCCGCATCCACGAGCGCGGCCTTCGGGTCGCTCGCCACCGCACCGCAGCCGAGCGTCGTCGTCACCACCGAGGCGCAGGTGGCCGCGTACAACCTCGATGAACCGGCCGAGACGCTCGTGGCCGCATACCCCGCCGACGGCACCGTCCTCCTCGACTACCCGTTCGTGCGCCTGCCCGCGTCCAACAACGCGGAGGACGACGCCGACGAAGATGCCGCGGGCGCCGCGGATGCCGCGGGCGCCGCGGATGCCGCGAGCGCCGCGGATGCCGCGGGCGACGGCGCCGCCCCGTCGCACGCCGACCTCGTGGACGCCTTCGAGGCGGCCGTCCGCGACGCGACCGATCAGTTCGCGGCAGCGGGATTCCGCGCCTCGGACGGCGCCGGCACGCTCGACGTGCCCGGTCTCGCCGCGGAGGCGCCCCCGGCGGCGGAGGCGAAGCTCGACGCCGCGGCGCAGCTCGAGATCCTTCGGGCGTGGGGCGTGCTGACGCTGCGCTCGCGCATGCTCGCGGTGATCGACGTCTCGGGATCGATGGAGGAGCCTGCCGAGAACGGCCTGCGCCGCATCGACATCTTCCAGCAGGCGGCCGTCGGCGCCATGGAGAAGTTCTCGGGAGAGGTCGAGCTCGGGGTCTGGCTCTTCTCGACCGCGCGCAACGGCGACCTCGACTACGAGGACGTCTCGCCGATCGCGCCGCTCGCCGACCTCGCCCACAAGCAGCAGATCGCCGGCATCATCCAGTCGCTGCCGGGTCGGCTCGGCGGCGCGACGGGACTCTACGACACGACGCTCGCTGCGGTGCAGCGCGTGCGCGAGTCGTACGACCCCGAGAAGGTCAACACGGTCCTCGTCATCACGGACGGCAAGAACGAGGACGAGAACGGCATCGACCTCGACACGCTGCTCGCGGAGCTCGCCAAGATCGACGATCCCACGAAGCCCGTCGCGGTGATCATGATCGGCTTCGGTCCCGACACCGACCTCGCGGCGATGCAGCGCATCGCCCAGGCGACGAAGGGCGCGGCCTACTCCGCCTCGAAACCCGAGGATCTCGGCATCGTGCTGGTCGACGCGTTGTCGCAGCGCACCTGCCGCCCGAACTGCGGCTGACGCGCGCCAGCCCACGGTGGCGTGGCCCGCGCGCTGAGCGGGTGCCCGCGCGCTGAACGGCGAACGGGCCCGGCGCGGTGCCGGGCCCGTTCGATCAGGCGGGGGATGGTGCCGGGCCGAAGCCCGACCGACCGTCACACGGTGTCGACCTCGGCGACCTCGGCCTCGTGCTCCG
Organism: Agromyces sp. H66; assembly: GCF_004959775.1. Taxonomy (GTDB): domain Bacteria; phylum Actinomycetota; class Actinomycetes; order Actinomycetales; family Microbacteriaceae; genus Agromyces. The sequence goes on from NZ_SJZG01000004.1 coordinate 130,074, forward strand.
CGTGCGCACCCGGCATCATGTCGGCGGGCTTGCGCACGAAGAACGCGCCGACGATGGCGAGCAGCGACAGGATCGCGCCCACGAGGAACGCGGCGCGGATGCCGGCCGACGCCGCCACCTCGGCACTGGCGCCGCTCGTCGCCACGTTCGTGGCGCGTGAGGTCATCACGGTGATGAACAGCGCCGTGCCCGCAGCACCGGCGACCTGCTGGATGGTGCCGACGGTCGCCGAACCGTGCGAGTAGAAGCGCGGTTCGATCGAGCCCAGCGCCGACGTGAACAGCGGGGTGAACATGAACGCGAGACCGGTGGACAGCGCGATGTGGGCGGCGAGCAGCATCCAGGGCGACGTCTGCTCGGTCACGAGGGTCAGCGACCACAGCACGCCGCTCACCACGATCGACCCCGGCACGAGCAGCGGGGTCGGACCGAACCGGTCGTAGAGTCGGCCGACGCGCGGGCCGAGCAGACCCATGATCAGACCGCCGGGGAGGAGCAGCAGGCCGGTGAAGACGGGCTCGAGGTGCAGCACGTCCTGCAGGTACACCGGCAACAGGATGATGGTGCCGAAGAGGGCGGCCATCATCACGGTCATGAGTCCGACCGAGATCGCGAAGTTGCGGGTGAGGAACGTGCGCAGGTCGAGCAGGGCCCGATCGCGCCGTTGCAGGAAGAGCTGGCGCACGATGAACGCCGCGACGCCCACCGCCCCGACGGCGAGCGCGATCCACATCTGCGGTGCGGACGCGACATCCGTTCCGCTCACCACGCCGCCGACGAGGCTGAGGCCGTAGACCACGCCGCCGAAGCCGAACGCCGAGAGCACGATGGAGAACACGTCGATCGGCACGACGCGCGTCTCGCTCACGTTCTCGACGCGGCGGTAGCCGATGACGAGCATGACGAGCGCGATGGGCAGCACGAGCCAGAACATGAACCGCCACGACAGGAAGTTCAGGATCAGGCCCGAGATGGTCGGCCCGATGGCGGGCGCGACCGACATCACGATCGAGACGCGGCCCATGATGCGTCCTCGGTCGCTCGGCAGCACGAGCGTCATGAGCGTCGTCATGAGCAGCGGCATCATGATCGCCGTGCCCGTCGCCTGCACCACGCGGGCGAGCAGCAGCACCTCGAAGCCGGGCGCGAGCGCCGCGATCAGCGTTCCCGTCGAGAACAGGCTCATCGCGGTGATGAACATCGGGCGGGTCGCGAACCGCTGCAGCAGGAAGCCGGTGATCGGGATCACCACGGCCATCGTGAGCATGAACGCGGTCGTCAGCCACTGCGCGGCCGACAGGGTGATGTCGAGGTCGTCGACGAGGTGCGGGATGGCCACGCCCATGATCGTCTCGTTCAGGAAGACGACGAACGTGGCGGCGAGGAGCAGCCAGATGACCCGGTTGTTCCGGGCTCCGTGCAGCGCCTCGGCGTCGGAGTGTTCGTGGAAGTCGTCGTCGTGGTCCGGCACGACGACGTCATCGAGTTGGGAAGTGTTGCGTTCGGTCAAGGAGGAGCATCCAATCGAGATCGGCGCAGGAGGCGCCGGAGAAGAGCGTCGAACAATCGAACAAGGGGGACAACCGGGCGCGGACGACGTGCTATTCCCAGATCGGCGGATGAATCGGAACGTATGGAAATGCGTCGTGGCCGGGAGCCGGTGTCGCGGACGAGGCTACGGAGCGGCGATCGGCTCGTCGTCGGCCGGAATGGCGGTGAAAACGGTCATGGTGCGACGATATCCCGCACCACTGACACGGCACGGGCCACGGATGCCGCGGCCTCGTCGATCTCGTCGGCCGTCGTCCCGGCGCCGAGGGTGAACCGCACGGCCGTCTGCGCGATCTCGCCGGAGATCCCGATGGCGGTGAGCACGTGCGACGGCTCGTCGCTGCCCGCCGCGCACGCGGATCCGCTCGAGCAGACGACGCCCTGCCGTTCGAGCTCGAGCAGCACGGCTTCGCCGCTCGTGCCGGGGAAGACGAAGGAGACGGTGCCGGGCAGCCGCCGCACCGGGTCTCCCGTGAGCCGGGCCCAGGGCACGTCGGCGGTGACGCGCGCCACGAGCTCGGCGGCGAGGGCGGCGACGCGAGCCGCGGCATCGGGTCGCTCGGCCTCGGCGAGGCGCAGGGCCGTCGCGAACGCGACCGCACCGGCGACGTTCTCGGTGCCCGATCGGCGGCCGCGCTCCTGGCCGCCGCCGTGCAGCACCGGCTCGAGCGCGATGCGGCCGCGCACGATGAGCGCGCCCGTGCCCTTCGGTGCGCCGACCTTGTGGCCGGCGAGCGACATCGCGTCGGCCCCGAGCGCGTCGAGCGAGAGCGGGAGCCAGCCCGCCGCCTGCACGGCGTCGGTGTGCATCGCTGCACCCGACGCGTGGGCGATCGCCGCGAGCTCGGGGATGGGCTGCACGGTGCCGATCTCGTTGTTGGCGAGCTGCACCGACACGAGCGTCGTGTCGGGACGGATGACCCGGGCGAGCGCCTCCGGGAGCACGAGCCCGTGCTCGTCGACGTCGACGAACGAGACCTCGAATCCGTGCACGCGCGCCAGGTGATCGGCCGACTCGAGCACGGCCTCGTGCTCGATCGGCGAGACCACGACGTGCCGTCCGCGCGGGTTCGCGAGCGCGATCCCCTTGATCGCGAGGTTGTCGGCCTCGGTGCCGCCGCTCGTGAACACCACGTCTCCGGGGCGGCATCCGATGACCGCGGCCACTTCAGCGCGGGCCCCGGCGAGCGCGCGCGCCGCCTCGTCGCCGAGCCCGTGGTGGCTCGACGGGTTGCCGAACGCATTCGTGAGGAACGGCCACATCGCCTCGAGCGCCTCCCGTCGCACGGGAGTCGTCGCGGCGTGGTCGAGGAAGATCACCCGCCGACCTCCGCGTGCGACGTCGGCGCCTCGATCACCACGTCGAGGCCCAGGTCGAGCGCTCGGGCGGAGTGGGTGAGCGCACCGACCGAGATCACGTCGACGCCGGTGGCGGCGATCGCGCCGACCGTCTCGAGCGAGACGCCGCCGGATGCCTCCACCACCGCCCGTCCGGCGATCTGCGAGACCCCCGCCCGCAGGTCGTCGAGGCTGAAGTTGTCGAGCATGATCGTGTCCGCTCCGCCGGCCAGCACGGCGTCGAGCTGGTCGAGCCGGTCGACCTCGACCTCGAGGTGGGCGGTATGCGGCATCCGTTCGCGTGCCTCGCGGAGCGCCGTCGCGAGGTCGCGACCGCCCGCGGTGAGCACGGCGAGGTGGTTGTCCTTCGCCATGATCGCGTCGGAGAGCGATCGGCGGTGGTTGCGGCCGCCGCCGTCGCGCACGGCCTGGCGCTCGAGGCTGCGCAGGCCGGGCGTCGTCTTGCGGGTGTCGACGATGCGTGCGCCCGTGCCCGCGACCGCGTCGACGTAGCGCGCGGTGAGGGTCGCGATGCCCGACATGCGCTGCAGCAGGTTGAGCGCGACGCGCTCGGCGGTGAGGATGCCGCGGGCCGGCCCCTGCACGCGGGCGAGCACGTCGCCCGCCGCGAACCGGTCGCCGTCGGCGGCGAGCCGTTGCACCTGGGTGCGCGGGTCGACGATGCGGAACGCGGCGGCGAACACCTCGAGGCCGCTCACGACGCCAGGCTCGCGCGCGACGAGCTCGGCGGTCGCCGTCGCGGCCTCCGGGATGAGCGTCTCGCTCGTGAGGTCGCCCCAGGGGGCGTCCTCGTCGAGGGCGGCGCCGACGATGCGGTCGATCTCGCGGGTCGGGGTGGTCATCAGGCGGCCTCCTTCGTCGCGCCGGGAGCCACGAACTCGAGCGCGGCGTCGGGCGTCGGGTCGTCGGTGCGGAAGTGGGCGCCGCGGCTCTCGGTGCGCGCGAGCGCGGCCGCCACCGTGAGGTGGGCGAGGTCGAGCAGGTTCCGGTCCTCCGCGCTGCGGCGGTCGCGCACCTCGGGCGCGCGCCAGGTCGCGAGCCGAGCGGATGCCGCGGCGAGGCCCTCCGCGTCGCGCTCGAGCCCGACGTGCTCCCACATGAGCCGCTGCAGCCGGCCGCGGTCGACGACCGTGGGTCGAGGATGGCGCGCAGCGCCGGTCTCGATACCGGCTCCCGAGCCCGTGCCCGCGCCCGTGCCCGTGCCCGTGCCCGTGCTGCTCGATTCTGCGGATATACGATCCGACACCCCGCGGATCCGGCCTCCCGCACCGGCGCGCCCGATCGTATATCCGCCATTTCGTGCGCGAGCCGGCGCCGGGGATGCCAGCGCACGCGCCGCCCGGTCGGCGAACACCGCCGCCTCGAGCAGCGAGTTCGATGCAAGCCGGTTCGCGCCGTGCACGCCGGTGCGGGCCGTCTCACCGACCGCGAAGAGCCCGGGCAGCGTCGTGCGTCCGTCGAGGTCGGTGACCACGCCGCCCATCGTGTAGTGCGCCGCGGGCGTGATCGGCACGGGCTCGGCCGACCAGTCGAATCCTGCCTCGCGGACCGCCGCGTCGAGGCTCGGGAAGCGCTGCGCCAGGAACTCGGCCCCGAGCGCGGTCGCGTCGAGGAACACCGGCTCGCCGCCCTGCTCGGCCATCCGCCGCCAGACGGCGCGTGCCACGACGTCGCGCGGCGCGAGCTCACCGCGCGGATCCACCTCGAGCATGAAGCGCTCCCCGTCGCGGTCGACGAGCAGGGCGCCCTCGCCGCGCACCGCCTCCGAGATGAGCGGCGTGCCGGGCGCATCCAGCGCAGTCGGGTGGAACTGCACGAACTCGAGGTCCGCCACGGCCGCACCCGCGCGCCACGCGGCCGCGACGCCGTCGCCGGTCGCGACGTCGGGATTCGTCGTGTGCCGGTAGAGGCGTCCGCTGCCGCCGGTCGCGAGCACGACGGCGTCGGCGTGTCGCTCGGTGACGGCTCCGGATGCCGTGAGCAGGCGTACTCCGACGACGCATCCCCCCTCGACCACGAGGTCGGCGAGCATCGTCTCCTCGTCGATACGCACGGCGCGGCGTCGCACGGTGGCCACGAGCGCGGCTTCGATCGCGGCGCCCGTCGCATCGCCGCCCGCGTGCAGGATGCGTGCGCGCGAGTGCGCCGCCTCGAGCCCGCGCTCGAGCCCGGACTCGTCGCGGTCGAACTCCACGCCGAACCGGATGAGGTCGCGCACGCGAGCGGGGCCCTCGTCGACGAGCACCCGCACGGCCTCGGGGTCGGCGAGCCCGGCCCCTGCGGCGATGGTGTCGTCGTAGTGCCGCTCGACGGAGTCGTCGGGGAAGAGCGCCGCGGCGATGCCGCCCTGCGCGTGCCGCGTGTTGCCGTCGGCGAGCACCGTCTTCGTGACGAGCTCGACCGTGTGCCCGGCGTCGGCGGCCTTCACCGCCGTCCAGAGCCCGGCGATCCCGCCGCCGACGACGAGGACGTGCGCCATGTCAGGCCGCCTTGGTCGAGCCCGCCGCAGCGGGCGCGGCCGGCGCGGCGGGCGCGGCCGGCACGGCGGCCGGCGGCCTCGCCGCGAGCATCCGCTCGAGAGCGAGGCGCGCCGGGTCGGCCACCTCGTCGGCCACGGTGATGCGGTTCACGACGCGACCGGCGACGAGCTCCTCGAGCACCCACGCGAGGTATCCGGGGTGGATCCGGTACATCGTCGAGCACGGGCACACCACCGGGTCGAGGCAGAAGATCGTGTGCTCGGGGTGCTCGGCGGCGAGGCGCTGCACGAGGTTGATCTCGGTGCCGATCGCGAAGGTCGAGCCCGCGGGGGCCGCCTGGATGGCCTTCACGATGAAATCGGTCGAGCCCGAGGCATCCGCTGCGTCGACGACCGGCATGGGGCACTCGGGGTGCACGATCACCTGCACGTCGGGGTGCTGCGCACGCGCGGCCGCGATCTGGTCGACCGTGAAGCGCTTGTGCACCGAGCAGAAGCCGTGCCACAGGATGACCCGGGCGTCGGCGAGCTCGTCGATCGTGTTGCCGCCGAGGGGCTTGCGCGGATTCCACATCGGCATCTGCTCGAGCGGCACGCCCATGGCCTTCGCGGTGTTGCGGCCGAGGTGCTGGTCGGGGAAGAACAGCACGCGCTCGCCGCGCTCGAACGCCCACTCGAGCACGGTCTTCGCGTTCGACGACGTGCAGACGATGCCGCCGTGGCGGCCGACGAAGCCCTTGAGGGCGGCCGACGAGTTCATGTACGTGACCGGGATCACCGGAACGCGGCCGTCGGGGCCGGGCGCCGACAGGTCGCCGTAGACCTCCTCGAGCTGTTCCCATGCCTCCTCGACGCTCGACTCGTCGGCCATGTCGGCCATCGAGCAGCCCGCGGCGAGGTTCGGCAGGATCACGGCCTGCTCGGGACGCGACAGCAGGTCGGCGGTCTCGGCCATGAAGTGCACGCCGCAGAACACGATGGCCTCGGCATCGGGTCGCCCCTTCGCGGCGTTCGCGAGCTGGAACGAGTCGCCAGTGAAGTCGGCGTGCTCGATGACCTCGTCGCGCTGGTAGAAGTGGCCGAGCACGACGACCCGGTCGCCGAGCGTCGCCTTCGCGGCGCGGATGCGCGCGTGCAGTTCCTCATCGGTCGCGGTGCGGTACTCCTCGGGCAGTGCGCCCTGTCGCGGCGACCCCGTGGGGATCACGTCGCCCATCGAGGAACCCGGTCCGTAGCCCGCGGGCCCCGCGTCGAACTCCCACGGACCCTTCGCGAGGTCGGGCGAGCAGGTGCTGCCGCCCGCGGCGCCCGCGGTGATCAGCTGGATGGTGCGATCGACGGATGCCGCGGCGCGGGTCGGGATCGTGGGGGTGCTCATGACGCTGGCCTCTCTCTCATGAACGGTTCGCGGGACTCGGCCGTCACGGCGGAGGTGTCGTAGCGGTAGAGCTTGGGGGGCCGGTGGGGTGCCCCGGCGAGGCGCTCGCCGGTCTCGCGCAGGCGACCCGACGCGATCATCTGGCGCCGGAAGTTCGCCGGGTCGAGGGCGCGCTGCAGCACCGCCTCGTACACCTCGCGGAGCTCGGCGAGCGTGAACGTCTCGCCGAGGAACGCGTGCGCGATCTCGGCGTACTCCACCTTGTTGCGCAGCCGCCACAGGGCGTACTCGACGATGCGGTTGTGGTCGAACGCGAGCGCGGGCAGCGTGTCGGCGGGCACCCAGCGCACGTTGGGTCCCGCGGTCGCGCGGGCGGCCTCGTCGCTCTGCACGAGCGCCCAGTACACGACCGAGACGACCCGCGCGCCGGGGGAGCGGTCGACCTGGCCGAACGTGTAGAGCTGCTCGAGGTACTTCGGCGCGAGCCCGGTGGTGGATCGCAGCGTGCGGGCGGCGGCGACCTCGAGCTCTTCGTTCGGCGGCAGCCAGCCGCCGGGGAGCGCCCAGGATCCGCGCTGCGGCTCGCGGGTGCGGCGCACGAGCGGCGTCCAGAGCACCGGGCGGCCCGTGTGGTCGGGGCGGAGGGCGAAGATCACGGTGGACACGGCGAGGCGCGTCGGGAGGTCGCTGGGCTGCGGCATCCGATCTCACCTCCGGTGCGTGCTGGGCGATCCGCTTAGAGTCAGGATGACTCGAAGTGTGCTGGGCTCAGCTTACAGTCGCGGTGACCAGAACACCAAAACGCGTGACGCGCTGCGGCTGCGGTCGCCGGATGTCGCGGCCGCACGTTCGAAGACGTCGCAGTCGTGCACCCGCCTTCCGTCGAGGGCGGATGCCACGGCGGCAGAACGCGGATTGCAGGCCGGCTGCATTGCACGCGCCGGCACCCCGGGTCGGCTAGGATCGGCCCTACAACCTCACACCGGGCCATCGACGCGTCGCGGGAGAGCCGGGAGTACTGCTCACGCAGCACGAGCCGGCACCGAAGGAGCAAGCCTCCCCGCCAATCTCTCAGGTCAACTACACCGCGATGACGAGGCCGCTCTGGAAAGCGGATCGGGCATTCCCGCCCACATCCCGCCGACGGTGAAAGCGCGAGCGATCGCGTGAATCTCTCAGGCCCACGACAGAGGGGGAGTTCCCAGCGGCATCCGCCGACCGCCCACGCGACTCTGGAGAACTCCGTGACCGATTCCGGCACCACCGCCCCCGGCACCGCCGAACCCGCCACCGAGCGGCGCAGCCCGCTCGACGCCGTGCATCGCGCCGCGGGCGCGAGCTTCACCGACTTCGCCGGGTGGCAGATGCCGGTCCGCTACTCGAGCGACCTCGCCGAGCACCACGCAGTGCGCACGCACTCCGGCATCTTCGACCTCTCGCACATGGGCGAGATCGTGCTGCTCGGTCCGGGTTCGGCGGCCGCACTCGACCACGCGCTCGCCGGACGCCTCTCGGCCATCGCGATCGGGCAGGCGAAGTACTCGCTGCTCCTCGCGGAGGACGGCGGCATCATCGACGACCTCGTCGTCTACCGCACGGGCGAGGACCGCTTCATGGTGGTCGCGAACGCCGCGAACGCGGGGATGGTCGCCGAGGAGCTCCGCGCCCGTGCCGCCGGGTTCGACACGTTCGTCTCCGACGAGAGCGACGACATCGCGCTGATCGCGCTCCAGGGCCCCGACGCACGCGCGGTCATCCTCGAGACGCCGGGCTTCGGCGTCGACGGGCCCGGCAACGACGCCGAGGACTTCGACGCGAGCCTCGACGCCCTCAAGTACTACCGCGCGTTCCCCGCCACGTTCGAGGGCGAGCCCGTGCTCGTCGCGCGCACCGGGTACACGGGGGAGGACGGCTTCGAGCTCTACCTCGCCCCCGACCGCGCCCCCCGACTCTGGGAGGCGCTCCGCGAGACCGGCGGCCCGCGCGTCACGCCCTGCGGGCTCGCGAGCCGCGACACGCTGCGCCTCGAGGCGGGCATGCCGCTCTACGGCCACGAGCTCAGCCGCGACATCCTGCCCGTGCAGGCCGGACTCGGCCGCGTCGTCGCCCTCGACAAGGTGGGCGACTTCGTCGGTCGCGCCGCCGTCGAACGAGGACCGGCGGCGGATGCCCCGGTGCTGGTCGGCCTCACCGCCGAGGGCCGGCGCGCACCACGCGCCGGCTACGCGGTGTTCGACGGCGAGGGCGACGACGCCCGCGAGGTCGGCGAGATCACGAGCGGCGCGCTCTCGCCGACGCTCGGCCACCCCGTGGCGATGGCGTTCGTCGCCCCGGATGCCGCGGAGCCCGGCCGCGGGCTGTACGTCGACGTCCGCGGCACGCGCGTCGCGGCATCCGTCGTCACGCCACCGTTCTACCAGCGCACCAAGTGACCAAGGAGAGAAGCATGACCGACCAGACCGCCCTGCAGTACACCGAGGAACACGAGTGGGTGCGCCAGGACGGTGACACCGTCACCGTCGGCATCACCGACTACGCCGCCGAGAAGCTCGGCGACGTCGTCTACGTGGACCTGCCCGCCGCCGGTACCGCGATCACCGCGGGCAGCGTCGTCGGCGAGATCGAGTCGACGAAGTCGGTCGGCGAGCTCTTCGCGCCCGTCGACGGCGAGGTCGTCGAGGCGAACCAGGCCGTGATCGACTCGCCCGAGCTCGTGAACAGCGACCCGTTCGGCGAGGGCTGGCTCATCAAGGTGACCGCCGCCTCGCTGCCGAAGCTCCTCAGCCACGACGAGTACCGCGCCCTCACCGGCGAATAAGGAAGCCGCACGCACATGACCAGCACCTCCCCGGCCTTCGACGTCGACGCCTTCGGGCGTCGTCACATCGGCACGACCCCGCGCGACCACGAGTGGATGCTCGCGGCGCTCGGCTACGACTCGCTCGACGCCCTCCTGAAGGCAGCCGTGCCGACGGCGATCCGCATGGGCGAGGTCTTCGACTCGGCGATCCCGGCCGCGGCGACCGAGCGCGAGGCGCTCGCCGAGCTGCGCGCGCTCGCCGACGCGAACACCGTGCGCACGTCGATGATCGGCCTGGGATACTCGGGCACGATCACGCCCGCGGTGATCCAGCGGAACGTGCTCGAGAACCCGAGCTGGTACACGGCGTACACGCCGTACCAGCCCGAGATCTCGCAGGGCCGGCTCGAAGCGCTCATCAACTTCCAGACGATGGTCGCCGACCTCACGGGCCTCGACACGGCGAACTCGTCGATGCTCGACGAGGGCACCGCGGTCGTCGAGGGGATGCTCCTTGCCCGCCGTGCCTCGAAGTCGCCGTCGAACCGCTTCGTGGTCGACGCCGACGCGCTGCCGCAGACGCTCGCGCTCCTCGAGTCGCGCGCGCACGCGGTGGGCATCGAGCTCGTGGTCGCCGGACTCGACGAGACGACGGATGTCACCGCCCTCGGCGAGCACTTCGGCCTCTTCGTGCAGTACCCGGGTGCATCGGGCCGCGTGTGGAACCCGGCATCCGTCATCGCCGCGTCGAAGGAGCAGGGCGCGCTCGCGGTCGTCGCGGCCGACCTGCTCGCGATGGCGCTCATCACGAGTCCGGGGGAGCTGGGGGCGGATGTCGCGGTCGGCACGTCGCAGCGATTCGGCGTGCCGATGGGCTTCGGCGGCCCGCACGCGGGCTACATGGCCGTGCGCAAGGGCCTCGAGCGTCAGCTCCCCGGCCGCCTCGTCGGCGTGTCGCAGGATGCCGCGGGCCATCCCGCGTACCGGCTCAGCCTGCAGGCGCGCGAGCAGCACATCCGGCGCGAACGGGCGACCTCGAACATCTGCACCGCGCAGGTGCTGCTGGCCGTCATGGCGTCGATGTACGCGGTGTATCACGGGCCCCGGGGCATCCGTCACATCGCCGTGACCACCGCGGCGAAGGCGAAGGCGCTCGCCGGATGGCTCGCCGAGATCGGGCGGGAGCTCGCGCACGACGCGTACTTCGACACCATCCGCCTGCGCGTGCCGGGTGGCGCCGCCGACGTCGTGGCCCGCGCGCGGGAGCTCGGCGTGAACCTGTGGCAGGTCGACGCGGCGACGGTGCAGGTCGCGGTCGACGAGACGACGACGTGGGAGGACCTGCAGGCGGTGGTCCGCGCGTTCGGCGGCGACGACGCGCCGTTCCGCGCGCGCAGCGGGTCGATGCCGAACGCCCTCCCCGACGCCCTGCGGCGCACGAGCGCGTACCTCGAGCACCCCGTGTTCAACACGCACCAGTCCGAGACCCAGATGATGCGCTACCTCAAGCAGCTGGCCGACCGCGACTACGCGCTCGACCGCGGCATGATCCCGCTCGGCTCGTGCACCATGAAGCTCAACGCCGTGACCGAGATGCAGTCGGTGACCTGGCCCGAGTTCGCGAACCTGCATCCGTTCGCGCCCGAGGCCGACGTGGTGGGCACGCTCGGGCTCATCGAGCAGCTCGAGACCTGGCTCGCCGAGGTCACGGGCTACGACACCGTCTCGCTGCAGCCGAACGCCGGCAGCCAGGGCGAGCTCGCGGGCCTCCTCGCGATCCGCGGCTACCATCGCGCGAACGGCGAGGCCGAGCGCAACGTGTGCCTCATCCCGTCGAGCGCGCACGGCACCAACGCGGCATCCGCGGTGCTCGCCGGCATGCGCGTCGTGGTGGTCGCGACCGACGAACTCGGCAACGTCGACCTCGACGACCTGCGCGCGAAGATCGCCGAGCACGCCGACGACCTCGCCGCGCTCATGATCACCTACCCCTCGACGCACGGCGTCTACGAGCACGAGGTGAAGCAGATCACCCAGGCCGTGCACGACGCGGGCGGGCAGGTGTACATCGACGGCGCGAACCTCAACGCGCTGCTCGGGTACGCGCGGTTCGGCGACTTCGGCGGCGACGTGTCGCACCTCAACCTGCACAAGACGTTCTGCATCCCGCACGGCGGTGGCGGCCCGGGCGTCGGCCCGGTGGCGGCGAAGGCGCACCTCGCGCCGTTCCTGCCCGGCCACCCGATGGCGCAGCGCACCGGACATGCCGGCGCCGTGACGCACGATGGCGGCCCCGTGTCGGCGGCGCCGTACGGCAGCCCGTCGATCCTGCCGATCTCGTGGGCGTACGTGCGCATGATGGGCGCCGAGGGGCTCAAGCAGGCCACGGCCGCCGCCGTGCTCGCGGCGAACTACGTCGCGGCGCGCCTGCGCGACCACTTCGCGGTGCTCTACACGGGCGAGAACGGACTCGTGGCGCACGAGTGCATCCTCGACCTGCGCCCGCTCACTGCCGAGACCGGTGTCACGGTCGATGATGTGGCCAAGCGCCTCATCGACTACGGCTTCCACGCGCCGACGATGTCGTTCCCGGTCGCGGGCACGCTCATGGTCGAGCCGACCGAGTCGGAGGACCTCGCCGAGCTCGACCGGTTCGTCGAGGCGATGATCCAGATCAAGGCCGAGGCGGATGCCGTGGGCCGCGGCGAGTGGCCCGCCGACGACAACCCGCTGCGGAACGCCCCGCACACGGCCGAGTCGGTCGTGGCGGGGGAGTGGACCCACCCGTACACGCGGGAGCAGGCGGTGTACCCCGTGCACTCGCTCGTGCGCGACAAGTACTGGGCGCCGGTACGACGCATCGACCAGGCCTACGGCGATCGCAACCTCGTGTGCGCCTGCCCGCCGATCGAGGCCTTCGCCTAGCGGCGAGGCGCGCGAGTGGGCGCGGCCACGGCGTGCACAGCGGCGGAGGCGGGCCCGCGATCGCGACCGTCGGTGAACCGGATGCCCGGCCGTCTCGTTGTGAAGGCAGGAGGTGACGGATGCCGCCGGATGACGACCGCCGACTGGTCGCGCTCTACGACGCCCACGCGCCGAGCGTGTGGCGCTACGTCGTGCACCTCACGGGAGACCCTTCGGGAGCCGACGACATCGTGCAGGAGACGCTGCTGCGCGCGTGGCGGAGCCCGCGCATCCTCGCCCAGGAGCCGGAGTCGACCAGGGCGTGGATGTTCACCGTGGCGCGGAATCTCGTGATCGACGAAGCGCGCAGCGCCAAGCGCCGCCACGAGATCGGCGTCGCGGAGACGCCCGATCGGGTCACCGCCGACGGCACCGATGCCCTCTTCGAGAGCCTGCTCGTCGAGGAGGCGCTCGCCGGGCTCGACGTCGAGCATCGCGCGGTGATCGTGCACGCGTACTACGGCGGACGCAGCATCGCGGAGGTCGCCCGCCGGCTCGGCATCCCCGAGGGCACGGTGAAGTCCCGGCTGCACTACGGACTGCGAGCGCTGCGGCTCGCCCTGCAGGAGAAAGGGGTGACCCGATGAACGCCGACCACGAACGCTTCGCCGACTGGGACTCGGCGTACGTGCTGGGCGCCCTCTCGCCCGCCGAGCGTCGTGAGTACGAGGGTCACCTGGAGACGTGCGAACGCTGCCGCCGGGCGGTGGAGGAGCTCGCACCGATGCCGGGCCTCCTCGCCCGGCTCACGCCCGCGCGCGCCGAGGCCCTCCTCGACGACGGCGACGGCGGGTCCGCGGCGCCGGCGCCGCGCCCGGAACTGCTCGCGGCGGTCCGGCACGAGGCACGGCGTCGTCGCACCCGTCGCACACGCATGCGGATGGCGGTGGCCGCCGCGGCCGGAGCGGTCGCGCTCACGGCGGTCGCCGTGCCGATCGGGCTCTCGCGCACGCCCCCGGGTCTGGAGGTCGTCGCGTTCGAGACGGTCGCCGAGGTGCCGGTCACGGCCACGGCGGAGCTGGTCCCCGTCGCCTGGGGTACGCGCATCGACCTCGACTGCACCTATGAGTCCGACGGCCCTGCCGACGCGCCCGTCGACGGCTGGCCGTACGCCCTCTACGTCGTCGACCGCGATGGGACGAGCCGAGAGCTCTCGAGCTGGCGCGCGAGTCCCGGAACGACCGCACGGCTCGAGGCGGGCACCGCCGTCGACCTCGACGACATCGCCTCGCTCGAGATCCGGGCGCTCGCGAGCGGCGATGTGCTCCTGGTCGGAACCCCCGACTGAATCCTGCTCTCGCCGACTGATTCCGGGCCGCTCAGGCGCGTGCCGGGGGCGGTGCCGAATGCCGTCCGCGGCCCGGGTACTCGCGGGGTGCGGAGGCCGTGGTCATCGCAGCGCGGCGCGCGGCCACGCGCTGCTCCGCTTCGCGGATCTCGGTCTCGGTGGTCGTGAAGCGACGCTCCGTCGTGCGCGCCGCGAGACCGCCCGCCATGATGGCATGTGCCAGGTCCATGGTTCCGTTCCCCCCTGACCGCGGTGCGGATCGACCGAGGTCGAGTCCATGTTCGCGAGCGCGGCGGCGCGGCGCATCGGGGAGATCCCGCCGAAGCGCTTCGGGAGTACACTGAGATTCTCTCGACTCAGGGGGTGCGGGGTGTCCGTCGATCTCATCGCAACGCTCGCGACCGTCGCGTTCGTGGGGCTCTTCGTGGGCACCTCGGTGCTCGCCACGCGGGGTCTCGGGCTCGAACAGCGCGCGGGTCTCCTCGAACGCCGGGACCCCGGTACCGCGGCCGCACTGCGCCGTGCGGGCTCGGTCGCCGATCTCGCGAGCGGGTCGGTCTTCGGCAGTGAGGGCTTCTCGGCCGTGTGCACGCCGAGCCGCCGCAGCTGGCACGAGATGGCGCGCGTGCGGGCGACCGACTCCGACCTTCGAGTCGAGCCGCCCGAGGAGGCCCTGCCCGCGATGCCCGCGACGGTCGTCGCGCTCGGAAGCAGCGAGCACGTGCCGCCGGCGGGTCGGCCGAGGCATCCGCGTCGCGTCCCTCAGTCGGCGGGCGGCACGAAGAGCTCGGGCCACCAGCCGACGGCCAGCGGGTAGCCCACGAACGACACGACGTCGAGCACGAAGTGCGCGATGACCAGCGGCATCGTGCGCCCCCAGCGCTGGTAGCACCAGCCGAACACGACCCCCATCGCGGCGTTGCCGACGAACGGGCCGAAGCCCTGGTACAGGTGATAGGTGCCACGCAGCAGCGCGCTCGAGACGATGGTCGGCCACGGCCCGACGCCGAGCTCCCGGAGCCTCGTGAAGAGGTAGCCCACGGCGATGACCTCCTCGGTGAGCGCCGCCTCGAGGGCGCGGAACACGAGGATGGGCACCGTCCACCAGAACCAGTCCGCCGGAGACGTCTGCACCGCCACCGTGACGCCGAGTGCCCGGCCGATCGCGTAGAGCGCGAGCCCCGGCAGCCCGATGACGGCGACGAGCAGGAGGCCGGATGCCGCGTCCCGACCCGGTCGCGAGAGGTCGAGGCCGATGCGGCGGAACGGGTCGACGCCAGGCCGCCAGAGCAGGTAGACCACGAGCGCGACGGCGAACAGGCCGAAGAACGGGTCGAGGAACTGGTACGTGAAGTCGAGCCACTCCCGCGTGGACCGCGACGGATTCAGGGCCACCGACTGGTCGCCGAGCGCGCGCTCCTCGGTGAGCTTCGCGATGAGCGAGACCACGGCGTAGACGGCGGATGCCCCGAGCGAGAGTCCGAGGACGATCGCGACCTCGACCCTCAGGCGTCGCGCAGTCGACATGCGGATATCCTCGCACGCCGCCCGAGAACGCAAGAATCGTGCGCCGGGAAGACGGAATCCGCGGGACGGCTACCTCCTAGATTGCGCGTCGGTAACGGTTTCCCGGAGCGTTTGCGCCACAGGTGCCCGCTCCATAGTCTCGATCTACCAGCGCTCCAGTGCGGCCAGAAGCCGTGCTGTCGACGCACATCTCACAGGAGGAACATTGAAGATCAGGAGAATTGGCGTTGCCGCCATTGCTCTTGCGGCCGCGGGGGCGCTCACGCTCTCTGGCTGCACCAGCGGCGACGCCGGGTCGACCGGTGAGGCCGGCGACTCGACGGCGGTCATCACCACCAACGGCAGCGAGCCGCAGAACCCGCTGGTCCCGACCAACACCAACGAGGTCGGCGGCGGCAAGATCCTCGACTCGATCTTCGCGGGTCTCATCTTCTACGACGCCGAAGGCGCCCCCGTCAACGACATGGCGGAGTCGATCGAGACCGACGACGCGCAGCACTACACCATCAAGATCAAGCCCGACCAGAAGTTCACGAACGGCGAGCCCGTCGACGCGAACTCGTTCGTCGACGCCTGGAACTACGGCGCGCTCCTCTCGAACGAGCAGCTCTCGAGCTACTTCTTCGAGTCGATCGAGGGCTTCAGCTACGACGAGGACTCGGAGCTCACGGGCCTCGAGGTCGTCGACGACCTGACCTTCGAGGTCACGCTGAAGCAGCCCGAGTCGGACTTCCCGCTGCGGCTCGGCTACTCGGCGTTCTACCCGCTGCCCGCGTCGGCGTTCGACGACATGGCCGCATTCGGCGAGAACCCTGTCGGCAACGGCCCGTACATGCTCGACGGCGAAGGCGCGTGGAAGCACAACGAGCGCATCGACCTGGTCGTGAACCCCGACTACCAGGGTCCGCGCCAGCCCGCGAACGGTGGTCTCTCGATCATCTTCTACGCCACGCAGGAAGCGGCGTACGCCGACCTCCAGGGCGGCAACCTCGACGTGCTCGATGCCATCCCCGACAGCGCGCTCGGCACCTATGAGGACGAGTTCGGCGACCGTGCGGTCAACCAGGGCGCGGCGATCTTCCAGTCGTTCACGATCCCCGAGCGTCTCCCGCACTTCGCCGGCGACGAGGGCAAGCTGCGTCGCGCCGCCATCTCGATGGCGATCGACCGCCAGGAGGTCACCGACGTGATCTTCTCCGGCACCCGCACCCCGGCGCACGACTTCACGTCGCCGGTCATCGCCGGGTACTCCGAGGACATCCCCGGTTCCGAGGTCCTGGAATTCAACCCCGATGAGGCGAAGAAGCTCTGGGCCGAGGCCGACGCCATCTCGCCGTGGACGGGCACGTTCCAGATCGCGTACAACGCCGACGGCGGCCACCAGGGCTGGGTCGACGCGGTCATGAACCAGCTGAAGAACAACCTCGGCATCGACGCGGAGGGTGCCCCGTACCCGACGTTCGCCGAGGTGCGGACGGCGGTCACCGACCGCACGATCCAGACCGCGTTCCGCACCGGTTGGCAGGCGGACTACCCCGCTCTGTTCAACTTCCTCGGGCCGCTCTACGGCACGGGCGCCGGTTCGAACGACGGCGACTACTCGAGTGCCGAGTTCGACGCCCTCATGAAGGAAGGTCTCGCCGAGACCGACCTCGACGCGGCGAACGAGAAGTTCCAGCAGGCGCAGGAGATCCTCTTCGAGGACCTCCCCGCGATCCCGCTGTGGTATGCCACGGTCAACGGCGCGTGGAGCCAGTCGGTCGAGAACGTCGAGTTCGGCTGGAACTCGGTGCCCCTGTACTACCAGGTCACCAAGAGCGAGTAATTCTCGATCAGGACGGCTCGGGGTTTAGACTCTGAGGCGCCCGTGGGGCGGCAGCCGGCTGGCTGCCGCCCCACTCCCACGTATTCCCCGGTGCGAACCCGATCGGCGTAGCATCGTGGGGACGAACTCGCACAACGGTGAGGTTTCTTCAATATGTCAACATTCACGAATCGCGAGGCCTGATCCATGGCCGGCTATATCGTGCGCCGATTGCTGCAGGCGATCCCTGTGCTGCTCGGCACCACATTCCTGATCTACTTCATGGTCTTCGCAATGCCCGGAGACCCGATCGTCGCCCTCTTCGGCGACAAGACGCCGCCCCCGCAGGTGATCGAACAGCTGCGTGCGCGGTACCACCTGGACCAGCCGTTCATCGTCCAGTACTTCATCTTCCTCGGCAACATCTTCAGGGGCGACCTCGGCGTCTCGTTCTCGGGTCAGCCGGTGTCGGAGATCCTCGCAGCGACGTTCCCCGTGACCCTGCGCCTCGCAGCGCTCGCGGTGTTCTTCGAGATGGTCGCGGGCGTCACGATCGGCCTCATCTCGGGGCTGCGCAAGGGCGGCATCTTCGACGCGAGCGCCCTCGTCGTGAGCCTCATCCTGATCTCGCTGCCGATCTTCGTCGTCGCCTTCGTCGCGCAGTTCGTGCTCGGCATCCAGCTCGGATGGTTCCGGACCACCGTCGGTCAGGGAGCGCCGATCCAGGATCTGATCATGCCGGCGATCGTGCTCGCGACCATCAGCTTCGCCCAGATCGTTCGACTGACGAGGGCGTCGGTCATCGACACGGAGGGCCAGGACTTCGTTCGCACCGCCGCGAGCAAGGGCCTGCCCCGCACCCGGATCGTGCCCGTGCACATCCTGCGCAACTCGCTCATCCCGGTGGTCACCTACCTCGCGGTCGACTTCGGGACGCTCATGGTCGGCGCCACCGTCACGGAGGGCATCTTCAACGTCCCCGGTGTGGGACGCACCCTCTACCAGGCCATCATCCGCGGAGAGGGACCCACCGTCGTCTCCTTCGTGACCGTCATGGTGCTGATCTACCTCGTGGTGAACCTGCTGGTGGATCTGCTGTACGCCGTTCTCGACCCGAGGATCCGCTATGCCAAGTAACACGAACACCAGACCCGATCAGCAGCACTACGTCGCGCCGATCGAGGAGACGCCGCTCGTCGCCATCGACTCGGTGAAGGCCGAGGGCAAGCCCACGAATCTCTGGATCGATGCCTGGAACGACGTGCGCAAGCGCCCGATGTTCTGGATCTCCTCGGTGTTGATCCTCCTCGTGGTCATCGTGGCGCTCTTCCCCGGCTGGTTCACGCAGACGCCGCCGAACAACGAGTGCTATCTCGCCAACAGCAATGCCGGTCCGACCGAGGGGCATCCGCTCGGCTACACCAGGCAGGGCTGCGACATCTACTCGCGGATCATCCACGGCACGTCGACCTCGCTTTCGGTCGGCATCATCGTGACGTCGCTGGTCGCCGTGCTCGGCATCCTCTTCGGCGCCTTCGCCGGCTTCTACGGGGGCTGGCTCGACGCGGTGCTGTCGCGCCTCGGCGACATCTTCTTCTCGATCCCCTACATCCTCGCGGCCGTGGTCATCATGTCGGTGTTCTCGCAGTACGCGAACGTGTGGGTGATCTCGCTCGCCATCGGCATCTTCGCGTGGCCGGCCACGGCACGTGTGCTGAGAGCCGAGATCCTCAGGGTGAAGAACTCGGACTTCGTGATGGCGTCGACCGCCCTCGGCGTCTCGCGGTTCCGGATCCTGCTCCGCCACGTGCTCCCCAACTCGATCGCACCGGTCATCGTCATCACGACGATCTCGCTGGCGTCGGCGATCGTGGCCGAGGCGACGCTGTCGTTCCTCGGCGTCGGTCTCCCTTCGAGCACCATGTCATGGGGCAATGACATCAGCCAGGCGCAGACCGACCTCCGGACGGCGCCGCAGACGCTGATCCTCCCCTCGATCGCGCTGTCGGTCACCGTGCTGAGCTTCATCATGCTCGGCGAGGTCGTCCGCGACGCCCTCGACCCGAAGGCGAGGGCCCAGCGATGACCGAGACCGTGAACGGAACCGACGTGCAGCAGACCGCCTTCGACCGCGGCGAGCGTCCGCTGCTCGAGATCAAGGACCTCCAGGTGGGGTTCAACACGCAGGACGGACTCGTCAAGGCCGTCGACGGGGTGAACATCACCCTCTACCGGGGGCAGAGCCTCGCGATCGTGGGCGAGTCGGGGTCCGGCAAGTCGACGACCGCGCACGCGATCATCAACCTGCTCCCCGGCACCGGGCACATCTCGGGCGGCCAGATCCTCCTCGACGGCCAGGACCTCACCACGGCGTCGAAGAAGGACATGGAGGCGATCCGCGGTCGCAAGATCGGCTTCGTGCCCCAGGACCCGATGTCGAACCTGAACCCCGTGTGGTCGATCGGCTTCCAGGTCGAGGAGGCCATCAAGGCCAACGGCATCGCGACCGGCCGGCGGGAGGTCAAGAAGCGAGCCATCGAGGTGCTGAAGCAGGCGGGGCTCCAGGACGCCGACCGGCGGCTCAAGCAGTTCCCGCACCAGTTCTCGGGCGGCATGCGCCAGCGCGTGCTCATCGGCATGGGCCTCGCGGCCGACCCGCAGCTGCTCATCGCCGACGAGCCCACCTCGGCGCTCGACGTCACCGTGCAGCGGGTCATCCTCGACCACCTCGAGTCGCTCACCCGCGAGCTCGGCACGACCCTGCTCTTCATCACGCACGACCTCGGTCTCGCTGCGGAGCGTGCCGAGCAGCTCGTCGTGATGTACAAGGGCAAGGTCGTCGAGTCGGGGCCGTCGGTCGAGATCCTGCAGAATCCGCAGCACCCGTACACGCAGCGGCTCGTGGCCGCGGCGCCGAGCCTCGCCTCGCGCCGCATCCAGGCCACGGGCAGCGTGCACGCCGCGGAGGCCGCCATCTCCGAGGATGCAACCGTGGTGGCGGGCGACGAGATCGACCTCATCGCCACGGCCGAGGCACGCGCCGAGGCGCTCGAGGCCGCGGCATCCGCCCCGCCCGCGATCGTCGTCGAGCACCTCACCAAGGTGTTCAAGATCCGCGGCTCCGGCGACTTCACGGCCGTCGACGACGTCTCGTTCCAGATCCCCAAGGGCACCACGACCGCCCTCGTGGGCGAATCGGGTTCGGGCAAGTCGACCGTCGCGAAGATGCTGCTCAAGCTCGAAGACGCCACGAGCGGCAAGATCGTGGTGGGCGGCAAGGATCTCGCGTCCACGACCGGCCAGGAGCTGTTCCACCTCCGGAGCCGCATGCAGCCGGTCTTCCAGGACCCGTACGGCTCACTGAACCCGCTGCGCAACATCGGCAACACGATCGCGGAGCCGCTGCACACGCACAAGGTCGGCACGAAGGCATCCCGCCGCGAGCGCGTGTTCGAGCTGCTCGACCAGGTGTCGCTGCCGAAGTCGCTCGTGAGCCGGTATCCCAACGAGCTCTCGGGCGGGCAGCGCCAACGCATCGCCATCGCGCGCGCGCTGGCACTGAAGCCCGAGATCGTCGTGCTCGACGAGGCGGTCTCCGCCCTCGACGTGCTCGTGCAGGCGCAGATCCTGCGCCTGCTCGCCGACCTGCAGGCCGAGCTCGGGCTCACCTACCTCTTCATCACCCACGACCTCGCGGTCGTGCGCGTCATCGCCGACCACGTCTGCGTGATGCAGAAGGGGCGCATCGTCGAGGCGGCGACCACCGACGAGGTGTTCGACAACCCGCGCGAGCAGTACACCCGCGACCTGCTCGCAGCCATTCCGGGGGCGGGAATCGAACTCGGCGCGTAGCCGACCGCACCCGCGCGAACGCCCGGCATCCGCTCACCCGGATGCCGGGCGTTCGCCGTTCCCAGCCGGAGCCGTGCCGTGCACGGTAGGCTTGCAGGGCGCGCGCCGTGCACCGGCTTCGTGCGATCCCACCGACCTTCACACCAGCGCTTCCGCGCTGCCGCCGTGTCGCCCGCACCGGGCCGCATCGGTGCCACGTGACGACACGCATCCCTGAGGACCCACCACCATGGCCAACGCCACCCGCAACGACCTGCGCAACGTCGCGATCGTCGCCCACGTCGATCACGGCAAGACGACGCTCGTCGACGCCATGCTCAAGCAGACCCACTCGTTCGCCGAGCACGCCCACGTCGACGAGCGGGCGATGGACTCGAACGAGCTCGAGCGCGAGAAGGGCATCACGATCCTCGCGAAGAACACCGCCATCGAGTACGACGGCGTGCACGCGACATCCGGCCCCGTCACCATCAACGTCATCGACACCCCCGGCCACGCCGATTTCGGCGGCGAGGTCGAGCGCGGCCTGTCGATGGTCGACGGCGTCGTGCTCCTCGTCGACGCGAGCGAAGGCCCCCTGCCGCAGACGCGGTTCGTGCTGCGCAAGGCGCTCGAGGCCCGCCTGCCCGTCATCCTGCTCGTGAACAAGACCGACCGTCCCGACGCCCGCATCGACGAGGTCGTCGCCGAGAGCCAGGACCTGCTGCTCGGCCTCGCGTCGGACCTCGCCGACGACGCCGTGTCGGCCGGCACCGACGGCGAGCTCGACCTGGACGCCGTGCTCGACGTGCCCGTCGTGTACGCCTCCGGCAAGGCCGGACGCGCCTCGACGACGAAGCCCGAGAACGGCAGCCTCCCCGACAGCGACGACCTCGAGCCGCTCTTCGAGGCGATCCTGACGCACATCCCGGCGCCGACCTACGACGACGAGGCGCCGCTGCAGGCGTGGGTCACCAACCTCGACGCGTCGCCGTTCCTCGGCCGTCTCGCTCTGCTGCGCGTCTTCAACGGCACGATCCGCAAGGGCCAGACGGTGGCCTGGGTGCGCCACGACGGCTCGCACTCGAACGTGCGCATCACCGAGCTCCTGAAGACGAAGGCGCTCGACCGCTTCCCTGCCGAGGAGGCCGGGCCCGGCGACATCATCGCGGTCGCCGGCATCGAGGACATCACGATCGGCGAGACGCTCGCCGACCCCGAGGACGTGCGGCCGCTGCCCGCGATCCACGTCGACGACCCCGCGATCTCGATGACGATCGGCACCAACACCTCGCCCCTCGTCGGCAAGGTGAAGGGTCACAAGCTCACCGCCCGCATGGTGAAGGACCGCCTCGACCGGGAGCTCGTCGGCAACGTGTCGCTCAAGGTGCTCGACATCGGGCGCCCCGATGCGTGGGAGGTGCAGGGCCGCGGCGAGCTGGCCCTCGCGATCCTCGTCGAGCAGATGCGCCGCGAGGGCTTCGAGCTCACCGTCGGCAAGCCGCAGGTGGTCACCAAGACCATCGACGGCAAGGTGCACGAGCCGTACGAGCACCTCACGATCGACGCGCCCGAGGAGTACCTCGGCGCCATCACGCAGCTGCTCGCCGCCCGCAAGGGCCGCATGGACAACATGGCGAACCACGGCACCGGCTGGGTGCGCATGGAGTTCATCGTGCCGAGCCGCGGGCTCATCGGCTTCCGGACCGAGTTCCTCACCATCACGCGCGGCACGGGCATCGCCAACGCGATCTCGCACGGCTACGACGAGTGGGCCGGCACCATCACGACGCGCAGCAACGGTTCGATCGTCGCCGACCGTGCCGGCGTGGTGACGCCGTTCGCGATCATCGCCCTGCAGGAGCGCATGACCTTCTTCGTGAACCCGACCGAGGAGGTCTACGAGGGCATGGTCATCGGCGAGAACTCGCGCAACGACGACATGGACGTGAACATCACGAAGGAGAAGAAGCTCACGAACATGCGTTCGTCGACCGCCGACACCTTCGAGTCGATGACGCCGTCGCGCCAGCTCACCCTCGAGGAGTGCCTGGAGTTCGCGCGCGAGGACGAGTGCGTCGAGGTCACGCCCGAGAAGGTGCGCATCCGCAAGGTCGAGCTCGACCAGACGGCCCGTGCGCGCGCCGCGTCGCGCCTCAAGAAGCAGGGCTGAGCCCCTCAGCTCGTGAAAGGGGGATGGGCGCCAGCCCTGCCCGTGCAGCGGTCTCGCCGCAGTTCTCCTGCACGAGCTGAGGGTGGGAATTTCTGGCATCGGATGTCAGATCACGGTTGCATAACGGAGGAACCTCCCAGACTCGGTGCGTAGGTTGAGTCGAGCTTGTCTCGATTCCCCCGCCCGAGCTCGTCTCGGATCCCCCCGACCCGGATACGCAACACACCCGAATGAATCCCCCCAAGAAGCACGGCCGCCGTGCGGCCGCCCCCAGCCCTGTCCGTCTCCAGCCCCGCGCCCGTCGATCCGGCCCGATCCGAGCCGCGCATGCGACGCCGCGTCCCGAACCACGGACGCATCGCGGCTCCGAGCCGCGGGCGCACCACGCAACGCGACGCGCCGCCTCCGGCGGCCTGCGCTCCGCGGTCTCGGCCGTCGCCATGACCTTCGCGGGCGGCATGATGATCGCCACGAGCGTTCCCGCCCTGGCCGTCACGGCGACCGACGTCGAACACCGGGCCTCCGTCTACGCGCCGGCCGAGGACTCGCTCTCGCTCGCGGCGCCGCAACCTGGCATCCACGTCGCCAGCGAGGCCGAACTCGCGCCGCACGCGGACGAGGGATACGCCGTCGAGGCCGCGCCGCCGCCCATCGTCTCCCAGGTCGCAGGCCTCGGTAGTGTCGCGGTGATCGAGTCCGACCTCATCGTCTGGCCCGTGATCAATCCCGAGAACCGCGCGTCGGGCTTCGGCCCGCGCGAGGCGCCGTGCTCCGGCTGCTCCACCTATCACGACGGCGTCGACTTCAACCCCGGCAACGGCACGCCCGTCATGTCCATCGCCGACGGCGTGGTCGTGCTCGCGACCGAGAACGGCGGCGGCCTCGGCGTGAACGTCGAGGTGCAGCACAACATCGGCGGCGAGCTCATCACGAGCTCGTACGCGCACATGCAGTACGGTTCGCTCGCCGTCACCGAGGGTCAGCACGTGAGCGCGGGCCAGCAACTCGGGCTCGTGGGCTCGACGGGGCAGTCGACCGGACCGCACCTGCATCTCGAGATGTTCGGGGTCGACGGCGTGCGATTCGACGGCTTCGCCTGGCTCAGCGCACGCGTCGGCTGACGCGGAGTTCAGCCTCCGAAGCGGGGCTCGCGCTTCTCGAGGAACGCCGAGACGCCCTCGTGCATGTCGTCGGTGCGGAATGCGTCCTCGAAGCCCTCGACTTCGAGCGCCGACGCCGCCTCGGTCGGGCGACCGGCTGCGGCGACCAGCACGCGCTTGGCGATCCCGACGGCGCTCGCCGAGTTCGCGGCGATCTGGGCGAGCGTCTCCCGGGCGCCGGCGAGCAGCGCGTCCCGGTCGGCGAAGCGGCGCGCCACGAGCCCGGCCTCCACGGCCTCGTCGATGCCGATGCGGCGTCCGGTGTAGATGAGCTCCTTCGCCCGGGCGAGGCCGACCGCACGCGGGAGTCGCACCGTGCCCCCGAACCCCGGGATGAGGCCGAGCCTCACCTCGGGCTGGCCGAAGCCCGAGGCATCCGTCGCATAGATGAGGTCGCAGGCGAGCGCGAGTTCGAGGCCGCCGCCGAGGGCGAAGCCGTCGACGCACGCGATGACCGGTGCCGGCAACGCCTCGATCGCCGCGGCAACGCGATGGCCGAGCCGCGCGACATCGGCCGCCGGCCCCGGGTCGAGCGAGGCCAGGCCGCGGATGTCGGCCCCGGCCACGAACGCGCGACCGCCGGCGCCGACCAACAGCACACCGCGCACGTCGTGCTCCCCGGCGAGCCGCTCGAACGCGGACTCGAGCTCCGTGAGCACCGACACCGAGAGGGCGTTGAGCGATGCCGGCCGATCGATCGTGACGACCGCGATGCCGCCGTCCCGCTCGACCCGCACGGCGGGCTCCTCCGATCGGCCTGCGGCTGCGGCATCCGTCATCGTCATCGATCCTCTCCGAGCGGCCCGCGCCGCGCCGACATCCACGCTACGCCATCGCCCGCCCGCACCTCCGGCCGATAGAATCCGACACGAGCGGATGCCGCGTGCGCCGCGTGCATCCCATCGCATCCACCGAGGAGCCCCATGCCGAACCTGCCTGCCACGACCCGTGCCGCGATCGCCGTCGCGATCGCCGGCGTCACCGCCACGCTCTTCACCGGCTGCTTCGCCAACCCCGTCGAGCAGCTCGTGAACCGCGGCGTGGAGGAGGCGATCGAAGGCGCCACGGGCGGCGACGTCAGCCTCTCGGGCGAGCTCCCCGCCGACTTCCCGGCGGAGGTCCCCGTGATCGACGGCAAGATCGGCGTCTCGGCGGGCGGGAGCGCGGGTTCGGTCGAGGGGTGGATGGTCGTGATCACGACCTCGTCGAGCGACGCGGTGGCCGACGCCGCCGCCGCACTCGAGGCGGCCGGCTTCACGCAGGATGCGAGCATCGCGGACGTCGACGCCGCGGGCCGGCTGTACACCAACGCCGAGTACGTGGTGGTGATCGGCGGCGAGGGCGGCACCGTCTCGTACACGGTGACGCCGATGACGCAGTGACCGGCGCAGAAGCCCCGACGACCCCGGCCGCACGCGCGGGCACGGTCGGGTTGGCGCTCGTCGTCGGGATCATCTACGGGTCCGTCGCGACGATCGGCCACCGCAACGAGCTGCGGCTCGGCGAGCTCGTCATCCCGTGGGGGCTCGTCGCGGCGATCGTCGGCGTGCTCGCGCTCCTCGTCGGGATCCGACTCGTGGCCGGCGGGCGGCTCGCGGCGATCGGGGCCGCGGTCGGCATCGTCGGCACCGTCGCCCTGCTGACGCTGCCGGGTCGCGGGGGCTCGGTGCTCATCACCGGTGACGTCATCGGAACGATCTGGGCGGTGGCGCCCGCCCTCGTCGCCGTGCTCGTGATCGCCTGGCCCAGGCTGCCAGCACGTCACCGGCCGGCATCCCGGGCCGCATAGACTGGAGTCCCAGCCTTCGGAGAGGACAGCGAGCCAACGTGACCTACGTCATCGCCCTGCCGTGCGTCGATGTGAAAGACCGCGCCTGCGTCGACGAATGCCCCGTCGACTGCATCTACGAGGGTGAACGCTCGCTCTACATCCATCCCGACGAGTGCGTCGACTGCGGCGCGTGCGAGCCGGTGTGCCCCGTCGAGGCGATCTACTACGAGGACGACCTGCCCGAGGAGTGGGCCGACTACTACAAGGCCAACGTCGAGTTCTTCGACGACATCGGTTCGCCCGGCGGCGCGGCCAAGGTGGGCGTGATCCCGAAGGACCACCCGCTCATCGCCGCACTGCCGCCGCAGGTGCACTGAGCATGGCGCGTGGCGAGCTGCCCGACTATCCGTGGGACCTCATGGGTCCGTATCGCGAACGGGCGGCCGCGCACCGCGACGGGCTCGTCGACCTGTCGATCGGGTCGCCGGTCGATCCGACGCCCACCGTCGTGCGGGACGCGCTCGCGGCGGCCACCGACGCGCACGCCTACCCGACGACCGTGGGCACGCCCGAGCTTCGTGCGGAGATCGTCGGCTGGTTCGAGCGTCGTCGCGGCGTGACCGGACTCACCGAGGCGAACGTGCTGCCGACCATCGGCTCGAAGGAGCTCGTCGCGCTGCTGCCGTTCCTGCTCGGGCTGGGCGAGGGCGATGTCGTGGTGCATCCGCGTGCCGCCTACCCGAGCTACGAGATGGGTGCGGTGCTCGCCGGCGCGACCGCCATGGCCTCCGACGATCCCGCGGACTGGCCGACGCAGACCCGCCTCGTGTGGCTGAACAGCCCGGCCAACCCCGACGGACGCGTGCTCACGATCGAGGAGCTCCGCGCAGCGCGGGCGCGCGCACGCGAACTCGGCGCCGTGATCGTCGGCGACGAATGCTACGCGGAGCTCGGCTGGGAGGGGCGCTGGGCCGACGAACCGGTGCCGAGCCTGCTCGACCCGGCCGTGACCGACGGCGACGTCCGCGACACGCTCGCGATCTACTCGCTCTCGAAGCAGTCGAACATGGCCGGATACCGCGCCGCATTCATCGCCGGATGCCGCACCGTGATCGCCCGGCTCACGAACGTGCGCAAGCACGCGGGCCTCATGCTGCCGGGGCCGCTGCAGCACGCGATGGCGGTCGCCCTGCGCGACCACGCCCACGTCGCGGAGCAGAAGGAGCGATACCGTGCCCGCCGCACGGCGCTGAAGTCGGCGCTCGAGGCGGCCGGCTTCCGCATCGACCGCAGCGAGGCGGGTCTCTACCTGTGGGCGACCGAGGGCCGCGACGCGTGGGACAGCCTCGGCCGGCTCGCGGACCTCGGCATCCTGGGCGGTCCGGGCCATTTCTACGGCGTGCACTATCCCGACCACGTGCGTCTCTCGCTCACCGCCACCGACGAGCGGATCTCCGCCGCGGCGGAGCGGTTGCGGGCCGCAGCCGGCGCCTGACAGGCCGCCTGTGGGGTGCGCCCAACGGATGCGGGCATCACTTGGCGGATGTCACAGTGTGCCCGGGGCCCGTCTAGGCTGTATTCGGGCCGCGGCCACCGACGGCCCCTGACCGGAGAGCAGGTGACCGCGCAAGTGACGATCACAGGAGGCGCCGTGAGCGACGTCGTGAACCAGGCGACCGGGCCGCATCCCGGCACCGCCACCCTCAGCTTCCCCGGCGGCACGGCCGAGTTCCCGATCCGCCAGGCGGTCGACGGCAACTCGAGCATCGACCTGTCGACCCTCACCCGGCAGACCGGCCTGACGGCGCTCGACTACGGGTTCGTCAACACGGCGTCGACGCAGTCGGAGATCACGTACATCGACGGCGAGCAGGGCATCCTCCGGTACCGCGGATACCCGATCGAGCAGCTCGCCCAGAACTCGACCTACCTCGAGGTGGCGTGGCTGCTGCTCTACGGCAGCCTGCCGACCGCCGACGAACTCGGTGAGTTCGACGAGAAGATCCGGCGCCACACGCTGCTGCACGAGGACCTGAAGCACTTCTTCTCGGCGCTGCCGCACACGGCGCACCCGATGTCGGTGCTGTCGAGCGCGGTGTCGGCGCTCTCCACCTATTACGAGGACTCGTCGGATCCGCACGACCTGCGCGACGTGGAGCTCACCATGATCCGGCTGCTCGCGAAGCTGCCGGTCATCGCGGCGTACGCGCACAAGAAGAGCACCGGGCAGGCCTTCCTCTATCCCGACAACTCGCTGAGCTTCGTCGACAACTTCCTGCGGCTGAACTTCGGCAACATGGCCGAGCCGTACGTCATCGACCCGGTGCTCTCCAAGGCGCTCGACCGACTCCTCATCCTCCATGAAGACCACGAGCAGAACGCGTCCACGTCGACCGTCCGGCTCGTCGGCTCCACGGGCGCGAACCTGTACGCGTCGATCTCGGCGGGCATCCAGGCCCTCTCCGGCCCCCTGCACGGCGGTGCGAACGAGGCGGTGCTGCAGATGCTCGCGCAGATCCGCGACTCGGGCGAGGGCGTCGCGAAGTTCGTCGAGCGCGTCAAGCGCAAGGAGGACGGCGTGAAGCTCATGGGCTTCGGCCACCGCGTCTACAAGAACTACGACCCGCGCGCGCGGCTCGTGAAGGAGTCCGCCGACGAGGTGCTCGCCGGTCTCGGCGTGAACGACCCGCTCCTCGACCTCGCGAAGGAGCTCGAGCAGATCGCCCTGGAGGACGACTACTTCAAGGAGCGCCGCCTCTACCCGAACGTGGACTTCTACACGGGCGTCATCTACAAGGCGATGGGCTTCCCGACGCGCATGTTCACGGTGCTCTTCGCGATCGGCCGGCTTCCCGGATGGATGGCGCACTGGCGGGAGATGAACCTCGACCCGCAGACCAAGATCGGTCGTCCGCAGCAGCTGTACGTCGGCGAGTCCGAGCGTCGCTACCCCGGCGCCTGACGCGCCGTCCCAACTGATCGCGGCCCGCCCTCACGGGGCGGGCCGCGATCGCGTCACTCGGCGCCGGCCGGTCGAAGGTGCAGGGTGTCCCGCGCGGCATCCTGCACGGCGTCGAGCGTGAACGGCCATGCGCGCGTCTCGCCACGCTGCCACAGGCGCGCCTGGTCGTCGTAGTGCGGGTGGAACGCGTGCCCCGACGCGCCCGTGAGGTTCACCCACCGCGAGGCGTCGAAGTCGCCGACGTCGACGATCATGCGCATCGAGGGAACCCAGTTGACCTCGTACCCCAGCCTGGCGTCCCAGCCGATGGCGTTCACGATGTCCGATCCGCCCCCGACCTCGTAGGGGCCGCGGTTGAAGAGCCACTCGATCGCGGCGATGCCCGACTCACCGAAGGTCTGGTTGGTGAGGGTCAGCGTGTGCAGCCGGCCCCACCGCCACGAGTCGGTCCGCGGTCCCATGCGGTCGGATGCCTCCTCCCACGCCGCGGCCAGGGCGTGCGCGATCACGGCGTCGCGGCCGGCCACCCCGTCGGCCTCGTTCGTCCACCAGCTCGCGTCGGGCTCGTCGAGGAGGTCGCCGACGACCGCGAACCAACGGTCGCCGCCCGACGGCCTGGTGGCCTCTGGCAGCGAACCGAACATGTCGTCGAGAAGGGTGCGCCAGAACACCGCGAAGTACGCCGCCTCGGCGCTGTCGGTGTCGCTGCGTCCGTCCCAGCCCTCGAGCAGGGCCGCGCCGCGGGCGGCGTCGCCATCGAGCTCGAGCTCGGCGATCACGGGGAGGAGGGTCGCGGCGTTCGAGTCGGACGTGTCGAGCTGGATCTCGGCGAGGTCGTCGGCCGTGAGCTTCACGCCCGCGGCGATGCGCTCGTCGAGCAGCCGCTCGATCGCGTCGGCGCGGTACCCGTGGTCCCAGTCCCTCGTGAGCATCGGGCCGTCCACGCTCACGGGGTTGTTGGCGGTGACGAGGTACCCGCGTTCGGGGTTGCGCACCGAGGGCAGCTGGTCGAACGGCACGGTTCCGGACCAGCCGTTCTCGCTCGTCCAGCCGGGCAGCGGCACCGTGCCGTCGCCCGCCTTCCGGACGGGGATCCGGCCCGGCGCCTGGTAGCCGATGTTGCCGTCCACGTCGGCGTAGACCAGGTTCTGCGCGGGCACGTCGAAGAGGGCGGCCGCGTCTCGGAACTCGTCCCAGTCGCGTGCGCGGTTCATGGCGAAGACGGCTTGGGCGGTGGTGCCCGGCGTGAGGGCGGTCCACTGCAGCGAGACGGCGTGCTCGCCGTCGGGCGCGCCGGTCACATCGGGGTATCCGTCGGCGATGGCGGCGTAGTCGCCGCCGACGTCGCTGACGATCGGCCCGCGCGCGGTGGAGCGGGCCGTCACGGTGACCGGGTCGCCGCCCGCGACGGTGATGACCTCCTCGCGCAGGGTGAGCGGCACCATCGCGCCGTCGAGCTCGTAGTTCTCGCCGTCGACGCGCTCGAGGTAGAGATCGGCGACATCGGGGCCGAGGTTGGTGAAACCCCACGCGATGCGCTCGTTGTGGCCGATGACGACGCCGGGCAGCCCCGAGAAGGTGTAGCCCGCGACATCGTAGGCGCAGTCGTCGCGGAGTTCGGCGCAATGCAGTCCCATCTGCGCCCAGATCGACGGCATGGCGGGACCGAGGTGGGGATCGTTCGCGAGCAGCGGCATGCCGGACTCGGTGTGGGCGCCCGAGACGACCCACGAGTTGGAGCCGAGGTCGCCGCCCTCGGGGCCGAGCAGGTGGGGGATGCCGTCGAGCACGCCGCGCAGCGAGACGAGCGGCTCGGCGTAGTCGGCGGCGTCAGCCGGGCCATCGACGGACGGGGCGGCGGCCGCGGCATCCGCCGTCGATCCGACGCCCGACGCGTCGCCTGACGCGGGGAGCGGGGCGATCTCGGCGGACGCCGGGCCGGCCGCGGCGCCGTCGACGATGGTCGGCCGCGCGCCCCACGCGAAGTCGGGGTGGAGGCGGGCGACCTCCTCGGGCGGCAGCGCGGTCGCGAGGATGGCGCGATCGATCTCGGCACCCAGGTTCGAGCGCAGGTCCCAGGCCATGGCCTTGAGCCACGCGATCGAGTCGACCGCCGACCACGGCTCGGGGGAGTAGGCGGGGTTCTGCAACCCGAGCACGGCGTACTCGAGCGAGAGGTCGGCGCCGCCCCGCTCGGCGAGGTAGGCGTTCACGCCGTCGGCGTAGGCCTCGTAGTGCGCGCGCGACGCGTCGTCGAGGAGGTCGAACTCCTGCTCGGCGATGCCTCGCCAGTCGAGCGTGCGGATGAACGCGTCGGTGGCGACCTGAGATTCCCCGAAGAGCTCGGCGAGGCGGCCCGCGGTGACGTGCCGGCGGAAGTCCATCTCCCAGAACCGGTCCTGGGCGTGCACGTACCCCTGCGCGAAGAAGAGGTCGTGGTCGGTCTCGGCGACGAGTTGCGGGATGCCGGCATCGTCGCGGTAGACCGTGACGGCGGCCGTGAGGCCCGGCGCCTCGATGCGGCCCGACGTCGTGGGGAAGGAGGGCTGCACCGTCCACCAGCCGAATCCGGCGGCCGCGACGGCGAGCACGAGCACGCTGACGAGCAGGACGGTCAGGAACCTGAGGCCCCGATGCCGGCGGGTTCGGGGTGCATCGGTACCCACGTCACTCCTTCGTGCTGCGCATGGCGAGGGCCGCCCGGCGGCGGCCTGGGCACACCACTGTAGTCGACGGCATCGGCAGGCGGAGTCAGGCGTGCAGCGCGGCGTTCAGGGTGACGCCCTCACCGGTGCGCGAGAGCACCTCGACCTGTCCGTTGAGCGAGTTGCGGCGGAAGAGCAGGTTCGGCACACCCGAGAGCTCCACCGCCTTCACCGTGCGGCCGGCTTCTCCGGAGCCGCCCAGCACGACGACCTTCGTGCCCGCGGTGACGTAGAGCCCGGCCTCGACGACCGAGTCGTCGCCGATGGAGATGCCGATGCCCGAGTTCGCGCCGAGCAGGGCGCGCTCGCCGATGGAGACCCGCTGCGTGCCCCCGCCCGAGAGGGTGCCCATGATCGACGCTCCGCCGCCGATGTCGCTGCCGTCGCCGACGACGACGCCCTGCGAGATGCGACCCTCGACCATCGAGGCGCCGAGGGTGCCGGCGTTGAAGTTCACGAAGCCCTCGTGCATCACGGTCGTTCCGGGCGCGAGGTGCGCGCCCAGCCGCACGCGCGACGCGTCGGCGATGCGCACGCGATCGGGCGTCACGTAGTCGAGCAGGCGCGGGAACTTGTCGAGCCCCGTGGCGTGGATGCCCGCGCGCTGCAGCCGCGGACGCAGCCGGTCGAAGTCGGCCGGATGCACCGGGCCCGCGTTCGTCCAGACCACGGCGGGCAGGTGCGCGAAGACGCCGTCGAGGTTCAGTTCGTTGGGACGCACGACCAGATGCGAGAGCAGGTGCAGGCGCAGGTAGGCGTCGGCGGTGCCGGCGGGCGGGGCGTCGAGGTCGATCGTCGTCGTGACCGGCCGGACCGTCACGGCTCGCCGCACGTCGGGCCCCGCGAACTCGTCGAGGTCCGCGGGCCCGTGGCGGTCGGCGTCGGGCGTCGCGGCGTCGGGCCTGCCGAGCGCGGGAGCGGGGTACCAGGCGTCGAGCACGGTGCCGTCGGCGGCGATGGTCTCGAGACCGTGGCCCCACGCGGAGCGGGCAGGGGAGGGGGCGGTGTCGATCGCGGGCATGCCTCCAGCGTATCCGGGCGCACGGCGCCCCGTTCCCGGATGACGACACGGCCGGGCCCCGCGGCATCCGTAGACTCGAGGCATGCCGACCTCCGCCTCGCCCCGGCCCCCGCTCGACCTCGCCGCCGACTCGGTCGCCATCACGCAGGCCATCTGCGACATCCCGAGCGTCTCGGGCGACGAGCAGGTGCTCGCCGACCTCATCGTCGCGGCGCTCGCCGACGCACCCCACCTCGAGGTGATCCGCGACGGCGACACGATCGTGGCGCGCACGAACCTCGGACGCGACCGCCGGGTGGTCATCGCCGGCCACCTCGACACCGTGCCGATCAACGGCAACGTGCCGACCCGCTTCGAGACCATCGACGGGCAGCGCTACCTGTGGGGCCGCGGCACCGTCGACATGAAGGCCGGCGTCGCCGTGCAGCTGAAGCTCGCGCTCGAGCTCACCGAGCCGATCGTCGACCTGACCTGGATGTGGTACGACCACGAGGAGGTCTCCGCCGAGCTCAACGGGCTGGGCCGGCTCGCACGACACCGGCCCGAGCTGTTCGCGGGCGACTTCGCCATCCTCGGCGAGCCCTCGAACGGGCAGGTGGAGGGCGGCTGCAACGGAAACCTCCGGGTCGAGCTCCGCGCCTACGGGTTGCGAGCCCACTCCGCGCGCAGCTGGGTGGGCGACAACGCGATCCACAAGCTCGCGCCCGCACTCGAGCGGCTGGCGCGCTACGAGCCCGCGACGGTCGAGGTCGACGGGCTCGAATACCGCGAGGGCCTCAATGCGGTGGGCATCACGGGCGGTATCGCCGGCAACATCATCCCCGACGAGGCCATGCTGCACGTCAACTACCGGTTCGCGCCCAGCCGCACCGTAGCCGAGGCGATCGAGCACGTCGCCGATCTCTTCCCCGAGTACGAACTCACCGTCGTCGACGAGGCCGAGGGGGCACGGCCCGGCCTCGACGCGCCGCTCGCGCAGCAGTTCGTGCGAGCCGTGGGCGCCGAGGCGAAGCCGAAGTACGGATGGACGGATGTCGCCCGCTTCAGCGCCCTCGGCATCCCGGCCGTGAACTTCGGGCCGGGCGACCCCCTGAAGGCGCACGCCGACGACGAGCGCGTGGCGTGCGACCAGATCCTGTCCTGCGAGCGGGCACTGCGGTCGTGGCTGACCGGCATCGCCTGAGCGGGAACGGGACGAGCGGAATCGTGGCGACCGCGCCGGTCGAGCGCGATCCGTACCGCGCGACGCGGTGGTCGCCGAGGGTGCGGTGGCGACTCGCCCCGTGGTGGGCGAAGGTGGTGCTCGTGTACCTCGCGGCACGCGCGGTCACGACCCTGTTCGTCCTCGTGCTGGCGAGCGTGCAGGAGGCCAACCCGTGGACGGGGGCGCATCCCGACCTCTTCGAGTTCTCCAACCTGTGGGACGCGCGCTGGTACCAGATCATCCTCTTCGGCGGGTACCCGGCCGACCTGCCGCTCACCGACGACGGGCACGTGGCCGAGAACGCGTGGGCGTTCCTGCCGGTCTACCCGGCGCTCGTCGGGGCGGTGATGCTCTTCGGGGCCTCGTGGAACGTGGCCGCGGTGCTCGTGTCGGCGACCGCGGGCCTGGGCGCGGCCCTCGTGTTCCACCGGCTCATGTCGCGGTTCCTCGAGCCGGATCGCGCGCTCTTCGCCGTCGTGCTCTTCTGCGTCGCTCCGGTCGCGCCCATCATGCAGTTCGGATACGCCGAGTCGCTCGGGTTCCTGTGGCTCGCCCTCGCCCTGCTGCTGCTCGTCGATCGGCGCTACGCGTGGCTGTTCCCGGTGATCGCCGTGTGGTCGTTCACGCGCCCCGGCGCGCTCGCGTTCGCCCTCGCCCTGGGGCTGCACTGGATGTGGCGATGGTTCCGGCGCGGCCGGGAGGCGTTCGGAGTGCGCGAACGCGTGTTCGCGGCATCCGTCACCGTCTTCGCCGGCGTGGCAGGCCTGGCGTGGCCCGCGATCGTGTGGGCGGCGACCGGGAACCTGCACGCCTACACCGAGACGGAGCTGGCCTGGCGCTCGGCGTACATCGGCTACCAGGAGCTGGTGCCGTTCACGGCGTGGTTCCAGTCCGGCGGCTGGTGGCTCGGGCAGCCCCTCGGCACGATCGCGGTGATCGCGCTCGTCATCGCGTTCGGGCTCGCGATGGCGTCGCCGGCGGTGCGCCGGCTCGGCGTGGACATCCGGTTCTGGAGCATCGGCTACGCGCTGTACCTGCTCGCGGTGTTCTTCCCGCAGTCCAGCACGTTCCGCATTCTCGCGCCGCTGTTCCCACTGCTCGGCGCGATCGCGCTCCCTCGCGCCCGGTGGTACCGCTGGGTCGTGGTCGCGCTCTCGCTCGTGCTCCAGGTGGGCTGGCTCCTGCTCTGCTGGGGCATCGACGGCCGCGACTGGACTCCGCCCTGATGAGGCGTCGAATCGGCGGGGCGGATGGCCCCTCGCGACCGGTCACGGGGGTGTAAGCGTTGTCCACAGGCGCGGCGGCGATTTCCCCGCGCCGCCCGGCATGGCCGATAATGGAGGGGTCAGCCACGAAAGGGGTAGCTCAATGGCGGCCATGAAGCCACGCACCGGAGACGGGCCTATGGAGGCTGTGAAGGAGGGTCGCCTCATCATCGTGCGGGTTCCGCTCGAGGGGGGCGGTCGCCTCGTCGTCTCGGTGAACGACGCTGAGGCCAAGGAGCTCTACGACGTCCTCGGGGGCGTCGTGAACCCCGCCTGAGTCGAGGGTCACGCACCCAACTTCACGATCTGCAACAGGCCGTCTCCCGCAGGGGAGACGGCCGTTGCCACTGCTGGGGAAGCCGACAACTCGGCGATGAGTTCGCGGAACGCCGTCGCGGCGGCGTCGCGTCGGGCCGGATCGGCGACGCGTCCCTTCCACAGCGCGCGCGCCACGAGCACGCAGCCGCCCGGTTTGGCCAGGCGCAGCCCGTGCTCGACGTACTCGATGACCGACGGGGCATCCGCGTCGATGAAGACGACGTCGTACGAGCTCTCGTTCATTCGCGGCAGCACCTCGCTCGCACGACCGGCGATGAGCCGCACGCGGGCCGGAGCGATGCCCGCGTCGGCGAAGTGCTCGCGCGCGTGCTGCTGGTACTCGTTCTCGGTGTCGATCGAGGTGAGCATGGCACCGCGCACCGCCTGGAGCATCCAGAGGCCCGACACGCCGACGCCCGTGCCGACCTCGATGATGGACTCGGCGCGCGCCGCGGCCGCGACGACCGCGAGTTGCGCGCCGACGGCGGGGGACACCGGTTCTATGCCGAGTTCGAGGGACTGCTGGCGGGCCTTCGCGACCGCGTCGGTCTCGACGACCGACTCGTCGACGTACTTCCAGTTCAGGTCTCTCTCGGACACGTGGCGACTCCCGGTGGCTGGCTCTCGACCCCATAGCCTACGGGCCCCGCGGACACGGCGTTCGCACGCCTCGCCGCCGACTATCCTGTAGAGGTGTTCGGTCTGACGTTCGAGAAACTCCTCATCATCGGGGTGATCGCCGTCTTCCTGCTCGGGCCCGATCGTCTGCCCCACTACGCGGCGCAACTCGGCCGACTCGTGCGCTCGCTGCGCGACATGGCGAACGGGGCGAAGTCCCGCATGAAGGAGGAGATGGGCCCCGAGTTCGACGATGTCGACTGGCGCAAGATGGATCCACGTCAGTACGACCCGCGTCGCATCATCCGCGAGGCACTCAGCGACGTCGACCCGTTCGCCGAGCCCGCGAAGCCCGTCGTCGCGAGGGCGGCCGTGAACGAGAACTCCGCCTACCTCCAGCGCAAGCGCAAGCTCGATGCGCTCGGCGCCGACGAGCCCGCGCCGTTCGACTCCGAGGCGACCTGACCGCCGCGTCGCTCAGCGGCGACGCACGGCACGCAGGATGCGCGCGAGCAGGACGAACGGGCCCGCGAGCACCGCGTACTCGCGCCCGGTACGGGGCAACTGGATGAGACCCGTCGACCGCGACACCGTGATGGCGTCGACGAATCGGAGCAGCCCCTCGGGGCCGTTGCGGCGGCCGACGCCGGACGCCTTCAGCCCGCCCATCGGCGCGTCCACCGAGCTGAACGTGGCGCGGTACCCCTCGTTGATGTTGACGCTCGCGGCCTCCAGTGCGTCGGCCACGCGCCGGCCGCGGCGGGCCGAGCGCGTGAGCACTGCGGCGTTCAGCCCGTACTCGCTGTCGTTCGCGGCGAGCACCGCCTCCTCCTCGCTGTCGACGATGTAGAGCGAGACGATGGCGCCGAACGTCTCCTCGGCGTAGACCCGCATCTCGGGCGTGACGCCGGTGAGCACGGTCGGTTCGTAGAACCACGGCCCGAGATCGGGGCGGTGCCGACCGCCGACCAGCACCGTGGCGCCCTTCGCGATCGCCTCGTCGAGGGTCGCCTCGACGTTCGCGAGTTGCTCGGCGCTCGTGAGCGAGCCGAAGTCGACCGTGTGGTCGTGCGCCGAGCCGAGCGTCGCGGTGCCGAGGCGGTCGACGAGTTCGCGCGTGAACTCGCCCGCGACGGCACGGTGCACGTAGAGTCGCTCGATCGAGACGCAGAGCTGTCCCATGGCCGAGAAGCACGCATACGCGGCATCCGCCGCCGCCTGCCGTGGGTCGACGTCGTCGAGCACGATGAGGGGGTTCTTGCCGCCGAGCTCGAGCGACGCGCCGATGAGCCGACGGCCGGCCTTCTCGCCGATCTTCCGGCCCACCGCCGTGGAACCCGTGAAGCAGATGTAGTCGACGTGGTCGGTGAGGGTCTCGCCGACCTCGTTGGTCGTTCCGGTCACGACCGCCCAGACCGCCTCGGGCACGCCCGCGTCGATGAACGCACGGCGAAGGGCGAGGATGGTGAGCGCGCCCTGGTCGTCGGCCTTCTGCACCACGGCGCATCCGGCGGCGAGCGCGGGCGCGATGTCCATCGCGGCGAGGCTCAGCGCGAAGTTCCACGGCGTGATGACGCCGACGACGCCCTTCGGCCGATAGCGGACCCGCGTCGTCGTGGCGAGCGGGACCCCCGCGCGCCGACGGCGACCGCGGAGAACGCGACGCGCCGAGAGGGCGTTGTAGCGCGTCACGGACGCGGACTGGAAGACCTCCTCGAGCGCCTGCCCCCGGGTCTTGCCGCTCTCGAGCTGGATGAGGTCGAACAGCAGCTCGCGGCGGTCGAGCAGCAGGTCGTGCGCACGCAGCAGCACCCGGCGCCGCTCGGCGAATCCCGCCCTGGCCCACGCGAGCTGCGCGAGCCGCGCCCGCGCGATCGCGTCGCGCACGTCGTCTGCGCTCGAGCGGGGGAGGTCGTGAATGCCCTCGCCGTCGAGCGGCGAACGCATCGCGATCGTTTCGGAGCCCGACGCGACGACGTCGTCGGCGAGTCTCGCGAAGAGTTCGGGGGAGGCCGTGGGGGCGCGCATGGGCACAGTCTAGGTCAGTTGACCCACTTCTCCCGGGGATGAGTACACTGCCACCATGACCGCACCGGAGCGACCCCTCTCCCGCGGCGTCGTCACCCGGTATGCGATCGGTTCGATCGGCACCGGCGGCTTCGCGACGCTGCCCGGACTCGTGCTCGTGTACTACCTCACCGACACCCTCGGCATCACGGCGCTCGTCGCCGGACTCGTGGTCACGGCCGCCAAGGTGTGGGACGTCGTCATCGATCCCTGGATCGGGGAGCGCAGCGACCGGGCGCTCGCCCGCACGGGCACGCGGCGCACCTGGATGACGATCGGCGCGATCGCGCTGCCCGTCGGGTTCCTGCTCACCTTCGCCGTTCCGGCCGGACTCGTGCCCGCGGCATCCGCCGTGTGGGTCTTCGTCGCGTTCCTCGCCACCGCCACCGCATTCAGCCTGTTCCAGGTGCCGTACATCGCGCTGCCCGCGGAGCTCACGGATGACTACGACGCGCGCACGCGGCTCCTCACGTGGCGGGTCGTGGTGCTCACGGTGGCGATCCTGCTGTTCGGGGCGGGCGGGCCCGAGATCCGTGCCGCCTTCCCCGGCGACGAGCGCCTCGGCTACCTCATGATGGCCCTCGTCGCGGGCATCGTGATCGGCGCCGGCATGCTCGTCGCGACGACGACGGCCACGCGCGGTACGGCGGCGACGGATGCCGCGCCCGCCCGGAGCATCCGGGCCGGCTACGCCGAAGGCCTCGCCGCACTGCGGCGGAGCACGCCGTTCCGGGCGCTGCTCACCGCCTTCGTGCTGCAGGGCCTGGCCACCGGAGCGATGCTCGCCGGCGCGCAGTTCGTGGCCACGTGGGTGCTCGGCGAGGAACGCCTCGTGACCGCGCTGTTCGTGGCGCTGATCGCCCCCGCCGTGCTGTGTGCACCCGCGTGGGAGCGGGTCGCCCGGCGCATCGGCAAGGAGCGGGGCTTCGTGGTCGCGAGCGTGCTCTTCGCGGTGGCGGCGGCCAGCCTCGTCGGCATGCTGTGGGCACCCGGCCCGTGGGTCTACGCGTCGGTGGCGCTCGCCGGCGCCGCGTACGCGGGCATGCAGTCGCTACCGATGGCCATGCTGCCCGATGTCATCTCGCACGACGCCAGGCGTCACGGCGACGGACGCGCAGGCAGCTTCGGCGGCGTCTGGACCGCCGGCGAGACGGCGGGCATGGCGCTCGGCGCGACGCTCTTCACCATCGTGCTCGCCGTCACGGGGTACGTCGAGTCGGTGGGCTCGGCCGTCGTCGCCCAGCCCGACGCCGCGGTCGCCGGGATCACGGTGGCCTTCAGCCTGCTGCCCGCCGCGCTCGTGCTGGCGAGCCTCCTGTCGCTGCGCCGCTACCCGCTGCGCAAGGGCGACATCGACGCGGATGCCACGGCGCGGGCGGCAGTGCGATGAGCGCGTTCGAGCGGCACCCCGACGACGTGCTCGCAGAGCTCGAGGCGCTGCGGAGCGCCGACGCCCCCACGCACGGCGGTCGGGTGCTCTCGTACGTGTACGACTCCGGGCTTCCCGAGCTCGACGAGCTCGCCGCCCGCGCCGCCCGCCTCGTGCAGGCGGTGAACGGCCTCGACCCGACGACGTTCACGTCGGTCGCCGCCATGGAGTCGGGCGTCGTCGGATTCGCGCGGCGGGTCTTCCACGGTGGCGGCGCGGGTGCCGGTGGCGCCGGGGGCGCCGGTGGCGCCGGGGGTGCCCGTGGCGACGACGTCGTGGTCGGCTCGGTCACGTCGGGGGGCACCGAGAGCTGCCTGCTCGCCGTCAAGACGGCCCGCGACGTGTGGCGCGCGGCGCGCGCGGGGACCCCGCGCACACCTCGGATCGTCGCCCCGACGACCGTGCACGCGGCGTTCCACAAGGCCGCGCACTACTTCGGACTCGAACTGGACCTCGTGCCGGTCGACCCGGGTACCGGTGCGCCGACGCCTGCCGCGATCGAGGAGCGTCTCGGCGACGACGTCGCGCTCGTGGTGCTCAGCGCACCGTCGTACCCGTTCGCGACGCTCGACCCGATCGCGGATGTCGCGGCGATCACCGACTCGCGCGGCATCGCGCTGCACGTCGACGCCTGCATCGGCGGCTTCGCGCTCGCGTTCTGGCCCGACGACCTGCCCGCCTGGGACTTCCGGGTGCCGGGCGTGACGAGCCTCTCGGCCGACCTGCACAAGTACGGCTACGCACCGAAGGGCGTGTCGGTGCTGCTGACCCGCGGACGCGACCGCCAGCGCCACCAGTACTTCGCGACGACCGACTGGCCGGGATATCCCGTGGTGAACCCCACGATGGCCGGGTCGAAGCCCGCCGGGCCGCTCGCGGCCGCGTGGGCGATCACCGGGGTGCTCGGCGAGGGCGGCTTCGCCGAGCTCACGGCCCGCGCGGCATCCGCCACCCGTGAGCTCCTCGACGTGATCGACGGCATCGAGGGCCTGCGCGTCGTCGGCGAACCCACGGGCCCGCTCCTCGCGGTGACGGTCGACGAGCGGGTGCCGGCCGACCGGCGGGTGGATCCGCACCACTGGGCGGATGCGGCGCGCGAGTCGGGATGGCACGTACAGCTGCAACCGGGTCGCGTGCAGTCGGACGGCACGCGCCTGCCGCACACGAGCCACCTCACCGTGACGCCCGTCACGCAGTCCGTGGTGTCGGAGCTGTCCGCCGCGCTCGCCGCCGCCGCCGATCGCGTGCGCGGCGTGCCGGCCGTCGACGGGCACGAGCTCGTGGCCGGACTCGCCGCGCAGCTGCCCGGCGGCGTCGAGGCGCTCGCCGCGGCGTCCGCGGGCGTCGACTCCGACGGCGCGGCCGCACTGCTCCGGGCGTTCGGCCTCCTCGGCGGCGGGGCCGGCGCGGACGATGGAGCGGGCGGGGCCGGTGGGGCCGATGCGGCGGGTAGCGCCGGCGCGAGCGGCGCGGGCGGTGGGGGCGGCGGGGCGTTGCCCGATCGGCTCGCACCCGTGCTCGCACTCGTCGAGGCGCTGCCCGGCTCGCTCACCGAGCGACTGCTCATCGAACTGCTCGCGCGGGTCGTCGAACCACGCGACTGACCCGTACTGCCGGCGGCCGGCCGCATCCTGCCGGACCGGCGCGCGGTCGCGGCATCCGCTGCCAGGGCCGGAATCGAGCGGTCGCGTTTGCAGGGTGCGACCCGCCAATCGCGACCTCTCGATTCCGGGGTCGGCCCTTCAGCCGGCCGGCGCATCCAGGCCGCAGCGTTCGCCGTAGTAGGCGTACAGCTCGGCCTTCAGGCCGTCGGCGGCGGGCACGTCGAGCCGGCCGGCCCGGCCGTCGTCGGTGGCGAGTTCGAACGGGAGGATCGTGCCGCGCTTGTCGTCGGCGATCGCGTGGGCGTCGCATCGCGCGGGCCGCACCGGAAGCGAGATCGTGAACGGCGCGTCACCGGTCGCCACGTCGAGGCCGAGCGTCCAGTCGATGCCGTCTTCGGCGTTCAGGAGCGTCGTGCCGTAGATGCGCTCGATGCGCATCGAGCGGTCGCCGGTGGCCACAGGCTCGACCCGCACGTCGATGTAGGCCCGACGGTCGGGGCCGACGCCGGTCGAGCGCAGGTGCTCGGGCATGACGAGGGCGGCCACGGCCGCGACGGACTCGCCGAGGCAGTCGGCGCCGTTCACGCGGGCGACGGTGTCGAAGGGGTCGTCGGCCGTGAGCCGACCCTCGTGCGCACCGTCCGCCGTGCGCAGGCGCAGGTCGACCTCGACCGGCCCGGGCTCGGCGTCGCACACGCTCGCCGGCAGGTCGAGCCGGATGTCGACCGCGTCGTCGGCCCCGAGCTCGATCGCCTCCGACCGCTCCAGTCCTGGCGCGAACGTCGGCGTCTCGACGACGAACGATTCGATCGTCACCGGCGTCGGGCCGGCGTTCTCGAAGCGCACCACGAGTTGCCCTGCGACGACGTCGAGGCGGCCCTGCTTGATGGAGACCGCGAGCCCGTCGGGCATCGCGGGCGCGGCGGCCGGCGACGCGCACCCCGCGAGCAGGAGCGGCACGGTCGCGAGGGCGCCGACGAGCGCGAGCGAGCGGGAGCGGTGGGCGAGAGGCATCCGGCTCATCGTTCGATCACCGCACCGAGACGTCGAGGCGGCGACCGGCCAGCGATCGGGGGAGGGCGGCGAGGTGCTCGGCGACCTGCTCGATGGCGCGCGCGGCCGGATCGTCGGGCGAGGAGGCCACGACGGGCGTGCCGGCGTCGCCGCCCTGTCGCAGCGCGATGCTGAGCGGAACGCTCGCCAGGAGCGGCACGGGCTCGGGCTGCCCCTCGGAGAGCCGCTCGGCCACGAGGGCGCCGCCGCCGGCGCCGAACAGCTCGACGACGCTTCCCTCGGGCCCGGCGAAGCCCGACATGTTCTCGACCACGCCGACGATGCGCTGTCCGGTCTGCCGGGCGACCACGCCCGATCGCTCGGCGACGTCGGCCGCGGCCGGCTGCGGCGTCGTGACCACGACGACCTCGGCGTTCGGCAGCAGCTGCCCCAGCGAGATCGCCACATCGCCGGTGCCCGGCGGCAGGTCGACGAGGAGCACGTCGAGGTCGCCGAAGTACACGTCGGTGAGGAACTGGTTGAGCGTGCGGTGCAGCATCGGACCCCGCCACGCCACGGCCACCGACGACGCGCGGCCGCCCGGCTCGGCGGGCTCCACGAACA
The DNA here is from genome assembly GCF_004959775.1 of Agromyces sp. H66. Classification (GTDB taxonomy): domain Bacteria; phylum Actinomycetota; class Actinomycetes; order Actinomycetales; family Microbacteriaceae; genus Agromyces. The sequence continues at coordinate 172,969 of NZ_SJZG01000004.1, forward strand.
TGCCGATCGAGATGACCTTCACGCCGTGGGCCACGGGCGGCAGGATCATGTCGTCGACCCGCGTCGGGCGGGCGGCGTTGCCGTGCTCGTCGACGAGGCCGACCAATCCCGGGATCGAGAAGCCGTGCACGTCGGCGTCGACGAGCCCCACGCTCAAGCCGCGTGCGGCCAGCGCGACGGCGAGGTTCGCGGTGATCGTCGACTTGCCGACGCCGCCCTTGCCGCTCGTGATCGCGATCACGCGGGTGAGGGTGCCCGGGCCGAACGGGTTGCCCCGTGCCGCGCGGCCGCCGCGGAGCCGCTCGGTGAGCGCCTGCCGTTGTTCGGGCGTCATGACCGTGAGGTCCACGTCGGCGTTGCCGGGCCCGACGACCGTCTCCGCGGCCTGCCGCACGTCGCGTTCGATGCGGTCGCTGGCGGGGCATCCGACGATCGTCAACCGGATGCCGACCCGTGCACGACCGTCGTCGCCGACCGCGACCGACTCGACCATGTCGAGGTCGGTGATCGGCTTGCGGATCTCGGGGTCGATGACGCCGGTGAGTGCGGCGCGGACCCCCTGCTCGAGTGCTGCGACGTCAACGGGGGGCATGCTCGGCCTCCCCGTCGGGCTGCCGGTCGAGCTCCTCCATCGCGGCACGCAGCTCGGCGCGGATGAAGTCCTTCGTCGCGAGCTCCTTCACGACGAGCCGGAGCGCCACGACCTCGCGGGCGAGGTACTCGGTGTCGGCGAGGTTCCGCTCGGCGCGTTGACGGTCCTGTTCGATCTGCACGCGGTCGCGGTCGTCCTGCCGGTTCTGGGCGAGCAGGATGAGCGGGGCGGCGTAGGAGGCCTGCAGGGAGAGGGCGAGGGTCAGCGCGATGAAGCCGTAGTCGGCGCGGTCGAACTGCAGGTTCGTGGGTGCGAGCGTGTTCCAGAGCATCCACGCGACGACGAAGAGGGAGAGGCCGAACAGGAACCAGGGCGTTCCCATGCCGCGCGCGATGTACTCGGTGAAGCGACCGAAGCGGTCGCTGTCGCCCGATCCGCGGAAGGCCGGCGATCGGCGGATTCCCTTCGGGGTGTCGAACCGGCGGTCGACGTCAACGCGTGCCATCTCCTGCCCTCCTTCCATGCGGGATCGGGATGCTACCGGTGGTCAGTTGCGCGCGCGCCGCGGCGCGGCGTCCCACTTCGGTCTCCTCGGGATGACTTCGCCAGTCATCGGGCAGGAGGTAGTCGAGCACGTCGTCAATCGTCACCACCCCGACGAGTCGGTGCTTCTCGTCGACCACCGGCACCGAGACGAGGTCGTAGCTCGCGAGGATGCGGCTGACCTCGGCGGCGGAGGTGTCGGCGCGGACGGGCTCGAGGCCCTGGTCGATGAGCGTGCCGAGGCGCTCGTGCGGCGGATAGCGGAGCATCCGCTGGAAGTGGACGATGCCGAGGAACCGACCCGTCGGCGGCTCGTACGGCGGCAGGGTGACGCACACCGCGGCGCCGAGCGCCGGCGGGAGGTCGTGACGTCGGATGAGCGCGAGTCCCTCGGCCACGGTCGCGTCGGCCGAGACGATGATGGGCTCGGTCGTCATGAGCCCGCCGGCGGTGTCGGGGCCGTACGAGAGGAGGAACCGCACGTCGTCGGCCTCCTCGGGCTCCATGAGCTCGAGGAGGTGCTCGCCGCGCTCCTCGGGGAGCTGCGCGATGAGGTCGGCCGCGTCGTCGGGCGACATGTGGTCGAGCACGTCGGCGGCGCGGTCGTCGCCGAGCTTCGCGAGGATCTCGACCTGGTCGGACTCGGGCATCTCCTCGAGCACGTCGGCGAGCCGGTCGTCGGGCAGTTCCGCGGCGACCTCCTGCCGGCGCTGCGGGGGCAGGTCGAGGAGCGTGTTCGCGAGGTCGGCGGGCTTCAGCTCGGAGTAGGTCGCGATGAGCTGCTCGGCGGACTGCGCCTCGCCCTTCGCCGTGAACTCGCGCACCTCGCGCCAGGTCACGTAGGCCGACTGCCCCTTCGTGAACGGCGATGCGCCCTTGGGTCGGCGCACGAAGAGCTGGTCGACCTCCCACTCGCCGGGCTCGCGCTCCTCGATCGCGACATCCTCGATCGTCGCCTGGCCCGAGCCGTCGTTGAAGACCACCTTGCGACCGAGCATCTCGGCGATCACGCGCACCTCGCCGCCGCGCTGCTCGAACCGGCGCAGGTTGATGAGGCCCGTCGTGATGATCTGGCCGCCCCCGATCGACGTGACCCGCCCGATCGAGACGAAGACCCTGCGTTTGCCCGGGATCTCGACGATGAGTCCGACGACCCGCGGAGGGTCGTTCTTGCGGTACACGACGAGGACGTCGCGCACCTTACCGACCCGGTCGCCGGCGGGGTCGAAGACCGCGCAGCCGGCGAGTCGGGCGACGAAGACTCTCGTGGCACTCACACCACCAACTTAGCCCCGGAACCGGCATTCCGGCCGGTTCCGGGCGGCGGCGCGCGGCCCCGTGGGAGAATGGCCGCGTGACCAACCAATCCCCGTTCGGCGGCCGCATGGCGCGCACGTATCCGACCCTCCCCAGCGGTGAGACCGTGGCGAGCTTCGAGACCTACGCCGAGGCGCAGGCCGGCGTCGACACGCTGGCCAAGGCGGGCTTCCCCGTGAAGGAGCTCGCGATCGTCGGCACCGGCCTCACGAGCGTGGAGCGGATCACCGGCACCCTCAGCTGGGGGCGGGCCGCCGGCGCCGGCGCGTTGTCGGGCGCCTGGTTCGGCACCTTCCTCGGCCTGTTGTTCTTCATCTTCGCCCCCACGGGCGCGTCGCTCGGCATCCTGGGCGCCGCGATCCTCATCGGCGCGGGATTCGGCATGATCTTCAGCGTCGTCTCGTACTCGGTCAACCGGCGCCGCCGCGACTTCACCTCGATCGCCCAGGTGCTGGCGACGCGCTACTCGATCGTCGCCGAGCCGGCGCACGTCACGCGCGCACGGCAGGTGCTCGGAACCACGGATGTCGCGGGTGCACCGTGGAGCGCGCCGGCCGCGCCGGTGCCGCCCGCTGCCTCCGCGGCCGTGCCGGCGGCCGCGCCGCCGCCCGCGCCCGCCGCGTCGGCAGAGCCGTCGGGCGGGGAGGCGGCGTCGGCCGGAGGAGAGGGCACCGAGGCATCCGACACCGGCGCGGAAGCGGCCGAAGAGGAACCGCGCGGCCTCACCTACGGCGAGGCGCAGGACGCCGCCCGCCGGGCGCGCCGGCAGCGCGAACGCGGCGACGCCGACGCCTGAGGCCCGCCGGCGTCGGGCCGGTCGCGCGGCCGGTGCGCCGCTTCGGTCGACGCGAGGGCGCACAGGGGCGCGGTGAGCAGCAGCGCTCCTTGCGCGGCCGGCGACGTCGCGGGGCATTTCCAGATTCGCGATATATCGTGTCGCCCATGGTGCACCTGATCACGCAACGCGAGCTCGAGCTCGAGATCGCCGAGGGCGAGCGGCCGGATCGTCCGATCCGGCGGATGCTCCGCGGCATCCGCCGCTGGATCGACCGCCACCCGCGGCTGCGGTTCGCCTACCGACTCGGCGTCGGCGTGCTCGGCGGGGTCATCGCGTTCGGCGGGCTGCTGCTCGTGCCGCTGCCCGGCCCCGGATGGCTCGTCGTATTCCTCGGCCTCGCGATCCTCGGCACCGAGTTTGCGTGGGCGAAACGCCTCGCCGCCTTCACCAAGCGCCAGCTCGCGCGGTTCTGGGCCTGGTGGCAGGAGCGCCGGGCCGCGCGCGCCTGACGAACCCGACCGCCGGCCGCGCCACGCCCGCGGGCTCTGCGCCAGTTGTGCGGGCGCGGAGGACGCGGATGTGGCTCCGAGGCCGCGAGGGCGTCAGCGCGCGGCGCCGCGCACCCACGCCTCGACCTCGTCGGCCGTGCGCGGGATCGCCGCCGAGAGGTTCTCGGCGCCGTCGGCGGTCACGAGGACGTTGTCCTCGATGCGCACGCCGATGCCGCGGAACTCCTCGGGCACCGTGAGGTCGTCGGCCTGGAAGTACAGGCCGGGCTCGATCGTGAACACCATGCCCGCCTCGAGCACGCCGTCGAGGTACATGGAGCGACGCGCCTGCGCGCAGTCGTGCACGTCGAGCCCCAGGTGGTGGCTCGTGCCGTGCACCATGTAGCGGCGGTGGAACTGGTTCTCGGGCTGCAGCGACTCCTCGGCCGACACGGGCAGGAATCCCCACTCGGCGGTCTTCCGCGCGATGACCTCCATTGCGGCGGCATGCACCTCGCGGAAGATCGCACCCGGCTTCACGACCCGGAACGCGGCATCCGCGGCTTCGAGCACCGCCTCGTAGACCTGGCGCTGCACCGGCGAGAAGGTGCCGTTCACCGGGAACGTGCGCGTGATGTCGGCCGTGTAGTACGTGTCGCGCTCGACCCCCGCGTCGAGGAGCACCAGGTCGCCGGGCACGACGGGGCCGTCGTTGCGGGTCCAGTGCAGGATGGTCGCGTGCGGGCCGGCCGCGGCGATCGAGCTGTAGCCGACGTCGTTGCCGTCGAGCCGGGCGCGGGTCGCGAAGACACCCTCGATGACGCGCTCGCCGCGCACCTCGGCCGTGATGCGGGGCAGCTCCTCGAGCACCTCGGTGAATCCCCGCGCCGTCGCGTCGATCGCGGCCCGCAACTCGGCGACCTCGAACTCGTCCTTCACGAGGCGCAGCTCGGAGAGCACGCGCGCGAGCTCGGCGTCGGGCTCGTGCTCGCCGCCCACCTCGAGCGAGAACGGGGCGTCCGACGCGTTGGTCGAGAGGGCGGCCTCGGCGGCGTACCGGATGCGTGCGTGGTCGACGCGCTCGGTGAACGCCGGGTCGGCTTCGCGCAGCACGAGCGTCGAGGTGTCGACCGAGTCGATCACGTGGTCGAGGTCGGCGATGCCGCGAGTGGCGAGGCCCAGGTCGGCGGCGACGTGCGCGAGCGAGGGGCGCGGCCCGATCCAGAACTCGCCGATCGACGCGTCGGCGTAGAACTCCTCGGTGTCGCGCCCGGCGCGCTCGCGGAAGTACACGGTGGCGTCGTGGGCGTCGCCGTTCGGCTCGAGCACGAGCACCGCGCCCGGCTCGGAGTCGGCGCCCCAGCCGGTGAGGTGCGCGAAGGCCGAGTGGGCGCGGAACGGGTAGTCGGTGTCGTTGGCGCGCTGCTTCATGTCACCGGCCGGGATGATCAGCCGGATGCCCGTGAACGCCGCCGAGACCTTCGCGCGACGGGCCGCGGCGAACGTCGCCTGCTCCCGCGCGGGCGGCAGCGACTCGTCGCGCTCGGCCCAGCCGGTGCCGATGTATCGCTTGAAGCCCTCCGACGAGGGCGTCGTCGAGCGGTTGGCGTTGCGGTCATCCTCCTCCGCCGTGGGGCGCGCGGTCGAGGTGCTCGTGTCGGTGGTGTTCGCCATGCCGTCCATTCTGGCACCGCCGGCCGAGCGGACGCCGCGAGCCGACGTCACCCGACGCGGCTCAGCGTCGCGACCACGGGCCGGTGGTCGCTGCCCGACCCGTCGACCTCGCCGATGACCCGGAACGCGTCGACCCGCCACCCCGGCGTGGCCAGGACGTGGTCGATCGGGCTTCCGAGGAGCTTCGGCAGGATTGTCGGCCACGTGCCGATCGCTCCCGCGCCGGCGGCGACCGCGGCATCCCGGCACCGCCCGAGGTCGCCGCCGTCGACGCCGCGGCCGGCGAAGTGGTCGACCGTCGCGTTGAAGTCGCCCGCCATGATGACGTTCTCGCCCGCGCATTGCTCGGCGAGCCAGTCGAGGTCGCTTCGCCAGTTGCGGAGTTCCCAACGGATGGGCGCGACGGCGTGCACGGCGACGATGCGCGGACCGTCGCCGGCCACCGGGTCCGCGACGATCGAGGGCAGCGTGTTCGTGTTGCCGGGCGGTCCGGGCACGAGCGCCGACGTGACCGTGTAGTCGCCGAGTGCCGGCGAGATGAGGATCGTGGTGGAGCGCGCCTTCGCGACCTCGTCGAAGGCGACGGTGTGCACCCACATGGGGCTGCCGCCCTCGCGCATCGCGATCGCGATCTCCTCGCCGAGCGGTCCGGTGGTCTCGGGCAGCACGATGACGTCGGCGCCCTCGTCGAGCGCGAGCGTCGCGATGCCCGATGCGTCGGGCACCTCTCCGAGGGTGTTCCAGGACATGACGGTGACGGATGCCTCGCCGGCCGCGGCATCCGACCCGCTCGCGCCGCGCGTGGCGAGCACCGCGACGTTGCCGGCCGCGAACAGCGCCAGGACGACGGCCATGGCGATCCCGAACCGGCGCGTCGGGCGCGGGATCGCGAAGAGGGTGAACGCCGCCGCGAACACGATGCCGCCGAGGGCCGCCGCACCGCGCAGGGCGACGACGTGCGCGGCCACCCACTGGTTCTGGAGACCCACCCCCTGCGGCCAGACGAGCACGGCGGCGAGCGCGGCCGTGCCGAGGACGACCGTCCAGCCCAGGAAGCGCAGCATTCCACCAACCCTAGGCGAGCACGTCCTGCTTCCGCCGATGGGTCACTCCGGGTCTGCTGGGAGTCGGCGGTGAGGATGCCGCGACTAGCATGAAGGAGTGTCCGAGTCTCCCGTCGCCGCCGGTGAAGCCGACCTGCACACCCACACGACGGTCTCGGACGGAACCGAGTCGCCCACCGTCCTGATGCAGCAGGCCGCGGCGGCCGGGCTCTGGGGGATCGCCCTCACCGACCACGACTCGACGGGCGGCTGGGCCGAGGCCGCGGCCGCCGTGCCCGAGACGGGCGTGGTGCTGATCCCGGGAATCGAACTCTCCACTCGTGAGGGGTTCACGAGCGTCCACCTGCTCGGCTACCTCATCGACCCGCTCGACGAGGCGCTGCTCGCCGAGACCGCCCACATCCGCGAATCACGGCTCACTCGTGCCGAGGAGATCGTGCGCCGCATCGGCCGGGACTACGCGCTGAGCTGGGACGACGTGCTCGCGCAGACCACGGAGGGCGCCACGATCGGCCGACCGCACATCGCCGACGCGCTCGTGGCCCGCGGGCACGTGGCCTCGCGCTCGGCGGCGTTCGCCGGCATCCTGGATCCCGGCGCCGGCTACGCGCAGCCGCACTACGCGCCCGATCCGCTCACGGGGGTGCGCCTCATCCGTGCGGCCGGCGGCGTGCCGGTGCTCGCGCACCCCGGTACCCGGGGTGCGGAACGGGTCATCCCGCCCGAACGGCTGGAGCGTCTCGTCGACGCGGGCCTGTTCGGCCTCGAGATCGACCACCCCGAGAACCGCGAGGACGCGAAGCCGCGACTGCGCGCGCTCGCCCGCCGGTTCGGGCTCGCCGTCACGGGATCGAGCGACTACCACGGTGCCGGCAAGCCGAACGTGCTGGGCGAGTGCCGCACCGCACCCGAGGTCGTCGGGCGCATCATCGCCGAGGGTCGCGGCTCGGCGCCGGTCTTCCCCTGACGGGTCGCGCGTCGTCACGCCGACGGCGCGACGACGCGCGGGACGTCACGCCGACGGCGTGACGGGGAGCGTCACGCCGCGGGCGCCGACCCGCCGGTCGATCCGCGGCGCCGGCGGCGGCGGCGCGGTGCCGCGTTGCCGTCGTGGTGCTCGTGCCCCTTGCCGTCGTGCGTCCCGGTGCCGGGCTCCTTCGCGACGGCGGCCGTGTCGGCCCTCTCGCCGCCGGCGGCCGGCTCACCGGCCGGCTTGCCGCCGCGCGTGCGCCGGCGCGAACGCGAACGCGGTGCGCGCTCGGCATCGGCCTCGGCACGGCCCTCGCTGCGCCCGGCCGTGCTCGAACGCGCGGGTGCGGCCGTCGCGCTCGGCTTCAGCCGGCCCTTGGTGCCCTGGGGGATGTCGAGGTCGGAGTACAGGTGCGGGCTCGACGAGTAGGTCTCGGTCGGCTCGGGCTGGCCGAAGTCGAGCGCCCGGTTGATGAGCGCCCACTTGTGCAGGTCGTCCCAGTCGACGAACGTGACGGCGATGCCGGTCTTGCCCGCGCGCCCGGTGCGACCGACGCGGTGCAGGTACGCCTTGTCGTCGTCGGGGATGGTGTGGTTGATGACGTGCGTCACGTCGTCGACGTCGATGCCGCGCGCCGCGACATCCGTGGCGATCAGCACGTCCTTCTTGCCGGCCTTGAACGCCGCCATCGCCCGCTCGCGCTGGTCCTGGTTGAGGTCGCCGTGCACGGCGGCGGCGTTGAAGCCGCGGTCGTTGAGCTCCTCGACGAGCTTCGCCGCCGCGCGCTTGGTGCGCGTGAAGATGACGGTCTTGCCGCGGCCGTCGGCCTGGAGGATGCGGGCGATCACCTCGTCTTTGTCGAGCGAGTGCGCCCGGTACACGAGGTGCTTGATGTTCGCCTGCGTGAGGCCCTCGTCGGGGTCGGTCGCCCGGATGTGGATCGGCCGGGTCATGAAGCGGCGGGCCAGCGCCACGATCGGACCGGGCATGGTCGCCGAGAACAGCATCGTGTGCCTGGTCGCCGGGGTCTGCGCCATGATCTTCTCGATGTCGGGCAGGAAGCCGAGGTCGAGCATCTTGTCGGCCTCGTCGAGCACCATCTCGCTGACGTTGCGCAGCGAGAGGAGGCGCTGCGACGCGAGGTCGAGCAGGCGTCCGGGCGTGCCGACGACGATCTGCGCGCCGGCCTTGAGCTGCTCGATCTGGCCCTCGTACGCCTTGCCGCCGTAGATCGACACGATCTTGGTGGGACGGTTGGATGCCGCGAGCTCGAGGTCCTCGGTCACCTGCACGCAGAGTTCGCGGGTGGGCACCACGACGAGCACCTTGACGCCCGGCTCGGGGTCGTCGCCGAGGCGCTGGATGATCGGCAGGCCGAACCCGAAGGTCTTGCCCGTGCCGGTCTTGGCCTGGCCGATGATGTCCTGGCCCGAGAGGGCGAGGGGGATGGTCTGTTCCTGGATGGGGAAGGCATCGATGATGCCCTTCCCGGCGAGGGCGTCGACGATGTCGGACGCGACGCCGAGGTCACTGAAAGTGGTCAAAGTTCTGCCTGTCGAATGTCGCTGATGAGGGTGCGCCTCGTCTCGACTCCAGGCGCACGGCCGCGGGTCCAACGCCCGCATGCGCTTCCAGCCTATCGGAGACTCCCTGAGAGCCTCCGATAGGCTGGGCCCGTGGTGTTCCGGACGAATCGACGCGGCCCGCGTCCCGAGACGCCGCGCCTGCGTCCGCGCCCGGCGCCGACCGAGCTCGCGCGCGTCGACTTCCACGAGCTCGTGCCCGAGCCCGTGCCCTTCCTCGGGCAGGCCGCCTACATCCAGCTCGAGTTCTTCGAGGGCCTCGCCAAGGCCGTGGCCACCGCGCCGACGCTACCGTCGAAGGAGGGTCTGAGTGCGGCCGCGGGCGTCGCGCTGCGCAAGCACCACGCGCTCATCGCGGAGCTGCGCCGGCTCGACGTGGAACCCGACGACGTGATGGCGCCGTTCGCGCCGGCCACCGACCGGTTCCGCCAGGCGACGGCGGGCGCCGACTGGTACGAGCTGCTCCTCGGGATCCACCTCACGGCCGGCATGCTCGACTCGTTCTTCTCGCGCCTGGCCGAGGGTCTTCCGGCCGAGCTCGGCGCGCGCGTGCGGGCCATCCTCGACGAGGAGGGCGCCACGGTCGTGCTCGAATCCGAACTGAAGGCCGCGATCCAGGCGGACCCGAGGCTCGCCGACCGACTCGCCCTCTGGGGCCGGAGCCTCGTGGGCGACACGCTCCTCATCGCTCGCTCTGCGTTGCGGGGGTCGGATGCCTCGGCGCGGGCCGGCGAGCAGGTCGAGCCCGTGTTCACCGAGCTCATCGCCGACCACACGCGTCGCATGGACGCGCTCGGGCTCACGGCGTAGCCGGAGGTCGCCGTCGAGGCGCCGGTCAGGCCTTCCGGGCCGCGGCACCCGGCCGAGCGAGCCGCTCGAAGAGCGCCGCGTCGCCGCGCTCCCGGCGCGGGCCGATCACGAGAACGGCCGCGACGGCCGCAAGCCCGGCGGCGACGAGGGAGGCGACCCAGATCCAGCCGCCGTCCCACGGCAAGCCGAGCCAGGTGAGCCCGACCCACACGACGGCCGCGACCGCGGTGCCGATCGCGGGCACGAGGGCGCTGCCGTACGTGTGCCGGCGGGGGAGCGCATAGCGAGCGGCGAGTCCGAGGATCGCTCCGCCGAGCGCGACGAACATGAGCTCCATCGTCAGGCGACGAATCCGACGCGGCGCGACTCCTCCGAGCCGATCTCGATGTAGGCGAGCGCCGCCGACGGCACGACGTACACGGTGCCCTTGTCGTCGGTGAGCTTGAGGTGCGCCGACTGCCCGGAGAGCGCCGCCGCGACGGCCTGCTCCACCTCCGCCGCCGTCTGCGAGGTCTCGAATCCGAGTTCACGGGGGGAGTTCTGGATGCCGATGCGAACGTCCACGGTGCGCCTTTCTGCTTGTGTCTGAAACACTACGACACGGGCCGCGCCGGGCCGTACCCGTTCACTGTCGGCGGAACGCGTTACCGTTCAGGCATGCCCCGCACCGCGACTTCGCCGCACCCCGTCGCGACACTTCCCGATGGGGCGCACGCCGCGGTCTTCGGCTCACCCGGCAGCGGCAAGACCCGGCTCGTGGTCGAACTGGTCGCCGACCGCGTCGAACGCCGCGGCTACGGCACCGACGAGGTGCTCGTGCTGTCGGCGACGCGGGCGTCGGCCACGGCACTCCGCGACGAGCTCGCGGTGCGCCTCGGTGTCGCGACGAGGGGGCCGCTCGCGCGAACCGCCAACTCGATCGCGTTCCAGCTCGTGCGGGCGGCCACCGGAGCACCCGTCACGCTGCTCACGGGCGCCGAGCACGACCAGATCGTCGGCGACCTCCTCGAGGGCGGCATCCGCGACGGGTTCGGCCCGGCCTGGCCCGAACCCCTCGGGCCCGACGTGCGCGAGCTGCGGGGATTCCGCTCAGAGCTCCGCGACCTCATGATGCGCGCCGTCGAGCACGGTGTCGACGCCCGGGCACTCGCGCGACTCGGCGAACGCGCGGGCCGGCCCGAGTGGGTCGCCGCGGCGACGTTCCTCGAGGAGTACGCCGAGGTGAAGGAGCAGGTGCGGCCGACCCAGTTCGACTCCGCCGAGCTGGGCGCGTTCGCCGCCGCGATCGTGCGTCGCAGTACGACGGATGCCGCGGCATCCGCTGCGCTCGGCGGCCTCGCGGCGCTCCGGCTCATCGTGGTCGACGACGCCCAGGAGGCGACCGAGGCCACGGCCGCCATGCTCGGCGCGTTCGCGGCCCGCGGCGTCGCGGTGGTCGCGTTCGGCGATCCCGACGTCGCGAGCAACGGATTCCGAGGGGGCCGGCCCGAACTCCTCGGCTCGTTGTCGACCGTGCTCGACGGCGCCCCCGTTCGGCGCATCGAGCTCCCGAGCGTGCTGCGCGGCCGGTCGGCCATCCGCGAGGTCGTGCGCTCGGCCACCTCGCACATCGGCACCGCCCTCGGCGGAACGCACCGGCAGGCGACATTCGACGAGTCCGACGGCGTCGACGCCGACCCGTTGGCCCCGGTGCTCGGCATCGAGGCGCACTCGCATGCGGCCGAGTGCCAGTCCGTCGCGGCGCTCCTGCGCGAACGGCACCTGCTCGACGGCGTGCCGTGGTCGTCGATGGCCGTCGTGCTGCGGGCCGGTGCCGACGTGCCCGCGTTCGAACGCGGCCTCGCGCTCGCCGACGTGCCGACCGCGGGCGACGCGGCACGCACGGCGCTGCGCGACGCGCCGGCCGCCGCCGCGCTGCTCGTCGCGGCTTCGCTCGCGCTCGACCGCGAGCCGCTCACCGCCGAGCGGGCGATGGAGGTGCTCACCGGGCCGCTGGGGCGGCTCGACGGGGTCGGGCTGCGCCGCCTCCGTCTCGCGTTGCGGCACGAGGAACTCGCGGCGGGGGGCTCGCGGTCAGGCGACGAACTGCTCGTCGACGCGCTGTCGGCGCCGGGCGGATTCGAGACCGTCGACGCGGCTCCCGGCCGGCGTGCCGCACGCGTCGCGAAGCTCCTCGCCTCCGCACGTGGCGTCGCCACAGGTGGGGGCACCATCGAGGAGGTGCTCTGGTCGCTGTGGGACGGCAGCGGCCTCGCGTCGGAGTGGGGGGCGCAGGCGCGCGGCACGGGCGTGCTGGCCGACGAAGCGAACCGCTCCCTCGATGCGGCGGTCGCGCTGTTCGCGGCGGCCACGCGCTTCGTGGAGCGCGAGCCCGACGCACCGGCCGTGCGCTTCGTAGACGAGGTGCTGGCCAACGAGCTCCCCGAAGACTCGCTGGCGCCGCAGCGCAGCGCCGAGTCGGTCGTCGTGACCACGCCGCCGGCCCTCATCGGCCGCGAGTTCGACGTGGTGGTCGTCGCCGGGCTGCAGGACGGCGTGTGGCCGAACCTGCGCCCCCGCGGCACCCTGCTGCACGCCGGGCTGCTGCCGCGCGTCGTCGCGGCGGCGCGGGCGGGCGCGCCGTTGCCCGGCCCCGAGACCGCGGCCGAGTCGCGTGCGTCGGTGCGCGGCGACGAGCTTCGCCTCTTCGCGCTCGCGGCGTCTCGTGCGAAGCGCCAGCTCGTGCTGAGCTGCACCGCCAACGACGATGAGCAGCCGTCGATGCTCATGGGCTACGCCACCGAACGGGTCCGGCCGCGCCGTCGGCCCCTGCACCTGCGCGGACTCGTCGGCGCGTTGCGCCGCGAGGCCGTCGCCACGGCCGATCCCGAGTCCGCCGCGGCGCTCGCGCTGCTCGCCGAGGAGGGCGTCCCGGGCGCACACCCCGACGACTGGTACGGGCTCGCCGAGCCCTCGACCACGGCGCCGCTCGTGGACCTCGACGACCCCGAGGCGCTCGTCGCCGTGTCGCCGTCGCAGATCGACCGGGCCGAGGAGTCGCCGCTCGGGTGGTTCATCGACCATGTCGCGTCGCCGCCGTCGGGGATCGCCGCGTCGATCGGCACGATCGTGCACGCCGTGGTCGAGGAGGCGGGCGCCCGCGACGACGGCGACACGAGCGTGGAGACGCTGTGGGCCGCCGTCGAGGCGCGCTGGCGGGACCTCCGGTTCGAGGCCGGCTGGGTCGCCGAACGCGAGCGGCGCGGTGCGCGGCGCATGGTCGAGGGCGCCGCCGACTACTTGGCGGCGTTCGCCGACGACGGCAAGGTGCTGCTCGGCGCGGAAGGCCGGTTCACGCTCGTCGTCGACCGCGTGCGGATCACGGGCACCATCGATCGCGTCGAGGCGTCGCCCGACGGCACGACCGTGATCGTCGACCTGAAGACAGGGCGCACGCCGCCGACCGTCGAGCAGGCGTCGCGGCATCCGCAGCTCGCGGCGTACCAGCTGGCCGCGCGGGCCGGCGAGGTCCCGAACGCCGGCGTGGTCGGCGGCGCGAAGCTCGTCTACCTCGCGAGGCCGACCCGCGGCGTCGGTTACACCGAACGCGCACAGCAGCCGTTCGACGACGACGCCGAGGCGGAGTTCCGCGACCGACTCGCCGAGGTCGGGCGGCTCATGGCCGCGAGCACCTTCGAGGGCCCGGGGGAGCTCGGCTTCCGTTCCCGCTTCGGCGCCTGGCAGTACCGTGTGCACCTCATCCCGGCGGTCTCGGCATGAGGGCCGACGGCATGCGGGCCGACGGCACGGGGGCCGACGGCACGAAAATCCACGGCGCGGCGGCATCCGTCCCGATCGCGGGTCGAGGTGCCGCCATCGGCGCGGCCGAGATCGCCGCGCGCCTCGGCCTGCACCCGCCAACCGACGAGCAGCGTGCCGTCATCGAGGCCGATCCGCGCGGCGCGAGCATCGTCGTCGCCGGTGCCGGCAGCGGCAAGACCGAGACCATGGCGAACCGCGTGGTGTGGCTCCTCGCCAACGGGCACGTCGCCGTACCCGAGGTGCTGGGCCTCACGTTCACGCGCAAGGCCGCCGGCGAACTCGCCGACCGCGTGCGCGAACGCGTCGGGCAGCTCGTCGCCGAGGGCATCGCCGACGTGGAACTCGATCCGCTGGAATCGGCCGCCGTCAGCACCTACAACGCCTTCGCCAGCACGATCTACCGCGAGCACGCGATGCTGATCGGGCGCGAGCCCGACGCGTCGGTGCTGGGCGAGGCATCCGCGTGGCTCCTCGCCCGCTCGGTCGCCTCCGCGTCGGCCGACCCGCGGCTCGTGGAGCTCGACGCGTCGCTCGACCGGGTCACCGGCGCGGTGCTCTCGCTCAGCCGGGCGCTCGCCGAGAACGTCGCCGACAGCCGCGACGTGCACGCGTTCGCCCGTGACTTCCTCGCGATGGAGGGCCTGCCGATCGAGGCGCCGCGCAAGCGCACCGACTTCCAGACCTTCACCGACGCGCTCGGCGTGGTCGGCGCCCTGCCGCCCCTGCTCGAACTCGCCGACGCGTACGCGGCCGCCAAGCGCGAGCGCGGCTACGTCGAGTTCTCCGACCAGGTGGCGTTGGCCCTCGCGATCTGCGAACGGCATCCCGAGGTCGTCGCCGCGCACCGGGAGCGTGCCCGCACCGTGCTCCTCGACGAGTACCAGGACACGAGCGTCGTGCAGACCCGGCTGCTCTCGACGCTGTTCCGCGGGCACCCGGTGATGGCGGTCGGCGACCCCGACCAGTCGATCTACGGATGGCGCGGGGCGAGCGCCGCGAACCTCGCGCGCTTCGCGCACGACTTCGCGCCCGACGGGGCCGCCGGGGTCTTCGATCTGTCGACGAGCTGGCGCAACCCGCGGATCGTGCTCGATGCGGCGAACGCGCTCATCGCACCGCTCGACGCTGGAATCCCCAAGGCGCCCCTCGTGGCCTCGCCGTTCGCGGGGCCGGGCCGCCTCGACGTGGCGTGGGCGGAGACCATCGAGGAGGAGGCCGACCTGGTCGCCCGATGGTTCGCCGCGCGCCTCGGGCACGCTCGGGACGGGGCCGTGCCGACCGGGGCGCTGCTCTGCCGCACGTTCGCGAACGTCGGCGTCTTCACGGCGGCGCTGCACGCACGCGGCGTGCCCGTGCATGTGCTCGGTGTCGCGGGCCTGCTCGACCAGCCCGTCATCGCCGACCTCGTCTGCGTGCTCCGAGTGCTGCATGACCCCACCGCGGGCTCCGAACTCGTGCGGGTGCTCGGCGGCGCGCGCTGGCGCATCGGCACGGCCGACCTCGCCGCACTGCACGACCTCGCCAGGTGGCTCGCCGATCGCGACCTCGCGAGCCGGCGGCTCGACGACGACGTGCGCACCGGGCTCCGTGCGTCGATCGCACCAGATGAGTCGCCGTCGATCGTGGACGCCCTCGACTTCCTGCTCACCGCGCCCGATGGGCACAGCGCGGTGCGCGGCTTCAGCGAGACGGGCCTGAGCCGCATGCGCCGAGCCGGCGCGCAGCTCCAGTCGCTTCGCCGCCGCGCGGGCCTGCCGCTGGTCGACTTCGTGCATCTCGTGGTGCAGGAACTCCTGCTCGACATCGAGGTCGACGCGAACGAATCGCAACCCCTCGGCGCGCCGAGCCTCGAGGCATTCGACGACCTGCTCACGGGCTTCGCGCAACTCGCCGAGCACCCCACGCTCGGCGCCTTCCTCGGATGGCTCACCGAGGCCGAGCAGCGCGACCGGCTGGCGCCCCGGCAGGATGAGCCCGAACCGGGCGCCGTGCAGGTGCTCTCCATCCACGGGTCGAAGGGCCTCGAGTGGGATCTCGTCGCCATCCCGCGAATGGTCGACGACGAGCTGCCGTCGAAACCGCGCACCACGAAGGGATGGCTGGCGTTCGGCGAGCTGCCGAACGATTTCAAGGGCGACCGCGACGAGTTGCCCGAGCTGCAGTGGCGGGGCGTGCAGAGCCAGGCCGAGTTCGACGCCGCCGTGCGTGCGTTCGCCGACGAGAACCGGGATCGCCACGCCGACGAGGAGCGACGGCTCGCGTACGTGGCGCTGACGCGCACACGCGACGAACTGCTGCTCACGGGCTCGTGGTGGTCGACGCAGAAGTCGTCGCGTACGCCGAGCCCGTTCCTGCGCGAGCTCGCCGTGGCGGGCGTGGTCGACCCGGCGGCGCTGCCGCTCGCGCCCGCCGACGACGAGAACCCCCGCGACGGCGCGACGACACGGCAGCGCTGGCCGCTCGACCCGCTCGGTGCACGGCGCGCCCGAGTTCGCGCCGCCGCCGACGCGGTGCGCGCCGCCGCCGAGCGGCCGAGCGGCGCGGGCATCGGGCCTCGGCTCGCCGACGAGCTGCGCCTCCTCCTCGAGGAGCGTCGGCGCCGGTTCGAGGGGCCCGGGGCCCCGCCGATCCCGGCGCGTGTGCCCGCCTCCCGGTTCAAGGACTACGTCGACGATCCCGCGGCGGTCGCCGAGCAGCTCCGACGGCCCATGCCGCAGCGCCCCTACCGCGCCACCCGCATCGGCACGCTCTTCCACGCGTGGGTGGAGCACCGATCCACGGGTCCGGGCGAGGCCGCCGCGATCGACGACGGGTGGTCGGCCCTCGCGGTCGACGACGACGAGCCGACGTCGATCCTCGCGGATGCGGCGCCCGACCGTCTGCGCGCGCTGCGGGCGACGTTCGAGGCCTCCGAGTGGGGCGGGCGTCGCCCCATCGCCGTCGAGCTCGAGCTGCACCTGCCGATCGACGAGCACGTGTTCGTGTGCAAGCTCGACGCGGTCTACGAGGTGCCGCCCGGCGGGGAACTGGCCGCTCGCGGCATCCGCTACCAGGTCGTCGACTGGAAGACCGGCGCCTCGCCGCGCGACGAGCACGACCTGGAGCTCAAGCAGACGCAGCTCGCCCTGTACCGCCTCGCGTACGCGAAGTGGGCGGGCGTGGCGCCCGAGCAGATCGATGCGGTGTTCTACTTCGTCGAGGAGGACCGCATCATCCGGCCCGACCGCCTCTACGACGAGGCGGCGTTGCGCCGCTCCTGGGCCTCGGCGGCGGGCTCCGCGGCCGCCGTGTCGTCGGTGCCGTCGGGGTGAGGCGGCTCGGGCGGGGCCGCATCGCCCCAATCGCTGAGGTCGAGCGGGATCGGTGCCGTGGCATCCGCCGGCGCCGTCGGCTGTTCGCCGGCCTCGCGGCGCTCGAACTCCGAGAAGTCGTAGCTGTCGGTGAGCAGTGTCGCCCCGCCCTCGCGAGGCAGGTGGTCGCGGGGCGTGTCGTCGAGCATGCGCTCCACGTCGCCGACCGCGAGGATCGGACCGGTCTCAGGTGAGAGCGGCTCGCTCGTCTGGTCGTGCACGCGCTCCACGAGGCCGTCGAGGAGCGAGACGGCGTCGTCGATGATCGCCTCGTCGCGGCGCTCGACGCCGTGGAGGAGCCACCGAGCGAGCTCGAGCTCGCCGTAGAGGAGCGCGCGCTGGGGCAGATGGGCGTCGGCGACGCCGGAACGGCCTCGCGTGTACGCCTCGAGCGCGAACTCGGCGGATGCCCCGCGCGACGTCAGCAGCCAGTGCAGGTCGCGCGCCGGGTCGCCGACCGCGAGCGTCCCCCAGCCGACGATGGCCGTCACGATGTCGCCGTCGACGAGGATCGAGTCGGCCGTGAGCGAGCCGTTGACGACGGTGGGCCGGAATCGCCACAGTGCCTGGTCGTCGGTCGCCTGTTCCCACCGGCGCAGGATCGCCGCGGGCAGGCGACCGGTGTCGGCGGCCTGCCCGATGAGGTGGACCACGCCGTCATGCGCCTCCTCGGCGGTCTCCCGCGGGAGGCCCGCGTCGCCGATGAAGCCGGCGGGCAGCGTGTGGATCGCGGCGATGGCGGTGCCCACCGCCCAGGCCAGCGACTCGTGCTCGGTGAGCTCGTCGGCCGTCAGCACCGTGCCCGGCAGGAACTCGGTGACGATGGCGCGGGTGCCGTCGATCGGCGCCTGGCCGACGAACGCGGGCACCCGGAAGGGCAGGAGCGATCGGATGCCGGGGGTCATCGCCCGGATGGCGACGAGGTCGGCGGACTGCTCGGTCTCGGCACTCTGCGAGCGCGGCGCGCGGATGACGAGGTGCCGCCCGTCGGCGGCCCGGAGCAGGACGCTGTCGTACCCTCCGTGGCTGCGGCGGGTGTGCGTGCGGGCCCCGCGCACCTCGAGGCCGGGCACCGCCGCCGTGGCCAACGCGGCTAGAGTGAGAGGGGGTCTGGCCATGGCCACAGCTTAAGCAGGTGAGTCCGCCTCCCGGGCGACCGCCACGCCTTCCCGCCGACTCCGCCCACTGGTGCAGACAGCGGGCTCAGACGTGCAGAGAGGTGTCCAGTGCGCGAAACGACCGCCCCGCCCCTCGCGCGCGCCGCCATCGACCGCGACGGCGAGGCCCGCGCCGACGACGACTTCGCCGAGCATTTCGACGCCGACCCCCGGGCTCGCGTCATCGCGATGCACCGCGGCCGGGTGCTCCTCGCCGAGCGCGTCGACGGCTCGGATCCGGTGCTCGACTTCCGTCGCCCGGGCGAACTGCCTGAGCCGCAGCTGCGCTGCTACCTCGGTCGCACGGTGACCGACGATGGGACCGTGCCGGCGGGCACGCCCGTCGAGGTCCGGGTGTTCGATGCGGATGCCGCGTCGCGCGTCGAGCCCGAGCAAGCGCGTTGGGCGAGCCTGCGTGCGGCGGCCCCCGTGCTCGGCGACCGCGACGCGGGACTGTTCACCGAGGCGGTCGCCCTCGCGAACTGGCACGAGTCGAGCCCGTTCTGTCCACGCTGCGGATCGACGACGACGGTGATCCAGGCGGGCTGGGCACGCAGGTGCGACCGGGAGGACACGCTCCTCTTCCCCCGAACCGACCCCGCCGTCATCGTGCTCGTGACCGACGACGAGGATCGCGTGCTCCTCGGCTCGAACGCCCTCTGGGAGCAGAACCGCTTCTCGCTCCTCGCGGGGTTCGTCGAACCCGGGGAGTCGCTCGAGGCGGCCGTGGTGCGCGAGATCGGCGAGGAGGCCGGGCTCGTCGTCGACCGGGTCGAGTACGCGGCGTCGCAGCCCTGGCCGCTGCCCGCCAGCCTCATGATCGGCTTCACGGCACGGGCGGCCGCGAACGCCGCGGCCGCCGATGCGAGGCCCGACGGCGTCGAGATCCTGGAATTGCGCTGGTTCACGCGCGAGGAACTCTCAGGCGCGAACCCCGACATCGGTCTGCCCGGCGGGAGCTCGATCGCCCGGTGGATGCTCGAGCGCTGGTACGGTGGCCCGGTCGACGAGGGGATGCCGTGGATCACGTCGTGATCGCGGCATCCGACGATCCACTCCTTCGCGCCCTCGACGACGACCAGCGCGTGGTGGCCGAAGCCCTGCTCGGCCCGGTGTGCGTGCTGGCCGGCGCCGGAACCGGCAAGACCCGGGCGATCACGCATCGCATCGCGTACGGCGTGGCATCCGGTGCCTACGACCCCGCCCGCGTCATGGCGCTGACCTTCACGGCGCGCGCGGCCGCCGAGCTGCGGGCCAGGTTGCGGGTGCTCGGCGCCGGGGGAGTGCAGGCGCGCACGTTCCACGCCGCGGCGCTCGCGCAGCTCAACCACTTCTGGCCGCTCGTGGTGGGCGGCAGCGCCCCTCGCGTGCTCGAGTACAAGGGGCGTGTGCTCGGCGAGGCCGCCGAACGGCTGAAGCTGCGCGTCGATGTGCCCACGCTGCGCGATGTCGCCGCCGAGATCGAATGGCGCAAGGTGAGCGCCCTCGGCATGGACGACTACGAGCGCCGGCTCGCGAGCCGCGGCGCGCCGGGCTCGCTCACCGCCGACCAGATGCTCGCCCTGATCGCCGGCTACGAGCAGCTGAAGGACGAGCGCCGCGCGCTCGACTTCGAGGACGTGCTGCTCGCGACCGCCGGCATGATCGAGTCGGAGCCGTCGGTCGCCATGCACGTGCGCGAGAGCTATCGGCACTTCGTGGTCGACGAGTACCAGGACGTGTCGCCCGCGCAGCAGCAGTTGCTCGACCTCTGGCTCGGCGGTCGCCGCGACGTGTGCGTGGTCGGCGACGCGAGTCAGACCATCTACTCCTTCGCCGGCGCCACGCCCGAGTACCTGCTCGACTTCGAGCGGCGCTACGAGGACGCGACGGTCGTGCGCCTGGAGCGCAACTACCGGTCGACGTCGGCGATCATCGGCGTCGCGAACCGGCTCATGCGGGGCCGGGCGGGCGCGCTGCAGCTCGTGTCGGTGGCCGGTGAGGCGGATGGGGCGACGGATGCCGCGGCGACACCCGTCGTGGAACCCGACGTGGTGTCCTACCCCGACGAGCTCGCCGAGGCCCGCGGGGTCGCCACCCGCATCCGGGAGCGCGTCGACGCCGGGGTCCCGCCCGAGTCGATCGCCGTGCTCATGCGCGTGAACTCGCAGTCGGCGATCCTCGAGCGGGCGCTCGACGACGTCGGCGTGAGCTCGCGGGTGCGCGGTGCCGTGCGCTTCTTCGACCGGCCCGAGGTGCGCGAGGCGGTGCATTCGCTGCGCGCGGCGGCGCTCACGATCGCGGGCGAGCCGCTCTTCAAGTCGGTCAGCGACGTGCTGCGTTCGCTCGGCTGGACCGTGCAGCCTCCCGAGGGTCCCGGCGCGGTGCGGGCGCGGTGGGAGTCGCTGAACGCGATAGCGCGCCTCGTCGACGACGCGCCCGAGGGCACGACGTTCCGGGAGTTCGCCGACGAGTTGCGGGCGCGTGCCGAGGCCCAGCACGAGCCCACGGTGTCGGCCGTGACGCTCGCGACGCTGCACTCGGCGAAGGGCCTCGAGTGGGACGAGGTGTTCATCGTCGGGCTCACCGAGGGCATGCTGCCGATCTCGTACGCGAAGGGGTTCGACGCCGTCGACGAGGAGCGGCGACTGCTCTACGTCGGCATCACGCGGGCACGGCGCCGGCTCGCGCTGAGCTGGCCCCGCGGGGGCGGGGGGCAGCGAGGCGAACGGGAGCCGTCGCGGTTCCTGCAGGAGTTCGGCACCCGCAATCGGGATGCGGCTCGTGGCGTCGCCGCCGGGGGAGGGCGCCCGGTCGCTCCAGCGTGAGCGAGGCGGCGGCGAGACCGGTGCGGCCGTGCGCGAGGCGGTCGTCGACGACGGCCGCGGCGAGCGCGCTCGCGTCGAGCGCGGCACGCGGGGTGCAGCTGGCGGCGGGTCGCCCCGCGAGCTGCGCCGCGATCACCGGCCACGCGGCGTCGGCGTCGCGCCTCGTGAGGTCGAGGCAGCGCAGGCACGGCCCGGTGCCGGGTTCGACGAGGGGGCCCACGCGCGCGCCCGTGTCGTCGAAGACGATCACGAGGTGGGGTACGTCGCGGCGGAGGAACGGCAGGTAGCTCGCCGGCGGCACGACCCAGGTCGCCGAGATCACGGCCAGGGTCGCCGTCTCGCCCGCGTCGCGCGCGTCGGCCACGTCGTAGCCGAGCGTCGTGAGGCTCGAGGTGAGCCGGCTCCGGACCAGGCCCTCGGCGTCGAGCGCCACGAGCGGCGGCGCGGCGGCCGGCTCGGTGGCCGCGGCGGCCGTGGTGGCCGGCGCGGGCTCGGTGGCGGGGGTGGCAGGCGTGGCATCGAGGCGGCGTTCGGCGCGGAGACCGGGTTCCGGCTCCGGCAGGAACGCCGGCTCGAGCAGCTCGAGCAGGCGCTGCACCTGCTCGGCCGTCGCACCGAGGCCAACGCCCATGGTGAGGAACGTCGACCGGCTCACGCCGTGGCGCAGCGCCGCGAGCAGGTTGGCCTCGAGCTCGCCGGCGTCGGGGAGGATGACTCGGGCCGCCGTCGCGCCGAGCTGCAGGTCGGTCGGCGAGCGCCACACGAGGGGCAGGGTGGGGTCGATCCGCGGTGCCATGCCGGGAGCATGCCCGAGATCACGTCGGTCTCGCGGCATCCGTCCACAGGCCGGGCGGAACCGGAACCGGGCACACTCAGCCCGTGGGCTCCTCCCCGTCTTCACCGGGTGCGGCCGGGGTCTCGCCGCGGAGCAGCTGCTCGAGCGCCTGGTCGAACTCGTCGTCGGCGTCGGACTCCGCGGTGCGGGTGCCCGTGAGGCGGGCGACGAGCCCGCTCGGGTCGTCGAGGTCGGCGGCCGTCGGGAGCAGGTCGGGGTGGGCCCAGAGTGCGTCGCGACCCTCGATGCCGACGGCCTCGGTCACGGCGCGCCACATGGCGGTCGCCTCGCGCAGCCGGCGTGGACGGAGCTCGAGTCCGACGAGCGTCGCGAACGCCGACTCGGCGGGGCCGCCCGACGCGCGGCGACGGCGGATCGACTCGGCGATGGCATCGGAGCGCGGCAGGCGCCCCGTGGCATCCGCGGTGACGGCGTCGACCCAGCCCTCGACGAGCGCGAGCATCGTCTCGAGTCGGCCCAGCGCGGCCTGCTGCGCCTCGCTCTTCGGGCGGATGAGCGCGCCGTTCACGACGGCGTCGCGGAGTTCCTCGGTGTTCGACGGGTCGAAGCCCTCGGCGAGCTGTTCGAGCCGGTCGGTGTCGATGTCGATGCCGCGGGCGAAGGCGGTGATGGCGGTGATCAGGTGCAGGCGGAGCCAGCGAGCGTGCCGGAAGAGCCGGGCGTGCGCGGTCTCGCGCACGGCGAGGTAGAGCTCCACCTGGTCGTGCGGGATGTCGAGTCCGTCGCCGAACTCGGCGACGTTCTGCGGCAGGAGTGCGGCGCGGCCGTCGGTCTGCAGGGGGATGCCGATGTCGCCGCCCGAGACGACCTCGGTCGCGAGCTGCCCGACGACCTGGCCGAGCTGCATCGCGAACAGCGCGCCGCCGATGCCGCGCATCATGCGGCTCGCGCCCTGGATCATGGTGCGCAGCTCCTCGGGCGCCTGCTCGGTCATCACGCGCGTGAGGGCGTCGGAGATGCTGAGGGCGACGGGCTCGGCCAGCTGCGTCCACACGGGCATGGTGGCCGTCACCCACGCGCGACGGGTGAGCAGCTCGGGGGTCTCGGGGAGCGCCGAGAAGTCGACGGCCTCGTCGAGCCAGAGCGATGCGACCTGCAGCGCCTGTTCGAGGCGCGCCCGGTCGTCGTCGTCGATCTGCCGCTGGCCGGATGCCGCGCGCTGCTCGCCCTGGCGGAGCGCCACGCTCCAGTCGATGCCGTCGCCGCCGCGGTTCATGGCCTGCTGCAGTTGGCCGAACAGCGCGGCGATGCTCGCCGGATCGTTGGGGAGCCCGGCGGCGCCCGCGAGTTGCGAGGCGTCGATGCCGCCGGCCCCCGAGAGCAGTTCGCGGAGCATCTCGCGGAACTCCTCCTCGGGATTCCGGTCGCCAGGCTCGTCGTCCTGATGGGCCACGTGAGCCACCTCCAGTCGCGTCTCTTCAACCGTAGCGCCGGCTCAGGGGACTGGTCTGGGAAATGGCCTAGGCTGGGTCTTCCGGGTGTCCGCCCTTCGCGAACAACGCCCGTACGCGATCAGGCACCGCCGGGAGGACTGGGTTGAGCATCTTCGACGATGAGACCCCGTTGTCCGAAGACCGTCGGCGCGCCGACCCCGGCGCGACGCGACGCCCTCTCCGGCAACGCATCGGCGGGTGGGCCCTCGCCGTGGCCGCCGTCATCGCCGTGCTGTTCGCGCTGCTGCCCTCCCCGTACGTCATCGAGCAGCCCGGACCGATCTACGACACCCTCGGGGTGGCCGAGCGCGGCAACCGGGAGATCCCGCTCATCGAGATCCCCGACGAGCAGACCTTCCCGACCGACGGCGAGCTCAACCTCCTCACGGTGACCGTGCTGGGCCGGCCCGGCCGGACGCCGAACTGGCTGGAGGTGCTGGGCGCCTGGTTCGACCAGACCCGCTCGGCGGTGCCCATCGAGGTGTTCTTCCCGCCGGGCCTGAGCGAGGCCGACCGCGACGCGCAGAACGAGGCGATGATGGTCGACTCGCAGCAGGACGCGATCGCCGCGGCACTCGTCGAGCTCGGCTACGAGTTCCCGCGCGAGGTCACGGTCGCCGACGTCGTCGAGGGGTCGCCCGCCGAGGGGCTGCTCGACGAGGGCGACGTCATCGCCGAGGTGAACGGCGTGCCCGTGCACGCGGTCGAGGAATTGCGGGAGGCGGTGCGGCAGAACGGCACGGATGCTCCGGCGAACCTCGTCGTGGTTCGCGACGGCACCGAGCAGACCGTCGCCGTCACGCCCGTCGAGCGCGGCGGTGCCGTGGTGCTCGGCGTCGGGGTCCGCATGCGCTACGAGTTCCCGATCGACGTCACCCTGCAGCTCGACGATGTCGGCGGACCGAGTGCCGGCATGATGTTCGCACTCGGCATCGTGGACAAGCTCACCCCCGGCGCGATGACGGGCGGCGAGATCATCGCCGGCACCGGCACCATCGATTCGGCCGGCGCGGTGGGTCCGATCGGCAGCATCCGACAGAAGCTCTGGGGCGCCGACGGGGCGGGCGCCGACTGGTTCCTCGCACCCGAGTCGAACTGCGATGAGGTGACCGGGCACGTCCCCGACGGCCTCACCGTCTTCGCCGTGTCGAGCCTCGACGAGGCTCGATCGATCGTCGAGGCGGTCGGCGACGGCGCGGACCTCTCGGGATTCGCCTCCTGCCCCGCGTCCTGAACAGCCGGTTCCAAGGCTCGCGACCATAGGATGGAATCTCGATCCCATCGCGACCGAACACGAGGCCGAGATTGTCAGCACAGCCGCAAGCACCGAGGATTCCGCGCCGCCGCGCCCCCATCGTCATCACGATCGGGGTGGTGGCAGCACTCGTCATCGCGTTCTTCGTCTTCGTCGGACTCTACGCCGACGTGCTCTGGTACGACCAGCTGGGCTTCCTCGAGGTCCTCACGACCGAGTGGATCGCACGCCTCGTGCTCTTCGTCATCGGCTTCGTCGCCATGGCGGTGCCCGTCTGGGCGTCGATCCAGATCGCGTACCGTACGAGGCCCGTTTACGCGAAGCTGAACTCGCAGCTCGACCGCTACCAGGAGGTCTTCGAGCCGCTCCGGCGCCTCGCCATGTACGGCATCCCCGTGGTGCTCGGCGTGTTCGCGGGCGTGTCGACGTCGACGCGCTGGGAGCTCTCGCTCATGTGGCTGAATCGCACCCCGTTCGGCACGACCGACCCGCAGTTCGGGTACGACGTGGGGTTCTTCGTCTTCGAGCTGCCGTTCTACCGCTCCATCGTGGGGTTCGCCTCGGCGGTCGTGCTGCTCTCGCTGCTCCTCGTCGTCGCGACGGCCTACCTGTACGGCTCGATCCGCGTGAGCGGCCGCGAGGTCGTGATCTCCAAGTCCGCTCGCGTGCAGATCGCCGTCACGACGGGCGTGTACCTGTTGCTGCAGGCGGTCAGCATCTGGTTCGACCAGTACGCGGCCGTGTCCGAGTCGGGTCCGATCATCACGGGTGCGGCCTATACCGACGTCAACGCCGTGATCCCGGGTCGGGGCATCCTCGCGGCGATCGCGGCGGTCGTCGCGGTGCTCTTCTTCATCACCGCGGCCATCGGGCGTTGGCGGCTTCCGCTCGTCGGCACCGCGCTCCTCATCGTGTCGAGCCTCATCATCGGGTCGCTGTACCCGTGGGTCGTGCAGCGGTTCCAGGTGGACCCGAGCGCGAAGACGCTGGAGGCGCCGTTCATCGAACGGGGTATCGAGTCAACGCGTGACGCGTACGGCGTGGCCGACATCGAGGTGATCCCGTTCGAGGCGAAGACCGACGCCGAGCCGGGCGCGCTGCGAGCCGACGCCGAGACCACCGCGAACATCCGCCTGATGGATCCGCTCGTGATCAGCCCGGCGTTCCGGCAGCTCGAGCAGTTCCGCCAGTACTACCAGTTCCCCGCGGAGCTCGACGTCGACCGCTACGAGATCGACGGAAGCACCCAGGACACCGTGGTGGCCGTACGCGACCTCGCACTGGAGGGCCTGGGCGACGCGCAGACCTGGTTCAACTCGCACATCGTCTACACCCACGGCTACGGCATGGTGGCGGCGGCGGGCAACCAGCGCTCGGTCGACGGGCAGCCCGTCTTCCTCCAGTCCGGCATCCCGTCGACGGGCGTGCTGGGCGACTTCCAGCCGCGCGTGTACTTCGGCGAGGGCTCGCCCGACTACTCGATCGTCGGGGCCCCCGAGGACGCCGACCCGATCGAGCTGGACTATCCGGCCGGTGGCGACAGCGAGCGGGAGACCCGCACGACCTTCGAGGGCGACGGCGGGCCGAAGCTCGACAACGTCTTCACGAAGCTCGTCTACGCCCTGAAGTTCCAGTCGGAGCAGATCTTCCTCTCCGACGCCGTGAACACCGATTCGCAGATCCTGTACGATCGCGACCCGCTCGAGCGTGTGCGCAAGGTCGCGCCCTATCTCACGCTCGATTCCGACACCTACCCCTCGGTCGTCGACGGCCGCCTCGTGTGGATCGTCGACGGCTACACCCTCACCGACCAGTACCCGTACTCGAACAAGGTCAGCATGAGCGAGGCCATCGCCGACAGCGAGGGGCTGCCGGCGACGCTGCCGTTCGACGAGGTGAACTACATCCGGAACTCGGTGAAGGCCACGGTGGACGCCTACGACGGCTCGGTGACGCTCTACGCCTGGGACGAGGACGACCCGATCATCCAGACCTGGCAGAAGATCTTCCCGGCGGCGATCGAGCCGATGAGCGAGATGTCGGGCGAACTGCTGAGCCACGTGCGGTACCCGGCCGACCTGTTCAAGATGCAGCGCGCGGTGCTCGGCCGCTACCACGTGACCGACCCGGGGTCGTTCTACTCCCGCGAGGACGCGTGGACCACGCCGAAGGAGCCGACGGCCGGCGCGAACACGACGCTCCTGCAGCCGCCGTACTACCTGACGATGCAGATGCCGGGGCAGGATGCGCCGTCGTACTCGTTGTACTCGACGTTCATCCCCGAGGCCCGTGGCGAGCAGAGCCGCAACGTGCTGCGCGGGTACCTTGCCGTGAACTCGGATGCCGGGTCGACCGACGGCGAACGCGGGGAGGACTACGGAAAGCTCCGTCTGCTCGCGCTGCCCGAGGATGACAACGTGCCGGGTCCCGGCCAGGTGCAGAACCAGTTCGACGGCGACCCGAGCATCTCGGCCCAGCTGAACATCCTGAAGCAGGGCCAGTCCGACGTGATCAACGGCAACTTGCTCACGGTTCCCGTGGGCGGCGGCCTGCTCTACGTGCAGCCGGTCTACGTGCAGTCGACCGGCAGCACGAGCTATCCGCTGCTGCAGAAGGTGCTCGTCGCGTTCGGCGACCAGATCGCGTTCGAGGACACGCTCGATCTCGCACTCGACGTGCTGTTCGGCGGCGACTCCGGCGCCGACGCCGGCGACAACGAGGTGGAGCCCGACGTCGAGCCCACGACGCCGCCCGAGGACGGCGAGCCGACGACCCCCGTCGAGCCGACCGACGAGGTGCAGGCGCTCCTGAACGAGGCGAACCAGGTCCTCCAGGAGAAGCAGGCCGCGCTCACGGCGGGTGACTGGGCGGCGTACGGCGCGGCCGACGAGCGGCTCGCCGAGATCATCGAGCAGTTGCTCGAGCTCACGCAGACCGAGACGACCGCCGAAGAGTCGCAGTGACCGGTTCCGTCGACCTCCGCGGTGGCGACTGGCTCGACGATAACCGCGCGAACTGGGACGAACGGGTGCCGATCCACGTGGCATCCGACTTCTACGACCAGGACCCGCTGCGCGCGGGCGGGAGCGTGCTCGACCCCATCGCGCGCGCGGGTGTCGATCGGCTGTTCCCCGATGGGCTCGCGGGCGTTCGCATCCTGCACCTGCAGTGCCACTTCGGCTCGGACACGCTGTCGCTCGCGAACCTCGGCGCGAGCGTGGTCGGGCTCGACTTCTCGCGTGCGGCCGTCGAGGAGGCCCGGCGCATGGCGGCGGAGATCGGCCTCGATGGCCGTGCGCGGTTCGTCGAGGCCAACGTCTACGACGCCCGCCAGGAACTGCCCGATCCCGGATCGTTCGACCTGGTATTCACGACCTGGGGAACGATCGGCTGGCTTCCGGATGTCGCGGAGTGGGCCCGTATCGTCGCCTGGTTCCTGAAGCCCGGCGGGCGCCTGTACTTCGCCGACGGGCACCCGGCGGCGTACGTGTTCGACGGCGAGGGCGGCGCGGGCGGCATGCCGACCTTCCAGTATCCGTACGTGAACGCCGATCCCGACGTGATCGACGACCCGAGCGACTACGCCGACGCGGATGCGAAGCTCGTCAACGACCGCACCTGGGAGTGGGTGCATCCGCTCGACGAGATCATGGGCGCGCTGCGTGCGGCGGGCCTCACGATCGACGACTTCGTCGAGCACTACGAGGTGCCGTGGCAGATCTTCCCGATCGCCGTGCCGAAGGGCGACGGCATGTTCGGGTGGCCCGCCGAGCGGTGGCTGCCGCTGTCGTACGAGCTGGTCGCGTCGGCGCCGACGGAGGGCCCAGCGGATTCCGCCGACTCCTGAACCGGCGAGGCCGTGCTCGATTGGACGGCCGATGCATCGCCTGCTAGTGTTATCTCTTGTGCCGCGGGGTGGAGCAGTTCGGTAGCTCGCTGGGCTCATAACCCAGAGGTCGTAGGTTCAAATCCTGCCCCCGCAACAGATGAAGGCCCGGAATCCAACGGATTCCGGGCCTTCGTGCTTGCCGCCGCGAGTCGTGCCCGCGCCCATTTCGGGTGACAGGTGCGCGATCGAGCCACCTCCGATGCCCACATGTGGAATCGTTCTACTGGGTGACCCTCCGCACCCCTCGCACCGCGGCATCCCGAAAGGCGCTTCATCGTTGAGCAACAACCACGCCACCTTCATTTGGTCGATCGCCGATCTGCTGCGCGGTAGCTTCAAGGCGCACCAGTACGGCGACATCATCCTGCCGTTCACGGTGCTTCGCCGCCTCGATGCGGTGCTCGCGCCCACGAAGCAGGCGGTGTTCGCGGCGGTCGAGGAGGCGAAGCGCAATGAGCTCCCGGTGCGGGCGACCTACCTCAAACAGAAGGCCGGTCACCGGTACTCGTTCTGGAACGAGTCGAAGTTCGACCTGAAGACAGCGCTCGGCGATTCCGAGAACCTGGCATCGAACCTGCTCGACTACGTCAACGGGTTCAGCGAGAACGTGCGTGACATCTTCGCGAAGTACAAGATCGAGGACCGTCTCGCCGAGCTCGATGAGCACGACCTGCTGTTCCTGGTGACCCAGCGGTTCGCTGAGGTCGACCTCTCGCCGGCGAACGTGCCGAACGAGGAGATGGGCCACATCTTCGAGGAGCTGATCCGAAAGTTCGCGGAGGCCTCGAACGAGACCGCTGGTGAGCACTTCACCCCCCGTGACGTGATCGAGCTCATGGTCGACGTGCTCCTCGCCCCAGAGAACGAGACCCTGGCGACCCCGCACATCGCGCGCTCGATCTACGACCCCACGGCCGGCACGGGCGGCATGCTCAGCGTCGCCGAGGACCACATCCGTTCGGCCAACCCGACCGCGACGCTCACTCTTGCCGGGCAAGAGATCAACCCGCAGTCGTACGCGATCTGCAAGGCCGACATGACCGTGAAGGGTCAGGCGGTCGACGCGATCGTGTTCGGCGACACCCTCCGCAACGACGGCCATGAGGCTCGTACCTTCAACTACTGCCTGTCGAACCCGCCGTTCGGCGTCGACTGGAAGAAGCAGCAGAAGGATGTCACGCAGGAGCACACGCTTCGCGGCTACGCGGGCCGGTTTGGGCCGGGTCTGCCGCGCGTGTCAGACGGGTCGATGCTGTTCCTTCTGCACCTGATCTCGAAGATGCGCCCCACCGACGAGGGTGGCGGGCGTGCGGGCATCGTGCTCAACGGCAGCCCGCTGTTCACCGGCGGCGCCGGGTCGGGGGAGTCGAACATCCGCAAGTGGATCCTCGAGCGCGACCTGCTCGAGGCGATCATCGCCCTGCCGACCGACATGTTCTACAACACCGGCATCGCCACCTACGTCTGGATCCTGTCCACGAAGAAGGAACTGAGACGCGAGCGCAAGGTGCAGCTGATCGACGGCAGCAAGCTGTTCCGTAAGATGCGCAAGGGCCTCGGCTCGAAGCGTAACGAACTCGGCGAGCAGAACATCGCCGACATCGTGAAGCTCTACAGCGACTTCGACGAGACGAAGCAGTCGAAGATCTTCCCCCGCGAGGCGTTCTTCTACCGCACCATCACCGTCGAGCGACCGCTCAAGCTGGCGTTCCAGGTCACGCCCGACCGTATCGAGGCGGCGCTCGCCGAGAAGGCGGTCGCCAAGCTCGATGAAGGCGAGCGGATGTCGCTGCGCCGCGCCCTCGAAACGCTCGACGCCGCCCGCACCTACAAGAACCGCGACGCGTTCACGAAGGAGCTGAAGGCCACGCTCAAGGATGCCGGGCTCACGCTCCCAGCCCCGGCCATGAAGACGGTGCTCGCGCAGCTTTCCGAACGGGATGACACTGCCGATGTCTGCACCGACACCAAGGGCAGGCCCGAACCCGACCCGACATTGCGCGACACCGAGAACGTGCCGTGGACGGAGGACCTCCACGAGTATTTCGCCCGCGAGGTCACCCCGTTCGCACCCGACGCGTGGATCGACGAGTCGAAGACCAAGGAGGGGTGCGAGATTCCCTTTACGCGGCACTTCTACGAGTACGTGCCGCCGCGCCCGCTCGAGGAGATCGACCGCGACCTCGACGTGGTACTCGGGCGGATCCGCGCGCGACTCGAGCAGGTGCGTGCGTGATATCCACCGAAGAGAGCGCCGAAAGTTGGCCATTGGTGAGACTTGGCGCACTGGTCCAGTTCAAGAGCGGTGACGCCATCTCGGGCGAGAAGATTCGGGATGAAGGCGACTACCCCGTTTTCGGTGGGGGCGGCTTCCGCGGCTACACGGACACGTACAACACCATGGGAGACCGTGCGCTCGTCGGCAGACAAGGTGCACTCTGTGGCAATGTCACGTTCGCGCGTAGCCGCTTCTTCGCGACTGAGCATTCGCTCGTGGCGCACCCGCGTACCGCCTTCGACGCGCGATGGCTCGCGTTTCTTCTTGAAGCAATGAACCTTCGCCAGTACTCGATGTCTGCTGCACAACCGGGGCTCGCGGCGGAGAATCTGGCGCAGCTTCGAGTCCCAGTGCCGCTGATTGCGGAGCAAGAGGCGATTGCAGAGTTCCTCGATCGGGAGACGGCGGAGATCGACGCGTTCATCGCGGATCAGGAGGAGCTCATCGCCCTGCTGACGGAGCGCCGCGCCGCGACGATCAGTCACGCAGTCATCAGGGGGCTCGATCCTTCCGCCCAGACCGCTCCCACTGGCGTAAATTGGCTGGGCGACATTCCGTCGCATTGGACGGTGCGTTCGGCCATCGCGATCGGTCGTACATTCGGCTCCGAGCCCATCGCGGAAGATGAGCTTGCCTCCGAGGGGGTGATCGCCTTCCTCAAGGTCTCGTCGTTGTCCTCCTCGTCGCTCCAACTTGAGTCGATCGATTGGTATGTGAACGACAGCCAGCGAGCCGTCACAGGCGAGTTTGTAGTATTTCCCAAGCGCGGTGCGGCCATCTTCGGGAACAAGGTCAATGTTGCGACTGGTCCCGCGGTCATTGATCCGAATCTGATGGGCTGGCAACTCTTTCCGTCAAACAGCCCGAGGTACTTCGCATATGTTCTCAAGTGCGTACGTCTCGAAGAGCTCGCCGACGTCTCGACCGTTCCACAGATCAATGTGAAACACCTCAGGGAGCTTCGCTTGCCGGTACCTCCGGTTGATGAACAGGTTCGGATTGCGCACCACATCGACAGGGAGGTCGGGGAACTCGATGCCGCAATCGCCGACGCCAGCGAAGCGATCGCCCTTTCCCGCGAGCGACGCGCCGCACTGATCTCGGCAGCGGTGTCGGGCAAGATCGACGTGAGGAGTGCCGCGTGAGGCCGCAGACGATCCAGATCTTCCTGCCGACGGGCGATCCGAGCGGTATCCGGCAGGCGGAGATCACGACGCGTACGGTGCGGGTGTACGACGTTCCTCGCTCGGAGTTGCGGCGATTCGCCGGGCTCTCGGCGGCGCACCAGCCCGGCGTCTACTTCCTGATCGGGGAGGAGTCCGACGAGGCATCCGTCGACGATCGGCCGCTGCTCTACATCGGCGAGTCCGACGATGTCAGCGTGCGACTCGGTCAGCATGGCGCCGATGCGGCCAAGGCGTTCTGGAATCGGGCGCTCGTCGCGGTGTCGCTGACCGACAGTTGGACCAAGGCGCACACCCGTCAACTGGAGTTCGACGCGCTCGCGAGCGCCGCGAGTGCTGCGTCGCATCGTCTGCAGAACGGGAACACGGGGTTCAGCCGCAAGCTCCAGGACCCGATCGCCGCGGACTGCGCCGAGTACTTCGAGACGATCGAGGTGCTGGTCTCGACGCTGGGGCACGACTTCCTCGAGCGCGCGAAGAGCGCGGGCGAGGTGGGCGCCGACGACACCTATTCGATAACTGCCAAGGGCGCGACGGCGCGGGGCACGTACTCTGCGGCCGGGTTCACGGTGTTCCGTGGCTCTGGCGCGAACGCGGTCGTCAATCGCGAGGCGCATCCGCGAGTGCACTCGGCGCAGGGGCGCCTGCTCGCCCAGGGCGTGCTCGAAGCGAATGGAGACGGCTTCGTCTTCACACGCGACCACACCTTCACGTCGCCATCGGGCGCGGCCGACGTCGTGTTCGGCCGGTCCGCGAACGGATGGACGGAGTGGAAGACCGCCGACCGACGCACGCTGGATTCTCAGGTGCGAGTGCAATGAACGACGGTCGCGGTTGTACCGATAGCGTGACAATCGTTCCATATTCGTGACATTCGTACCAGAATCGTCACATGAACCTGAGCGAGCCGCTCGCGGGCATCACCAGCGAGGTCGAGGCCGCGACGCTTCGCGTGCTCGCCCGCAGCGACGCGGGGTTCTCGGGTCGGCAGGTTCACCAGCTGGCCGGCGTCGGCTCCACGACGAGCGTGCATCGGGCGCTCACACGCTTCGTCCGAGTCGGGCTCGTCGATGCGGAGTCGCGACCGCCGGCGATCATCTACCGCCCGAACCGGCGGCACGTGCTGTGGCCCGTGATCGAGTCGGCCCTCGACACGCGCTCCCGTGTGTTCGCCGACCTCGACCGGTTCTGTCGTGAGGAACTGCCTGGCGAACTCGACCTCACCATCGTCGTGTACGGCTCGGTCGCTCGACGCGAGTCGTCGCTCGAATCCGATCTCGACCTATTCGTCGTCTACCCCGACGGCATCGATCCCGACGCGCAGGCGGAGTACAGCTATCGGCTGGAGCAGCACGCGGAACGTCTCACCGGGAACGAGACGCAGATCTACGCCGTCACGCGCTCTGAACTCCGTCGTCGCGAACGCGATCGCGACCCGCTGCTCGCGAGCGTGATCGCCGACGGCATCGTCGTGCACGGATCGCAACTGCCCACCGCGCAGAGACGTCGCGCCTCGTGAGGTGCTGAGCGAGCAATCCTCAGCCCGAGGTGCTCGCCAAAACACATGGTTGCGACTCGACCGGCGATCAGCGTATGTTTTTCCTGAGAAAACATACGCTCGAGACACGGAGGCGCGGTGGGCATACGTTTTCACGACGACGATCCCGTCTCTGACGAGGTGCAGCGTGTGCTCACCTCACTCGCCGGCGGCACTCCGCTCGAGCGGAAGCGCGTCGATCTCAAGGAGGAGCGTGGCCGGCGCGACAAAGGCGGAGTGCTCTCGCCTCCGGTTCCGCAGAGCGAGTCGGCCGCCAGGCACCTGGCGGGGGAATGCGCCTGCATGGCCAACACGCCGGGCGGCGGAGCCCTCATCGTCGGCGTGGCCGACGATGGCGCACTCGTCGGCACGGGCTTGGACGCGGAATGGCTTCGATACCGCATCTACGAACTCACCGATCGACGGATCACCCCCGATATCCGTGTCGTCGACGTCAACGGCGTCCGGCTCCTGACGATCATCGTGGTCGAAGCGCTCGAGCCGATCACCTTCAACAACAAGCTGCTGTGGAGAGTGGACACGAACTGTGTCTCGATCGACACTGCAACCTGGGTAGCGGGTCGAGCGCACCGGCCGATGAGCGACTCGAGCGCGCTTCCGTCGACCTTCACGATCGCCGACGTCCGCCCGGTCGCCATCGCTCGCGCCCGCGAATACCTGAAGGCATCCGGCGAAACGCGCTCCATCGAACTGGCACGCTCGACTGACGCCGACATGCTCCGGCGACTGAACGCACTGACCGCCGACGGCCATCTGACCCGTGCAGGCGCGTTGCTCTTCGTCGGCCGTGATGAGCCGGCGCTCGATTACGTGCGCCGAAAGATCGTCGCCGGCGACAGCGTGAAGCGGGTGTCATTGTCGGGTGTGGCGGTGCTGGAAGAACTGGCCGAGGTCGAGCGAGAACTCGAGGCTGCCAACGATGTCGTGTCGCACATGGGCGATGGTTTCGCGATCGGCCAATTCCGTGAATTGCCTCCGACCGCCGTTCGCGAAGCAGTGGTGAACGGGCTAGCCCATCGCGACTGGGCCGACCCGCGCCCGACGGTCGTCGAGCACATCGGCGGCACGCTGACCGTGACCTCGCCCGGCGGATTCGTCGGTGGGGTCGACGCTACGAACATCATCACGCACCCCTCCCAGACCCGGAACCGGGCGCTCGCCGACCTGCTCGCGGCATTGCGGATCGCCGAGCGTGAAGGTGTGGGTGTCGACCGGATGGTTCGTGACATGGTGCGACTCGGGCGGCCCTCGCCGATCATCCACGAAATCGCCGGACCTCACGTACGCACCACGCTGGTGGGCGGCGTGGTGGATGCCGAGTGGGTGCGGTTCCTCGGTGATATCGAACCAGGCGAGTACGGGAACGACCTCGACGTCATCCTCATCCTCGACCGTGCAAGTCGCACCGGCTGGATCGACATCGAACGTTTGGCCCCCGTGCTGCAGCGCAACATCGGCGAGACCGAGCAGGCGATGGCGCGCATGCTCACCCTTCGGATCGGCGAGCAACCGCTCGTCCGACAGATCGCCGGGGTTCCCGAATCCGCGTCGCCTGCGTGGACCTTGACGGATGCCGCTCGCCGCCGCCTTCCCGCCCGGGTCGACGATGCGTTGAGTATCCGAGCACGAGCCGCGTTGGCGATGGACTGGGCTCGAGCGCGAGGACGCATCAGCAACACCGAACTCGCTGACCTCACCGGCGTGCAGCAGCCCAATACGCTTCGACTGCTCAAGTCGTTGGTCGAACGTGGGGAACTGAGGCCGTCTCGGCCGAATGCACGCGGGCGCGGGCTCTACTACGTTCCCGTTGACGGGAAGGAGTGACGTGTCGATACAGCACGAGATCGCGTTCGAAGACGAGATCTGCGCGCACCTCGAAGCGCATGGGTGGGTGTACTCGCCGAACGACGAGTTGTACGACGCCGAACGCGCGCTCGTGGCATCCGACCTGTTCGACTGGCTCGAGGCGACGCAACCCGATCAGCTGGCCAAGATCGTCAAGCCCGAGGCATCCGCTGCGGTGCAGGACCAGGCGCGTCGACAACTGCTCGACCGAATCGGGCAGGTACTGGCGACCGATCCGATGAACGGCGGTGGCACGCTGAACGTGCTGCGCCGCCCGGTGTCGCACCGGAACGCGAAGCTGTCGCTGTTCCAGACGCGACCGGCGACCTCGTTGAACGCGACGACACTCGAGCGGTATGCGGCGAACCGGCTGCGGGTGATGCGGCAGGTCGAGTACTCGACGAAGCACGGCGGCCGAATTGACCTGGCGTTGTTCGTCAACGGCATCCCGGTGGCCACGATCGAGCTGAAGACCGACCTCACCCAGAACCTCGCCGCCGGGCTCAAGCAGTACGCGCACGACCGCATCCCCACGGGCGAACCGCTGCTGACGTTCGGCCGCGGCGCGCTCGTGCACTTCGTCGTCACGAACGAGGAGGTGCACATGACCACGCACCTCGATGGCGCGAACACCCGGTTCCTGCCGTTCAACCGTGGCCGCGACAACGGCGCCGGCAACCCGCCGATGGATGACACGAGCCCGACGGCGTACTTCTGGCGCGACATCCTCGACCGGGACACCTGGCTCGACCTCGTCGGGCGGTTCCTGCACTTCCGCTTCGACGAGCGCACCGACCCGATCGACGGGAAGAAGTCGTTCACCCGGTCGCTTCGGTTCCCCCGCTACCACCAGTGGCGTGCGGTGACGAACCTCGAACGCGTCGTGCTGGATGAGGGGCCGGGGGAGAACTACCTGATCCAGCACTCGGCTGGGTCTGGCAAGACGGACTCGATCGCGTGGGCCGCGCACCGGATGGCGCAGCTGCACCGCCCCGACGGCTCGAAGGTGTTCGACGGCGTGATCGTGGTCTCCGATCGGCAGGTGCTCGACGGGCAACTGCAGCGGGCGGTGGAGCAGCTCGAGACGACGTCGGGAGTGTTCCAGCCGATCACCCGCGGCGGTGAGGCGTCGAAGTCGAAGCAGCTCGCCGGCGCGCTGCTCGCCGGGAAGCAGATCATCGGGGTGACGTTGCAGACGTTCCCGCATGCGCTCGAGGAGATCGAGAAGAACACCGGGCTGGCCGGGCGGACGTATGCGGTGATCGCGGACGAGGCGCACTCGTCGCAGACAGGCGAGGCGGCGGCGTCGCTGAAGCAGGTGCTGACGGCCGAGGGTCTCGATACGCGCTCGGCGGGCGCTACTCGACCAACGGATGAGGGTGACGACGAGGCATCCGTCGACGCCGAGGATGTGCTCGCTGACTACATGGCGCGCAAAGTCGGCATCGGGAACATCTCGTTCTTCGCGTTCACGGCCACGCCGAAAGGTAAGACCGTCGAACTGTTCGGCCGGGCCGACGAGGCCGGCGAGAAGCATCCGTTCGACCTGTACTCGATGAAGCAGGCGATTCAGGAGGGCTTCATCCTCGACGTACTGAAGAACTACCTGCCCTACGACCTCGCGTTCGAGATCGCGCACAAGGACGACCCGGCCAAGCTCGACATCGAGGTCGACGTGCAGAAGGCGAACAGCGAGCTGATGCGGTGGGTCCGTCTGCACCCGACGAACATCTCGCAGAAGGTCGCGGTGATCGTCGAGCACTTCCGTGCCAACGTGCGCAGCGAGCTCGGCGGGCGGGCGAAGGCGATGGTCGTCACCGGCTCGCGCAAGGAAGCCGTGCGATACAAGCTCGCGATCGACGAGTACCTCACCGCGAACGGGCTGGCTGACGAGTTGGCCGCGCTGGTCGCGTTCTCAGGTGCGGTGACGGATGCCGCGGCCGGCACGGGTTCGCCGGCGGGCGAGTTCACCGAGGCATCCATGAACCCGGGTCTCAAGGGGCGGGCGTTGGAGGAGGCGTTCGCCGGCGACGAGTTCCAGGTGATGATCGTCGCGAACAAGTTCCAGACCGGGTTCGATCAGCCGCTTCTCGTGGGCATGTACGTCGACAAGAAGCTCTCGGGCATCACCGCCGTGCAGACGCTCTCGCGGCTGAACCGGGTGATTCCCGGCAAGGAGAACACGTACATCCTCGACTTCGTGAACGACCCCGCCGAGATCCGCGCGGCGTTCCAGACGTACTACGAGGACGCCGAACTGCCGATCGACAAGGTGTCGGACCCGAACGTCATCCACGACATGCTCGGCAAGCTGCGCAGCATGCACATCATCGACCGGCACGACATCGACGACGTCGTCGACGCGTGGCTGAACAAGACCAGCCACAATCAGCTCTATTCGAAGATCAAGGCCTCTCGTGATGTGTTCTGGGACCGGTGGCGTGCTGCGGTCGACGGCGACGACGGCCTCGAACTCGCGCGGCTCGAGGAGTTCCGCGCAACCGTGAACGCGTTCGTGCGCGCCTACGACTTCCTGTCGCAGATCCTCGATTACGGCGACACCGACATCGAGAAGTGGGCGATCTTCCTGCGCGTGTACCGGCGGGTGATCGAGCGTGAGGGCGGCGACCCCTCGGCGATCAGCACGGATGACATCGTGCTCACGCACTATCGGCTGCGCAAGCTCGATGCGCAGAACCTCAAGCTCACCGACGGTCAGGCGGGCGAGCTCAGCGGCGTCACCGCCGCCGGGTCGGCGCAGCCGAAGGAGACGAAGTACGGGTTGCTGCGCGAGGTGATCGACCGGATCAACCAGCTCTTCATCGGCACCGACGTCGACGAGGTCGATCAGGTGTCGAGCATCGAGACGCTCGCGCGGCACATGATCGACAGCGAGCGGATCCAGGCGCAGGCGATGGCGAATACTCCGGCCGACTTCGCCTCGTCGCCGACGATCCAGGTCGAGGTGGAGGACGCGCTCTACGCGGCGGCAGCAGGGCAGAGCCAGGCGTTCAAGGCCCTGCTGAAGTCGGCGGATGCCGCGCAGATCGCCGCGGTCGTGCTGGCGATGGGGCTGTACGAGAAGGCGCGGGCGGCCGCGGAGGCGTGATGCATCGGGTACGGAGGTTCTTCGCGCGATCAGATGTGCGCATCGGCGCCACGGTCGCGGTCGGCGCGGGACTACTGCTGTCGGCAGCTAGGGATCGCTTTCCCGCCCTTGGGGTGGTCGCGTCGTGGATTATCGGGTTGGCGCTTCTGGTCCTCGTGGCAGCCCTTGCTGAACTCGCTCACGGCCGTCGTCGACACATGACTCCTGCCGAGCATCGCTGGTACTACGAGCATCGAAACGGCAAGCCGGCGAACCTCTACTGGCCCGGCCATTTCATTCCGGTGCAACGGGCGCCGGTACGGCCGTGGCTCATTGAAGGTCTCGTGGTCGCCACGGCCGTCTCGTTTGGGCTCGCGAACGTGCGTTGGGGGAGTCCGCCAGCAACACACGCATGGGTGTCGTTGACCTTCCTGCTGGGCATCAGTTCTGCGATCGCGGCATATCGCAGGTTCGTCTCGCGCAATCGAAGCATGTCACAGGCCGAACGGGTGCTGTTCTCAGCGGATCCGGCTCAGAAGCCGTCGTTCCTCTACTGGCCAGGAGAACCGGTTCCCAGTCGTGATCCTGCGCCGTGGTCCGAGACGCCCCTGGTGTTGGTGCCGCGACGGATCATCGCCGCGTACAGCGAGCGACCACGCCGCGTCATGTCGGCAATCGCCATCGTCGTGATCTCGCTCATAGCGCTCTCCGGTGTCGTACTCACTGCCGCTCCGGCCGCTGCTGACGAAGCGACGGTGACGCGCATCGTCGACGGCGACACGTTGGAGGTCCGACTGAACGGGGAGATCCGGCGCGTTCGGCTGCTGAACATCGATACCCCCGAACTCGGCCGCGACGGGCGCGAAGCGGAGTGTCTGGCAGAACAAGCGAAGGACACGCTCGCGCAACTCGTGCGCCCCGGTTCGAAGGTGCGACTGGAATATGACCGCGTCCGTGTCGATCGATACGGCCGTGTGCTAGCGGCGGTGGTCAGCGAGTCCGGCACTCTCGTGAACGCCTCAATCGCTCGGCTGGGATTCAGCGGTCCGATCTCGTACGGCGACAATATGGAGTACTTCGACGAGGTCGAGGCGGCAGACAGGATTGCACGTGAGAATGCGGCCGGTATGTACGACGCTCAGGTGGAGTGTTCTCCGGCAGCGGTCATCGCGGGCATCGCGGCACAAGTTGAAGCGCTACCGCCCACCTTGCCACCAAGCTCTGCTGAGCTCGTAACGGTCGCTGCGACGGCTGCTGCGGTGACGGTCGCGGCAGCAACCGCACGGGCGTCATTCGAACAGATGCGATTCCTGAGCGAATCATCGCGGAGCTATTTCATCGACGAAATCGATCGCCTCTCGAGTGCGGCGAACGCCGTCGAGCGGCGCGCCGCCGTTGAAGCCGACGTCGCGCAGGCCGCGGAAGCGGCCGCCAACGAACAGGCCGAGCGCGAGGAAGAAGCTCGCAAGGCGGCGGCTGAACGCGCAGAAGCCGAGCGTGCCGCCGCAGAACAGTCGGCACGAGAGCAGTCGGGGACGCCGGATTCGGATAGTGACGATCGGGCATCCGGTGGCGGGTACCCATCCGATATCGGCTATACCGGATGCCGCGACTACAGCGGCGTCGGCATGATCGACGACCAAGGCCGCTCCTTCGCACCCATTCCGTGCCCCCCGCGTTGATCGCAGTATGCAACTTCCTGGGGTCGTGGATGTGTGGCGTCGAACGGAGGTGCCAAACGGGCCGAGCAGATCGGTTCCTCACGACGGCCGGGCGACGACGATGCGCGGATGCCTCCCCGCCACGCTCAGCGGAAGCGTTCGTACCACGTCCCAGTGCCGGCTCCCGGCGAGCGCCGGCTCCTGGCCCTCATCGACGAGGACGACGAGGAGTCCGTCGTCGCGCAGCACCCGGCGCCACTCGCTCAGCAGGTGCGGCAGTCCGTGGCGTTCGTGCACCTGCACACCCCACGGCGGGTTGCTGATGATCCGGTCGATGCTGCCGCTCGCGTCCGGCAGGGAGACCGCGTCGCCGACGCGCCACACGATGCCCGGGTGTCCATCGGCGTTGCCGGTCGCGATGCGCACGGCATCGGCGTCATGGTCGCCGCCGACATATGCGCCGTCGGGCTCCGCGTGCGCCGCCTCGATCAGGATGGTGCCGGCACCGCAGCAAGGGTCGAGAACGCGGAGGCCGGGCTCCAGCCGTGCGAGTTCGGCCATCGCGGCCGCGACCGGAGGGTGGATGCTTCCCGCCACGGTGGCGCGCCGCCACGCGCGTCGATGCAGCGGCGTGCCGCTCGCACGCAGGCCCACCCGCACGAGCGTCCCGTCCGCGGTCACGCGCCAGTCGATGGCTTCCGGCGGGGGAGCGATGCCACCCCGCCGCGAGTGGTACGCGGCTCCGAGCCGTCGCGCCAGCACCCTGCCCACGGCATCCTCGAGGTCGTGGCGGCTGTAGTTCCGTCGACCCGTGAGCGATGCCGTGGCGCTGAACACCACGTTCCGTCGGAGGTCTCGGGCGCGAAGCATCCTCACCCCGGCCGTGAGGTCGGCTCGCGCCAGCGCCGTGGACAGCGGATCGAGGCACTGCCGGCTCCGCCCCGGGTCGGGTATCGACGCGACGATCGGGAACACGTCGTCGGCGGTGCGCGGCGGGTCGGTCAGGATCGAGTCGTCACGTGGTTCCACGACGAACTGTCGCTTCGAGGCGGCGAGGACGCGATGGCCCTCGCGAGCGAGCCCGGCGGCGGTGAGCTCCTCCAGGCCGTTGACGGTGCGGACGAGGATCGAGGGAGGGGGAGTGATGCTGCTCGGGCGCGCGCGGTCGAGCGACCGCGCCGCCTCTCGGCGGATGGCAGGCATGTGAGAACTTCCGGTCGGCGATTGAAGCGGCGGATGGCCGCCCCACATCGCTCGCCGCGGGCGGGGCCTCGGTCTGGCGAGCGGGTCGCTAGCCGAGGAGGAAGAACATGCGTGTCACGGAAAGCATTCTACGGTGCAGTGCCGGCCCCGCTCAGCCCGGGCCGCGTCGGCCGAGCATCCCCGCGAACAGGGCGTGCAGCAGCGGCGCCGCCGACGCCGCCATGAGCACGGTGCCGAAGACCGCGTCGACGGGACGGAGCAGGATGCCGCCGATGAGCAGGCCGGCGAACAGGATCGCCGAGACGACTCGCCGCCCGGTGCGCTCGAGCTGTCGGATCCGCTGGTCGAGGCGCGGCGTCTCGACGGCGAGCTTGCCGTCCTCGATCCGGGTGACCACGTCGTCGAGGCGGCGGGGCAGCCGTGCTGCGATGCCGGCGATGGACACGGCCTCCTGCGCGAACGCACGAACCGTACCGCCGCGTTCGTCGCGCAGCAATCGCCCGGCGTAGGGCTCGACGGCGTTCCAGATGTTGAAGTCGGGATCGAGCGAGCTGCACATCCCCGAGGTGAGCGACATCGCACGGATGATGAGCAGGAAGTTCTCGGGAAGCTGGAACGGCAGCGCCCGCATCGTGGCGCTGAACTCGATCGCGAATCCACGCAGCTCGCGCTCATCGAGCTGCCGGAGGTCGGCGAAACCCATACCACCGAACCGCGCGAACAGCTCGGTCATGGCCCGCTCGAGCTCCGCGGTATCGGCGGACGGCAGCAGGACGCCCAGGTCCTTGACGCTGTCGACGAGCTGGCGCCCGTTGCGCGCGGCGACCGCGATCAGGAATCGCTGCAGGCCCCGGCGCAGGGAGTCGGGGACCTCGCCCATCATGCCGAAGTCGACGAACGTCAGCGCCCAGTCTCGTCCGTCCGCGCGCGAGCCGGCGGGGAGGGGCGTGACGAAGATGTTGCCGGGGTGCGGGTCCGCGTGGAAGAAGCCGTCGACGAACAGCTGGTCGAACATCACGGGCGCGAAGTCCGCCGCCACCGCCGACGGGTCGATGCCGGCGGCGCGCAGGCCCGCGAGGTCGTTGATCTTGATCGCGGTCACGTCCTGCAGCGTGAGCACGCGCCGCGTGAGGCGCTCCCACGCGATCTCGGGCACTCGCACGCGGTCGTCGTCGGCGAACTCCTCGGCGAACCGCTCCGCGTTCAGCGCCTCGTGCAGGTAGTCGATCTCCTCGAGGCTGGTCTGTGCGAACTCCTCTACCAGCCGGGGCAGGTCCACATGGCTCGACACGAGCTTCACCCGGTTCAGCCATCCCGCCACCCTGCGCAGGGCCGCGAGGTCCACGTCGACGATCGCCTCGATCCCCGGTCGCTGCACCTTGACGACGACGTCGGCGAACCCGGTCTCGGCCGCTTCCGCGGGCGTCAGCCGAGCACGGTGAGCCTGGCCGAGGGATGCCGCGGCGAGCGGCTCGGGGTCGAAGAATGCGTACGCGTGCTCCAGCGGCACGCCGAGTTCGGCTTCGGCGAGGGTGCGGATCTGCGCGAACTCGACGGGCGGGACCTCGTCCTGAAGTCCCTCGAGCTCCTTCGTGATCTCGGGCGGAAGCACGTCCAGTCGGGAGGACATGAACTGCCCGACCTTGATCATCAGCCCGCCGAGCGCGACCGCGAGCGTGTGGAAGTTCCGCGCGATGCGCTGGAGCCGCGCGGCCCGCCCACGCGCCGCCGGCTTCGCCAGGCCGATCCTGGGGAGGAAGATCTCGAACCACCAGGCCTGCACCATGTACCGCATGGCGAACCGCAGGAGCCGCCGGTATCGGGCGCGCGTGTGCCTGGCGTCGGCCATGGGGACTCCTTGACGCCGACGTGCTCGCGGCACGCGGTCAGCCTTGGGCGAGGATCGAGTACAGCTTACGCCGGGCCTCGTCGAGCACCGCGACCGCTTCCGTCACCTGCTCGGGAGACCCGCTGCGCGCCACCTGGGCGGCCGCCTGGGCGAGCTGGGCGCCGGCCTTCGGAATCGCGGTCGCGCTCGCGGCATCCCGCATGCCCGGCATCTCCCAGGGAGCCGAGCGCTCTGCCGACCCCTCGGTCCCCGCTCGTCCGGTGTCGGTCAGCGAGTACGTCTTGCGGCCGCCGGACTCCTCCGCGGTGATGAGCCCCTCGTCGGCGAGCATCTGCAGTGTCGGGTACACCGAGCCCGGGCTCGGCTTCCACATGCCGTGGCTGCGCTCCTCGATCTCGTGGATGATCTGGTAGCCGTGCATGGGCCGCTCCGTCAGGAGCGCGAGCACGGCCGCGCGCACGTCGCCTCGCCCCATCCGGGTGCCGACGCGCTGCTCGAAGACATCTCGAAGCTGCTCCATCGCCTCCCACAGCCCGGCACCCGCTCGGCCCGCGCCCGGCCCGCGACGACGCGGCCCGAATTGATCTCCCAGGTATGAATCGTTCATGACGACCTCCTTGCGACAGCGACCTCAGCCGTCGAT
The DNA here is from genome assembly GCF_004959775.1 of Agromyces sp. H66. Classification (GTDB taxonomy): domain Bacteria; phylum Actinomycetota; class Actinomycetes; order Actinomycetales; family Microbacteriaceae; genus Agromyces. Next base: position 216,645 of record NZ_SJZG01000004.1, read on the forward strand.
AGCGATATATAACGATACATCGCTCAGGATGTCCACACCAGCGATGCCCGACGTCACGACGGCGCCGCGTATCGTTCCGGGCGCCGGGACCTTCGGCCCGGCGCCCGGGCGCCGCCGGGCCGCATCATGGGTGCATGTCCACGAACCCGTGGTCATCGCCCGCAGGGGCGAGAGCCCGACCTGGCATGCCGGGCCGGAGGGTCGGCTACGTCGTGGCGATCGTGGTCAACGTCGTGTTCTTCCTGCTGGTGAACGTGTGGCCGACATGGCGGGTCGTGCCGTTCCTCACCGACGCGGCGCAGGAGCTCGTCGTGCTGGTGAACCTGTCGCTGATCGCCGGCCTGGTCGTGAACGTGCTGAACCTGGCGCTCGATCTCGCGTGGGTCAAGGCGGTGGGGGAGATCATCACGTCCGTGATCGCACTGGTCGTGGTCGTACGGTTCTGGATCGTGTTCCCCTTCGCCTTTCCCGAGCCGGGGTTCGACTGGGAGCTGCTGACTCGAGTGGTGCTCGGCGTCGCGATGGCGGGCACCATCGTCAGCGTCATCGTGCAGGTCGTGGTGCTCGCGCGGCTGGATGGGACGCCGCCCTCGTACCATGGCGGGATGACCGCCCCCGAGACGCGCGACGCCCTCATCGACGCCGCCGACCTATGCCTCTCCGCCTTCGAACGCGCCGTCGACGACGTGCCCGAGGCCGAGCGCACTGCCCCGTTCGCCGGTACCGGTCGCGACCGCGACCTGCGCGACGTCGTCAACCACCTGCATGCCTGGCATGTGCTCCTGCTCGGCTGGCTCGACGCGGATGCCGCGGGCCGGTCGCCGGCATTCCCCGCCGAGGGCTACGACTGGGCATCGCTCGACGACCTCAACCTCGCCCTCCGCGACCGCTACCGCGACGTCGACCTCGAGGCGGCGCGCCGGCGCCTGCGGACCAGCCACGCCGAGGTGCTCGCTCGGCTGGCGGGCATCGAGGATGCCTCGCTGTACGACCCGTCGCGGCATCCGTGGCTTCGCGGCGCACTCGCCGAACCGGTGCACGAGTGCCTGGGCGCCCACTACGACTGGGCGATCGAGGCCGTCGGCGCCGCCCGAGCGCCGCGCTGATCGCGGTGGGCGGCGGGATCCCCCCAGGAACATCCCGCCGCCCGGCCCGCCTACGCGCCGTCGCCGCTGAGTCGGAACGGCACGGTGACGATGTTCGAGGCGACGCCGATCTGCTGAAGGTCGTGCTTGTCGACCACGCCGTCTCCGTTCGCGTCGGGGACGACCGCCGGCGCGTCGTCGAAGACGCCGTTGCCGTCGAGGTCGTCGACCACGGCCACCGTCAGGACGGTGTCGACGTCCTCGCCGGCGATCGGGGCACCGACGAGCCACGTGTCCCAGATCTCGGCGGCTCCCTCGGATCGATCGGTGACCCCGGTCAGGTTGAACAGGTTTGCGAGGTTGGTGCCGGGCCCCGAGAATCCGGGCCGGGTGCTGCTCGTCGTCGAGGTCAACACGACGAGTCCGGGCAGCCGGTCGTCGGCGCCCGTCGAGAAGGTGCCCGGGAACGGCGCGATGTCGTTGTGTGCCGCGGGGCCGGTCAGTTGGAGCCCGGAGAAGCCGGCCGTCGTGAGTCCGTCGCGATACTCCAGCGAGAGGTCGACGAACCAGCCGGCACCGTCGATGCCCGCGACGTCGCCGCGGCTGGGCGCGAGCACGTCCACGTGGACGGGGGCGTCGTTCGGGTTGCCTCGGTCGGCTGGCGGCCCGCCGAATGCCGATGCGGGAGCGGTCGAGACGATCGCGCCGGCGACGAGTGCTCCGGCGGCGATCGCGAGACGAGTGGTGGTCGTGTTCACGGGATCTTCCTTCGTTCGAATTCCACGTGGGGCGGCTCTCGTGTCCGTCCCTTCCCGTACCACGACACGCACGGCGATTTCGTTCACCGACACGCTGCGGAACGACTCGCATAGGCTGGCCGCATGGCCGACACGACCCCCACCGATCCCGGTTTCGCGATCGCCGTGGCGCAGTTCGCGCCGGGCGACGACCGCGCGGCGAACCTCGCCGAGATCGAGCGGCTGGCCGCGCTCGCCGTCGCGCGCGGCGCGCGGCTCGTCGTCTTCCCCGAGTACTCGAGCTACTTCACGCCGACGCCCGACGAGACGTGGCTGGATGCCGCCGAGCCCGTCGGCGGCGCGTTCACGACCGCGCTCGCCGCGCTCGCGGATCGGCTCGGCGCGCACCTCGTGGCCGGCATGATCGAGCGGCTCGAGGGCGAGCGCCGGGTCGCGAACTCCGTGGTCGCGGTCGCGCCGGGTGAGGTCGTCGCGCGCTACCGCAAGCTCCACCTCTACGATGCGTTCGGGCAGCGAGAGTCCGAGTGGGTGGCGCCGGGGGAGGTCGCCGCTCCCGAGGTCTTCGAGGCGCGCGGCATCCGTTTCGGCCTGCAGACCTGCTACGACGCGCGCTTCCCCGAGGTGACCCGGCGCGTCGTCGACGCGGGCGCCGATGTCGTGTGCATGCCCGCGGAGTGGGTGCGCGGCCCGCTGAAGGAGGCGCACTGGCGGGTGCTCACGACCGCGCGGGCGCTCGAGAACACGGTGTACGTCGCCGCGGCCGACCATGCCCCGCCGGTCGGCGCCGGCAACAGCATGATCGTCGACCCGATGGGCGTCGAGGTCGCGACGATCGGCGAGGTGACGGATGTCGCGGTCGCGTGGATCTCGCGCGAGCGCATCGAGGCGGTGCGGCGCGTGAACCCGGCGCTCGAACTGCGCCGGTTCCGCGTCACCGAGCGCTGAGGGTCAGCGCGACCCCGAGCCGAGCCGAGCCAGTCTCGAGGATGCCTCCTCGAGCACGTCTCGGCGCTTGCAGAACGCGAACCGCACCAGGCTTCGGACCGCATGCTGCCGGTCGGCGTGCACGAAGGCCGACACCGGCACGCCGACGACCCCGGCCCGGTCGGGGAGCTCCCGGCAGAGCGCCGCACCGTCGTCGTAGCCGAGCGGTGCGGCATCGGCGACGATGAAGTATCCGGCATCGGGCAGCGAGACGGTGAAGCCCGCCGCCTCGAGGCCGGCCGCCAGCACGTCGCGCTTGCCGCGCAGGGCGGCAGCGGCATCCGTGAACACCGCGTCGGGCAGGCCCAGCCCCGTGGCGACGGCCGGCTGGAACGGGGCGCCGTTCACGTAGGTGAGGTACTGCTTGACCGCGAGCACGCTCGTGACGAGATCGGCCGGGGCGGTGAGCCAGCCGATCTTCCACCCCGTGGTGCTGAACGTCTTGCCGCCCGACGAGATCGTGATCGTGCGTTCGCGCGCGCCGGGGATCGTGGCGATCGGCCGGTGGGCCGTGCCGAACGTGAGGTGCTCGTAGACCTCGTCGGTCACGATGAGGGCGTCGTGCCGCACCGCGAGGTCGACGATGCGCTCGAGCACCTCGTCGCCGAGCACGGTGCCGGTCGGGTTGTGCGGCGAGTTCACGAGGATCATGCGCGTGCGATCGGTGACCGCCGCCTCGAGCTCATCGAGGTCGACGTGCCAATCGGGGAACCGGAGCGGAACGGTGCGGTGCACGCCCCCGGCGCGGGCGATCAGCGCCGCGTACGCGTCGTACGACGGCTCGAACGTCACCACCTCGTCGCCCGTGTCGACGTGCGCGAGGATCGCCGCAGCGAGTGCTTCGGTGGCGCCGGCGGTCACGAGCACCTCGGATGCCGCATCCACGTCGAGCCCGTACCATCTCGCCTGGTGCTCGGCGATCGCCTCGCGGAGCACGGGCGAGCCGATGCCCGGCGGATACTGGTTCACCCCGTCGGCGATGGCCTGCCGAGCGGCCTCCAGCACCTCGGCCGGGCCGTCCTCGTCGGGAAAGCCCTGACCGAGGTTGATGGCGCCGGTGCGCTGGGCGAGCGCGCTCATCTCGGCGAAGATGGTGGCCGCGATCGAGCCGTCGTCGGCGAGCAGCCCGGCACCGGCGGCGGTGCGCTGCCACGGGCGGAGACCGGGTGCGGGGGAGAAGTCGCTCACGCTCTCACCGTACGTCAGGCTCCGGCCGCTACGCTGGCGCAGGGGCGTGCTCGGGAGGCATCCGTCTTCGGACGAATCACTGCTCGGGGATAGCCGGTTCATAGACTTCGCCGATGCCGCGCACAGCTTCGCGCTGGATGCTGGGCACCGACTTGGAAGGGAGCAATCATGACCGACACCACTGGAGGTCCTGTCGGCGAGGCCCGGGAGGGCGACGTCGCCGAGACCGCTTCGACGAACCGGCAGGCCCAGGACGCGGCGCAGCCCGCCGAGGCCCCTGCCGCGCCGCCCGCCACCGGCACCGTCTACCACCCGGGCCAGGCGCCGCAGCCGTACCACGCGCCGCAGTACGGGCACCCGGCCGCCTCCGCGACCGGCGAGGCCCGGCCGACCTCGGCAGACGTGCCGCCGGCCTTCGGCGGTCCGCGCCCGGGCGAGACGCAGCCCACCACGCCCCTGGCGGGCGTGCCGCCGTACGGTTCCGTTCCGGGCACGCCGGCCGCCGCCGGCGAGCCGGCGAAGCCGCGTCGCGTCGGACTCGGCGTCGCCGCCGCGATCGTCGCCGCTGCCCTCATCGGTGGCGCCTCGGGTGCGGGCATCACCGCGCTCCTCACGGCGAACGACTCGCCCGCGGCGACCGGCGGCTCGGGCACCGCGCAGAACATCGTCGTGAACGACCCCGACTCGGTGAACCAGATCACCGCGGTCGCCGCGAAGGCGAGCCCGAGCGTGGTCACCATCTCGGTCTCGGGAAGCCAGGCCGGCGGCACGGGCTCGGGCATCATCCTCTCCGAGGACGGCTACGTGCTCACCAACACGCACGTCGTGACGCTCGACGGTGCGACGGGCGACCCCGTGATCAAGGTGGAGACGAGCGATGGGCGCCTCTACGACGCCGACCTGGTGGGCACCGACCCGCTCTCCGACTTGGCGGTCATCAAGCTCGTCGACGCGTCCGACCTCACGGCCCTCGAGTTCGCCGACTCCGACGAGCTCAACGTCGGCGACACCGCGATCGCCATCGGCGCGCCGCTCGGCCTCTCCGGCACGGTCACGAACGGCATCATCAGTGCGCTCAACCGCTCGATCGACGTGGCCTCGTCGGCGGCGCCCGAGACGCCCGACGACCAGGGCCAGGGCGACGGCGGTCAGGGCGACGGCTCCGAGAGCCCGTTCGACTTCTTCTTCGACCTGCCCGACCCCGACGGCGGCGATCCGCAGCAGCCGTCGGCGAACGCCGGCCGGGTGTCCCTGCCGGTCATCCAGACGGATGCCGCCATCAACCCGGGCAACTCGGGCGGCGCGCTCGTCGACTCCGAGGGCCGGCTCATCGGCGTGAACGTGGCCATCCTCTCGACCGGCGGCGCCGGCGCCGAGGCGGGCAACATCGGCGTGGGTTTCGCGGTCCCCTCGAACCTCGCCGAGCGCATCGCCCAGGAGATCATCGAGAACGGCTCGGCGACGCACGGACTGCTCGGTGCGACCGTGACCGCGGCCGAGTCCGACGAGTCGAGCACCATCGTCGGCGCCCTCATCTCCGAGGTGACACCCGGCGGGGCGGCCGACCAGGCGGGTCTCCGCGCCGGAGACGTGGTGACCGGGTTCAACGGGATCCCGATCACCGACCAGACCGACCTCACCGCGCAGGTGCGCGCGATGGCGGGCGGCGCCTCGGCCGAGATCACCTTCACGCGCGACGGCGAGTCGCAGACCGTCGATGTCACACTCGGCACCTTCGAGGGCTGAGCGGCGACCCGGTCGGGGTCGACCGGACGACGGGAGGGCCGGGGCCCACGGGACCCCGGCCCTCCTCGTCGGCGAGGGGCGTGACTGCTAGGCTCGATCGACCCGAGCGAGTGAGGAACATGCCCGAGCAGCACCACCAGGCGACACCGTCGTCGCTCGTCGGCGTCTCCTATGTCATGCCCGTGCTGAACGACGTGACCCACGTGCGGGCGGCCGTCGAATCGATCCTCGCGCAAGACTATGAGGGTCCCGTCGAGGTGCTCATCGCCCTCGGCCCGTCGATCGACGGCACGGCCGAGCTCGTCGCCGACCTCGCCGAGCGTCACCCCGACGTGCGGGTGCTCGAGAACGAGGTCGGGTCGACGCCGGCCGGACTCAACATCGGCATCCGTGCCGCCCGGCACCCGGTCGTGGTGCGCGTCGACTCGCACTCGATGCTGCCCACCGACTACGCCCGCATCGCCGTCGAGACCCTCGAGCGAACCGGCGCCGACAACGTCGGCGGCATCATGGACGCCAAGGGAGAGACGCCGTTCGAGCAGGCCGTCGCCCTCGCGTACACCACCAAGGTCGGGCTCGGCGGCTCCGCGTTCCATGTCGGCGGCGCCGAAGGCCCCGCCGACACCGTCTACCTCGGCGTGTTCCGTCGGAGCGCGCTGAACCGTGTCGGCCTCTTCGACGAGACGATCAAGCGCGGGCAGGACTGGGAGCTCAACCGGCGCCTCCGCGAGACCGGCGGCACGGTGTGGTTCACGCCGGCGCTCGCCGTCACCTACCGGCCGCGCTCGACGGTCGAGCGGCTCGCGCGCCAGATGATCTCCACCGGGCTGTGGCGCGGTGAGCTCGCGCGGCGGTTCCCGGCCGCGAACGGCATCCGCTACTTCGTGCCGCCGGTCATGGTCGTCGGGGTGGCGCTGGGTGTGCTCCTCGGCATCGGCGGCATCGTGCAGGCCGCCATGGGCGTCGCGCCGTGGCTGCTCATCGGGTTCGCGGCACCGCTGGTCTACCTGCTGTTCGTGATCGCCGCGACGCTCGTGTACGCCCGTGGCCGCGGCGCGCGCACCGCCGCCTGGTTTCTCGTAGTGTTGCCCTGCATACACGTGTCGTGGGGGATCGGCTTCGTGCTGGGGTACCTCTCGCTCACGAGCAACATCGCCAAGCACACGGGAAGGTGACGCGGATGTCCCAAGCCGGTCAGGCCGCGGCCAGGCCCACGTCGATCGCAGAGCTCCGCGCGGTCACGCAGCCGCCCGAGGTGCGGAGCCGCCGCAACGCCGAACACTGGACGGCCTCGCTGTACCTCCGCAACCTCTCGCCGTATCTCACCTGGGTGCTCCTGAAGACGTCGATCTCGGCGAACGGCGTCACCGGCCTCATGATCCTCGTCGGCTGGTCGACCGCGGCAGCCCTGCTCATCCCCGGCATCTGGGGCGCGCTCCTGGCCGTCGTGCTCGGCCAACTGCAGATGCTCGTCGACTGCTCCGACGGCGAGGTCGCCCGCTGGCGCCGAACCTCGTCGCCCGCGGGCGTCTTCCTCGACAAGGTCGGCCACTACACGACCGAGGCACTCATTCCGCTCGCGCTCGGCATCCGTGCGGCCGCGTACCCCATCGAGCTGCCCGGCGACTTCCTCTGGACGACCATAGCGGCGCTGCTCGCCCTCGTGATCGTGCTGAACAAGGCGCTCAACGACATGGTGCACGTCGCCCGCGCCAACGCGGGGCTGCCGAAGCTCGCCGACACCCACGGTGAGACCGCACCCCGCGGCGGGCTCATCGCGAAGCTGCGCAAGGCCGCCCGGTTCGTGCCGTTCCACCGCCTGTACCACTCCGTCGAGCTCACGTTGATCGCCTTCGCCGCCGCGCTCGTCGGCCTCGTGGCCGGCCAGCCGCTCGTCGACCGCGTCGTGGTGGCGGCGCTGCTGCCGCTGGCGGTGCTCTCCCTGTTCGGCCACTTCGTCGCGATCATGGCGTCTCGCCGTGTCCGCGCCTGACGTGCCGGTCCCCGACCCTGCCGACGGGGCGTCCGCTTCGACGGGCTCAGCGAACGCGCGACCGCGCGTCGGCGTGGTGGTGCTCACGATGGGCACCCGGCCCGATGATCTCGCACGCGGCATCCGGAGCGTCCTCGACCAGCGCGACGTGACGGTCGACGTGGTGTGCGTGGGCAACGGGTGGGACCCGGCGACCGCCGTGCCCGCCCTTCCCGACGCCGTGAAGACGCTGCACCTGCCCGAGAACCTCGGCATCCCCGCCGGCCGCAACCGCGGCGTGCCCGAGGTCGCGGGCGACGTGCTCTTCTTCCTCGACGACGACGCGTTCCTGCCGAGTCCGGGGTTCCTCGCGAGCGGATGCCGCCTCCTCGCCGATCGGCCCGAGATCGGGCTGATCCAGCCCCGGGTCGTCGACCCGTCCGGCCGGGTGTCGCCGCGCCGGTGGATCCCGCGCATCCGCAAGGGCGACCCCGCGCGCTCGAGCACGGTGTTCTCGTGCTGGGAGGGCGCGGTGCTCATGCCGCGTGCCGTGTTCGAGGCCACGGGCGGATGGGCCGATCCGTTCTTCTACGCGCACGAGGGCATCGAGCTCGCCTGGCGGGTCTGGGACACCGGTCGCGTCGCCTGGTATGCGGGCGACCTCGAGGCGGGGCATCCGGTGATCGATCCGGCGCGCCACGCGTACTACTACCGGCTGAACGCGCGGAACCGCGTGTGGCTCGCCCGTCGCAACCTGCCGGCCGTGTTCGTGCCGCTGTACGTGGGCTCGTGGACCGCCATCCAGGTGCTGCGCTGGGCGCGCAACCCGTCGGCCCTGCGCGCCTGGTTCGCGGGGTGGCGTGCGGGCTGGCGGCAGGACGCGGGGGAGCGGCGTCCCATCCGGTGGCGGACGGTGTGGCGCATGACGCTGGCCGGGCGCCCGCCACTGGTCTGAGGAGCCGGGCGTCCGCTCCGGTCCGCCCCGCGGCCCGCCCAGGTCCGACGCGCGTGGCGACGCGTAACGATCGGCTCTCGATCATCGCTCGGCAACCCATGGCGCCGCCGCCGGGACATCCGGCGTCCACCTGCTCGCTACCCTTGGACGGTGGGACTACGCAGGGACGCCCAGCGCGCCGTCAAGCTGGCCAGGGACATCATGTGGTCGCGGCGCGCCCAGCGCGAGCTGCTCTCGCGCCTCGCGAAGCAACCGCCCCTCGAGCCGCACCGGTACCGCATCGGGGTGTACTTCGCCGACGGCCGCGTCAACCTCTACCAGCTGCGCCAGTGGTACAAGCCGCTCGCCGAGCTCGCGCAGACGCATCCCGTGCTCATCCTCAGCCGGGCATCGGGCGCGGCGCTGGCCCTGCTCGACGAGTCGCCCCTGCCGGTCGCCTACGTGCGACGCGTCGTCGACCTCGAGCAGGTGATCCATGAGCAGGACCTGCACATCGTGTTCTACGTGAACCAGAACGCGAAGAACTTCCAGATGATGCGCTACGGGCGTCGCTGGCACGTGTTCATCAACCACGGCGAGTCCGACAAGATGTACATGACCACGAACCAGTTCAAGGCGTACGACTACGCGCTCATCGCGGGTGACGCGGCGCGCGCCCGCCTCGAGAAGGTGCTGTGGGACTACGACTTCGACAAGCGGGCCATTCCGATCGGGCGACCGCAGGCCGATCACTACCTCGACGGGACCTCGCTGCCGTACCCGCCCGATGAGCGCGACGTCGTGCTGTACGCGCCCACGTGGGAGGGTGATCGCGGTTCCGCCGCGTACGGGTCGATCGCCTCGCACGGGGTGCCGCTCGTGCGCGCCCTCCTCGCCACGGGCCGGCATCGCGTGATCTACCGGCCGCATCCACGCTCGGGGGTCGTCGACCACGCGTACGGCGCGGCGAATCGCGAGATCATCGCGGCCATCGCTGCGGCCAACGCCGCCGACCCGACGGCGCAGCACGTCTACGACGACGGTCCGTCGCTCGGCTGGCAGCTGGCGGCGGCGGATGTCGCGATCGTCGACATCTCGGCGATGGTGTACGACCGGCTCGCCGCCGGCAAGCCGCTGCTCATCACCCGGCCCGCGAACCCCGAGGCGCAGATCGACACGGGCGGCTACCTGCAGGCCTGCGAGTGGCTCGAGGTGTCGGATGCCGCATCGATGGTCGCGCGCATCGACGAGGTCGCCCACGACGAGGCGGCGCTCGAACGGCTCGGGTTCTGGGTCGAGCGGTACTTCGGCGACACCACCCCGGGCGTCACGACGAAGCGGTTCCACGCTGCCGTCGACCACCTCATGGACGAGTGGGAGCGCTTCGCGGCGCTGCATGCGGGCGAGGAGGAGATCGACGAGTTCGAGGAGGACGACGAAGACGAGGCGGAGTCGCTCGGCGCCTAGGATCCGGCGCGGGGCGCGTCGGTCGTGTCGCCAGGCCCCTCGATGGCGGCGCCCTCCCTGAAGCCGGAGCCATCCTCGATGGCGGCGCCGCCCTCCTCGATGTGGCTGCCCTCGTCGGCCCCGCCGGAGCCATCCTCGATGGCGGCCCGGGACTTCGACCGCTTCCGCTCGCGCACGGCGCGGCCCGTGGCGGCGCGCAGTTCGCGGCTCGTGCTCACGGCGAATCCGCCGACCGCGGCCCCGGCCCGCGCCATCCGGAGCGCCGCCGTCTTCACCATCGAGTCGTCGCCGCGGGGCTCGAGATCGAGGGGGAGCAGGGCCGGCGGCGCACCGAACGCGAGGCGCGACTGCTGCAGCACCCTGCGCCCGAGCAGGTGGTTGCCGACGCCGCCGATGGCCGCGCCGATGCCGAACGGGATCGCCTTGCCGACGATGCCCGCGCCGCCGCGCACGGCGAACTGCTTGAGGAACACCGTTCGCAGGCGATCGACGACCGTGCCCATGAACGCCTTCGGCAGGCTGTTGGTGATGATCTCGCCCCAGTAGGCGTTGCGGGCCACGCCGCGGCCGGTCGCCTGCGACGCGAGTTGGCGCACGAGGTCGATGCCCTCGCGGCCGAGCATCAGGGTCATCACGAGGGCGCGTGCCCGTTCGGGGTTCTCGACGGCGATGCCGTGCACTTCGGCCACCGACTGCGCGAAGAGCGCCGTGGCCTCGAGGAAGCCCGCGGTCTCGACGCTCGAGAGTGCGAGGGTGACGCCGGTGCCGATGCCGGGGACGACCGCCGTCGCGCCCACGGCGGCGCCGCCGGTCGTGACGGCCGCGAGGTAGCGGCGTTCGAGGATGCGCACGAGCTGGTCGGTGGTGGCGTTCGGGAAGCGTCGACGGATGCCGCGCAGGTGCGCCACGACGACGGGTCGCTGGATCGAGAGCACCGCGTCGATGCCGCGCTCGACGCCGTGCGCGCGCCCGAGGTCGGGCTGGTCGCCTGGCGTGGCGCCGGGCGTGTTCCCGGGCGTGGCGCCGGGCTCGTCCTCCCGTGGGGCACTCGAGCCCATCGAGGTGATCTTGTGCACGCGTTCGGTCATGGTGGCTCGATCCTAGGCGGCGAACCCGAGCGGATGCCGGGGGTTGCGTGACGACGCCGAGTTCCGCGTTCGCGGGGTGTGGGGCGGCGACTCGTCCTCCACAGGCCCCACGCCGGGAAGTTGTCCACAGGTAAACGGCCTGATCAAGCGTGATTTCGAATGTCGGCGGGTCGTGGTCGAATGAAGGCATGGAACCCGCAGCCCGACTCGTCGAGGCGCTCGACCGCGTCCTCGAGCTCGAGCGTTCCATCCGCGCCCTGCAGGCTGAACAGCTGGGCCGGGTGCACGAGCTCCGGCTGCTGATGCGTACGGTCGAGGCGCACCCGACGCGCACCGAACGCGAGAACCGGGAGTGGGCCGACCGCGCCTGTTCGGCCGAGCTCGCCACGTCGCTGCAGGTCCATGAGCGGGCAGCGACGGCCCTGATGCATGACGCCACGGCACTCGTCGATCTGCCGGCGGCGGCCGAGGCGCTCACCGTCGGCGACGTGTCGCTGCACCACGTGCGTGCGCTCATCGACGCGGTCGGGTTCGTGCCCGGCGAGCGTGCGACCGAGTTCGAGCAGGAGGCGATCGAGAAGGCGCGCCGCATGACGACGGTCGGGTTCCGCAGGGCGCTCGTGCGCATGCAGCACCGGTACCAGCCCGCGGCCCCCGAAGCCCGCAAGCGTCGGGCGCTCGACGACCGGCGGCTCGTCATCGAGCCGGCCCACGACGGCATGGCCTGGGTCAACCTCCTGTGCGCTGCGGAGGAGGCGGTCGCGATCCGGGCGCGAGTGGCGGGCGCCGTCGCCGTACGAGCGGCGGGCGATGCGCGCAGCAGGCCGCAGCGCGAGGCCGACGCGGCGGTCGCGCTGCTCATCGGCCGCGTCGATCCGTTGGGGGCGCCCGATCCCGGCGACCTCGGCACGGTGCGCGCGACGGTGCATCTCGTCATCCCGGCACTCACGCTGCTCGGGCACGGCGTCCAGCCGGCCATGCTCGAGAACCACGGCCCCATCGACACCGAGACGGCACGGCACCTCTTCGCGCACGTGCCGTCGTTCCGGACGATCCTCACCGATCCGGTGTCGGGCGCGACGCTCCGGTACGGTCGCTCGACACGCCGGGTGCCCGCCGATCTCGCCGCGTGGCTGCGCGTTCGCGACGGGCGGTGCCGGTTCCCAGGCTGCGAACGGCCGGCGAGCGAGAGCGAGCTCGACCACACGGTCGCGTGCGAGCACGACGGATGCACCGACCACGACAATCCCGCCGTGCTGCCGCGGTCATCATCGGCTGAAGCATCACACCGGGTGGCGTGTCTGGCAGCGGTCCGACGGCACCATCCGCTGGTGCAGTCCCGCGGGGCGCTGGTACGACGGGCCGCCCGACGGGTTGGTGCATCCCCTCGGCGAGCCGGGCGCGGGCGGAGCGGCGGCCCGCGCGGGGTGAGCCCGAGCGTGGTGAGAGTTGTGATGCGCGCGCCGCCACGGTGCGGGGGGAGGGGGCGGAGTGGTGGCGGCGCGACTGCGGTGCCGGGTGAGGTGGTCGCGGCGCGACTGCCGAGCCTACTTGCCGCCGTGCTCCGCGTTGTAGCGGTCGAGCACCTCGTCGATCGGGGCGTCGAGCACGAGCGCGCCCTTGTCGAGATAGAGGCCGCGCGTGCAGAACCGGCGCAGGTCGCGCTCGTTGTGCGACACGAAGAAGAGCGTGCGCCCGCTCGCGAGCAACTCCTCGATGCGCCGGTAGCACTTCTCGCGGAACGCCTTGTCGCCGACCGCGAGCACCTCGTCGACGAGGAGGATGGGCTCCTCGAGCTGCGAGATCACGGCGAACGCGATGCGCACCTTCATGCCGCTCGAGAGGTGCTTGTACGGCGTGTCGAGGAAGTCGCCGATGTCGGCGAACCCGATGATCTCGTCGAACTTGGCATCGATCTGCGCCCGGGTCATGCCGTGCAGCCCGGCGGTGAGATAGACGTTGTCGCGAACCGTGAGGTCGTCGACGAATCCGCCCGTGATCTCGATGAGCGGAGCGACCCCGCCCGTCACCTCGACCGTGCCCTCGTCGGGGATCATCACGCCCGCGACGAGCTTCAGCAGGGTCGACTTGCCCTGGCCGTTCCGTCCGACGACGCCGATCGCCTCGCCCTCGCGTACGTCGATCGACACGTTCCGCAACGCCCAGAACTCGTCGGGCCGCGTACGCCGCCGCCGTCCGGCGAAGAGATCCTTGAACAGGCGACGACCGCGGCGATTGCGCCGGAACCGCACGCCGAGGCCGTCGACGCGGATGGCGCGGGCCTCGGTGGAGGCGTGCGCGGTGGCCGGGGCATCCGTCATCAGATCTCCTTCAGCACCTGGCGCACGCTGCCGCGGAAGACGAGCATCCCGATTGCGAGCAGTGCGACCGACATCGCGGCGGACACCACCACGTTGAACCAGTCGAGCTCGTCGGGGAAGAACCCGGCGCGGTACAGCCCGAAGATGCCCGAGAGCGGGTTGAACGCCGCCCAGACATGCAGTTCCTCGGGCAGGTTCGACACCCCGTAGATGATGGGCGACGCGTAGAAGAGGAACCGCAGGATGAGCTTCACCGCACGTTCGAGGTCGCGGAAGAAGACCACGAGCGGCGCCACGATGAGCGAGACGCCGACCGTGAGCACGGCCTGCAGGAGCACGGCGAGCGGGAAGAACACGAGCTCCCAGCCGACCCGCGCACCGAACGCGATCGCGAACACCGCGAGCACCGGCAGGGCGAGCACGAACTCGATGCCCTTCGACAGCACGATGCGGTTCACCCAGATGGTGCGGGGGATCTTCGTCGACCGGACGAGCTTGGCGTCCTTGAGGAACGCGCGCGTCGAGTCCGAGACGGCGCCGTTGAACCACATCCAGGGCAGGAGCGCGGAGAGCAGGAACACGATGTACGGCGGTGTGCCGACGAGGCGCTCGAACACCTGCGTGAACACGAACCAGTAGATGCCCGCCATCACCAGCGGGTCGAGCACCGACCAGAGGTAGCCGAGGGCCGAGGTCGAGTAGCGCACCTTCAGGTCGCGCGTCGTGAGGAGCCAGAGGGAGTGCCGATACCGGATCCACGGCGTCCGCTGGAGCGGATGCGCGTCGCCGGCGCCCCCGACCGTTACCGCACTCATCACGATCTCATCGTAGATGCCGCGCGGCGGTAGGTTTGGAGGAGGCGGTCAGCGCGCGCCGCGACCGGTCGGAAGGAGCGTCGTGCACCGCACCAGTACCCGGGTCCTGCTCAGTTGCGCCGCGATCGGCGTCGTCGGAGGCGTCGTCGCCGGCGCGTCGGGATATCTCGCCGCCGCGTTCGCCGCGTTCGGGCCGATGCTCTACGGCCTGACGGTCGGCACGCACTTCCTGCCGAGCGTCGTCGCACTCGCGTTCCTGAAGCGACCCGGCATGGCGGTGCTCGCGGGCCTCATCGCCGGGCTCGTCGGCGCGGCGTTCGCGCCGTGGTGGTTGTGGCGCTACGTCGGCGCCGGGCTGCTCGTCGGGCTGCTCATCGAGATCCCGTTCCTCGTGTCGCGGTACCGTCGCTGGGATGCGTGGCTCTTCTACGCCGCTGCCGGCTTCGCGGGGCTCGTCATCGCGATCGCCGTCTTCATCGGCCTCGGCGCCGAGCACTACGCGTGGTGGGCATGGGCGATCGCGCTGCCGCTGTGGGTGCTCTCGCCCGTGCTGTTCACGTGGATCGGACGCATCGTCGCGCGCCGACTCGCCAAGGCTGGCGTGGCGCAAGCCACCTGAGCGCGGGCGCGGCCCGGGCCGCCTGAGCGCGAATCGCGCCGGCACGCGAAGAGCGGATGCCACGAGGCATCCGCTCTTCACTGCTGTGCTGCGGGATCACACGAAGTGGTTGGCACGCTCCAGGTCTTCGGCGAAGTCGATCTCGACCGCGTAGAGGTCGGAGACGTCCATCGGCTCGACGAGCATGCCGTTCTTCTCGATGGCGAGCTCGATGCCGCGCTCGAAGTAGTCCTGATCGCCCACTCGCGAGAGGTGCGCCAGGAGCAGCGCCTTGTCGCGACTCGACACGTAGTTGATGCCGACGGCCTCGCCGAGACCGCCCTTGACGGTCTTGGAGAGCTCCTTGATGTAGCCCTCGGCGGTCGTCGTGTACTTCACCTCTTCGTCGGACACCTTGGCGGTGTTGACGGTGACGAACGACTGGTCACGCGCGATGAGCGGCAGCGCGCGGTCGAGGATGCGCGGGTCGAACACGACGTCGCCGTTCATCCAGAGCAGCCCGCCCGACTGCGATGCCGCCAGCGCGCGCATGAGGCTCTTCGAGGTGTTCGTCTGGTCGTACTCCTCGTTGTAGACGAAGGACGCCTGCGGGAACGCCTCGATGATGTGCTCGAGCTTGTACCCGACGACGATCGTCACGCTGGCGTTGTTGCCGAAGGCGTGCTCGATGTTGTCGAACTGCTGACGCATGATGGTGCGGCCATCGGCGAGTTCGGTGAGCGGCTTGGGGAGGGATCGTCCGAGCCGGCTCCCCATGCCGGCCGCGAGAATCACGATCTGGGTGGTCACTGCATCTCCTTCGGTGGTGGCGGATGCCGCGACACGCACGTTGCCGTGTGTTCGTCGTCTGTTCATCCGGAAGTTCACATGTGGACACGCCGTTATGCCGACTCACAGGATACCGGCGACCACGGCCCGGCACATGGGGGTTGACGCGGTCGTAGTGGGATCGTGATACGAAGCTCAGGAAATCCGCAGAATACCCCATCCGGGGGGTAGTGGGGCGCGTCGGCGACGCACTCATTGGTAGGTTGTGTTGGTGACTTCCGTTTCGCCCTCAGAACACGACGACGAAACTCCCGGAGGCACCGGCACGGGGGTGTCCGCTGATCGGGGGACTTCTGTCGCGCGTCCCGCGTCCGAGGGCGAGCAGAATGAGGCCCTGCCGGCGGCCCCACGTCGCCCGAGCGCCTCGACGTCGGCCGCGACTTCCGGCACGGCGAAATCCGGCACGGCGAAATCCACGAGGTCGACGAAGCCGAGGTCGACGACGGCGAAGGCGGCCGCGACGAAGGGGACCGCGGCGAAGGCGGCGGCGGCGAAGGGAACTGCGCCGAAGGCGGCGGCTAAGGGGTCCGCGGCGAAGGGGTCCGCGACGGCGCCGGCCGCGTCGGATGGTGCGAAGACCGCGCCGGCGTCAGACGACCAGCCCGAGGCGCCGACGCCTTCGAAGCGCACGCCGGCATCGCGGGCGGCGTCGTCGAAGGCCGCCGCCGCGAGGGGCGAGGCTGCGAAGTCGGCGCGCACGTCACGCGCGTCGACGGCGAGCTCGGCGACGACGAGGAAGCGCTCCACCGGCTCGACGACCACGAAGCGCCAGCAGGTCGCTGCCGCGTTCACGACCGAGACGACCGCCGCAGAGCGGGGGAACCGAACGCCCGGCGAGGGGAAGGCCGCGACGGTCGAGTCACCCGAGACGTCGGCGACGCCCTCCTCCGCGACCGACGTCGCCGCGAGGGAGCCCGCCACCACGGAGGTGGCCGCGACCGACGTCACCGCGACGGAGCCCGCCACCACGGCGGCGGCCGCGACCGATGTCGCCGCGACGGACGTCGACGAGACCACGCGCGAGCGCCCGGTCGTCGCCGCCGCGGTGGCCGAGGCCGACGCGCCCGCGGCCGTCGACGCGCCCGGCACCGAGGCGCCGGTGACCACGGAGGGGTCCGAGGGCACGACGCCCGCGGCATCCGACGCCGATCAGGCCGTGGTCGTCATCCCCGCGCCCCGCGCGCCGAAGCCGCGGAAGAAGCGCACGCTGCGCGTCGCCCGTGCAGCCCCGGCACCCGACGCGCCGCGCGTGCTCACGATCCAGGGCCTCGTGAAGCGGTTCGGCAACACGACCGCGGTCGACGGCATCTCGCTCGACGTCCGGGCGGGGTCGTTCTACGGCATCGTCGGTCCGAACGGCGCCGGCAAGACCACGACGCTCTCGATGGTCACGGGGCTGCTGCGACCCGACGCCGGCGCGGTGCACGTCAACGGCATCGACGCGTGGGCGGACCCGCGCGCGGCCAAGCGCGTCACCGGCGTGCTGCCCGACCGGCTGCGACTGTTCGACCGGCTCACCGGTGCGCAGCTCCTCTACTACTCGGGGTCGCTCCGCGGACTCGACGACCGCACCGTGCGCGAGCGGAGCGTCGAGCTCATCGCGGCGTTCGGCCTCGAGGACGCCGTCGACCGGCTCGTCGCCGACTACTCCGCGGGCATGACCAAGAAGATCGCGCTCGCGTGCGCGATGATCCACGCCCCGCGTCTGCTCGTGCTCGACGAGCCCTTCGAGTCGGTCGACCCGGTCTCGGCGGCGAACCTCACCGACATCCTCGAGCGCTACGTCGGCGGGGGCGGCACCGTGCTCCTCTCGAGCCACAGCATGGACCTCATCGAGCGGGTCTGCGACTCGGCGGCGATCATCATCGGCGGCCGCGTGCTCGCGTCGGGTGCGCTCGACGAGGTGCGCCTCGGGAAGACCCTCGAAGACCGCTTCGTCGAGCTCGCAGGCGGACGCAAGGCAGCGGAAGGCATGGAATGGTTGCACAGTTTCTCCGACTGAAACTGCGCCTGCTCGCGAACATCTTCCGACGTAGTCCCTGGCAGGTCGTCGGCATCGTCGTCGGCCTCGTGTACGGGCTCGGAGCGGCCGCGCTGCTGTTCGTCTCCCTCGTCGGGCTGCGCTTCATCGACGACGTCGAGGTGATCCGCGACGTGTTCGTCGTCGTCGGCGGCGCGACCTTCGTCGGCTTCGTCGTGTTCCCCCTGATCTTCGGCGTCGACGACACGATGGACCCGCGACGGTTCGCGTTGTTCGGCCTGCCGAACCGCACGCTCGCGATCGGTCTCGCCGTCTCGGCGGTGATCGGCATCCCGGCCATCGCGCTCGCCATCGTGCTCACCGGCACCGTGGTGACCTGGTCGCGCGGCGCCGGCGAGACCATCATCGCGATCCTGAGCGCCGCACTGGCGTTCGCCACCTGCCTGCTCCTCGCCCGCCTGGCGACCTCGATCGCCTCGGTGCTGCTCGCCACTCGTCGTGCTCGTGAGGTCAGCGGCGTGATCGGCATCCTGCTCATCGTGCTCCTGTCGCCGGTGATCGTGGTGCTCATCTCCATCGACTGGGCGCGCTCGGGCCTCGACGTGCTCGCGTCCATCGCCGGCGTGCTCGGCTGGACCCCGCTCGGCGCCGCGTTCGCCGCACCCGGTGACGCGGCGGCCGGTGAGTGGGGCGCCGCGGTGGTGAAGCTCCTCATCGCCGTGGCCACGCTCGCCGCCCTGTGGTTCGCGTGGGAGGCCGTCGTCGCGAAGGTGCTCGTCTCGCCGGGCCGCGAGGCATCCGCGAAGAGCTACCGGGGTCTCGGATGGTTCGATCGGATGCCGCACACGGTGACCGGTGTCGTCGCCGCCCGCAGCATCACCTACTGGTTCCGGGACGCGCGGTACTGGGTTTCGGTGCTCATGATCCCCGTCGTGCCCGTGCTCGTGCTCGTGCCGCTCGGCCTCGCGGGCGTCCCGCTCGCCTACACGGCGCTCGTCCCCGTGCCGCTCATGTGCCTGCTGCTCGGATGGGCGCTGCACAACGACACGGCCTACGACAGCACGGCCGTCTGGTTGCACGTCGCGTCGGGGGTCCGCGGCGCCGCGGATCGTGCGGGCCGGCTGGTGCCCGTGCTCATAACGGGCGCGCTGATCATCGGCCTCGGCAGCGCCGTCACGGTGTTCGTCCTCGACGACGGGCGGCTCCTGCCGTCGCTCATCGGCGTGAGCACCGCACTGCTCTTCGCGGGCCTCGGCGTCGGCGCGATCACCTCGGCCCGATTCCCGTACCCGGCGGTCAAGCCCGGCGACAGCCCGTTCCAGCAGCCGCAGTCGACCGGGGCGGTCACGGCCCTCGTGCAGTCGATCACCATGTTCGGCTCGCTCCTCGTCGCCCTGCCCGCCGTCGTGTTCGGGGCGCTCGGACTCTTCGTGGACCCGGCATGGCACACCGCGTCGTTCGCGGCGGGCGTAGGGCTCGGGCTGCTCGTGCTCGTCGTCGGGATCTGGCTCGGCGGCCGCGTGTTCGAGCGACGCGGACCCGAGATCCTCGCGGCCGCGATGCGCGCGTAGCCGCATGACCGGTGGTGCGACCGGGTCGGCCGCAGTCGTGGCATCCGCGCGTAGAATCGAGCGCATGATCGAACCCGTACGCGCGAGCATCGCCGATCCCGACGCGCCAGGCGGTGGCACCTCCGTGCTCGACCGCGAGCTCGAGAAGCTGCTCGAGGAAGAGCACATCGAACCCGGCGACCACGAGCGGTTCGCGCACTACGTGAAGAAGGAGCAGATCCTCGAGTCGGCGGTCACGGGCAAGCCCGTGAAGGCGCTCTGCGGCAAGAAGTGGACGCCCGGTCGCGACCCCGAGAAGTTCCCGGTGTGCCCCACGTGCAAGGAGATCTACGAGCGCATGAAGGCGCAGTAGCGGCGGCGGGTCTCAGCGGTAGCTCGTCGGGATGACGGGCTCGCCGCGCCCCAGCCGGAACGCCTCGATCGGCAACTCCTGCATGACCTCGGCGCGATGCGCTCGCGCCGCCGCCGTGCCCGCAGGGCCGACGAACGCGGGATCGGCGACACCGCCCTCCATGAGTTGCACCATGAGCGGTCGCAGCCGATCGCCCGGTTCGAACTCCGCCTCGCCCTCGGGGCCGTCGCCGATGAAGATCAGCTCCTCGCGCGCGGTGCGCGTGGAGTCCAGTCGCCGCGCCGCGTTCTTGCGGCCGCCGATGCTGAGCTTCTGCGTCGATGACTTCGCCACGGCCACCCACTCGCCGGCGTCGTCACGGCGGGCGACGAGCTTGTACACCATGCCGGCGGCGGGGAACCCCGACCCGGTGACGACGGCCGTGCCCACGCCGTAGGCGTCGACCGGGGCGCCCGAGAGGCCGGCGATCGTGAACTCGTCGAGGTCGCTGGTCACCGTGATCCTCGTGTCGACGGCGCCGAGGCCGTCGAGCTGCTCGCGCACCGCGGCGACCACGGTGGGCAGGTCGCCCGAATCGATGCGCACGGCCCCTAGCTCGGTGCCGGCCACCTGCACGGCGAGCTCGACGCCCTTCGCGATGTCGTAGGTGTCGACGAGCAGCGTCGTCTTGGGGCCGAACGCCGCGACCTGCGCCCGGAAGGCGTCCTCCTCGGTGTCGTGCAGGAGCGTGAACGCGTGCGCGGCGGTGCCCATGGTCGGGATGCCCCAGGTGCGACCCGCCTCGAGGTTGGAGGTGGCGTCGAAGCCCGCGATGTACGCGGCTCGCGCCGCCGCGATGGCGGCGTGCTCGCTGGTGCGGCGGGAGCCCATCTCGGCGATGGGCCGGCCCAGCGCGACCGAGACCATGCGTGCGGCGGCGCTCGCCACCGACGAGTCGTAGTTCAGCGTCGACAGCACGAGGGTCTCGAGCATCACCGCTTCGGCGAACGTCGCCTGGATGGTGACGAGCGGCGAGCCGGGGAAGTACGCCTCGCCCTCGCGGTAGCCCCAGATGTCGCCGCGGAACCGGTAGTCGGCGAGCCAGTCGAGGGTCTCGGGGCGCACCACCTCGTGCTCGCGGAGCCACTCGAGCTCCGCATCCTCGAAGCGGAACCGGTCGATGAGCTCGAGCAGCCGGCCGGTGCCCGCGACGACGCCGTAGCGGCGGCCGTCGGGGAGGCGCCGTGCGAACGCCTCGAAGAGGCTCTCGCGATGGCCGGCGCCGTCGCGGAGCGCGGCATCCACCATCGTCAGCTCGTAGCGGTCGGTGAAGAGCGCAGCAGAACCGGTCACAGCGTCAGCCTAGTGCTCGGGATGCCGCAATCCCGGGCCGGCGGCGAGCGTGCCGCCGCGCTCGCCTAAGCTTGGATGTCGTGACGGATGCACCGATCGGGATCTTCGACTCCGGCGTCGGCGGTCTCACGGTGGCCCGCGCCGTGAAGGACCAGCTGCCGCACGAGTCGATCCTCTACATCGGCGACCTCGAGCACTCGCCCTACGGGCCGAAGCCCATCGCCGACGTGCGTCGGTACGCGCTCGCCGTGCTCGACGACCTCGTCGCGCAGGGCGTGAAGATGCTCGTGATCGCCTGCAACACCGCGTCGAGCGCCATGCTCCGCGACGCGCGCGAACGGTACGACGTGCCCGTCGTCGAGGTCATCCAGCCCGCGGTGCGGCGCGCCGTGGCCACGACCCGCAACGGCCGCGTGGGCGTGATCGGCACCGTCGGCACCATCCAGTCGCGCGCGTACGACGACGCGTTCGCGGCCGCCCCGCACCTCGACCTGTCGTCCGCGGCGTGCCCGCGCTTCGTCGAGTTCGTCGAGGCCGGCGTCACGAGCGGCGACGAGCTGCTCTCGGTCGCCGAGGAGTACCTCGCGCCGCTCCGCGAGGCCGGCGTCGACACGCTCGTGCTCGGCTGCACGCACTACCCGTTCCTCAAGGGCGCCATCTCGTACGTGATGGGCGAGCAGGTCTCGCTCGTCTCGAGCGATGTCGAGACCGCCAACGACGTCTACCGCGTGCTCGTGTCGAACGGCATGGAGCGTCGCGCGCCGACGCCGCCCACCTACCGGTACGAGGCGACGGGCGGCTCGACGAGCGCGTTCCTCGACCTCGCGCATCGGCTCATCGCGCCCGAGATCCCGAGCGTGGAGCTCGTCGAGACCGGTGCGCTCACGCTTCCCCACCACGCGTCGACGGGCTCCCTTCGACCGGCTCGGGGAGCGAACCCTTCGACACGCCCAGCGACCGAACTTCGACAGGAGAACGCATGACCGAGGCATCCGACCCCCAGGCGGCCACGGCCGACCTCGTGCGCGCCGACGGCCGCGCGCCCCACGAGCTGCGGCACGTGACCATCGAGCGTGGCTGGAGCGCGCACGCCGAGGGCAGCGCCCTCATCTCGTTCGGGAACACGAAGGTGCTCTGCACCGCGTCGTTCACGAACGGCGTGCCGCGCTGGATGCAGGGCAAGGGCCGCGGCTGGGTCACCGCCGAGTACGCGATGCTGCCGCGCGCCACGAACACCCGCAACGACCGAGAGTCGGTGAAGGGCCGGATCGGCGGGCGCACCCACGAGATCAGCCGGCTGATCGGCCGGAGCCTGCGTGCCGTCGTGGACACCAAGGGCCTCGGCGAGAACACCATCCAGATCGACTGCGACGTGCTGCAGGCCGACGGGGGCACCCGCACCGCGGCCATCACGGGCGCCTACGTCGCCCTTGTCGACGCCGTCGAGTGGGCCCGTGAGCAGAAGTTCATCGGGCAGCGGGCGAAGCCCGTCATCGACACGGTCTCGGCCATCTCGGTCGGCATCGTCGACGGCACGCCCATGCTCGACCTCGCCTACACCGAGGACGTTCGCGCCGAGACCGACATGAACGTCGTCGCCACCGGGCGCGGCCTGTTCGTCGAGGTGCAGGGCACCGCCGAGGGAGCGCCGTTCGATCGGCGCGAGCTCGACTCGCTGCTCGACCTCGCGCTCGCCGGCACCGCCGAGCTGGCGCTCGTCCAGCAGGCGACGCTCGCCGCGACCGACGAGGCGACGGCCTGAGCGTGGCCGGCACGCCGCTCGAGGTGGTGCTCGCCACCCACAACGCGCACAAGGTCGCCGAGTTCCAGCACATCCTCGGCGAGCGGATGCCGGGGCTCGTCGTGCTGCCGTACGACGGCCCCGAGCCCGTCGAGGACGGCACCACCTTCGACGAGAACGCGTTCATCAAGGCGCGGGCCGCGGCATCCCACACCGGACGCATCGCGCTCGCCGACGACTCCGGCCTCGCCGTCGACGTCATGGGCGGCGCACCCGGAATCTTCTCGGCCCGCTGGGCGGGACCCGGTCGCGGCGCCGAGGCGAACCTCGAGCTGCTGCTCGCGCAGCTCGGCGACATCCGCGACCCGCACCGCACGGCGCACTTCCACTGCACCATCGCGCTGGTGGTGCCGGATGCCGCGGGCACGCCGTTCGAGTACGCCGCAGTGGGCGAGTGGCCCGGGCGCATCGCGACCGAGCGGGCGGGCGTCAACGGGTTCGGCTACGATCCGATCTTCGTGCCCGACGGGTTCGAGGTGTCGGCCGCGGAGCTCGCGCCCGAGGTGAAGAGCGCGCACAGCCACCGGGCTCGGGCATTCGCGGCGCTCGTGCCCGAGCTGGTGCGCGTGGCCTCGCGGCTCGGACGCTAGCGTCGCGCGTCGCCCTCCGCAGGCACGGCCGCCCGTGGAGAGAACGCGTCTCATTCCCATCACGGCGGGTACGCGGCATCCGCGCATACGCTGGAAGGGACATGGCACACTCGCACGACCACGCGCACACCCACGGGACGGCGGCGAACCGCACGCGGCTCCTGGTGGCGATCGCGATCATCGCGGCGTTCCTCGTGGTGCAGGTCGTGGGCGGCATCTTCGCCGGCTCGCTCTCCCTGCTCGCCGACGCCGGGCACATGGCGAGCGATCTCATCGGCCTCGTCGTCGCGCTCGTCGCCGCGCTCGTGGCCGCGCGTCCCGCGACCGACCGGCAGACGTACGGCTACCGCCGGGCCGAGGTGCTCGGCGCCCTGGTGAACGGCGTGGTGCTCGTGGTCGTCGCGGTGTCGGTGACGGTCTCTGCGGTCGGCCGGCTCGTGACGGGCGCGGGCGGCGAGGCGCACGAGGTGCTGGGCGGTCCGATGCTCGTGGTCGCGCTGCTCGGGCTCGTGGCGAACCTCGCGGCGATGCTCGTGCTGCGGGGCGGAGCGAAGCAGTCGATCAACATGCGCGGCGCCTACCTCGAGGTGCTCGGCGACCTCATCGGCTCGGTGCTGGTGATCGTCGCGGCCGTGGTCATCCTCGTGACGGGATTCGATGCCGCCGACCCGATCGCGTCGCTCCTGATCGCGGCGTTCATCGTGCCGCGTGCACTCGCGCTCCTGCGCGACGTCGTGCGGGTGCTCTTCGAGTCCGCCCCGCCCGACACCGACGTCGCCGAGATCCGCGACCACCTGCTCGGCGCCTCGGGCGTCGTCGCGGTGCACGACGTGCACGTCTGGCAGATCACGTCGGGTTCGGCCGTGTTCAGCGCCCACGTCGAGGTCGAGCCCGAGGTGTTCGCGTCGGGTCGTGCCGGCGAGCTCCTCGACGAGTTGGGCGGATGCCTCTCCGATCACTTCGACGTGGCGCACTCGACGTTCCAACTCGAGCCCGCGGGCCGTGCCGAACACGAGCAGCCGCACCACCATCGGTGACGCGGCTGCCCGTGATCGCACGGGATGCGGCGGTGCCCGTCAGCAGGCGAGGCTCGGGTTGAACGGAGCGTAGAGCCCGGACGGGTTGTGCTTGCCGGTCCACACGTGCAGGTCGTAGTGCACCGGCATGTGCGGATCGTGGCCGGGCATCGGGCCGTCGAACGGCTGGTCGCCGAGCATCGGGGTGGGCTGGCCGACCTCGGGCTCGAAGAACTCCACGCCCCAGAGCTCGAGCTCGCCCGACGCCGAGGGTCCGTACATCAGGATCGGCGGCTTCGTCGGGTCGACGGGGGCTCCCGGTGCGATGAGGTCGGGGTTCATGAAGTGGATGCCCATGGCGCCGTCGGGGCTGCTCGCGCACTCGTGGGTGCTCTCGTAGCCCTCGGCGATGGCGACGTCCACGTCGTGGAAGCGGGCGGTCGCGGCGCGGACCTCGGCGATCAGGGCCGACTGGGCGGCGTGGCTCGGACGCGGGGCCGCGCTCGACTCGTCGGGCAGGGCGGTGGCCGGCAGCGCGGTGCCGCCGACCGCCAGCGCGCCCAGGAGGCCCGCGGCGACGATGGTGTGTCGGATGTGCATGTGGTGCTCCTTCGTTTCGGTGGTCGAGGTGGGCGTCAGGCCGTGCCGACCGGGTGGGCGGCCGTCCAGACGCCGGAGGGGTCGATCGAGCGGCGCACCTGCCCCAGCCGTGCCCACGACTCGGCGTCGAAGGCGGTCGCGACGTCGATCGTGCGGTCGGCGAAGTTGAGGAAGGTCCGGGGCGACGCCCACGGGCCGAGCGCGGCCACCACGGCATCGGCGGCCGCGGTGCCGGCCTCCGCCATCTCGGGCGTCGGCGCCGGTGCCACGGTGAACAGCGCGTACGCCCCGTCGAGGCGGTCCAGCGCGCCGTCGTGAGGCACGGCGAGCGCACCGCCGAGGTGGCGAAGCTCGGCGAACATGAGCGGGATCTGCACGCCGGGGCCGACGACCGCGAGCAGCGCGTCGATCGCGGCATCCGGGAGCTCGGCCATCAGGGCGTGGTGCCCGACGGCCGGGGTCGGACCCGGCGGGTCCATGTGCACCGCGAGCATGCCCTCGGCCGGGATGCGGGCGAACGTGTCCATCTCGGGGTCGAGCGCGCGCAGCGGGGCGAGCAGCTCGGCCGCGCGCGGGTCGTCCTCGAGCACGGCTCCGTCGATGACCACGAGGTTGCGGCCGCTGAGGAACGGCGGGAGCTCGGGGATCGGCGGGAACCGCATGAAGCGCAGCGACGTGGTGACCGAGTCGGGCAGGTCCGCCGTCCACGTGCGCCATGCGCGGGTGACCTCGTCGGCACGGGCGAGATCCCACAACAGCATGCCGGCGAAGACATCGGGGTAGGGGAGCAGCTCGATCTCGAGGGCGACGACGGCGCCGAAGTTGCCGCCGCCGCCGCGAAGCGCCCAGAAGAGGTCGGGGTGTTCGTCGGCGGTCGCCCGCACGAGCGTGCCGTCGGCGGTCACGAGCTCGACCGCGCGCAGGTGGGATGCTGCCAGCCCGTGCCGGCGACCGTAGAACGAGAGGCCGCCGCCGAGCACGTAGCCGGCGACCGCGACGTCGCCCGCGCTGCCGTGCAGGGCGGTGAGCCCGTGCGGCGCGGCGGCGGCGACCACGTCGCGCCACAGCGTTCCGCCGAGCACGCGGGCGATCCGGCGCTCGGGATCGACGGTGACGCCGGTGAGCTCGTGCAGGCGGAGCAGCAGCACGTCGTCGAGCGACCGGGCGCCGAGCGCCGCGGCGCCGTGGCCGGTGCTCTGGGGCGCGATGCGGAGGCCGAGCCCGGCCGCCGCGGTCACGACGCGCGCGACCTCCTCGATCGACCGCGGCACGGCGACCGCGGCGGGCCGCTGGGTCACGGCGAGGTTCCAGGGGGTGCGCGCGTCGTCGTAGCCCGGGTCGTCGGGCAGGAACACCGTGCCGGCATCGCGGAGGGTCGGTGTCTCGATGAGCGAGGGATTCATGTCGGAGTCCTTCTTCCAATGGGTGGTTCGCGTGCGGGCCGTCACGTCGGCGGAGACCGCGACGAGCATCCCGTCGAGGGCGAGTCGTTCGACCTCGACGCAGCTGATCGCCGGCGCCGTCGTGTCGTCGAATCGTTCGGCGACGACGTCGACGAGCTCGGCCGCGTGCGCGCCGTCGACGGCGAGCACGCGGAGCTCGCCGACCGCCGAGCGGGGCAGCCCCCGGGCATGCAGCTCGGTCTCGAGGCGCACGAGCGCGAGGCACAGCTGCGCCGTGGCGTCCTCGGCGTGCACGAGGTAGCCGTGCTCGTCGATGGGTGCGGTGTCGATCGTGATGGTCACGTCCGACAGCATGCGGGCGGGGAGCCGCTCGTCGGTATCCCGAGCGACCGCACACTTCCCGCTCCCGGCGATCTGGACTCGAGATCCCCAGCGATCTGGGATAGGATCGCGGGCCCTGCCGGGCGCATACTGGTTCGGTGAGAACCCGTCTGACCGAGGCCCGCGTGCTGGGCGACCTCGACGTGCTGTCGCGCGGCGGGCTCGGGCTCGACGACTTCTTGGCCGAGGCGACCGCGTCGGTGCAACGTGCCGTGCCGTGGGTGGGCGCCTGCGTCGGGACCCACGACCCCGCCACGATGATGCTCACCAGCGCTCGGAAGTACGGCACCCTCGTGAGCAACAACGCTCACGACCAGCTCTTCGGCATCATCGAGTACGGGTCGGCCGACGCGACGTCGTTCCGCTCGCTCGCCGTCTCGGAGCACCGGGCGATCGGGATGCACGAGGCGACGTCGGGCGAGGTCGAGCGGTCGGAGCGGATGACCCGGCTGATGCGACCGGTGTACGGCTTCGCCGACGAGGCCAGGCTGCTGTTCCGCGACGGTTCGGGGGTGTGGGGTGCCCTCGCGATCTTCCGCGGCAGCGACGACCCGAGCTTCGCCCCCGATGAGGTCGAGTTCCTCGGCCGACTGTCGGAGTCGTTCGCGCGGGGCGTGCGCTCGGGCATGCTCGCCCGGCTCGCGGCCGGTCACCTGGGCGATCCCGATGCCACGGGCCCGGCCGTCGTGATCGTCGACGCGCAGGACCGCATCTCGCAGATCAGCCTCGGCGCCGAGGAACGTCTCGAGCAGTTGCGCGGCGACGTGCACGGCGGCGATCCGCTCAGCCTCGTCACCTCGCTCGTCGGGGCGGCGCGTCACGCGCTGGGCACGCCCGGCGCCTCCCTTCCGCGTGCCCGGGTGCGCACGGGATCGGGCGTGTGGCTGTTGCTGCACGCCTCGCCCCTCCGCGGCGCGAACGGTGCCGTCGGCGACGTCGTGGTGACGATCGAAGAGGCGCGTCCCCCCGAGATCGTCGCCCTCGTGGTCGCGGCGTTCGGGCTCACACCGCGCGAGCGCGACGTCACCCGGCTCGTGCTGCAGGGTGTCGACACGAAGGAGATCGCCTCGACCCTGCACGTCTCCGCCTACACGGTGCAGGACCACCTCAAGTCGGTCTTCGACAAGGCCGGGGTGCGCAGCCGTCGTGAGCTCATCTCACGCGTCTACTTCGACCAGTACGTGCCGCGCATGGGCACCGACGTCGGGCCGACGGGCTGGTTCACCTGACCTCAGCGGTCGTGCGGCGGCCGTTCGTCGCCGTGCCGGCCCGGGCCGTGCTCGCCGCGACGGTCGCCGTCGAAGTGCGGCGGGCGGTCGAACACGTCGGGGTCGAGCACGAGCTCCTCGGCCTCGTCTTCGTCGGTGACGACGTCTTCGCCGGCGGCCTCGGCCTTCTTCGCCTTGCGGCGCTCGCTGAAGTAGTGCCACAGGGTGACGAGCGCCGTGCCGCCGACCGCGATGAGCAGGATGATGTCGATGTACTCGCGCACCAGGTACGCGACCGGCGGGATGAACCCGATGAGGTACCCGAACATGGTGAGCCCGAAGCCCCAGAGCACGGCGCCGGTGAAGTTGTAGAGCGTATAGCGGCCGCGCTGCATGTGGCCGACGCCGGCGGCGACCGGTGCGAAGGTGCGCACGATCGGCACGAAGCGGGCGAGGATGATCGTGAGCCCGCCGAAGCGCTCGAAGAACGCGTTCGTGCGTTCGACGTTCTTGACGCTGAAGAGCCCGCTCTCCTTGCGTTCGAACACCTTGGGACCGCCGCGATGCCCGATCTCGTAGCCGACCTCGCCACCGAGGAAGGCCGCGACGCCGATGAGCAGCGACACCCACCAGATATTCACCCCGAACACGCCGTTGGGCGCGGCCGGCGTGGAGTGCGACAGCAGGCCCGAGATGACGAGGAGCGTGTCGCCGGGAAGGAGGAACCCGACGAGCAGGCCCGTCTCGGCGAAGACGATGAAGCAGACCACGAGGAGCGCCCACGGGCCGGCCGAGGCGATGATCGTCTCGGGGTCGAGCCACGGAATGAGGGCGGTATGGATCACAGGGATCTCCTGTCGTCGTCGGGCACGGCGGATGCCGGTCAGCAGGCGGCGTGGTGTCGTTGCAGTCTACCCAGCGGATGCACCGCCCGACTGGGTGCGCGCACTGAATCATCCGAGCGGATGACGCGGGCTCGCGGCATCCGCCCGCGTCCGCGTCGTCAGCGCCCGCGAAGCAGCTCGATCTCCTCGCGGTTCACCTCGGCCGCGCGCGCGAAGAGCTCGTTCGCGAACGCGAGCTGTTCATCGGTGAGCGTCTCGAGGTAGGCGTTCCAGCGAGCGCTCACGCGCCCGTACACCTCGCCGAACCGCGCGAAGATCGCCTCGGGGATCGCCGTGACGATCACCCGGCGCCGATCGCTCGGATCGCGGTCGCGGGTGACGAACCCGGCGCGCTCGAGTCGGTCGATCGCGGTCGTGATGGCGCCGCCGGCGGTCAGGCCCGTGCGCTCGGCGAGTTCGCCGGGGGTCGCGGGCCCCTCGCTCATGAGCAGGCTCGCGCACTGCAGGTCGGTGCCGTTCAGGCCGCCCCACTTCGCCACGGCGTCCTGGAAGAGCACGGCTCGCGCCATGAACTCGCGCATCACCTCGGAGATCTTCGAGGCGACCGCAGAGCCCGACCCAGAGGCGGGCCTCTTCCTCAACGTCGCCACCAACGGCCTCGCCGTGCTCGACCGGCTCGGCCTCCGCGAGCGGATCGTCGACAAGGGGCACCGGTCGCCGCACCTGATCATGTGGTCGAGCACGGGCAAGCGACTCGGCACGGTGCCGAACGGGCCGGCCCGCGACCCCGAGCGGGGCAGCGTCGTGGTGCGACGCGGCATCCTGCACCACGTGCTCCGGGACGCCGTGCGCGAGGCGGGCATCCCGGTCACCTTCGGCGCGCGGCTCGACCGCATCGAGCAGGCGGATGCCGCGGTGCGGGCGTTCTTCGCCGACGGCCGCACCGCCGACGGCGACCTGCTCGTGGGCGCCGACGGCGTCGGGTCGCCGACGCGTCGCCACATCGATGCGGATGCCCCGTCGCCCGCGTACTCCGGACTCGTCGGCCTCGGCGGCGTCGCCCGCGTGCCCGGCCTCGCGCCGACCCCCGAGGCCCAGCACATGGTGTTCGGCCGCCGATCGTTCTTCGGGTACCTCGTGCGCCACGACGGCGAGGTCTACTGGTTCGCGAACGTCACGCATCCCGCGGCCGACCGCGACGCGCTGCGTGCCGTGACCGCCGAGGAGTGGCTGGCCGTGCTGCGCGAGCTGCACGCCGACGACCCGTATCCCGTGCCGGAGATCCTCCGGCACGCTGCGGGCGAGCTCGGCGGCTACCCGATCGACGACCTCGTGCACGTGCCGCACTGGAGTCGTGGCCGCGTGGTCGCCGTCGGCGACGCGGTGCACGCCACCTCGCCGAGCGCCGGCCAGGGGGCATCCCTCGCCCTCGAGGATGCGATCACGCTCGCCCGGTGCCTGCGCGACGCGCCCGACCACGCGACGGCGTTCGCCGAGTACCAGCGGTTGCGGCAGCCGCGCGTCGAGGCGGTGGTCGGCTACGCCAGGGCGATCAACCGGCAGAAGCGGGTGACGAGATCCCGTCTCGGCATCGCGATCCGGGACGCGATGCTGCCGATGTTCCTCAGGAAGGCCGCCGACGACACCCGCAACGACTGGCTCTACAACCACGAGATCGCGTGGCAGGGGTCTCCTGTCGGAGGTCGCCGATAGCGTCGCCGCCATGCGGCATGGATTCATCTTCACCGGCACCGAGCCGGGCCTCGCGGTCGAGCTCGCGCAACTCGCGGAGGCCTCCGGATGGGACGCCTTCTTCGTATGGGAGGGGATCTGGGCGACCGACCCGTGGTCGACGCTCGCGGCGGCGGCCACCGTCACCGAGCGCATCCGGCTGGGCACCATGCTCACGCCGGTGCCGCGCCGCCGCCCGTGGGAACTCGCGGGGCAGACCATGACGGTCGACCGCCTCTCGAACGGGCGCGTCATCCTCTCGGCCGGACTCGGCGTGCCGGCCGAGGTGGAGCAGCGGTTCTGGATCTTCGAGGACGACCCCGGCCGCAAGGTCCGCGCCGAGCTCATGGACGAGGGCCTCGAACTGCTCCAGCACCTCTGGCGCGCCGAGCCCTTCGAGTACGCGGGCCGGCACTACCGTGCGCAGCGCACCGAGCAGATGCTGCCGCCCGCGATCGTGCAGGAGCCGCGCATCCCCACCTGGGTCGTCGGCCTGTGGCCCAGGCCGCGGTCGATGCGCCGGGTGGCGCGGTACGACGGCTGGATCCCCAACTACGCCCCGCCGGGTGCGTCGCCCACCGGGCCCGACGAGCAGCAGCGGCTCTACACGCCCGCGATCGCCGCCGAGGCGATCGCCTGGATCCGCGCCGAGCGCGATCGGCTCGGACTCGGCGCCCGGCCGTTCGACGTCGTGCAGGAGGGCACCACGGGCGGCGTCGACCCCGAGGCGGATGCCGCGGTCGTGCGCCCGTGGGCCGACGCGGGCGTCACGTGGTGGCTCGAGGCCGACTGGCAGGTGCCGGCCGAGCGCGTCGCCGAGTATGCGCGCGACCGGCTCCGCGCGGGGCCGCCGCGACCCTGATGTCGCCGGTTCAGGAGCGACCCCGGCCGTGTGAGGCCCGGTAGCCGTCCACGTCGAGGGCCATCACCCGCTCGTCGTCGGAGTTCGAGATCTCGACGAACCCGAGCCGGGTGGCGAGCACCCTCGAGGCCTCGTTCTGCGACCAGATCTTCGCGATCACCCGCTTGGCTCGCATCCGGTCGAATGCGAGGCCGAGCATGCCGTCGGCGGACTCGCGTGCATAGCCGTGCCCCTGCTGGTCGGTGGCGATGATCCAGCCGATCTCGAACTGGCGGTCGGGCAATTCGGTCGCGCGGAAGTGCATCGAGACGTCGCCGATGAGCTTCCCGTCGAGCATCACCGCGAGCGCCAGGAAGTCGTCCTTGCGAAGGAGGTCGACGTGATGCGTCCGGTCGATGAGGTGCTTGAACGAGCGCAGGCGCGACCTGGGCGGCCATGCCAGGTAGCGGAGCACCTCGGGATCGGATTGCAGTGCGTACCATGCCGCGGCGTCTCGGAGGCGATGCGGTCGCAGCACCAGGCGCTCCGTGGCGATGGTGGGCGACCGCACGCCATCGGGAACGGCCGGTCCGCGCATCCAGCCGGGCCGCCGCACGGGACTGTGCTTCGACAGCCACGCGAGGGCGTGCCGCAGACGGTCCCGCAGGCTCGCGTCGCGCCCTGCTGGGACGGATGTCGCGCTCCGTTCGGTCATCGCACACCTGGCCCTCGGGTGCGATGGTACCCGCCGATGCGGGCGACGGCGAGGGGTCGCGGCCGGCCGGAGGGGGGAGGGGCGGTCGGCCGGCCGCGACGGGGGGTCGTCGTGAGCCCGAGGTGACGACGACGGTCTGGATCAGGCGGCGGACCAGCCGCCGTCGCTCGCGAGCACGACGCCGTTGACGTTCACGCCGTCGTCGCTGAGGAGGAAGGTGATGGATGCCGCGAGCGCCTCGGCCTCCGCGGCATCCGGCAGCACCGCCATGGCCTGCCGCACGCGCTGGGCGCCGAGGGGCGACGCGAAGGTCGCCTCGATGTTCGTGATGGTGGGGCCGGGGGCCACGGCGTTCACCCGCAGGCCGCTCGGCCCGTACATGAAGGCCGTCGACTTGGTGAGGCCCACCACGGCGTGCTTCGAGGCCGTGTAGGCGACGCCGGCCGCCGAGCCGCGCAGCGCGGCCTCGCTCGCGGTGTTCACGATCGAGCCGTGTCCCTGCGCGAGCATGACCGGCGCGACGGCGCGCATGAGCTTCATGGTGCCGTCGACGTTCACGGCGAACACGCGCTTCCACACGGCGTCGGTGAGTTCGCCGACGGGCGTCATGTCGTCCATGATCCCGGCGACGTTCGCGAGTCCGTCGATGCGCTCGCCCGCGGCGCCCACGATCTCGGCGACCTTGGCGTCGTCGGTGATGTCGGCGACCAGTGTCACGACGTCGGCGCCGGGGTGCTCGGCCGCGAACTCGTCGAGACGCTCCTGCGACACGTCGACGGCGATCACGCGGCCGCCCTCTCGGACGATGCGCGACGCGGTGGCGCGGCCGATGCCCGACCCCGCGCCCGTGACGATGACGGTCTTCCCGGCGAAGCGGCCCTGATCGATGCGCTCGACCCACTCGGGGCGTTCGACCACGGGCGCGTGGGTCGCGGCATCCGTCGTCGCATCGGACGTCGCGGAAGCTCCGGCGGCGGAGGCGGCCGTGGCCGCGTCGTCGGCGGGGACGTCGCCGGCTGCGGCGCGCTGCACGAGCTCGTCGACGAGCTCCTGCGAGAACCGGCCCTTGCTCAGCTTGATGAGCCGCTTGATGGCGAGGCGATGCACGGGGCGCAGGACGCCCGCGTCCTGCCCGGACTGCGTCAGCAGGTCGCGCAGGATCGGGCCGCCGACCGGATGCTCGAGCCACGTCTTGATGGAGTCGTCACCGGTGAGGGTCTTGGTGGTGCTCAATCTCGGGTTCCTTGTCGTTCGACGCTACCGGACAACTATGTCCGGTAGTAACGTTACACCGTGTCCGAGGGTGAGCAGCAGATTCCCAGCAGTCGCAAAGCAAACCGCGGCCCGAGCGTCGGGCCCCAGAATCGGCGCGCGCTCATCGCCGCCGCCCGCGAGGTGTTCGCATCCGACGGGCTGCAGGCGCCGTTCAGTGCCGTCGCGAAGCGGGCGGGCGTCGGACAGGGCAGCCTCTACCGGCACTTCCCCGACCGGCTCGCCCTCGCCGTGGCCGTGTTCGACGAGAACCTCGACGAACTCGAGGTCGCCATGGCGTCGCCCGACGCGACGCTCGACGACCTGCTCGAGTCGATCGTGGGCCAGGCGGTCGTGTCGACGGCGCTCATCGACCTCATCTGGCTCAACCGCCGCGACGACCGCGTGGCCCACCTCCGCGAGCGGCTCCGGCGTCTCGCGGAGATCCTGCTCGCCCGCGAGCACGCGGCCGGCCGCATCGCCGATCACGTCGAGACGCAGGACGTGCTCCTGGCCGTCACGATGCTGGCCGACGTGGTCTCGCGCACCGAGGCCGCGGAGCGGCCCGACGTGGCCCGGCGCGTCCGTGCGATCTTCCATGCCGCGTTCAGCGCACCGGACCAGCCCGTCCCGGCCCTTCCATCGGCCGGCTCGAGCCGGTAGCGTCGAAAGGTAATTCGAACGTCTACGTTCAGGTTACTGGGCGATGGGGTGCTTCAGCGCCGATCAGGGGAGTGGAAGATGGCTTCGAGCGTCCTCTACATGTCGATGTCCCTCGACGGGTTCATCGCGGGGCCGAACGAGCGCCACGACAACGGTCTCGGCGACGGGGGCGACCGGCTGCACACCTGGATCTTCCCCGACGCCGAAGGGGGCGACTTCGAGGCGGCCGAGCAGCGCCTGCGCGGCGTGAACCGGCAGATCTACGACGAGTTCATGTCGACGGGAGCCGTGGTCGCCGGGCGAGGCACGTTCGAACCGGCCGGAGGCTGGGGAGGAGATCACCACGACGGCGTGCCGATCTACATCCTCAGCCGGCATCCGGCGCCCGACTGGGCGGCGGCCTGGCCCGCCGTGCATTACGTGAGCGACCTCGAGGCGGCGATGCGCGACGCGAAACTCGCCGCGGGCGGGAAGGACGTGCTCGTGCACGGCGCCGGCATCGCGCAGCGAGCCCTCGCCGCGGGGATCCTCGATGAGCTGGAGATCCATCTGGTTCCGGTCCTGATGGGGGAGGGTCGGCGGCTGTTCGAGCACCTCGGCGCCGAGCAGCGGGAACTGCAGCGAGTCCGGGTGCTCGAGGGGGAGGGCGGGGTCGTCCACCTGCGCTACCGCGTCACCGGCGGCGCACGGCCGGGAGGGCGATCGTGAGTCGCGGCATCCTCACCGCCGATGCCCTCGACGGGGAGGTGCTGCTGCCCGACGATCCCGGATACGACGACGCCCGCCGCGTCTGGAACGCCATGATCGACCGGCGACCCCGGCTGATCGTGCGGTGCGCGAGCGTCGCCGACGTGCGGGCCGCGGTCCGGGCCGCACGCGAACACGGCCTCGAGATCGGCGTCCGCTGCGGCGGGCACAGCGTGATCGGCCTGCCCGTCGCCGATGGCGCCATGATGATCGACCTGACCCCGCTCGCGACCGTCCGCGTCGACCCGGCGGCGCGCCGGGCCCGGGTGCAGGGAGGCGCGCTCCTCGGCGCCCTCGACGTGGCCGCGCAGGAGCACGGGCTCGCCACCACGGCGGGCAACGTCTCGCACACCGGCGTCGGCGGGCTCACGCTCGGGGGCGGCATGGGCTGGCTGGCACGACGGTTCGGGCTGGCGTGCGACAACGTCGTCTCCTTCGAGCTGGTCACGGCCGATGGCGAGGTCGTGCGCGCGACCGCGGACGAGAATCCCGAGCTGTTCTGGGGCCTGCGCGGCGGTGGCGGTAACTTCGGCATCGTGACCGACTTCGAGTTCCGGCTGCATCCCGTCGGCACCCGAGCACTCAGCGTCGAACTCGACTTCCCCGTCAGCGAGGCAGCCGGTGTGCTCTCCCGATGGCGCGACCTCAGTGCGACGGCTCCGAGGGCGGCGACCTACGCCGCGACCGTGCTCGGCGGAATCGCGACGGTGGGCTTCGTGTGGGTCGGCGACCCCGACGAAGGGCGACGACACGCGCGAGCGCTGCAGGGACTCGGTCGGCCGGCGGCGGAACGGATCGTGGAGCTCTCCTATCTCGCGTTGCAGCGCCGTGAAGACGACGTCGAGGGCTACACGCAGCGCCGCTATTGGAAGGGACACTGCTTCGACGAGTTGCCGGATGCCGCGCTCGAGGCGCTCCTCGAGCACGACCCGGCGGTGGCCGGCGGCCTGCAGGCCTACGGGGGTGCGATCGCGGACGTCGACGACGACGCGACCGCGTTCGGCCACCGCGGTGCGGCGTTCGAGTACGTCGCCGCCGCGCGTTGGATGGACCCTGCCGAAGATGCCGAGCGGATGTCGCGGGCTCGGAAGTCGGCGGCCCGGCTCGCGCCGTTCGCGGCCGGCGTGTACGTCAACGCCCTCGGCGACGAGGGCGCCGAGGGCGTCGCCATGGCGTATCCGCGGGCGAAGCTCGCCCGGCTCACGGCGCTGAAGGACGTCTGGGACCCGGGCAACGTCTTCCACCTCAACCACAACATCCCGCCCGCGGGCTGAGCGGTCACGTCGCGACGACCGTGATCGGCGTCGCCAGGTTCGGCCGAAGTGCGGAAGGTGGGACTTGAACCCACACGCCCGAAGGCACAGGAACCTAAATCCTGCGTGTCTGCCGATTTCACCACTCCCGCGAGTGCCCGATCAGTCTAGGCGTTCGCCCGCGGAACGGCGGGTCGACCGACTGGCGGCCGGCGGCGGCATCCGTCCGTCGGGACCTTCGGCCCCTCGGCGACTGCGGCGAGATGTGACGATGTCGCGGGAGATGGGGGATCTCATGGCTGACGAATACCCGAACATCGCCGATCACGGTCTGATCGGCGACCTGCAGTGCGCCGCGCTCGTGGACACGAGCGGCACGATCGACTGGTTCTGCTTCCCGCGCTTCGATTCGCCGAGCGTGTTCGCCTCGCTGCTCGACGCGGAGCGCGGCGGGTACTGTCGCGTCCGCCCCGCCAGCGATGACTACGTCACGCGCCAGTTGTACCTGCCGAACACCGCGATCCTCATCACGCGATTCATGACGGAGGCGGGCGTCGGCGAGGTCATCGACTTCATGCCCGTCGCGGAGGGGCCCGCGACCGACCGCCACCGGCTCGTGCGGCTCATCCGCGTGGTGCGCGGGTCGATGGACTTCGTCGTGGAGATCCAGCCCCGGTTCGACTACGGTCGGGCGGCGCACACGATCGAGTTGCGCGACGATGGCGCCGTGTTCTCGTCCGACGATGCGACGCTCACCGTCCGCCGGGTCGGCGAGCCCATCCTCCGCGGAACCGAGCGCGCGGGCCATGTCGAACTCGTCGATGACGGCCTGCGCGTGACGGGCACCCTCAACGTCGGCGAGATCACGGGCATCGTGTTCGAGTCGGGCGAAGGCGATCCCGGCCCGGTCTCCCGTGACGACGTCGTCGACATGTTCCTCTCGACTCGCCAGTACTGGCGGGATTGGAACAATCGCTCGACCTACCGCGGGCGGTGGCGCGAGATGGTGGCCCGGTCGGCGATGACGCTGAAGCTCATGACCTACGCGCCGACAGGCGCGCTCGTGGCGGCGCCGACCGCCGCGCTCCCCGAGCAGGTGGGCGGCGAGCGGAACTGGGACTACCGGTACACCTGGGTGCGCGACGCGTCCTTCTCCGTCTACGCCCTGCTCGGCCTGGGCTACACCGACGAAGCCGAGGCGTTCGTGGACTGGCTGATGGACCGCATCCGGGAGAGCGTCGGCACCGGTTCGGGCCCGCTCAAGATCATGTACCGGGTGGACGGCTCGTCGGACCTGGTCGAGGAGTCCCTCGGCGACCTGGATGGGTATCGCGGCTCGAGCCCGGTGCACGTCGGCAATGGGGCCGCCGACCAGCTCCAGCTCGACATCTACGGCGAGGCGATGGACGCGATCCACCTCGCGGACACGCACGGGCTCGAACTCCCCCACCGGGGGTGGGCTCAGATCCGCGACATGCTCAACTGGGTCTGCGAGAACTGGGACCAGCCCGAGGAGGGCATCTGGGAGACCCGGGGCGGGCGGCAGGACTTCACCTACGGCCGGTTCATGTGCTGGGTCGCGCTCGATCGCGGCGTCCGGCTCGCTCGCCGGCACGGCCGTCCGGCGCCGCTCGCCACGTGGATCGAGCAGCGCGACCGCATCTACGAGCAGGTCATGGAACGGGGCATGCACGCCGAACGTGGAGCGTTCGTGCAGCACTACGACACCGACGTGCTCGACGCATCGCTGCTGCTCATGCCGCTCATGGGCTTCGTCGCGCCGCGCGATCCGATGTGGCTGTCGACGCTCGACGAGATGGACAAGGAGCTCGTTTCGGACAGCCTCGTGTACCGCTACGACCCGGCCGCCTCGCCGGACGGACTCCGCGGTTCGGAGGGGACGTTCACGCTCTGCTCGTTCTTCTACGTCGACGCGCTCGCGCGCGGCGGCCGGCTCGACGAGGCGCAGCTCGTGTTCGAGAAGATGCTCACCTACGCGAACCACCTCGGGCTGTACGCCGAGGAGATCGGCCTCACGGGCGAGCAGCTCGGCAACTTCCCGCAGGCGTTCAGCCATCTCGCCCTCATCAACGCCGCCGTGAACCTCGACTACCAGCTCGACCACGGCGCCGGCGACGTCGAGGCGGTCCTCAAGAGGGGACGGCGCGGCGCATGACCGATCAGGAGACCACCCGGAGGCGGGAGCAGGGGGAGACCATGGCGCGGGACGCGGAGACGGAAACGGCCGGCGGCGGGCGCGGCGACGTCCTCGTGATCTTCGGCATCACCGGCGACCTCGCGCGCGTCATGACCTTCCACTCCCTGTACCGGCTCGAGCAGCGCGGCCTCCTCGAGTGCCGCATCGTTGGCGTGGCGTTCGACGACTGGACGCTGGACCGGCTGGTCGACCGCGCCCGCGACTCGATCGCCGGCACCGGCGAGGAGATCGATCCCGAGGTGTTCGAGCGCCTCAGCCGCCGACTGAGCTACGTGCACGGCGACTTCGCCGACGCCGGCACCTACGAGCGGGTCGCCGCGGAGATCGGCGGCGCGCGCACCCCGGTGTACTACCTCGAGACCCCGCCGAGCCTGTTCGCGACGGTCGTGAAGGGACTGGCCGGCGTCGGCCTGACGGCCGGCGGGCGGTTCGTCATCGAGAAGCCGTTCGGGCATGACTTCGCGTCGGCCCGTGCGCTCGCCGCCGAGCTGCACGAGTACGTCGACGAGTCGCAGCTGTACCGCATCGATCACTACCTCGGGAAGATGGGCCTCGAGGAGATCCTCTACCTGCGGTTCGCGAACACGATGCTCGAGCCCGTGTGGAACCGCAACTACCTCGACTGCGTGCAGATCACCATGGCCGAGGACTTCGGCATCGCGGGGCGCGGCAGCTTCTACGAGCCGGTCGGCGCGCTGCGCGACGTCGTCGTGAACCACCTGATGCAGCTGCTCGCGGCCGTCGCGATGGAGGCGCCGTCGCACGGCGACGTCGAGACCATCAAGGACATGCAGACGTCGTTGTTCAAGTCCGTCGTCGAGGCCGACCCCAAGCGGTATGTGCGCGGCCAGTTCGACGGGTATCGCGAGGTCGACGGCGTCGCCGCCGACTCCACCACCGAGACCTTCTGCGCGCTCGAGCTCGAGATCGAGAACTGGCGCTGGTCGGGCGTGCCCTTCTTCATCCGCACCGGCAAGCTGCTTCCCGTCACCCAGACCGAGGTTCGGCTGGTCTTCAGGCACTCGCCGAAGCTCGGGTTCGGGTTGCGTCGCGCCGACAGCGAACCCGACCAGCTCGTGATCCGGCTCGACCCGTCGACGGGCGTGCGCATCGTGCTGAACGCGCAGCGAGCGGATGCCGCGACGCCGAGTTCCGTCGAGCTCGAAATGGAGTTCGCGACGAAGGGCGGCGAGGGCCCGACCCCGTACGAGGTGCTCCTGCTCGCCGCGATCGAGGGTCGCAGCGCACGCTTCGGGCGCCAGGACACGGTCGAGGAGGCATGGCGGATCATGCAGCCGCTCATCGACGACCCACCGCCGGCGCGCCCGTACGCGCCGGGCACGTGGGGCCCGTACGACGCCGATGCGCTCGTCGCCGACCACGGCGGCTGGCGCGATCCGTGGCTCTGAACGCAGAGCCACCACGGGGCCCGACGGGCGAGACACACGAAGAAGCAAGGAGTGAACCGATGAAGGTCATCATCGTAGGCGGAGTCGCGGGCGGGGCATCATGTGCCGCGCGACTGCGACGACTGGACGAGGACGCCGAGATCGTCATGGTCGAGAAGGGCCCGTACGTGTCGTTCGCGAACTGCGGGCTGCCATACCACGTCGGCGACGTGATCGAACACGAGTCGGACCTCCTGGTGGCGAGCGAGCGCCTGTTCCGTGAGCACTTCCGCGTGGACTGTCGCACCGGGTGCGAGGCGGTGCGCGTCGACCCGGCGGCGAAGACCGTCGACCTGAAGGATGTCGCGACCGGCGAGGTCACGACCGAGTCGTACGACAAGCTCGTGCTGGCGCCCGGGGCGCGCTCCATCCGACCGCCGATCCCCGGCATCGACCTGCCCGGGATCTTCCAGGTGCGCACCGTGCCCGACGCGCACGAGATCCGGCAGTGGATCGAGCGGGGCACGAGCTTCCTCGCCGGCATGGAGAAGTACTCCGGATTCCAGACGGTTCGGCCGAAGATGCATGCCGTCGTCGTGGGCGGCGGGTTCATCGGCCTCGAGATGGCCGAGAACCTCGTCTCGCGCGGCTTCGACGTGACCGTGCTGGAGCTGGCCGACCAGGTGCTCACCCC
Source organism: Agromyces sp. H66 (assembly GCF_004959775.1). Taxonomy (GTDB): domain Bacteria; phylum Actinomycetota; class Actinomycetes; order Actinomycetales; family Microbacteriaceae; genus Agromyces. The sequence continues at coordinate 257,031 of NZ_SJZG01000004.1, forward strand.
GCTCGACCTCGAGTACGGCAACCTCGTGCGCAACTTCCTCGAGCTGCACGGCGTGCATGTCATCGTCGGCGACGGGGTGGCCCGGTTCGAACGGAACGACGAGGGCGAGGCGCTCACCGTCACGACGCAGTCGGGAAAGACGTTCCCGGCCGACCTCGCGATCCTCTCACTCGGCGTGCGGCCCGAGACCGAGCTCGCGCAGCAGGCCGGCCTCGAGATCGGCGAGCGCGGCGGCATCCGGGTCGACGAGCACATGCGCACCAGCGACCCCGACATCTTCGCCGTCGGCGACGCCGTCGAGGTGCGCGACTTCGTGACGGGGGAGTGGAGCCTCATCGCGCTCGCGGGGCCCGCGAACCGGCAGGCCCGCATCGCGGCCGACGTGATCGCGGGGCGTGACTCGGCGTTCCGCGGAACGCAGGGCACCTCGATCGTCGGTCTGTTCGGCGACGCCATCGCCTGGACGGGAGCGAGCGAGAAGACGCTCAACCGCCTCGGCGACACCGACTACGAGAAGGTCTACCTCTACCCGAACTCGCACGCCGGCTACTACCCGGGCGCGCGGCCCATCGCGATGAAGCTCATCTTCCGCAAGTCCGACGGACGCGTGCTCGGCGCGCAGGCCGCGGGCGAGGACGGAGTCGACAAGCGCATCAGCCACATCGCCCTGGCGATCCAGCTCGGCGCAACCGTGTACGACCTCGAACAGGCCGAGCTCTGCTACTCGCCGCCGTACGGCAGCGCGAAGGACCCGATCAACTTCGCGGGCATGGTGGCCGCCGACGTGCTGCGCGGCGACCTGCCGCTCAGCCACTGGGAGGCCCTGGGCGACAACTACGTGCTCGACGTGCGCGAGAAGCCCGAGCTCGCGGTCGAGCGCGTGCCGGAGGCTGTGAACATCCCGATGGGCGAGTTGCGCGACCGGATCGACGAGCTCCCGCACGACCGGGCCGTGCACGTGGTGTGCCGGTCGGGCCAGCGGGCCTACACCGCGGCGCGGCTCCTGCGCCAGCGGGGCGTCGATGCGCACGTGGTCTCGGGCGGAATGCTGTCGCGCGCGATCGTGTCGATGAAGTGAAGGTGAGGCGGATGTCGCAGGCTGTCGCCGTCACGACCGAGCAGACCGTGCTCGGCGAGGGCGCCCGGTGGGACGATCGCTACGGCGAGCTGCTGCGGGTCGACATCCTCGCCGGACGGGTGTTCCGCGACCGGGTCGACGACGACGGTGCGCTCATCGCTGTCACTGCGTACGACGTGCCCGGCACGGTGGGCGCGATCGCGCCGGTCGAGGGCGACGACGGTTGGATCCTCGCCGCGGGACGCGGATTCCTGCACCTGCGTCCCGACGGCGCGCTGCGCACGGTGCTCGCCGACGTCGTCGACGAGGGCACCCGGATGAACGACGCCGCCTGCGATCCGCAGGGTCGGTTCTGGGCGGGCACCCTCGCCGACGACCACCACGAGGGCGGGGGCGCGCTCTACCGCCTCGATCGGTCGGGCGCCGTCGAGGTCGTGCTGCGCAACCTCACGATCTCGAACGGGCTGGGCTGGAGTCCCGACGGGCGCACGATGTACCTCGTCGACAGCGGGCCGCGCGTGGTGCGCGCCTTCGCGTTCGACGGCGCAGAGGGCACCGTCTCCGACGGGCGCGTGCTCGTGTCGGTGCCCGAGGAGGTCGGTTCGCCCGACGGCATGACTATCGATGCATCCGGGGGCCTCTGGGTGGCGATCTACGGCGGAGGGCGCGTGCACCACTACGCGCCCGACGGCGAACTGCGTCAGGTGCTCAGCGTGCCGGCCGCGCAGTCCACCTGCTGCGCCTTCGCGGGGCCGGGCCTGCGGCGCCTCTACGTGACGACCGCGACCGAGAACTGGTCCGACCATCAACGTCGGGCCGAGCCGGCGGCGGGGGTCGTGTACCGGTTCGAGACGGATGCCACGGGGACGCCGGCCGCCCCGTTCAGACCGGATCCGGCGTGGTGGGGCGCGATGTCGGGCTGACATCGCCGCACCGCATCGGATTCGACGTGCCTGCGGGCGAGGGAGAACAAGGGGGACGAAATGGATGAGCAGATGATGGACGTGCTGGTGGCCGGATATCCGGACATCGAGACGGCCCGACGGGACTTCGACGCGCTCGTCGAGCTCGTGAGGGCGAAGACGGTGCGGATCGAGGGCGCGATCCTCGTGGTGCACGAGGCCGACGGCGAGGTGACCGTCGCCGACACGGGCGACCACCTCGGTCGCAGGGGTGCTGGCTGGGGCGCGGGTGTCGGACTCGCGGTGGGTCTGTTCGCGCCCGCGTTGATCCCCGCGATCGCCGTCGGTGCGGCGGGCGGCGCCCTGGCGGGCGTCTTCACCGACCACCGCCTGAAGAGCGGAATCGCTGACAGCATCGGCGCGAACCTGCCTCCCGGGCGGGCGGGCATCGTCGCCGTGTTCGACGACGAGCACCGGCTCGCGGTCGAGCGGGCGCTTCCGGGATCGCCGGCGAAGTCGATCGCGCAGTCCGACGGCCACAGCCTCGGTCGGCTGAAGGCGTCGCTCGCCGAGGCGGCTGGCAAGTTCGCGCCCGACCGTACGGTGCTGCCGTTGAAGGACCCGGCGTTCGGCGGCACGGCCGGCCGCACCATCGACCAGTCGGTGGCCGACTGGACCGTCGTCATGACGCCGAAGCCGCCCGCGGGCGCGCCGAACGTGCTCGTCGTGCTCATCGACGACGCCGGCTTCGGCAACCCGAGCACGTTCGGCGGACCGATCGACACGCCGACCATGACGCGCGTGCAGCAGATGGGCCTCACGTACAACCGCTTCCACGTGACGGCGATCTGCTCGCCGACGCGAGCGGCGCTCCTGACCGGGCGCAACCAGCATCGAGTCGGCTTCGGCTCGATCGCCGAGTACCCCGGGCCGTTCCCCGGCTACACGGCCGCGGTGCCGAAGAGCTGCGCACCCGTCGCACGGGTCCTCAAGGACAACGGATACGTGACGGGCGGCTTCGGCAAGTGGCACCTCACGCCGGACAACCTGCAGGGTGCCGCCGGCCCGTTCGACCGCTGGCCGAGCGGCTGGGGCTTCGACCACTGGTGGGGCTTCCTGAGCGGCGCCGCGGGGCAGTACGACCCGATCATCACCCAGGACAACGCGACGCTCGGCGTCCCGGAGGGTGCCGACGGGAAGCAGTACTACTTCCCCGACGACATCACCGACAAGGCCGTCGAGTGGCTGCATGCCGTGCGTGCGCAGAGCCAGGACAAGCCGTGGTTCATGTACTACTCCACCGGCTGCGCGCACGCTCCGCACCACGTGCAATCGGAGTGGGCCGACCGATACAAGGGGAAGTTCGACGCCGGCTGGGACGAGTACCGCAAGACGGTGTTCGCGCGGCAGAAGGAGCTCGGCATCGTGCCGCAGGACGCCGAGCTCACCGAGCGACCCGACCTGTTCCCCGCGTGGGACTCGCTGTCGGACGCCGAGAAGACGCTCTACGTGCGCCAGATGGAGGTGTTCGCGGGCTACTCCGAGAACGCCGACTGGAACGTCGGGCGGCTCATCGACTCGATCGACGAGATGGGCGACCTCGACAACACGCTCATCTTCTACATCTGGGGTGACAACGGCGCGAGCATGGAGGGCACCATCACGGGGTCGTTCAACGAGCTCACCTTCCTCAACGGAGTTCCGCTGACGCCCGAGCAGCAGCTCGAGCTGATCGACCGGCACGGCGGCATCGAGGAGCTCGGCGGCGTCGACACCGCACCGCACTACGCCGCGGCGTGGGGCTGGGCCGGGAACACCCCGTTCAAGTGGGGCAAGCAGACGGGCAGCCATCTCGGCGGCACGCGCAACCCGATGGTCGTCGCGTGGCCCGATCGCATTCCGGGGGGCGGCGAGCTGCGCTCGCAGTTCACGCACGTGATCGACGTGGGTCCCACCATCCTCGAAGCGGTCGGGCTGCCCGAGGCGAAGTCGGTCGACGGCATTCAGCAGGAGCCGATGGATGGTACGAGCTTCGCCCACACCTTCGACGACGCGGCCGCCGAGGAGCGCCACACGGTGCAGTACTTCGAGTCGATGGGCAACCGCGCGATCTACAAGGACGGCTGGTGGGCCTGCGCCCGGCTCGACCGGATCCCGTGGGACTTCTCACCCGCGACCATCGCGAAGCTCGCACCGGGCGTGTACGACCCCGAACAGGACACCTGGGAGCTCTACTTCCTCCCCGACGACTTCACCCAGGCGCACGATCTCGCCGCCGAGCAGCCCGAGAAGCTCGCCGAGCTGAAGGAACTCTTCTGGCAGGAGGCCGAGCGCAACCGGGTCCTGCCCCTGCTCGGCGGAATGTCGGTCTTCTTCGGCATCCTCCCGCCGCTGCCCACCACGACCCGGTTCACCTTCCACGGCGACGTCCAGAACGTGCAGCGCGGCATGATCCCCCGCATCTACGGGCGCTCCTACGCCATCGAGGGCGAACTCGTCGTGCCCGAGGGCGGTGCCGAGGGTGTGATCGTGGCGAACGCCGACGAGATCGGCGGGTTCGCGCTCTGGGTCGACGGCGACGGGCTCCTGCACCATACCTACTCGATGCTCGGCGTCGAGCAGTACCGGCAGGTCTCGACCGAGCCACTGCCGACGGGGAGAGTCGCGGTGCGGATGCAGTTCGACGCCGACGAGCTCAAGCCGGGCACGGGCGGCACGGCGTCGCTGTGGGCGAACGGGACGAAGATCGGCGAGGGCCGCATCGACCGCACCGTGCCGGTCGCGTTCAGCTCCTACTCCGGCATGGACATCGGGCGCGACAACGGGCTCGTCGTCGATGCCGCCTACAAAGAGCAGGCGCCCTATGCGTTCACGGGAGCCGTCCACACGGTCGTGTTCGACCTCAAGCCCGCACCCCACTCGGTCGAGCGGCAGTTCCACCACGCCGCCGGCGCCGCCGGGGTCGGCTCGGGGGCGGCGGGCTAGCGCGTTCCGCGGCGCCCGGGGCGGCGGAACAACAGGATGACGCTGAGGAGCAGGACCCACGCGGGGAAGAGCAGCGGGGTCCACTGGCGCTCGCCGGAGGCGACGAGCAGGACCAATGCGATGAGGTACCCGAGGTAGAACACCCATCGAGGCACCGATGAGGTCCGCAGCCCGACGGTGCTCACCGAGAGGGTGAACACCGCCGCCATCCGCATCGCGTACACCGAGATGAGCGTTTCGGTGCTCGTCCGGCTGAATGCCCACAGATCGGCATCGGCATTCGGGCTGTCGACCATCTCCAGCATGCTGACCGATGTCACGGCTCCCATGAACACCATGCTGAGGAACAGCAGGCCGCTGCCGAGGAAGACGGTCGAGAACAGCCGGTCCTCGATCTCGGCCAGCTGCTCGCGCACCACGCCGATGAACCACAGGAACGCGATGCCCGCGAAGGGCACCAGATTGAGGCCCCACAGGATGAGGGTCCTCCGCGCCGCATCCGACCGGAACTCCTCGAACCCACCTCCCGAGGCTGCGAGGCGCATGAGGATCATCGCCGCCATGAGCAGGAGCGCGAACGCGATTCCCGCGATCGCCGCCCCGCGCCGTGTCCGCCAGAAGGGAGGAGTCGGAACCGGGGGTTCGGTCGTTCCTGCCGCGAGATCATCCGTCATGGCGCTCCTCAGTCTTCCTCTTCTTCGCCTTTTCCGTCGCGTTCTCCGCCTCTTCCGTCGCGAGTCGGCGGCGCAGCGTCGTCGACCAAGGGAGCCTTGGGATGACGACGCGGCAGTCCGCGCACGGCCACGTCGGCGACCGCGCCGCCCGGCTCGGGCCCACGTGCCGCCGCCGCACGACCGTAGCGCGCCGCGAGGGGTGCGGCGCTGGCCCCGTGCGCGATGACGCTGAGGAAGACCGTCGCCGCGATGACGGTGACGGCGAGCGCGGCGTCGGATTCGCCGAGTTCCTCCAACGCGAGGAGCGCGAACACCAGCGATGCGAGCCCCCTCGGGCCGAACCAGCCGACGAACAGCACCGTGTTGCGGTCGAGACCGGATCCGATCGTCGCGATCGCGACCGGGACCATGCGCACGATGGTGAGGCTCAGGACGGCGTACAGCACCAGCATCGGGCTGAGGCCGTCCAGGAGGATCGGGATCGCGATCGCCCCGAAGGCCAGCCAGACCAGAAGTGAGACCAGCCCGCTCGCCTGCTCGAGGAACACCAGTTCCGCCCGGCCGCGTCGCCCGGCGGTGGCGCCGAAGGCCAGCCCGCCGCAGAACGCCGCCACGAACCCGTTACCGCCGACGGCGATGGCCACCAGGTAGGCGGTGAGGGCGAGCGCCAGCACGGCGACCCCTGCGAAGTCCTCGGCGACCCATCCCTTGCGGCGCGTCAGGCGCAACAGGGCGCCGCCCGCGCCGCCGATCACGACGCCGATGAGCGCGCCGATCGCGAGCTGCGCGAGGGCCGTGCCGAGGCCCGCTGCGCCCTCCACTCCCTCGACGGCCGCCGCACCGGCGATCGCGAACATCACGACAGGCGTCGCGATGCCGTCGTTCAAACCGCTCTCAACGGTGATCAGCCGACGTATCCTCGACGGCACGGCCGGGTTCGTCACGACGGGCACGCCGAGCGCCGCATCGGTGGGGGCCAGCGCCGCGGCGACCAGCAGTGCGAGCCAGCCGTCGAGCTCCGGGAACAGCCATCTCGCCAGGCCCCACCCGGCGAGGATGGTGAGGGGCAGGCCGATGCCGAGCAGGCGGGAGTACCGTCCGAGGTCGGCGCGCAGGTCCTGCACACGCACCCGTGCGGCATCGGAGAACAGCACCCATACCAGGGCGACCTCCGCCAGCGGCTTCAGCGTCTCCGGAGCCGCGGCGGCGTCGACCAGCCCGAGGCCCACCAGGCCCGCGCCGAGGGCGGTGAAGACGATCGGGGCGGCGAGGTCGGCTCGCTCCAACCGGGCCGCGACGGTTCCCCAGAGGAAGATCGCCGCCAGCACCAGCAGCACCGCCACCGCGTCCATTCCCACCTCGCCCCATTGCGTGGCCCTGCGACGCACCACTCCCATGCCGACGTGATCTCAGCATCTCCAAGGGCCGACGGCAGGCACGGGCCATTGGTCCTGTCACTCCGTCGCGGCGGGACGTTCGGCCCCGACGGGCGGTGCGGCGGGGTGGGATGCAAACATGTTTCGCAGGAGGTAGGCGATGAATCGACCGATGAGCTCGGCACCCGTTCCGTTCACGAGCGACGACTATGCGGCCCGGATGGCTCGCGTGGTCGACGACTCCCGCGCTGCGGGTCTTGACGGCGTCATCGTGACGCCCGGGCCCGACCTGGTGTGGCTCACGGGCTATCGGCCCACCGCCCTCACGGAGCGATTGACGATGCTGGTCCTGCTGCCCGACGCGCGCCCGACGCTGCTCGTGCCCGCGCTGGAGCGACCCGATGCCGAGGCCGCCGAGGGTTCGGCGAGCGTGGGCATCGTCGACTGGGCCGACGGCGCGGACCCCTACGCGTCGGCAGCTCGACTGCTGCGGCCTGACGGGCGGTTCGGCATCTCCGATTCGGCGTGGGCGATGCACCTGCTCGGGCTGCAGTCGGCCCTGCCCGACACTCGGTACCGGGCGCTGAGCCAGGGCCTGCCGATGATGCGAGCGATCAAGGACGACGACGAACTCGCCCGTCTCGCGGCGGCGGGCGCCGCTGCCGACGCGACCTACGGAGAGATCGTGAACGTGCGGTTCGCCGGTCGGCGCGAGACGGAGGTGGCGGCAGACCTCGCCATGCTCCTGCGCGAATTCGGGCACGAGCAGGTCGACTTCACCGTGGTCGGTTCAGGCCCGAACGGGGCGAACCCGCACCACGAGGCGGGCGATCGCGTGATCGAGCAGGGCGATGCGGTCGTGCTGGACTTCGGCGGCCTCATGCACGGGTACGGGTCGGACACGACTCGCACGGTCTGCGTCGGGGAACCGTCGGCGCAGGTGCGGGAGGTGCACGACGTCGTCAGGCGAGCGCAGCAGACGGCGTTCGAGGCGGTGCGTCCGGGAGTGCCGTGCCAGGAGATCGACCGGATCGCCCGGGCGGTCATCACCGACGCGGGGTACGGCGAGGCGTTCATCCACCGCACGGGCCACGGCATCGGCGTGACCACGCATGAGCCGCCGTACATCGTGGAGGGCGAGGAGCAGCCGCTCCGACCCGGGATGTGCTTCTCGATCGAGCCGGGCATCTACCTCACCGGGCGCTTCGGCGTGCGAATCGAGGACATCGTCACGGTCACCGACACGGGCGGCGAGCGCTTGAACACCACCGACCACGGCCTCCACATCGTCGAGTAGCCGGCGCCGCCGGAGTCGGGCCGTCGCTTCCACCCGCCGGAACCGCGGCACCGCGCGGCCCTCCACCTCCACGGTCTCGAGGAACATCGCGAGCGGGCGCACCCACGCGCCGTGGTCGCCGTACAGCTGCCGGTAGACGACGAGCTCCTCCTCGGTCTCGCTGTGCCGCGCGACGAGGAGTACCTCGTAGCGGGCGCCCTTGTAGTGCTCGTAGACGCCGGGCTCGAGCCGCGTCGGCGATGCGGCGGTGGGTTCGCTCATGGGGTCATCGTACGGATGCCGCGTGGCTCGCGGCATCCGTCGTCCGCGGCGTCAGCGGCGGCCCCACCCCTCGATCGCTGCTCCGCCGGCTGCCGGCACGGTGACCGATGCCACCTCCTCGAGTCGCGGGTGCCGCTCGTCGCCGTCGTCCACCTTGCCCGTGTGCCATGTGAGCTTCAGGCCGTCGGGCCCGTCCTGCAGCAGGGCCAGGTTGTTGTCGAACCACGGACCCTTCACGGTGTGCCAGCGGAACGGGGCATCCGGAACCTTCACCGAACGAGCCGCCGCAGCGCCAACCGGGGTCGCGGCACCGTACGACATGACCACCGCGAACCAGCGCAGGAAGCGGGGGAGCGGGTTGCGCACGGGCGAGCAGACCGACTGCAGGATGCGCCCGCCGCCGTCGCGTTCGACCTCGGCGAGGTACGAGTAGTGCACGTCGCCTGACAGGAACGTGACGGACTGGGGCGCCGGGCCGCGCTCGCCGTCGGCGACCTCGGTCACCATGCGTGCCACCGCCTGGAAGCTGTTCTGGAACACCGCCCAGTGCTCCAGGTCGACGGCCTGGCGCAGGCGTTCGCCGATCCAGGCGGCCGCCCGGCCCCAGGCGCCCTGGGCGATCGCTTCGTCCCAGGCCTCGACGTGGTGCAGGCCCATGGGCAGGAGGAATGGCAACGAGGTGGCCACGAGCACGTGCCGGAATCCGCCGCGCAGCTGCTCGTCGAACCAGGCGAGCTCCTCGGCGTCGAGGAGGCCCCGTGCGTCCGGCGTGAGGTCGCGCGCGGCTCGCGAGTCGACCACGATGAGGCGCACGTCGTCGATGTCGCGCGCGTAGCTCCAGCGGAAGCTGGTCGGGTCCTGGTCGGCACGATCGGCGAACGCGTCGAGCGCGTCGCTGAGGTCGAGCTCGTCGTCGCCGCGGTGACCGGCCACGCGTTGCCACAGCTGGTCTCGTGCACGCTCTTGCGGCGACAGGTTACCGAGGTGCTGGTACACCCAGTACGACGCGAGGCCGGCCACGATGCGGCCGTGCCACCACGACGTGGCCTCCATCTTCTTCTTCCAGTCGAGCGAGGCATTCCAGTCGTCGCGCACGTCGTGGTCGTCGAAGATCATGGCGGTCGGCACGGTCGAGAGCAGCCAGCGGTTCGCGTCATCCGACCACGCCAGCCGGTAGAGATGGGCGTACTCCTCGAAGTCCTTCAGTTCCTTTCCGGGTTCCTTCCGGATGTCGCGCCGTTCGCGGATGAAGTCCTGCATCGCCTTCGACGTGAGGTCGGCGTACACCTGGTCGCCGAGGAAGAGCAGCAGGTCGGGTCGGATGTCGCTGCCCTCCGCCATCGCGAGCGCGTATGCGCGCATCGAATCGACGCCGTGCGTGCGGTTGCCGGTGCGGTCGTGCGGCACGCTCGTGCGGCATGAGCCGTAGGCCATCCGCAGGGGCCGGCCGGGCGTGCGCGTGACGATCAGGGGTGGCGGGTGGTCGGAGTCGGGTTCGGGCCAGACCTGCTCGCCGTCGATCTCGACGCGGTACGGATGCTCCGAGCCCGCGTCGAGGCCGTCGACCTCGACGAGCGCGTAGTGGTGGCCGTGCACGGCGAACGTGCGAGCCTGCCATACGCGGTCGCCCAGGTGCACGCTCACCCGGGAATCCGCTCGCGTCTCGACCCAGACGCTGGCGGACGTCTCGTCGACGTATCGCAGCATCGGGCCCAGCACGAGCGGCGATGTCACCATGTGTTCTGTTCTACCCGCCGGTGCATCCCGCTGCCACGGGTTGACTCGGTGGGTGGTGCTGCGCCCGGCGTCAGGAGTAGCGTGCACCCCGAGACGAGCGGTTGGGGGGCTGCCATGTCGAACATGTACACGGGTGTCCGGAGGATCAGGGATGCCGCGATGCGCCAACGCTGCGCCGAACGGCTCGTGACGATGCGGGCGTCGCTCGCACCGCTGCGGGCCAAGCGCAAGGACTCGTCGATCCTGCTCGCGACCTGGAACATCCGCGACCTGGGGTCGAACAAGTTCAACCCGGCCGGGCGCCTCGACGAGTCGTTCTACTACCTCGCCGAGGTCGCCTCGTGCTTCGACCTCATCGCCCTGCAGGAGGTCAACCAGGATCTCGACGACTTCGAGCGGCTGGTGGGTATCCTCGGCCGCAACTGGAACTACCTGCTCACCGACACGACCGAGGGGAGCCGGGGCAACGGCGAACGCATGGCGTTCCTGTTCAACCGCGACAAGGTGTGGTTCCGCAACATCGCCGGCGAGATCGTGCTCCCGAAGGGTCAGCTCGTGGTGCCCGCGAGGGCCGTGCGGCCACCCGACGAACAGGGCAGCGCCGAGCGATCCCTGGTTCCAGACCTGCCGACGACGAAGCCCGAGCAGATGGAGGGGCAGCAGTTCGCCCGCACGCCGTTCCTGGTCGCGTTCCAGGCGGGCTGGTTCCGGTTCAACCTCTGCACCGTGCACATCTACTACGGCAAGGACTCAGGGCAGGCGCTGCAGCAGCGCATCGGCGAGATCAAGGCGCTGGTGTCGTTCTTCGCCAAGCGGCACGACAAGGAGAGCAAGGGCGTTCCGCCGCAGCAGGCCGAGAACTACGTGCTGCTCGGCGACTTCAACGTGGTCAGCCCCGAGCACGAGACCATGCAGGCGCTCACCGCGAAGAAGTTCAGAGTGCCCGAGCAGATCGACGGCGCGCACCTCACCGATCGCAACCACTTCTACGACCAGATCGCGGTTCGCGTGAAGGACCCGCGGTTCAAGGTGACCGACGGCGGGATCCTCGACCTCTACCAGGACGTGTTCACCGACGCCGACCTGCCGCTCTACGCCGACCTGGTGCCGAAGACGCCGAAGAACCTCTCCGAGCTCAAGCGATACCAGCGTTGGCGCACCTGGCAGATGTCGGATCACAGCCCGCTCTGGGTCGAGATCGAGACCGACTTCTCCGACGACTACCTGCGGGACATCAGCGGCGCGCCGTGAGGCGCGGTGCGGTCGGATGTCGCGGCCGCGCGCACTCAGAAGAGCTCGTCGCCGGGCGCCTCGGCCGCCTGGCGGACCCAGTCCACGAAGCGTTGCTCGTCGAGCTCGTCGTCTTCGTGGATGTCGAGGTAGCGCACGCGCTCATGCTTCGATTCGCCCGGCGGGGGCGGATCGAGGGATTCGCCGTTCAGCCAGGTCACCTTCACGTACCGGTCGAAGCAGTGGAAGCTGAGGAACCATCCATTGCCCTCGATGCCGTAGTAGGGCGAGTTCCAGCGGACCGCCTTGCGCACGTCGGGAACGGTTCGCACGATGAGGTCGTCCAGTGCGCGGCCCACGTCGCGTTTCCACCCCGGCATCGCGTCGAGGTAGGCCTGCACCGGCGCGTCGCCGTCGCCTTTCGGAATTTGCGGGTTGCCGCCTGACAGCAGTTGCGGCTTCCCCGATGCCTTCTCTGCCATGGTTCCAATCTACGCTCGGGTTGTGAGGGTGTCGATCGAGGCGAGGAACCTCGTGATCGAGCGCGCCAGCGCCGTCGCGTCCTCGAGCATGGGCAGATGGCCCGTGCCGAGTTCGTCCGTCCATGCGGCGTCGAGGCGCCGGGCGAACGTCCGCTGGAGCTGAGGCGGCAGCTCGCGGTCGCGCGAGGTGACGACGTACCCTCGCGGCCCGTCGAGGGCGGTGCGTGCGGCGGCCCGTGCGGTCGCGTCCCGGTAGAGGCCCGGCGACTCAGGGGCGAAGTCCGCGATGATGCGTGCGGTGGTCGGTTCGTCGAGGCCGTCGGCGATGCCGCGGCGGATCGCGGCGTCGGGCGGCCGGGTTCCGGCGAGCCGCATGGCGACGCCGAGCAGCCATCGGTTGGGCAGCGGCATCGCGGAGATGAAGGATCCGCCCGGCTTCGGGATGACGGCGGTGACGGCGAGGAACGCGCTGACCCGGTCGGGCGCCAGTCGTGCCACCTCGGCGCCGATCACGCCACCCGACGAGTGCGCGACGATCGCGAACCGTCCGGCCGGCGCCGACCGGAGCGCTGCCTCGGCATAGTCCCGCAGTCGGGCGGTCGTCGCCGACGCGGGTCGTGCTGCCACCCGTGTGTCGTGCTCGTCGCTCAGCGCGCGGCGCGTGTCGTGCCAGATCCATTCGGGAAGGCCTGCGCCGCTGATCAGCAGAAGGGGCTCGTGTGAGGTGCTCATGCCTCCATCGTCGTAGCGCGACGTGTCACCGGTATGTCACCATTTGTGCATGAACCGCACCGACCGCCTGTACGCCCTCCGTGAGGAGCTGCGGCGCGCCGGGTCGGCCGGGCGCACCGCGGAACGTCTCGCCGAGACCTTCGAGGTCAGCGTGCGGACGATCAAGCGGGACATCTCGACCCTGCAGCACGGCGGGTTCCCGGTCTGGGCGCGCCCCGGACCGGGCGGTGGCTACGTGGTCGACCCCGCGGCCACGCTGCCGCCCGTGAACTTCACCGACGCCGAGGTCTCCGGCCTCGCCGCCGCCGTGGCCGCCCACCGGGGGCAACCGTTCGACGGCCACGCCCGCGCGGCGCTCGTCAAGATCCTCGACGTGATGGACGCCCCGGCACGAGCGCGCGCGACCGACCTCGGCGCCCGACTGTGGATCGACCACGTCGACACCCCGTCCACCTCCCGCGTCCGTCACGCCGTGGAGCAGGCGCTCCACGAACGACGCGTGCTCTCGCTGCGATATCGCGACCGCAACGGCGAACTCAGCACCAGGCCGGCCGACCCGATCCTGCTCGCGAACACGCGCGGGGCGTGGTGGTTCGTCGCGTACTGCCACCGCAGCGAGGGCATCCGGTGGTTCCGGCTCGACCGCATCGAGTCCGCGCACCTCACCGCGGAGCCCGCGGCCGACATCCCCGTCTCCGAGGTCGGCGTACCGCCCGCGAGCGCCCAGGCCGTCGCCGACCTCTGATCGGCGGCGGCGCCGCCGCGTGCCCGGTCCGATCTCGGGTTGAATGGACGGATGCCGATTCTGCCGGACGTGCGCGATCCTCGACTCATCACGATCCGCCGGGGCGGCACGCTGACCGACGAGGACCACCGGCTGATCGCCGAATGGTCGGCGCAGTGCGCCGAGCACGTGCTGCCGCTGTTCGAGCGCGAGGACCCGCACGATCCGCGGCCCCGGCAGGCGCTCGAGGTCGCGCGGGCGTGGATCCGCGGCGAGGTGCCGATGAAGGTCGCCCACCGCACCGCGTTCGTCGCCAATGCGGCGGCGCGAGGGAGAGGGGATGCCGCGAGGTTCGCCGCGCTCTCGGCCGGCCAGGCGGTCGCCGTTGCCCACGTCGCCGCGCACGACCTCGGCGCGGCCGCCTACGCGATCCGTGCCGCCGAAGCGGCCGCCGATCCGGATGACGCGGACGCAGCGCGCCGACGGGAACGCGACTGGCAGCGCGCGCAGCTGCCGGAGTCGCTGCGCGCGTTCGTGCTCGAGGACCAGCGGGCGCGCGACGACATCTGCTGGCACGTGTTCCGCGACTGATCGGCCGTCAGCCCGGCCGTTTCGCGGCTCGGACGCCGTAGCGGCACCGGGTTGTGGATAAGTCGCCGCCGGGGCATCCACTCGCCGCCAATATGGTGCGCATGACGGACCCCGTGCGCACGATCGCCGAGCGGGTGCGCACGCGGGTGCTCCGCGACGGGGTCGATCTCATCGGCGACAGCGGGCTCGCCGCGCGTTACGCCGACGAGGAGGTGCGGCGCTACAGCGAGCGCGCGCTCGCCGGCGCGCACGCCCAGCTCGGTGATGAGTCGGGCACCGCACGCGAGGTCGTGGCATCCATCACCGGGTACGGGCCGTTGCAACCGTTCTTCGACGACCCGACCGTCGAGGAGATCTGGATCAATACCCCGACACGGGTCTTCATCGCGCGCAACGGCGTCGCCGAGCTCACCACGGTCGTGCTCTCCGATCGGGAGGTGCGGGAACTCGTCGAACGGATGCTCCAGCACTCGGGTCGCCGGGTCGACCTGTCGTCGCCCTTCGTCGACGCGTCGCTGCCCGACGGGTCGCGGTTGCACGTCGCCATTCCCGATGTCACGCGGGCGCACTGGGCGGTGAACATCCGCAAGTTCCATCGCAGCATCCGCACCCTCGGCCAGCTCGTCGAGTTGGGCTCGCTCACCCGGCAGGCGGCGGAGTTCCTGCGCATGAGCGTGCTCGCGGGCGCCAACATCCTCGTCTCGGGTGCGACGCACACCGGCAAGACGACCATGCTCAACGCCCTGATGTCGTCGGCTCGCCTCGACGACCGTGTGGTGACGGTCGAGGAGACCTTCGAACTCGACCTCGACGTGCGCGACGTCGTCTCGATGCAGTGCCGCCAGCCGAGCCTGGAGGGCACGGGCGAGATCACGCTCCGCCGTCTCATCAAGGAGGCGCTGCGCATGCGTCCCGACCGGCTCGTCGTGGGGGAGGTGCGCGAGGCGGAGAGCCTCGACCTGCTCATCGCGTTGAACTCCGGCCTGCCCGGCATGTGCACGATCCACGCGAACACCGCGAGCGACGCGCTCGTGAAGCTCTGCACGCTGCCGCTCCTCGCCGGCCGCAACATCGATGCGTCGTTCGTCGTGCCGACCGTCGCGAGCTGCATCGACGTCGTCGTGCACCTCGGCATCGACCGCGACGGCGCCCGCCGCGTGATGGAGATCGCCGCGGTCATGGGAACGACGACGGATGCCGCGATCGACGCCGAGGCGATCTTCCACCGCCGGGCGGGAGCGCTCGAGCCGACCGGCGCACGACCCGCACGGCTCGAGAAGTACGCGGCCGCCGGGCTCGACCCCGAGATCGTGCTTGCGCGGGCCGTCGCATGAGCCTCGTGCTCGGCGCCGTCTTCGGCCTCGGCGTGCTCCTCGTGCTCTCGCCGCTGCTGTGGCCGGCGCGAGGTGAGCGGCCGCCGCGGCAGGGCGGGGCGGGGGACGCGATCCGCGATGCCCTCGCCCTCGCCGGACTCGGCGCCGTGCCGTTGCCGGTCGTCGTCATCGTCTGCGGCGCGATCGCCACGCTCGGCGGTGCGCTCGCACAGGCCGTGTTCCAGATTCCCGTGCTCACGCTCGTCGCGACGGTGCTCGGCGCGGCACTCGTCCCGGCGCTCGTCAACGCTCGCGCCCAACGGCGCCGCATCGCGAACCGCACCGTCTGGCCCGACGTCGTCGATCACCTGGTCGCGTCGGTGCGGGCGGGCATGTCGCTGCCCGACAGCGTGGCCGCCCTCGGCGAGCTCGGTCCGGCGCCGACCCGGGCCGCATTCGCCGAGTTCGACGCCGACTACCGCCGGAACGGCAACTTCTCGGTCTGCATCGATCGGTTGAAGGCCGCCCTCGCCGACCCGACGGCCGATCGCATCCTCGAGACGCTGCGCATGGCGCGGGAGGTCGGCGGCAGCGACGTCACCGCGGTGCTGCGGGGGCTCGCCGGATACCTGCGAGAGGATGCCGCCCTCCGGGCCGAGGTCGTCGCCCGCCAGTCGTGGATCCGGAACGCGGCTCGGCTCGGCGTCGCCGCCCCCTGGCTCCTGCTGCTCGTGCTCGCCTCGCGCCCCGAGACGCTCGAGGCGTACGACTCGGCGGCGGGCAGCACACTCATCGTGGTGGGCGTCGCGGTCACGCTCGTCGCCTACCGTGCGATGACCGCGCTCGGCCGCCTCCCCGAGGAGCGCCGATGGTTCCGTTGAGCGCGGTGGCGCCGCTCGGGATCCTCCTCGGCGCGACCCTCGGGCTCGGGCTCTGGCTCGTCACCTCCGCCGTGCCGCGCATCGGACGCCCCCGGCTCATGGAGCGCGTCGCGCCGTACGTCGCCGATCTCTCGCCCGAGGCGCGCGCGATCCTCGCCCGACGAGTCGCCGACCCCACTCCAGTGCTCGGTCTCGTGGTGCTGCCCGCGGCTCGTCGGCTCCGATCGTTCGTCTCGGCGTGGCTGGGCGGCGGTGACACGATCGCCAAGCGCCTGCGCCAGGCCGGTTCGTCGGCGTCGGTCGAGCGATTCCGCGGCGAGCAACTCGCGTGGGCGGCCGCGGCGTTCGCGGTCGCTTCGGCGCTCGTGATCGCCGCACCGACCTTCAGCGCGATGCCCGCGATCCTGCGGGTCGCCTTCCCGTTCGTGTTCGCGGCGCTCGGCGCGGTCGTGCGCGACTGGATGCTGCAACGTCGTGCACGCCGCCGGCTCGCTCGCATCTCATCGGAGCTGCCCACCGTGCTGGAGTTCCTGACGCTGAGCCTCACGGCCGGTGAGGGCATGCTCGACGCCATCCGGCGAATCGCGTCGGCCGGTTCCGGCGAGTTGCCCGGCGAGTTCGCACGGGTCGTCACCTCGGTCGGCGCCGGAGCGTCGCTCGGCGCCGCCCTCGCCGACCTCCGCGACGAACTCGAGCACCCGGCGCTCGCCCGCGCCCTCGACCAGGTGCTGGGCGCCCTGGATCGTGGCGCTCCGCTCGCGACGGTGCTGCGCGCCCAGGCAGGCGATGCACGCGAGGAGGCGAAACGCACCATCATCGAGCTCGCCGGCCGCAAGGAGATCGCGATGCTCGTGCCCCTCATCTTCCTGATCCTGCCCGTGACGGTGGCCTTCGCGCTGTTCCCGGGCTACCTCGTGCTCCAGGCGGGCTTCTGATGGCCCGCATCCCGTATCAGCGACGCACCGGTGGGTGCAGCGACGAAAGGAATCACCATGCGAGAGCAGCTGATCGCACGCCTGCGCGAGGAACGCGGCGACGTGCCCGGATGGGTGCTCATCACGCTCATGACGGCCGGGCTCGTGATCGTGATCTGGGGGCTCGCCGGCCCCGCGCTGAGCGGCGTCTTCGATCAGGCGATCAGCCGGGTACTCGGGTTCTGAGCACTCGGGTTCTGCGCGCCCTCGCCCGTGACGAGCGGGGGTCCGCCGTCGCCGAGTTCACGCTGGTCGGCGTCCTCCTGACCGTGCTCGCGCTCGCGGTGGTGCAGCTCGCGCTGGCGCTCCACGTGCGCAACACGCTCCTCGACGCGGCGGCCGAGGGCGCGAGGTACGCGGCCCTCGCCGGCTCGTCCGCAGCAGACGGCGTCGCTCGGACGCAGGACCTCATCGCCGCCGCCATCTCAGCGGAATACGCCGACGGCGTCACCGCAACGGCGACGTCGATCGGCGGCATCCCCGCGGTCGAGGTGACGGTGCGAGCGACCCTCCCCGTCGTCGGGCTCCTCGGCCCCGAGCGCGCATTGGAGGTCTCGGGCCATGCGGCGATCGAGACTGTCGGCTGACGACGGCTCGGCGTCGCTCGAGTTCCTCACGGTCGGCGTGCTCCTGCTCGTCCCGCTCGTCTACCTGGTGCTCGCCGTCGCCGCGGTGCAGGCGGGCGCGCTCGGCGTCGAGGGCGCTGCGCGGCAGGCGGCGCGCGTCGCCGTGCTCGCGGCCGATCGGGATGCATCGGATGCCGCGGTCGATCGTGCGGTGCGCGTCACGCTCGCCGACTACGGGATCGACGCGGCCGAGGCATCCGTCACCGTCGACTGCGACCGCGCCGACTGCCACGAGCCCGGAGCCAGGGTGACCGTCTCGGTGGTCGCTCGCGTGGAGCTGCCGCTCGTGCCCGACGTGCTCTCACTCTCGACGATCGGCAGCGTGCCGGTCGAGGCGACCGCCACGCAGACCGTGTCGCGGTTCGCGGGGGAGCGGCCATGATCGCCGCGCTACGCCGGCCGGCCGGCCGAGCCGATGACGGGTCGACGCTGCTGCTGACGATCTTCTACTGCGCGCTCGGTCTCGCGATCGTGCTGGTGGTCGCCTCGGCGACGACCCTGTACCTCGAACGCAAGCGGCTGCTCACGCTCGCCGACGGCGCCGCACTGGCCGGGGCGGAGGCATGGCGGCTCGACGCCGTGCGCATCGACGGCGACCGGCTCACCATCGAGCTCGACGACGGCGACGTGCGGGCCGCCGCCGCCGAGTATCTCGGCGACGCGGCATCGGGCCTCGACGACGTCGAACTCGTGCGCGCGGCATCCGACGACGGACGCAGTGCCACCGTCACCCTCCGCTCCGTGTGGCGGGCGCCCATCGACACCGCGCTCGTGCCGGTCGCGGTGCCCATCGAGGTGACCGTGACGGCGCGGTCGGTGTTCCACTGACGCTGGTGCGGCCTGCGAGCGCGGTGAGTGGCCGCACCGCCCTCGACGATCAGTTGACCTGCGACAGCCCCGAACCGAGGAGCTGGAACAACCGTATCTTCCGTTCGATGGCCACGTCGTCGGTCGGCAGGTCCCAGATGTAGACGGGCTCGGTGGGGGTGTAGTACAGGGTTCGCGACGACGTGACGACCTCGACCTCGTCACGCGGGCGTCCGTCGAACGTCGGTTCGGTCTGCAGCGCCGAACGGATGATGGTGCCGAGCGAACTGCCGTCCTCCGCCGAGAGCATGTGCCCCACGTGGTGCGGCTTCAGCCCCTTCGCCTGCAACTGCCGCAGCGGCCTGGGGTCGGTGCCGTGCACGTTCGGCCAGCAGACCTTGCAGCTGCGCACCCCGTCGAGGTGCTGCGCGGACTCCCGGGTGAGGAGCAGCGGCAGGGGGAGACGGTAGCCGGGGTCGCCGCCGAGCCGGGCGCGATGACGGTCGTCCCATCGGGAGTGGCGATCGAGGTGGGGCTCCAGCACCGAGCACTCGAGGCGATGCAGCACCCGCTCCCGGTCGCGGCCCGTGTCGGCTCCGGCGACCGCGAACTCGGCGCCGTCGCCGAACGCCTGCCTGAGGGTCTCGAGCTCATCCGCGACGATCCGGTTCACCAGCGCGTCGGTCTCGCTCGAAGCGGGCCGCTCGGGGTCAGGTCGTTCCATCCGCAGTGACTCCGCTCTCTTCGCCTCGGGGCCACGGCCCTCATGCCGAGGCTACTCGACCGGCGAGCGCTTCCGGTGCAGCCGTGCGGGGCGACACGCTGACGACCTCAGCCGAACGCGGTGGCGGCGTCTGCCGCGGCGGCGGCGGCGCGTGGCGCGGCCACGATGCGGTTGACTGGGAGCATGACCGACGGCCGCACGACTTCCGGATGGCGCAGCACCTCGCTCGCCGCCATCATCGGGCTCATCCTCGCGGTGGGTTCGCTGTTCCTCCCGGCCACCGGCGCGCTCGCCGTCTCGGGCGGGGCGATCGTGCTCGGCGTCCTCGGTCGGCGGCAACTGAAGCGCGACCCGAGCACGGGCCCGGCCTGGGTGTCGCTCGCCGCCCTCATCATCGGCGGGTTCGTCTTCGTGTCGCAGGCGATCATCCTCGCCATCGTCTACGTCGGGCGCTGAGCCGCGCGGGCTCCGCGCGGGCTCTCCGCGGCCTCCGCGCGGGGGCCGCGAAGGTCGCACCCCGACCTGAGCACCGCCTCTGCCGGATTGAGCAAGGAGTACCCATCCGGCCGGTGGCGTCGGGGCGGCATCCTTCTGGTACCACCCCGCCCCGGAAGGAACCAGCATGCTCGCCCTCATCTCCGCCATCGGGTTCGGCATCGCCGCGGGCGGTCTCGTCGGCGCGATCGCCACCGGCGACCCGCTCTACACGATCACGTGGAGCATCGCGTTCGCGATCGCGTCGATCGTCGGCGTGTTCGCCGCGGTGGGCACCTTCGCGCGTGGCATGCGCGCCGCGGCATCCGACCCCGAACGGCAGACCGGTGAGCTCGCGCTGGCGCGCGTGGAGAGCATCCGGCGCACCGGGTTCACCGTCAACGACCAGCCCCAGTGCGAGATCCAGCTCACCGTCGCGCCGCGCCACCGCCCGCCGTACACGACGGCGCATCGCCAGATCGTCGACATCGTCGAACTCCCGCAACTCCAGCCCGGCTCGGTCATCGTCGTGCGCCGCCCCGACGCCGAGAAGGCCAACGTGCTGCTCGAGCTGTCGCCGCCCGAGGACTGGGCAGGGCTGCGCGACGCCGAGCGGCTGCGCACCGGCGACGAACGCACGGTGCCGCTCGCGTCGCAGGCGACGGCCTGGGCCTCGGAGCCGCAGACCCTCTCGGGCGCGCCGAGGGTGAAGCGGCCCGCACGCCCGTGGCGCCGACTGCTGTTCGCCGGGGCGTTCGTCGCGGCGGCCGCCCTCGTGCTCGTGCCCGCCTACGACTCGATCGCGCG
Source organism: Agromyces sp. H66 (assembly GCF_004959775.1). GTDB lineage: Bacteria > Actinomycetota > Actinomycetes > Actinomycetales > Microbacteriaceae > Agromyces. The sequence goes on from NZ_SJZG01000004.1 coordinate 277,706, forward strand.
CACCGCGCAGGCGTGGGCATCGGGGAATCCGGATGCCGCGGGCGTCGTGCTCGGCAACCGCCACCAGGAGATCGTCGACGCGCTCGCTGCCGAGACCGGCGGCACGCAGTTCGTGCGCATCGGCTTCTACGACGGCTACGCGATCGCGGCGGCGCCGTCGGCGCCGGGCGCGCTCACGATCGACACCTACCAGTTCCGGTACGACCGCACCGAGCGGCAGGGCCCCGAGCTCATCCAGCCCGACGACCCGGCAGCGGCCCTCTTCGACGCCGACGAGGTCGATTTCTCGCGCATCCCCGAGCACATCGCCACGGCCGCAGCGCATGCGGGCATCGACGACCCCGACTCGGTGATCGTGGTCGTCGACCGCGCCCTCATCGCCGACCAGGCGGGCGCACGGCCGGTCGAGGTGATGGTGATGCTCGATTCAACCTACGAGGACGCGAGCGTCGTGATCGACCCGGAGACCGGCGAGGTGCTGCGGTAGCGGATGCAGCGGGGGATGCTGCGGGGGAGCGGATGCCCCGTGCCGCCCGCCGCACGCACGAGCGGTCCCGATGGCCGAAGCCACCGGGACCGCCCCCCATTTCTCGCCGGCGTCAGTCGTCGCCGGTTGCACGGCGGCGCAGTCGCACCGCCAGTACTGCGGTCACGCCCGCGAGGAGCGTGCCGAGGCCGATCACGAGCGGCACCGTGAGGTCGGCGCCGGTCTTGGCCAGCTTCGAGGCATCCGTCGACGTGGTCGCCGTCGCGGTATCGGCCGGAGTCGTCGGCGTCGCGGTCGGCGGCGCCGTCGGGGCGGGTTCCTCGGTGTCGGGGTCCTCGCCGCCAACACCACCGGCGGGCTCGCAGCCCGGCCGCTTCTCCTCCTCATCGAGCCACTTGCACTTGAACTCGAGCGCACCCGGAATCGTGGACTGCTGCTCGAACAGCTTCGGAATGTCGAAGGTCGAGTCGAGGATCCGGTAGTTCACGCCGTTGTGGCGCACCATGTAGTCGCCCGTGACGCGCTGATAGGCCGGGGAGAGCTCGTACCAGCCGACGGAGCGACCCTCGACGTTCATCTCGATCTTGTCGGACCACTCGTCGGCTTCCATCTGCTTGCGTTCATAGCCGAACTCCATGGACAGCTTGAAGGCCTTCGCCCACGTGTACGACATCTCCCACTTGAGCTCCCAGATGTTGGTGATCTCTCGCGTGTGGGACACGTCGTGACTGGACGACTGATCGACGTAGCCGTTGTTCGTGATCGGGGTTCCCACCACGACCGGATCCTTGAGCACGTCGACGATGCCGAAGGGTACGTAGGAGCATTGCGACGACGCACTCACGCACGACTGCTCGATGATCTGCTGCGCCAGGTGCTTCTGCGTGACCGGCGTGTACGGGATCACGCTGACCGTGAAGTCGACCTTCCAGTCGCCTCGGCCGTCGACATCCGAGCCGTGCATCGTGCACTCGTAGGGCGAGTAGCCCTGCTTCACACCGCCCGTGAGCGGGTCGCCGAGATAGATGTGGCACTCCGACGTGTGCTCGAACTCGCTGGATCGCCTGTTCTCGGCGAAGCCGACGACGTAGAACGGCGTCGTCCTGCCGTTCTCGACGATGCGGTACCCGAAGTCCATCCGTGCGCCGTCGCCGCCCTCGGCGTTGCGGCGCTGCACCACCCAGCTCGAGGTCTGGCCCGACGCGAGGGCGTCGGTGGTGTCGTCGGTGATGGTGGTGCCGTTGAGCTCGGCCTTCTGGTTCAGCGATTCGTACCAGGCCTTGTCGAGCGAGACGGCGCCGGTCGGGGTGACCGTGCCGCGCACCGTGGCCCACACGAGCGAGGTGACCGTGAACTTGACGATGGCGCGGTTGTCGCGTGACTCGGTCTCGTGGTCGCACGCGTAGGGCGAGTCGTTCTCAGCGTCGACCTGCACGAGGGATCCGCCCTCCGAGCGATAGATGTCGCAGACGCCGCTCGCGCCGCCGCCCCACTCCACCGAACCCTTGATCCAGTACGCGGTCGGCACGCCGCGCTCGACGATGCGATACGCGAAGTCGGCGCCGATCGTCGCCGCGCTGCCGCTCGCGTGGAACCCGCCCATCGCGTCGGGGGTGGCGGTCGGGAAGACCTGGGAGAGGTCGGTGTTCGCGTGGGCGGTGACCTCCCCATCGGCGAGTGCGATCTCGCCCTTCGGCAGCATCCAGGCCTCGAGCGTGCGCGACTCCGCGGCGTAGGCGGCGGATGGAAGGAGCGCGGCACCGGCCGCGATGGCCGCGGCGGCGAGGCCGGCGAGCGCGGCGCGGAGCGCACGACGGTCGCGGCGTCGGGATGGGTTTCGTGGGTGCATCCTTCGACGGTAGGAAGTCGCCGTGCGGTGCCGACATGGGCCTAGGTCGCCACTCACGGAGTGCGCATGCCCCCAGAACGGGTGATCGGATGCCGCGGCGCGGCGTCACTGGAGACCGACCCGCCCGCCCGCCATGATGGAGCGCATGGCGACCGACGTGCTCACCGCCGCAGCCGACGAGCTCTACGCCCTCGTGCCCGAGGAGTTCACGGCGGCGCGCAACACACGCGCGAAGGACGCCAAGGCCGCGGGGGACCGGGAGCTCGGCGACCTCATCGGCGCGCTGAGGAAGCCCTCGCCCGCCGCGTGGATCGTGAACCAGCTCGTGCGGAGGCACCCCGACGAGCTCGACGAGCTGCACGACCTCGGCGAGGAGCTGCGCGACGCGCAGGCGTCGGGCGACGGCAAGGCCCTCACGAGTATCGGCGCCGAGCGGCGCAGGCTCCTGTCGGCGCTCCTGCGACAGGCGATCGAGCTCGCGGATGCCGCGGACCGGTCGCCCTCGCGCGCCGTGCTCGACGAGGTCGAGCAGACGCTCATCGCTGCCACCGTCGACGAGGCGGCGGCCTCGGCGCTCGCCACGGGCCGACTCGTGCGGAGCCTGCAGGCCGTGGGATTCGAGCCCGTGGAGCTCGACGGAGCCGTCGCCGGCGAGGCATCCGCTGCTCCGCAGACCACACGACGATCTGCTCGCGCCGCGCGCCCCGAGCGACCGACGAAGCGAGGCGGAGGGGGGACGGCAACCGACGACGAGCGCCGTGCCGAGCGCGAACAGGCCGAGCGCGACGCGAAGGCCGAGCGGGATCGCGCGGCGCGTGAGCAGGCCGAGGCCGACCTGCGCGACGCCACGGAGCGCGCCGAGGCGGCACAGCGCGCGCTCGCCGAGGCGGAGGACCAGCTGCAGGCCGCCGAGTGGAACGCCGACGAGCTGCGCGACGAGCGCCACGATCTCGAGGCGCGGTTGAAGGAGCTCCGCTCCGAGATCGCCGAGGCCGAACGCGACGAGCGCGAGGCCGAGCGGGTGTGCGCCAAGGCCGCGGTCGCCGTCGACCGGGCGCGCGACGACGTCGAGGCGGCCGAGGCCGCGCTCGCCGCGCTCGACTGAACCGCGCCAGTCGACGGAACCGCCGCGGCTCAGTCGTGCGAGCCGCGCGGCCGGCGGGGCAGGTATCGCGGCACGTACCGCCAGAGGATCGCCGCGCCGGCCAAGCCCAGCACGCCGATCGTCGCGCTCGCCGCCATGATCGACGCGATCGAGGTGATCGCCGAGATGAGCAGCGGCGCCACCGCGTGGCCCGCGTGGCCGATGGTGCGGAACGCGCTGAGGAACGGCGCGGGGTTGCCCTTCGGTGCGAGGTCGGCGCCGAGGGTCAGCAACACGCCGCTCGTGAGCCCGTTGGCGATGCCGAAGAACACGGCGACGATCGCGAACCACAGGTCGCGCTCGGTCAGGTCGTGCGTGAACGCCAGCACGAGGTGCCCGGCGGCGAGCCCCACGAGACCGGGGATCGCGCCCCAGAGTCGGCCGAACCGATCCATCACCTGGCCGCTCACGTAGAACAGCCCGAAGTCGATGGCGGCCGCGATGCCGATGACGAGGGATGCCGCGTCGGCCGGCATGCCGATCGACACCGCCCAGAGCGGCAGGATCACCGTGCGGCTCGCCCGCACCGCGCCGAGGAATCCGATGCCGGTGCCGACCCGCGCGAGCACCGCCCGATGCGCCACGATCGCCCGGAACACGCCATGCGACGCGGCATCCGCCTCGGCCTCGCCCTCGGTGAGCGGGCCGGCGGAGGTGGAACGCACCACGCGCGCCGCCCCGAACGTGCGCTCGGGGTCGGGCAGGAGCAGGAGCACCACGACCACGGCGAAGCACGCGGCGACGAGCACCCAGACCACGAGCTCCGGCGAACCCGACCACGCGATGATCGCGGCCGCGGCGAACGGGCCGACGGCCCACCCGCCCCGGAACACGCCGCCGAGCGTCGACAGGGCGCGCGCCCGGACCCGCGCCGGCACGTAGCTGGTGAGGAACGCGTGGCGCGCGAGCCCGAAGACGGAGGTCGCGAGTCCGAGCAGGAACACGCCGATGCCGAGCGCGAGCGCCGTCGGAGAGACGACGGCGATGAGGGCTCCGGTGACCGCGAGCATCGCCGCGCCGATCATGGCGTTGCGCTCGCCGATGCGGGCGACGAGCCAGCCCGCCGGGAGGTCGCCCACGAGTTCGCCGACCATGAGCATCGACGCGATGAGGCCGGCGATCGCGAGCGAGGCGCCGCGCTCGGTCGCGACGACCGGGATGACCGGGATGAGCGCGCCCTCGCCGAACGAGAAGATGAACGTCGGCAGGTAGGCCGGGAGGATGATCGAGCGCCACGAGAACGAGGGCGTCGGATCGGTCATCACCTCGACGCTACACCGGGGCGCGACCGCGCAGGTCGCGCCCAGCGCGGGCCACTAGGCTGGGAAGGCCATGTTGGATCTTGACCTCACGCAGGAGATCGCCGCGCTGCGCTCCACCTTCCGCGACATCCGTGCCGTCGTCGACGTCGACGCCCTCGAAGCCGAGATCGCGCGACTCTCCGAGGAGGCCGGCGCGCCCGACCTCTGGGACGACACCGAACGCGCCCAGAAGGTGACGAGCGCGCTCAGCCACCGGCAGTCCGAACTCGCCCGGGTGAAGAGCATCGACTCGCGGCTCGACGACCTCGAGGTGCTCGTCGAGATGGCCCAGGAGGCCGACGACGAGGAGACCGCCGCCGAGGCCCGCACCGAGCTCGCCGCCCTGCAGCAGACGATCGGCGACCTCGAGGTGCAGACCCTGCTCGACGGCGAGTGGGACGACCGGCCGGCCGTCATCACCATCCGCGCCGGCGCGGGCGGGGTGGATGCCGCGGACTTCGCCGAGATGCTCATGCGCATGTACCTGCGCTGGGCCGAGCAGCACGGCTACGGCGCCACCGTGATGGACACGAGCTACGCCGAGGAAGCCGGCATCAAGTCGGCGACGTTCGAGATCGACGCCCCCTACGCGTTCGGCACGCTGTCGGTCGAGGCGGGCACCCACCGCCTCGTGCGGATGAGCCCGTTCGGTGCGGCCGGCAAGCGCCAGACGAGCTTCGCCGCCGTGGAGGTCATCCCGCTCATGGAGGAGGCGCAGGAGGTCGACATCCCCGACAACGACATCCGCGTCGACGTCTTCCGCTCCTCGGGCCCTGGCGGCCAGTCGGTCAACACGACCGACTCGGCGGTGCGCATCACCCACCTGCCGACCGGCATCGTCGTGTCGATGCAGAACGAGAAGTCGCAGATCCAGAACCGCGCCGCCGCCATGCGCGTGCTGCAGTCGCGACTGCTGCTGCTGCAGAAGGAGCAGGAGGCCGCCCAGAAGAAGGAGCTCGCGGGCAACATCACCGCGAGCTGGGGCGACCAGATGCGCTCCTACGTGCTCGCGCCGTACCAGATGGTGAAGGACCTGCGCACCGACTACGAGGTGAACAACCCGTCGGCCGTGTTCGACGGCGACCTCGACGGGTTCATCGCCGCCGGCATCAAGTGGCGCAAGCGCAAGCAGGACGACTGACGCCGGAGCGGATGCCTCGGGGCCGATGAGCGTCGGCCTCGCGGCATCCGCCCGCTGTCGCTCACCAGGGCGACGGACGCCCTTCGGCGCGCGAGGCGTCGTCGGGAAGGTGCGGCAGCTCGTGGCCGCCTGCCCGGATGCACAGCCAACGCAGCTGCTCGGGGCTGTCGGGCAGCGCCCGCCAGGTGCGCCACACGCCCTGGCCCACTCGAACGACGGTGCCGGGGCCGACGTCGACGACCTCGTCGTCGAGACCCATCTGGCCGCGGCCCGCAAGGAACACGTACAACTCCTCGATGCGGTCGTGCGTGTGCCAGTACCCCGCCTCCTCGCCCGGCTCGAACGCGTTCGCGGTCATGCCGATGTACTGCATCGTGAGGTCGTGATCGACGACGCGTCGACCGTCGCGCGTCGAGGTGGGACGGAAGCCACCGAAGTGCTGCCGCCACTCGTCGAGTCCGCCCATTTCCAGAACTTGGTAGTCAGTCACGACGACACTGTAACCGGCGCGGCACGTGACGCTCGACGCCTGTGGATGCGGCGAGGCGGATGCCGGAACGGCGGCGCACTCAGGACCGCATGGCGAACTTCGCCAGCGCCCGCGAGCGCGCCGCGGCGACGAACGCGCGGATGAGCGCGATGCCCTCGGGGTCGAGCCGCTCCTCGGGGTGCCATTGCACGCCGAGGCAGAATGCCCCATCGGTCGCCTCGATGGCTTCCACCACGCCATCGGGCGCGGTGGCGGAGGCCACGAGCCCCTCGCCCAGTCGGTCCACGCCCTGGTGGTGATGCGAGGAGATGTCGAACTCGAGCTCGTGCGTGATACTGCTGAGCAGCGTGCCCGGCGTGATCGACACTGGGTGCGACGTGTGGGTGCCGTACTCGGCACGGTGCGGCGTGAGGTCGAGCCGGTCGCCCAGGTGCTGCTCGAGCGTGCCGCCGAGCGCCACGTTGATCACCTGCATCCCGCGACAGGCGCCGAGCACGGGCATGCCGCGTTCGCGCGCGAGCCGCGTGAGCTCGATCTCGAGTTCGTCGCGCACCCGCAGCGATGCGTCGTTCGACGGATGCGCCTCGCTTCCGTAGAGGGTCGCGTCGAGGTCGCGACCACCGGGGAGGAACAGGCCGTCGACGGCATCGAGGAGCCGCCCCGGGTCGCCCAGGTGCACCTCGAGGCTCGGGAACAGCAGCGGCGCGCCGCCGGCCTCCTCGATCGCCGAGACGTAGGCGTGCGGGATCCCGTCGGTGGGGATGTCCACCCAGGCGCCCGAACTCGCCGACTTGCGGTCGGCGACGAGGCCGATCGTCGGAACGGTCATCACGTCTCCCACCGAGTCGAGTTCGTCTCAGTTTCCAACCTACCCGCGGATGCGGACGGCGGGGCGTACGCGGCGTGCCGAAGTTCCCAAGTTGTGAGTTCAGCGAGTCGCAGGTGCCGATTCCGGCCGTGCTGCTTAGGCTCGATCCGACATGATCCGATTCGACTCCGTCACCAAGACCTACGCCGGCCAGTCGAGGCCCGCCCTGAACGACATCGGGGTGGAGATCCTCCGTGGCGAGTTCGTCTTCCTCGTCGGCGCATCCGGCTCCGGCAAGTCGAGCTTCCTGCGGCTGATCCTCAAGGAGGAGAAGCCCACGAGCGGCAAGATCCACGTGCTCGGGCAGGACCTCGGCACGATCTCCAGCCGCAAGGTGCCCTACTTCCGGCGCGACCTCGGGGTCGTGTTCCAGGACTTCCGGCTGCTGCCGAACAAGAACGTCTTCGAGAACGTCGCGTTCACCCTCCGGGTCATCGGCAAGTCGCGCGGCTTCATCCAGTCGGCCGTGCCCGAGACGCTGAAGCTCGTCGGACTCGACGGCAAGGGCAAGCGGATGCCGCACGAGCTCTCGGGCGGCGAGCAGCAGCGCGTGGCCATCGCCCGCGCGATCGTGAACAAGCCGCAGATCCTGCTCGCCGACGAGCCGACGGGCAATCTCGACCCGGTCACCAGCGCCGGCATCATGACGCTCCTCGAGCGCATCAACGCGGGCGGCACGACGGTCGTCATGGCGACGCACGAGGCGGGCATCGTCGACCAGATGCAGCGCCGCGTCATCGAGCTGTCGGCCGGCGAGATCGTGCGCGACGAGCGCGCCGCCGGCTACGGTGCCGTCGAGGATGAGCACGCCGACGCCGTGCGGCGCGTCGCCGCGGCACAGGCCGCGGATGCGGCGACCGTGGCCGACGCCGACGCGGTCGCGGCGGCGCTGGGCGAGGAGTCCGCGCGGGTCGCAGCCGCGACATCCGGCCGCAAGGCGACGTCGAAGTCGGCCAGGTCGACGAAGACGACGGACGCCGCGAAGGCCGAGAAGGCCGCGAAGGCCGACCGGACCGCGAAGGCCGGCCGGACCGGGAAGGCCGCCACGTCCGCGAAGAGCGACGAGGCGGCACCCGACACCACGGGCACCGAGCGCGCGGCGAGCACGGCGGATGTGCCCGCGCCCATCACGCGGGCGGCGCCGAAGGTCGGCAAGAAGGTCATGCAGGAGAAGCAGCCGCTCTACGTCGAGCCCGAGGAACGCGACGAGGTGACGGATGCCGCGGCGGCGATCACCGCGGCCGCCACGGGGGTCGTCTCGCTCGAGGGCGCGGCGCCGACCGACGGATCGGACGGCGCGACCGGCGCCGAGCGGCAGGGGGCCGCGGCATCCGAGCACCTGACGCTCGCCGAGCGGCTGGGACTGCGCGCCCCCGGTGGGCCGCGCGCGGGTGACGACGACCAGGAAGTGGGGCCGACGAGATGAGGTTCGGGCTCGTGCTCTCCGAGGCCGCGAACGGCCTGCGCCGCAACGCGTCCATGGTCGTCTCGGTCGTGCTCGTGACGTTCATCTCGCTGACGTTCGTCGGCACGGCCGCGCTGCTGCAGCTGCAGATCGCGCAGATGAAGAACTACTGGTACGACCGGGCCCAGGTCGCGGTGTACCTCTGCACGGCGGTGTCGACGGCGCCGGGATGCACCGACGGCGAGGCGACCGAGGAGCAGAAGGCCGCCGTCGAGTCGCAGCTCTCGTCCGACACGCTCGCGCCGTTCATCGACGAGTTCTACTTCGAGGACCACCAACAGGCCTACGAGAACTTCCAGGAGCAGTTCGAGGGCACGCCGGCGGCCGACTACGTGACGCCCGAGGTGCTCAACGAGACGTTCTGGGTCAACCTCGTCGACCCGGGGCAGGCGGCCGTGCTCGCCGAGAGCCTCGCCGGGCTCGCGGGCGTCGAACAGGTGGTCGACCAACGGCGGTACCTCGACCAGATCTTCGACGTGCTCAACGCGGCGAGCTACACCGCCATCGCGGTCGCGGCGATCATGCTCGTCGCGGCGGCCCTGCTCATCGCGACCACGATCCGGCTCTCGGCGTTCTCGCGACGGCGCGAGCTCGGCATCATGCGACTCGTCGGGGCATCCAACCGATTCATCCAGACGCCCTTCGTGCTCGAGGGCGTGTTCGCCGGCCTCATCGGCTCGGTGCTCGCGGCAGGGGCGGTGGTCGCGATCGTGCACTTCTTCGTGCAGGGCTACCTCGCGGCGAACCTGTCGTTCACCTTCGTCGACCTCACCGATGCGTTCATCGTGGTGCCGCTGCTCATCGCGGTGGGCGTGCTGCTCGCGGCCGTCTCGGCGGGCATCGCGATCACGCGGTACCTCAAGGTCTGATCCGGTCGGTCCCTGAGCCAGTCGAAGGGCGGCGGTCCCTCGGCCCGTCGAAGGGTAGACTGAACGGCTGCTTCCGGATGTCCCGGCGGCATCCGTCATCGAGACCGAGGAGCGACACGTGCCCAGGGAACGCGGTCAGAAGGTCGTCGCGACCAACCGCAAGGCGCGCCACGACTACACGATCGAGGACACCTACGAGGCGGGCATCGTGCTCACCGGAACCGAGGTGAAGTCGCTCCGCGAGGGCCGTGCGTCGCTCGTCGACGGCTACGCGTTCATCGACGGCGGCGAGATGTGGCTCGACGCGGTGCACATCCCCGAGTACACCGAGGGCACGTGGAACAACCACGCGCCGAGGCGCAAGCGCAAGCTCCTGCTGCACAAGCAGGAGATCGTGAAGATCAGCCACAAGACGAAGGAGGGCGGCTACACGCTCGTCCCCCTGCAGATCTACTTCAGCGACGGCCGGGCCAAGGTCGAGCTCGCGGTCGCGAAGGGCAAGCGCGAGTACGACAAGCGTCAGGCGCTGCGCGAGCGGCAGGACAAGCGCGAGGCCGCCCGGGCGATCGCGACGCGCAAGCACCTGGGGGAGTAGCCGCGGGTCGCCACGGTTCAGCCGGCGATCTCGCGGAGCACCTCGAGATGTGCCGCGAAGGCGGCGCGGCCCCGCGGGGTCATCGACAGCCACGTTCGGGGCACCTTGCCGAGATAGCCCTTGCGCACCGTGACGTAGCCGGCCGCCTCGAGGGCCGAGGCCTGCTTGCTGAGGGCCGAGTCGCTCAGCTCCACGGCATCGCGGACGAACGCGAACTCCGCCTCGTCGGCCGCGGCGAGCAGCGCGGCGATCGAGAACGGCACCGGGCGCTGCAGCAGCGGGTCGAGCCGGTGCCGCGGGTGCATGGCATCCGGGCGATCAGCCACGGACGACCACCAGTTCGCGCACCGAGCCCCAGAGCGGCGGCACCGCCGTGACCGCGGCGGCGACCGCGAAGAACGCCACGGATCCCGGGAAGATCAGGAGCCCGGCGCCGAGCGACGCGGCGAAGCACGCGCCCCATGCACCCATGGCGATGCCGAATCGGCGCGAGAAGCCGAGGCTCGATGCGCGGATGCGCCGCAGGTGCACGACGGCGAGCACGCCCAGCACGGCCGCGAAGGCGAGCGAGACGCCGAGGATCGCGGCCTCGTCGGTGCGCGCGAACCAGCCGAGCGCGGCGAGGTAGACGGCGGATGCCGCGGCGAGGCCGGTGAGCCATGCGGACGCCGAGGCCGAGCCCTCGACGGAGACCCGGCGGCCGGCGGCCCGGGCTTCGTGCAACCGCGCCTCGGCGGCGTCGCGGTCGATCGGGGAGTCGTCGTGGTCGTCCATCGCGACACTCTAGCAAGTACTTTCCATCACGGAAAGCGGCTGTGCGGGAATCTTGCCCTTCGCCGCCATGAGCGAACGCTCGGAGGATTCCCGAAGGTGCGCGAGTAGGCTCATCGCGATGGAGACCTCGACGCGCATCCCGATCCCCGGCACGTACAACTTCCGCGACGTCGGCGGGCTGCCGGCGCTCGGCGGCCGGGTGCGCGAGGGCGTGCTGTTCCGCTCCGACGGACTGCACCGGCTGGGCGACGAGGGTCGCGCCCACCTCCGCCGGCTCCGCGTCGGCCGGGTGATCGACCTCCGCGACGAGAACGAGGCGGCGGTCATGCCCGACGACCTCGACGGGCTCGACGTCGAGGTGCTGAGACTCCCGGTCTTCGAGGGATCTGGCGCCTCGCAGGGCGCACGCGGCATCTCGCTCGACGCGCTCTACCACCGCATCGTCACGCAGCACACCGCGGTCGTCGTGGGCGCGCTCCGTGAGATCGCCACGGCCCGCGAGCAGTCGGTCGTGGTGCACTGCACCGCCGGCAAGGACCGCACCGGGGTCGTCGTCGCCCTCGCGCTCAGCGCGGTCGGCGTGCACCGCGACGCCGTCGTCGAGGACTACGCGCGCACCGAGGCGAACCTCGCCGGCGAGTGGCTCGAGCAGATGGTCGCCATGATCGGCCGGTACGGCATCCCCGACACCCCCGAACTCCGCGTGCTCATGGGCGGCAGCCCGCCCGAGGCGATCGAGGGCATGCTCGACACGGTCGAGCGCTCGCACGGCTCGACTCGCGAATACCTGCTCGCTGCCGGCCTCGCGCTGCACGAGCTCTCCGCCCTCGAAGAGCTGCTCATCGCCGACTGAGGCGTGCTCAGGCGCCCGCCGCCGTGAACCGCGCGTCGACGGATGCCTCGATCACGAGCTGTGCGGGCGCGAACTCGGCGCCCTGCGGCCCTCCGCCGAACTCGGCGGCCGTGCGCATCATCATCGCCTTCGGCGCGCCGGGCATCGGCTGCGCACTCAGCATGCCGTGGTCGGCGAGTTCGACCGGCGTCGGCTCGCCGAGACCGAGCGCCGATGCGTACACGCGCGCCTTCGCGAGGGCGTCGGCGACGGCCGCCCGCTGCGCGTCCTCCTGCACACGTCGGCGCGTGGCATCCGTCAACCGCCACTCGATGCCGCCGATCGTGATCTCGGCGGCCCCGGCCGCCTCGCCGACCCATTCGCCGAGCCGTGCCAGATCGCTGAAGACCACCTCGACCTCGGCGCTCGCCTGGTGCACGAGCGGCAGCTGCTTGCCCTCGCTGTTCCAGGGACGGTACGACCACACTCGGAGCTGTCCCGCCGACCAGGTGTCGAGGGCACCGGATGCCTCGAGCTCGCGCACCTGGGCCAGCACGCGATCATGGGCGGCGGTGGTGCGACCGTGCACGTGCTCGCGAACGGCGCCCTGCGCGCCGATCGAGAGGCTGACGGCACCGAGTTCGGGAGCGATGCGCTCCTCGGCGCGGCCGGTGACGGCGATCGTGGTCGGCATGCGTTGTCTCCTCTGCGTGCGGATGACCTCCTCGTCGCCGCGCCCCGGGCTCGCGTCGTACGCGGTCGTCCTCAGCTTACGGGCCGCGCGGCCCGGGCGTCAGGAGCGTGTGGGGGCGGGGAGCGCCCCGGCGTCGGCGAAGAGCCGCTCGAAGACCGCGTTGCGCTCGAACTGCATCGCGTGGGCGCGGGCGCGCTCGGCACGGGCCGCGCGTTCGCCCGGTGCGAGCGCGAGCGCCTCGTCGATGGCGGCGGCGATGGCATCGGGATCGTCCACCGGCACGATCATGGCGTGATCGCCCACGGCCTCGCGGATACCGCCGGTCTCGGTCGTGATGACCGGGCCGCCGCCGGAGAGCAGCTGCTCGGCGAGGGCGATGCCGAACGTCTCGACGAATTCAGGACGCGGCTTGCTGGGCAGCACGTAGGCGGCGCATCCGGCCATCAGGGCGGGCTTCTCGGCGTCGTCGACGTCGTCGAGGAACATGATGCGGTCGGCGCGCGGGGATGCCGCGGCGAGCCGGCGCAGTGCGTCGGACTCGGGTCCGCGACCGGCGATCACGAGGCGCAGGCGTTCGCCGGCCGGGGTCCGCTCGAAGGCGGCGATGAGGTCGTCGACGCCCTTCGCCGCGGCGAGCCTGGACAGGAACAGCACGTAGCCGTCGCGTTCGAGTCCGCGGGCGGCGAGCACGCCGTCGACGTGCGACGGGTCGAGGTCGACGTACTGCGACGTGTCGATCGCGGGGTAGGACACGCCGATGCGCGCGCGGCACTGGTCGGCGAACCGGGTGCCGTGGCACGCGTCGACCTCGTCCGCGGCGGCGATGATGAGGTCACGGGTGTATGCCGAGACCGCCACGCAGTGGTCCTGCGCGAGGTAGCTCGACAGCACGTGCGCCGCGGCGCCGAATCGCCCCTCGCCGACGCACGAGCGGACGACGTTCGTGACATCCGATCCGACCGCCTCGGCGATCGTGGTGACGTTCACCGGCAGTCCCGTGCTCCAGGCGGCGCGCACGGCGTCGGCGACCGCCACCGTGTGCGGACTGAGGTAGAGCGAGAGGCACACGGTCGGCACGCCGTCGGTGAAGAGCTCGACGAGCCGCCCCGTGATGCCGGCCAGGTAGCGGCCGTCGGGAACCTTGTAGTCGCCGACGGGCTCGGGACGCTCGACGATGATGCCCTCGCGGTAGGGGAGCACGCCGTCGAGCGGCTTCAGGGGCAGGCCGGTGGCCTCCAGCCGCTCGACGGGCCAGGTCACGATGCGAACCTCGTCGAAGCCGTGCTCGATGGCCGCCTCGGCGAGGTTGCGGCCCTCCACCGAATGCCCGCAGATCACCGGGTCGGCGCGGTTCACGATGACGAGTCGGTTGCGGGGCCCCGTGCGCATGGCTGATCGTATCGAGCGCGGCGGCCGAATCCTCCGAGGATCCACAGGACCGGGGACGCCGAGGACGCGCGGGTCGACGATCGTGAGCGGGCCGAGGCCGGAAGTTCCCATGCGGGGACGTTACGGGCCGGACGTCGATCGTGGGTTACGGTCGGGTGAACGATGCACGCGGCATCCGTTCGCGGGCACTTCGCCGGTGCCCTGCCGGGGGAATGACAGCACCCTGCGCCCTGTTGTATCCTGTAAGGCCGCCACCCCTTCGGGAGAGGTGGATTGGAAACTCCACAGCGTGCGACAACGGCCCGCCGAACCGGTCTCGAACCGGTAGGCGACACACGGGGATGATCGGTTTCGACATCGTCTGCGAACCCACGAGAAGCGGGCCGAGGATGCAGGGTTATCTCGTGAACGCTCCCTGCAAAACAATAACTGCCGAAAAGAAGCAGTCTGACTTCGCCCTCGCTGCCTAAGCGAGCCCGATAGTCCGTCAGCCCGGGTCTGTTCCCGCCCCGGTCGCTGGCGTCATCTAGGGAACTTGCTGCGCGTCGTCGCCTGAGCGACGCGCGGGACTTTCTTCAGGCTGGGCCTGTCGACTTGGGTGCCTGTGGCAAAGGTCGGGGCCGAGCAGAACGCTTGCACAGGCTGCGCCCGGAGAAGGCGTGGAATCACAGCGATGGACGGGGGTTCAATTCCCCCCATCTCCACCATGGTCGTTGTCGCACGTTGCGGTCCAGCACGAAGGCCGCCCCGGAATCGGGGCGGCCTTCGTGCTGCCTGAGGCGTCGGCGTCAGTGCTCGGCGCTGCATCCCTCGAGCAGCTGGATGCCGTTCTGGTTCTGCCGCTTCTCCAGCACCGACCCGTGCGAGTCGCAGATCGCGTTCACGAGGAGCGCGTAGCCCTCGCCGTTCTGGAAGTTGCCCTTCGCGCCCGGTGTGAGCTCGACGGTTCCCGGGGGTACGAACACCCACTCCTCGGGAGCGCCCGGGAAGACACTGGGCAGCCAGACCCAGTTGCCCTGCACGACCGGCCCGTCGGTGCAGACGGCACCGCAGTCGGCTGGCGGCTTATTGGGGTTGTAGCAGTCGAGCGCCTGGGCGGCCGTGGGTACGAGCACGAACGCGGCGGCGAGGCCGGCCGCGAGGAGTGCTTTCTTCAACATGGTTCCTCCGTTTGCTTCATCGGTCACGGAAAGAGACGGACATTGAACCGACCGTATCGAGGCATGAGGAGGAGTCGACAGCCCCTGACCGGGGGTGGAGCGTCCCGCTCGGCCGCGGAAAGCCCATGGGACCTACGGCCCGTCGCGCTCCGTTCGCCGCCGGTAGCCAGAGCGACGGCGTTCGAGACCGAGGAGGCACACGGTGGCGGGCTACGAACGAGTCAAGGTGGTCGGTGGCGCGGGGGGGCGTGGGGGGTTCTTCTTCCTGCTCGCCTACCTCGGCGCCGCGATCTACTTCATCTCGACGTCGGACGGGAGCTTCTGGGGCGTCGTGCTGGGGTTGCTGCAGGCCATCGTGTGGCCCGTTCTACCTCGTGTACCACGTGCTCCTGCTGCTCGGGGCGTGACCCCGCGCCGCCGCGCCGGCGTCAGTACGCGGCCTTCGCGAGCGAACCCGTGACCGGGCCCGCCGGATCCCAGATGACGCACGAGACGACGCGGTCGCCCTGCGCCCAGCTCTCGGCGGTCGGACGGTAGGCGTAGAAGTCGAGCGTCGACGACTCGTAGGCGAGGCCCACGAACGGCTCGAACTGCTCGAAGCATCCGGTGTCGGATGCCTCGAGCACCGCGTCGTCGCCGGGATACTCGCCGTCGTCGAGCGTGAAGTCGAAGTACACCTCCTCGTCGTGGGGTTCGCCGCACGGGACCACGGGCACCTCGCTCACGACCTCGTCGTCGACCATGTTCATGCAGTCCCCGACGCGGATCGCGAACACGTCGGCCTGGCCCTCCTCCACGATCTCCTGCGTGGTGTCGTCGCGTTCGGGCTGGGGCGCCCCGATCGGCAGCAGGTCGAGCACGGCGGCGCATCCGGTGAGAGGGAGTGCCACGGCGAGGGCCGCGGCGGCGAGGAGGGTGCGGACGAGGGGGCGGCGAGCGGTCATGCTGGTGCCTTTCGGGCGAGGGTGGAAGGGCGGGGGAGTCGGTCGACGTCGAGGCACGCAACAGCTCGTGCCGACACGGCGGCGCCAGCCTATCGGCGGCCACCCACTCCGCGCGATGGGACGGAGTCCCCATGGACGGGGCGCGCGCCGGTGCTGCGGCGCGGCGTCTCGTTCAGTGGTCGGGGTGGTCCGGGTCGGCCCGGCGCCAGACGGCCAGGCGTCGCGTCCACGATCGGCGCGTCGGCTCGGCGATCACTTCCGCGTCACCCGTCGCCTGCGCTGCGCGCTCGGCGGCGTCCCGCTCCTCGCGCCAGATCAGGTACGCGAGGTACGGGTCGTCCTCCGGACCCAGCGCGGGTTGCTGGTTCGGCAACCGAGTCCGTCTGCGTTGCATCGCCGACTCTTCCCCCTGAGGGCCCAGCCCTCGTCCCCTGGGAGCCCCCCGCTCCCCTGGGAGAAAGATTACGCCGAACTCGCCGCGGCGCGACCCCTAGCGCAGGTGCGGGAGCACCTCCGCGGCGATGAGCTCGAGGTGCTCGAGGTCTCTCAGGTCCACCAGCTGCAGGTAGACGCGCTCTGCGCCGAGCTCGCGCAGCCGGAGGAGCTTGTCGACCGCGGCATCGGGAGTTCCCGCGATGTTCACCTCGGCGAACGTGTCGACGTCGGCGCCGATGGCCTCGAGGCGTCGGAGGTAGTCGGTGTCATCGCGCGCGACGACGGTCGGCAGCGCGACCGAACGACGAAGCGTCTCCGGGTCGCGGCCGAGATCGTCGCAGGCGCGCCGCACGCCGTCGAAGGCCCGGGCGATGACCTCCTCGGAACGGAAGCCGATGTTGAACTCGGTCGCGAATCGCGCTGCGACCGCGGGCGTGCGGCGGGGCCCTGCGCCGCCGATGATCACGGGCACGCGCTCCTGCACGGGCTTCGGCAGCGCCGGGGCGGCCTCGAGCGTGTAGTGCTCGCCCGCGAAGTCGAAGGTCTCGCCGGCGGGCGTCGACCACAGGCCCGTGACGATCTCGAGCTGCTCCTCGAGGATGCCGAACCGCTTCTCGGGGAAGGGGATGCCGTAGGCCGCGTGCTCCGCGTCGAACCACCCCGTGCCGAGCCCGAGTTCGACGCGGCCGCCCGACATGGCGTCGACCTGCGCGACCTGGATCGCGAGGATCGAAGGGTGGCGGAAGGTCGCCGACGAGACGAGCGTGCCCAACCGGATGCGCCGGGTCTCTCGTGCGAGGCCCGCGAGGGTGGTCCAGGCATCCGTCGGTCCCGGCAGCGGGTCGCCGCCGCCCATGCGCAGGAAGTGGTCGGAGCGGAACCAGCCGTCGAAGCCGAGCCGTTCGGTCGCGGCCGCCTGCCCGAGCTGGTCGTCGTAGCTCGCGCCCTGCTGCGGTTCGGTGAAGATGCAGAGCTCCATGCGGCTCACTCCTCCTCGTCGGTGTCGGTGTCGGCGTCGCCCAGTACGGCGAGCACCGCGTCGTGCAGGTGGCCGTTCGTCGCCAGCGAGCTGTCGTGCCACGGGCCGGGATCGCCCGTGATCGACGTGAACCGGCCGCCGGCCTCCTCGACGATCGGCACCAGCGCGGCGAGGTCATAGGGCTTCACGTCGAACTCGCCCGTGATGTCGATGAGGCCCTCGGCGAGCAGCATGTACGACCACAGGTCACCGTAAGCTCGGTCGCGCCACACCCGGTCGCCGAGTGCGAGCAGGCGGTCGAGGTAGCCCGCTTGCCGCCATTGGGCGAGGCTCTGGAAGCTGAGCGAGGCATCCGCCAGCTGCTCGACGGCCGACACGCGCAGGCGCCTGGCACCCGGGAAGCGAGCGGATGCCGCATCCGCCCGCCCTGCGTGCGTTGCCGTCTCGTCGGGGGTCTCGGTACCCTCGGCGCTCGCACCGGCCTCGGCGTCGGATTCGATCGTCCACGCGCCCATGCCGCGGGCCGCCCACCAGCGCCGGCCCATTGCGGGGGAGGAGGCGACGCCGACAACCGGCACGCCGTCGATCGCGAGCGCGATCAGGGTGCCCCAGACCGGGATGCCGCGGAGGAAGTTCGCGGTGCCGTCGATGGGGTCGATGATCCACTGCCGCGCGGAGTCGCCCTCGGTGCCGAACTCCTCGCCGAGGATGCCGTCGCCGGGGCGCGCCTCGGCGAGCCGCTCGCGGAGGGCGCGCTCGACGGCGAGATCGGCCTCGGTCACAGGGGTGCGGTCGGGCTTGGTCTGCACGTCGAGGTCGACCGCGCGGAAGCGGGCGAGCGAGACGGCGTCGGCGCGATCGGCGAGTTCGAGGGCGAGGCTGAGGTCGTCGATGAGGTCGTGAGCGGGATCCGGGTCTTCGGCAGGGGCGACGGTCACCCGACCCAGCCTAGCGAGGCGCGCCGGCCCCGCTCGATTGGCGCTCGGTGCCTCTCGCCTGATAACGTGGTTCTTCGGTTCGGGGCTCTCCGAGACATCCCGAACCATGCACCTCTAGCTCAATCGGCAGAGCAACTGACTCTTAATCAGTGGGTTCAGGGTTCAAGTCCCTGGGGGTGCACGGCGGCCCCGAACCTCTCGCCAGGTTCGGGGCTTCTTCATGCCTGCGGGCCGCCGGGGCCGGGTGATCCATCACCTCGTCACCGCTGCACGCGCACACCCTTCGAGCGAGCCTGTGTGAATGCAGGGTCATCCGGTGCGGGGCGCGATCAGTCGGCGGTGACGTCGTTGCCGAGCGCGCGCAGCGCCCGCTGCGCCGACCCCCCGAGGTTCCACTCGGTCGCGAGGCGCTCGACCTCGGCGAGGTGGGCCGCGTCGAGCGGCCGGATGCGCGCGTCGAACTCGCCGAGCTCGAGGTCGCGCACGACCTCGACGACGGTGGGCGCGACCGCGAGGTAGTCGGCGGCGCCCGTGAGCTTCGAGCGCATGCGCTCGGACAGCGGCGCGGCCGGGTCGGCGGCAGCTGCCACGAGCGCGTCGAGGTCGAGGAACTGCTGCAAGAGGCTCGCCGCCGTCTTCTCGCCGATGCCGGAGACACCGGGGAGGCCGTCGGAGGTGTCGCCGCGCAGCACCGCGAAATCCGCGTACTGGGCGGGAAGCACGCCGTACTTGCCCACGACCGTCACGTCGGTCACCACTTCGAGCCTGCTCATGCCGCGTGCCGTGTAGATGACCCGCACGTCGCGTGCGTCGTCGACGAGCTGGAAGAGGTCGCGGTCGCCCGTCACGACATCGACGGGCATGCTCGCCTGCGTCGCGAGGCTGCCGATGACGTCGTCGGCCTCGTGCTGCGGCGCACCGATGACGGTCACGTCGAGCGCCGCGAGCAGCTCGCGGATCATCGGCACCTGCGCCTCGAGCGGGTCGGGGACCTCCTCGACGTCAGGGCCGGCGGGCACGACTTCGGCGACGCGATGCGCCTTGTAGCTCGGGATGAGCTCGACCCGCCAGTGCGGGCGCCAGTCGTCGTCCCAGCACGCCACGAGGTGCGTCGGCTCGAAGTCGGCGACGAGCCGGGCGATGATGTCGAGCAACCCACGCACGGCGTTCACCGGGGTGCCGTCGGCCCGCCTGATCGAGTCGGGCACGCCGTAGAAGGCGCGGAAGTACAAGGAGGCGGTATCGAGGAGCATCAGTCGGTCGGCCACATGGCGATCCTGTCATGGACCGCCCACGCCGGGCGACGGGCTGCGCCGGCCGGGTCGGATGCCGCGGGCCTCAGTAGTCGGTGACCGCCGTGATCCCGCCGTCGACCACGAGCTCGTGGCCCGTGATCCCCGCCGCTCGGGTCGAGGAGAGGAACACGCACGCGTCGGCGACCTCCCGGGGCCGCACCGGGCGACCCGTCGGCGCGCGGTCGTTCCAGCGTGCGACGCCCTCGGGCCACTGCGTCTCGAGGCCGTTCCGCCAGAGGAGCCCCGGCGACACGGCGTTGACCCGGATGCCGTGCGGCGCGAGCGCCACGGCAGCGGTTCGCGTCAGCGAGCGGAGGGCCGCCTTGCTGCTGCCGTAGTGCGCCTGATCGGGCGTCGCGCGGTCGGCCGAGATCGAGGTGATGTTCACGATCGAGCCGCCACCGTGCGTTGTCATCGCACGCGCGGCGTGCTGCATGCAGAGGAACGGCGCCACCACGTTGAGCCGGTGGGTCGACATCCAGTCGTCCGCCGTGAGGTCGAGGAACGGCTTCGCGGGGTAGGCGCCGGCATTGTTGACCAGGATCGTCGCGCGGCCCGCCGCCGACTCCGCGAACATCCGCTCGAGGTCGCGCTCGTCGGTGAGGTCGCAGCGCACCGTGTCGGGTGCGACGCCGGCCTCCGCCGCGATGCGTTCGGCGAGGGCCGCGACGTCGTCCCGGGGCGAGCGGTGATGCAGCACCACGTGGGCTCCGGCCTGGGCGAAGCGCATCGCGATCTCCGCGCCGAGGCCGCCCGCGGCCCCCGTGACGAGCACGGTCCGTCCCTCGAACTCGCCGCTCATGACGCGCTCCTAGCAGCCGATCTCGTACGGACCGGCGTTCGCGTCGGCCGGGTGCCAGTCCGCATGCTGGAAGCCCTCGAACCGCGCACCCTCGAGCAGGCAGACGTCGCCGAGCGAGATCTCGTAGAACTTGACGTGCGTGTAATCGTCGAAGAGCCGGTAGACGGGCATGCAGACCGGACTCTGGAACTGCTGCCCCGTGAGTACGTCGCGGTGCTCCTCGATGAAGTCGCGGTGGCCGGCGCCGACGACGAAACCGAGGTGCTCGAGGCCCATGCGGTACACGCGCTGGTGGAAGGGCGGGATGAGTTCGATGAGCGGGATCGAGAGGCCCTCGCCCACCTCGATCGGCTCGGCCAGCACGATCTTCGAGATCGGCCGCCCGTTCCACACGTTCTCGAGGTTCGATGTCGCGTACGCCTCGATGGCGTCGCGGGCGAGCACGTAGTCGTGCCAGGTCGGGACCCGGATCGCGAGGTGGCTGAGCGGGTACCCGCCGGCCTCGATGCCGAGCTCGGCGCAGCGGGCGACCTGCTGCGCATGGAATGCACGGGCGGCCTCCTCGAGTCGGCCGCGCTCGGCCAGTCCGGTGCTCCACGTCATCGTGTCCACTCCTCTTCGGGTTCGGGGAATCCGACCTCACGATACGTCGCGCGGACCCCGTCGAGCAGGGCGACCGACATATGAGCGCGATCGCGCGTATCTGCGCAGCGCCTGCGCGATGCGGCGCATCCCGACTCAGCCGCCCGCGGCGCCCGCTGCCAGCACCTTGCGGAAGACCACGAGCTCGCACCTCGTGGCGAGCAACGGCGCCAGCTCGGGGTACAGTTCGGCGAGCTCGCCGGTGCGCACCTCGCGGTAGCCGATGCGCGTGTACCAGTCTCGCAGGAACTCCTTCGACGGGTGGCTCCACGCGGTCGGTACGAGCAGCTCCAGCTGCATCCCGGAAGAACCGCGCTCGCGGGCCCAGCGCTCCGCGAACGCGACGAGGGCGCGACCGATGCCGAGCCCGCGACGGTCTGGGTCGGCGGCGAGCATCCCGAACTCCGCGAGGTCGTCATCGAGTGCCTGCACGCGCACGGCACCGACCACGCGGTCGCCCGCCCGCGCCGTCACGAGTTCACCGCGGCGGATCAGGGCCGCGACCTCTTCGGCGCTCGTGCGCCGCGCGCCGTCGACCCAGAGGCCGGACTCGGCCTGCTCGTACACGCCGTTCACGAGCTCGGCGAGGGCGCCGACCAGCTCGTAGTCGTCGGCGGATGCCACGGGCTCGATGCCGACGTCGAGCGCGGTCGATGGCGGGTTCGGCGAGGCGGTCACCGTTCCATTCTGACGGTCACAGCGATGCGAACAGCTCCACGCCGACGAGCCGCAGGCCCTCGTTGGCGAAGCCCGTGAAGCAGTAGAGGCCGAGCACGGCGCCCAGCACGGCCTCGCGGATCGAGCCGGTGTCGCCCAGCAGGGGCAGGGCGACGTAGCCGTTGGGCTGCCAGAGCCGGTTGAGCACCGGCACGGGCCGGAGGAACTCGGGCGGGCGCGGCACCCACGGCCAGAAGAGGCCGGGGAGGCCGCCCGTGGTGAGGAAGTCGCCCGCGAGGTGGGCCACGAAGCCGAGGGTCACCGCGAGCGGGAACCACGCGACCTGGTCGGGGGCGACGAGCACGATGAACGCGCCCAACAGCGCGCCGAGCAGCCACGCCGCCGCCCACGAGCGCACGAAGTCGCGTGCCTTCAACCCGAAGCTGGTGAGCGCCGCAGTGCCGATGCCGGTGCCGATCGCGACCGCCCCCAACGGCTCGATCACCGGGGTCACGAGGGTGAGCGCCCACGCGCCCGCCGCGACGAGCGCGACGGCGACGGTCGAGTGGGCGCCCTGCCGGTGCCCGCCCGAGAGGAGCCCCACGGTGCCGGTGGCGAGGCGGCCGAGCACCGGCACCGAATGCGCGATGGTCGCGCTGTGGTGGTCGGCGTCGGGCAGGAGCGCCGCGCCCGCGCAGACCGCGGTGCCCGCGAGCACGCCCACCGGGTCGAGCGGGTAGGCGCCGAGGGTGATGATCGGCATGGTGCCGGTGATCGCGATCCACGCGGCGGCGCCGCTCGTGGCATGCGTGACGCCCATCATCCGGTGCGGTCCTCCTGGTTCGGTCGGCGGCTTGCGATCGACCAGTATGCCGGTCCCCGGCGACACCCGCTCAGTCGTCGAACCCCCTGGCCACCAGCGCCTCGCCCATCGCATCGGCCGTCTGCAGTGACCGCACCACGACCGGCACGGCGACGGCACGAAGCGATCCCTCGACGCCGCGCGCCCGGCGGGCGTCGAGCACCGCCCGCACGATCTCGGTCATGAGCGGCACCGCGCGGATCGTCATCGCCAGCACGATGCCCACGCGCTCGGCATCGACCCGCCGACCCAACGGGCGCAGCCCGGCGCGCACGGCGTCGAGGATGGCCGACACCCGGGTCGTGAGGGTCACGAGCGCCGCGAGCGCGACGCATGCCGTGACGCGCAGCGACATCTCCAGCGCCGTCTCCCATCCCGAGAACAGGGCGTTCAGGGGCGCTGCGATGAGGAGAATCCACAGCACGGGCACGAGCTGCGCCACTGCGTCGCGCGGCGGAATCGCCGCGACCGCGAAGCCGAGCAGCACGAGCGCGAGCGCGATCAGCAGCATCCACCACTCGGGGAGCAGGGCGATGACGACGACGGATGCCGCGAGCCCCACGAGCTTGGCACCTGCGCCGAGCCGGTGCAGCGGCGAGGTGCCGGGTCGGTACGACCCGATCATCGGATGAGGCTCCGGTACGCGCCGAGCGCGTCCGCGGGCGCGCCGTCGGCGACGATGCGGCCGCGCTCCACCACCAGCACGCGATCGAACGACTCGACCGACTCGAGCCGATGCGTGACGAGCACGAGCTGCTGGTCGAGCTCGGCGAAATGCCGTTCGACGAGCTGGGCGTTGCGGGCGTCGAGCAGCGTGGTCGGCTCGTCGGCGACGACGATCGCGGGCTCCGCGACGAGCACCGCGGCGAGGGCCAGCAGCTGCTTCTGCCCGCCCGAGAGGCGATGCGCCGGACGGTCGGCGAGTTCGGTGAGCCCGAACCGGTCGAGTGCGCGATCGACGCGCGCCGCGACATCCGCTGCATCGAGCCGAAGCCGGCGCAGCGAGAACGCGACGTCCTCGCGCACCGTGGGCATCACGATCTGGTTGTCGGGGTTCGTGAACACGAACCCGACACGGCGGCGCACCTCCCGGCCATGGCGCGCGACGTCGAGGCCGTCGACGAGCACTCGCCCGGCGGTCGGAGTCACGAGTCCGTTGATCAGCCGCGCGAGCGTGGACTTGCCCGAGCCGTTCGCCCCGATCACGCCGATGCGTCGCTCGGTGAGCCGCAGCGAGACGTCGACGAGCACGTCATCGCCGTCGTAGCGATGCGTGACGTGCTCGAAGACGATCTCGCTCATCAGGCGTCGGTCGCGGCCGTCTCGGTCGAGGGCGCGGCGGCCCGCGCTCGGCGCCACGGCCACGACTTCTCGGCGATGAGTCCGGGCCAGGCGCGGTGCACGCCGGCGGCCACGAGGGCTGCGACGACGGCCTTGACGGCGTCGCCGATGAGGAAGGGCAGGCTGCCGGCGGCGATCGCCGCTCCGATGGGCATGCCGGTCACCGCGGCGAGCCACGGGATGCCCACGAGGTAGACCGCGAGGATGCCGCCGACCGCCGTCGCGACGAAAAGCGTCCAGAACCGCTGGCGAGGGGTGAGCCGCTCGGCGAGCCAGCCGATCACGAGGGCGCCGAAGATGAAGCCGAGCAGGTAGCCGCCGGTCGGCCCGACGAGCACGCCGAGTCCGCCAGTGCCGTTCGCGAGGATCGGCAGGCCCGCGAGGCCGAGCCCGACGTACACGGTGACGGCGAGCGCACCCTTGCGCGCGCCGAGCACGGCGCCGGCGAGCATGACGCCGAGCGTCTGCAGGGTGATCGGCACGCCGATGCCGATCGGGATCGCGCCGGGCAACGTCAGCGCGGCGATGAGGGCGGCGAAGACGGCGATCTGCGCGAGGTCGCGGGCGGAGCTGCGCACGGCGGTACGGCCGGTGGGAGTCTGGGCGACGGTCATCGTTCCCCTTGGGTTCGTGGGCGTTCGAGCCGAAGGGCTCGTGAACTCACGCTACGAAGGGCGGGGGAGCGGCTTCTCGATCCGGCCGTACAAGAATCGGCGACGGATTTTGGAACGCGGATGCCGCGGCCCCGACTCGCGGCTCCCGCGCGATGAAGCTGTCCGCGAGGCCCAATCCGACGCGACGCATCACGCGGAGCGGCGGCCTCGTCCGCCGAAGTGCCGCCGACAGCGTGCCTGGTACGACTCGATGCCGCCGACGTGCTCGGTGGTCGCGATTCGAGCGTCCGCGATTTCGTCGGCGACGACGCGCTGATGGAATGCGGCGTCCTGCCCGCAGACAGCGCACACGGCGGTGAGCTTCGTCACGTCCTCGGCGAGCGCCATGAGCGACGGGAGGGGTTCGAAGGGGCGGCCGTCGAATGTCACGCAGAGACCGGCGACGACCACCGACATCCCGGTGAGCACCAGCCTGTTCACCGCTGGGACGAGTTCCGGCCCGAAGAACTGGGCCTCGTCGATTGCCAGGAGGTCCAACTCGCGATCGCCGACGAGGTCCACCAGCGACTCGACGTCGGGCACTGACCGGGACGCGATGCTGAGCCCCGAGTGCGAGGCCACCCAGCCCGCGGCGTGCCGATCGTCGAGCGCGTGGTTGGCGACCTCGACGGCGAGTCCGGCAAGTTGCGCGCGGCGCACCCGCCGCAGCAGCTCCTCGGACTTGCCGGCGAACATCGGCCCGCAGACGACCTGGAGCCGGCTGTTCGGGTTCCTGGGCATGGGTCAGAGCCGGCGCCCGAACCTCAGGCGGCGCGGACCTCGAGGTCGGACGACTGGCCGATCGACGGCAGCGACGCGGCATCCGTCTCGGTGTCGTCGGCGACGACCGGGTCGGCCCACACGACGAGGGGGGCCGGCACCCAGCTGAGGGCGAGCGGCTCGTTCTCGGCCGGCACCACGACGGCGACGGACTCGCGCTCGTCGAGCACCGTGCGGGTGAGCTCGGCCGCGATCTGGTGCGTGAGCATCGCGTGGAAGATCTGGTCGGTGTCCTGCTCGGTGCGACGCACGAGCGACCAGGCGCCGCCCGGACCGATGAACTCGCTGAGCTTCGCATTCAGCAGTTCGAAGAGGTGTTCGCCACGCAGGTCCGCCGCGGTGGGGCGCGGCGCAGTGGCGGCGGCGTGGGCGGAGGCCTGGGCTGCGAGCCTCGCTCTGCGCCAGCGGCGGAACATCGGTGACCCCTCTCGGTGGCGTTCGGGCCGTGCGGTTCGGGCCGCACGGTCGGTCTCTTTCAGTCTCGGGCCTCGACTCGCGGATCGCGGCTGACACGCCGCGTTCGCCGGCTTGCGCGGCGAAGGTCGGAGCGCCGACGGTCGGAGCGGTGGCGAGGACCTTCGGCGAGCCTGCTACTCGCCGAGCTCGGCGCGCTTGGCCTCGTCGGCGACGGTGCCGATCGCGATGGCGAGGCTCGCGGCCCAGGCGACCCACATCAGGATGAGGCGCCAGTCCCGCGGGCCGGCGATGGTGGCCTTGACGACCCCGATGGCGCCGAAGATCGAACTGATCACTGCTCCGCTGAAGAGGTACTTGCGCATGCGGCAACGCTACCCGCTCGCCTCCGACGACCGGGAGCGCCGACTGGGAGTCGACCGTGAATCTGCCCGATCGGTCAGAGTCTGACCGATCGGTCAAGTAGGCTCGCAGACATGCCCACCGATGCCCCCACGCCGTCACGCGTGCGCGCGAGCGACGAGCTCCGCCAGGTCGCCCTCGAGCAGTTCTCGACCATCGGATTCGCCGCGAGTTCGCTGCAGCACATCGCCGATCAGGCCGGATACTCCAAGTCCAGCGTGCTCTACCACTACTCCTCCAAGGAGGCCCTGCTCGAGGCGGCCATCGGCCCCGCGATCGACGCCCTCGAAGCGCTGCTCGGCGACTTCGTCGCGAGCGGCCGCTCCGTCGAGGCGCGCGCGGAGTTCATCGAGCGGTTCGTCGACTTCCTCCTCGGCAACCGGCTCGCGGTGCACACCTTCGTGAACCAGGGCCAGTCACTGCCCGGCGTCCCCGTGATCGAACGGGCGAACACGGCGATCCGCGGCCTCGCCGACTCGATCTGCGAAGCGGATGCCCCGCTCAGCGAGCAGATGCGCTTCGGCGTCGCGCTCGCCGGTGCGGCCTACACGCTCGTCGCGGGCGCCACGTTCCTCGAGCAGGGCCGGCGCGCCGAGGCCGACGACGCCGACGTCCGGGCCGCGCTGATCTCCGTGCTTTCCGAACTGCTCATCCCGGCCGACGGCCGCACGACCCGATAGGCCGCGCCATGGCACTGCTCCTCCACCGGATCGGACGATTCGCCTTCCGACGGGCGTGGCTCGTCATCATCGCCTGGGCCGTGGCCCTCGCCGCCCTCCTCGGGGCCGGCATCGGCCTCGGCGGCCAGCTCCAGGAGTCCTACGCCATTCCGGGCACCGAGTCCCAGGACGCGATCGACCAGCTCGCCGCCGTGTTCCCGCAGACGTCGGGCGCCTCGGCGAAGGCCGTCGTCGAAGCGCCCGACGGGGCATCCGTCGAGTCCGGGTCCTACCGCGACGCGATCACCGCCATGGAGGGCGAGCTCGAACAGGTCGACGGCGTCGCGAGCGTGCTCGGGCCGTTCGACGAGTACGCGGGCGACCAGGTCTCGGGCGACGCGCGCACCGCGTACATCCAGGTGCAGTTCGACACCCCGACGACCGGCGTCACCGACGACTCGATCGACGCCGTGGTCGCGACCGGCGACATCGGCCGGGACGCGGGTCTCACCGTGGCGTTCGGCGGCGAGGTGTTCCAGGACACGACCTTCGGCCTCACCATCACCGAGGTCTTCGGCGTGCTGTTCGCCGGCGTCGTGCTGCTCATCACGTTCGGGTCGCTGCTGTCGGCCGGGATGCCGCTCGTCACCGCCCTCGTCGGCGTGGGCGCGACCTTCGGCGGCATCTCGCTCGTCGCGGCATTCGCGACGGTCTCGAGCACGGCGCCGATGCTGGCCGTCATGATCGGCCTCGCCGTGGGCATCGACTACGCCCTGTTCATCCTGTCGCGGCACCGCACGCAACTCGCGCGCGGGCAGGATCCCGAGGCCAGCGCCGCCGAGGCGGTCGCCACCGCGGGCGGCGCCGTCGTCTTCGCGGGCCTGACGGTCATCATCGCGCTGCTCGGCCTCCTCGTCGTGGGCATCCCGTTCCTCAGCGTCATGGGCATCGCCGCGGCGTTCGCCGTGCTCATCGCCGTGCTCGGCGCCGTCACGCTCCTGCCCGCCCTCCTCGGCGTGTTCGGGAAGCGGCTCATCCCGAAGCCCGGCAGCCGCGCCCACCGTCGTGCGAACGCCGACGACGACCGCGGCAAGCACACCATGGGCCGTCGCTGGGTCGACCTCGTGCTGAAGGCGCCCGTCGTGTTCGTGGTGCTCGTCATCGGCCTGCTCGGCACGGCGGCGATCCCCGCCGCCAGCCTCGACCTGAACCTGCCGAGCGGGGCGTCCGAACCCGAGGGCTCCACGCAGCGCGAGGCCTACGAGATGATCGAGAACGGCTTCGGGCCCGGCTACAACGGCCCGCTCATCGTCACCGTCGACATCACGCAGACGACCGACATCTTCGACGACCTCGACGCCGTCGGCGCGCGCATCGACGAGCTCGACGGCATCGCGTACGTGGGCAAGGGGCTGCCGAACGAGACGGCCGACACCGCCATCATCCAGGTGATCCCCGAGAGCGCCCCCGACGCCCCCGAGACGAAGGTGGTCGTCGAGGAGATCCGTGACCTCGCGCCTGAGATCGCCGCCGACTACGGCACGCCGATCGCCGTCACCGGCTACACGGCCGTGACCATCGACATCTCGAACCGCCTCAACGACGCGCTCGTGCCGTTCGCGCTCATCGTCGTGGGGCTGTCGATCCTGCTGCTGCTCCTCGTGTTCCGGTCGATCTTCGTGCCGGTCAAGGCCGCGCTCGGATTCCTGCTCTCGGCGTTCGCCGCCATCGGCGCCACGGTCGCCATCTTCCAGTGGGGCTGGTTCGCCGACCTCCTGCACATCCAGCCCGGGCCGATCCTGAGCTTCCTGCCGATCCTGCTGCTCGCGGTGCTGTTCGGCCTCGCCATGGACTACGAGGTGTTCCTCGTCTCCGGCATGCGCGAGGAGTTCGTGAAGACCCGCGAACCGCGCGCGTCGATCGTGCACGGCTTCCAGCACGCCGCGCGCGTGGTGACCGCCGCCGCGCTCATCATGTTCTTCGTCTTCTTCGCCTTCGTCCCCGAAGGTTCGGGGGTCATCAAGGGCATCGCGTTCGCGCTCGCCGTGGGCGTCGCCTTCGACGCGTTCCTCGTGCGCATGACGTTCGTGCCCGCCGCCATGGCGCTCGCCGGACGCGCGGCCTGGTGGCTGCCGACGTGGCTCGACAAGCGGCTGCCCGACGTCGACATCGAGGGCGAGGGGCTCCGCTCGCACCTCGAGCGGGCGGAGTGGGCCGCCGGGCGCCCGGCCGCCGTCAACCTCGACGACGGCATGTTCGGCCTCCCGGATCGGCCCATCGGCCCGCTCACGGTCGACGTGCCCGCCGGCGGCGTGCTCGTCGTGCGCGGCGAGGCGGTCGACCGCCGGGTCGTGGCCGCCACCCTCGCCGGTCGGCTCGCACCCGTATCGGGCCGTCTCGCGGTGCTGGGGCATCCGCTGCCCACCGCGTCGAAGGCCGTCATGCGCGGCGTCGCCATCGCCGAACTGCCGACGGATGCCGCGACCGGCGGCAGCGTGGGCGAACTCGTGGCCCGCCGCCTCGACGCCACCGGCCCGTGGTACCGCGTCGCCCCGTCGAACCGCGTCGTGCGGTCGTGGGTCGAGCGCGCCGCCGACGCCGCCGGACACGGACCCGACGGCCCCCGCTTCACCGTGGACACCCCGATCGCCGCCCTCGGCGCCGAGGCCCGCGCGCTCGTCGCCGTCGCCGCAGCGCTCGCCGAGCGTCCGAAGGCCGTGTCGATCGACCTCGACGACGACCCCGGCTCGGCGAGCGTCGAGCTCTGGCGCGCGCTCGCGCGTCTCGTTCCCGCATCGGTGACGATCATCGTCGGACTCGGCGCGTCGGCCGTGGCACCCGATGCCGCCCCCGAACTCGCCGCACGCGGCATCCGCACCATCGAACCCGTCTCGTCCCTGCAGGAGGTCGCCCGATGAGCACCAAGCTCTCCCGGCTCTTCGGATCCACCCCGTCCCAGCGCCGCGTGCGCTACGGAATCCTGGTCGCCGCCGTCGTCGCCGTGCCGCTCGCCGTGGCCGGCCTCGTCTCAGGCGCGTTCGTCGGCGCCGACGACAACATGGAGTCGATTCCCGCGGTCGTCGTGAACAACGACGAGATGGTGACCCTCTCGCTGCCCGACGGCACCGAGCAGCCCGTGCTCGCGGGCCGCCTGCTCGTGACCGAGCTCACCGACCCCGACACCGCGGGCTTCGACTGGACGATCTCGAACGACGAGGAGGCCGCCGAACTCCTGGCCGCGGGCGACGCCTACGCGGTGCTCACGATTCCTGAGGACTTCTCGGCCTCGGTGACGTCGCTGTCGGGCGACGAGCCCACCAAGGCGAACCTCGACATCCGCACCGACGACGCGCACGGGTACCTCGCGGGCTCGGTCGCGCAGTCGGTGGGCGACGCGATGACCACGACGTTCGGCCGGGAGCTCACCCAACAGTACCTCGAGGGCTTCTACGCGAACCTCGCGGCGCTCGGCGGCTCGCTCGGCGACGCCGCCGACGGCGCGGCGCAGGTCTCGTCGGGCGTCGGCTCGCTCGCGGGCGGCCTCGGCGAGCTCTCGAACGGCGTCGCGCAGTCCGCCGCCGGGGCGACCGAGCTCGCGAACGGGGCGACCGCCTACGCCGACGGCGTGGCGCAGTACACGAACGGCGTCGACGGCATCGCCGGCGGCCTCGGCGAGCTGAACGCCGGTGCGGCGGGCCTCGACGGGCTCTCCGACGGGTGGGACCAGTACGTCGGCGTCATCTCCCAGGTCTCGGGTCAGCTCACCGGTGCCGTCACCGAGCTCGACGCGTACCTCGCGGCGAATCCCGAGATCCTCGAGCAGTACCCCGACCTGGCCACCTACCTCGGCTACGTCGACCAGGTCGAGCAGGGCGTCTCCCAGTTCGCCACGGGCGGGCAGACGCTCGCGGCCGAGACCCGCTCCGCCATCGACGGCATCCAGGGCGGCATCTCCGGCCTCGCCGGCGGCGCCGCGGAGCTCTCGGCGGGCTCGGCCGGTATCCGCGACGGCGGGTACGGCATCGCCGGCGGCGTCGGCGAGCTCGCCGCAGGACTGAACCAGCTCTCCAGCGGTGCTGCGGATGCCGCGGGCGGCGCCACCGAGCTGGCGGGCGGCGCAGCCGCGCTCGCCGACGGCCTCGCCACGGGTGCCGAGGAGGCGAAGGCGCTCACCGACATCGACGCGGAGGCGACCGCCGACGTCGTCGCCGAACCCGTCACCTCGACCACCGAGCGCGACAACGAGATCGGCACGATCGGGGAGGTCATCGGCATGCTGTTCGCGCCGATCGGGCTGTGGCTCGGGGCGATGGCGATGTTCCTCGTGTTCCGTCCGTTCGGGCGCGAGGCGCTGCGGAGCACCGCATCCACGGGCGGTCTCGTGGTCCGCACGCTCACCCGCGCCGGCGCGGTGGCCCTCGCGCAGGCGGTCGCGGTCGTGCTGCTCCTGCACGGTGCACTCGGCGTCGCCTGGACGCTGCTGCCCCAGACGTTCGCCTTCGCGGCGCTGCTCGCACTCGCCTTCACCGCCGTGCACGCCTTCCTCACGGCGTGGCTCGGACGGGCCGGCATGCTCGTCTCGCTCGTGCTCGTGGCGCTGCAGCTCGCGGCATCCGGCGGGCTCTACCCGATCGAGGTGCTGAGCGGCCCGTTCCAGGCGATCAGCCCGTTCCTGCCGCTCACCTGGGCAGTGCAGGGCATGCAGCTCATCGTGGCCGGCGCCGGCGGCGCCGCGGTTGCGACGGCAGCGGGAATGGTGGCGCTGTTCGGACTCGTCGGCGTCATCGGCACGGCCGTCGTGGTGGGCCGACGGCGGGGCATCCGCTCGATCGGCCTCGCCGCGACCGCGCTCGGGTGACGCCGGTCGGCGACTCGCCGACCGGCGGTCAGTCCTCGTGCCGGTGGCCCGGGAGGATCGCCTCGATCGCCCGTCGCGACTTCGTCACGACGCGGCGTCGACGGGTCGGCCGGGTGTGCCGGCGGGCGAACTCGAGGGTCTCGCGGAGCAGCTCCAGCCGTTCGCGCTCGCTCTTCGCCTTGCGCGTGTTGACCTCGGCGACGATCGAACCGGTCCAGCCCCGCGCGGTGAGCATCTCGAGCACCTCGGCGACGGGTTCGTGGCCGTGACCCGGCAGCAGGTGCTCGTCGAAGATCTGTCCCTCGCCGATCGCGCCCGATCCGTCGCACAGGTGCACGTGCCGCAGGCGGTCGCCGAGGTCGTTCGCGAACTGCAGGCTGTCGACGCCCGAGAGCGCCGCGTGCGAGAAGTCGAGCGTGACCGCGTCGCAGTCCATGATGCGCGGGTCCCAGCCGGGCGCGTAGGCCTTCATGTTCCGCCCCGCCGCGCGCCACGGGAACATGTTCTCGACGGCGATCTCGACGTCGTACTTCTCCGAGATCTCGCGGACGATGGTGAGGAAGTTCGACGCGTACGTCGACTGCCAGCGGAACGGCGGATGCACCACCACGCTCTCGGCGCCGACCGCCGCCGCGAGCTCGGCGGTGCGGTCGAGCTTCACGCGCGGATCCCGGCCCCACACGAAATGCGTGAGCAGCAGCACGGGCGCGTGGATCGAGAGGATCGGCAGCGAGTAGCGACGCGAGAGCTCGAGCAGCGGCTCGGGCTGCTGCGTCGACTCCTCCTGCGTGACCATGATCTCGATGCCGTCGTAGCCCGCGAGCTTCGCGAGTCGGAAGGCGTGCTCGGGCTCGAGCGGGTAGACGCAGGTGGTGCTCATGCCGATGCGGATCATCAGACCGCAGTCTATCCGCGGACCCTGAGGGTCGGCGGGGGGCTGTTAGCCTGAACGGAGCGCGAGGAGGAGGGACATCCGCCACATGCACGCCCCCGGACCTGAACGCGACGAGCTCCATGTCGAGCACGCCTACGACATGATCGTCGTCTCGAACCGGCTCCCCGTCGACTACCAGGCCGGTCCGAACGGCGAGACCGAGTGGAGGAGCTCGCCCGGCGGACTGGTCACCGCCCTCGAGCCCGTGATGCGGGCCGCCGACGGTGCCTGGGTCGGATGGGCGGGCGTCGCCGACCGCGAGTTCGAGCCGTTCGAGCACGACGGCATCTCGATCATCCCGGTGCCGCTGACCGAGTCCGAGCTCCAGGAGTACTACGAGGGATTCTCCAACGACACGCTCTGGCCGCTCTACCACGACGTGATCGCCCCGCCCTCGTTCCACCGGGAATGGTGGGACGCCTACGTGCGCGTCAACCGGCGGTTCGCCGAGGCCGCCGCGCGGGCGGCCTCCGACGGCGCTGTCGTGTGGGTGCACGACTACCAGCTCCAGCTCGTGCCCCGGATGCTGCGCGAGAGCCGTCCCGACCTCGTGATCGGCTTCTTCAACCACATCCCGTTCCCGGCCTACGGCATCTACTCGCAGCTGCCGTGGCGGCGCCAGGTCATCGACGGGCTGCTCGGGGCCGACGTCATCGGGTTCCAGCGCGCCGCCGACGCGGGCAACTTCTCGCGCGCGGTGCGGCGCCTCTTCGGCTACACCACGCGCGGCACCGTCATCGACGTGCCCGACAACCGACGGGAGGGCGAGACGCGACGCGTGGTGGCCCGCCACTTCCCGATCTCGATCGACGCCGCCGGCTTCGAGGAGATCGCCCGCCGCCCCGAGATCCAGGAGCGTGCGCGCGAGATCCGGGCGAGCCTCGGCGACCCCGAGACGATCATGCTCGGCGTCGACCGCCTCGACTACACCAAGGGCATCCGGCACCGCATGAAGGCGTTCGGCGAACTGCTTCGCGACGGGCGCCTCTCCGTGCAGAGCGCCACCCTCGTGCAGGTCGCGAGCCCGTCGCGCGAACGCGTCGAGACGTACCGCCAGCTCCGCGACGAGATCGAGCTCATGGTCGGCCGCCTCAACGGCGATCATTCGACGCTCGGCCACCAGGCCATCGCCTACCTCCACCACGGCTACCCCCGCGAGGAGATGGTGGCGCTCTACCTCGCCGCCGACGTGATGCTCGTCACGGCGCTCCGCGACGGCATGAACCTCGTCGCGAAGGAGTACGTCGCCTGCCGGTTCGACGACGACGGCGTGCTCCTGCTCAGCGAGTTCACCGGGGCGTCCGACGAACTCCGTCAGGCCGTGCTCGTGAACCCCCACGACATCGAGGGCCTCAAGGACGCCATGGTGGAGGCGGTGCGGATGCCGAAGCGCGAACGTGCCCGTCGCATGCGCGCCCTCCGCAAGCGCGTGCGCGACAACGACGTCGCCAACTGGTCGGCGACGTTCCTCGAGACGCTCACCGGCGCCGGGATCATCCAGCCGGGCGTGCCCGACCCGCTGCGCACCGCGCTCGGGCGCATCGCCGAGACCGAACGGCTCCTCGTCGCGCTCGACTTCGACGGCACCCTGGCCCCGCTCGTCGATCGGCCCGAGGACGCCCGGGCGACCGAGCGTGCCCGCTCGGCGATCCAGCGGCTCGCCGAGGCCGACGACACGCGCGTGGCCATCGTGTCGGGCCGCGCCCTCGCGAGCCTCGGCGAGGTGGCCAGCCCGCCCGACGGCACGCTGCTCAGCGGCTCGCACGGCGTGGAGCTGCAGCTCGACGCCGGCGAGGTCACGATCGACCTCCGCGACTCGGAGTTCGCGCGGCTCCAACAGCTCGCCGACATCCTCGAGGAGGTCGCCGCCGGCGCCGAAGGCGCCTGGGTCGAGCGCAAGCCGGCCGGGCTCGCACTGCACACGCGGCAGCTCAGCTCCGCGGCCGGCACCGCGCTGCAGCAGGCGGCGCGCCAGCGCGTCGAGTGGGAGGTGCAGGGCATCACGATGCGCGCGGGGAAGTCGGTGCTCGAGTTCTCGGTGCGGACGAGCGACAAGGGCGAGTCGCTCACACGGCTGCGCCAGCACGTCGGCGCGACCGCCGTCATCTACGTCGGCGACGACGTCACCGACGAAGACGCGTTCGCCGCGCTCGACGCGGAGGACGTGGGCGTCAAGGTCGGCCAGGGGAAGTCGATCGCCACCCACCGGGTGCGCAGCCCCGAAGACGTCGCCACGCTGCTCGAGGTGCTCGCCGACGCCAGGGACAGCGCGCGCGAGGCCGTCGCGCACTGGTCCTAGACTCGGATGCATGTCGGAGTTCGATCCCAAGCCCCGTAGTCGCGTCGTCACCGACGGCATCGAAGCCACCACGAGCCGGGGCATGCTCCGCGCCGTCGGCATGGGCGATGCCGACTGGGACAAGCCGCAGATCGGCATCGCGAGCTCGTGGAACGAGATCACGCCGTGCAACCTCTCGCTCGGGCGCCTCGCACAGGCCGCCAAGGAGGGCGTGCACGGCGGGGGCGGCTACCCGCTGCAGTTCGGCACCGTCTCGGTCTCCGACGGCATCTCGATGGGCCACGAGGGCATGCACTTCTCGCTCGTGTCGCGCGAGGTCATCGCCGATTCGGTCGAAGTCGTCATGCAGGCGGAGCGCCTCGACGGCTCGGTGCTGCTCGCCGGCTGCGACAAGTCGATCCCCGGCATGCTGATGGCCGCCGCCCGACTCGACCTCGCCTCCGTGTTCCTGTACGCCGGCTCGATCGCGCCCGGCTGGGTGCGCCTCTCGGACGGCACGGAGAAGGACATCACGATCATCGATTCGTTCGAGGCCGTCGGCGCGGTCAAGGCGGGGAAGATGAGCGAGGAGGACGCCAGGCGCATCGAGTGCGCGTTCGCGCCCGGCGAGGGTGCGTGCGGCGGCATGTACACCGCCAACACGATGGCCTCGGTCGCCGAGGCGCTCGGGCTGTCCCTGCCCGGGTCCGCGTCGCCCGCGGCCGCCGACCGCCGACGCGACTACTACGCCCACCGCTCGGGCGAGGCCGTCGTCAACCTGCTGCAGCAGGGCATCACCGCGCGGCAGATCCTCACCAAGAAGGCCTTCGAGAACGCCATCGCGGTCGGCATGGCCCTCGGCGGTTCGACCAACATCGTGCTGCACCTGCTGGCGATCGCCCGCGAGGCCGACGTCGAGCTCACGCTCGACGACTTCAACCGCATCGGCGCGAAGGTGCCGCACGTGGGCGACCTGAAGCCCTTCGGCAAGTACGTCATGAACGACGTGGACCGCCGCGGCGGGCTGCCGGTGCTCATGAAGGCGCTGCTGGACGCGGGGCTCATGCACGGCGACGCCCTCACCGTCACCGGGAAGACGCTCGCCGAGAACCTCGCCGAGATGGACATCCCCCCGCTCGACGGTGAGGTGCTTCGCAGCCTCGACGACCCGATCCACGAGACCGGCGGCCTCACCATCCTGCACGGCTCGCTGGCGCCCGAGGGTGCGGTCGTGAAGACCGCGGGCTTCGACGCCGCGACGTTCGAAGGGCCCGCCCGGGTCTTCGAGCGCGAGCGCGCCGCGATGGACGCGCTGACCGCCGGCGAGATCACGCACGGCGACGTCGTGGTGATCCGCTACGAGGGCCCGAAGGGCGGCCCCGGCATGCGCGAGATGCTCGCCATCACGGCGGCCATCAAGGGGGCAGGCCTCGGAAAAGATGTACTACTCTTGACTGACGGTCGATTCTCAGGCGGCACAACCGGCCTGTGCATCGGCCATCTGGCACCCGAAGCGGTGGACGCAGGTCCCATCGCCTTCGTGCGCGATGGTGATCTCATACGGGTCGATATCGCAGCTCGTTCCATCGACCTACTGGTCGACGATGCCGAGCTGGCTGCCCGCCGTGAAGGCTGGGCTCCGCTTCCTCCGCGCTATACCCGTGGCGTCCTCGCGAAGTACTCGAAGCTCGTGCGTTCCGCCGCCGAAGGCGCCACGACGGGCTGAGTGTCGCGCCTCCCGCACACCGTCCACAGAACAGGAACCGAATGACCACGGAATCGACACCCGTGCCGTCGCCCGCCCCAGTGCCGCCAGGCGCGCCCGTGGAGCTCACGGGTGCCGAGGCGGTCGTCCGCTCGCTCGAGATGCTCGGCATCACCGACGTCTTCGGGCTGCCGGGCGGCGCGATCCTCCCCGTCTACGACCCGCTGCTCGACAGCCGCAAGCTGCGCCACATCCTCGTGCGCCACGAGCAGGGCGCCGGGCACGCGGCCGAGGGCTACGCCTCGTCCTCCGGCAAGCTCGGCGTCGCGATCGCGACCTCGGGGCCGGGCGCGACGAACCTCGTCACCGCCATCGCCGATGCGCACATGGACTCGGTGCCGATCCTCGCGATCACCGGCCAGGTGTTCTCGAACCTCATGGGCACCGACGCCTTCCAGGAGGCCGACATCGTCGGCATCACGATGCCCATCACGAAGCACTCGTTCCTCGTGAAGCGCGCCGAGGAGATCCCCGCCACCATCGCGGCGGCGTACCACATCGCCACCACCGGTCGGCCCGGCCCCGTGCTCGTCGACATCACGAAGGACGCCCAGCAGGCGACGTTCCAGTTCCGCTGGCCGCCGAAGGTCGAGCTGCCCGGGTACCGTCCCATCACCAAGGCGCACGGCAAGCAGGTCTCCGCGGCGGCGCAGCTGCTCGCCGAGGCGAAGCGCCCCGTGCTCTACGTCGGCGGCGGCATCATCCGGGCGCGCGCGTCAGAGGAGCTCCTCGCCCTCGCCGAAGCCACCGGTGCGCCGGTCGTGACGACGCTCATGGCGCGGGGCGCGTTCCCCGACTCGCACGAGCAGCACCTGGGCATGCCCGGCATGCACGGCACCGTGCCCGCCGTGCTCGCGCTGCAGGAGGCCGACCTGCTCGTGGCCCTCGGCTCCCGCTTCGACGACCGCGTCACGGGCAAGTCGGCGCTCTTCGCGCCCGACGCGAAGGTCGTGCACGTCGACATCGACCCGGCCGAGATCTCCAAGATCCGCACGGCCGACGTGCCCATCGTGGGCGACCTGAAGGACGTACTCGTCGACCTGCTCGCCGGGTATCGCAACGCCACGGCCGCCGAGAAGCCCGACCTCGAGGAGTGGTGGGCGACGCTCGACGGCCTCCGCTCGGAGTTCCCGCTCGGCTACACCCAGCCCAGCGACGGCCTCCTCGCGCCGCAGTACGTGATCGAGCGCATCGGCGAGCTCACCGGCCCCGAGGGCGTCTACGCCGCCGGCGTCGGGCAGCACCAGATGTGGGCCGCGCAGTTCATCAAGTACGAGCGTCCGAACTCGTGGCTGAACTCGGGCGGCGCCGGCACCATGGGCTACGCGGTGCCCGCAGCCATGGGCGCGAAGGTCGCCGAACCCGACCGCGTCGTCTGGGCGATCGACGGCGACGGCTGCTTCCAGATGACGAACCAGGAGCTCGCGACGTGCGCCCTGAACGACATCCCGATCAAGGTCGCGATCATCAACAACTCGTCGCTCGGCATGGTGCGCCAGTGGCAGACCCTGTTCTACGACGGCCGGTACTCCAACACCGACCTGCAGACGGGCCACGACACGGTGCGCATCCCCGACTTCGTCAAGCTGGCCGAATCGTACGGTGCGCTCGGCATCCGCGTCACCAAGGAGGTGGAGGTCGACGCCGCGATCAAGCTCGCGCTCGAGACGAACGACCGACCCGTCGTCATCGACTTCGTCGTGTCCGCCGACGCCATGGTGTGGCCGATGGTGCCGCAGGGCGTGTCGAACAGCTACATCCAGTACGCCCGCGATCACTCGCCGGCATTCAGCGAGGAGGACTGACCATGTCGACACACGTGCTCTCCCTCCTCGTCGAGGACAAGCCGGGCCTGCTCACGCGGGTGGCCGGGCTCTTCGCCCGCCGCGGGTTCAACATCGAGTCGCTCGCCGTGGGCCACACCGAGATCGCCGGGCTCTCCCGCATCACGGTGGTCGTCGACGTGGAGGACCTGCCCCTGGAGCAGGTCACGAAGCAGCTCAACAAGCTCATCAACGTCATCAAGATCGTGGAGCTCGACCCGGCGCAGTCCGTGCAGCGCGAACACCTGCTCATCAAGGTGCGCGTCGACAACGCGACCAGGTCGCAGGTGCTCGAAGCGGTGAACCTCTTCCGCGCTCGCGTCGTCGACGTCTCGACCGACGCGCTCGTGATCGAGGTCACGGGCGACAGCGGCAAGACCAACGCCCTCCTGAGGGTGCTCGAGCCGTACGGCATCAAGGAGATCGCCCAGTCGGGTCTCCTCGCGATCGGTCGCGGCGGCAAGTCGATCACCGAGCGCGTCTTCAAGGGCTGACCATCCGTTCCCCGAGCTCGTCGAAGGGAACAACGCACGAACACGTCCCTTCGACAGGCTCAGGGACCGGAATCAAGGAGAAAGAACAGCACATGGCTGAGATCTACTACGACAAGGACGCCGACCTCGCCCTGATCCAGGGGAAGAAGGTGGCGGTCATCGGCTACGGCTCGCAGGGCCACGCGCACGCGCAGAACCTGCGCGACTCGGGCGTCGAGGTCGTCATCGGCCTCAAGGAGGGTTCGAAGTCGAGGCCGAAGGCCGAGGAGGCCGGCTTCGAGGTGAAGAGCGCCGCCGAGGCATCCGCGTGGGCCGACGTCATCGTCATCCTCGCGCCCGACCAGGTGCAGCGCCACCTCTACGCGGACGACGTCGAACCGAACCTGGCCGAGGGCAAGGCCCTCGTCTTCGGCCACGGCTTCAACATCCGCTTCGGCTACATCACGCCGCCCGAGGGCGTCGACGTGCTGATGGTCGCCCCGAAGGGCCCCGGCCACACCGTTCGCCGCGAGTACGAGGCCGGTCGCGGCGTGCCCGTGATCGTCGCCGTCGAGAAGGATGCCTCGGGCAACGCCTGGCCCCTCGCCCTCTCGTACGCGAAGGCCATCGGCGGCCTGCGCGCGGGCGGCATCAAGACCACCTTCACCGAGGAGACCGAGACCGACCTGTTCGGCGAGCAGGCCGTGCTCTGCGGCGGCGTGTCGCAGCTGGTGCAGTACGGCTTCGAGGTGCTCACCGAGGCCGGCTACCAGCCGCAGGTCGCGTACTTCGAGGTGCTCCACGAGCTCAAGCTCATCGTCGACCTCATGTGGGAGGGCGGCATCGCCAAGCAGCGCTGGTCGGTCTCCGACACCGCCGAGTACGGCGACTACGTCTCGGGTCCCCGCGTCATCGACCCGCACGTCAAGGAGAACATGCAGGCCGTGCTCGCCGACATCCAGTCGGGCGCGTTCGCCGAGCGGTTCATCGCCGACCAGGATGCCGGTGCCCCCGAGTTCCTCGCGCTGCGGGCGAAGGGCGAGGCGCACCCCATCGAGGCGACCGGCCGCGAGCTGCGCAAGCTGTTCGCGTGGAACGCGTCGAACGACGACGACTACGTGGACGGCGAGGTCGCTCGCTGACGCGAGTCGATCTGTCCACCTGAACTCCTGCGCGGCGGGGTCGGCTTCGGCCGGCCCCGCCGTTCGGCGCGTCAGGGTGCGTTGCCCCAGAACGGCCCCACCAGTCCCACGCTCGCGAAGTACTCGTGGGCCTCCTTCGGTTCGCGGCGCCGGTAGGGCGAGTCGAGCCGGCCCGCGTACCACTTCGACGCGAGACGCCAGAGCGTGGCGAGATCGAACACCGCGCCGCGCTCGTTCCCGGTCTCGCCGAGCCAACGGTCGACGCAGGCCTCGGTGCAGAAGACCCGCTGGTTCTCGCAGGTGTGCACCACGTCATCCCAGGCGCGGGCCATCGGCACCAGGAAGTGGGCCACCTGCGTGCCCGCGGGCGGGTGGGCGTTCGTGACCGTCCACGAGTGCGCCGTGCCGCACGCCGGGCACGTCGTCGCGACGAGCGCGGAGGGCTCCTCGGGCACGAGGTTCGGGATCGCGAACGCGTCCCAGGCGCAGCCGCCCCACCAGAGGGTGTGGCGACCCATCACCGAGAACGCGAAGTTCCTCGTCGCGAACGGGTGGGCGAGCACGACCTCATGGTCGCCGTCGAACACCAGGTGGCGCCGTGCCGCCAATTCGTCCATCGCCTCGACGACCTCCGCAGCGGAGAGCCCGGTCCGTTCGCCGAGTTCGGTCACGGACGGCATCCGGCCGGTGCCGGCGAGGGAGGAATACACGGCCAGGCGCACGTTCTCGTCGCGATCGGTCATGGTCCGAGCATGCTCCACATCGGGCGCGCGATCCAGCGCCGGGCGCGTGCTCGAATGAGCACGCCCGAACCCTTGCTCCGAGGGCTCCGACTGTGGTCGCATGTGGTTCCATGAGCGAACTCCGACACCGCCACACCGACCCCACTCCACGCTGGTGTTCCTGCAGGGTGCCCGACGATGACGTCGAGCCCGCGGCATCCGGAATCTCCCGACGCAACGTCCTCATCGGTGCCTCCGCGGCCGGTGCCCTCGCAGCCGTCGGATGGTCGGGCCCGGCCCAGGCCGCACCCGGCGACTCGACCGTGACCATCACGATCATGGGCACCTCCGACCTGCACACGAACGTCGTGAACTGGGACTACTACCGGGACGCGACCTACAGCGACAGCGCGGGCAACGCCGTGGGTCTCGCGAGGGTGGCCAGCGTCGTGAACCAGATCCGCGCCGACCGCGGTCCCGAGCGCACGCTGCTGTTCGACGCGGGCGACACCATCCAGGGCACGCCGCTCGGCTTCTACTACGCCACGGTGGAGCCGGTCACGGAGACGGGCGCGATCCACCCGATGGCCGCCCAGATGAACGCCCTCGGCTACGACGCCGTCGCGCTCGGCAACCACGAGTTCAACTACGGTCTGGCGTTCCTCGACAACTGGATCTCGCAGATGGAGGCACCGGCGCTCGCGGCGAACGCCGTGCACGCCGGCACGAAGGTGCCGAGGTTCCGCCCGTATGCCATCAAGCGGATGAAGGTGAAGGGGCGCCCGCCGATCAGGGTGGGTGTGCTCGGGCTCACGAACCCCGGCGTCGTGATCTGGGACAAGGCGAACGTCGAGGGCGAACTCGAGGTG
Source organism: Agromyces sp. H66 (assembly GCF_004959775.1). Taxonomy (GTDB): domain Bacteria; phylum Actinomycetota; class Actinomycetes; order Actinomycetales; family Microbacteriaceae; genus Agromyces. The sequence goes on from NZ_SJZG01000004.1 coordinate 319,431, forward strand.
CAGGGGCTCGTCGAGGCGGCCGCTCGCTGGGTTCCCGTGATGCGCGCCGAGGGCGCCGACATCGTCGTGGTGAGCGCGCACTCGGGCGACAGCGGCACGTCGTCGTACTCGGGCGACCTGCCGGTCGAGAACGCGGCCGCGCTCGTCGCCGAGCAGGTGCCCGGGATCGACGCCATCCTCTTCGGCCACGCGCACCGCGACGTGCCGGAGCGCTTCGTCACGAACGCCGAGACCGGCGCGCAGGTCGTCATGAGCGAGCCGAAGAACTGGGGCCAGCGGGTCAGCGTGTTCGACCTCCGTCTGGAGTTCGTCCGGGGTCACTGGCGGGTCGCGCAGAGCCAGGCGATGACGGTGAACACGAACACCGTCGTCGACGACCCGGCCTTCGTCGCCCTCGTGCGCGACCAGCACGACGCCGTGGTGACGTACATGAACACCCCGGTCGCGAACTCGACCGAGGCGATGTCTGCGGCCGAGGCGTGCTGGAAGGACACGGCGATCCTCGACTACGTCAACGAGGTGCAGACGGCCACCGTGGCGGCTGCGGTCGCGGGCAGCCCCGAGGCGGCCCTGCCGATCGTCTCGATCGCCGCGCCCTTCAACCGGGCCGCCAGCTTCCCGGCTGGTCCCGTCACGATCAAGGACGTCGCCGGGCTCTACATCTACGACAACACGCTGCTGGCCTCGGTGCTGACCGGCGCGCAGATCAAGGAGTACCTGGAGTTCTCGGCGAAGTACTTCAAGCAGGTCGCGCCCGACGCCCCGGTCGATCCGGCGGCCTGGACCAACGCGCCGTGGCCGAACCCCGATTCGCCGACCACGCCCGACTACAACTACGACCAGTTCTCGGGCGTCGACTACGGCATCGACATCTCGCAGCCGGTCGGCTCGCGCATCGTCGGTCTTTCGTACGAGGGGGTGCCGGTGGCCGACGATCAGCAGTTCCTGGTGGCGGTCAACAACTACCGCCAGTCGGGCGGCGGCGGGTTCCCGCACATCGCCTCGGCACCGGTCGTGTACAACGCCCAGGTCGCGATTCGCGAGGCGATCGTGGCGTACGCGTCGGCGCAGGGCACGATCGACCCGGCGGACTTCCACGTCGAGAACTGGCGGCTCGTGCGGAACGGGACGCCCGTGTTCTGATCACCGGCCCGAGGTGACGCGGGGTGGCGGGCCGTCCGACTGGCTAGTCTGGTCGCATGGCCCGCGACTCCGACGACGACGCCCTGCGATGGGAGGGCGACGACGATCCGACGCTCGCGCCCGGCTGGAAGACGGTGGGCAGTCCGGTGCCGCTGGAGGGTGCGGCAGACGAACCCGACGCCGCCGGCCAGGCCGCCACGAAGGATGTCCCGAGCCAGCCGGGATCGGCCGAGCTCGTCATGCTCGGGGTGCTCGGCGGCGTCTACCTGCTGTACTCGATCGGCTGGCTGATCACGGCATCCCGACCCGCACCCGTGCTCGCCGACCCCGTGGCGCAGTTCATGTACGGGTTCGGCACGTGGTTCGCCGTGGCGGCACCGGCGCTGTGGTTCGGCGCTGCGCTGTGGCTCGCCTCGCAGCACCGTCGCGCACGCCTTCTCTGGCTCATCGCGGGGGCCATCGTCCTCGTGCCCGTCCCGTTCCTGCTGCGAGGTTGAGATGACCGAGGCATCCCTTCCCGCAGGTGACGCGGGCGCCGGTTCGGCCGGCGCGGCCGGGGCATCCGGAGCCGCGCCGCGCCCGGCGACGCCGCTCTGGCTGGCGGTCACGATCGCCGCGGTCTTCGGCGTGCTGTACGCCTACGACGTGTGGGAGGCCGTGCGCGATCTCGTGGGCGTGTCGCTCATGGTCGGCGACCTGGGCGTCTCGCTCGCGGGCGTCGGCGTCGCCCTGCTCATCGCGGCGCTCCTCGTGCCGCTCATCGTCTACGCGCTCGCCTTCTGGCTGGGGTACCGCCGCGGTCCGCTCGCGCAGGTCGTGCTCTTCCTGGCCGGATACGCGCTCGTGCAGGTGCTGACCCTCGACCTCGGGGCATTCTTCGAACTCGGCGGCATCGACTTCTCGTGACATCGGCGGCCGTCGCCGACGTGCCGCAGACCGACGCCGTCGACGCGCCGCAGACCGCCGCCCGACGTCACAGAACGGAGGCGGCATGCGGCCTCCAGTAGAGTGAACGGGTAGGCGCCCCCACGGCGTGTGGCGCATCCCACCCCGTTTCAGCGCGCCGAGCGCGCGCGTCGCCCCGAAGGATCCGATTCGTGTCAAAGCCGGTCGTGCTGATCGCCGAAGAACTCTCGCCCGCCACCGTCGAAGCCCTGGGGCCCGACTTCGAGGTCCGCAACGTCGACGGCACCGACCGGCCGGCGCTGCTCGCGGCGCTGGCCGACGCGAACGCCATCCTCGTCCGCTCGGCCACGAAGGTCGACGCCGAGGCGATCGCCGCGGCACCCAGGCTCAAGGTGATCGCCCGAGCCGGCGTCGGCCTCGACAATGTCGACATCAGGGCCGCGACGACCGCGGGCGTCATGGTCGTGAACGCGCCGACGTCGAACATCATCTCGGCCGCCGAGCTCACGGTCGGGCACATCCTGAGCCTCGCCCGGCACATCCCGGCGGCGCATGCGGCGCTCGCGCAGGGGGAGTGGAAGCGCTCGCACTACTCCGGCGTCGAGCTCTACGAGAAGACGGTCGGCATCATCGGCCTCGGCCGCATCGGCGCGCTCATCGCGGCGCGGCTGCAGGCGTTCGGCACCGAGGTCATCGCCTACGACCCGTACATCACGGCGGCGCGCGCGCAGCAGCTCGGCGTGCAGACGGTGAGCCTCGACGAGCTCCTCGAGCGCAGCGACTTCATCACGATCCACATGCCGAAGACGCCCGAGACCACCGGCATGATCGGCGCGGAGCAGCTCGCGAAGATGAAGCCGACCGCGTTCGTCGTGAACGTCGCCCGTGGCGGACTCATCGACGAGGAGGCGCTGCACGACGCACTCGTCGCGAAGACGATCGCGGGCGCCGGCCTCGACGTCTTCGTCTCGGAGCCGCCGAAGGAGTCGCCCCTGCTGTCGCTGCCGAACGTCGTCGTCACGCCGCACCTCGGCGCGTCGACCGACGAAGCTCAGGAGAAGGCGGGGGTCTCGGTCGCCCGGTCGGTGCGCCTCGCGCTCGCGGGCGAGCTCGTGCCCGACGCCGTGAACGTGGCGGGCGGGGTCATCGACCCGTACGTGCGGCCGGGCATCCCGCTCGTGGAGAAGCTCGGGCAGCTGTTCGCCGGCCTGGCCCACGGCCCGCTCACGAGCCTCGACGTCGAGGTGCGCGGCGAGCTCGTCGACTACGACGTGAGCGTCCTGAAGCTCGCCGCGCTCAAGGGCGTGTTCACCAACGTGGTGAGCGAGACCGTCTCGTACGTCAACGCGCCGCTCCTGGCCGAGCAGCGCGGCATCGACGTGCGCCTCATCACCGATCCCGAGAGCCCCGAGTACCGCAACGTCATCACGCTGAGCGGTGCGCTCGCCGACGGCACGCAGGTCTCGGTCGCGGGCACGCTGACCGGCACGAAGCAGATCGAGAAGCTCGTGGGCATCAACGGCTACGAGATCGAGGTGCCGATCGCGACGACGCACATCATCATGGAGTACACCGACCGCCCCGGGATCGTGGCGATCTACGGACGCGAGTTCGGCGACGCGGACATCAACATCGCCGGCATGCAGATCGCCCGTCGCGAGGCCGGGGGGCAGGCGCTCAGCGTGCTCACCGTCGACTCGCCGGTGCCGAGCGAGGTGCTCGAGCGCGTGCGCACCGCCATCGACGCCGCGTTGCTCGTCGAGATCGACATCACCGAGTAGTCGCTCGGCGATTCATCCCGGCGTGGGCGGCTCCGTCGCGAGCCGCTCGAGGAGGGCGACCAGGGCGTCCATCTCGGATGCCCGCGGCGCGTCGACGCCGAGGTCGTCGATCTCGCCGTGCAGCGCCGAATCGTAGTACAGGCCGTCGCCGATGAGCGTGATGGCGAGCGCCACCGTGGGGTCGGCGACGTGTCGGCCGATGGCCTCGAACCAGCGGTGCCGGGCGTTGCGGATCGCTCGACCCGCGGCGGCGTTGCCGCCCTGCGCGAGCCGTGCGGCCGCCACGACGGCACGGTCGAGCGGATGCTCCATCGCGACGGAGGAGCGCACGAAGTACGCGATGGCGCCCTCGGGCGCGTTCTCGATGTCCTGCACGTCGCGCTCGACGAGCGTGTCGAGGCGCTCGATGAGCCCCTCGATGAGCGCCTCCCGCGAGGCGAAGTGGTAGAGCAGCCCGCCCTTGGAGACGCCGGCGGCCCTGGCCGTCGCGTCGAGGGTGGCCGCGCGTTCCCCGTCGTGGAGGAGGATGCGCTCGAACGCGTCGAGCACCGCTTCACGCGCGGCGGGAGGTCGGCTCATGTGCTCGATGGTATCGAGCGCCGTCCCTCGTCGACGTGTTACTATACCGGCTGGACGGTATAGTAATGGATGCACGGATGACTCACACCATCGAACAGGCGACCCCGACGACAGTGACCGCGGTGGATGCCGCAGGGCCGGCCGGTCCCGATCTGCGCGTGCGTGCACCGCGACGCGCCTGGTTCGCACTCGCCGTGCTCATGCTGCCGGTGCTGCTCGTGTCGGTCGACAACACCGTGCTGAGCTTCGCGCTCCCGGCGATCTCGCGCGATCTCGCGCCGACCGCGGCGCAGCAGCTCTGGATCATCCACGCCTACCCGCTCGTGCTCGCGGGGCTCCTCGTCGCGATGGGCGCCGCCGGCGACCGATTCGGCCGGCGGCGCGTGCTCCTCATCGGCTCGATCGGCTTCGCCGTGCTCTCGGTCGCGGCGGCGTTCGCACCGACGGCCGAGGCGCTCATCGCCGCCCGCGCGGCGCTCGGCCTCTTCGGCGCGATGCTCATGCCCTCGACGCTGTCGCTGCTGCGTGCGGTCTTCACCGACCGTGAGCAGCGACGACTGGCGATCGCGATCTGGGCGTCGGGCTTCGCGGCCGGCAGCGCGCTCGGCCCGATCGTCGGCGGGCTCCTGCTCGAGCACTTCGCGTGGGGCTCGGTCTTCCTCCTCGCCGTTCCGGTGCTCGTGCCCATGCTCGTGCTCGTGCCCGTGCTCATCCCCGAGAGCCGGGATCCGGCGCCCGGGCCGATCGACCTCGTGAGCGTCGTGCTGTCGCTGGCCGCGATGGGCCCGATCGTCTACGGCATCACGTCGCTCGCGACCGAGGGCGCCGACGGATTCGGCGTGCCGGCGATCATCGCCGGCGGGATCTTCGCCGTGTGGTTCGCGCGCCGCCAGCTCCGCAGCGCCTCGCCCATGCTCGACGTGCGGCTCTTCCGTCAGGGATCGTTCGGCGGCGCCGTGCTGGTGAACCTCCTCAGCGTCATCGCCCTCGTCGGGTTCCTCTACTTCGTGTCGCAGCACCTGCAGCTCATCGCGAGTCTGGGTCCCGTCGACGCGGGTCTCGCGCTCGTGCCCGGCCTCGTGACGATGATCGTGGCGGGGCTCGCCGTGGTGCCGATCGCACGCAGGGTGCCTCCGCGCGTGCTCGTGCCTGCAGCATCGGGGCTTTCGGCCGCGGGCTACCTCGTCATCGCGCTGACGACCTCCACCGACTCGATCGCGCCCATCGTCGCGGCGTTCATGCTCCTCGGGGCGGGCATCGGGGCGGCCGAGACGGTCTCCAACGAGCTCATCCTCTCGAGTGCGCCGGCCGCGAAGGCCGGCGCGGCGTCGGCCGTCTCCGAGACCGCCTACGAGCTCGGTGCGGTGCTCGGCACGGCGATCCTCGGCGGCATCCTGGCCGCGCAGTACCGCGCCGGCATCGTGGTGCCGCCGTTCCTCAGCGCCGCCGAGGCGGATGCCGCGCGGGAGACGCTCGCCGGGGCCGTCACGGTCGCCGAGGGCATGCCCGGCGCGATCGGCGACCAGCTCGTGGCATCCGCGGCCCTGGCCTTCGACGCCGGGGTCGTCGTGACCTCGCTCATCGGCGTCGCGCTCATGCTGGCGGCCGCGGCGGTGGCGGCGGTCTCGCTGCGGAACCCGGCCCCCGGTCGCCGGGAGTGACGGGCGTCGGTCGTCGGCTCCGAGCACGGCCGGTGGAATGCCGAACGGCCGTCCGCCCCCGCGACGGGGGTGCCGGACGGCCGTTCGCGCGACGGCTCAGAGGGTCGTGGGATCCTCAGGCGTCGAATGCTCGTTGCGCACCACGCGATCGCCCGTGGCCGGGTCGACGCTCGTGTGCGAGGTCGTCACCGAACGCCGGCGGCGGGCCAGGAGAACGATGCCGAGGATGATGACGATCGCACCGGCGACCATCAGGATGTAGCCGACGAGCTGGAGGTTGATCCAGTCGACCGCGAGGTTCAGCGCGAACGCGAGGATCGCGCCGATGACGAAGAGCACGATACCGAGACCGAGACTCATGTGCGGGTCCTGCTTTCTCTCCGGCGGCGCGCGCGCCGCGTTTCGATGAGGCGGATACCTCGTCCTGAGGCCGAGTGTATCGATCGGCTCCGCGCACGGGACACTACGCTGGGAGGGCTGGCGCACGAAGGAGGATCCATGGTAGGTACGGTCAGGCTCGCGGTCATTCCGGGCGACGGGATCGGTCCCGAGGTGGTCGGAGAGGCGCTCAAGGTGCTCGATGCGGTGACCGCCGGCACCGAGGTCGCCTTCGAGCGGACGCCCTTCTCCCTCGGCGCCGCGCGCTACCTGGAGACCGGCGACGTGCTGACCGACGACGACCTCGCCGCGATCAGGGAGCATGACGCGATCCTGCTCGGCGCCGTGGGCGGCGTCCCCGGCGATCCGCGACTCGCGGGAGCGAACATCGAGCGCGGACTCCTGCTCCGGCTCCGGTTCGAGCTCGACCACTACGTGAACCTGCGCCCGTCGGTGCTGTACCCCGGCGTGACCAGCCCGCTCGCGAACCCGGGCGAGGTCGATTTCGTCGTCGTGCGCGAGGGAACCGAGGGTCCGTATGTCGGCAACGGCGGGGCGATCCGGGTCGGCACGCCCGCGGAGGTCGCGAACGAGGTGAGCGTGAACACCGCCTACGGGGTCGAGCGCGTCGTGCGCTACGCGTTCGCCGCGGCATCCGCTCGCCCGAAGCGGAAGCTGACCCTCGTGCACAAGACGAACGTGCTCGTCTTCGCCGGCGCGCTCTGGAAGCGCACCGTCGACGCGGTGGCCGCCGAGTATCCGGAGGTCTCGGTCGACTACCTGCACGTCGACGCCGCCACGATCTTCCTCGTCACGGATCCTGCTAGATTCGATGTCATCGTCACGGACAACCTCTTCGGCGACATCCTCACCGATCTGGCCGGCGCGATCAGCGGCGGCATCGGACTTGCGGCCTCGGGCAACATCAACCCCGACGGCCGGTTCCCGAGCATGTTCGAGCCGGTGCACGGTTCGGCTCCCGACATCGCCGGGAAGGGCATCGCCGACCCCACCGCCGCGATCCTCTCCGTCGCGCTGCTCCTCGACCACCTGGGTCACCCCGAGCTCGCGGCGAGGGTGCAGCGGGCGGTCGCCGCCGACATCGCCGAACGCGGCGACGTGCGACGCTCGACCTCCGAGGTCGGCGACGCGATCGTCGCCCGGATCGACGTACACGAGACCCAGCGCATCTGAAGGAAGGCACCATGACGACGACGAACCTCACCCTGCAGACCCCCTCCGAGGCGGGACTGACGTGGGCGGTCACGCGCAACGAGAACGCACGCACCGACGCCGACCGCGAGGCGATCCTCGCCGACCCGGGCTTCGGCAACCACTTCACCGACCACATGGTCGACATCTGCTGGTCGGAGAAGGGCGGGTGGCATCGCCCCCGCGTCTCGCCGTACGGGCCGATCCCGCTCGACCCGGCGGCGGCGGTGCTGCACTACGCGCAGGAGATCTTCGAGGGCCTGAAGGCGTACCGGCACGCCGACGGCTCGATCTGGAGCTTCCGGCCCTACGAGAACGCGGCGCGCATGCAGCGTTCGGCCCGGCGCATGGCGCTGCCCGAACTGCCCGTGTCGTACTTCATCGACTCGCTCAAGCAGCTGATCGCGGTCGACGGCTCGTGGGTGCCGAGCGCAGCCGAGACGAGCCTCTACCTGCGTCCGTACATGTTCGCCAAGGAGGCGTTCCTCGGCGTGCGTCCGGCGAAGAAGGTCGCCTACTACGTGATCGCGAGCCCCGCGGCCGCGTACTTCCCGGGCGGCGTCGAGCCCGTGAACATCTGGCTCTCGACGACGTACGCGCGCGCCGGCAAGGGCGGCACGGGCGCGGCGAAGACCGGCGGCAACTACGCGTCGAGCCTCCTGCCGCAGGCGGAGGCCTACGAGAAGGGATGCCAGCAGGTGGCGTTCCTCGACCCGGCGGGCAACCTCGAGGAGCTCGGCGGCATGAACATCGTGCTCGTCCGACGCGACGGCACCCTCCTCACGCCCGAGTCGGACTCGATCCTCGAGGGCATCACGCGCGACTCCATCCTGCAGCTGGCCGCCGACCGCGGACACGTCGTCGAGCGGCGTCCGATCGCGCTCGCCGAGTGGCGCGAGGGCGCGGCATCCGGTGACATCGTCGGCGCCTTCGCCTGCGGCACCGCCGCGGTGGTCGTGCCGATCGGCCGACTCCTCGCCGAGGACTTCGAGATCCTGCACCACGGCGACGAGGCCTCGGAGCTCGCGCTCTCGCTCCGCGAGGAGCTCACCGGCATCCAGTACGGCCGCGTCGAGGACCGTCACGGTTGGATGACGCGGCTCGACGCCTGATGACGGGCACGGTCATCCGGCCGTTCCGACGTGACGACACCGAGCCGGTGATCGCGCTCTGGCGCGCCGCCGGTCTCGTCGTGCCGTGGAACGACCCGTACCGCGACATCGAGCGCAAGCTCACGGTGCAGCCCGAGCTGTTCCTCGTGGTCGAGGAGGAGGGTGACGGCGGTGGAACCGGCGCCGCCGTCATCGGCACCGCCATGGTCGGCTTCGACGGGCACCGCGGCTGGGTCAACTATCTCGCGGTCGACGAGTCGCACCGCGGGGAGGGCGTCGGCGCTCGGCTCATGGCCGCGGCCGAGCGCCTCCTGGTGGAGCGCGGATGCCCCAAGCTCAACCTGCAGGTGCGATCCACGAACTCGGGCGTCATCGAGTGGTACCGGTCGCTCGGGTATGGGCTCGACGAGGTCGTGAGCCTCGGCAAGCGGCTCATCCCCGATGCGCCCTCGGCCCCGCCGAGCGCCTCTAGGCTGGATCCATGAAGATCGCGCGCTTCTCGCACGGCGAGTCCATCGCCTTCGGCATCGTCGACGAGGAGGAGCACGAGCTCGTCGTGCTGAAGTCCGACCCGATGTACGCCGGGTACGACCCGACGGGGGAGCGGGTGCCGCTCGCCGAGGCGAAGCTGCTCGCCCCGGTCATCCCGCGTTCGAAGGTCGTGGCCGTCGGCCGCAACTACCGCGACCACGCCGCCGAACTGGGCAACGACGTGCCCGCCGAACCGCTCCTCTTCCTGAAGCCCAACACCTCGGTCGTCGGACCGGGCGACGCCATCGTGCTGCCGCGGCAGAGCGAGCGGGTGGAGCACGAGGGCGAGGTCGCCGTCGTCATCGGGCGCATCGCCAAGCACGTCTCCGAGGCGGATGCCCCGGGCGTGATCTTCGGGTACACGATCGCGAACGATGTCACCGCGCGCGACCTGCAGCGCCGCGACGGACAGTGGACGCGGGCCAAGGGGTTCGACACGTTCTGCCCGCTCGGGCCCGTGATCGACACCGAGCTCGACGTCGAGCGCGGCACGATCGAGACGAGCGTGAACGGGGCGCGCAGACAGGACGGACGCCTCGCCGACATGGTGCACTCGATCCCCGCGATCGTCGCCTACGCGTCGAGCGTGTTCACGCTGCTGCCGGGCGACGTGATCCTCACCGGCACGCCCGCGGGCGTCGGGCCGATCGTCGACGGCGACACCGTCGAGATCACGGTGTCGGGACTCGGCACGCTGTCGAATCCCGTGCGCGCGGCGGGCTGAACGCGCCGCTGCGGCATCCGGCCCGTCAGCGACCCACGGCGGCGGCGGCGAGGTCGACGTCCTCCTCGTCGTTCCACAGGTGGAAGGCGACGCGCGCCCGACCCGCTCGGCCCGACGCCGTCATGCCCGCTGCCGTGAGCGCCGCGAGGTCGGCGCCGTCGGCGTCGGGCCAGGTGACGATGGCGCTGTCGGATGCCGCGAGCCCGAGCCGCTCCCGGAACGCGTTGGCCAGGCCGAGGTCGTGGCGGTACACCTCGTCGGCGTCGAGCGACGCGGCGAAGCCGAGTGCGGCCTCGGCGCCCTCCCACGCATGCCACGCAGGGGAGACGTCGAACCTGGTCGCGTCGTCGGCGAGGTACAGGTCGGGTCCGTAGGTCGACGTCCACGGGTCGGCGCCCGAGTACCAGCCGGCGGTGTAGGGCACGATCTCGTCGACGGCCCGGTCGGAGAACGCGGCGAAGGCGGCGCCGCGCGGGGCGCTGAGCCACTTGTAGGCGTGGCACACGATGAGGTCGGCGTCGAGGTCGGTGGTCGGCATCCAGCCGGTCGCCTGCGTGGTGTCGACGAGCGTGAGCGCGCCGTGGTCGCGGGCTGCGGCGGCGACGGATGCCGCGTCGGCGACCTCCCCGGTGGCCGACTGCACGAGCGAGTACGCGACCAGCCACGTGGCATCCGTCACCTCGTCGGCCAGCGCGTGACCGGGAACGTGCCGGACCCGCAGGTCGCCGCGGACGAGGAACGGCGCCACGACCGACGAGAAGTCCCCGTCGATGCAGAGCACCTCGGCGCCGCGCGGGGCGGAGGCGGCGACGAGGCCGGCGAACACCGAGACCTGCGATCCCGTGGCGACGCGCTGGGGGGCGACGCCGAGGAGTGCGGCGGCGTGCCCACGGGCGCGCTCGAGGGTGGCGGAGTAGTCGTGGGCGCTCGCCGAGCCCGCCGCCCAGCGGTCGAGGTCGCGCTGCACGGCGTCGCGAGTGGCGTGGGTGGGAATGCCCAGCGTGCAGGCGGCGAGGTAGCCGCGTCCGGCAGTGAAACGGTCGCGAAGGGAGTCCATGCGACCAGTCTCCGGCTCGCGGCATCCATTCGACAAGAGCAGGTGAGTGATCACATTCATGACATTGGCTTATGATTCGAGCATGTCCGACATGTCCATCGAGCACCTCGCGTCGGCGATCGACCTGCACACCATCCGCGTCGTGGGGCAGGTCGCCGAGCAGGGCTCGCTCACGGCCGCCGCCGAAGCCCTCGGCTACAGCCAGCCCGCGGTGAGCCAGCAGCTGCGCCGGTTCGAGGAGCGCACGGGCATCGCCCTCGTCGAGCGCGTCGGTCGCGGTATCCGCCTCACCCAGTCCGGCCGCGTGCTCGCGCGGCACGCGGGAGCCGTGACCACCGTGCTCGAGGCGGCGGCGGGCGAGCTCGCCGAGATCCGTGGACTCCGCGCCGGCCGCGTGCGGCTCGTGGCGTTCCCGTCGGCGTCGGCCACGCTCGTACCGCGGCTCATCGCCGCGCTCGCCGCGGAGCATCCGGGCGTGACCGTCACCTACGTCGAGGCGGAACCGCCCGAGGCGGTCGCCGCGGTCCGCGCCGACCGGGCCGATGTCGCCATCACGTTCAGCTACCCCGGCGACCGTGACGACCCGCACCGGGCGAGCGCCCGTGGGCTCGACGTGCTCCCATTCTGCGACGAACCGATGCAGCTCGTGCTGCCCGAGGGGCATCCGGCCACGGCATCCGACGTCGTCGATCTCGCGACGCTCGCCGACGACGACTGGATCGCCGGGTGCCCGCGCTGCCGGGGCCATCTGCTGGAGCTGACGGATGCCGCGGGCTTCCACCCTCGCATCGCCTTCGAGACCGACAACTTCGTCGCGGTCGAGGGCATGGTCGCCCAAGGACTCGGAGTGGCCCTGCTGCCGTCCCTCGCCCTGGACTCGTCGCCGCGGCCTCCCGGCGTCGTGACGCGGCCCACCGCGCGCGCCGACGTGCGCTCGCTCCACTTGGTCACCGCTCGCGGCGCCGATCGCGTCCCCGCCGTCGGCGCGACGCTCAGCGTGGTGCGCCGGCTCCTGCCCGTGAACTGAAAGGCCCCGCATCCTCGGCGTTCCCGTCACCGGTCGGTCGATACGATTGACGCGTATGTCCGAGACAGCTGATCCCACCACCACCGCCACCGGAAGCGACATCCGTGTCCGCTTCTGCCCGTCGCCCACCGGCACGCCGCACGTCGGCCTCGTGCGCACGGCCCTGTTCAACTGGGCCTACGCCCGGCACACGGGCGGCACGTTCGTCTTCCGCATCGAGGACACCGATGCGGCGCGCGACACCGAGGAGAGCTACGAGCAGATCGTCGACGCCATGAAGTGGCTCGGCCTCGACTGGGACGAGGGCATCGAGGTGGGCGGTCCGCACGCCCCGTACCGCCAGTCGCAGCGGCTCGACATCTTCGCCGACGTCGTCGAGCGGCTGAAGGCCGCCGGGCACGTCTACGAGAGCTACTCGACCGCCGAGGAGATCGACGCCCGCAACGAGGCCGCCGGGCGGCCGAAGCAGTTCGGCTACGACAACTTCGACCGCGACCTCACCGACGAGCAGCGGGCGGCGTACCGGGCCGAGGGCCGCCAGCCGGCGCTGCGGCTGCGCGTGCCCGACGACCTCGACCTCGGCTTCGACGACCTCGTGCGCGGTCGCATCGACTTCGCGCCCGGATCGACCACCGACTTCGTGGTGGTGCGGCCGAACGGGGCGCCGCTGTACACGCTGGTGAACCCCGTCGACGACGCGCTGATGGGCATCACGCACGCGCTCCGCGGCGAGGACCTGCTCTCGTCGACGCCGCGCCAGATCGCGCTGTACCACGCGCTCATCGACATCGGGGTCACCACGTTCGTGCCGCGCTTCGGGCACCTGCCCTACGTCATGGGGGAGGGCAACAAGAAGCTCTCCAAGCGCGACCCCGAGTCGAACCTCTTCCACCACCGCGACCGCGGATTCATCCCCGAGGGGCTCCTGAACTACCTCGCGCTCCTCGGCTGGGGCTTCGCGGCCGATCGCGACGTGTTCAGCCGCGACGAGCTCGTCGAAAGGTTCGACGTCGCCGACGTGAACCCGAACCCGGCCCGGTTCGACCTGAAGAAGGCCGAGGCGATCAACGGCGACCACATCCGGCTCCTCGACACGGCCGACTTCGCCGAGCGCACGGTGCCCTACCTGCAGGCCGCGGGCGTGATCGACACGCCCATCACGCCGGCGCAGGAGGCCGTGCTCGCCGAGGCGGCACCCCTCGTGCAGGAGCGCATCGGGCTGCTCGGCGAGGCGCCCGGCATGCTGGGCTTCCTGTTCACGGATGCCGCGGGGCTGGCGTACGACGACGACGCGCTCGCGGGCCTGCCCGCCGACGCGCCCGCCGTGCTCGCCGCGGCGCGCGAGGCGCTCGACCGGCTGCCCGCCGAGGCGTGGGGCCACGCCGAGATCGAGGAGGCGCTGCGCGACGCGCTCGTCGACGGGCTCGGGTTGAAGCCGCGCGTCGCGTTCGGCCCGGTGCGCACCGCGATCTCGGGGCGACGCGTGTCGCCGCCGCTCTTCGAGTCGATGCAGATCCTCGGCAAGATCGACTCGTTGGAGCGCATCGAGCGGCTCGCGGCGCGGCTCGGGTAGCGAGCCGACTGCGTGCCTCTCGTCGAGGGTGCACATGCTGCCCCGCGGAGGGCGGCGACTGCACGCTCGGCGTCGAGGCGGGGCATCCGGCGGGCCTTCGGCGAGGCCCGCTCAGTTTGGCCGGGCCGCCTCGCGTAGGCTAGAGTTGCATGTCGGCCCGGGACTTCGGTTTCCGGCCATTGGGGTATGGTGTAATTGGCAACACGGCTGATTCTGGTTCAGTTGTTCTTGGTTCGAGTCCAGGTACCCCAGCAGTAAGAGGCGCAGGATTTCGCGGCAAAGTCACCCTTTGCCCATCCTCCCAGCCCGTCCCGTTCCGGGTCGAAAGACCAGAAACGGGACCAGAACCCTCTTCGACGCATCCTCTGCGACCGGTCCTACCGATCGCTACGGCGCTGTCCCGACATCGTCGGGCTGTTGCGGGCTCGGCTCGTGTGGGCGATCAGCGACATGGGCAGACCACAGCTCCCGGCAGGCGAGATGGGCAAGATCAGCGTCAACCGTCTCGCAAATGGTCGCTACCAGGCTCGTGGCGCCACCAGGGACGACACAGGGGGCCTACAGCGGGTCCGGGCCAGCGGCGACACTGAGGAAGCCGCCCGCGCCGCACGGACTCACCCCGGAGAACACGATCGCGGAGGGCGTCGAGCGATGGCTCGAGCAGTCCTGGGCATGCATCCTTGACCAACGCGGGCGTGAACGACGCGGGTGACAGAGTAGCTGGGCATCCGCTACGGCGATCCCAAGATCCCTGACCTCATCCTCCCCGACGGTCCTGTGGAGGATCGCCATCACTTGACCGGTGAGGACGCGGGAATCGCCGTCCTTTCAGTTCGAGCGATGTGCCGACGTTGCGCTCACAGGCTCCCGAGGAGTTCGGCGCAGGCCTGCTCGCAGCGCCGGCATGCTTCGGCACAGACCCGGCAGTGTTCATGCATCTCGGCATGACGCTCGCATTCGTCCGCGCAGGCGGCGCACGCGGTGCGGCACGCTTCGAGCGTTGCTCGGGTGATGTTGGCGTCGTACCCGGTGTGTCGCGACAGCACGTTGGCCGTCGTCGCGCAGAGGTCCGCGCAGTCGAGGTTGGTTCGGATGCACTTGGTCAGCTCGGCGACCATGTCCTCGCTCAAACATGCGTCGGCACACGCCGTGCAGGCTTGGCTGCACTCGAGACACGCGGCGATGCAGTCGGTGAGCGTGGCTTGGTCGATGTCGCCGAGGTCCTTGGGATAGGTGCGCAGCATCTCTTCGATCGTTGACACGAGACTTCTCCATTCGTTGCGTGGAGCTCCATTCCCTTCGGAGCTTCCATTGCGTGCGACGGTACGGAGCGCGGCCGCGCGTCTCCACGGGTTGACAAGTTGCGACCACCGGCCCGTCCTCGCGCCGTGATGGATACCGGCCGGGTATCAGACCTCGCCATTGCGACGCAACGCCCTTGCCGCGGCGGCGCCGGCCTGATCGCGTTGGAACGAGAGACAAGTGAGGAGGTTCGAGCAGTATGTCCACGAATCCGAGCGCAGACCGGCAGCAGCAGGAACGGCAGCAGCAGGAATCGCAGCAACAGGGCGAGCAGGGTCAGGACGGGCAGGGCCAGGCGAACACCGCGGAATCCGGCAAGGATGACGGGCGCCAGTCGAATCAGACGCTGAAGATGTACCTGCGGTTCGGGGCGATGATCCTCACCGCGATGGTGGTCATGTACTGGGTGATGTTCATGGGCTCGTGGGAGTGGAGCCACGTCCGCTTCAGTCAGAGCCGCGTGTTCATGACGGTCACGATGGGCGGCACGATGGGCCTGGTCATGCTCGGGTGGATGCTCGGCATGTACAAGAGTGTGAAGGGCAACATCGCCGTGGTCGCGGCCAGCGTGCTCCTGATCGGCGGCGGCATCGCTCTGGATCGCAGCCAGGTCACGGTCGACGACACCTCCTTCATGCGGGCGATGATCCCGCACCACTCGCTCGCGATCACGCGCGCGGAGCGCTTCCAGAACGAGGACGTGCGCGTGTGCGAGCTCGCCGTCGAGATCAGTGAAGCGCAGCGGCGTGAGATCGAGGAGATGGACTGGCTCATCCGCGACATCCAGGAGAACGGCGTCGCGGCGACCGCTCAGGAAGCCGAGGATCGGGCCGTGCCCGATTTCACCCGAGCCGCCGATCGGACCTGTCCCGCCGAGTAGCGGCGACACTATCGACGGCTCGTGGCGGTCGGCTGTGAGTGGCGGCTGCGACTCGAACGCGATCATGAAGTTGGTCGCGCTCAGCCGGACCGGACGTACTTCCAAGGCCCGAGCAGTGAGGATCGGTCGAACCGACCTCGCCATAGCACCCGTGGCCTGCGCCACCCGGCTTCACGTTGTTAGGTCGCGTTGATCAAGACCTGAGGGGTCCGGGATGCGCGTTCGTTGCGTCCTCGCGGCGCCGTGACGAGTGGGGAGAGCGAGAATGAGTGCGTGAAGGTTCAGGTGCTGCATATCGACGAGTGCACCAACTGGGAAGAGACACGAGCGCGGATGAGGCAGGCGCTCGACGGGATCGGTTTTGCTGACGTGCCGGTCGACTGTGTCCTGATCCGAACCGAGCGTGACGCTGTGCGCTCTGGTTTTGCGGGCTCGCCGACAATTGCCGTCGATGGCGAGGACCTGTTCCCATCTGATGGGCGAAGCACTGATCTCGCCTGTCGGGTCTATCTCACTGAGACAGGCTTGGCTGGGGCGCCTACCCGAACGCAGCTCGAGCGTGCCCTCCGCGAACGTGTGTAGCTCATCTCGTCGGCAAAATACGACGACGTCCCGGCGATCAGCGTCGTGGGTCAAGAGAGATGTTGCCGGCGCCGGCTTCCATGTTTCGCCGGAGCTGCCAGATGTTGGAGCCGACCATGTATGTGTGCACCTTCGGGTCGGGGATGATCTTCACGAAGCAGACTCGGGTCTCGCCGTTTTCTCGCGCCCGCCGGTAGCCCTGGAGGACGCGGCGTCCCATCCAGAATTTCTCGAACACCCCGGTTCCTTGGGCATCGTCCCAGTTCAGCAACTCTGCTCGCCCGTGTATCTGGATGGTCGCGGGTGGAAGGAACGTGAGCGCGGGTCGTGGGACAGGGATCACCACTGACACTCGCGGGTCCGATGCGATGTTGCGCGCTTTCAGCAGGTGGCGGCGGGTCATGACATAGAGGGCGAAGGGATCGCCGGGGCGTGTGGAGCCGTAACTCACGCCGGCGGAGTGCGGGGCTCCGTCCCGCCCAACCGTGGAGAGCACCGCGAAGTGCTGCCGACGGATCTGCTTGACCACGATCATCGGCGTCACTCGGGCACCGCCGTGGTCAGCTTGGCGAGTCAAGGTCGTTGCCTCGGTTCCTGGCAGTGGCGTGGCCGGCAGTAGCGCGTCGAGTGGGCGACTGCGTCAACGCTTGCGACGACCCGCTTCAAGGGTCTCAAGCAGTTCTCGGAATTGATCCGGCGTGATCTCGCCGTTGGCGAGCCGATCCTCCAGTATCCGGCGCGCCGAGTCGGTTTCAGTCTGACCCCATCCGGCGGAAGGATGGCTGCCCGTTCTCGTTGCTCGCACCGCGAAGACGATGGCCACGACGATGCCCGCAACGATCAGCAGCGGCACCAGTACTGCGGGGATCCACATCCACCAGGCCCCGTACCCGTAGTCCCACATCATCAGCTGAACCTCCCTCAGATAATGACCACTCCTCCAGTAAACCGGCCGCGCGGCGGTCGCGACAGGGTATTTCGACCCGATGATGAGCGGGTCCTACGGGACCAGTGCTCACCGGTCGTGAGGACGCTCCCTGGCGCGACGGTGCGCGGATCGATTGATCATTGGGTTGCCGACCTCCAGGCACGAGAAGGGGGCGGTTGCCCGCCCCCTTCCTGACTAGATCAGGCGATCACGGGTCGACGAAGATCCAGAGGCCGCTGTCACGGTCGCTGGCGAGGATGTAGGTCATGCCGTCCTCACCGACGAAGGTCTCGACGCCCCAGAAGTCGTTGCCGTGCTCGTCGAGGTAGCCGCCCACCTCCACGAGCTCGCACCCGCTGGTGTCGACGTGGACCTCAGGATCGTACGGCACGCCGTCGCACATGATCTGGATGGCACGAAGGCCGCCCGAGTAGTACGACAGGTAGGCGAGCGACGGGTCCTGCGGATCCACGGCCACCTCGTGCACCGAAAGGTCGCCATAGCCGAATGCGAAGTCCGGGTCGTGCGCCTCATCGATGGCGTAGGTGTCGCGCTCTTCGAGCGTCTCGGTGTCGAAGAGGTGCACGTAGCCCCATCCGTCGAAGATCGAGCCCACCTCGATGCGCTCACCGATCGTGCCGATCGCGATGTCCTCGGGGTACGTCCACGGCCCCTCGACGGGGTCGAGGCCGAACAGCTTGTGGAACGCCTCGTGGGTCGTGCAGACCGCGACGATCTCGTCGACGAAGGCACCGGATCCGCAGAACGCCGTATCCGGGTCAACATGCCGCTGCACGAACAGCACCGCGTCCCACCCTGCCAGGGCGGCCTCGTGGGCCTTCTCACCGGGGAAGCAGGCCTCCTCGGGCGCACTCGGGTCGCCGGTCGGGCCGCGCTGGAGCACGATGATCGTCTCATCGCCCGGCTGCAGCAGGTCGAGGTATCCGGGGACATCCTCGGGGCTCGGGATCGCGGCCGAGTCGGGGCATCCGTACCCGCCATAGACCACCGGACCACTGAGCGTCAGGTCGTCGAGAATGGCCGGCGGCTGCCCGCCGGGCACGATCACCGACTCGTACTCGCCCGCGAACTCGCCCGTCGTGATGTTCAGCGCATCGGTACGGTACGGGGCGAAGTCCTCATCGGTGCCGATGAAGAGCCCGCCGTCGATGGTGAACTCCGCCTGGTGCCCGTTCCCTTCGGGAGTGAGCGAGACACCGAGCGACTCCAGGAGTTCGGGGTCGACCTCGGCGAACTCGGTGTCGCCGATGAACACGGCGTTCGCCGGATCGGTCACGTCCAGGAGCACGTACCCGCCGTCCCAGTACGAGAGCAGCATGATCCACTGGTCGCCGAACTGCTTCACGACCATGTCGTGGAGGAACGAATCGGTCAGGCCGAGCTCCGGCTGGTTGACGTCGAAGTCGTTGAGGTCGTACTCGGCGACGAGCCGAGGCCGGTTCGGCTTGGTGATGTCGAAGATGTCGACATCGGTCGACTCCTCGTTGTCGGTCAGCACCACGTAGGCGCGGTCACCGGTGTCCCATGCGAACGCACTGTGGATCTCGTTCGTGTCGCTCGAGCCCGGCTCCCGGTCGCCGAAGTTCGTGGAGAGCTTCTTCGGGTTGCTTGGGTCAGTGACGTCGTAGAGGGAGACGCCGCCCTTGGCGTTCTTGCCGCACGCCTCGTTGTTCATGAGGAGGACGTCGCCGGTGAAGTACTGCGTGGTGAGCTCGATGACCTGCATTCCCTCGCCGGGACGCGTGTCCTGGTGGGACGGGATGAAGCCGATCAGCTCTGGGGTGAATTCCTCCTCGGTGTCGATGCCAGAGATGTCGACGATGTACGCGCCGGCATCGGGGCTGTTCTGGCCGCCCGTTTCTGGGCCGGCGCAGTCCGGCTCTCCCCAGTTCGCGAGGTAGGCGGTGTTGCCGTCGGGAGAGACGGTGACATCCGCGATCAGGTCGGGGGTGTCGGTGAGGTCGACCACGGCCTCCAGGGCGATCTTGCCCCATTCGCCTTCACCGAGGAGATGCCCCTCGTCGGTTCCGTGCTGGCCGTCTGGATCGGCCGCTGCCGGTGCGCTGACCCCGAGCATCGTGAGCCCCAAGGCGCAGACCGCAGCCGTGATGAGTGACGCGCGTCGTTGCATCGTCGTTCTCCGATTTCGTGTCATGGTGTGACGCCTGACAGTCGTCAGACGGGCAGAGACTAGACCGGCCGCGGGTGCGCCTCCAGCGTCTGGCGGTTACGTCGGCGGGGGGCTAACATATGGTCTTTCGCCCAGATCCTCCGGGGTTCACCGAACTGGGCCACGCACGACCACGACGCTGCAGGCGGCGTGGTGTACCACCTGGTTCGAGACCGAGCCGAGCAACAGCCCCGCGAAGCCGCCATGGCCCCGTGAGCCCACGACGACGAGGTCCGCATTCGTCGAGGCATCGATCAGGATCCGAGCCGCGCCTCCGTGTGCGACCTCGGTCGTCACCTCGACCTCGTCGTGCGGGCATCGCTCAAGGACTGTGGCCTGCAGGCGCTTCGCCCCCGACTCGATCTCGCTGACGTCGAGCGTGCCCTCCATGCCCGCGGTGACCGGCGGGTAGTCCCACGCGGTGATCAGATGCAGGCGAGCGCCCCGCAGTCGCGCCTCGGCGATCGCCCACTCGAGCGCGCGCTGCGAGAGCTTCGAGCCGTCGACGCCGACGATGATTCGCTTCATCTCAATGTCCTTCCCCGTGTCTCCGCTACCTGTCCGTGCTGGTTCGGTTGCACCCATTCATCTGCCGCCCTTTCGGAGTCAGTGAACCGGTTGCGGAGTTGCTGGGCTCTGGTCGGCGACGGTGGGGAGCTGTGGCGGAAGCTCCAATCGCTTGAGGAGCAGGGCGTTGACCGCGACGATGACGCTCGATCCCGACATGCTGATCGCCGCGATCTCAGGGCTGAGCATGATCCCGAACGCGGGGTAGAACACCCCGGCCGCGATCGGCAGGGCGATCGCGTTGTACCCGATCGCCCAGCCCAGGTTCTGCCGCATCTTGCGCAGCGTTCCCTTGCCGATGCGAAGGGCGACCGCGACATCCATGGGGTCGGAGCGCATGAGCACGACATCCGCAGTCTCGATCGCGACATCCGTGCCGGCGCCGATCGCGATGCCCAGATCGGCCTGCGCCAAGGCGGGAGCGTCGTTGACGCCATCGCCGACCATCGCGACCTTCTTCCCAGCCTGCTGCAGGTCGGCGATCCGGGCACTCTTGTCTTCCGGGAGCACCTCGGCGATGACGGTATCGATACCCAGCAGGCCGGCGATACGCTCGGCGGTCGGCTGGTTGTCCCCGGTGAGCATGACGACCTCGATCCCTGCCTCGTGAAGGGCGTCGATGGCCGCTTTCGCTGTCTCCCGTGGTGCGTCCGCGAGCGCGATGACGCCCGCGATCGCACCGTCGACCGCGAACATGATCGCAGTGCGGCCGCTCGAGGCCAGCCGTGACTGTTCGTCGCGGACCGGGCTGAAGTCGACACCCTCGGCGGCCATCAGCCGAGCGTTGCCGAGCACCACGGTGCGCCCGTCGACGGTCGCGACCGCGCCTTGCCCGGTGACGTTGCGGAACGCGGACGCGGTGCGTCGCGAGGCGCCGCGGGCGTCGGCATAGGCGACCACTGCACGGGCCAGCGGATGCTCCGACTCCCGTTCCGCCGCTGCGACGTAGGAGAGTAGCTCCGTCTCGTCGCCGCCGACCGGGATGTAGTCGGTCACCTCGGGCTCGCCCTTCGTGAGCGTGCCCGTCTTGTCGAGCACGACCGCGTCGATGCGGGCGGCGGTCTCGATGCCGGTGGCGTTCTTGAACAGCACGCCTCGCTTGGCACCGAGGCCGGTGCCGACCATGATCGCGGTCGGGGTGGCCAGACCGAGGGCGTCGGGGCAGGTGATCACCACCACCGTGATGGCGAACAGGATCGCCGCCGGCACGGTCGCCCCGGCAAGCAGCCAGACGATGAACGTGCCGGTGCCGCCGATGAGGGCGACGAGCACCAGCCAGAAGGCTGCCCGGTCGGCCAGTCGCTGCCCGGGAGCCTTGGAATTCTGCGCCTCCTGCACGAGCGCCACGATCTGCGCCAAGGCGGTGTCGGCGCCGACCTTCGTCGCGCGCACCCGCAGCGTGCCCACGGTGTTGACCGTCGCACCGATGACCTCGGCACCGGGTGCCTTCTCGACGGGCAGGCTCTCGCCAGTGACCATTGACTCGTCGACCTCAGACTCACCGTCCTCCACCTGCCCGTCGGTGGGAACCTTCGCACCCGGCCTCACCAACATGAGGTCGCCCGGGAGGACCTCCGCCGTGGGCACCTCGACCTCCTGACCGTCGCGGATCACCACCGCGCGGGGCGGTGCCAGTTCCAGCAGTCGCCGGATGGCATCATTGGCTCCGCCGCGTGCCCGCATCTCGACCCAGTGCCCGAGCAGCACGAAGGTGGCGAGCACCGTGGCGGCCTCGTAGAACACCTCACCGCCCCCGGTGAGGGTCACCACGAGGCTGTAGAGCCATCCTGCGCCGACGCCGACCGCGACGAGCACCATCATGTCCAGCGTCCGGGCGCGCAGCGCGCGCCATGCGCCGTCGAAGAAGATCCACGCCGAGTAGAAGATCACCGGCAGCGACAGGATGAGCGCGAATACGTCATCACGCAGTCCGAATGGCGTCGGCACGTTGAAGCCGATCACCTCGCGGCCGATCGGCGAGTACAGCGTGATGGGGATGGACAGGATCAGGGCGACCAGGAAGCGGTTGCGCATGTCGCGCACCATGGCGTCCATGGTCATGCCGGCGTGGCCACCGTGTCCCATCGTCTCCTGGGCGGTTCGCGTGGCGGCAGGTGGATGCGCGTGACCGGTGTGCGGTTCCGCCGGAGCCGGAGCCGCAGCCGGGCGGGTGTCGGTGGAATCAGGCCGGGTCTCGGTGGCGAGCCCGGTTGCGGCGTGTTGGTGATGATCGCTTTCCGAAACGAGCGTGACGGGTCGCTCATCGGCGGGATCGCAGATGTGATCCGGCACCGATTGGCCCGCGCAGTGGTATCCGCAGTCGCGCACCCATTTCCTGAGTTCGGTCAACGAGGTGACGTTCGGGTCGTACGTGACGTTGGCCGTTTGTGCTACCGGGTTCGCCTCGACGCCGATGACGCCAGGTTGACGTGACAGGTGGGCCTCGGCGACGGACTTGGAGGACGCCCATTGCACACCGGAAACTTCGAGCACGACCGTGGTGGCGTGTTCATTCATGACTGCTCCTTGTCACGCTGTCGAATCGGCTACCGTCTGCGCCAGCGTCTGACGCTCTCGCTGCACCCACGCTCATAGCCTGCTCCCTCACCCGGCCGGGAGCACGACGATGGTTTGTTCGCCGTCGAAACGTACGACGCCGCGCTCGTCGACCACGAGGGCGCCGCTTTCTGTCGCGGCGACAGCGGTCGCAGAGCCGTCGGTCGCTGCGAGCTGCTCCCACTGCCCGGCATCCGTCATCCGCCAGAGGTTGCCGTCGATCCCGGCTCCGACGAGCACATCACCGACGGCATCGAGGAGGTACAGGGTCGGCGCGTCCGGAACGGGGTCGAAGCTGACACCGGCGTTCTGGCTGAGCAACACCCCACCCTGCGTCGCGGCAAAGAGTCGGCCGTCGGACGTCGCCGCGAGACTCACAGCCTCGATCTCGGCACCGACCGACCAGGAGCGACCGTCGTCGGTGCTGGTACGCAGCGCGGTCGAGCTCGAGCCGATGCCGTAGAGCGTGCCGTCCGCTGCCCCTTCGAGCACGTGGAAGTCCTCCTGACCGGTGAACGCGACCGGCTCCCACGACTGGCCCTCGTCGTCACTTCGGATGATGCCGAGGTTGGGCGATCCGAGCTCAGCCGGGGTTGTGGCACCGGGATGCCCGGACGCGAACCAGGCGTCGTCGGTGATCGTGAATCCCATGCCATCGAAGTCGAAATCGCCGAGCGGCCCGGTCAGCGAACCCGTGTCGTCAACGATCCAGATGCCCTCGTGGGTAGCCAAGAGGATGTCGTCGGAGGCAGGGGTCGCCGCGATGGCGTGGATGTGCTGCGGCGAAGCGGTCGGCCGTTCGGCCGGGACATTTGCGGCACAGCCTGCGAGCACCAGGAGTGAGGACGTGCCGAGAGCGGCGGCGGCGATGGCGGGCTTCATATCAGGGTCTCCATCAGGATGACGCTGACGGTCGCCAGCACGACGGCGGTCGCCAGCAATACGGTGGCGGCGATGTTCGGGTATCGAGAAATCATGTGTCTGAACTCCGGGCATGAGACTGACGGTGAGCGTCCAGTCCGCGCGACTGGAAGGGCGGGGACCGGGGGGTGCGGTCCCCGCCCGGCTCGTCACAACTGGCCGAGCAGCTCCTGCATTGTTGTGATCTCGGCGGTCTGGCCGTCGATGACCTGTTGCGCCAGATCGATCACGTCGGGATTCTGCCCGTTGTTCACCTCTGACTCGGCCATCGTGATGGCTCCTTGGTGGTGGACGATCATCTGCTCGAGGAACAGGCGTGCTGCCTCGTTCCCGGTGGCGGACTCCAGGGCGGCCATGTCGTCGTCGGACATCATGCCGTCGCCCATGTCCATGCCATCCATTTGACCGGCGGTCGCCTCCACGCCCCAGTCGTCGAGCCAGTTGTTCATGGTCTCGATCTCGGGGCCCTGGGCGTCCTTGATCTGCTGGGCGAGGTCGAGGACGCGCTGGTCGACGCCGTCCTTCTCGAGGATCGAGTCGGCCATCTCGATTGCTTGCTCGTGATGGGGAATCATCATCTGCACGAACATCTGGTCCGTCGTGTTGGCGTCGGCGGACGATTCGGTCGGCATCATGGGGGTCGCGCTCTGGTCCATTCCCGGCATGCTTCCAGCGTCGGAGTCATCTCCGGCCGGGGTGCAGCCGGCGAGCACCAGCGCCGTGGTCAAGGCCGCCGAAGCGAGCGCGAACGTGCGAATTCTCATTGAGTCGAGTCCCTTGTGTTCAGTCGAATGCGGGTTGATTCGACGCAGGCGAGCCCTGGGCAATCAAGTCGCCAAGGCAGGCCGGCGATCGTTGCGGACGTAGCTGAATCCGCAGTGATGAATCAGGTCCGACTGATGGACAGCAACGACAATGAGGGTGGACGTGGCCGCGCGACCCGCCCGAGGACGATCGCGTACCGACGCCACAGTGCCAATGCCGAGGCCAGTTTCGCCAGCATGGAGGGCGGCGCAAGAACGATCAGCACGACGAGCAGGGCCAAAACGCACGTCACCATGAGCATCGAGTGGTCGGGTCCGTGAGACGGGGACGCGCAACTGTCACCGCATGGCTCGGCATCGATCGCTGCCCACACGGGGACCGCGCCGATGGAGGACTCTTCGACCTGCTGTCCGGTTGATGCCTCAGTGCTGTGGCCGTGCGCGGGGCCCTGTGAACTGATCGTGTGCATGGCCAACAGGCCCACGATCACGCCAATCGCGGCGAGCAAGGACAGGATGAGGCGTCCGGCCTGCGAACGTGAGCGAACCAGCACTCGGATCGTCGACATCCGTCCTCCTCTCCTGCTCCAGACTATTGCAGCTGACTTCGGGCCGCCGCTGCATTCGCGTAACGGGCGGGCGCTTCGTCCCACAGGGGCGGGCAGTCAGCGCAGCAGAACCAGTACCGTCGATCTTCGTAATCGCGGAACAGGCCCTTTGCCTCAGCCGCTTCGACATTCACCAGGTTGTCCGGCATGACAGGGCATCGCACGAGGCGCTTCGCTCCAGGTTCGGGCTCGTGTCGATGGGTGTGGCCCGTGTGCAGACCCTCGTCATCATCGTTGTGCGAATGCCCGGAATGTGGTGCCGCCATTGCGTTCCTTTCGACGAATCATCATCAACAGCCCGGGCATCCAGAAAGAAGTTTGTCCGGGTGCCCGTCGGGAATCATAATACCCCCAAGGGGTATTTGCGTACCGCTTTTGTGCGAACCTTCCCAGCAAGCGCTGGCACAGCGTGGGCCATAAGGCCCACCCCACGACGGCCCACGGGTGTTCGCTGGTCGCGACGCGCGCCGATGTTCGAACGATCCGCGGCGTGTAGGGAGGCCCGAGCGATGAGTGCCGTCAGCAAGTCCGGCGTCGGTGACACGCGGCCCGCGCTGTTGGAGGCGACCGGCATCAGCAAGGCGTATCGCCAAGGAGTGTGGCCGTGGCGTCGACGCAACCAAGTCCTCGACGGTGCGGGCATCGTCCTCCATCGTGGCGAGGTGCTGGGTCTGGTGGGGGAGAACGGCTCGGGCAAGTCGACGCTGATGCAGGTCTTAGTCGGTCTGCTCCGACCGGATGCCGGCGACGTGCAGCTCGATGGGTCACTGGGGTACTGCCCGCAGCGGCCCGTGGTGTTCGAGCGCCTGACCTGTGACGAGCATTTCGAGCTGTTCGGTGTGGCGTATCGGATGACCGGAGAGGAGCGGCGGCAGGCTCAGGCTCAGCTGTACGAGGAACTCGACTTCGCCAGGTACGCACGCACCCGAACGGATCGTCTCTCGGGCGGCACGCTGGCGAAGCTGAACCTCGCGCTGGCGATGCTCGCCGATCCCGACATCCTCATGCTCGACGAACCGTACGCCGGGTTCGACTGGGACACCTACGTGCGGTTCTGGGAGCTGATGGCACGACGCCGGGAGTCTGGCCGTGCAGTCGTGGTGATCAGCCACTTCATCGCTGACGAGCAGCGGTTCGACCGCATCGTCCAACTGCGAAACGGCAAGGCGGTCCCCAAGTGACGGCGTATGCCGTGCTCACGCGCCGGTTCCTCCTCGAGTACGGCCGGAACCCGGTAAACCTCCTGGTGCTCGTACTGGTACCGGTCGTGTTCGTGCTGGTCGCGGCCGAGCCGATGGCGGATGCCGCAGAGCTCCTCGGCGGGACCGGTCTGGCCGTGGAAATCGCGACGACGGGCTGGGCCGCCGCGTTCCTCGCCGCTCTGGCGATGTACTTCCAGACCCGACAGGCGCGGTCGGCCGATCGCCGACTGGTCCTCGCGGGGGTCCGCGTCCCGGTGCTCGTCGGCGCCCGCATCTCGACGGGGCTGGCGATCGCGGCGTTCGTGTCGGCGGCGGCGCTGGGCACGTTGTTCCTTCGCGGCGAGGTGGATGACCCGCTCCGCGTCATTGCCGGAACCCTGATGTTCGCCGTGGTGTACGTCGGGATCGGGGCAGCGGTCGGCGCGGTCGTCCGCGACCCGGTCAACGGCACCGTCGTCATCCTGCTGATCTGGATCCTCGACGTGTTCTTCGGTCCCGCGCTCACCTCGCCCGACCGGGTCGAGCTCACCCGGTGGATGCCGACCCACTTCATCACCCTCTGGATGGTCGACCTCCCGTCCGGGCACGGCGGTAGGCTCGGCGACCTTGGCCTCGCCCTCGTCTGGGTCGCGGCATCGCTCATCGGCAGCTGGCTGCTGCTGGCTCGTGCCACCCGAACGGGCCGGCGCTCGCATCCCCAGCGCCGGCCCGGCTGGCTGCGGCAGGCGACCACCGGCTTCCGACTGGGCTTTCGGCAGTACCGACGGAACGCAGCCCTCTGGGTGCTGCTGGTCACGGTACCGATCATCTTCATCTGGCTGTCGAAGCTGATCACCGAGGAGCAGTTCTCCGTGATGCGCGTGATCGACGACGGACGCGACGTCGACCTACGGTACTGGCTCCCGGACACGCATGCAGGAACGATGGCACCGATCGCGGTCGCATCACTCGCCACCGTCGCCGGCCTCTTCATCGCGCTCAACAATCGCGATGGGGATCGCAGGCTGGTCCTGGCCGGCGTGCACCGCTCAGCCCTCCTGACGAGTCGATTCGCAGAGGTCGGCGTCGCCGTGCTGGTCACCTCCGCCGCATCGCTCGCGGTCACGGCGATGGTGTTTCAGGCCGAGCAGTGGGGGGCGTTCATCGGCGGCATCCTGCTGCTGGGTGTGGTGTACGGGCTGTTCGGGATGTGTCTGGGTTTCCTCCTCGACCGCGTGAGCGGGGTGCTCATCGCATTCGTGGTGCCATTCCTCGACCTCGGCATCACCCAGAGCCCCATGCTCAGGCTGGAGCCACCCGGGCCCGCGGTCCTCCTCCCCGGATACGGACCCTACCGGCTCCTGATCGACGCCGGCCTCACCAAGACCTTCGATGAGACGGAAGGCCTGCTGATCGGGCTGGCCTGGGTGCTGGGACTTACCCTCATCGTCACGCTCGTCTTCACCGCCCGCACACGCGTGGAACACCACAGGGCACACCCGAGGCATGCGCACGGCGAACGCCATCCAGCCGCGGCGACGTGAAGACGGGTCGGCGCAAGACCAGCTGGTACGTGCTCACTGGCGCCCCGTTCCGGAAAGACGACCACCGTGCGACTGCTGCGCTACCGCGGATGCATCACGACGATCGAGCACGCCCGCCATTACATCGACCTGCAGCGACTCGAGGCAGGAGTGTCGGCGCTTGGGTGCATAGTGCTGTTGATCGATATGAAGCGCATCTACCTCGACCAGCTGCATTGGGTCACGCTTGCTCGCGTGGCGATGGGTGTCGACACCTCGCAGTCTCGACGAGATGTCTACGATCTCGTCTTGTATTCGAGTGAGAACGGCATCGCTTCGTTTCCGCTTTCGGCGGCTCACTATGAGGAGACGCTCAAGCGCGGGGATCCGCGCTCTCGGCAAGAACTCGGCATGGTGATGCACCAGGTATCGCGAAGTCACTCGATGTGCGGAATCAATGAGCTGTTGCGACCAGAAGCCGTGATCGCTCTCGCCCAGTGGCACTCTCTGCCGGCGCCCCCCGAGCCTCGAGTCTTTGGGATTGGGCTGAGGCATGCCTTCGGAAGCCCGCGGATCAGCTATTTCTCGTCGCCCGAGGTCGAGCGGCGGGCAGTCGCCACGTATGGACGGGACGCGGTTGACAGCTTCTTCGAGGAGGGTCTGATCATGGGGCCGCCGGAGAGACTGCCGTCAAACGGGATCGGGCGGCCGTCCGAGAAGTGGAACCATGCGCAACTCGACGGCGAGCGGGCGATCACGGCGCGCGTTTCAGCGGCTGGACACTCTCCGCAGCGTGGCCGGGACATCGTGATGTATGAGGAGGGAACTCACGCTTTGAAAGTGGTCAACGAGCTCGCTGCAGGATACGGCCTTCCGGCGGTGGTCCCCGAGTCTCGTGACGATGTCGAGGCGATCGTGTACGCAATGCCCTCCAAGGCTGTGCTGACGAGAATGAGGATGTCGGCACACGAGAACGAGCGATTCAAGTGGGAGCTGGGCGATCTGGGCGACTTGGCCGGACTTGCTCCGGCAGCCGCGTATTGCGATGTCGTCGTGACCGAGAAGAAGTGGGGCTCAATCTTGGCGCGTCACCAGCGGCACTTGAAGGCCCGCATCACCACGCGCCTCGAAGACCTTCCCGAACTGCTTATAGCCTCGTGAGGCGTGGCCCGCGACACCGCGCGGCTTGCCACTATCTCCACCCCGATGCACTGGCGTCGGAACGGGTACCTAGCTCGGCGCGAGACGAAGAGCCCTCTCGGTGAAGAACCTCACTTCCCCGTTTGTGTCTTCGATACCGAAGACCAACTTGCCGGAGGGAGTGGCCGTACGTCGACGACCGTGCCGCGTCCGCGCACAGTGAATACGTCAGCGCCGGGCGTGACGATCGATTCGCTCATGGACGAGATTATCCATGCGGCAGGGTTGGTGGGTCTCGCTCGCGATAATCATGGCTTCCGCATCCTGGATCCTAGATGCGGGTGACGTCCGGTCCGCGGGTAGAGGCGTGCGCTTGAGATCCCCTTGGAGCTCGGGTAAGAGGGACCGGCCGTCACCAACTCATGCTGCAGTCCTCCCGTGTGCTACGCCGTGCGCCAACGCAATTGGCAGAGCTGTGTCGGTCTCTAGGGGAGCTCGTCGACCGTGACTTCGAGCCCCGGTGGCCCGGGGAGAGGTGTCTCATCTTTGAATGAGGCCTTGAGAATTCGCACCTTGCCGCTCTCGTCGAGATATCCGGAAACGGCAGTCGCACCGGCGGATTGCCGCGACTCCTTCTGCGCCAGGGCGAAAGCGTCGCCGCCCATTAGGCGGTCGAGCCACTCCCGTGTCCGACTGATGACGCCGCCGAGGAACTCTGCGAGGATGAACTCCCGCCCGTCGTCGCTCACTACCGAGAATCCGGGCGTCAGAGTCGCGAGTTGACCTGGATCGGGATGCAGTGTGTGGGTGGCGCTTCGAATCCGCAAGGCCATCACGCCGTTCTGGATTTCAACCGGCGCGCGCTGCATCTCATAAACAAGATCTGAACCAGACGCCGTCTCCGCTGGCTCCATTTTGAGATCGAGGCTTCCGGTGCCGACTCGCTCGAGACGGAGCTTCCCGGAGATCAGGCCGCGATGCTTGTCGAGGATATCGAGGCGGTGGAGCAACCAGAGGAGACTGTCCTCACGCGCGACTCCGTCCACCCAGGGCTGTAGGCGGCGAAGACGTTCGAGGTACACCGCCGGGACCGATTCCAGATTCTTGACCTGCTGGTCCCACTCTGCTTGGTTCTGGGTAATGACGAAGGCCACCCTGCCGGGCTTCGTCGGTTCCGCGCCGTCTAGTGTCGCGAGCCCCCAGACGACGGCATCAAGAACGCCACGAAGGTTGTGCAAGGTGTCGCCCAGAATGAGCGACCACTCGTCGACTGGTGGCGGCGCCTTAGCAACGATCCGGAACTCCACAGCGTGCTCGTCGACCTGATGCAGCTCAGCCAGCAGGCTTTCCGAGGCCGACCACTCATCAATTCGGCCGCGGAGCTCATTGGCGAGGTGTACTGCCCGGGCATACTTCATCTCCGCGCGATTGGTGAAGTTGATGCCGGAGCGCAGGAGCGGCTCGTTGGGAGTGGGCATGTTGGACGACTTCGCCATAGCTCAAGTTGTAGCGCACACGCTAGATCTAGCCGAGCATCCACTCGACGAAGGCGGCCCGAGGCCGCTCGAGCGCGCGTCAAGCGATCCACAACACGACGGGCGCGACGACGCCAGCGACAGGATCCAGAGTGCTGGGTCGGCGCAAGAGTCCTCGATCGGGTGGGAGTGGTCGAAACGGTTGAGGGATCTAGTCTCCGGACACGCCGGGGGACTCAGAGAGAGTTCCTCGACCTGCCCACACGGGGGTGGAATGTGTTGCATCCGTGCAACGTTTAGTGTTGCATAGATGCATCATCACGAGGAGCCATCATGAGCCGCGCAACCGAAGTCTTCTGGGAAGACCTTCGCGAAGACCTGAAGGACCCTGAGTTCCTTCGCGAGTACGTGTCGAGCTGGGTTCGGATCACGACGACTGACACGATCATCAACGAACTGGATGACGTGCGCGTGGAAGCCGGCATCTCGAAGGCAGAACTCGCGCGGGCTATCAACGCTGACCCCGCCTCCCTGCGGCGACTCTTTAGTGCGACTCGCTCGAATCCGACTCTTGGTACTCTTGCCGAGATCGCCGCGGCTCTCGGGATGCGTATCACCCTCGAACCACTCGACCAGGAGGGACTCGCAACTACCACGCGGCCGCTCCTCGACGGAGCTACCGCGGATCCGAGCGGGTTGGTTTCCCGCCTAGGGGCGACCACCCTCGTATAGCGAGCGGGGGTTCCTCGAGCGGTACTCCTCGCCGAGTTGCCGGACAGCCTCATAGTCGGCCGCGGACAGTGTGCTACGGAAGACCTTCACGCGTCCGTCGATGACCACGAGAAGCGGCCGATCTACACCGATCGCTTCGTAATCGAGCAGGCAGAACAACCGATAGTGAGTCCTACCTGGACCGTCGATGCGTAGCTCAAACCAACCGGTCATCTCGCCGTGCATCGCTTCCCAGTACCCACCGCCAGCGAATCGCTTCGGGGGAGCCTCCGCGACAGCGGCGAGAGAAGCTCGGGCCTGAGCTCGCACCCCAGTCGGAAAGCCGTTCAGCATCCGGCGACCTGGGGCGTCGCGGCTAGCGTCGTCATCCGCATGACGCTGGAAGAAGACGATGGAGTGCGGGTCATCGCTTGAGCTTCGGCTACGTGCAGGTTCGAAGGGCGCTAGAGTAGTCCGTCTGGGGCGAGCGTGCTGGCGTGCGCGCTTGTCGGGGGACATCCTGTCATGCTCCTTACCTACACGAGGGCCGAACTCGATGGTCGAGGTCGGGAGGCGAGCCGCCTTGTGGTAGTCAGTGTACAGGTAACTACCAGACAACTCTCAGGTTCGGTGAACGCTCAGGGTGGGCGCTCTCTGTGCAGTCGTAGGCTACGCAACCCGGGCGATCGGGCACGGCCGCGTTTAGCGGCGCGGTTGCCGCATGCAGGATATCCGCGGCGATGACCAGGAACGCTCCGAGAACTGCGTCGGGGCACCAGATTCGGCCCGCACTCATCCGTAGCAGCACGTAGACTAGTGGACATGAGATCCGCGGAAATCCGCGGGACTCCGCCCCTCGAAGGCACGGGTCGCCCGGCCGAGATCCACTTCAGTTGTTCTTGGTTCGAGTCCAGGTACCCCAGCGCAAGACCCGCGAGAATTCGCGGGTCTTTTCGTGTTCTGTGAGGGGACTGCTTCAGGCCGGGGTTGGCGCGCTGCTCATCGTCGACTCGCGCACGATCAGCGTCGGCGTCAAGGCCACGGACGTCGGATGTCCGCCGGCGATCACGGATTCGAGCAGGCCGAACGCCGTTCGGCCCACGTCCAGCATGGGCGAGCGGATCGTCGTCATCGGCACGGGGAGACTCGCCGCCAGCGGCGTGTCGTTGTAGCCGACGATGCCCACGTCCTCGGGGACCCGGAGTCCGTGCTCCCGGAGGCCGCCGATGGCGCCGATGGCGGCGAAGTCGTTGGTGGCGAAGATCGCATCGGGCGCGGGCCCCTGTGCAAGGAGCTGATCCACGCCGGCGCGACCGGCGGCGGCGTCGAACCCGGTCCGCACGAGTCGGTGTTCGGGGAGCGAGAGACCGTGCGCCTCCAGTCCGGCGCGGAAGCCCTCGATGCGGAGATTCGCCGTCGAGGCGTAGTCGGGTCCCGCGATCACGGCGACATCGGTGTACCCGTTGGCCGCGAGGTGCTCGGCGGCGAGGTGGCCGCCCTGCGCGTCGTCGGCGAAGGCTCCCGGATACGTGTCGGAGGTGCGCGAGGCGAGCACGAAGGGGACACGCTGCGCGGCGAGCTTCCGGAGGAGCGGATCCTCCCGGCGTGCGTCGCAGAGGATGATGCCGTCGACGCGGCGATCGAGCAGCTGGGCGACACGCGCCTCGCGCTGGGCGGGGTCGTCGAGCGAATTGGTGACGAAGGCGGCGTAGCCGTGCTCGGATGCCGCTTCGTCGATGCCCTCGAAGATCGTCGCCAGGACGAAGTCCTGCAGGCGCGGCACGATCACGCCGACCTGCAGCGAGCGGGCCGTGCGCAGGCTGGCGCCATGAGGATTCCGCCGGTAGCCGAGCTCCGCGGCGGTGACGAGGATCCGAGCCACGGTTTCCGCGCTCGCCCACCGCTCCCGCTCGTCGGCCGCGCTGTTGAGGACTCGGGAGACCGTCGAGACATCGACGCCGACGGCGGATGCCACCGTCTGCAGCGTAGGCGCCTTCGGTCGCGTCATCGCGAGGACCGCTTCCTGCGGCAGGGAGTTCCGATCACCCTCTTGACAATAGCCCAATCGTTTGGGTACCGTCGCCTTCACCCGCACACAAACGTTTGTGTGATTACGAAGACGAGGTTTCGACATGGCGTATCTCTCAGCGCGCACCGGGGTTGCGGTACCCGTGGCCGCGGGTCAGCAGCTGACGGTGACAAACACCCACGGGCAGCAGGTCGTCGACATGTGGGCGTTGGACGCCCACGACGCATCCCGATTCGTTTCCGCTCCGCACACCTGGATGCGGACCGGACGGCTCTCGATCCGAGCCGGCGACGAACTGTCGGACACCGCTCGGCGCCCGCTGCTCGCGTTCGACGAGGACACGAGCAGCGGCGAACACGATCTCCTCATCCCGAGCTGTGACATCGCCCGCTATCGAGAACTGGGCGTAGAGGGGTATCACGACAACTGCCGTGACAACTACTTCGAGGCCCTCGCAGCGGCCGACATCGAGCCGCTTCCGTTCGTCCCGCAGCCGCTCAACCTCTTCATGCGCGTCCCGATCGCGGCCGACGGATCCGTCTCCATCCAGCCGCCGGTCTCGAAGCCGGGCGACCGCGTGCGATTCACCGCACTGGAGGATGTGATCGTCGTGCTCTCCGCGTGCCCACAGGACCTCGCACCGACCAATGGCCCGGGACGCGTGCCGACCGGCGTCGCATACGAGGTCGTGGGCGCAGCCGAAGGCGCACGATGATCGCCATCGATCACCTCGAGCGATCCGAGCGCTTCACCATGCTCTCGTGGGCGGTAGCGCCGCGACCGATCGCGTGGGTCAGTTCGATGAGCCTCGATGGCACGCGAAACCTCGCTCCGTTCAGCTTCTTCACGATCGCCTCGACGGACCCGCTCGTGCTCATGATCGCGATCGAGCCCCGAGCGGACGGAACTCCGAAGGACACCCTGGCCAACGTCATGGCCACCGGTCAGTTGGTCGTGCACATCGTCGATGTCGATCGGATCGCGGAGGTCGCCCGAACCGCCGAGGAGAGCGAGGCGACCTTCGACGAGCTGGCGGACCTCTCGCTTCCGACGACCGACGCGCACGTCGTCGACGTCCCGGTGGTCGACGACTGCATCGCCGTGTTCGAGTGCGTGCTGGTCGAGACCCGGCGAATGGGGTACGAGACGCTGGTGTTCGCGCGCGTCGTGGCGGCTCGGGTCGACGAGCGCGTGATGGCCGTACGCGATCGGATCACCCCCGAGGCGATACGTCCCCTCGGCCGGATCGGCTCCACGTTCACGGACTCCGCCCGCATCGACCTGCCGCAGGTCCGTCGACGCGCTCAGCGGTGCACGGGAGCGCTGCGATGACCACGACGATCGAGGGTCGGGCGATCGATGAGACGCTCGAGCGTGCCGGACGTGCGCGCGAGGCATTCCTCCGGGTGGTGGCGGGCCGCGCTCAACGGGATGCCGAGCGTGCGGCAGGCAGCATCGGCCCGCTCGCCGGAGTGCCGTTCGCCGTGAAGGACGTCTTCGATGTCCGGGGGACCCGCACGACGGGAGCGTCACAGCTGTTCGATCACCGCCCGCCGGCCCGAGAGGACGCCGAGGCGGTTCGTCGCCTCTCCGACGCGGGAGCCGTGTGCATCGGCAAGACCACGATGAGCGAGCTCGCGTACTCGGGACTCGGCGTCAACGACCGGTTCGGCACGCCGACGATCCGACGGGAGGGGCGCGAGTACCTCATCGGCGGCTCATCGTCGGGCTCGGCCGCAGCGGTTCGAGCGGGCATCGTGCCGATCGCGTTGGCGAGCGACACGTCGGGTTCGGCGCGGATTCCCGCGGCCTGGGCGGGTGTCGCCGGGTTCCGCCCCAGCATCGGGAGGTACTCGCGCACCGGGATGCTCGGGTTGGCGCCGACCCTCGACACCGTCGGTATCATCGCCGACCGGGTCAGCCGCCTTGCGGCCGTCGACCGGGTCCTTTCCGGAGACTCAGATGGGGCCGAAGCATCGAGCGCTCCGACATTCGCCATCCCGCACGACGAATACCTGGCGTCCTGCGATCCACGTGTGCTCGAACGGTTCCATCAGGACGTCGAACGCCTCCGGTCGCTCGGTCTGCGTGTCGCACAGCGACGGTTCACCTCCCTCGATGCCGTCCGAGAGCTGCATGAGCGACACCTGCCGATCGTCGAGGCGGAGGCGCTCGCCGCCTTCGGGCCGCACCTTGCCCGAGATCCAGACCGGTTCGGCCCGGCCGTGAGGCGGAGGCTGGAGCGCGCGCGATCCCGCAGGCGCGATCGATCCCCGGCGCCTCTCTACGAAGCGATGGCGCCGCTGCGAGCTCGATACCGCGGAGAGCTCGGTGACGCGCTCCTCGTGAGTCCGCCGACCGAGATCGACGCACCGAGGCTCCATCAGGCGAGCGAGTCCCACCCGGCCCACGACGCGCTCAACCTCCGAGCGCTGGGCCTGACCATGGTGCTCAGCTACCTCGATGCTCCGAGCGTGGTCGTGCCACGAGTCCGTTCCGACGGCCGGGAGTCGACCATCCAGATCTCCGGCCGCGCGGGGGGAGACCACCACGTCCTCCACGCTGCCGCGCTCGTCGAAGACATCTAGTCCCGGCACGTACCCCGATCACCGCATCACCATTCAAAGGAGAAATGAGATGACAACGAAAAACGCCGCACCGCCGCTGAACCCACGGCTGCGGACCGTATCGAAACGGGAGACCCGAGTCGCCACCGGTATCGCCTTCCTGGCCTGGACGATCGCCGTCTACGATTTCATCCTGTTCGGCACCCTGCTCCCGCGCATCCAGGAGTCGTTCGGTTGGGACACGAGCTTCGCCCTGCTGGTCTCCACGCTGGTGAGCATCGGCACCGGCATCATGGTGCTGGCGATCGGTCCATTGGTGGATCGATTCGGCCGGCGGCGGGGAATGATGCTGTCGATCGGCGGCACCGCAGCATCCTCGGCGGCAACGGCGGCCGTGAACGGGGTGGCGGCACTCGTGGCCGTTCGGTCCGTGAGCGGCGTGGGGCTCGCCGAGTCATCCATCAATGCCACGTATCTGAATGAGCTCTACTCGCAGTCGGCGAGCGAGCGCGTTCGCCGAAACAAGGGGTTCGTCTATTCGTTCGTCCAGGCTGGATGGCCGGTGGGAGCGCTGGTGGCGGCGGCATTCGTCGCGGGCGTCACGGCCATCTGGGGCCCCGACAGCTGGCGCATCGCATTCCTGCTCGCGACGATCCCCGCGATCCTCACAGCGCTGCTCTGCAGGCGGCTCCTTGAGAGCCCCCAGTTCGAGATCATGCAGGAGGCGCGACGACAGGCGAAAGCGGGCGCACAAGCCGAGGCGCGGGAGTTGCTCGCCTCAGCAGGACTCGAACAGCCGTCGCGGGCGCCGTTCGCCAACATCTTCCGAGGAGCACACCTGCGGAACACGGTCTTCCTGTCGCTCGCGTGGGTGTTCAACTACTTCGGCCTGCAGGTGTTCTCGGTGCTCGGCACGACCGTCCTGGAGACGGGGAAGGGGCTCGACGCCGCGACGACCCTGGTACTGGTGATCGCGTCCAACGTCGTCGGCGCCGCCGGCTACATCTTCTTCGGCTGGGCCGGTGACCGTTGGGGGCGCAAGCGCGTGATCGCGGTCGGGTGGATGGCGTCCGGTGCGGCGTTCGCGGCGCTCCTGCTGGGGCCGAACGATCCGATCTTCGTGCTCACGGCGTACATGGCCGGGCTGTTCCTGATGCTCGGGCCGTACGCCGCGCTCATGTTCTTCCAGACCGAATGCTTCGACGCCGACTGCCGCGGGACCGGCAGCGCGTTCGCCTACGCGATGAGCCAGCCGGGTGCGATCATCGGCGGGCTCCTGCTCACGGGGCTCACCGCGGTCGCGATTCCCTTCTCAATCGCGGCCCTCGCCGTGGGTGCGGTCGGCCTCGTGCTCTCCGGCGTGCTGATCCTGGGCGCGCGTCCCCTGGCCATCGCCCGTCGTTCGGATGACGCGGTTGCCACAGCATCGACCCGAGCCCCAGCAACAATCAAGTGAGGAGCAGCATGTCGACACAGAGCTGGTTGCGCGGACACCCGTCCGCGGCCACCATCACCTTCGATATCGATGCCGAAACGCCCGTCCTGGCCGAAGGGCGACGATTCGCCACCCATGCGATGACGATGTCGCATCAGGCATTCGGCCCCGACGTGGGGGTGCCGCGCCTGCTCGACATGCTCGATCAGGTCGGGGTGGCGGCGACGTTCTTCGTTCCCGGTTGGGTCGCAGAGGTGCGGCCATCGCTCGCACCGAGCATCGTGGAGCGAGGCCATGAGGTGGCGCACCATTCGTACAGCCACCGGTCGGCGACCGAACTCACGCCCGCCGAGGAGCGCGAGGACTTCGAGCGTGCATTCGAGGTGTTCCAATCGCAGGGCATCGAGTTGTCGGGTCATCGCGCGGCGATGTGGGAGGCGACGACGAACACGCCGAGACTGATCCGCGAGTTCGGCCTCACCTATGACTCATCCCTGATGGGTGACGACAAGCCCTACCGCCTCGTCGCCGAGGGTCAGCGGCCGCTTGCGGAGCTCCCCGTGCACTGGTCGCTGGACGATTGGGAGCAGTACGCGTTCCTGCCTGCGCCGGTGATCGGGAGCGCCATCGAGTCGCCGGCGAAGGTCCTGGAGATGTGGAAGCTGGAGCTCGATGCGATGCGCGAGTTCGGTGGGCTGTTCAACCTGACCTCGCACCCGTTCCTGACCGGACGTCCGAGCCGCACGGTCGCGCTGCGATCGTTGATCGAGTACGGATTGGAACGCGGCAACCGCTTCGCCACCTGTCGCGAGATCGCAGCCGATGCGCTCGAGGACACGACGCTGCGAGAGCTGCCCGAGGAGCGCCTGATCGTCGACACGTCGGCATATCCGTTCCCGGACTGAGCCGGGCCGGAAGCGCGCGCCGGGCGTCACGAGCCCGGCGCGCGTCACCGATCCCGCGTCAGATGTCCGCCTGCCTGGGTGCCAGGGGAGTGGGGTCCATCGGCTGGTCGTTCGCGGTCAGGTCGATATCGAGGTCGCGGGCGTAGACCACCCGGGTCGCGATCTGCACGTCGTCACCGTTCTCGGTGAGCTCGAACACGCGGCCGCCGCGCATGCGGTTGCGCTCGGCACCCGGCAGCCCGTAGGCGCCGAAGCCCGTGCCGGGCGCGTATCCGAGCAGCACGCCGTAGTAGTCGCCGACGTAGTCGTTGACGTGATCGTGTCCCACGAACACGCCCTTCACGTCGCCGCGCTCGAGGATGGCGTTGAACATGCCCGAGTTGAACGGCCCAGGGCACTCGTCCTCGTTGCGCTCGCCGACGATCCCGTGCCGGGCGCGACCACGCGCGGCATCCGCCTCGGTTCGCGTGTCGACACCGCCCCACCACATGAAGCGGTGCTCCCAGAGCGCGATGTGGATGAACATGAGGCCCGGCAGCTTACGACCGAGCCGCTGTTCGAGCTGCTGCGACTCCTCGCGGTACCACGCCACCTGGTCCATGCGCAGCCAGTCCCAGGTCGGGTAGCCGGCGAAGTCCTGGCCGGCGATCGCGCCGGGCGCATACCGGCCCGAGTCGAGGAGCCAGAGTGCGAAGGCCTCCCTCGGCCCGGCAGCGGAGGTGATCGGCACGATCGTGTTGCCGGTGCCGGTGAGGCCGGCGATGTTCGCGGCGTTCAGGTTGTAGTCGTAGCTGCGGTAGAAGTCGAGCATCCCCGCCTCGTCGACGCCCGACTGGGGCAGCGAGTCCTCGTCGTGGTTGCCGTAGGTGACCGCCCACGGGATGCCGCGGCTCTCCATCGGCCACACGACGTTGTTGATCGCCTGCTTCACGGCGAGCCGCGTCTCGCAACCGCCGGTGATGACGTCGCCGTTGATGAGCACCATGTCGGGCTGCTCCTGATCGAGGGTCTTCTCCATGAGTTCGACGGTGCGCCGGTCGGTGCGCTCGTCGTCCTGCGTGTCGTTGAACTGCACCACCTTGAACGTTCCGTCGGGGTGGAACGCCAGCTTGGGCGCCGTCGCACGGGGGCTTCCCGCGGGCGACATCCGCCGCGTGTCGCCGGGTGCGGCGCTCGCCGCGTTCGCGGCGGTGGGCAGGGCCGCGCCCAGCACGCCGAGCCCTCCGGCGGTGAGGATCGTTCGGCGGCTGAATGGCAGCTTCTCGGTCATGCTCTGTTCTCCTTCGTCGCGCGCGGTCGGTTCGACCCGTGTCGCGTGCGACGTTAGGCAGCGTGGGTGTCCCGGGTGGGAAGAGCAGATGAACGACGTCCCGGCACGAAGCGAGGGGCCCGTCCCGGAGAAATGGACGGTACCCCTCGTTCCCCTTGGGTGGCGGGCTCGTGAGCCGCGGGAATCCGATCGCCGCGGGCAGTCCGCACATCATACGCAGGCGACGCGATCGCCAGAAGTCCCCAGAACTCGGGTCGTCGAATGCGGGCCATATCGACCCCGGAGCGCGGCCCATCCGCGCGACTCACCCCCGCAGCCCCTTTACAGGGGGGACCCGCTGAGGTTGCATGGGGAGGAGGACGGGGACTCGACTCGAAGTCCGTACGCTGTTGACGACAGGTGGAGGTGAACCCGTGGACGCTCGGAACAAGCGCAACCGCGACTTCGCCGAGACCCGCACGCCGCTCGGCGTCCTCGGTGGGTTCGTCGGCCTCATCGCGACGAGCGCGGCCGCGGCGACGCTCGTGACGGTGGGCATCACGCCGACCATCGCGACCGTCGGGATCGCGGCATCCGGCACCATCGGCATGTTCGAGAACCTGCCCAGCTACCTCGAGATCGGCGAACTCTCGGAGAAGAGCGACATCTATGCGACGGCCTCCGACGGCACGCCCGTGCTGCTCGCGTCGTTCTACGACCAGAACCGGGTCGAGGTCGGCTGGGACCAGATCAGCCAGTACGTGAAGGATGCCGCGGTGGCCGGCGAGGATCCGCGTTTCTACGAACACGGCGGCATCGACCTGCAGGGCACCATGCGTGCGGCGGTGACGACCGCGACCGGCCGGGAGACGCAGGGCGGT
Organism: Agromyces sp. H66; assembly: GCF_004959775.1. Lineage (GTDB taxonomy): Bacteria > Actinomycetota > Actinomycetes > Actinomycetales > Microbacteriaceae > Agromyces. The sequence continues at coordinate 359,510 of NZ_SJZG01000004.1, forward strand.
TCATCCATCGCGCAGCAGTACGTGAAGAACGTGCGCGTGCAGGAGTGCGAGCGCGACGCGGCCACCGTGGCACTCGAGGACCTCACCGACGAGGAGCAGGCGGCCCTGACGGGCGACGAGCGATTCGCACTCATCGAAGAGGAGCGGCTCGGATGCTACGACAAGGTGACCGAGACCACGATCGATCGCAAGCTCAAGGAGATGCGGCTGGCGATCGGCGTCGAGAAGCGGTACAGCAAGAGCGAGATCCTGCTCGGCTACCTCAACATCGCCGGCTTCGGCGGCACCGTGTACGGCATCGAGGCCGCGGCCAACTACTACTACTCGACCACCGCGGCGAACGTGACGCTCGCGCAGGCGGCGTCGCTCCTGGCCATCGTCAACAACCCGGCGAAGTTCAAGATCGACAAGCCCGACGATGAGGCGAACGGCGCCGCCAACGGCTACGCCGAGAACCTCGGCCGGCGCAACTACATCCTGCGGCAGATGCTCGACGAGCAGAAGGTCACGAGGGCGGAGTTCGACGAGGCGATCGCCACGCCGGTGGAGCCCGCCATCACCGAACCGAGCACCGGGTGCCAGACCGCACTCGGACGCGGATTCTTCTGCGATTACGTGAAGAACATCCTGCAGACCGATCCGACCTTCGGCGAGGATGCCGAGACCCGCATGCTCAACTTCAAGCGCGGCGGGTACCAGATCTACACGACCCTCGACCTCGACCTGCAGCACGCGGCGGAGGAGGCGATCGCCATGAACGTGCCGCAGACCTACCCTGGGTGGGACCTCGGCGCGGTGGTCTCGAGCGTGCAGGTCGGAACCGGGCGCGTCCTCGCCATGGCGCAGAACAAGAGCTACAGCCAGGATCCCCTGGTCCTGCAGCAGGGTCCGCAGTTCACGAGCATCAACTACAACACCGACTTCGACTACGGCGGCTCCCGTGGTTTCCAGCCGGGTTCCTCCTACAAGGTCTTCACGCTGGCGCAGTGGCTCATCGAGGGCCACAGCCTCGCCGAGCGCGTCGATTCCCGCCGGAAGAGCAACTGGGGCGTCTTCCAGGACAGCTGCCTGGGGCCGCACTTCGCGGGCGATTGGAACCCGAGGAACGACGCGAACGAGCCGGGCGCCAACTACAGCGCGCTGGAGTCGACGATCGGCTCGATCAACACCGGCTTCGTCGGCATGGCCAAGCGGCTCGACCTGTGCGGCATCCGCAAGACCGCCGAGGCGTTCGGCGTGCACCGAGCCGACGGCGCCCCGCTCTTCCAGGGCCCGTCGTCGGTGATCGGCACCAACGAGGTCGCGCCGCTCTCGATGGCCGTGGCGTTCGCGGGCATCGCGAACAACGGGGTCACCTGCACGCCGATCGCGATCGACCGCATCGTGGGCCGCGACGGCGAGGAGATCCCGCCGCCGAAGTCGACGTGCACCCAGTCGGTGCCGCCCGAGGTCGCGTCCACGATGCACTACGCGCTCGGGCGCGTGATGACGGGCGGCACCGCCACCGCCTCGTATTTCGGCACCAAGCCGCGTGTGCCGCTCATCGGCAAGACGGGGACGACCGACGGGTCGAAGGACACGTGGATGGTCGGCGCCAGCACGAAAGTGGCGACCGTCGCCGCGGTGGTGAGCGTGAACGGCGAGGCGAACCAGCGCGGCATCTCCTTCGACAGCGGCGAAGCAGCCACCGCCCGGCATCGGATGTGGCCGCACGTGATGTCGGTGGCCGCCGCGAAGTACGGCGGGGATCCGTTCCCCGAGTCGTTCGGGCCAGGTGCGCCCTCGTCGAACTCGAACGATTCCGACGGCTCGGATGCGGAGACGACCGGTTCCGACGGGCCGGGGAACAGCGATGGCGGCCGTGGCAACGGAAACGGCGGCGGGGACGACGACGACGACTGACGTCGGCGCCCCGCGACGCCCGATCGCAGGTCCGTGGCGCGACATCCCTCGCCCGTTCAGAAGTCGAGCGTGTCTCCCGGCTCGAGCGCCACGTACTCGCCGCCGCCCTGCTCGGTCGCCCAGCCGAGGCGCGCATTCGACAGGGCCTTCCCGGCCTGCGAGAGCACCATCTCGTGCGTGGGGAACGCACGCCGCGGTGCCACGGCCATGACGTAGTCCATCGACTCGGCGACCTTCATCCAGGGCGCGCCCGCGGGTGCCGCGAGCAGCTCGACGTCGACGCCCTCGGGCACCGCGAACGAATCGCCAGCGTAGTACAGCCGGTCGTTCACGAGTACGCCGACGTTGTCGACGACGGGAATCGAGGAGTGGATCACCGCGTGCCGGCCGCCGAAGAATCGCAGCCGGAACGGCCCCACCGCGACCTCGTCGCCGGCCGTGACCGTCTCGACCGGGAATCCGGATGCCGCCGTCGAGACCCCGGCCGGACCGAAGATGCGCACCCCCGGGTTCGCGTCGACGATGCGTCCGAGCTGCTCGGGCGTCCAGTGGTCGTCATGCTGATGGGTGATGACGACGGCGACCGCGCCCGCCGACTCCGTGATGGGCGTGGTGAACTTGCCGGGGTCGATGTACAGCTTGTTCCCGGAGTCCTCGATGACGAGCGCGGCGTGTTCGAGCTTGGTGAGTCGCATGCGTCGAGCCAACACCGCCCGTCGGTTGCCGCGCAAGTCGCTCGGCCTGCCAGAATCACTCCATGGATCGTGCCCCCCGGCGCCTCATCGTCGCCGACAACCCGGCCGCCTCGTTCGGTCGCCATCGCGGGGTCGGGCCGGCCGTCGCCGAACGCCTCATCGTGGAGGGCTACGACGTCTCGATGGTGCGCGAGCCGAACTTCGAGCTGCTCCGCCGTGAGACGGAGCAGGCGTTCGCGCAGGGCACCGACGGCCTCATCGTCGTCGGCGGGGACGGCATGGTCTCGCTCGCCGTCAATCTCGTCGCCGGCACCGGCGTGCCGTTCGGCATCGTCCCCACCGGCACGGGCAACGACCTCGCGCGCGGACTCGGCCTGCCGTTCGACGACCCCGCCGCCGCGACCGAGGAACTCGTCGCCGCGCTCGAGCGGCCGCCGCGACCGATCGACGCGGGCATCATCCGCCACGGCGGGCACTCGACGTACTTCGCATGCGTGGTGTCGGCGGGCTTCGACGCCATCGTGAACGAACGGGCGAACCGGATGGTCCGGCCTCGCGGTCCGAGTCGCTACACGCTCGCGCTCATCCGCGAACTCGCCACCTTCCGGCCGAAGAAGTACACGATCACGATCGACGGCGTACGGCGCGAGCAGCGCGCCATGCTGGTGTCGGTGGCCAACAACCCATCGTTCGGCGGGGGCATGCGCATCGTGCCGCACGCCGACCTCGCCGACGGGTTGCTCGACGTGTTCATCGTGCATCCGCTGTCTCGGGTGGGCCTGATGAGGGTGTTCCCGAAGGTGTTCGCGGGCGAGCACACCGACCATCCGGCCGTCGAGTTCGTGCGCGCCCGGAAGGTGGTCATCGAGGCCGACGACATCGTCGCCTATGCCGACGGCGAGCGCATCGGCGCCCTCCCGATCGAGGTCGAGGCGGTACCCGGAGCCGTCTCGGTGTACGCGTGAACGGAGCGGGGATGCCGCAGCCGGCTCGATTTTGCGGGAGCCCCGCGCCTGTGCCATACTCTTCGAGTTGTCGATTTCGGCCCCATCGTTTAGCGGCCTAGGACGCCGCCCTCTCACGGCGGTAGCGCGGGTTCAAATCCCGCTGGGGTCACAACACTGAAAACCCCCGGTCATCCGGGGGTTTTCTGCATTTCAGGTGCGGGGTTCGCGGCGCCCACTCGGGACGAGCAGCGGAGCGAGCAGCTCCAGGAGCGCCTGCTCCGTCTCATCGGGATCGAGCCCGCCGTCGAGGCGAAGGATGCGCCACGTCGTCGCGTCGCAGATCGCGATGACCTGGGCGAGTCGACGTCGACGGATCGACTCGTCGCCGCCCGGATCGAGGTGGTCGCCGAACGCCCGGCGGCACCAGTCCAGGTGGTACTCCCTGCCGCGTGCCGCGAGTTCGGGCAGCCCCGGCACGAGCGGCGCCTCGGCGTACGTCTTCAGGATCAACCCGCCGTAGCGCTCGTAGTGATCGACCAGTGCGCGGATGGTCTCGGTGGGCGACGCGTGCGCCGCCGCCTCGCGGGCCGCGGCGATGCGACCGAGCTCGCGTTCGACCGTCGTCGTCATCAGGCCCGGCTTCCCGCCGAAGCGCCTGATGACGGTCTGCACCGTCACGCCCGCGTCGGACGCGATGTCCTCGAGCCGGATGCGATCGTACGGCGTGACGGCGAGTCGCTCCAGCATCGCGTCGACGATGCGCTCGCCGGTGAGCTCGGCGGCGTCGGCGCGGGCGGACATCCGATACGGTCGTGATTTCATGTTAATTACGCTAACATCAAAATATGGACACCATCACCGAACACGCCGAGCGGGTCGCCACCCGGCTCGGCAGCCTCAACGTCCGAGTGCTCGGAACCGGTCGAACCACCGTGCTCTGGTCGTCGATGTTCGTCGACAGCCACACGTGGGACCCGATCCTTCCGCTGCTCATGGAGGGCGACACGACGCCCCGCCGGTACGTGCTCGTCGACCCGCCCGGCCTCGGCCTGAGCGAGCCGTTGCGTCGGCGGACCAGCATCGCCGAGGCGGCGGATGCCGCGCGCGACGCGCTCGATGCACTCGGGGCGACCGGCCCGGTCGACTGGGTCGGCAATGCCTTCGGCGGTCATGTCGGGCTGAACCTCGCCACGGATCCCGAACTGCTGCGCAGCCTCGTCGCCATCAGCTCGCCCACCGAGGCCATCACGCCCGAGCTCCGTCGGAAGATCGCGCTGCTGAAGCCGATCCTGCGGATCGCCGGGCCGGTGCGACCGGTTCGCGACGCCATCGTCGACGGCATGCTGACCGAGGCGTCGGCCGCCGATCCCGAGATCCTCGGGGTCGTCGTCGGCAGCCTGCAGCGGCCGACCCGCGCGAGCATGGCCAGTGCGCTGCGTTCGTTCATCATCGACCGCACCGACGTCACCGAACGGCTCGTCGAGATCCGCGTGCCCAGCCTCTTCGTCGCCTCCGACGACCGCGGCGATTGGAGCCCCGATGACGCGGCACGGGCGGCTGCGCTGACGCCGGACGCGACGGCCGTGACCATCGCGCGATCGCGAACCCTCATCCCGCTGGAGCAGCCGCGGGAACTGGCCGACCGGATCCTCGCCTTCTGGACGCAGCTCGCGTGACGCGTCCGCCCCGCGGCATCCCTCGTCGATCGTTCGGCTAGACTCGTGCGAGCGAAGGGGAGTATCCCGCGGGGCGAACGTGCCTCGAGCCACGATCGTCAGTACGAGCGCCGAAGACGCCGCTCCGGGCGTGGCGGCGCGCCGTCGGCGCGACCGGGAGAGACTTTCGGGTTCACCTGACCCCTCATCGGAAGGCCGCTTGTGCTCGAACTCCCCGTCTGGTTCGAAATCGGATCCCTCGTCGCCCTGACGCTCATCCTCGTCGCCGACCTGCTGCTCGTCGTCAAGCGCCCGCACGTCCCCTCGTTCCGCGAGTCGACGCTCTGGGTCGTCTTCTACGTCGCGCTCGCCCTGATCTTCGCGCTGCTGATGTTCCTGCTCGGCGATGCGGAGCACGCGGGCCAGTTCATCGCGGGCTGGCTCACCGAGTACAGCCTGTCGATCGACAACCTCTTCGTCTTCGTGATCATCATGGCGCGCTTCGCCGTGCCGAAGAAGATGCAGCAGGAGGTGCTCATGGTGGGCATCATCCTCGCCCTGCTCTTCCGCGGCGTCTTCATCCTCCTCGGCGCGCAGCTCATCGAGAACTTCAGCTGGGTCTTCTACATCTTCGGGGCCTGGCTCGTGTGGACGGCGATCCAGCAGGCCTTCCTGCACCGCGAGGAGAGCGCCGAGGAGAACGAGGGCCGGCTCATCCGGATGCTCCGGAAGCGGGTGCGCATCTCCGACGACTACGACGGCATCAAGCTGCGGACGACGGTCGACGGCAGGCGCATGTTCACGCCCATCATCATCGTGTTCATCGCGATCGGCACGACCGACCTGCTGTTCGCCCTCGACTCCATTCCCGCGATCTTCGGCATCACGCAGAGCGCGTTCATCGTGTTCACGGCCAACGTGTTCGCGCTCATGGGCCTGCGCCAGCTGTACTTCCTCCTCGGTGGACTCCTCGAGCGGCTCGAGTACCTCAAGTACGGCATCGCGTTCATCCTCGCCTTCATCGGCGTGAAGCTCGTGCTGCACGCCCTGCACGTGAACGAGCTCCCGTTCCTCAACGGCGGCCAGCCGGTCGAGTGGGCGCCCGAGATCTCGACCTGGGTCTCGCTCGGCGTCATCGTGGCCGCCATGGCGGTGGCGACGATCGCGAGCGTGGTGAAGGCCCGGATCGATTCGCAGCGGCGAGGCACGAAGCTCCTGGAGGAGGTGCCGCACTTCACCGAGGACAGTTCCCGGCCCGAGCGGTGAGCGCGGCGGCGACGGCTCTCCACAGCGGGCGGCGATCGGAGCCGGGACTTGCTAGCGTTGTGAGGCGGCGCCTGGGTGGGGCGCCCGGGCCGGTGGGCCCGGTGGCGAGCTGCGGCGAGGAGCAACGTGTCGGATGATGGCGAGGACGTCGTCCCACTCCCGCGCGGTTCGGCGGTGATCGCGCACAGCGCCCAGAGCGACGTGGGGCGGGTGCGCAGCGTCAACGAGGACTCGTTCCTCGCCGAGGCGCCGGTCTACCTCGTCGCCGACGGCATGGGCGGCCACGCGCGGGGCGATGCGGCGAGCCGAGCGGTCGTCGAGACGTTCCGCCGCCACCTCGAGGGTGGCCGGCCGTCGACGCCCGAACAGGTGCTCGACGCGATCCACAGCTCGAACGACGCCGTGCGGGCACTCACCGGGGAGGGCGAGGAGGGCACCGCCGTCGCGGGCACGACGCTCACGGGGGTCGCGCTCGTCGACGCCGGCGACGGAGCCGGCTTCCACTGGATGGTCTTCAACATCGGCGACTCCCGGGTATACGAGTGGGACGGCCGCACGCTCGAACAGCTGAGCGTCGACCATTCCGCCGTGCAGGAACTCGTCGATGCCGGGCTGCTCCGCGCCGAGGAGGCCGAGCGTCATCCCGAACGCAATGTGATCACCCGCGCGATCGGCGCCGACGACGTCGTCGACCCCGACATCTGGCTCATTCCGGCAACGGGCCGGCAGGTGTTCCTGATCTGCTCCGACGGACTCTCGAAGGAGGTCGACGACGAGCGCCTGGCGCACATCCTCGCGGGCGACACCGGGCACGCGGCTGGGCTGGCCGGCGAGCTCGTCGACGCCGCGCTCGAGCATGGCGGCCGCGACAACGTGACCGTGATCGTCGTGGAGTCGGAGCTCGGCGTCGTCGGCGGCGACGACGAGGAGGCGACGCGCGACCGGCCCGCCGCCCATCCCGACGAGGACACGACGCCCCGTGGCGTAGGAGGTGGGAATGGCGACGTACCGTCCTGACCCGGCGGCCGCGTGGCTCGCTGCGGTGCGTGGCGGGGTCGTCCTGATGGCGCCCGCCACCGCGGCGGGCGACCTCGTGGCGCTCTGGCGCGACCTCACCGCGGCCGACCCCACCTCGACGGTCCTCGATCGGCTGACCGCGGGTGGACTCGCCGCGACGCCGTCGTTCGCGCTCGTCGTGCGCGACGCCGAGCGCGGCTCGACGCGCGTCGTCGTGCGGGGCGAACCGAGCGTGCGGGCCGGCGACACCGAGGTCTCCGGTGCCGGGGTCGCGACGTGGGCGGAGCGGGTGGTGTCGGGCGACGTCGAGGTCGTCGTGCCGGATGCGGCTCCCGATGGCCCCGATCTGCCCGTCGTCGAGGGCATCGTGCCGTCGTCGTCGGTGCGCTCGGAGGTCGTCGAGCCGGTCGCGGTGCCGGTTGCGCCCGCGCCCGCGCTACCGGCTGCGCCCGCGCCCGCGCTACCGGCTGCGCCCGCGCTACCGGCTGCGCCGGCCGCGCCCGCCGTGCCGGTCG
>NZ_SJZG01000005.1 GCF_004959775.1 Agromyces sp. H66
GGGCGGGTCGCCGATGTGGCCCGCCATCGAATCGCCGCCCGGTGCCGCCGTGTCGGGCGCGGCGTCGCGCGGTGTCGCGAGCGGGGTCTCGCCGATGAGCGGCGCGGCCCCGGGCGGCTCCGACGCCGCGCTCGGCGGCGGCTGCTCGATCGGCGGCTCGTCGGCGACGTGCCGCTGCATCGACGCGGGCTCGGGCGAGCCGGACGCGTCGCCCGCCGGAGGGGCCGCCCCGCCCGCGTCGGGCGCCGCGGACGACGCCGCGGTCGGCATCGCCGCCGACGTCCCGGCCGGCGCAACGGTCGGCGTCCGACCCGACGTCGCTCGGCGGACGGCATCGACCCCATCCGTCGACGCGGTGCGCTGCAGCGGGTGCGACGGGAGCGGGGCGCCGAGTCCGACGCGTCTCGGCGTCGGCGCGGCGGGCGCCGCGTCGGCCCGACCCGGTGTCGCGCCGCCCGCGCCGTCGCTCCCGACCGTCGGCGAGGTGGAGCGCTGCAGGGTCGGCCGCACGAGCGGCGCCGGTGAACCCGCCGGCGCCGACGGGTGCGGCGGGTTCGCGGGCCGGGACGCGTTCGTCTCCGGCGTGGCCGATACGGCCTCCACGGCCGCCGACGCAGGCTCGTCCACCGGCCCGCCGTGCGGTGCCTCGTCGCCGTCGGGAACGAACGCGTCCTCACCGGCGACCCCGGCGACCGCCGGCCCCTCCCCGACCGGGCCCTCCCCGACCGGGCCCTCCTCGACCACCGGGCGCTCCTCGACCGGCGACTCCTCGGACACGTCCGGCCTCTCGAACGACGCCGGGCCCGCGGCATCCGTCGCCCGCTGCACCCGAGCTCCCGTCGACGCCGCGGCGCGACCCGGTCGCAGCGCCAGGTCCGCGGCGACCGCGCGCTGCACGGGCGCTCCGAGCGCACCGCCGTCGACCGCGACCGTGCCCGCCGGCGCCCCGTCGTCGACGAGGTGGCCCATGCTGCCGAGCGACGACGGCACCGTGCGCGTCGGCAGCGTCGAGACGAACGCCGGCCGCAACACGGCCGGCGGGGCATCCGAGACCTGTCGCTGCAGCGGCGGCAGGAACGCCCAGCCCGCGGGCGGCACCGGCGGCGGGACATCCGGAGCTGCGGCCGTCGACGGCGACTCACGGGGAGCCGCGGCATCCGACCGCCGCTCCTCCGATCGCTGCCACGGCCAGCGCATGGCTCACCGTCCTTCGCTGAGCCGGGTGTTGATCGCCGCGATCTCGTGCACGTACCGCAGGCGCTGCGCGTGCTCCATGTCGAGGATGTCGTCGAGCGACCAGTGGAAGTGGTAGGCGACGTACGCGACCTCCTCATGGATGCGGTCGGCCGAGTACGTCATGATTCCCCCAGGCGCCCGCCGGCGAGGTCGGCGGTGAACCGGTGCGAGCACTCGGGGCAGGTCACCGCGATGCGGGTGTGGCCCTCGGCGTTGATGCGGCGGTAGAAGTCCTGCAGGAACGCGACATCCGACGCGAACATGTTCTCGATCACCGAACCGTCGATGGTGCCGAGGGTGCCGAGCGAGGTGATCACCCGGCCGAGCAGCACGACCGTCGTGAACGCGGGGTTCTCCTGCACTCGGGCGTCGTAGAGCGGCAGCAACTCGTCGCGCGCCGTGGCGAGGCGCATGACGCCCCGCCGGTGCACCGTGCCGTCGGGGCCGACGTAGCCGCGCGGCAGCTCGAAGGCGAACTCGGTGCGCATGACGCCGTCGTCGGCGGCGGATGCCTCCGCGCCGGGCGCGCCCGCCGAGCCCGCCGCTCCCGCCGCCGGATCGGGCTGCCCGCTCGGCCGCGTGGCGAGCACCCGCTGCATCACGTCACCTCGGACTCGTCGAAGCAGACCGTGAACTTCTCGGTCGCCTGCTCGGTCGCGCCGGCCTTCAGCGAGTTGATCTCGACCGAGCGCACCCAGCAGTTGCGGAACTCGTACTTCTTGATGGTGCCGCCCTCGTAGTCGAGGAGCTCGACCGAGGCGTTCTTGCGGGCCCCCGCGACATCCCCCTTCATGACGACCTTGAGCCAGTCGGAGACGGTCTTGGAGTCGGTGAGTCCGCGCGTCACGGTGAACTCGCCCGTCTTCGCGCGGCCGATGAGCTGCCGGGCGACGTACTTGCCGTCGGCGAGCTGCTGTTTCAGTTCGATCTTGTCGACCTCGTTCTTCAGGCCCGAGACCTCGGTGACCTTCGGGATCTCGATGCCGTCGATGGTGACCTTGAACGCGTATGCCGGTGAGGAATCGAAGGCATCTGCGAGTGCCATGTCAAGCTCCTGTTCTCGTGGGTTGGATCCGGATCATTCGGTGACGAGGCTCGTGCCGCCCGAGAACTGCGACAGCTGGAAGACCACGAACTCGGCCGGCTTCACGGGGGCGACGCCGATCTGGCAGACGACCTGGCCCGCGTCGATCACGTCGGCGGGGTTCGTCTCCTCGTCGCACTTCACGTAGAAGGCCTCGTCGGGCGAGCGCCCGAACAGGGCGCCCTTGCGCCACTCGCCGATGAGGAAGGCCGAGATCGACCGGCTGAGCTTGCCCCACAGCGCGGGGTCGTTCGGCTCGAAGACCGCGAACTGCGTCGCGTTCAGGATCGACTTCTCGAGGTAGTTGAAGAGCCGGCGGATGTTGATGTACCGCCACGCCGGGTCGCTCGAGAGCGTGCGGGCGCCCCAGACCCGCACCCCGCGACCCGGGAAGCTCCGGATGGCGTTGACGCCGATCGGGTTGAGCAGCTCCTGCTCGGTGCGGGTGAGCTGCGTCTGCGGCTCGACCGCACCGCGCACGACCTCGTTCGCGGGCGCCTTGTGCACGCCGCGCTCGTTGTCGTTGCGTGCCCACACCCCGGCCATGTGACCCGACGGCGGGATGAACCGGTTCGTGCCCGACACCGGGTCGAGCACCTTGATCCACGGGTAGTAGAGCGCCGCGAACTTCGAGTCGTACCCGGCCTCGACCCGCCGCCACTGCGCGACGTCCTGCGCCGAAAGCTGGGGCGGCGCGTCGAGCACGGCCATCCGGTCGCCCATGAGCTCGCAGTGCGCGATGACCGCGAGCTGCACGGCCTTCACCGTCTCGAGGTCGATCGCGCCCTGCTCGAACGCCGCCATCAGGTCGGGCACGGCGACCATCGTCACCTCCTCGACCTCCTCGAGGCCGCTGAATCCGGTGCGATCGGCGGAGTCGCCGATGTAGTTCTCCGCCCCGATGTCGTCGAGCACGATGGGCTGCTCCTCGGGCTCGGGCACCACGAGGTCGAACGTGCCGTTTCGGGGCTTCAGCCCGGACGACGCCGGGTCGGCCTCCTCGACCGTCACGAGCTTCGACTCGGCGAGCTTGGTCAGCACGAACTGCGGGCTGTCGGGCTTCGCCGAGACGTTGTCGTACACCTCGGGCGAACGGCCCTCGACCCTGACGGTGACCTTGAACGCGCCCTCCTCGGGCGACTCCGTCTCGGGGTCGCCGATCTCGACCTTGATCGGCTTCGCGTTCGGCGAGGCGTTCTTCGCCGTGAACACGTAGTTGCCGATCTGGGCGGTCTGCGGGCCGGCCGCGAGCTGCTTCGGCTCGCGCTTGCCGCCCCGCCTGGTGGCGGGCGCGGTGCCGATGCGCACGACGTAGCAGTTGCCGCCGCCGTTCAGGAAGTACCCGTAGACGGCGTAGGCCAGGTAGGCGCCCTCGTACAGCCCGCCGAACTTCTCGACGAACTGGGTCCAGTTCGACACGAGCGTCGGCTGGTTCTCGGGTCCCTTCGGCGCGATGCCGATGAATGCGGCGACCGCGGTGCCGACGCCCTCGATCGGCCGCGTCGCGGCGTCGATCTCCTGCACGTACACACCGGGTGAAAGGTAGGTGGGCATCCCGGACTCCTTCGCTGGATCACGTCTCTCCAGCGTCGGTCGCGGGATGTCGCGACGGGCAGTCTTTCGGTGCGTGCGGGTGGGTAGCCGTGGCTGCGCGATCGGGCACTGGGGGTTCCGGCCCGGCCCGCGCTCACCGATCAGCGTCGCCGTCCGTCATGGTCCGATCACGGAGTACCTGCTGCGAAGCTCACCGATCGACTGCGCCGTGGTCGGATACGGCCCCCTGTCGTATCTCCTGCCCCATTGGACGATCGCCAGTCGGAGGTCGGGGTTCTGGAGCATTCCGTGGAGCATGACCAGCTGGCCGGTGCAGCTGGGACACGGGCTGTGCGTCACGTTGATCTCGATGGTGCGGATCCGCTGCGTCCAGCCCGGGTCCTGAGCCAGCATGCGTCGAACCTGCGTGACCAGACGAGCTTCGGCGTGCGTTGCGGGAGCCTCGTCACCCGTGGCGCGAGTGACGAACTCCGCCCGTTGCTCCGTGTGCCGTTCGGCCTCCGGGCTCTCGAAGGCATGAGCACCCGTCTGCCCGGTGAGTTCGCTCTCGCTCGAGTCCAGGCCGTGGACGGCACGCGTGTCGACTCCCTTCGTGGTTCCGACGACCCCCACGGACCCGACCGGTGCGCTCCCGCCCTGCGTCGGATACGCCCGCTGTCCTGGCAGGCAATCGACCTCGAAGCGCGCGACGCACCTCACGCTTCCTGCCGCGACCTTGCCGCCGGGCGTGGTGTACTTCGGAACCTGCCCCGCGAGCTTCATGCGCTGGGTGTGCACCGCGTCGAAGAGTTCGATGAGACTCTCGGCGAACCGCCTCTGCCTGCTCTTCAGCGCGTTCTTCGCGACCGTCAGGTCCCTGACGTTGTCGAGCAGGGCCACGTCGTCGCGGACGGCCTCATACCTGGCTTGGGCGACACCGACGCGAGTGCGCAGATATGCCTTCTCCTTCTGTTCCTTGGGCGTCCTGGCCGGGAACTCGTCGATCTGCGCCACGTAGTGTCGCAGCAGGATGCTCGCCTCGGTCGGCGCGCTGGCGACCATGACCCGTCTCGCCCCGGCCTTCTCGATCCAGACCCGGTGCGATGCTCCGCCGGCCCTGAAGCCGAAGGCCCGTGGAATGGCAGCCGCCAGGTCGAGCAGCTTCGCCTTGCCCGCTTCGGCCTTCCCCTTCACCCACGCCTTGCCCGCCGCGACCTTCGCCTTGACCCTGGTCGAGATGCCCTTGATGCCTCGGATGATCGGCCCCGCGAGCTTCAGCCCGGTCGTGATGACGAAATCTAGCGCCTTGTGCACGGGCTTCTGCAGCGCCTGGATGATCGAGCGGATCTTCTCGCCGATGCCGCCGATGCCGAGCACGCTCGCGATGAACCCGATGAGGATCGGCACCATCTGTCCGAGTGCGTTCTCGATCCTGCCGACGACGGCCGAGACGTTGCCCTTGGCGATGTCGACGACCCCGTCGATGACGGTGTTCACGAACCGCGCGATGCGCTCGGCGTTGGTCACGAAGAACATGACGACGTCGTAGATGAGCTTGCAGGCCTTGATGAACGCGGCGGCCGGGTTCAGCAGGCTGATCAGCCAGGTGATGCCCGCGGTGATGATCCGCGTGATGACGAAGTCCTCGATCTGCTGCTGGATCATCGCCTTGATGTCGCCGATCTTCTCGACGAGCATCTCCCAGAGCCCCGCGACGCCCTGCGTGGCGATCACCTGGAAGATCTCGACGCCCTTCTCGACCGCCGCCATCGCCCTCTCGCCGATCCGGCGCACGATCCGGCTCCGGATGTTCGCCCAGGTGAGTCCGAACACCGAGGCGAGCAGCTTGACCACGCCCTTGAGGTCGAAGGTGTCGGGAAGCTCGATGCCCGCGTCGCCGAGCTGCCCGAAGAGCCAGCCCAGGAGCCCCTTCTTCAGGTGGGCGGTGATGTTGGCGAAGAACCTCTCGATGCCGCCCTTGATCCCCGCGATGAGGTTGCCGAGGAATCCGACCGGGTCGCTCAGGATGTCCCCGACGACGGATGCCGCGCGCGCGAGCGCGTTCGAGAGCATCGCCGCGAGCTCCCGGATGGTGTTGATCACGGCCTTGATCGCGCCGATCGCCTTGTCGACGAGGCCCCGGTTCTCGGCCTGGAGCGCCTCGATCCGTTCGTCGAGTCCCTTCCGAGCCTCGACGTACTTCGTCGCGAGGGTGTCGACGACCTGGTTCTCCTTGTCCGTGACCTCGCCCTCGAGCTGCTCGAAGCGTTCGCCGATCTCGGTGGCGGCCTCCGACCCGACCTTCTGCAGGTCTCTGGGGAGCGATTTCACGTACGTCGCGATCTCGGCCCGACCCTTGGCGATGCGCAGCTTGGCGGCCTTGAGGTCGCCGCCGACGATGTCCGCGACGCGGGAGATCACGCCCTCCATCTGCGTGAGGTAGAGCTCACGACCGGCCTCGTAGAACTCGTTGACCTTGTCGGGCATGCCGAACAGCTTGTCCTTGGCCCAGCGCAGGCCGCCGAGCCATCCACCGTACCGGTCCTTCTTGTAGGCCGACATCTTGGCCGCGACGTACCGCTCGAACGCGGCCTTCGCCTTCGCCTCGCCCCGCTCGAACTCGGCCTCCACCTTCGGGTCGATGCCGTCGAGGATCTTCCTGACGTCGGCCTCGGTGGCGGTGAAGATGCTCTGGATCCTCGTGGTGACCTCGGCGCGCTTCTGCTCATCCTTGGTCTTCGCCCGCCCCTTGTCCGCGACGAGCCGGGCGAGCGCGGCGCCCTTCGCGCCCTGCATGCCCTGCACGCCCGTCGCGGTCACCGCGCCCGCGTGCGCCTTCCCCTGGGCGAGGGTCGCCTGCTCCTGCCGACGGTACTCCGCCGGCGCGGTCGCGGCATGGGCGGCCGCGGTGCGCTTGTCGGCGAGCGCTCCCTGGAACTCGGGTTCGCCCGACGTCGCGAGCTGCTCGTCGGTGACGTTCGCGTCGGCCATCTCCTGATCGACCTCGTGCCGACCTGCCTCCAGGTTGAGCTGCTCGGCCGGGGCGGGCTTCGGCACCGCCCCCGCCGCCGGGATCGAGGCGGTCGGGCCCGGATTCTCCTGCCCCATCGGGACGACGGGCTTGGCCACGGCCTTCGACTGGTCGGGCGGTGCCGCGGTCGCCGCGTCGATGTCGCGCGTCGACTCCTCCTTGCCCTGGGTCACGAGGCCCTTGACCTCGCCCTTGACATCGACGGCCTTGCCCGACTTCGCGGCCTCGTCGGCCTCCTTCAGCGTCTTCGGCGACTTGGCTTCGATCGCGGACTTCACCGCGGCGATGAACGCCTTCTTGTCGAAGGTGCCGGGCTGCTGGGCATCCATCACGTCGACCTTGGCCGCCCTCGCCTGGCCGGCGAGGTCGTCAGTGGGCGGCAGCGCAGCAGCCTGCGCCTCCTTGGCCTTCGCGACGGCGGGCGGATGCGCGCGCTTCGCGGCGGCGAATTTCTTCACACCGCCCTTGACCTTGGCGAACGCCGGGTCCTGCGCTGGGGTCACGCCGGCTGGCGGCACCGGGGGCTGCAGCAGCTTCTCCGCGCCGAGCTTCGCCGCGGCCGGCGCCGCGCCCGCACCGATGGCCGTGGCCGCCTTCGCGGCGGCCGATTCGATCCCGGCCTTCGGCGGCAGGGCGCCCTTCGGCTTCGCTGCGGCGACCTTTCCGAGCGGTGAGACCGCCGCCACCTGCTTCGCCGGCGGCACCGGCTTCTTGGGAGCGACCGAGCCTGGGCCGAAACCGGTTCGCGTCACCGCGAGCGCGGAAGCCGGGGGTCTACGCCCCTCGAGATCGACCGGGATACCGACGGCCTTGGCCTGCTTCAAGCCCCGCTCGACCTCATCGACGTCGGGCTCGTCGCGCCTGAGCTGCCGGAGCGCCGCATCGATCTCGACACCGGCCCGCTCGCTCGGCCTCCTGACCTTCGCGGCGAGGAGGGCGCTGACGGCCGCGTTCCCGGCGTCGCGCTGCAGGGCGAGGAGGGCTCCGGCGTGGCCGGGCGCGTCACCGGGACTGTCGATCGCGCGGTGCCTTCCGGCGGCGAGGGCGTCCCTGATCGTGCCTCGAGCGACCGAGCGCCGTTCGGCTCGGGCGGGATCGAGGTTCGATGGTGACGTGATGCTCACCGTGTCCCGTCCTTCCCGGTCGAGCCCAGCTGCCCGGGCGGCGCGCCATGGCGGCGACCACGGCTCAGGTGGCCGCTTCCTCTTCCTCCTCGGGCTCCTCCTGGCGCTGCACGAACGACGCCTGCACCTCCTCTTCCTCCTCCTCCTGCCGCTGCACGGGCGCGGGCTCGCTCATCGCGCGCGCCGCGGTGTCGGCGGCGGCGCGCTCGAAGCGGTCGCCGGGGTCGCTGATGCTCACGCCGCCGCCGGTCGGCGTGCCGTCGACGGGACCCGAGCGCTGCTGCACGACGTGGGTCAGCTCGTGCGCGAGGGTGGTGCGTCCGGCGTGGGAGCCCGGGTCGTACGCGTCGCGTTGGAACACCACGTTGTTGCCGACCGTGTAGGCGTGCGCGCCCACCGACCTCGCCGAGTCGTGCGCCGCGGCATCCGTGTGCACCCGAACGTCGCCGAAGTCGTGGCCGAGTCTCGACTCCATGTCGGTGCGCACGGCCGGCTCGAGCGCCGACCCACCCGACGAGACGACGTCGAGCACCGGCGAGCGCTGCTCCTCGACGAGGTCGCTCACCGCGCCGTTGCCCGCCTCCCGCTGCAACCGGAGCAGCGCGGAACTGCTCATGACGTCGGGCCGCCGCTCGGCGAGTCCGTGCAGGCCGGCCTCCTGGTCGCGTGCGGCCTCGGTTCCCCGGCGCCCGCTCTCGACGTCGGCGCTCTCCCAGTCATGTGCGTGCATGGTCCACCTCCGGGATCGACCGATTCCATTGCACCGCGACGACGGCAGGATCGGCACCGATCCGCCCCATCGGGCATCGAGTCGTGCACGCTCGGGCAGCGGTCGGGGCAGCAGCGGTCATCCCCCGACCACCTCCGGCCAGAACCGCCCGAACTCGCTCTGAACGAGCAGCCGGCCCAGCTTGCGGTACTCGCGGTGCACGGCGATCACGCAGTGCCGCATGAGCACGATGCCCTGGTCGGCGGCCGCGAGGTACGCGGCGGTCACCGCGGCCGAGCGGATGCCGCCGCCGGCGAGTTCGAACGATCGCCCGAGGAACTCGAGGTCGATGTCGTCGGCCCGCCTGAGGTGGCGGCCGAGGCTGCGGTCCCAGAGGCTGGCGCGCTGCGCGGCATCCGGCATCGGGAAGTCGACGATGACGTCGAGGCGGCGCGTGAACGCCTCGTCGATGTTGGCGCGCAGGTTCGTGGCGAGGATCGCGAGCCCGTCGAACGTCTCCATGCGCTGCAGCAGGTAGGCGCTCTCGACGTTCGCGTAGCGGTCGTGCGAGTCCTTGACGTCGCTGCGCTTGCCGAAGACCGCGTCGGCCTCGTCGAAGAGCAGCACCGCGTTCGTGCCGGCCGCCGCACGGAAGATGCGCTCGAGGTTCTTCTCGGTCTCGCCGATGTACTTGTCGACCACGGTCGACAGGTCGACCACGTAGAGGTCGAGCCCCAGCCCGCCGGCGACGACCTCGGCGGACATGGTCTTGCCCGTGCCCGAGTCGCCGGCGAACAGGGCGACCACGCCGTGGCCGCGCCCGCCGCCCGGGCGCATGTCCCAGTCGCCGAGCACCTGCTCGCGGTGCCTTGCTCGCAGTTCGATCTCATGCAACGCATCGAGCGGCCCGGGCGGCAGTACGAGGTCGTCCCACCCGACGCGCGGCGACACCCGGCGGGCGAGCCGGTCGAGCGCCGACGCGTTCTCGGCGCGCGCGCCCGCCGCGAGGTGCTCGACGGTGACGACCCCCGTCGCCGACAGCGCCGCCTGGGTGCGGGCGGTCGCGGCCGCCCGCTGCACCTGCTCGGGCCGGAGGCGGAACGGACCCGTCGCCTCGGCGATGTCGAGCCCGTCGGCCGTCGGGCCGAGCCAGCGTCGCCACAGCTGGGCCCGCTCCTGCGTCGTGGTCGGCTCCACGTCGGCCGTCGCCGGCAGCTCCCGGAACCAGTCGGGTTCCCACGTCGAGTCGCCGACGAAGATGGTCGGCTGCGGCGAATCCGCGAGCGTCTCGATGAGCGCGGCCGGGGTGTCGGCGGTCACCGGCGCCGCGATCAGGCCGGATCCGCGCAACCGCGCCTCGCGCACGGCGAGCCGCGCGAGGGCGACCGCGTCGTGGTCGGCGCCGAGCCTGGCCAGGTCGAGATGCAGGGCACCGAGGCCCTGTGCCCGGATGCCGCGGACGGCGATGGTCTCCCCCGACCCGGTGGCCGACTCCCTGAGGTAGATGAGCCGGATGCCCGCGGCGAGCGCCTGCGTCACCCGGCCCGCGTCGCCCCACTCCACCGCCGACGGTTCGCGCAGCACCCCGTCGAGTGCCCGGTCGGGGGTGTCGTCGCCGAGCAGGTGACCGACGACGCGATCGGGTACCCGCACCGCGCGTCCCGGCAGCGGGCGGTCCTCGTCCTCGACGATGACGAGCCCGCCCGCCACGAGCGGTCCCGAGATGAGCCTGGCCCGGTCGGCGGCCGACGTCAGCGGCACGCCGCAGAGTTCGAGGGCGACGGAGACCGACGGGCGGCGCCGTCCGACGTCGTCGTTGAGGTAGCCGAAGAACCGCTCGAAGCGCGGGTCGAGGTCGGCCGCGAGCGCGATCACGAGCAGGTCCACGTCGATCGGGCTCAGCCCGAACGCGTCGGCCAGGCGGCGGAGGCGAAGCGGATGCCCCGCGGCCTCGGCGATGTCGGCGCCCTGCTCCGTCTCGGCGAGGCGGGCCGAGGCATCCGACCAGTCCGGCACGCCGGGAACGCCGGCGAGCAGCCGGTCCACCATCTCGTCGCTGAGGTAGAGGCCCCGGAACGGGTCGTCGGGTTGCGGGTCCACCGCGCGGCGCGCCGCCACCAGCCGCCGGATGCGATCCTCGATCGCCCCGACCCGCCCCAGCAGGTGCACGATGCTGGGGTCGTCGAACATCTCAGGCCTCCGGAGATTCGGCGTCGGATCCCGGGCCGGCTGCCGGCGCCGCACGCACCACGTGCTCGTCGATGCCGAATTCGTCGGCGCTGAACCGCGCCTCGACGCCCGCGGTGACGGGCGGGCCGGCCGCGTACCGCAGTCCCCTCGCCATCGGTGCGGTGATCACCAGGTCGAGCGACGGCTTGAGCTCGCCGCCGAGCGACGACCACACGTCGGCGAAGGCACGATCCTCGGGCGGCGGCAAGGCCACGCTGATCGAGCACGGCAGCCCCGTCTCGGCGAGGGTCGCGATGACGAACGAATCGGGGATCGCGTCGTAGCGCAGGAAGCACCGCAGGAGCGCGTCCAGGAGCCGGTGCTCGTCGTCGGGCCGTTGCGTCCAGGCGGTCACCAGGTACGAGAGCTTGAAGTAGCGCGGCGCCGGCGTCCGCTCGACGATGATGCCCCGTTCGTCGCGGTGCTCCGAGAACCCGTACTCGCGGCGCTTGGTGTCCTCGCGGATGTCGTAGAGGAAGAGGTCGACCGTGGGCGCGTTGCGCCGCGCCGCCCAGTCCTTGGTGGGCGCGTCGAGCGCGATGTCGATGTCGGCGGCGATGCCGTCGGACGCCTTGACGAGCGCGCGGATGGCGTCGTCGATCTCGCCGATCATCCGCCCCTCCCGATGCCGTGGTCACGATGGGCTCTCGTCACGCGTTCAGTGTGGAACGCGGGTCGGCGACGCGGCCCAGGGTCCGGGGCATCCGTGCGGGCAGCCGTGGGTTCCTCCTCGGGCAGCCGCCGCGGCATCCGCTCAGATGAGCCCCTCGCGCATGGCGTACGCGACCGCGTGCGATCGGTTCCGCAGCTGCAGCCTGGTGGTCACGTCGTGCAGCACGTTCTTCACGGTGCGCTCGGAGTACGACAGCTTCGCGGCGATCTGCGCGGTGTCCCAGCCCTCGGCCACGAGCCTCAGCACCTCGATCTCGCGGGAGGCGAGCCCGGTGAAGGTGATCCCCCGCGGGTCGAGCACGGTGCGCTGCAGCCGGCCGACCTGGTCGAGCAGCCGGCCCAGCAGGTCGGGCGGAACCGTGCCCTCGCCCGCCGCCGCCGAGGCGATCACCGAGAGCAGGCGGTCGGTCGTGGCATCCGCCCGCCTGACGAGACCGACCACGCCGCTCTCGACGGCGCGCACGAGGTCCTGGTCGTCGAGGTGCGAGGCGATGAGGATGACCCGGGCCTCGCCGTTGCGGCGCACGAAGCGCAGCGTGTTGAGTGCCTCCTCGTCGACGGCGTCGACGATGACGAGCACGACGTCGGGCGGCTCGTCCTCGTCGGGTCCGACGACGCGCACCTCGGGGCGGGGGCGCAACGCGCTGGCGACGCCCGCCTCCGAGATGGGGTCGCGTGCGAACACGCGGACGGTGGTGCGGGTCATGGCATCCTCCTGGTGGCGATGTGGCTGAACGACTTCCGCAGGGAGGGATGTGCACAGTCTGCCGCGCGGCGCTCTTCGCGCACTCAACGCACCCTCAACAGGCAACGACCGTGCGCGGTCGTCCGCCCGGGCGGACGGGCCGCCGGGGCGAACCGCGTCGTACCGTGTGCGCATGCCCACCGGACCGGCCCTGCGTGTCGGCGACGTCGCGCTCTGCGCGCTCGTCGACGGCGTGAAGCCGCACGGCGGCGGCCCCATCACGCCGGCCGCCGCGGTGCCGACGGTGCTCATCGGCGGCATGCCGGCCGCCGTCGCCAACCTCACGCCCGGCGGCATCGTGTGCGTCTCGCCCGCACCGAACGGCATCGCGCAGGGCAGCCTGACCGTGATGATCGGCGGGTTCCCGGCCGCGCGGGTCGGCGACCTCACGCTGCACGGCCTGCCGATCGCGCCGGGGCCGGGCGCGCTCAACGTGATCATCGGCGGGTGACCCAAAGGGCAGCCGATCTGCCCGGAAGTCGGTTCGGCGGACTCGCCGAAACGCGCCGACCGTCGTAGCGTCGAACCATGGTCACGGTCGTCGATATCGACCCCGCGTCGCTCGCGTTGACTCCCGGTCAGGCGGATACGTTCACCCTGACCGTCCGCAACGACGGCGACGACGTGGAGGCCTACCACCTCTCCGCCGTGGGCGACGCGGCCGACCAGGTCGCCATCGAACCCGAGACGCTGCTCGTCCACCCCGGCGAGACCGGCACCGCCACCGCGTCGATCACGCTCGCGCACGGGGGCGGATGGCCGGTCGGCGACCTCGTCCTCCGGTTCGAGGTCGTGCCCGCGACGCGCCCCGACGATCTCGTGGCCGTCGAGGCCATCGTCTCGATCCGGTCGTTCAGCGAGGTGGACGCGGTGCTCTCGCCGACGGCCCTCGAGGGACGCCGCGGCGACGCGACCGAGATCTCGATCGCGAACTCCGGCAACACGCACGCCTACGCCGACATCGTCGTCTCCGCCGGCGAGCTCACGGTGGCGATGGACCGACCACGCGTCACGATTCCGGCCGGCAGCACCGAGAGCGTCGAGCTCGGCCTTCGCGCGCCCAAGCTCCTGTGGCGCGGCGACCCGGTGGCGCA
The DNA here is from genome assembly GCF_004959775.1 of Agromyces sp. H66. GTDB lineage: Bacteria > Actinomycetota > Actinomycetes > Actinomycetales > Microbacteriaceae > Agromyces. Next base: position 13,458 of record NZ_SJZG01000005.1, read on the forward strand.
TCCGTTCTTCGTCACGGTCACGCCGGAGGAATCGCCGGCCGTCCCCCTCGAGGGGACCTTCACCCAGGTGCCGGTGTTCTCCCGGTGGGCGTTCATCGCGGCACTCGGCGCCGCCGGGGTGCTCGTCGTGGTCGTCGCCGTCTGGCTCGCCGCCCTCGCCTGGAGCAACGCGGTCTCGCCGGTCGCCGCAAGCCCGTCACCGTCTCCGACCGAGACCTTCGTGCCGCCCGTCGTCGACGTCGCCGTGGAACTCGTGGCCGACGAGCTCGGCCAGGCGGGGGATGCCGCGGTCGTCGTGCTCGACGCCGAGGTCGAGGTCGACGAGGTCCCCGACGGCGCGCTGCTCGCGGTCGAGGTGGAGTGGCCCGACGAGCTCGGCCTGGCCGAGTCGACGTGCGAGGCCTGGGCCGCAGCGGAGAGCGACCGCGAGCTGGAGGGGCGGCCGCAATCGGGCGACGAGTGCCTCATCGACCCGACGCGCTCGCGCAGCCGCGCCGAGCTGGCCTTCGCGACGCCTCCCGCCGGGTTCGGCGGGGAGATCGCCGCAACGGCGACCCGGCTCGTCAAGCTCGATGGCGGCGAGGTGGAGGAGCTCGAGACCGACGCCGGATCGGACTTCGGCGAGACCGACCTCGCCATCGAGCTGCAGCCGTACCCGTTCTGGCTGGAGGTCGTGATCGCCGACGAGCCGGAGTTCGACGGCGCTCCGCGGCAGGCCACGATCGGCGTGCACCGGACGCTCGCCCGCGACGGAACCGACGAATCGGCCCGGATGGCCTTCGAGCTCCTCCTGCCGGGCTTCGCCGAGCTGAGCTTTATGGAGGGCTGCGACGGGATCGGCGCGAACGCGGCGACCTGCGTGCTGTTCTTCCCGTCGGACCTCGAGTTCTGGGCGGTCACGGCGACGTTCGAGGCCCTCGAGGATCCGCCCGACGCCGGTCCGGTGAGCGCAGCGGGCGTCGAGCTCTCGTTCGGCGGCGTGCCCGTGCCGCCGTCGGAGGTCGGCGAGATGATCCGCGGCGCCGACGCCCTGCTCATCTCGGCCGCCGACCTGTTCCCGGTCGACGTCGAGCTGGACACCGACGAGGCACAGGCCGGCGAGGCGGTGACCGCGACCGTCGCGATCACCTACACGCCGCTGCCGAGCGATGTCGACGAGTTCCGCGACGGCTCGTGGGAGCTGGGCGTGGAGCTGTCGTGGCCGGAGGCACTGGTCCTCAACGGCGACCCCAGCGGCTGCGCCTCCTTCGACCGCGGCATCTGCCGGCTGCCCGGCCCGGCCGACGGCGACCGCGCGGTCATCACGCTCGCGTTCACGGTCGCCGACGACGCGTTCCAGAACGGCGACGTGGCGGCGAGCGGCGCCTCACTCGTCTACGACCCGACGAGCGAGGCCGACGGGCGCGACGGCCGCGAGCAACCTCAGGTCGAGCTTCCGCGGGAGTGGATCGGAAGCGACGAGGAGACGTTCTTCCCGTTCTGACGAGCGCGCGGTCGCGCCCGGTCACGTCCGTTCACGTCACTTCACCAGGCGGGCGCATCCACCCCCGGCAGCCGCCACGCGGTGAAGCTCGGTCCGTCGGCGGTGAGCCGCACGAGACCGTCGGATGCCTCGAGCCGGGCATCGCCGATGCGTCGCGCCGCGGCATCCGTTGCCCCGATCGCAGCCTCCGCCATCTCGAGGGTCGCGGCCGCCCGCGCCGCGAACACCAGCACGGACTCGGAAGCGGACTCCCGCACGAACGCGACCGCGTCCTCGCCCACCGCGAGCCAGCGGATGCCACCGGTCGCGAGCACGGGGTGCGCCCGACGCAGCGCGATGAGCGACGCGTACGTGTCGAGCACGGCCGCGACCGCGGCATCCGTCTCGCTCCCCCACGGAATCGGGGTGCGGGATGCCTCGCCGTCGACGCCGGTGAGCCCGAACTCGTCGCCCGCCCAGACGACGGGGATGCCGGGCAGCGTCACCGCGAGGCCGAACGCCACGGGCACCGTGCCGGGCCGGGCCGACGTGCCGAAGCGCGGCGTGTCGTGCGTGTCGAGCGCGTTCATGGTCGCGAGTCGGGTGCGCCACGGGAAGCCGGCGGCGAACCGCACGTGCGCCTCGTGGAAGGCGTGGCCGTCGTAGCTCGGCACGCGTCCGAGCGCGAACCCGATGCCGCCGCCCGCGTCGCTGCCGGGCTCCTGCAGCCAGCTCCAGACCGGCCGGGTGAACGGCGCGTACGTCATGGCGCCGTGCCACGCGTCGCCCTGGAAGTCGTCGGCCGCGTCGTTCGTCGACTCGGCGAGCAGGATCGTGTCGGGGTTCACGTCGAGCATGGTGCGGCGGATCGTCCGGCGCACCTCGGCGTTGAGGTCGTCGGCGCCCAGGCGCCCGGTCATGTTGGCGACGTCGATGCGCCAGCCGTCGAGCGAGAAGGGCGCCTTCAGGTAGCGGGCGACCACCGAGTCGGGGCCCTCGATGAAGCGCCGGCGCAGCTCGGCCGAGCTCCAGTCGAACTTCGGGAGGCTCGGCACGCCGAGCCACGACTCGTACGCTTCGGTCCCTGAGCCTGTCGAAGGGGTCCCTGAGCCTGTCGAAGGGCGGAAGTGGTAGAAGGAACGCTCGGGCGATGCCGGGTCGGACTGCGCCGTGCGGAACCACTCGTGCGCGTCGCCCGAATGGTTGCTCGTGAGGTCGCCGATCACGCGGATGCCGCGGCGGTGCGCCTCCTCGACGAGCCGCACGAGCGCGTCGTCGCCGCCGAGCAGCTCGTCGACGTGATCGAACGTCGACGCGTCGTAGCGGTGGTTCGATCGGGCCGGGAACACCGGCGTGAGGTAGAGCAGGTTGACGCCGAGGCGCTCGAGGTGGTCGAGCCGCTCGCGCACGCCGTCGAGGTCGCCGCCGAAGACCTGCGCCGACCGGCCCGGCGGCACGGGGTCGAGCGGGTCGCCCCACTCGGCCGGGATCGCCCACTCGGGCGCTTCGCCCCGTTCCCTGAGCCGGTCGAAGGGCGCGCCGAGCCCGACGGAACCCGTCGACTTCGCGAACCGGTCGGGGAACACCTGGTACAGCACGCTGTCGGCGGCCCACTCCGGCGCAGGCTCATGGGCGACGAGCTTGAAGTCGTCGTGGTCGCGCGTCTCGGTCGCCGAGAGCCCGAGCTGGTTCAGCCAGTGCTGGCGGCCGTCCTCGCCGACGAGCAGCCACCGGTATCCGTGCACGGGGTTCTCGACCTCGACGGCCGCCTCCCACCAGCTCCAGCCGTCGGACGAACCGACGACGGATGCCTCGCTGAACCGCGGTTCCCGGTTCGGGTTCGATCGCGTGCCCACCCACGCGAGCGGACCGAACGCCTCGGGCACGCGCAGGCGCACGCGCACCGTCTCGCCGAGCGCGGGCGTCTGCGTCGAGACGTGCAGCGGCGATCCGTCGTGGTGCGGGTTCAGCATGGTCTCTCCATTCCCTCACCCCTCCGACCCGGTGCAGAATTCAGGAGCGTTTCTGCGCAGAATTCAGGACCACGGAGCGGTTCAGATCACGATATGGGCTCGAATGGCGGCGTGACGCACGCTGTCGTCGCATCCGTTCCTGAATTCCGAACGAGCAGGCTGGTCGATGAGCGTGCCTTCACGGCGTCGTTCCTGAATTCTGAACGACATCACCGACGGCACGCGGCACGCGGCATGAGGCACGCGGCATGAGGCACGAGGCACGCGGCACGCGGCACGCGGCACGCGGCATGAGGCACGAGGCCTCCGCCGAGGCTACTTGACGGCGCCCGCGGTCAGCCCGCCGACGATGTACTTCTGCAGGAAGAGGAACAGCGCGACGACCGGCAGCGCCGCCATCACGGCGCCGGCCGAGAACGCGCTCCAGTCGGCGTAGCGCGGGTTCGACACGAGCTTCGTGAGGCCGACCGCGAGCGTCTGCTTGTCGTTGTCGATGAGCAGCACGGATGCCACGACGAACTCGTTCACCGTGAAGATGAACGACAGCAGGGCGACCACCGCGAGGATCGGCGCCGTGAGCCGGAGGATGATCGTGAAGAAGATGCGCGCGTGCCCCGCGCCGTCGATCTTCGCCGCCTCGTCGATCGAGGCCGGCACGGTGTTGAAGAAGCCGTACATGAGGTACGTGTTCACGCCGAGCGCGCCGCCGAGGTACACCATGATGAGGCCGATGTGGGAGTTCAGGCCGATCGCGGGGAACCAGTCGCCGATCGCGCTCATGAGCAGGAAGATCGCGACGACCGCGAGCAGCTGCGGGAACATCTGCACCACGACGATGGTGATCAGGCCCACGCGCCGGCCCGTGAAGCGCATGCGCGAGAACGAGTACGCGGCGAGCGCGCCGAGGAAGACGGTGCCGATCGCGGTGACGCTCGCCACCAGGATCGTGTTGGCGAACCACATCGGGTACGGCACCTGCGGGTCGGTGAGGATGCGCACGTAGCTGTCGAAGCCGATCGCCGAGAACAGGGCGTTCGACCCGGTGAGCGTGCCGCGGGGGTTGAGCGACGAGGAGATCACGAACACGATCGGCAGCAGCGCGAACGCCACCATGATGATGCCGACGATGTGGCGCCAGCCGGTCGCGAAGAACCAGCGACGGAGGTTGAAGGGGCGCCGCGCCCGAATTCGGGGCACCTCGCGTTCTGCCGTCGTCACCCGCGCCGAGGCATCCGCCGTCTCGTCGATCTCGCCGGCCACGAGGCCGGTCTCGCTGCCGGGCACGGGCTGCTGCGTGGCCATCAGTTCAGCTCCTCGAGGGACTTGGTGCGACGGAACGCGATGATCGAGATCACGGCGACCACGATGAAGATGATGATCGAGTACGCGCTGGCGAGGCCGTAGTCACGCGATTGGCCGGTGAACGCCACCTTGTAGACCATCGAGATCAGGATGTCGGTGAACCCGACGGGGATCGGCGCGCTGGAGTCGCGCGGGCCGCCGTCGGTCAACATGTAGATCACGTTGAAGTTGTTGAAGTTGAACGCGAACGACGCGATGAGCAACGGGGCGACGCTCACGAGCAGGAGCGGCAGCTTGATGAGCCGGAACACCGCCCACGGCCTCGCGCCGTCGACCGTGGCGGCCTCCTGCAGCTCGTCGGGAATGGACTGCAGTGCGCCGGTGGTCACGAGGAACATGTACGGGAACCCGAGCCACAGGTTCACGAGGAGCACCGAGACCTTCGCCATCCACGGGTCCGTGAGCCAGGGCACGGATGCCCCGCCCAGCAGCACCTGGTTGATGAACCCGAAGCTCTCGTTCATCATGCCCGCCCAGATCAGCGCCGAGAGGAACGACGGAATCGCGTACGGCAGGATCATGAGCACGCGGTAGTAGCGGCGGCCCCGCATGCGCATGTCGTTGAAGACGATGGCGAGGAAGAGTCCGAGGAAGAACGTCGACGCCACCGAGATGAGGGCGAACGCGAAGGTCCACAGCGTGACGTAGATGAGCGGTTCGGCGAGGCGCTGGTCGGTCACGGCGCGCACGAAGTTGTCGAAGCCGACGGTGATCTGCCAGCCGGGCAGGAGTTCGTCGCCGTCCTCGGACGTGAACGCGCCCGTGCCGATGTCGGAGTACACGGTGCCGGTGTTGAGGTTCGTCATCGTCCCCGCGGCCTCGTCGTACTCGAGCGTCGAGACGTAGAGGTACGCGTTCGAGCCGTCGGGGGTTCGGATGGCGCCGTCGTTCGGATCGTCGGAGAACGGCACCGCGAGTTCGGTGATCTCGCCGGTGCGGGCGAGCACGTCGGCGAAGCTCAGGCTCGTCCAGCCGTCGACGGCGACGGCCTTGCCGCCCTCCATCTCGGCGTCGACCTCCTGCAGCGGCTGGTCGTTGGTGCCGACGAACGCGTCGCCGTCGGGGTCGGTGACGAGCAGCCCGAGCGTGCCGAACTGGTCGACGACGGTGACCGGGTAGGTGGGCGAGTCCTCGACGCGCTGGAGCGACGACGCCATGAGCGACGACACCGCCTGCTCCTTGGAGCCGTTGTGGCCGGTGCCGTAGTTGGTGAAGGCGATGTACCCGGTGTAGACGAGCACGAACACCTGGAAGACGACGAGGAAGATGATGCCGGGCGTCAGGTACTTCGCCGGCAGCTTGCGTCGCGAGAAGTAGATCCAGTTCACGACGGCGGCCACGAGGGCGACGATCGCCGCGATCAGCCACTGCCCGCCGGTCACGAGGACGAATACCGCGTAGACGGCGACCGCGTCGAGGATGCCGAGGAGGAGCAGCTTGACGAGGAGCATCTTGACGCCGCCGGATGCCGCGTCCGCGATGTTCGCGGCCTGTCGTTGCCGTTTGGTCGGTCGCTTCGGCGGTGCCGTGCCGACCTCGTCGTCGATCATGGTGCTCATATTGCCCGCTCTTCCCGTCGAACGTGAGGGAACCGGGCCGGATGCCGCTGGGGCATCCGGCCCGGTCTCGCTCGGTCGCTACTGGATCGCTGCCTGCACGTCGGCGGCCAGCTTCTCCCAGGTGGCGACGGGGTCGGCACCGTTGATGATGTCGGCCTCGGCGATGCCCCAGTACTGCCACACCGAACCCATGGCCGGGATCGCCGGCATCGGCACGGCCTCGGCGCCCACCGCGGCGAAGCCCTCGATGATCGGGTCGCTCGACGCGGTCTCGGCGGCGGCCTCCAGCGCGGGCAGGATGTTGCCGGCCTCGAACAGATCGAGCTGCACCTCCTCGGTGCCGAGGTAGTTCACGAGGAAGTCGTTCGCGGCGACCTTGTTCTCCGACTCGGCCGAGACGAAGAAGCCCTTCACGCCGGCGAACGGCGAGGCGGGGTCGGCCGTGGGGCTGGGCACCGTGTCGATGGCGACGTTGATGCCGCCGTCGATCGCGGAGCCGACGTTCCACGGGCCGGTGAGCCAGAAGGCGGCCGTGCCGTCGAGGAAGGCCTGCTTGGCGATGTCGGCGTCGACGTCGGTGTTGAAGTGGCCGGTGCCGGTCTTGCCGTGCGCGCCGAGCCACTTGGCGAACTCGATGCCGCCCTCGTTGCCGAGCTGGAGGTCGGTGGGGTCGTAGCCCTCGTCGGTCGTGCCGAAGACGGGGGCGCCGAACGCGGTCTGGAAGGGGTAGAGGTGGTAGGGGTTGCCCTCGGCGCCCTGCTCCACCACGAACGGCTGGGTGAGGCCCGCGTCGTTGCCCTTCTTGATCATGTCGTCCCAGCTCGTGGCCGCCTCGGGGACGAGGTCGGCGTTGCGCAGCACGGCGATGTTCTCGACCGCGTAGGGGAGCATGTAGACGGTGCCCTCGTAGGTCGACGCGTCGATCGCCACGGGGAGGTAGTCGCCCGCGGAGTCGCCGAGCTCGATCGGCGCGACCACGCCGTTCGTCGACAGCTCGCCGAGCCAGTCGTGCGCGCCCATGGTGATGTCGGGGCCCTTGCCCGTCGGAACCTGCTGGATGAAGTCGTCCTTGATGTCGGCGTTGTCCTTGCCGACGAGCTCGACCTCGACACCGGTCTTCTCGGTGTACGACTCGGCCGCCCCCTTCAGCGCGTCGACGCGCTCGGCGTCGACCCAGACGGTGAGCGTGCCGCTCGCCGAGGCATCCCCGTCGGAGCCGCTGTCTCCGCCGCTCGCGCAGCTCGCGAGGCCGAGCGTCGCGACAACCGCGACGGCTCCGGCTGCGAGGACGCTCTTCCTGTTCACCCTCATTGGTGTGCCCTTCCCAGTGTGTGAGATCGACGCCTTCGCCAGGTGCGGGAGCTGTGGTTCCTGTTCCGGATCGCGGAACCGAGCACCGTGCCCGAAAGGCCGTTCTTCCGTGTGGAGTGCTCGCAGTTGTGCAAGCGATTACAGGTATACCCTGCGAGACCGGCAATGCCAAACCGGAAGATTCGTATCGATACCGGTTCGTGACCATGACATGACGAGTTGCTACTGCAAGCGTTTCCATCATGTGTCGAGATGACGTACAGTTCTCGTCATGACTTCCGAGTGGTGGCGCACCGCCGCGATCTACCAGATCTACCCCCGGTCCTTCGCGGATGCGAACGGCGACGGCATGGGCGACCTCGCCGGCATCACGAGCCGGCTCGGCGACCTGCAGGAGCTCGGCATCGACGCGATCTGGCTCTCCCCGTTCTTCACGTCGCCGCAGCGCGACGCCGGATACGACGTGGCCGACTACTGCGACGTCGACCCGCGGTTCGGCACGCTCGCCGATTTCGACGCCATGCTCGCCGAGGCGCACGCCCGCGGCATCCGCGTCATCATCGACCTCGTCCCGAACCACTCGTCCGACCGGCACGAGTGGTTCCAGGCCGCCCTGGCCGCCGCGCCGGGCAGCGCCGAGCGCGCCCGCTACCTGTTCCGGGACGGGCTCGGGCCAGACGGCGACGTGCCGCCGAACAACTGGGAGTCGGTGTTCGGCGGCCCCGCGTGGACGCGCGTCACCGAGGCGGACGGCACGCCCGGCCAGTGGTACCTGCACCTCTTCGACAGCTCGCAGCCCGACTTCGACTGGACGAACGAGGAGGTGCGCGAGGAGTTCCGCCGCATCCTGCGCTTCTGGCTCGACCGCGGCGTCGACGGGTTCCGCGTCGACGTGGCGCACGGCCTCGTCAAGGCCGAGGGCCTGCCCGACTGGACGCCCCCGGCCGACGCGGGCAGCATGGGCGGTGCCGGCGGCACCGGGGCATCCGGCGTCACCCTGGAGCCCGAGATCAGCGATGAGCCCGGCGACCATGCGCCGTACTGGGGCCAGGACGGCGTGCACGAGATCTACCGCGACTGGCGGGCGGTGCTCGACGAGTACCCCGGCGAGCGCATCCTCGCCGCCGAGGCCTGGGTCGACCCACTGCCCCGGGTGGCCAAGTGGGTGCGACCCGACGAGATGCACCAGGCGTTCAACTTCGCCTACCTCGAGACGCCGTGGGATGCCGCGGCGCTGCGCACCGTGATCGACGCCTCGCTCGAGGCCTTCGGCGACGTCGGCGCACCGTCGACGTGGGTGCTGTCGAACCACGACGTGGTGCGTCACGCCACTCGGCTCTCGGTGACCGAGGCGAACCCCCAGGGCCACGGTCTCGGGCCGGAGTCGAAGGGACTGCCGTCGTTCGAAGCGGGTCTGCGGCGGGCGCGTGCCGCGACGGCGCTCATGCTCGCGCTGCCCGGTTCCGCCTACGTGTACCAGGGCGAGGAGCTCGGGCTGCCCGAGGTCATCCACCTGCCCGACGACGCCCGTCAGGACCCGACGTGGTTCCGCACCGGCGGCGAGCGCTACGGACGCGACGGATGCCGCGTGCCGCTGCCGTGGGAGGCCGACGCGCCGAACTACGGCTTCGGCCCCGCCGGCGACCCGTGGCTGCCGCAGCCCGACGAGTGGCGTGAGCTCGCCCGCGACCGCCAGCGCGGCGTGCCCGGCTCGACCCTGTCGATGTACCGCTTGGCGCTCGGCCTGCGGCGCGAGCACGCGCTCGGCGCCGGCACGCTCGAGTGGCTGCCCGGGTTCGATGATGCGGTGGTCGCGTTCCGCAACGGCTCCGTGGTCGTGGTGGCGAACACGGGTGCCTCGCCGGTCGAGCTGCCCGCGGGCGACGTGCTCCTCGCGAGCGGCGACCTCGAGGGCCGCACGCTCCCCACCGACACGACGGTGTGGCTCCGCGCGTAATGCTTCGGGCGGGCGGATGTCGCGACATCCGCCCAGCGTCACTGCCTCGCGCCGCGGCATCCGCCCGCCGTCACTGCCTCGCGCCGCGGCATCCGCCCGCCTGCCGCCGCCTGCGCGCGAAAACACACGCCTGCGCGCGAAAACACATGAGAATCCGCATCATGCGGCCCGTGCGCGACCCATGACCCGGATCTTCATGTGTTTTCGCCACGGGCCGCTGGGACGAGGGCTGATTCGGGGAGTTCGGGCGCATACGGCCCACGCCCGGCCCAACGGTGCGCGCCCCGCTCGACCAGCGCGAGGATTCCTGCCCGGGTGCGCTCCCAGTCCTTCATGATCTGGCGGTAGCTGAGGCGGAGCACGACAAACCCGCGCGTGACGAGCTCGAAGTCGCGGCGTCGGTCCTCCTCGAACGCCTCCCCCGTATGGAACGCCCGGCCGTCGGCTTCGATGACCAGGCGCTCCCCGACGAGGAAGTCGATGCGGCCCACGCCGCCGATCTCGACCTGGGTGCGGAAGCGGATGCGGCGCGACCGCAGCAGTAGTCGAATCCTCGTCTCGAGCCCCGACTGGCTGTCGGGGTCAACGGTGGCGAGGAAACCGTGTCGGGATCGCGGCATCTTCCGTCGGATGAGGTCGAGATGGCCGAGCTGCAGCACCCCCTTCTCGATCGCCGAGTCGATGGCCGACATCACCTCGGAGGGCTTGGAACACGCGAACATCTCCGCGAGCGCCATGGTCAGCGGGTCGCGGGCGCGATCGAAGCCGCCGCGTGAGCTGTAGTGCACGCACACGGCATGCTGTTCACGGTCGAGGGGAACGTGGCGGTCGTGCGGCGCGGCAAGGCGCCCGGTCGTGTGGGGCACGCGCACGTGCAGCAGGCCGTCGTCGTGAACCCAGAGGTCGTGCAGGCGTGCGACCGTCGTGGCGGTCGCCGTTCCGCCCACGCGGACGGCGCGGACGACATCGGTGTTCGCGCCGTCACGGCGAACCAGCCGCTTCGGACGCGCAGGATCAGGCCGCGACGGACTTCGGCCCTCACGTCCTGCCGCGTGCAGCCGGCGCGTTCGAGTACCGCGTACGGCAGTGCGCCGCCGTTCGCGCGGAGGTGGTCGGCTACCGATGGCACGAGTCGAGTGTGCCGCCGCCGAGGCATCCACCCGTCGGCGTGGAGCGATCTGTGGAGAACTCCGCTGCAGAACTACATGAGAATCCGGGTCATGGGGTCGCCACAGCGCTCGAACACCGGATTCTCATGTGTTTTCGTCAGTGCGCCGAAAGCCCGGCGGGCGATCAGTTCGTGTTGGCGTAGAGCCACTCGAGCGGGTCGACCTTGGTGCCGTCGACCCCGCCGACGCGGATCTCGAAGTGCAGGTGCGGCCCGGTGGACATGCCCGTGTCGCCCGTGGTGCCGATGACGTCGCCGACGTACACGGTGTCGCCCACCTCGAAGCGCCGGGAGTCGTACTCCATGTGCGCGTAGACGCTGGTGATGAGCTCGCCGTCGATGATGTGGTCGATCATCATCACGACGCCCAGGGAACCGCCGGCGTCGGTCGAGACGGAGACGACGCCGTCGGCGATCGCCTGGATCTCGGCCCCGAGGCCGGGGTTGAAGTCCTGGCCGCCGTGGTTCGAGGAGCAGCCCCAGCAGTCGCGGTATCCGAACTGGTCGCCGATGTGCACGCCGACCGCGAACGGCCACTGGATGGTGCCCGCAGGGTTGTTCGTGAAGGTCGCCTCGGGGCGGATGCCGGCAGCCCTGGCGTATTCCTCAATGGTCTGCGACGCGTAGCCCTCGCGCTGCACGTTCTGCGCGACGATGTCGCCGTTCAGCTCGACGCGCTGGCCGTCAGGCCCGGGCGCGTACGTGCTCGACATCGCGAGCGCCTGCACATCGGCCGGCGTCAGAAGCGACAACGACGGGATCGTCGTCGCGACGGCGAGCAGCGCGGCGAAGCTCATCGCGACCACGCTTCCCAGGAAGCGGCCTCCCCTGCGGCGAACGGGGGCGGATGTCGCGGGGCGCGACTGCGGGCGAGGCATCCGCACCCGCACCTTCTTGGTACGCGGCCCCGCCGACCTGGCGGCGTCGCGTGCGGCGCGCTGCAGGCTGCGCGCGTCGCGGGACGGACTCTGCGGCGCGGAACCCGGATCGCGCGGCGCGCGCGATGCGCCGGCCCGCCGGGCCGGGGCCGGGGCGGCGGTCGCGGTCGGGGCGGCGGTCGCGGTCGGGGCGGCGGTCGCGGTCGAGGCGGCACGCTCGACGCCGTCTCGCTCGACGGCGGGATCGGTCGCGAAGCCGAAGAGATCGGCAGCGGCATCCGCCGGCTCGACCGTGAAGCCGAACAGATCCGATGCGGCATCCGTCGTCGAACCGATCTGCCCGGAGGCGGCTTCGCGGCGGGCCGGCAGGTCGAAGGTCAGCGGGGCCGGCGCGGGTGGACGCGACTCCGTCGGCGGGGGCGCGGCCGACGGCAACGAGACGGGAGAGGCCGACGGCAACCTGGCGGGAGAGGCCGACGCCACTGGCGGCACGGATGGCGACGGGGGCGTGGGCGCGGAGGTGCGCACGCCGGCCGCCGCGGAGAGTGCCGCGGCGAATTCGGCGGCGGCACCGGTCGCCTGAACCGCCGCCGTCGACGCGGCGGAACCGGATGTCGCGGCACCGCCCACGAGTGCCGCGAGGTCGGCCGCGGGCGCGACGGGCGGGGTCGGCATCGCGCCGGTCCGACGCGGTCCGACCGCGCCGCCCTTGGCGGGCTTGGCCGACTTGGAGTCCTTCGCCGACTTGGCGGCCTTCATGCCCTTCTCGGCCTTCGCCGCCTTGCGGTCGGCGCGGCTCGGTCGCCCGGAACGGGGCGGACGGCTGCCGTTGCCGCGGGGCGCCTCGTCGGGCTCGTCATCGTCGAGGCCGGCGAAGAGCGCGTCGAAGCCGGGATCGGAATCGTGCCGGGGGGAAACGGCGGAGGCCGAGCTGCGGCCGACGGGGCGGTCGGTCTGCTCGGCCTCGGGGGTCGGGAGCGGGGTCTGGTGGGCGGTGCGCCGGAGGGGAGCAGGCGAGGCGGCAGCGGTGCCGGGAATCGGATGCGACGGGGCGACGGCCGGATGCGACGGGGCGGTCGGTTGATGCGACGGGGCTGTCGGTTGACGCGAAGGGGCGGCGAACGGCTGATGCGCGGCGGGCGTCGGATACGCGGCGCTCGGGGCCGAGGCGGGCGTCGGGGGGACGGCCGCAGCGAACAGGTCGTCGAACCCCGGCCGCTGCGCCCTCGGCTGGTCGGAGCCGAACACGTCGCGCGCGGGTTCGGACGTGACGGGGCGGTCGACGCCCTGCGTGGCCACGCCGCGTTGGCTCACGCTCTGCGGCGCCACGCTCTGCGGCGTCACGCCCTGCGTGGCCGATTCGTGCGAGGCCGTGCCGTACTGCGCCCCGCCCTGCGGCGGAACCCCTGTCGGCGCCACCCCGTGTGCGGCCCCGCCCTGGGGAGCTCCCGCCCGCTCACCGTCGAGCCGGAGTGCGGCCGCCTCGCGCTCACGCATCTCGCGTCGGGTCAGGGGTCGCTCAGGCCGCAATGGGACCTGGGTGCCTGGCGCAGAACCGTCGGGCACGAGGGGGGACTCGAGCACGTATGGGACCTTCGGCGTTGGGGGACGGGCTTCGGACCGGGAGGTGGGCATCTCGACCGGCTTGTCGAGATAACAGGTTGGTAAAGACTAACCGTTCTCGTCGGCGTGCGCCATGCGCATCGCCGTTTTCCACCGATGGTCGGGCATTCGCCTCACGCGTCGACGCCCGCCGCCCGCAGTGCACCCGCGAGTTCCTCGTACAGGCCGGGCTCCGCAGCGACGAGCAGCTCGGCGTTCTCCCGCCCTCCCGCGGGCCCGCCGACGCGTGCGCCCGCCTCGCGAGCGATGAGCGCGCCCGCGGCGTGGTCCCACACGTTGAGTCCGCGCTCATAGAACCCGTCGAGCCGTCCGGCGGCCAGCGCGCACAGGTCTAGCGCGGCCGAGCCGATCCGGCGGATGTCGCGGATGTGCGGCATCAACTCGAGCAGCACTGCCGCCTGCTCCCGGCGCCACTCGGGCGCGTACCCGAAGCCCGTGCCGATCAGCGCCGACGCGAGCGGCACGTTCGCGTTGACGGCCAGCTCGCGACCGGCGAGTCGGGCCCCTCCCCCGGCGCTGGCCTCGAAGAGCTCGCCGTTCACCGGATTCACCACGACGCCCGCGAGCGTGGTGCCGCCGACGTCGCCGCTCGCCGCTCCCTCGACGACCGCGATGCTCACGGCCCAGGCCGGGATCCCATAGAGGAAGTTCACGGTGCCGTCGATCGGGTCGACGACCCAGTCGATGCCGCTCGTGCCGATGTGCGCGACATCCTCCTCCCCGACGATGCCGTCGTCGGGTCGCGCGTCGAGGATGAGCGAGCGGATGAGCGTCTCGGTGTCGCGGTCGACGGCGGTGACGATGTCGGTCGGCGTCGACTTGGTGGCGGCGACGCTCACTCCGGCGCGTCGCGCCTCGAGCGAGTACTCCGCAGCCCGTACGGAGATATCGCGGGCCAGGTCGAGCAGGGCGACGGATGCGACGGATGTCTCGTGCTGGGTCATCCCCTCACGCTACCGTCGCTCACGAACTCGCCGTCGGGGCGAACGACGAGGGCCCCGGCTGAACCGGGGCCCGAACGTGGCGAGTGAGGGATTCGAACCCCCGAAGTCGTAGACAGCTGATTTACAGTCAGATCCCTTTGGCCGCTTGGGTAACTCGCCAATCGCACCCGACCGCGTTCCTCACACAACCGGGGGCCTGTCAAGGATACCCGCGTTGCGGCGTGTCGAGAAATCGCCGCCGGGTCGCGGATGTCGCGGCATCCCGAGACCGGAACACGGCAGGAGACGGATGCCTCGGCCCACCCCTCGGCTACGTGCCGTCGGGATCCTCCGGCGGCTGGGGGATGTCGCGCCGCGGCCGCGGCCAGACCCGGTTCGGATGGAACGACGCCGGCGGAACGCCCACGGATTCCGCCCCCGGCCAGGTGTCCGCCCTTCCACCCGACGGGAGAACCGTCTCGATGGGCCCGGTTCGCACGTCGTCCTGGTCGACGTGTGCGTGCGGCTCGCCCGAGGCGCCGGGCGCGGCACCCGATTCGCCCGAAGTCGGGGGCAGCGAGACCGCCGCCATCGCGCCCGTCGTGGTCGCCTTGGGAAGGAACGTCGGTCGCGTCGGCTCCCGCACGGTCGTACCGCGCACACCCGACCGCTGGATGACCCGCTGGATGGTCAGCCCGCGTCCGTTCGGATCGCCGACGTATCGGATCTCCTTCAGGCCCTGGTCCTGGGCGGCCGACTCGAAGATGAAGTGCCCGAAGCCGAAGATGCGGCCGACGAACGGCTTCAGCACCGACACGTCGAGGATCCGCGAGATCGGCATCGTCGCGATGTGCTGCGACAGGATGCCGTGCACGCGGAACACGCGCATGTTGGTGATGACGAATCGGTCCATGCGCACGCCGATGATGCGCCAGAGCGCGTGCCCGATGAGCACCGGCGCGCCGAGCAGCGGGACCCAGTACAGCGCCGGCGGCAGCCAGAAGACGAGGGCGAGCAGCGGAACCACGACCATGAGTTCGAGGAAGGGCTTGACCATCGCGGCCCAGTGCTTGGTCACCTCGTCGATCACGACCTCGCCCTCATCGGCGATGAGGAAGCGCTCGACCCGGGGATCGAACAGCCGCCACATGAGGACTACGCCGCGAGCGACGTGAAGAAGCGTCCCACCGATTCGGCGGCGTTGAACACGGCGCCGACCGCTCCCTGCACGGCGTTCGCCGCATCCTCAGGCCGGGTGATCATGTAGAACAGGGCGAAGACCACCACCAAGCCGATTGCGATTCGCTTGACCCACTTCACGCGAACGTTCCTTTCGTTACGGCGATGGCGGGCAGCCTGCCCCCTCGGGCCAACCCTGACCATCCTTTTTACCCCACGATGACCCCCGAATGCGCGGCAACTCGCCGAATCCACGGATGCCGCGACATCCGCCCGCCGATTCTGAAGCGCCGAGCGCCCCCGGCCCCGTCCCGTAACGCCCCGAACGATAGGATCGAACGTCGCCCGCGGCCGCATTTCCGCGGCGCGTGCGACCGATTGGGAGCACATGGCCGGCATCGAAGAGGTGGCGAAACTCGCGGGTGTCTCGACCGCGACGGTCTCGCGCGCGCTCAGCGGCCGGGGGCACGTGTCGCCCGCGACGAAGGTGAAGGTCGTCGAGGCCGCCGCCCAGCTCGGCTACGTGGTCTCCTCCAACGCGTCGAGCCTCGCGTCGGGCCGCACCCGCAACGTCGGCGTCGTGATCCCGTTCCTGAACCGCTGGTTCTTCTCCTCGGTGCTCGAGGGTGCGCAGCAGGCGCTGCTCCGCAAGGGATACGACCTGACGCTCTACAACCTCTCGGGCGACGGCAAGGAGCGGGTGAGCGTCTTCGAGCACTTCCTGCTGCGGCAGCGCGTCGACGCGGTGATCGCCGTCTCGCTCGAGCTCACCGAGCGCGAGGTCACCCGGCTGCACGACCTCGGCAAGCCGCTCGTCGGCGTCGGCGGCCCCATTCCCGGCGTCCGCACGCTCACGATCGACGACGTCGCGGTGGCGCGTCTCGCGACGGAGCACCTCATCGGCCTCGGCCACACCCGCATCGCGCACATCGGCGGCCAGCACGAGTTCGACCTCGACTTCCACCTCCCCACGAACCGCCGGCTCGGCTACGAGGCCGCGCTCCGCGACGCCGGCATCGAGGTCGACCCCCGGTTGTTCGCTCCGGCCGACTTCACGATCAAGGGCGGATACCACGCCGCGAAGCAGCTGCTGGGCGTGCCGCACGACCGCCCGACCGCGATCTTCGCGGCATCCGACGAGATGGCGATCGGATCCATCCTGGCGGCGCGCGACCTCGGCCTCGTCGTGCCGCGCGACGTCTCGATCATCGGCATCGACGACCACGACCTCGCCGACTTCTTCGGGCTCTCGACCGTGGCGCAGTTCCCGCGTTTGCAGGGCGAGAAGGCGGTCGAGATCCTGATGGAGCAACTGGAGCCCGAGGCGGATGCCGCCGCGCCCGCCGCGACCCCGCTGCCCTACGAGCTCATCGTGCGATCGTCGACGGCACGCCCGGCCCCCGCGGGCTGAGCCGGCGCAGGCTGCCGCGTTCCGTGCGCCGTGGCTCGGAATCGAGAAGTCGCGAATGCACGGTGGCACCCTGCAAACGCGCCCGTTCGATCCACGGCACCCCGGGCGGGCGGGGCCCCGCCACCCCCGCGCCATCGTCGAGGAATCGAGAAGTCGCGAATGCAGGGTTGCACCCTGCAGACGCGCCCGCTCGATCCGCGGCCCCCGGCGCGAGGCGCCGTTCGCGGGTCGAGTCGCGACATCCGCTGCACTGCAACCCGTCGGCCCGGGGCGTCCACTGCGCCGCTGAAACCCGCCGGCCCGCGACATCCGCCCCCTCGATAGACTGGCGCGCATGGCAGATGCAACCTTCGACATCGTGAGCAAGGTCGACAAGATGGAGGCCGACAACGCCGTCAACCAGGCGCGCAAGGAGGTCGAGCAGCGCTACGACTTCAAGAACGTGGGCGCGTCGGTCGAGTGGTCGGGCGAGAAGGTGCTCCTCAAGGCGAACACCGAGGAGCGGGTGAAGGCCGTGCTCGAGGTGCTCGAGTCGAAGTTCATCAAGCGCGGCATCACGCTGCGGTCGCTCGACGAGGGCGAGCCGTACGCGTCGGGCAAGGAGTTCCGCCTCGAGGTGGGCCTCAAGAACGGCATCGACAGCGAGAACGCGAAGAAGATCTCGAAGATCATCCGCGACGAGGCGCCCAAGAGCGTGAAGAGCCAGATCCAGGGCGACGAGCTGCGGGTCTCCTCGAAGAGCCGCGACGACCTGCAGGCCACGATGGCGCTGCTCAAGGGCAAGGATCTCGACGTCGCGCTGCAGTTCGTGAACTTCCGCTGAGCGACGGCATGATCGACGCGCCCGAGCTCGGGCAATCGGGCGCGCCGACGAGCGAGCGGATGCCGCAGCCGGCGCAGCCCGGCGTCGACGTGCCCGACCGCCGCGGGCGCACGGGCCTCGACCTCGTCGGACGCGACCTCGACCGCAACCCGCGCGTGCGCGTGCGCGATGTGCGCGTGCTCACCTCGAACTGGTACGTGACACGGGCCACGACGTTCGACTTCCAGCACGCTGACGGCCGATGGACGACCGAGGAGCGCGAGACGTACGACCGCGGCGACGGCGCCACGATCCTGCTCTACGACGTCGACGCGCGCACGGTGCTGCTCACACGGCAATTCCGCTTCCCCGTGTACGTGAACGACCACCCCGACGGCATGTTCATCGAGACCGCGGCGGGACTCCTCGACGAGGACGACCCCGAGACCGCGATCCGCCGCGAGGCCGAGGAGGAGACGGGGCATCCGGTCGGCGAGGTCGAGCACGTCTTCGACGTGTACATGAGTCCCGGCTCGGTCACCGAGAAGCTGCACTTCTTCGCGGCGCCGTACCTGCGCGGCACGATCGAGCACGGTTCGCGCACCGGCCTCGCCGACGAGGGCGAGGACATCGAGGTGCTCGAGGTGCCGTTCGACGAAGCGCTCGACCGCATCGGCGTCGACATCATCGATGCGAAGACCATCATGCTGCTGCAGTGGGCGGCGCTGCGCGGGCCGTTCGCGTCAGGTCGCTGACGCGGCGTTTCGCCAGAGGGGCCGGTCGTCGTTGCTGAGCACGCACGAGTCGAGGTAGATCACCGGGGGTCATTCCATGCGCCGCGCTCCTCGGCGATCTGCAGGTCGATCGCACCGATCGGCCGCGCCACACGGATGGGCACGTGGTGGCGCAGCAGCCACGCGGCAAAGGACGCTGCCGAGCGGCCTCCATCTTCGTCGACGGGCACAATGCGGGCGACGGGCTTACCCCGTCGCGCGATCACGACCTCGCCCCCGGCTTCGGCGACGGCGACGAGCCGCGAGAGATTGTTGCGCGTCTCGAGCACATTCACCGTCTCCATGCTGACCTCCTCCCGCTGCCATCCTGGCCGTCCTTGCTAGCCAGAATGGCCGTTCAGCGCGGCGTCTCGATTCAGGCTGTCGCGACGAGCGGCGTGATCGCGTCGAGGTCTCGTCGGTGCGCCGCGAGCTCGACATCGAGATCGTAGCGATTCTGAAGATTGAGCCAGAACCGCTCGCTCGTTCCCAGCGCCCGCGAGAGACGTAGGGCACTGTCGGGCGTGATCGCACGCTTCCCGTGGACGATCTCGTTGATGCGCCGAGGCGGTACTCCGATCGTCAGCGCCAGTCGATACTGGCTGATGCCGAGCGGCTCGAGGAACTCCTCGAGCAGGATCTCTCCCGGATGGATGGGATCGTGCACCTTCGTCATTCCTGCACCTCCTCAGTGATAGTCCACGATCTCCACATCTTCGGCTCCCGATGGCGTCCATCTGAAGCAGATGCGGTACTGATCGTTCACGCGAATGCTGTGTTGCCCTGCGCGATCGCCCTTGAGTGACTCCAGCCGGTTGCCCGGCGGAATCCGCAAGTCGTTCAACTCATCGGCGGCTTCGATGAGCAACAATCTGCGGTGTGCCATCCGCTGCAGGTCGTGGCCGAACCTGGCCACGCGCTCGCGTTCGAAGACCCGTCTGGTGGCATCGTCGGCGAACGAGCGAATCACCCTGCAATAATAACGCGCTGCGTTATTATCGGCAAGCGTTATGGACCGGTGAGCCGACAGTCAGCGACTGGGCGCATAGCCGCGCAACCACCGCGTGATTGCCCCGTAGGCGGCATCCCGCACCGGCCGGCGCGACAGGAAGACGTCGTGCAGTGCCCCGTCGATGCGTGCGACCGTGACGTTCGGCCCGAGCCTGAGCGTGCGCTCGGCGATGTCGTCGACGACGAGTACGACATCGCTCGAGAACATCTCGTCATCCCACCGCGGCTGGATGGTCGAGCGCGCCGACAGCAGCGTGAGCACCGGTGCGCCAACGTCGATGCCGGCGGCGACGGTCGCGTGGCCGGCCAGCACGGCGGTGAGCCAGGCGGGATACACCCGGAAACTCGGATCCGGCCGCCACTCGTGCGAGTACTCCCACTCGCCGTCCTGCTCCTTCGCGATGGTGCGGGTGTAGAAGCCGAGGTCCACGTTCGGCATCGGCCCCATCGGATTCACGCGAGCGCCCCAGCCGACCACCGGCGCGAGCGCCTCGCGACCGATCCGGCTGCCCTGGAACTCCAGCCACGGGCTGTTGAGCACGAGCGCGGCGGCCCGCCCCGGGTTCCGGGCGGCCCAGAGGCTCAGCGTGAGGCCGCCGGTCGAGTGACCGAGCAGGATGAGCGGCCTGGTGGATGCCGCCGCTGCGGCATCCGTCGACGTGCGTGTTGCGGGTGCCCCGTGCCCCATCGCCTCGAGCGCCGCCTCGATGTCGGCGTCGTAGGCGGCGAGGTCGGTGATGTAGCCCGGCGTCTGGCCGGGTCGGAGACTGCGGCCGTACTTGCGCAGGTCGAGCGCGAAGAAGCGCGCACCGGCGCCGGCCCAGAACTCGGCGAGCTCGTGGTTGAAGAAGTAGTCGCTCCAGCCGTGCACGTACAGGACGTCGGTTCCGGATGCCTCGCCTGCGGGCCGTGGCTTCCATGGCCACTCGTACCAGGGCCGCGGCTTCGGCCGGTACCGCACGAGCGTGGCAACGACCTCGCCCTCGTCGTCGGCGCCGAGCGGAAGCGTGAGCTGCTCGTATCCGTCGCCGAGCACGTCGGGGCGCCATCCCTCGACGCGCTGCTCGGCCACGGCACCCCCCTGCTCGTGGTCCCAGCCTACGGAAGGGGGCTCGCCCCAGTCGCGGGGCTCGTCGCTCAGCTCAGGAGAACGCCCCGATGATGCCGAGGACCGCTGGGAAGAGCAGCACGATGAACAGGACCGGCAGGATCGCGAAGACAAGCGGGAACACGACCTTGATCGGCACCTTCATCGCGCTCTCCTCGGCGCGCTGCCGACGCTTCACACGCATCTCCGACGACTGCACGCGCAAGACGTCGGCGATCGCGATGCCGTAGCGGTCGGCCTGTTGCACAGCCCGGATGAACCGCTTGAGATCGTCACAGTCGGTGCGGGTGAGAAGTGCCGCGTAGGCGTCGAACCGGGAGCGCCCGATCGACATGTCCTGGAGGGTGCGAACGAGCTCCTCCGACAGCGGGCCGGTGGTGTTTCGGGCCGCCTTCGCCATCGCCGATTCGAAGCCGAGGCCGGCCTCGACGGCGATGGTCATCTGGTCGAGGGTGTCGGGCAGCGCCAGAAGGATGGCCTTCTGCCGGTCGTCGGCACGACTCGAGAGGATCACGTCGGGCGCGACGAGCACCAGCACGGCGAACACGATGCCGAGCGCAGTCTGGAGCGGAGCCTTTGAGAGCGCGATCGTCGCGACCATGACGAACACGGCCACCACCGCCAGGGCGAGCCGGAGCACGAGGAACCCCCCGACGGTCCACTGCTGCGACTTGCCCGCGTGGATGATCTTCCGTTGGATCCATCCCGTGTACCCGCGCGGCATGACGGCGTTCAGCGACTCGGCGAACGTGCGCCGTTCGACGCGGATGCGCTCCGACTCGGTCGGCGGCGCGACGACGGCGGCGACATCCGCCCGTGAGGGGATGGCGCTGATCGCGATGAAGACGAGCACACCGATGCCGACCGCGACGGCCGCGATGGCGAGGTAGACGACGAGGGTCACCGGCGGGCTCCTTAGAACTTCACTCTGACGACGGCGGACATCCAGAACGTGCCGACGGCCATGAGCACGATCGCGATGATGATCGCGAACCAGCCGAGCGGGGACTCCACGAAGGGCGCGAGGTAGTCGGGCCGAAGAATCAGTACCGCAGCGACCACGACGATGGGCAGCAGGATGAGCACGGTCGCCGACAGACGACCCTCGGCGCTCAGTGCCTTCACCTGTCGCCGGATCTGGTTGCGCTCGCGGATCGTGGCCGCGGTGCGCTGGAGCGTCTCGCTGAGGTTGCCTCCGGTCTCGCGGTTGATCTGGATGGCTTGAGCCGCCCACGAGAAGTCGTCGGAGCGCATCCGTTCGGCGGTGTCGGCGAGCGCCTCGCCCAGATCGCGACCGATGCGTGTCTGGTTCACGACCCGCGCGAACTCCTCCGTCGTCGGGGAGTCGGCGTGTTGGGCGACCGAGTCGACTGCCTGCAGCAGGCCGTGGCCCGCCCGGAGGTTGCCAGCCACGAGCTGCAGGGTGTCGTCGAGCTGGTCTGCGAACCGGGCTCGGCGCCGGTCGGTTCGGATGTTCAGGTAGGCCGAGACCAGGAGCGGCGAGGCTGCAGCGAACAGGACGCCGAGCACGACCGCCCAGAACGTCCCGAACCCGATGAGCACGCCGATGAGGCCGAGCACGGCGGCAACTGCGAACACGATGATGAGGAAGGCCGACGGCTCGGAGCGAATGCCGGCGAGCTCGAGCCGCTCGCTACCGAACATGCGACGGTCGCGTTGGCCGGCCGCCTGCTCGATCGTCTCGACCGCGCGGCGGGTGGCCTTCTGCAGTGCCGAGACGTGTTCGGCACCCGGCGCGATGCGACGCTCGACGGCCACACGCTTCGGCGGCGGCGCGATCACGAGGAATACGAGCGCGAAGAGCGCAAGCAGGACGCAGACCGCGCCGACGGCGAAGACCGTCATCGGATCTCCCCGAGCAGCGATCCCGGCCGCGGCTGGTAGCGGAACACCTCGGTCGGCACCGAGATACCCACCTCCGCGAAGCGCTCGACGAATCGCGGGCGCACTCCGGTCGGCTCGGCGCGACCCATGAAGCGGCCCTCTGCATCAAGACCGGCGCCATAGTCGAATGCGAAGACGTCCTGCATGGTGACGACATCGCCTTCCATGCCGTGGATCTCGGTGAGGCTGACGACCCGGCGAGTGCCGTCGCGAAGGCGTGCGATCTGCACGATGAGGTCGATCGCCGATGACACCTGCTCACGGATCGCCCGCAGCGGCAGGTCCATTCCCGCCATGAGCACGAGCGTCTCGAGCCGCGACAGCGCGTCCCGCGGAGAGTTCGCGTGGATCGTCGAGATCGACCCCTCATGGCCGGTGTTCATCGCCTGCAGCATGTCGAGGCTCTCGCCCCCACGCACCTCGCCGACGACGATGCGGTCGGGCCGCATACGAAGCGAGTTGCGCACGAGGTCGCGGATCGTGATCTCGCCACGGCCCTCGATGTTCGCGGGCCTGGACTCGAGGCGTACCACGTGCTCCTGCTGCAGCTGCAACTCGACCGCATCCTCGATAGTGATGATGCGCTCGTCGCCGGGGATGAAGCCCGACAGCACGTTGAGGAGCGTGGTCTTACCGGTGCCGGTACCGCCCGACACCAGGACGTTGAGTTTCGCCCGCACCGCGGCATCCAGTACCGTCGCGATCTCGCTGCTCATCGTGCCCGAGGCGATGAGATCGTCGACCGTGAACGGGGTGCGCGCGAACTTGCGGATGGTGAGCGAGGAGCCGTCGACCGCGAGCGGCGGGATGATCGCGTTGACGCGAGATCCGTCCTCGAGGCGGGCGTCGACGAGGGGCGACGACTCGTCGATGCGACGGCCGACACGTGAGACGATCCGTTCGATCACGCGGCGCAGCTGCGCCTCGCCCGAGAATCGGCTCGGCGATTCGTACAGTCGGCCGTTGCGCTCGACGTAGATCTGGTCGTGGCGGTTGACCATGATCTCGCTGACACCCGGGTCGTCGAGCAGGGGCTCGAGCGGTCCGAAGCCGAGCACGTCGGCCCCGATCTCGGCAATGAGGCGGTTGCGCTCGGCCGGTGTCAGTGCGACCTGCTCGACTTCGATGATGCGCCCGAGTTCCTCGCGGGCGATGCCGTGCAGTTTCTCCTCGGAGAGTGTCGGGTCGTTGAGTCGGGCGCCGATCCGGCCGAAGAGCTCCTGCGCGGCGCGCTCCTTGAGTTCGGCGAACGGGTCGATCGTCGCCGGTGTGTGCGGAACGCCGCTGCCGGCGACAGCCTGCCATGTGGACGTGTGCCCCTCGGTCCCGGCGGGGCCGCTCGAGTGGGACTTCGCCGCGATCGCTGCAACCTGGTCTCCCGGAAGATCGAATGCCTGAGGGCGCGTCGAGACCCCCGATCCGTCGGAGCCGTCGGCCGCGCCGGACCCGAGGAGCTCCGCCAGCGACGGGGCGATCTCATCGGGCATCTCCGCAGCGTGCGTGGCGTTGATGCGTTCGCGCCGATTCAGGCGATCACTGAGGCTCATTGGGATCGTCTCCTCCTGTGGATGCGGCGACGGGTCGGATACGCCGTGGGTTCGATTCGCTGCACGAGCGTGCGCACCGCTTTGGCCGCCGAATCACGGGGATCGTTGTGGATGAGGGGAACCCCGGCGTTGGCCGCGAGCAGCACGCCCGACGATCTCGGCACGACAATGTCCGGGGCTGCCCCGATGATCGGCTCCGCGTCGGCAACGACCAGTCCGGTGTTCTTCTCGACGGCGTTCAGCACGATGTGCCGGTTCTGCGGCAGGAGCCCGAGTGCCACGAGCAACTCGAACTCGGTGCGCAAGGCACGCAGGCTTGCGACGGTGAGGGATGTCACGAAGATGCCGTCGGTCGCATGCTCCAAGGCGGTCAGGGTGTGCTCGCCGAGCCCGGGCGTCGTGTCGATCACCACGTACCGGAACATCGTCGCAAGGCGGTCGATGAGTGCGCCCATGCGGTGGGGGTCGATCGTGTCGGCGAGCTCGGGCGAACGCGGCGCGGGGATGACGAAGAAGTCGTCGACGTGGCGGATGAGCAGGGTCTTGATCAGCACCTCGTCATCGGCCGCGTCGACCGCCTCGACGAGGCCACGCGTCGCAGTCAGATCGAGCACGTTCGCGATGTCGCCGAACTGGAGGTCGGCGTCGATGAGCACGACGGAGTGCGGCGCGACCTCGGCAAGTCCTGTCGCGAGGTTCACCGCCATCGTGGTCTTACCCTGACCGCCTTTGGGCGCAGCGACGGCGATGACCTCGGTACGCACCCCCTCGACGTCGGGCAGTGTCCATTCGGGTTCGGCCGGCTCGGCAACCGCTTCGGGGGATGCCTCGACCACCGCCTCCGCGGCAGGTGGCTCCGCCGATGTCGCCTCGGGTTCGATGCGCAGGTCCACGAGTGAGATGGTGGCCTCTCCGTCGGACGGATCGGCCACGTCGTCGGTCGTCTCGGGCGGCACTGCCCTGCCGGCCGTCACCAGCCATTCGTCGAGCCGACCGATGAGCGACTCCGTCGCGGCATCCGTCGCCTCGGGGCTCAGCACCGCGTGCATGCCGACCTCCTCGACCCAGTCCTCGAGGTCGGAGCGCTGTTCGCGGACGACGACGACACCGATACCCGGGTGCTGTTCGCCGAGGGCGACCGAGAGGGACTTGGTCTCATCGAGTGTCAGCAGCGGACCGAGCAGGGCGATCGCTGGGGTTTCCCTGACGCGGTCGACCGCCTCGTCGACGCCGAAGGTGAGGTACTCCCCCGGAAGCGTCTGCAGGCGGGCGCGGAAGAGCCGGCGGAGCCGGGTCTCGTACTCTGCGCTTCTGCTGACGAGGAGGTAACGCGTCACTGCCAGGCGTTGCTTCCGTCGACGGGAGAAGTGCCGCTGTTGTCTGTGGCATCGTTCTCGAGAGTGAGCCACATCTGCGCGTAGTCGGCAGACTCACCCTCGGTGAACCACACCCAGCGCTCGACGTCGTGTGCCGAGAGCGCGATGGTGACCATCACGTTGGCGTCGGAGCTCTGGTCGATCTCCTCGCCGGTCTCGGGATCGACACGAGCCACACCCTGCACGCGTGTCACGAGCACTCCGTGGAACGCGAATCGCGTGATGGGATTGATGACATCCTCTTCGCCACCCGGCTCATCTGGGTCAACCGTGCCCACGAGCCCGATCCGATCGCCCGCAGTGACCTGGCCGCCGACCACTCGGTCGGCCGGCAAGGTGAACGACACGAGCTGCATGCCCGGGGGCACTGCGACCGATCCCGCCGCCGCGTCGGCGGGATCGACGAAACGACCCTCACGAAGGATGTCGCCCGGCAAGAGGTCGGCGGAGGTGACGAGCCCCTCGAGGTCTGCGAGGTCGGTGACGGCGTCTTCGGGCACGGCGTTGCGCGGGAGATTGCCGACTTCGAGCACCGCCTGCACCGCGTCAAGCGTGGCGCCTTGCGACACCGGTTCAGTGACGACGTACGCCTCGACGAGCTCAGCGCCCTCGGCCGCACGAGCATCGGCACCACTGACGTAGTTCAACACGGCGAATCCACCGGCCGCGGCCAGGATGACGGCGACGACGGCGCCGATGATGCGAGTCTTCAAGATGGTGGAGCTTTCTGTAGGGAAGGCCGGCGGGTCGCGCCCGCAGGACTCGATCAGTTGATGAGGTCGTCGACCTCCGCAGGCGTCAGCGTGAGCTTGACGACCATGGCGCCGCCGCCGGGTCCGCCGGTCTCGACGCCGGGATCGGTCGTCGTGACCTCGACGAACTCTCCCTGAAGGAAGCGGCAGTCGTTGCCCTTCTCCTTGCACGCAGGGACGGGGTCTACCGCCTCGGGGTCCAACCGCTCGCCGCCCGAGACGCTGTAGCCGGTGATACGGAAGCCCACGTAGACCCTGATGTCGTAGGTCTTGTGCGCGAGCTCGCCGTAGTGCACGGGCAGGTAGACGATCCGCCCCTCGTCGATCGCCGCATCCAGATCGTCTTTGCAGCCGTTCGGAACGGCGTTGCCCGGCTCGATGACGGCGCCGTCCTCGATGCTCGTATAGGCGCGGCAATCGTCTTTCGAGATCGGGTCGAGCCACCCGAATCCACCGTCGATGACGTGACCGTTGTGCGCGATGTCGCAGTCGAGCTCCGACGTCTTGCCTTCGGGTTCCGTGTCGAAACGGATCGTGTAGTGCACGCCGTCACCGATGATCCCGGGGTCGGCGAGCGGGTCGGCTTGGCACGCCGAAACGCTGAACGGGAAGGAGTAGCCGCCTCCGACGCCATCCCAGGTCGCCGAGGCCGTGGCTCCCACGGTCGTCGCGTCGATGCCGATGAGCTGGGCAAGCGGGTGACGCAGTTCGTTGCTGCCGTCGGCTTCTCGAGTCTTGGTCGTGACCGTAACGACATCCGCCCCGTCGATCGTCGCGAACCTCACTTCGTGAATTTCGGCCGCACCATCGTTCGCATCGTTCGCGTTCGCGTATCCGCCGGCGGTGGCCACATAGGTTCCGCAGTCGCCTGCAGCGCAATCGAGTGCCACCGCGAGCGCGGCCGCATCCGCGCCGTTCTGAAGTTTGGCGCGTTCGGCGTACAACGCGCCAACGTCGATCGCGATGGCACCGGCCCCGAGCAGCGGGATGAGCGCGAACGCCACGACGGTTGCCGTCGCCCCCCGTTCATCGCGAAAGCGCCGCATCAGCCGCCGCATGGCATGACTCCTCTTCCGGTGAGTGTGATGGCCCCGACTCCGGGAACCCAGGCCTCGAGGCCGGTGATCGTTTCGAGGGCGAGCGTGACGACGACCTCCGCGTCGCCACCGCCGGCAACTGAGCAGACTTGCGGAGTCGTGACCGTCGGCACGCTCTGGAGCGACGTCGCAGCGTTCGTGGCAGCAGCCGTCGCGTCACCCGCGTCGCGTGTGATTGCAAGAACTCTCGCGCCCTCACGGGCGGCATTCGTCACGGTCAACTGCTGGTTGAAGATGTAGCCGAATTCGATGATGCCGAGCAGTAGCACGATGAGCGGGATGAGGACGAGGGCGAACTCCACCGCCGCCGCACCCGTCTCGTTCGAACGGCGGCTACCAACGAGGGTGGCGCCGGAAGATGTCCGACGCCACCCTGACCTCGCGTTCAATGTCCGGTCTCGCCGGGGCTGCTATTCGGTGGCGCCGCCGAGCTCCGTGGTGACCTCGTTGAAGGCGCCCGCCAGAGCAGCGGCGAGGAAGCCGAGCGCAGCGATGATGCCGACTGCGACGATACCAATGATCAGGCCGTATTCAGCGGCGTTGCCGTCCTCTTCGGCACGGAGCGAGTTGATGAGCGCGCGAGCGCGCGTGTATGCCTTGAGCATGCGTAGATCCTTCGGGGGTCGGGGGAAACGACACGCCACCGGCGACCGCCAGCGACTGCTTGAAGCTATCGGCGCGGGCCACCCTGAGGCCATGCCCCCATTTGGGGGACGCATCCGCAGGAATCCTCAGATTCGAGACCGGATCCGCATGATTTCGGGGCTCGACTGAGCATCTGTCACCCACTTTGGGGTAGGGGCAGGTACCCGACCGGCCATCTATCCGCCCACGAACAGCACCGCGATCAACGCCCCCATGAGCATCGACGGCCCGAAGGGGATCGACCCGCGCAACGTCACCCGCCGCAGCAACAGCGCGACGATGGCCAGAACCCCGCCCACCAGGAACGCCGCGAGCAGGCCCACGAGCCACGCGCTCAGCCCGAACCAGCCGAGCACGAGGCCGATCACGAGGGCGAGCTTCACGTCGCCCATCCCCATCGCCGATGGCGAGATGAACGCGAGCAGGAAGTACACCGCGAACATCCCCCCGGCGCCGGCGACCGCCCAGAGGAGCGGCCACCACGTGCCGGCAGCCCACGTCGGCGGCACGAGCAGCAGGCCGACGACGCCGAGCGTCGGGAAGACGACGGCGTTCGGAAGCCGCTTCTCGGCGAGGTCGACGAGGGTGAGCACGGTCGCGGATGCCGCGAAGACGAGCAGCGCGGGGAGGATCCACGAGAGCCCGAACCGCAGCGCGAGCACGCCGAACGTGAGCGCGGTGAGCGCGGCGCCGACGATGCGCACGGTGCGCAGGGGCATCCGCTCGCCCTTCATCGAGCGCTGGGTCCAGGCGGCGAGGGGCCACCAGCCGAGGACGGCGCCGACGATCGCCGCGCCCAGGGTGAAGAGGACGTGGGCGACGGGCATGAGGTGCAGCGTAGCGGCTTGAGCGGCTACGCCTCGCCGCGCGAGATCGTGACCATCTCGTCGCGGGGCACGACCTTGATGCGCTTGCGGCCCTCGGCCGACCCGAGGGCCTGCTCGTGCTCGTCGAGGCGGTGCCAGCCGTCGAGGTCGGTCCACTCGATGCCCCGCGACTCGAGCATCTCGATCACCGACTCCTCCGAGGGAGCCTCGGGCCGCCACCAGTTGCCGAGGTCGTTGATGACGTGCTTGATGGTCTCCATCGCGTCGGACTTGGTGTGCCCGATGAGGCCCACCGGCCCGCGCTTGATCCAGCCGGTCGCGTAGACGCCATACATCTGGCGCGCGTCGCCGGTCTCCTTGTCGTGGATGAGCACCTGGCCCTCGTGGTTCGGGATGACGCCGAACTTCTTGTCGAACGGGATGCCGGGCAGCGGCGACCCGAAGTATCCGACGGCACGGTACACGGCCTGCACGGGCAGCTCCCGGATCTCCCCGGTGCCGACCACGCCGCCCTCGCCGTCGGGCGCGGTGCGCTCCCAGCGGAAGGCGCCGACGTGCCCGTTGCCGTCGTCGACGATCTCGAGCGGCTTGGCGAAGAAGTGCAGGTGTAGGCGCCGCGACGCCTTCCCCACCTCGCGCTGTCGCCACTGCTGCAGCACCTTGTCGATCACGAAGACCTGCTTGTTGCCCGACACTGCAGCGCGAGCGGCCTCGTCGTAGTCGAAGTCCTCGTCGTAGAGGATCATGTCGACGTCGCGCAGCTCGCCGAGCTCGCGCAGTTCGAGGGGGGTGAACTTGACGGATGTCGGGCCGCGACGTCCGAAGATGTGCACGTCGGTGACCGGTGACTGCTTGAGCGCCTCGTAGACGTTCTGTGGGATCTCGGTGGGCAGCAGGTCGTCGGCGTGCTTCGCGAGGATGCGGGACACGTCGAGCGCCACGTTGCCGTTGCCGATGACCGCCACCTCCTTCGCGTCGAGCGGCCACTCGCGCGGGTAGTCGGGGTGCCCGTCGTACCAGCTCACGAAGTCGGCCGCGCCGTACGACCCGTCGAGGTGCACGCCGGGCACGTGGAGCGACGCGTCGCGCACGGCGCCGGTGGCGAAGATCACCGCGTTGTAGTGGTTCTTGAGGTCGGCGAGCGTGATGTCGGTGCCGAAGCGCACGTTGCCGAAGATGCGGATGTCGCCACGGTCGAGCACCTCGCGGAGCGCCGTGATGATGCCCTTGATGCGGGGATGGTCGGGGGCGACGCCGTAGCGCACCAGCCCGTACGGCGCGGGGAGCTGATCGAACAGGTCGATCGACACGTCGAAGTTGCGTTCGGCCTTCAACAGGATGTCGGCGGCGTAGATGCCGGCCGGGCCGGCGCCGACGATCGCGAGTCGCAGTCTGTTCCTCGTCACGTGCGTGGTCTCTCCATCAACTCGTCGTCACTGTCAAACCTGTGCAGGTCAACTCTGCCGCTCCACGATCGTCTCGGCGAATCGCGTGAGTGCCTTCTTCACGCTGCCCTCGGGTAGCGGGGCGAGCGCCGCGACGGCGTCGCGAGCCCAGCGGTGGGCCTCCGCGAGCGTAGCGCGCGTGGCTTCGTGTTCCCGCAACTCGGCGACGATCGCATCGACCATCGCGCGCGACGGCACGATCCGCGAGGCGAGCGTGTTCGTGTCGAGCGGATCGCCGGCCTCGACGGGTTGCGCGACGATCACGTCGCGCCTGATCCGGGCGAGCAGGTCGGCGGACGCGGCATCCGTCTTCGCCAGCTCGGCCAGCCGCAGGAACGGCAGCGTGACGACCCCCGCGCGCAGGTCGGTGCCGGGGACCTTGCCGGTCTCCTCGGGCTGCGGCGACAGGTCGATGACATCGTCGATGAGCTGGAACGCCACGCCGATCTTCTCGCCGAACTCGACGATGGGGTCCTCGAAGCCCGGGTCGGCGCCCGAGAACACGACGCCCGACCGGGCGGCGGCCGCGATGAGCGATCCGGTCTTGTCGGCGAGCACCTGGATGTAGTGGGCGATGGGGTCTTCGCCCTGGGCCGGGCCGACCGTCTCGTGCAGTTGGCCGAGCACGAGGCGCTCGAACGTGTTGGCCTGCAGGCGGATGGCCCGCTCGCCGAGTTGCGCCATCAACTGGCTCGCCCGCGCGAACAGCAGGTCGCCCGTGAGGATGGCCACCGAGTTGCCCCACACCGTCTGCGCGCTCGGCACGCCACGACGGCGCTCGGAGTCGTCCATGACGTCGTCGTGGTACAGCGAGCCGAGGTGCGTGATCTCGATCGCCTCCGCCGCCGTGACCACGTCGTCGGTCACGCCCGCGCCGAGCTGGGCGGTGAGCAGCGTCAGCATCGGCCGCACGCGCTTGCCGCCCGCTTCGAGCAGGTAGCGCGTCGAGACATCCGCGATCGAATCGGCGAAGCTCACCTCGCGCATCAGCCCGGCTTCGACCCGTTCGATGCCGGCGTCGATCGCCTTCGCCATCGCCCGATCGGCGGATGTCGCGAAGACACGCTCGCTCAGGCCGAGGTTCGCGGCGAGCGAGGAGCCTCGACGGGCGACCGGGTGGCTCGGTTTCACGCCCTCCAGCCTACCGGTGCCGTCCTGGCGGGTTTCGGGACGGCCGCGAGACAGCCGCGAGCAGCCTCCTGAACCCACCGATGGGGTCTTGCGCCCATGGTAAACGCCTGTTTACTCTGGTGAACATGCGTTCGCGACCACTGCTCTCCGAGGGCGACCTCTCGACCCGCGCGAGGATCCGCCACGCGGCCGTCGCCCGGTTCGGGCGCGACGGCTTCGACGCGAGCCTGCGCACGATCGCGCACGACGCCGGGGTGAGCGCCGCATCCGTCGTGAAGACCTTCGGATCGAAGGAGGCGCTGCGCGCCGAGTGCGACGAGTACGTCTTCGCGATCATCCGCGACAGCAAGCGTTCCGTCATCGCGGCCCAGTCGGGTGCCCCCGGCGCGTTCATCGGCCAGCTCGCGCGCATGGACGAGTACCGGCCGCTCATCGCCTACGTGCTCCGCGCCATCCAGGCGGGCGGCGACATGGCCCGGTCCTTCATCGACCACATGGTGGAGGACGCCCTCGGGTACATCGCCGATGGCGTCGCCGCCGGGCTCGTCGTTCCGAGTCGCGACGAAGAGGCCCGCATCCGGTTCCTCATCGGCGCGACCCTCGGCAATCTCCTCCTCGCACTCGCCACCGAGCCCGACCCGAGCGCGATCGAGCGCGCTGAATTCTGGGACAGGGCGCTCAACGCCCTCACGCTCCCAGCCCTCGAGGTCTACACCGAGGGCTTCCTCACCGACCGGGCGATGCTCGACGCCTACCTGCTCTACGTGCCCGATCCGCCGACGGATTCTTCAGGCGTCGTCGCCTGACCGAACTCCGATTCCGACACGATCGAAAGAGCGAGACTTCCATGACCAACGCAAAACAGGGCACCGCTGTGCCCGCGATCCAGATCTCCGGCCTCCGCAAGCGCTACGGTTCCGTGACGGCGCTCGACGGGCTCGACCTCCGCGTCGAGCAGGGCGAGGTGCACGGGTTCCTCGGCCCGAACGGCGCCGGCAAGTCCACCACCATCCGCATCCTCCTCGGCCTGCTGCGCGCCGACGGCGGCGAGGCCCGCGTGCTCGGCGCCGACCCGTGGGCGTCGGCCGTCGGCCTGCACCGCCGGCTCGCCTACGTTCCCGGCGACGTCGAGCTCTGGCCGAACCTCACCGGCGGCGAGGCGATCGACCTGCTCGGCCGGCTGCGCGGCGGCATCAATCGCGCCCGGCGTGACGAGCTGTGCGACCGGTTCGACCTCGACCCGCGTAAGAAGGGCCGCACCTACTCGAAGGGCAATCGGCAGAAGGTCGCCCTGATCGCCGCGCTCGCGAGCGACGTCGAGCTCCTGCTGCTCGACGAGCCGACGGCGGGACTCGACCCCCTCATGGAAGCGGTCTTCCAGTCCTGCATCCGCGAGGCGACCGCCGCCGGGCGCACCGTGCTGTTGTCGAGCCACATCCTCGCGCAGGTCGAAGTGCTCGCCGACCGCATCTCCATCATCCGCAAGGGCAGCGTCGTCGAGAGCGGCAGCCTGCGCGAACTGCGGCACCTGACGCGCACCAGCGTGTCGGTGATGACCGAGCACCCGGCCGATGCGATCACGTCCCTGCCCGGCGTGCACGAGGCGCACCACGACGGCGAGCAGCTGACCTTCGACGTCGACGGCGAGGCCATGCCCGTCGTCATGCGCGAGCTCGCCTCGCTCGGCGTCACCGGGCTCACCGCCACCCCGCCGACCCTCGAACAGCTCCTGCTCCGCCACTACGGCGACGAGCTGGCGGCCGGCGTCGGCAACGGCAACGGCAACGGGTCGAAGGCTCCTGCGGGGGTGGCACGATGAGCACGACCGCGGTGCCCACGCGCCGTCCGTCGCCCTCGCCGCTGCCCGCACGACTCGACGGCCACCCGCTCGCCGGGTTCCGCTCGCTGTTCCGGTTCATGCTGCGGCGCGACCGCATCCGGTTCTTCGGCTGGACGCTCGGGCTGACGCTCCTGCTCGCGTACTTCGCGAACGTGCTGCAGGTCGTCTTCCCGACCGCCGAGGACCTGCAGGCCTTCGCGGCGTTCTCCGCGAACCCCGCGGCCGCCCTGCTCATGGGGCCCGGCTTCGGCTCCGAGGCGATCACGCTCGAGCGGTTCCTCGTCGGTACCTACGGGATGTACCTCATCATCGGCGCATCGCTCATGAACATCCTCACGGTCACGAGGCACACCCGCGTCGAGGAGCAGTCGGGTCGCGCCGAACTCGTGCGCGCCAACGTCGTCGGCCGGTACGCGCCGCTCACGGCGGCGCTCGCCGTCGCCGTGCTCATGGACCTCGTGGTCGCCATCCTCATGGGAGGGATGCTCGCCGGCATGGGCTTCGACGCCGGGGGCTCGATCGTGTTCGGCGCGAGCGTCGGCGCTGCGGGCCTCGCCTTCGCGGGCATCGCCGCGACCTGCGTACAGCTCACCGAGTTCTCCCGCACGGCGGCGGGCATCGCCGGGGCCGTCCTGGGCGGCGGGTTCCTGCTGCGCGGCCTCGGCGACATGTCGGCCGCGCAGGGCGGCGGACTCGACTGGATCTCGTGGCTCACCCCGATCGGGTGGTCGCAGCAGGCCGCGCCGTACGTGCACGACCGCTGGTGGCCGCTCGCGATCTCGGTCGCCTGCTTCGTGGTGTGCGCCGGACTCGGCTACGCGCTGTCGGCTCGTCGCGACCTCGCCGCGGGTCTCGTGGCGGCTCGTCGTGGGTCTGCGTACGCCCCGTCGTGGCTGTCGAGCCCGTTCGCGCTCGCGTTCCGGCTGCAGCGGGCGAGCCTCGTCGGTTGGAGCCTGTCGCTGTTCGCGGCCGGCCTCGCATACGGCGGGTTCACCCAGGCGATGATCGACGGGTTCGCGGATGCCCCGCCGGAGCTGCTCGTGCTCTTCGGCGGCGAGGAGAACCTGCTCACCGGCTACCTCGGGCTCATGGGTCTCATGTTCGCGATGTTCACGACCGTGTTCGCGATCCTCGCCATGCAGTCGCTCCGCAGCGAAGAGTTCGACGGCCGCACCGAGCCCGTGCTGGCGACCGCGGTGAGCCGGCCGGCCTGGCTCGGCTCGTGGACCGCGGTCACGGCGCTCGGCGTCGTCTGGCTGCTGTTCGCCGCCGGCCTCGGCGAGGCGATCGGTGCGGCGGCGAGCACCGGCGAGGGCGAGTTGTTCAACGACGTGCTGCTCGGGCATGTGGCCCACGCGCCGGCGGTGTGGACGACACTCGCGATGGCCGCACTGCTCTACGCGGTCACGCCGCGCCTCGTGCCGCTCGCGTGGGCGGTGTTCGGGTACGCGTTCCTCATCGGGTTCTTCGGGCCCATGCTCGACGTCCCCGACGCTGTGGTGCAGGCCTCGCCGTACGAGCACATCGGCGAGTACCCCTCCGAGGACCTCTCGGTCACCGCGATGCTCGTGCTCACCGCGATCGCCGCGGGGATCACGGCGGCGGCGCTGGCCGGATTCCGGCACCGCGATCTCGTCACCGCCTGAGCGGACGCCATCGGTCCGCACCGGTCGCATCGGTCGCCCATCGGTCAGCATCGGTCGGCATCGGCCGCGTCGTTTCGGCGGCGCGGCCGGTGCCTGTCAGGCGGGCTTTCGGCCGCGGTGCAGCGCGACGACGCCCATCGTCAGGTTGCGCCACTCGACGTCGACCCAGCCGGCATCGCGCAGCCACGACGCGAGCGTGCGCTGGTCGGGCCACGCCTCGATCGACTCGTTGAGGTACTCGTAGGCGGTGTCGTTCGAGCTCGAGAGCTTCACGAGCGGCGGCATGACGTAGCGCTGGTACGCGTGGTACCCGGCGCGCACGAACCCGAGCGGCGGGTGCGAGAATTCGCACACCACGAGCCGCCCTCCGGGCTTGGTCACCCGGAAGAACTCGGCGAGCGCCTGCTTCGGCTCGTTCACGTTGCGCAGGCCGAACGAGATCGTGACGGCGTCGAACTCGTCGTCGCCGAACGGCAGCTTCGTGGCATCCGCCTCGACGAAGACGAGGTTCGGCACGCCCGCCTGGCGTCGGCGGCCGACCTCGATCATGCCGGGCGAGAAGTCGGCGGCGACGACGGATGCCCCGGACTTCGCGAGGCTGGCGCTCGAGGTGCCGGTGCCCGCCGCGACGTCGAGGATCCGCTCCCCCGGCTTCGGCGCCACGGCCCGCGTCGTGGCGACCCGCCACAGCGGCGCATTGCCCACCGAGAGCACGTTGTTGGTGCGGTCGTACCGAGCGGCGACCCGGTCGAACATGGCCGACACCTGGCTCGGGTCCTTGCCGAGGTCTGCGCGCGTCATCCTCCGAGTCTACGGTTGGATGTCGCGGCCGAAGCCGATGGGACCGACGACCTCACGGCGTTCGACGATGCCATCCGGCATATCCGCATATTGTCAGCGATCGCGATCGAGCACGGTGCGACCTGGATCACGCTCGACCGCGATTTCGCGCGCTTCCCGGGCCTGCGCTGGGAGGTGCCCCGACTCGCGGGATGACGGCCGCAACCCGCCGCGACCATGCCCTTCGATTTGTATGCATGGGAATGAAACCGTGGCGGCATCCGTTGACCTATGGCAACGACTGAGCGGGCATGCGCCCGACGAGGAGGAACCATGCAGGCCATCTGGAACGGCGCGGTGATCGCGGAATCCGACGAGACGATCGTCGTCGAGGGCAACCACTACTTCCCGCGCGAGTCGATCGACGAGCGCTACTTCGTCCCCAGCGAGAACCACACCGTGTGCCACTGGAAGGGCACGGCCAGCTACTTCCACGTCGAGGTCGACGGCACGCGCAACCCGAACGCCGCCTGGTACTACCCGACGCCCTCGATCGCCGCCCACGAGATCGCCGGTTACGTCGCGTTCTGGCACGGCGTCGAGGTGCGGGAGCGACTGGCGGCCTGATCCCGCGGACGTAGGCTGGTTCGGTGAACCACACGGATGCCTCGGCGTCGCACTCCGCTCGCACGCGGCTCGTCGTGCGCACCGAACCGGTCGACGAACTCGCCCCGCTCATCTCACGCGCCGACCCGCGGCATCCACTCCTCTGGATGCGGCGCGGCGAGGGCATCGTGGGCCTCGGCGAGACGATCCGCATCGAGACGAGCGGACGGACCCGCATCGAGGACGTCGCAGCCGCGTGGCGGTCGCTCGCCGCAGACGCCGACGTCGACGACCGCGTGGGCCTGCCCGGCACCGGACTCGTGGCGTTCGGCGCGTTCGCGTTCGCCGACGAGTCCGCCGCGACGAGCGTGCTGGTGGTGCCCGAGGTCGTGCTCGGGCGTCGCGAGGGGCGCGCGTGGGTGACGCGCATCTCGCTCGCGAGCGAGGACGGCGACGGCGCCGACGGGGCAGTGGATGCCGCGGCCTCCGTCGCCCTCGAGATTCCCGAGCCGTCGCCCAAGCGCCGGGTGCCGCGCGTGACCTTCACGCCGGGCGCCGTGCCGCCCGAGGCGTACGAGGCGGCCGTCGCCGAGGCCGTGCGGCGGATCGACGCCGGCGAACTCCAGAAGGTCGTGCTCGCCCGGCAGCTCGTGGGCGAGTTGCACGAGGAGGACGGCCTGCGCGCCGTCATCAACCGGCTCGCCGATGAGTATCCCGACACCTGGGTGTTCGCCGTCGACGGCCTCATCGGCGCGAGCCCCGAGACGCTCGTGCGTGTCGACCACGGCACCGTGTCGGCACGCGTGCTCGCGGGCACGACGTCACGGGGTGAGGACGAGGCATCCGACCGCGGACGGGCCGCCGCGCTGGCGTCATCGCCGAAGGACCTCGCCGAGCACGCCATGGCCGTATCGAGCGCCGTGAAACGCCTCGCGCCGCACACCGCGAGGCTCGACGCGAGCCCAGAGCCGTTCACGCTGCAGCTGCCGAACCTGTGGCACCTCGCGACCGACCTCAAGGGCACCCTCGGCGACGGGTCGAGCTCGCTCGACCTCGTGCAGGCGGTGCATCCGACCGCCGCCGTGGCGGGGACCCCTCGTCGCGTGGCGTTGCGCACGCTGGCCGAGCTCGAGGGGTTCGATCGCGGGCGCTACGCCGGCCCCGTCGGCTGGATCGACGGCGACGGCGACGGCGAATGGGCCATCGCGCTGCGGTGCGCACAGGTCGATGCCGACGGCACGGTGGCGGCATATGCCGGGTGCGGCATCGTGCATGACTCGGTGCCGGCCGACGAGCTGGCGGAGTCGACCATCAAGTTCCGGCCGATCGTGGAGGCGTTCGAGGCCTCGCCGCCCTCGCCGGCGGTGGAGTAGCGCGCGAGCGTCAGCTCGCCTCGAGCCGCGCCTTCTCGGCCTCGACGTCGAAGTCGGCCAGCGGCCAGTCGAGCCGCATCGCCTCGAGCGCCTCGATGAGCAGGTGCTGCACCGCCAGCCGCGCATACCACTTGCGGTCGGCGGGCACGACGTACCAGGGCGCGTGCGGCGTGGTCGTGCGTTCGAAGGCGACCTGGTACGCCTCCCGGTACATGGGCGCGAGCAGCCGTTCGTCGATGTCGCCCGGGTTGAACTTCCAGTGCTTGTCGGGCCGCTCGAGCCGGTCGAGCAGGCGATCCTTCTGCTCGTCCATCGAGATGTGCAGCATCACCTTGATGATCGTCGTGCCGGATGCCGCGAGTTCGGCCTCGAACTCGTTGATCGCGCCGTAGCGACGCTCGATCTCCTCGGACGGCGCGAGCTCGCGCACCTTGGCGATGAGCACGTCCTCGTAGTGCGACCGATCGAAGACGCCGATCATGCCCGCGTCAGGTACGCGCTTGCGGACGCGCCAGAGGAAGTCCTGCGCGAGCTCCTCCTCCGTGGGCTTCTTGAACGCCGCGAACTGCACACCCTGCGGGTCGACGGCGCTCATCACGTGCTTCACGATGCCGCCCTTGCCGGCGGTGTCCATCGCCTGCAGCACGAGCAGCACCCGGCGAGGATCGTCACCCATCTGGTTGCCCGCGAACAGCTTCTCCTGCAGTTCCGCGAGGATGACCGCGCCTTCGGCGAGCGAGGTCTCGGCGGCGGCCTTGTCACCGTCGAAGCCGGGGGTGCTCCGGGTGTCGACGTCGGCGAGGGTGAACCCCTGCCGCACGCGCAGCACGTCCGACGGATCCGTCGCCCAGTATTTCTCGAGACCCACGCTGCTCCCCTCGTCGCGGACCCGCCGCGCGCTCGCGCCGGTGTTCACCGCTCCCCCATCCTGTCGGTACGCCCCCTCCCCGCGTCAATGCCTCGCGGGGTCTCGAGACGCCGCGCTCGCTCCTCGACCGGCGGGCGTCAGCTCTGCACTCCCTAGCTCGCTCCTCGACCGGCGGAGGTCACCGGGCGAGCGGGACCTCGACGATCGCCGGCCCCGTCACGGCCGTTCCGAGCGCCTCGTCGAGCTCACCTCGCGTCGCGGCGCGGGCATACTCCCAGCCGTAGGCGCGCGCGAGCGCGGCGAGGTCCACGTGCTGCGGCGTGAACTGCACCCGATCGAACGCCGTCGCCGACGCCGAGCCCGCGACCTCGAGCGCATCGAAGATCGTTCCGCCGCCGTCGTTGCCCACGATGACCTGGATCCTCGGCCGCGGCTCCGCGTCGCCGAGGAGGAGCGACCCGACATCGTGGAGCAGCGTGAGGTCGCCGACGAGGGCGCGAGTGACGCCGGCGCGGGCGGGGTTCGGGGGCGTCGTGACATCCGTCGCCTGATCCTCGCCGGGCGCGGGCGACTGAGTGGCGATCGCGATGCCGAGCGCCGTGGCGACCGTGCCGTCGATGCCCGCGAGGCCGCGGTTCGCATGGGCCGCGATGCGCCGGCCGGGCACGGCTCGGTCGGCGTCGCGGATCAGCCTCGAGGCGCCGAGCACGAGTCGGTCGTGCGGCCACGTCGCCGCCCATACCGCGTCGACGAGCACGCGGCGCGTCACCGGCGCGCGCACGGCCGCGAGCTGCGCTCGCATGTAGTCGCGCTGCGCCGCGAAGTCGGAGACGTGACCGGTCTCGTCGATGCCGCTGTGCACGGATGCCGCGGGCGGAAGCCCCTCGGCCAGGATCGCGCGACTCGCGTGCACCCAGCGCCCGACCCAGGCGCGCTCCTCGGCCGACTGGGGCCGCCGCACGGCCTGCACCGCGCGCTCGAAGCGCTTGACGCGCCGCCCCGGATCGAACCACTCGATGCCCGACGGGGCCACGACGATGGTCTCGACGTCATCGCGCTGCACGAGTGCGGGCACCTCGCGCGAGAGCGTCGGATGCCCGAACACCACGACGCGCTCGACGAGGTCGCCGAAGCCGGGCTCGCGCAGCAGTTCCCGGTAGGCCACGACGAGGTTGGGTCCGAAGTGCGCGCCGCTCGTGACCTCGGCGATGAGCGGCCAGCCGCCGTCGCGTGCGAACTCCTCGGCGACCGGTCCGGCGCCGGCGCCCGCGACCACGACCGTGCGCGGGCCGGGCTCGACGAGTGCCGCCGCGGGGTCCGCACCCTCCGCCGATCGAGGACCGCCCGGCGCAGCCGGACCCGTCTCGAGATCCGCCGGCGCCACGGGTGCGGCTTCGAGCGTGATGACGGCCGACAGCGGCTCGCGGTACTGCAGGTTGAGGTGCACCGGGCCGGGACCGGGATTCGGCACGAACTCGCCCGCCGCGTCGCGACCGAGTGCCGCGGCGACGGCGTCGCGGGCGAGGCGGGCCGCGGCATCCGTCTCTCGGGGTTCGCCCTCGGGCGCGCCGATGTCGCGCTCCAGCCGAACCGCGCCGGCGAAGATGCCGGGTTGCATGGTCGTCTGGTTCGAGCGGATGCCCCGGAGCTCCGCCGGGCGGTCGGCCGTGCATACGATGAGCGGCACGCCCGAATGGTGCGCCTCGAGCACGGCGGGGTGCAGGTTCGCGACGGCGGTGCCGGAGGTGGTCACCACGATCGCCGGACGACCGGACTCCACGGCGGTGCCGAGCGCGAGGAACGCCCCGCCACGCTCGTCGATGCGCACGTGCAGGCGAATCGCGCCGACCCGCTCGAGTTCGGCCGCGGCGAGCGCGAGCGCCTGCGACCGCGAACCGGGCGCGACGACGACATCGCGCACGCCCGCCTCGACGAAGGCGCACAGGAGCGCCATCGCGGCATCGCTCGCGGGGCTCCGTCGGGCGTCGGGCGCCGTTCGGGGCTCCGGATCAGCCATTCGGTCGTCCGGCAGGTCCCGTCTCGCCGGCATCGGGGGCGTCGGGCCGCTTGCGCTCCTCGCCCTTGCTCGTGCCGGCGGCGTCGCCGAATCGCGGCTGGTCGTCGGCGTCGAGTTCGGCGAGCTCCTGCTCCATGCGGCGGATGCGCTCGTTCTGCGCGGCATCCTCCCGGAGCTGGCGGAGGAACTCCGCGTCGTCGTCGGGGGCGACCGTTCCGCCGCGCCGCGCGCCGATGCGATCGATGCGCCCGCGCCCGATGAGGAACCACAGCACGCCGCCGATGATCGGCACGAACAGGATGACGACGATCCACCAGCCACGACGCAGGCCTCGGATGCGCGTGCGGTCGAAGAACGCGCAGTCGGCGACGGCGTAGATCGTGAAGATCACGGCGGCGACGCCGAGTCCGAAGAGCAGCCGGGCCATTCCCCCAGTCTAGGCGCGTACGCCCGGCCCGCGGCTGTGAGAGTACTCAGGGGAAGCCGACCTACACTGTGAGGGTGAAGTCCGTGCCCGTCTGGATCTGGTACACCGCGTTGCGCATCCTGCTGTTCGCCGTGCCGCTCGCCGTGCTCCTCATCGCGGGCGTGAACCCGTGGGTGTCAGCGGCCGTCGCCGCCGTGTTCGGGTTCAGTGCGTCGGTCATCTTCCTGCGCCGCCAGCGCGAGTCGATCGCGAGCGACCTGTACGAGGCACGTCACCGGGAGACCCCGGCCGTGCACGTCGACGACGAGGTGGAGGATGCCGCGGTCGACGCGGCCTCGACCGAGCGGCGCGACCACTCCGCGTAGCCCCCTGGAGCTTGTGCAGGCGATTCGCCTCGATGTCGCGGCTCAGGCGGGGATGGGTCCCATTCCCCTGCACGAGCTTCGGG
This sequence comes from Agromyces sp. H66, assembly GCF_004959775.1. GTDB lineage: Bacteria > Actinomycetota > Actinomycetes > Actinomycetales > Microbacteriaceae > Agromyces. Next base: position 54,688 of record NZ_SJZG01000005.1, read on the forward strand.
ATCAGAGCGCGAACACGAGCCCCATCCCGAGCCCGTAGACCAGGGCCGTGATGCTCGCCAGCTGGAGCGCGAGCAGCAGCTCGCGCGGGGTCCGCCCCCAGAGCACGATGGCGCAGGCGGGCACCGCGATGAACAGTGCGAACTGCACGAGCACGGCCGCGGGATAGAACAGCGCGAAGAAGCCGGCGATCCCGAACGGCACGAGCATGAAGACCGTGAACAGGATGCGCCCCGCGAGCGGCCCGACGAGCACCGCGAGCGTGCGCTTGCCGGCCGCCCGGTCCTGCTCGACGTCGCGCAGGTTGTTCGCCATGAGCACGGCGCACGCGATGAGCCCGACGCCGACGCCGCCGAGCCAGGCCTCGAGGTTCACGGTGAGCGCCTGCACGTACGCGGAGCCCGCGGTCGCGACGAGCCCGAAGAACACGAACACGAACAGCTCGCCGAGGCCGTAGTACCCGTAGGGTCGCCGGCCGCCCGTGTAGAACCAGGCGGCGACGATCGCCACGGCGCCGACGGCGAGCAGCCACCACTGCTCGGTCACGATGGTGAGCGCGAGGCCCGCGATCGCGGCGAGCGCGAAGAAGCTGAGGGCGACCGCCAGCACGTGCTTCGGCTTGGCGGCACCCGAGCCGGTGAGCCGCGCCGGCCCGACGCGATGGTCGTCGGTGCCGCGAACGCCGTCGGAGTAGTCGTTGGCGTAGTTCACCGCGATCTGCAGGGCGAGCGCGACGACGAGGGCGAGCAGTGCGCGGGCCGGATGCCACGGGCCGTCCGGGATGGCGACGACCCCCGCTCCCGTGCCGAGCGCGACCGGCGCGATCGCCAGCGGCAGGGTGCGCAGGCGCGCCCCGGCGACCCAGTCGGCGACCGTCGCGGGGCCGCGGGCGACGGTGGGCGCGGCGGAGCGCTTGGCGGGGTTTCCGGAGCGCCGGTGCGCGTGCTCGCGGACGTCGGCGGGGTTCATGCGCTGGGGTTTCGGGCGTGCCACACCGACATGCTAGTCAGGCCACCCGAGGCGGGCGTGGGTCCGGGCCGGATCGGTCGAGCGGATGCCTCAGCGCACGTCCTTCACCGCGTCGAGGTAGCGCGCCACCACCTCGAGTTCGTCGACCGTGAACTGCTCGTGCACGCGGCGCATTGCCTCGAGGATGGTGCCGTACGGGTCATCCTCGCCGCCCTGTCCGACGCCGGCCGCGGCCTCGGGACGAACGCGCACCACGACGCGCCTGCGGTCGTCGGGATCGGTCGTGCGCTCGATGTATCCGTGCTTCTCGAGCCGGTCGAGCACGCGCGTCGTCGTGCTGGTGGGCAACTCGGTCTGCTGGCTGACCTCACCGGCCGTCATCGGCGCGCCGTTGCGCGCGATGAAGCCGAGCGCCTGCAGGTCGACGACGTTGAGCCCGAGCGAACGGGCGATGCGCTCGTTCGTCATCACCGATGACGCGATCACGAGCTGGAGCAGGCCGACGATGCGCCCGGTGACCTCGGCCCTGCTTGACATGCCTCGCCCGACTCCTTATCGTTCCCGTTGTGGGATTATCCCATACTGAAAATATCCCATACCGAGACAGTTCCGCCTCGGAGACATCCTCAGCATACGAAAGGGCGGCCGGCATGACCACCGCACCACGCCGCGGCCTCGCCATCGGCATCCTCCTCTTCGCCTCGTTCATGGACCTGCTCGACGTCACGATCGTGCAGGTCGCGCTGCCGTCGATCGGCGCCGACCTCGGGGCATCCGACGCGCAACTGGAATGGATCGTGAGCGGCTACATGCTCGCCTTCGCCGTTGCCCTCATCACGGGCGGTCGCCTCGGCGACCTCTACGGCCGCCGGCGCATCTTCCTCCTCGGCATCGCCGGGTTCACGCTCTCGTCGGCCGTCGCCGCAGCCGCATGGTCGGGCGACGCGCTCGTCGTCGCCCGCATCGCGCAGGGGCTCTTCGCGGCGCTCATGGTGCCGCAGCTGCTCGCCTCGGTGCAGGCGCTGTTCACGCCGCGCGAGCGCGCCCCGATGTACGGCCTCATCGGCGCCGTGGCGGGCCTCGCCGCGGTCGCCGGACCCGTGCTCGGCGGCTGGCTCGTCGACGCCGACCTGTGGGGACTCGGCTGGCGCACGGTGTTCCTCATCAACATCCCCGTCGGCATCGTCATCGTCGGGCTGGCAGCCCGGTTCGTGCCCGAGACCCGCTCTCCCCGGCCGATGCGCCTCGACGTCGCCGGGGTGCTGCTGCTCACCGCCGTGGTGCTCGCCTTCATGGTGCCGCTCGTCGAGGGACAGACGCTCGGCTGGCCGGCCTGGCTCTGGCTGCCGGTGATCGCCGGCATCCTGCTGCTCCTCGCCTTCGTCTCCCACGAGCGTCGGCGGATGCGCCGCGATGGCTCGGCGCTCCTGCCCATGCCGCTCTTCGCCGATCGCGGCTTCTCGGCGGGCGTCGTCACGCAGGCTGCGTTCCAGGGCGCGCTCAACGCCTTCACCCTGCCGTTCGTCATCTACCTGCAGGCGGGGCTCGGCTTCGACGCCCTCACCGCGGGCCTCAACCTGCTCGCCTTCAGCCTCGGCGCACTCCTCGGCACGGGCGCGGTCATCCCGCTCGTGCCGCGCGTCGGCAAGTTCCTCGTCACGGCGGGTTCGGTGCTCCTCGCGACGGGCGTGCTCTGGGTGTTCGCCGTCGTCGCCGAGGCGGGCGCCGCGTTCAGCGGGTGGGCGGCGGTCTGGCCGATGCTCCTCGCGGGGTTCGGACTCTCGTTGCTCATCATCCCGCTCATCGACGTCGCGCTGGCCACGGTTCCGGTCGCCGATGCCGGTTCGGCATCGGGTGCGTTCAGCACCTTCCAGCAGCTCGGCGCCGCGACGGGCGTGGCGGTCTCGACGACCGTCTTCTTCACGATCGTCGGCGACGACTTGAGCCGTGAGCACGTGGTGCAGGCCCTGCAGGCCTCGGTCCAGGTGTCGGTCGCCGGCTTCGCCATCGCCGCGCTCGCGAGCCTGCTGCTGCCGAGCCGCCGCCGCGTGCTGGCGCACCTCGACGAGGCGAAGCGGCTGGCCGAGCTCGACGCCGAGCCCGAAGCGGTGGCACGCCAGGCCGCGCCGACGGCGCCGTGACGGGCCGACTCCCGGCGCCTGCGGCGAATGTGGCTATAATCGGCGCATGAATGTGGCTACATCATCGAACGTCGGGATCCGCGAGCTCCGGGACACGCTCAGTCGGCAGCTCGCACGAGTCCGCCAGGGCGAAACGGTCGTCGTGACCGACCACGGCAAGCCGATCGCCCGCATCGTCCCCATCGAAGCCGAGTCGCCGATCGAGCGGATGATCGCCGAGGGCTTCGCCCGGCCGCCGTTGCGTCCGAAAGCCACGCTTCCGACTCCGATCACGGCATCGGGCACCGTCTCCGATCTCATCGCCGAGCAACGGCGGTGATCGCATACCTCGACACGTCGGCGATCATCCCGTTGATCATCGATGAACCCGGCTCTGCCCGCGCCCGGCGCGTGTGGCTCGCGGCCGACGAGGTGGTCGTCAGCCTGCTGGCCTACGTCGAAGCAGCGGCCGCGCTCGCTCGCGCCGAACGGATGGGTCGCCTCGACGCAGACCGGCATCGGGATTCGATGGTCACGCTCGAGCGCCTCTGGGGCTCGGTCGTGGTCGTGGAACCCCGCGAGGACTCGGTGCTCCATGCGGCCGCACTCAGCCGGCGCTTCGGACTCCGAGGGTACGACGCCGTGCACTGCGCGACCGCCGTCGAGGCGGCGAGCGAGGACTTCGTGGCAGTCTCGGGCGATCGGGACCTGATCGCGGCCTGGCGTGAGCTCGGCCTCGCGACCGTCGACACGAACGGCTCCGCGACCCGCTAACTCGAGAGCATCGCGGCGATCGCGCGACGGTCGGGCTTGCCCGACGCGAGGAGCGGCATCCGGTCGACGAACTCGAGCCGCACGGGCCGTGCAGCGGGCGGGAGTCCGGCGGCGTCGGTCGCCCGGGCGAGCGTCGCGAGCGCATCGGATGTCGCGGCGGCTTCCGTTCCCGTCGCGACCACCGCCGGCCGCTCCCCCCACTCGGGATCCGTCACGCGCACCACGACGGCGTCGGCGAAGCCGGGCCGGGCGCGGATCGCCCGCTCGACCTCGCCGAGCGCGACCTTCACCCCGCCCGAGATGATCACGTCGTCGGCGCGCCCGAGGATGCGCAGCGTGCCGTCGTGCTCGATGCGACCGAGATCCCCGGTGCGATACCAGCGCGTTCCATCGGCGTCGGCCACGAAGGCGGCCGCGGTGCGCTCGGGGTCGCCGAGGTATCCGTCGGCGAGCATCGGCCCGGTCAGCTCGACGAGGCCATCGACGATGCGCGCACCCACGCCGTCGAGCGGACGCCCGTCGTAGACGCATCCGCCCGACGTCTCGCTGGAACCGTACGTGCGGGTTACCCGCGCGCCGAGCACGTCGGCGGCGACGATGAGCGACGGCGGCGCGGCCTGGCCGCCGAGCAGGATCCGGTCGAACGAGCGCAGCGCCTCGGCGATGCGGCGGTCGGACTCGGCCGCGTCGACGAGGCGGCCGAGCTGCACCGGCACGAGCGAGGTGTACCGGGGTCGCCGCCGGTCCAGCCGTGCGGATGCCGCAGCGAACGCGGCCGGGTCGAAGTGCTCGCCGCCGACCAGGACGGGTTCGGTGCCCGCGACGATGGATCGCACGAGCACCTGGGCGCCCGCGATGTAGTGCGCAGGCAGGGCGAGGAGCCACTGCCCGGGCCCGTCGAGTGCTGCCGCCGTCGCCGCCGCGCTCGCGCGCAGCGCGGCCGCCGAGAGCAGCACGCGCTTCGGGGCATCCGTCGACCCGCTCGTCTCCACGACGAGCGCGACGCCGTCGTCGACCTGTTCCCTCTCCCGCCGAGTGTTGACGTTCCCCCGGTCCGGCGCCGCGGCAGCGTCATCACTCGACGGGAACGTCAACACTCGCAAGGCGGGGTCGACCGGCCAGACGGCGGGCCCGCCGTCGAGCGCGACGCGGAGCGCACGGCTCACCGCCGCGACATCCGAGGCCGCAACCTGATTGACGGGTTTCATTTCGAGCCCAGCGGATCAGAAGTGCCATGGGTACGGGCCCCAGTCGGGCTCGCGCTTCTCGAGGAACGCGTCGCGGCCCTCGACGGCCTCGTCGGTGCCGTAGGCGAGCCTGGTCGCCTCGCCCGCGAACACCTGCTGGCCGACCATGCCGTCGTCGACCGCGTTGAACGCGAACTTCAGCATGCGGATCGCCGTCGGCGACTTCGTGAGGATGGTGCGCGCCATCGCGATCGCCTCGCGCTCGAGGTCGGCGTGCGGCACGACCCGGTTCACCGCGCCCATCTCGTAGGCGCGCTCGGCCGAGTACTCCTCGGCGAGGAAGAACACCTCGCGCGCGAACTTCTGGCCGATCTGGCGCGCGAAGTACGCCGACCCGTAGCCGGCGTCGAAGCTGCCGACGTCGGCATCCGTCTGCTTGAACCGGCCGTGCTCGCGGCTCGCGATCGTGAGGTCGCACACGACGTGCAGCGAGTGGCCGCCGCCCGCCGCCCACCCCGGCACGACCGCGATGACGACCTTCGGCATGAAGCGGATGAGCCGCTGCACCTCGAGGATGTGCAGGCGCCCGACCGCGGCGTGGCTGCCGTGCGAACCGCCTGCGCCCTCGACGATCGCCGTCTCAGCGTCGGAGTACTTGTACCCGTCGCGCCCGCGGATGCGCTGGTCGCCGCCGGAGCAGAACGCCCAGCCGCCGTCCTTCTCGCTCGGCCCGTTGCCCGTGAGCAGCACGACGCCGATCCGGGGGTTCGTGCGCGCGTCCTCGAGCGCGCGGTAGAGCTCGTCGACCGTCTGCGGCCGGAACGCGTTGCGCACCTCGGGACGGTCGAACGCGATGCGGGCGATGCGCCCGTCGGCGGAGTGGTGGTACGTGATGTCGGTGAAACCGCCAGAGCCGGTGACGGATGCCGCGGCATCCGTCCACTCGCTCGCGTCGAACAGTTCGGAGACCTGGCGTGCCATGCGCCCAGCCTATTCCCGGCGGTCGGGGCATCCGCTCGCGCGGTCGACCGGTCGTTCAGGTCGCGACGCCGGGCGCCGCGGGCGCCGGACCGCCGGTGAGCAACGACACCACGGCGGCGTAGACGATCGACCCCACCCAGACGGCGCCGTAGGTGAGCGGGATGAGCGCGGCGACGACGACCACGAGGCCGATGACGGCGATCGCGACGTTGCGTCCGGCGGAGTCGCGCACCTCGGTGTCTTCAGCGGCCTCGACGCCGAGCGTGGCGAATTCGTCGGACATGTGCACCCCCAGGTCGGTACACGGTAGCAGGTGGCGACTCCGGTTTCCCGGGGGCGCGAACGGATGCCGCGGGGTGACACGATGGGAGGGTGACCGACGACGCCGCACCGCAGCCGCACCTCGACGAGCTCCTGTCCACCGCGCGCGTCGTCGCGCTCCCGCTCGTCACGCGGTTCCGCGGCATCGACGTGCGGGAGGCGCTCCTCGTGCAGGGGCCGCAGGGTTGGACCGAGTTCTCGCCGTTCGCCGAGTACGACGACGACGAGGCATCCGCCTGGCTCGCCGCCGCCATCGACTACGGCTGGAACGCGCCGCCGCCCGCCCTCCGCGACCGGATCCCCGTGAACGCGACGGTGCCGGCGGTCGATCCCGACAGCGTGCCGGCGGTGCTCGCGCGATTCCCGGGATGCCGCACGGCGAAGGTCAAGGTCGCGGGCGGCGACCAGCCCCTGTCGGCGGATGTCGCGCGGGTGCGCGCCGTGCGCGAGGCGCTCGGCGCCGAGGGACGCATCCGCGTCGACGCGAACGGGGGCTGGAACGTCGACGAGGCCGAGCACGCCATCCATGCCCTCGCGCCGTTCGACCTCGAGTACGTCGAGCAGCCGTGCCCGAGCGTCGAGGAGCTCGCCGAGATCCGCCGTCGCACCAAGTACATGGGCATCCCCATCGCGGCGGACGAGAGCGTGCGCCGCGCCGACGATCCGCTCGCCGTCGCCGAGGCCGGCGCCGCCGACCTCCTCGTCATCAAGGCGCAACCGCTCGGCGGCATCCGCCGGGCCCTCGACATCGTCGCGCGAGCCGGCCTGCCGGTCGTGGTCTCGAGCGCGCTGGACACGAGCGTGGGCCTCGCGATGGGCGCGCAGCTCGCGGCATCCGTGCCCGACCTCGACTACGACTGCGGCCTCGGCACCGCATCGCTGCTGGCGGCGGATGTCACGCGCGACCCGCTCGTGCCCGAGGGCGGGTCGATCGGGGTGCGGCGGGTCGACCCCGACCCCGAGCTGCTCGACCGGTACGCGGCCGGGCCCGAGCGCACCGAGTGGTGGATCGAGCGGCTCGGGCGGGCGTACGCCGTGCTGGAGGCCGCACGCTCGGGCGTCGCCGACTGACCCGGGCCGACGGGAATTGCGTGGTCGAGGCATCCGGAACTGCGTGGTTCCCCGTAACGGCCCCGACGGCCCGCCCTCCACGCTGGTGGTATCACCAACCCGCCAACAACCACAGGAGGATGAAATGGCACTCTTCATGGATGTCCACGACCGGGTCGAGGGGCTCACCGCCGATGCGGTGGCCGGCGCCCACGCCAAGGACCTCGAGGTCCAGGGCCGCTACGGCGTCGACTACCGCCAGTACTGGTTCGACGAGGGGTCGGGCAAGGTGTTCTGCCTCGTCGACGCCCCCGACGCCGAAGCCGCGGCCCAGGTGCATCGCGAGGCGCACGGGCTGGTCGCCGACCAGCTCGTTCCGGTCCAGGAGGGGTGATCCCGGCAGCCGAGATCACGATTTCGGCCCGAGGATTCCTCGAATCGGGGGATAATCCAGATATGGCGATGACCGGTGAGGTCACGACGAATCGCGCCACCAGTCGACAGCTGGTCGGCCGCGAGCGTGAACTCGCGCGGCTGGAGGCCCTGCTCGCCGATGCGACCGCCGACCACTCGGTGCAGACAGTCTTCGTCGAGGGCGAGGCGGGGGTCGGCAAGACACGCACCGTGCAGGAGTTCGCGTCCCGGGCCACGGCCCGGGGCGCGAACGTCCTCGTCGGGCGCTGCGTCGCGTACGGAGAGCAGATCCTGCCGTACGCGCCGCTCGTGGAGTTGCTCACCGACCTCGTGCGGCGACGCGGCGCCGCGGAGGTCGTCCGGCTCGCCGGACACGCGGCGCCCGAGTTGGCCAGGTGGATCCCGGCCCTGGCCGATTCCATGCCCGTCCCCGAGCCCACCCGAGCGAGCGCGAGCCTGCTGTTCCGAGCGGTGAGCGCGGTGATCGACGGGCTCGGCGTCGAAGCTCCCGTGATCGTGATCGTCGAGGACCTGCACTGGGCCGACCGGTCGACGCTCGAACTCATCACGCTCCTCGGCGGCCACCTGCGCGGCGACACGTTGCTGGTCTTCACCGTTCGCACCGACGAGCCGCCGCACGACGTCGCGGTGACGCGGTTCATCGCCGAGTCCGGCCGTCGGTCGGGCCGGCACGTCGTGCTCGGACGCCTGACCCGCGACGAGCAGGCACTGCAGCTCAGCGACATCCTCGGCATCCCGCCGCACCGGGCGCTGCTCGACGACATCTACGGACGAGCCGAGGGCAATCCGTTCTTCGCCGAGGAACTGCTGGTGCTGGGCTCGGGCGGAGACCTTCCCGCCACCATCCGCGACCTGCTGCTCGCGAGGCTCGAGGAGCTGGCACCCGCGACGCGGCAGGCATTGCGCGCCGCGTCCGTCATCGGACGCCGGGTGCCGCACCGCCTGCTCGAACACGTCGCCGACGTGCCGGCCCCGGCGCTCGACGCCGCCCTGCGTCCAGCGGTCGAGCACCACGTGCTGCTCACCGAGACCGGCGACGGCGGCGCGTACGTGTTCCGTCACGCACTCCTCCAGGAGGCGATCGCCGGAGGGCTCCTCCCCGGCGAGGCGGCCCGACTCCACCGGCGGGTCGCCGAGACGCTGTCCGACCGACCCGAACTCGCGGGCGATCCCGGGTCGGTGCCCGGCCGGATCGCGCGCCACTGGGACGCGGCCGGCGACGCGCCGCGCGCCCTGACCGCGGCGGTGGACGCCGCCCGGGCGGCCGCCCGCGCGCTGGCGTTCAGCGAGTCGCTCTCGCATTACGAGCGTGCGGTCACCCTTCTCGACACGTTGCCCGACGAGGACGTGCACCTCGACGCACCCTGCTACAAGGTACTGTGGTCGGCCGCCGAGGTCGCGCACCTCGCGGCGTGCCCCGAGCGGGCCGCCGAGCTGGTGCGCCGCGCCATCGCGGCCGTCGACCCCGCCGAGCAGCACCACCACGGGTACCTGCACGAGCGTCTCGGACGCTACCTGTGGATGGCCGCCGAAGGCGAGGACGCCCTCGTCGCGTACGAGCGCGCCGTCGAGCTGGTGCCGGCCGAACCGGTCACCTCGTGGCGGGCCGCCGTGCTCAGCGGCTATTCGCAGGTGCTCATGCTGGCCGGCCGCTTCGAGGAGTCGGCCCCGGTCGCCCGCCAAGCCATCGCAATCGCCCGGCAGGTGGGAGCCCGGTCGGTCGAAGGTCACGCCCGCAACAACCTCGGGGTCGACCTGTCGTATCTCGGCGAGCTCGAGGAGGGCATCGCCGAACTCCGAACGGCCCGGCGCATCGCCGAGGAGGAGTTCGAGGACGTCGACGACATCGCCCGCGCCATCGTCAACCTGCACTCCGCGCTGTACGACGCCGGGCGCATGACCGAGGCGGCGAACGTGGCGATCGACGGGATCGACATCGTGGAGGGTCTTGGCCTGCGGGAGCGCAAGGGCGTCTGGTGCCGATGCGACGCGGCCGAGGCACTCCTGCAACTCGGCCGCAACACCGAGGCGACGCAGCTCCTCGACGAAGCCGACGCCCTGCAACCGGCCGGCGTCGACGCCGTGCGCGTCGACCTCATCCGCGGCCGGCTCCTGTTCCGGCTGGGCGACCTCGACGGCGCTCGCTCCCGACTCGACGCGGCACGGCACGCGGGCGCCCGGTTGATCGACACCCAGCTGCTCGGGCCGCTCTACGCGACGCTCGTCGAGGTCCTCGCCGCCCAGGGCCGGTTCGACGAGGCGCTGGCGATGGCGGAGCAGGGGCGGGAGAAGCTCCGTCACGACGAGCACGCCGTCTTCTCGGTGCCGCTGTTCGCCGCGGCCGCGGCTGCCACAGCCGCTGCCGCCTCCGGTTCCGCAGCGATCGCGACGGATTCGCGCGACTCGCGCGCCGACATCGACGAGGTGCGGAGTTGGGTCGTCCGGTCTGCCGAGGCGCTCTCGCGTTCACGTTCGGTGAACCCGGTCGCCAGCGCCGACCACGCGGTCGCGCAGTGCGAGCTGACGGATGCCTCGGGCCACGCGGATGCCGAAGCGTGGCTCGCCGCGGCCGAGGGGTGGCAGGACCTGCAGAACCCGTTCCGCGAGATACAGGCGCGGCTGCGGGCGACGGCGGCGATGCTCGCGAACGGCGGGGATCGGGCGTCGGCCGCCCACGAGTTGCGCACCGCATGGACGACGGCCGACCGGATCGGTGCTGCGCACCTCCACCGCCTCGCCGAGGACGTGGCGAAGCGGGCCCGGATCACGCTGCGCGAGGATCCGCCCGACTCGAGCGACGACCCGTATCACCTCACCCGCCGCGAGCGCGATGTGCTCGCCCTCGTCGCGGAGGGGCTGACGGATCGGGCCATCGGAGACCGGCTCTTCATCAGCCACCGCACGGTGGAGCGGCACGTGTCCAACCTGCTCGCGAAGCTGGGCGCCGCCCGGCGCTCCGAGCTCACGGCCATCGCCCACCGTGCGGGACTCGCCGACCGCGAGCCCGTGGGGTGAGGGGGCACCCGCGACGGGCACCCGTGGGGTGAGGGGGCACTCCCCACCCCACGGGCGGCGCGCTACCAGAGCACGATCACGATGGGCACCGACTGCGAGTCGGCGTACCCCTCGCCACCGTCGAACGTGACCGTCAACACGTGCAGGCCCGCGTCGAGCTTCGGCAGTTTGACCTTGAACCCGCCGTCGGCGTCGGTGCCGAGAAGCGCCGTCGCGACGGCGTCATCGCCGTCGAACACCGTGACCGTGCCCACCGGCTCGGTCCCGTCGGCGGCCGACACCTGACCCGTCAGCTTCACCGAAGACCCGGCCTTCGCGAACACCTTGTTCGGCACCGCGATCACCGAGGTGGCGGTCGCCGGCGGCTCCTGCTCGTCGACGAGCACCGCCGCAGTACGCGCGGGCAGCGTGAGCGACCCGGTCGCGGCATCCCATTCCGTGGTCTTCACCACGGGATCGGCGCCGTTCGCCAGCGCGTCGGCCAGTTCGAACGACCGGCCCGCGAGCCCGTCGACGGTCTCGGTCACCGCGTCGGGCGACGCGTTGAACACCACGAGCGCCCCTTCCAGCGACGGGTCGACGTCCTCGCCGACGAGGTCGTCGATGAGCATCACGATGAGCCCGTCCGTGGCATCCGCCCCGCTGTTCGGGAACGACACCTTCTCGTTGATCAGCTCCGCCGAGCCCAGCTGCAGCAGGTCGACCGACGAGCGCACGCGCAGCAGGTCGAGCGCGGATGCCTCGGCCGCGGCGATGTCGTCGGCGCCGGGCTCGAGCGCCGGGTCGGCGAGGAGCGGCGCCATGGACGGCCAGTTGTCCTCGTTGTCGGCCGCCATGGGCAGGCCCGAGCCGAAGGTCGACTCCTGGCCGGTCCAGTCGATGCGGTTGAACCAGTCGCCCGAGTTGTAGCTGTTGCGATCGAGCGACTTCGAGCGCAGCAACTCCGTTCCGGCGTGCCAGAACGACGGCGACTGCGAGAACGTCACGGTCGCGAGCGACAGCGTGTTCATGCGGATGCGGTCGGCCATCGACGTGTCGACGGGCAGCTTCAGCACGCCGAGGTCGTAGAGCGTCTCGTTGTCGTGCGCGTCGACGTAGTTGATGACCTCGTCGGGCTGGTCGGCGTACCCGGCCGGCGAGCCGTTGTAGTCGACGTCGGCGCCCGTCTTCAGCACGCCGTCGGAGCCGACGAGCTCGACGTCGCGAAGGTTGCCCGCGAGGCCGACCTTCACGAGGTCGGTCTGCTGACCGAGGTCGCGCGTGCCGTCGCGCACGGGGTGACCGTTCGGGTCGCCGGCGAGGCCGGTGCCGAAGCCCTGGTCGAAGATCGACTCGCCCACCACCGGGCTGCCGCCGTGCACGCCGTCGCGCAGCCGGTCGTTGAACGTGCCGATTCCGGTGCCGCCGAGCTGGCCCTGCGTCGCCTGCTCGAAGCGCGCGTTGTTCGCGACCTCGCCGAAGTTCCAGCCCTCGCCGTAGAGGTACACGGCCGACCCGTCGACGCCGTCGTCCTCGAGCGTGAGCTCGTCGAGCGCGGCCCGCACCGCGAGCATGTTGTCGCGGGAGTGGTGGCCCATGAGGTCGAAGCGGAATCCGTCGACCTTGTACTCGGTCGTCCACAGCACCACCGAGTCGACCATGAGCTTCTCGGCGACCTCGTGCTCGGTCGCGATGTTCTGGCAGCACGTCGAGGTCTCGACGGCACCGAGGGCGTTCAGGCGCTGGTAGTAGCCGGGCACGATGCGGTCGAGCACCGACTTCTCGCCCTGGCCGGATGCCGCGGTGTGGTTGTACACCTCGTCGAGCACGACCTGCAGGCCCATGTCGTGCAGCGCCCCGACCATCTCACGGAACTCGCCGATGCGCGCGCCGCCGTTCGGGTCCACCGCGTAGGAGCCCTCGGGCGCCTGGAAGTGGAACGGGTCGTAGCCCCAGTTGAAGCCGTCGAGGTCGCGGATCGCGTCGATGCACGCCTGCTGCTCGGGCGACGCCGGCCCGAACGACGCGAGGTCGCAGGCCGGGGTCGCCTGTGCGGCCCGGTCCTCCTCGATCGTGGCGATGTCGAACGTCGGCAGCAGGTGCACCGTGTTGATGCCGGCCTCTGCGAGTTCGCGCAGCTGCGCGGTGCCCGCGCTCTCGCGCGTGAACGCGCGGTAGGTGCCGCGCTCCGCCTCGGGCACCGACTCGTCGGTGATCGAGAAGTCGCGCACGTGCAGCTCGTAGATGGCGCGGTCGACCGCGCGCTCGACGACGGGTGCCGGCGTCTCCTCCCACTGCTCGGGCACGAGCGACTCGTCGTCGAGGTCGACGATGACCGTGCGCGCCGAATTCGTCGTGAGGGCCACGGAGTACGGGTCGGTCACCGAGTTCGTCTCGATCGCCCCCGTCGTCGGCGCGTACACCTGCACCGACCAGCGGTACTCGTCGCCGACCGACGGGCCGTCGACGCTCCACGTGCCGTCGGCGGCGTTCCAGTCGGCGGGGATCAGGTTCGGGTCGCCCACGCCGCCCGACGGCCACACCTCGAGGGACACCTGCTGCGCGGTCGGCGCCCAGAGTCGCAGCGTCGACTCCATGCCGGTCACGGAGGCGCCGAGGGGCACGGATGCCACGGCGTCGGCGTAGAGGTCGTCGAGCACGCCGGGCACCTGCACGCCGGTGAACGCGGTGAGGGCGGCATCCGTCGTCTGCGACACCGCGAGCTGCTCGGTGAGGAGTTGCTGCACGGCGGCGCGGTCGAGCCCGACCGGGTGCAGCGCGAGGAAGCCCTCGAGGTGCGGGAACTTCGCCAGCTGCGCGTCGGTGAGACCGGCCGGGTCGAACGCGAGCTCGACCGAGCCATCGCTGCCGGTGACGGCGCCGTCGGCGACGGCGAGCGCGGCGGTCGCCGAGTGCTCGAGCGTCCAGGCTGCCGAGTCGGCGGATGCCCCGCCGAGCAGTTCGGCCGGCCAGGCGAGCGTCTGCTCGTCGACCCAGTGCGCCCGCGACTGTCCCGTGCCCGCCAGCGGCGGATCGGTCACGATGATCTCGAGCACGTGCGTTGCGAGGGTGTAGCGGAACTCGACGAGCTTGCCGTCGGTCGCGGTGAACGCGTAGTTCGCGCCGCCGGGCGCACCGCCGACGCCGTAGTTCTCGTCCCAGCTGAGGCCGTGCGCGACCTTCACCTCGTAGTTGCCGCCCGGGATCGACGACGTGGCGAACGTGGAGACGCCGTCCTTGTCGCCGTCCTGCATGAGCGACGCGAGGCAATCGGGCTGCCAGTCGCCGGGGCATCCGATCTCCGACTGGAAGCTGCCCGGCAGGGTCACGACCGGCCCCTCGGCCGTGGAGGACGCGACCTTCGTGTTCGGGTTCCAGTAGAACGTGATCGGCCCGCCCGGGTGCGAGTAGGCGATGTTCGGGCCGTTCTGCTCGCCGTTGGCGCCGTAGTTCAGGTCCCAGCTGCCGTTGAGCGCGACCTTGTACTCGTAGTCGCCCGCGGGCAGGTCGAACGTGCCGGCGTAGATGCCGTCGGCGCGCAGCGTGAGCTTCGCGGCCTCGCAGCCCGGCGTCCAGTCGCCGGGGCAGCCCATCTCGGAGTTGTGCGAGCCGGGCACCGTGACGAGGTCGATCGGCGGTTCGGGCTCCTCCTCCACGATCAGGTTCACGGCGTTGCCGACCGACGCGTAGGTCGACGCCGCGGCGCGGCTGCCCGCGGCATCCGTCGACACCGCGCGGTACTCGAGCAGCGTGCCCTGGGCGAGCCCGGCCGTGTCGTGGAAGACGCGCGGGGTGGTGTCCTCGGCGGTGCCGAGCACCTGCCATGCGTCGTCACCCGCGCCGGCGACGCGCCACGCGAAGCTCGTCTCCTGCCAGGTGGCGTCGTCGACGTCGGCGGCGACGGGGGTCACGCCGGTCACCCCGGCGCCCGCGACCGGCACGTCGACCGAGATGGCGGATGCCGCGACCGGGGCCGTCACCTGCCGGTCGGCCTTCCACACCACCGCGCCGAGCGGCGGCACCGTCACCGACACGACGCCCGTGGCATCCGCCGTGACCGCCTGGCCGTCGCCGTAGAGCACCTGGAATGCGCCGTCGCCCGTGAGCGTGGGCACCTCGACCGTGCGGGGTTCGTTCGCGTTGTTCGCCGCCACGAGGTATTCGACCCGCTCGGTGCGGTCGACGCGCGAGAACGCGTAGACGCCCGCGCCGTCGTCGACGTAGCGCTCGACCTGGGCGCCGGTCGCGAGCGCCGGGTGGGCCGCGCGCAGGTCGGCGAGCGTGGCGATGTGCTGGTAGAGCGGGGCGTCGGTGCCGAAGCGGTCGACGCTGCCCGCGGTCTCGCCCGTGACGAGCGGCTGGTTCTGGTACTCGGCGACCTGGCTCGCGAAGAGGGTCTGCCGCGCGCTCTTGTCTCCGCCGATGCCCGCGAAGCCCTGCTCGTCGCCGTAGTAGACCACGGGCTGGCCGCGCGTCAGGAAGAGCAGCTCGTGGGCGAGCTCGTCGCGCGCGAGCGGTGCATCCGTCGACTGCAGCATGTAGCCCACGCGGCCCATGTCGTGGTTGCCGAGGAACGTCGGCAGCGCCGTGGCCGACGAGTCGGGTGTCGTGTAGTAGTCGTCGCCCGCGAAGAGCGACTGCAGGTTCTTCGCCGAGTTTCCGGCCGCGAAGCTGACCGCCTGCGACTGGAACGTGAAGTCGAGCACCGAGTTCATGTCGGTGTTGCGCACGTATGGGCTGAGCTTGGCCGGGTCGGCGTCGTAGACCTCGCCGAACATGAAGAAGTCGGGCTTGCCGGCGGCGTGCGCGTAGTCGAGCACCTGCGTCGACCACTGCTCCCAGAACTCGAGGTTCACGTGCTTGGCGGTGTCGATGCGGAAGCCGTCGATGCCGAGGTCGATCCACGCCTGGTACACGTCGACGAAGCCGTTCACGACGGTCGGATGCTCCGTCATGAGGTCGTCGAGCCCGTCGAAGTCGCCGAGCGTGACCGATTCGCCCTCCCACGTGGTGTTGCCGCGGTTGTGGTAGAGCGTCGGGTCGTTGAGCCAGGCCGGCGCCTTCAGGTCCGCGTCCTCGGGCGCGACGGTGGGCGTGTACGGGAAGCTCGTCGCCGCGTCGAGCGGCGGGAACGGCTGGGACCCGTCGGCGTAGTCGGCCGGGTCGAAGGCGTTGCCGTCGGCGTCGACGTAGGCCTCGGTGGCCTGGTCGACGTAGTCGTACTGGCCCTCGGCGTAGTCGATGACATCGGCCGTGTGGTTGGTGATGATGTCGAAGTAGACCTTGATGCCGCGGGCGTGCGCGTCGGCGATGAGCGCCTCGAGCTCGGCGTTGGTGCCGAGGTGCGGGTCGATCTGGGTGAAGTCGGTGATCCAGTAGCCGTGGTAGCCGGCGCTCGCGTTCGCGCCGGTGCCCTGCACCGGGCGGTTCTTGAAGCTCGGGGTGAGCCAGATGGCGGTGGTACCGAGGCCGTCGATGTAGTCGAGCTGCGAGTGCAGGCCGGCGAGGTCGCCGCCGTTGTAGAAGCCCTTGTCGGTGGGGTCGTAGCCCGTCGTGAGGCGATCGCCGGTGAGCCCGCCCTCGTCGTTGGCGGTGTCGCCGTTCGCGAACCGGTCGGTCATCACGAAGTAGAACACCTCGTCGCTGCCCGGCTGGCGCACCGGGTCGGCCACGAGGGCGGCGTCGGATGCCTCGTCGTACGCGCCGCGCAGGCCGGTCGCCTCGAGACCCACGCGCTTCAGGTTGTCGTCGAAGACCACGCGCACCGGGGTGTCGCCGGCGACCGTGAGCGGGATGTTGTCGCCGCCGCCGTCCAGCCCGTAGGACTCGTCCCAGGCGTCGTTCACCGCGACCTTGTACTGCCAGGAGCCGGCCGGGATCGTGAACTCGGCCGCGAACACCCCGGCCGTGCCGGTGGCGATGAGCTCGGTCTCGGCGCAGTCGGGCGACCAGTCGGCGGGGCATCCGAGCTCGGACTGCAGGTCGCCCACGAGGGCGAACGTGCGAGGCTCCTCGGCCGCGGCCGGCATCGCCACGCCCGCGACGGCGGCCGAGGCCGCGAGCACCCCCGACACCGCGAGAGCGAACCAGCTTCGGACCCGAGCGCGTTGCGTCATCCTTGACTCCCCGATTTCCGGCACGACCGCGTGCCACCGACGTTGCTCGTGACCGTAGCAGCGCCCGTCGCATGAATGCAAGCGCTTACAGGTGGGAGGCGGTGAAATGGCGCACGTCGGACTCCGTGGAGCCGCACGTTGTGGAAACGCTCTCAATCGTCCTCGATCGTGGGCGCGCGCGATAATCGAACATGGCCAGCGCTCACCGCTCCGCCCCGATCCACGTCGCCGAGGACGAGCTCGCCGAGCTTCGCGAGCGCCTCCGCCGCACGAGGTGGCCGGAGCCGCTTCCGGCGGAGCCCTGGGCGGCCGGCACCGATCTCACGGCCCTCCGCGACCTCTGCCGCGTCTGGGCGGAGGCGTACGACTGGCGTCCGCACGAGGAGTGGCTGAACGGCCTCGACCCGATCGCGGTGCCGGTCGACGGCGTCGACCTGCACGTCTTCCGCGCGCCGTCGGGCAGGGCCGACGCGATCCCGCTGCTGCTCATCCACGGGTGGCCCGGCTCGATCGTCGAGTTCCGCCACGTCATCGAGCCGCTAACGAACCCGGCTGCTGGTCAGGCGGGATTCGACCTGATCATGCCGTCGCTGCCGGGCTTCGGCTTCGGCGGCAAGCCCGCCGAGCCCGGCTGGGGCGTCACTCGCATCGCCGAGGCGCTGCATACCCTCATGGTCACCGAGCTCGGCCACGCACGCTACGGCGTCGCCGGAGGCGACTGGGGCGCGATCATCGGCTCGCGGCTCGCACAGCTCCACGCCGACGCCGTGATCGGCTTCCACACCAACCTGCCGCTGCTCGGCGTGCACCGGAACGCCTCATGGGCCGACGGCGCCGACGAGCACGAGCGCGAGCTCCTCGCACGCTGGGACGAGACGGATGCCACCGGCCGCGGGTACGCCCAACTCCAGTCGACGAAGCCGCAGTCGCTCGCGGTGGCGCAGACCGACTCCCCCGCGGGCCTCGCCGCCTGGATCCTCGAGAAGTTCGAGGCGTGGAGCGACGGCGGGCTCAGCGCGTTCTCCACCGACGACCTGCTGACGAACCTGATGTTCTACTGGATCCCGCGCTCGGTCGCGTCGTCGTCGATGATCTACTACGAGTCGCGGCTCGACCCCGAGGGGCGCGTGCACCCCGTTCCGGAGGTGCCGACCGCGGCGGCCGTGTTCCCGGCCGAGATCAATCCGGCGACGAGGCGTTGGGTCGAGCCGAACTACCGTCTGGTGCGCTATACCGAGCTGCGGCGCGGAGGGCACTTCGCGGCGCTCGAGCAGCCCGGGCTGTACGCCCGCGACCTCGGCGAGTTCTTCGCGGGCCTCGGCCACTGAGCACGGACGCAGGGCACTGAGCACGGGCGCCGGGTTCTGTCACGGGGTCGACCGCAACGCCCGCGCCGTGGTTTGATGCCCCCATGTCCACACTCGTGCTCACCGTCATCGGAGACGACCGGGCCGGATTCGTCGAGACGCTCGCCGAGGTCATCACCGCCCACGGCGGGAACTGGGAGCAGAGCCGGATGGCCGAGCTCGCCGGCCAGTTCGCGGGGATCGTGGTGGTGACCGTGCCGAGCGAGCGCGCCGACGAACTCCGGGCCGCGCTCGACGGGCTCGAGGGGCTCATGGACGTGACCGCGCATCCGGGCGTCGAGGAGCCGGCGCCGCCCGAGACGTGGTCGCACCTGAGCATCGACCTCATCGGCAGCGACCACCCGGGCATCGTCCGGGACGTGTCGGCGGCCCTCGCGCGGCACGGACTCAGTATCGAGTCCATGGCGACCGAGCGCCGTGATGCCCCGATGTCGGGAGGTCGGCTGTTCGAGGCGCACCTGCTCGTGCGCGTGCCTCCCGACGTCGACCCGGCCGACGTGCGCGACGACCTCGATCGCGCCGCCGGCGAGCTGTTCGTCGACCTCACGGTCGGCGAGGCCTGAGCGCCGCATCGACGCTCAGGCGTCAGAGGTTGCGGGCGAGCATGAGGTCGCGCTGGAGCTCGGTGCGCAGACGGTCGGCCTCGCGCCGACGTTCGTGCAGTTCGGCGAGTTGCTCGCGACTGCCGCGCCGCTCCGCCCTCCTGCTCCACGCCACGAGCGCCAGCCCGGCACGAAGCGAGATGCGCTCGATGAACGAGGCGTCTCGGTGCGGTACGACCGGCACCGAGCCGGTCGCGATGAGTGGGGTGGGCATGATGACTCCTGGGATTCGTGTGCTGACCCGTTCCGGGGCCTGACTCTGTTCTACGCCGACCCACTGTCGCCCGACATCCGGGGACCTACGGAGATCTCACCGACCGACTACCGAGATCACGCAAGCACCTCGCCCGCCATTCGCGCAGCCTCATGCCGCGACGAGACGCCCAGCTTCGCGAGGATCGCGGCCACGTGGGTGTCGACCGTGCGGACCGAGAGCACGAGCCGTTCGGCGATCTCGGCGTTGGTGCGTCCCTCGGCGAGAAGCCGCAGCACGTCGACCTGACGCCCGGTGAGACCGGCCGGGTTTCGCCGGGTGGGCGTCGACGGACCACGCGGGATGCTCCGTACGCCCCGGTCGCGCAGGGCGCTCCGCACGCGTCGGGCGAGCGGCACTGCTCCGATGCGGTCGAGGATGGCCAGGGCTGCCAGCAGGTCGGCCTCGTGGGGGCTCTCGGCCAGCGCGGATGCCTCGTGGTAGGGACATCCGATCGATCGCCACAGCTCGGCCGCACGTCGCCACTCGCCGCGCGCCTGCACCGCGAACGGGTGATCGCCCTCGGGCGCCTCGACCGGTTCGCCCGCCCGCCGGAGCAGCGATGCGAGTTCGGCCTGCAGGCTCAGCGCCCGCCGTCGCACCGCCTCGTCGTACGCCGGACGGGCGACGGCTCGAGCCTCGGCGGGGTCGCCGCGCAGCAGCGCGGCCTCGGCGCGGGCCGCGGCGACGGGGCCGGTGCGTTGCAGGTCGCCGAGCCGATCGGCGACGCGGCGCGCCTCCTCGAGCGTCGCCTCGGCACCGGGGTCGCCGCGCCGGAGCTGCACCAGTCCGATCACGACGAGGGCGGCCGCCTGCGAATGCGGCAGCGCATCTCCGGGCATCCCGGTCGCGGCGAGGGCGGCATCCCACTGGCTCCTGGCGAGGTGCAGTCGCCCGCGCTCGACCTGCTGGTAGATCCACAGCCCCACGACCTCGGTGCGTTCCGAGAACTCGAGGGCCGGAGCCAGGTACCGCTCGGCGAGGTCGAGCCGATACTGGTCGAGCAGACTCCAGACGAGGTTCACGTGGGCACGGGCGGCGTCGTCGGTGAAGTTGCCGGCGACGGCCACCTCCGCCGCCTCGAGGAGTTCCCCCATGCCCTCGTCGCGGTTCTGGAACAGGTGCGCGGTGCCGAGGTTGGTGAGGGCATGCGAGAGCGCGCGACGTTCGCCGGCCTCGCGGGCGAGCGATTCTGCACGCGTGGCCAGTTCGATGGTGCGCGGCAGGTCGTGGGCGAGCATCGCCAGCTGCGCCTCATTGCTCACCGCGAGGGCGAGCAGCCCACGATCGTGCGAGTCGGCGAGCACGACGGATGCCTCGGCAGCGGCCTCCTCGGCCTCGGGGCGGTGACCCACGAGCCACTCGAACCTCGAGAGCCAGCGCAGGCCCTCGCCGAGTGCCGTGCGGTCACCCTGCTCACGACGGAGGCCCACGGCCTCGAGCTGCGATGCGACCGCCTCTGGCCCGCTCCCGAGCGTGTACGCCTCGATGGCCGAGGCCTGCAGCAGCTCCGCGCGCTCGGCATCGTCGTACCGGTCGGCGTGGGCGAGCGCGGCGCGGTAGTGCGCCGCCGCCTGCCGGTGCGCCCCGCTCACGGACGCGTCGCGGGCAGCCCGCGGCGCCCAACGCACGACCGCGTCGATGTCGCCGGCCTCGGCGGCATGGGACGCGATCCGGCCCGGGTCGGCGCCGAGGTCGACGAGGATCTCGAGCACCCGGGCGTTGAGCTCGATGCGGCGCGAAGCGGGAAGGGAGTCGACCACGGCACGGCGCGTCAGCTCGTGCCGGAACTGCACGCCATCGGGCCGCACCGTGAGGAGGCCGCCCTCCTCGGCGGCGCTCAGGGCGCCCGGCCCTCCGGGAACGAGGCGAGCCAGCTCCGCCGGGCCGACGGCGGACGGCACGACCGCGAGCTGCTCGACGAGCTCCTGGGTGGCGGGATCGAGGCGGCGCAGACGCGCCGCGACGGCGTCGACCACGGTCGGCGGCACGACTGCCGCATCGGCGGTCGCGACGAGTTCGCCCACGAAGTACGGGTTGCCGCCGGTCAGGGCGAACACTCGCTCGGCGTCGAGGCCGCGAGGAGCGGTGAGCATGCCGACCGCGTCCGGCGACAGTCGCCGCAGCGCGAGATGGTGCACGTTGGTGCGCAGGTCGCCCAGCAGCCGCGCGAGCGGATGCCCGCGGTCGAGCTCGTCGTCCCGGTACGTGAGCACGAGTGCCGCGGGAAGGGCGTCGATGCGTCGCGCGAGGAATCGGAGCGCATCGAGCGTCGCCTCGTCGGACCAGTGCGCGTCCTCGACGACGAGGACGGTGCCGCGTGACGAGGCGAGTTCCTCGTGCAGCGCCGCGAAGACCTCCTCTCGGTCGCCCGCACGGAGCGCATCGCCGAGGCGCGCACCGACGAACGGCGTGAGGTCGCGCAGCGGCCCGAGCGTACGCGGCGTCGAGAGCGCGTCGCAGGCGCCCACCAGCACGCGGCATCCCGCCGGCGGCTGGTCGCGCATGGCGCCCACGAGGCTCGACTTGCCGATGCCCGCCTCACCGTGCACGAGCACGACGGAGCCTCGCCCGCCGGCGGCCGCACTCGCTGCCTCGCCGAGCGCGGCGAGTTCGGGCTCACGCTCGAGCAGCCTCATAGTGCGATGGTGGCCGCTCGCGAGCGTGAGCGCAACGCGGGATCAGAGGCCCGAGTACGCGTGCAGTCCCTTGAAGAACAGGTTGACGACCGTGAAGTTGAAGAGCACCGTCGAGAAGCCGATGATCGCGAGCCACGCAGACCGCGAGCCGCGCCAGCCGCGCGTCGCACGCGCGTGGATGTACCCGGCGTAGACCACCCAGATGATGAAGGTCCACACCTCCTTGGTGTCCCAGCCCCAGTATCGGCCCCACGCGGCCTCGGCCCAGATCGCACCGGCCATGAGGGTGAACGTCCACAGGATGAAGCCGACGATCGTGACCCGGTAGGCGAGGTTCTCGAGGGTCGCCGAGTCGGGCAGCGTCGCGAGGAACGATTGCTTGACGGCCTTGGCGGATGCCACGAGCGATTCGCGTCGCGACTGCAGGAGCTGCACGACCGAGAGTGCGAACCCGAGCGCGAAGAAGCCCACCGACGAGGTCGCGACGAACACGTGGATGACGAGCCACGCCGACTGCAGGGCCGGCGGCAGCGGCACGACGCTCACGTAGAAGTTCACGGTCGCGACGCCGAGGAGCACGAGCACCAGACCGGTGACGAACGTGCCGAGGAAGCGCAGGTCGTGCTTCGAGACCACGAGCACGAGCAGGTAGACCGTGGTGATGATGAGGGTGCCGGTGAGCGCGAACTCGTACATGTTCGCCCACGGCACGCGCTCGGCGGCGATGCCGCGCGTGACGTCGGCGGCCAGGTGCAGCAGCCACGCGACGACCGTCATCGCCACGCCCACGCGCAGCGACGGCGAGCGGCCGTAGGCCATGGCGCCGTTCGCTGAGCTCGTCGAAGCGGGCGCCTCCACCGCTGCGGCCGCTTCGACAGGCTCGGCGACCTTCGTCGACACGGGCGCGCCTACCGCGGCGGGCGCTTCGACCGCGACGGCGACCGCTGCGGTGGCGGCAGCCGATCGCCGCGCCAGGTCGATCGCGTACGCGATGAACGCGACCGCGTACACGGCCATGGCCGAGTACACGAGCGTGATGGAGATCTGGTCGAGCGTCACTGTTCTACCTTACGTCGAAGGATTTCGCTTCGCGGGTTGAGGAGGTCCGCCCGCGTGCTTGTCGGCGAACGCCGCCACGGCGTCCTCGAGGCCCGGGTCCTCGCCCCGGGCGAGTCCCGCGTACTCGAGCACCACCGTGCCGTCGGGCCGGCGCGCGGCCTTCACCCACATGCGCCGGCGCGGCACGAAGAGCGACACGAGGAGCCCGGCGAGGATCAGCACCGCGAACACCAGTACCCAGCCCTGCGAGGGGTCGTTGTGGATGTCGAAGCTGGCGAAGCGCGAGACGCTCGTCGAGTAGTCGTCGGCCGCGGCATCCGGATCGGCGTTCTCGAACGTGATCGAGCCCAGCCCGTTCGGCAGGTCGACGGTCTCGCCCGGCATGAGCTCGATCGAGTCGACGCCCGTCGAGCCGCCCGTGAGCTGCTCCATGCTCGACGGGTCCAGCGTGTACACCGAGGTGGGCACTCCATCGTCGATGCCGAGGTCGCCCTGGTACACGTTGAGCGTCAGCACCGGGAAGACGAGGTCAGGATAGCTCGACGTGTAGGCGCCCGAGGGGAGGGTGGTCTGCGTCGGGTACAGGAAGCCGACCATGCCGAGCTGGTCGGCGAGCCCGTCGGGCACCTTCACGACGCCGATCGAGGTGAGGTTCGCGTCCTGCGGCAGGAACGGCACCGAGTCGGTGAACACGACCTCGCCGTCGGGATCGCGCACCGTGATGGTGGGTGCGTAGCCGTTGCCGAGCAGGTAGACGTCGGTGCCGTGCACCCGCAGCGGCTCGTTGACCTTGACGACCCCGGGCTCGGCGGCGCCGTCCTGCGCCTGCACGGAGACCCGCGCCGTGAAGTCGATCGGCTGGCCGATGGCCTCCTGGTTCTGCGTCTCGTAGACGGCATCGAGCTCCTCGAGCTCGAGCCGGTAGGGATCGAGGTTCGCGTCGTCGAAGAAGCGGCCCGGGTTGAACGAGTCGTAGGCGGCGAGCGTGTTCACGAACGACTGGCCCTCGACCACGACGCGCTGGCCCGAGAACCCGAAGCCGCCGCCGATGCCGACGGCGACGAGGATGCCGAGCAGTGCCGTGTGGAACACGAGGTTGCCGGTCTCGCGAAGGTAGCCGCGTTCGGCCGAGACGGATGCCTCGCCGCGCAGGTCGTACCGCTCGACCCGGTAGCCCGCCTGCTTCAATTGCGCCGCCGCGGCGTCGATCGCCGCATCCGCCGCCGCATCGGTCGCTGAGCCGGTCGAAGCGGCCGTCCCTTCGGCGGGCTCAGGGACCACCAGCGGCCGCTCGGTGTACCCGGCCAGTCGCGACAGCCGCGCCGGCGTGCGCGGCGGCCGCGCCCGCAGCGCCTCGAAGTGGTGCTTCGTGCGCGGGATGACGCAGCCGATGAGCGAGACGAACAGCAACAGGTACACGGCCGAGAACCACGCCGACGTGTAGACGTCGAACATCTGGAACGAGTCCAGCACCGGCGCGAGGTCGGGGTTGTCGGCGAAGTACTGCGAGACGCCGTTCGGGTCGCTGGAGCGCTGCGGCACGAGCGACCCGGGCACCGCGGCGATCGCGAGGAGGAGCAGCAGCAGCAGCGCCGTGCGCATGCTCGTGAGTTGCCGCCAGGCGAAGCGAAGCCAGCCGACTGCGCCGAGCTTCGGCTGGGTGACGGCGCCGTCCTCGGGCTGTCGAGGGGATGCCGGAGCCGCGTCGCGCTCGGGGGCGTCGATGTGGTCGTCGGGGCGCGACAGCGCGTCTGGGTCAGATCGCGGGGACAAAGCCGGTGATCACCGCCTGCAGTTCGTACATCCAGATGGTCCAGAGACCCGACACCATGAGCAGGCCGATCGCGATGAGGAGCGCCCCGCCGATGATGTTGATGGTGCGGATGTGGCGGCGGAAGAACGCCATCGACCCCGTCACCCAGCCGAACCCGAGGGCCACGAGCAGGAACGGGATACCGAGGCCGACGCAGTAGGCGAGGCCGAGCAGCACGGCGCGGCCGGCCGAGGCGGAGTCGGCGCTGAGGGTGAGCACGACGGCGAGCGTCGGGCCGATGCACGGGGTCCAGCCGAGGCCGAACACGATGCCGAGCAGGGGCGCGCCGGCGAGCCCGGTCGCGGGGCGCCACGACGGCTTGACGGTGCGCTGCAGGAACGTGAACTGGCCGATGAACACGAGGCCCATGGCGATGAGCAGCACGCCGAGCACGCGCGTGATGATCTCGCCGTACGCGTTGAACCACGCGCCCGCGACGCCCGCGAGCAGGTTGAAGGTGACGAACACCACCGTGAACCCCGCGATGAACAGGAGCACGCCGAGCACCAGCCGCCGACGGTTGCGTCGTTCCTCGGAGGCCAGCTCCGAGGCATCCGTGAACCCGCCGAGGTAGCCGAGGTAGCCGGGCACGAGGGGCAGCACGCATGGCGACAGGAACGACACGAGCCCCGCGGCGAGCGCGATCGGCACGGCCGCGAGCAACTGCCCGCTGAGTACGATCTCGCCGATGCCGTCCACGTCGCTTCCTCCGCCGCCGCTTCGCCCGCGCCTACGCCTGCTCGGCGAGGAGCGTGTCGATGATCGACTCGAGGATCGACGCCTCGGTGAGCTGGCCGAGCACGCGAGCGGCGACGCGGCCCTCCTGGTCGAGCACGATGGTCGTCGGCACGGCGGCGGGCGGCACGTCGCCCGCGAACGCGAGCTGTGCGGTGCCCGACTCGACGTCGAGGATCGACGGGTAGGTGACGCCGTAGCTCTGCTCGAAGGATGCCGCGGTGCCGGCCTGGTCGCGCACGTTCACGCCCACGAAGGCCACGCCGTCGCCGGCGAACGACTGCGACACCTCCTCGAGGACCGGCGCCTCGGCCCGGCACGGGGCGCAGCCCGCGTACCAGAAGTTCACGACCGTGACGTCGCCGAGCGTGTCGGCGGAGTCGAAGGCGCCGCCGTCGACCGTCTCGCCCGAGAACTCGATGGTCTCGCCGCGCTGTTCCTCGGCGAATTCGGAGATGGTGCCGTCACCGGCGATGTAGTTCTTGCCGCTGCCCTCGCGGTACTGCTCCGCGAGCGGGTCGCTCGTGCAGCCGGTGAGCAGCAGGGCGGATGCCGCGACCAGCGCGACCAGTCGAACACGCATCACACGGCCCCCACGTCGGTCGCCTGCGCGGCGAGGCCCGCCGCCGGGTCGCGGTACCCGACCTCGACGAACCGGTCGCCGCCCGAGCCCGTCGAAGGGCGGCGCTCGAACGACGTGATGCTCGACAGTGCGCAACGACGCCGACGCGGGTCGTGGGCGAGCGACCTGCCCGTCACGCGACGGTGCACCATCCAGATCGGCAGCTGGTGGCTCACGATCACGGCGTCGCCGCTCGGGGTCGCGTCCCACGCGTCGTGCATCGCGTGCAGCATCCGACTCGCGATCGAGCGGAACGGCTCGCCCCAGCTCGGCTCCCACGGGTTCACGAGGAAGCTCCAGTTGCGCACGTCGCGGAGCGCGGAGTCGCGGCCGTGCATCTTCAGCCCCTCGAAGCGGTTCTCGGGCTCGATGACGCGGTCGTCGAGCTGCGGCTCGAGGCCGAACGCCTCGGCGATCGGCTCCGCCGACTGCTGGGTGCGCTGCAGCGGGGAGGAGATCAGCAGGCCGACGGGCCGACCGCGAGCGGCGAGGTCGTCGGCGGCGGCCTGCGCCATCCGTCGGCCGAGATCGGAGAGCCCGTATCCCGGCAGGCGCCCGTAGAGCACGCCCTGGGGGTTGAAGACCTCGCCATGGCGCACGAGATGGATCTGCTCGGCCGGCACGGTGTCCAGTCTAGAGAGGCGTTCCCTTTGAATCCGCCGCAAGCCCCGCGGGTAGGATGGTCGATCGTGACCTCCCGCACCCTGATCAAGAACCTCGCCGCGCTGCCCGACGGCCCCGTGACCGTCGCCGGATGGGTCGAGACCGTACGCGATCAGAAGAAGGTGCAGTTCATCATCCTGCGCGACGAGACGGGTGCCGTGCAGCTCGTGAACCCCGCCGTGCGCGAACTCGATCCCGAGGGCGTCAGCGTCGGCGCCGCCGAGGCACTCGTGCTGACCGAGCAGATCTCCGCGCTCTCGCACGGCACGTTCGTCACCGTCTCCGGCGACCTGAAGCACGACGAGCGCGTGAAGCTCGGCGGCCTCGAGGTGAAGATCGCCACGCTCGACGTCGTGTCCGAGGCGCTCGAGACGCCGATCGCGGCCGACTCCAGCCTCGACAAGCGCATGGACTGGCGCTTCCTCGACCTGCGCCACCCGAAGCAGCACCTCATCTTCCGCATCCAGACGACGTTCGAGCACGCGCTTCGCCAGTACTGGATCGACAACGAGTTCATCGAGATCCACACCCCGAAGCTGATGGCCAGCGCCTCGGAGTCGCGTGCGGAGCTCTTCGAGGTCGGCTACTTCGAGACGACGGCCTATCTCGCGCAGAGCCCCCAGTTCTTCAAGCAGATGGCGCAGCCGGCCGGATTCGGCAAGGTGTTCGAGATCGGCCCGGCGTTCCGCGCCGACCCGTCGTTCACGTCGCGGCACGCGACCGAGTTCACCTCGATCGATGCGGAGATGAGCTGGGTCGACTCGCACGAGGACGTCATGCGCATGCACGAGGAGCTCCTCGTCGCCGCGTTCACGGCGGTGAAGGAGAAGCACGGCGCCGAGATCGCCGAGCTCTTCGGCATCGAGCTCCAGGTGCCCACGGCCCCGTTCCCGCGCATCCCGCTCGCCGAGGCGAAGCAGATCGTCGCCGAGCACGGGTACGTGGTGCCGCGCGCCGACGCCGACATGGACCCCGAGGGCGAGCGCCGCATCTCGCAGTACGTCAAGGAGACGTACGGCCACGACTTCGTGTTCCTCACCGACTACGCGTCGAGCATCCGACCCTTCTACCACATGCGGCACGCGGATGACCCGGGCCTCACGAACTCGTACGACCTCATCTACAACGGCGTCGAGATCTCGACGGGCGCGCAGCGCGAGCACCGCATCGACGTGCTCATCGCGCAGGCGAAGGAGAAGGGCCTGGAGCCCGAGGAGCTCGAGTTCTACCTCGACTTCTTCCGCTACGGCGTGCCGCCGCACGGCGGGTTCGGCATGGGGCTGGCCCGGGTGCTCATGCTCATGCTCGACGAGCACTCGATCCGCGAGACGACCTACCTGTTCCGCGGCCCCACCCGCCTGCTGCCCTGACCCGCGGCGCGACCTCCTCCCTTCCACCGCCCCACGTTCCCTCCCACCTTCGCCGACTGTTGACGTTCCGTCTCTCGAGGCGGTCCCTGGCGGTATCACTCGGCATGGGCCGTTAACACTCGACGGTCAGGTACCGCGCGGACGTAGGGTCGAAGGGTGGTCGACACGACGCGCATGATCCACATCCCGGGCGGAACGTTCCGGATGGGCTCCGACGAGTTCTCCGCCGATGAGACCCCCGTGCACGAGCGCACCGTGGGCTCGTTCGAGATCGACGTGCATCCGGTCACGAACGAGCAGTTCGCGGCCTTCGTCGAGTCGACCGGTCACGTCACGGTGGCCGAGCGACCGCTCGACCCGACCGACTTCCCGGGCGCGGATCCGGCCGAGCTCGTGCCCGGCGCCCTCGTGTTCACCCCCACGGCGGGCCCCGTCGACCTGCACGACTGGCGGCAGTGGTGGCGGTGGGTCCCCGGCGCGAGCTGGCGGCATCCGTTCGGCCCCGGTTCATCCGTCGACGACCGGCCGACGCACCCGGTCGTGCAGGTGAGCTTCGCGGATGCCGCGGCCTACGCGGCATGGGCCGGCCGCCGCCTGCCCACCGAGGCGGAGTTCGAGTACGCCGCCCGCGGCGGCCTCGAGGGCGCGCGTTTCGCGTGGGGCGACGAGGAGTTTCCCGGCGGACGACTCATGGTGAACCGGTGGCAGGGCGACTTCCCGTACCGGAACACCGGCGCCGCGGGTTGGGTCGGCACGTCGCCCGTCATGACCTTCCCGGCGAACGGCTACGGTCTCCACGACGTGACGGGCAACGTGTGGGAATGGACGACCGACTACTACGCGCCGCGCCACGAGGTGCCCGGCGAGGTGGCGGTCGACGCCGGCGGCCGCGAGAACCTGCTCGCCGCGGCATCCGCCGAGCCCGGCTCCCGGATCCCCCGGCGCGTGCTCAAGGGCGGCTCGCACCTGTGCTCACCGCAGTACTGCCTGCGCTACCGGCCCGCCGCGCGCTCACCTCAGGCCGACGACACGGCCACGACGCACATCGGGTTCCGGTGCGCGCGCGACGTGTGAGTCAGATCCGCGGCCGCGTGCGGGTCGTCTCCGGCAGGTCGTAGACCGCCGGCCCCTCGATGCGACGGCCGGATGCCTCGAAGCGCGAGCCGTGCAGCGGGCAGTCCCACGTCGACTCGGCGTCGTTCCAGTTCAGCACGCCGCCGAGATGCGTGCAGACCGCCCGCACCGCGCAGGTGCGCCCCTCGACGGTGGACACGCCGTAGGGCACGCCCCCGCGGCTGACGACGACTCCCTCACCCTCGGCCGGTCGCGGCACGGGTGCCGGACGACCCTGCGCCCCCACCCAGCCCGTCACGAGGCCGCGGCCCACGCGTGCGCCCTCCTCCGCCCCGCGTGCGAGGTCGCCGGGCCGTGTCACCCGCGTGCCGATGACCCGGATCCATGGCCGACGCTCGAACCACGGCACGCCGAGGATCTCCGACGAGATGCGGATGGCGGCCGCGACGCCGTTGGTGAGCCCCCACTTGCCGTAGCCGGTGGCGAACCAGACGCGGCCGCGGCCACGCGGCATCCGGCCCGCGAAGGGCACCAGGTTCAGCGAGTGGTAGTCCTGCGCCGCCCATCGGTGCGTCAGCTCGGCGCCCGGGAAGTGCCGATGCGTCCAGTCGACGAGGTCCTGCACCCTCGCCTCGGTCGACGGAACGCCGCCCACGGGGTGGTCGTTGCCGCCGACGAGGAGCAGCGGCGGCGGCGGCGCATCGCCGCCGGACTCCGGTTCCGCGACGCCATCGGGCGTCGTGCGGATCGTGCGCGTCGGCTCGTCCACCGAGAGGAAGAGCCCCGACGGCGGCGGCTCGGCGACGCGGTACGACGTGAGGTGGCTGCGCGACGCGTGCAGCTTGGCGAAGTAGAGGCCCCGATCGAGGATCGGCGTCGCGGTCGCGATGACCGCGGTCTCCGCGCGGATCGTGCCGACGGGCGTGCGCACCTCGACCGGCCGGCCCGCGTGCACGCCCTCGACGCGCGTGCGCTCGACCAGCACGCCGCCCTCCGCCACGAACGCGCGCGCCATCGCGACGGCGAGGCGGTACGGGTCGAGCGCGAGCTGCCCGGGCAGCGCGACGGCGCCCGCGAACGGGAACGGCACCGGCATCCGATCGATCCGTTCGGCCGGCAGCCCCGCGGCGAGTGCGGCCTCGAACTCGCGGTCGACGGTTCGGAGCCCGTCGTCGGTGCTCGCGTAACTGTAGGCGATCTCCTCGGCCACGGGCACGCCGTGGTGCTGCGCGAACTCGGCGATCCACCGCTGCCCGTCGAGGTTCGCCTCGACGTACGCCCGCGCGAGGCGCGTCGAGTGCGTGCGCCGGATCCGCTGCAGCACCGAGCCCTGCAGCACGCTCGCCTTTCCGGTGTTGGCGCCCGTCGCGAGCGCGGCCACGTCGCTCGCCTCGACGACGACCACCTCGAGGCCGCCGCGCACGAGCATGAGCGCCGTCGCGAGCCCGGTGATCCCGGCGCCGATCACGGCGACGTCGAAGCGCTCCGTCGGCAGCACGGCGGTCTCGTAGCGCGAACTGGGCATTCCGGCCGCCTCCTCGTCAGGGGCGGCCGCGTCTCTCCAGAGGCTCGTCATGCGGTCAGTCAAGACCGCGCACCGCCCGACGGCAAGCGCTTGACGGCTCCGGATGCCGCGGCTACGGCGTCAGCCCGCCAGCAGCGCCGTCTTCAGCCGCACGGGATCGATGCGCCAGTAGTTGTGCACCTCGCCGTCGATGAGCAGCACGGGGATCTCCTCCGCGTAGCGGGCGGCCAGTGCTTCGTCGTCGAGGATCGAGCGCTCGTCGAGGTGCAATCGCGGCGCGGCATCCGATGCCTCGACCTCGGTGATGACGGCCTGCACGACCTCGCGCGCGTCGTCGCAGAGGTGGCAGCCGGGCTTGCCGATGAGGGTCAGGCGGATGTCTCGGGTCACGGCTCCAGCCTAGGCGCCGGTGGTTCGCGAAACCCCGGGCACAGCGAAAAGCGCCAGGCCGATGGCCTGACGCTCAGCCGGTCGTGCTCGACGACTACTTCTTGTTGCGACGCTGGTGACGCGTCTTGCGCAGCAGCTTGCGGTGCTTCTTCTTCGCCATGCGCTTGCGGCGCTTCTTGATGACGGAACCCATCAGAACCTCACAGAAAGTCGAGACGGCCGCGCGTGCCGCAGCCGGTGGCCGGAAAGCCTCGGGGTAGTCTACCGGATCCGCGCAACCGCGCCCTTCCCATGCGTTACCGTCGATGGATGCGCAGCACCGACCTCGTCATCCGCACGACGACCGAGGACGACTGGCGCGAGGTCCGGGCACTGCGCCTCGAGATGCTCCGCGACACCCCGATCGCGTACGGCGAGACGCTCGAGCACGCGCTCACGGTCGACGAATCCGGCTGGCGCACGCGCGCGGCACGCGGCACCGCGCCGCGGCAGACCGCCGTCGTCGCGATCGATGGCGGCCGGTGGGTGGGCCACATGGGCGGCTACATCCCGGATGCGACGAGCGGCCCCATGCTCGTCGGCGTCTACGTCGCGCCCGATCACCGCGGCGAGAAGGCCGGCGTCGCCCGGCTCCTCCTCGAGGCCGTCGAGCGCTGGGCGCTCGGGCACGGCGACACGCTGCGCCTCGAGGTGCACGAGGACAACCCGCGTGCCCTGCGCTTCTACGAGAAGCTCGGCTTCACGCTCACCGGCCGCAGCCGCGAGTACGAGCTCGAACCCGGCGGCCTGGAACTGGAGATGATCAAGCCGCTCCGGTGACGGCGGTGCACGGCAGACTGTCCGCATGGACTGGCTCATCGACGTGCTGCTCGTCGCGACGATCGTCGGCACCGGCGTCGCGGCCGGCGTCTTCACCGCCTTCTCGGCCTTCGTCACGCAGGGCCTCGACCGGCTGCCCGCCGCGGACGCCGCCCGAGCCATGCGCGAGATCAACGTGACGGCCGTGCGGCCGCCGTTCATGCTCGTGCTGTTCGGCACGGCCCTGTTGACCGTCGCGGTCGGGGCGCTCGCGCTCACCGGAACCCTCGGCGGGGCGGCATGGTGGGCGATCGGCGCCGCGGCGGTCTACCTCGTCGGCGCGATCGGCGTGACCGGGGCCGCCAACGTGCCGCGCAACAACCACCTCGCCGCGCCGCCAGCCGCAGACGCACCGGCCCTCGCGGCGGCGTGGCAGGAGTTCCGGCCGGGCTGGCAGGCGTGGAACCACGTGCGCGCGCTCACGAGCGCCGCCGCGTGCGTCGGGTTCGTGCTCGCGCTCGTCTGGCGCTGACGAGGGTCTCGAGACGCGCGCTGCGCGTGCTCCTCGTCCCGCGGAACCGACGCTACTTGCGCTTCTTCGGCGTGACGGCCGCGGTCACCTGATGAGCGGTCTCGGCGAACGCCTTGCCGATCGCCGACGCGAACGCACGCTGCTCCTCGTTGAGCGACGCGGACTCGGCACCCGCGAGCGTGGCGGCATCCGCTGCGGCCTCCGACGACACGAAGGGGATGAGCCAATCCTCGAGCAGCTCGAGCGGGCGGCGGTCGAGGTGGTAGTAGCGGTGCTGGCCCTCCTCGCGAACGCCGACGAGACCCGCCTCGCGCAGCACCTTCAGGTGCTTCGAGACCGTGGGCTGGCTGAGCCCGAGGGCCGAGACGATCTCGGAGACACTGATCTCGCCGCCGGACTGCGGCGCCGCGGTCTCCCGCTCGAGGAGCACGGCGAGGATGTCGCGCCGCGTCGTATCCGCCACCACGTCGAAGATGTCCGCCATGCGACAAGGCTAGTCACTCACGGCGAGGAGTACCATGACTCACGCATTCGGTGAAGGCACGTGAGGGGGCTCGATGCGCGCACAGCCGATGGGCCGCGGTGGGCAGAGCGACCAGCGGTCCTGGCTCGGACGTGTTCGCGACGCCCTCGACGGCCTGGTGCGAAGCTCGCCAGCTCGGTTCGCGCTCCTCGTGTTCGCCGGGCTCATCTTCATCACGACGGCGTTGCTCAGCCTCCCGATCGCCCGGGCCGGCGAGGGGCGCGGCACGCCGCTCCACGACGCGTTCTTCACCGCAGTGTCGACGATCTGCGTCACGGGGCTCACGACGGTCGACATGGCGACGCACTGGTCGCCGTTCGGCAATGCCGTGATCTTCATCGGCATGAACATCGGCGGCATGGGCGTGCTGACGCTGGCCTCCATCCTCGGTCTCGTGATCTCGCGGCGGCTCGGCCTGCGAGCGAAGCTCATCGCGGCGAGCGACACCAACGTCGCCCGCACCCACGCCGGCCCCGTGTCCGAGAGCCAGGCGATCCGGCTGGGCGAAGTGGGCGGGCTGCTCGCGACCGTCGCCCTGAGCACCCTGTCGATCGAGGCGGTGATCATGCTCGGCATGATCCCGAGCGTGCTCGCCGCCGGCTACGACGCCGGCACGAGCATCTGGTACTCGGCGTACTACTCGGTGAGCGCGTTCACGAACACGGGCTTCAACCCCAACCCGCTCGGCCCGGTCGAGTTCTTCGACGATTACTGGTTCCAGTCGCTCATGATGGTCGACGTGTTCCTCGGCAGCCTCGGCTTCCCCGTGATCTTCGCACTGCTGCGAACCTGGCGGATCCCCCACCGGTGGAGCGTGCACGTCAAGCTCACCCTCACCACGACGATCGTGCTCTGGATCGCCGGCGCGCTCACCTTCCTCCTGCTGGAGTACGACAACCCCGACACCTACGGCCGGTTCGGCTTCGGCAAGACCGTCTTCGAGGCGTTCTTCATGTCGACGATGACGCGCTCGGGCGGCTTCGCCACGATCGACATGGCCGACTTGAACAGCTCGAGCCTGCTCGTGACCGACATGCTCATGTTCGTCGGCGGCGGCTCGGCGTCGACGGCCGGCGGCATCAAGGTGACCACGCTCGCCGTGCTGTTCCTCGCCGCCTACGCGGAGGCGAAGGGCGCGCCCGCGATGTCGGCGTTCGGTCGTCGCATCCCGCGTGACATGCTCCGGCTCTCGGTGAGCGTGGTGCTCTGGGGCGCGACCATCGTGGCGGTCTCGACCGTGATCATCACCCAGATCACGAAGTCGCCGCTCGACTTCGTGCTGTTCGACGTGATCTCGGGCTTCGCCACCTGCGGGCTGTCGACCGGACTCACGTTCGACCTGCCACCCGAGGGCAAGTACGTGATGGCCGCCACCATGTTCATGGGGCGGGTTGGTACAGTGACACTCGCCGCAGCACTGGCGGCCAGCCAGCGCCGGCAGTTGTACAAGCTTCCGGAAGAGAGGCCCATCGTTGGTTGATCGCATCAAGCACGACGCGCCGGTGCTCGTCATCGGCCTCGGTCGTTTCGGCGCGGCGACCGCCGGCCAGCTCGACCGCCTCGGCCGCGAGGTGCTCGCCGTCGACGAGAGCGAGCAGCTCGTGCAGAAGTGGGCCGAGCGGGTCACGCACGCGGTGGTCGCCGACGCACGGTCCATCGAGGCGCTGCGGCAGATCGGCGCCCAGGACTTCTCCGTCGCGGTCTGCGCCGTGGGCTCGTCGATCGAGGCATCCGTGCTCATCACCGCGAACCTCGTGGACCTCAAGATCCCGCAGATCTGGGCGAAGGCGATCTCGCAGTCGCACGGCAAGATCCTCGAGCGCATCGGCGCGAATCACGTCATCTATCCCGAGCGCGAGGCGGGCGAGCGCACGGCGCACCTCGTGAGCGGACGCATGCTCGACTTCATCGAGTTCGACGACGACTTCGCGCTCGTGAAGATGTACCCGCCGAAGCCGGTCCGCGGCAAGACCCTCGCCGAGTCGGGCGTGCGGAGACGGCACCGGGTCACGGTCGTCGGGGTGAAGAGCCCGGGCAAGCCGTTCACGTACGCCACCGAGAAGACCGTGGTCACCAACCGCGATCTCATCATCGTCTCGGGCACCGAGGGCGACATCGAGAAGTTCGCGGCCCTCGAGTAGCGAAGGGGTCAGCCGGCCAGCATGATGGCGAGGCTGACGACCCCCGCCGTGCCGGCGATGGCGAGCAGCACGAGCCCGACCACGCGGATGGCGCGACGCCCGGCCGGCGGTTCATGCAGTCGCAGCCGATCCGGCTCGCGCTCCCGGTAGTAGGCGCGCTCCTCGTCCGCGTCGACCACGTGCGCTCGCTCGTCGTCGCTGAGCCGTCGCTGGTGGAACGCGCCCTCGGCGAACCAGCGCACCGTGCTGCCGTGCTCCTGGTCGACGACGACCGCGTCGGTCGGCAGCCACCGACCGTCGGCGAGTCGGATGAGGAGGGCGAGGAGCAGGCAACCGAGCGATCCGCCGAAGGCGATCCAGCCGATCACCTCGGCGACGGTCGCGACCACCTCCGCTGACTCCATGCGATTCACCGTAGCGAACGCGTCGGCCCGATCACGCCCCGGCGGCGAGCTCGCGCGCCCGGGCGAGCGCGGCATCCGTCGCCCGGTCGAAGATGCGCTTCAGGTTCGCCTCCTCGAGCACGGCGATGGCGCGCTCGGTGGTGCCCTTGGGGCTCGTCACCCGGCGGCGCAGCTCGGCGGGATCGTCGTCGGATGCCGCGAGTAACTCGCTCGCGCCGCGGAACGTGCCCTGCACCATGCGCGCCGCCTGCTCGGGCGTGAACCCCTTGTCGATCGCGGTGGCCGTGAGCTGCTCGATGAGGTAGAAGACATACGCGGGGCCGGAGCCCGAGATGGTCGAGAGGGCGTCGAGCTGCAACTCGGGCACGACGAGCACGTCGCCGACGGTTCCGAACATGGCGACGGCGAGCGCGAGGTCGTCGTCGCTCGAACGGGTGCCCGCGGAGACCCCGGTCACGGCGCGGCCGACCACCGCCGGGGTGTTCGGCATCGAGCGGATGACCGAGACGTGCTCGGGCAGCAGCGACTCGAAGGTCGCGACGGTCACGCCGGCCGCGACCGAGACGACGACCGTGCCGGGCTCGAGGGCATCCGCGATCTCGCGCAGCAGGTCGGGCACCATGGCGGGCTTCACGGCGACCACGACGAGGCCCGCGCCCGCGACGGCCGTGCGGTTCGCCGCGGCATCCGTCTCGGTGGCGGAGGAGGCGACCCCGGGCAGGTCGGCGAGCTCGGCCGCGCGCGCCGCGGAGCGGTTCGTGGCCCGGATGCCGCCGTCGATCTCGACACCCGGCTGGAGGAGCCCGGCGAGGATCGCGCGGGCCATGGACCCGGCCCCGAGGAAGGCGATCGCGGGCAGCTTCACGGGCGTCTCGACTGGCATGCGACCATCCTAGGAGCGCCCCGCGCAAGCCTCCCGACCGACCACGTCATCGCCTCGACGGCCATCCTAGGATTGCTGATATGAGCGCATCCGGCGGAACCAGGGCCATCATCGCGGCATTCCTCGCCAACACGGGCATCGCCCTGACGAAGTTCGTCGCGTGGTTCTTCTCGGGTTCCGCCTCGATGCTCGCCGAGGCCGTGCACTCGGTGGCGGACGCCGGCAACCAGCTCCTCCTCATCCTCGGCGGCCGGCAGGCGAAGAAGAAGGCCGACATGGAGCATCCGTTCGGCTACGGCCGCGAGCGGTACGTGTACGCGTTCGTCGTGGCGATCATCCTGTTCTCGGTCGGCGGCATCTTCTCGATCTACGAGGGCGTCGACAAGCTGCAGCACCCGCACCCACTCGAGAACTGGTGGCTGCCGATGCTCGTGCTGTCGATCGCCATCGCGCTCGAATCCTTCTCGCTGCGCACGGCGGTGGTCGAGTCCAACCACGTGCGCGGCAAGCAGAGCTGGGTGCAGTTCGTGCGACACGCGAAGGCGCCCGAGCTCCCGGTCGTGCTGCTCGAGGACATCGCGGCGCTGCTCGGCCTCGTGTTCGCGTTCATCGCCGTGGGCCTCACCGTGCTCACCGGCGACCCCCTGTTCGACGCCATCGGCACGCTCATGATCGGCACGCTGCTGATCCTCGTGGCGATCATCCTCGGCATCGAGACGAAGAGCCTCCTCGTCGGCGAGGGCGCCACCCAGGCCGATCACGCGAAGATCGAACGGGCCATCCTCGCCGGACCCGAGGCCGAGCGCATCATCCACATGAAGACCCTCTACCTCGGACCCGACGAACTGCTCGTCGCGGCGAAGGTGGGCTTCCACGCCGACCGGCGCCTGCTCGAGGTCTCGACCGCGACGAACGTCATCGAGCAGCGCATCCGCGAGGCGGTACCGGCCGCGCGCGTGATCTACGTGGAGGCCGACGTGTACGTGGATCCGGCCGCCCCCGCCCCCGCGACCGATGCGATCGTGATCAAGGGACTCGAGTGACGGGCCCCGCACGCACGGCTCTGGTGCTGCGACACGACTCCGCGATCGGCCTCGGCAACCTCGGCCCCACCCTCGAGGCGCACGGCTACGAGATCGTCACGGTCGACGCACCCCGCGCGGATGTCTCGGCGCTCGACCCGCTGGCGCCAGACCTCGTCGTCGTGCTCGGCGGCGACGAAGCGGCGTACGAGACCGACCGTTACCCGTACCTCGCCGACGAGATCGCGCTGCTCTCGGCGCGCGTCGAGGCCGAGGCACCGGTCTTCGGCGTGTGCCTCGGTGCGCAACTGCTCGCGAAGACCCTCGGCGCCGAGGTGCGCCGGGGACCGCGCAAGGAGGTCGGCTGGCTCACGGTCGAGCCGACCGCAACGGGCGCCTCGTCGCCCGTGCGCCATTTCGCGGGGGTGCCCACCGTGCAGTGGCACGGCGACACCTTCGACCTGCCCGACGGGGTGGAGCGGCTCGCGACCTCGCCGCAGTACGAGAACCAGGCGTTCGCCCGTGGCGAGTGGCTGCTCGCGGTGCAGTTCCACCCCGAGGTGACCGACGAGATCCACGAGGACTGGCTGCGCGAGTGGGGCGACGAGTTGTCCGAGTACGGGCTCAGCCGTGAGCGGCTGCGCGAGGAGCGCGCGTCCTACGGGCCGCGCGCGCAGGCGGCATCCGCTGCCCTGCTCGGCGACTACCTCGCCGGGCTCGCCGGGCGCCGCAGCGGGTCTTCGAAGAACGACACGAGCAGGCGAGCGGATGCCTCGGCCTCGACGCCCGGGAACACCTCGACCTGGTGGTTGAGGCGCCGGTCGCGCAGCACGTCGTAGAGCGATCCGGCCGCCCCCGCCTTCTCGTCCCAGGCGCCGAAGACGACGGTCGGCACGCGCGCCGCGACGATCGCCCCCGCGCACATGACGCACGGCTCGAGCGTCACGACGAGCGTGCAGTCGGTGAGACGCCAGTCGCCGATCGCCTGGGCGGCATCGCGCAGCGCGAGCACTTCGGCGTGCGCGGTGGGGTCGCCGGTGAGTTCGCGCTCGTTGCGCCGGGCCGCGATCACGACGCCGTCGGCGTCGACGACGATCGCGCCGACCGGCACGTCACGCGTGGCCGGCGCCTGCTCCGCCTCGGCGAGCGCCAGCCGCATCCACTCGCGGTGGATCGGAAGCTCCACTGGCGCTCCTTCCGACGTCCGATCCCGTCCGCCGAGTCCCCCGAGATCAGCCGGGCTCCGCGACTCGGTCGGCAATAGACTCGAGCCTATGCGAGTCCACGTTGCCGATCACCCGCTCATCACCCACAAGCTGACGGTGCTCCGCGACGAGAACACGCCGTCGCCCATCTTCCGGGCGCTGGTCGAGGAGCTCATGACGCTCCTCGCCTACGAGGGCACCAGGGGGGTGCGCGTCGAACCCGTCGACATCGTGACGCCCGTGGCGCCCACGACGGGCGTGCGCATCGCCGAGCCGAAGCCGCTCATCGTGCCGATCCTGCGTGCCGGGCTCGGCATGCTCGACGGCATGGTGAAGCTCCTGCCGAGCGCCGAGGTCGGCTTCCTCGGCATGGCCCGCAACGAAGAGACGCTCGAGCCCACGACCTACGCCGAGCGCCTGCCCGACGATCTCAGCGACCGTCAGTGCTTCGTGCTCGATCCGATGCTCGCGACGGGCGGGTCGCTCACGGCGGCCATCGAGTTCCTGCTCGCACGTGGCGCGACGGATGTCACGGCGATCTGCATCCTCGCGGCGCCCGAGGGTCTCGAGGCGGTCGAACAGGCGATGAAGGGCCGCGAGGTCTCGATCGTGCTCGGCGCCGTCGACGAGCGGCTGAACGAGCACGGCTACATCGTGCCCGGCCTCGGCGACGCGGGCGACCGCCTCTACGGCACGGTCTGATATACGCCTCTCCCGTGGGCACCTGCCGAAGGATCTTCGTGAGCGAACACGCCGTCACCGCACCGGTACGCGGAAGATTTCGCAGACGCGCGGACTCTCGCAGATTCTTGCGGCTGCGGCATCCGCTGCTCTGATCCTCCCGGATGCCGCGACCTCCGGCGCACCGTCTGCGCCGTCATAGACCGTCATGCGGGTGTCACGAATTGACACACGCTCGGGCATCGGTTTGACTGACGCCCATGACTGACACCGCACGCCCCCTGATCGCCCGCGAGGCTCAGAGGACTGCCGGCATGATGATGCCGGCGCGTGCGCCCATGTGTTGTCGAATGTGCCGCTGAACGCGACCCGACCGCCGAGTTCCCGTCGCCGATCCGATCCTGATCGGCCCGGACTCCACTGAACCTGCCGCACCACCCGCGGGTTCGCCAGGCCGAACGGCCATTCGCATCGACCCCTCCGCCACCGGGGTCCTTCGCCGCACCTTCTTTCGCACAAGGAATCCGTCATGTCCCTCGCTTACGCACCCGCTCGCACCACCACCACCGTCCGCACCGCGGCGGTCCGCACCGCGCCGTCGCTGCCCGCCGCACCGGCCCGTCCCATCTCGATCACGCCGCGCACGCCGGTCGATGCCGCGCAGCCGAGCCCGGCGCCCGCCCAGCAGGCCGCGCGTGCCGCCGCACCCCGGGTGCGCGCCGTCCCCGAGGGCACCGAGGCACGCGGCTTCGTGCTCTACGTCGGCATCGACGAGACCAAGGCCACCGATGACGGCACCACGCTGCACCGCATCGTCGAGGCGCTGCGTGCCCTCACCGCCGAGATCGCGCCGTCAGCCGAGACGTACGCCGCCGTCGCCCTCGCGCCCGAGGGCGCGGGCGGCCGCGACGTCGACGTGGTGCGCCTCGCCCTGCAGGACCCGGCCGCCCTCGCCAAGCAGCGCGAGGAGCAGGGGCTCCGCGACGACAGCGACCGCCACCCCAACGGCGTCATCATCGACATCTCCCGCAAGCGCGTGCTGCTCGACGGCGAGGCCGCCGGGCTCACCTACAAGGAGTTCGAACTGCTGCAGTACCTCGTGCTGCGCGAGGGGCGCACGATCGATCGCCACGAGCTCATCGCGAACCTCTGGGGCGCCGATGACGAGGCGCCCAGCGAGCGCACGATCGACGTGCACGTGCGGCGCCTGCGCTCGAAGCTGGCCCACTACCAGGACATCGTGCGCACCGTGCGCGGGGTCGGCTACCGGTTCGACCGGCACGCCGACGTGTCGATCCGCCAGGCCTCGACGCCGTCGCCCGATCTCTACTGACGCGGGCGCATCGGCGGATGCGGCCGCGTCGCCGAGTCGGCGGCGACGCCCCTTCGACCCCTGGGCGTCAGAACACATGACAATCCCGACCACAACGCCTCCGACGGGCGCATGATCTGGATTCTCATGTGTTTTCGCCATCGCCCGAAATTCGTCAGAAAAATCACAGAACGATAACTAGACGCCGTTACCGATCCGTTATATATTCGGTTGTGCACCGGCTGTTTGCTGTGGCGGTTGGTGCGGAATGTGATTGCAGGACACTCTTGGTGCAAGGGAGAGGGCCGGTCGTCAGCCTCTACGACCGGCCCTCAACCGTTCCCGGAGATGTTCCCTATCCTTGGATCACGTTCGCTGATCCGGCGAACGATTCTCGAGGGGAGCACGAGTGGCCGATCGCGCACTCACGGTCGCCGCATGGGAGTCGCTGTTCCGTGCGCAGGTCACGATCCTTCGCGCACTGGCAGCCGAGTTCCCGAGCGACATCATCTCGTTGAACGAGTACGACGTGCTCTTCAACATCTCGCGGGCGCCCCGGCGACGCCTCCGACTCAAGGACCTCAATCGCTCGGTGCTCCTCACGCAGCCGAGCGTGAGCCGCCTGGTCGACCGACTCGCGACCCGCGGGCTCGTGACGAAGGCTCCCGACCCGACTGACGGT
Source organism: Agromyces sp. H66 (assembly GCF_004959775.1). Taxonomy (GTDB): domain Bacteria; phylum Actinomycetota; class Actinomycetes; order Actinomycetales; family Microbacteriaceae; genus Agromyces. The sequence goes on from NZ_SJZG01000005.1 coordinate 95,928, forward strand.
CGCGGCACCATCGTGGCGCTCACCGAAGAGGGCTTCGCGCTCTTCCGCCGCGTCGCCTTCACGCACACCGACGCCATCACGCGGCACGTCGGCGACGCGCTCGACGAGCAGGAGCTGCGCGAGCTCATCCACCTCTGCGATCAGCTGCGGCGATCGGTCGGAGCGGAGCTCGCGGACGGCTCGGCCGTGCCCGGCGCCGGCGCACCCGAGAACACCTGACGTCCTGGAGCGGGACGGTGGGATGGGAACCCTACCTCCCACCCCACCGCGGCCTCGAAGGAGGCCACTCCCGCCGAGCGACCCGAACTGAGCTCGGCGAGCACATCCCGAGGAAGCGACGGGAGTCGATACCAGGGCCCGCCGATGCACGGCGAACCCGTCGGGTCGGGCCCGACTCGGGTTGCTCGAATCGTAATCGCCCGGGACCGCGCGCACATCGCCCCGAATGAGGGGCAGGAGACGTCTCGGTGCGCTGCGGCGTCGGGACCGCGGGACTCAGGGCCAGGCGACGGAGTCGTCGTAGACCCCCGGGTGGCGCCGCAGGTAGGCGGCGATGAACGGGCACCGCGGCACGATGGTCTCGCCACGTTCGACCGCGTCGTCGAGCACGCGCTTCGCGAGTCGGCTGCCGAGCCCCTTACCCTCGTGCTCGGGGAACACCAGCGTGTGATGGAACGTGACACGCCCCGGGGCGGTGCGGTACTCCGCGAACCCCGCGAGCTCACCGTCGAGCTTCAGCTCGTACCGGTTCGCTTCCTCGTTGCGATCGATCGTGATGACGCTCACGAGTACTCCTGTCGGGTCGTCGGATGCCTCCGGCCGGGGCAGCTCATGAAGCGATGCGCCCGCTTACGACGATAGCGGCACCCGCGCGCATTCCGGTTCGGGGGGCTCGTCCGCTCCGTCGCTGCCCCGCCGCAACGCGCGCTGGACGTCGCGAAGCGCACCCGTCCGATGCGCCGGACGCGAGGGGCGAACCACCGCCCGCCGCGGCGGACCACCGCTCCGCGCCGTCGGCCGCATGCGACCGGCCACGGCATCGTGGGCAGCACCCGGATGCGGCGCGCGACGAGCGGGAACGAGGTGACGGCGGCCCGTGGCATCCTGACCCTCGGGGTTCGCGTGCGTGATGGCCACGAGCGCGATGAGCCACGCGAAGACGAGCGCGAAGGCCACGACCTCGAACACCGTGAGGTTGAAGACGCCGACGACGTCGTAGAGGACCATCGCGGTCACCTCGATCGCGATCGAGGCGTACGAGGCCACGACGAGCTCGCGCGGAAGCGAGCGCGCCCACAACTGCACGCCGACGCTGAGCACGGCGAAGGCCGCGGCCGCGCACAGGGCGGCCGCGTTGTGCAGGTCGGTCGGCCCGTCGATCGGCATGAGTCCCACGCCCATGAGGCTCACGCCGATGACCACGATGAGCGCCCGCATCGCCAGGAGGCCGCCCCGGCGTAGGCCGAACCGCGGCGCCCGCAGTGCCCGCGTGAGGCTGGCCGCCATGCCCGCCATGCCGGCCCCGGAGACGATGACGGCGATGTTGAAGCACGCGGCCGCGATGTCGTCGGAGGTGCCCAGCGTGCTGAAGTTGCGAGTCCACCACTCGCCGGTTGGCGTGATACTCATGCTGGCGAGGCTGCCGGCCGCGAGCAGCATCGCCACGAGGTTGAAGGTGCGGTACGCCTCGTGCTCGATGGCGTGCCGATGCAGGCGGTAGGTGCCGAAGCCCAGTGCCGCGCCCATCACCACCGCCACGGTCGAGGGCCCGCCCGGAACCCCCTCGAATGCCGCACCCGTGAAGTGGACCGCGAGCACACCGATCGCACCCCACACCAGCCCGATCGAGCGCGCTCGCCAATCCCGGCCGAGTCCGGGCAGGTGCAGGCGCTCGAGCACCGACACGCCGGCACGCGAACCCGAGGCCACGACGAGTCCTGCGCCGACGGCAGCCCCCATCGCGATGGCCGGCAACGCCCAGACGACGTCGTCGCCGTGCACTGCGAGCGGCACCCGCGAACCGCGATACCCGGCACCGAACTGCGACGTGAACTCGTGGAACATGACGATCGTGATCGCGACGGCGATGAGCAGTGCGTACGTGCGGCGGATGAGACGGCCGCCCCACATCGCGGGTATGACGACCTGCCGATCGTGTCCCCCACCACCGGCCTTCCGGGATCCGGCCGCGCGCCCTCGCCGACGGCCCATCCCTCTTGACGATGCCGGGTCACCCCCGGCCCGCGCACCCCTCATATCCGAACTCTCGATCACGGGAATCAGACGTGTGCCGAGCATATCCGGGCCGATAGCCATTCACCATGGTCGCATTCGAGTAGGCTCGCCGATACTCGGCGGATTCCCAGCGAACATCCGGATGCCGCGGGCGGCCGTCCCCCGATTCCGGCGTTCGCCCGTGCGGAGCCCTGCCCACGTCCGCCCTCGTCCGCGGAGCGCCGCTCTCCCGAAACGACGGAAGCGGCTCGCGTTCGCGAGCCGCTTCGTACTGTCTCAACCAGTGTGCGCCCGGAGGGATTCGAACCCCCAACCTTCTGATCCGTAGTCAGATGCTCTATCCGTTGAGCTACGGGCGCATGGGTTGTCGCCGGGCACTTGCATGCACAACCGGCAACCCCGACACTCTATCCCAGACGGGAGCCGCGCGCCAATCGGGGAGCGTTCGGAGAGGGCCGCGCGCTCAGCCCGCGTGCTCCGGTCTCAGCGCGTCGAGCGCGACGAGTTGGCGGCGATTCGCGACCTGCCGGTACGACGTCTCGATGAGCTCGGCGAGGAACTCCCAATCGGTGCGCGGGGTGTCGAGGTCGGTGCCCACCCACCGGGCTCGGTCGTAGTAGGGCACCCCGTAGAACCGGCCGTCCTCGAGCAGGGCGAGGTGCTCCTGCGGGTCGGTCTTGACGACGATCGAGAACGGGTTGTCGGCGGTGGCGGCGACATGCACGAAGATGGGCTTCGCCGCCCGGAAGGTCGGCCGGCCCCACGCCTCGACTTCGACGACCTCGGGCAACTCGAAGCAGATCCGCCGCACCCTCTCGATGAGCGGATGCCGCGGATCGACGACCTGCGGATGTCCCACGCGGGCCAGCCTACGCGGGCCGGCGGCATCCGATTCCTCACGACCCGCGAGTCAAGGGCCTGTCCGCGGTGCGCTCGGCGGCGTAGCTTGAGAGCAGCGGATGCTTCGTGGCATCCGTGCATTGGAAGGAGTACCACCATGGAGAAGTCGATCGGTTCGCCAGGGCCGACGACGGACGGCGAACCCGACGCCATCATTGCTGAGACGGACGCGCGCCACATCGCGCGCGACGTGCCGCCACCGGTGGGATACGAGGGCACCGTGCTCTCCGACCCCGACGCGGGCGCCCGGTCCGTCGATCCCCTCGACCGACACGCCCCGAGCCGCGAGACGTCCGACCCCCTCGACCCCGACGGCCACGTCATCTGACACGACCGACCACCACAGCGCAAGGGCGTATCGACGACGGATACGCGGCGGCTAGAGTCTCGCCATGGGCAAGTTCATCTACAACTCCTCGACCCGCGAGCTCGAGATCGACGACCGCACGCTCGCACACCTGAGGGTGGCGGTCCTCAACAAGCTCCGCCGGTCCGAGAGCTTCTCCATGACCTGGGAGCACGGTGTCGAGAACGGCAGCGGTCGCACGACGATCTGGTTGCACGAGTCGATCCCCCTGCAGTTCGTGTTCAGCGGCAACCGCCCTGCGAAGCTCAATCGGCGGTGGATCGAACAGCTCCTGCTCTCCGCGAACAGCACGGCCGGCCTCCAGTTCGTGCCCGAGCCCGACGAGGACGACCCGATCGACGAGTGAGCCTCAGTCGACCGGTTCGATCTGCGTCCGCACGAACTGCTGCTCGTCCGCCGACAGCCGCTCCGGTGCGTCGGCGCCGGTGATCGACTCGATCTCCGTCGCGGTCCGGTCGTCGATCGGGGCCCCGAGGTCCTCGAGGAGCCGGTGCTTCGAGTCGATCGACAGATGGGGCCACCACCGTTCGACCGACACCCGCTCGCTGCCGCCGTTGCCCATCGTCTCCCCCTTCGATTGCCCACCTCTCGTCTAGCAGCCGCCTCTCGACGCGGCAACCCCCTCGCCATCCCGACGGGCGTCTGCCTACGGTGGCTGCCGGACGCCGACGTGGTGTCCGGAACGGAGGATCATCATGAGCACGACCCTGAACGCGTCGATCGACGTCGATGTCCCCGTGCGCGTCGCGTACGACCAGTGGACCCAGTTCGAGTCGTTCCCCGAGTTCCTCGGTGGCGTCGACTCCGTGAAGCAGATCGATGACTCGCTGACCCACTGGGTCGTGTCGATCGGCGGCGTGAAGCGCGAGTTCGACGCCGAGATCGGCGACCAGGTACCCGACGACCACGTCGCGTGGCGGAGCCTCGGCGGCGAGGTCATGCACCGCGGACGCGTCGAGTTCACCCCCAAGGGCGCCGACGAGACGCAGGTCGACCTCGAGATCGAATGGGAGCCCGAGGGCTTCGTCGAGCAGGCGGGTGCCGCACTCCAGCTGGACGACCTGCAGGTCAAGAGCGACCTCAAGCGATTCAAGGAGTTCGTGGAAGACCGCGGCACGCCGACGGGTGCGTGGCGAGGCGAGGTGCACGGCGGCGAGGCCCGCCCGACACCGGGCACGACCCACCCCGGCGGCACGACCGGCACGCTCGGGACCGACCCCGACCTGAACCTCTGACGGACCGGGCGCCCGGGAGCGTCCGTCGACGGAGTCGGACGAGACGCAGGCCTACGCGGTCTGCGTCTCGTTCTTCTTGCTGCCGGCCGAGTGCTTCTTGCCGCCGCCTTCGTCGGCCGCGCTGCTGACCTCTTGGACGTCGACGCCGACCTGCACCGGCTGGTCGGGCGTGGTCGCGATCGGATCGGTGTCGAGGTGCTCGGGCACGAGCTGCACGCCGCCGGTGCTGTTGGCCGACTTCATCAGCTCCTCGATCCAGTTGCGGCTGAGTTCGGGCGCCTCGGGTTCGTCGAACACGAACCGCAGCGGGATCGACGGATGCAGCCACAGCGTGCTGCGGCCACGTGGCTGGTCGTCGGTGTGCTGCCACGAGAGCGTGAAGCTCTCGCCGCGGCGAAGCTTGGTGGTGATCGCGATCTTCAGATGCGCGAGCGCCCGATCTTCGATGCCGATCGGCGTGCCGGAGTCCCCGTAATATAGCGTGCCCACGGATCGAGCATACGCCCCCGCGTTCGTGCGGGACAGGACGTTCGGCCGCCCCGCACGCACGAGCGGGCGGCCCGAAGACCGCCCGCTCCTTGAAGCACTTGCGCCGAGGATCACACCGTCCGGTTCCCGCCGATGTACCGCACGAGGAACACGATGACCGCGATCACCAGGAGCGCGAGGCCCACCCACAGCAGGAAGTTCAGCGTGGGGACGACGCCGCCCGTGATGAGCAGGATGATGGCGGCGATGGCGATGATGGCGACGAGGATGTTCATGATCTCTCCTTCATGTGATCCGCACCCGTGGTGACGAGGCGGACGGCGACCCCTCCCGTCGAGCGGGCGGGACCTGGAGACGAGGGTACGTCTCGTGTGTCCGACCGTACGGGCGCCGGCTCGCGGGCGGCGAGGGGTTGACCCCCATTCACGGGGCGTGGTACCCCGCGCACGACGGCGCCCGTCGGCACATGGTCCGTCTGAGGGACCTGTCAACCCCCTGCAGGGCCCGATGCGCGCGCGTAGCGTGGCTCGGGACCGTTGGAGTTCCAGATGACCAGTGAACAGCTGACCGATCCGACCACCAAGCACACGACGGATCCGTTCCCCCGCCAGGAGCAGGCACCTCCCGGGCTCACCGACCGCATGGCTCCGCAGCCCGACCACGGCGAATACAGCTACCGCGGCAACGGACGGCTCGACGGTCGGCGTGCCCTCATCACCGGCGGCGATTCGGGCATCGGGCGTGCCGTCGCGATCGCCTACGCGCGGGAGGGCGCGAAGGTGGCGATCGCCTACCTGCCGAGCGAGCAGGTCGACGCCGAGGAGACGGCGAACTGGATCGCGGATGCCGGCAGCGATCCGCTGCTGCTGCCGGGCGACCTGCGCAGCGAGGAACACTGCAAGGAGCTCGTCGAGTACACCGACCAGGCGTTCGGCGGGATCGACCTGCTGGTGCTCAACGCGGCGCACCAGCGCAACCGAGGCGGCATCGACGAGATCCCCACCGCCGACTTCGAGGCGGTCGTGCGCGTGAACCTCTTCGCGCCCGTGTTCCTGGCCCGTGCGGCCGTCCCGCTCATGGACGCGGGATCGAGCATCATCACCACCACGTCGATCCAGGGTTTCGACCCGTCGTCGGCGCTCGTCGACTACGCCATGACGAAGGCGGCGCTCGTCGCCTTCACGAAGGCGCTCGCCGAGGAGCTCGGGCCACGCGGCATCCGGGTGAACGCCGTCGCACCGGGACCCATCTGGACCCCGTTGATCCCCTCGACGGGATGGCCGGACAAGCTGCCGGACTTCGGCCGCAACACCCCGCTCGGTCGCGCCGGCCAGCCGGCCGAGCTCGCGGGCGCCTACGTGTACCTCGCATGCGACGACGCGTCGTACGTGTCGGGCGCGGTCGTCCCGGTCACCGGCGGCCGCGGACTGTGACGCGACGCGACGAGCGACCGCGAAGCGGTCGAGGCGGAGGCGAAAGCGAAGGCGACATCGAATCGGGAAGCGCACAGGAGGAGAGGAGCACGACATGCCCGGACGCAGGAACTCGTCGCTGAAGGACCCCGAGCTCTACGAGGAGCTGCGCAAGGACGGCGCCTCCAAGGAGAAGGCGGCGCGCATCTCGAACGCGGCGGCGAACCGCGGCCGCAGCAGCGTCGGCCGCAAGGGCGGCAGGTCCGGCGACTACGAGGACTGGACGGTCGACGAACTGAAGAAGCGCGCGAAGGAACTCGGCATCACCGGGTACAGCGGCAAGCGCAAGTCCGAGCTCATCTCCGCACTGCGCAAGCACTGAGCCGCGGATGCCCCGCCTCAAACGGGTCGAACCCTACGTCTCGCCCGGGTTCACCCGGGTGCGGCGCGGGCGCGGCTTCACGTACGTGCACGGCGATGGCGGGACGGCCGGCCGCGCCGAACGCGCGCGCATCGCGGACCTCGCCGTCCCGCCCGCCTGGGAGGACGTGTGGATCGCGGATGCCCCGAACGCGCACATCCTCGCCGTCGGCGTCGACGCGGCCGGCCGCCGACAGTACCTCTACCACCCGGTGTGGCGGGAACGGCAGGACGCCGAGAAGTTCCTCCGCATGACCGCGCTCGCCGAGGCGCTTCCCCTCGCGCGACGAAGCGTGCGACGAGACCTCTCGGTCGACGAGCTGTCGCGGGAGCGCGTGCTCGCCGCGGCCTTCCAGACGCTCGATCTCGGCGCCATCCGCATCGGCTCCGAGGAATCGCTCGCCGGGTTCAGGAGCCGCGGCCTCACGACGCTCCTCGTGCGCAACGCCCTCCTCGACGATGCTGAGACCGTGCGCTTCCGGTTCCGCGCGAAGGGCGGGGTCAAGCAGCAGGTACGGGTCGTGGATCCGTCGCTCGCCGCGTTCGTGCAGCGTGCCGCGGAACGGTCGGCGGCGGCCCGGCTCTACGCCTGGTCGGAGGGGCGCCGCATGCGGCCGGCCGTCCCCGTCGACGTGAACGAGGACATCCGTGCCCGGACCGGCGGCGAGTTCACGGCCAAGGACTTCCGCACGCTGCGCGGCACGATCGCCGCGGCCGACCGGCTCGCCGAGCTCGGCGCCGAGGCGTCGGCCAGGGCGCGCGGACGCGCCATCCGGGAGGCGATCGAGCACGCGAGCACGGTGCTCGGCAATACGCCCGCCATCGCCAAGGCGAGTTACGTCGATCCGCGCGTGCTCGCCGAGTACGAGCGCGGCCGGGTCATCGCCCGTCGCGGCGACCGCGAACGCGCGCTCCTCGCCCTGCTGGTCGAAGACGAGGAGCCGGGCTGACGAGCCGTCAGCCGACGGGTTCGGGCTGTTTGGCCGCCAGGTGGTCCGTGTCGATGTCTTTCTCGACGAGCATGATGCCGCCGGTGCTGTTCGCGGAGCGCATGAGGGCTTCGACCCAGTCGCGGCTGAGTTCGGGCGTCTCAGGGTCGTCGAAGACGAAGCGGAGTGCGATCGACGGATGCAGCCACAGCGTGCTGCGGCCACGAGGCTGGTCGTCGGGGTGCTGCCACGACAGGGTGAAACTCTCGCCGCGACGGAGCTTGGTGGTGATGGCGACCTTGAGGTGCGCGAGCGCGCGATCGTCGATGCCGATCGGCGTGCCGGATTCGCCGTAATAGAGAGTGCCCACGACTCAGAGTACCTCGCGGGCAGGTGGCGCGCCGCGCGGGTTCTCACTGTCCGAGAATGACCTCGTTCGGCGACTTGTCGGGCCGGAGTCCGCGCCACCGCGGGTGGCGTGCCACCCCGGTGCGGGTCCACTCGCCGAACTCGATCTCGCCGACGAGCTCGGGCCGCACCCAGACGGCGTCCGCGACATCCGCCGCCGGCACCCCCACGAACGGCGACGTCTCCTGGCGGCGTGCGTCGAGCTCGGTCAGCAGCCGCTCTGCCTGCACCTCGCGGAGTCCGCTGCCGACACGGCCGGCGTATTCGAGCCCGTGCTCGCCGGGAATGCCGACGAGCAGCGAGCGGATGCGGCCCGTACGCGTGCCGGTGCCCTTGCGGTATCCGCCGATGACGACCTCCTGCGTCGTGGTGACCTTCAGCTTCACCCAGTCCGCCGACCGTGTGCCCGGACGGTACTTCGAGTCGGGACGCTTCGCCACGATGCCCTCGAGCCCCAGGCGACGGCTCTCCTCCAGCGCCTCCTCCGGCGGCCCGGATGCTTCGGCCGGCATCTCGATGGGCACCCCGCGACGCGGGCGCACGAGACGACGGAGCCGGTCGCGGCGCTCGTGGTAGGGCTCGTCCACCACGGACTCGCCGCCGATCTCGAGCACGTCGAAGAGCAGCAGGCGCACGGGCACGGATGCCGCGACGCGTTCGATCTCGCGAGCGCGCGTGAGGTTCATCCGCCGCTGGAGGCGCTCGAAGCTCGGTCGCCCGTCGGCGTCGAGCGCGACGATCTCGCCGTCGACCAGCGCGTCCTCGGCGAGCACCTTCGGCAGCGCCGCGAGCTCGGGATAGCGGGCGGTGACGTCGTTGCCGTTCCTGCTGAGCAGGCGGAGGCCGTCGCCCTGCACGCGCGCGAGGACCCGGATGCCGTCCCACTTCCACTCGAGCGCCCAGTCCTCGCCCGTCAGCAGGGCGAGCGTGCCCGCCGTCGCGAGCATCGGCCGCTCGGTGACCGACACCGCAGGTCGAGGAACCGCCGCCTCCGCCGGGCGCTCCCCGACCCGCGGCTCCGGCGGGTGCTGGTCTTTCATGCGGTGCAGGAGCCAAGAGCTCTTCTCCCCCTCGCCGTCGGTGCGGATGAGCGCGAGCCGCACCTTCCCTAGCGGACCGCCCGGCCGGCCGTCGAGGTCGACGATGATCTCGTCGTCGCGCCACTTCTCGGTCTGGTAGGTGCCGGCGTCCCAGATCGTGACGGAGCCCGCGCCGTACTCGCCTGCCGGAATGGTGCCCTCGAACGAGCCGTACTCCATGGGGTGGTCCTCGGTCTGCACCGCGAGATGGTTCGTGCCCGCGTCATCCGGAACGCCCTTCGGCACCGCCCAGCTCTTCAGCACGCCGTCCCGCTCGAGCCGGAAGTCGTAGTGCAGGCGACGGGCGTGGTGCTCCTGGATCACGAACGTCGGCTCGCCGCCGCCCGAGCCGCCCCAGCTCGACTCGGGCATGGGCTCGGGTGTGACGCCGGTCTTGCGCATGGCGAGGTACGTCGCGAGCGGTCCGCCGTGGGCGGCGGCCGTCAGTGCGGCGAGGGGATCATCGCCGGATGCCACGCGCTCGAGCACCTCCTGCGCCTCCAGGTGACGCAGGTCCGGGTCGTCGAGTTCCGCCCACGTGCGCGGCGCGGCCACCGTGGGACGCGGTCGTCCGCGCAGCGAGTACGGCGCGATCGTGGTCTTCTTGCCGTTGTTCTGGCTCCAGTCGATGAGCACGCGACCCTCGCGCAAGGTCTTGCGCATGTTCGACACGATGAGCTCGGGATGGTCGGCCTCGAGCGCCCGCGCGAGCTCGCGGGCGACGGTCGAGATCTGATCCGACGTCTGCCGCCCGTCGAGCGCGGCATAGAGCTGGAGGCCCTTGCTGCCGCTCGTCACCGGGAACGCCTCGAGGCCCATCCCCGCGAGCAGCGCACGCACGAGGCGCGCGGCCTCGGCGCACTCGCGAAGCCCCATGCCGGGTCCGGGGTCGAGGTCGAACACGATCCGGTCGGGGTTGGCGGGGTTCCCCTGCGGATCGAAACGCCACTGCGGCACGTGCAGTTCCAGCGCGGCCTGCTGCGCGAGCCACACGAGCGTCGCCCGGTCCCCCGCTATCGGGTACGTCTTGGGTCCGTCGGAGTGGTGGATGACGCCGCGGCGCACCCATTCGGGCGCGTGCTCGAGGTTCTTCTCGAAGAACGCCGACTCAGGGGCATCCGCCGTTCCGACGCCCTGGACCCATCGCTTGCGCGTGATGGGCCGGCCCGCGACGAGCGGCACCATGACTTTGGCGACCTCCGCGTAGTAGGAGATCACCTCGCCCTTGGTCATGCCCGTCTCGGGATACATGACCTTGTCGAGGTTCGTCAGCCGGAGCCTCCGGCCATCGACCTCGACGAGCTGGCGCGTGTCGGCCATGTCCCAATCCTTCCCCTTTCCATCGCCGAATGTTAACGATCGGGTCGGATCCGGCGGCGCTACCGGTATCTCTCGGCGGCGAACGTTAACAGTCGGCCCCGCGTGGGCAGGGAATCAAGGGGGTTGGCCGGGACCGGGGCCGGGGTGTCTACTGGAGGCATGCGAGCCGTCTGGAAAGGGGCGGTCACATTCGGCCTCGTCAATGTGCCCGTCAAGTTGTACAGCGCGACCGAGAGTCACGACGTGTCACTGCATCAGGTGCACGACGAGGATGGCGGGCGCATCCGCTACCAACGCCGGTGCGAGGTCTGCGGCAAGGTCGTCGACTACAAGAACATCGACAAGGCCTACGACGACGGCGAGCGCACCGTCATCATCACCGACGAGGACCTCAAGGCGCTGCCGGCCGAGCGCAGTCGCGAGATCGAGGTCGTCGAGTTCGTGCCGACCGACCAGATCGACCCGATCATGTACGACCGCAGCTACTACCTCGAACCCGACTCCGCGCCGAAGGCGTACGTGCTGCTACGACGCACACTCGAGTCGACCGACCGCACGGCCATCGTGAGGATGTCCCTCAGGCAGAAGACGCATCTCGCTGCGCTGCGGGTGCACGGCGACGTGCTGATGGTTCAGACCCTGCTCTGGAGCGATGAGGTGCGGGCCGCCGACTTCCCGTCGCTCGACGAGCCCGTGAAGATCTCGTCGAAGGAACTGGATCTGTCGAAGCAGTTGGTCGAGAGCCTCGTCTCCGACTTCGAGCCCGAGCAGTTCGTCGACGAATACCAGCAGGAGCTGCGAACGCTCATCACGGCCAAGCTCGAGCAGGGCGAGGCGCTCGACACGGCGGCGACGTTCGGCGAACAGCCCGAGGAGGAGGGCGGTGAGGTCATCGACCTGATGGAGGCGCTGCGCCAGTCGATCGCCGCGAAGCGCGAGGGCGGCACCGGATCGAAGGATGCCGCGAAGGCCGGAACGTCGGCGTCCGGGTCGAAGGGACGCTCGTCGGGCTCGAAGGCGTCCGGCGGCGCGAAGACGTCGGGCGGCGACGGCGGGAAGAAGAAGGCACCCGCGAAGAAGAAGGCCGCCTCCTGACGACGGCGCGCGGCATCCGTCGATCGGATGCCGCGCGCCGCACTGCGTGGGAGAGAGCTCAGTTCTCGGTGTCAGCCGCGCACGCGCTGGCGACCTCGGTCGCGGCCTCCTGGATCGCCGTCTGGTGCTCGGCGACGGCCTCGCCGTCGACCTCGGCCTCGGGATCGGTCGGCAGCGTCTCGGCGAAGCCGGCGGCCTCGTCGAGAGCACCGACGAGCGCGTCGAGTGCGCCGGCGACGTCGTCGTCGGCCTCCTCGCCGAGCGCATCGGCACGCTCGCTGTACCCCTCGAGCGCGGACTGGACCTCGCTCGGGTCCCCGCCTGCCGCGAGCGCGTTCTGCGCGCCGTTCGAGATGTCGCGCACCTCGGCGCGGATCGTCTCGCATGCGTCGCCCGACGCGTCACCGCTCCCGCCGCCGGCGGCGCAACCCGACAACAGCAGGGCGCCCGCGAAGACGAGCGCGGCAGACATCTTGATTCGTTGCATTTGCATATACTCCCGGTGATCTGGTGTTTTTCCCAGCCTATCGGGCACCCACCGACAACGATCGCCAAGATCCTGCCACCCTGCGTGTGCGCGTCTTCACCGGACGGCGACGCGCGAACGATGAGGCGCCGAACGGCGTCACGCACAACGCGAGCGGGCACGTCAAGGGGCTGCAATCATGCCGGGACGAACCTAGGCTCGGCAGCATGAGCACGCAAGACGAGACCGGCGCGCGACCGAACCTCGAGTCGAAGCCCGTCGACGTCACGCCCGGCGACGTCGACGTCACGCCCGGGGAGATGGACCGCTGAGCGGGTCGGACACCGCGAAGCGTCGCGCCGCGGTGATCTACAACCCGGTCAAGGTCGATGTCGACGAGATCCGCGCCGCCGTCGCCGCGGAGCCCGGAGCCGAGAGCTGGGCGGAGACCCGGTGGTTCGAGACGACCGAGGAGGATCCCGGAACCGGCCAGGCCCACCGTGCCCTGGAGGAGGGCGCCGACCTCGTCATCGCCGCGGGCGGCGATGGCACCGTGCGCGCGGTGGCCCAAGTGCTCGCCGGCTCGGCGGCCTCGCTCGCCCTGCTGCCCTCGGGAACCGGCAACCTGCTCGCTCGGAATCTCGACCTCACGCTCGACGATCTCGCCAACTCGATCCGCGTCGCCTTCACGGGGGTCGACCGGCGGATCGACCTCGCGTGGGTCGACATCCGCCGCGACGCCGGCAGGGTCGAACGACAGGCCTTCCTCGTCATGGCGGGGCTCGGACTCGACGCCAAGATGCTGTCGCACACCGACGAGGAGCTGAAGGCCAAGGTCGGCTGGCTCGCCTACGTCGACGCCATGCGCAAGGCGCTCAGGGACAAGAACCGGCTGCGCATGCGATACCGACTCGACCGGCACGGCACCCGCTCCGTCTCGGCGCACACGCTCATCATCGGCAACTGCGGATCGCTGCCCGCCAACATCCTCCTCCTGCCCGAGGCGGCGATCGACGACGGCCGGTTCGAGGCGGTGTTCCTGCGACCCGAGAGCGCATGGGGCTGGCTGCAGATCTTCGTCAAGGTCGTCTGGGAGAACGGCGTGCTGCGTCGAAGCAGGGTCGGCCGCAAGCTGGTCAGCCCCGATGTCGACGCCCTGCGCTACATCAAGGGTCGCCGGCTCGACGTGGTGCTGAGCCATCCCGAGGAACTCGAGCTCGACGGCGACGGCTTCGGCCGAACGCAGGCGTTCCGCACGTGGATCGAGGCCGGCGGTCTCGCCGTTCGCGTGCCCGCCGAGACGGAGTAGCAGCCGAGCGGATGCCGCGACTCAGCGCTCGCGGTTCTGCTCGCGTCCCTCGGCCAGGTATGCCAGTCGGTGCAGCGTCTCCCGGTTGCGGAAGTACAGCACCGGCTCGATGAGGAACCGCGGGATCAGCTCGGCCGGCCCTTCCACGGCGTCCTCGCTCATGCGGACGAGGCATCCGTCACCGTGCGGCCGCACCTCGATCGTGACGCGCGCCTCCCCGATCGGCCATCCCTTCGCGCGCATCACCGCGCGGTGCGGCGGCGCCCACTCCACGCTCACGGTGTCGTCGTCGATCAGCACCGGCCACGCGCCGACCGAATGGTGGAGTTCGCTGCCCGTCGACGGCCACGCGGCGTCGACGTCGCGCATCCGCGACGCGCCGACCACCCAACTCGGATACAACCAGCCGTCGGCGAGCACCTCGAACACCGCCTCGGGCGAGCACGCCATGGCGCGGACGTTGCGAGACATCCTGACCCCTCCCGGCCGACGCGGGCGTCGGTCTGCAGTTCGACGCTAGCGCGCGGGGGGACGGGTGTCTCGGGATTGACAGGCTGGGAACGCCCCGACCCGCGTCGCAGCGTCACAGAACGGCCGTGCGGATTGTCTTCATGTGTAGGTTCCGCGGTCACTGCATCGCCGGGCCGGAAGGGGAGACCATGAGAATCGCCCGGCCATTGCATCACCGTGCCGTGCACGAGTTCCGCGAAGCCGCCGAGCACGGCGACACGGCGCGCCTTGCGTCGCTCCTGGACCCCGGTGTCGCCGTCGTCGTCGACGCCGGCGATCGCGAACACCCCGCGATCAGGGTGGTGCGCGGCGTCCACGACACACTCGTCCTGCTCTTGCACGGAATGGCGCCCAAGCCCGGCCTCGTCATCGACGAACGTTCCGTCAACGCGCAGGCCGGGCTCATCCTCAACCGGCACGACGAACCGATCGCGGCCATGACCATCGACTTCACCCGGGGTCTGATCACCATGGTGTGGATCCGATTGCGCCCCGAGAAACTGCGTCACTGGGTCGAGGTGTGATCGGCCATACGACCGCGACCCTCACGCCGAGTCGCGGCCTGCGTCGCGCATCGCGGCCTCGTAGGCCGCCGCGAGCTGCTCACTCGGCCTCGGGGCGTTCGCGTCGGGACGCGGGATGCCGAGGTGCAGTTCGCGGAGCTCGTCCATCATGGCGTCGACGAGTTCGGGGCCGCCGTCGCGCAGCAGTTCGGCACGCACGCGCAGGCGCTGCTCGCCGTCGCGGTGCGCGAGGCCCCACGTGCCCAGCGCGGCCATGATCGGCAGCACTTGGATGCCCGCCTCGGTGAGCGAGTACATCGCCCGCTGGCCGCGGCGTGCGTCGTCGCGGGTGAGCAACCCGCCCTCGACGAGTCGCTTCAGCCGGCTGGCGAGGATGTTCGTCGCGATGCCCTCTTCCGACCCGGCCACGAGCTCACGGAAATGCCGGCGGTTGCCGAACATGATGTCGCGGAGCACCAGCATCGTCCAGGGGTCGCCGAGCACCTCGACGGCGGCGTTGATCGCGCAGCCGGAACGCGGGGCGACTTCCATGGGATCCATGGTAGTGGTTGCGGTTCGCAATCGGCTCGATTAGTGTGCGAGGTGCTTTCGATCAGCAATCACTTTGGAGGCCAGAAGGATGTCACTCGTCCGAGTTCAGAATTTCTCCATCTCCCTCGACGGATTCGCCACCGGCGAGGGGCTCAGCCTCGACGCCCCATTCGGGCATGCCGGCGAACGGCTGCACGAGTGGATGTTCGCGACGCGCTTCGGCCACGAGATGCTGGGCGAGCCCGGTGGATCCGACGGTGTCGACAACGCGTTCGCCGAACGGCATGACAGCCTGGGCATCGGGGCCGAGATCATGGGCCGCGGCAAGTTCGGCCCGCAGACCGGCCCGTGGACCGACCTCGGCAGCGACGAGGAGTGGCGCGGGTGGTGGGGCGAGAACCCGCCGTTGCACACGCCGGTGTTCGTGCTGACCCACCACCCGCGGCCGTCGATCGAGATGGATGGCGGCACGGTCTTCCACTTCATCGACGCGTCCCCGCAGGATGCCCTCGCGCAGGCGCGCGAGGCTGCGGGCGACCGTGACATCCGTCTCGGCGGCGGCGCCACGATGATCCGCGAGTTCCTCGCGGCCGGGCTCGTGGATGTGCTGCACGTCGTGCAGGTTCCGATCGTGCTGGGTCGGGGCGTCCGCCTCTGGGACGGACTCGAAGGTCTCGAGAGCGGATACGACGTCGAACAGGTGTCGTCGCCGAGCGGCGTCACGCACATCACGTTCGCACGACGGGGATGATCGCGGGAGCGAAAGGGAGCGGAGACGGCGGGATTTGAACCCGCGGTCCCCTTACGGGGACTCCACCTTAGCAGGGTGGTGCACTCGACCGGACTATGCGACGTCTCCTCGCGCGACGCTTGCGCGCACGCGATTGCCATCATAACCCGCAGTCGGCGCCGAAGCGATTCGAGTCGACATCGGGCGGATGCCGCTACTGATCGTCGAGCGTGCGACCGGCCGAGCACCGCACGTCGGCCGCGGTCTGGCCGGTCACGTCGCTCGGCAGCGCCTCGGCCGTCGGGGCGGGAGCGGCAGGATCGGCGGGAGCCTCCTCGGCGGGCGCCTCCTCGGCGGGCGCCTCCTCGGGCGGCGGCGCGTTCGGGTCGGCGGTCGACGCAAAGGAGGCTTCCTGGGCGGCCGGGTCGAAGATGACCGGCGTGTCGTTCTGGAGCGCCAGGTTCACGATCTCGGCCGATTCACCGGGAATCAGGGCACCGCCGTCCTCGGTGTACCCCGTCGGGTACTGGATGAACGCGATCTTGGCGAGGTCGGTGTCCTTCACCGCCTTGGCGATGGAGATCATTCGCGTCGGATCCATGAGGCTGTCAGAGAGCTGCATGTTCTGGAGCGCCGCCTTGGCGATGGAGAAGAGCTTCGTCGGGTCGGTCAGCGTTCCCTCCGCCTGCAGCTCACGCGCGAGCGCCGACATGAAGACCTGCTGGTTGGAGATGCGGCCGAGGTCGCTGCCGTCGCCGACGCCGTAGCGGGTGCGGAGGAACTGCAGCGCCTGCACACCCTTCAGTTCATGCATGCCGGCCGGGAGGAACAGGTCGGTGTGGGTGTCCTCGATGGGCTCGGCGACACAGACGTCGACACCGCCGACGGCCTCGGAGATCGCTGCGGCGCCCAGGAACTGCACGATTCCCGCGAAGAGAATGGGCACGCCGGTCAGCTCCTCGACGGTCTTCACGACGCAGGGCATGCCCCCGTACTCGAGTATCGAGTTGATCTTCACGTCGTACTGCTCCCAGAGCTCCTCGCCGGACTCGGGATCGGTGCAGCCCCCTGGCACATCGACGAGCATGTCGCGCGGGAAGCTCACGACGGACGCGTGGCTGTGGTCCTCGGAGATGTGGAGGAGGAGGTTGACGTCGTTGAGCACGCCCTGCTCTTCTTCGGGGTCACCGAAGCCGTCGCCCTGGCCCTCGCGGCTGTCGCTGCCGATGATGAGCAGGTTGAGACCACCCTCGATCGCGCCGACGTCGGGCACGCCCTCGAGCGCCGCCTCGTTGCCCAACGTCACGGTGGGCTTCGCGGTGGCCGCCAGATCGAGCGCCGCGTACGCGGCGACCGCGGAACCCGAGA
Organism: Agromyces sp. H66; assembly: GCF_004959775.1. Classification (GTDB taxonomy): domain Bacteria; phylum Actinomycetota; class Actinomycetes; order Actinomycetales; family Microbacteriaceae; genus Agromyces. The sequence goes on from NZ_SJZG01000005.1 coordinate 113,255, forward strand.
CCAGCGTCACGGCGACGACGGAACCCACGATCTTCGCGAGGGTCTGCCAGGTGCCGTGGCGCTTCAGGCGACCATGACGTGCGACGGAGGGAGCTTTCGCGGAGCGGCGTGAGGTCTGGGGCAGATCCTGGTTCAACCGGGTTCCTCTCCTGTCATTCCGTCGTGCCTCGAGCCGATTCGTTCATTCCTGCGCGGAGGGCGTGGGATTCGAACCCACGAGGCATTGCTGCCCACTGGTTTTCAAGACCAGCTCCATCGGCCGCTCGGACAGCCCTCCTCTGCGGCACATCGAGCCCCACGAGGGACGGCGACGTGCGGCAGGCCCCGATTCTAGCCGAAGCGCATTTCAACGGGAGCCTTCCAGCCCTGGCTGGGAGGGTGCTGAGGCCGTCAGCCCTCGTTCGCGGTCGAGCAGCGCACCTCGGCGGCAGTCAGTCCGGTGACGTCGCCGGGCAGCACCTCGGCGGGCGGGCTCGTCGGACCGGGGGTGGCGGAAGCGTCGCCGGGGGGCGCGGAGGCGTCACCAGGCGTCGGCGCCGGCTCCACCGGCTGCGCGTTCGGCTCGGTGACGGTGCCGAACTCCGCGTTGGAGGTCGCATCGGGGTCGAGCGCCACTGGCCGGTCGGCCTGCAGCGCCGCGTTGAGCACGGCCGCCGACTCCGTGGGGATCACCGCGGAGGAGTCCCAGGTGTACGCGGTCGGATACTGCACGAACGCGATCTTCGAGAGATCGACGTCCTGCAGGGTTCTCGCGATCGACACGAGCTGCACCGGGTTCTGCAGGGCGGTCGACAGAGTCATGTTCGAGAGCACGGCCTTCGCGATCGAATACAGCTTCGCCGGATCGCTGAGCGTCCCCGAGCTCTGCAGCGTCCGCATCAGCGACGCGAGGAACGTCTGCTGGTTCGAGATGCGACCGAGGTCGCTGCCATCGCCCACGCCATGGCGCACACGCAGGAATTGGAGCGCGTCCATGCCGGAAAGGGTATGCGTCCCGGCCGCGAGCTGCACGCCCGTGTAGTCGTCGCTGATCGGCTCGGCGACACAGACCTCCACGCCGCCGACGGCCGACGACAGCGCGGCGACGCCGTAGAACTCGACGATGCCGCCGACCGGGATCTGCACGCCGGTGAGCTGCTCGATGGTCGACGCGACGCAGCCGAGCCCGCCCCACGCCAGCACCTCGTTGAGCTTCGCCTCGTACAGTTCGGGCAGGAGCGTGGCCGGATCCTGGGGATCCGGACATGCGGGCACGTTCACGAGCATGTCGCGCGGAAAGCTCACGACCTCGACGTGCGAGTGGTCCTGCGAGATGTGCAGCAGCATCGTGACGTCGTTCAGCACTGCCGAGTCCACCTCGGGGTCGCCGAATGCGCCGTCGTCGGGGCGCTTGTCGCTGCCGACGAGCACGAAGTTGAGGCCGCCCTCCATGGCGCCGATGTCGGGCACGCCCTCGAGCATCTTCTCGCTCTCGAGTTCGACGGGGGGCTTCACCGAGTTGAGCAGGTCGATCGCCGCATAGGACGCGACGGCGGTGGCGCTCACGGCCAGCACACCGACGACGGATGCCGCGATCTTCGCGTAGGTGACCCAGGTGCCGTGCCGCGGCATCCGCGCGTGCCGCGCCGGAACGGCAGGTTCGGCCGCGGTCTCGCGCATGCGCGACGTCGTCACGGTGCCCCCTCCCGTTGCGCCGATTCTATCCGGCGCACCTGAGCGACCGCCGGATGCGGGTCAGGGCAGCGAATCGAGCACCGAGGCGAGCCCCGCGTGATGGATGTCGGCGGTGACCTCGTCGGCGGCCGCCCGCACCTCGTCGGGTGCCTGCCCCATGGCGACGGATCGCCCGGCGGCGCCCGCCCACGTGAACATCTCGATGTCGTTGCGGCCGTCGCCGACGGCGATCACCCGATGAAGCGGCAGGTCGAGCCAGCCGCGCACGCGCTCGAGCGCGGTCGCCTTGCTGACCCCGTCGGGAGCGATGTCGAGCCACGCCGTCCAGCCGATGGCGTAGCTGACCTGGTGCAGGCCCATGTCGTCGACGAGTTGCAGGAACTCCTCGAGCTCATGGTCGGGCGAGATCACGACCACGCGGGTCGCGCGCCGGTCGAGGAGCTCCTCGAAGGTGACCTGCCGCGCGTTGTCGAGGTTCCAGTCGCTCATGCCCTCGGTGTAGAAGCGGAAGCCGTCGGGCACCTCGACCATGAACCGTCCGCTCGGCAAGTGGGTGCGGATGCGCTCGAGCACGGCGGTCGGGTCGAACGTCTCGACATGCGCCTGCGTGTACCCATCGGATGACGCGTCGTCGCGCTGCATCGTGATGGCGCCGTTGGCGCACACGACATATTCGGGAGCGAGGCCGAGCCGCTCGAGCACCGGTCCGGTGGTGGCCCACGAGCGCCCGGTCGCGAGCGTCACCTCGTGACCACGCGCCACCGCGGAGGTGACCGCCTCGGCCACGCGCTCGTCGATCGTCTCGTCCTCGTGCATGATCGTGCCGTCGACGTCGAGGGCGACCAGCCAGGGCTCGGCCGCGGCGTGGGCCTGCGGCATCCGCTCGCTCACCGTGCGACGGGCTCCAGCAGCTCGAGGCCGCCGAGGTAGCCGCGCAGCGCCTCGGGCACGACGACCGTGCCGTCGGCCTGCTGGTGCGTCTCGAGGATCGCGACGATCCAGCGCGTCGTCGCGAGTGTGCCGTTGAGCGTGGCGACGGGCGCGGTCTTGCCGCCGTCCGTGCGGTGCCGGATGTCGAGGCGGCGCGACTGGAAGGTCGTGCAGTTCGAGGTGGAGGTGAGCTCCCGATACCGCTCCTGCGTGGGCACCCAGGCCTCGACGTCGTACTTGCGCGCGGCGCTGGAGCCCAGGTCGCCCGCCGCGGTGTCGATGACGCGGTACGCGAGGCCGAGGCTCTGCAGCATCTCCTCCTGCCATGCCAGGAGCCGCTCGTGCTCCGCCTCGGCATCGGCGGGATCGACGTAGCTGAACATCTCGAGCTTGTTGAACTGGTGCACCCGGATGATGCCGCGGGTGTCCTTGCCGCCGCTGCCCGCCTCGCGCCGATAGCACGTCGACCAGCCCGCGTACCGGATCGGGCCGTTCGACAGGTCAAGGATCTCGTCGGCGTGGTACCCGGCGAGCGCGACCTCGCTCGTGCCGGTGAGGTAGAGCTCGTCGTCGGGCAGGTAGTAGATCTCGTCGGAGTGCGCCCCGAGGAACCCGGTGCCCTGCATGATCTCGGGCCGCACGAGCGTCGGCGTGATGAGCGGCGTGAATCCGGCCGCGAGCGCGCGGTCGAGGCCCATCGTCATGAGCGCCAGTTCGAGACGCGCCCCGATGCCCTTGAGGTAGTGGAAGCGCGCACCCGAGACCTTCGCGCCGCGCTGCATGTCGATGGCGTCGAGGAGCTCGCCGATCTCGAGGTGATCGCGGGGCTCGAACCCGAACGCCGGGATGTCGCCGACCTCCTTGAGCACGTTGTAGTCGTCTTCGCCGCCTCCGGGCACGCCGTCGATGACGACGTTGCCGATGCGCTGCACGACCTCGATGAACTCGGAATCCGCGTCGCTCGCGGCCTGGTTCGCGGCCTTGACGCGAGCGGCGAGCTCCTGCGCCTGCGACACGAGGGCGGCCTTCGCCTCCTTCGGCGCCTGCGCGACCTGCTTGCTGAACGCGTTCTGCTCGGCACGCAAGGACTCGAACACGGCGATCGCGGTGCGGCGCGCGGCATCCGCTTCGACGGCCGCGTCGACGAGCGCTGTGGACTCGCCGCGCAGCTCCTGCGAACGCTTGATCAGCTGGGGGTTCTCGCGGAGCAGCACAGGGTCGATCACCCGAGCAAGTCTAGTCGCGGCATCCGTGGCGTCCGCGTGCCCGAACGGGCCGTCTCGCAGGCGAATGCAATACCGTTGGCTTCGTGGCGGCGGGTGCGAACGACCAGGTGACGGATGCCGCGGCGGCACGTCCGAGGGCTGCGGTCATCTACAACCCGACGAAGAGCGGGCTCGACGAGTTGCGTGATGCCGTGGCCCGCGCCGAGCGCCTGCAGGAGTTCGCGCCGTCGCTGTGGCTGGAGACCGCCGTCGACGACCCCGGCAAGGGCATGGCGCAGGAGGCGCTCGCGGCCGGCGTCGATCTCGTCATCGCCGTCGGCGGCGACGGCACGGTGCGAGCGGTCGCGGCCGCCCTTCGCGACACGGGCATGCCGCTCGGGCTCGTGCCGCTCGGCACGGGCAACCTGTTCGCGCGCAACCTCGGCATCCCCGTGAACGACCAGTTCGACGCGGTCGTGCTCGCGTTCTCGGGGCTCGACCGCGCCGTCGACGTGCTCGTGGCCCACCTGACCCGCCCCGACGGGAGCACCGAATCGCACGTGTCACTCGTGATGAGCGGCATCGGCATCGACGCGACCATGATCGCGACCACCAACCCCGAACTGAAGCGACGCGTCGGCTGGCTCGCCTACGTCGACGCCGGGCTGCGCGCGATCCCCGCGTCGAAGCCGTTCCGCGCCGTGCACCGCATGGACGGAGGGCGCCCCCACCGGTCGCGCCTCTCGAGCATGCTCATCGCCAACCTCGGGTACCTGCCCGGCAACCTCGAGCTCATCCCCGACGCCGAGCTCGACGACGGGCACCTCGACGTCGTGCGGCTGCAGCCGCGCAACGCCTGGGGCTGGCTGCTCATCTGGCGCAAGGTCGCGTGGGAGAACCGGGTGCTCGCCAAGACGGCGCTCGGTCGCCAGCTCATCGACCTCACGGGCGGCAACCGTCGGCGGGAGATCGTCTACTCGCGCGGCCGGTCGGTCGACGTCTCGATCGAGGGAGAACCCCAGGAGGTCGAGATCGACGGCGAGGAGTTCGGCGTCGTGACGGCGGCGCGCTTCGTCGTCGCCCCCGCCGCGCTCATCGTTCGCGTCGAACGGTAGCGGCCCGGGCCCGGTCGGCTCGATGCCGCCGCGACGATGATGAAGCCCAGCGTCGCCGAGACGGCCAGCATCGTCGCGGGTTCCGCGATGTACTGGGCGACCTGGAAGAACCGCTGCTCCCAGAGCTGCTCCTCGGTGGGCTCGCCCTGCCACGAGGTGCCCTGGAAGTCGACCATGAAGCCGAGCGCCCAGGTCGCCGCGAACACCGACACCACCACCGCGGCCGCGAGCACGAGGGCGGCAGGATTGCGAAGCAGCTTCCGCGTCACGACGGATTCTCGTGGCGGCGAGCGTGGCGCACGCCCGTCCAGACGAGCATGGCGACGATGGCGAGCAGTCCGGCCTCGATGAGCGACGGCGCGACCATCCAGCCGAACGCCTGCAACCAGCGATCCGACTCATCGACGGGGCCGGAGTAGTAGTTCTGGTTCGCGATCGACGTCCACCACAGCGCGACGCCGACGACCGTCGCGACCACCGCGACGCCCCAGCCTGCGATGAACCACGGCGCGATGCTCCGCGACTCCTCGACGCTCGACGGCCCGAAGATGTCCGTGAGCACCGGCTCGTCCTCGGGAATGGCCGAGCGGGCATCGGTGCCGGCGGATGCTGCGCCACCCGGTGGCCGCTCCCCCACGACGGCCGGGTGAGCCGGCGGACCGACCGATCGCCCAGCGGCGCCGCCGACCGGGGCGTCGCCCGGAATGGGCGGGACCTCGGATGTCGCGGGCGGCCGCATCGGCGCGGCGGCATCGTGCCCGGTCGTGGGCGCCGACGGAGCCCCCGGCGTCTCGGCGGCCCCCGCCGCGGCATCCGGAACATAGCCACGCTGGAAGCGCGGGTCGAATCGCGGATCGATCCGCGGCGCCTTCCCCTCGCTCACGCGTCCCCCTCTCGGATCCACCGGCGGACGCCTCAGTCGGGCTCGCCGCTCAGGAGCCCGCGCAGCCAGTCGCGGGCCTCGATGAAGATCTCGTCGTCGTACCTCGAGTGATACGACACCTCGCGCCGGTCGGCCCGCGGATAGGAGCCGAGGAAGATCACGTTCGGGCTCGTGCGGCGAAGGCCGAGCAGGGCGTCGGCGACGCGCTCGTCGGCGATGTGGCCGTCGAGGTCGACGACGAAGCGGTAGCGGCCGAGTGCGTCGCCGATGGGTCGCGACTCGAGCAGCGACAGGTTCACTCCGCGGGTCGAGAACTGCTCGAGCATCGCGAGCAGCGCGCCGGGTTCGTCGGTGGGCAGCTCGACGATGAGGCTCGTCTTGTCGGCTCCCGTCCGCTCGGCGAGCACCCGCGAACGCGACACGAGCACGAACCGGGTCACCGCGTTGGGGTTGTCGCCGATGTCGCGGGCCAGCACGTCGACGTCGAGATGCTCGGTGATGCCGGGGGGCGCGACCGCGGCATCCGCATTGCTGTCGGGCTCGAAGAGCGAGGACGCGGCCTGCACGTTGCTCGACGACGGGATGTGCCCGTGATCGGGGAGCTCTCGCTCGAGCCAGCCGCGGGACTGCGCGTAGGCCACGGGGTGCGCGTTGACGATGCGCACGTCGGCGAGCTTCGTGCCGGGTCGGGCGACGAGCACGAAGTTCACGGGAACGAGGTACTCGCCCACGATGCGCAGTCCGGGCACCGTCGCGAGGGCGTCCTGGGTGGCCGAGACGCCGCCCTCGATCGAGTTCTCGATCGCGATCATGGCGGCGATCGAGCGACCGCTCGTGACATCCGCCAGCGCCTCGCCGACGTTGTTCACCGACCGCCAGTGCTTGCCCGCGGCCTCGGGCACCTGTTTGAGCGCCGCCTCGGTGAAGGTGCCGGCCGGTCCCAGGAACGAGTAGGTGTCCTCGGGGGGCGTGGGCGGGGCATCCGTCATGCAGCCAGCCTACGGCGCGGGCCGGCCGTGTCACCCCTCACCGGCCGGCCCGAGTGCCGCGCGGTGCCGTCAGGACACCACGCGCACCGCGTCGCAGCCGAGCCCCCGGTACGTGGCGCCGCCCGCGGCCCGGAACGACACCTTGAGGCACGCCTCCGTGGTGGCCGAGGTGATGCCGCTGTCACTCGGCTTGAAGTGCATCACGCCATCGAGATCGCGATCGCGGGTGCGGTCGTCGGGCTCGTACGAGCGCTCGCGGTGCACCGCGGAGTGGATCTCGGGCGCCCCGCTCACCGTCGCCGTGTTGAAGACCGCGTCGCGCAGGCCCCACCGGGCGCTCGACGGGTCGATCGTCGTGGCGTCGAACGCGATCGGCAGCCCGTACTCCCCCGACTTCGTCGTGAGGGCCGCGAGCGTGGCATCGGTGTTGAGGTTGATCGAGTTCGGCCAGCCGCCCGGGCGCACGTTGATCGCGATCGGCACCACGCAGTCGACCGTCAGCTGGACGGAGTCCTGGTTGTTCGCCGGAACCGGGTCGACGGCGTCGGTCGCGGTGAGCACGATCGTCGCGGACACCGAGATCGACTGGTAGCCGGGAGCGGTGCACGTCACGTCGAACGCCGCCGGCGTCGCCGTCTGCCCGGCGCCGATGGCGAGCGCGGTCACGCCGGCACTCGCCGCGGTCGGCGAGATCAGCAGTCCGCCGTCGCCCGAGACGGAGACGTCGACACGCGCGTCGACCGGGCTCGTGGGGCCAGCGTTCGCGACATCCACCGCCACCGCGGCCTGCCCGGTCTGCCCGACGAGGATCTCGAGCGGCGCGGCCGCCCGAACGTCGGTGACCGAGACGTCGGCCTTCGTGATGACCTTCGTGGTCGTCGATGCGGTGTCGTTCGCCGCGTTCGGGTCGGGACCGGCCAGGTTGTCGACCGACGCCGTCGTCGTCACCGCGCGCGTCGCGTCGGGGTAGAGGAATCCGGCCGGGACGCCGAGCACCACCTGGAACGACCGCGATGCCGTCGCGGCGATGCTGCCGAGGTTGCAGCGAACCGTGCTCGCGGACGTGACGCAGGTCACGCTCGTGCTCACGACATCGAGGCCGCTCGGCACGGTCACGGTGACCTCCGTCGAATTCGCCGGGTTGGGTCCGGTGTTCGTCGCCGTGGCGGTCACGGTGAACTGCTCGCCTGCGCCGACCGGGTCGGGGCCGTCGGCGAGCGACACGCTCACGTCGGCCGTGTTCAGTTGGGCGATCATGACGTCGCGATCGGCGATCGTCGGCAGGATCTCGTCGGCCGGGTTCAGGGCGCCGTCGCTCGAGTCGCCGAACTGACGGAACGGGATCGAGATCGCGTTCCAGTCGTGGAAGCCGTTCAGCGTGTCGGTGGTCGACGTGTTCGACGCGCACGCGGCGGGCTGCTGGGGTGCCGGAGCCGGCGGAGCCGGGGTCGGACCGGGCGGGCTCGAGCCGTTGATGTTGGTCGGGGCCTCGATCGTGCCGGGCGCCGAGATCGCGGTGTTCCCGCTCCAGTCGACGCCGCCCGTCAGCGGCCCGCTGCGCCGGGCACCCGTGCCGTCCTTGAACACGATGAGGTTCCGGTTGTCGGCCGAGTCGAGCACGACGTTCTCATCGAGCGCGTTCTCGACGAGCTGCGACAGCGGCGCGGCGCCGTGCGGGTCGCCGTCGAGGTCGATGCGCGGCGGCGAGTAGTCGATGATCGCCCCGCCGCCGGCGCGGGCGATGCCGAACTGCTCGTCGTAGTCCATGATGCTCACGTAGTTCGGCTTGCAGTTGCCGTTCTCGTTGCCGCCGTGCCGGAGCCCGAGGGTGTGGCCCAGCTCGTGCATGACGGTGCCGCCGTCGTGGTTGAAGTCGACGAAGTCGTTCCCGCCGATCTCACCCTGTCCGCCGGATCCGCACCCGGTGTCGGGCCCGGCTCCGTCGGTGTCCTGATCGGATTGCGTGCTGATCGCGTAACGGAAGATCCATCTCCGGTCGGGGTCGAAGTTCGCCGTCGGGAACGCGCCGCCGCCGTTCTTGGCGTTGTAGAACACCGCGTCCACGCCGCAGTTGTTCAGGTGCTGCGGCAGCAGGTTGCCGCCGCCGAGGTCGTCGCCGACGAGGCAGGTCGGGTCGCCGGCATCCGCGTTCGTGCAGTTCGCGGGTCCGGGATCCTCGGTACTGGTCTCGAGGTACTCTCCCGAGGTCCCCGCGGCGACGTTGTCGCAGTCGGGGTCGGCGGCGTCGATGCGTCCGTCGCCGCCGTTGTCGATGCCGTCCGAGCAGGTGCCGAGCGGCTGGTTCTTGCGCACCGTCGTGTCGACGAGCGGCCCGGTGTCGACGTGCAACCGCACGCCGGTCACGCCGTCGGGGTTGCCGAGGGGTGCGTCGGCGAATGCGTCGCGCATGGCCTGGATGTCGTCGCGCCGGGGCGCCTGCCCGGTGGAGTAGTCCAGCTCGAGGAACAGGTCGCGGTGTCCGACGGTGGCGCCGAACCCGGGAAGGTCGACGTCGACCGCGCCGTCCGAGTCCGCGTCGAAGCCGTTCCGCTCCCAGCCGTCGAGCAGCCCGTCGCCGTCGGCGTCGCCGGACGCGGAGTCGACGCTCACGTCGAAGCACGCCTTCACCGCCTCGCCGCCGTCGCCCGTGACGCAGTTCGCCGGCCACGCGACATCCCCCGACCAACGACCGTTGCCCATGTCGATGGTGAGCTCGACGGTCTCGCCCGCGCCGGGCTTGACGTCGAGCTGGTCGTCATCGGACTCGAAGACGCCCGTGTCGGTGCAGAACGCCGTGTCGCAGTCGTCGTGGTCCCAGATCGAGAGCGTCACCTTCGCGGTCGGCACGCCGTTGACGGTGTAGACGTCCACGAGGCCGGTGATCGGCCAGAACGGCGTGATGTTCGGCTCATCGTCGACATGCGTCTCGAAGCTCGGCGTCGCCGTTCGGAAGGCCGAGACGGTGCCGGTGCCGAACTCCACGCCGGCGTAGAGGTCGGCGTCGCTGCGGCCGGTGCCGTCGAGGTCGTCGCCGACCCCGTCGACGCTCATGATGGTGACGGTGAGCGGGGTGGTGGGCGCGGCGACCGCGGGCGGGCCGCCGACCAGCGTGCCGGCGATGATGAGTCCGCCACCGGCGAGGACCGAGACGAGAGCGCGGCGCGAGGGCGTCCGACGGCGGCCGGCCTTCGACGGGGTATCGGCGAATTCGGGCATGAGAACCTCCGGGACTCGGGCGCGGATACGCGCTGACCGGTGAGGCGTTCTTCGTCCCGCCGCGGGCGGGCCCCGGGATCGACGTGGGACTCAGCGCGAAAGCTACGCCCTCCGCGAGGCATCCGCGACCCACCTTCGGGGGTGAGATCCTCACGGGAACCGGCGAACGATGCGACCGCGCCGTCCAGATCGGAGCGTTCTCCGGCCGGTCGGGCAGAATCGCATCCGAGGGGGTGCGTCGATGAGCGGGAGGTCGGATGCCACGACGCGACGCCGGACGCTGCCGACCGACGCCGAACGGCTCGCGGGGCTGCAACGGATGAAGCGCGTCGCGGTCGGCCTGCTGCTCGCCGTCGCCGTCGTGTTCGCGGTGTCGTTCACGCTGCAGAACGAGATCCCCTGGCTCGGGTACGTGCGCGCCGCATCGGAGGGCGCCATGGTCGGCGCGATCGCCGACTGGTTCGCGGTGACCGCGCTGTTCCGGCATCCGCTCGGCATTCCCATCCCGCACACCGCGATCATCCCGAGGCGCAAGGACGAGATCGGTGCGACCCTCGGCGCGTTCGTCGAGAACGAGTTCCTCTCCGACGACGTGGTGCTCGGCAAGCTCCGCTCGATGCAGATCGGCCGACGACTCGGCGAGTGGCTCGCGACGCCCCGGCACGCCGAGCGGCTCACGGCCGAGGCGGCGGCGGCCGGGCGCGGCATCCTGGAGTTGCTCGGCGACGACGACGTCGAGGACGTCATCGACAAGCTCGCGCGACGCCATCTCTTCGAGCCCGAGTGGTCGCCGGCGATCGGTCGCATCGGCACGCGCCTGGTGGCCGCCGGGCAGCATCGCGCCGCGATCGACGTGGTGCTCGAGAAGGCCGACGGATGGCTCGCCGCGCACCCCGAGGCGTTCGGCAGCATGGTCTCCGAACGGCTGCCGAAGTGGGTGCCGTCCTTCGTGGGCGGGCTCGTCGACGACCGCGCCTACCGCGAGGTGCTCGCGTTCGTGCGGTCGGTGCGCGGGGATCCGGAGCATCCGCTGCGCGAGGCCGTCGACGGGTGGCTCGCCGAGTTCACCGACGACCTGCAGCACGACCCCGCGATGATCGCCCGCGTCGAGCAGTTGAAGGCCGACCTGCTCGAGAGCCCGCGCGTGCGCGAGTTCGCGGGCGAGGCGTGGGCGAGCATCAAGGCGACGCTCGAGACCGCGCTCGCCGACCCCGGGAGCGATCTGCGCGCCGGCCTGCGGCAGGCGCTCATCGAGGTCGGCACGCGACTCACGACCGACGACGAGCTCGCCGCCAAGGTCGACGAGTGGGTGACGGATGCCGCGGAGTACCTCGTGCGGAGCTACCGCCACGAGATCGCCGGGGTGATCACCGAGACCGTCGAGCGCTGGGATCCCCGCGAGACCACCGAGAAGCTCGAGCTGCAGGTGGGGCGGGACCTGCAGTTCATCCGCATCAACGGCACCGTCGTCGGCGCGCTCGCGGGCCTCGTGATCTACACCGTGGCCTCCGGGCTGCACGCCCTCGTCTGACCACCGTACGGAATTCAGGAGCGCGGTTGTGCAGAATTCAGGAGCGCGGTTGTGCAGAATTCAGGTAGGCACGGGGAGTCGACACCGTCTCCCGCTCCGATTTCCCTCGTGACCGCGTGAGGTGGGTCGAGCGTTCCTGAATTCTGGATTGGGGTTTCATCGATCTGAGCGCCCCGTTCCTGAATTGCGAACACGGGGTTCCGTGAGTGACGCGCACCTTCCTGAATTGTGGAAGCCAGGTCGCGGGCGGGGCAGACTGGAGCACATGCACGAGCGAGCGGGAACCCCGGCGACCGAGTCCGACCTCATCGACGTGGAGGCCCTCGTCAGGGCCTACTACGAACGGAAACCGGATGCCTCGGTGCCCGGGCAGCGGGTCGTGTTCGGCACCTCGGGCCACCGCGGTTCGTCGTTCACGACGAGCTTCAACGAGGACCACATCCTCGCCGTCACCCAGGCCGTCGTCGACTACCGCACGGCGCAGGGCATCACCGGTCCGCTCTTCATCGGCGCCGACACGCACGGCCTCAGCGCGCCCGCGCTCACGACGGCGCTCGACGTGCTCGTCGGCAACGGCGTACGCGCGCTCGCCGACGAGTTCGACGACTTCGTGCCGACGCCGGCCCTGAGCCACGCCATCCTGAAGTGGAACAACGACCCGGCGAAACGAGCCGAGGGCGAGGCCGACGGCATCATCATCACGCCGAGCCACAACCCGCCGCAGGACGGCGGCATCAAGTACAACCCGCCGCACGGGGGCCCTGCCGACTCGGATGCCACGAGCTGGATCGCGAACCGGGCGAACGAGCTCATCGCCGGCGGCCTGCGCGAGGTGAACCAGGCCGAGCCGAGCGGCGTCGAGACCTACGACTTCCGCGGCGAGTACGTGGCCGACCTCGAGAACATCATCGACTTCGACGCGATCCGCCGCGCGAAGATCCGCATCGGCGCGGACCCCCTCGGCGGGGCATCCGTGCACTACTGGGACGCGATCCGCGACCGCTACGACCTCGACCTCACGGTCGTGAACGAGATGGTCGATCCCACCTGGTCGTTCATGACGCTCGACTGGGACGGGAAGATCCGCATGGATCCGTCGAGCCCGCACGCGATGGCGTCGGTGCTCGCGCACGCCGACGACTACGACATCCTCACCGGCAACGACGCCGACGCCGACCGGCACGGCATCGTCACGCCCGACGGCGGGCTCATGAACCCGAACCACTACCTCGCGGTGGCGATCGAGTACCTCTTCGGCCATCGCAGCGGATGGCGGAAGGATGCCGCGGTGGGCAAGACGCTCGTCTCGAGCTCGATGATCGACCGCGTCGCCGACCACCTGCGCCGCCGGCTCTGGGAGGTGCCGGTCGGATTCAAGTGGTTCGTCCCCGGGCTCCTCGACGGCTCGGTCGGATTCGGCGGCGAGGAGAGCGCGGGCGCCTCGTTCCTGCGGTTCGACGGCACCGTGTGGACGACCGACAAGGACGGCATCCTGTTGTGCCTGCTCGCGTCCGAGATCCGCGCGGTCACTGGCAAGTCGCCGTCGGAGCTGTACCGCGAGCTCGTCGAGCGATTCGGCGACCCGGCCTACGAGCGAACGGATGCCGCGGCCACCCCCGCGCAGAAGGCGGCGCTCGGCAGGCTCACCGCCGACTCGATTGCGGCGACCGAGCTCGCGGGCGAGCCGATCACCGCGAAGCTCTCGCACGCGCCCGGCAATGACGCGGCGATCGGCGGAGTGAAGGTGGCGACGGCCGACGCGTGGTTCGCGGCGCGCCCGAGCGGCACCGAGGACGTGTACAAGATCTACGCGGAGTCGTTCAAGGGGCCCGAGCACTTGGCGAAGGTGCAGGCGGAGGCGAAGGTCGTCGTGGGCGAGGCACTCGGCGCCGCGGGTTGAGGAACGAGCGCAGCAGCGTCTCGCCCACGAGACGCTCGTCGCGGAGGGTCAGGCCCTGAGGGCGGCGAACGCCCGCTCCGGACCCGGTCTCGCCGCCTGACGAGCTGCCATGGCATCCAGCCCGGCCCTCGTCTCGGCGTCGAGCCCGAGCACCTGCCCGATGGCGCGCGCGAGATCGTCGGCGGATGCCGCATTCGGATCGAGGGCGACCCCGAAGCCGCTCCGCTCGACGGCGGCGGCACCGGCGAACTGGTCGGTCGAGAACGGCAGGACCACGAGCGGCACTCCCGACCCGAGCGCCTCGGTCACGGAGTTGTTGCCGCCGTGCGTCACGGCGGCGGCGGCCTCACCGAGCAGTCGCACCTGCGGCAGGTAGTCGCGCACCAGCGAGTCGGCGGGAAGCTCGCCCAGCTCCGCGGCATCCGTCGACCCCGTCGCGATCGCCGCACGCACGTCGAGCGCGCGGAGCGCGTCGGCCACTCGCCGGAGCACATCGCCGCGCACCGAGAGGAAACTGCCGAAGCTCACGTAGACGAACGAGCCGGACGCCGACAGCCAGTCCTCGACCTCGGTGTCGACGGGCTCGGTGCGTCGCATCGAGCCGAGGAAGCGGTGCGGCGGCAGGATGGCACGGCGCCCGTCATCGGCGAGGTCCTCGGGGTAGTTGTAGAGCACGATGGGGCCGTGCTCGGCGAACGCATCGCGGCTCGGCAGGGCGTCGGACCGGAGCTCCCGGGCGGCTCGATTCCACTCGTCGGTGAAGCGAGCCGACACCCGCTCGCACAGCCCGCGGAGCTCCTCGAGCTCGTCATCGCGCGGGTGGAACGCCTGCGGCCACGCCGGCGGAAACCCGTACACCTCGCTGCCGACGGGGAGCGCCGACGGGTGTCCGAGCACGACGTCGCCGTACGGGATCCCGGCGGTGGTGAGGCCCAGGCGCGCGCTGAAGGCGAGGTGGTCCACGACGATCTCGTCGGGCGACACATCGTCGACGACGCGCCGCGTCGCGCGCGCGGCCTCCACGGGCCGCCACATGAGGTCGGTGAGCCGCTCCTCGGCTTGGTACTTCAGCGTCGGCACGGCGCCGCGGCGGGTCGCCTCGAAGAACCCCAGGAGCGAATCGCGTTCGTCGACCTGCTGCTGCTCCGCACTGGTGACCCCCGGGTTCGATCCCCGACCGAGTCGAAGGTCGCGGCGCTCGAAGCCGAAGCGGGCGACGAGATCGGCCGTCGCCGGTCCACTGGCGACGACGACGCGCTCACCCCGCTCTCGCCATGCCGTCGCCAGGGTCGCGAGCGGCAGCAGATGCGAGGCGTAGTCGGGGCTGACGACGAGCAGGGTCATCGGACGACGTCGACCCGCTCGAGCAGGGCGGCTTCATCGAGCGCCACTCCGCGGTACACCTCGCCGAGGGCGGCCGACATCCGTTGGATCGTGAATCGATCGCGCACCATCGCCCGTGACCGTTCGACTCGGGCGTCATCGGGCTCGGACTCGACGGCCGACACCGCCGCGTCGAGCGCTTCATGGAGCCGGGCGACATCCCACGTCGCCGTGAGCAGCCCGGTCGCACCGTGCTCGACGTACGTGGCGGGTCCGCCGCCGTCGGGGGCGACGACGAAGAGCCCGGTCGCCATCGCCTCGACGAGCGCGATCCCGAACTCCTCCTTGATGCTGGCGCACGCGTAGACGCCGCCCGGTGCGGTGAGACCGGGCATCCCGAATCGCGCCGCGGCGACCCAGCGCGCGGCGATGTCGTTGGCCCGATGCCCTGGCAGCAGGAGTCCCGCGCGCGCCCGCTCGGCCGCGGGCACGATGGCCTCGATGAGGTCGAGCTGCTCACGCTCGTCGAGTGACGGCCGGTCGAGGTCGCCTCCGATCACGAGCAGGTTGGCGCGTCGGGCGAGCGGGTCGCGGGACCACGCCTCGACCAGGGCCGCCATGCCCTTCACGCGGTGCAGTCGCCCGACGCTCACGATGAGGGGCAGCCCACGACGATCGGGCGCGAGCGATTCGACCAGGCCGCGCAGCTCGCGCAGCGCCGGTCGGGGCTCGGCGCCACGCGCGTGCGCCGAGGCCTCAGCGAGCGCCGCATCGATGGTGTCGAGGTCGACGCCCTCGGGCACGATCGTGTGGCGCTCGGCATGCACGGTGAGGTCGATGCCGACGAGGCGCTGCATGTCCTCCTCGAGGCGCGGTCTCGGGAAGAACACCGTGTGCGCGGAGTTCGCCGCGAGGTTCTGCACGAGACGCGTGCGGAACCAGAAGTGCTCGGCGAGGTCGATCCGGCCGAACGACTCCCGCGTCATGGCACCCGACCGATCCAGCGAGTCGATGACCGCGTGCGGATCGGGGGCGACCGTGAAGACGACCGGGATCCCGAGCTCCCGCGCGACATCCGCCGCCGCCAGGCTGCCGACATCGGCCATCCGCAGGTGCAGCACGTCGACGCGTCCGGCTGCACGGAGGATCCGTCGGATGCCGCGGCGGATCACCACCCGCAGCGGCCACGCCGCGGTCGACGGCACGGGATCGCGGAGGAGCGGGATGCGCCCGTAGACGTGCCCGTGCTCGGCATCGCGGATCGCGGGAAGGTCGGCGGCGGCATCGAGCGCCGACCCGCGCGACAGGGTGATGACGCGTTGCCCGCCGCTCGTTCCGTCACGCGCGAGCGCATCCCCCAGTCGCACGAGAAGCGTCGCGATGCCGCCGTTGTCACCCGACCCCGCGGAACTGAGCAGCGGATCGATGTCGGCGTGCAGGAAGAGCTGGGCGATCGTGAGCCCGTGTGCCCGGTCGGGCTCGGGCCCGCGCGGAGCGGCGAGGTCGACGAGGGCGAGACGTGCGACGTCGCCGAGGGGGTCGTGACCGGCGGACGCATCCTCGAGCAGGTCGACGACCCGCTCGTCGGGTGGGCGCTGCCCGATCGCCGACATCGCGGCGATCCGAACGACCTCGGCTTCGGCGGCATCTGCGGCCAGCCGCAGCAGCGGTGCAGCTGCGACGGAGTGCCGTACGAGCCCGAGGGTCTCGACGAGTCGTGCCCGCGCTTCGGGTGCGGCGACGCCGAGGAGCGCCCCCTCGACGCCGACGACCAGTTGCTCGGCCGTCGCCGCCGACCACCGCTCGAGGGTGTGCTGCGCCAGCATGCCGGTGAATCCCCCGTCGACCACCATGCCGAGGAGTGCGCCCATCGCGTCGGCGCGCGGAAGGCCCGAGCCGAGCGCCCAGGCCGCGTGTTCGCGCAGGAAGGCACGCTCGTCCGACAGCAGGCCGACGAGCATCCGGCCGGCTTCGCGGTCGAACATCTCGGCGAGCGCGTGGGTCGCGGCGATCGCGGCGATCTCGTCGTCGCCGCGGAGTGCCTGAGCGAGCACCCGGAGCGTGCGGACCCCTGGGTCGCGACCGGTCTCGAAGGCCAGGTCGTCGGCGAGTCGCATGGCGTCGACGATGGACGGTGCTGCCAGGACGGCGTCGAGTGCGGTCTGGACTCCCACGCTGCCTCCCCTCGGTGGTGCCACGACTCCACCGCCGGAGCGGTGAAGGTGCTGTGGATGATACTTGGGCAGATCGGGGATTCCATCCACGCCTTGACAGTGGGCGCAAGGACGGGTTCATGCGCGTCGTCGTGATCGGAGACATCGGCGTCTCGAACGCGCCGGCGGAGACCGCCGCACGAGAGGTGGTCCGTCTCAGCGGATCGAGAAGTAGGTGACCGAGCCTCCGCCCGTCGCGAGGGCCGTGTCGACGTCCCAGTAGTCCGCGTCCTTGGTGTGGCCGCCGACCCAGACCTTCGTGCCCGTGGCCGAGCGCTCCACGCGCGTCACGACGGCCGTGTGGTCGCGGTCGCCCGACGAGTCCCAGTCGAACTGCGCGATGTCGCCGACCTTGACGAGATCGCGCTGCGCGTCGCTCAGCTCGGTGGCGCGGTCGGGTCGCGTGTACAGGTAGTCGCGCAGGGCGGTCGAACTCGACCAGCTCGGCGACATCGCCCCGGTGCCGCCATCGAGGTACCAGCCGCCGTCCATCGTCCAGCCGCGGGCGATGAGCGACTGGCTCGCGAAGTTCGCGCAGTCGTACCCGGAGATGACCGGGTACACCGCCGAGTTGTAGCTGCTCCAGTACGTGAGGACGTAGCCGACCTGGGCGTCGATGTGCGGGTCGCTCGTGTAGGTGAGCGCGAGCGTGCGCGGCTCCGCCGGGACCTCGGGCTCCGCAGCGCCGGTGAGCTCGCCCTCGAGCGGCTGCACCACCGACGTGCCCGCGGCGACCACGCCGGTCGGCACCTCCACCTCGACCGGCCGGCCCGCGGCATCCGCGAACTGCACCTCGACGGACGTGCCGAGCGCCGTGTCGGCCACCGACGGGACCGCGAACGTCAGCTGCTCGACCTCGGCCGCGACGATCGTCGCCGGAGCGCCCCCGACCACGACCGACGCCACCTCGTCGAGCTGCTCACCGGTGACGGTGACCTGGGTGCCGCCCGTGAAGGGCGCCGCGGCGACCGAGAGATCGCTCGTCACGGTGGGGCCCTCGTCGACCGCGACCTCGGCTGCGGCGATCGTGTCGCCCGCTGGCGCACTCGACGCGCCGGGCGAGTCGGTTGCGGCGGCCATCGCGCTGCGGTCGTCGTCGGCGGATGCCGCGACCGCGCCGAACGCGCTCACGCCCATGATGGCGGACGCCCAGCCGAGGGCGACGGCCCGACGTACGCCGCCGGCGCGCCGGTTGCGCACCCGCTCCGCACGGTGACGGGGTCGACCGGGACGGCCGGCTTCGCGACGATCCGGCCGCTCGGCCGCGGGGTCCGCGGTGGCGGCATCGCCATCGGCGACGTGCGCCCCGTTCGGGTGGAGCGCCGCCTGCGGAAGGAGTTCGGGGCGGGGTTCGGGTATGCGGAAGGTCGAGCGTCGGCGCAGGGGAAGGTCAGGGTATTCGGGGGTATCGGGCACAGTGAGGGGATTCCGTGTCGGCAGAAAGGGGGACACGTCAGCCCATCACGCGTTTTTGTGAGGTTCCCTCTCGAACGCTGGGAGGACCGTGGGAGCGCGTTCAGGCGCTCGTCCGCGATTCGAACGATGGACGCGAGCGGCGGAGCCCCGCTCAGGCAGCGGCGCGTCGGCCGATCATGCTGAGCCGCAGGCCCGCGATCGCCAGTGGCACGAGCACGATGATCGCGACCACGTTGACCCCCGCGAAGCCGCCGATTCCGAGCACGAGCCCCGAGAGTGCCGCGGATGCCGCGGCCGCCACGTTCATCGCGGCATCCGTCGCCCCCTGCAGCGGCACGCGCAGGCGCTCGTCGACCGTGGTCGTGAGCAGGGTCGACCCGCCGATGAGCCCCGCCGACCAGCCGAGAGCGAGCAGTCCGAGGGCCAGCGGCACGAGCAGCACGTCGTCGCCGGGAGCGAGGATGCCGATGGTCGTGGCCGTGAGGAGGATCGCGGCGCCGATGGCGATGACACGCGTCGAGCCGATGCGATCGACGAGCCAGCCCATGAGCGGGCTCGCCCCGTACATGCCGAGGATGTGGATGCTGATGACGATCCCGACCAGCCCGATCGACAGGCCGTGCTGGGTCATGTGGATCGGGGTCATGACCATGACGCCGACCATGACGGTGTGCGAGCACACGATGGCGAGGATCGCGACGAGGGCGGTCGGGTTGCGCACCGCCGTGCGGAGCGCCTGCCATGCGCCGATGCGCGCGGGAGTCGGTGCGGGTTTCGGGACGGCGCTGGGCGCCTCCTCGACCCGCGCCCCTTCGACCCGCGCCCCCTCGGCGCGGTCGTCGGTCTCGAGGTGCCCCGCCCGGGGCGTGCGCAGGAGCGTGCCGACGAGGATTCCCGAGAGCGCGAATGCCGTCGCCGAGAAGAGGAACGGGCCGACGAGCGCGGGCAGTCCGAGCGAACGGCCGAACTCGTCGCCGACCTCGGAGAGCAGGGGGCCGGCCACCGAGCCGATCGTGGTGGCCCAGAGCACGAGCGACATCGATCGGGCCTCGAAGCCCGGCGCGGCGATCTCGGTCGCCGCGAACCGGGCCTGCAGCCCCGCGGCCGCCGCAGCGCCGAACGCCGCGAGCCCGACGAAGACCAGCGGCGCCCAGCCGCTCGTCGCCGCGACGATGACGAGCACGGCACCGGCGAACGCGCACGCATAGCCGGTGGCGAGCGCGATGTTGCGGCCGGCCCGCACGGCCAGGCGCGCGAGGGGCACGGCGGCGAGCGCCGCGCCGAGCACGCTCGCCGACTGCGCGAGTCCGCCCATGGCCGTCACCTCGGTGAGGTCGGCGACGAGGATGGCCGCGAGCGCCATGCCGGATGCCACGCCGACGCCGGCGAGCAGCTGGTTGACGATGAGCACCGTGAGCGAGACCCCGCGACGCGGCATCCGCTCGGTTCGCGGCACGTGCTCGACACTCGGCTGCGTCATCGGCTCAGCCGTACTCGGGCGCGGGCGGGAGTCCGAAGAACTCCTCGAGGGTGGTCACGCCGGTCTCGCGCATCTCGGTGGCGAGGTCGACGCCGACGTAGCGGAAGTGCCACGGCTCGAACGAGTACCCGGTGACCGGGGTCTTGTCGGCCGGGTACCGGAGGATGAAGCCGAACCGCCACGCGTTGTCGCGCAGCCAGATGCCCTCGGGCGTCTCGCCGAAGCACTCCTCGAGCGAGCACTCCCCCGACAGCGGCCCGATGTCGATCGTGAGGCCGGTCTGGTGCTCGCTGAACCCGGGCCGGGCCGTCGTCAGGTCGTCGCCGTCGTAGATGTTCTCCTGGGCGAAGTACGAGCGATACGCGCTGTTCGAGGCGAGCTCGAGGCCGGCCTCGTCGAAGGCGGCCTGGAACATCGCCACCACGGCGTCGGATGCCTCCTGCCGGAGCAACGGCTCGTTCGTGTACTCGACGGGAACGTCGACGAGATCGGCGGGCTCGTAGTCCTGCGGATTGATCGGACGAAGCTTGTTGACCACGACCCAGATGCTCGCGGGGTCGTCGATCGAGTGGGCCGCCCGGTCGAACGTGTCGATCGACGCCGGCGGCGGTTCCACGGCGGGCTCGGGGCGCGGGGTGGGGGTCTCGGAGGCGGCGCCCGCGGTGGGGTCGTCGTCGGGCGCTGCGCCCGCGACCATTCCGACGACGACGGCGCTGACGGCCACGAGCACGAGGCTCAGCGAGATCGCGATCGCGAGGCGACGGTTCTGCCTCACGCGATCGGATGGATCTCGGTACTGGCTCGCGGACACCGTTCGAGTGTACGCCCGACCTCCCCCGCGCCAGCGTGGGTGGGTGCGCCCCAGACTGGGCAGGGTCGCGGGCACCGCCCGGGCGAGTTCCGCCGCGACCGGCGCACCACGCATGAGAGCGCTCTCTTGACATTGCGGATCGTACCCCGCTACCATCGCCGTGCACACCGTGAGAGCGCTCTCACCACCGAGTTTGAGCGCGTCCTCACGTGACCATTCCGACACCACGCACACAAGGGAGTGACCGTGAAACTTTCACGACGCACCACGGCGATCGCGGCAGTAGCCGGCGCCGCATCCATCGCCCTCCTCGCCAGCGGCTGCGCGCCGTCGGCCGACGCCGAGGACGACGGCGGCAACGTCGAACTGTCCATCGCCACGTTCAACGACTTCGGGTACACCGACGAACTCCTCCAGGAGTACATGGACGAGAACCCGAACGTCACCATCGTGCACAACCGGGCCGCGACCTCCAACGACGCCCGCGCCAACTACTTCCAGAAGCTCGGCAAGGAGGGCCTCGCCGACATCGAAGCCGTCGAGGTCGACTGGTTCACCGAGGCGATGCAGTACTCCGACCTGCTCGCCGAGGTGCCCGACAGCGCGAAGGGCCGCTGGCTCGATTGGAAGGAGGCCGCCGCCACCGACGCCGACGACCGCCTCGTCGGCTTTGGCACCGACATCGGCCCGCAGGGCGTGTGCTACCGCTCCGACCTCTTCGCCGCCGCGGGCCTGCCGACCGATCGCGCCGACGTCGCCGCGCTCCTCGACGGCGACTGGACGAACTTCTTCGACGTCGCCGACCAGTACAAGGCCGCGACCGGCAAGCCCTTCATCGACTCGGCCAACTCGGTGCTGCAGGGCATCGTGAACCAGCTCGAGACCGCCTACGAGGAGCCCGACGGCACCATCGTCGCCACCGAGAACGCCGACATCGAGGACGCCTACAACACGGTCGTCGAGCGCGCGGTGCCGATCTCGGCGTACGCCGGCCAGTGGAGCGACGACTGGTTCGCCTCGATGGCCAACGGCGAGTTCGCCGCCATGCTCTGCCCCGGCTGGATGCACGGCGTCATCTCGGGCAACGCCCCCGAGGTCACCGGCTGGGACATCGCCGACGTCTTCCCCGGCGGCGGCGGCAACTGGGGCGGCTCCTACCTGACCGTGCCCGCCAACGGCAAGCACGTCGAGGAGGCGCTCAAGCTCGCCGACTGGCTGACGGCCCCCGAGCAGCAGGTCAAGGCGTTCGCCAACGCCGGCACGTTCCCGAGCCAGTCCGAGGCGTACGAGGACGAGGACCTCACCGGCTTCACCAACGAGTACTTCAACAACGCCCCCACCGGTGAGATCGGCATCGCCCGCGCCGAGGCGGTGACGGTCGCCACCTTCAAGGGACCGAAGTTCTTCCAGTTCCACGACGCACTCCAGAACGCGGTCACGCGCGTCTTCGACGGCGTCGAGGACCAGCAGACCTCGTGGAACACCTGGGTCACCGAGGTCAGCGCCTTCTGATCGAACGGTGCGGGCCGCGCCCCCAGCGCGGCCCGCACCTTCCCCCTCTCCCCAGATCAGACGCGACTCCCAGGAGCATCCGTGACCGCCACCGCGACGCGCCCGACGGCGCCACCGACGAGCCGCCCGCCGCGGGCGCCGCGCGTCATCTCGTTCAGCCAGCGCCTCAGCCGCTGGGACCTCAAGGTCTCGCCCTACCTCTACATCTCGCCGTTCTTCATCATGTTCGCGATCGTCGGGCTGTTCCCGATCGCGTTCACCGCCGTGATCTCGTTCATGGACTGGGACCTCGTGCGCAACTCGGGCGAGTTCATCGGGTTCGACCAGTACGTCTGGATCCTCGGCCAGGCGCACTTCTGGACCGCACTGCGCAACACGTTCAGCATCTTCCTGCTCTCGAGCGTGCCGCAGCTGATCGCCGCGGTGTTCATCGCCGCGATGCTCGATCGCAACATCCGCGCCAAGACCTTCTGGCGCATGGGCGTGCTCGTGCCGTTCGTCATGGCGCCCGTCGCCGTCGCGCTCATCTTCAGCAACATGTTCGGCGACAACCACGGCCTCGTGAACAACGTGATCACGAACCTCGGCATGGAGCCCATCCCGTGGCACAAGGACCCGTTCTGGAGCCACATCGCCATCGCGACCATGGTGAACTTCCGCTGGACGGGCTACAACACGCTCATCCTCCTCGCCGCCATGCAGGCGATCCCGCGCGACTACTACGAGGCCGCCACCGTCGACGGCGCGGGTCCCTTCCGCCAGTTCTTCAGCATCACGCTGCCGTCGCTGAAGCCGACGCTCATCTTCGTGATCATCACGGCGACGATCGGCGGCCTGCAGATCTTCGACGAGCCTCGGATGTACGACCAGTTCGGCCGTGGCGGCGCAGGCCAGCAGTGGCTCACGATCACGCTCTACCTCTACGACATCGGCTGGGGCCAGTGGAACTTCGGCCGGGCGGCGGCGCTCGCCTGGATCCTGTTCCTCATCATCCTGCTCATCGGACTGATCAACCTGCTCGTCACGAGGCGACTCGTGCGCGACGAAGGGCGGCGATAGCCATGACCGCACTCGACACCCGCAGCGTCACGACCGCCGGCGGCTCCGGGGGCAGCGCACCCGGCAGCCCTCGGACTCGCACGCGCACCCGGCACATCCGCGGCGTGCGCGCCGGCTTCTGGGTCTACGCGGGCCTCGGCGTCGTGCTCATCGCGTCGCTGTTCCCCTTCTACTGGTCGTTCCTCATCGGGTCGGGCGACTCGTCGACCATCAACGACCCCGACATGTCGTGGATCCCGGGCGGCAACTTCCTCGCCAACGCGACGACGGTCGTGAACGACCCGGCCGTGAACTTCTGGCCGGCCCTGTGGAACTCCATCTACAGCTCGGCGCTGATCGCGGCATCCGTCGTCGTCACCTCGACGCTCGCCGGCTGGGCGTTCTCGAAGCTGCGGTTCCCGGGCTCGAAGCCGCTGCTGGTGTTCGTCGTCGCGACGATGGCCGTGCCCATGCAGCTCGGCGTCGTGCCCCTGTACATCCTGTTCGCCGACCTCGGCTGGACGGGCCACATCGGAGCGATCATCATCCCGTCGATCACGAGCGCGTTCGGCGTGTTCTGGATGACTCAGTACCTGCGCCAGTCGGTGCCCGACGAGCTCATTGAGGCCGCACGCGTCGACGGGGCATCCATGATCCGCACCTTCTGGACCATCGGCGTCGTCGCCGCCCGCCCGGCCGCCGCCATGCTCGGCCTCTTCACCTTCGTCACGGCCTGGAACAACTTCTTCTGGCCGTTCATCGTGCTCGATCGCAGCAATCCCACGCTGCCCGTCGCGCTCTCGCTGCTGCAGTCCAACCACTTCGTGGACTTCTCCATCGTGCTCGCCGGCGTGCTGCTGTCGACCATTCCCCTCCTCCTGCTGTTCGTCTTCGCCGGCAAGCAGCTCGTCTCAGGAATCATGCAAGGAGCCGTCAAGGGATGACCATCGTCCACCTCGAAACCACCCCGACCGCCGCAGCCGTTCGGCCATTCCCCGAGGGCTTCCTCCTCGGGGCCGCCGCCGCGGCGTACCAGATCGAGGGCGCCGCCCACGAAGACGGGCGCACCGACTCGATCTGGGACGCGTTCAGCCGCGTGCCCGGTGCGGTGATCAACGCCGACAACGGGGATGTCGCGTGCGACCACTACCACCGCTACCGCGACGACGTGGCGCTCATGCGCGAACTCGGCCTGGACTCGTACCGGTTCTCGACGTCCTGGGCGCGGGTGCGCCCCGACGGCGGACCGGTGAACCCGAAGGGCGTCGACTTCTACTCGCGCCTCGTCGACGAACTGCTCGAGGCGAGCATCACGCCGTGGCTCACGCTCTACCACTGGGACCTCCCGCAGGCACTCGAGGAGCTGGGCGGGTGGACGAACCGCGACACCGCGTTCCGGTTCCGCGACTACGCGCTCTCGGTGCACGACGCGCTCGGCGACCGCGTGAAGATCTGGACGACGCTGAACGAGCCGTGGTGCTCGTCGTTCCTGAGCTACACGGGCGGCGCGCACGCACCGGGGCGGCAGGATGTCGCGGCCGGCCTCGCGGCGGCGCACCACCTGATGCTCGGCCACGGCCTCGCCGTGCAGGCGCTGCGCGAGCGCGACGCGTCGCTCGACCTCGGCATCACGCTCAACCTCACGGTGGCTCGGCCGGTCGACCCAGGCGACCCGACCGACCTCGACGCCGCCCGGCGCATCGACGGGCAGTTCAACCGGGTGTTCCTCGACCCAATCTTCCGCGGGCACTACGCAGGCGACCTGCTGGCGGACGTCGGCCACCTCGGCCTGCGCGACGTCATCATGCCGGGCGACCTCGAGATCATCTCGACGCCGATCGACGCGCTCGGCGTGAACTACTACCACGGCGAGTTCGTAAGCGCTCGCCCGGCGGCGGAGCCGCACGCCGGCGACGCACCCACCGACCGGCCCACGCGGTCACCGTATCCGGCCGCCGAGGGCGTGCACTTCCACTCCCAGGGCCTGCCGCAGACGGTCATGGGCTGGGAGGTCGAACCCGACGGCCTGCGCGAACTGCTCGGCCGCGTGCACCGCGAGTACTCGGGCCCGGCGGGCGTGCGCCTGTTCGTCACCGAGAACGGCGCGGCCTACGACGACGTCGTGTCGCCCGACGGCGTCGTGCACGACGTGGAGCGCACCGAGTTCCTGCTCGGCCACCTCTCGTCGATCCTCGACGCCATCGACGAGGGCACGCCCGTGCACGGCTACTTCTACTGGTCGATCCTCGACAACTTCGAATGGGCGTGGGGCTACGACAAGCGGTTCGGGCTCGTGCGCGTCGACTACGACACGCAGGAGCGCACGGTGAAGGACAGCGGGCGGGCGTACCAGCGCGTCATCCGCGAGCGCGGCCTGCCCGCGGCATCCGGTGCGCCCGCGGCATCCGTCGACTGAACGCCTGCTGCCCGGACGACGCAAATAGACTGACCGACATGCAACGGGGTGGAGTACGCGCACGGCCCGCCGCACCGACGCTCGAGGCGGTCGCGCGCGAGGCGAAGGTCTCGCGCGCGACCGTGAGCCGCGTCGTCAACGGGTCGCCGAAGGTCAGCCCCGACGTCGTGCGCGCCGTGAACGCGGCCATCGCCAAGCTCAACTACGTGCCCAACCGTGCGGCGCGCTCGCTCGCGAGCCGCACGACCCAGGCGATCGCGCTCGTCGTGCCCGAAGACACCACGCGGTTCTTCGGCGACCCGTACTTCGCCGCCATCGTGCAGGGCATCACGCGCCGGCTCGATGACAGCGAGTACCTGCTGAACCTGCTCGTCGCCAGCAACGATCCGGGCCGGAAAGCGTTGCGCTACCTGCGCTCGGGCGTGGTCGACGGTGCGCTCGTCGTGTCGCACCACGAGGGCGACGACGCGTTGTGGGAGGCCTTCGACTCGGTGCCGATGGTGTTCGGCGGCCGGCCCTCGCACGAGTCCGACGACGAGACCTACGTCGACGTCGACAACGTCGAGGGCGGCATGACGGGCACCGAGCACCTCATCGCGATCAAGCGCCACCGCATCGGCAGCATCACCGGCCCGCTCGACATGCCCGCGGGCGTCGACCGGCTCGAGGGGTTCCGGCGCGCGATGGCGGTGGCCGGGCTGCCCGCCGATGCGGTGGAGACGGCGGACTGGTCGGTCTCGGGCGCCGTGGCCGCCACCCGGCGCCTGCTCGACCGGGTGCCCGACCTCGACGCGCTGTTCGTCGCGAGCGACCTCATGGCGACGGGCGCGCTCTCGGTGCTGCGCGAACGCGGGCGCCGCGTGCCCGAGGACGTCGCTGTCGTCGGCTTCGACGACAGCCCCGCCGCGACCTCGTCGGCCATCCCCCTCACGACCGTGCACCAGCCGTCGGAGCAGATGGGCTTCGAGATGGCCGACCTGCTGCTGCGCGTGCTCGCCGGCGAGACCGACGTGCCGCACCGCAACCTCATGCCGACGCGGCTCGTGCGGCGCGCGTCGGCGTAGGCCGCCTCGCTTCGCGGGTTGAGGAGCGCCGCGCGCAGCGCGCGGCGCGCGCCCGCCCGGAATCGAGAAGTCGCGGATGCAGGGTGCGACCCTGCATCTGCGCCCGTTCGATCGGGGCGGCCCACATGGCGCGGCATGGTCGTAATCGAGAAGTCGCAGATGCAGGGTGCGACCCTGCATCTGCGCCCGTTCGATCCGGCCGCCGTGCCCGCTCGATGTGCACTCTCGCTGCGGAAGTCAGGCTCCTGCGCTGGACGGGGCTTGGTCCGCTACTTGGTGCACCTCATGGCCGCGTCGTGCGGTCGAGGGGCCATACGTGGTACTCGGGCTCGGCCTCGCACTCGGCCACCATCTGGCGCTTGGTCACCCTCCGCGAGCCCGAATTGTCGATGATCCATTCTGTGGGCTTGTTGTAGAAATGGAGTCTCGCACCGCATTTCGTGCAGGCTCCTACGAGCTTCGCGAGTCCAATTCTGCGACCCCATCCGATGAGCGCTGGGAGGAAACTCGGACCAACGATGAGAAGTTGATGCCTCGCGATCCTGTGGAGCATCAGGGCAATCATCATCAGGACCATCGCGGCGGCGAACACCAGTAGCCATGGCGACGATACGCCTGCAGGAACGATGTCCGAAAGGCCCCCTGATTCGGAATGGTCGAGCCCGTCCGCTCGAACTGGACCCTCGATCAGAGCGATCGTTCCCTGATAGCCGGCGAAGAGGCTTGCGACGCCCATGAGAGCGCTGAGCCACGCCAGCGCGGCCTGGGTCAGAGGACTTCGCCAGGTCCATTTCGTGGAAACGCCAGGCGGCTCTGGTTCGAAGTTCGCGCCGGGATTGTGAATCGTGACGTGGGTACCCTGAATGATGTCGCGCGCGTGGACATCTCTACCACCCGAAACACTCTGCCCACCTGGCACGGTCGAGAGAGACGTTCCGCAAGCCGAGCAGAAAAGCGCGCCATCTCCTGCTCCGGCGCCGCACGAGTGGCAGTATCGAAGCGATTCTGCAGCATTGTCAGTCATCAACTACCTCCGAAGCTCGGTACAGCAGACCCATCGTCAGGACAGTCCCCCTCTTCATGGGATATCCCGCTCGTCCGAGTACCGCGGCGCCATCGACTCCATCTGCTCCATCACGAGCTTGATGGCCTCCGGCTGCTTGTCGGGCGGATACCCCTTCAGCACGAGTAGCCGTTTGATCGACGAACGCAGCTTCGCCTTCACGTCCGCCCGCACCGTCCAGTCGGTGCGCACATCGCGGCGCATGATCGCGACGAGTTCGCGAGCGATCTCGGCGAGAACACTCTCACCTTGGATCTCGACTGCCGACTCGTTCTGGGCGACGGCGTCGTAGAACGCGAGTTCATCGTCGTTGAGCGGCGGCGAGAAGTGCTGCCCGCGGTTGCCCTCGGCCGCCACTTCGCGCGCCAGCTCGACGAGTTCGGCGATGACCTCGGCCGAGGTGAGCTGCTGGTTCGTGTACTTGTTCATGAGCTCGGCGATCCGCGCTGAGAACGCGCGCTCGCGCACGAGATTCCCTCGTGAGACCGCGGCCGACTCCTCGAGCAGAAGGTCGCGCAGCGCCTCGATCGCGAGTTGCGGGTTGCGTGCCTGCTGGGCGCGACGCGCGAACTCGGGCGTCAGTTGCGACAGCGACGGTCGCGGCATCCCGGCGGCCTCGTAGATGTCGACGACGTCGCCGGCATCCGTCGCCTGTGCAATGAGGCCGCCGAGCAGCCGCTGGATGTCCTCGGGAATCGGCTGACCGGACGCTTTGCGCTCGGCGGCGTCGAACTTCGCCATCCAGACACGGACCTCTTCGTAGAAGCCGATCTCCTCGCGGTACTCCAGCATCGTTCTCTGCCCCGATGCGAGCGCCCACGCGCGCGCGAGCTGCCCCGAGAATCGGCGGTACTGCGCGGCGAGCGTCTCGCCCTCGAGCTTCGGATCGTTCAGCGGATTCTGCAGGTCACGGAGGTGCGCGACCGTGCCGCTCACCGCGTTGAGGAACGCCTTCGACCCGCCTTCGGCGAGCTTCGCGCGCCAGTCGTACCCCGCCACCAGGCCACGCACCCGCTCGACGAGCTGCACCGCGAGCGACACCGCCTCATCTATGTCGCGCCCGACCGGCTTCGTCTTCTGATCGGTG
Organism: Agromyces sp. H66; assembly: GCF_004959775.1. Classification (GTDB taxonomy): domain Bacteria; phylum Actinomycetota; class Actinomycetes; order Actinomycetales; family Microbacteriaceae; genus Agromyces. The sequence goes on from NZ_SJZG01000005.1 coordinate 142,121, forward strand.
ACCGTGTACTCGGCGAGCGCAGCGCTCAGGTTCTCAGCGATCGGCGCGTACCCGACGAGCAGCCCGTCCTCCTTGCCGCGGAACGTGCGGTTCACGCGCGCAAGCGTCTGCATGAGCAGCGCACCCTTCAACGGGCGGTCGAGGTAGAGCGTATGCAGCGGCGGCGCGTCGAAGCCGGTGAGCATCATGTCCTTGACGATCACGAGCTCGAGCTCGTCGTCGACGTCGCGCAAGCGCTCCTTGATCGCGGCGTTCGCGCTGTCGCGGCGCACATGCTCGACGATCGGCGACGGGTCGCTCGGCACGCCCGAGTACACGACCTTGATGCGCCCGCCGGTGAGGTCGTCGGAGTGCCAGTCGGGGCGAACCTTCACGATCTGCTCGTAGAGCCGCGCGCAGATCTCTCGTGTGCCGCCGACGATCAGTGCCTTGCCCGGGCCGCCGATGAACGGCCGCATGCGCTCACGTCGTTCCTCCCAGTGCGCGACCAGGTCGGCCGCGAGCGCCTCGAGCCGCTCGGGCGCACCGTACACAGCGTTGACGACGGCGACGGATGCCTCGAGCCGAGCACGCTCGACGTCGGAGAGCCCGACAGTGGCTTCGTCGGCGGCGAGGTCGATCTCCTCCTCGCTGAGTTCCTCGGCCCGTCGCACCTTGATGAGGCGCGGTTCGAAGTAGACGGGCACGGTCGCGCCATCCGCCACTGCCCGGCTGAGGTCGTAGATGTCGATGTACTCGCCGAACACTTCTTGGGTGTTGCGCTCATCGAACGAGACCGGCGTGCCGGTGAACGCGATCAGCGTGGCGTTCGGCAGCGCGTCGCGCAGATGGCGCGCATACCCGTCGAGGTCGTCATAGTGGCTCCGGTGGGCCTCGTCGACGACCACGATGATGTTGCGCCGCGATGAGAGCAGCGGGTGCTCGACGCCGGCATCCTTCTCGGCCTTGCTGAGTCCGAACTTCTGCAGGGTCGTGAAGTAGATGCCGCCGGTGGTGCGGTTCGACAGCTCGTCGCGCAGCTCGCGTCGCAGCCGGATCTGCTTGGGCTTCTCGGGCAGTAGCAGGCTGCGGTCGAAACCGGCGAAGAGCTGACCGTCGAGCTCGTTTCGGTCGGTGATGACAACGACCGTGGGGTTCTTCAGCGCCGGCTCGCGCATGACGAGGGCAGTGTAGAGCTCCATCTCCATCGACTTGCCGGAGCCCTGCGTGTGCCAGACGACACCGGCCTTGCCGTTGGATGCCACGGCCTGCCGGGTCGCGCCGACCGCCTTCGACACGGCGAAGTACTGGTGCGGCTTCGCGATGCGCTTGACCAGCCCGTCGTCGCCCTCGTCGAACGCGGTGTAATCGCGCATGAGCTGCAGGAACCGCTCCTGGTTGCAGAGGCCGTTGAGCGAATCCTCGAGCGCGGGGATGGTTTCGCCGTCGATCTGCCGGTTGGACCCGACGGGTTCGCCGTCGTCGTCCACGTTCCACGGGGAGAAGTGGTTGAGCGGCGTGAACGGCGTGCCGTAGATCGCTTCGAGCCCGTCACTCGCGAGCACGAACACGCAGAAACGGAAGGCCATCGGGAACTCGCGAAGGTAGGTGGTGAGCTGCGCGTGTGCCGACGTGGCATCCGCTCGCTCGGTGCCGGCCTTCTTGAGCTCGATGATGCTGACGGGCAGGCCGTTGAGGTAGAGCACGAGGTCGAAGCGTCGGGTGCGGTCGCCCTGGCGGATCGTGACCTGGTTGACGGCGAGCCAGTCGTTCTCGTCGGGGTCGTGGCTGACGAGCCGGATGGTCGGGTTGTGCTCGGTGCCGTCGGCGTCGAGGTAGCTGAGCCGATAGCCGCCGACGAGGATGTCGTGGATCCGGTGGTTCTCGGCGATCGGGTCCTGCGACTTCGGCGCGACGATCTCGGCGAGCGCCTGCTGCAGGTACGTTGCCGGCACGGCCGGATTGAGCTTCTGCATCGCGACGAGCAGGCGCGGCCGGATCAGCAGCTCGCTCCACGAGTCGCGCTCGTCGGTGCCGGGGGCGATGGCCTCACCTGCGGCTGGCCGCCACAGCAGCGGCTCGGCAAGTGTGTCGAGTGCGAGCTGTTCCCACTCGGCCTCTGAGAATCCGGTCACGTGTTCGTCCCCTTGTCGGCGATGTGATGCCAGCGTATGGGTGGATGCCGCCGCGCGACGCTCGCGGCGCTGATAACCCCTTTCATCGGCCGATCGAATGGGGTCCTTCCGGCGTTGGAGCCGCAGTTGAGTTGGTGGGTGAACGAGATTCGCATTCGGGGTTCCGTGCGGATCCGAGGCGTGGCTACACTGGATCCCGCGACGGGCAATAGCCCCGAGAAGTGAGCCTGGCAGTCTTCCGGACGGTATGACGAGCCGGGCTCGCGGAGTTAACCGAGCGGTCTGATACCTGTGACGAGCGTCTCTATCCGCCGTGGCCACTCCCCGCCGGCCTGTTGACATCAGGCCACGGCGTCGCTGACCCAGAGCACTGGCTGCTCGGCAGGGCTCACGTGGTGGTACTCGATCAGGCCCAGCGAATCGTTTCGCACGAGAGCGTCACGTACGAGTCGCCGGTCAGCGGCTTCGACCGAGGCGTCACGCTCCAAGCAGAGCCGTGACGCGCTTGAGGAGACGAGGTCGTCGACGAGAGCGTTGAGGCAGAGCGCCCGTGATTCTGGGTGGGAACGGCCTCGGACGACGTAACCTCCACGCCGACGCTCATTTCGCACATCCTTGAGATGAGACTCCTGCGCGCCGAATCGCTCTCGCTCTTGAAGTGAACGCGGTTCTGCCCCTTCCGCGTTAGCGCGCGAAGATCACGGGAGAGCGCAACGCTATCGCACCCCTCCGTCACGTTAGGCAGCGATGGCCGGGAACACACGGAGCGATCCGTCGGTGGATCGCTCGATCTCGATCACCGCGTCTGTTCCCGAACTCCGCGCGCCCAGGTCATCCCCCAAGGAGCGGAGACGATATGCGGTTCTCAGGAGGTCGTCCACCTCGCCGTGCGTGAACACTGGGCTCCTGAACCCGCCAGGGCGCTTGAGCTCTAACGTCGAGAGCCGGAGCAGGACCGAGTTGATGCCCGATTCCACCTCCTCGATGCGACGTTCGTCATCGCGCAACGTCGCGAGGAAACTCGTGAACGGGTTACCCTCCATCTCGAGCTGGGCATGTTCAACGGCCTGAAGCACGAGCACTCGGCGCTTGAGCGCCATCGCGAGTCGCGCAATTTCGAGGTGGGCGCGGAACAGGCCGCCAGCCTCGTTGATGCCGGGAAATGCTTTCGTCAAGGCACTGAGTTCGATCGGACCGTCGGGCAGTGTGGTGACAGCCTCCTGCCATTTCGCGAGTCGGCGCTTCGCGCGTTCCATCGCCGTACTGATCGCATAAGCCGAGGAATCCAGTCCGAGCGAGAGTCCGATCTTGCCCTGGTCGAGGAGGATCGAGGTCGCCTTGTCGATCGCGTCGCGACAGCCGTCGAGTTCGCTGCGCTCTTGCTCGAGGTGCTCCTCGTGCAGTTGCTCGAGGAGATCGGTGATGTGCTCGATCGCCTTCTGGCGTTGGTGATCGGCATAGGCGCTGAGGCTCACCGCCACGGCCATCAACACGAGCGGGGCAGCCACGGTCAGCGCCCCGGCGGTTGCTACAGCGACACCCGCTGTGGCGGCCGAACCGGTTGCAGCGCCAGCAACCGCAGCCTTCCCAGCAACAGGAACGAAGGTCGCCTTGGCAACGATGCCGGTGGAATCGCGCAGTGCGCTGTATACGCCTCCTGCGACCGCCTTCGAGGCCATCGGCTTCACGAGACCCTCACCCACCTGTGCAGCCACCTTCGCGGGCACCACCATTCGGTAGAGCACCTCGCCTGTCTCCGCCAGGTTCACCTTCGCCGGCGCCGACTTCGCGGTCTGCGTGACGAGCTGGGACAACTGCTGCGCGAGCGGACTGGTCCCATGCAGCACGATCCCACCGGTGCGGTTCCGCGCGGCCGGCATCGGGTGCGCTTCGAGCGTCGCAATGGGGGTTTCCGCGAGCGTAGCGAGAGCGGTTCTCAGCTCCGAGAGTCGCGTCAGCGTGATCTCCTCATCGCCGAAGAGTCGCGGCACGCTCACCTCCCCCGTCGCGAGCGTCCAGATCGGCACGATTGCGTTGTCATCCATGGATGGGCTCCTGATTGGTGAGGCGAATCTCCGATCGCCCGAAGTTATCGACGTCAGCGCACAAACTCTATAAGTTGAGCGACTCTTGAAAAGCTCGTGAATTACGCGTCGGCGTCGGCATCTTCGCGCTTGACGAGTTCGCGGATCACCGGGGCCGGCGCCTTTGTCGGGACAGTGACGTCGGCTTCGGTCAGTGCGAGCACGGAACGCAGGCTCACCCGCGCGAAGTCGTAGAGCGTCTCCACCGCGTCGGAGATCTCGAGATCGGAGGCCAACTCTTCAACGTCCCACGGCTCGTCGGTGGTCCGCCACAGCAGCGCGCTCACTTCGACGTCGCCACCACCATTCGCTCCGGCGGCGTGAACGGTCGCGAGCACGACGCGGGCGTCGCGGTCTTCGGTCAGGTCTGGCGCGTAACCGACGTACCAGTGCACGTGCGGCTCCTCGGCTCCATCGCGGTGCGCCCGGACGAACGAGACCTGAGGGTCGGTGATTCGAAAGCGGGCGTTCATCGGGCAGCCCGAGTCGGGAGAGCCCAACCGTGCGAGGCTCGCGGGTGAGGCGCCGCAAGATGCTGCTCATCGGAGGGAAATCGCCATTCACTGCGCGCTGTATGAGCCGGCCGGCCGAGTCCAGACTCGAGGGAGAGCTCCAGCCTTTGTCCCAAGGCGTGCAGGGTGGCGGCCAGTGTGCGCACGGTGATATTGCGTTCACCCGCGAGGCGTGCGGAGATCTCGCTCTTGCTCACGCCGAGCCGTTCGGCAAGCTCAGACTTCTTCATGCCGCACTCAACAAGGGCCGCGGCGATGAGTTCACTCGCATCAACCATCGCAGCCTCCTCCGCGTAGACCGCGTCAAAGTCTGAGTCACCAGTTGGGAACACGGATCCGTTGCTCATGAGTGGTCTCCTCGCGCCTCCCAGAAGATCGCACGCGCCTTCTGGGTCTCCTTCGTTACCTGGTTGTCGTTGGGCTTCGGGCGGCCGTGCGTGACGAACCATCGGCTTCCGACTCTGATGAGGTAGAGCCGGTACTTGTCCGCCTTCAGTTCGTGAACGGCCGGCTCGCTGCCGTCGTTCAGCCGCCGAATGTGCTCGGGCGACTGGATCTGGTGGCCGTCGCGGAGCCGCTCGAAGTAGCGCTTGAACCTGGCCTGATACCGCTTGTCGAGCGACTGGATGAACTGCAGAGCATCGCTATCCCCGTTCCCGCGTCTGACGAGCACGACGACATCGCTGTCTTCAAAGACGCGAATCTCGTGTTGTTCAGTCAAAACTTAACACACCGCCTCGCCTGCTTCAAGCACGCTCGGTCGGGGCGAGCGTGGCCGCCGACGCCGACACAGCTACACCTCATCCGTCCAAGCGCGCACGCGCAGCTTGCCGGATATGAGTTGTGGAACAAGCGCGTCGCGCATCTCTGCAAGCGTTCGATTCTCCGCATCAGCGGCCATAGCCGCAGACGCAAGTGACTCGATGGTTGCCCGCGATTCTTCTGGCCATCCGCGCGGGTCCGACACGCGAGCCTCGAGAACCTCGATCGGCTTCACGCGCTGGTGGCTGCCTGAAGTACCCGCGACCTTCGACTCCAGAGCACGACCGAACGACGGCTGGGCAAGAAGACTCCAAAGGACGGAAGTCGATATCTCACGCGGCTCCAGGACGAGAAACTCGGTCGACGCCAGCGCTCGTCGCCCATTCACCCGCGCGAGGTCCCACACGCGCGGGAACCGAGGATTGAGCTTGGAGATCAACACGCACGGCTCCGACACGACGAACTTGCTGCTCTTGATGTTGCGCGCCTCCACCAGTTCCGGGCCGTCCCCTGAGTCGAACGCTGGGAGGCTGTAGTGGTCTACGACCTCGTCGCCCAGAGTTCCCGGATCGACCTGCGTCTTCTGAAGCGTCGCGAACTCCAGAACCGTTACACGATCGCCCGTGGTCGGCACCATCGCGAGTGCAAGTTCACGTGCGGTTGCGGCGAGCTTGGTGTTGGCGGCGATCTTGTCGTCGAGGGCGCCGAGCACCTCCGCGATTGCCCTCTGTTCACCGATCGGCGGGAGTCTGAGACTGAATTCGGCGATTTGCCGACCACTGATGTGTGGCACCGCACTGCCAGTTTGCACCGAGACCAAGTAGTCGGAGAAGGAACCGCTGCTCACGATCGCTGCGAGATACCCCTGATCAAGCTTTCCGTCAACGCCTCGGAGTCGCGCGACACGCTGAACGAGCACGGCCGGAAGGTCATCGTCTCGCACGGTCGCCTGCTTGAGCCCCGCCTCAATCCAGGGACGATCCATTGCGAGGACGACATCGCCCGGCGCCAACGCGTATCGCGAGTCGTACGGTGATCCGATCGGCCAACGCTTGACTCCAGCCCACCGCAGTCGCCCTTGCGCGATGTTGTCGCCCCGCAAGAGACGAATGTCCTGAGGGTTCTCCGAGAAGCACTCGCTCTTGAACGGAAACCCCACGTCGATTTTGGTCACGTCCCCAAGTCGGACCTCCCCAGTCATCGACCCACCCGATCGAGCTGCTGCTTCACGACACCCGCGAGCCGCTCCGACTCAGCGAACTCACTGAAGAGCGCCACTCTTAGTCGCGCGAGCTTCTCCTCAATCGGTTCTCCATCGTCTTCTGCGTCAGCTGCGCCGACGTAACGGCCGGGCGTGAGCGCGTAGTCCGCGTTCTTGATCTCGTCGAGGGTCGCGGAGCGGCAGAACCCGGCCTCGTCCGCATACGCCGGCAGCGCGGCATCCGTCGCCGACTTCGTGCCGCGCCAGGCGTGGAACGTGTTCGCGATCTTCGCGATGTCGTCGTCGCTGAGGGCACGCTCGGCGCGGTCGACCATGTAGCCGAGGTTGCGGGCGTCGATGAAGAGCACCTGACCGGTGCGATCGATCGAGCCGCAAGGGCCGGCGGTCTTGTCCTTCGCGAAGAACCAGACGCACACCGGAATGCCGGTCGAGCGGAATAGCTGCGTCGGCAGCGCCACCATGCATGAAATGAGATCCGCCTCGACGATCTGCGCGCGGATCTGGCCCTCGCCGCCGGAGTTCGACGACATCGAGCCGTTCGCCATGACGACAGCACCTTGCCCGCCCGGGGCGAGCTTCGAGAGGATGTGTTGGATCCACGCGTAGTTCGCGTTGCCGGTGGGCGGCACGCCGTAGCGCCAGCGCGGGTCCTGCTCGTTGCGCGCCCAGTCCTTGATGTTGAACGGCGGATTCGACATCACGTAGTCGGCCTGCATGTCGGCGTGCAGGTCGCGCGCGAACGTGTCTCCCCAGCGCGGGCCGAGGTTGCCGTTCAAGCCGTGGATGGCCAGGTTCATCTTCGCGAGACGCCATGTGCGCTCGTTGAGCTCCTGACCGTAGACCGAGATGTCGCTGCCCTCGCGGTCGTGGGCCTCGAGGAACTTCTCGGCCTGCACGAACATGCCGCCCGACCCGCACGCCGGGTCGTAGACTCGGCCGCTTGTCGGCTCCAGCACCTCGACGAGCACGCGCACCACCCCCGCTGGCGTGAAGAACTCGCCGCCCCGCTTGCCCTCGGCACGCGCGAACTTCTCGAGGAAGTACTCGTAGACCTCACCCAGGATGTCTCGCGCTCGGGTCGCGCCCTGACCCGTGAACCGCGCCGAGTTGAGCAGGTCCATGAGCTCGCCGAGCCGGCGCTGATCGACGTTGTCGCGGTTGAAGATGCGCGGCAGCGTCGCCGCGAGCGACGGGTTCGCGGTCATGATCGCGTCCATCGCCTCGTCGATGAGCTGGCCGATCGACTTCGCCGGCTCACCGCCCATCGCAGGCAGGCCCTTCGCGTTCTCGGCGAGAAAGCCCCAGCGCGCGGCATCCGGAACCCAGAACACCCCGCGGCCGGTGTACTCGTCGACATCGTCGATGAGCTGCGCCACCTGCTCGTCGTTCATGCCGTCGGCGCGCAGCTCGGCGGCGATCTGCTCTCGCCGCTCGTCGAACGCGTCGCTGACGTACTTGAGGAACACGAGCCCGAGGATCACATCTTTGTATTGCGACGCGTCCATGGAACCGCGCAGCTTGTCGGCGGCCTTCCAGAGCGTGTCCTTCAGCTCCTTCATGGTTGAGGGCGCCGACGGGGCGGCCTTTGTTCTCGGGGGCATTGCGATCCTTTCGGTAGGTCTCGGTACGTCGCCTCGCTCGGAGCTACTCGGCCGGTGGTTCGGTGAGGGTCAGCGTTCCGGCGGTCGTTCCCGCCACGATCAGGTGCTCGAGTTGCTCGAGCTGGGCGATCCGCTGCAGCGCCTCGGCGCGAGCGCTGCGGAGGTCGGCCAGGGTGCGCGCGAGCGGTGCTCGCTGGTCGGTCGCGACGCGGCGTACCCTCCACGAGTGCCACGGGGTCGCGGGTGCGCTTCGGGCGACGTCCATGGCGAGGACGTCGGGCAGCAGGCCCGCGTCATCGTCGCGGTTGATGCGCAGCACGCGTGCAGGAGCCATCACGACCGATGAGCCGTCATAGTCCACCCACGCGGCGGGTTCGGCACCGGTCAGGAACACGACGTCACCGGGTTCCGTGAGCCGAGCCGATGGGTACGTCGCGGCGAGGCGAAGTCGGTCGATCCGGCGGCCGCCCGGCGTGCGCTCGCCGCGCACCTCGCCGGGGCCGATCACGGTGAATCCCGAGCGGTCGTCGGCGGCCAGGTCGCCGATGTCGAGACGCGAGCCTGGCACGTAACGCACGTGGCCCTCACGCACCAGGTCGGCGAGTGTCGCCGGCGGCACGCGCGCCGGGGAAGCGGAGGGCGCAGCGGCGCGTACGGAGGCCGGCACGGAATCCGCGCCGAGATCATCCACGATCTCGTCGAAGCGAGCGGATGTCTGGGCGTCGACATTGGCCCGTTCGGGGGCATGACGCAGCATCCCGCCGGCATCGAGCAGCGAGCCGGAGCGTGCGAGCACCCTGCTGGTGGGAGTCACGCGCGTGAACGTGAACGAGTGCGCGTGCACCGACTGTCGGTCACCCATGGCCGCGGCGAGATCGCCGACGAGGTCGGCGCGCACGACCGGCGTGAGCTCGAACGTGCTGAGGTCGGAGAGCATCGTCCAACGATCGGCGATGGCGATGCCCTCGTGCGCCGGTCCGAGCACCCAGATCGCCAGGTGCTGGCGCGGCGCCGATGGCAGGAGTCCGGCTGGAAGCCGCACGATCGCTCGAACCCGATCGGTGCGCAGCACTTGCGAGCGGAGAGCGGCCGCCTGCGGTTGGAGTCCGCCGTCGACGAGCACCGATGACGGCGCGACCACGACCGCGCGCTGCGCGTCATCCATCTGCAGTGCGATCTGGTCGACGGCCGACAGGGTCGTCAGGGCATCGAGCGCACCACCATCGGGTGAGGGGTACTGCGCCACGTTCACGACCGGTCCGCTCACCTGGAAGTCGCCGGCGGCGTCGACGGCGAGTCCGGTTCGCGGAACGCCGTGGGCGAGCAGGCGTCGGCGCAGGAGCCTCGCCGCCGAAGTGTCGCCGTCGGCACTCATCACGACCGGTTCGGCGACATCGGTCAGCCGGTCGACGACATCGATCAGCCGATCGGCACACGCGCCGGTGGGATCGGCGAAACGCGGGGCCGCGGCATCCGCCAGCGGATTCGTCAGGGCGAGCTCGATCGCGATCTCGGCGCACAGCGATGCGGCCTCGGCGGCGAGTTCCGATCTCCCGTCATCGCGACTCGAACGGCGGTGCGCGACGAGCGTGTGCTCGAACGCCGGAGCGACCCCGTATGCCCCCTCCACGAGTTGATCGGCGTGCCGCGCCATCCGCTCGAGGCCCGACTCGACACGATCGAGTTCGCGGAACAACGCCTCGTCGTCGGGATCGGTCTCGTCGGCGAGATCAATCAGGTCGTCGCGTGCGAGCGCCCCGAGTTCAGACCCGTGCGCGGCTCGAAGGGCGAGCAGGGACGTCATGACGTCGACGTACGAACCCTCGAACGCCTGAGGCCGGGCATGAAGCGGCACCTCGGTGATCGCGTCGGGGTTGTTTCCGTGCTCGGTGTCGACGAGCCAGCGCGCGACGGCGACGGCATCGAAGAGCTCGACAGCGCCCGTCGTCTCCAGGGCAGCGGGGAACGCACTCGGGCCCGTCGAGAACCTCTTGCGCCACATCGACACCACCGGGCGCTGAACGCGCGCGAGTCGTGCGACGTCGGCGAGGCCGATGCGAAGGTCGGTGGCTTCTGCGACAGTGGTCATCGGCAGCCTCCGCTCGTCGATCGGGGCCAGACGGTTGCCCGGCTTACGCAACGGTAGCGAGTCCTCCGCTACTTTCTCAGCGAATCGCCGATAACCCTCCTTATCGGCTGTCTGGCGTTGAGCGGTGCCACTTCCGCTCTACCTTCAACGACGTCCTCAACGCCGAACGAAGGAGCCCGAGCATGCCGTTCATCCGTCGAGTCAGGGTGCAGTCGCCCGGGCTCCGAAGCGAGCACATCACCACCGTGCAGTACTCCCAGACGATGTCGGGGCCGCTGACGGTCGCCTCGACCGAGGCGATGGTCCACGCCATCGACGCCGGCACCGTCATCTACAGCCGCCACGACGTCACCGGAGCCCAGGCGCTGGTGATCACGCGCGCCGGCAACAACGGCCGGCGCCATCTCACGACCGTCGCCAACGGGCGGGAGACCGACAACCTGCTGCAGCTGCCGCGGTTCTGAAAGGACCCAGCATGAACGAGGAATCCAATCCACAGGTCGGCGCTGAGGCTCAGCCCGTCGAGCGCACCGACATCACCGATCCTGCGGTCCCCGGCCCGCCGCCCGATGCAGGCGCCCCGAGCACGCGGCACCTCGTCATCGGAGCTGCCGGCGTCGGGATCGGCCTCATCGCCGGCATCCTCATCGGCGCACTCGCAGGCCCGCTGTTCAATGCGGTCACCGCCGCCGTGAGCCCGAGTCCCATCACCAACGCCGTGGAGACCTGCGACGTCGCCGACAACCCCTGGATCGTCGTGGGCGACGACGGCGACAGCGTGTCGCTGCAGACCGAGGGCGATGAGGCCAGCGGCGCAGAACTCACCGACGTCGTCTGCGTGCTCGTGGAACTCGACGTGCCCGACAGTGTCATCACTCGCATGGACAGCACCCGCGCGCTCGATGGGCGCCAGACCGCCGAGTGGGACGACCTCTCGGCGTCGTGGGGCTATCACCCCTCGAACGGCCTCGACGTCGTGATCGAGTTCACCGGCTGACCCGGCGCGGCTCGCTCGGACGCACTCCTAACCCAACCAAGAGAAGGAAACCACTCATGAACACTCGCATCAGCATCACCGCCGCCGCCCTCCTGCTCGCCGGCCTGGCCCTCACCGGGTGTGCGCAGACCGGCGGAGCGACGACCTCGCGCGACGAGCCCGCGGCGGCCGTGGCATCCGACGCACCGGCGCCGGCGCAGCCCGACGTGACACCGTTCGGGGGCACCTTCACCTACGAGGACGGGGTCGCCCTGACCGTCGCGGCCCCGGCGCCCTACACACCGTCGCCGTACGCGGCCGGTGCGACGCACCCGAACAACGTGACCATCACGTTCACGGTCGTCAACGGCAGCGACGCGACCCTCGAACTGCTCTCGATGCCCGAGGTCACCTCGGGAGGAGTGAAGGGCGAGTCGATCACCGACCTGTCGAATGACACCGTGGCCCTCGAGCCCTTCGGCGGCAACGCCGACGTGCTCCCCGGGCAGTCCTTCTCGTGGACCATGGCGTACTCGCTGGCGGATGCCGCGGACGTGACCGTGTCCATCGCGCCGACGCCGTTCACGTACGACGCGGCGATCTTCTCGACGTTGGCCGGCTGATGTCAGGGGAAGCCACGGTCGGCCAGGAGGTCCCACCTCGCCGGAAGCGCGCCTGGCCCCGCCTGCTGCTGCCGCTGATTGCTGCGAGCCTGGTCGCGGCCGCTGCGCTGGCGGCCCTGGTGACGATCAGCATCACGTGGACGAACGAAACCGCCGAACTCAGCGACTCGCTCGAACGGGAGCAGTCACGAGCTGAGAGCCTGAACGGACAGCTCACGTCCTATAAGGAGCGCGAGCAGGAGCTCGTCGACCGGGAGGTCGCTGTCGAGGCCCGCGAGGTCGACGCTGACGACCGAGAGGTCGAGCTCGAACGTCGTGAGGCCGCCGTCTCGAAGGTCGAGCAGCAGGTCGCCGCGACGACGCTCAAGGACGGGCACGTCTACACGGTGGGTTCGACGATGGAGGCCGGCACATATCAGGCGAATCCAACGGGGGGCAGTTGCTACTGGGTGATCTACACCTCCGGCACGAACTACTCCGACATCGTGGAGAACGATTACGGCACCATGGGCAGCATCACCGTCACTGTGTCAGCCGGGCAGGACTTCAGGTCCAGCAAGTGCGGCGACTGGACGAAGGTGGGTTGAGCAGCGACGGCCCCGCGGGACATCCGCTGGATCGAGAGGGCGCGGATGCAGGGTGCGACCCTGCATCTGCGACCTCTCGATTCGCGCCCCCCTCAACCCGCGGCCGAGGCCGGCACGCCCTCCTGGAACTCGACGCCCGCGACATCCTTGAACCGCGCTCGCATGACCTCGATCGCCTCGGCGTTCTTCTCGACGAGCACGAAGCGGCGGCCGAGCGTCGCCGCCACCGCGCCCGTCGTGCCCGAGCCGGCGAAGAAGTCGAGCACCCAGTCGCCCTCGCGCGTCGACGCCTGCACGATGCGCCGCAGGATCCCCTCGGGCTTCTGCGTCGGGTACCCCGTCTTCTCGCGGCCCGTCGGCGACACGATCGTGTGCCACCACACGTCGGTCGGCAGCTTGCCGAGCTCCGCCTTCTCGGGCGTCACGAGCCCGGGCGCCATGTACGGCTCGCGGTCGACGGCGGACGAGTCGAACCAGTAGCGGGCCGGGTCCTTCACGTACACGAGGATCGTGTCGTGCTTCGTCGGCCACTTGCGCTTCGCCTTGGCGCCGTAGTCGTACGCCCACACGATCTCGTTGAGGAAGCACTCCCGCCCGAACAGCGCGTCGAGCAGCACCTTCGCGTAGTGCGCCTCGCGATAGTCGAGGTGCAGGTACAGCGTGCCGTCGTCGGCGAGCACGCGCCACGCCTCGGTGAGCCGCGGCTCGAGGAACGCCCAGTAGTCCTCGAACCGGTCGTCGTAGCGCAGCAGGTCGCCGCGGATGCGCTCGTACTGCTTGCCGGCGAACCCGGTGATGGTTCCGGATGACGCGGGGCGCGGGGCATCCGTCGCCTGCTCGTCGCCCGAGCCCTCGGCGAGCGCGGGCGCGACGACCCGCACGTGACGCGTGGCCCGCCGCGCCTGCATGCGCCCCGTGTTGAACGGCGGATCCAGGTACACGAGCGTGAAGCGCCCGTCGGGCAGGGTCGGCAGCACGTCGAGGTTGTCCGCATGGATGATGCGGTCGGGTTCGTCGGATGCCACGGCTCCAGTCTGCCAGCGGGTTCACCTCGTCGCGTGGTCGGCGTAGGGTGGCGCGGGAGGGGGTCCGACATGCGAGTGATGGTGGTCTACGAGACCATTTGGGGAAACACCGAGCAGATCGCGCGCGAGATCGCCGCGGGCATCGGGGCCGAGGCGGTCGATGTCGTGGATGCGGCATCCGCACCGCCCGCGATCGAGGACGATGTCGACCTGCTGGTCGTCGGCGGACCCACGCACGCGTTCTCGATGACGAGCGCGTCGACCCGCGAGTCGGCGCGGCAACAGGGTGCCACGCGGATTCCGGCGAACGGTATCCGGGAGTGGATCGAGCGGCTGTCGTCGCCCGGGAGCGCCGTGGCGGTGGCGACGTTCGACACGCGCACGGTCTCACCGCGGCTGCCCGGTTCGGCCGCGAAGAAGGCGATGAAGAAGCTCGTCGCGCTCGGGTTCCGGCCCGCGGCCAAGCCCGAGACGTTCGGCGTGCACGGCTACTCCGGACCCATCGCCGACGGCGAGCTCGAGCGCGCGAAGGCGTGGGGCGCCGGGCTCGAGGGCGTGCTGCCGCTCAGCTGAGACACGGCGTCCGCGGGCCGCGTCAGGACTCAGCCGCGGTCGATGTCGAGACGGATCCGGCCCCGGAACCGATCGGGGTGCTCTTCGTCGACGTCGTCGGCGGCGAACGCGATGCCCTTGTCACCGTCGCCGGGAAGGGGCGCCGGCGCGGGCAGGCGACTCTGCCGGTCGAGCTCGGCCTGCGCCTCGTGCTTGCGGGGCGCGAACACCTCGTCGCCGATCATCATGATGCCGCCACCGCCGCCACCTCGGCGGGTCTTGTCGGAGAGGTCGATCCAGCCGCGCCGCACGGCGAGCCACCCGGCGCCGACGACGAGCACGGCGATCCCGACCCACATCCACCACTCCACCCGGGTGATTGTAGCGGGGATCGCTGAGCCTTCCTCGGTGGGTGTGGAGGAGGCATCCGGATGCCTCGGCCGTCTCATTCTGCGGATATACGATCCGACACCCGGGGCGGCGCCCCGCAACTGCGGCGCGCCCGATCGTATATCCGCAGAATGGGACACGAGCGGATGCCACGGCACGGCGTCGCCGCTCAGGGCACGCGGTAGAGCCACTCCCGGGTGGAGAACTTCGCCTCGACCAGTTCCTCCGCCTCGGCGAGTTCGTCGGCCGCGACCGATCCCGGCGTCGCGCCGTAGAGTCCGGTGAACGTCTGCTTGAGCGCCTCGATGATCTCCGCCCGCGGCAGGCCCGTCTGCGAGCGCAGCGGGTCGACGCGCTTGGCCGCCGACGCGATGCCCTTGTCGCTGATCTTCTCGCGCCCGATGCGCAGCACCTCGAGCATCTTCTCGTTGTCGAGGTCGTACGCCATGGTCACGTGGTGCAACACCCCACCCGACCCGAGCCGCTTCTGCGCCGCACCGCCGATCTTGCCGGCCGGGCTCGCGATGTCGTTGAGGGGCTGGTACGTCGCCTCGACGCCGATCGAGCGCAGCCCCTGCAGCACCCAGTCGTCGAGGAACGCATACGAGTCGGCGAAGCTCATGCCCTGCACGAGCTCGGCGGGCACGTAGAGCGAGTAGGTGACGACGTTGCCCTTCTCCATCATCATCGCGCCGCCGCCCGAGATGCGTCGCACGACCTCGAAGCCGTGCCGCTCGGCCCCGTCGGGGTCGACCTCGTTGCGCACCGACTGGAACGAGCCGATGACGACGGCCGACTCGTCCCATTCCCAGAAGCGCAGCGTGGGCTTGCGGCGCCCTTCGCCGACGCGCGTGGCGAGCACCTCGTCGAGCGCGAGGTGCAGCCGCGGCGGCACGGCCGGGTCGTGCACGAGCTCCCATTCGTAGTTCGACCAGGTCGTGGCATCCGTCATGGCCCGTCGCACGGCGACGGCGACGGCGTCGGCCGAGAAGCCGAGCATCACCGCGTCGGGGCGCAGTCCCTTCGCGACCGCCGCGGCGATCTGCTTGGCGTCGGATGCCGCGGGCAGGCCCTCGAGCGCCCGGTTGATGTCGTCGAGCGCCTCGTCGGGCTCGAGGAAGAAGTCGCCGGCCACCCGCGGGTTGCGGATGACGCCGTCGACCACGTCGAAGTCGACGACCACGAGCTTGCCGCCGGGGACCTTGTACTCACCGTGCATGGGGTCCAGCCTACGGTCAGCTTGCGCAGGAGAATGGGCCCCATCCTCGCAGTCAGCCGGGGATGCCGCCCATTCTCCTGCACGAGCTGCAGGGGTCGGGGCGCAGGCCGGGTCAGTCGACCGCGAATCGCTCGTCGAGCCAGCGGATGAGGTCGGCGCGCACCTCGGCGCGGTTCGTCTCGTTGAAGACCTCGTGCCGGGCCTCGGGGTACACGATGAGCTCGACGTCGACGAGTCCTGAACGGCGGCGGTAGCTGTCGGCGAGCTTCTCGGCGCTGCGAGCGCCGCCGAGGGGGTCGTCGGAACCCACCATGATGAGGACCGGCAACTCGGCGGGCAGCGCCCGCGCAGGCCGTCCGAGGAGGCGTGCGGCGTCGACGAGTCCGAAGAGCTTCTGCAGCGACACCTCCGTGGTGTACGGGTCGGCCATGAATGCGGGCGGCACCTCGGGGTCGCGGCTGAGCCACTCCACGGGCGTCGTCCCGAGATGGCGGTGCCGGCGGTTGAGGTCGCCGCCGTTCATGTCGAGCAGGGTGCGGTGCGCGGTGCCGGTGAGCACGACGGCGTCGAACTCGTCGGGGTACCGGTTCAACAGGATCTGGGCCATGAGGGAGCCCCACGAGTGGCCGAGGAGCACGAGCGGGAGGCCGGGTGCCTCGGCGTCGCGGATGACGGAGGTGAACCGGTGCACGGCCTCGATCGCCGCCCGCAGCCCGCCCGGACCCAGCCGGCCCATGCGGGTGAGGTCGCCGCCGTGCTGCTCGAAACCCGTCTGCCCGTGGCCGCGGTGGTCGTCGGCCCACACCGAGTACCCGGCGTCGTTCAGCGCCTGGATGAGCTCGGTGTAGCGGCCGATGTGCTCGCCGACGCCGTGCGCGAGCTGCACCACGGCGGTCGCGTCGGGCACGCGCCACGACTGATAGTGGATGCGGACCCCGTGGTCGTCGGTGAACGTGGGCATGCGGCCATTGTCGCAGTCGCGGCATCCGCTGCTCGACTCTCGCCGCGAACGCTTCGGCACGCCGCCCACCGTCGAGGCGTCCGGCAACCCTCGCCCTTGACGCGAACCCGGACCAGGAGCAAGGTAGATCATCAACCGGCCGTGAGAGCGCTCTCACTCCGAGCGCGAGGCCAGAAACCGAGCAGGAGGAACCGATGTCGCTTCCACCGATCTTCAGACGAGCCGCCGCGACGTCCGCCGCCGCGCTCGCCGCTGTCGCCATCGCCGTCGCGCCCGCACCCGCGGCGCTCGCGGCGAACGACGTACTCCATCCCGGAGCCGAGCTCTGGGTCAATCCCGACAGCACCACCATCGAAGCCGCCGCGGAGCTGACCGGCCAGGCCCGCACCGACGCGCTCCTGCTCGGCTCCTTCCCGAGCGCCACGTGGATCAACGGCGGCACGCCGAACGAGGCCAAGCGCGACGTGAAGCGCGCAGTCGCGGCCGCGCATGCCGCGCAGGAGGTTCCGGTCCTCGTCGCCTACAACGTGCCGTTCCGCGATTGCGCCCAGTACTCCGCCGGCGGCGCGACGAGCGTCGACGAGTACACCGCGTGGATCGACGGCTTCGCCAAGGGCATCGGCAACAAGGATGCCGTCGTGATCCTCGAGCCCGACGGGCTCGGCATCATCCCCTGGTACACCACCGTCGACGGCGTGCTCGAGTGGTGCCAGCCCGCAGAGGGCGACCCCGCGACGGCGGCCGCCGAGCGGTTCGAGATGCTGAACTACGCCGTCGACACGTTCGCCGGGCTGCCCAACACGGCGGTCTACCTCGATGGCACGCACAGCGGCTGGCTCAACGTCGGCGACATCACCGACCGACTGCTGAAGGCCGGCGTCGAGCGGGCCGACGGGTTCTTCCTCAACGCGTCGAACTACCACTTCACGCCGAACCTCGTGGCCTACGGCACGTGGATCTCCTCCTGCGTCGCGCTCGTCACCGAGGTGCAGCCCGGGGCGTTCGGCGAGTGCGGCAACCAGTACTGGAACGGCGGCCCCGCCAACAACTGGACCGGCGTCGCCATGTCGCCGTTCGGCGAGTGGAGCGCGGATGCCGCCGACCCGGCGCTCGACACGGCCGGCGTCGACTCCCGCTACGCGCTCCAGCTCGGCGAGGTCGAGGCGACCACGCACTTCGTGATCGACACGAGCCGGAACGGGCAAGGGCCGTGGGACGCCTCGGGCACCGGCCTGGCGGTCCCCGAGGACTGGTGCAACCCGCCCGACCGCGGCCTGGGCCTGCGCCCGACGACCGACACGGGCAACGACCTCGTCGACGCGTACCTCTGGATCAAGATCCCCGGCGAGTCCGACGGACAGTGCCTGCGCGGCACGGCCGGCCCGACCGATCCCGTTCGCGGGGTCGTCGACCCGCCCGCCGGCGTCTGGTTCCCCGACATGGCCGCCGAGCTCATCGCGAACGCGGTGCCGGCGCTGCCGTAGGGTCCGTCTCCCGGAGACGACGGGGTGGCCGGGCTGCCGGTCGCCCCGTCGCACCCGATGACCGACGGTCAGCCCTCGAAGGGATTGCGCAGCTCGACCCCCGACACGCGCTGACCGTGATCGAGATCTTCGGTCCAGAGCACCGAGCAGTTCATCTGCGTCGCGCTCCGCACGATCATCGCGTCCCAGAACGAGCGCCGCGTCTGCTCGGCGATCTCACTCGCTGCGATGACATCGGCAGCGCTCGGTGTGTGCAGGCGCCACCGAGCGAGCGCAAGCACCCGTTCGCGAGCGCTCGCGGGTGAGAGCGGTTCGGCGATCTTCCGGGTGGCGTTGACGTAGAACTCCTGGAGCACCTGCACGCTGAGCACTCCCATGCGCTCGCGTCCGAGCCGACCGACGAGCTCGCGGGCACGGACGTGCCGCTCCCCGGCGGAGACGTCGTAGGCGTAGAGCAGGACGTTGGTGTCGACGAACTCGTGCATCATCGCGCGTGCGCATCTTCACGCGACAGCGTGGCCTCGCCGATCCGCGGCCCGACGCCCTCGCGCATGAGCCGCTCCTCCTCGGCCCACACGCCGTCGTACTCGACGTCGACGTGGGTCCTCAGCAGATCTGCGACGAGTGCCGACACCGAGGTGTCGTGTTCGGCGGCGAAGACCCTGGCGCGCCGGAACAGCTCCTCGGGGAGCGAGAGCGTGACATTGCGATTCGCCATGTGAACCAGTGTAACACTGGTTCACATGATCACCTCCGACCAGGGCGGCCGACCCTGGCGATTTTACTTAGCAAGACTAATGAGTTATGCTAACTAACCGTGGCGACCATCACCGAGCTGAGCACCGAACTGCGCATGGCGACCTTCCGGCTGTCTCGACGGCTGCGTGCCGAGAAGGCCGATCAGGCCCTCTCGGACGCCCAGCTCGCAGTGCTCGGCGTGCTCTACCGCCGCGGCGCCCGCACGCTCACCGAGCTCGCCGAGGCCGAGCGGGTCTCGGCGCCGTCGATGAACCGCACGGTGAACTGCCTCGAGGAGTCAGGGCACGTCGTGCGCACCGCCGACGAGGTCGACCGCCGCAAGTCCAACATCACGCTGACCGATGCCGGCCGCGACGTCGTGCAGCAGACGCTCTCCAAGCGCGATGCGTGGCTCACCACGCGCCTCCGGGAGCTCTCCAAGGAGGATCGCGCCGTCCTCGCCCGTGCCGCAGAACTGATGGGAGGTCTCGCCACCAGATGAGTGCCATGTTCCGTTCCCTCGCCATCCGCAACTACCGCATCTGGTTCATCGGCGCCCTCGTCTCGAGCGTCGGCACGTGGATGCAGGCCACCGCCCAGAACTGGGTCGTGCTCACCGAGCTCACCGACAACGACGCCTTCGCCGTCGGTGTCACGATGGCCCTGCAGTTCGCGCCGCAGCTCCTGCTCGTGCCCGTCACCGGACTCATCGCCGATCGCTTCGACCGGCGCACCACGCTCATGCTGACGCAGGGCTCCATGATGATGCTCGGCCTGGCACTCGGCGTCCTGCTCGTGACGGGCGTCGCCCAACTCTGGCACCTCTACGCCTTCGCCCTCGCGCTCGGCATCGTCAGCGCCGTCGACACGCCCGTGCGCCAGACGATCGTCACCGACCTCGTGTCGAGCTCGCACATGTCGAATGCGGTGGCGCTGAACTCCGCGTCGTTCAACACCGCGCGGCTCATCGGACCCGCGGTCGCCGGCGTCCTCATCGTGCTCGTCGGCTCGGGGTGGGTCTTCATCGTGAACGCGGCAACGTTCCTCGCGATGCTCGGTGCGCTCGCGCTGCTCCGGACGGACTCCATGCGCCAGCACGCGCGGGGCCCACGGCAGCGCGGGCAGTTGGTCGCCGGATTCCGGTACGTCGCCGGCCGCCCCGACCTCGTGGTCGTCTTCGTCATCGTGTTCCTCATCGGCGCCTTCGGCATGAACTTCCCGATCTTCGCGTCGACCATGGCGGTCGAGTTCGGCCGTGGCGCCGGGGAGTTCGGCCTGCTCTCGTCGATCCTCGCGATCGGGTCGCTCGCCGGGGCCCTGCTCGCCGCCCGACGCGATCGGGCGCGGCTGCGCGTCGTCATCATCGCCGCGGGGTTCTTCGGCCTGGCCGCGCTCATCGCCGCGCTGATGCCCACGTTCTGGACCTTCGCGGCCTCGATGGTGCTGATCGGCTTCGGCGTGGTAACGATCCTCACGACCGCCAACGGCTACGTGCAGTCCACCACCGACCCGGCCCTCCGCGGACGGGTCATGGCGCTCTACATGGCGGTCATGGTCGGCGGCACCCCGGTCGGCGCACCCATCGTGGGCGCTGTCGCCGACGCCTTCGGCCCCCGGTGGGCCCTCGGCGTCGCGGCATCCGCCGGGGCGACGGCCGCACTGATCGGCCTGGGCTGGCTCATCGTCGCGCGGGGAATGCACCTGGCGAGGCATCCGCGTGCCCGCTGGCGGCCCGTCGTGCGGTTCGCGGATGCCCCGACCGCTGCCCTCGCGGCGATCGCGACGCAGCCCGTCGAGGTCGTGCGCGACCTCGAGGCCGAGCAACGCGAACGCGAGCACGCCCTGGTGCCGCCCGTGCCCACCGATCGGCTCGTGCCCGCCGACTTCTCGGAGCAGGTCGCGCTCACCTCGCCGATCCCGCTCACGAAGCCGGGCCATCGAGACGCCGCCTCACGCGAGTCCGGAACCCGCGAGCCCGGCACCCGCGAGCCGATCCACCGCGACGGTCGCCGCGGCGAGACCGGCCCGCGGTGCGAGGCCTCGCCGGCTACTTGATGCCGGTGGTCGCGAACCCCTTGATCAGGTAGCGCTGCCCGATGAGGAACGCGAGGAACAGCGGGATGAGGCTGACCACCGACATCGCGAACATCGCCCCGTAGTCCGACGAGGACTGCGCGTCGACGAAGCCCTTCAGCGCGATCGACACGGGGAAGTTCTCGCGCGTGCGCAGGTAGATCAACGGCCCGAAGAAGTCGCCCCAGGTCCAGATGAACGTGAAGATCGCGGTGGTGGCGAGCGCGGGCACCATGAGCGGGAGCGTGATCTGCGAGTAGATCCGGAACTGGCCGGCACCGTCGATGCGCGCCGCCTCGAAGATCTCCTTCGGGAGGCCGCGGATGAACTGCACCATGAGGAAGATGAAGAAGGCGTCGGCAGCGAGGAACTTCGGCACGATCAGCGGCAGGAACGTCTCGAGCCAGCCCAGCTCGCGGAAGATGACGAACTGCGGCACGAGCACGACGTGGAACGGCAGCATGATCGTGCCGAGCATGATCGCGAAGAACGCGTTGCGCCCCCAGAATCGGAGCCGGGCGAAGGCGTACGCGGCCAGCGAGCACGAGATGAGGTTGCCGACGATCGCGCCGAGCACGAGGATCGACGAGTTGACCAGGAACACGCTGAACGGCAGTTGCTGCGACGTCCAGCCGTGCAGGTAGTTCTCGAACGTCAGGTCGCCGGTGAAGATGCTGAGATCGCTGAAGATCTTCTCGTTGGGCTTGAACGACGAGACCACGAGCCAGATGAGCGGGTACACCATCACGACCGAGAGCGCGATGAGCCCGGCGTGCTTCAGTACCGACATCCATCGGCGGCGCGCGATCCCCGCGTCGGGCTGATCGACGGATGCCCCGACCATCGCCCGGGTGGTGGGCGGCTCGATCGTTGAGCCCGTTGACGTCATGGTCGCGTTCCCTTCGGTGGTCGTACGCGAGGCGCGGTCGAGTTCAGTCGTCATAGAACACCCAGTACTTCGAGAGCCAGAAGTTGAGGCCGGTGATGGCGCCGATGACGAGCAGGAGGAACCACGCCATGGCCGAGGCGTAGCCCATGTTCAGCTCGGTGAACGCCTGCTTGTAGAGGTAGAGCGTGAAGAACATCGTGGAGTCGCTCGGACCTCCGGTGCCGCCCGAGACGATGTACGCCTGCGTGAACGACTGGAAGGCGAAGATCACCTGCAGCACCAGGTTGAAGAAGATGATCGGCGTGAGCAGCGGCAGCGTGATCGAGAAGAAGCGGCGCACCCGGCCGGCGCCGTCGACCTCGGCCGCCTCGTAGAACATGTCGGGGATCTGCCGGAGCCCCGCGAGGAAGATCACCATCGGCGAGCCGAACGTCCAGATGTGGAGCACGATGATCGTGCCGAGTGCGAAGTCGGGATGCGCGATCCAGCCGGGACCCTCGATGCCGAACCAGGAGAGGAAGCCGTTGACGATGCCCTCCTTGCCGAACACCTGACGCCAGAGGATGGCGATCGCGACCGACCCGCCGAGCAGGCTCGGCAGGTAGAAGACCGACCGATAGAAGGAGAGTCCGCGCATGCCGCGATCCAGCAGCATCGCGACGCCGAGCGCGAGGGCCAGCTGCAGCGGCACCGAGACGAAGACATAGACGAGCGTGACCCGGAACGAGTTCCAGAGTCGCGCGTCGCCGAGCATGCGCACGAAGTTGTCGATGCCCGCCCAGGTCGGCGGCTGCAGCAGGTTGTAGTCGGTGAACGCGAGGTACAGCGACGCCAGCATCGGACCTACGGTGAAGACGAGGATGCCGACGAGCCACGGGAGCAGGAAGAGGAATCCCGCCTTGTTGTCAGGATGCTTCTCCTTGACCCGTGGCCCGCTCGAACGCGCCGCACGCGCCAGCGTGCGGAGTTCGCCGAGACTGCTCATCACGACCTCCCTGTCAGAGCTGAGAACCGCTACGCTCGTGAAAGCGGTTTCTCGCGCTGTCTGATTTTTGTTGCACGCACCGCGATTTGTCAAATACGTTCCTTGAGTGAGGAGACCGATGGCTCGACGAGGCACCACCACCACGATCGCCGACGTCGCCCGACATGCGGGCGTCTCGCCGGCGACCGTGTCGCGCGTGATGAACGATCGATTCGTCGGGGAGCCGTCGGTCGCCGATCGCGTCCGCCGATCCGCGACCGAGCTCGGGTACTCGCCGAGCCCGCTCGCGCGCAGCCTCGCCCTCGGCGAGACCCACACGGTCGCGCTCCTCGTGCCCGACATCCGCAACCCGGCGTTCCAGGCCATCCTCGGCGGCCTCACTCGCGCCGCCGCGCGCGACGGCTACCGCGTGCTCGTCGCGGACTCCGCCGAGACGCCCGACGATGAACCCGTGCTCGCGACCGAGTTGCGCCGCCGCTGCGATTCGGTCGTGCTGTGCGCCCCGCGCATGCCCGAGGAGACGCTCGTCGAGCTCGCCGCGACACTCGGCCCCGTGGTGCTCATCAACCGACCGTCGCCGTCGGTCTCCGCCCCCTCGCTCTCCATCGACTACGGCGCGGGGATCACGGAGCTCGCGCAGCACCTGTACGACCAGGGGCACCGCACCTTCGTGTACCTCGGCGGACCCGAGCGCAGCGTCTCGAACGAGCGGCGGCGACGCGCGCTCGACGAGTTCGAGGCGACGATGCCCGACGTGATCCTGCATCGCATCAGCTGCGGCGCCGACACCGAGGACGGGCGACGCGTCGCGACCCTCGTCAGGGAGTCGGGCGCGACGGCCGCGATCGCGTTCAACGACCTCGTCGCCATCGGACTCGTCGACGGCCTCGCCGCCGAGGGCGTGCGCGTGCCCGAGCACCTGTCGGTGACCGGGTTCGACGACATCCCGTTCGCGCGCTACACGTCGCCGCCCCTCACGACCGCCTCCGTCCCCTACGAGGAGCTGGGCATGCAGGCGTGGCAGCGGCTGCATGCCCTCGGCCGCGACGAGGCTCCGGGCGACGATGTGCTCCTCCAGCCGCGGGTCGCGATCCGCGGGTCGACCGCCGCGCCGGGCCGGCGCGCCGGCATCGGCAGCGGTGCCGCCGCGGAGACCGTCGGCTCGAGCTGACGCGGTCTCGGCGCCCTCTGCAACGTTTCAGATTCCCCGAGGATATTTCGTTGACACCCCAACATATCGATGCTAGTTTCCCGAGAAAGCGGTTTCACAGGATGATCCCCAGGTCGTGTGCACCGCCCCTCCGCGACGAATCCGACGTCACGGAGTACAGCACCGGGACCGCGGGAACGCGGCCCTCGATCACATGGAAAGAGGCGCAATGACGCGTATGACACGCTCCGTTGCACGACGGACGACGCTGGGCGTCGCCCTGACCGCGACCCTGTTCCTGACCGCATGCTCGGGCACCGCCTCGGGCGAGTCCGGCGGGTTCGATCCCGACGAGGAGATCGAGCTCCACATCGCGTGGTGGGGCAACGACGAGCGCTCGGCGATCATGGCCGACGCGATCGACCTCTTCGAGGAGGAGTACCCGAACATCACGGTCGTCGAGGAGCCCGTCGGCGCCCCCGACGACCTGTTCAACCGACTCGCCACGGACTTCGCCTCGGGCACCGCGCCCGACGTGTTCGCCCTCGGCGGGGCCAAGCCCCAGGAGTACGGCGCGGCCGGCGCCCTGCTCGACCTGTCCACGGTGAGCGAGCAGCTCGACACGAGCAAGTACGAGGACTTCACGCTCACCAACGCGATCGTCGACGACACGCTGTACGGGCTGCCCACGGGCGGCAATGCCATCGGCGCGCTCATCAACACGACCATCTTCGAGCAGGCCGGCGTCCCCGTGCCCGGTGACGACTGGACGTGGGAGGACCTGGTCGCGGCGGCGAACGAGATCTCGGCGAAGGTCCCGGGCGTGGTCGGCCTCGACCTGCGCGTGCAGGACATCCTCGGCACCTACGTCGCCCAGTACACCGAGGAGGGCATCTACGGCTGGGACGGCGAGCTCGCCACCGACGCCGAGATCATCCAGCAGTGGTACGAGCTCGAGCAGGAGCTCGTCGAAGGCGGCGGACTGCCCGACCCCTCGGTCATCGTCGAGCACTGGAACGTGACCCCCGACCTGTCGTTGTTCGGCACCGGCAAGGCCGCGATCACGTTCGCCTACAACAACCAGATCGGGTCGTACGCGGCCGGCACCGGCGGTGCGGACATCCAGATCGTCGCCCCGCCCACGTCGACGGGCGTCTCGGGCGTCGCCGTGCTGCCCTCGCAGTTCTGGGCGATCGCGTCGGAGACGAAGCACCCCGAGGCATCCGCACTCCTCGTCGACTGGCTGCTCAACCAGCCCGAGCCGGCGAAGATCATCCTCGCCAACCGCGGATTGCAGTTCAACCCCGACATCCTCGGAGTCGTGAAGCCGCTGCTCGCCCCGGCCGACGCGCAGTCGGCGGAGTACCTCGAGAAGGTGCTCGAGATCGGCGTGGTCGCACCCCCGCAGCCGGCGGGCGGCGCGATCCTCAACGAGTTGTCGCAGCGCATCGAGTCGGACATCCTGTTCGGCAAGACGTCGGTCGCCGACGGCGCCGCGCAGTGGGTCTCGGAACTCGAGGCGGCACTCGCGGCCGGCTGACCCGACCCGCTCCCCCGGTGCGCGGCCGTGGGCGATCCCCCCAGATCGCCCACGGCCGCCGTTCCGATTCCCGGCTACGATCTCCCGAAGGCCCCAGCATCATGTCGCACTCCACTCCCGTTCTCGAGCGCCTGCGCGCCTCGTCGGTGCGCCTCGGCGACGTGCGCTTCGCCGCCCTCGGCGGTCCCCTCGAGGCGGCGTGGCAGCAGGCCGTCGACGAGCTGGCCCGCTGCATCCTGCCGCTCGACGGCGACGTGCCCGTGCTGAACGAGGGGGGCGTCTACCTCGGCAGCTGGATGGAGAGCACCGCCACCATCAACGCCGAGGTGCTCGACCGCTTCGACCCCGCGGTCACCCGCGACACGCACCTGCAGTTCGCCGCACACCAGCGCGGCGACGGACTGCTCCCCTACAAACTCACCGCCGATGGCGCCGGGTACGCCCAGATCCAGATGGTCACGCCGTTCGCCCGCAGCGTCTGGCACCATTACCTCCTCGACGGGCGCGACCGCGAGTACCTCGCCACGATGTACGGCGCGCTCGCCCGCCATGACGCGTGGCTTGCGGAGCACCGCGACACGCGTGGCACCGGCGGCGTCGAGGCGTTCTGCACCTTCGACACCGGCCACGACCGGTCTCCCCGGTTCTGGGGCGTGCCCGACCAGACCCCGGGCGGCGACGCCGCCGCGTTCGATCCCGAGTCGGGGGTGCTGCCGTTCCTCGCGCCCGATCTCACCGCCAACGTCGCCTGCCAGCGCGCGTACCTCGCTCTCATCGCGGAGGAACTCGGCGACGATCCCACCCCCTGGCGCGCGAAGTCCGCCGCGAGCCTCGCCGCACTCGAGGCCTGCTTCGACGAGACCGACGGATGCTGGTACGACGTGGATGCCGCGGGCCGCCACGTGCGCGTGCAGTCCGACGTGCTCCTGCGCGTGCTCGCGAGCGAGGTCGGCGACCACGGGTTCTTCACGTCTTCGCTCGAGCGGTACCTGCTGAACTCGCGCAAGTTCTTCTCCGCGTATCCGTTCACGTCGCTCGCGCTCGACGACCCGCGGTTCGACCACGACTTCCACGCGAACTCCTGGGGTGGACCCGTCAACTTCCTGACCCTCATCCGCGCTCCGCACGCCTTCGAGCACCACGGCCACGTGGCCGAGCTCGCCTTCTCGCTCATGCCGGTCGTCGCCGCCGTGGCACGCATGGGACGGTTCCCCCAGGTGATGAGCCCGTGGACGGGTGAGCCGGGCTACACCGAGCAGTACTCCCCGGCCATCCTGTGGCTGCTCGACACGGTCGAGCGGCTCTTCGGGATCCTGCCCCGGCCCGACGGGGAGCTCTGGTTCACGGGCATGGTGCCGCGGCGGGTCGACCACCACGATGTCGCCGACGAGCTCGCCTACGAGCGCACCGTCGACGGCACGCGCTTCGAGCTCGTGAACACGGGCACCGAGGCGGTCGGCTATCGCGACGGCCGCCAGTTCCTGCGGATGCCGCACGGGCTGCGCGCCGTCACCGACCGCGCCGGGCGCCTGAGCGCCCTCGTCGGCATGACCGCTCGGCCGGTCGCCGGGGCTGTGCACCTGGACGGCGAGGAGTTCTCCGTCGAGATCGCGGGCAACGAGCGGGTCGAGCTCGACGGCGCCCGTGTCATGCGGCGCTCGGGACCAAGGGTGGTGCTGCCGCGCGCCTGAGCCGCCGGGTCAGGCGCGCGCCGCGGCCGGCTGCAGGTGCTCGCGCAGCACGTCGGAGAGCCCGGTGCGCTCGATGCAGCGGTCGAACCGGAACGACGCGGCAAGGCCGGCCGCGGCATCCGGAGTCAGTCCCCGGAAGCGATCGCCGAAGCGCTCGGCCAGGGGCTCGGCCAGCAGGATGTGCCGCACGAGCACGGCGATGTGCGGCTGGCGGCCCCAGGGCCACGGCGCATAGCCCGGGAACTCGGCGTCGAAGACCGCGTCGATGGGATCGAGGATGTCGCGGACGCCCGCGTCCGACCCGCCCCACGAGTCGATGCCGAGCCGTTGCTTCGTCTCGAGCTCGGGACGGATGAGCTCGACGTAGTCGCTGTCGGGCCGCGCGTGCACGAGGCCCTGGAGGCCGATGTCCTTGTACGTCCAGAGGGCCCAGCTCGCGCCGTGGTCGCGGTAGATCTCGAGCTGGTCGCGCAGCAACTGCAGGCGCCACGGGTCCTGCGACCGGTCGGTCGAGTACACGGGGCCGAACTCGCCGATCCAGATGGGCGTGCCGGTGCGGCGCATGTATTCGGTTCGGCGCAGGAACGTCTGCTCCACGACCGAACGGTCGAAGTACTCGCCGCGTGTCGTGCCGGGGTACTCGGTCGCGCTCGTGATGCCGGGCAGCGCGTAGTCGTGCGCCGTGTACACGGTGTTCGGCAGCGGCTCGCTGCGCGCGTCGAAGGCGCTGAAGTCGGTCGAATACTTGTTGCCGTCGAGGAACAGCACGTGCCGGGGGTCGATCGCGCGGATCGCCCGCTCGAGCCGGTCGTAGAACCGCGGCAGCACCTCGCCGGTCTCGTCGGCGGGCTCGTTCACCGGGTTGTAGCCCGCCACCTCGGGGCGGTCGCGATAGCGGTCGGCGAGCGCCTCCCACAGGTGCACCACGCGGTCCTGGAAGTGCGGATGCCTCCAGAACGCGGCCCGGTGGGTGGGGTTGTCGCTGTGCCAGTGCTGGTTCTGCGCACCGGGCACGGCGTGCAGATCGAGGATCGAGTAGATGCCGTGGCGGGCGAGCAGCGTCACCACCCGGTCGAGGCGCTCGAAGCCCTCCTCCTTCAGCTCGAACGGCCGGGCGTCGTCTTCGAAGTGCCGGTAGTTGAAGGGGATGCGAACGCTGTCGATGCCGAGCGATGCGAGGTGCGCGGCATCCGCCTCATCGAAGAAGTCCCGGGTGAACGCCTCGAAGAACGCGTCGTACGCCTCGCGCCCCATGCGGTCGAGCAGGATGCGACGTATGTCCTCCTCGTTGCCCGGGTACCCCGTGATGAAGTTCTCCATGTTCATCCAGCCGCCGAGGCCGACGCCGGCGAGCCGGACCGCGGCTCCGCTCTCGTCGACGAGGTCGGTGCCGCGTACGGTGAGCCAGTCGAGACGGGTCATCGGTGTCCTCTCCCGGGTAGGTGGTCGGGTCGACCGTATCCGAGAAAGCGGTTTCTCGCAACGGGCGTCGATGACGGAGAGGCGAGGCCGATCGGGGCGTCAGATGACGCCGAGCGCGAGCATCGCGTCGGCGACGCGGATGAAGCCCGCGATGTTCGCGCCCACCACGTAGTCGCCGGGCGCGCCGTACTCGTCGGCCGTCTCGGCGGTGCGCTCGTGGATGCCCGCCATGATCTCGGAGAGACGCTCCTCGGTGTGCTCGAAGGTCCACGAGTCGCGAGACGCGTTCTGCTGCATCTCGAGCGCCGAGGTGGCCACGCCGCCGGCGTTGGCCGCCTTGCCCGGCCCGAAGAGCACCCCGGCCTCGCGGAACACCCGCACGGCGCCGGGCGTCGTCGGCATGTTCGCCCCCTCGGCGACGGCCACGAGGCCGTTCGCCACGAGCCGCGCGGCGTCGGCCTCGTCGAGTTCGTTCTGCGTCGCGCACGGCAGGGCGACGTCGACGCGCTCGTCGCCGGCGATCTGCCACACGGATGCCCCGGGCAGGAACCGGGCGCGCCCGCCACGCTCGGTCGCATACGCCTCGATGCGCTCCCGGCGCCGCTCCTTCACGTCGCGAAGCAGCTCCAGGTCGATGCCGTCGGGATCGTGGATCGACCCCGACGAGTCCGACGCGCCGACCACGACCCCGCCGAGCTCGTGCACCTTCTCGATCGCGTAGATCGCGACGTTGCCCGAGCCCGACACGAGCACCCGCGCGCCGTCGAACGAGCGTCCGCGGGTCGCGAGCATGTGCTGGGTGAAGAACACCGCACCGTACCCGGTGGCCTCGGTGCGCACGAGCGAGCCGCCCCACGTGACGCCCTTGCCCGTGAGCACGCCGGACTCGTATCGGTTGGTGATGCGCTTGTACTGGCCGAACAGGTAGCCGATCTCACGTGCCCCGACGCCGATGTCGCCGGCCGGGACATCCGTGTACTCGCCGACGTGCCGATAGGCCTCGGTCATGAACGACTGGCAGAACCGCATGATCTCGCCGTCGGACTTGCCCTTGGGGTCGAAGTCGCTGCCGCCCTTGCCGCCGCCGATGGGCATGCCCGTGAGGGCGTTCTTGAAGACCTGCTCGAAGCCGAGGAACTTCACGGTGCCGAGCAGCACGCTCGGGTGGAAGCGAAGGCCGCCCTTGTACGGGCCGAGGGCCGAGTTGAACTGCACGCGGAACCCGCGGTTGATGCGCACGCGCCCCGTGTCATCGACCCACGGCACCCGGAAGATGATCTGCCGCTCGGGTTCGCAGACGCGCTCGAGGATCGACGCCTGCACGTACTCGGGGTGCTTCGCGAGCACGCGATCGAGCGAGCCGAAGACCTCGTGCACGGCTTGGTGGAATTCGGCCTCGCCGGGATTGCGGGCGAGGGTCTGGGCGTAGACGTCGTCGATCGTGGTCTTGGGGCTCACGCGCGGGTCCTTCCATCGATGGGATGCCACGTGGTGCTGGCCGAGCGCGGCTCGATCCACCATAACCAGACAGGCGTTGAGGATCCGCTGTGTGACGTGACGGCCGCGGCTCAGCGCGCCGGGCCACGGGTCGAGTCGCGCACGACGAGTTCGGGCTGGAACACCACCCGCTCGGGTGCGTGCTCGCCGTCGGATGCCGCGGCCTCCTTCAGCAGCAGGTCGACCGCCGTGTAGCCGATGAGCGCGGCGGGCTGGCGGATCGACGAGAGCGGCACCACGGCGGCGGCGGCGAAGTCGATGTCGTCGTAGCCGATGAGCGCGATGTCGTCGGGGACCCGCACGGACCCCAGCATGTTGAACGCCTGCAGCACGCCCATGGCGAGCAGGTCGTTCGCGGCGAAGACCGCGTCGGGCCGATCGGCCGGCGGCCGCTCGCGGATCGCCTCGCCCGCGGCCCGTCCGTCGAGCACCGTGAGCGACGGCGTCTCGAGCACCTCGAGCACCACGTCGGGCGCATCGGCGACGGCCCGGCGTGCGCCCGCGAGCCGGTCGGCGACCTGGCGGATGGTCGTCGGCCCACCCACGAACGCGATGCGGCGCCGCCCCGTCTCGACGAGGTGGCGCACCGCGAGCTCGCCGCCCACGACGTCGTCGACCGACACCGACGAGAGACTCCGGTCCTCGGACACGCGGTCGACGAGCACGACCGGCGTCCCCCGTCGTCGCAGGCGCTGCACGCGCGACTCGTCGTCGCCGAGCGGCGAGATGAGCACGCCGTGCACGCGCTGCTCCTCGAAGAGGTCGAGGTAGGAGCGCTCGCGATCGGTGTTCTCGTCACTGTTGCCGAGCAGGATCGTCATGCCCTCCTCGGCCGCGCGGTCCTCCGCGCCTCGGGCGACCTCGGTGAAGAACGGATTGCGCACGTCGAGGACGACGAGGCCGATCGACCGGCTCCGGCCCGCACGCAACTGCCGGGCGGCGTCGTTGCGCACGAACCCCAGCTCGTCGATGGCGGCGAGCACGCGCGCGACCGTGTCGGGCGCGACCTTGTCGGGCCGGTTCAGCACGTTCGAGACGGTGCCGACCGACACGGATGCCGCGGCCGCGACGTCTCGCACGCTCACTGCCATCAGTTGCCTCCCTCGTCGGAGTCTATGGAGTGCGAGCGCATCCGAAGACAGGAAAGCGCAATCCGCTTGTGCCGATCGGTGGCGTGTCGTATCGTTGAAACGATTCATGAACGATGGGAACAGGATGAACGGCTCAACGACGAGCGCGGGCTCGGCGCACGGCGACGGCGAGCGGGTCTGCT
Source organism: Agromyces sp. H66 (assembly GCF_004959775.1). GTDB lineage: Bacteria > Actinomycetota > Actinomycetes > Actinomycetales > Microbacteriaceae > Agromyces. The sequence continues at coordinate 173,580 of NZ_SJZG01000005.1, forward strand.
TCCAACTGCAGGTCGACCCCGCGCGCCTCGACGAGTACCGCGAACGGCACGCCGCGGTCTGGCCCGACATGCTCCGGGCGATCGAGGCCTCGGGCCGACGCAACTACTCCCTCTTCCTCCGCGAGGACGGCCTCCTCATCGGCTACTACGAAGTCGACGACGACCGGGCCGCGCAGGCCGCCCTCGCGAACGACCCGCGCACCGCGCCGTGGGAGGCGGAGATGGCCGGGTTCTTCGTCGCACTCGACGGCGCCCGCCCCGACCAGGGCGCCCCGCGGATTCCCGAGGTGTTCCACCTCGAAGACCAGCTCGCCGCGCTCGAAGCAGACGCGGCATCCGCCACCACCGACACAGAAGGCAGCAACTCGTGAGCACCATTCCGCAGTCCGTCCTCGATCAGCTCGAGATGCAGGCCATCGAGCTGCCGAGTTGGGCGTTCGGCAACTCGGGCACCCGCTTCAAGGTGTTCGGCACGCCGGGCACTCCGCGCGACCCGTACGAGAAGATCGCGGATGCCGCGCAGGTGCACGCCTACACGAAGCTCGCGCCGACCGTGGCGCTGCACATCCCGTGGGACAAGGTCGACTCCTACGACGACCTGCGCCGCCACGCCGAGGAGCACGGCGTGGCGCTCGGCACGATCAACTCCAACACGTTCCAGGACGACGACTACAGGTTCGGCGCCCTCACCCACGAAGACGCCGCCGTGCGGCAGAAGGCCATCGACCACCACTTCGAGTGCATCGACATCATGCACGCGACCGGCAGCCGCGACCTCAAGATCTGGCTCGCCGAGGGCTCGAACTACCCCGGCCAGGCCGATCTGCGCGGCCGCCAGGACCGCCTGCACGAATCGCTCGCCACGATCTACGAGCGCCTCGGCGACGAGCAGCGCCTCGTGCTCGAGTACAAGTTCTTCGAGCCGGCGTTCTACCACACCGACGTGCCCGACTGGGGCACGAGCTACGTCCAGGTCGCGGCCCTCGGCGACAAGGCCATGGTCTGCCTCGACACGGGCCACCACGCGCCCGGCACGAACATCGAGTTCATCGTCATGCAGCTGCTGCGCCTCGGCAAGCTGGGCTCGTTCGACTTCAACTCGCGCTTCTACGCCGACGACGATCTCATCGTCGGCGCGGCCGACCCGTTCCAGCTGTTCCGCATCATCTTCGAGGTGGCGCGCGGCGGCGGCCTCAACCACCCCGATGTCGCGTTCATGCTCGACCAGTGCCACAACGTGGAGGACAAGATCCCCGGCCAGATCCGCTCGGTGCTGAACGTGCAGGAGATGACCGCGCGGGCGCTGCTCGTCGACACCGTCGCGCTGCGCGCCTCGCAGGTGTCGGGCGACGTGCTCGAGGCGAACCGCATCTTCATGGACGCGTTCTACACCGACGTGCGCCCCGCTCTCGCCGAGTGGCGCGAGTCGCGCGGACTCGCGGCCGACCCGATGCGCGCGTTCGCGGCATCCGGTTACCTGCAGAAGATCGCCGAAGACCGCGTCGGCGGCGTGCAGGCGGGTTGGGGCGCCTGAGCACCATGTCGTTCGAGATGGCCGAGTCGTACGGCGCTGCCGGCGGACTCGTGCGGGTGTACCCGGCGGATGCCGCGGCGGCGCGCCCGACGGCCGGGCTGGTCTGGGTGCACGGCGGCGGGTTCGCCGCCGGCGACCTCGACATGCCCGAGGCCGACCGGGTCTCCCGCGAGCTCGCGGCTCGGGGCGTCACGGTCGTGTCGGTCGACTACCGACTGGTGGGCGACGGATGCCGCTACCCCGCCCCGTCCGATGACGTGATCGCGGCCTGGAGGTGGACGCTCGGGCACGTCGACGAGCTCGGCATCGCCCCCGCCCGGGCCGCGCTCGGCGGAGCCAGCGCGGGTGCGAACCTCGCGGCGGGTTCCACGCTTCGGATGCTCGCTCGCGCGACCGTGGGCGAGGGCGCTATCATCGACTCCGCCGGCGGGGCGCCTGCGCCCGGCGCCACACCCGAGGTCGCGCAGGAGACGCGCGCCCTGTCGGCGAACCTCGACCTGCCCGCGGGCGTCTTCCTCGCCTACCCGACGCTGCTGGCGGTGCAGCCGACGCCGGACGCAGCGCTCCGCGCCCTGCTGGACGCGAACCCCGAGGCCGACACGTTCGGGCCGGCGCGGGTCCGCGCGATGTACGAGGGTTACCTCGGCGGGCCCGTCGAGGACGCACCGCTGCCTGCGGTGCCGGGTCTCGCCGCGGCATCCGACCTCGCGGGTTTCCCGCCCGTGCTCATGGTGAACTCCGAGACCGACGAGCTTCGCGTCTCGGGCGAGGTGTTCGCCGCCACGCTCGCCGAGGCGGGCGTTCCCGCCGAGGTCGTGACCGAGCCCGGCACGCGGCACGGGCACCTGAACCGACCCGACGAGCCCGCGGCATCCGTCACCATCGAGCGCGTCGTGCGCTGGCTCGACGCCCTGACCACCGATTCGACCACCGAAGGATCCACCCCATGACGAACCAGGCAGCTGCCGACCTCATCGCGCGGTCGAACCGCCTCGGCGCCGACCCGAAGAACACCAACTATGCCGGCGGCAACACCTCGGCCAAGGGCACCGAGACCGACCCGGTCACCGGCGAGCCCGTGGAGCTCCTCTGGGTCAAGGGCTCGGGCGGCGATCTCGGCACGCTCACCGAGCAGGGCCTCGCGGTGCTTCGCCTCGACCGCCTGCGCGCGCTCGTCGACGTCTACCCCGGCGTCGACCGCGAAGACGAGATGGTTACGGCGTTCGATTACACGCTGCACGGCAAGGGCGGCGCCGCGCCGTCGATCGACACCGCCATGCACGGTTTGGTCGACGCGGCGCACGTCGACCACCTGCACCCCGACTCGGGCATCGCGATCGCGACGGCCGCCGACGGCGAGGAGCTCACACGCAAGATCTTCGGCGACCGGGTCGTGTGGGTGCCGTGGCGCCGGCCGGGATTCCAGCTCGGGCTCGACATCGCGGAGGTCAAGGCCGCGAACCCGCAGGCGATCGGCTGCATCCTCGGCGGGCACGGCATCACGGCCTGGGGTGACACGTCGGAGGAGTCGGAGCGCAACTCGCTCTGGATCATCGACACGGCCGCGGCGTACATCGCCGACCACGGGAAGGCCGAGCCCTTCGGAACCGTCTTGCCCGGTTACGAACCCCTCGACCCGGCCGAGCGCCGCGCCAAGGCTGCTGCGCTCGCTCCGACCATCCGCGGGCTCGCGTCGCATGACCGGCCCATGGTCGGCCACTTCACGGATGCACCCGAGGTGCTCGACTTCCTCGCACGAGCGGAGCATCCCCGCCTCGCGGCGCTCGGGACGAGCTGCCCCGACCACTTCCTGCGCACCAAGGTGAAGCCCATGGTGCTCGACCTTCCGGCTGCGGCATCCGTCGACGAGTCGATCGCCAGGCTGAAGGAACTGCACGAGGCGTACCGCGCCGACTACCGAGCGTACTACGAGCGCTTCGCTTCGACCGGCTCAGCGGACGAACCGGCGTCGCCCGCGATGCGCGGCGCCGACCCTCTCATCGTGCTCGTGCCCGGTGTCGGCATGTTCTCGTACGGGGCGAACACGCAGACCGCGCGCGTCGCCGGCGAGTTCTACCTCAACGCGATCAACGTGATGCGGGGCGCCGAAGCCCTCTCCACCTACTCCCCCATCTCGGACGCCGAGAAATTCCGCATCGAGTACTGGGCGCTCGAGGAGGCGAAGCTGCAGCGCTTGCCGAGGCCGAAGCCGCACGCGACGCGCATCGCGCTCGTCACCGGCGCGGCATCCGGCATCGGCAAGGCCATCGCCACCCGCCTCGCGGCCGAGGGCGCGTGCGTCGTGATCGCCGACCTCGACCTCGAGAAGGCGCAGGCCGCCGCGGCCGAACTCGGAACGACGGATGTCGCGATCGGCGTGCAGGCGGACGTGACGGATGCCGCGGCCGTGCAGCGGGCGGTCGACGACGCGGTGCTCGCCTTCGGCGGGCTCGACCTCGTGGTGAACAATGCGGGCCTGTCGCTGTCGAAGCCGCTGCTGGAGACCACCGAGGCCGACTGGGACCTGCAGCACGACGTCATGGCGAAGGGCTCGTTCCTCGTGTCGAAGGCCGCGGCCCGGGTCATGATCGAGCAGGGGCTCGGCGGCGACATCGTCTACATCTCCTCGAAGAACTCGGTGTTCGCAGGACCCAACAACATCGCCTACTCGGCGACGAAGGCCGACCAGGCGCACCAGGTGCGGCTGCTCGCGGTCGAGCTCGGCGAGTACGGCATCAAGGTCAACGGCATCAACCCCGACGGGGTGGTGCGCGGCTCGGGCATCTTCGCGTCGGGCTGGGGCGCGAACCGCGCGAAGACGTACGGGATCCCCGAGGAGGACCTCGGGAAGTTCTACGCGCAGCGCACCATCCTGAAGCGCGAGGTGCTGCCCGAGCACGTCGCCAACGCGGTCATCGTGCTCACCGGCCCCGAGCTCAGCCATACCACGGGCCTGCACATCCCGGTCGACGCCGGGGTCGCCGCGGCGTTCCTGCGATGATCGCGGGCACCGTCGCGGCGGTCGACCTCGGCGCGACGAGCGGTCGCGTCATCCTCGGCCGCGTCGACGGTCGGGCGGGCACGCTCGAGCTCGACCAGGTCGCGCGGTTCCCGAACGGGCCCGTGCGACTCGCCTCGGGCCTGCACTGGGACTTCACCGGGCTCCACCGCGATCTCACCGCCGGTCTCGCCGAGGCCTTCCGCCGCGACCCCGCGATCGCGTCGATCGGCGTCGACGCGTGGGCGGTCGACTACGCGCTGCTGCGCGGCGGCCGCATGCTCGGCGAGCCGTTCCACTACCGCGACGACCGCAACGAGGTCGGCGTCGAACGGGTGCACGCGATCGTGCCGTTCGACGAGCTCTACCGCCGCAACGGGCTGCAGTTCCTGCCGTTCAACACGCTGTACCAGCTCGCGGCCGAGCAACAGCAGCACAATGGCTGGCTCGACCTCGCCGACTCGTTCCTGCTCATCCCCGACCTCATCGGGTTCCAGCTCACCGGCGCGAAGGTCGCCGAGCGCACGAACGCCTCGACGACCGGGCTCGTGGCGGTCGACTCCGGTGAATGGGACGACGAGCTCATCGAACGGCTCGGCTTCGCGGCATCCCTGTTCCCACCGCTCGTATCGCCGGGCGAGTCGCTCGGAGGTCTGCGATCGGATGTCGCGGCCGAGCTCGGCGCACCCTCGACCCTGGAGGTCGTCGCCGTCGGCTCGCACGACACGGCGTCTGCGGTGGTCGCGGTGCCCATGCGCGCCGAGTCGGCCGCGTACATCTCGTGCGGCACGTGGGGACTCGTGGGCGTCGAACTCGAGCATCCGGTGACGACGGATGCCGCGCGCGACGCGAACTTCACGAACGAGGGCGGCGTCGACGGACGGGTCCGCTTCCTGCACAACGTCATGGGCCTGTGGCTGCTCAGCGAGTCGGTGCGCTGGTGGGAGCGCGACGGCGAGACCGTCGAGCTCGCGGAGTTGCTTGCGGCCGCGGCATCCGTCACCGACCGCGTCGCCGTCTTCGACGCGAACGATCCGCGGTTCCTCGCCCCCGGCGACCTACCCGGCCGCATTTCGGAATGGTGCGCCGAGCACGGCGTCGCCGCCCCGCAGAGCCGTGCCGAGTTCGCGCGCTCGATCATCGAGAGCCTCGCCGAGGCGTTCGCGTCGGCGGTGCGCACGGCGTCAGTGCTCTCGACGGTCGATGTCGAGACGATCCACCTGGTGGGCGGCGGCGTGCTCAACGAGCTGCTGTGCCAGCGCACGGCCGACCGATCGGGCATCCCGGTGCTCGCCGGACCTGTCGAGGCGACCGCGATCGGCAACGTGCTCGTGCAGGCGCGTGCGCAGGGCTTCGCGAGCGGCGACCTCGAGTCGCTGCGCGCGCTCGTGGCGGCGGCGTTCGTGCCGAAGCGGTACGTGCCGCGCGCCCGCTGACCGGTCAGTGCCCGTGGGCGAGCTGCTGCAGCACGATGACCGCGAGGCCCAACGCCACGAGGGCACCGAGCGCGGCGAGCTGCTTCCACCACGTCACCTTGGTGCGCCGCACGGCGACGTAGCCGATGAGGGCGAGGGTGGCGAGATAGACGACCGAGGCGGCGACCAGCGCGGCCTCGAGCGGGAAGACGCCGAACGCGGCGAGCGCCAGCAGGATGAGCGGGAGCGCCGCGGAGGCGACTGCGGACCCCGAGACCCGCACCATGCGACCGAGTTCCTCTCGACCGGGGAACGCGGCGTGCACGGCGAGGTGCGCGATCACCTCGGCGACGAATCCCGCGGCGGTGATGGCGACGATCCCGACGAGGAGCGTCACGGCGGCCCGCACCGCACTGATGTGCTCGACGTTCGACAGCTGCACGAGCACGATCGCGAGCCCGGTGAACGTCGCGTAGACCCGCTCCTTCAGTGCCTCTGCGCGCTCGTCCTCGGGCCGGTCGTGGCGGCGTTCGCGTCGTGATCGACGCGGCCCACCACGGACCCGGTCGGACGGCCGATCGACGGCACTGCTGCTCGGCTGCTCCCCCATGCGGGTCACCGTAGCAGGCGGGTCCCGCAGACGTCAGACCACGACGGATGCCGCGGCCGGCGCTCGGCCGCGAGCGCGCTCGGTGTCGCGCATGCCCAGTGCCGAGACGCCGACGCCGTAGGTGACGAAGTCGCCCCGCGGCCGCACGGCGATGCCGATGAGTGCGCCCCGCTCGCCGCCATCCGTGACCTCGAGCCCATGCAGGAGCGCGCGGCGCACGTCATCGGGAAGGTCGGCGACCGGCACCGCCTCGGCGACGCCGTGGAACGTGATCGTCGCCGGCGGAATCCTCACCCACGGCACGAACGGCACGCGCTTCGCGATCGGCACGGTCACCGAGACCGCCGGGTTCGCGGCGACGTGCCGCGCCTTCCACTCGCGTTCGTTGGTGGTGAACCAGATGACGCCGTCATGCACGTGATGCATGACGCCTGCACTGCGGGCCTCGCCGCGAGCCGAGACCATCCCGATCACCATGAAGTTCTCCCTCGCGATGGCCTGCCAGACCTCGTCGCTCGTGATGTCGACCATGCCGCACCTCCGCTTTACATTGTCAAGGCTTTACGATGTAAAGCAGGATATGGACGTTCCCTTTACAATGTCAAGCGGTGGGAGCATGATGACGGAAACCGCGGCAGCACCCGCACCCGGGACACCGGTGACCGGCGCCGGCCAGGGCACCGGCTCACCCGGCCGGGCGGCGCTCCTCCGCGCCCTGGAGGAGCTGGCACGCGAGCAGGGCGTGAGCAACGTCGGCCTCCGAGAGGTCGCCCGCCGTGCGGGACTCTCCCACGCGGCGCCCACGCACTTCTTCGGCAGCCGGGAGGGCATGATCCGGGCGCTGGCGTTCGAGGGGCTCGAACTCCTCGACGACGAACTCTGCGTCGCGCAGGAACGCGACGCGCAGCTGCCCGGACGTGAGCGACTCGTCTCCGACGCCAAGGAGTTCGTCGCGTTCGCCCAGCGGCATCCGGCGCACTTCGATGCGATCTTCCGCACCCCGTCGGCAGCGGCGGGCGATGGCAGCCTCGACCGCGCTCGGCGTGCAGCCCTCGACGGGCTCCGTGCGCTGGTGGCGGAGGTCCATGCCGCGGGCGACATCGGCGGTGACGTGGAGACGGCGTTCCTCCAGCTCTGCACGCTGAGCCACGGCATCGCGTCCCTGGCGGTCGACGGCCTCCTGCAGGGGTTGGACGAGGTGCCCGAGGGGCCGAACGCCGCCGCCGACGTCGTGGAGCGGATCATCCGGGCCCAGGTCGCGCAGCTGCCGTGATCTCGACGCGTGGCCGAAATCCTGCCGCCGGTCACTGCCCGCCCGACGGATCGGGATGCCGCTCTGGAAGGATGGCGGCATGACCGAATCCCGCCTGCTCGTGACCGTGCCCGGCGAGACCCTGCGGGACGCCCTCGCGCACGGCCCCGGCGGCGTGCCCGAGGGCGTCGACGTCGTCGTCTGGGACCTCTCGACCCCGCCGCCCGCCGACCACCTCGACATCGTGGTGCCGCCGTACATGGGCACCGCACGCGTGCTCGGCGCCCTCGAGCACGTGACCACCCGGCTGGTGCAGGCGCAGTCCATCGGCTACGACGACATCGCCGCGGCGCTCCCGCCCGGCCACGTCTACGCGAATGCGGCGAGCGTGCACGAGACGTCGACGGCCGAGCTCGCCCTCGCGCTCACGCTCGCGGTGCAGCGCGGCATCCCCGGATTCGTGCGCGGCGCCGTCGAGGGCCGCTGGGCTCCCGCCCGGCACGCGAGCCTCGCCGACCGTCGCGTGATGCTGCTCGGCTACGGCGGCGTCGGCCGGGCGATCGGGGCGCGGCTCGCCCCGTTCGAGGTCGAGCTCGTGCGAGTGGCGTCACGGGCGCGCGACGACGACACCGGGCGCATCCACGGCATCGACGAGCTGCCGGCCCTCCTTCCCGGAGTCGACATCGTGATCGTCGGCGTACCGCTCACCGGAGAGACCGCGCACCTCGTCGATGATGCCTTCCTCTCGGCACTGCCCGACGGCGCGCTCGTCGTGAACATCTCGCGCGGACGGGTCGCCGACACCGCGGCGGTCCTCGACCACGCCTCGCGAGGCCGCCTGCGCTTCGCGCTCGACGTCACCGACCCCGAGCCGCTCCCCCAGGGCCATCCGCTGTTCGCGCTCCCGAACGTGCTCATCTCGCCGCACGTCGGCGGCGCGTCGACCGCTATGATGCCCCGCATGGCACGGCTCCTGCGCGATCAGATCGAGCGGATGCGCCGGGGCGACGACCCTCGCAACGTCGTGCTGCGCAGCTGACCCCCTGTTTGTGTTCAGAATTCAGGAACAGCGGAAGCGGGCGATGCAGCATCTACGACAAGAGGGGATCACGCGCGACATCCGTGCATTCTTCCACCACTGGATCAAAGCATCTTCGTGAACAACGTGAACCCCTTACCCCGCTCCTGAATTCTGCACCGCCGTCGGCCGACCCGCGCGAGAAAGGAACCTCCATGCCCCGCTTCGACCACGCCTTCGACTGGGTCCGCCGTCACGTCGAGCACGGACCGCTGCCGACCGCCGTGCTCGGCATCGCGACCGCCGAGGGCGTGATCGCACTCGACGCGTTCGGGTCGGAGCGCGGGCGCGCGACATCCGTCGACGATCACTACCCGCTGTTCTCGGTCACGAAGCCGATCGTCGGGCTCGCAGCACTGCGGCTCATCGAGGAGGGTCGGCTCACGCCCGACACGCCGCTCACCGCCGCCGTTCCCGAGTTCGGGTCCGATCGAGACGATCTCGTGCGCCTGCGCCACCTCGTCAGCCACACCTCCGGCATCGCCGAGCCGCCGATGGAGACGCCGCTCGGGCTGCGGCCGTCGCTCCTCGCACCGGGCCGGGATTTCGCAGCCGGCACGATGTCGCGATACTCGACCATCGCGTTCGAGGGCGTCGCGGCGCTCATCGAGCACGCGAGCGGTGCACCGTGGGAGCGGGCGGTCGCGGCCGTCGGCGAGCGAGCGGATGCCCCGGGCATCACCTTCGACGCCGACGCGTCGTCGCACGCCCCCGTCGACGCCGCCGAGCAGGGCGTGGACTACGCCCGGTTCGCAGCGCTGCGGCATCCGGGTTCCGGCGCACTCGCGCGGGCCGTCGACGTGCTCGCCATCGGCAGCGCGCTGCTCCGGAACGACGGTTCGCTCGTCGCGCCCGTCACGTACGATGCCATGCTGCGCCCGCTCACCGCGGGGCTCCCGAAGCTCGAGCCCTACGTCGAGAGCCGCGGCCAGGACTGGGGCTTCACGTGGAACCTGCGCCACTCGGCTCGGGGGCTGCTCGCCCGCGACACGTTCGGCCACGGCGGCTGGGCGGGAGCGGAGTTCTGGATCACCCCGTCAGCAGGGGTGTGCTTCGTGCTGCTCACGAACCTCGGCGCCGGCTTCCGACGGCTCGGCGTCGACGCCGACGAGCTGCACAACGCGGTGGCCGCCGCGGTGTGACGCAGGACGTGCGGTCACCGAGCGTGCATTCGCCGCCCTTCGGCGGGCGGGATCTGCACGCTCGGCGAGGCGGCGTGCGCACGCGCATACAGGCGACAACGGATCAGCCGGCGACGCGCGCAGACACCTGCCACGCCCCGCGGCGCACCGCCCGCTCGAGCTCCCACGCGCGCGACGGCAGGTCCTTCGCCGAGACCGACACCGACACGGCGCCGACCACGCGTCCGGCGGGGCTGCGCACGGGCGCCGCGATGCACGCGAGCTTCGGCAGGTACTCCTCCACCTCGACGGCGAGCTGCTGGGCGCGCACCTCGTCGAGCTGCTCGCGCAGCGTCGCGACATCCGTCACGCTCGACGCCGTGAGCCTCGCGGCGCCGCGCTTCTCGAGGAAGCGGGCGACCGCCGCGTCGTCGCGTGAGGCGAGCATGAGCTTGCCGAACGCGGTCGTGTGCGACGCCTCGGCGAAGCCCACGTGCAGCTGGCCGATGCGCGGATGCTCGGGCGAATCCGCGATGTGCGCCACCGCGATGTCGTCGCCGCGGAACACCGTGAGGTAGGCGGGCGCGTGCGCCGCATCGTGCAGGGCGCGGAGCACCGCTCGCACCGGGTCGGTCGCGACGAGCTGCACCTGCAGCGCGCGTCCGAGCTCGTCGACGGAGCGGCCGAGGATGTAGCGGTGCTCGCCGGGCTGGCGGGTCAGGTAGTCCTCGTGCTGCAGCGTCGCGAGCAGCCGGTAGGCGGTCGACTGGCCGAGCCCGAGCCGCTCGGCGATCTCGGCCGCCGTGAGCCCGGTGGGCGCGGCGCCGACGAGTTCGAGGATGCGCAACGCGCGCTCGGCCGACTGGATGCCCGCGCCGCTCCGGCGCTCCACTGCGCTCATGACGCCGATGCTACGTGCGCGAGCGGCGGACTTCCATGACGATTCGCACATAGTGCGAACGCACCGTGACGCGGTGTGCCGCCCAGGGCGACGATCGTCGGGGGGATGCCGCGGGCGGGGCATCCGACCGACGAAGCATTCCGACCGCCCCGACGTACAGAGAGGTACCCCATGTCGAAGATCCTGATCCTCACCGGCGACGCCGCCGAGACCCTCGAGGTGTTCTACCCCTACCACCGCCTGCAGGAGGCGGGCTTCGAGGTGCACCTCGGCGCGCCGGAGGCACGCAAGCTGCAGTTCGTCGTGCACGACTTCGTCGACGGGTTCGACACGTACACCGAGAAGCTCGGCCACACCTGGCCGGCGGATGTCGCGTTCGCCGACGTCGACCCGGCCGACTACGTCGCCATCGTCGTGCCCGGCGGCCGCGCGCCCGAGTACATCCGCAACAACGAGGACGCGAAGCGCATCGTGCGGCACTTCTTCGAGGCGGATGCCCCGGTCGCAGCCACCTGCCACGGGCCGCTGCTGCTCGCCGCGGCCGGTGTGCTGCAGGGCCGCACGTCGTCGGCGTATCCCGAGCTCGCGGTCGACGTGGAGACGGCCGGCGGCGTGTTCGAGAACGGCGGCGGCGTGGTCGACGGCAAGCTCGTCACGGCCCGCGCGTGGCCCGACAACGGCACGTGGATGAAGGCGTTCCTCGAGGTGCTCGAGGCCGCCGGCGTGCGCGCCGAGGGCGAGCTCGCCGAGGCATCCGCCGGCTGACCGTTCGAGCACCGGGGCGCTCTTGTCGCCCTGTGTTCCCGTTCGCGCGCCGCGTGCCCCTCCGGCCGGGCACCGCGCGCGCGAACGGAAACACAGGGCGGTGGCGTTCCGCCGGGCGCTCCTCCCCCCGCGGGCCTACGATCGAGGTGACGCCAATCGACGGAAGGTCGACATGTCCGCCTCGACAGAACCCCGTGTGGCCCTGTACTTCGATTTCGACAACATCGTCATCTCGCGCTACGACCAACTCCACGGCGACGGCGCGTATCGCAAGGACACGTCGCGCACCAAGACCGTGTCGCCCGGCACCCAGGCCGCCGCGCGGCTGAAGGAGGCGACGGTCGACATCGACGCGGTGCTCGACTTCGCCGCGACGTTCGGCACGATCGCGATCTCCCGCGCCTACGCCGACTGGTCGACACCCGTGAACGCGAGCTACCGCGGCCAGCTCATCGACCGCGCCGTCGACCTCGTGCAGTTGTTCCCGCTGTCGGCGACGAAGAACGGCGCCGACATCCGCCTCGCCGTCGACGCGGTCGAGGACATGTTCCGCATCGAGGACCTGACCCACATCGTCATCGTCGGCGGCGACTCCGACTACGTCGCCCTCGCCCAGAAGTGCAAGCGGCTCGGCCGCTACGTCGTGGGCATCGGCGTGTCGGGCGGCACGAGTCGTGCGCTCACCGCGTCGTGCGACGAGTTCGCCGACTACGACGCGTTGCTGTCGACGGATGCCGCGGTCGAGGAGGACGAGGCCGGCGCGGAGGAGGCGCCGTCCGCACGCACGGAGCCCGAGGCATCCGCCCCTGCTCGATCACGCCGCGCGTCGTCACGCGGGGGGAAGGTGAAGCCCGAGGAACCCTCGACGGAGGCCGCGTCGGAGGCGCCGCCCGAACCCGCCGCCGAACCTGCCGCGTCGAAGTCGACCGCGAAGGCGGCGGCACGTCGCGCGAGCCCGGGGGCCGAGGAAACGCCGACGACGCGCAATCCCGGGCGCCTGCTGCTGAAGGCGCTGGAGTTGCTGCGGGCCAAGAACGACCAGGAGTGGCAGGCGAGCGGTGCCGTGAAGAACCAGATGCTCCGCATGGACCCGGGCTTCCAGGAGCGCCGACTCGGTTTCGCATCGTTCACCGACTTCGTGAAGTCGCGTGCGGGCGTGGTCGAACTCGACGAGACGGGCGGCAACCGCATCCGCATCCGCCCGAAGGCCGCCAAGAAGGACTGACGGCAGACCGGAGTCCGCTCAGCCGGAACGACGGCTGTCGCCGCCCGGTCCGTAGATGATGATCGCGGCGACCGGGATGATGAAGAACCACAGCCACGACCACGCGAAGTACCCGGCGAATCCGAACAGGAAGAACAGCCCGACCGCGAGGAACGGGGTGAGCGCCATGATCGTGTCGCCGATGCGGCCGCCGAGCGCGCGTGAGCCGCGCGGCTCCCGATAGGCGTCGGCGCCGTAACCGGTGATCGGTGCCGCGGGCGCCGGCGGCGCTGGGGGGACAGGGGGTGCGGCAGGCATGGGCCCCGGCACCGCCGTCGTCGGCTGCGGCAACTGCTGCTCGGCGGGTGCCGAATCGGGAAGGTCGGCGAAGAGCGGCATGAGGTCGCCTCTGGTGACGGCTCTGCGCACGGCGCTCGCCCGCTCCTGGTACTCGGTCTCGGCGAGGCGCCCCTCCGTGCGAGCGGCCGCGAGAGCGCCCACTGCCTCGTCGCGCTCGGCGTCGCTCAGCCGCAGGTCGGGCCGGTCTGGATTCGCATATCCGCTCATGGGTCCAGCCTGCCGCGTCCGCACGGCGGAACGGAAGGACTTTCGTCCGCGACATCCGCCGCCTCGACCGTGCAGACTGTGGCGCAGGCGGAACCGCCACGACGAACGGAGCACGTGGACATGAAAGCACTGCAATACCGCGAGATCGGCGCCGAACCCGAGGTGGTCGAGGTCGAGACACCCGAACCGGGTCCCGGTCAGGTACGCCTCAGGGTGACCGCAGCGGGCGCCTGCCATTCCGACAGCTTCCTCATGAGCCTCCCGGAGGACCAGTACACCTTCGGGCTGCCGCTCACGCTCGGCCACGAGGGTGTCGGCGTCGTCGACAAGCTGGGCGAGGGTGTCACCGGCCTCGAGCTCGGCGAGTCGGTGGCGGTGTACGGCCCGCAGGGCTGCGGCCGCTGCTACCAGTGCGCGCAGGGCAAGGAGAACTACTGCCCGCGTGCCGCCGAACTGGGCATCGCGCCTCCGGGCCTCGGTGCGCCCGGCTCGATGGCCGAGTACATGCTGGTGCCCGACGCGCGGCATCTCCTCCCGCTCGGCGACCTCGATCCGGTCGCGAACGTGGCGTTGACGGATGCCGGCCTGACCCCGTATCACGCGATCAAGATGTCGCTGCCGAAGCTCGTGCCCGGCTCGACCGCCGTCGTCATCGGTGCGGGCGGACTCGGCCACGTCGCGATCCAGATGCTGCGCGCCCTGACCCCCGCCATGGTGATCGCGCTCGACGTGAGCGTCGACAAGCTGAAGCTCGCGACCGAGGTGGGCGCGCACCACGTGTTCCCGTCCGACGGCGAGTCCGCCGAACGGGTGCGGGAACTCACGCACGGCACGGGCGCCACCGCGGTGTTCGACTTCGTCGCGATCCAGCCGACCCTCGACTCGGGCCACGCCATGGTCGCCACGGAGGGCGACCAGGTGCTCGTCGGCGTCGGCGCCGGCACGCTGCCGAGCGGCGTGCTCGCGGGCCCGTACGACTCCGCGGTGCGTTCGCCGTACTGGGGCTCGCGTTCGGAGCTCTTCGAGGTGTTCGAGCTGGCGCGGACGGGTCACGTGAAGGTGGAGACCGAGGTGTTCTCGCTCGACGAGGCGCCCGAGGCGTACCGGCGGCTGCACGACGGCACGCTCCGCGGTCGCGCGGTGGTGGTGCCCTAGGTCGGCTCGGGCGCGCGTCGCCCGTGTCGGAGCGGCGTGTGGTCCCGTCGGAGCGCGAGGATGGAGACCATGTCGATTGCTCTCGAAGATCTCGCAGCCAAGGCGTATCTGTTCGGCTTCCCCCTCGTGTTCAACCTCGATCAGGTGCACCGGTACGTGACGACCGGCATCGGCAAGAACCCGGCCGCGCCCTGGAACCGGTTCAGCCATGCCCGCTCGCTGGCCGGCCCCGACGACACGTTCGTCACGATCAACAACGACACCGTCTACTCGATGGCGCAACTCGACCTCGGTGCGGGGCCGGTGAGGCTGGAGGTCCCCGACACGGCGGGCCGCTACTACGTGCTGCAGTTCGTGTCGGCCTGGACCGACAACTTCGCCTACGTCGGACATCGGGCGACCGGCACGGCGGCCGCCACGTATCTGCTCGTCCCGCCGGGCTGGCAGGGCGAGCCGGCCGGAGAGACCGTCATCCACGTCCCCACCCGCGTCGCATCCATCGTCGGCCGGTGGGCGGTCGCGGGCGACGACGACCTGCCGGCGGCGCACGCGTTGCAGGATGTCACGACGCTGACGCCGATCGGATCGGCTCAGCCGGAGGGGCTTCCCGCGTACGACACCGGCCTCAGTGAAGCGCTGCAGTTCTTCGACCGGCTCAGGGCGTGGAGCCAGGCGTTCCCGCCTGCGCCGCGAGACGCGGACACGCTCGCCGGGTTCGAGCCGCTCGGCCTGACGACGATCGGCGCCACGCCGTACGGCATCGACGCGGAACTGGATGCAGCCCTGGAGGCCGGGTACGCGAAAGGCAGGGAGATGCTAGACGGAGTCGTCGCGTCGGGTGGCGGCAACGCGATCGTGAACGGCTGGAACCTCGCCTACCACTCGTTCGACTACAACCTCGACTACTTCGAGGTGGGCTCCCTCGATGAGCCCGCATTCAAGATCGCGGATCCCGAGCGGCGGATCGTGCAGCGTGCGGGTGCAGCCCTGGGCGGGCTGTGGGGCAACCAGGCGTTCGAGGCGGCCTACATCGCCACGTACGTCGACGACCGGGGCGATCGGCTCACCGGCGAGCGCACCTACACCCTCACGCTGGACCCGCCGCCGCCCGTCGATGCGTTCTGGTCGCTCACGATGTACGACGTGCCCGACTACTACCTCGTGGACAATCCGATCGGGCGATACTCGATCGGCGACCGCACGCCCGGCATCCGGTACGAGGACGACGGGTCGCTGGTCATCACGATCTCCCACACGGAGCCGGAGGACGAGAGGGCCCGCGCCAACTGGCTCCCGGCTCCGGCCGGCGAGTTCCGCCCGGTGCTGCGGATGTACGAGCCCACCCGGGAGATCCTCGATCAGTCCTACCTCGTTCCCGCCATCGTGCGCGTCTGAGTGCCGGAAGATCGACGTCTCGAGTGCTCCGCTTCCTCAGCTGCCGCGGTAGGTCGAGTACCCGAACGGGCTGAGCAGCAAGGGGATGTGGTAGTGCTCGGATGTCTCGGCGAGCTCGAACACGATGACGACCTCGGGATAGAGCGTGGGACGGTCGCCGAAGTACGCGCCGGTGTCGAACACGACCCGGTACACGCCCGCGTCGAGCGCCTCGGGACCGAGCCGCGACGCTCGGCCGTCGGCGTCGGTCACGGCGTCCGCCACCGGCGACCAGGCGTCGGCGAGGCGGTCGCGTCGCTCGAGTCGCACCGCGACGCCGGCGGCCGGTCGGCCGAGCGAGGCGTCGAGCACGTGGCTGGTGACGTGGCTGCGCGCGCTCATGTCGCCGCTCCGATCCGGGTCGGGGCATCCGCGAAGAGCTTCTCGAGTCGCAGCAGCATGATCTCGCGGAGCTGCTCACCCACCACGGCGAGCTCGCTCGCGTCGTCGAGTTCGAGTCGCCGGTTCAGCTCATCCAGGATCTCCGACCGCGATCGCCCGGCGGCGCGGATGAGGAAGACCCGGCCGAACCGCTCCTCGTAGGCGCGGTTGCCGGCGGCGATCGCCGCGGCGAGCTCGGCGGCGTCGGCCGACGACTGCTCGGCGCGTGAGAACCGCGCGGCCGCGCCGTCGCCCGTCGGCTTCTCGCCGATGCGCGGGTGCGCCGCGAGCGCCTCGTCGATCTCGGCCGGTGCGAGCGGGGTCGCGGCCGCCATCGCCGCGGCGAGGAGCTCGTCGAGCGACGCGTACGGCGCGGCATCCGCCACCTCGTCGACCCAGCGCTCGACGTGCAGGCAGGCCCGCAGCTCGTCGCGGAACAGCTCGCGGGCCTCGGTTCGGTCGCTCACCCGGTGCTCCTCCCCTGCGGCTCCGTTAACTGTAGCCATGCGGATGTCCCGCGGCTGCCTCCGACCGTCGACATCCGCCCGCGACATCCACTCGCCGGCGGCAACTGAGGGGATCACGACGACTGAGGTCGTTCCGGCCGTGATGCCCCCCAGTCGCCTCGAAGTCCTCAGATGCGCGACGCGGCCACGTCGAGACACCCGCGCAGCACCGTCAGCCCGAGCGACGCGAGTATTCGGCGATGGTCACTCCGGACCCGTACGGCGTGCTCGACGTGAGCTCGAAGTCACGCGGCCGGTAGGCGTCCCCAGCGAACAGCGGGATGCCCGCGCCGAAGAGCACGGGGTTCACCTTGAGCACGAGCCGGTCGATCTCGTCGACGAGTGCGGCCGCGAGGCCGCCGCCGCCGCAGAGCCAGATGTCCGCACCCTGCTCTTGCTTCAGGGCGCGCACGACGTCGACCGGGTCGTCGGCGGTCACATCGAGCCGGTCGCCCTCCGCGCTTCGAGACCGCGAGAACACGACCTGTCGGAGGTGCGAGTACGGACTGGTCACGCCGAACGACAGCCCCACGGCGTAGGTGTTCCAGCCCATGAGCACGGTGTCGAACACCTCGCCGGGCTGCTCGATGCCGAGCGCCGCCGCAGCCGCGGTGGGCACCGTGTCGGGGTAGCGGGCGTAGATGGCGTCCATGTGGTCGCCCTCGGCGAGGAGCGCGTCGTATTCGCCCGCGGGGCCCGCGATGTATCCGTCGAGGCTGGCGGCGACGTAGTACACGAGGTTTCGCATTCGTTGATTCCAATCACAACCGATGTAGTGGTTGAGCGAAAGTACCACAGCCGTAGTGGTTGCGTCTACACTCGACGCATGGCCAGGAACGAGGAGCGGCGTCGAAAGATCACGGATGCCGCGATCGACGTGCTCGCCCGCGACGGCGCCCGCGGCCTCACGCATCGGGCTGTCGATCATGCCGCCGACGTGCCGCAGGGCACCACCTCGAACTACTTCCGGAGCCGCGACGCGCTCATCGCCGGACTCGTCGACCGCATCGCCGAGCGACTCGCGCCCACCGACGCCGACCTCGCCGCACGCGCGGGAGAGCCGCCGAGTCGAGCACTCTTCGCCGAGTACCTGCGCGACATCGTCAGGCGCCTCACCGCCGAGCCTGCGGTCACGCTCGCGCTCTTCGAGCTGAGGCTCGAGGGCACCCGCCGTCCCGAGGTCGCCGCGGTGCTCTCAGCGTGGCAGCGTGCCGCCTTCGACGCGGATGTCGCGTTCAACACGGCCGCGGGGCTGCCCGGCGGCTCCCGCGAGATCGCCCTGTTCCACTACGCGGTCGACGGACTCGTGTTCGACCGGCTCACGTCGCCCATCGATCCCGGCACCCCGACCGACGAGATCGTCGACGCGCTCGTCGCGGGTTTGCTGCCCGAGCGGGACTGAGCGCCCGATCCGGGCTGAATCCCCCGCGCGCCTCACCCCACCCGGAAGCCCTCAATTGCATCGCGTCCTGTGGTCTGACCACATCTGCTACTGTGGTCTGACCACATGGCGCAGATGGAGGACGGCATGGGCGACGAGGCATCCGCTCGCTCGATCGAGCCGCGCGCCTGGCAGACCGTGCTCGAGCACGTCGAGCGGCAGCTCGTCGACGGCAGCCTCGCACCCGGCGACCGCCTGCCCGGCGAGCGCGCGCTCTCGGCAGCCCTCGGGGTCGGCCGGTCGAGCGTGCGCGAGGCGCTGCGCGTGCTGGAAGTGCTCGGCCTGATCCGCACGCACGCCGGCTCGGGTCCGAACGCCGGCGCCATCATCATCGCCACGCCGGGCGGCGCAATGAGCGCACTGATGCGCCTGCAGGTCGCGGCGAGCGGATTCCCGGTCGCCGATATCGTGCGCACCCGGCTCGTGCTCGAGGCATCCGTCGCCGGCGATCTCGCCGACGCACAGGCCGGCCACGAGGCATCCACTCGCCCCGATCTCTCCGCCGCCGATCGCCTGCTCGACGCCATGGACTCCCCCGAGCTCGAACCACCCGAGTTCCTCGCGCTCGACGCGGCCTTCCACCTGGCGCTGGCCGAGGCATCCGGTAACCAGGTCATCACCGCCACCATGGCGGGCCTGCGCAGCGGGATCGAGGGGTACGCGCTCGCCGGCCTCGAGAGGCTCGGCGACTGGGACGCGACCAGCGCCCGCCTGCGGCGCGAGCACCGCGGCATCGTCGAGGCGATCAAGGCAGCGGATGCCGCGACCGCACGCGCCCGCATCCACCACCACATCTCGGGCTACTACGCCGAGATCTCCCCCGAACCCGTACCGAAAGAGGCAGCGACGACATGCTGAAGCGCCAGTTCCCGAACCCCCGCGAGCTCGGCGAGCTCATGCGATTCAGGAAGCCGACCCTGAATCCCACCGACCGCCGGCTCGAGCGGGCCCTCACCATCGCCGACCTGCGCGCGATCGCGAAACGGCGCACGCCCAAAGCGCCGTTCGAGTACACCGAGGGTGCGGCCGAAGGCGAGCTCTCGCTCGCGCGCGCACGCCAGGCGTTCGAGGACGTGGAGTTCCACCCGTCGATCCTGCGCAACGTGCCCGTCGTCGACACCAGCCGCGACGTGCTCGGGGGCCCGAGCGCCCTGCCGTTCGGCATCGCGCCCACTGGGTTCACGCGCATGATGCAGACCGAGGGCGAGGTCGCCGGCGCCGGCGCGGCGGGCGCGGCGGGCATCCCGTTCACGCTCTCGACGCTCGGCACCACGTCGATCGAGGACGTGAGGGCGGCCAATCCGACCGGCCGCAACTGGTTCCAGCTCTACGTGCTGCGCAATCGCGAGATCTCGTTCGGGCTCGTCGAGCGTGCGGCATCCGCGGGCTTCGACTCGCTCTTCTTCACGGTCGACACGCCCGTCGCGGGTGCGCGTCTGCGCGACAAGCGCAACGGGTTCTCGATCCCGCCGCAGCTGACGCTCGGCACGGTCGTCAACGCGATCCCGAGGCCGGCGTGGTGGATCAACTTCCTCACCACCCCGCCGCTCGAGTTCGCCTCGCTCACCTCGACCGGCGGCACCGTCGCCGAGTTGATCGAGTGGGCGATGGACCCCACGATCTCGTTCGAGGACCTCGACGTCATCCGCGAGATGTGGCCGGGCAAGATCGTGGTCAAGGGCGTGCAGACCGTGGAGGACGCGAAGCTCCTCGCCGACCGCGGCGTCGACGGCATCGTGCTGTCGAACCACGGCGGCCGCCAGCTCGACCGTGCGCCCATCCCGTTCCACCTGCTGCCGCACGTGGTGCGCGAGGTCGGCAACGACCTCGAGGTGCACCTCGACACCGGCATCATGAACGGCGCCGACATCGTCGCGTCGATCGCACTCGGCGCGCGGTTCACGCTCGTCGGGCGCGCGTACCTGTACGGGCTCATGGCCGGCGGTCGTCGGGGCGTCGACAGAACCATCGCGATCCTCCGCTCCGAGGTCGAGCGCACGATGAAGCTCCTCGAGGTCGCCACGCTCGACGAGCTCGGCCCGCAGCACGTGACGCAGCTCGCGCGCCTGCAGCCCGTCGCCAAGCCGGTGGCGGATGCCGCGGCCGCCGCCGCGTCGTCGAAGCCGAAGGCCGTGCGCTCACCTCGACCGTCGGGCCAGTTGAAGGCGACGACATCGCAGGCGACGACATCGCAGGCGACATCATCGAAGGCGACATCATCGAAGGCGGCGTCGTCCTCGAAGGCCCCCACCCGAAGGGCGGTCACGAAGTAGCCTGGCGCCGCCGCTCCCATGCGGCGCGATAGCGCAGGAACCAGGTCAGCATCAGCGCCGACGCCACCAGGTAGAACCCGTGCAGGAACCAGATCGGCCCCATCGGCAGGCTGAAGACGTAGACGGAGTGCACGGCGTTGCCGACGTTGATGATCGCGATGTTGCCGAGACTGTACGACGACAGGTCCTTCGTGCGCGCGGCCTTCACCAGCATGGGCAGGTAGCTCATGGCGAAGAGACCGGTCGAGAGGACGCCGGCGATCACGGCGAGGTCCATGTCAGCGACGCTACGGATGACGCGTCGTCGCGGCATCCGGAGTGCCACCTGTTCCCGGATGCCACATGGATCGAGATATCCGTCCACGGCGCAGCTCACGCCCCGGACCTCAGGTCAGGGCGTGCTCGGAGACGTCGACTACGCGGTCCCGAATTTCACACGCCGGGCCCGCCGCTTCGCGACCTTCTGCTGGGACTTGCGTTCGGTGGGGGTGAAGAGGCTCGCGAACAGCGTGCGGAGCCCGGTGACGACCCCCATCGACTTCGCCTGCTTCACCTGCATGCGCTGGCGCTTGATCGCCTTCGGGGCCCCGCCCTTGCGGGAGGCATCGCGCGACGAGGCGCGGCCGGCCGCCGTGCCGTAGCGCACGGCCATGCGTTCCAGCCGCGCGGAGGCGACGCGCGCGTCGCGCCTGGCCCGCCGGGGGCTGCGGGCGACCTCGCCCTTGGCGCGGCGGATGCGAGCCCGCTCGACGTCCGCCAGGGCGTCCACCCTCGGCCGCACCTCCCGGGGCAGCGACGCCGCGAGCCCGCGCGTCTGCTTCGCCGACCGTTCGGCGTCCTTCACGGCGCGCTTCGCGGCGCGGCGGTCGTCTCGTTCCTGCGTCGTCTTCGGCATCGGGTCCTCCTCACGGGATCGCACGGTTCGTGGATCCACGGCCTCGACATCCGGCGAGCGTACGCGGACACCGACGCGCGCCCCAACCCCTTGACAGCCCGCCATACGTCGATCGACCGCCGTCACACCTCGATGGCGCCGCCGCGCTCCTGCAGGTGTCTCCGGAGCGTCAGCTCGGGGTCGGCGGCCTGGCGCTTCCGGTAGGACGAGAACTCGAGCTGGTCGCGCAGGGTGAAGCCCGCGCGCATCCGCTCGGCCTGCGCGGTCTCGACGCGCTGGATCTCGCGGGCGAGCTCGATCACCTCGTCGACGCGGTCGGATGCCACGATGAGCACGCCGTCATCGTCGGCGACGACGTGGTCGCCCTCGGTCACCGCGACGCCGTCGAGGAACGCCGAGTTCATGCGGCGCCCCGCCGGCGGCACGCGCCGCGGCCCGTAGGGGCACATGCCGAGGCTGAACACCGGCAGCCCGATCTCGCGAAGCTGGGCGGTGTCGCGATGCAGGCCCCAGACCACCATCGCGGCCAGGCCCGCGCGCTCCGCTTCGAGCACCATGAGGTCCCCGACGCACGCCTCGTCGAGCCGTCCGCCGTTGTCGATGACCAGGATGTCGCCGGGCGCGGCGTCGTCGATCGTCTCGAGCAGCACGTCGACGCTGCCGAGATGGGTGACGGGTCGCGCTCGCCCCGAGAGCGGCGCGCACGGCGCGAGCGGCCGCAATGCGACGGGCGCGAGGCGTGCCTCGACCCCGAGACGCAGGGCGGCGTCGGCGACTGCCGCCGTGGGCGGGGCGGGCTGGGTGGGCGTGGACGTGTCGGTCTCCATAGCCACGAGCATGTCACCGCCACGCTGGTCTGCGACACGTCCAATGCGAACCACGCGGCCCGCCTCACGGTGGCGCTCGCGACATCCGCTCACCCCTCGTCGATGAGCTCCAGGAGCTTCCTCGCCTCGTCGCGGATCTCGTCGTGGTCGTACTGCCCCGCGCGGCTCTCGAGCGAGACGACCGCGCAGCGGTGCACCTTCCGGAAGTCGCCGTACGGGAACGACGACGCCTGCTTCGTGTCCCGGGTCTCGTCGTCGTCGATGCCGAGGTGCCAGTGCCGGAACTCCGTCCAACCGTCCTTCTCGATGAACGCGTTCTCCTCGTCGGCGCTCGGCGCGTGCTCGCTCCAGTCGTCGCGCTCGTCGCGCACCACCTTGCCCTCACGCACGAGGGCACGGGCCTGCCGCAGCGCGGGCTCGTTCAGTCGGATCGCCATCGGGTCCTCCAATCTGTTGCGTACGCCACCGGTCTAGGCGGAGCGACCGACGGCCTCAAGGGGGTTGCGCCCCGGAGAACGGATGGCGCAGGCTGCTGCCCCCCGTTCGGGGGAGGTGACCCGCACGGTGGCGGCGCACCATGCTTGCGGCATGACGAACGTCGGCGAGACCTCCGTTCCTGCCACGACCGGCCCGCTGTCCACGCACGTCGCCCACACCACGCTCGTCCTCGAGCACCTCGTGGATCACGGTCCGTCGACGCGCAGCGAGCTCGCCACGGCGACCGGCCTCGGCCGGGGCGCGATCGCGGGACTCACCGCGCGACTCATCGACGCGGGCGTGCTCCGTCCGGCCGATGCCGACCCGACGGGCGACGGGCGGGCGACGCCGCTGTCGCTCTCGGCCGCCGACCGCGTGCTGGTGACCTGCATGATCGGCGCCGACGAGGCGATCGCCACCCTCGCCGGGCTCTCGGGCGACGAGCTCGGCCGCTTCACGGTCCCGGTCCCGGCACAGGCGGACGGCGCGCCCGCAACACCCGCCGCAGCGCTCGACTCCCTCGGCGCCGCGCTCGCACGCGCGCTCGCCCGGGCCGAGCGGTCGCAGCATCCGGTCGCCGACGTGACGGTCCTCGTCGACGGCATGGTGGCGGGCTCGCCCGCCGTCGTCATCACCGACGCCAGGTTCGGCGTCGAACCGGTCGACGTGCTCGGAGAGCTGCGCGCACGCGTGCCCGCGCTCGCCGAGGTCGAGCCGACGCTGCTCCTGCCGCCCGCACTCGAGCCCACGGCCGTCGCGGCCGCGGCCGCCGAGCGCGGTGAGCTGCCCGGCATCGCCGACCTCCTCTACATCGAGGGCGACACCGGCGTGGCCGCCGCCTTGGTCTCAGGCGGCCGGCCGTTGCCGGGCGCGCACGGGCTCGCGTCGACGTTCGCGCACCTGCCGGTCGTCGAAGACGGCGTGCGCTGCGAATGCGGACAGCGCGGATGCCTCGCCACGGTCGCCGCGC
This sequence comes from Agromyces sp. H66, assembly GCF_004959775.1. GTDB lineage: Bacteria > Actinomycetota > Actinomycetes > Actinomycetales > Microbacteriaceae > Agromyces. The sequence goes on from NZ_SJZG01000005.1 coordinate 197,384, forward strand.
CCGAGCTCGTGCTCGAACGCGCCGACCTCGCCGGCTTCGCCGCCACGCGCGGGCGTGCCGCCGCCCTCGAGGAGCTCGTCGCCCGGGTCGACGCCGCGGACGACCGGGCGCGCTGGTCATGGCTCGACGCCGCCCGCTGGGTCGGCCGGGCCCTGCAGCTCGTGGTGCCCACCATCGACCCGGCGGTGGTCGTGGTCGGCGGTTACTGGGCGGGCCTGGTCGCCGACATCGACACGGCGTACCGGGCGAACCGCCCGACGCTCGGAGGCGGTGCGCTCGGAGCGATCCCGACCATCGCGGCCGCCCGCGCGGGCACCGACGCCCCGCTCGTGGGAGCCCGCCGTCAGGCCCGGGAACGCCTGCTCGCCGATCCCCTCCTGCTCGCCGGCTGAGGCGGCTCCGTGCGTACGATGTCGTCATGAGCCTCCCCGACCTGTGGAACCTCGACGGACGCGTCGCGATCGTGAGCGGCGCGGGCAGCCCGATGGGCATCGGGTTCGCCGCGGCCAAGGCGCTCGGCGAGTTGGGCGCGGGCATCGTGCTCACCGCCACGAGCCAGCGCGTGCACGAACGTGCCGAGGAGCTCCGCGACGCGGGCATCACGGCCACCGGGTTCGTGGCGCGCCTCGACGCCGAGGAGCAGGTCGACGATCTCGCCGCCGAGCTCGCGGCCGCCGGCATCCGTCCGACCATCGTGGTGAACAACGCGGGCATGATCGCGACGGGCGACCCCGAGATGCTGCACGGCGACGCCATGATGTCGCTCGCCGACTGGAACGCGAGCCTCGCCATGAACCTCACGACCGCGTTCCTGCTCACCCGGGCCATGCTGCCCGGGATGCGGGAGGTCGGCTGGGGCCGCGTGGTCTGCGTCTCGAGCGTCTCTGGACCGCTCATGGCCTCGCGCGGCGACGTGGGGTATGCCACCGCGAAGGCCGGAATGCTCGGCTACGTGCGCGCGCTCGCGGTGGACGAGGCGCTCTCGGGCATCACGGCCAACGCCGTGGCGCCGGGGTGGATCGCCACGGCGAGCCAACTGCCGAGCGAGGCCGAGGAGGGACTGCTCGTGCCGCTCGCCCGCAGCGGTCGCCCCGAGGAGGTCGCCTCCGCGATCGCCTGGCTCGCGAGCCCCGGCGCGGCATACGTGACCGGCCAGCTCATTCCCGTCGACGGCGGCAACGCGGTCGCCGAGGAGCGCCGCTGAGCACCGACGGGCGGCGCGCTCGCTGATCGGGCGGTCGGCCGGGAATGATCGCCGCCCGCGTCGACTTGCACCTCACATGTGCGCGATCGCGTTGGACACCCTTCCCGATGCCGACGAGGCCCTGGCCGCCATCGACCGCGTGCTCGAGCGCCTCCGCTGGCGCGTGCTCGAGTTCGGTCACCGCCACCTTCCGGAAGCGGCGGTCGCCCACGACGACGGCCGCGGCGGCATCCGGTTCCACTACGTGGCCGACGGCGAGCTCGAGCTCCGACGCGAGCGCGACGAGCCGCTCACCATGCAGGCCGGCGACTTCGTGATGCTGCCGCTCGGCGGCCCGGTGCAGCTCCGCGCGTCGCGTGCGGTGCGGCTCTTCAGTGGCTCGCTCACGCTCGAGCCTGCCGATGCACTCGCGACCGGCACGATGCCGGAGATGCTGTTCGCCTGCGGCTTCCGCGTACAGGAGCCGCTCTTCGCGTCGCTCCTCGAGACCATGCACGCCGAGGCGTCGAGCGACCGGGCCGGCAGCGGCCCGGTGCTCGAGCGGCTCGCCGACGTCGTGGCCTCGGCGGCCGTGCGCATCTGGCTCGAACGCGGATGCAGCGATGCTCGCGAATGGCTCGCGGTCGTGCGGGATCCGCACCTGGGGCGCGTCATCGAGGCGATCCGCGAAGATCCGGGCGCGCCGTGGACCGTCGAGTCGCTCGCCCGCCTGGCCCGCGCGTCGCGCTCGCAGTTCGCCGAGCAGTTCAAGGATGCGGTCGGCGACACCCCGGCGCGCTACCTGACGCGGGTGCGCATGGAGCGAGCAGAGCGGATGCTCCGTGCCGGCGCCTCAGTCGGCGATGTCGCCTACCGGCTCGGCTACGAGAGCGAGGCGGGATTCAGCCGCGCCTTCCGTCGGCACGCCGGCGTGCCGCCCAGCAGTTGGCGCCGGGCCGTCGCGCGACCCGGCGCCGATCCGGCACGGATCAGCGAGCCCGTGCCGAGCTGAGCACGACGCCGCCGAGCACCGCGGCGATCCCGCCCGCGATGAGCGCGGCCTGCACGCCGACCGAGTCCACGAGGAGCCCGCCGACCGCGGCCGCGATCGTGATGGCGATCTGGAACGCCGCGACGATGAGCCCGCCCGCGCTCTCGAGCCGTTCGGGGGCGACGTGGTGCGCCACCCACGTCTGCACCATGGTCGGCACCGCTCCGAAGCCGATGCCCCAGACGAACACCGTCGCGAACGCCAGCACGAGGCCCGACCCGGCAGTCGCGAGGAGCACGGTGGCGACGCCGATGGCGATGGGTGCCGCGATGACGAGCACGGGCAGGCGGCGGTCGGCGAGCGGGCCGGCCACGAGGTTGCCGAGGAAGCTCGCGACGCCGAAGACCATGAGCAGGACGGCGAGCAAGGCGGGGGTCAACCCGTCGATCGTCTCGAACGCGGGTCGCAGGTAGGTGAAGCCCATGAAGTGTCCGCCGGCAATGAGGATGATCGCGAGCACGCCGAGCGCCACCACCGGCGTGAGCGCCGTCTGCAGCAGCGACCGGAAGCCCGGTGAACCGCTCGGCGGCACCGACGGCAAGGTCGTGAGCTGCGCGGCGAGCGTCAGCACCCCCGCTCCCGCGGCGAGGAGGAACACCGCGCGCCATCCGAGCAGCTCGCCGAGGTAGGCACCCGCCGGCACCGCCGCGATGGTCGCGAGGGAGACGCCCGTGTTCACGATCGTCATGGCGCGTCCCAGCCGATCGGCCGGCACCAGCTGGGCGGTGACCGCCAGCGACATGGCCCAGAAGCCGGAGATCGCGACGCCGAGTAGCAAGCGGGCGGCGAGCATGAGCCCGAACACCGGGGCGATCGCCACCAGCACGTTCGAGGCGATCGCCAAGGTGGTGAGTGCCGCCATCACCCAGCGTCGGTCGAGTCGGGGCAGGCTCGACACGACGAGCGGCCCGCCGACGATGCCGATGATGCTCGTCGCCGTGACGAGCTGGCCTGCCGTGCCCTCGGTGATGCCGAGGTCCGCGGCGATCGGCGAGAGCAGGCTCGCGGGCAGGAACTCGCTCGCCACGAGGGTGAAGATTCCGAGTCCGAGCGAGGCGACCGCAAGCCAGGCGGCCGGTCTGACGGTGGGAGTGGTCGACCCAGCCGGTGACTGCGTGGGCGTCGAGAGGGTGTCGATGGACATGGTGCTCCTTCAGGTCGACACCCAGCATCGTGCCGGCGCTCCGGGCGCACCCGACCGATCGTCGCCGAGACCCGACCGAAGCTCCGCGGTCGCGGAGGCGACGGACCTCAGGAGCGTGAGCGCTTGGCCTCGGCGCCACGAGGCTCGGCAACGGCATCCGCGGCCGGCCGACGATGCCCGAACCGGCTGCGCAGCGCCCACCCCGTGACGCGCAGCATCGCCTCGACCACGATGGCGGAGCTCATCTTCGAGCGCCCGTGCGCGCGTTCCACGAACGTGACCGGCACCTCGACGACCGTCAGGCCGGCATCCCGCGCGTGCCACAGCATGTCGACCTGGAAGACGTAGCCGCGGGTGTGCACGTCCTCCAGTCGGATGCGACGCAGCGCATCGGCCCTGAAGGCCCGGTACCCGGCCGTCGCGTCGCGCGTGTCGAGGCGCAGGACCGCGCGGGCGTACGCGCTCCCCCACCGCGAGAGCAGCTCGCGGTGCCGCGGCCAGTTCTCGATGGCGCCGCCCGGAACCCAGCGGGAGCCGATGACGAGATCCGCCGGCCCGGAAGACGCGGTTCCCTCGAGCGCATCGAGCAGGCGCGGCAGCTGCTCGGGAAGGTGCGACCCGTCGGCGTCGAGCTGCACGATCGGGTCGAATCCCCGCTCGAGCGCCCAGGCGAAGGCCTCGAGGTACGCGGCGCCGAGTCCGTTCTTGGCCGTGCGGTGCAGCACCTGCACCGCCTCGTCGGCGGACGCGAGCCCATCGGCGAGGGCGCCGGTGCCGTCGGGCGACGCGTCGTCGACCACCAGGACGGATGCCTCGGGCGCGGCCTCGCGGACGCGCGCCACCGTGTCGGCGAGGCTTTCGCGCTCGTTGTAGGTCGGGATGACCACGAGGGGCCGCGACATCCGTGAACTCCCCTCAGTGCCTGCTGGCACCATCGTACGGGTCGCCCGCCGGGCGGGCCACCGAGGGTGGACACGGCGTTCGCGTCGCGATCCGATCGCCGGATCGCGACGCGAACGCTGCGCGCCGGGGACTCAGCCGGTCGTGTTGCGCAGTCCGTAGACGGACTCGTGCCACGGGATGAAGAACCGCTTCGCCTCGTTGACGATGAGGTAGAGCACGAGCCCGATCAGCGACAGCAGGATGATCAGCGCGAACGTGCGCGCCGCGTCGAGCGAGTTCATCGCCGAGACCACCAGGTTGCCGAGCCCGTCGTTGCCGCCGAGGTACTCGCCCACGATCGCGCCGATCGTGGCGAGGACGATCCCGACCTCCATGCCGGCGAAGAGGTAGGGCTGGAGGCTGCGCATCTCGAGCTGGAGGAAGGTCTGGCCTCTCGATGCGTTGAAGCTCTGCATCACCTCGCGGTGCCCCTGCTCGACGGAGCGGACCCCGAGCAGCACGTTGAGCATGACCGGGAAGAACGCCAGCAGTGCCGAGAGCACGACCTTCGACGTCAGTCCGAAGCCGAACCAGATGACGAACAGGGGCACGAAGGCGACCTTCGGCGCGACCTGGGAGATCACGATGAGGGGGCGCAGGCTGAGCTCGAGCCAGTGCACCTTGCCCAGCACGACCCCGACGATGAGGCCCGCGACGACCGCGATGCTGAATCCGATCAGCACCTCCGTGACCGTGACCCCGACCGCCTCCCAGGTCCTGGCTTCACCGAGCAGCGTCACCAGGGAGTCCCACACCATCGCCGGCGGCGGGAAGATGAATGTGTTGACGTTGAGCGTGGTCACGATGACGTGCCAGGCCACCACGATCAGGACGACCAACGAGGGCGTGACGATCCACGGCAGGATCTTGAGCATTCGGGACTGGGACACGTCATTCCTCCTCGTCGAGGTCGTGCCGCAGGGAGCGCACGATGTCGTTGAATTCGGGGGTCGTCTGCAGGTCGACGGCTCGGGGCTTCGGGAAGTCCGCCGGCAGGATCTGGCGGATCCGGCCCGGGCGCGGTGTCATGTGCACGACCCGGTCGGCGAGGAACACCGCCTCGGGGATGTCGTGCGTCACGAACACCACGGTCGACGTGGTCTCCAGCACGATCCGCTGCAGTTCGAGGTTCATCCGCTCCCTGGTGAGCGCGTCGAGCGCGCCGAAGGGCTCGTCCATGAGCAGGAGCTCGGGCTCGGTGCTCAGCGCGCGAGCGATGGCGGCTCGCTGGCGCATGCCGCCCGAGAGCTCACGCGGGTAGGAGCGCTCGAAACCGGAGAGTCCGACAAGATCGGCGAGGTCGGCCGCGCGAGCCCGCCGCTCCTTCTTCCCGACGCCGCGCAGCTTCAGCGGCAGGGCGATGTTGTCGAGCACCGAGAACCAGGGGAACAGATTGCTCTCCTGGAAGACGAACCCCAGCTTGGTGATGGCGGAGGAGTCGACGTGGTTGTTCTCGCGCCACAGCGACTTGCCGTCGACCTCGATCGTGCCGGCCGTCGGGGCGAGGAGCCCGCCGATCATGCGCAGGAGGGTCGTCTTGCCGCAGCCCGAGCGGCCGATCAGGGCGACGAACTCGCCGCGCTGGATCGTCAGGTCGATGCCTGAGACGGCGTGCGTCACGCCCGCCTTGGTGTGGAAATCTCGGCCGACTCCCTTGATCTCGAGCCGAGGGGTCTCGGTTCCCGCTTCGGACGTCTCGATGGTCGGCGTCAACATGTCGTTACTCATCGGGGCGGCACTGCCTCTCTGTTCGGGTTGTCCCGGTTCTCATCGGGTGACCCCGTGTCCGCCCCGCCACGCGGGCGGGGCGGACCTGGGGGTCGTGCGGTCAATCGGGCAGGTACTCGCTCGTGATCCACGCCGTGGGGTCCTGACCGCCGTCGAGCAGCCCACCCCGCGTGTACGTGTCGTAGGCGTCGGTCCACGCGTCGAGGTCGTTCTCGAGCATGCCGACGGTGCCCGACTCGTCGATCCACGTCTTCGTCGTGTAGACCTCGAGGGCCCCGCGTGCGACCTCGTCGTCCTGCAGCGCCGGGAAGTCCCAGTCGCCGCTGTCGCGCAGGGTCTCGAGCACGTTGGCGAAGTCGTTCTCGGCGTCGTCGACGACGGCCTGGGTCGCCTCCTCGATCGCCGCGAGGAACTTCTCGATCTGCTCCACGCGCGCGGGGTCCTCGAGGTTCGACTGGGTCGTGATCCAGGTCTGCATGTCGGGAACGTCGCCGAGGCCGGCATCGCTGACGACCGCGTCGTCGTTCTGCTGCGCGATGGCGAGCGACGTGTCGAGGCTCACGACGTAGCCGCTGAGCTGTCCCTGCTTCACGACCTCGAACGTCGCCGCGGTGACCGGCACCGCCTGACGCGTCACCGAGTCGCGCGGCACGCCGGCGTCGTCGAGCGCGAAGTCGAGCATCCGCTCACTCGTGCCGCCGATGGAGCCGAGGCCGATGACCTCGCCCTCCATGTCGGCAGCCGACTCGATCGGGTTGCTGTCGGCCGAGATGACCCGCAGGTTGGACTTGCGCGCCATGGTGCCGACCGCCACGATCGGCTGGCCGTCCTCCATGCCGGGGAAGACGTCGACGCTGCTCGCACGGGTGATGGGCGTCGCACCGCCGAGGAGGGTCTGGATCGCCGCCGCCGTGCCCTTCACGGGCTGCAGCTGCACGTCGAGGCCGTGCTTCTCGAAGTAGCCGCCCGAGTAGGCGTACATCTCGGGGGTGAAGGTGAAGGACTCCAGCGGGAGGAAGGTGACCACCACCATCTTGGTGAGTTCGGGGGCCTCCTCACCAGCGGCCTCGCCGGATGTCGTGCCGGGGCTCGCGCACGCCGAGAGGGCGAGCGCACCCGCGGCGACGAGGGCTGTGCCGATGCGAGAGAGGCGTCGCTTCGGAGATCTGACGGGGGGATGCGTCACTGCTGTGGTCATGTCTGACTCCTGTGTCGGATGACCCGTCCGCATCGTTGTGGACGGCAGGGTCGAGTCTGCCCAGCGCATCGAGCCTCCTCCAACGGGCTTTTCATTGGTTGGAAAGCCTCGCATCGGACGGTGCTCGACACAATGCCCCCACGCAGCGGCGCCGGCCTCCTGGGGAGGCCGGCGCCGCTGTTGGTCGGAAGATGCGTGGGCGGGGATCAGTGCCCGGCGGCTCCGATCCTGCTGTACGAGAACGGCTGCACCCGCGGCGGGTTGAGGGTGAACACCTCGACCACGGCCGAGACGCCCGCGTTGTTGGCCCCGGCGACCATGATCTGGATCGAGGTCGGGTGGCTGAGCACCCGCACGGTGTCGGGTGTGTCGGATGCCGCGGCGGTGTCGGGCATCGAGTCGGGGTGGTCCGACGACAGCCGCCACCGCGTCTTGTGCGAGAGCGCGTCCTTGCCGACGGCGACGAGCTCAGAGCGCGGACGGGTCGCATGCTCGAAGATGAAGTTCCGGAGGTCGTCCTTGCTCCATCCGGCCGAGGCGAACACGTCGGCGTGCTCGGGCACCAGCACGAGCAGCGCGCTCGTGTACTCGTGGATCAGCGAGCCGGTGCGGCGGATGGTGTCCACGAAGTCGAGGGCGAGCTGTTCGGGGTCCATGGTGTGTCGCGCCTCGATGTGCATCACCGAGCGGATGACGTAGGCCGTCACGACGCTCTCCGAGGCGTCGAAGCCGTAGTCGGTGTGCAACGGCGCCCAGGGACTCTGCTCCTCGTTCTCGGCGATGCAGGCCGAGTACTTCGCGGGCGTGCCCTGGGTGGCCTGGTCGAGCTTGTGCGGGTGCAGTCCGAAGGCGTTGATCAGGCCCAGCCGGATCGCGCGACCGATGGTGGCGTTCGCGCGGAACCCCGAACCGAAGATGTTGCCCTGGCTGTTGAGGCCGATCTCGCCGCGCACGGGACCGTTGACCACGAGGAACGGCGCCGTCCCCGTCGTGCTCTGCCAGATGCCCCGGGCGGGGTGCGGCTCCTTGGCGATCGCCTCCCAGGCGGCGAGCACGACGGGGAAGTACTCGGGGCGGCATCCGGCCATCGCCGCATTGATGGCGGCGAGCCGCACCGTGAGGTGGCGGTTCAGGTGGGTGATCGTGAAGAGGATCTCCTCGGGGTCGCGTTCGACCGTCGCGAGGAACCTCGCGAGGTAGCCCTCGGTCACCGGGACCACGGGAAGCCCGTCGGTCCAGTCGTGCTCCCAGTAGTGCTCCAGCACCTCGCGGAGCTGGTCGGCCTCCGCCTCGGCTTCCGCTCCCGGCATCGTCGCCTCTGCCAAAGTCGTCGTCGTCATCTCAGCCCTCCACTCCGAGGATTCGCAGTACTTCGGGCAGCGCGGTCAGCGCGCGCTCCCGGATCTCGTCGGCGCTCAGGCTCGCCACGGGGTGCTGCACCGCGTAGAAGTCGAAGCCGGGGAACCCCTGCACCGTCGCCATCGCCTGGCCCGACATCAGGAACGAGTCGGAGGTGATGCTCACGGTCGGCACGCCCGCGCGCTCGAACATGATGCCGTCGGCCACGGTTGCGGCGCTGCACGAACCGCAGTCGCCCACCGCCGTGATCACGATGTCGCACTCGTCGACGATCTGCTCGAGCAGCCGCTCCGCGACGGGGGTGCCGAAGTACTCCTTCGTGTACAGGCGCGCCTCGCCCGCACCGTGGTGCTCCTGCAGCTCCTTCGCGATCTCCTCGAGCAGCATGGTCGCGTTCGGCTTGGTGTTGTCGAGGAGCCCGATCGTGAGCCCCCTGAGGCTCACCGGTCGAGGAGAGAGCGTGCTGTCCATCGCATGCTCCTCCATTCCCGTGGGATCGAGCAGAAGTTCCTGTATCGCCATCTCGACATGCCTCTCCATCGCGGTCGTCAATCTGGCGATCAGGATGACACGCGGTGATTTGCCGACCACAGGGCCGCTTTCACTGGATGAAAAGACTCCTGCTCGGCGCTCGCGAACACGAGAGGCTGCTGGATGTCGCGATCGGCGAAGGTGCCGACGCGCTGGAGGAGTGAGAATGACAGTTACACCCGCGGTCTCGACGATCGAGGACATCACCGGCCTGATCGGCGCCGAGCTCGGTCCGTCGTCGTGGCGGGAGATCACGCAGAGCGACATCGACCGCTACGCGGATCTCTCGGGCGACGACAACCCGATCCACGTCGATGCGGAGGCGGCCGCGAGATCGCCGTACGGCGGGACCATCGCGCATGGGATGCTCACGCTCAGCATGGTGGTGCGGCATCTGCGCGAGATCTACCGGGTGCAGGGTGCGAGCATGGGCATCGTCTACGGGTTCGACAGGATCCGGTTCCCGAACGCGGTGCCGTCGGGCGCGCGCATCCGGGTGCGCGGGCGCGTGGCATCCGTCACCGAGGTCGACGGCGGATGGCAGGTGACGCTCCCCCTGACCTTCGAGCTCGAGGGCGCCGAGAAGCCGGCCTGCGTGGCCGAGCTCGTGCTGAGGCACTACCGATGAGCGCGGTGCGACTCGACGGTCGGGTGGCGATCGTCACGGGCGCGGGCCGCAGCCTCGGCCGGGCGTACGCCTTCGCGCTCGCCGACGCCGGAGCCGCCGTCGTGGTCAACGACGTCGACGAAGCGAGCGCCGACCAGACGGTCGCGCAGATCACGGAACGCGGCGGCAGGGCGGTGGCCTCGATCGGTGCAGTGGGTTCCGCCGAGACCGCCCAGGCTCTCGTCGACGCGGCCCACAGATCGTTCGGCCGGCTCGACGTGCTGGTCGCGAACGCCGGCGTGCTGCGAGACCGTGTGCTGTGGAAGATGACCGACGACGACTTCGATGCCGTGGTCTCGAGCCACCTGCGCGGGGCCTTCACCTGTGGGCGTGCGGTGGCGAGCTACCTGCGCGAGCAGGGCGAGGGCGGGCGCATCATCCTCATCGGGTCGCCGGCCGGCCAGTTCGGCAGCTTCGGGCAGACGAACTACGCCGCGGTGAAGGCGGCCGTCGTGGCGATGGCCCGCACCTGGTCGCTCGAGCTCGCGCGCGCCGGGATCACCGCGAACGCCGTCGTTCCCGTCGCGCTCTCGCCCATGACGGCGACGATCCCCAAGTACAAGGAGGTCTACGAGCGGTATCTCGCGGGCGAGCCGATCCCCGCGACGTACCGGCACGACAACGCCCTCGGAACGCCCGAGGACGTGGCCCCGCTCATCGTATGGCTCGCGTCCGCCGACTCGCAGGAGGTCACCGGCCAGGCGATCGGCATCGGCGGCGACAAGCTGACCCTGTACTCCCACCCGGCCGAGCTGGCCGCCGAGTACGCCGACGGCGGGTGGAGCGCCGCCGGCATCGGCGCCGCCTGGCGCTCCACCTTCGCTTCGCGAGCCCAGCCCTCGGGGCCGCCCGTCCGCAATGGAGGAACCCGGTGACCGCAGCACCGCACTACAGCGATCTCTGGCAGGGGATCGCCCGCGAAGACCCAGACCGGCCGGCGATCATCACCCGCCACGACACCCTGACCTACGGCCGGTTCGCCGCCGAGGCCGGTGCGCTCGCCCGGCACCTCACCGAGCGCGGTCTCCGGCTCGGGGATGCCGCGGCCATGCTGCTCTACAACCGACCCGAGTATCTCACCTTCATGTGGGCGTGCCTGTCGATCGGCGTCGCGCCCGTGGCGATCAACCACCGGTATCGCGCCGGCGAAGTGCGGGCACTCCTCATCGACTCCGGCTCGAAGGTGCTGCTCGTGCCGACCTCGCTCGGCGAGGTGGCCCGGGACGCAGCGGACGGGCTCGAGCCCCCGGTCGAGATCATCACCGTCGAGGACGGCGGCGACCCGGTGGCCGGCACGGTGACCGGCGCGGTGCGATACGACGACATCATCGCCGACGGCGGTTCGATGCCGGCGTCGGCGCCACGGGGTGCCGACCTGCGGCTCTACACCGGCGGCACCACGGGCATGCCCAAGGCGGTCGTCTGGGACCTGGACACCCTGCTCGTGGCCCGGCGGCAGTCGACGTGGGGGGTCATCGGCCTGACGCCTCCCGACGACCTCGAGGGCGCGATCCGCATCGCGGTCGATCCGGCCACGCCGCGCGTGGTCACCCTCCCGCTCACGCCGCTCATGCACGGCACGGCGCAATCCACGACCATGGGCACGCTCGCCCTCGGGGGCACGGTCGTGTTGCATGCCGCCCCGCGCATGGACATCGACGAGGCGCTTCGGCTGATGACGACGCATCGTGCCACGCGCCTCATCGTCGCGGGCGACGCGCTCGGTCTGCCGCTCGCGGAGGCCGTCGAGCGTGCGGGCGGAGGCCTGCCGCACGTCGAATCCATCTTCAGCTCGGGGATGCGGTTCAGCGACGACGTGAAGCGACGCCTGCACGAGCTGGGCGACCTCACGATCGTCGACATGCTGGCGTCCAGCGAGGGCGGACCGTTCGCATTCGGCATCACGAGGAGCGTCGACGACCTGCCGGCGAAGTTCATGATCACTCCCGGCACCGTGCTCCTCGACGAGGACCTCAACGAGATCCAGGCGGAGGCGGGCGCCCTCGGCATCCTGGCCTTCCGCGGCATCCTTCCATCGGGCTATTACGGCGACCCGAAGAAGACGGCCGAGAACTTCCCCACGATCCGCGGGCACCGGTACGTGATGCCGGGCGACTGGGCGCGCGCACGCGGCGACGGATCCATCGAGCTCCTCGGCCGACTGAGCGCGGTCGTGAACACCGGCGGCGAGAAGGTGTTCCCGGCCGAGGTCGAACACGCGCTGCTGGAGCATCCCGCCGTCGACGACGCCGTCGTCTACGGCATGCCCGACGCACGCTTCGGCGAGGTGGTCAGCGCGACCCTCGCGCCGACGCCCGGCATGACCATCGACGTCGCCGAGCTGCTCGCCCACCTCGACGAGCGCCTCGCCGGCTACAAGAAGCCCCGCCACGTCTTCGTGCGCGAGTCGCTCGAGCGCACGCCCACCGGCAAGGTGGAGCTCGAACGGGTCAAGGCGGATGCCGCGGCCGAACTCCAGTCGCGTCGGCTCGCGGAGCGCGAGCCCGCCGCTCGCGAAGCCGCGGAGTCGGCTCGATGACGGGCGGCTCCTGGCCGGGGTTCGATCTCCCGAACCTCACGGCGATCGACGTGCACGTGCACGTGCAGATCGACGGCTCGGGGCGCACCGCGTCGCCGCCCGCGTTGTCGCAGGCGATGGCGGCGTACTTCAAGAGCAGCCACGGGCCGCGCACCGTCGACCAGACCGCGGAGTACTTCCGGGAGCGTCGGATCGGCGCGGTGGTGTTCACGGTCGACGCGACCACGAACCTCGGCCACGCTCCGAACAGCGTCGACGACCTCGTCGAGGGCGCCAGGCGCAACGCCGACGTGCTCATCCCATTCGGCAGCGTCGACCCGCTGCAGGGCGAGGCCGCCGTCGAGGAGGCCCGCCGCCAGGCGATCGAGCTCGGCGTGCGCGGCTTCAAGTTCCACCCGACCGTGCAGGCGTTCGATCCGTCGTCGCCCGAGTTCACGCCGCTCTTCGCCGCGATCGAGGAGCTCGGGCTGCCGATCATCGTGCACACCGGCCAGACCGGCGCAGGGGCCGGCGTTCCGGGCGGCTGGGGGTTCCGGTTGTCGCTGTCGAACCCGATGCTGCTCGACGACGTCGCGGCGAGGCATCCCGACCTCCAGATCGTGATGGCGCACCCGAGCGTGCCGTGGCAGGACGAGGCCCTCTCGGTCGCGACGCACAAGGCGAACGCGTGGATCGACCTCTCGGGCTGGTCGCCCAAGTACTTCGCGCCGTCGCTCGTGCGAGCCGCACGCACGTACCTGAAGCACAAGGTGCTCTTCGGCACCGACTTCCCGGCCCTCACCCCCGAGCGGTGGCTCGGCGACTTCGAGGGGCTCGAGCTCGACGCCGACATCCGGGAGCTGATCCTGAAGCAGAACGCGGTGCGGCTGCTGGGGCTGACCGAATGAGCACGGCCCCCCCGACCGACCTGTTCGGCTATACCGAGCTCCTCACCGACGTCGAGCGCGCGAAGCTGCAGTCGCTGCGCGACCTGCTCGAGGAACGCGCCCGCCCACACCTCGCCGAGTGGTGGGAGCGCGGCGAGTCGCCGGCGCACCTGCGCGCCGAGCTCGCCGCGCTGCACCTCGAGGACGACCCCGAGCTGCTCAGCGACGACGGGCTGCCCTCGCCCTTCTACGTGGGCTTCAAGCACTTCGAGATGGCGCGGTTCGACATGTCGATCGGCACGCTGTACGGCGGGCAGGTGGGCATGTTCCGAACCGTCGTGCGCGAGGGTGGGTCGCCCGAGCAGGTGGCTCAGTGGGATCCGCTGATTCCATCGTTCGAGCTGAGCGGATGCTTCGCCCTCACCGAGCCCCAGCACGGGTCGGATGTCGCGGGCGGCCTCGAGACGACGGCCACTCGTGACGGCGACAGCTGGCGCATCACAGGCCGCAAGCGGTGGATCGGCAACGCCGCCCTGTCGGATGTGATCCTCGTCGTGGCGAAGGACGCCGCCGACGGGCGTGCGAAGGCCTTCCTCGTGCCGCGCGAGGCACCCGGCGTGACCGTCACCGACATCGGCGGCAAGATCGCCCTGCGAATGGTGCGCAACGGTGACATCGTGCTCGACGAGGTGCGGGTTCCCGAGTCCGATCGGCTGCAGCGCATCGACTCGTTCCGCGACATGTCGGCCATTCTCGCGAAGCTGCGGTTCGTGATCGGCTGGAACGCCGCCGGCCTGCAGACGGGTGCCTACGAGGCGGCGTTGGCGTACGCGCTACGGCGCGAGCAGTTCGGGCGACCCATCGCGGGCTTCCAGCTGATCCAGGAGAAGCTCACGCGGATGCTCGGCAACGCGACCGCGACGCTCGCGATGGCGGTGCGGCTCACCGAACTCGCCGAACGCGGGCCGCTGGGCGACGAACATGCGGCCCTCACGAAGACGTGGGCCGCCGATCGTGCCCGCGAGACCGTCGCGCTCGGACGTGAGATCTGCGGTGCCGAGGGGATCCGGATCGACAACGACGTGGCGCGCTACTTCGCCGACTGCGAGGCCCTGTACACGTTCGAGGGCACGCACGAGATCAACTCGCTCATCGTCGGGCGGGCGATCACGGGGTTGAGCGCGTTCACGCGCTGAGTGTTGTGCGAAGTGCCGGTCCGCGTGTCGCGTTTGGGCCAGACGTCTGGCGCTGGATGGTCCTGTAGACGGTAGATCGCGCGACGTTGAAGAGTTCCGCGAGTTCCGTCGTGGTGTGGGTGCCGGCGTTGTGGACCTCCATCAGGTGACGCTGCTGCGGAATGGAGGGCTTGGGCTGCTTGCCGCGGAGCCGGCCTTTCGCTTTCGCCACCTGCATGCCTTCACGGGTTCGAGCACGGATCAGGTCGGATTCGAACTCGGCTACCATCGCGAGCACGTTGAACAGCAGACGTCCCACCGGGTCGAGTGGGTCATGGACGGAGCCGCCGATGCTGAGCTTGACATGTTTGGCGGTGAGCTCGTCGACGATGTCTTTCGCGTCGCGCAGTGAGCGCGCCAGCCGGTCGAGCTTCGCCACCACGAGCGTGTCGCCGTTTCGGCATGCGGCGAGAGCTTCGCGGAGTCCGGGTCGGGCGCGATTCGTTCCCGTCAGCCGAGTGAGAACCCGCCCACTCGCTTTCCGGCGACCTCGCTGAGTCCGACGTCGTACAGGACGTCCTCCACCCGGGATTGAGGTAATCCGTGGGTAAGCGCGAGCGCCCGAAGGTGGGCGAACGCCGACCTGCCTGGGTGCGCATGACGAGCATCCAAGAGGGCTCCTACACTCAGTATCGGAGCCTCCAGATCGACGAATCGCCTCCCATCGATCAGCGCCTGACCCGAATCTGCGAAATCCAGGCCGAGCAGGACACGCATCGTTGTCGTCTTTCCGGCACCGTTCGGTCCGAGGAACGCGGTCACGCGGCCCGCCTCGACGACGAACGAGACGTCGTCGAGAGCGAGCCGCGAGCCGAAGCGCTTGGAGAGGTTGCGGATCTCAATCACCTGCGAGTTCGACCCTTCGTGTCCGTCGCATCGAGGGGACCAAGCGGGCCCACGTGCGAGTGCCCGTCGCGTTCGCCATCGCGCACCGCGGAGAAAAATCTCTCCATCGCCCACCGGGTCACTATCACGCTGGTGGCATTGACCTTGATCACACCGTCACCCTAGTGAAACGGCGGTGCCGGGCGACATGCACGAGGCTGATTCTCAGACTGGGTCATCTGCCGGCGTGCCCGTATACGGATCCCTGAGCGCGACCGTCCGCTGTCGCCACAGGCATTTACGTTTTACACTATTGCCATGAGCAAGCGCGAGACGATCAACGGCGTGCCCGTCACCGAGGAGCAGATCTCCGAGTGGGTCGCTGAAGCCGAGGCTGGCTATGACGTCGAGGCGCTGAAGAAGCGCGGACGCGGCCGGCCAGGGCGTGGTGCTGAGCCGTCGCAGGTAGTTGCGCTGCGTTTGACCAGCGACGAACTCGCAGTGCTGGATGCGCGCGCTGCCCGCGAGCACAAGACTCGGTCGGAGCTCATCCGGGACGCGCTGGCCGCGTACGCCGCGTGAACGTCCACCCTTCGGCACTCAAGCACGGCATCACTCCGGAGGACGCGACGCAGGCAGCCTCGTGGCCGACTTGGATCGAAGACCTCGACGACGACTCGCCCGCCCGGCAGCTCCGACTCGTATTCGACACTCGAGGTCGACTGCTCGAGACGGTCGTGCTGGTCTTCGACAGTGGGAACGAGCTGGTGATCCATGCAATGAAGGCGCGGCCGCAGATGCTCGACCTCCTCCCGTAGGCGGCGCACTGGCGATGGGAAGTGCGTGGCGTCGCTCGGCCTTCCGTTCGACTCGGCAGACGCTCACGTGGGAGCATTCGGGCATGGTATCGCCGTTCAAGATCGCCTCGCTCGCCGGTATCTCGCTCATCGCAGTCTTCGCGTTGACCGGATGCATCAACCCGGGATCGGGCAGCGAGGTCGCGCCGAACGTATTCGCTCGCGGTTAGTCCCTACGCCGCCGAGCCGTTCGGGAACACCGGCGTCACAGCCGTTGCATTCAGGGATCCCTGAGCGACCCGCGGGTCTCGGGATACAAGTCCCGACGGTCGTGGCTAGCGTAAGCATGTGGGTTCTATCGCCGAACGTCGAGATCGAGTAACGCTCGCGCTCGGCGCGATCGTGGTCGCGGTGGGGCTCTGCCTGACTGGCTGTTCGATCGCCGAGTACGACGGCGTGCTGGCGCGCCAGATTGGCGCCCTGAAAGACCCATTGATGCGTTCCATCTCGGACTGGGAGAAGGTGGGAGCCGAGCAAGACGCCTTCGTCGACGATGTGATGACGGAAGGCGGCGCGGTTCCAGGAGCCTATTGGGACGGGACGTCGGACCCGATGGCGCTGGCCCTCAACCAGGGCGGCACCGTTCTCTACGATCTGCGTGACACCGATCGAGGGTTGGTGGTCTTCGATGTGCTCCTCGCACCCGGGCCGCGGGACGCGAAATCCGACCGCTTCGTCAGTGCGGGTGAACCATACTTCGGGCCGCCCTCGATCTACGTGTTTCTCGATCACCGCCGAGTTCCAGGACGGTCTGTTTGTCGACTGGAGCCGGAACAGGAGTGGATCACGGGCGGCGGGAGCAGGCTGCGATCCGGAACTCGTCGACACCTTGGGCCCGGGAGCCAGCGCCGAGCCGGTAGTCGAGTTCGATGGTTAGGCCAACCAGCCCGTGATTTCGCGATGACCGGTCCGCCGGCGGCACGCGGAATCCCGATGCACGCGGGATCCGCCAGCGGGCGTGCGCGGGGGGATCAGCTTGCGCTCGTCGGCAAGTGGTATTCCCGGTTTGGACCGCCTACTCCGCGATGTATTCCTGGCGAACGGTTCCTTTGGTGGCCATCGCGATGTACCTGAAGTCGTGATCCGAGTTGAGGACGACTGCGTCATTGGCTAGTGCATACGCGGCGATGAGGCAGTCGAAGGCTCCAGCGGCCCGCGGCATCCCCTGATCCCAGAGCGCCTGCTGGATGTCTAGGGCATCTTCCTCGGTCGGGTGCTCCCACGCCGGGAGCAGCGCGTCCATGTCCGCTCGGAGGTCGGAGTACTCGGCGGTAGTGCGCGCAGAATGGCAGTACTCCAGCACCTGCGGAGGACAGGTGATGATGAGGTGAGTTGGTGAGATCTCCCGGAGGCGCTGAGCGATGTTCGGGCTTCTACTGGCCTTGTGCCAGACGCTGTTATCGACCAGGTATGTCGTCACGCCGGCGCAGCGGTCGGGGTGATGGTTGGCGCGTCGATCTGGTCGGGCTCGAAGTCGCGACCGATGATCCGTTCAACGGCGGACGGTTGGCGCCGAACCGCAATCAAGGTCCGCAGGGCGAGATCGACCGTTTCGCGGTTCGACTTCGCGCCAGTTAGTTGCTTGGCCTGCCTGAGCTCTTCTTGGTCAATGTCGATTGAGGTGATGGGCATGACCACTCCTCCTTAGCGTCTATATAGGCCATTGTATAAGGAACTCGGCGTGGCGGTGCGCTCTTGTGGAGATCGATGCCCGCCTTCGTCGCCGAAGACTGGCAGTAAAAGGGATCTGCCCGCGGGTGCCCGCTGGCCGATCCCTCAGCGCGCACTTTGAACGTGGTGAGGGCGGCCCGCAGTGGCGTCTGGCAGGATGGCAGGCCCGCCGTAGATCATGTACATGACACCGTATCGGATGTACAATTGCAATATGTCCAGTGTAAGTGTCGCAGCCGCCCGCAGCCACCTGTCGGACGTGATCGCCCGATCCCAGCAGGAGGCGGTTTTCATCGAACGACGGGGCCGGCGCGCCGCGGTCGTGGTGAGCCCGGAGCGGTACGAGCGCATGCTCGAGGCGCTCGAAGACGCCGAGGATGCCGCCGCCTTCGATGAGGCGATGGCCGAAGAGGGCGAGAACATTCCCTGGGACCAGGTCAAGAAGGACCTGGGCTGGGAGTGAGCTACCGGATCGAACTGCGACCGGCCGCCATTCGAGCGCTCAAGCGGATCGACCACCAAGACCGCGATCGCATCCGGGGCGCGATCGCGCTGCTCGGCCAAGATCCGCGCCCGCCCAGGGCAAAGGCACTCCAAGGCCGAGACGGACTCAGGGTGCGCGTGGGCAACTACCGGATCACCTACACCGTCCATGACGACGTGCTATTGGTCATCGTCACGCTCGGGCACCGCCGCGACGTCTACGACCGCTGACCCCGCATCGTCCACCGAGGGATCGAGCTTCGCCACCACAAGGGTGTCGCCGTCTCCGCACGCGGCGAGAGCTTCGCGAAGACCGGGTCGGGCGCGATCCGTTCCCGTCAGTCCGCGGTCGGTGAAGAGGTACGCGGGATCGACGCCGAGCCGCCCCTGGGTGGTGTCGGCCGGCCTGGCATACGGGTTATCGCATCGAGTCAGTACGAGGAGCACGAACGCGTGCGTTTCTGCGTCCGCGGCGGCCACCATGCCGTGTTCGCCGGTATACAGCTCGCCGCCCGCCAGATTGGTGACGACTGCGCCAACAGCTGTACTTCCGCGACGGCGACGAGTTTCGTCGCTTGCTCACGGACACCGACGACACACTTCCTGCGACCATCACCACGAACGGGGACGAGGCTTTGCAGTAAGCACCCTTGCGATTTCTCAGAGCCGGCGCAACAGCTGCGTCATTGAAGTCCAAGGATCGCCGCTGCGTGACGTAGAGGACTTCACGTCTCGTCGAGTACCCGTGGGTCTCACGGGTTGCGAGCCGCGAACACGAGATAATGAAGCATGTCCTCTTCCGTCGAACGCCGCTCCAATCCGACCGCCTGGGCCGCGTTCTGGTTCGCGCTGGCCGGCCTCGTGCTCATGCCCATCCCGCTGTTCATCGGACTGATCCTCGGCGGCGTCCTCTCGATCGTCGCCGCAATCCTCGCCGTGATCGCCCTCTTCAAGGGGCTCGCGCGCAGCGGCACGGGCATCGCGCCCGTGGTGTTCGCCGCGATCTTCATCGCGCTCACGTGGGGCGGTATCTCGGTCGGCGGCGGCACCGTCTGGTAGGTCGACCCGCCGGTAGTTCCTCCTCATCAATCCCGCCGGCACGAGGTTCGGTGGTCAGTCCTGTGGTGGGCGGCGCAGTCGCTTGACGTCGGTGCGACGCTTCTTCGCCTCCAGGCGCCTCTCCTTGGCGCCGCGACTCGGACGCGTCGGTCGTCGCGTCGGTGACGGCGGCCTCAGCGCGTCGGCCACGAGGGCGGCCAGCCGGGCGCGCGCAGCGTTCCTGTTGCGCAATTGCGCGCGGTGCTCGGATGCCGTGATCGTCAGGACTCCGTCGACGACGCGACTGCCCAGGCGTTCGAGGAGTCGCTCCCGCTGGAGCGGCGACAGGACGGCCGAGCCCGCGACATCCCACACGAGTTCCGCTCGGGAGTCGGCGGTGTTCACGCCTTGCCCGCCGGGACCGGATGACCGCGAGAACCGCCACGACAGCTCAGACTCGGGGATCGTGAGCGCGGAGTCGACCCGAAGACCGGGACGGTGGGCGGCGGGCATGGTTCCATCATCCCCTCGCGCCTCCCTGTCGGTGGTGCAACCTAGGCTCGGACGGTGGCCACACTCGACGACCTGCGCCGCACCGCATTGGAGCTCCCCGGCAGCGAGGAACGCGCAACGACGGGCGGCGCGGCGTGGTTCGTTCGCCGCAAGCTGTACGCGTGGGAGTGCCCTCCCTGGCCGAGCATCCCCGCAGACATCCGCGAGATCATCGCGACCGAGCTCGTCGTCGGCGTGAAGGTCGCCGACCGCCTGGACGCGCTCGCCCTTGTCGAAATGGCGCCCGACGTGTTCCTGCGCACCACGACCACGTGGAGTGAGCCGAAGGTCGCGTTCCGCATGGCCCGCATCGACGAGGACCATCTCGCCGAGCTCGTGACCGACGCGTGGCGCGTGCAGGCCCCGAGGTACCTGCGACGCCGGCTGGACGGCACCGACCAGTAGAGCGTCCCCGGCGCCCGTCGATTCGACCGGACGCAGCGGCGTGCCTGCATGCGAGGGCGTCCCCGGCATCGGCTCGAGCCGTCGGGTCACGAATGCATGCGATCTGCACCGTGGGAGGCAGGATGCGGTGCGATCGGCATCCACTCGGCGACATCGCGGAGCATCAGCGGTCGCTCGTGTCGGTCGTCCGTGCCATCGTGCGGGGTATGGCTTCTCTAGGCTCCCGTCGACTCCGCGGGGTTCCGTGATGACCGCCTACGTCGCCCTGCTGCGCGGCATCAACGTCGGCGGCAAGAACCCCATCGGCATGCAGGACCTCGCCGAGTGCTTCCGCGCGGCCGGGTACGAGGAGGTACGCACGCACCTGCAGAGCGGCAACGTCCTGTTCTCATCGAGCCGCCGGAGCGGGTCCGACGTCGAGGAGACGATCGAACGGATGCTTCGGCAGCGCTTCGACATCCCGATTCCGGCGATCGTGCGATCACGCGACGAACTCGACGCGACCGTCGCGTCGGCACCGGCCGATCACGGCTCCGCGGAGCTGCGCAGCGACGTGTTCTTCCTGAAGCATCCGCTCACCGCGGACGTCGTGATGGCACAGATGCCGGACCTGCGAGCGGGCGTCGACGCGATCGTGCCCGGGCCCGGCGCGCTCTACTTCTCGCGGGTGGCAGCCCAAGCGGGCAAGACCCGCATCACCCGCCTGATGGCCATGCCCGTCTTCCAGCAGATGACCGTGCGCACCTGGCGCACGACGACCAGGCTCCTCGGGGTGCTCCATGAGAGCTGAGCGTGCTCGCGCAGATTCAGTCGAGCGGATGCCAGTGCGAGAGGATGCCGCGGGCGTCGTAGTGCGACCGGATGTCCCGCAACCGTGGCAGGTTGGTCCCGTAGTACGCCTCGGCGTCGCGGAGCTGGTCCGAGTCTGCGAAGTTCTGAAAGCCCCGTCCGGTGCTCGCATCTCGTGTCACGCCCGGTCCGGGCGTCCCGGCATGATATCCCCGGTCTTGCGGCACTTGATGGTGCGCAGTCGGCACACGACGAACCGTCTGGTGGGACTGCTCCACGAGGACTGAAGGGACCGCTATCGGGCTCGCTCCCACGTGATCTCCTCGAGCGGGTATCGCTCGTCGCTCGTACCGGGCCCCGGGTCGCCCCGACCTCCCCCCAGCGGCATTCCGATCGCCGCCATGGTCGTCACCTCCCAGTGCTCGGGAATCCGGAACTCGAGGGCGACGGCTTCGCGGTCGAAGGCGCGGAACTGGTGGACGAAGAGCCCCATCGAGTGCGCCTGGAACGTCATGTGGGCGACCGCCTGCCCCACGTCGTAGTGCGCGAACTCCGAGTATTCGATATCGCTGTCTTCGACGAATCGGTGTGCGAGATTCGCGACGAGCAGGCTGGCGCCGGGCGCCCACATCGCCGAGCTCCGAGCGAGGTGGCGTACGAGCCGCTCATGCACCTCGTCGCCTCGCAGGCCCACGATGAACGCCCACGGCTGGGAGTTGCCGGCCGAGGGAGCACTACGCGCCGCCTCCAGAAGGAGATCGACCACGCCGTTCGACACGGTATGCCCCGCGTCGAACCGGACGGGACTGAAGCGATCCAGCGTAAACGAGTGGGGCAGGACTCGGGCGCCGTCGGTCACACCAACAGCAACGGGCCCGAGGGGCGGTGCATTCCGTTCTCCCGCGTGACGCCGGTGTCGGCAACGGTGCCCCGGAGAAGGACGCACCCGCCAGCGCAGCGTCTGCATGGCCGAGCAGCGACCGCCGCACGTTCTACGCGAGGTCCGATTCTCGCGAGATGACGGGGCGTCTTCCGCACAGAATCGGTAGCGGGACTTGAACCGGCGTCGGTCGCCGGACGGAAAGGACATACCCAGACATGAGCACCATCGCACTGGTCACCGGCGGAAACCGCGGCCTTGGACTGGCGACGGCCACCGCCCTCGCCCGCACGGGAGCGACGGTCATCATCGCCGGACGCGACTCCGACGCCGTTGCCACGGCCGCGCACGGCCTGCTCGAGCAAGGGCTCGTCGCGGAGGCTTTGACGATGGATGTCGCCTCACCGGAGAGCGTCAGGGCAGGCGCCGAGGCGATCACCGATCGCCACGGCCGCCTCGACATTCTGGTGAACAACGCAGGAATCCTGCCGGAGGCGACCGCGATCGGAGACCACGAGTTCGTGCACATCGGTGCCTTCGCCCGCACGTTCGAGACGAATGTCATCGGCGTGGCGACCGTCACCGAGAATTTCCTGCCGCTCCTCCGTCGGAGCGACGCGGGTCGAATCGTGAACGTCTCCTCCACGATGGGATCCCTGAGCGACCAGTCGGACGAGAGCTCTCCGTACTACACGAGCGTGCTGCCTGCCTACCAGGCGTCGAAGGCGGCGGTGAACAGCATGACCATCGGCCTCAGCAAGAAGCTCGCCGGCACCAAGCTCAAGGTCACCTCGGTATGTCCCGGGTGGGTGCAGACCGACCTCGCACCGGGGAACCGTGAGCAGGCCCCGACGAGCGCCGACGAGGCCGCACGGATCGTCGTGGCGGCCGCGACGCTTTCCGAACACGGGGCATCGGGAACATTCATCAGCAGCACCGGCCCCGTTCCGTGGTGACACCCCGCCGCGACGTGCGAATCCGGGCGACGCGGTCCGCGTCAGGCCTCGAACGACCGGTGCGTCTCGTACCTGATGAGGCTCGGGGGCGCGGCGAGGAGTTCGGCGAGTTCGGGTACCGCGCCCTCCCCAGCACGGAAGTCTCGATACGCCTGCTCGGCTTCCCAAGAGGCCCAGGTCTCGTACAGCGTCCAGTGGGCCGGGTCATCGCGGTTCGCGAGCCATTCGAGCCGCTCGAATCCGGGGAAGGATCGGGTGTCCTCGAGCAGGTCCGCCACCACGGCGTGTGCCTCCTCGAGCCGTGCAGGGTCCATCCGGAACTCGACGATCGCGATGTGTGCCACGGTGCCTCCTCCAGCGCGGCATCCGCTCGGCCTCGGGATCCGCCATCGGACACTAACCCGGCGAACGCGTCGCCCACCACCGATACGCCACGCAGCGGAAAGGCCGTGGACTTCGGATGCCTCGTCTGCCACGATCGCAGGCGCCCCCATCTCAGGGCGCGCCCGATGCGGGCGCCACGCCGACCTGGAGCCTGCAATGCGATACACCACCCTCGGCGCGAGCGGCCTGCGGATCTCGCGCCTCATCCTCGGCTGCATGTCGTACGGCGAGCCGGGCCGCGGCGCTCACGGCTGGTCGCTCGGCCTCGACGACTCGCGCCCCTTCTTCCGTGCCGCGGTCGAGGCGGGCATCACCGTCTTCGACACCGCGAACGTGTACTCGCTCGGCTCGAGCGAGGAGATCACCGGCCAGCTCATCCGTGAGTTCACTCGCCGTGACCAGGTCGTCATCGCGACGAAGCTCGGCATGCCGATGGGCGAAGGGCCGAACGACGCCGGCCTCTCGCGCGGCGCCATCATGACGCAGGTCGACGACTCGCTGCGACGGCTCGGCACCGACTATATCGACCTGTACCAGATCCACCGCCTCGACCACCGCACGCCCGTCGAGGAGACCATGCAGGCGCTGCACGACGTGGTCGCCTCGGGGAAGGTGCGTTACCTCGGGGCATCCTCGATGCACGCCTGGCAGTTCGCGAAGATGCAGTACACCGCCGACCTGCACGGCTGGACGCGCTTCGTCTCCATGCAGGACCAGTACAACCTGCTGATGCGCGAAGAGGAGCGGGAGATGCATCCGTTCTGCGTCGACCAGGGCATCGGGGTCATCCCGTGGAGCCCGCTCGCCCGCGGCCGCCTCACCCGTGAGTACGGCGCACCGAGCCCCCGACTCGAGCTCGACGCGACCGGCGCGAACCTCTATCGGCAGGACGAGGAGTCCGACCGGGCCATCGCCGCGGCCGTCGGCGAGATCGCCGCCGAGCGGGGCGTCTCCCGTGCACGGGTCGCCCTCGCGTGGCACTTCGCGAAGCCCGCGGTGTCGGCGCCGATCATCGGCGCCACGAAACCCGAGCACCTGCAGGATGCCATCGCCGCGCTCGAACTGGAGCTCACCGCCGACGAGGTCGCACGGCTCGAGGCGCCGTACCGGCCACGCAATCCTGAGGGCTTCGCCTGACGCCGGCGACCGCTCACCGACCCGCGTCGTCGGCCTGCTCGACGTAGCCGGCGGCCTCGAGCGCGCGTGAGATCGAGGCCGCGGTGATCCGCACGAGGTGGATCATGTTCTTCCCGTCGACGTCCTTCTCCGTGAGTGCCAGCGAGACCGCGGCGATCACCTCGTTGTTCGCGTCACGCACGGGCGCCGCGACCCCGATGTGCACGTTGTCGACCTGGCGGTCGCTGACCGCGTACCCGATGTGACGGATGTCCCTGAGCAGGCGTTCGAGGGTGTCGCGATCGGTGTACGTGCGCGACGTGAAGGCCTCGAGCTCCCCCGCCAGCACCTCCTCCCGGATCTCGGGCGGAGCGTGCGCGAGCAGCACCTGTCCGATGGCGGTGGCGTGCAGCGGGTATCGTGCGCCGACCAGGGGGCGCCGCACCGAACGCCGGGGACTCTGGAACCGCTCGATCGACACGAGTTCGCGGCCCTCCCGGATCGCGAGATGCGAGGCGTAGCCGGTCGTCTCGTAGAGGTCCTGCATGAACGGACGCGCGAGTCGCTGGAGGCCCACGGAGCGCGGCGCGAGCGACGCCAGCTCCCAGAGGCGCAGGCCGATGCGGTACCGGCCCTCGCCATCGCGTTCGAGCGCGCCCCACTCCACGAGGCGCTGCACGATGCGGTAGCTGGTGGCGATGGGAAGCCCGGTGCGACGGCTGATGTCGGAGAGCGACTGGCGCACGCGACCGCCCTGGAACGTGCCGAGGATGGCGAAGGCGCGATCGATCACCGATCGAGGCGCGCCGCCATCGGCCGCGTCACCCGGGTGTTCCGCCGTCACGGTTTCCATCATCCTCCATCACGACGATCGCGCGGCCGGTGATCTCGCCACGGGCCAGCGCCCGGTACGCGTCGTCGGCCTGCTCGAGCGTGTACCGACGGGTGATCAGCCCGGCCGCGTCGAACGCGCCCGACTCGACGAGGCCGACGACCGCGGGCAGGTCGGAACGGGTGCGCCCGCCGAAGGATCCCGTGATCGTGTACCCGCGCCGCACCAACGGCGTGATCTCGACCGGGGCGGTCGCCGCGCCGGCGGCGATGCCGACCGCGACCATGCGTCCGCCGTCAGCCAGCATGCGCGACGCCTGCACGAAGGTCTCGGGGCGACCGAGGGCCTCGAACGCGACATCCGCCCCGCCCTCGAGGACGCTGCGAACCGCATCGACCGGATCGACCTCCCGGGAGTTGACCGTGTCGGTCGCGCCGAGCTGACGCGCACGTACGAGCTTCTCGTCCGCGATGTCCACGGCGACGATGCGGGTCGCCCCCACCGCGGCGGCCATCTGCACGATGCTCGACCCGACGCCTCCGACGCCGACCACGGCGACGGTGTCGCCCGCCGCCACGTGCCCCGCGCGCACCACCGCCCCGTAGGACGTCAGGCCGGCGCACCCGGCGATGCATGCGGTCGCGGCATCCGTCGCCTCCGAGAGCGGGGCCAGCGCCGAGACGGGCACGACGGAGTACTCCGCGAGCCCGCCCATCGAGTACATCGCCAGGAACGAGCCGTCGGGCATGGCCACTCGGCTCGTGCCGTCGTAGAGCGTGCCGCGCAGCCGGTTCTTCGCGAAGAAGTTCGCACACAGGTCGTCACGTCCGCGGCGACAGGCGTCGCACTCGGTGCACGGCATGATGAACGCCCCCACCACCGTGGCGCCGATCTCGAGCGACTCCGGCACGACGGTGCCCGGCCCGAAGCCCACGATGACCCCGCTGATCTCATGGCCGAGCACCGCCGGCCGCGGGAACGCCACCTCACCCTTCACGACGTGCAGGTCGGTGTGGCAGACGCCGCAGGCGATGACCCTGACGAGCGCCTCGCCGCGCTGCGGCACCGGCACGTCCACCTCGACGACCCGCAGCCGCGGTTCCTCGTCGTGGAGCACGGCGGCGCGCATGGTGCGCGGGAGTTCCCTCGTCGATGTCGGCATGGCCCGCGGTCCTCTCGTCGTCGAACGGCACTGGATCCAGTCCCGCGGAATCGTGCGGCCGTGTCAATCCGTCATCCGCTCGGTGAAAGGCCATCCACTCGATGAGAGGGGTGCGCCCTTGTGCCCGCCCGTCGGCCGGTGGTGGACTGGCCACGGCGGCAGAAGGTGCCGCCGCGACATCCGTCATTCGAGACATCCGTCAACGAACCGTGAGGACGCCCATGCCGTACATCACCGTCGGAACCGAGAATTCGACGCCGATCGAGCTCTACTACGAGGATCACGGGCACGGGCGGCCGGTCGTGCTCATCCACGGCTACCCGCTCGACGGCCACTCGTGGGAGAAGCAGTCGCGAGCGCTGCTCGGCGCGGGCCACCGCGTGATCACCTACGACCGGCGCGGCTTCGGCGCATCCAGCCAGCCCACCACCGGCTACGACTACGACACGTTCGCGGCCGACCTGAAGACCCTGCTCGACACGCTCGACCTCGACGAGGTCGTGCTCGTCGGGTTCTCGATGGGCAGCGGCGAGGTGGCCCGCTACCTCGGCAGCCACGGCAGCGAGCGCATCGCCGGGGCCGCGTTCCTCGCATCGCTGGGACCGTACCTTCGGAAGACCGATGACAACCCCGGCGGCGCGGCGCCCGACTTCGACGACCTGGCCGCGCAGGCCGAGCGCGACCGGTTCGCATGGTTCACCGGGTTCTTCGAGAACTTCTACAACCTCGACGAGAACCTCGGTTCCCGCATCAGCGAGGAGGCGCTGCGCGGGAGCTGGGCGGTCGCGGCACGGGCATCGTGGTACGCGGCATCCGCGTGCGTCGACACCTGGCTCACCGACTTCCGTGCCGACATCGAGAACGTCGACGTGCCGACCCTCATCCTGCACGGCACGGCCGACCGGATCCTGCCGATCGACGTCTCGGCTCGTGCACTGCGCACGCGGCTGCCCGACGCCGACTACGTCGAGATCGAGGGCGCGCCGCACGGCCTGCTCTGGACGCACGCCGACGAGGTGAACGCGGCGCTGCTCGCGTTCGTGGCAAAGTAGACGGGACCTTCGTCCGTGCCGTCCATGCGTCGGCGGACTAAGGTCGAACGTCGCAAGGGGGGCTCTCATGAACAGGTTCGTCCGTGTCGCGATCGCGGCAGCAGTGACGGCGGTGACCGTGGGCGGCCTGGCCGGGTGCAACTTCATCGGCCCGCCGCAGCGATTCACCGACGAATTCACGGTGACCGAGAACATCACCACGATCGAGCTCGACGATGCGACCGGCAACGTGACGGTGGTCGGCACCGAGGGCGCGACCGAGATCACGGTCGAACGAACGGTCTCCTACGTCGGTGATCGCGACATCGGCGACACGCACGACATCGACGGCGACACCCTCGAGTTGGGCGGCTGCGGCCGCTTCTGCTCCGTCGACTACACCATCGAAGGCCCGGAGGGTCTCGACGTGCAGGGCAGGACGGCGAACGGCAGCATCGAGCTCACGGCGGTGGCCGAGGTCGACGCGCGCACCTCGAACGGCCGCATCGAGCTCGAGGATGTCTCGGGTCGGGTCGACGTCGAAACGAGCAACGGTCGCGTCGTCGGCCGCGACCTCAACGGCGACGGCGTGCGGGCGCTCACCTCGAACGGCGGTATCGAGTTGGAGATCGGCGAGCCGCAGGACGTCGAGGCGCGCACCTCGAACGGCACGATCGAGCTCAGCGTGCCCGAGGCGACCTATCGCGTGACGGCGGAGACGTCGAACGGCTCGACCGACATCGGCGTGGCCGACGACCCCGACGGCGAGTTCGAACTCGAGCTGCACACGTCGAACGGATCGATCACGGTCCGCGAGGACTGACGCGCTGGCGCTGCCGGCGCGGCATCCGCCGGCAGCCCGACTGACCTTCACGCCTCCGCGCCCGCGCCGCCCTGCTTCGCCTTCGCGTAGTGGCGGCGCGCCTTGGCGCGGTTGCCGCACGTCTCCATCGAGTGCCACTTGCGGGTGTTCGCGCGGCTCGTGTCGATGAGGAAGTGCTGGCAGTCCTCGGCCGCGCACGGCCGGATGCGCGATCCCTGCTCACCCTGCAGCGCTCCCCATTCCTCGACGGCCCGCACGCCGACGGCACGCGCCTGGTCGATGTCGTCGATCCACGAGAGCCCGTCAGGTCCGACCTCGGCCCGGCGACGCATCACGCCCACCCAGGGCTCGAGCACCGCGGCATCCGCCTGTCCCCGCAGGAACGGCACGAGCGCGGCGCGCGCCTCTCGCGCGTCGGCGACCTGATCGGGCGTCCCGGCCAGGTCGTGGGCACGGAGCCACGCGGATGCCTCGGCATCGCCGTCGAGCTCGTCGACCACGGAGTCGCCGAGCACGAGCCTCGAGTTCACGAGGTCGAGGAGGAGTGACATGGACATGGGATCTCGCTTCCGTAGCTGAGGAATATTCTAACCCTCTCAACGCTCCGAACTGGTTGGAATAATCCCGTCGACGCCAAGTTATAACTGTCATGATCGGCTGAGCCGGTTAGAACATGTCACACCACCACGCGACACCACCAACAAGGAGCGGAATCCATGTCCACCATCACCGTCGGAATCGAGAACGGCACCCCCATCGAGCTCTACTACGAGGACCACGGAGCCGGGCAGCCCGTCGTGCTCATCCACGGGTACCCGCTCGACGGGCACTCGTGGGAGAAGCAGTCGCGTGCACTGCTGGCTGCCGGCTACCGCGTGATCAGCTACGACCGCCGCGGCTTCGGCCGGTCGAGCCAGCCCACGACCGGCTACGACTACGACACCTTCGCCGCCGACCTGAACGTGCTCATGGAGACCCTCGACCTGCGTGACGCCGTGCTCGTCGGGTTCTCGATGGGCAGCGGCGAGGTCGGCCGCTACCTCGGCACCTACGGCAGCGAGCGGGTCGCGAAGGCCGGCTTCCTCGCCTCGCTCGAGCCCTACCTCCTGCAGGCCGATGACAACCCCACGGGCGTGCCCGCCGAGGTGTTCGACGGCATCCGGAAGGCGGCGACCGACGACCGCTACGCGTGGTTCGACGAGTTCTACGCGAACTTCTACAACCTCGACGAGAACCTCGGCGCCCGCATCAGCGAGGCCGCCGTTCGCGCCAGCTGGAACGTGGCGGCCGGCGCGTCGTGGTTCGCATCGTCGGCCGTGGTCGACACGTGGCTCACCGACTTCCGCGGCGACATCGCGAAGATCGACGTGCCCACGCTGATCGTGCACGGCACCGCCGACCGCATCCTGCCGATCGACGCGACCGCGCGCGAGTTCGTGAAGCGCCTGCCGAGCGCCGAGTACGTCGAGATCGAGGGCGCCCCCCACGGGATGCTCTGGACGCACGCCGACGAGATCAACGAGGTGCTGCTCGCGTTCCTCGCGAAGTAGCCATCACGACGAGGGGTCGGATGCCGCGGCATCCGGCCCCTCGTCGCGTCACGCGGCGCGCAGCTCGTCGAGCACGGCCGCCAGCTGGTCGACGGCCCAGTCGAGGTCGTCGGGCTCCACCACGATCGGCGGAGCGAGCCGGATGGTCGAGCCGTGCGTGTCCTTCGCGAGCACGCCGCGACGCATGAGCGCCTCGCACACCTCGCGTCCGGTCGCGAGCCGGGGATCGATGTCGATGCCCGCCCACAGGCCGGCGCCGCGCACCGCGACCACGCCGCGCCCGATGAGCGCCTCGAGCCGATCGTGCAGGCGCGCGCCGAGCACCCGGGCGCGCTCCTGCGGCTCGCCCGACGCGAGCATGCGCACCACCTCGAGGCCCACGGCGGCCGCGAGCGGGTTGCCGCCGAACGTCGATCCGTGCTGGCCCGGCCGGATCACGCCGAGCACGTCGCGGTCGCCGACGACCGCCGAGACCGGCACGATGCCGCCGCCGAGCGCCTTGCCGAGCAGGTACAGGTCGGGCACGACGCCCACGAGGTCGCACGCGAAGGTCGCCCCCACGCGACCGAGCCCCGACTGGATCTCGTCGGCGATGAGCAGCACGTTGCGCTCGCGCGTGATCCGCCGCACCTCGGGCAGGAAATCGGCGGGCGGCACGAGGATGCCGGCCTCGCCCTGGATCGGCTCGACGAGCACCGCGACGGTGTTCTCGTCGATCGCGGCCTCGACCGCGGCCGCGTCGCCGTACGGCACCGTGTGGAAGCCCGGCGTGTACGGCCCGAAATCGGCGTGCGCGTCGGGGTCGTCGCTGAACGAGATGATCGTGGTCGTGCGGCCGTGGAAGTTGCCGGCCATCACGATGACGTTCGCCCGGTCCTTCGCGACGCCCTTCACCCGGTAGCCCCAGGCGCGGGCGATCTTGATGCCCGACTCCACGGCCTCGGCGCCCGTGTTCATCGGCAGCACCATGTCCTTGCCGCAGAGCGCGGCGAGCTCGGCGACGAACGGCCCGAGCCGGTCGTTGTGGAAGGCGCGACTCGTGAGCGTGATGCGGTCGAGCTGCGCGCGCGCCACGTCGACGAGGCGCGGGTTGCCGTGCCCGAAGTTGACAGCCGAGTAGGCGGCGAGGCAGTCGAGGTAACGGCGCCCATCGACGTCGGTCACCCAGGCGCCGTCTCCCGACTCGACGACCACCGGCAGCGGGTGGTAGTTGTGGGCGGCGTGCTCGTCCTCCTCGTGGATGGCCGCGGCCGTCCGTGTCGAAACGTTGATCACGTCGTGGTTCGTGTGGGTCATCGGCGCAGCTCCAGGGTGCAGCACTTGACGCCGCCGCCGCCGAGCAGCAGCTCGGAGAGGTCGACGCCGATCGGGTTGTAGCGGTGCAGTCGCAACTGCCGCTCGAAGTCGGCGGCGCGCGAGGCGATGACCACGTTGTACCCGTCGCTGAACGAGTTCAAGCCGAGCACCGCGGCATCCGTTTCGTTCACGAGGATCGCGTCGGGGAAGCGCTCCT
The DNA here is from genome assembly GCF_004959775.1 of Agromyces sp. H66. Classification (GTDB taxonomy): domain Bacteria; phylum Actinomycetota; class Actinomycetes; order Actinomycetales; family Microbacteriaceae; genus Agromyces. The sequence goes on from NZ_SJZG01000005.1 coordinate 228,694, forward strand.
GCAGCACCGCAAGGGAGGCGGCGTCGAACGCGGTCGGCAGGTAGGCGATGTGCTCCTGCCCCGGCGTCGCGTCGAGCACCGCGACCGCCGTGTCGAGGTGGTAGAAGCTCGGGTCCACGAGGCGCAGCGTCACGACCTCGCGGTCGGCGATGCGCGCGAGCTCCTCGTGCGAGTGCGAGTGGCTGCGGAACCCGGTGCCGGCGAGGATCGTCTCGCCGACGAGCAGGAAGTCGCCCTCGCCCTCGTTGATCTCCTCGGGTTCGCGCACGTCGAACCCCGCCGCGCGGAACCACTCCATGTACGCGGGGCCCTCGGGCGCCCGCTCGGGGTAGGTGAACCTCGCGCCGTAGGCGATGCCGTCGATCACGAAGCCGCCGTTCGCCGCGTAGACCATGTCGGGCAGGCCGGGGATCGGGTCGATGAGGTGCACGTCGTGGCCCAGCTCGAGGTAGGTGTCGTAGAGCACCTGCCACTGTTCGAGCGCGAGGTTCGTGTCGGTCGGCTCGGCGGGATTCATCCACGGGTTGATCCGGTACACGACCGTGAAGTGCTCGGGCCGGCACATCAGCACGGTGCGGCCGGTCGGCCGTCGCTCGGGCCTGGTGCCCGACTGTTCGTCGGTCTGGATCGCGGTCGACATCTCGCTCCTTCGCGTCGGGGGGATGTCGTCGGGCGACATCCGCCGGGTCTGCAATGTCGGCGGACCAGGTCGCTCATTCCGAGCCTCGACGACGACGTTCGGGTTGCGCCGCCGTCGAGACGCCACTTTCAGTGTGAACCGAATGGGCCGGAAGATTCCGGGCTTCGCACGCAATTTCCCTGCGCATTCGAGCCGGATTCCGGCGAAAGCTGCATGGGAGTTCGACGGGATGCCTCGTCCCGGCGCGTTCGCGCGGCGCGCTTGCCCCTTACCCGCGGCTGGGGCATCCTGTTGCTCGACCCGGCATGCTGCCGGACGATCGACGGGGGTCGGCGTGCACGAACCATCGCACGACGAGCAGGTTCTGCGCCTGCAGCGCATCGCCTACGGCGCCGTGGCGAGCGATGCCGAGCGGGCCGACGCCCTCGCCGAGCTCGAGTCGCTGCGACGCGCGGAGGCAGGCGGGGCGGATGTCGCAGCCGCGTCGGTCGTCGACGGACCCGAGCCGGCGGAGGCTGCCGACGACCTCGAGGCGTCGGCCGGCGACGCGCGAGAGGACGCGCACGGGGTCTCGCACAGGGCCGCGCACGGCGTCGCGGCGCGCCCGCTCACCTGGGCGATCGCGGCGGGCACCGCCGCGTTGCTCGTCGGGGTCGCGGTGGGATGGCAGGCGGGAGCGCGCACCCCCGCTGCCGAGCCGGTGACCGATCCGGCATCGGGCGCGCCGGTGTCGTTGTCGGTGGACTCGCTCCTCGCGGCGCCGGTACCCGTCGACGGCTCGGCCGCATACGCGGTCTTCGATCGGCCCGCGACGCCGCAGGACATGCCGCCAATCGACCTGCCCGACGAATGGAGGATCTCGGCGAGCCCGAGGCTCCTCGCCACCATGCCCAACGGGATGACGGTGTACGCCGCCAAGCCGCCGGGAGAGTCCGTCGACCTGTGCGTGCTGACCGTCGTTCCCGACCAGCCTGGCTTCGGCATGTCCTGCACGCACGACGAGACCTTCGAGGGGGGTGTCCTCAGCTACGAGTTCTGGCACGATCGCGACGGGACTGTCACGGTGGCCGTGCATGCCGACGGCTCCGTGCAGATCACCGTGCCGACGCCGTAGTCCGGCTCAGGCGTTCTTCCGGTCGCGCCAGGCCAGCCACTCGGTCACAGGGGCGAGATCGTAGTCGGGCCCCGAGATGCCGAGCGTGAACAACCGCACCCCGGCGTCGTAGAGCGCATCGGCGTACTCGAGGTCGACGCGTCGGCGGGTGAGCTCGTTCGACACGGTGATCTCCGACACGTCGCGGCCCACCTCGTCGCCCCACCGCTTCAGCACGTCGAGCTTGTGCGGCAGGTCGTCGGGTGCGACGAACGAGTGCCAGATGTCGGCGTGCCGCGCGACGATGCGGAGCGTCTTCTGCTCCCCCTTGCCGCCGATCATGATCGGGATCTTCCGGGTCGGGCCGGGGTTCAGCTTCGCCCACCTCGCCTCGATGCGCGGGAGCGCGTCGGCGAGCGCGTTCAGCCGCGTACCCGGAGTGCCGAACTCGTAGCCGTACTCGTCGTAGTCGCGCTCGAACCAGCCCGCCCCGGTGCCGAAGACGAACCGGCCGGTGCCGCCCTTCGCGCTGATGTGGTCGAGCGTGCGGGCCATGTCGGCCTGCAGGTCGGCGTTGCGGTACGAGTTGCAGTTCACGAGGGTGCCGAGCTCGATGCGCTCGGTCTGCTCGGCCCAGGCGCCGAGCATGGTCCACGCCTCGAAGTGCTTGCCGTCGCGGTCGCCCGACAGCGGGTAGAAGTGGTCCCAGTTGAAGGCGATGTCGACGCCGAGTTCCTCGAGGCGGAGCACGGTGTCACGGATGGCGGCGTACTCGGCGTGCTGCGGCTGCACCTGGATGCCGATGCGAACGGGGGAATCGAGAGGCATGCGTTCCAGACTAGGTCGGATGCCACGACGCCGCGCCGCGGCATCCACACCCCGCCTGCGGCATCCACGTCCTCCGCTGCGGCATCCGCGGCCGTCACCCGGCATACGCCGGCCGGGGCATCCGGCGCGCACCGAGTTCGCCAACACGCGCAGGAAATCGGCGTTCTGTGCTGTGAGAACGCAACGAATCGACGTACACTCCGAGGATGGACAACCTCGACCGCGCCATCCTCGACCTGCTCCGGCAGAACGCGCGGGCAGGCTACGGCGACATCGGGTCGTCCGTCGGCCTCTCCGCGTCGGCCGTGAAGCGACGCGTCGACCGACTCGTCGGCGACGGCGTCATCAAGGCGTTCACCATCCAGGTGGACCCGGCGGTCGACGGCATGTCGACCGAGGCGTACGTCGAGCTGTTCTGCCGCGGCACCGTGGCGCCCGACGAGCTGCAGCGGATCCTGCAGGGCGTGCCCGAGGTCGTGTACGCCGGCACCGTCACGGGCAGCGCCGACGCGATCGTGCACATGCGCGCCCGCGACATCACCTCGCTCGAGGATGCGCTCGAACGCGTGCGCATCGCCCCGAACGTCGACCATACGCGCAGCGCGATCGTGCTCTCGCGGCTCGTGAACCGCAACCGGGACTGACGCCGGCGCATGCGGTTCACGATCGACCCCGGGGCATCCGACCCGCCGTACGAGCAACTGCGCACCCAGGTCGTCGAAGCCGTGCGCGACGGGCGGCTCGCCGTCGGCGCGAAGCTGCCGACCGTGCGAGCACTGGCCGAAGAGATCGGGCTCGCCGTGAACACCGTCGCCAAGGCGTACCGCGCGCTCGAAGCCGACGCCGTGATCGAGACACGGGGGCGCAACGGCACGTTCGTCGCCGAGCACGGCGACCCCGCCGAACGCCGGCTGCAGCGGGCCGCCGCCGACTACGCCGCGCTCGCGCGCCGGCTCGGGGTCGAGGCATCCGAGGCTCGCGCCATCGTCGACGCCGCGCTGGGCTGACCCGGCATCCGGCGACCGAGGTCGCGCTCAGCTCACCTCGGGGATCGGCTGCTTCGGCAGGCGACGCACCTTCGCGCGGCGACGGCGCCGCTCGGGCACCATGGACCGCATCTCCTCGAGCTTGCCGAAGCACAGCATGCGGTCTTCGGCCTCGAGCACGACGCCCTTGCGCGGGTTCGGGATGACGTTCGTGCCGCGATGCAGCGTGAGCACCGTGATGTCGCGCTCCCAGAGCCCGGACTCGCCGAGGGTCTTGCCGACGAGGTCGGCGGCGCCGTGCACGAGGAGCTCGGCGACGCCGTAGCCGGTCGAGACGGTGAGGCGCTGGCGCACGTCGATCTCGGGGAACGCGACCTGACCCCCGATGTAGTCGATGATGGCGCCCGCGACGTCGAGGTTCGTCGCGGTCTCGATGCCCTGCAGGCCGGGCGACGAGTTCACCTCCATCACGAGCGGGCCCTCGTTGCCCTCGAGCATGTCGACACCAGCGACCTTGAGGCCCATGATCTGCGCCGAGCGCACGGCCGCCTGCTCGTACTCGGGCGACAGCTCGACCGGCTCGACGGTGCCGCCGCGATGCACGTTCGAGCGGAACTCGTCGCCGCTCGCGACCCGCCGCATGGCCGCGACGACGCGGTCACCGACGACGAGGGCACGGATGTCGCGGCCGCGGCTCTCGGCGATGAAGCGCTGGATGAGCACGTTCTGCTTCGTCGAGTGCAGCGTCTCGATGATGGCCTCGGCGACCTTCACCTCTGGCGCGAGGATGACGCCGATGCCCTGCGTTCCCTCGAGGAGCTTGATCACGACCGGCGCGCCGCCGACGAGCTGGATGGCAGGACGCACGTCGGCGCGATTGCGGACGAACGCCGTGGCGGGCATGCCGATGTTGTGCCGCGAGAGGATCTGGTTGGCCCGCAGCTTGTCGCGCGCGTTCGTGATGCCGTTCGCCGTGTTCGGCGTGTACACGTCCATCTGCTCGAACTGCCGCACCACCGCCGTGCCGAAGTACGTGATCGAGTTGCCGATGCGGGGCAGGATCGCGTCGTAGTCGGAGAGCGGGCGACCCCGGTACTGCAGGTCGGGTTCGGGGCCGACGAGGTCGATGGCGAAGCGCAGGGTGTTCAGCACCCTGACGTCGTGACCGCGCTGTTCCGCGGCCGCGCGGAGCCGTTGCGTGGAGTACGCGTGCGGCGCGCGCGAGAGGATCGCCAGTTTCATCGTGTTGCCCCTGCGAAGATGGTCGGGTGGTAGAGCCTTCCCATTCAAACACCATCGTCGGATGGCGCGAGTGGGTCGGCCTGCCCGGAGTGGGTGTGCCGTGGATCAAGGCGAAGATCGACACGGGGGCGCGCACGTCATCGCTGCACGCGTTCGACATCGTCGAGTTCCGGCGACGACGCAGGCACTTCGTGCGATTCGGCATCCACCCCTGGCAGGACACCGACGAGGACCTCGCCGTGGTCGAGTTCCCCGTCCACGACCGACGCATCGTGCGGAGTTCGTCGGGGCACACCGAGGAGCGGATCGTGGTGCTCCTCGACGTGGTGCTCCGCGGCCGTTCCGTGAAGGCCGAGGTCACGCTCACGAACCGCGACGAGATGGGGTTCCGCATGCTCATCGGCCGAGAGGTGCTGCGCCAGGGATTCGTCGTCGACGCGGCGCGATCGTTCACGGGCGGGCGCGCGCCACGGGGCATCCGCCGCCGCAACCGCGGTCGCTGAGCGCCCCGAGAGGCTGACTCCGCCGCCCAATATCGGGCCGAGCGTGCAGTTGCCGCCCTCCCGAGGGCGAGGAATGCACTCTCGGGCGACGCTCACCTGGTCACGCGGCCCGATACCCCGGTCGAGAGTGCAGTTGCCGCCCCTCGCAGGGCGAGGAATGCACTCTCACGCGGGGCCACGGGTTTGAACGTCAGGCGGCCAGCTCCGCCTCCAGCCGCGCGACATCCTCGGGCAGGCACAACCCCGTAGCCTCCCGCATGGCCGTCGCCGAACCCGCGGCGACCGCGGTGCGGAAGGCCTCGGTCACGGTTCGCCCCTCGGCGAGGCGCATGATCAGCCCCGCGAGGAACGCGTCGCCCGCGCCCACGGTGCTCCGCACCTCGACGCGCGGGGTCGGCAGTCGCAGCACGCCCTCGGCCGTGGCGAGCACGGCGCCGGCCCCGCCGAGCGAGAGCGCCACGATCTCGGCACGTCCGCTCGCGACGATCGACCGCGCGGCCTCGACCTGTTCGGCCTCGTCGAGCGTGTCGCCGGCGCCCACGAGCTCGGCCAGTTCACGCAGGCTCGGCTTGATGAGGAAGACCCCCTCGGCGAGCGCCGCCTCGAGTGCCGGGCCCGAGGCGTCGACCACGATGCGCACGTCGTGCTCGCCGCAGATCCGGGCGAGCAGCGCGTAGAAGTCGTCGGGCACTCCGGGCGGCAGGCTGCCGCTCGCGACGAGGTAGCCGCCGACCGGTAGTTGGTCGCCGACCACCGAGAGGCAGGCCCGCCACTCGGGCTCGCGGAGCGTCGGGCCCTGCAGCACGAAGCGGAACTGGTCACCCGTCGAGAGTTCGTCGACCGTGAAGCTCTCGCGCGTGTTCCCCGCGACGCCGAGGATGCGCGCGACCACGCCCTCCTGTTCGAGGAATCCGCGATACGCCTGCCCGGTGGGGCCGCCGAGGGGGCAGATCGCGATCGAGCTGCCGCCCAGGTTGCGGATCGCGCGCGACACGTTCACGCCGCCCCCGCCCGGGTCGAACCGGGTGGGCCCGCAGCGGAGCTTGTGCTCGGGCACGACCTCCTCGGTCGAGCTCGAGACGTCGAGTGCGGGATTCATCGTCAGCGTGACGATCGGGGCATGCACGACCACACCCCGAGCATAGGACGGGGCGGATGTCGCGAGCGCGCGCAGCCCCGCAGGTCGACGACGTGCGGGGCTGCGCGTTCGCGCCTCAATCCACGGGCGTCAGATCACCGCGTCCGAGAGCATCGTCGGGTTGCCGAACCGGTGGTTCGTGATCGAGATCGCCTGCTCGTGCAGGAACGGCAGCAGTTCCACGCGACCCGACGGCGTCACGGGATGCGACCACACCGCGACATCCGGAGAGCCGCCCAGGGCGGAGGCCAACGCGCTCGCCCCGCCGCCGACGAGCCGCACGCGCGGCGTCGTGATCCCGCCGTTCGCGGCGCGCCCGAGCCATGCGGCATCCCCCTCGCGGATGACGCGCACCTCGCGCGCCGCGAGGACGCCGCGCACGCCCTTCGGCAGCTCGACGGCGGTCGACACGTCCAATGGCGACTTCGCGAGCAGGCCCGCTGCGATGACGCGGAGCCCCTCGGCGAGCGTCGAGGCCTCGCCGATGCGGACGGTGACGGGCACCGGTCGGTACCGGAAGAGATTGCGTTCGACACCGAGGCCCGAGACATCCTTCACCGCGCCGTACTCCTCGGCCCACATCAACTCGTCCGAGAGCGCCGAACGCCGCAGCACCTCGAAGCTCTCGTAGTCGAGCGACGGCTGCGACGCCTCGATGAACTCGCTGACCCGGTGCTCGAGCCCGCGCAGGTGCAGTGTGCCCGAGGTCGACGGGTCGTGCCGCGGCAGCCACTCGCCGAGGCCGAGGAGGTAGTTCGGCCCGCCGGCCTTCGCCCCGGCACCGACGGCCGAGCGCTTCCAGCCGCCGAACGGCTGGCGCTGCACGATGGCGCCCGTGATGCCCCGGTTGACGTAGAGGTTGCCGGCCTCGACCTGGTCGAGCCAGGTCGCCACCTCGTCGGGGTCGAGCGAGTGCAGGCCCGCGGTGAGCCCGTAGTCGACGGCGTTCTGCATGCGGATCGCCTCGTCGAGGTCGCGGGCGTGCATGACGCCGAGCACCGGGCCGAAGAACTCGGTGAGGTGGAAGTACGAGCCCGCGGCCACGCCCGTGCGGATGCCGGGCGACCAGAGCCGGCCCGCGGCGTCGAGCCGTCTCGGCTCGACCAGCCACTCCTCGCCGATGCCGAGCTGCGTGAGCGCGTGGAGGAGCTTGCCGTTCGCGGGCTCGATGATGGGGCCCATCTGGCTCTGCGGGTGCTCGGGCCGGCCGACGCGCAGCGACCTGGCGGCGTCGACGAGCTGGCGACGGAACCGCTCCGAGCGTGCCACCGATCCGACCAGGATCACGAGCGACGCGGCCGAGCACTTCTGGCCGGCGTGGCCGAAGGCGCTCTTCACGACGTCGGATGCCGCGAGGTCGAGGTCGGCCGACGGCGTCACGATGATCGCGTTCTTGCCGCTGGTCTCGGCGAGCAGGGGCAGGTCGTTGCGGAACGAGCGGAACAGCTGCGCCGTCTCGTACGCACCCGTGAGGATGACCCGGTCGACGGCGGGGTGCGACACGAGCTGCCGGCCGAGCTCGCGCTCACCGAGGTCGACGAGGGCGAGGAGCTCGCGCGGCACACCCGCCTCCCACAGCGCCTCGACCATCACGGCGCCCGAGCGCTGCGCGAGCCTCGCGGGCTTGATGATGACGCCGGAGCCCGCGGCGAGCGCGGCCAGCACGCCGCCCGCGGGAATCGCGACGGGGAAGTTCCACGGCGGCGTGACGACGGTCAGGCGAGGCGGCACGAACACGGCGCCCTGCACGTGGTCGAGCTCGCGGGCGCGCTCGGCGTAGTAGTGCGCGAAGTCGATGGCCTCGCTCACCTCGGGGTCGGCCTCGGCGATGGTCTTGCCCGTCTCGGCGGCCATGACCTCGATGAGCCGGTCGCGGTTCGCGGCGAGCGCGAGGCCCGCGCGGTGCAGCACGGCGGCGCGTTCGGCGCCGCTCCGCTCGCCCCAGGCGCGCCCGCGCGCGGCGACCGTCTGGATGATCGATTCGAGCATCGCCGCGTCGTCGACACGCGCCCCGGCGATGGTGTCGATGCCGAGCCGCGAGTCGGGCACGCGTTCGAGGATGCGGCGGCCCCACTCCCGGTTCGCGGCGAGCGCCGGGTCGGTGTCGGGTTCGTTGCGGAAGCCCGGCGTGGCGCCGGGGCCCGCCGGCACCGGGGAAGCGGATGCCGCGGCATCCGTCTCGCCGAAGAGCCCGGTGCCCTGGCTGCCGCGGGTGATCTCGAGCACGACGCTCGTGAGTGACGCGTCGTCGTCGAGTTCGGCGCCGGGTGCGGGCGCGTCGGGTGCGGCCATGGCGGCCGCGAACGACTCCTGGGTCCACTCCGTGCGGCGGTTCTGCGTGCGGTTCGGCGTCGGCACCGGGGCATCCGGCCCCTCTGCCTCGAGGGCCGCGACCGAGCGCTCGTAGCGCCGGCGCTCGCGCTCGAACAGGCGCTCGTCGCTGCCGAGCTCGAACACCGCCGACATGAAGTTGTCCTGGCTCGCGTTCTCCTCGAGGCGGCGGATCAGGTACGCGATCGCGACGTCGAACTCGCTCGGGTTGACGACGGGCGTGTACAGCAGCAGGTTGCCGACGTCGCGGCGCACCGCCTCGGCCTGCCCGGTCGCCATGCCGAGCAGCATCTCGAAGTCGACGCGCCAGTCGACGCCGCGCTCCTTGGCCAGGAGCCAGGCGTGGGCGATGTCGAACAGGTTGTGTCCGGCGACGCCGAGCTTCACCGCATCGGTGCGTTCGGGGGTCATCGACCAGTTCAGCACGCGCTTGTAGTTCGTGTCGGAGTCCTGCTTGGCGTCGTAGGTCGCGAGCGGCCACCCGTGGATCGCGGCGTCGACGCGCTCCATGGCGAGGTTCGCGCCCTTCACGACGCGCACCTTGATGGGCGCGCCGCCGGCGCGGCGACGCTCGGTCGCCCATGCCGTGAGTTCCTGCATCGCGCCGAGTGCGTCGGGCAGGTAGGTCTGCAGCACGATGCCGGCCTCGAGGCCGCGCAGCCGCGGCTGGTCGAGGAGCGTGGTGAACACCGCGATCGTGAGGTCGAGGTCGCGGTACTCCTCCATGTCGAGGTTGATGAACTTCGGCGTGGGGCTCGCGGCCGCGAGCTCGTAGAGCGGGCTGAGCTTGGTGACCACCCGCTGCACGGCCTCGTCGAATGACCACATGGAGAGTTGGCTGACGACGCTCGACACCTTGATCGACACGTAGTCGACGTCGTCGCGGGCGAGGAACTCGTAGGTGCCGCGCAGGCGCCGATCTGCTTCGTCCTCGCCGAGCACGGCCTCGCCCAGGAGGTTGAGGTTCAGGCGGTTGCCGGATTCGCGCAGCGTCGCGATCGCGGGGCCGAGCTTCTCGGGCGTCGCGTCGAGCACGAGGTGGCCGACCATCGCCCGCAACACGCGCCGGGCGATCGGGATGACGACCCACGGGAGCAGCGGTGCGACGACACCGCCGACGCGGATGGCCGCCTTCAGGTACCAGGGCAGGAACCTCGGGGTGAGGCGCGCGACCTGCTCGAGGTTGCGTCCGGCGACGCCGAGGTCTTCGGGGCGCATGACGCCGTCGACGAACCCGACCGTGAAGGCGAGCCCGTTGGGGTCCTTCAGCACGCCCGCGAGTCGCTCGGCGGCCGGCTCGGCCGGATGGTCGGCGCTCTCGGCGAGCCAGCGGCGCACGAGGGCGACGACGTGATCGGTGTTCGGTCGTGCGTCCGTTGCGGCGTTCGACATGGTCACGAGGGTAGTCTCCGTTGATCCGGGCGCGCCGGGCGTTCGCGCCGCTCGATTCCAGTGTGGGCCGCGACATCCGTTCGGTACAGCGAATGAATCCGACGCATACTGTTCATGAGAACCGAATGGTTGCGATCGGATGCCGGAGGCCTGCCATGCTCGACGTGCGACGCCTGCGCCTCCTCGTCGAGTTGAGCCGGCGCGGCACGCTGGCCGCCGTCGCCGAGGCGCTCTCGTACAGCCCCTCCTCGGTGTCGCAGCAGCTCAGCCTGCTCGAACGCGAGGCCGGCGTGCCGCTCCTCGTGCAGGTGGGCCGCCGCGTGCAACTCACGCCGCAGGCCCTCGTGCTGGTCGAGCACGGAAAGGCGGTGCTCGACCGGCTCGAGGAGGCGGAGGCGGATGTCGCGCGCTCGCTCACCGCGGTCGGCGGCACGGTGCGCATCGCCGTGTTCCAGTCCGCGGCGCACGCCGTGGTGCCGCAGGCGCTCACGCTGCTGCGCGCGGAGCATCCGTCGCTCCGGGTCGAGGTCACCGAGCGCGAGCCCGAGCTCGCCCTCTTCGACGTCGCGGCGCGCGACTTCGACCTCGTGGTCGCCGAACAGTACCCGGGGCACACGCGCGCGCACCGCGAGGACCTCGACCGCGTGCACCTCGCCGCGGACACGATCCGGCTGGCGCTGCCGCCGGGGCCCGCCGCTGTTCCTGTTCCCGTTCCCGTTCCTTCCGGCGGATATACGATCCGCCACCCCGGTTCAGGTGGGGGTGCGGCCGGCGCGGCGGATCGTATATCCGCGAAACGTGACATGAGTCGGGCCGGGGAGAGCCCGCTCGCCGCGGCTTCCGACATGCCCTGGGTGCTCGAGCCGCAGGGCACGGCGTCGCGCGAGTGGGCCGAGCAGCTCTGCCGCGACGCGGGCTTCGAACCCGACGTGCGCTTCGAGACCGCCGACCTGATGGCGCACATCCGTCTGATCCGCTCGGGCAACGCCGTGGGGCTCCTGCCCGACCTCGTGTGGGCGGGCGAAGCGCCGAGCGTGACGCTCGCGGACCTGCCGGGGCATCCCGAGCGCGAGGTCTTCACGTCGACCAGGCGCGCCGCGTCCGCGCGCCCCGCGGTCGCCGCCTGCCGCGACGCGCTCGCGCGGGCGGCCCGGCAGACAGCGACGCCCTCGTCCTGACGAGCCGGTCCTGGGGCCGGTGAACGGCCTGCGCGCACGCGCGCGGACGCCTTCGGCGAGCCGCCGGCGCATGCAGCCGCTGACCTCACGCGATTCCAAATTTGGAACACTTGTTGAACCTGTTGAACAGGACCGGACTTTCCGGCTAGCCTGACGGCAACCCCGCCCGGCACCACCGATCGCAACGGAGAGATCAACATGGGATCGACCGACCTGTCACGACGCACCCTGCTCAAGGGCGTCGGCGCCGTCGTCGCGACGAGCGTCCTCACCGAGGTCGCCGGGCCGCCGCCGGCCATGGCCGCCGAACCGGTGACCTGGACCGACGTCGTCGGCCGGTTCGAATCCCGCCACGAACCCTGGACCGTGTCGTACGGGCCCGAGTACGGAGCCGCGGGAGGTGGGTTCGTCCGCGATGAGGAGCGCGCGGCCGACGGCGTGTTCTCGGGCAAGCTCATGGCTGATTTCAGCGAAGCCGGCCGGTACATCGCACTCGTCAAGACGCTCGACCACCTCGAGATCACCAAGGTGCGGCTCAAGGTGAGCGCTCAGAACCTCACCCGCGTGGGGATCCGGCTGGTGAGCGGCACCCGGGTGCTGCGTCAGGGCTGGGCAGCGGTCAGCCCGGGAGCCGGCGACTGGCTGAGCATCGAGATGGACCGGTGGAACAACATCGTCGGATTCTCCGACGCGGTCACCCTTCAGATTCAGGCCTGGAAGGACTACCTCGCCGTACCGAGTGATCCGACCGCCACCCTGTGGGTCGACGACGTGCAGATCGATCATCTGGTCGAGGAGCAGACGCCGGAGTCGCTCGAAACCTCCGGGCTTCCGGTGCTGCTCCTCGGCGACGTCGACCCGGTTCCGCTCACGGTGCGCGCGAGCTACGCCGACCGGGCCGCTCGCGACGTCACCCAGCACTCCACGCTCACCAGCTCCAACCCCGCCGTGCTCTCGGTCGACGCGTACGGCGGTCTCACGGCGACCGGTGCGGGCCGAGCAGACATCAGCATCGAGCATCTCGGTGTGACCCAGACCTTCCCCGTCGAGGTGCGGGCACCGCGCGCACTCGGCCCGGTGACGATACGCGACGGCAAGTTCTACGACGGTGATACTCCCTTCGGCTTCACCGGCTTCAACTACGACCTGTTCCTGCTGAGCTATCCGCGCCGGGCGCTGTGGTCGGGCATGGATGCGGACCTCAGCCTCATGGCCAGCTGGGGCCTCGGCGCCATCCGGGTCCCGCTCGCGATCGGTCTCCTGCAGCCGGCGAGGGGCGTCTTCCCCGACGATCCGGCCTGGGCCGGCGAACTGCGCAGCCGCGGACTCAACACCCAGTTCCTCGAGATGCTCGACTACTTCGTGACCCGGGCGGGTGAGCACGGCATCCGCGTCATCATCGACTGGCATCGCGCCCCGACCGATCCCTACGACTACTGGCAGGGCGGCACCCCCTCTGATCGCGGGACCGGCCGCCCGGGCACGGCGATCTCCTACCTTGCACCCTCGTCGACCGAGAGCGGGGAACTCGATCTCGCCGACGAAGAGCACCGCACCGTGCTCTTCGACACCCACCGCTGGACCGCCGCGCACTTCCGAGGCAATCCGAACATCCTCGGTATCGAGGTCCCGCACAACGAGCCCCACGCCGCCTACATGTCGATCCAGTCGAACTGGCGGCGCCTGACCGAACTCGCCTCGCTCGCCGTCAAGGCCGGAGACCCCGAGCGCCTGACGCTCGCGATGCCGCCCGCCTACGGGCACGACGTCTCCACGGCCGCCCCCACGTGGCAGTTCTCGAACGTCGTGGACGCCAACGCTCCCCACCACTACCTACCGAACGCTCCGATCGCACTGCGCTCCGACGCGCAGTCGCGTCGCTCGCCCTGGCTCGCGCGCGATATCGACGCCGTGTTCGCGTACGCGATTCCCGCGCTCTTCGCGCCGTACTCGACGTCGCGGCATCCGGTCTACAACGGCGAAGGCGGACACTACGGATTCGAGTCGTTCCTGCCCGACCTCGATCGAGTCGAGGCCGCCGACTACATGACCGAGGCGGCGCTCGTGCAGTACTACGCCGCCGGGGCGGCCGGCCAACTCCACTGGAGCCTCTGGCACAACGTCAACGACTTCGTGCCGTTCGAGGAGATCTTCGATCGCCACTACCGCAGGTTCTCGCCGGTCTATTCGGCAGGACCCGTCGACTGGTCCGGGGCCGAGGTCGCGTTCATCCAGAACCCGGCGGCCGTTCCCGTCGCGAACGGACACAACTTCGCGGCCGTGCCGTTCGTCCGCCGCGCGCTCGACCTGCACGTCCCGGTCTGGCACCTGCTCACCGACGACGAGATCATCGACACGATGCTCACGCAGGTGCCGTCAGGGCTCGAACAGGTCGATGGTCTGGATGCCTCGTTCGACTACTCGGCGGTCGTGGTCGACCGCCGAAATCTCGACGCGCGAGTCCGGGAGGTCCTCGAGCGCGACGACTTCGAGAAGCCCATCCTCTGGGTCGACGATGCGGAGGACCTCAGCACCGACGCACTCGGGGCCTTCCTCAGGAAGGCCGACATCGCCGAGGACCGTCGCACGAGCGCCGACCTGCAACTCGTGTACGGGCCGCAGCACCTCGTGGTCTATCGGCGCAGCGGCAGTGATGGCAGCGAACGGGTGTTCCCACGGGTGCCGCGCGAGTCCGGGTTCACGCTCGTCGACGAATCGGGTGAGGCGGTGTTCCAAGGCGACACCCGCACCCTGTGGACCCGCGGCCTCACGATCGACCTCCCGAAGTGGCGCAGCGCCATCTTCCGCATCGAATAGGGAACGCCGGCCCGTGCGCCGACTCGGGTCGGCGTGCGGGCCGGCGCGCGGACCCGCGCCGGCGCACGCCCGCTCGATGCCGCTCAGGCGACGACTTGCCGCTGGACGCCGAGCCCGTCGATGCCGAGCTCGACCACATCGCCCGGCTCGAGATAGGGGAAGCGCCCCGAGAGTGCGACGCCTTCCGGCGTGCCGGTGATCACCAGGTCGCCCGGTTCGAGGGCGACGTACCGCGAGAGGTGTCGCACGATGTGGGCCACGGAGAAGATCATGTCCACCGTGTTCGACGATTGCCGCGGCTCGCCGTTGACCCTCGACCACAGGCCGAGTGCCTGCACGTCGGGCACCTCGTCGGCGGGCACGAGCACAGGGCCGACGGGAGTGAAGCCCGGCGCGCTCTTGCCCTTCGACCACTGGCCGCCCGACTCCTCGAGCTGCCAGCGACGCTCGCTCACGTCGTGGGTCACGACGAAGCCGGCGATGTGGGCGAGCGCCTCCGCGTCGCTGCCGAGCTGCCACGCCCGTCGGCCGATGACGACGCCGAGCTCCACCTCCCAGTCGAGCCGGGTGGCTCCCGGAGGCTTCGGCAGATCGTCATAGGGGCCGACCACGGTGTTCGGATGCTTCATGAAGAGCACCGGTTCCGTGGGCGGCGCCGAACCCGACTCCGCGGCGTGCGCCGCGTAGTTCTGCCCGACGCACAGCACCGCAGTGGGGCGGGCGATGGGTGCGCCCACGCGCAGTCCCGATGGATCCAGTCGGGGCAGGCTACCGGCTCCGAGCGCCGCGCGCGTTCGTGCGACCCCGTCTGCGGCGAGGAATGCGCCATCGAGGTCGTCCGTGAGCGGCGTCAGGTCGTGGGTGGCGCCATTCTCCCTGACCGCGGGACGTTCACGTCCGGGCTCTCCGAGTCGCAGGAATTCCATGGGTTCAGTCCTCCAGTGGTGGCAGTTGCGGCACGTCGCGGAATCCGCCGGATTCGGCGGCGTGCAACAGGGTTTCGATGAATGCGACCGTCGCGGCCGCGGGCCGGATGGGCGCCGGGTTCTCGACGGCACCCGAGAGCAGGTGCACGAATGCCCGCACCGGCTCGCGCGCCGGATACGCCGGCTCGTCGTGCCGCGGTCCGACGGTGAGCGAGCCCACGGCCGTTTCGAGCCTGGCGGTCGCGTGCAAGAGGTCGTGCGACACCGTTCCCCGCGTGCCCAGGAATCGCACGCGGTGCCGCATGGGAGCGCCCGGCTCGAGTGCACCGGTCGACACGGCCGCCCCCATGACCGCGCCCGCAAGCCGGAACACCGCCGCGTCATCGACATCGACGGCCAGCCTCCGGTCCGATGTGAGGGCCGCCACCGTCTCCGCCTGCCGGCCGGTGGCGTACATCGCCGACGCGACGGCGTGCGTGAGCTGCGTCGATGCCTGGCCGCCGCCGGTGCGCGCCGAGTACGCCGACCGTTCGTCCGCGG
Source organism: Agromyces sp. H66 (assembly GCF_004959775.1). Lineage (GTDB taxonomy): Bacteria > Actinomycetota > Actinomycetes > Actinomycetales > Microbacteriaceae > Agromyces. Next base: position 244,308 of record NZ_SJZG01000005.1, read on the forward strand.
CATCCGTCGTGGCGTACCGCGCACCGGCCGCCGAGGCGAAGTCGATCGAGACCTGCACCAGTTCGCCGATCTCGTCGGCCACCCACTCGCGCGCGATTCGGGCCGCGCGCGAGTACTCGGCGGTGTACCCGACCGCGAGCACCCCGCCCGTCGCCTCGTGCCGCCGCACGAGGTCGAACGCGTCGGCGGCCGTCGTGGCCAGCGGCTTCTCGATGAGCACCCCGATCCCGGCATCGATCAGGTCGCCGGCGATCGCGTGGTGGGTCGAGTGCGGCGTCGCGACGACTGCGCCGTCGAGGCCGACCGCCGTGACGGCTTCGAGATCGTCGGTCCCGAGCGGGACCGCGAACTCCGTCGCCGCCTTTCTCGCGCGGCCGGGATCGGCGTCGACGACGGCGACGATCTCGGCCGACCCGCGGGCGGCCAGCTCGGCGAGCGCCGGCAGGTGATGCGCGGTCGCCCACCAGCCGGCGCCGACCACGGCGATGCGCGGCGCATGCGGACTCACGATGCCGCCGCCAGTCCGAACACCCGCGCCGCCGTGCCGCCGAGCACCGCGTCGAGCGCAGCCGCGTCGAGGAACCGGCACTCCGTGCGAACGGCTTCGAGCGCCTGTCGATAGCCGATGCCGTGTTTCTCGCACACGGGGTAGTCGGAGCCCCACATCAGCCGGTCGGGGCCGAAGGCGTCCACGATCGCCTCGAACCGTTCGAGCGCCGGAGCGAACGGGAATCGCCAGGGCTCATCGACGAGGTGGTGGAACCCCGACGCCTTGAGGAGGATGTTCGGCCTCGCGGCCAGCGTCAGCAGGCCGTCGAGGGCGACCTCGTCGGTGACCAGCCCCTGGTGGTGCAGCACGATCGTCAGGTCTGGCAGCTTCGCGGCGAGGGCGAGCACCGAGCTGTGCCAGGCGGGCGGAGCGTGCACCCCGACCACGAGGCGCGACCGCTCGGCGTGCCTCCACGCCGAGAGCGCATCGTCCGAGAGCAGGTGTCCGTCGTCGTCGCCGCGAACGTAGTGGGCGACGCCGCGGAACGGTCCGGCGTCCGTGATCCGGGCCAGTCGGTCGGACATGCCGGGCGTCCCGTACGAGGGACTCCAGAACGAGTCCAGGTCGGCCACCGCGGTGTAGCGGTCGGGGTCGGATGTCGCGAGCCGGGCGACATAGGCATCGTCGTCGTCTTCGGGCGTCCCCGATGCTCCGAGGTTCGCGGCGACCACGACCGCATGGTCGATGCCGTGCCGCTCGAGCACGTGGTCGAGCATCGGCGCCGTGCCCCGGGTGGTCGCATCGGGGACCTTCGGGTCGTAGGGCCAACTGGGCCACGCATGGCAGTGGGCGTCGACGATCACGCGAAGCCCGCCGCCTGAGGGGTGATGCCCACGCCCGGCGCGTCGGATGGCGCGGGCAGGTCGGCGCCGTCGACGCCGAGGAGCACCTCGACGAGCACATCCGGGGCCAGCGCCGCCGCGAGGTGCAGCGCCCAGGGCTGGTTCCCGGCGGCGTGCGGGGCGACCACCAGCCCGGCATCCGCCGCCAGCCTCGCCGCGGCCGTCGAGACCCCGATGCCGCCGCACCACGTGACGTCCATCTGCACGATGTCGGCGCATCCCTCGACGAAGCGCCGAAGGTCGGCGAGGGAGAACAGGTGCTCGCCGCCGGCGATGCGCACCGGCTGAGCGGAGCGGCGCAGCTCGGCGTACCCCTCGAAGTCCCTCGGCGGCAAGGGCTCTTCGATCCAGGCGATCCCGAGGTGGTGCAGTCGCTCGATCGCCCTCAGCGTGAACGAGATGTCCCAGGACATGAAGGCGTCGACGGCGATGGGCGTGTCGGCCGGTACGTGCGCGCGCACCGCCTCGACGTCGGCGACGAGGCGGTCGAGGCCCGCGACCCCGTCATGCGGTCCCCAGGCGGCGGGCACCTTCACCGCCTCGGCGGTTGCGACCATCTCGGCGTCGAGCGAGTCGATGAGGAGACCGCCCGGCACCGTGAGGTAGTGGCGGAGCGGGGTGGCCACCGAACCGCCGAGCGCGACGGTGAGGGGCACGTCCAGGCGACGGGCGTGCAGGTCCCAGAGGGCGAGTTCGACCGCCGAGACTCCCATCGCGGCGATGCCCCCGTCAGCGTACGGTTGCGTGGCAGCGCGCAGCTGCGCGACCCGCAGCCCGATCTCGCCGGGATCCCGGCCGACGACCAGGGCTCGCAGGTGTTCGGCGATCAACGCGGCGGTCACGGCGCCGCCACGGGACTGACCGACGCCGAAGACGTCTGGGTCGTCGGTCCGCAGGAGCACCCACACGAGGTCGGCTCCGGGTCCACGCCAGCTCGAACGCCGTTCGGCGAACTCGGGGAATCGCGACATGGGGGTCGAGATGCGCTGCCGATCGAGCCAGGTTTCGGTGGAGTACGGCTGGGTGCGCACCAGCACCTCGGTGACGATCATGCCGGCACCGCCTCGGCAGGGTGGTCGGCGGCGTGCCCGGTCGGCGGCGCCGGGGCGAGCACCGGATCGCGCCAGGCGACGGTGAGCGTCCCGGTGACACCCTGCAGTCCCAGCCGGTCGCCGTCTCGATCGGGCGCGACGGACCGACCCGCCACCTCGATCCGGGCTTCGGCCGCGGTACCCGGCGGCAGGCGCAGCTCGACGGCGGCGTCGACGAGGCCGCGGAGCTCGAGGGCGCGCGTCATCGACGCCGGGGACGGCGCCAGTTCGCGGCATCCGACCCTGCTCGCGGCATCCTGACGCACGAGCGCACGGCACTCGAGCCGGAACGATCGATCGAGTTGATAGGTCGCGTCGCCTCCGTCGAGCCAGGCGTCGCGCCCGACGAGGATCGGGGCGCCCCCGGGGAGCCGCAGCCTGACCCGCGTGGTGGTGTCGGTCTGGTGCCCGCTGAACCAGAGCGCGTCGCGATGCCGGTGGATGCCGATCACGACGCGGCCGCCGTCGGGCGTGCGCAGTTCGTGCGAGACCGATGGCCCCACCAGGCCCACCGCATCGCGCAGCAGCGCGCCGGCATCCAGCGCCGGTGCCCCGCCGCGCGCCGAGGCCACTTCCGGCGCGCTGCCGCGGATCCAGATCGCGGTGCCCCCGCCCGGGTTCGGCCGATGACGGCTCGCGTAGGCGGCTGCTAGACCGAGCGCATCGATTGCCGTTGCGAGCACGGCGGCACCCGCGGACTGCTCGACGATCGCGCCGCCGCTCAGGGCGGCCGTGTGCGTCAGGGCGGCGCGTTCCACCTGCGCGCCGAGATCACGGCCGAGGCCCGCGTCCGCCGCCAGCGAGAGCACGAGGTCCCCCTGCACGCCGGAGCCGGCGGGGCCGGACGCGCCGGTCTCGGGCGTCGAGAGGCCGAGCAGCGCCAGCGCCCGCGGCGAGCGCCCGACGAGCGTCCCGTAGGCCACGACGTGGCCTCCGCTCGCGACGTGGCGGGCGAGGTCCTCGGCGACGGCGTCGGTCAGCGCCCCGGCGGGCACGACGAGCACGCGGTCGTCGAGCGCGCCGGCGTCGAGCGCGCCACGGAGGTCGTCGGTCGACACCACGGTCGACATCGGCAGTCCCGCCGAGATGGCGGCGGCCGCAATCGCGTCTTCGGCGAACGCCTGCGCCGCCGAGTCGGGCTCGCGCACCGCACGCTCGTGGATCTCGCGGAACGGGTACACCCAGACGACCGGCCCCGCGGAATCCGGCGGAGTCTCGCGAGCGCGTCGGATCGCACCCGACACCTCGCGGGCGCAGCGTTCGTCGAGCACGCCGCGAGCGGTGTCGACCGTCAGGATGTTGACCTCGTCAGGTGGCTGCACCCTGCCGGACCGGGTCACGCGGCTGACCGCCAGGGGCAGGTCGATGTCGAACGGCTCCCGACCGTAGAAGTCCCACCACGGCTGCTGCCAGAACCAGGGGTCGTTCGCGTAGAACCGGAATCGATAACCGGGTGCGCCTTGGGGCAGCATCGCGATGCGCGAGAGGTACCCGGCGATCTCGATGCCGAAGTCCTCGTTGAGCGGGCCCCAGGGCGAGTTCGGCGGCGGGCCGGTGATGATGCCGCGTTCGTACACCTCGAGCGCGGGCACGCCGTCGGCGCCGAGATCGATGCCCGTCGAGTGGTTGGTGCCGCGCACCTCGATGGGGAACGCGCACTCGCGTGCGAGGTCGTCCCAGAACGCGAGCGCCGCCGACCGCAACCGCGGAAGCCGCTCGGCGTGGAAGGCGTCGCCGTCGAAGGCGGCCCCGAGCTCCGACCATGGGAAGGCGCTGAAGCCGAATCCGTTCGAGAGCCAGAGCCCGTCGAACCCGATGGCCGTGAGGTACGCCTGCGCCTGACGCCCGAGGAAGGTGCCGAATGACGTGCCCTCGGGGATCCCGTCGGGGAATGCGGCGTAGTCGCGGCTCTCGGCGGCGAGGGTCGCCGAGTGCTGCACCATGCGGATGACCGGGCCGATCCCGGCGTCCGAGCCGCTCGCGACGATCTCGGGATGCCGCCGGTACTTGAACGCCGACGGCGCGAACTCGGGGCCGGGGTCGAACGTGGCCACGATGGTGGTCGGATGCCCCAGCCGCTCGCCCTCCTCGCGCAGCACTCGCACGATACGGCGGAGGTCCGCGTAGTCGAGCACCGGCGGATCCTCCCGATACGGGATGCCGACGCGATCGGCGGTCTTGACGTGCCCGTACGGGTCGGCATCGGTGTTGCAGAAGCCGATGAAGCGCGCCCAGTCCACCGGGTCGGCGTCGCGGCCCGCCCAGTCGAGCAACTCGCTTCCGTCGGCCACCCACAGCATCACCGACCACGCGTCGGCATCGTCGAGGAGGACGTGCCACTGCCGGAACATCTCGCGCGCGACGGCACGGACGGATGCCTCGTCGAACGACGGGAACGGCTTGAGCGACATCTCGAGTGTGACGCGTCGCAAGCGCGGGCGCACCTCGGATCCGGATGCCGCGACGGGAGGCATCGCGTTCACGAGACGGCCGTGGCCTCACCCAGCCGCACGCCCAGCTGCTCCGCCGCGGACTGCAGCGCGGCACGGGCGCGTTCGACGTGCTCGTCGTCGAATCGGTGCACCGGACCGCTCACCGAGATCGAGGCCACGACGTCGCCCTCGCGAGTGCGAACGGGCACCGCGACGCAACGGATGCCGAGGACGTATTCGCCGAGGTCCTCCGCGTAGCCGCGCTCGCGGATGGTGGCGAGCTCGGCCTCGAGGGCGTCCCGATCGGCGAGGGTCTGCGCGGTGAACTGTTCCAACGGCCCCGACGCATAGAGCTTCCTGATCTCGTCGCCGGACCGGCCGCTGAGCAACGCCTTGCCCAGGCCCGTGGCGTGGCACGGCAGCCTCGCGCCGATGCGCTGGTCGAACACGAGCGGGTGCGAACCCGGCACCTTGGCGAGGCAGACCTGGTCGGTGCCCGACAGCACCGCGAGCCGTACCGTCTCGTCGACCGCGTCACGCACCTCGGTGAGATAGGGGCGAGCTCGCTGGGTGAGGCTCTGCGCGAGGTCGTACGCCTGGCCTACCTCCCACGCCCGCAGGCCGAGCGACATCCGCAGCTCGTCGTCTCTCTCGACCCACCCGCGGTCGACGAGCACGCTCACCACGTGATGCACGCTGGACTTGGGCAGGCCCAGGCGAGAGGCGATCTCGGTGAGCGAGAGCGCCGACTCCGCATCGGCGAGCAGTTCGAGGATGCGCAGGGTGCGCAGGGCAGCGGGTGCGGCGGGACCCCGCGCGTCGAGCCGGTCAGACATCATCATCCGTTCGAGATATCGAATAGTGGTTGCAGCGATGGAACAGCGAGCACAGGCTAACCTCCCGCGCCCGCCCCTGTCCAGCCGACTCCGGTAGCGACCGGCGGTGCGTGAACCGCCGCTTGCAGCGGCACGCGACGCGCGCTACGCTCGGCGAAGTTCATTCTGAGGAATTCCAGTTCCGAATTTGGAACAGAAGGAGAGTCGATGACGACGCCGATGACCGGCAGGCGGCCGAGCATATCCCCCGCGGCCGACCCGTCGCCGACGGCGATGCGAGCGCTGGTGCTCGCCGAGTTCCGTCGGATGACGGTGGAGCAACGTCCCACCCCCGAGCCGGGGCCGGGCGACGTGCGCCTCCGAATCGTGGCCACCGGCATCTGCGGCTCCGACGTGCACGGGTTCACCGGAGAGAACGGTCGCCGCAGCCCGGGTCAGGTGATGGGGCACGAGGCGGCCGGCATCGTGGACGCCCTGGGCGCCGGGGTCGAGTCGCCGGCGGTCGGTACGACCGTCGTCGTGCACCCCACCATCTCCTGCGGGCGATGCCGCAGCTGCCGGATGGGGCACGACCACCTCTGCGCCGAGCGCAGCGTCATCGGCGTCGATCCTGATCGATCGAGCACCTTCGCCGACTACCTCGTCATTCCGGCCGCGAACGCGGTGCCGTTCGCGGGCTCGCCGGACCACGGCGCGGTCGTGGAGCCGCTCGCGGTCGGGTGGCATGCGGTCAACCGCGGCCGGCTCGAACCCGGCGAGAACGTCGTCGTCATCGGGGGCGGCCCCATCGGGCAGGCCGTGGCGCTCGCCGCCGCACGGCGCGGGGCGGCGCGGGTCACCGTGACCGAGCCCGTGGCCACCCGGCGAGCGCTGGTGGCGCGGCTCGGCGCCGAAGCGATCGATCCCGATGACGCGGCAGCCTTCCACGCGCTGCCCGGCGCGGACCTCGTGGTCGACGCCGTCGGCGACGACCGCTCGTTGCGCGCCGCCCTCGAGCTCGCCGTGCCCGGTGGTCGCTGCGTGCTCGTCGGCATGGCGTCGCCCCGCCTCGAGGTGGCGGCCTACGACATCTCGACCCAGGAACGCGCGGTGGTCGGTGCGTTCTGCTACACCGCCGAGGAGTTCGCGGAGACCGCCCGGTGGGCGGCATCCGCGCCCGACCTCGTCGACCCGCTCGTCTCGGCGACGATTCCGCTGGAGGAGGCGCCGGCGATGTTCGGGCGCCTCGCCGACGGGGCTCCCGTGGCGGGCAAGGTGCTCATCGGCATGACCCGGGGCGCGGCATCCGCCGTGACTCGCTGATCCGCAATCACACCAGTCCAATGGAGGACACCATGTCACACCGAACCCTCATCCGCCTCGCGGCCGTCGCCACGGCGGCGACGCTCGCCGCCTCCTTGGCGGCGTGCGCGTCCGGCGATGCCGCCGCCGGCGACGACCCGGGGTCGCTCGGCGGCACGCTCACGCTGGCGACGTCGAGTGAGGCCGGCATCTCGCCGCTGCTGCCCGACTTCGAGTCCGACACCGGGGTCGAGGTCGAGACGACCTTCGCGGAGGCAGGCGCGCTCGGGGAGCAACTCACGATCCAGCTGAACGCGGGCACCGCACCCGACCTCTTCCGATCGGCCCCCGGTCGGGCGGCGCCGTCGGCGGTGCTGAACCTCGTCGACGCCGGCAAGCTCCTCGACCTCTCCGGACAGCCGTGGGCCGAGCACGTGCCATCGGCATTCGCTCCCCTCCAGGAGGCCGACGGCAAGCTCTACGCGTACCCGACCTTCGGCCAGGCGATCCTCGCCTTCTACAACGTCGCCGCATTCGATAAGGCGGGCGTCGAGCCCCCCACCACGTGGAGCGAGCTCATCGACGTGCTCGACGCGCTGAAGGCCGCCGGCGTCACCCCGCTCTCGTTCGGGTTCGCCGACAACTACGTCACCCAGTTCCCGACGTACGCGCTCGCGTCCTCGCTCGTCAACGGACTCGAGCCCGACTTCTACGACGAGCTCGCTTCCGGCGAGACCTCCTTCGCCGAGTCCGACGGCTGGCGTGAGACCTTCGAGAAGCTGTTCTCCCTGATCGACGACGGCTACACGAACGCCGACCCGCTCGGCACGCCCGGCGACCCCGCGATGCAGGCCGTCGGCACCGGCGAGGCGGCGATCGTCATCATGCCGTCCGGCGCTGCGCCCACGCTCGTGGGCTTCGTGCCCGACGGATGGGACGGCCTCGGCGTCTTCGCGCTGCCCGCGACCGACGACCCGAGCGAGACGTTCATCCCGTTCAGCCCCGACTACCTCGTCGTGAACGCGGACGCGAAGAACCGCGATGCCGCGCTCGCCTTCCTCGAGCACATCTCGGACCCCGACCGCGCGTCGGAGCTCGCCGAGGCGCAGGGCGCCATCCCGGCGCTGAAGAACGCCACGCCGATCGACAACCCGGTGAACGAGTCGATCCGGAGTTACCTGCAGGAGGAGCACACGTCGCCGTTCCAGAACCACATCTGGCCGGGCGGCCAGCTCGCGGCGGCGATGATGGCCGGCATCCAGCAGGTCATCCAAGGCGAGAAGGACGTCGACGGACTGCTGGCCGACATGGACGCGGCGTACGCGGAGATCACGGGATGACCGCGGTGCTGTCGCGGGGCCGGTCGGACGCCCCGGTGCGGTCCGTGCCGGGGCGGCCGGCTCCGCGGCGGCGCCCGACCGTCGCACCGACGTGGTTCCTGCTGCCGGCCCTGGTCGTCTACGCCCTCGTCGTGCTGTACCCCAGCCTCGCAGGCAGCGTGCTGGCGTTCACCGATCGCAGCGGGTTCGATCCCGGTGAGTGGGTGGGCCTGGCGAACTTCGAGAAGCTCCTCCGCGACGACGCGGCGCGGGCTGCCCTGACGAACACCGTCGCCGTCGCCGTCGTGATCACGGTCGTGCAGACCACGCTGGGACTCCTGCTCGCGCTCGCGCTCAATTCCGCGATCCGGGCGCGGAACCTCATGCGCACGCTCTTCTTCGCGCCGATGATGCTCTCGCCGATCATCGTCGGCCTGCTCTGGCAGTACATCTACACGCCAGGCGGGCCGCTCGACTCGACGCTCGAGGGACTCGGCCTCGGATTCCTCACCCGCAGTTGGCTCGGTTCGGATGGTGCGCTCTGGGCCATCGTCGCGAGCATCATCTGGCACCACGTCGGCATCGTCATGGCCATCTACCTCGCGGGGCTGCAGAGCATCCCTCCGGAATTGACCGAGGCCGCCCAGGTCGACGGGGCCGGTGCGGTGCGCCGGTTCTGGTACGTCACGAGGCCGCTCCTCGGCCAATCCACGACGATCGTGATCGCGCTCACCCTCACGGCATCGTTCAAGCTGTTCGACCAGATGTTCGTGATGACCGGCGGCGGGCCAGGGGTGTCGACCCAGACGCTGTCGCTCGTCATGTACCAGCAGGCGTTCGTCTACGGCGAGTACGGCTACGGCACCGCGATCGCGCTCGTGCTCACGATGATCGTCGCCGCCGTCGTGTTCGTGCAGCTTTCGATCACCCGCCGAGGGGAGCACCAGGTATGACCGCCGTGCCCGACACGTCCATCGCACCGGCAGCGGCCGACCGCGACCCCCGCCGACCGCGGCGCCCGCGGCTCCGCAACGGATACGGGCGCCCCGTGCTGGAACTGGTGATGGTGGCCCTCACCGTCGTCTACCTCTTCCCGCTGTACATCCTCGTGGTCACGTCGTTCAAGCGCCCGGTCGACGTCGCCGGAAACCCCGTCGCACCGCCCCCAGACCTGTACCTCGGCAACTACGAGACCGCGTGGTTCGGCGCCGACCTCGGCCGAGCCATGGTGAACAGCGTGGTGATCACGTCGCTGAGCATTCTCGGCGCCGTGGTCATCGGCGCCATGGCCGCCTACGCCATCGTGCGCGGAAGCCGACGTTGGAGCACGCCGACGTTGATGCTCTTCCTGCTCGGCCTGATGATCCCGGCGCAGCTCGGCATGGTGCCCCTCTACATGCTGATGCGCGACCTGGGCCTGCTGCAGACCTACTGGTCGGTCATCATAGTCAACACGGGCGCACTGATGCCGATGACGGTGTTCCTCTACGCGGGATTCCTGCGCACGCAGTCACCGGCGTACGAGGAGGCCGCTCGCATCGACGGCGCCACCTGGTGGCAGACGTTCTGGCGAGTCGTGTTCCCGCTGCTGCGCCCCGTGACCGGCACGGTCGTCATCATCAACGCGATCAACGTCTGGAACGACTTCCTGACGCCGCTGCTGTACCTCTCGGGTTCGTCGAGTCGCACACTGCCGGTTGCCGTGTTCTCGTTCCGCGGCGAGTACGCGAGCGAATGGGGCATCATCTTCGCCGGGCTCGTGATCGCCGCCCTGCCGGTGCTCATCGTGTACTTCTTCCTGCAGCGGCACATCATCCAGGGCTTCGGCGGCGGGCTGAAGGGCTGATGCGACCGGTCGCCGACAACCCGCACCGACTCGTCCGGGTCGGCTCTGGTGGCAACGCGGTCGAGGTCGAGGGTCCGTTGAGCACCCGACGGGTGCATCGGGTGCGAGCGGATGTCGCGGCGCCGCGCCTGTACTTCGCGAACCGCGTGAACGAACTCGGGCGGTCTCGGCCGGGCACCGCCGAGCTCACGATCGGCGTCGAGGTGACCGTTCCGGTGGAAGCCGTGCTGGACGGCGCAGTCGGCCCGCGCCCGGACGCGAACACCGCGCGGCTTCCCGTGACGTTCGCCGGCCGTGCATCGATCCGTCTCGGGCCCGGCGCCGCCGGGTGGTCGGATCCCCTCCCCGTGCGACTTCGCGCCGGCGACACGATCTCGACCGTCACGGTGGTGTCGGCCGAGCACGGACCCGTCCCGCTCGGGTCGGCCTCGGACTCCCGAGCCCACGAGGGCGTCGTGCGGGGCGACGCCCGCGGCTCGGCGTTCCCGCCGTCGACCGGCTATGGGTACTCGCCCTGGCTCATCGCGGGTGAGCCGGATGCCTCGCACGCGCCGTTCCTCGTCATCATCGGCGACTCGAATGCCGTCGGATACGGCGACCGGCGCGGCACCGCCGACCACTTCGGCTGGGTCGCCCGCGGCCTCGAGCCGTGGTGCGATGTCGTGAACCTGGCGGTGAGCGGCGCGGTCACCGCGTGCGGCATCGCATTCGACCTCCCCGGCGGCTTCCGGCCGGAGGTCGCGATCGTCGCGCTCGGCACGAACGACCTGCAGGGCGGTGCGGATGCCTCCGCACTGCGCGAGCGGCTCGGGACCGCGTGGCGACGTGCCCTCGATCTCGCCGGCGAGGTCGTCGCCGCGACGATTCCGCCGTTGACCGCGAGCCGTGACGGCTGGTCGACCCTCGGCGGCCAGGTGCCCGTCGCCTCGCCATCCGCGCGCCCGGACGTGAACGACTGGATCCGCTCCCGCCCCGCGCCGCTCAGCGGACTGATCGACCTGGCGGCGGCGGTGGAAGGACCCGGCGGCAGATGGCTCGACGGGATGACCGCCGATGGCGTGCACGCGTCGCCCACCGGCCATGCCGCAATGGCCGAGGCGGCCCTCGCCTGGCTCCGCGCCCGGCCTCACTCACGCACGCCGTCGCGCCCCGCTCGCTCACCCGCCTGAAGGACCGCCGCGATCGCGAGCAGGCCGGCTCCCAGCACCACGGCGCACCCGCCGGCGACCACGATCGTCGTCGAGGTCGTCACCGCGGCCTCGGCGCCCGAGAAGGCCGTCGCGAACGACCGCGTCGCCCACCCCACCATCAGCGCCGCCAGTCCGCCGATCAGCGCGCCGACCCCGACGCTCCCCGTGATCCCCATTCGACACCTCCTGAACAGGGATGTCCGGCAGGGCGGCGATGGTCTCAACATCGGCGGCGTCAGTCCCGCCCGCCCACAGCCGGACCGCGGCCCGCCGCTGCCGCGAACCGCTCCGCCTGCTCGGCGAGGAACTCGAGCACCTCGGGCGGCCCTTCGACGCGATAGCGGGTGCCTCGGGGCACCCACATGAGTGCCATCGCGAGAATCTCGATGTAGTCGGCCTCGAGCGGCCACACCGAGCGCGACGGCCCATCGGCGACGACGTCGCGCCCGTACCGGCCGAGATGCTCGACGAGTTCCTCGCGAGGCATCTCGACGATCACACGGGCCGTCACGCTGCGGTCGCGATGCCGCAGCGCCCGCTCGACGCGTTCGCGGGCCTCGTCGTCGGTGAGCGGCTTCGGCTCGAAGCGCACCCGGGTCGGGAAGAGATCGGCCATCCGGTCGAGGCGGAACGTGCGCCAGTCGTCGCGCTGCCGGTCCCATGCGAGCAGGTACCAGCGCCGCGCGACGGGCACGAGCCGGTACGGCTCGACGACGCGTGCCGACGTCTGGCCCGAGGCATCCGTGTAGCCGAAGCGCAGCCGCTCGGCGTCGCGGCAGGCCAGCGCGAGCGCGCCGAGCAGTTCGGTGTCGATCTCGGGCGTGGGCCGACCGACCGTGCCGTCACGACCGGATGCCCCGCCACCAGGCCCGACCCCGGGCGTCGCGTGCGAGGCCAGCGCGTCGATGCGACGCCGCAGCGGGGCCGGCAGCACCTGCTCGATCTTCGCGAGCGCGCTGAGCGTCGTGTGCTCGGCCCCCCGGAGTCCCGCCGTCGCCTGCGAGCGCAGCCCGACCGCGATCGCGACGCCTTCGTCGTCGGTGAGGAGGAGCGGCGGCAGGCCCGTGCCCGCCTCGAGGCGGTATCCGCCCGCGCTCCCGCGCATCGACTCGATGCCGTAGCCGAGCTCGCGGAGGCGCTCGACGTCGCGGCGCAGGGTGCGCTCGCTGACGCCGAGCCGGTCGACGAGTTCGCGCGCCGACCAATGACGGTGGCTCTGCAGCAGGGAGAGGAGTTCGAGGGTCCTCGAGGTGGTGGCGGCCATGTCTCAAGTATCTCGTTCATCCGGACAGGAAGTGACCGGATGCCTCGGAAGACTGGCGACATGACGAACCACACGCACTCCGCTCAGATGATCACCGCCCGTGGCCTCACGAAGACGTTCCGCTCGAAGGGGCAGACCGTCGAGGCCGTCCGAGCCGTCGACCTCGAGGTCGCCGACGGCGAGCTCGTCGCCTTCCTCGGCCCGAACGGCGCCGGCAAGTCGACGACCCTCCGCATGCTCACCACGCTGCTGCCGCCGACGAGCGGGGAGGCGAGCGTGGCCGGCTGCGACATCCGCCACGATCCGGCCGGCGTGCGCCGCCGCATCGGCTACGTCGGACAGGGCTCGTCGGGCGGGCACACCCAGCGCGTGCGCGATGAGTTGCACGCCCAGGGCGCGTTCTACGGCATGGGCCGCCGCGAGACCCGCGCGCGGGCCGCCGAGCTCATCGAATCGCTCGAGCTCGGTCAGGTCGCGAACCGCCAGGTGCAGGCGCTGTCGGGCGGACAGAAGCGCCGGCTCGACATCGCGCTCGGGCTGATCCACCGGCCCGAACTGCTCTTCCTCGACGAGCCGTCGACGGGCCTCGACCCGCACAGCCGCGCCAACCTCTGGGACCACATCGTCGACCTGCGCCGCAGCACCGGCACGACGATCTTCCTCACCACGCACTACCTCGACGAGGCCGACCAGCTCGCCGAGCGCGTCATGGTGATGGATCACGGCGCCGTCATCGCCGACGACACCGCGTGGGCGCTGAAGTCGTCGCTCGCCGGCGACCGGGTGACGCTCGAGTTCGGATCGGCGACGGATGCCGCGGCCGCCGCATCCCGCATCGGCGGCGCGATCGACGGCGCCGTCATGACCGTCACCGCGCAGGGTGGCGACCGCGCCCTCCCGCGCTGGATCCGCGAGCTCTCGGACGCGGGTCTCGAGGTGGTGGCGGCCACGCACCGCCAGCCCACGCTCGACGACGTGTTCCTCGCGCTCACGGGCCGGAGCCTCCGCGAGGAGGCCGCCACGCCCGTGCCCGAGCCCGCCGTCACCACCGCCGCCGCCGCCTGACGCCCGGCGCAGTCAGACCACCGAACCGAAGGGACCACATCATGACCACCACCGCCACCACCAGCAGCACCACCGCCACCACCGGCCCCGCGGCATCCGTCCGCCCCACCGGGTTCGCCCGCGACACCGCCACGGTGTTCGTGCGCGAGTCCCGCCCGCTCGTGCGCGACCCGTTCAGCGTGATCTTCTCGCTCGTGCAGCCGCTCGTCTTCCTCGGCCTGTTCGGCCCGCTGCTCATCGGCGCGGCCGGCGGCGACGTCGCCGGCACGCTGCAGTGGTTCGTGCCCGGCATCCTCGTGATGGTCGCCCTGTTCGGCACGGCCTCGACGGGCGCGAACCTGCTCTTCGAGATGCAGACCGGCTCGCACGAGCGCACGCTCGTGGCGCCGCTCTCGCGCAGCGCCCTGCTCGTCGGCCGCGCGCTCAAGGAGGTCGTGCCGCTCACGATCCAGGGCACGATCGTGGTGCTCGTCGCGGTGCCGTTCGGGTTCCGCCTCGACGTGCCCGGACTCGTCGCGGGGCTCGCGGTGCTCGCGGTCTTCGGCATCGGGTTCGGCGCGCTGAGCTACACGCTGGCGCTCTCGTGCCGCAACCGCGACTGGATGTTCTGGATGGTGCACCAGACGCTGCTGTTCCCGCTGATGATCCTCTCGGGCATGCTGCTCCCCCTCGAGGACGGCCCCGACTGGATGCAGGTCGCCGCGGCCGTGAATCCGCTGAGCTACCTCGTCGCCGCCGAGCGCGCCCTGCTCGCGGGCGACCTCGGCAGCCCCGACGTGATCGGCGGCATCATCGCCGCGGTCGCGACCTGCGCGGTCGGCGTGTTCGTCGGCGTTCGGGCGATGCGCCGGGCGAACTGACGGCGCTCAGCGAGGGGCGAGCGGATGGCGCATCCGCTCGCCCTCATCGCGCGGTTCACAAGTCGAAGGAGAGTTGCGTGACACGCCGGGGCAGCGCCGGCGTGTCACGCAACGTCTCCTTCGACTCGGCGAATCGCGCGGGCGGATTGCCAGCAAGCGGTCGTCTACGCTCGTGGGATGTCCCAGCCCCACGACGTCGTGATCATCGGCGGCGGCCACAACGGCCTCACCGCCGCCGCCTATCTGGCCCGCGCCGGACGATCGGTGCTCCTTCTGGAACGCGACGACCACCTCGGCGGCGCGGCCGTTTCGGCAGAGGCGTTCGACGGCATCGACGCCCGGCTGAGCCGATACTCCTACCTCGTGAGCCTCCTGCCCCGACGCATCATCGACGACCTCGGGCTCGACGTGCGGCTCGTGCGCCGCCGCTTCTCGTCGTACACGCCCGACCCGCGCGACCCCGAACGGGGCCTCCTCGTCGACGTCGAAGCGGATGCCGCTGCCGCGCGTGAGGCGTTCGCCCGGGTCGGCGCGGACGACGACGCCGCCGCGTGGCAGGCGTTCTACGCCGACACCGCCCGCGTCGCGCAGGCGCTGTTCCCGACCCTGACGGAGCCGCTGCCGACCCGCGCGGAGGCGCGCGCCCTGGTCGCCGACGACCGCGTGTGGACCGCATTCGTCCGGCAGCCCCTCGGACGCACCATCGACGCACGCTTCGCCGACGACCTCGTGCGCGGCGTGGTCGCGACCGACGGGCTCATCGGCACGTTCACCGACCTCGACGACCCCGCGCTCGACGCCAACCGCTGCTTCCTCTATCACGTCATCGGCGGCGGCACCGGCGATTGGGATGTCCCGGTCGGCGGCATGGGGTCCGTGACCGGCGAGCTCGCGCGCGCCGCCCGCGAGGCGGGAGCACAACTCGTCACGGGCGCCGAGGTGCTCGCGGTCGACCCCGACGGACGCGTGCGTTACCGTCTCGGCGGCGCCGAGCACGAGGCATCCGCCCCCACGCTGCTTGCGAACGTGGCCCCCGCCGTGCTCGAGATGCTGCTCGAGGCCGGCACGACGGCGTTCCCTGAGCCCGTCGAAGGGAACGCCATCGCCCCGCGCGACCAGCACCCGTTCTCGCCCGACGGCCCGCTCGCCGTGCCGCCGGTCGTGCGCGCGCGGCTCCGCCGGCTCACCGCCCCCGAGGGCGCCCAGGTGAAGGTCAACCTTCTCCTCACCCGCCTCCCCCGCCTGCGCGACACCGAGGTCGCGCCCGAGGCGGCGTTCGCCGGCACCTTCCACATCAACGAGCTCGAATCGCAGCTCGACGCCGCGTACCGCGCCGCCGCCCGCGGCGAGATCCCGTCGCCGCTGCCGTGCGAGATCTACTGCCACACCCTGAGCGACGCGTCGATCCTCGATCCCGAGCTCGCGGCATCCGGCGCTCACACGCTCACGGTGTTCGGGCTGCACGTGCCGCATCGCCTGCTCGAGCGGTTCCGCAACGACGAGCTGCGTGAGCGGCTGCAGGCCGAAGTGCTCGCGTCGCTGAATTCGGTGCTGGCCGAGCCGATCGAGGACGTGATCGCCACGGATGCCGCGGGCCGCCCCTGCATCGAGACGAAGACCACGCTCGACCTCGAGCAGGCCCTCCGCATGCCGGGCGGCAACATCTTCCACGGGCCGCTCTCGTGGCCGTGGGCGGAGGATGACGCCAGGCTCGCGACGCCGGCGGAGCGGTGGGGGGTGGCGACGCGGCATCCGCGGATCCTCATCTGCGGCTCGGGCGCGGTGCGCGGCGGCGCGGTGAGCGGCATCGGCGGGCACAACGCCGCGATGGCCGTGCTCGAGGCATCCGTCGCCTGAATCGGAACGTCGGCGTCCCGAGCGGCGACCCGGGTCCGTACCATCGGGTACGGTAACGGTATGTCCGCGACCAGGCAGCGATGGCTCGACGAGGGGTTGGCCGTGCTCGCCGAGGACGGCGCCGCAGGACTGCGCATCGATCGGCTGGCCGCACGGCTCGGACTGACGAAGGGCTCCTTCTTCCATCATTTCGCCGGGGCGGCGGCGTACCGCTCGGCGCTGCTCGAACACTACGAAGGGCTCGCACTCGGCGCCCTCGCCGAGGCCGTCGATGCCGGGCGGAGCGAGGGCACACGGGCGACCCTCGCCCGGCTCACCGGCCTCGCGACGACAGAAGCGGCCGGCGATCGGCCCGGCGCGGAGGGCGCGATCCGCACGCCCGAGCTCGACCTCGCCGTTCGGGCGTGGGCGTCGTCGGACGCCGAGGCTCGGGCGGTGCAGGCGCGCATCGATGCCGCGGTCATCGACGCATTGCAGGCCGTCTGGCGGCCGTCGGTCCGAACGGATGCCGCGGCGCGCACCGCCGCCCTCGTGCCGTACCTCGTCTCGCTCGGCGCGGCGGTGACCGTGCCGCCGATCTCGCCCCAAGAACTGCGCAGCGTCTACGAGTTGCTGCTCGAGGCGGTTCCGCGGTCGCCGGGCGAGTGATCGGCGACCCGGCCTCGCTGCCCCGCGTCAGAGCACGAAGCTCCAGAGGCCGGTGGCCACGCAGATGACGAGCATCCCCGTGGCGTTGAGGAAGAGGTTCCGGCCGAAGTCGCGGGCCGCGACGTGCATGCCGATCGCGACGAGGAAGTAGAGCACGAGCGCCCCGCACGTCACGGCAGCGAGATACGGGATCCAGATCCCGGCGATCAGGCCCCCTGCGGCCGCGAACTTGATGGGACTGAAGATCCACCACCATTCACGCGGGAAGCCGACGTCGTCGAAGCACTTCGCGACGAACGGCACGGGCTTCCAGCTCAGCACGCCGTCGACGAGCTGGATCAGGGCGAGCACGACGACCGGCCAGATCGGATCGGGAAGCACGGACATGAAACCTACCATACCGTATTGTACGGTACTCGGCCAGTACCGTACACCGTGGCCCCCTGGACGGCGCGAACGCGCTCAGAACACGAAGAGCTGCCCCAGCACCATGATCGCGATCACGAACAGCGCGACGATCGCGCCCACGATCGTGAGCGAGCGCACCGACAGCTTCGCGACGCCGAAGCCGACGAGGAACGGCAGCGCGGCGAGCAGCAGGGTGACGATCCACCAGAACGCGACGTATCCGCCGGTCGACGCCTCCTCGAGTCGGCCGGCGAAGAGCTGCTGCGTCGTCGGATGCGTGGCGAACGCGAACGACGCCGAGAGCGGCACGGCGATGAGTGCGGCGACGATGAGGCCCGCCAGCGCCCCCCACAATCCGGACCTGCCCTCGATCACTTCCACCGTTGCGTCGTTTCCCACGCGTTGTCCTCCCCTGGAACTCATGCGGCAACTCTACTGAGGCCTGTCGGCTGGAGATAGGCGAGCCGCCGCATTAGCCTGAAAGCACGACGAGCAGGGGGCGATGATGACCGCGAAACCGACCGGCCACTACACGTTGAAGCCTGACGGGCTCTACCTGCAGTTCGATCGACTGTTCCATGCGCCCATCGAGGAGGTCTGGTTCACGCTCACGAATCCCACCGCGATGCAGGCGTGGATCGGCACGTACACGGGCAGTCCTGCGACGGGCGGCGTGAAGTTCCGCATGGCGTTCGAGGAGGGCGCCGACTGGCAGAACGTGTCGATCCTCGAATGCGCGCCGCCGCATCGGTTCCTGGTCGACTCGCGCGAGGGAGCCGAACCGATGCGGGTCTACTGCCATCTCGTCGAGGGCGGCGGCATGACGACCCTCACCTTCGGCAGCAGGTTGCAGAGCGCTGCGGATGCCGCGACCATGGGCCCCGGCTGGGACTACTACCTCGACCGGCTGGTCGCCGCCCATGCGGGGCGTCCGATGCCCGAATGGGAGACGTACTACCCGGCGTTCGCCGACTATTACCGGGGACTGCACGTTCCCGACGCGGCACGCAGCTGACGGAGGTCCGCGGGCCGCGACATCCCCAGCCCTAGACTGACGCCGTGAAGAGCATCGAGCGGCGGGCCCGCGAGGTCGACGCGAAGAAGGGCCTGCGCGAGCGGCACGTGAACCTGATGACGGACCGGCCGTTCGTGTGGGCGTTCGTGGCGACGCTCGGCGTGCTCGTCGCGTTCGGAATCGCCTCAGCGATCGCCAGCATCTCCAGCGTCGTGTTCTCGGTGTTCGCCGCGGTCTTCATCACGCTCGGCCTCGACCCGCTCGTGCGCTGGTTCGAGCGGCGCGGCATGCCGCGAGGCATCGCGATCCTGACAGTGATCATCCTGTTCGTGCTGGTGATCGCCGGACTGCTGTGGATCGTGCTCCCACTCGTCATCACGCAGGCGGCGTCGTTCATCCAGTCGCTGCCCGCCATGTACCAGGACCTGCAGGCGCAGGACTGGTTCCAGGAGGCTCAGTCGGGCACCGGCGGAGTCCTCGGCACCGTCTACGCGTGGATCACCTCGACCATCAGCGACCCGAACTTCTGGGCCACCGTCGGCGGCGGTGCGCTGAACATCGGCGTCGCGATCGTCGGCGGCATCTCGACCGGGTTCTTCATCTTCATCCTGACGATCTACTTCACGGCCACGCTCGATTCCTCGAAGACCGCCGTCTACAGCATCGTCTCGGCCTCGCATCGCGCACGAGTCGTGGACTACGCCGAGCGGATCATGCAGAACGTCGGCCGGTACCTCAGCGGCATGGTCGTGCTCGCCTTCTTCAACGCCCTCTACAGCCTCATCCTGCTCTCGCTCGTGGGCGTGCCGTTCGCGCTCGTCATCTCGGTCGCGGCGTTCTTCATCACGCTCATCCCGCTCATCGGTACCGTGCTCACGACCGTGTTCATGTCGGTGATCTCGCTGTTCGTGTCGCCGCTGGCGGCCCTCATCGTGCTGATCGCGATGCTCGTCTACATGCAGGTCGAGGCCTACGTGCTCACACCGAGAGTCATGAGCCGGGCGGTGCAGGTGCCCGGCTCGATCGTGCTGATCGCGGCGCTCGCGGGCGGCACGCTGGCCGGCCTGCCCGGGGCGCTCGTCGCGATCCCCGTCGCGGCCGGCATCCTGCTCATCATCAAGGAGGTCGTCGTGCCGTGGAAGGCGCGCTCCTAGCCCCCGCCGCCGTCTGTCAGTGCCAGACCGACGGGGCTTCCGCGCGCGTCGCGGGCAGCGCGACATCCGTGCCCCACCGCTCGAGCCACTCGGGGATGCCGTGCGCATCGGTCACGCCGAGCGCCTCGACGATCTCCGACATCGGCACGGTGCCGCCCGCACGCCGCAGGAAGCGCGCCCTGATGAACCCCGTCGCGTAGATCTCGGGCTCGCCCTTCGCGTCGGGGCGCACGAAGCGCTGCTCCATGTACACGGCCTTGTCGTCGTGCCCGACGAGCCTCGACTCGATCGTGAACCGATCCCACAGGCCGAGCGACTTGCGGAACGTGATCGTCTCGCTGGCGACGACCGGGTACCAGCCCTTGTCGAGCATCATCTTCCACACGCCGTTGCGCACGAGCATGTCGAAGCGCGCGACGTCCATGATCGAGAAGTAGACGCCGTTGTTCATGTGCCGGTTGATGTCGAGGTCGGTCGGCAGCGTGATGAACCTCGTGCGCGCGACATCCCGGTACCCGAGGTCGGGCTTGCGGCGAGACAGGAACAGCAGGTGCAGCAGCGTGCGGAACAACATGTGCATAACCCACGACTGTATGCCCGGATCACCGTGGATCCTCACACCTTTGCGGCTGGCGACAGCCACCGGCCGAGTGCTCGGCCTCAGGATTGTGCGGTTGCGCGAATTCCCGGTCCGCGCAGATCCGGCCGGATGACGCGGTAGCGCAGGTGGGTGGCCTTGGCGCCGCGCTCGACGCTGAGCAACTCGAGTTCGACGGGCCCGTTCCGCACCTCGGGGAACAGGCGATCACCCGAGCCGAGCAGCACGGGCACGAGGTGCAGCCGCAACTCGTCGACGAGTCCGGCCAGCAGCGCCTCGCGAGCGATCGCCGCGTTCCCGATCACGGTGACGGGGGCAGCCCTCGCCACCAGGGTGGCACGGCGCACGGCTTCGGCGACGCCGTCGGTGACGAAATCGAAGCGCGAGCGCCCGCGCACGATCGGCTCCCGCGGTGCGTCGGTGACGACGAAGCAGGGGCGTCTCGCGAAGACGGTTCGATCGCCCCACATGGCCTCGCCGGCCTCGAAGGTGCGCAGGCCCATCACGAACGCACCGGTGCGGTTGATGATGCGAGCCGCGATCAAGCGGTCGACGTGCTCGGGGCTGCCTGCGGGGGAGCCGCCGTGCTCGGGGATGATGCCGCTCCCGTCGGTCGCCGGCTGGACGGCGCCGAGGATCCAGTCGTGCACGCGCTCCCCGCCGACGCCGAGCGGATGTTCGGGGCTCATGCCCGGCGCCGTGATGAATCCGTCGACCGTCATCGTCATCTCGAGGAGCACCTGCGCCATGGATCACCCCCGCACGGGCACGTGCCGTTCGTCGGGGCCGTTGTAGACCGAGAGGGGCCGGATGAGCGCGTTGGCCGCGTTCTGCTCCATGATGTGCGCCGTCCACCCGGTGACCCGGCTCGCGACGAACAGCGGCGTGAACGTCTCGGTGTCGAAGCCCAGGAGGTGGTACGTCGGGCCCGCCGGATAGTCGAGGTTCGGCTTGATGCCCTTGCGCTCGGCCATCGCCTCCTCGAGGGCGATGTACAGGCGCATCAGGTCGGGACGCTCGTAGTGCTCGACCATCCGCTCGAGCGCGTCCCGCATGGTCGGCACGCGGGAGTCGCCGTTCTTGTACACGCGGTGCCCGAACCCCATGATCTTGCGCTTCTCGGCGAGCGCCGCGTCGAGCCACGCGGCCGCGGCATCCGCGGTGCCGATCTCGGCGAAGGCGTGCATGACGGCCTCGTTCGCACCTCCGTGCAGCGGACCCTTGAGCGCGCCGATCGCGCCCGTGACGGCGGAGTACAGGTCGGACATCGTCGACGTGATGACGCGCGCCGCGAACGTCGATGCGTTGAACGAGTGCTCGGCGTACAGGATCATCGACACGTCGAAGGCGTTCACGACCGCCAGCTCAGGGGCCTCTCCGAACGCCTGCCACAGGAAGTTGGCCGAGTACCCGAGGTCGTCGCGCGGCTCGACGAACTCGAGGTCGCGCCGTCGGCGCTGGTCGTAGCAGACGATGGACGGGAGCTTCGCGAACAGGCGGATCGCCTTGTCGAGGTTCGCCTCGGGGCTGGCGTCGTCGGCGCCGGGGTCGGATGCCCCGATCACGCTCACGGCCGTGCGCACGACGTCCATCGGGTGCGCGCTGAGCGGCAGCTCGTCGATGATGCGCTTCACCTCGTGATCGAGGCCCCGGAGCGAACGCTCGCGATCCTCGAACTCGGCGAGCTGCGTGTCGTCGGGGAGCTCCCCGTACCAGAGCAGGTACGCGACCTCCTCGAAGGTGACGGATGCCGCGAGCTCCTGCACCGGGTAGCCGCGGTACAGCAGCGAGTTGGTCTCGGGGTTCACCTTCGACACGGCCGTGTAGTCGACGGGCACGCCGGCCAGGCCCTTGTAGATGACCGGGGCTGCCCCCTGCTGCTGATCGCTCATCGTGCTCCTCGTGACGGAGCGGCCGCCGCGGCGCGACCGCTCCCCCAGCCTACGGGCACCCGGCTCGGCCGGGCGAGACGCACGGGCCCGCGGGTTGCGGAGCGCCGCGGCCACCTGACCCGCCCCCGGAGGCGCGATGCACCGCGGGAACGCCCTTCCCGTCGAGAAGTCGCGGATGCAGGGTCGCACCGTGCATCCGCGACTTCTCGATGCGGTCATGGAGGCGGGTTGCGAGACGGGCGCGAAGCGCCCTCCTCGACCCGCGAGCCGCGTCAGAAGAGTCCGGTGGGGATCTCGACTCCGACGAGCGACCCGGGCGCCGCCGTGATGGTGAGGCCGCCGAGCTCGTCGGGACCCAGATCGGGCAGGCGCTGCGCCAGCTCGAGGAAGCGCTCGATCTCGGCCTCCTCGAGCACCCACTCCGACAGGGTGCGGAACTTCTGCACGTACTGCTCGCGTCCGAACGGACGGGCGCCGAGCGGGTGCGCGTCGGCGACCGCGATCTCGTCGACGATCTCGCCGCCGTCGGCCAGCTTGATCACCACGCGGCCACCGAACGCCTTCTCGTCCATGTCGAGCGAGTGGTAGCGGCGCGTCCACTCGGGGTCCTCGACCGTCGACACCTTGCGCCAGAGCGCGACGGTGTCCTCTCGGTGCGCGCGCTCGGGCGAGTACGACGCCTCGTGATCCCAGGTGCCGTCTTGCAGGGCGACCGTGAAGATGTACGGGATGGAGTGGTCGAGCGTCTCACGCGAGGCATCCGGATCGTACTTCTGCGGATCGTTCGCACCCGAGCCGATCACGTAGTGGGTGTGGTGCGACGTGTGCAGCGTGATCGACTCGATGCGGTCGGGGTCGTCGAGGATCAGCGGGTACTCCTCGTGGAGCTTGCGGGCGAGGTCGATCCACGCCTGTGCCTGGTACTCGGCCGAGTGCTCCTTCGTGTACGAGTCGAGGATGGCGCGCTTGGCCTCGCCCTCCTCGGGCAGCGGCACGTCGTAGTTGGCCTCGGGGCCGCCGAGGAGCCACGCGATGACGCCGTCCTCGCCCTCGTAGATCGGGGTCGGGCTGGTTTCGCCGCGCATCGCACGGTCGACCGCCTCGACGGCCATCTTGCCCGCGAACGCGGGGGCGTGCGCCTTCCAGCTGGAGATCTCCCCCTTGCGCGACTGCCGCGTGGCAGTGGTGGTGTGCAGTGCCTGGCCGATGGCCTGGAAGATCGTCTCCTGGTCGAGGCCGAGCAGCGTGCCGATGCCGGCCGCCGCCGACGGCCCGAGGTGCGCGACATGGTCGATCTTGTGCTCGTGCAGCGAGATCGCCTTCACCAGGTCGATCTGGATCTCGTACCCCGTCGCGATGCCGCGCACGACATCGCGGCCGGTGAGGCCACGACCCGCGGCCAGGTGCTGCGCGACGGCCACGATCGGCGGGATGTTGTCACCCGGGTGCGAGTACTCCGCCGCGAGGAACGTGTCGTGGTAGTCCAGCTCACGCACGGCCACGCCGTTGGCCCACGCCGCCCACTCGGGCGACGTGCGGCGCGCGGCATCCGCTCCGAAGACCGTGGCGCCGTCGCCGCCGATCGAGACCGGATGCGCGAGTGCCTGGCTGCGCGCCGACACCACGGGCTTGCGTGCGAGCGCCGCGGCCGCGACCGCCGCGTTGTCGATGACGCGGTTGATCACCATCTCGACGACGTCGTCGCCGACGTCGACGGGGTCGGTCGCGACGCCCGCGAGCTGCCAGGCCAGCTGCCCTTCTCGGGACAGGTTCTCATCGCTTCGGTGGGTACGCAGGTGGTGGGTCTTCACGACCCCACGCTATCGAAAAGCCGTGCGGATGCCCCGGGGCGTGCGAAGGGCTTGCGAAACGCGATCGGGCGTGCTGCGGGGTCTCGAGACGGGCCTGCGCGGGTTTCGAGACGGGCGCTGCGCGCCCCCTCAATCCTCCGAGGGCCAGACCGGGGCGTGCACCTGCGTATCGAGCACGCGAGCCGCGAGCCCTGCGTCGACGCCGTCGAGCGTGAGCGGGTTCCACTTCGGCGAGCGGTCCTTGTCGACGACCTGCGCACGGATGCCCTCGCGCAGGTCGGGCTGCTCGAGGAACCACGCGACGAGCCGGAACTCCTGCTCGAGCGCGGCCTCGAGGTTCGGCAGGGTGCGGGCTCGGCGCACCGACTCGAGCGTGACGGTGAGCGCCGTGGGCGACAGGGTCTCGAGCTCGTCCGCCGCGGCCGCCGCGTAGGCCCGTGCGGCCGGGTCGAGCGGGCTCGTCGGAAAGCGGCTCGACGAGGCATCCGTCCGTCCATCGGCGAAGGCGCGCAGACGGGCGATGATCTCACCGATGGTCGGCGCCGAGTAGCAGGCGTCGATCCAGTCGCGCGCGAGGGCGAGCGCCGACGGACCGGGGGTCTCGTCGAAGAGCATCACGACCTCGGCCGGGCTGCCGGGGTCGGCCCGCTCGGCGAGCGCGTCGAGCAGGTGCGGCAGTCGCTCCGACGGCACGAACGAGTCGGCGAAGCCCGCGTGCAGGGCATCG
Organism: Agromyces sp. H66; assembly: GCF_004959775.1. Lineage (GTDB taxonomy): Bacteria > Actinomycetota > Actinomycetes > Actinomycetales > Microbacteriaceae > Agromyces. Next base: position 268,994 of record NZ_SJZG01000005.1, read on the forward strand.
GCGGCATCCATCGTGCGCGAGTTCAGCGCGAGGTGCACGCCGAGCTCGCCCGGCGCCCTCGCGAGGAGCCACGAGCCGCCGACGTCGGGCGTGAACCCGATGCGGGTCTCGGGCATGGCCACCCGCGACCGCTCCGTGACGACGCGGATCGCGGCGTGGCCGGCGAGGCCGACACCGCCGCCCATGGTGATGCCGTCCATGATCGCCACGACGGGCTTCGGATAGCGAGCGATCATCGCGTCGAGCCGGTACTCCGACCGGAAGAACTCGCGCGCCTCGCCATGGTCGCTGCCCACGATGTACTCGTAGAGTTCCCGCACGTCGCCGCCGGCCGAGAAGCCGCGTTCGCCGGCTCCGTCGAGCACGACGAGCCCCACCTCGGCGTCGTCGCGCCACCCCTCGAAGACGACGGTGAGCTCACGGATCATCGAATAGCTCAGCGCGTTGAGCGCCTGTGGACGGTCGAGCGTGACGTGGCCGACCCCGTCGGCGACGCTCACGGAGATCTGGTCGCTCACGAGTGCCACCGTAGCGGCATCCCGACCGGCGGCGTAGCCTCCCGTTGGAGGAGGGGTCATGATCGAGTCAGCGTTCCCGATTCTCGAGGTCGACGACATGCGCGCCGCCCTCGTCTTCTACCGCGACGCGCTCGGGGGTGTCGTGACGTACCGATTCCCGCCCGAAGGCGATCCCGACTACGTGTCGCTCGCGGTCGGGTCGTCGTCGCTCGGCATCGGCCTGGCCGAGTCCCCGCTGCCGCCGGGCAACGTGCTGCTGTGGTTCTACGTCGACGACGTCGACCGGGTCACCGAGGTGCTCGCCGATGCCGGCGGAAGCGTGGCCGAGGAGCCGCTCGACCAACCGTGGGGCGAGCGGACGTCGCTCCTGACCGATCCGTTCGGCACCCGCATCCGTCTCGGTGCGGCGATCTCGCCCGCGCCCGACGAGGAGTGAGGGGCGAGGAGCGAGGAGTGAGGTGCGAACCGCAGGCTCGGCGCCGCGCTCAGCTCGCGACGAGCGCCAGCACCTCGACGGGCGTGCGCAGCACGAACCCGAGCCGTTCGTAGAGCGTGATGGCGGCGCGGTTCGCCGCATAGGCGTGCAGGAACGGCGTCTCGCCTCGGGCGACGATGCGGTCGGCCACGGCGGCCGAGAGCATGGCCGCGTACCCGCGACCGCGGTGGTCGGGATGCGTGCACACCCCGCTGACCTCGGTGTGGCCCTCGGGCTTCATGCGCTCACCGGCCATCGCCACGAGTCGTCCCTCCGACCGGATGCCCAGGAACCCGCCGAGCTCGGGAGTGCGCGACTCGAACGGCCCCGGCTCGGTGAGCCGCGCGAGGGCGACCATCTCGTCGACGTCATCGGCGCCGAGTGGCACGAGGTCGGCGGTGGTCGGCACCGCGGCGAGCCGATCGAGCACGAGTTGCACGCCGGCGGCCCGCAGGCGCGCGGTCGTGCCGGGCGGAACGGGGATCTCTCCGCGCTGCAGCAGCACGACGGGACCGTGCTCGGCGACGAGGGCGCCGAGACGCGAGAGGCTCTCGGGCTCGTCGGCTCCGACGGCCGCGAACGGCCCGACGGCCGGGTCGAGGCGTCGGACGAGGTCGTCGCCGAGGGAGAACGCGCGCTGCCGGTTCGCGAGCGCGCTCCACACCGGCCGGTCGAGCGGATGCCGCGTCATGACGCCGCCGCCTCGGTTGCCGCCGCATCGCGAAGTCGTCGGGCGCGCCGGTCGAGCGGCTCGTCGTCGAGTCGGGCCTCGAGCGCGGCCAGCTGGTCGAGGAGCGGCCCATCGAGCCCGGTGCAGGCGTCGACGACCGCGGCCTCGACGTGGGGCCAGACCTCGGCACGCGCCCGCGCCACGAGCGACGCCCCCGAGTCGGTGAGCATCACCGAGCGGCGTCTCCGATCGGCGGACTCGTGCGCGACCGTGATGAGCCCGAGTTCGGCGAGTCTCGCCACGCTGCGCGTCACGCCCGGCTGGCTCACGCCCACGGCCTCGGCCAGTTCGCCGACGGTCAGTCGGCCGACGCGCTCGATCGCCGCGAGCAGTGGGAACCAGCTCGCCGGCAGCGCGACGCCGCTCGCCTCGATGAACCTCGTCGTCTCGGCCTGCAGGCGCTCTCCGAGGCGCTTGAACCTCGTGCCGAGCGTGAGATGTCCCAGACGACCGACGATGTCGTCGACCATGTGCGCTCCCCTCATTCCATAACACGATATATAGCGTGTTATGGAATTTCAAGGGTACCGGTGGTCGATCGGCTCAGACGCCCGCGGCCCCGGCCGCCGGCCGCGTCATGGTGACCATCGACCAGTCCTCCGTCATCGGCACGACCGCGGCCTCGGAGAACCCGTGGCGCTCGTACAGCCGCTCTTGGGCACGTCGAGATGCGTCGGCCCAGCGGATGGTCTCCAGGTAGCCCTCGAGGCCCGACTCGTCGCACCGTCGTACGTACTCCGCCATCAGGAGACCGCCGAGACCCCGGCCCTGCGCCTCGGGCCGCACACCCAGTGCGGGCAGGTGTCGATGCGGCGTCGTGGGGTGGGCCGTGCCGACCCTGCGGAAGTCGCGGATGAGCGTCGGCAGTCTCGGACCCGCGATGCGCACGGCGCCGAGACGGTCGCGGATGCCGGGCGTGCAGTCCGGCCAATCGACGTAGGTGAGGGCCCCATCGATGCGACCGGCGCGCTCCGCGACGATGACGTGCTGCCGTCCCCGCTCGTCCAGCGACATCTCGAACATGCGACGTCTCCGATCGCGGGCTCTGCGGTCGGTGCCGACCACCTGGTCCACCGGCCCGAAGGCCCTGAATGACGCGACCATCACCTCGATGACCGCCTCGCGGTCATCGCGACGGAAGTCCCTGACGACGGTGCGCGACTCATCGGACATGCGGAGTCCCTCGACGTGGTGTCGACGAGGCGCCCGCCGCGTCCGCACCCGCTCCAGCGCCGTCCGACCCGGCCCGGCGAACCCGGAGACACCGGTCGACGCCGAACCAGCGGTGGATGCGCCGCTCGCTCGCCGTGAAGGGTGCCGCCGGAATCCCGATGACCTCCGGCCGGTCGACCGCGAACGTGCCTCCCTCGTGGACGATGACGGCCGAGCCGCCGGCAAGCACGTTCTTCAGCCACTGGGTGCGCGTTCCGTACGGAAGCGGGATCAGGAACCCGTCATCGGCGACGACCGCTGCGACCGGTGTCTCGTAGGGCCGGCCCGTGACGCGGCCGCGGTGCCGGATCACGGATGCAGTCGCTCCCGGCCTGCCCGCCGATCGCAGCTGGCGCGGATTCACGATCGCGCGCTGGAAGCGGATGAGGGGATCGAGTACGAGCGGGGACTTCGCTCGGATCGCGAGCACGAAGATGGCCGCGATCGCCGCGAACCCCATGAAGAGCGCGCCCGCGACGGTCGCCGATTGCAGTGACATCCATGCCTCCCTGGCCGTTCTTGGCTTACACCGTAAGCCACTCAGGTCCGAGGCTATGCTTACACCGTAAGCTTGTCAAGGAAGGGTGGAGGCGATCGGGATGACGGACCTGCCGACACCGCCCGACCGGACGGTGACGCGACGCATGCCGCTCGATCGGGACCGGGTCCTGCGCGCCGCGATCCGGCTTGCCGACCGCCACGGGCTCGAGTCGGTCTCGATGCGGAAGCTCGGCCAGGAGCTGCGCGTCGAGGCGATGTCGCTCTACAAGCACGTCGACAACAAGGACGACATCTTCGACGGCATGGCCGACCTCGTCGTGAGCGAGTTCGAGGTGCCCGCCGACGACGTCGACTGGAAGTCGGCCGTGCGGCGAAGTGCGATCTCGGCGCACGAGGTCCTCCTGCGGCACCCCTGGGCCGGCGGCCTGATCGAATCACGTCCCAGCGCCGGCCTCGCACGACTTCGATACCTGGACGCCACGATCGGCGTGCTCGCGGCCGCAGGCTTCTCGATGCCGATCATCCGGCGCTCGATCATGGTGCTGGACAGCTACACGTATGGGTTCGCACTCCAGGAGTCCGCCTGGCCGTTCGAGGTCGGAACGGCTCCGCAGGTCGCGGCGAGCTTCGTGCGGCGCGTGCCCGCCGGCGACCACCCGAACCTCGCCGCGATGGCCGAGTCGGTGATGGATGCCCCGGACGGGATCTCGCCCGAGTTCGCGTTCGGCCTGGACCTCATTCTCGACGGGCTCGAGCGGCTCCGGGGCCCGGTCGAACGCTGATGCCGCGGGCCCGGCGTTCAGTCGCGCGTCGCCGTGCCCACGAGGATGCCGCGCCCGAGGGCGTGGAAGAAGCACCGGGTGCCCAGGCTCGCGGGCGAGGCATCCGGATCGAGGTCGAAGCTCGGCACGTCGAGCGCCTGCACGACGAACATGTAGCGGTGCACTCCCGTGCCGCGCGGCGGTCCCCCGCCGCTGTACGCGGCCTCGCCGTCCTCGTTGCGCAGCATGATCGCGCCGGGCGGGAGTTTCGCGCCGCCCGCGGCGCCGGCATCTGTCTCGAGGCTCGTGACCGAGACCGGGATGTTCGCGACGACCCAGTGCCACCACCCCGAGGCCGAGGGCGCGTCGGGATCGAGGCAGGTCACGACGAAGCTGCGCGTGCCGGCCGGGAATCCGGACCACGAGAGTTGAGGCGAGCGATCCGCACCGCCGGCGTGCGCCGCCAACTGCGCCCGCGCGAGCGGTCGCCCCTGCTCGAAGTCGGCGCTCGTCACCATGAACGTGTCGACCGGTCGCGCTCGTTGCAGGGCCTCGTAGGGGTCGTAGTCCAGCATGGGCGTCCTCCCTCGCAGGTCGCGCATCGGTCGATACCCAGCCTATGCGGATGCCGCGGCGACGCGTGGGAGTGAACCCCGCGCGGCTCAGGCGGGACGGAACCCAGTGGTCTCGGGCGGCGGCGCGTGCCGGATCATGAGGTGGCGCGTCACCGAGTAGTCGAGGAGCGGCTCGATCGACATGTCCTTGCCGAATCCCGAGCCCTTCACGCCGCCGTGCGGCGCCTCGGACGCGATCGGCAGGTGGTCGTTCACCCACGTGACGCCGACGTCGAGCGACTGGCTCACGCGCAGGGCGCGGGCGACATCCGACGTCCACACCGACGACGCGAGGCCGTACGCGCTGTCGTTCGCGAGCGCGATGCCCTCGGCCTCGCCGTCGAACGGCAACGCCACGAGCACAGGGCCGAAGACCTCGCCCTGCACGATCTCCGACGACTGCGCCGCACCCACGAGCAGGGTCGGCGCATAGTACGAGCCGACGCGATCGATGGCGTGGCCGCCCACGAGCGCCTCGGCGCCGTCGGCCACGGCCCGCGACACGAAGCCCTCGACGCGGTCGCGGTGGGCACGCGAGACGAGCGGTCCGATGTGGGTGTCGGCGTCCATCGGGTCACCCGCGACCACGTCGGCGAGCGCGGCCCGCAGCGCCGCCACGCCGTCGTCGTACACCGATCGCTCGAGATAGACGCGGGTCGCCGCCGTGCAGTCCTGGCCCGTGTTGTAGGTCGCACCGAGTGCGACCGCGTGCGCCATCGCACCGAGGTCGGCGTCGCGGAACACGATCACGGGCGCCTTGCCGCCGAGTTCGAGGTGCACGCGCTTCACGCCCTCGACGGCGCCGCGCATGACGGCCTTGCCGGTCTCGGTCGACCCGGTGACGCTCACCATGTCGACCTCGCGATGCGTGACGAGGGCCTGTCCGACCTCCGCACCCCCGGTGACGACGTTGAACAGCCCGGCGGGCAGGCCCGCCTCGATCGCGAGCTCGGCGAGCCGCAGCGTCGTGCGCGGGGTCGCCGGGGCCGGCTTCACGATGACCGCGTTGCCCGCGGCGAGCGCGGGCCCGGCCTTCCAGATCGCCATGATGAGCGGGAAGTTCCATGGCGTGATGCCGGCGACGACGCCGACGGGGCGGCGCGTGAGGATCGACGTGTAGCCGTTCGAGAACGATCCCGCCCCGGTGCCGTCGAGCGATCGCGCCGCGCCCGCGAAGAAGCGCAGGTTGTCGACGCCGAAGGGCAGCTCGCCGTCGAACGCCGTGGTCCAGGGCTTGCCCGAGTCCTCGACCTCGAGCTTCGCGAGGTGCTCGCCGTCGGCCTCGATCGCGTCGGCGAGGCGGAGCAGCGCGAGCGAGCGCTCCCCCGGCGTCTTCGCGGCCCACTCGGGTTGCGCGGCGCGTGCCGCTGCCGCGGCCTCCTCGACGTCGGCGATCCCCGACGAGGTGAACGCCGCGACCTCCTGCTCGGTGGCCGGGTTGGTGATCACGGCGTCGCCGCCCGTGCCGGGGCGGTACTCGCCGATGAACGTGCCGGTGGTCATGTGGTGGTCCTTCACGAGTTGAAGCCGAGGCCGAAGCGGTCGAGCGTGCGCAGCCACAGGTTGCGCCGGCCCTCGTGCGCGTCGGCGGCGAGGATCGAGCGCCGCGTGAACTGCACGATCGGGTTGCGGAACGGCTCGGGCGGAATGGGGAACGGCCGGCGGCGCACGATGTCGTAGCGGAGCCGCGACGTGGGCTCGCCCGCGAGCAGGTCGAGCGCGACATCCGCCGAGAACCTCGACGCGCCCACGCCGAGCCCGGTGTGCCCGACCGCGTACGCCACCCGACCGCCGAGCGCCGTGCCGTAGGCCGCCGTGAACCGGGTGGTCGAGTCGATCGGGCCGGCCCAGCGGTGCGTGAAGCCGAGGCCCGCGAGCTGCGGGAAGGTCTCGAAGAAGTGGCGGGCGAGCAGCCCGTGCGAGCTGTCGCGCTGCTCCAGCCTCGAGTCCACGCGACCGCCGAAGTAGTACACGGCGTCCCAGCCGCCGAACAGGATGCGCCCGTCGGCCGTGGGCCGGTAGTAGTGGAACTGGTTGCCCGCATCGGTGAGCCCCTGCCCCTCGGCCCAGCCGATCGAGGCCCGCTGCGCCTCGGTGAGCGGCTCGGTCATGAGCACGTGGTCGTAGAGCGGCATGAGGTAGTTGCCGAGCCGCCGGAGCGGCGCCGGGTAGGCGGCCGTCGCGATCACGACATCGCGAGCGTCGACGTGCCCGGTCCGCGTCGAGACGCGCACGCCCGCGCCCTGTCGGCGGAGCCCGGTGGCGGCGGATGCCTCGTACACGCGCACGCCGCGACGCTCGAGCTCCGCGGCCATGCCCCAGGCGAGGCGGGCCGGGTCGACGAGCACCGTGCCCGTGCGATCGCGGAGCCCACCCAGGTAGGTGGGCGAGTGCACGTCGGCCTGCAGCTCGTCGCGCGACTGCAGCTCGAGCGCCACGCCGTGCCGTTCGCCGAGGCGCTGCGCGTCGCGCAGTCCCGCCAGTTGCCACTCCTCGACGGCGATCGTCGTCTTGCCCGACCGTCGCAGGTCGCAGTCGATGCCGGCCGCCTCGATCGTCGCGACGAGGTCGGCGAGGTTGCGTTCGCCCTCCTCGTGCAGCGCGCCGACCTGGTCGGGCCAGACGTGCGTGCCGTGCGTGAGTCCGTGCGTCAGCGACGACGCGACGAAGCCGCCGTTGCGGCCCGTCGCACCGAAGGCGACGCGCTCGGCCTCGAGCACGACCACCGAACGAGCGGGGTCGCGCTCGAGCGCCCGCCACGCGGTCCACAGCCCGGTGAACCCCGCACCGATGACCACGAGGTCGGCGTCGACCGGTCCCTCGAGGCGCGGCCTCGGGCCGGGCGCGTCGGGTCGATCCATCCAGTAGGGGGCGGGAGCCGCGTCGCGGAGCGCGTGCGCCGCGGCATCCGTGCCGGCCGTGGAGGAGCCCGTGCTCACACGCGCTCCCGCGCGCCGACCCGCTCGATGACGTCGGCCGCGGTCGCCAGGCCGGCACGCGAGCGGATGTCGGCGCCGACGGCGGCGATGCGCTCGCGCAGCGCCGTGTCGTCGAGCAGCGTGCGCACGGCGCCCTGGAACTGCTCCGGCGTGAACCGGTAGGTGTCGAGGCGGATGCCGAAACCGCGCTCGTGCACCCGCTGCGCGTTGTCGTACTGGTCCCAGAACAGCGGCAGCAGGATCATGGGCTTGCCGAAGTGCAGCGCCTCGGTCGTGGTGTTGTTGCCGCCGTGGGTGATCACGAGGTCGACGAGCGGCAGGATCTTCGTCTGCGGCAGGAACTCCGCGCCCCACATGTTGTCGGCGAGTTCGATCTCGTCGTGCAGTGGGCCCTTGGACACGATGACGTTGATCGGCTGGTCGGCGAGCACTGCGATGACCCGGCGCATGAGCTCGACGTCGGCGGAGCCGAGCGAACCGAGGCTGAAGTAGACGAGCGGGCGGCTGCCGTCGGTGAACGACGCGGGCAGGTCGGCGGGCGCCTGCTCGGTCTCGCGCACCGAGGAGTCGAGCCGGTGCCAGTTCGCGCCGAGCGGGCGGCGGTCGGTGTAGTCGAGCACCTCGGGGTAGACGTAGAGATTCTCGTCGCCCTGGTGGATGAACTCGAGGTCGGGCAACGCCGAGGCGCCCTGCTCCTGCACCCACGCGTCGAACGACTCCCAGAGCGGTCGGTGGGTGCGGTCGTACTCGGCACGGAACGACGCCCAGCCCTCGCGGTCGTCCTCGGCGAGGCCGGAGAACACGGGGGCGATGTCGTCGCCCGGCACCTCGAGCGGGTTGCACGAGACGATGCGCACGAACGGCACGCCGGCCGTCACGAGTGCCGGGAAGGTGAGCACGTTGTCCTCGATGATGACGTCGGGCCGCACCCGCTCGATGATCTGCTTCAGCTGGGGCTCGCAGTACTTCGCCCCGTCGATGAGGGCCTCCCAGATGGGCTTGGTCACCGTCTCGAGCTGCTCCGCGGTGGTCTTCCGGAACTCCGGTGCGACCTCCTTGATGTAGTCCTTCCAGAACTGCCCGGCGTCCTGCTCGTCGTCGCCCTCGGGGGCGGGCGCGAGGTCGACGAGGTCCTCCTCGAAGCCGAGGGCGGTGAGCTTGCCCTCCCAGGAGCGCTCGGCGGCGAACACCACGCGGTGCCCGCGCCTGGCGAGCTCGTGGCCGATGCCGATGCAGTTGTTCGTCGGACCGTACGCGCTCTCGGGCATGAACAGGAAGGTGCGGCGCTCATCGTTCATGGCGACTCCGTTCGTGAATTTCTTGAATGCTGATGGAATGAACTGGTGATGTCAAGGAGTGTGTGAAATCAAGTCGATTCGCCCTAATATTGACCGACGGTGCAGACAATCCGTCTGCTGGGAGGAGCGGTATGGCCAGGCCGAAGCGGCAGGAGGAACGTCGCAGCCAGCTGGTCGCGGCGGCGCAACGGGCGATCGCGGCGCACGGGCCCGACGGCGCACGCCTGAACCGCGTGGCCGAGGAGGCCGGTCTCACGTCGGGGGCGGTGCTCTACTACTACCCCGACATCGACGAGCTGATGTTCGAGGCGAACCGCGCGGGCATGGAGCGCTTCTACGAGGGTCGGGTGCGCATGCTCGAGGAGCTTCCCGACGACCCGGTCACGCGACTGCTCGCCCTCGCCGAGTCGGGCCTGCCCAGCGGCCCGGACGACACCGAGGTGCGCCTGCTGTGCGAGCTCGGCGGCTCGGCCGGCCGCAACCCGCTCATGGCGTCGCTGCTGACGACCCTCTACGACCGCCAGGTGGGCATGTACCAGGTCGTGCTGGAGCAGGGCGCCGCGCGCGGCATCTTCTCGCTCACGCAGCCCTCGCTGGTCGTCGCGCGAAACCTCGTCGCCCTCGAGGACGCCTACGGATACCGCATCATCGCCCAGCACCCCACGATCGACCACGACGCCGCCCTCGAGCTCATCGTGTCGTTCGCGCGGGTCGCGACCGGTCACGCGCTGACCTCCTCCTGAGGCGCGCCCGCAGCGCCCGCAGCGCCCGCGGTCGCGTCCGTCGCGTCCGACTCGGCAGCGGATGCCGCGGGTACGTCGTGTGCGACCACGGCCGCGCGTCCGAACCGCACGCCGACGACGTCGCCGCGGGCCAGCCGGCTCGCGCCGTGCACGCTCGCGAGGATGGGCGAGGCGACGCCGGGCACCTCCACCGAGATGGTCGAGGCGCCGCCCAGGAAGTACGTGTCGACCACGGTGCCGCGCAACGACGCGGTCGCGGCATCCGGTGACAGCTCGACGTCCTCGGGACGCACGACGGCGGTGGCCGGCGCCCCGGCGGCGAACCGGTGCGTCCCCGCCACGGCGCCGACACCGGGCACCTCGACGCCCGCGGTCGTGGCCGAGCCGTCGAGGAGGTTGGCCGTGCCGATGAACGAGGCCACGAACCGGGTCGCCGGGTTCGCATAGAGCTCCTGCGGCGTCGCGAGCTGCTCGAGGTGGCCCTCTCGGAGCACCGCGATGCGGTCGGCCATCGACATGGCCTCCTCCTGGTCGTGCGTGACGACCACGAACGTGAGCCCGACCTCGTGCTGCAGGCGCTTCAACTCGAGCTGCATCGAGGCGCGCACCTGCCGGTCGAGTGCCGAGAGCGGCTCGTCGAGCAGCAGGAGCCGCGGTCGCTTCACGATCGCGCGCGCGAGCGCGACGCGCTGCCGCTGTCCCCCCGAGAGCTGGGCGGGGCGACGGCGGCCGAGGTGCCCGAGGCCGACGACCTCCATGACCTCGCCGACCCGGCGCCGCACCTCGGCTCTCGGCAGCCCCTCGGCCTCGAGGCCGTAGGCGATGTTGCGCTCGACGCTGAGGTGCGGGAAGAGGGCATAGCTCTGGAACATCATGTTCACGGGCCGCTTGTGCGGCGGCATCCCGAGCAGGTCGCGCCCGTCGACCTCGATGCGGCCCGACTCGGGCGTCTCGAAGCCCGCGATCGAACGCAGGAGCGTCGTCTTGCCGCAGCCCGAGGGGCCGAGCAGGGCGAAGAACTCGTTGTCGGCGATGTCGAGCGAGACGCCGTGCAGGGCGACCGTGTCGCCGTAGACGGCGCGGACGCCGTCGACGCGGAGGAGGGGTGCGGTGCTCACTTCGGGGTTCCTGTCAGTCGGGTCAGTCGTTGCGCCGCGATCACCGTGACGATGCTCACGAGCAGGAGGAGGCTGGCGAGGGCGTTCACCTCGGGCGTGACGCCGAAGCGCACCATCGAGTAGATGACGATCGGGAGGGTGGGCTGCGTGGGCGCCGTGGTGAAGAAGGCGATCACGAACTCGTCGAGCGACAGCGTGAACGCGAGGAGCGCCCCCGCGACGATGCCGGGGGCGAGCTGGGGCAGCGTCACGCGCACGAACGTGCGCACGGGCCCCGCGCCGAGATCGCGCGAGGCCTCCTCGAGGCTCGGGTCGAGGTTCGCCATGCGGGCGAGCACGATGGCCGTGACGAACGCCGTGGCGAACACCGCGTGCGCCAGGATCACCGAGTGCAGGCCGAGCGTCACCGTCAGCAGCGAGAAGAACGTCAGCAGGCCGATGCCGAGCAGCAGGTCGGGCAGGATCGCCGGGGCGATCGCGAACGCCCGCACGAGCCCGCCGCGCGTGTAGTGCTGGATGCCGTAGGCGAGGAGTGTGCCGAGCACGGTCGCGATGGCGGTGGCGCCCGTCGCGACGATGAGCGTGTTCACGAGCCCCTGCATGATCTCGCGGTTCTCGAAGAGCTCGGGGTACCAGCGCAGCGAGAAGCCGCGCCACACGAACAGGTTCGACGAGTCGTTGAAGCTCATCACCACGACGATGAGGATCGGCAGGTACAGGAACACGTAGCCGAGCCACAGCGGCACCAGGATGCCCCGGGGCCTCCGCACCGCGCGCGGGCGCGCGTCGGGGTCGAGCTCGCGCATCGCGGTGGTCGTCGGGGCCGCCGTTGCGGCCGGGGCGGTCGGGTCAGCCACGGCGCGGTCCCTCCGTGAGGCGGCGCGACACCGCGGACTGGGCGAGGATCACCAGCACGAGCAGGATCGTCAGGAGCAGGGCGAGGGTCGCGCCGAACGGCCAGTCGCGGGCCTCGAAGAACTGGTCGCGCACCAGGTTGCCGACCATGATCGTCTTGCCGCCGCCGATGAGCTCGGGGATCACGAAGTTCGACATCGCCGGAACGAACACGAAGATGCATCCGGTGAGGGCACCCGGCAGCGACAGGGGCAGCGTCACCGTGCGGAACGCCCGCCACGGCGTCGCGCCGAGGTTCGTGGCCGCCTCGCGGAGTGCGGGATCGAGCTGCTGCAGCGACGCGTAGAGCGGCAGCACCATGAGCGGCAGGTACATGTAGAGCAGGCCCACCACGATCGCCTGCGGCGTGTAGAGCATGCTGATCGGCTCGTCGGTGATGCCGAGGCCCTGCAGCCACTGGTTGACCCAGCCGGCGTTGTTGAGCAGGAGGATCCAGGCGTAGGTGCGAATGAGGAAGTTGGTCCAGAACGGCAGCACGATCGCCACGAGCGCGACGGTCCGCCACTTCGGCGAGAGTCCGGCGATGGCATAGGCCATCGGGTAGCCGATGGCGAGCGCGAGCAGCGTGACGACGAGCGCCAGCCCGATGGACTGCAGGATGACGCCGACGTAGAGCGGCTCGAACAGCTTCACCCAGTTGTCGAGCGTGAACTCGAACACGATGCCGCCGAAGCGACCCCGCCGGAAGAACGTGTAGAACGCGAGCAGCCCCACCGGGATCGCCATGAAGACGATGAGGAAGAGCATGCCCGGCGCGAGGAAGGGCAGCGGGGCGAGCCCCCGCCGCACGCGCGTCGGCGGTGCGGCGGGGGCGTCCCGGTCGAGCGTCGAGGTCACGGCGTCAGTTGGTGGCCAGCACTTCGGCGTTGAGGTCGACGTACTTCACGGTGTCGTCGCCGAGGTCGACGATCACCTCCTGCTCGAAGAGTTCGTCGACCGTGATGCCGAGGGTCGGGTACGACTCGATGAGCGCCGGGTCGAGCGCCTCCATGGCGGCCTGGTTCGGCACCTTGTAGAGGATGTTCTCGGCCACCCAGGTCTGGATCTCGGGGTCGAGGATGAAGTCGATGAAGGCCATCGCGGCCTCCTTGTTCTCCGACGACTCGAGCACCGTCATGGTGTCGACCCACAGGTCGGAGCCCTCCTCGGGGATGACGAAGCCGATCGACGGGTCCTCGGCGATGCCGTAGTTGCACCAGCCGTCCCACGCCTCGACCATCGCGGCCTCGCCCGAGACGAGCTTGGAGTAGAAGGTCGTGTCGTCGTAGGCGAGGAGCGTCGACTTCGTCTCGATGAGCTGCGTCTTGGCCTCCTCGAGCTCGGCGTCGTCGGTGGTGTTCAGCGAGTAGCCCATCGTCTTCAGGGCGGGCATCGCGAGCCAGCGGTCGGTCGAGAGCATCGTGGTCTTGCCCACGAGCTCGGGCTTCGGGTTCAGCAGGTCGTTCCACGACGTCGGCTCGAAGCCCGTGAGGTCGGGCCGGTAGCAGAGACCCGTCGTGCCCCACGCGTAGGGCTCTGAGTAGACGTTGCCCGGGTCGTAGTCGAGCTCGAGCGCCTCGGGGTAGAGGTTCTCCTCGTTGGGGATGAGCGACTTGTCGAGCTCGGCGAGGATCCCCTGCTCGCCCAGGGCCTGGGCGTACTGGCCCGAGACGAAGGCCACGTCGATGCCGGGGTCGGCGCTCGCGGTGAGCTTGGCGACGATGTCCTCGTTGGTGGTGTGGTTGACGATCGTCGTCTTGACGCCGGTCGCCTCCTCGAACTGTTCGGCGAGATCCTCGGGGTAGTAGTCCGCCCAGATCGAGACGGTGAGGGTCTGCTCGCTGATGTCGGCGTTCGGGTCGACATCGCCACCGCCACCGGTGGAGCACGAAGTAGCGGCGAGGGCGAGGGCGATCGTGCCGGCCGCGGCCGCGGCGATCCGTCGCGTGGTGGGCATGTGGTCCTCCTGGGGCACTCGGAACGGGTTGAGCGATTGTTGCACCACGAATGAAGGAACCGCAATGGATGACCGGACATACTGGCGGCGAGTTTTCCCAATAGTTACAATCCGAATTCAATGAACTCCGAAATCGAGGGCGAACGGCCGAGCATCGCCGACCGGGTGCTGGCCGTCGACCCCGACGGTCGGATCCTCGTGGACGGTGGCGCTCCGGCTGCCGGCGACGGCGTCGCGCTGGCGCTCGCGCGGCGGGTCGTCGACGACCTGGCCGCCGGTGCCGGAGAACAGGCCATCGCCGTCGACCAGACCAACACCTCGGTCGTCGTCGACGGGCGCTTCGTCGTGAAGCTCGTCGGGCGCTGGGCGGCGGCCGACCGCGCAGCCAGGCTGCTGCAGCGGCTCGCCGAGGCCGGTTCCGACGACGTCGCCCGCCTGAAGGGCCGCGTCGAATGGCGGCATCCGCGACTCGGCACCTCGACGCTCGCGATCGTCACCGAATACCTGCCGGGCGCCGAGGACGGCTGGACCTGGGCGGTCGACGACGTGGTCGCCGTGCTCGGCGGCGAGGCGGACCCCGACTGGCCGGCGATCCTCGGCACGCGGGTCGCCCACGTCCACGACGCGCTCGGCACCGACGCGCGACAGGCGGGCACGGATGCCGCGGGCCGCCGCCTCACGCGAGCGGCCGGTGCCCTGCGCAGTGCAGTGACCGCGGCCGAGGGGCCGTCGGGCGCACGGCTCCGGAATCGCCGCACGTCGCTCGAGCGCGACATCCGCTCGCTCGGCGAGACCCGGCCCGGATTCGAGTTCCCCATCCACGGCGACCTGCACGTCGGCCAGGTGCTCGCCTCGCCCGCACCCGCGGGCAGCCGTCGCTACACGATCATCGACTTCGACGGCGACCCCCAGCTCTCGCCCGACGAGCGGGAGCGACCGGATGCCGCGGCCCGCGACATCGCGCACCTGCTCGTGTCGCTCGACCTCGTCGCCGCCGTCGCGCAGAAGCGAGCCGGCCGGGTCGACACCCGCGCGTTCGACTGGGCCGATCGCGCCCGCACCGAGCTGCTCGACGCGTACCGCGCGGCGCTCGGCCGGGCGGAGCTCTTCGACCCGGGCCTCCTGCCCGGGTTCGAGGCCGAGCAGCTCGTCGCCGAGCTGCACTACGCCGACCGCTTCCTGCCGGTGTGGCGCTATGCGCCCGACGCGGCGATCACGTACCGTCATCCCTCGTCGAACGACCACCCGGAGGAACCGTGGACACCGCCGCCTTTCGCGCCGACCTCGAACTGATCCCCGAGACGCTCGCGGCGCTCGCCGACGCGCTCAGGGCCGGCCTGCCCGGACTCGAGCGGCTCCCCACCCTCGGCGCGTCGCGCGTGCTCGTGCTCGGCATGGGATCGAGCCGCTACGCCGCCGACGTGGTCGCCCGGCGCTACCGTGCGGTCGGCGCGAACGTCGTGGTCGAGCTCGCGAGCACCGAGCTGCTGCCGCCCGCCACGCCCGACCTCGCGGTCGTCGCCGTCTCGGCGACCGGCGGCAGCGCCGAGGTGCTCCGCGCCGTCGAACGGTACCGCGGCACCGGCCGGCTCGTCGCCGTGACGAACCGGCCGGCGTCCGAACTCGCGCGGCTGGCCGACGTGTTGGTGCCGCTCGGCGCCGGCGTCGAGGCATCCGGGGTCGCCTGCCGCACGTTCCGGGCCACGTTCCCCGTGCTCGACGCGGTGCTCGCCGAGCTCCTCGGCACCGAGCCGGCCGCGCGATTCGATGCGGATGCCACGCGGTCGGCCGCCGCGGCGAACGACGAGCTGCTCGCGACATCCGCCGACTGGCTCGCCCCGCTGGCCGACCTGCTCGCCGCGCCCATGGGCACCTGGACCCTCGCGCCCGCCGAGCGCGCGTCGAGCGCGCAGCAGGCGGCCCTCATGCTGCGCGAGGTGCCGCGCCGGGCGGCCTACGCCTCGGAGACCGGCGACTGGTCGCACGTCGACGTGTACCTCACCAAGACGCAGGACTATCGCGCGCTCGTGTACGCCGGCTCGGCGTGGGACGCGCAGGCGCTCGAGTGGATGGCCGCCCGCGGCTCGCGGTTCGCCGCGGTCGGACGCGACCTGCCCGGTGCCGAGCTCACGCTGCGGTTCGCCGGCGACGGCGACGACTCGGTCGCGGCGCTCACCGAGGTGCTCGCCGGCGAGCTCGTCGCCGACCATTGGCTGCGCGCCGCCTGACGCGCCGAGGGACCTCGGTCAGCCGCGACCCGGCGGCATCCGGTCGGGAGCGATCGCGATCGCGAGTTCGCGGAACAGCGAGGTCGCCCGGTTCGGAACGCTGCCGTCCTCGGCGAAGGCGTCCTCGAGGTACGTGACGGCGACGGAGACGGTCAGGTCGTCGTCGGCCTGGTGTCCGGCGGCGGCGGCGTATCCGAAGAACGCCGGGTTCTGCATGATCCAGTCGCCCGTGAGCACGATGCCGTAGCCGTACGTGTACGCCTCGTCCTGGACGAGGCACCCGCGAACGCAGCCCTCGACCTCGCTCGTGGCGCCGCGCAGGGTCGGTGCGACTTGCAGGTCGTGGGACTCGTCGTCGAGCAGGTCGCCGCGCCCGACTGCACGGATCAGGGCGGCCGCGTCGGCGACATCGGTGTACTGCATCGATCCGCGGGCGAGGGTCCACGACGGGTTCCAGAAGGTCGAATCCTCGATGAACCGCGTCCCGGGCGGGACGCCCAAGGGCGTGCGTCGCTCGGAGGTGTAGGCGTGCAGCACCGGCTCCGCGATCTCCGGGGTGCCGGGTGCCGCGGTCTCCTCCAGCCCGAGCGGCTCGAGGACCCGCTCGGCGAGCAGTTCGTCGACCGGGGTCCCCGTGATCTCCTCGAGCGCGAGCCCCAGCAGGAGGTAGTCGGTGTGCGCGTAGTTCCAGTTCGTGCCGGGCTCGTAGAGCAGCGGCCGGGATGTCCCGAACGGATACAACTCCTCGGGCGACCACTCGCGGAACGGATCCGCGAGCATCTCGGCGATGAGCTCGTCGCTCCAGAGGTAGTCGGCGTACCCGGAGGTCATCTGCGCGAGCTGGCCGAGCGTCACCCGGTCGGCGTTCGGCACGTCGGGGAGCCACTCGGCGATCGGGTCGTCGAGCTCGACCTCACCCTCCTCGGCGAGCTGCAGGAGGACGGTCGACATCTGGGGGATGGACATCGCGCCGCTTCGGAAGTGCATCCCGGTGGTCGCGGGCACGCCCGTCATGGACTCGCCGAACGCCTCCTCGATCACCACGTCGTCGCCGTCCTGCACGCGCACGATCACGGCCCGCAGGCTCCACCGGTCCATCGCCTCCGCGATCACGTCGCGCACGGCGCCGGGGCGGGTGTCGTCGCCGACGCTGCTCGCGGGCGCGGACGGCGCGGCCGTCGGCGTGTCGGCCGGCGCCGAGGCATCCGTGGGCCCAGCGGTGCAGCCCGCGAGCAGGAGACCGACGAGGAGTGCGGGCGGGACGGCCGTCGAGCGGGGCATGCGGGTCACTCCGGCACTCTCGCAGACGCGCCGGGCCCGCCGCCATGGACCCAGGTCCCGTTCCGGACTTCAGGCGTTCAGGCGTTCAGCCGCGACGCCGCCGAACGACCCGGTCGCCGGCCCAGCGCCGGTGCAGGACGACCCGCTGCCGCGGCCGTCGCGCGTAGGCCCGGGCGTTGCGGCTCGACAGCGCGAGTAGCACGAGGATGTCGAGCGCCAGGGTGATGAAGGTCGTACGCAGCGTGATCTCGGTCGTGCCGGTCACCGAGTCGACCCACGCGACCACGATGCTGATCGTCGCGAAGCACATCACGGCGATACGCGCCCAGTTGCTGCCGAACCAGATGAGCACGGCGAGCAGGAGTTCGGCGGCGAGCACGATCCCGCCGGCGGCGAGCAGGACGGCGAGCACGACGGCCGACGCCGCCGCGACGTCGGTGCCCGGCTCGAGCACGAGGTCGACCTGTTCGCGCACGACCTCGTCCCACCGCACCCCCAGCGCGACGAGCCACACCACGCCGGCGACGACGCGCGCCACCACGAGTCCGGCTCCGAAGGCGGTCGCGGCCGGGCGACGCATCGAGGGCGGCGGCGTCACGGGGGTCGCGAGCACCGCGGGCGACTCGAAGGCGGGTCGCTTCTCGACGGGCGCGCGCCGGCCGTCGGCGCCGCTCATCTCGCGGCCTCGCTCGCGTCGGCCTCGATCGCGGCCTCGAGCGCACCCACCGGCACGTCGCTCACGTCGATGACCGGCAGGTCCCCGTCGGTCCGGATCGTGTCGCCGCCGCCGTTGCGCGAGTGGTATCCGGTGGAGAAGTCGCGCAGCACCTCCACGCGCGCCGCAGGGTTCGACCCGAGCACGGTCGCGACGATGTGGTCGCGTTCGACGTCGATGTCGGCGTCGATCTTGTGCGTCACCTGCAGGGTGAAGAGCGAGAAGCCCACGCTGCGGTCGAACGTGCCCGCCGCGAGCCAGTCGACGCGGCGCCCGCCGGGCAGCAGCCACCCCTCGGGCGTCTGCCAGAACCGCACGTGGTGGCGGCGCGCGGGATAGCCCTCGACCTCCTGCTGGTAGGCGAAGTCCTGCTGGCGGTGGAACAGGAACAGCGGGCTGACCGGCGCCTCGTCGTAGCTGCGGCGAGTGACGGTCGAGGTGACGATGCGCCAGCTCGAGGCGAGCGTGACGTCGTCGGCGCGCGTCCAGCCGGCGGCGCGCATGGCGGCGTGCACGGATGCCTCGCTCCCGTCGAGCGCCAGGTTCACGGGATCGCCGAGCAGGCCGTCGCTCGTGCGCGCCCGCCCGATGAAGTACTCGGGGACGTAGATCGCGGTGAGGATGCGGTGCAACCGGGGCAGCACGAGGTAGGCGAGCACGAGCCAGAACGCCACGAAGAACGCGATGCCGAACCAGCCGAACTCGAACGACTGGCTGAGCACGAGCCACGCGAGCCACACCGACGCGACGCCCGCGAACACGAAGAAGAACCCGTCGAGCATCGTCGTGAACGAGAGACGGCGCCGCTCGGCCGGCGTCGCCTCCGCCCCGGATGCCTCGGATGCTCCGGATGCCTCGGCGCCCACCTCGCCCATGACTGCATGCTAGTCGTGGCGAGCCGGGGCGGCGCGGCGCCGCTCAGTCGAGGCGTGCGAGGAGCGTCGCGCCGACGTCGTCGACCGGCTCGCTCTGGTTCGCGAGCACGATCGCGGCGGTGCCGTTCGTCGTGTCGATGAGCATCACGCTCGCGAACCCGAGGGTCATGCCGTTGTGCCACACGATGCGGCTGCCGCCCTGTTCGCGGACGTTCCAGAAGTACCCGATCGTCGAGCCGTCGCCCACCTCGATGGTTCCGGTCTGCGCGGCGCTGTCCGTGAGCGGCCCGTCGAGCACGGCCTGCGCGAAGGTCACCAGGTCGCCGACGGTCGCGTGGATGCCGCCCGCCGGCGCGTACGCGGCGAGCGTCGACGGTTCGACCGGATCTCCCTCGGAATCGGTGCCCCCCGCATGTCCGCCGGGAACCGCAGAATCGTCGAGCGGCAGCGAGGCGCCGTCGAGTCCGAGCGGGTCGAGCAGGCGCTCGGACACGAGGGCGGGATAGTCGGTTCCGGCCGCCGCGGCCACCGCATGGCCGACCAGAGTGGCGCCCATGTTGCTGTACGAGAACGTGCTCGGAGCGGCGAGTTCCATTCCGCCGGCTGCGGCGAGCACCTCCTCGAGACTCTCGTCGAACGGGTCGCGCCCCGCCTCGTAGTCGGCCGTGACCCGCTCGACGAATTCGGGGTCGGAGGGGAAGGTTGCCAGGCCCGACCGGTGCGCCGCGAGGTCTCGAAGGGTCGCGGATGCCACGGGCGCATCGCCGAGATCGAGGTACTGCCCCACGGGGTCGTCGGCGTTCACCTCGCCTCGCTCGATCGCCTGCGCGAGCCGCTCGCCCGTGAACACCTTCGTGATGGAGCCGATCTCGAACGTCGTGGACTCGTCGGCGCCCATGAACGCCGTGCGCACCTCGTCGCCCTCGATCACGGCCACCGCGACCCGGTCGTGCTCATCGATGAACGACGGGCGGATGAGCCGCAGCAAATCCTCGTCACCGGAGCTGCCGACGGCCTCGCTCGTCTGCGGCACGCCCGGTGCGGGCCCCGTCGTCGAGACGCACCCCGTCAACGCGAGGCTCCCGGTGAGCAGCATGGCGCCGAGCAGGCGGTTGGTCGAGGGGAAGCGGCGCATCGACCCATCGTATGCGTCCGCCCCCGGGCGGTCACCGCCCCCGTGTGCGGGCCGAAGTAGGCTCTCGTCCCATGGCCTACGACATCGCCCGCATCCGCTCGCTGTTCCCCTCGCTGGAGAGCGGATGGGCGCATTTCGACGGCCCCGGCGGAACGCAGACGCCGCGGGCGGTGGGCGACGCCGTGGCATCCGTGCTCACCGGTCCGCTGTCGAACCGGGGCGCCGTCGGCGAGTCCGAGGTGCGGGCCGAGGCCGCCGTTCACGGCTTCCGGCTGGCGGCGGCCGACCTGCTCGGCGCGCACCCGGGTGGCATCGTGCACGGGCGCAGCGCCACGCAGCTCGTGTACGACTTCTCGCGGCACCTGTCCGGCGACTGGGGCGCGGGCGACGAGGTGGTCGTGACACGGCTCGACCACGACGCGAACGTGCGTCCGTGGGTGCAGGCGGCCGCGCATGTGGGCGCCACGGTGCGGTGGGCCGATTTCGATCCCGAGACGGGCGAGCTGTCGACGGATGCCGTGACCGCCCTGCTCTCGGAACGCACCCGACTCGTCGCCGTGACCGCCGCGTCGAACCTCATCGGCACCATCCCCGACGTGCCGGCGATCGCGGCCGCCGCGCACCAGGTCGGCGCGCTCGTGTTCGTCGACGGCGTGCACTACACCGCCCACGAGCTGCCTGATGTCGCCGAACTCGGCAGCGACTTCTTCGTGTGCTCGCCGTACAAGTTCCTCGGACCGCACTGCGGCGTGCTCGCCGCTCGGCCCGACCTGCTCGAGACGATCATGCCCGACAAGCTGCTGCCCGCGACGAACGTGGTGCCCGAGCGCTTCGAGTTCGGCACGCTCCCCTACGAACTGCTCGCGGGCGTGACCGCCGCGGTCGACGTGCTCGCGGGACTCGATTCGGATGCCGCGGGCGCGGGTTCGTCGCGTCGTGATCGACTCGTGGCGTCGTACGCCGCGCTGCACGAGCACGAGGCCGGCCTGCGCGCGCGGCTCGAGGAGGGGATCGCCGCGTTTGGGGGCGTGACCGTCTGGTCGCGCGCGGCGCGGCGCACCCCCACGCTGCTCGCGACATTCGCGGGGCACGCGGCATCCGACGTGTCGAGGTCGCTCGCCGCGGGCCGGGTGCTCGCCCCGTCGAGCAGCTTCTACGCGATCGAGGCCTCGCGGCGCCTCGGTCTCGGCGACGCGGGCGGACTGCGTGTGGGACTCGCGCCCTACACGGATGCCGCCGACGTCGAGCGCCTCCTCGGCGGACTCGCCGGCGCCCTCGCGAGCTGAGGAGAGCCATAGGCTGAAGCCCATGACCCTCGCTGACACCGCGGCCGAACTGCGTCGCCTGCACGCCGCCCCCGAACTCCTCCAGGTCGTGAACGTCTGGGACGTCGTGAGCGCTCGCGCCATCGCCGCCCTGCCCCAGACCCGCGCGATCGCGACGGCGAGCCACTCGATCGCCGCGACGTTCGGGTACCCCGACGGCGAGCAGATCCCCGTCGACCTCATGCTCGACATGGTCGGCCGCATCGCGAACGCCGTCGACGTGCCGGTGAGCGCCGACCTCGAGGCGGGCTACGGCGACCCCGGCGAGACGATCCGCCGCGCCATCGGAGTCGGCGTCGCCGGCGCCAACCTCGAAGACGAGCTCAGGCCGCTCGCCGAGTCGGTCGCCATGGTCGAGGCCGCCGTGGCCGCCGCCGAGGCGGAGGGCGTGCCGTTCGCGCTCAACGCCCGCACCGACGCGTTCCTGCGCGGCAGGGACCGCGCGCGCGAGGTGAACCTCGCCGACGCGATCGAGCGCGGACGCGCCTACCTCGACGCCGGTGCGACGTGCGTCTTCGTGCCCGGAAACTTCGGCGACGACGTCATCGCCGAACTCGTCGCGGGCATCGGCGAACGCCGCGTGAGCCTCATCGGCCTCCCCGACATCCCCGCACCCGCCCGGCTGCAGGCACTCGGCGTCGCGCGCCTCTCGTACGGCCCGAACACGCAACGCGTCGTGCTCGGCGCCCTGCAGGACCTCGCCAGCGACCTCTACGACGGGGGCGTGCTGCCCCGCGACATCCGACAGCTGAACTGAGGCGCCGAGCGCGCGGCGAGCGCCGACCCTAGAGCAGGTACTCGCCGCCCTCGCGCCCGATCTCGCCGAATTCCGGAACCGCGCCCGCGTCGAGCGCCCGGATCGTCGGCCGCCCGACGTGGGCGAACACGAGGCGCTCGACTCCCGCCGCACGGGCGGCCGCGGCGGTGTCCGAGACCGCCGCGTGCCCGCCGACGCCGCCCCGGAAGCGGATCGGCCGCGACCAGCCGGCGGCATCGGCGAACATGAGATCGGCGCCCGCGGCCCACTCGGGGAAGCGCCAGAACTCCGGCGCCCAGACCGCCGTCCGCCCCTGCCACCGGAGCTCGTACCCCCACGTCTGGTGGCTCGTGTGCTCGACGGGGCGCGGCTCGACCACGAGGTCGTCGGCGGCGTACGCGGTCACCTCCGGGCGCAGCCCGAACGTCGAGGCGCGCCGGCGGATGTCGGCGATGAGCTCCGCCCGCAGATCGGTGACGAGCCACGCGCTCGGCCGGCCGGCCGTCTCGTCGGGCACTGCCGCGAGCCCACCGTCGAACATCACCGCGCCCGACGGCGCCAGGGCGATGAGGCCGGCCGGGAAGTACCGCGGTGACGCCATCGCGCCCACGCCCAGGAGTCGCAACCGCAACCGGGCCATGGACCCATGGTAGGAACATCCACCCGGCCGCACTGGGGAATCACCCATGCGACTGATGCCTCGTGACGGTGCCGCTCGCTAGGGTGGCCATGAGGCGGCACGACCGCCGGGGCCGGGCGGGGCGCGGCCCACCGCGGCTCCACGCTCGCCCCACGACGTGAGGAGCA
This sequence comes from Agromyces sp. H66, assembly GCF_004959775.1. Taxonomy (GTDB): domain Bacteria; phylum Actinomycetota; class Actinomycetes; order Actinomycetales; family Microbacteriaceae; genus Agromyces. The sequence continues at coordinate 291,877 of NZ_SJZG01000005.1, forward strand.
CGTATGGCCGGCGGCATCCCGATCGTGATCGAGGGGCTCAGCAAGCAGTTCGGCCCGGTCACCGCCGTCGACGACCTCAGCTTCACGGTGGAGCCGGGCCGGGTGACGGGCTTCCTCGGCCCGAACGGCGCCGGCAAGACGACGACGTTGCGCGTGCTGCTCGGGCTCGTGCGGGCGACGGCCGGCACGGCGACGTTCGGGGGCACCGCCTACCACGACCTGCCGCGGCCCCTCGAGACGGTGGGGGCCGCGCTCGAGGCGACCTTCCACCCCGGTCGCACGGCGCGGAACCACCTGAAGGTGTACGCCACGGCGGCGGGGCTGCCGGTCGAACGCGTGCAGCAGGTGCTCGAGATGGTCGGCATCGCCGAATTCGCCGACCGGCGGGTCGGCGGGTACTCGCTCGGCATGCGGCAGCGCCTGTCGCTCGCGTACACGCTCATCGGCGATCCGGGGGTGTTCGTGCTCGACGAGCCCATCAACGGGCTCGACCCCGAGGGCATCAAGTGGATCCGCGGCTTCCTGCAGTCGCTCGCCCGCGAGGGGCGCACGGTACTCGTGAGCTCGCACCTGCTGAGCGAGGTGCAGCAGAGCGTCGACGACGTGGTGATCATCTCGAAGGGGCGGCTCGTCAAGAGCGGCACGCTCACGAGCCTCGAACTCGAGGCGGCACCGCGCACGATCGTCGACTCCCCCGATCGCGAGAAGCTCTCCGAGGCCCTCGACGAGGCCGGGCTCGAGTATACCGAGGGCCGCGGCGGCTTCATCGTCGACGAGCCCGACCCCGGCCGGGTCGGCCATGCCGCGTTCCTCGGCGGCGTCGAGCTGAGCGCCCTGCATCGATTGAAGTCGGGGCTCGAGGAGTCGTTCCTCTCGCTGGTGGGCGGGGGTGAGGAGTGATGTCGTTCCTCCGCTCGATCGCGTCCGAGTTCCAGAAGGTGTTCACGACCCGCATGTGGTGGCTGCTCGCGCTGCTGCTCGTCGCCTACGTCCTCACGCTCGCCGGCGGCTTCGGCGCGTTCCTCGGATGGGTCGTGCGCAATCCCGAGGCCGCGGCGGCCACCGGCGGCAACACGGCCGTTCCTCCCGGGGTCGACCTCCCGTCGCTCATCTACACCTTCGCGTCGTCGATCGGCTACGTGTTCCCGGTGCTGCTCGGGGCGCTCGCGGTCACCGGCGAGTTCCGGCACCGCACGCTCTCGCCCACGTTCCTCGCCGAGCCGCACCGCTCGGTCGTGCTCGGCGGCAAGTTCGTGTCGCAGCTCGTCGTCGGCGCCGGCTTGGGCGTCGCCGCCTTCGCCACCTCGGTCGGCGCCGGGGCCGCGGCGCTCGCGGCGTTCGATCTCGACACGGGCCTAGACCAGAGCGACACGTGGGCGCTCATCGGTCGCGGCGTGCTCGCGATGGCGCTGTGGGGCGCGATCGGGGTGGGCCTCGGAGCGCTCGTGCCGAACCAGGTGGCCGCGATCGTCATCGTCATCGCGTTCACGCAGTTCGTCGAGCCGATCCTCCGGCTCGCGGCATCCTTCAGCGACGTCACCGCGAGCATCGGCAGGTTCCTCCCCGGCGCCGCGAGCGACGCCCTGGTCGGCGCCTCGATCTACAGCATGATGTCGGCGGGGTCGGCGTCGGCGACGCTCGAGTGGTGGCAGGGCGGGCTCGTGCTGCTCGGCATCGCGGTCGTCGCGACCGTGATCGGCGGCGCCACGACGTGGCGGCGGGACGTGACCTAGCGGTGGACCTCGACGCGCTCCGAGCCCTCAGGTTGCGGGTGCAGGGTCTGCGGGCTCCGTTCGACGCCTCCGCGCCCGAGGTGGTGCGGCGGTTCGTCGCGGTGCAGGCGCAGGAGTACCTGCCGTCGCAGTGGGGGCTGGCCCAGCGCGTTGCCGACGATCGGCGACCGGATGCCGCCGCCGTCGCCGCGGCGATCGATGCGGGCGACATCCTCCGCACGCACGTGCTGCGCCCGACGTGGCACTACGTGCACTCCGCCGACGCCCGATGGCTCCTGGAGCTCTCGACCGAGCGCGTCCACAAGCAGAACGCCCTGTACTACCGCCGCACGGGCGTCGAGGGCGAGGTCGCGACTCGCGGTCTCGACGTGCTCGCCGAGACGCTCGCCGGCGGCCATCGGACTCGCGCCGAACTGGCGGCAGCGCTCGAGGCCGCCGGCACGCCGTTCACCGGCATCGCGTTCACCTACCTGCTCATGCTCGCCGAGCTCGAGCGCGTGGCGATCAGCGGCACAGGCGTCGGCAAGCAGCGCACCCACGCGGCGTTCGACGAGCGCGTGCCGCCGTCGCCGCCGCGTCCGCGCGGCGAGGCCCTCGCCGAGCTCGCGGCGCGCTTCATCGCCTCCCGCGGCCCGGTCACCGAACGCGACTTCGCCGCCTGGTCGGGGTTCACGCTCACCGACGCCCGGCGCGCGTTCGCCGACGCGGCGCACGTCGCCGACGGGCGGCTCGAGACGGTCGAGGTCGACGGCACGCCGCATCACGTCGACGCGGCATCCGAACCGCCGGTGTCGGATGCCTCGAGGCCGGCGGTCGACCTCCTGCAGGCATACGACGAATACATCATGGGGTACGCGCCACCGCGGTCGTTCCTCCTGCCCGACGAGCTCGACACGCTGCACGCGGAGTCCCCGGGGCATGCGCTGCTCATCGACGGCGTCATGGCCGGAAGGTGGGCGCCCGTCGTGCAGACCAGACGCGCCACCATACGCATCGTCTCGTGGCGGAAGCGGTCGCCTGCGGAGGAACATGCGCTCGCGGCATCCGTCGCCGACCTCGAGCGCTTCCTCGGCGTCCCCGCCTCGGTGGAGCCGGCCGAGGACTAGCAGTCGCGCGCCCCGCCGGTCGATCAGGCGCGCCGGCGCCGACTCGGAACCCGCCCGCCATTCCCCGCCCGCTACGGTGAATCCATGGCTGTCATCGCGAGCATCTTCGTCGCCCTCGCCGCGCTCCTGCACGGCTACATCTTCCTCATGGAGAGCGTGTGGTGGACTCGGCCCGCGACGTGGAAGCGGTTCGGCGTCGCCGACCAGGCGCACGCCGACGCGACCAGGCCCATGGCCTACAACCAGGGGTTCTACAACCTGTTCCTCGGCATCGGCGCGGCCCTCGGACTGGTCCTGTACTGGGCCGGCGCCGTGGCCGCGGGCACGACGCTCGTGCTGTTCACCACCGCGTTCATGGTGCTCGCCGCGGCCGTGCTCACGACCACGGGCCGCGGTTACCTGAGGCCCGCGCTCATCCAGGGAACACTGCCGCTCATCGGCTTCGTGCTGTTCCTGTTCGCCTGAGTCGGGCGTCGCCCGACGATGATCACTCGGCGGGCGACTCGGTGTCGTCGCCGAGCTTGAGCCGATCGATGAGCGCGGCGGCGTGGTTGGTGCTCAGGATGATGCGCGTGAACTCGCCGGCGTTCAACTCGAGCACGACCGCCTGGCGCTTGCCCTTGATGATGACGAAGTCGGAGCCGCCGTGGTACTTCCACACGCCGACGGCGACGACGAGCGGGATCTCGGTGCCTCGCCGACGGATGCCGCGGACCCAGACCCAGGGGTCGTCGGCGATGGTCGCCGACCGGATGTCATCGCGCCGCACCACGATGTCGTCGGAGCGCAGCGCGAGCGTCTTCTCGGCCGGAGTGAGGTGAACCTCGATCCGATCCGTGTGCACGCGAAGCTGGGCCATGGTTCCATCCTGCCCGAGCCGCGTGCGACGCGCAGAGTCGCCACCCCACAATGGCGTAACGGTTTCACCCCCTGAGTAGCCCGTGCCCCAACCTGGGTAACGCCTGCTCAGGCGCACGGCACCCCGGTTCGGCGACGATCGCATGGTCCCGATCCCTGCCGGAAGGAGCACCACGCATGACCCGACCCGCACCACTCAGCGTGCCACTGGCCGCACTCGCACTCGCGAGCACCCTGCTGCTCTCCGCCTGCGGCGCTGCTGGCGGCGACGAGCGATCGGATGTCGCGGCCGAACCGTCTTCGGTCGACGCGACGACCGAGGCATCCACCACCTCGCACGACCACACCACGGAGGACGGCGACTCGGTGGCGTTGCCCGCCGGATGGCCCGAGGACCTCCCGCTCGTCGAGGGCCGGGTGGTCTCCGCGACCGTGGACGGCACCACCCTCGCGACGTACGTCGCCGTGACCGACCGCGATGCCGCGATGGCCGCGCTCGACGACCTCGAACAGCGCGGCTGGACGCGCGAGAGCTTCACCGAACTCGGCGCAACCGACTTCATCACCGTGCTCTCGGGGCCCTACGCCCCGACGCTCAACTATCGGGAGAGCTCCTCGGGGAACACGCTCGCGTACATCCTGACGATGGGCTGACCCGGCGCCGAGCGCGCCGCTCCCGGGCGACTCGCGTCGAGATTCAGCTCGACGGTCGAGCGGATGCCGCAGCCCGCGCGGCCCCCTGGAGCGCGCCGATCACGCGGTCGATCGCGGCGTCGTCGTGCGCCGCGGTCACGAACCACGCCTCGAAGACCGACGGCGGCAGCGAGACGCCCGCGTCGAGCATCGCGTGGAAGAACGGCGGGTACCGCCACGCCTCCTGGCGCTGGACGCCGGCGTAGTCGCGCACCCCGGCCGACGCCGCCTCCTCGCCGAACACGAAGCTGAAGAGGTTGCCCGCATGCTGCACGCGGTGGGCGACGCCTTCGGCCGCGAGCGCCTCGGAGACGGCGGTGGAGATGGTCGAGGCCGCGGCGTCGAGCCGCTCGTACACCGCGGCATCCGCTGCCCTGAGGGTGGCGACGCCCGCGGCGACGGCGACCGGGTTCCCCGACAGGGTGCCCGCCTGGTACACGGGACCGAGCGGCGCGAGCTGCTGCATGATCTCGGCGCGACCACCGAGCGCGGCCACGGGCATTCCGCCGCCGATGACCTTGCCGAACGTCATGAGGTCGGGCGTGTACGCGGCGGCCTCGTGCTCGGCCTCCAGGCCCCACCAGCCGGCGCCCGACACGCGGAAGCCCGTGAGCACCTCGTCGGAGATCACGAGCGCGCCGTGCTCGTGCGCGAGGTCGACGAGGGCGCGGTTGAAGCCCGGCTCGGGCGGCACGACCCCCATGTTCGCCGCGGCGGCCTCGACGATGACCGCGGCGATGCGGTCGCCGTGCTCGGCGAAGACCAGGCGCAGCGCGTCGAGGTCGTTGTAGGGCACGACGAGCGTGAGCGCGGCGATGGCGGCGGGGACGCCGGCCGAGCCGGGCAGCGCGAACGTCGCGAGGCCCGACCCGGCCTCGGCGAGAAGCCCGTCTGAGTGACCGTGGTAGTGGCCGGCGAACTTCACGAGCACGTCGCGCCCGGTGAAGCCGCGGGCGAGGCGAATGGCGCTCATGGTCGCCTCGGTGCCCGTCGACACGAGGCGGAGCTGCTCCACCGGCGCCACGCGTTGTTCGACGAGCTCGGCGAGCTCGGTCTCGGCGGGCGTCGAGGCGCCGAACGAAAGACCGCGGCTCGCGGCATCCGTCACCGCCTCGATGACCCGGGGATCGGCGTGGCCGAGGATCGCCGGACCCCAGCCGGCCACGAGGTCGACGTACTCGCGACCCTCGGCATCGGTGACGTACGGCCCGCGCGCGGAGACGAGGAATCGAGGCGTGCCGCCCACCGAGCGGAACGCGCGCACGGGCGAGTTCACGCCGCCCGGAATCGCGGCCTGCGCGCGGGCGAAGAGCTCGGCGTTCGTGGCGGCGCTCACGCGAGGTCCCCGTTGCGGATCCAGCCGGCGAGCTCGGTCGCCCAGTACGTGAGCACGACGTCGGCTCCGGCGCGACGGATGCCGCGCACCGACTCGATGACGGCGCGTTTGCGGTCGATCCAGCCGTGCGCCGCGGCGGCCTCGATCATGGCGTACTCCCCCGAGACCTGGTATGCCCACACCGGCACCTCGGATGCCGCGGCCACGTCGGCGAGCACGTCGAGGTAGCTTCCGGCGGGCTTCACCATGACGATGTCGGCGCCCTCCTCGATGTCGATCATCGCCTCGCGCAACCCCTCACGGCGGTTACCGGGATCGAGCTGGTACGAGCGGCGGTCGCCCTCGAGGGTCGACTCGACCGCGTCGCGGAACGGGCCGTAGAAGGCCGACGCGTACTTGGCCGAGTAGGCGAGGATCGCGACATCCGTGAAGTCCTGGTCGTCGAGGGCCTCGCGCACGGCGGCGACCTGGCCGTCCATCATGCCGGAGAGGCCCAGGAGCTCGGAGCCCGAGCGCGCCTGCTCGAGGGCCATCGCGGAATAGCGCACGAGCGTCGAGTCGTTGTCGACGTGGCCGCGGTCGTCGAGCACCCCGCAGTGCCCGTGGTCGGTGAACTCGTCGAGGCAGAGGTCGGTCTGAACGAGCAGCCGACCGGCGGATGCCTCGACCGCGACCCTGGTGGCCACGTTCAGGATGCCGTCGGGGTCGGTCGCGCCCGAGCCGCGCGCGTCACGCTGCTCGGGAACGCCGAACAGCATCACACCGCCGACACCCGCGGCCGCGGCATCCGCCACCGCCTCGGGAAGGCTCTCGAGCGAGTGCTGGACGACCCCCGGCATCGACGCGATGGGCACCGGGGCGCTCACGCCCTCGCGCACGAAGATCGGCAGCACGAGCTCGGCCGGATGCAGGCGGGTCTCGGAGACGAGGCGACGCATCGCGGGAGACTCCCGGAGGCGGCGCGGGCGGACGCGGGGCAGGGGCGCGGAACTCACCCGAACAGCCTACGCGCGGCCGGCTGGGCGCACGCCGCTGAGTGATCTCGCCGAGCGCGTGCAGATGCGACGAACGCAATTGCATCCGCGTGCGCGCTGGTCGGATCTGCACGCGCTCGCGAGACCGCCCGACGCTCAGGCGCGCTCCGTTCGCGCCGGCGGTCGCGTTCTCGCGTCCCAATGCGTGGCCTGGCTCCGCCGAGCGTGCAGTCGACGCCCTCGCCGGGGCCACAACTGCACTCTCGACGGGATTGATTCAGGCGCGGATGGGTGAGAGGTCGGGTCTGGGGAACGAGCGAGGGCCGTCAGGCGTTGGCGGTCGCGGCCTCGACGACCGCGTCGATGAGCGACTCCGCGGTGCGCTCGCGTGCGATGACGTCGACGCGCAGGCCCACCGCCGCGGCATCCTTCTTCGTCTGCGGACCGATCGCGGCGACGAGCGTCGTCTCGGGGATGGGGCCGAGCTGCTGCTGCACCTGCTCGGCGACGCTGCCGGATGTCACGAGCACCGCGTTCACGCGGCCGGCGCGCACGTCTTCGACGACCTTCGGCGCGACGGGCACGCCCACGGTGCGGTAGGCGACGACCGCCTCGACGTGGTGACCGGCCCTGGCGAGGCCCACCGAGAGGATCTGCTTCGCGATCGCCGAGCGCAGGGCGAGCACGCGGAGCCCGCGCTGCCCACCGGTGGCGGCCTCCCACTCCTCGAGGAGGCCACGTGCCGAGTTCTCCTCGGAGGGCACGATGTCGGCGCGGTACCCGGCGGCGATCAGCGCCGCGGCCGTGGTCTCGCCGACGGCCGCCACGAGCGTGTTGTCGGGGATCACGGCGCCGTACGACGACAGCACGTCGACCGTGGTCGCGCTCGTGACCGTCACCCAGTCGAACTCCCCCGCGGCGAGCTTGGCGAGCGCCGCCTCGAGAGCGGGCTGGTCGTCGGTCGGGGCGAAGTTGATGAGCGGCGCCACGATCGGCGACGCGCCCCTCGCGCGCAGGGCTGCGGCCACGCCGTCGCCCCACGGGCCGCCCCGGGGCACGAGCACGCGCCAGCCGGCCAACGGCTTGCCGTCGTGGAAGGGCAGGTTGATGGCACCCGTCAGCGCTTCCGCTTCGAATTCGCTCATCGCGACTCCTCAGGTGGTGCAAGTTCGGCGGCGCCATTGCCGAGGAGTTCCGCGACGACCCGATCGGCGACGTCGCGTGCCGCATCCGCCAGATCGGCGGCCGAGCGGCTGTCGGGGGTCGCGGCGTGCGAGCTCGTCAGCCTCCGCGTCCCGTCGGCACTGTACACGTTCGCGCTGAGGAACAGAAGTTCGTCGTCGACGAACGCGGTCACGCCGACCGGTGCCGCGCAGCCGGCCTCGAGTCCCGCGAGCACGAGACGTTCGGCGAGGGCCGTGGCCCGGCTCGTACCGTGGTCGATGGATTCGAGGGCGCGTTCCAGTGCGCGGTCACCGCGCTCGCGCCGCACCTCGATGGCGAGCGCGCCCTGTCCGGCGGCGGTGGGCCACTCGTCGAGCGAGAGCAGTTCGGTCGCGGCATCCGCTCGACCGAGGCGGCCGAGGCCCGCGGCGGCGAGCAGCACGGCGTCGAGTTCGCCCGACTCGACCTTGGCGAGGCGCGTGTCGACGTTGCCGCGGATGTCGACGGGGGTGACATCGGGCCGCGCCGCACGCAGCTGCGCGATGCGGCGGGGAGACCCGGTGCCGATGCGCGCACCCTCGGGCAGGGTCGCGAGCGTGAGGCCGTCGCGGGCGCAGAGCGCGTCCCGGGCGTCGGCGCGCTTCGGCACCGCCCCGAGGCGCAGGCCCGGGTGCTCGGCGGTCGGCAGGTCCTTCAGCGAGTGCACCACGACGTCGCACTCGCCGCGCAGGAGCGCCTCGCGCAGTGCGGCGGCGAACACGCCGGTGCCGCCGAGCGAGGCGAGCGACGCGCGCGACGTGTCGCCCTCCGTCGTCACCGGCACGAGCTCGACCTGCGCCTTCGCGGCCTTCGCGATGCGCTCGGCCACCTGCGTGGTCTGCGCCATCGCGAGGGCGCTCGCACGGGTGCCCACTCGGATCGTGCCCGCCGTGCCCGCCGTGCCCGCCGCGCGGCTCACGGCGCGATCCCCGCCAGGGCCGGCTTGAAGCCGAGTCGTGCGTTCTCGCAGCATCCGGGACGGCACACGTCGTACCAGGGGCCGAGCGCCGTCATGGCGGGACGCTCGGCGACGGGCGTGCCGTGCACGCGCTCGAGCACGAGGTCGACGAGCCCCGCGACGTAGGCGGGGTGCGTGCCGGGCGTCGGCACGCGCACGGCGGCGAGGCCGTGCTCCTGCGCCGTCTCCATGGCCTCCTCGTCGAGGTCCCACATGACCTCCATGTGGTCGCTCACGAAACCGAGCGGCACGATGACGACGGCCTTCCGACCAGCCGCCGGCAGCTCGGCGATGGCATCGTTCACGTCGGGCTCGAGCCACGGCTGGGTCGGCGGGCCCGAGCGGGACTGGTAGACGAGCTGCCACGGCACCTCGGCGGCGCCGGCCTCGCGCATGACGACCTCGGCGACCGCGCGGTGCTGCGCGGCGTACGCGCCGCCCTCGCCGAATCCCCGCTCGGCCGGACCCGACTTCGCGGCATCCGCCGTCGGGATCGAGTGCGTTGCGAAGAGCACCTCGATCTCGGTCGCCCCGTCGAGGCCGGGGTGCTCGCCGACGAGCTGCGCGATCCCGTCGCGCACGCCCTCGATGAACGGGGTGACGAACCCGGGGTGGTCGAAGAACTGGCGCACCTTGTCGATCTGGATCGCATCGGGCCCTTCGCCGAGGCCGGTGTCGGCGAGCGCGTCGGCGAAGTCCTCGCGGTACTGGCGACAGCTCGAGAACGAGCTGTACGCACTCGTGGCGATCGCGATGAGCTTCGTGAAGCCGCGGGCCTCGGCCTCGGCGACGGCGTCGTTCAGGTAGGGATCCCAGTTGCGGTTGCCCCAGATCACCGGCAGGTCGACGCCGCGCCTGGCGAGCTCGGCCTCGAGCGCCGCCTTGAGCCGGCGATTCTGCTCGTTGATCGGGCTCACGCCGCCGAAGTGCCGGTAGTGGTGGGCGACCTCCTCGAGGCGCTCGTCGGGGATGCCGCGGCCGCGCGTCACGTTGCGGAGGAACGGGATGACGTCGTCCTGGCCCTCGGGACCGCCGAAGCCGGCCAGGAGGATCGCGTCGTACGCGGTCGGCTCCGTGACGTGCTCGGGTCCGGCCTGCGCGGCGGGCGTCGCGCCCGGCACGATGGCGCCGGGGGCGAGGGGTGCGGATGTCGCGGGCTCGGGCTTGCGCCCGCGATGCGGGGTGCCCGGGGCGCCCGTGGCATCCGTGCCGCGGCCGCCGTGCGCGCCGGTCGAGCCGAGGTTCACGGCCGCCACTACTGCAGCACCTCCACGAGTTCCGCGGTGGTGATGCGACGGCCGGTGAAGAAGGGCACCTCCACGCGCACGTGGCGGCGCGCGTCGGTGTCGCGGAGGTCGCGCATGAGATCGACGAGGTCGGTCAGCTCGTCGGACTCGAGCGGCAGCAGCCACTCGTAGTCTCCGAGCGAGAACGAGGCGACGGTGTTGGCGATGACCCCGCGGAACGCGGCGCCCTTGCGGCCGTGCTCGGCGAGCATGCGACCACGCTCCTCGGGCGGCAGCAGGTACCACTCGTAGCTGCGCACGAACGGGTAGATCGTCAGCCACTGCTTCGGCTCGAGCCCGCGGAGGAACCCGGGCACGTGCGCCTTGTTGAACTCGGCGGCGCGGTGCACGCCCATGGCGTTCCACGTCGGCAGGAGCGCGCGGAGCAGGCGGGCGCGGCGGAGCTCGCGGAGCGCCCACTGCAATCCCTCGGCGGTGGGTCCGTGCAGCCACAGCATCACGTCGGCGTCGGCGCGGAGGCCGGAGACGTCGTAGATGCCGCGGAGGGTCGGGCCCTCGTTCTCGACGAGCCTGATGATGTCGTCGAGCTCGCGCACGAAGCGCGGCACGTCGTGGCCGTCGAGGTCGTCGGGGCGCGCCGGGTCGCGGCGGAGCACGGCGAACACCGTGTAGCCCTCGGGAGACTGCTCGGCGTCGGATTCGGTCTGGAGCGCGTCGGCTGCCGCTTCGGCAGCGGGGGAAGACATACCTCTAGTCTCCCCCTTCCTCCCTGAACGGCCAAAAGCAGGGGTCGGATGCCTCGGGCCGCGCGCGTCGGCTCCGCTCGCGGCATCCGACCGCCGGCGCGTCCGGCGGGCTCCGCGGGCGCCGGGCCGACGCACGGTCAGCGCGGCAGGCGCGTGAACCGGAAGAACGCGAATCCCTCGATGGCAGCACCTCGGCGCCCGAGAATCCCGCCTCGCGGGCGTACCCGTCGAGCACCGCGGGGCGCATGACCGTGCCCGTGCCCACGGAGTCCGTCGTCGAGAGGCTGTCGGGCAGGCACAGGAACAGGCTGTAGCCGTACATGATGCGTTCGACCTCGTCGCCGTCGGGCGCGAACCGCTCGGCAACGGCCTCGTCCATGACCACGACGACGCCGTCGTCGCGCACGGCCCGGCGGATCGCGTGCAGCACCTCGACGGGCCGCGGCATGTCGTGGACGGCCTCGAACACGAACGCGGCGTCGTAGACGGGCCGGTCGGGCAGCCCTTCGCCCGCGACCACGTGGAAGGTGACGCGATCGCCCAGGCCCGCCTCCGCCGCGTGCTCGCGGGCCGCGTCGATGGCGGGCGCGTCGACGTCGTACCCGTCGACCGTCGCGTCGGGATAGGCGCGGGCGAGCGCGAGGGCCGACCAGCCGTGGCCGCAGCCGACGTCGGCGATGCGCGCATCCGGCCGGGAGAGCACGTCGTGCACCTCGGGCACGCTCGCGAGCGCGTCGGCGAGGCGGTGGTCGAACCAGGGCCGGTTGATGTCGCCCTGCGCGTCGCGCGCGTCGGCGCCGAACCTCTCCCAGGGCACTCCGCCGCCCGTGCGGTACACGTCGAGGAGGGCGTCGATCTTCCCGGCCGCGCCGGTGATCATGCGGGCGAGCGGTGCGAGGTAGTCGAGCGACGTGCGATCGGTGAGCACCTCGGCCTGCGCCGCGGGCAGCCGGTAGCGACGGGCGGATGCCGCGACATCCGGATCCTCGACCTCGAGGATGCCGCAGACGGCCTGGTGCTCGAGCCACTCGCGCGCGTATCGCTCGTGGGTGCCGGTCGCGTCCGCCAGGCCGGGCGGATCGAGCGGACCGTGTTCGGCGAGCGCCCGATACCAGCCCAGCCGGTCGCCCACGTGGATGCTCATGGTCTCGAGGGCGCAGAGCGCGGATGCGAAGACGCGCTCCGCGAACGCCGTGGTGTCGGCCGTCTCGGGTTCGGTCGTGGTCATGGTGGCCCCCGTCGTGTTGCGAACTCGATCTTTCCTCGATTCCGGCGCGACGGTCACCCCCCGAACAGGAGGCGCGTCGAGTGCTCGAGGTGCTCGCGGATCGCGTCGGGTCCGCGCGTCTGCACGTCGTCGAGCAGCGCGCGATGCTCCGCGACGAGGGTGTCGAGCGTGTAGTGCGGGCGCACGTGCAACAGGAAGAGGAGCAGCTCGCTGCCGAGGGCGGCGTGGGCCTCGATGATGCGAGGACTCCCGGATGCCGCGACCAACGCGCCGTGGAAGTCGGCGTGGATGCGCTCCGCCTCGAGCCAGTCGACCTCCGCCGGTTCTTCCCCGAGCGCCGCCATCCGCTCGAGCGCGGCACGGGCCGGCGCGGTCACCGCGTCGGGCCAGGCCGACCCGTAGCGCTCCCGCGCGATCCGCACGGCCTCGACCTCGAGCGCGGCGCGCAGCTGCTGCAGCGCGGTGATGGTCGCGCGGTCGAAGCTCGCCACCCGAACACCTCGATACGGCGCGGCGACGGCGAGCCGTTCGGCGACGAGCCGCTGGAACGCGGCGCGCACGGTGTGCCGGGACACGCCGTACCGTTCGGATGCCGCCTCCTCGCGGAGCGGCTCGTCGGCGGCGAGCGCGCCGCTCAGGATCTCGGCGCGCAGCGCATCCGTGACGCGGTCGACCGCGGTCGGCGACGGGCCGGCGGGTTCGCGGCCCGCCGAGGCTCGGACTCCCGCGTCGAAGGGCGGCATCGCGGCATCCGCTCGATCGTGCTACTTGCCGTCGACGGCGGCCCGCACGACGAGCCACACCGTGACGCCGACGACCGCGGCGACCCCGACCGCCACCGCGACGGCGGCGCCGGGCTGCTCGTCGGCGAACCTGCGGAACCGCGCCTTCGCACGCGCGGTCTTGATGCGCACCTGCTTCGGCACGTTCAGCTTGTCTTCGAGGGCGTTCAGCGTGCTCGCGAACTCGGCACGCGCGCGCTCCGAGTTCGCGCGCGCCTCGAGGCGGGTGAGGTTGCGCGCGCGCGTCTTGGCGTCGCGCCCGTTCACCCCACGGGCGGCGTCAGTCGCGGTCACGGTCATAGTCGCCCGTTCCCTTCACCATGTCGAGATCCCGGCGCAGGCTCTCGATCGATTCCAGCGGCTCGCTGCCGCGCTTGAAGTTGAGCACCGCGATGCCCACGAGGATGAGGATGACGAGCAGCAGCGCGCCCGACACGATGAGCGCCGCGGCCCAGGCCGGGAGCACGAGGGCCAGAGCAAGGATGCCGGTCGCGATCAGCGTGCCGAGCAGGAAGATCCCGACGAACGCCGCGGCGGCGATGAGCCCGGCGCCGATGCCGAAGTGCTTGGCCTTGTAGCTGAGTTCCGCCTTGACCTGGTCGATCTCGGCACGGACGAGGTCGGACACCCGGTCGGGCAGTTCTCCGATGAGCGTGAACAGCGAACGTTCGTCATTCGACGGTGCGGTCATGTTCCCCTCCGCAGGTCAGGAGCCGGATGCTGCGGATGACCCGCTGCCCGAGCTCGACGAGCTGCCCGACGATCCCGACTTGGACGAGCCCGACTTCGTGGAACTCGACTTCGCCGTGCTCGACTTCGCGGCACTCGACTTCGCGGAGCTCGATTTCGCCGCACTCGATTTCGCCGTGCTCGACTTCGCGGCGCTCGACGACGTGGTCGACTTCGCACCCGCGGACTTCGCGGCGCCCGAGCTCTTCGTGGCGTTGCCGATGAGGCCCTTCACGCCGTCGAGCACGGTGTCGCTGAGATCACCGACGCGCGTCTTGGCGAAGTCCTTCACGGTGTCGACGCCCTGTTGCACCGCGGGCTGGTTCCAGACGTTCTGCGCCGCCGTGCGGATCTGCTCGTAGCGTTCGCGGCCGGCGCGAGCGCCGAGCACGTATCCGACGCCGAGCCCGACGACGAAGAGGATCTTGCCCTTCATGTGTGCACCCCATCTCCCCCTGTGGTCGGCCGGTGGATGACCACAGCGACGTTTCCAGCGTAGACCCCGTGCAAGGTCGCGCAAGGGGGTTGCGCGCCGAATATGCCGTTCTGGCTATGCGAAGGGGGTCTGGATGCGGCCGCCGGTGGCCGGGAATGTCCGCCCGTGCGGATAGCGTGAAGCCGTGCCCTACGACCCGATGTCGTTCGCCGTGGAGACCGACCGCCTGCTCCTGCGGTTGTGGGAGGAGTCGGATGCCGCGGGGTATCGGGAGCTGGTCGGCGAGCGCGGCGGCGACGTGCCCACGATCCCCGAGGCGATCGACGAGATCCGGGACGCCCGCGAGAGCGCACCCGGGCGCGGCATCCACCTGCTGACGCTGCGCCGTCGCGGCGAAGACGAGTTCCTCGGCTACTGCGGTCTCGTCGTCGGCCGGGCGAGCATCGACGAACCCGAGATCGCCTACGAACTCCTGCGCAGCGCACACGGTCACGGATATGCCACCGAGGCCGCCACCGCCGTGGTCGACGCGGCCCGCGCCACCGGACGCCGGCGGCTCTGGGCCACGGTGAGGTCCTGGAACGCCCCGTCGTTCCGGGTCCTTGAGAAGCTCGGCGTCCGCCGCGATCACACCACCACCGACGACCGCGGCGACATCGTCTGGAACGTGCTCGACCTGTAGTGGGATCCGCGCCCGGTTACGCGCCGCCGCCCGGCCGCACGGCGAGGTGACGGATGCGTCGTGCCGCCTCGAGCGCGTGCGGCACGACCGAGGCGAGCCCCGTGCCGGCGACCCACGAGCCGGTCGCCTCGATGCCGGGCTCGGCGGCGAGCACGTCCTCGAGCGCGCGCACGCGGTCGCGCTGGCCGATCGTCGCGTGCGGGAGCGCGTCGCTCCAGGGGGTACGACCGGCGGCGCGCAGCATGGACGCGTCGAGCGGGGTGCCGAGCAGCACGCTCGCATCGGCGAGCGCGAGCGCGGCGACCTCGTCGTCGGTCCGGCCGTCGAGCGGGTTCGACTCGCCCGCCCGCCCGTACGAGAGCCGCACGACGTGGCGCCCGCCCGCGACATCCGAGAGCCACCGCCACTTCGCGCTCGAGTGCGTGAGCGCCTTGGCCGTGACGCCGGGCGTCCCCTGCACGACGAGCACGCCCGTGCCGCGCGGCGCGGCGTCGAGGGCGGGTGCGTCGAGCACGAGGGTCACGAGCTCGACGGATGCCGCGTGCGGCCAGTCCGCGGCGGTCGACCAGCCGAGCGACGCCTCGTCGAGGAGCCGGCGAGACGCGTCGGACGGTGCGGCGAGCACGACGTAGGTGGCGTCGAAGCGGAGCGGCGGGTCGTCGGAGCGGGCGGCGTCGACGACCCAGCCGGGCGCGGCGACATCCGCGCCCTCCTCCCCCCCGGAAGCCGACGGGTCGAGCCGGGCGAGCGCGGTGACCTCCGCACCCGTGACCACCTCGACGCCGAACCGGTCGAGCTCGGCGGCGAGCGCGTCGACGAGACGGTGCATCCCGCCGCGCAGGCCCAGCACTGCGCTGCCCGACCTTCGCGACTCGACGAGCTGGGCGACGCCGCCCGAGAGCGAGCCCGCACGCGTCATGGCCTCGTTGAGGCCGGCCGCGACCACGTCGAGGTCGAGCACGTTCGGGTCGCTCGAGTACACGCCGGCCGAGATCGGCGTGACGAGCCGGTCGAGCACGGCCTCGCCCATGCGCGACCGCACGAGGTGGCCCAGGCTCCGGTACCGGCCGATGCGCAGGATCGGCATGACGCGGTCGGCGTACGCGCGAACGGCGCCGCGCCAGCCGATGATGCGCCGCACGTCGTCGCCGAGCGGGTTCGCGGGAATCCCGAGGATGCCCGTGCGCGGCATGGGCGCGGCCTCCGCGGAGCCGTTCTGTCCCGCCATGACGAGCCAGGCGCCGGCGGGGTTCGGCTTCTCGATGTCGTCGGAGAGCCCCAGCGACTCGAGCAGCTCCGCGACCGCCCCGCCGCGTGTCGCGAACGACTCCGCACCGCTGTCGAGCGAGAGCCCGTCGAGTTCGATGCGGCCGACGCATCCGCCGATGCCGTCGCGCCGTTCGATCACGGCGACCTGCAGGCCGACCTTCGCGCACTCGAGCGCCGCCACGAGACCCGCCACGCCGCCGCCGACGACGACGACATCGGCGGCGCGCCGCTCGACGTCGGTCACTGAGTCCGTCGAAGGGACGTCGCTCATGCGCCCGCCTCGTGCACGAGTCCGACGACGCGCGTGAGCGCGGTCGGGTCGGTCTCGGGGGGCACGCCGTGACCGAGGTTGAAGACGTGCGCCGGGGCCGACCGGCCGCGCGACAGCACGTCGAGCACCGCGGCCTCGAGCACGGGCCACGGCGCGGCGAGGAGCGCCGGATCGAGGTTGCCCTGCAGCGGCACGCCCGCGCCGACGCGCAGCGCGGCGACGTCGAGCGGGATGCGGTAGTCCACGCCGACGACGTCCACGCCGATGCGGTGCATGGCGCCGAGGAGCTCGCCCGTGCCGACGCCGAAGTGCACGACGGGCACCGAACGGGTCACGGCCGCGCCCGAGGCATCCGCCGTCTCGTACTCGAGGTCGTGCACGAACGACAGCGCCTTCGCCGAGGCCGGCGCCACGTGCGCCTGGTAGTCGGCCAGCGAGAGCGCGCCCGCCCACGAGTCGAAGAGCTGGGCGGCGGATGCCCCGGCCAGCACCTGCGTGCGCAGGAACCGCCCGGTGAGCTCGGCCGTCCAGTCCATGAGGGCGCGCCAGGCGCCGGGGTCGGCGTGCATGAGCGTGCGGGCGGCGAGGTGGTCCTTCGAGGGGCCGCCCTCGGCGAGGTAGGCGGCGAGGGTGAACGGAGCGCCCGCGAATCCGATGAGCGGCGTCGCGGTGCCCGAACCGTTGTCGGTCTCGTCGAGCTCCGCGATCGTGCGCTCGACCGCTTCGGTGATGGGGCCGGATGCCTCGTCGAGCCGTGCCGGGTCGATGCTCGTCAGCTCGGCGACGGCCGCGGCATCCGAATATCCCCTGCCGAAGACCGGGCCGCGACCGGGCTGGATCTCGACGTCGACGCCGACGAGCTTGAGCGGCACGACGATGTCGCTGAAGAAGATGCCGGCGTCGACCTTGTGGCGGCGCACGGGCTGCAGCGTGATCTCGCTCGCCATCGCGGGGTCGAGGCAGGCGTCGAGCATGCGCGTGCCGACGCGCAGGTCGCGGTACTCGGGCAGCGACCGGCCGGCCTGCCGCATGAACCATACGGGCGTGGTGTCGCTCCGCTCACCTCGATACGCGCGAACGAGTCGCGAGTCGCCCGTGAGGCCGGCGGACAGGGGATGCTGCGGGGAGAGGATCACGCGTGACATTGTCGCCCATCGGGCTGGGCGCGTGCCGCGCGCCGGCCGGGTCGCGGGCGCCGACCGTCGTGTTTCGGTCGTGTACCGGCGATCGCCTGCCAGATCGGCCGCGGCATCCCCGAGTCCGACTACCGTCGGCCTGTGAGCACCGGCACCACGTCACGCACGACCACCGTTTCCCCCCTCGTCTACGTCGCGATCGGCGTGACCATCCTCGCGTGGGCGAGCGCGTTCATCGTCGTCCGCGGCACCGCGCCGCACTTCACCCCCGGGGCGCTCGCGCTCGCCCGGCTGATCGTCGGCGCGCTCCTCACCTCCTGACGCCGCTGCTCCTGCGCCACAGGTGGGTCGCGCCGACACGCCGAGAGTGGCTGCTCCTCGTCGGCTTCGGCGCCCTCTGGTTCGGCGGCTACAGCATCGTGCTCAACATCGCCGAGCAGACCCTCGACGCCGGTACGACGTCGATGATCGTCAACATCGCGCCGATCATGATCGCCCTCGGGGCGGGTGCCCTCCTCGGCGAGGGGCTGCCGA
The DNA here is from genome assembly GCF_004959775.1 of Agromyces sp. H66. Taxonomy (GTDB): domain Bacteria; phylum Actinomycetota; class Actinomycetes; order Actinomycetales; family Microbacteriaceae; genus Agromyces. The sequence continues at coordinate 309,798 of NZ_SJZG01000005.1, forward strand.
AGTGGCTCCTCATCGGCACGGGCGTCGCGTTCGTCGGCGTCGTGCTCATCGGCCTCGGCTCGGGCGGGTCGGTGGTGGGTGCCGGCGTGGGCGTGCTCTGGGCGCTGCTGGCCGCCGTCACCTACACGGCCGGCGTGCTGTTCCAGAAGCCGGTGCTCGTTCGGCTGCCGAACGCGCAGGTCGTCTGGATCGGCGCCGTCATCGGCCTGCTCGTCTGCACGCCGTTCACGGGTGAGCTCGTCGCGGGCCTCCGGTCGGCCCCGGTCGAGGGCTGGCTCGGCGCCGTGTGGCTCGGCGCGATTCCCACGGCGCTCGGCTTCACCACGTGGTCGTACGCGCTGTCGCGCATGCCGGCCGGCCAGCTCGGCGTCTCCACCTACATCGTGCCGCCGGTGACGATCGTGCTGAGCCTCGTCCTGTTCGCCGAGGTGCCGGCCATGCTGGCGATCGTCGGCGGTGTGATCGCGCTCGTCGGGGTCGCGCTGTCACGCCGGCGGGATCCCGCACCCGTCGATCGCGAGGTTCCGGCGGCCGAGAGCGTGGCGACTCGGTAGCGGGCCTGTCGCCGTCGCACGCGCGCCTGCGACAATCGAGCATGGCCCTCGAACCACGGATGCTGCAGCCGCCGATCGAACTCCCGGCAGGCGCCGATCTGCCTCGTGGCCTCGTGCTCCGACGACCGCGAGTCGCCGATCACCCGGCGGTCGTCGCTGCGATCCCCGAGTGGTGGGGCATGGCCGGCACCTCCATCCACCTGCTCCTGCCGCCGCTGTTCTTCCAGCACTTCAGCGACACGAGCTTCATCGCCGAGGACGACGCCGGCCTCGGCGCCTTCCTCATCGGCTTCCACTCGCACGCCCAGCCCGAGGTCGCCTACATCCACTTCGTCGGCGTTCGACCCGACCTGCGCGGGCTCGGCCTGGCCCGCACCCTCTACGAGGCGTTCTTCGCCGAGGCACGAGCAGCCGGATGCCGCCGCGTCGACGCGATCACCGGCGTACCGAATCGCCGTTCGCAGGCCTTCCACGCGGCACTCGGATTCGAGGCATCCGGCGACACCGACATCGACGGCGTGCGCGCGTGGCACGACTACGACGGCCCCGGCGAGCACCGCGTGGCCTTCTCGAAGGCGATCTGAGAAGTCCTCGCAGAGTACGGAATCACTCGTCGGATGTCGCGACGACGCGCGATTCCCTCTGTCGCGAGTGATCGCCTGCACGGTACGGTGGGTCCCGTCGTGTCCCCCACGACGACGCGCCGGCCCGCGGCGCGCCTCCGCACCCACGGAGAAGAAGACGACGTGTCCCCGATCGTGTCGAACCACTCACCCGTTTCCGCTCGGCGTGCCCGAATGCCCCTCATCCGCGGAGCCGCTCGATGAACCCGGCCACGCCGCACCGCGCGAGCCTCACCGTGCTCGTCGCCCTCGCCGCCATCGCCGTGGTCGCCGGCCTCGTCGCCGGGTCGCCCATGCTCGAGCGGCTCATGCCGCGCCTTCCCGCCGTGCCCACGACGAACCTCGCCGTCGGCATCGCCGCCGTCGGCGTGGTCGCCGTCGCGATCTGGGGCGTCGTCCGCCTCGCCCGTGCGGCGCGCACGCGTGCCCGTCGGAACGCCCTGGCATCGACCGTTCGCGGCGAGCTCAGCTGCGGCATCCGGAACCGACTGCTCGTGCGGCGGCTGAACGAACTCCTCGACGATGCGGGCGGCGTGCGCCTCGGGGCGCGGTTCTCCATCGTCGTCGACGAGCTCGGCGTCGCGTTCTGGAACGGCGGTGGCCGGCCGCAGCGCGCCGCCCACTTCCCATGGCGCGAGGTGCGCAACATCCGCGCCGACTCGATGGTCGTCGGCGGGTCGGTCGAGCACGTCCTCGTGCTGCGGGTGCGCCACAACGGCTCGAGCATCGAGTTGCCGATCATCCTCTCGGCGGGACGATTCGGCCGCTACGCCATGAGCGACGCGCCGTTCTTCGCGGTGGTGCGCAGCTGGAAGGCCAAGCACCGTGCGGCCCTCGCCGCCGAGGGACTCGAGCTTCCGCCGCTCACCGCGCCCATCCCGGTCATCCGTCCCGAGGTCGCCGCCGCCGCTCGCCGCTGAGCCGCCGAGGCGCAGCCGAGAAGCTGCCGTCCGATCTGCGCTCGCGAGTAGGCTTCCCGCGTGAGGCCCCTCCCAGCCGCGAGCCCCGACGACGGATTCGACGAGTCGCCCGACGTGCGGCCGGCGGCGGATCGGATCGTGATGCTCGGCACGTTCTCGGCCGTGCTCGACGGACGCGAGGTCGATCAGGGCGCACTGGCGCAGGCGCTCGGCAGCGAACCTGGTGAAGGCCCTGGCCCTCGCGCCCGATCGGCGGTTGCACCGCGAGCAGGTGATCGAGATGCTGTGGCCCGACCTGGCCCTCGCCGACGCAGCTCGCGCCGCCGCTCGCCGAGGGATGCCTGCTGTCGTTGATCCCCGGCAGCCGATTCGTGTCGCTGGAGGGGCACAACCACCTGATGCTCGCGACCGAGCCGGCCTGGCCCCGATTCCTCTTCGAGATGAACCGATTCCTCGCCGAGGTCGCCTGACGACCGGGTGATCGCCCCGGCGCCCGGGTTCGGAGGCGCGTTCGACCGCGGGTAGAATCCCATCGTGCTCATCTGCCTCACCGCGAGTCACAAGAACGCCGCGTTCGATCTGCTCGAGCGCCTTTCGGCGAACGCGGAACACGCAGCGCCACGCATCCTCGATGGGCACGACGCCGTGCAGGGCGCGGTCGTGGTCGCCACCTGCAATCGCTTCGAGGCGTACCTCGACCTCGACGCGCCCGACGGCGCGTCACCGGTGCCGGCGGTGCACGAGGCGATCCGCGCGGTCGGCACGGTCGCGGGCCTCGAGCCCGACGAACTCCGCGCCACCTTCGGGTTCGTCCACGGCAACGCCGTCGCGGGCCACCTGTTCGCCGTGGCATCCGGCCTCGAGTCGGTCGTGGTCGGCGAGGGCGAGATCGCGGGCCAGGTGCGCCGGGCGCTCGAGCGCGCACGCAGGGAGGGCACCACGACGCCCGAACTGGAACGGCTCTTCCAGCGCGCCTCGCAGACCTCGCGCCGTGTGAAGAACGAGACCGGCATCGGCGGCGAGGGCCGCTCGATCGTGCGCCTCGCCCTCGACCTCGCCGAGAGCCGCGTCACCGACTGGGCCGCCACGCGCGTGCTGCTCGTCGGCACCGGCCGCTTCGCCGGCGCATCCCTCGCGGCCCTCCGCGACCGCGGCGTCACCGACGTGCGCGTGCACTCGCCGTCGGGGCGGGGCGCGAAGTTCGCGGCGAGCCACGGCATCGAGGCGGTGCCGCGCGGCGAGTACGCGGCCACCGCCGCCGACGTCGACATCATCGTCACGTGCACCACGGCCGAGCACCACGTGGTCGACAAGGCGCTCATCGCCGCGGGACGCGAGCGGCTCGAGGCATCCGTCGCCCTGCTGCCCGGGGCGACCGCACCCGAGCGCGACGTGCGGCAACTGGTGATCGACCTCGGCCTCCCCCGCAACGTCGCGCCCGACGTGGTCGACCTGCCCGGGGTCGACCTGCTCGACCTCGAGACCATCAAGATCCACGCGCCGCTCGAGGAGCTCGGGGCGACGGATGCCGCACGCGAGATCGTGAGCCGCGACGCGCGCGCCTTCGGCGACCTCGGCGAGGAACGCGACCTCGCCCCCGCGGTCGTCGCCCTGCGCAAGCACGTGTACGACATCCTCGACGGCGAGATCGCCCGCGCCAAGGCTCGCGGTGACGACGACGGACGCACCGAGTCGGCGCTACGGCACATGGCAGGCGTGCTCCTGCACACGCCCATGGTGCGCTCGCGCGAGCTCGCCCGCGCCGGCGAGCAGCTGGCGTGGATCGACGGACTCGAGGCGCTGTTCGGCGTGAAGCCCGACGAGGAGGCTCGAGAGGTGCGTGACGCTCGCGACGTGCGTCGGGTCGAGCCGGGCGCCGAGCCGCGTCGGGCCGACGCCTCGTGAGCGCCGCCGAGCGCACGAGCGCGTACGTCGTCGAGCCCGAGCGGATCGCCGCGGCCGCCGCCGACGGACCCCCAGCCCTCCGGTTCCCGTTCGACGCGTCGGTGCTCGTCGCCGAGCCGCTGCGCACCGAACGCCTCGTGCTGCGTCCGCTCGAGGCATCCGACGCGGCCGACGTCTACGAGTACCAGCGCCTGCCCGAGGTGATCCGCTACCTGCCCTGGCCCGAGCGGGATCGCACCGAGGGCTACGAGCACACCGCGAAGCGCGCCGCCGGGCGCGTGCTCGCCGCCGACGGAGATTTCGTGTTCTTCGCGGCGGTGCTGCCCGGTACGCCGGCGACCGACGACCCCGCGCGCGACCGCGTCATCGGCGACTTCATGATCCGCGTCTCGAGCGTGCAGCACGCCCAGCTCGAGCTCGGCTGGGTGCTGCATCCCGACTTCCAAGGGCAGGGATTCGCGCGGGAGGCGGCGCAGTCGCTGCTCGACTTCACGTTCGAGGCCCTGAACCCGCACCGCGTGCAGGCGTTCCTCGACGCGCGGAACGGGGCGTCCGCCGCACTCTGCGTGCGGCTCGGGATGCGTCGCGAGGCGACGATCCTCGAGGAGCAGTACAACGACGACGAATGGCAGGACACCGCGATCTACGGCGTGCTGCGACGGGAGTGGGCGGCCGCGCGCGGCTGAGCGTTGTCGGGCGCGGCTGCGGGTCGGGGCCGGGTCGGGGCGATGCTTCGCGGGACGGCCCCACCGGACGCCTCCTCCCCCGCCTGCGGGTTCCGCATCTTCTCCACAGATGCTCGAACATGCATTCGGGTGTCGGTTGTTCTGGCGAGAATGAGACATGCCCGATCTCCCGTCTGACCTGGCCGACATCGCCCGTCGGCTCATCGGGCGCGAGGTTTCGACGGGCACGTTCGTCCCGCTCGATGACGCGGCGCTCCTCGCCGCCGTCGAGGAGCTCACCGCGCTGCGGCACGAGGTCGAGCGCTGTCAGGCGATCGCGCGCGCCACTCGCGAGCGCGACGCGGCCGACGGACTGGTGCAGCTCCTCCGCGCGGGTGCGAGTGTCGACCCGAGTCGGCTGCTCGACGAACGCAAGCCGTCGGTGCGCATCATCGTGAACGCCGACTCGCTGGCGACCGGCGAGGGCACGGGCATGATCGAGGGCCACCCCGACCGCATTCCGCTCGCCGACATCCACACCGGGCTCTGCGAGGGTCATCTCCCGCTGAAGTTCAGCGACGATGGCGCCTGTCTCGACCTCGGGCGCGACGAGCGGCTCTTCACCGAGCGGCAGAAGGTCGCCCTCGCCGTGCGCGACGGCGGATGCATGGATCCCGACTGCACGCGGCCGCCATCCTGGACCGAGGCGCATCACATCGACCACTGGCATCGCGACGGCGGTCGCAGCGATCTCGCCGACGGCATCCTGCTCTGCCGCGGAGATCACCTCCGATATCACAACGAGGGGTGGGAGGTCCGCCGCGAGGGCACCGAGTACCGGCTCATCCCGCCGCCGGGGGTCGATCCTGAGCGCACTCCACGATTGATGAGATCGAAGACCCCGTCCGACATCCTGAATCCGGTCGATCCTGCCCGATTGCCCGAGCTGGTGGCGCCGACCGACCGATCACGGCTCGCGTCCGACGCGAACGAGCGCGAACCCGCCCTGCTCGCGGGGTAGGAGTCTGCCCACGCCAGGGCGGAACGCGGTACGCCCGCGCAGCGCGAGGGCGGAGTCGCGCCCGGTGAGCCTACGCGCCGACGAGGCGCGCCGCCAGGTACCCCTCGAGCTCCGCGATCGGCACGCGCTCCTGCTGCATGCTGTCGCGCTCGCGCACGGTCACGGCATTGTCGTCGAGCGAGTCGAAATCGACCGTGACGCAGAACGGCGTGCCGATCTCGTCCTGGCGGCGGTAGCGGCGACCGATGGCACCGGCGTCGTCGAAGTCGACGTTCCAGTTCCGTCGCAGCGTCGCCGCGATGTCCCGCGCGAGCGGCGAGAGGCGCTCGTTGCGACTGAGCGGCAGCACGGCGGTCTTCACGGGCGCGAGGCGCGGGTCGAGGCGGAGCACCGTGCGGGTGTCGACGCCGCCCTTCGCATTCGGCACCTCCTCGACGTCGTAGGCGTCGATGAGGAAGGCCATGAGCGACCGGGTGAGACCGGCGGCCGGCTCGATGACGTACGGGATCCAGCGCTCGTTCTTCGACTGGTCGAAGTACGAGAGGTCCTTGCCGGAGTGCTCGGCATGCGTCGAGAGGTCGAAGTCGGTACGGTTGGCGACGCCCTCGAGCTCGCCCCACTCGCCGCCGGTGAAGCCGAAGCGGTACTCGATGTCGATCGTGCGCTTCGAGTAGTGCGAGAGCTTGTCCTGCGGGTGCTCGAAGAGGCGCAGGTTCTCGGGGTCGATGCCGAGGTCGGTGTACCACTTCCACCGATAGTCGACCCAGTAGTCGAACCACTCGTCGTCGGTGCCCGGCTCGACGAAGAACTCGAGCTCCATCTGCTCGAACTCGCGGGTGCGGAAGATGAAGTTGCCGGGCGTGATCTCGTTGCGGAACGACTTGCCGATCTGGCCGATGCCGAACGGCGGCTTCATGCGCGAGGCCTGGAGCACGTTGGCGAAGTTCGTGAAGATGCCCTGCGCGGTCTCGGGACGCAGGTAGTGCAGGCCGGAGTCGTCCTGCACCGGGCCGAGGAAGGTCTGCAGCATCATGTTGAAGTCGCGCGGCGGTGTCCACTGGCCGCGAGTACCGCAGTTGGGGCACACGATGTCGGCCATGCCGTTCTCGGGTGCGCGACCCTTCTTCTCCTCGTACGCCTCGAGCAGGTGGTCCTCGCGGAACCGCTTGTGGCAGTGCAGGCATTCGACGAGCGGGTCGGTGAAGACCCCGACGTGACCGGATGCCACCCACACCTGCTTCGGCAGGATGACGCTGGAGTCGAGACCCACGACATCGGCACGACTGGTGATCATGTACCGCCACCACTGCCGCTTGATGTTCTCCTTCAGTTCCACGCCGAGGGGACCGTAGTCCCACGCGGACCGGGAACCGCCGTAGATCTCGCCCGCCTGGAAGACGAAGCCCCGGTGCTGGGCGAGCGCGATGACGGATTCGAGACGGCTGGGTGCGGCCACGGTGGCTCCAATGGTCCAAGAGATCGGGGGATTGCCCGGAAACGACACGGTGTCCCCATCCTACGGGCGCTACGCTGTGCCCCAAGACGACGCCGGGGCCGAGGGGGGCGAGGTGTGGGATCTCCTGCTTGACATCGACATCGTCGATGGCCCGTTCCTCATCGCGATGTACGTGATCGCCTCCGCGTTCTTCGTCTACCTCCTGGGACGCGGCGACGGCTGGTCCTGGGTGCTCACGGTGATCGTGCTGCTCATCGTGGGCGCCATCATCGGCGGGGCCGCGCTGTGGATCGCGGTCAACCTGCTGAACCTGTTCGGCGGCCCGGTCATCGACGCGACCTGGTTGTGGGTGCCCGCGGCATCCGCGGCCATCCTGCTCGCCATCTGGAACCTCTGGCACTCGAGGTGGTGGCGCAAGCTCATCGCCGTGGTCGCCATGCCGATCTTCGCATTCACAGCCATGCTCGGCATCAACGCGTCCTACGGCCTCGACCGGACGATCGGGGCACTGCTCGGCCTCTCGACGGTCGACGCCATCGACCTCGACGAGCCCGACGATCCCGCCGCTCCCGACCCGACCGAGCCGCTCTACGTGACCTGGACGCCGCCGGCGGACCTGCCCGCGACCGGCACCATCGGCATCCCCGAGCCGGGCGTGCCGAACACCGTCTCCGGCTTCGACGCCCGGCCCGCGCAGGTCTACCTGCCGCCGGCCGCCCTGGTGGCGGATGCCCCGCGCCTCCCGCTCGTGATCATGATGATGGGCCAGCCCGGCGAGCCCGATGCGAGCTTCATCGGCGACGTGCTCGACGCGTTCGCGGCGGACCATGACGGCCTCGCGCCCATCGCCCTCGTCGTCGACCAGCTCGGCGATCCCATGGAGGATCCGCTGTGCCTCGACACGGCGATGGGCGACGTGGAGACCTACCTCATGCAGGACGTCGTGCCGTGGGCGCGGGCGAACCTCGAGGTCCTGCAGGATCGCCGATCCACGACCGTGGCCGGGTATTCCAATGGCGGCGGGTGCGCTGCCTATCTCGGTACGAAGTACCCCGAGGTGTTCGGCAACATCCTCGCGATCTCGCCCGTGGAGTACGCGGGCGCCGACCGGAGCGAGCAGGTGCTCGACACGGTCTTCGACGGGGACCAGGCGGCCTACGACGCCGTGATGCCCGCGAACATCATGACCGCGAACGCGCCGTACGCCGACACGTCCGCGATCTTCACGGCGGGTGAGAACGACGCCGGGTTCGCCCCGGGCGCCGAACGACTGGCGGATGCCGCACGCGGCGTCGGCATGCTGACGACGTTCTCCGTGATCCCCGACGCCGACCACGGCATCTCCGGACTCATGGGAGGCCTCGAGGCCGGGTTCGCGTTGCTGTACCCCCGATTGGGACTCGCCGCACCATGACCGGAGCCGACAGCATCGAACACGTGGCGAACGACGAGGTCGACGCCGAGCCGACGGGCCGGCTCCGCTCGACCGTCGAGGCGCTTCGCGGGTTCGTCGCCCGGATCCCCTTCAGCATCGGCTTCGCTGTGGCGCTCCTCGTCACCTCGATCGTCACCGGCACCATCGTCGGCGCCGCATCCGAGACGACGACCGGAATGTGGGCCGCCGGCGTCGCCACGACCATCGAGTCGGCGAAGTGGTGGACGGTCGCGACGGCGCTCGTCATCCCCTGGGATCCGTTCCAGCTCGTGTTCGGCCTTCTCGCGGCGATCCTGCTGCTCGGCATCGCCGAGCGGCGCATGGGCACACCGCGCACGATCGCGGCGCTCCTCCTCACGGGCGTCGCCGGGGTCGCGCTCGGCACCCTGCTGCAGTGGCTCGGCTCGCTCGCCGGCGAGTGGTGGGCGACCGGGACGGCCGCCGACCTGACGCTCGACCCGCTGACGGGCATCGTGGGCGCGCTCATCGCGGCGACCGCGTTCATGCGGGCGCTGTGGCGCCGACGCATCCGAATCGTGACCTTCGCCGTCATCCTCGTGTTCGTGCTGTACGACGGCGACTCGTCGAACGTCTACCGCCTCCTCGCCGCGATCGCCGGCCTGTTCCTCGGCGCGATCCTCACCGGGGACCCCTCGACCCTGCGAGCGCGGCGCAGCTCGCACGGCGAGACGCGAACCCTCGTCGCCGCGGTGGTGGCGGTCACGGCGATCGGCCCGATCGTCGCGCTCGTGAATCGCACGGAGCTCACGCCGTTCAGCTTCGGCTCCTATCTCTTCAGCGACGATCCCATCGACCTCGACACCGTCATGTCGCAGTGCGGCGCGGCGGTCGACGCGGTCGGCGACGAATGCGTACAGCAACTCGCCCTCCTGAGCGCCCAGGGCTTCGGGATGTTCCTGCTCTCGTTCGTGCCCGTCGCCCTGCTCCTCCTCGCCGGCTGGGGCCTGCGGTCCGGGCGCCGGTTCGCGCTGTGGCTGGCGATCGCGGTGAACCTCGCGATCCTGGTGTTCGCGCGCACCGCGTACGAGGTGACGATCACGACGGCCGACGTCGAGGACGGCACGTGGTCGGCGTTCGACATCGGCGAGCTCGTCGTGTGGATCGCCGCCGCCCTCGCGCTTCCGATCGGCATCATCGTCATGCTCGCGGTGACACGCCGGCACTTCCGGCTGCGCGCGCCCTGGGGAGCGTTCCGCCGGTTCGCGCTGACCGTGGCGGCCTCCTTCGTGGTGCTGGCCGGGGCGTACTACATCATCGGACTCGTCACGCTCGACGAGTACTGGCCGGCCGCGACCCCGTGGGACCTCCTCCTCGACACCGTCAAGCGATTCGTGCCGCCGCACTTCGCGGTCGTCGACCCCATCGTGTTGCCCGGCCACGACCTCACGAGTTTCCTGTACCAAGCGGTCGGGCCGCTGTTCTGGACCATCTTCATCGGCGCGGCGATCGCGCTGATGCGCCGCACCCGGTCGGAGGACGGAGCAGCGGATGACGCGCGGCTCCGCCTGCTCCTGCGCCGTCACGGCGGCGGCACCCTCGGCTTCATGGCCACCTGGCCCGGCAACGTGACCTGGTTCGCCGACGACGGGGACGCCGCCGTCGCCTACCGCGTCATCAACGGCGTCGCGATCACCATGTCGGACCCCATCTGCGGGCCCGGAGACGCCGGCCGGGTCATCCGCGAATTCGCCGCGTTCTGCGACGCCAACAGCTGGGTTCCGGTGTTCTACAGCGTGCACCCGCAGTACCTGCCGGTGTTCGAGGAACTGGGCTGGCAGCACATGGCGGTCGGCGAGGAGACCCTCGTTCGCACCACCGGGCTCGAACTCACCGGGAAGCCATGGCAGAAGGTGCGTCAGGCCCTCAACCGCGGCATCAAGGAGGGCATGACCACGGTGTGGACGAGCTGGGACGAGCTCCCGCTCGCCACCGAGGCCGAGATCACCTCGATCTCGGAGGAATGGGTCGCCGAGAAGGAACTGCCCGAGATGGGGTTCACGCTCGGCGGCATGGAGGAGCTCGAGGACCACGAGGTGCGCCTCATGCTCGCGCTCGGCCCGGACGGACGGATCCAGGCGGTCACGAGCTGGCTCCCCGTGTTCCGTGAGAACGAGGTGATCGGCTGGACCATCGACTTCATGCGCCGAGCCGACGGCAGCATGAACGGGATCATGGAGTTCCTCATCGCGTCGGCGGCCCTGCACATGAAGGCGGATGGCGCCGAGGTGCTCAGCCTCTCGGGCGCACCGCTCGCCACGAAGCCGCTCGCCGCCGGCGAAGAGCCGCCCGAGCCGAACGCCATGACGCGACTGCTCGACTTCCTGGCGAAGACCCTGGAGCCCGCGTACGGGTTCTCGTCGCTCTTCCGGTTCAAGGCGAAGTTCAACCCCGAGTACGAGACCCTCTCGATGGCCTACCCCGACCCGCTCGCACTGCCGGCCATCGGCCTCGCCATCGGGCGGGCGTACCTTCCCGAGGTGTCGCCCAAGGAGGCCGTGGCCCTCATGCGGACCCTCACGACGTAGGAGGCGGAAGATGACCGAGATCCCGAGGCGCACGCTGCTCGCGTTCGGCGGCTCCGCGGCCGCGTTGGCCGCACTCTCGGCCTGCGCGACGCCGGTGGCCGCGGGCACGCCGGCGCCGGGCGCGGTGGCGCCCGACGCGGTGGCGCCCGACGCGGTGGCGCCCGTCGCCGAGGAAGGACCCCCGCCACCGCCGCCGCAGGCCGCTCCGGCGCTCGAGCGCGTCCCGGCGCCGAGCGGCACCATCGACTCGCTGCCGGGCGACGGGTCGCTCCTCGCCTGGACGGTCGACGACGGCACGAGCACGGAGGTCATCGCGGCGTACGCCGCGTTCGCCCAGACGAGCGGCATCCGGCTCACGATGTTCGTCACGGGCACCTACTTCGCGTGGGACGAGAACGTCGACACGCTCGCCCCACTCATCGCGTCGGGCCAGGTCCAGTTGGCCAATCACACCTGGTCGCACCCCGACCTCACGAGCCTCCCCGACGCCGGCGTGCGCGACGAGCTCGTGCGCACGCACGACTTCATCGGCGACCTGTTCGGCGTCGACGCCCGCCCCTTCTTCCGGCCGCCGTACGGGTTCCACGACGACCGCGTCGATGCGATCGCCGCGGACCTCGGCTACACCGTGCCGACGCTCTGGTACGGCTCGCTCGCGGACTCCGCCGAGATCCCCGCCGCGACGATCGTCGACCTCGCACGCGAGTGGTTCCTGCCGCAGCACATCGTCATCGGCCACCTCAACTGGATGCCCGTGACGACCGTGTTCGACGACCTGCGAGCGATCATCGCCGAGCGCGGCCTCACCACCGTGACACTGAACGACGTGTTCACGAGCGAGTACCATCCCTGAGCGGATGCAGGGAGGCGCCGCCGATCTCGGCCACGGCGCGATGCCCGGCGAGCGCCATGGTGACGTCGAGCTCCGCGATGTGGTTGCGCACGACCTCGCGCACCCCGTCGGCGCCGGCCACCGCGAGCCCGTAGGCGTAGGGCCGGCCGATGCCAACGGCCGTCGCGCCGAGGGCGAGGGCCTTGAACGCGTCGGCGCCGCCCCGCACGCCGCTGTCGAGCACGACCGGCACACGTCCGGCGACCCGCTCCACTATCCCGGGCAGCGCGTCGAGCGTCGCGACCGACCCGTCGATCTGCCGGCCGCCGTGGTTCGACACCACGAGACCGTCGACGCCGTGGTCGAGCGCCCGGCTCGCGTCATCCGGATGCACGACGCCCTTCAGGAGCACCGGCAGCGTCGTCCACTCCCGGAGCTTCGCGAGCGACTCCCAGGTGAGGGTCGGGTCGGCGAACACGTCGAGGAACGTCTCGACGGCCGCGCGCGGCAACGGCGAGCGCAGCGCGTCGCGAACCCCGCCCTCGACGAGCAGGGTGCCCGCACCCGACCGGGCGATCGAGAGCGCCGAGGCGAGGAGGGTGGGCGTCACGCGAGGACGCGCGCCGCCGCCTCCCCCACGCGCGACCCGCTCGCGCACGAGCTCGGCGAACACCGGGTCGCTCGTGTACTGCGCGATCCCCTGCCCGCGCGTGAACGGCAGGAACGCCGCGTCGAGGTCGCGCGTGCGCCAGCCGAGCAGGTGCGTGTCGAGGGTCACCACGATGGCCTCGCAGCCCGCCGCCTCGGCGCGCCGCAGGAACGAGGCGTTGAGCTCGTCGGACGCACTCCAGTACAGCTGGAACCACCGCGCGGCGTCGCCCATCGCCGCGGCGACCTCCTCCATGGGCCGCGAGGCCTGGTTCGAGAGCACGTAGGGCACCTCGAGCGCCGCGGCGGCTCGGCCGACCGCGACATCCGCATCGGCGTGCGCGAGCTCGGCGACGCCGATGGGCGAGAGCAGGAACGGCGTCGCCCGACGCCGGCCCAGCAGTTCGATCGAGAGGTCGCGACTGCCCACGTCGCGCAGCACCCGCGGCCAGATCTGCCAGTGCCCGAACGCCGCGCGGTTGGCGGCCATGGTCGCCTCCGATCCGGCGCCTCCCGCGAGGTACGCGAACGCCTCGGGCGGGATCGCCTTGCCTGCCGCCCGTTCGAGCGCCGCGGCGTCGACGGGCACGGCGGGCTTGCGGCCGCTCACCCCGGCGCGGAACACCTCGGACTGCACGGCACGCACGTACCCGCGGTTCTCGTCGCTCATGCTCGCTCCTTCGCTCGCTCCGTCGCGCTCGGCTGCGAGTCAGCGTAGCGCCGGCACGGCCCGTAGGGTGGAACGGATGCCGCACCTGCCCGACCTCCTCGTCGCCGCCATCGCCCTCGTGCGCGACCGGCGCGTGCTCATGGTCACCGCCCGCGATCGCGAGGTCTACTACATGCCCGGCGGCAAGATCGACGCCGGCGAGTCCGCCGCCGAGGCCGCCGCCCGGGAGGCGCGCGAGGAGGTCGCCCTCGAACTCGATCCCGAGGAGCTCGACGAACTGTTCGAGGTCGTGGTGCAGGCGCACGGCGAACCCGACGGCCGGCTCGTTCGCATGCGGGTGTTCCGGGCCGAGACGGATGCCGCGCCCGCCGCCTCCGCCGAGGTGGGCGCGGTGCACTGGGTGACGACGGCCGACACCCACCGCTGCCCGCCGGCGGGCGCCGAGGTGCTGCGGCGGCTCGCGGCGTCCGGCGTCATCGACTGAGGTTCAGCACGTCGAGGCCGGCTCCTCGCCCGCGAACCGGGCGTTCGTCCAGTCGATGAGCTCGTCGATGAGGGGCGAATCGTCGGCGACGAGCTCGAGATGACCGAGCCCGGCGTAGCTGCGGTGATCGACCGGGAAGCCCTCGTCGCAGCGGTCCCGCACGTAGGCGTCCTGCACCGAGGGCTCGACGAGCGGGTCGGCGAGCCCCTGGGCGACGAGGAGCGGCGCGTCGATCGCACCGCGCGGCACGTTCTGGTCGAGCCGCGCCCCGAACGCGCCCGTGGTGGGATCGCGATCGAACACGGGCCGGTCGCGTTCGATCGAGAGCGCCGTCAGCACTGAGACGAGCACGCCGGGCTCCGAGAGGCACCGCGTCGACATCTCGCGCACGAGCCGTTGCGCCGCGGGCGTGATGTAGTCGCTGCTGCGCACGTCGTCGTAGGCCGCCGTGTACGCCGCGGCCACGTAGGAGGCGAAGACGCTGCCGCCGGGGACGTTCGGCAGGTTCTCGGTGAGTCCGACCGGATCGCTCGCGGGCGCCATGGCGGCAACGCCCGCGAGCGGGACATCAGGTGCATAGCCGGTCGCGATCTCGCCGGTCCAGAGCGCCGCGTGCCCGCCCTGCGAGTGGCCCCACACGACCGTCTCGGCGGCGAGCGTCACGGTGTCGAGCTCGCGGGCCGCACGTACCGCGTCGAGCACCGAGCGCGCTTCGCCCTCGCCGACGAGGTACGGCTGCGGGCCGGGCGTGCCGAGGCCCGCGTAGTCGGTGGCGACGAGCACCCAGTCCTCCGAGATGATCCGGTCGAGCGCGGGCAGCGCGCCGGCCGCGAGCGAGTCGGGCACGATCGACGGCGCGCACGGCTCGGCGAATCCCGTGGTGCCATGCGCCCAGGCGATGACCGGCCGTGGGCCGCCGTCGCTGTCGGCCGCCCGCGCGACGATGCCGCTCGAGAGCACCGGCTCACCGGTGTGATCGGTGGTCGTGTACAGGATGCGCCAGGCCACGGCGTCGTCGGGGATGCCGCGCGTGAACGGCTCCGAGCGGATGAGCCGTCCGGGCTCCCCGGGCACGCCGGCGACCGTCGCGAATGCGTCCAGGATCGGCGCCCCGGCGCGCAGCTCGGAGCCGACGACCGCGGCGACGACCGCGAACGCGAGCGCGACGACCGCGGCCGTGATGCGCGCGAACCGTGCGAGCGGGCGCGGGCGCGTGGCATCCGTTCGATCACGCCGTCCCCGTGCGAGCAGGATGCCGCGCCACACCTCGCGCACGCCGAAGAACACCGTGCGCGCCCCGAACAGCACCGCGATGACGATGAGGGTCGCGTCGGGCCACTGCAGCGCGACGATGCCGAAGACGATGTCGGCGGCGGCGAGGATCGCGCTCGCGACGCGTTCGTCGATCGTGCCGCGCACGGCGCGGACCATGCGGATGCCGCCGCCGACGATGAGCGCGATCGCCAGCGCCGGGCCGAGCAGGTCGATCGAGCGCCCCAGCCACGTGAGCACCGCGACGCCGAGCAGCACCCAGGCGAGGCCGAGCGCCACGCCGACCACCGGCGTGGCCGAGCCGCGCGCGTCGAGCGCATCGGAGATCCCCGAGACGATGAGCGAGAGCCCGAGGTACACCGCGAGCACGGCGAGCGACGACAGTGGACGCGTGACCAGGAGCACGCCGAGCACGATCGCCGCGGCGCCGACCACCACGCGAACCCACCACGGCGCACGCGCCACGAGCCGCGGCAGTGCGCGGACGCGCCGCCAGGCGTTCCCCTCCGACATGCGTCCTCCCAGTCACGTCCATCCTGCCGCGCCTAGACTGCCATGATGGCGATGACCCGCGAGTTCCGCAGCGGGGAACGCGTGGTGCTCATCCGCGAGTCCGGCATTCCCGACGGTCCTGCCTACGTGCTCGTGCACGGCCTGGGCATGGCCCACGAGTACTGGGACGCCATGGCGGAGGTCATCGAGCCGACGGGCACCGTGTACGCGCTCGACCTCCCGGGCTTCGGCGGCGCCCCCGAGCCGTCGCGGCCGCTCAGCATGGCGGAGTCGGGCGAGCTCCTCGCCGAGCTGCTGGCAGCGGAAGGGATCCGGCGACCCGTGCTCGTCGGACACTCCACGGGTGCGCAGGTCGTCGCGGAGGCGGCGGCCCGGCACCCCGAGCTCGTCGGCCGCGTGGTGCTCATCGGAGCCACCGTGAACCCCCGCGAACGGACGCTCGCGAAGCAGGTGCTGCGGTTCCTGCAGGACATCGCGATCGTGAATCCCAAGGTGCTCGCCACCGGTTTCGCGGCCTACCTGGATGCCGGGCCGCGGTGGTTCATCGCCAACCTGCGACCCATGCTCGACCATCGCATCGAGCTCGTGCTGCCGTCGATCGAGGCCGAGACGCTCGTGATCCGCGGAGAGCACGACCATCTCGTGCCGCGGTACTGGGCCGAGGAGATGGCGGCGCTCGCGCCGAGGGGCCGATTCGCCGAGGTGCCCGGTCGCGGTCACGACACGATGGTCGTGACGGGCCATCGGGTCGGCGAGCTCGTCGCCCGGCACGCGCGCGGCGACCCCGTGGGCCGGGCGGTGACCCAGCCCGATGAGCCGCTGGAGATCGCGCGGATGACCCCGCTGAGCGCCCTGGGCTGGTGGGCGCTCGACTACGCCTACGCCGCGGCGCGCCAGCTCGCCCTCCTCGGCGCCCGGCGCGAGCCCGCGCACTGGCGCACGGGCGAGGCCGGCAAGCCCGAGGTCGTGCTGCTGCCCGGCGTGTACGAGCACTGGTCGTTCCTCAGGCCGCTCGGCGACGCGCTGAACGCCGCCGGGCATCGGGTCGTCATCGTACACGGACTCGGCGCGAACCGCCGGCCCATCGTCGACACGTCGGCGCGCCTGGAGCGAGCCCTCGGACGGGTGCGCGTGCCCGAGGCCGGACGCGTGATCGTGGGCCACAGCAAGGGCGGACTCATCGGCAAGCACCTGCTGCTCGACGGACGGGCCGAGGCGCTCGGCATCCGGGGGCTGGTCGCGGTGTGCACGCCCTTCGCCGGAGCGCGGCGGGCGCGCCTGTTCCGCGACCCCAGTATCAGGGCGCTGCTGCCGGGCGACGAGACGATCGTGCTGCTCGGGAGCGCGGCATCCATGAACTCACGCGTCGTGTCGGTGTTCGGCACGTACGATCCCCACGTGCCCGACGGCAGCGTGCTCGACGGAGCGACCAACGTGCGCGTGCCCGTGGCCGGACACTTCCGCATCCTCGGGGCGCACGAGACGGCGCTCGCCGTGCTCGACGGCATCGCGATGCTGACGTCGCCGCCCGCCGCGGGTTGAGGAGGCCGCTCGCGGCCGTCTCGAAACCCGCCCCGGCGGCTCACATCGGCTGCCCCGGCTGCACGGGACCGATGCGGTACGGCCGCATCATCTCGTTGTCCTCGTGCTCGACGATGTGGCAGTGCCAGACGTACTGTCCCGGGTACTCGAACATGGCCCGTACCCTCGTGACCTGGCCCGGATACGCGGTGACCGTGTCCTTGAACCCCGTCTCCCACGGTTCGGGCGGCGTCACGACGCCGTCCAGCTCGATCGGCACGGCCACCTCGCCGTCGGCGCCGAGCAACAGGCCCTCCCGGTTCACCACCTCGAACGCGACCTCGTGCACGTGCATGGGGTGCGCGTCGCCCGTGGTGTTCACGAACTCCCACACCTCGGTCGCTCCGACCGCCGGATTCTCGGACACGGGATCCATCCACAGCCGCTCCACGAGCAGCCCGTCGACGACCTCGCCGAGCAGCGCCTCGACCGGCCCCTCGAGCGGCTCGCCCTGCGCGCCGTGCCCCATGCCCATCTTCTCGATGAGCGCGAGCGGGCGATGCACGGTCTCGGGCGGCAGCGGCATGATGGGCGGCAGCACCAAGAACTGCGGCGGGGTCGTGGGGTCGGGCCCGGCCGCCGGGACCACGCGGAACTCGAGCACCTGACCCGTCGAATCTGGATCGGCGACCGGGAAGTCGACCCCGGGCACCCCGCCGCCGAAGGGCTCGTCGGGCCCGACGTTGCCGAGCACGTGGTTCCCCACCGGCACGTTCGTGAAATCGACGATGACGTCGGCCCGCTCGGCGAGCCCCATCAGGAGCCGGCCGCCGTGATCGGCCGTGAGGTCGACCGGCGACGCGAGGAATCCGCCCTCGTTGCCGATCTGCCAGGCCTCGACGCCCGGGATGCCGCTGAAATCGAGGATGAGGAACCGGGACTGGCAGCCGTTCAGGAATCGGAAGCGGTATCGCCGCTGCTCGACGACCTGGAACGGCCACGTGTTGCCGTTGGCGATGAGCATGTTGCCGAAGAACTCGGGGTTCCAGATCGGCGAGAACTCGCCCTCGGGAAGGAAGTCGCCCACGATGCCGTCGAAGAACTCCCGCGTGTCGGGGTAGAACAGCGACCCGTCGTCGTTGAAGGAGCGGTCCTGCACGGCGATCGGGATCTCGTAGTACGTCTTGTTCGGCGGGAAGGTGTCGTTCTCCTTCGGCGCCGGCCCCGGGAGCACGGCGGTCGCACCGGTGCGACCGTCGAGCACGGCGTCGTCGCCGTCGGGGCCGCCGCGGATCATGAAGAACCCAGCCGGGCCCGCATAGACGTTCAGACGTGTCATGCCGAGCGCGTGGTCGTGGTACCAGAGCGTCGACGCACGCTGGTCGTTCGGGTACTGGAAGGTCGCGTACCCCGGCCCCCATTCCGCGCCGAACCCGGCCTCCGCCTTGCCCGCGAAGAACTCGTACCAGGTGCCCTCCGTCGCGAAGCCGGCTGGGATGTCACCAGCCGCCGGCAGGTACCAGGCCTCGGCGTACCCGTCGCTCTCGTCACCGACGCCGATGGCGCCGTGCACGTGCGTGACGATCGGCACGGGGCCGTCGTAGGCATCCGGCGTCGTCGCGAACGTCGGCCGCGAGTCGCGCCCGTCGATGCCGCCGGGCGGATTCGCCCAGTGCAGCGTGGGGTCGACGGGAAGCAGATGCGGCAGGTGGTCCCCGGAGTCGTCGACGAGATCGTTGATCCACGTGATCCGCACCGGGCGATTCCACTTCGCCTCGATCGTCAGCGACGGCGCATTGTGCAGCAGCAGCCCGCGCTTCTTCGCCGAGGCCACGGCGCCGTAGCCCCACACCGTCGTCGGCGGCAGGCCCGCCGGCAGGATCTGCTGCGAGAACTGCCGCATCGAGATCTCGTAGGAGTCCACGTTCTTGCCGCCGCGAGCCACGATCGTGCCGGCCCTCGGCATGACGGGCGGAATGAGCATCGGCGTCTGGAACTTCGGCACCTGCCCCGGCGGCAGCGTGCCGCCGGGAATCTGGGCGACGGCGACTCGCTCGCCGCCGGGGAGCACGGCGTAGAGCACGAATCCGGCTCCGGCGGCTCCGGCGGCCGCGATGAAGGCCCGGCGGCTGATCGGCCGGCCCGCACTCGTACGACTGGAAATCTCCGTCACGGCACTCACCCCACCCGCTCGCGACGCCGAGCGCCCCCATGCGTCCAGTCGCCGTCATCCTGAGATGTGCTCAGTTTGGCGCGGATCGAGGGGCGGCTTCAAGTGCCATTCCGGGTGACACGAGGGCCGCTCCGGATGCCACGACCGACGGATGCCACGGCCGCACGTCGCGGCATCCGCTCAGTGCACGTACTCCAGCAGGTCGAGCCCGACCTGGTGCATGCCGTCGAGCACCGCGAGACGCGACGACAGCATGGTGTCGGCGAAGTACATCGACACGGCGTAGGCCACGCCCGCGCGCGGTCCCCGGAGGACCCCCACCTCGCTGCGCACCCCGCCGTCGGTGCCCGTCTTGTTCATGAGCAGCACGTTGTGGTCGGGCATGCGGTGCGCGAGCGGGTCGAGGCCGAAGGCACTCGCGACGAGCGACAGGTCGGCGTTGAGCGAGAGCCACCCCACCACGCGCTGCGAGACCTCGGGGCTCACGATCTCGCCGCGCGCGATCGACGCGAACAACCAGGTGAGCTCCTTCGCCGACCCGATCGACAGCTGCGGGGCGTCGTCGGGGCCGCGGTGGTCGCGCACGAGGTCGAGGAGCGCCGTGCGCGTGAGGCCCAACGCCTCGGTGCGGGCGCGCACGGCTTCGAGTCCGATGTAGCGGATCAGCACGTTGGTGGCGAGGTTGTCGCTCGTCGCGCCGATCAGGGCGGCGAGATCGGCGATCGGCAGCGACGGCGACTGCAGGTGCTGCCAGATGCCGGAGTCGCCGACGGCGTCGCGCGGCGCCCGGTCGAGCACCGTGAACGACTCGGGCGTCGTGCCCGACAGTCGTGAGGCCACCTCGACGAGCAGCAGCACCTTGCCGATGGAAGCGGTCGGCATCACGACGTGGTCGTCGACGGAGAAGAGCACCTTGCCGGTGGCGAGGTCGGTGGCCCGCGCCGACACCTGCACGCCCGCGAGCGCGAGCTCGCCGAGGGCGTTGAACCCGCGGGTGAAGTCCTCGTTCGGCTCCTCGGTGCGGTGCCGCCCGCGCCGCACCGTGGCGTGGCGTGCCCGTCGCTCGGATTCCTGCGACGACGTCACCACGGTGGTTGCACGCTCTTCCTCGGACGGTCGGCGCTCCCCCACCGCGGTCTGCGGCGCGCTCGAGACTGGTGGACAGGACGGTTTCGGCGGGTGGGCTCCCGCACCGTCACCCGCTCGACCGGATCGAGCCGGAGGGCGCCATCGGAAGTCACTCCGAAGCCAGTGTAGAACGCACGGATGCCGCTCCGAACGCAGGCACGGAGCGCGTCGGGGGTTAACCCCCGACGGAGTGGGCGGCTCCCCGGCTCACGCGTCCCGCCCGGGGTTCATAGCGTGGAAGACATCCCATCGGATGCCGCCCCGGCGGCCCTCACCAGGAAGCGATCATGTCGACAACCGCACCCCCGAATCCCTCCCGCGCCGGCCGAACGGTCGTGTTGATCATCGTGGGGGCGGTCGTCGCCGCCATCATCGTCTGGCTCTCCGTGGCCGCGGTGCATGCCGCCACTCGGCCGGATGCCTCCGGCACCTGGGAGATCGAGGATCGCTTCGACTCGGTCGTCGTCGACGGCGACCTCGCCGACGTGGACATCACCTACCGAGAGGTCGACCGCGCCGAGCTCACCCTCGGTCAGGGCGGATCCGGTGCGCGCCTCGACCTCGAGCACGAGGTGCGCGGCGAAACCCTGCGAGTCTCGCTCCGGCACGTGCGCGAGTTCGGCGTGTTCCAGGCGCCGTGGCTGTGGCTGGGCGATCGCACCCCGCGGCTCGAGCTGGTGCTGCCCGCAGCCCTCGAGCGCGAGGTGACGCTCGCGCTGAGCACCGATGCCGGCGACATCCACGCCACCGGCGCGTTCGGCGACGTCACAGCCCGGAGCGACATCGGCGACATCGAGCTCAGGGGCTCGGTCGCGTCGCTCGACGTGCGGACCGACGCCGGTGACGTCGACGCGACCGACATGAGCATCGGCGGCGATCTCACGGTGCAGTCCGTCATCGGGGACGTCACACTCGAGCTCGAGTCGTTGCCGAGCGGCATCGACGTCGAGACCGAGGCCGGCGAGCTGACCGTGCGCCTGCCCGAGGGTCGCTACGCGGTGAGCACGGAAACCTCGCTCGGCGACCTCGAGCTCGAGGTGCCGAATGATCCGTCGGCGACCCGCCGGTACGACTTCGCATCGAGAATCGGCGACATCACGATCCGGAACTGAGCCGGGGCCTGAACCGACGACGAGGTGGGGCGCCGACCGCACCGACGGCCGGCACCTCACCCCGTGTGACGCACGTTCCCTAGACCTCGGACTCGGTTCGGGCAGGTCGCCGGCGACGCGCGACGAGGAACACGACACCGGCTGCGAGCAGGCCGAGCCCGACCGGCAGCGCGATGAGCGACGCGCCGGTGGTGGAGAGGCCTCCCGGTAGATGGGCTCCGGATGACGCGTCGCCGTCGGCTCCGCCGTCCGCCGGGTTCGGTCCCGCGCCGTCGGTGCCGTCACCGGGCACCACCGGGTCGGTGGGCTCGCCCGGGGGGTCCACCGGTGCCGCCTCGAACACGGCGCTGAGCGTGACATCCGCGTCCATCGCACGCCCGGCGTGGTTGCGAACGGACGCGAGCACGCGCATCTCGAGCTCGGTGCCCGGTGCGAACGCGACGTCGGGCGTGAACGTGAAGGCACGTGCGATCGGGACGCCGCCGGGCGTCTCGAGCGGTTCGATCGGCGCGACCGTGCCGGCGACAGNCGGGCGTCTCGAGCGGTTCGATCGGCGCGACCGTGCCGGCGACAGGCGAACCGCCGACCGACACGGTGACCGCCTCGGCATCCACGGAACCGGCCTGCATGAGCTGGCTGAAGGCGAGCACGACCTCACCACCGGTCGCGGTGAGTCCGGTCGCGACCGGAGCCGCGAGGGGCACGAGGCCGACGTTCACGTCGACATGCGGCGGGAGCACCTCGAGCACGTCGCTCACGGCCGGGGCGTAGCCCGCCATCTCGTATCGCACCTGCCAGAAGCCGATCGGCACGTCCCAAGCGTACTTGCCTTCGGCGTCGGTGAGGATGGGGTTCCACTGGCCGTACCACTCCGCGTCCCAGACCTCCCACGGACCCTCCGCCGTCGGCGCGAAGAGCACGGTGGCCGTCACGCCCTCGAGCCGGTTGGCCTCGGCGCCCTCGTATACGAAGCCGGACGGGTCGTAGATGTACTTGGGAAGCGCGATGGGCGTCATGCCCTCCCGCATACGCTCGTTCCGCTCCTCGGGGCTCTCATCGCAATTGCTCTCGGTCCCGTTGACGTGGTCCTTGATCTGATCGATCTGATGCGAGATCAGCATTCCCATGGTCTTGTCGCCGACATAGGTCAACGCACTGTAGACGAACTCGGCGGCCGGGCCGGCCTCCACGCTGGCGGCCATGGCGAGCGCGTTGAGACCGTCGAGGGCCATGGACTGCATGCCGACATCGTCGACCGCATCCTCCCAATACGACATGTCGTAGTCGTACTGGCAGGACGATTTCACCGTGTTGATCCGATCCTTCAGCTTGCTGAGTTCCTCGTACTTGTCACCGGCCGTCCGCGCGCTCTCGGCAGCGTCGGCCTTGAGCGCCCAATCGATCGCCGTCTTGAAGCCGGGCCGGAACAGCCCGGTGGATGCTGCAGCCATGCCACTCGGCATCATCGACAGGGAGGCCGTCGACGCGACGCTTCCAACGGGTTCGAACGACGAACCATCGCCCGGGAGGATCACCTCCATCGACCCCCCGTTGCCATCGGCCTCGGCCTCGAACCCGAATCCGGCGATGGGCAGGCCCGTCTGTTCCATCAGGCGGAGGTCGTCGTCGGTGAGCTCGACGTCGACCTCCTCGACGACACGCGTGAGGACGCCGATGACCGGCTCGCCGTCCACCGGCGGAAGGCTCGGGAACAGGATCGTGATCCGTTCGCCCGTTCCCTTCTCGTTGGACACCGGCGCAACGTCGGTGATCACGAAATCGCGCATGCCGACCGGCATCAGTTCGCGGATGGCCGCCTCGTCGGATGGCACGACCAGACGCGGGTCGTCGAGCGTGAGCTGCTCGGGGCGGCTCGTCACATCGACCGAGATCGGGCCCTCACTGCCGAGCTTCAGCGGAATCGTGGCCGTGAACCGCCCGTCGAGGCCGCGAATCGCCTCGACCTCGTACGCACCGAGCGTCACCACGGCTCCGTCCACCCGATCGGGGTGATCGAAGGTCAGGTCCACCGTGACGTCGCCATCGACGACGACGAACGGGAAGACCGCCACACCGTCGCGCGGATCGAAGCGGATCGTGCGCCCGCTCGAGCCCACAGCATCCTGATGGATGGCCAACTCGGTGAGCGCGGGCGCCGTGGGGTCGTACTCGACCATGATCTTCTTCGAGAACATCGATCGTCCATCGTCGACGGCACTCGCCTGGAGCTCGTACCCCCAGAACAGTCGTCGCTCGGGCAGGTCGACCCTCGCCTCCCAGCGTCCACCGGGGCCCGCGGTCGCGACACCCAGCACCACGCCACGCTCCGTGACGCTCACCTCCGCGCCTGCCGGGGCGAGGCCTGAGAGCACCGCAGTGAACTCCGCGATGCGTTCCGGACCGTGGATCGTGACTCCGGCGACGTCGATGAGCGTGGAACCGACGACATGCTCGCCACCGGTACCCGCCGAGACCAGCGCGGTCACCCGTTCGGCGGCACCGACCGACGCGTCGACCGGCACCCGCAGCGTCACCCGCAGGACGCCGGTGTCGCCGGCGGCCAGGTCGCCCAGGGGCACCGTCAGGCCGCCGAGGCCGCTGCGAGCCGTCACCGTGGAGCCGTCGAGCAGCGTCCCGGCGGGAAGCAGCTCCCAGCCCGCCGGCACGGCGAGCCGGAGTTGCGCACCGCGCACCGCGACGGTCGCCGCGAACTCGGTGCGGATCTCGACGGTCTCCCCCGGGGCGGGCTGGCCAAGGGCGACGACGCTGTTCCCGTCGCCGGCGAAGGCACCCACGACCTCGCTGATCACGATCTCGCCCACCTGCGTGACCGTGTCGTTCGCGACATCCACCGACACCCACGCCGCGGCGCGACTCCCGGAGTGGTTGACGGCGATGACGTAGCGTCCCGCGTCCGGCAGTTGGGCGGCCAGCGCGGAGCCGCTCCCCGAGATGGCCTTCGACCAGCCGTCGCTCATGAGGGTGGCGACCCATGAGCCGATCAGGGGCTCGTGGTGCGCGTCGAGGAGCGTGGCCTGGACGCCCGCCGGCCAGCCGAGCCGGAGATCGACGTCGTGGATCTTCGCCTCTCCGGTCAAGGTGAACGGCTCGCTGCACCCGGCCGGCCCGGACACCTGTGCCGCGTCCGCACAGATGCGGACCTCGGTGCCGACCGCACCGGAGATCGTCGCCGAGCTCTCGTTGAACGTTCCGAGCTGTACGGCCCTGGTGTCCGCCTCGATCTGGAGGTGCACCGAGGTCGACCAGTCGATGCCGACCGACGGACCCCAGTCGGGCTCGCCGGGCGCCTTCATGCGGAGATCGACTCGGACCGTCTCGAACGCGAGCGGCTCGACGTCGATGAGCACGTCCGTCGTCGCCTCGAGAAGATGCTGGCGCGTCGCCGTGCCGCCGCTCGGCGTCGATACGCGCAGCGTCGACGGGCCGACGTAGCCCTCGACCGTGAACCGACCGTCGTCACCCGTGGTGGCGACGCGCACGAGGTTCTGACCCGCGATCGTCTGGGTGAGCGTGACGGTGGCGCCGGCGACCGGGGTGCTGTTCTCACGGACGGTTCCGGTGACGATCGCCGCCTCGACCGGGGTCACTTCGACGACGACCCGGTTCGCTCCGGCGACCAGTTCGACGTCGACGTCGGGGTGCTGCTCGATGGGGAGCGCCGACGACGTCACCCGCACGCTCACCGTGTCGCCCTCCTGCCAGCCGCCGGATCGGACGATGCCGAGCGAGTCGGTCCGGCCGATCGTGGCCCCCTCTCGGCCCGAGACCTCGACCGTCGCGTCACGCAGCGGATCACCGCCCGCGACCCGCACCTCGACCTCGAGCGTGGCTTCGGCGGCCAAGCGGAGTTCCACGAGGGTCTCGGCGGCCGGGGCCGCGCTGAGCAGCCCACTCGTCGCCGCGAGGCTGCCGTTGGCACGGCGCACCTCCACTCGAAGGTCGTCGGCCGGCGGCACCGGCACTGACACGGTCGGTTCGGCGGAGAGGACCTGCTGGTGGCTGAACTCGGTCGAGGCGCTCGTCACCGTGAGCACATCGCCCGCGATCGCGGTGCCGGCGAAGTCGAGGCGCAACGCGCCGCTCAGCGACGCAGGCAGGCCCGAGGCCACGGCGGTCGCCTCATGCCCCGCACCGTCGTCGATGACGACCGCGAGGCCGACCACGCGGTTCACGGGCCCTGCCACGAGCGGATGGCTCGCCGTATAGGTGCCATCGGCCTGCTCCAGGAGGTCGAGCTTCGCGACCTCCTCCCCGAACAGCGTGCCGAGTCGGATGTCCGCCGTGACGGAGCGGTCGGGCTGGCCGGTGACCTGCACCGAGAACGCCGAACCGAGCGCCAGGTGGCCTGTCGAAAGCTTGGGAGCACTCCAGGACACCGTGGGTTCCGGCAGGGCCGGCGTCGTGACGGCGAAGGTCCGAGTGAGCGGAGCGGCCGTGTCACCGGTGACGAGCTCGACGCGGTACTCGACCTCCACGCCGGCAGGGACGGCCGTGTCGACGAACGTGGGATCCGCCGTCTCGCCGACGATCTCGCTCACGCCACCGAACGTGCGAACGACCCGATAGGTCGCGTCGGCTCCGACCGAGTCCCAGCGAAGCGTCACGCGTCCGTCGGCACCGGCGGACGCGGTGAGCGCGGCATCGCCCACGACGACGACGGCGGTACGCACGTCCAGCTCGAGCGGTGCGCCGATCCGCCCCGCGACGTTGCGGGGCTCCACCGAGACGCGGTATGCGGTGTCGGCGGTGAGACCCTCGAGGAGTGCGCTCCGGGTGTCGGATGGCACGGTCGTCACGAACCGGCCATCGAGGCTGACGAGGTAGTCGTCGACGCCGATGGCGTCGCTTGCGGCATCCCACTCGACACGCAGGAACTCCGCACCCGTCTCGACGACCCGCACGGCGGCGGACTCGGGCCAGGTCGGGACTGCAGAATCCCCGGACTCGGCGAGGTACGCGTTCATGGGACCGAACCGGGTCCCCGTGATCAGGTCGTTGTCGGTGTTGAAGGTGATCCGCGAGCCGTCCCTGCTGATCGCCGGTGCGATGCTGCGCAGCGTCGAAGCCTCGCGTCCCTCGGGGAACGGATCGCCGCCGTCGACCGGCGCCGAGGCCAGTTCGGCTTCACCGGTGGCGACATCGAACGCGAAGATGTCGGAGCCCGCGCTGTCGCGTGCCACGACCGCCGCGAGCGTCGACCCGTCGGCGCTCAGGACGAACCCGCCCTCGAACCTGACCCATCGTTCGGGCACGACGAGTTCTCGTCGTTCGCCACTGCTGCGATCGAGGACGGTGATGGCGAACGGCACCTGCGCGTCCGGCCAGCTCGCGGGACGAGTCGCCCACGCCACCACCGAGCCGTCGGCACTCAGCCCGACCCGTGCGGTCCACCTGTAGGGCGTGGGCTGGGACCCGACGTACGCCGGCTCCGACCACTCGAGCACCGGCACCTCGCCGCTGATGTCGTAGAGTGCGACACTCCCGTCGCCGCTGAGGTCGTGGAGCAGAACCCGGGTGCCGTCGTCGCTGAGCTGCGGATAGGGGTACCGAATCACGTCACTCGAGGACGACGGGGCGGGCAGTTCCATGAGCAGGCCGGTCGTCATCGTGGCGCCGTCGCGCTTCGTCACGTAGAGGCGACGTCCGTTGTCGTCGTTCCGGAGCAGCAGAACGGATGCGTCTGCGCTCATGTCGACGAGCGCGAGCTCGTTGAAGCGCGGCAGCTCGGACGTGGTCGGCACCGGCGTCACGACCTTCGACTCGGCGTCGTACACATACGTCCAGAACGTCGCGTCGGTGCCGTCGGGGGGCTTCGGCAGGTTCTTCACGTTCTCGGTGAACGCGACGAACCGGCCCCCGGTGCTGACCTGCGCACGTCCCGCCTCCCACGACGAGCCGATGCTCTGGGCGCCCGCGGCATACGCATTCACGAGCTGGCTCGTCCCGGTCTGGGTGTCGACGAGGAGCAACGCCCGACCTTCGGCACGCGCATCGGGTGTCACCAGATAGCGGCCGTCGGGGCTGATGCCGGTGGCATCCCACCCGTCGCCCAGCGCCATCCCCTGCTTGAAGTCGAGATCGCCGATCTTGCTGAGCGACCACGCGGGCTCGGCCGCGGCCGCCACCGGCCCGGTCAGCAGGGTCGCCGCCGCCACGGAGACGGCGGCGACGAGTCCGAACACCCGGCGCGGCCGGGACCGGGGTACGGCGGAAGAAGCGGCACTGGACGATTTCGTTCGGTAGCGTGCGCGCGACGACATGACCTCGGGCTCCCTTGACTGAGGATGCGAGCGGAAGATCGCCCGCGGCTTCCGCACCATGTCGGCGCTCCTGCGTCGGACGCAGTGGCCCCAGTCAAGCAGCGGCCGCCGAGATACCCCACCCCCTCTTCGGGGGCGGTCGGCGCTACCAGATGGTGACGCGCTGGGCCGGCTCGAGCCAGAGGTCGTCGCCGTCGGACACATCGAACGCACCGTAGAACTCGTCGATGTTGCGCACGATCTGGTTGCACCGGAACTCGTTCGGCGAGTGCGGATCGATCGCAAGCAGGCGGATGACCTCCTCGTCGCGACCCTTCATCTGCCACGCCTGCGCCCATGACAGGAAGAACCGCTGCGCCCCGGTCAGTCCGTCGATCACGGGCGGCTTCGCCTTGCCGAGCGAGAGCTGGTAGGCCTTCCACGCGATCGCGAGCCCGCCGAGGTCGCCGATGTTCTCGCCGATCGTGAGGGCGCCGTTCACGTGGTGGCCCTCGCCGTCGAGTTGCGCCGGCGTCAGGGCGTCGTACTGGTCGATGAGCGCCTTCGTGCGCTCCTCGAACGCGGCCCGGTCGGCCTCGGTCCACCAGTCCACGAGCCGGCCGTCGCCGTCGTACTTCGAGCCCTGGTCGTCGAACCCGTGCCCGATCTCGTGACCGATGACGGCGCCGATCGCACCGTAGTTCGCCGCGGCATCCCGATCAGCGTCGAAGAACGGGTACTGCAGGATCGCCGCGGGGAACACGATCTCGTTGAATCCCGGGTTGTAGTACGCATTGATGGTCTGCGGCGTCATGAACCACTCGTCGCGGTCGATGGGCTTGCCGATCTTGCCGAGCTCGCGGTTGAACTCGAACTCCGCGGTCGCCCGAACGTTGCCGATGAGGTTCGAGGGATCGATCGCGAGCGAGGAGTAGTCGCGCCACTTCACGGGGTAGCCGATCTTCGGGGTGAACTTGGCGAGCTTCTCGAGGGCTTTGGCGCGCGTCTCGTCGCTCATCCAGGCGAGCGCCGAGATCGATTGCCGGTACGCCTCGACGAGGTTCGCGACGAGGTCGTCCATCGCCGCCTTCGCGGCGGGCGGGAAGTGCCGCTCGACGTAGATGCGCCCCACGGCCTCGCCCATGGCGCCCTCGACGAGCGAGACGCCGCGCTTCCAGCGCTCGCGCAGCTGCGGCGTGCCGCTCAGCGTGCGACCGTAGAAGTCGAAGTTCGCCTCCACGAAGTCGTTCGAGAGGTAGGCGGCGCTCGATCGGATCACCTGCCAGGCGAGCCAGTCCTTCCACGCCGGCAGCCGCTCCTCGGTGAGCAACGCGCCGAGTCCCTCGACGAAGGAGGGCTCACGCAGGACGAGCTCGTCGAAGGCCCCCTCGGGCACCCCCATGGCGTCGCGCCACACCTGCAGGTCGACCCTTCGACCAGGCTCAGGGGTACCGGAGACCGCGGCCGCGGCATCCGCCCACTGGAACAGGTTGTACGTCTTGTGGCTGTCGCGCGTGTCGACGTTGTTCCAGTGCACCTTCGCGAGATCGGCCTCGAGCTCGTACACGCGAGCGGCCCGACCCGCGGGGTCGTCGAGCTGGGCGAGCCCGAACATGCGCTCGAGGTGCGCCCGGTAGGCCTCGCGAATGGACTCGAAGCGCTCCTCGCGGAAGTAGCTCTCGTCGGGCAGGCCGATGCCGCCCTGCTCGACGAACACGAGGTAGCGCTCGGGGTCGCCCGGGTCGTTGTCGACGTAGAGCTGCACGAACCCCGAGACACCCTGACGCTCGAGACGGCCGAGCGTGCCGAGAAACGACTCGACGGAGTTCACGAGCGCGACGTCGACGAGCTGGCCCGCGATGGGCGTCGCGCCGAGCAGGTTCACGTGCTGCTCGTCCATGAAGCTCGCGTAGAGGTCGCCGACCTTGCGCGCCTCGGTGCCGGGCTCGGCCTGCTGCGCCTCCTCGATGATCTCGCGCACGGCCTGCTCGGCCTCCTCGTGCAGCACGAGGAACGATCCGTAGCGGGCCTTGTCGGCGGGGATCTCGGTGCGCTCGATCCACTTGCCGTTGACGTGCCGGAAGAGGTCGTCCTGCGGACGCACCCCGTCGTCGAGTTCGTCCAGCGCGATGCCTGAGGGGAGCTTCGTCATTCCCACAGCCTACGTGGGCGGGGGCTCGGGGCGGATGCCGCGACGGCGCGTCTCACGGCGCACTCGCAGCGTCGGGAGTTTTTGCTCAGCGCAGCTGGGCGAAGTTCTCGGCGGACGAGGTCGGCCCGACCACGAGGATCTTGTCGCCCGCCGCCAGCACCGTGTCGGCGTCGGCGTTCTTCCACGGCTCGGCATCGCGCTTGTACGCCGCGATCGTGACGCCGTAGGCGTGGCGCAACCCGGTGTCGCCGAGACGCTTGCCGAGCAGCACCCCGGGGGCAGAGGCCTTGACGAGCGCGTAGCCGGGATCGACCTCGATGTAGTCGAGCGCGGCGCCGCGCACGAGATGCGCGACGCGCCTGCCCATGTCCTTCTCCGGGTAGATCACGTGGTGCACGCCCAGCTGCTCGAGGATGAGGCCGTGGCGGTCGTCGAGGGCCTTCGCCCAGATGACGGGCGCCTTCATGCCGAGCAGCACCGAGCACGTGAGGATCGACGCGGAGATGTCGTCGCCGATGGCGACGACGACGCGATCGAACTCGTCGACGGCGAGCTGGCGCAAGGCCTCCTCCTTCGTCGAATCCGCGCGCACGACCTGGGTGAGTTGGGTGTTCAGCGCCTGCACGATCTCCTCGTCGGCGTCGATGCCGAGCACGTCGGTGCCCTTGTCCATGAGCTCGAGCGCGAGCGATCGGCCGAACCGGCCGAGGCCGATGACGGCCACCGAGTCGGCCTCGGCGATGCGGCGCGACACGTCGCCGCCGAAGATCGGGAATCTAGCCAATGGCGGGCCTTTCCTTGGGGTACTCGTAGAGGATGCGGCGCTCGCGGAGCGCGATCGCCGTGCCGAGGGTCAGGGGTCCGAGCCGGCCCAGGAACATCAGCACGACCAGCACGAGCTTCGCGGCATCGTTGAGTTCCGTCGTGATGCCCGTCGACAGGCCGACCGTGCCGAACGCCGACACCGCCTCGAAGAGCACCCGGTCGAGGTCGAGGCCCGTGATGAGCATCAGCACGACGACGCCGGTCATGACCGCGCCCACCGCGATGAGCGCGACCGTGATCGCCTGCCGGTGCACGGCGCGCGACAGCCGCTTGCCGAAGATGTTCACCGCGCCCTCGCCGCGCAGCTCGGTCACGATGATGAAGAAGAGCACCGCGAACGTCGTGACCTTGATGCCGCCCGCGGTCCCGGCCGGGCCGCCGCCGATGAACATGAGCACGTCCATCCCGAGCCAGGTCTCGTCGTGCAGGGCGGCGATGTCGATGGAGTTGAATCCGGCGGTGCGCGTCTGCACCGACTGGAAGAACCCCGCGAGCACTCTCGCCGCCGGGTCGAGCCCACCGAGGGTATCGGGGTTCTCCCACTCGATCGCGGTGATGTAGACCGTGCCGCCCACCAGCAGCACGAGGGTCGCCCAGAGCACGAGCTTCGTGTTCATCGACCAGTGCAGCGGGTGCCGGAACTCCCGGCGCAACTGCATGATCACGGGGAACCCCAGCCCGCCGAGGATGACCGCGGCCGCGATGGGCAGGCAGATGAACGGGTCGGCCGCGAACCGCATCAGGCTGTCGCTGTACAGCGCGAACCCCGCGTTGTTGAACGATGACACGGCGTGGAACCCCGCGTGCCACGCCGCGTCGCCGATTCCGTACCCGTAGCCGAAGAGCAGGCGCGGGAACAGCAGCACGAAGACCGTGGCCTCGATCGCGAACGAGATGAGCACGATGCCGCGCACGAGTCCGCGCACGTCGTCGAACCCCACCGACTTCGCCTCGGCCGCGGTGTTGAGGCGCGCCCGCACGCTCAGCTTCCGGGCCAGCACGAGGCCGATCATGGACGCGAAGATCATGATGCCGAGCCCGCCGAGCTGGATGAGCACCAGGATCACGACCTGGCCGAACGGGCTCCAGTGCGTCGGCGTGTCGAGCACGACGAGTCCGGTGACGCAGACGGCCGACGTCGCGGTGAACAGGGCGTCTACGAGGGTGGTCGACCGGTCGTCGGCCGACGACGCGGGTAGCAGGAGCAGCGCGGTACCGACGAGGATCGCACTGGCGAAGCCGGCGACCACGGCCTGCGCCGGATGCAGGCCGAGACGGCGGCGGTGGAGCATCCGTCGACCGGACCGCAGGCTCTCGCGAATGGTCACGGAGAAACAGTAGACCCCGGATACCCGTGCCACGTGATTTGATGGAGTCGACATGAACACCGTGCTGAACGTCATCTGGTTCGTGCTCGCGGGCATCTGGCTCTGGATCGGCTATGTGCTGGCGGGCGTGATCATGTTCGTGCTCATCGTCACGATCCCGTGGGGGCTCGCGTCATTCCGGATCGCCAACTACGCCGCGTGGCCCTTCGGTCGCGAGGTCGTCTCGAAGCCGACGTCGGGCGCCTGGTCGTTCCTCGGCAACGTGGTGTGGGTGATCCTCGCCGGCTGGTGGCTGGCGCTCGAGCACCTGTTCACCGGCATCCTGCTGTGCCTCACGATCATCGGCATCCCGCTCGGCATCGCGAACTTCAAGCTCATCCCCGTCTCGCTCGCGCCGCTCGGCAAGGAGATCGTCGACAAGCGCTGAGCGGATGCCGCGGGGCCGCTGTCGCCGGCCACGCCTAGGCTCGTGACGAGATGAGCACCACCGCCTCCCGTCGCGCCGTCGATCGCGACATCCTGCGCCTCGCCGTGCCCGCGCTGGGCGCGCTCGTCGCCGAGCCGCTCTTCCTGCTCGCGGACACCGCGATGGTCGGCCACCTCGGCGCCACGCCCCTCGCCGGGCTCGGCCTCGCGAGCGCGATCCTGCAGACGATCATCGGGCTCATGGTCTTCCTCGCCTACGCCACGACGCCCGCCGTCGCGCGTCGGCTCGGCACCGGAGACGAGCGCGGGGCCGTCGCCTCCGGCATCGACGGCGTGTGGCTCGCGCTCGGGCTCGGCGTCGTGCTCGCCGTCGTCGGGTGGTTCGCCGCGCCCGCGCTGGTGGGTGCGTTCGGGGCGGCGACGGACGTCGCGGCCGAGGCATCCGTCTACCTCACGATCTCGATGGCGGGACTGCCCGCGATGCTCGTGGTGTTCGCGGCGACGGGCCTGCTGCGCGGACTGCAGGACACCCGCACGCCGCTCTGGGTGGCCGGCATCGGGTTCGCGGCGAACATCGCGCTCAACTACGTGTTCATCTACGTCGCGGGCTGGGGCATCGCCGGGTCGGCCATCGGCACGGTCGTCGCGCAGTGGGGCATGGTCGCCGTGTACCTCGTCGTCATCGCCCGCCATGGGGCGCGCGTCGGCGCGAGCCCGTGGCCGCACCACGCCGGCGTGCTGCGCGGCGCGGCATCGGGCGGATGGCTGCTGCTGCGCACCGTGAGCCTGCGCGCGGCGCTGCTGCTCGCGACCTGGGCGGCGACGTCGCTCGGCTCGAACGAGCTCGCCGCGTTCCAGGTGGCCATGACGCTGTACTTCACGATCGGCTTCGCGCTCGACGCCCTCGCGATCGCCGCGCAGGCGCTCATCGGACTCGGCCTGGGCGCGGGCGATGTGGCCGCGGTGCGCGCGGTGCTGCGCCGCTGCCTGCAGTGGGGTGCCGCGAGCGGCGCGGTGCTCGGCGCGCTCGTCGTCGCCACCGCGTGGGTGCTGCCCGCGGTGTTCACGAGCTCGGCCGACGTCGCTGCGCTGCTGCCGCCCGCGCTCGTGGTGCTCGGCCTCTCGGCGCCGCTCGGGGGCGTCGTGTTCGTGCTCGACGGCGTGCTCATCGGCGCGGGCGACGCCCGGTACCTCGCGTGGACGGGGCTCGTGAACCTCGCCGTGTTCGTGCCGCTCGCACTGTGGGTCGTGGCGGTCGCGCCCGCCGGCGCTGCCGGACCCGCATGGCTCATGGCCGCGTTCGCCCTCGGCTACCTCGCCGCGCGGGCGGCGACCCTGTCGTGGCGGGCGCGCGGCACGGCGTGGATGGTGACGGGCGCGACGGCCTGAGCCGGTTCGGCCCGTTCGAGGCCGCGCGACGGCCGGGTGGGTCCGCCGCTCAGGCGTTCCCGCCGCTCAGGCGCTCGCCAGATCAGGCACTCGCCAGCCACTCCCGCGCGGCCGCCACGAGGGCGGCGACGCCGGCGGACAGCGTCGGCTCGATGACCGGCGCGAAGTGCGGCGAGTGGTTCGACGGAACGTCGTCGGGCATCCGCCCGCTCTGCAGCGCGTCGCCGAAGCGCGCCGGGTCCATGCCGCCGAGCAGCCAGTAGACGAGCGGCACGCCGGCGGCCGTCGCGAGCACTCCGACGTCCTCGCTGCCCGAGACGAGGCCCGGGTCGATCACGCGCTCCGCGCCGAGCGCGTGGCGCAGCGCGCCGGCCGTGCGCTCGGTCGCGTCCGGGTCGTTGACGGTGACCGGGAACCGCTCGTCGTACACGATCTCGGGTTCCCTCGGAGCCCCGGATGCCGCGGCCTCCGCCTTGACGATCCGCTCGATCGACGCCAGCACCTTCTCGCGTACCGCCTCGTCGAACGTGCGCACGCTGAGACCCAGCATCGCCTCCGACGGGATGATGTTGTGCTTGGTCCCGGCGTGCAGTTGCCCCACCGTGACGACTGCGGCATCCGTCGCCGCCACCTCTCGCGCGACGATGCCCTGCAGGCGAACGGTCGTGGACGCGGCGAGGTAGACGGGGTCGACCGTCGTCTCGGGCCGCGAGCCGTGGCCGCCGGTTCCGTGCAGGCGGATCGTGAGGGAGTCGGCGCCGGCCATGGCGGGCCCGCCGCGAACGCCGACGAGGCCGGCCGGGAACGGCGCGACGTGCTGTCCGAGCACGACGTCGGGCTTCGGCACGCGGTCGAAGAGCCCGTCGGCGATCATGGCCTCCGCCCCGCCGCCCCATTCCTCGGCGGGCTGGAACAGCGCGACCAACCTGCCCGACCATGCCGCACGGTCGGCGGTGAGGCGCTCGGTCGCGCCGAGGAGGCAGGTGACGTGCACGTCGTGACCGCACGCGTGCATCACCGGCACGTCGTTCCCGTCGGGGTCGGTGCCGCGCTCGGTGCTCGCGTAGGGCAGACCCGTGGCCTCCTCGACGGGGAGCCCGTCCATGTCGGCGCGGAGCAGTACGGTCGGCCCGTCGCCGTTCTCGAGCACGCCGACGACGCCCGTGCCGCCGATGCCGGTGGTGACGGCGAGGCCGAACCGCTCGAGGGCGCCGGCGACGATGCCCGCGGTGCGGTGCTCCTGGAACGAGAGCTCGGGATGCGCATGCAGGTCGCGGTAGACCGCGGCGAGGTCGAGGGTCATCCCGCCAGCCTACGAGCGGACCCCTTCCGGCGCGTCATCTCGGCGGGGCCGTCGTGTCGCCGACGTGCAGCGTGCTCGTGAAGCACCGCGACGCCGGCGTCTCCCCGGCGAGGAGGCTCACCAGGGCCTCGCCGGCCGCGCGCCCCTTGTCGACCGACGGCTGCACCAGCGTGGTGAGGTCGTGCTGCAGGCCGTCGACGCGGATGCCGTCGAACCCGAGCACGCTGAGGTCGCCGGGGACCGAGAGCCCGAGCTCCTCGGCGGCGAGCACGACGCCCGCGGCGAGCAGGTCGCTCTGCGCGATGACGGCCGTCGGCCGATGCGCCGGGTCGGCGAGCAGGGCCTTCGCCGCCTCGCGCCCCTCCTCGATGGAGCTCGTCGCGGCGACGCGGCCGGTGATCTCGGGGAACACGTCGCGCGCACCGCGAAGCCGCTCGCTCGCGGTGTCGGCCGTGCTGCCGCGCTCGAGCTCGGGCGTGAGCGGGCCGCGGGTGCGGGCGGCGTCGAACGGGAGCGTGACGATCGCGACCTCCGTGTGCCCGAGGTCCCTGAGGTACTCGGCGCCGCGACGCGTGGCCTCGCGGTTGTCGATGGAGATCTCGGGGATGTCCTCGCCGACGGCGCCCTCGATCGCCACCGACGGGATGCCGCGGCGCCGCAGCACCTCGACGGAGCGGCCGACGCGCGGACTACACCCGATGAGCACGACGGCGTCGACGGGCGCGCTCTCGATGCCGACGGCGTTGCCGCCCTCCTCGCCCGTGTCGGTGAGGAGCAGGAGACCGGCGCCGAGCGGCGCGATGCCCTCGGTGACGCCGTCGAGCATCTGGATGTTCACGGGGTCGAGGAACGCGGCGCGCACGCGCTCGGCGAGCACGACGCCGACGATGCCCGAACGCCCCTGCCGCAGCGAACGGGCGCGCGGGTCGGGTCCGCCGTAGCCGAGCTCGGATGCCGCGGCGAGCACGCGCTCCTTCGTGGCATCCGCCACCGGACCCGAGCCGCTGAACGCGAGCGACGCCGTCGACGCGGACACGCCGGCCTTCGCGGCGACGTCGGCGAGCGTCGGACGCTGGATGGCGCCGGTCGTGGCGGCAGGTTCGCGGGTCACCCTTCCGATTCTACGATCGAATCGATTCGAGCCGCCCGCCCCTGTCCACCACTGCGGATATACGATCCGGCGCGCCGACGGCGCGCCGGATCGGCCGGGGTGTCGGATCGTATATCCGCAGATCGGAGCAACACGACGCCGGAGCAACACGACGCCGGAGCAACACGACGCCGGAGCAACGCGACGCCGGAGCAACACGCCGCCGGAGCAGCGCGGGAGGCCCGTCGCGACCGGCAGGTGCGGCAGGTGCGCGTCAGCCGCGCATCACGAGGACGCGGCGGCGGCCACCGCGTCGCGCGCGCCCACGAACGCCGCGACGCAGCGCCGGATCTCCTCCTCCGAGTGCGCCGCCGAGAGTTGCACGCGGATCCGCGCCGCGCCCTTCGGCACCACCGGATAGCTGAACGCGGTCACGTACACGCCTCGCTCCAGCAACGCATCGGCGACCCGCGCCGTGAGCGCCGCATCGCCGAACATGACCGGCACGATGGGGTGCTCGCCGGGCAGCAGGTCGAAGCCCTCCGCCTCCATGAGCGAGCGGAACAACGCCGCGTTCGCCACGAGCTTCGACCGCAGGTCGCCCGAGCCCTCGACGAGCCGCAGCGCCTCGATCGTGCCGGCGACGATCATCGGCGCGAGCGTGTTCGAGAACAGATACGGGCGTGCCCGCTGGCGCAGCAGGTCGACGATCTCCTGTCGGGCGGCCACGTAGCCGCCGGATGCCCCGCCCAACGCCTTGCCGAACGTGCCGGTCGTGATGTCGACCCGGCCCTCCACGCCGCAGTACTCGGGCGTGCCCCGGCCGTGCTCTCCGACGAATCCCACGGCGTGCGAGTCGTCGACGAAGACGAGCGCCTCGTACCGGTCGGCGAGGTCGCAGATCTCCCGCAGCGGCGCGACGTAGCCGTCCATCGAGAACACGCCGTCGGTCACGATCACGCGCCGTCGCGCACCGGATGCCGCGACCAACTGCGCCTCGAGGTCGGCCATGTCGCGGTTCCGGTAGCGGAACCGCTGCGCCTTCGAGAGCCGGATGCCGTCGATGATCGACGCGTGGTTGAGCTCGTCGGAGATGATCGCGTCATCCGCGCCGAACAGCACCTCGAACACGCCGCCGTTGGCGTCGAAGCACGACGAGAACAGGATGGTGTCGTCGTAGCCCAGGAACTCCGACACCCGCCGTTCGAGTTCGAGGTGGAGCTCCTGCGTGCCGCAGATGAAGCGCACGCTCGCGAGTCCGTACCCCCACTCGTCGAGCCCACGGCGCGCGGCGGCGACGATGCGCGGGTCGTTCGCGAGGCCGAGGTAGTTGTTCGCGCAGAAGTTCAGCACCTCGCGGCCGCCGACCTCGATCTCCGAGGACTGCGGCCCGTGGATGCCGCGCTCGCGCTTCGTGAGTCCGGCGGCCTCGATCTCGTCGAGTTCGGCCCGCAGCTGTTCCTTCACCGATCCGTACATTTCCTAGAGCTCCGTCCAGTCGAGGATGACCTTGCCGACGCCACCCGACTCGGCGGCGTCGAAGGCGGCGCGCCACTCGCGCGCCGGGTAGCGGTCGCTGATGATCGACGAGATGCTCGCGCGCAGCGTCGCGCTGGTCTGGAGCATGGCGCTCATTGAGTTCCACGTCTCGAACATCTCGCGACCGTAGATGCCCTTCAGCGTGAGCATGTGCGTGACGACCTTGGCCCAGTCGATCGCGTAGGGCTCGCTCGGCAGGCCGAGCAGGGCGATGCGGCCGCCGTGGTTCATGTTCTCGATCATCTCGGGCAGGGCCTGTGCCGAGCCCGACATCTCGAAGCCGACGTCGAAGCCCTCGCGCATGCCGAGGCGCGGCTGCACGTCGCGGATCCGCTCGCGCGACACGTCGACCGTGGCATCCGCCCCCATCCTCGCCGCCAGCTCGAGGCGGGCCGGACTCACGTCGCTCGCGACGATGAACCGGGCGCCGACGTGGCGCGCCACGGCGATGGACATGAGGCCGATCGGCCCGCAGCCGGTGACGAGCACGTCCTCGCCGACGACCGAGAAGGCGAGCGCGGTGTGCACGGCGTTGCCGAACGGATCGAAGATCGCGCCGACCTCGGGGTCGACGTCGGCGTGGTGCACCCAGACGTTTTCGCCGGGGATGACGACGTACTCCGCGAAGGCGCCGTCGCGATGCAGCCCGACGCTCGTGGTGCGGATGCACATCTGCCGGCGGCCGGCGCGGCAGTTGCGGCACATGCCGCAGACGACGTGGCCCTCGCCCGACACGCGGTCGCCGACGGCGACGTCGTGCACCAGCTCGCCGACCTCGACGACCTCGCCGTAGAACTCGTGGCCGGGGATGAGCGGCGCTCGGATCTCGGCGGCGGCCCAGTCGTCCCACTGCTCGATGTGCAGGTCGGTGCCGCAGATGCCGGTGCGCAGCACGCGGATCTTCACCTCGGCCGGACCGGGCTCGGGCTCCGGGCGGTCGACGTACTCCAGGCCGGCACCGGGCGCGGGCTTGTAGAGGGCCTTCATCGGCGAGTCCGTTTCGTCCGGGCACCGCGGGGTCTGCGGCGCCGAGCTCGCACGCCGAGGGTCACGGCGCGCGTCGAGGTGACCCGATCATCGTAGTCACGAGGACGACCGGATGACGCGTGCCGACGTCTCGGGAGAGCGGATGCCGCGAGCCCGTGCCCCGGAATCGGCAAGGCGGCGGATGCCCCGCCCGCGGCATACCGACGCTTGCAGGACGGGGCCACGCTCAGTATCGTTGTCGAATCGATTCGACTCGAATCGATTCGATCCGCCCGATTCGCCGTATCCCGGCCCGACTTCGACGACGAGGCAGTAATGTCGCCACACGGAGACACCGCACCCGCCATGACCGACCACCGGAGCACCGAGTCCCGCACGCGCCGCGAGCTCATCGCGTGGCGCAACGCGATCTTTGCGGTCTTCTTCCTGTCCGGCTTCGGCCTGGCGAGCTGGATGGCGCGCATCCCGGCGATCCGCGACCACACCGAGCTCACCACGCAGGGCGTCGGATTCGTCATCCTGAGCGGTTCGATCGCCTCCATCCTCGGGCTCGTGGCGGCACCGTGGCTGCTCGCGCGTCTCGGCCCCCGCGTCGGCATGGCCGGGGTGATGGTGATCGTCTCGGTCGGGCTCGTGCTCGTCGGGCTCGGCGGGTCTGCGACGCCGTCGGTGCTGCTCGTCGTCGCGGGCCTCGCGCTCTTCGGATTCGGCAACGGCGCCGTCGACGTGATGATGAACGTCGAGGGCGCCGAGGCCGAGCGCGAGATCGGCCGCACCCTGATGCCGCTCATGCACGCGTTCTTCAGCTTCGGCACAGTCGCCGGCGCCGGGCTCGCGGCCGCGGCATCCGCCCTCGACATCACGCTCGCCTGGCACCTCGCCGGTGTGGCGCTGCTCATCGCGCTCGGCGTGGTGGTGGCCGTGCGGTTCGTGCCGGCGCAGCCGGTGCTGCCCGACGCCCGCGACGGCGCCGCGCGACCGCCCATGCGACAGCGGGTGCGCGAGAGCCTCGCCGTCTGGGCGGACCTGCGGCTGCTCCTCATCGGCGTGATCATGCTCGGCATGGCCTTCGCCGAGGGCAGCGCCAATGACTGGATCGCGCTCGCCGTCGTCGACGGGCACGGATTCGACGCGACGACCGGCGCCGCCGTGTTCACCGTCTTCACCGTCGCCATGACGGCGGCCAGGGTGCTCGGCGGCCCCGTGATCGACCGGTTCGGCCGCGTGCCGACGCTGCGGGTGCTCGCCGCCACGGGCGTCGTCGGCCTCGCCCTCTTCATCTTCGGCACCGAGCCGTGGCTGCTCGTCGTCGGAACGGTGCTCTGGGGCATCGGCGCCTCGCTCGGGTTCCCCGTCGGAATGTCGGCCGCGGCCGACGTGCCCGAGCGGCGCCTGGCCGCGGCCCGCGTGAGCGCGGTGGCGATCATCGGCTACTGCGCGTTCCTCGTCGGGCCGCCGTTCCTCGGGTTCCTCGGGCAGCAGTTCGGCATCCTGAACGCGCTGCTCGTGATCCTCGTGCTCATGGTGATCGCCGGGCTCGCGGCGCCGGCGGCGCGGGAGCGCACGGGTCCGCACGCTCGTCGAGGGGCGTGAGCCGGGGACGTCGGCTCGGGGCATCCCGCGTCTCCGGGGCATCCGGCGGCCTCGGGGTATCCGCCCGACGCGCCCGCCCGCGGCATCCGCCCGACGCGCCCGCCCGCGGCATCCGCCCGCGTCGGCGGCTCGCCGTACACTCGACAGGTGCGCCTCGTCATCGCCCGTTGCTCCGTCGACTACGCGGGGCGACTCTCCGCCCACCTGCCGCTCGCGACCCGGCTGCTCATGGTGAAGGGCGACGGCTCACTGCTCGTGCACTCCGACGGCGGCAGCTACAAGCCGCTCAACTGGATGAGCCCCCCGTGCACCCTCGCGACGGTCGATCCCGACGACGACCAGCAGGCCGCCGGCGTCGTCGAGGTGTGGAGGGTCACCCACCAGAAGACCGCCGACCAGCTCGTGGTGTCGATCCACGAGGTGCTGCACGACTCCGCGCACGAGCTCGGCGTCGACCCCGGTCTCGTGAAGGACGGCGTCGAGGCGCACCTGCAGCAACTGCTGGCCGAGCAGATCGAGCTCCTCGGCGAGGGGCACCGGCTGGTGCGTCGCGAGTACATGACGGCCATCGGCCCGGTCGACATCCTGGCGACGGATGCCTCGGGCGCATCGGTCGCCGTCGAGCTCAAGCGGCGCGGCGACATCGACGGCGTCGAGCAGCTCACCCGCTACCTCGAGCTCATGAACCGCGACCCGCGGCTCGCGCCCGTGACGGGCGTGTTCGCCGCGCAGGAGATCAAGCCGCAGGCGCGCACGCTCGCCGAGGACCGCGGCATCCGCTGCGTCGTGCTCGACTACGACGCGATGCGGGGCATCGAGAGCGGTCACGCGCGGCTGTTCTGAGGCGTCCCTTGCCATTGCGCCGGCGATATGAGAGCGTTCACTTCCTGAGAAAGACTCAGACAACGTACCCGTAGGATGTCACGGTGACTTCGACCCTGCCCACCCAGACCATCGCGCCGCCGCGCACGTGGTCGCCGGTGCTGTTCGATCTCGACGGCACGATCGTCGACTCGGCGTCCGACATCACCGCGTCGCTCGCGCACATGTTCACGGAGATGGGACTCGAGGCGCCGTCCGAGGAGGTGCTGCGCACCTACGTGGGGCCGCCGCTCCTCGACAGCCTGCGCATGACCGCGGGGTTCACCGACGCCGAGGCGTGGGAGGCGCTCAACGTCTATCGCGACCACTACGGCGAGCACGTGCTGCGCTCCCCCGTGTTCCCGGGAGTCGGGCACGTGATCGAGCGGCTGCACGCGGCGGGCATCCCCGTCGCGCTGGCCACCTCGAAGCCGGAGTCCATGGCGAGCGCGGTGCTCGACCACCACGACCTCAGCCGGTACTTCACGGTGATCGCCGGGGCGAGCGACGACGAGGAGCGCAGCACCAAGGCCGACGTCGTCGCCGAGGCGCTTCGGCGCCTCGAGGATCTCGAGATCGACACCGCCAATGCCGTCATGATCGGCGACCGCGGCTACGACACGCTCGGTGCGCTCGCCAACGGCGTGCCCACCATCATGGTCGAGTGGGGCTACGGCGGCCCCGAGGAGGCCGGCGACGCCATGGCCGTCGTGCACTCGACCGACCAGCTGCGCAACCTGCTCCTCGGCTGACGTAGGCCTGCTCCTCGGCTGACTGTGAGGATGGCGTTCGCAGCCTGA
>NZ_SJZG01000006.1:0-38873 GCF_004959775.1 Agromyces sp. H66
ACGTGCGCCGCCCGGCTCGCCCTCGGCACGCGCAGCGCGCTTGCGCTGCGCGTTGGCGCCCTGCGACCGGCCGCCGCCCTGCGGCTGCACGGCCCTGGGCGCGGGCTTCACGTGGGGGGCCACCTCGCCGACGAGCGCGGCAACGGCGGGCGACGCGGCGGTCACGCGCTGCGGCGTCACCGTGATGGCGGCCCTGCGGAGGAGCGTCTTCAGGTCGTGCTTCTGCGCGGGCAGGCAGATCGTGACGACGTCGCCCTCGCTGCCGGCGCGCGCGGTGCGGCCCGAGCGGTGCAGGTACGCCTTGTGCTCCATGGGCGGGTCGACGTGGATGACGAGCTCCACGTTGTCGACGTGCACGCCGCGCGCCGCGACATCCGTGGCCACCAGCACCTTGACCGAACCGTCGCCGAACGCGGCGAGGTTGCGGTCGCGCTGCGGCTGCGACAGGTTGCCGTGCAGGTCGACCGCGGGGATGCCCTGCTCGGTGAGCTTCTTCGCGAGCTTCTTGGCGTGGTGCTTGGTGCGCATGAAGAGGATGCGCCGGCCGGTGCCCGAGGCGAGGGTGCGCACGAGTTCGTTCTTCTGGTCGACGTCGTCGATCTCGAACACGTGGTGGGTCATCGCGGCGACGGGGGAGTTCGCCTCGTCGACCGAGTGCCGCACCTCGTTCTGCAGGTAGCGCTTGACGAGCTTGTCCACGCCGTTGTCGAGCGTGGCCGAGAACAGCATGCGCTGGCCGCCCTGCGGCGTCTTGTCCATGATGCGCGTGACGACCGGCAGGAAGCCGAGGTCGGCCATGTGGTCGGCCTCGTCGAGCACGGTGATCTCGATGGCGTCGAGGTGCAGGAACCCCTGCTTCATGAGGTCTTCGAGGCGGCCGGGGGTGGCCACGACGATGTCGACGCCGGCGCGGAGGGCCGCGACCTGGCGGGTCTGGTTGATGCCGCCGAAGATGGTGGTGACCTTCAGGTCGTACGCGGCCGCGAGCGGCTCGAAGGTCTGGCTGATCTGCGTCGCGAGCTCGCGCGTCGGGGCGAGCACCAGGCCGAGGGGGCGGCCCGCGCGTCGCCGGCCGCCGGCGAGCGAGGTGCCGAGGCGCGCGACCATGGGCAGCGCGAAGGCGATGGTCTTGCCCGAGCCGGTCTTGCCGCGGCCGAGCACGTCGCGTCCGGCGAGCGTGTCGGGCAGCGTGTCGACCTGGATCGGGAACGCGGTGGTCTTGCCGTCGGCGGCGAGGGCCGCGACGAGGGGAGCGGGCACGCCGAGCGCGCCGAAGGTGATGTCGGTCATGTTGCCTTTCCGGCAGGGATCCATCGTTGTCGAGCAGGCCGCTGGGCAGCCGTATCGAGACCTGACGATGGGACGTTGGCGAAGACGCCGGTCGGCGCATCCGTTCGCCGTATGAGTCATCGGGCGCCCTCGTGAGAGGCCCTGCCCGGAAGCGTTTCTACGACGCAGGCGGCGCGTTCATCGCGCTCGCCGGTGTCCACTGTAGCGGATGCCCCTGAGGGAATGCCGTCAGCGCGGCATCCGCTCGCCGACGGGGATCTCGTCGGCCAGGGTGTTGCCCGGCTGCGCGAGCGGGCACGACCACGACGGGTCGTACGCGCACGACGGGTTGTAGGCGAAGTTGAAGTCGATCACGAGCGAGTCGACGAGCGCGCCCGGACCGAGGTCGGCGCCCTTCACCGTGTCGAGCAGGTACCGCCC
Organism: Agromyces sp. H66; assembly: GCF_004959775.1. Lineage (GTDB taxonomy): Bacteria > Actinomycetota > Actinomycetes > Actinomycetales > Microbacteriaceae > Agromyces. The sequence goes on from NZ_SJZG01000006.1 coordinate 1,711, forward strand.
GCCGCCGTACGTGCCGCCGCGGCGGCCGGCGAGCCCGTCCTTCACGGGAAGGAAGAGGCCGCCGCCGTAGCCCGTGAGCCGCCACACGTCGAGCATGCCGAGGCCGGGCACCCGCACCGTGCCCACGAGCGAGAACGGGATCGGGCCGTCGGTGGCGCTGTCGACCATGATGCGCACCGGCTCACCGGGCCGGTGCACCTCGAGCTCGAACCGCCAGTCGGGGTCGTACCGCGCGACCGTGAGGCCCGTGAACCCGGCCCGGTCGTCGGGGAGGAGCGGGGATTGCGGATGTCCCGCGAAGAGCTCGTCGCGCCCCGAGACCCAGAGCTCGTGGCCGGCCGCCGGGTCGTGCACGCTGAGCTGCCGCACGCCCGCGTACAGTCCGAACACCCGTCGGCGCCAGTCCGCGAGCTGGAGCGAGCCGATCGAGTCGCTCACGCGGCCACCGCCCCAGCGGTCGACTCGGCGTCGGCGGCTCGGGCATCCGCGCTGCCCGGCGGGTCGTACGACCAGCCGGGCGCGAGCTGTCGCAGCCGCATGCCCCGCCACTGCCAGAACGCCCAGGTCGGATACCATGCCACCACGTCGAGCGCACCGGCGTGCGCGAGCAGCTGGTCGCGATACAGGGTTCGGCCGTCGGGCAGCGGCGACACCGCCATCCGATGGTCCCATCGGTCGAAGATCGCGAGCGGCCCGGTGACGGCGCCGCCCGCATCGCGGAGCATGCGCACACCCGTGGGCAGGCCACCCGGGTAGCTCACGTCGACGAGCTCCTCGCCCGCGGGGAAGCGGCGGAACGCGAGCGCGCGCACCCGATGTCGTCCCTCGGGCCAGACGGTCGGCAGTCCCCCGTCCTCGAGCGAGGAGAAGTCGAGCCACGGGGCCACGACCTCGCGCAGCACGGCCGGGCTCCGGAGCGCCCGCCACGCGGCATCCGGCGAGCAATCGAGCGTGAGTTTCAGGAGCACCCGCATGTGCCGAGGGTAGGACGACCGGATGCCGCTGCCAAGCGTGACGGCCGGATTCACGGGCGGCGTGGATGCCCAGCCGCGATGCAGGCCCACGGCCTAAACTCCCCCACATGGCCGACGGTCTGTGGTGGTTGCCCTCCTTCGTCGTCTTCGGTGCGGCGAGCATCGCCCTCGTCGGCGGGGCCATGGGGCTGCGGCGGCTGGGTGCCCGCCGCGAGCGGACCGCGATCGATGCCGGTCGCGAGCTCGAGGTGCGCGCGAAGGGGCTCATCGTGCAGACGGATACCGCGGTGCGCGAGGCCGACCGCGAGGTGGCGTTCGCCGAGGCGCAGTTCGGTGCCGCCGTGGCGCGCGACGTGCGCGAGGCGCTCGAGACGGCGCGGGCGCGGCTGCGCGAGGCCTTCCTCCTGCAGCAGCGGCTCGACGACGCCGAGACCGACACCGCCGCCGAGCGACGCAGCTGGTCGACGCGCATCGTCGACCTGTGCGAATCGGCCCTCGCTCGGATCGGCGAGGCGGATGCCGCGCTCGGCGCCCGTCGCCGGGCCGAACGCGGGGCCGGCCACGGCATGCCGGCGCTCCGCGAGGATGCCGAGCGCCTGGATCGCCGCCGGAACGAGGCGGTCGCGGCGCTCGGCAGGCTGGCCACGCGCTTCTCGCCGCCCGCGCTCGCGGTCGCGCACGGAGCCGCGGCCCGCGTGGACTCTGCGCTCGCCGGGGCCACGGCATCGCTCGACGAGGCCGAACGGCGGCTCGCGAACTCCGAGCCCGCGGCCGACCTGCTGGGCATGGCCGCTGATGCGCTCGCTCGCGCCGAGCGAGACCTCGACGACGTCGAGGGCGTCGAGCTCGTGCTCGCGACGGCGCAGGCGGACGCCGCCGAATCCGCTGCGGCGCTCGACGCCGAGCTGGAGGCGGCCCGACGGGAGCGCGACGGCCAGGAGGATGCCACGGCGCAGGCGCAGCTCGGCACCGCGATCGGCGAGGCTTCCGCGGTGCTGGCCTCCAGGGCGGCGCAGGCGGGCGACCCGTTCGCCGACCGCGACCGGTTGCGTGCGGCCCGCGACCGGCTGGAGGTCGCCCGGGCGGCGGCGCGGAACGCGCAGGGCCGGCTCGACGGGGCGCGTGGCGCCCTCGGCGGTGCGATCGCCATCGCCGAGAGCCAGCTGCGCGTGGCGCGTGCCGCGATCGAACGCGGCGGCCCCCGTATCGGCGCCGACGCCCGGACGCGGCTCGCCGAGGCCGAGCGCCAGCTCGTCATCGCTCGCCAGGAACCCGATCCCGTCGCGGCGCTGGACGCCGCCCGCCGGGCCGCATCGCGCGCGAGCGACGCCGAGGCGCTCGCGACGTACGACGCCATGGGCGGCGGCCGGTAGCGTCGCGGTGGCGTCGTCTCGGTTCGTCACGAACGGATGCCCCGGCTGCATGCCGCGCGGTCGCGGCGCTAGCCTGTCGCGGTGAGCGATTCGACGACGCCCTTCGGGCAGGCGAAGTACCAGGTCCGATTCGACTGGGGTGCCGTGGGCGCCGAGCGCATCGTCCCGGGCGCGCACGTGGTCGTGCTCGTCGACGCGCTCTCGTTCACGACGACGGTCGTCGTGGCCGCGGAGCGGTCCGATGAGACGCCCGTGGGGGAGGCATCCGTCGTCGTCGATGCGGTGCTCGCCGCCGGCGGCCACCCGCTCGTGCTCGCGGCGTCGCTCCGCAATCGCACGGCCGTCGCCGAGCGGGTGCTCGCCCACCAGGAGGAGCGCGGCGAGCGCATGATCGTCGCCATCGTCGCCGTGGGCGACGCCGACCGACTCCCCATCGAGGACCAGCTCACCGCCGGTGCCGTCGTGGACGCGCTCGTCGGGGTCGGTATCGACCACACGTCGCCCGAGGCGGCGGTCGCATCCGCGGCGTTCGAGAGCCTGCGGCGCGCCGTCGTGCACCTGATCGGCGCCTCGGGCAGCGGCGTCGAGCTCACGGCGGTGGGCCGCGCGGCCGAGGTGCGCCTCGCCACGCAGCTCGACGCGACGCGCGTGGTGCCCGAGCTGCACGACGGCGCGTTCCGCGCGTAGGCGGGGCGTGCGCCGACGGCGTGCTCAGGCCGCGGGCTCGACCGCCCGGCGGGCGCGAGCACGGTGCGCGCGCACCTTCGCCCGGTTGCCGCAGCGCTGCATCGAGCACCACCGGCGGGTCGCGGCGCGCGACGTGTCGAGGTAGACGATCTCGCAGTCGCTGCCGCTGCACTCGCGGATGCGCCCGTGGTTGGCGGGGTCGAACAGGTCGACCGCGTCGCGCGCGATGGTGGACAGCGCCTGCGCGACGGTCTGCACCGAACGACCGGCCTGACGGGAGCCGCCGGCGAGCACCGGCGGGATGTCGGGCGTCGCCGCGTAGAGGTTGACGAGGTCGATGTCGCTCGTGCGCAGCGTCTCGTCGTGCGCGGACGCCTGCGCCATGCGGCCGATGGCGTCGCGCAGCGAGATCGCGTCGAACAGGTCGCGCGAGCGGGCGCTGCCGACGGCGACCGGGAAGCGGTCGTGCAGCCACGACGAGAGGTCGTCGGGGGCGTGCAGCCGCTCCCACGCGGGGTTGCCGCCGATGGCCCCCGTGTACGCGAAGTCGAGGGCGAACGAGCCCGAGTCGAACCACCATCGCACGCCTTCCGCGGAGGTGAACCACTGTCCGACGGGGATGGACACGGTGGAGACGGGCATGCAACCATCCTAGCCGGTTACGGGCGTCGCGTTCGCGCACTCCGACGCCTCGCATGCGCCGAACGGCATGCGCGGGCGGCCCTGCCGGCGGGGTCAGCCGGCCGCCGCGCTGGCGGCCCGCCGCCGCACCGCCGCGGTGATCTCGCGATACCGCCACACGATGAGGTTCGCCCGATCGAAGCCGCGCCGGCACAGGCCGCAGCTCAGGGGACGATTGGGTTCACGGTAGCGGAAATGCTCGTGGCCTGCCGGACACCTGCCGACCCAGGGCGCGAGTTCGTGCGCGACCTCGCCGTCGTGCGTGCGCTCGCCGACGTAGCCGAGGTCGGCCGCGATCGTCGCCCATCGCGGGCCGTGCCCGGCACGCGCACCCGCGATGGCATGCGCGACCTCGTGCAGCAGGATCTGGTGGATCTCGTCGTCGTCGTAGCGCGCGGCCAGGTATCGCGACACCGAGATGCGCTTGGCCGTGTAGTTGCAGAGCCCCGCGCGCTTCTTCGCATTGTCGAACCCGAAGCTCCAGACCTCGGCGTCGAGGTGCAGCACGATGAGGGCCTCCGCCCACCGCCGAACCCGCTGCAGATCCGCCATGGGATGAGGATAGACCCGCCCACCGACGCGTGGGAGGGGCCGGTGGCCCCCGAACGGGGGAGCATCGGCTAGGCCGGATCCAGCCGGATCCTGAAGAGCCGGTCGTCGCCGGGACCGGGAGATCCGCGTCCGTCGGTGTTGTTCGAGACGAACCACAGTTCGCCGTCGGGGCCGGGGACGACGTCGCGAAGCCGCCCGAACTCGTTCTCGAACCAGGCCGTCGCTGCGAGCTCGCCGCCCGCGGTCGCCGGGGCGACGGACCACAGCCGCGCGCCGCGCAGCGCCGCGAGGAAGAGCGTGTCGCCCGCGATCGCCAGGCCGCTCGGGCTCGCCTCCGAGGTCGGCCATTGCAGCACCGGGTCGACGAACCGGTCGTCGCCCGCCTGTCCTTCCACCACCGGCCACCCGTAGTTCGCGCCGCGTTCGATGCGATTGAGCTCGTCCCACGCGTTCTGCCCGAACTCCGACGCCCACATGCCGCCGGAGGCATCCCACGCGATGCCCTGCGGGTTCCGGTGCCCGTACGACCAGGTGCGGTTGCCGAACGGGTTGCCGGGCGCCGGCTGCCCCTCGGGCGTCATCCGCAGGATCTTGCCCGACAGCGAGGCGACGTCCTGGGCCGCGTCCCGGTTCCCGGCGTCGCCCGACGTGGCGTAGAGGAACCCGTCGGGTCCGAACGCGATGCGACCGCCGTTGTGATTGCCCGCCTTGGGGATGCCGGTGAGCACGTCCTCGGGCGCCCCGAGGCCGAGCGAGCCCGGAACGCCCGTGAGCGGCGTCCGCACGATCCGGTTGTCGGATGCCGCGGTGAGGTACGCGTACACGTACGCGGGTCGGTCCCCGTCGCCCGCGAGGAAGGCGAGCCCGAGCAACCCGCCCTCGCCACCCGGCACGACGCCCGGCACGGTCGCCGCCACCCGGGTCCCGCCGTCGGCGAGCACCTCGACGATGTCGGCCGTATCCCGCTCGCTCACGAGCACGCCGCCCGTCGGCAGCTGCAGGATCGACCACGGCACGTCGAGCCCGTCGGCGATCACCTCGGGTGCGCCCGCCGGCAGCAGCACCGGAGGCGGCACCACGGGGCCCGCGGCGGGAGAGGACGCCGGGGGCGAGGGCAGCGGCAGCGGCGTCGGGTCGGGCGCGGGCTGCGGGCCGCAGGCGGTGAGGGCGGCGGCCACCGCGAGGGCCGCGACGGATGCCGCCACCCGGTGGGGTGCGCGACGTCGCGCGTTGCTCGTGCTCGTCGCGTGCGGCATCCGACCCCTCCCGTCACCAGTGTGCGTCGTGCGGCGGCAGAATGGGAACATGCGGCCTGCGATCGACCTGAACAGCGACCTCGGGGAGTCGTTCGGTGCGTGGCGCGTCGGCGACGACGAGGCGATGTTCGGGGTGATCACGAGTGCGAACATCGCATGCGGGTACCACGCCGGCGATCCGGTGACCATGTCGTCGAGCGTCCGCCTCGCGGTGCGGCACGGCGTCGCGCTCGGTGCGCACCCCGGCTACCGCGACCGGGTCGGCTTCGGACGTCGGGCGCTCGACACCTCGCCTGCCGAGATCGCCGCCGAGTTCCTCGCGCAGCTCGGCGCGCTCGATGCCATCGCGCGCGGAGCGGGCATCCGGGTGCGGTACGTGAAGGCGCACGGTGCGCTCTACCACCGGCTCGCCGCCGACGAGGAGGCCGCGCACGCGTTCGCCGAGGCGCTCGCCGGGTACGACGCGGCCCTGCCGATCCTCGGCCCGCCGTTCAGCGCGCTCGAGCGGGCGGCGCTGGTCACGGGCCTCCGATACGCGCGGGAGGCGTTCGTCGACCGCGGCTACGTCGCCGACGGCTCGCTCGTGCCGCGCGGCGAGCTCGGCGCGGTCGTCGACGATCCGGCCGCCGCGGCCGACCGTGCGCTCGAGCTCGCCGAGACGGGCGGCATCACCGCCGACGACGGCAGCCGCGTCGAGCTCGGGCCCGACTCGCTCTGCATGCACGGCGACACGCCCGGCGCCGTCGAGCTGGCCCGTGCCGTGCGGGTCGCGCTCGAGTCGGCCGGCGTCGAGATCCGGTCGTTCGCATGAGCCGGCGCCTCCTGCCGAGCGGCGACGCGGCGCTCCTCGTCGAATGCGACAGCCTCGATGAGGTGCTCGCGCTGCACGACGCGCTCGAGGCCGCCCTTCGGCAGGCCCAGGGGCCGGAGGGGATCGTCGAGCTCGTGCCCGCGGCGCGCACGATCCTCGTGGCGATCGACCCCGCGGTGATCCCGCTCGAGTCCGCCGCGACGTGGGTGCGCCGCATCCCGGCCGAGGCCGGTTCGCGCACCGCGGGCGCCAACGCCGCACCGGTGACGATCCCCGTGGCCTACGACGGCGACGACCTCGCCGCCACGGCGGCGCTCCTCGCGATCTCGACCGAGGCGCTCGTCGCCCGCCATGTCGAGGCCGAATGGCGCGTGGCGTTCGTCGGCTTCGCACCGGGCTTCGGCTACCTCGTGAGCGACGACTGGCCGTTCGAGGTGCCGAGGCTCGGCGCCCCGCGAACGCGCGTGCCGCCGGGGGCGGTGGCCCTCGCGGGCGCGTTCGGCGGGGTGTATCCCAGGCCGAGCCCCGGCGGGTGGCGGCTCATCGGCCGCACCTCCGCCGACCTCTGGAATCCCGAGGCCGACCCGCCGGCGCTGCTCGCACCCGGCCGACGGGTGCGCTTCGAGGCGGTCGACGCGGGATGACCCGCCTCGTCGTCGAGCAACCGGGCACGCTGGCCCTCGTGGAAGACCTCGGGCGACCGGGGTTCGCTCGGCTCGGCGTCGCGGCATCCGGTGCCCTCGACCGCGGCGCCCTCGCGCTGGCGAACCGCCTCGTCGGCAACCCCGACGGCGCGGCCGCGCTCGAGCTGCTCGTCGGCGGGTTCCGGGCCCGGTTCGAGGGTGAGGCGTGGTTCGCCGTGACCGGCGCGTGGGGCGGCATCAGCCTCGACGGGAGGCCGATCGCGCCGTACTCCGCCGCCCGTGCGCGCGACGGCTCGGTGCTCGAGGTGCGCGTGGCCGAGCGCGGCATCCGCTACCTGCTCGCCGTGCGCGGCGGACTCGACGTGCCCGCGGTGCTCGGCTCGCGCTCGCGCGACACGCTCGCCGGCATCGGCCCCGAGCCCGTGCGGTCGGGCGACGTGCTGGAGGTCGGACCGGAGCCCGCGGCATCCGTGCCCGTGGTGGACGTCGACGTCGCGTTTCCGCCGCCGGCGGGCGCGGTGACGCTCTCGTTGCGGCCCGGGCCACGGGTGGACTGGTTCACGGATGCCGCGCGGCGGGCCCTCTTCGAGACCGAGTGGCGCCTCTCGGAGCAGGCCGATCGCATCGGCGCGAGGCTCGTGGGACCGGCGCTCGAGCGACACCGCGACGGGGAGCTCGAGAGCGAGGCGACCGTGCCGGGCTCGATCCAGGTGGCGGGTGGCGGACAGCCGACGATCCTCCTGGCCGACCGGCCCGTGACCGGCGGCTATCCGGTCATCGCGATCGTGGCGCCGGGTTCCCTCGACGCGGTCGCGCAGCTGCGGCCGGGGCAGGCGGTGCGGTTCCGGCACGCGTGATGCGGTGGTCGTGGAAGCAACTCTTCACAAGATGGGAATTCTCTGGAAGTATCTTCCGAAACGACCGAATTCGGAGGATCGACGATGCCCCTCGACCGCACGCCGCACGACCCAGCCGCCTCGCCCGCGCTCGACCGCCGCGGATTCATCACCCTCGCCGTCGCGGGCGCCGCCGCGTCGGCGTTCACCGTGACCATCGGCTCGCTCGTCCCCACCCCGGCGTTCGGCGCGACCACCGGGACGACGGCCGCCTCGGCCTTCTCGCCCCGGAAGCGAGAGCTCCGCGCCATGTGGATCACGTCGGTCGTCAACATCGACTGGCCGAGCCGCACCGGGCTCGAGGCCGCCGACCAGCAGGCGGAGTTCCTGCACTGGCTCGACGTGGCCGAGCAGTTCAACCTCAACGCCGTGTTCGTGCAGGTGCGACCGACGGCCGACGCGTTCTGGCCGAGCCCGCTCGAGCCATGGTCGCAGTACCTCACCGGCGTGCAGGGGCAGGACCCGGGCTACGACCCGCTCGCGTTCATCGTCGAGGAGGCGCACCGCCGCAACCTCGAGCTGCACGCGTGGTACAACCCGTACCGCGTCTCGATGCAGGCCGACCCGTCGAAGCTCGTGCCCGAGCACCCGGCCCGCATGCACCCCGAATGGATCTGGCCCTACGGCGGCAAGCTCTACTTCGACCCAGGACTTCCCGAGGCGCAGGAGCACATCCAGCAGGCCATCCTGCACTCGGTCGAGCACTACGACCTCGACGGCGTGCACTTCGACGACTACTTCTACCCCTACCCGGTCGGCGGGCAGTCGATTCCGGATGCCGCGACCTACGCCGCGCACGGTGCGGGCTACGACGACATCGCCGCCTGGCGCCGCCACAACGTCGACACCTTCGTGCGGTCGGTCTCCGAGCGCATCAAGGCGCTCAAGCCGTGGGTGAAGTTCGGCATCAGCCCGTTCGGCATCTGGCGGAACCGGTCCACCGATCCGCTCGGCTCCGAGACCGGCGGTTCGCAGTCGTACGACCTCCAGTTCGCCGACACGCGCAAGTGGGTGCTCGAGGGCTGGCTCGACTACATCAACCCGCAGATCTACTGGCAGTTCGGGCTCGCCGTGGCCGACTACGCGAAGCTCGTGCCGTGGTGGGCCGACGTGGCCGCGGCATCCGGCACCCACCTCTACATCGGCGAGGCGCTCTACAAGGTGACCTCGGGGGTCTTCACCGACCCCGCCGAGCTCTCGAACCACCTCGCGTTCGACCGCGAGATCGACCAGGCGCAGGCGCCCGTGCACGGCAACGTGTACTTCTCGGCCAAGCACGTGCCGGCCGATCCGAAGGGGTCGATGTCGCTCGTGCGCGCCGACCACTACGCGCACCCGGCGATCGTGCCCGCCATGCCGTGGCTGCCGGCCACGCCCGTGCAGCCGCCCGTGCTGGCGCGCGCCGAGCACGTCGCCGGCGGCGTCGAGGTGCAGTGGTCGGATGCCGCGCAGCCCGACCGTCGGGCGACGTCGTTCGCCGTCTACCGGGTCGACGGACGCGTCGACGCGATCGACGTCGAGGATGCCGCGAACCTCGTGGCCACGCGCCGCGCGGAACCGGGCGTCGTGCAGCGGTTCCTCGACACCGCGGCGGAGCCGGGACGCGAGTACACCTACGCGGTGACGGCGCTCGACCGCGTCTGGAACGAGAGCGCGCCGGGCGGAGTCCGCACCACGGAGTGAGGGTTCGCCCGTCGACTCGTCGCCTCGACACCTCCCGCGAGTGTTGACGTTCGGCCCGATCCCAACGTGCGGAACGACGTCATTCGGCGCCGGGCGTTATCACTCGCGGACGATCAGGCGCCGGGCTTCGACAGGAAGACCGAGCGTGCGGGCGGCGGGGAGGGCACGGCCGTGGCATCCGTCACCACCGGCGCACCCGCGATGAACCGGCGGAGCTCGTCGCCGTCGACGAGCTTCGCCGGGGCGGGATCGCTCGCGAGGCGACGCGGAAGCTCATCGAACGGCAGCTCGTCGTTCGACGCGTACATGACGATGTTGCCGAACCGCCGGCCCTTCAGCATCGCCGTGTCGGCCGCGATCGCCACGTGCCCGAAGACGTGGCCGAGCGTCGCCGCCTGCGGCCGCGCGAAGCCGAGGCCGGCGCCGTCGGCGACGTTCACCGCGACGATGCCGCCCGGTGCGAGTCGCGGCGCGATGAGCTCGTAGAACTCGACGCTCGTGACGTGCGCGGGCGTTCGCGCGCCCGAGAAGATGTCGACCACGACGATGTCGACGGCGCCGTCGAGGCCGTGCGGCAGCTTCCGCAGCACCTCGCGGGCATCGCCGTGCCGCACCCGCACCTGCGCACCGCGCGGAAGCGGCAGGTGCTCGCGCACGAGGTCGACGAGGTCGCTCTCGAGCTCGATCACCTGCTGCCGTGAGCCGGACCGCGTGGCCGCGACGTAGCGGGGCAGCGTGAGCGCCCCGCCGCCGAGGTGCACGGCCGTGATCGGCTGGCCCGCGGGACGCACCAGATCGATCGCGTGGCCGATGCGCCGCACGTACTCGAAGCCGAGCCAGTCGGGCCGGTCGAGCTCGACGTGCGACTGCGGCGTGCCGTCGACGTAGAGCGTCCACGATCCGGGCGCCTGCCGGGACTCCTCGAGCCGGGCGAGGTGCCCGCTCACGGCGAGGCGGCGTTCGAGGTCTGACACGGATGCCACGCTACCCGCGCTTCGCGGCGCGCTCGGCCACGCGGCATCCGGTCGCCATTCGCGTGGCGGACTCGCCGGCTCCGGCCGCCCTGCTCAGCACACGCCCCAGAGCGCCGCATCGAGTCGGTCCCGGGTGAGGACGGCCGCGGGGAACGGGCCCGCGGCGCGCAGGCGCTCCTCGAGACCCGGGGGCAGCCCGCCGGGTCCGGCCACGAGGATCGCGTTCCCCTCCTCGGCGCCCGAGAGCACGCCCGGGTCACCGGCGACGAGGAGCTCCGCGCCCGGGTCGGCGCGCGCGAGGGCGCGGGCCTGGGCACGCAGGCGGACGAGGCCCGCCGCATCGGCCACGTTCACGACGACGAGGCCGCGGGGAGCGACGAGCCCGAGGCATCCGGCCATGAACGGCACCTCGTCGACGAACGCCGGCGCATCGAGGCGGGCGTAGAGGTCGACGACCACGACATCGACCGGCGGCCGCGCGGCGAGCGCATCGACCGCGTCCCGCGCGTCGGCGATGAGCACCTCGATGCCGGAGTCCTCGGGGAGCGGGAGCCGCGCGAGCACGGTGTCGATGAGTTCGGCGTCGTGGTCGACCACGACCTGCGTCGAGCCGGGCCGGGTCGCCGCGACGTAGCGGGGGAGCGTGAGGGCGCCGGCGCCGAGGTGCACGGCGGTGATCGGCGCGCCGGCGGGCCGCATGGCGTCGAGCACGTGCCCGATGCGGCGCACGTACTCGAAGAACAGCCGCCGCGGCTCGGTGGGATCGACGTGCGACTGCGCCGTGCCGTCGACGAGGAGCGTCAGGCCCGACGACGAGAAGACCTCGGGCTCGAACTCGATGCGCGGCTCCGCCATGCCTGCATCGTGCCACGAACCGGGCTCCGTCGCGGAACGACGAATGAGCAATCACTACTCAGGCGCGCGAACGCGGCATCCGCCATGATCGGATGGGAGCCACGAGGAGGACGAATGCCCGAGATCTACGACCAGGTGGGCGGGCCCGACGGCATGCGCGCGGCGGTCACGGTCTTCTACAACCGGGTCGTCGCCGACGAGCAGCTGTCGCGCTGGTTCGATGGCGTCGACCTCGAACGGCTGAGGGCGCACCAGCGGGCGTTCCTCGCGGCCGCGTTCGGCGGCCCGCAGCTGTTCTCGGGCCGGAGCCTGCATGATGCCCACGCGGGCATGGAGATCACGGATGCCGCGTTCGACCGCATCGTGACGACGCTCCTCGGGAGCCTCGCCGACCTCGGCGTGCCGAACGAAGCCGTCGTCGGCGTCGGCGAACGGCTGGAGCGGGCACGGGGCGACATCGTGAGCGCGCGCGGCGACGCCGTCGGCACCGGCTGAGCCCGCCCGGACCTCAGACCCGGAGTTCGTGGCGGCCGCGGATGCCGAGCTTGGCGTACGTGGACTGCAGGTGGTTGTTCACCGTGCGCGGCGACAGGAAGAGCCGCGTCGCGATCTCGTTCGAGCTCAGGCCCTGGGCCGCGAGCGACGCGATCTCGCGCTCCCGCGGCGTGAGCGGCTCGGCCCCGTCCGAGAACTGCAGGAGCGGCGTGCGTGCGCCCTCGCATGCGGCCGCGAGCGAGGCCGAGCGCTGCAGGTCGGCGGTCGCCTCGCGTCCGTGCCCGGCGGCACGGGCGGCCTGACCGGCCGACGCGAACGCCTCGGCCGCGTACAGGGCGCAGCCGATCGACTCCCACTCGGCGCCGATGGCCCGCAGGGCCACGGCATCCGCGTCCGCCTCGGCGCGGGCGTGCGCGAGCCGGCGCTGCAGGGCGGGCGAATCGGAGGTCTCGGCGAGCCGTGCGAGTCGCTCCGCGGCCGTTCGCGCGTGGGCGCGGGAACCGAATCGCATGAGGTGGTGCAGGAGCGGGGCGGCGATGCCCACCGCGCCGCGGTGCTCGGCCACGTCGACCCGCTCGAGGAGCATCGCGGCGGCGGCATCGGGACGCCCCTCGAGCACGGCGATCCAGGCGTCGGCGACCACGGCGACCGCGTGCTCCTCGTCGAGGCCGTCGACGACCCGGGCACGGAGATCGCGCGCCCTCACGAGGTCGCCCTGCTCGGCGGCGATGATCGCGAGGAAGCACAGGGCGATCTCGCGCAGCGACTTCGGTCCGTGCAGTTCGGCTCCGCCGACCGTGTCGCGGAACCAGCGCGCGGCCGCGTCGAGGCGCCCGAGCTGCCAGAACACCTGGCCCATCATGAACTCGTCCAGCCGCGCCGTGAGCTCGTCGTCGTCGCGGATCGCCTCGTGCAGCGACTCGATCAGGGTCGCGCGGGCCTCGCCGAGGCGATCCGCCGAGATGAGGGCGTGGGCGAGCACGATCTCGGCACGCCGCAACGGGAACGCGGTGCCGTCGTTCTCGGCGAACGCGACGGCGCGTTCGGCTGCGGCGACCGCCTCGTCGTTCCGGCCGAGGGTCGCCAGCGGCATCGCCCGGGCGAGGTCGAGCATGGCCTGCGGAACACCGTGCTCGCCCAGGGCCGAGGCGGCGGCCTCCACCTGGGCCAGCGCGTCGCGCGCGTACCCGAGGTTCACGAGGAGCACCGCCTTGCGGAGCGCGAGCGTCGCCGCCTGGCTCGGGAGGGCGCGCTCGAGGGACTCCAGCAGCGCGATGCCGCGCGCACTGCCCAACGGGTCGCCGCCGAGCACGTCGGCGCGAGCCGCGCCGATGGCCGCGAGGAGTTCCTCGGGGCCGCCGTCGGATCGAGCGCGCTGCTCGGCCCGCTCGAGTGCGGCGATCGCCTCGTCGGCACGGCCGAGCGACCAGAGGAGTTCGCCGTGCAGGAGCAGGGAGGCCGCGTCGTCGGCGCCGGCCGCGACCGCGGCGGCCGCGAGCCGCTCGGCGGTGCGGCGGTCGTGCGCCATGCGCGCCAGCGCCGCCGTGCGCGCGAGGACTCCCGGGTCGGAGGGCCGGCCGGCGTCGAGCCGCCAGATCGCCACGCGAAGTTCGTCGCCGGCGCTCATCGGCCGGGAGGCGACGACCTCGGCCTGCTCGACCAGGAGGGAGAGCGCGCGAAGCCGCGGGATGCTGTCGCGCACCGCCGACGCGTAGTGCGGATGCGCCAGCCGGACTCGCATGCGGTCGGCCGACTCGTCGACCCGGATGAGCCCGTGCGTCTCGAGCTCGGCGAGCGCCTCGTGCGCACCCGGACGGGTGAACTCGTCGAAGGCGAGCGGTTCGCACAGCGCCAGCCGCTCGACGGCGTCGCGTTCGTCGTCGCCGAGCCGGCGGAGCCTCGCCCGGATGAGGTCGCGGAGCGCCGGCGTGCCGACCGGCTCGCCCACCAGTTGCCAGAGCCCGTCGACGCAGCGCAGGGACCCGGCGTTCGCAGCGCCGATCGCGAGCTCGCGCAGGAAGAGGGGGTTGCCGTGCGAGGCGCCGTGCAACTCCACGGCGGCCCGGTGCGCGACCGGCCCGCCGAGCACGCGCGTGAGCAGCTCCGCCACCCGGTCGACGTCGAGCGCGTCGATGTCGAGGCGCGTCGAGTCGCCCGAGGAAGCCAGCGGGATGAGCGCGTCGGGCAGCGGATCGGCCTCGCGCACGGTCGCGACGAGGCGGAGCGTGCCCGTCTCGACGAGCTGGGAGATGAGGCCCACCGAGACCGGGTCGACCGCGGAGACGTCGTCGACCGCGAGCACGACGCGCCGACCGTCGGCGAGGTCGCGCACGGCGGCGCTCGCGGCGGCGTACAGCGCGACCGGGTCGCCGGACGCCGCGACCATGCTCGGATCGCCGGCGAGCACGGGGGCCAACGCCCCCAGCGGCACGGCGCTGAGCGCCGTGTTGCCGCTCGCGGCGAGCACGCACCACCCATCGGCGACGAGTCGCTCGGTCACGGCCTGGACGACCCGGCTCTTGCCGATGCCGGAGGGTCCGTAGGCGAGCACCGTGCGCGAGGGTCCGGAGATCGCCGACACCGCGCGCTCGATCACCGAGTCGCGGCCGACGAGCGGCCACGACTCGTCGATCCCACGCGGTGCCGACGCCGGAATCCCAGGTTCCAACGACACCATGACGGCCTTTCGGTCTCCCGGCCACGCCGGTGGAATCACTGTACGACCTCGGCGGTTCCGGGTGCAGGTCGGCGGGTGGCCCCCGAAGTGGGCGCACCTGAGCAACGCCGGCGCCGACCTGAGCAACGGATGCCGCGTCGTGAGCAAGCGGGATCACGACGTGAGCAAGCGCCTGCAGCGAATGAGCACGCGCTGCCCATCCGCGCACCTCCGCCGGGCCGGGATGCTGATCTCCGGCAGCCGCGCTGCCCCGCGGCCCGGGACGGCGCCGCGATCCATGAACTCCAGGAGAGATATCCGATGCGATTCCCCATCCACGTACCGGACGCGGTCGACGAGGGCCGCGGGCCCAGAGTCCGGCTCGCGGCGTTCGGCCTGGCCGTCGTGCTCGGGGCGGCCGTCGCGCTCGCGCTGCCGGCCGGCGCGCGAGCGGACGAGACCGTGCCGGCGGAACCGGCGTCCGGCGACACGACGATCGCCGTCGAGGCGGCTTCCGGCGTGACGGAGGCTGCGCCGGAGCCCGCATCGACCGCCGCGCCGGCGGAGGAGCCGGCGCCGATCGACGAGGTTGCGCCGGCGCCTGTTGAAGATCCGGCGCCGGTCGAGGAGCCGGCGCCCGTCGACGCGGCGCCCGGGGTGCCGGCCGGCGACGCGAAGGGCGGGCCCGCGGCATCCGATGCCTCTGCGCCCGCCGTCCCGCCCGAGCCGGCGGGATTCGGCGCGGAGGCCGTCAACCAGGCTCCTGTGGCCGTCGACGACCACTACACGGCCCGGCAGGACACCGTGCTCTACGTCGCGGCGCCCGGCATGCTCGCGAACGACTTCGATCCCGACGGCGACGCCATCCGCTTCATGCACATCCTGAACAGCCCGGCCGGGAAGCTCGGCCACTACACCGGCCTCTGGATGAGCTATTCGCCCGCACCCGGGTTCGTCGGCATCGACACGATCGAGTACCGCATCTGGGATGAGCACGACCTGTGGAGCGAGTCGGCCACCATCACGATCGAGGTCGTGCCCGCCGGCGGCGCGAACCAGAAGCCGACCCCGGCCGAGGACCACGCGACCGTCGCGGCCGATGCCGCGCACACGGCGGCGGCGCCCGGCGTGCTCGCCAACGACACCGACCCCGACGGGGACCCGCTCACCGTCATGATGAGCCCCTCGGCCCAGCACGGCGACTTCCACGTCTCCGCCGACGGCGCCTGGACCTACACGCCCGCACCCGGCTTCACGGGGCTCGACAGCGTCGATATCCCCATCACCGACGGCGGCGCCTACGTGTCGGCGCGACTCTGGATCGAGGTCGTCCCGTCCCAGGGCGAGCCGGGGGATCCGGGTGCGCCGTGCGAGGCGGGGTCGAGCCCCGAGTGCATGCCGGGCGAGCCGGGGGGTCCGGGTGCGCCGTGCGAGGCGGGGTCGAGCCCCGAGTGCATGCCGGGCGAGCCGGGGGGTCCGGGTGCGCCGTGCGAGGCGGGGTCGAGCCCCGAGTGCATGCCGGGCGAGCCGGGGGGTCCGGGTGCGCCGTGCGAGGCGGGGTCGAGCCCCGAGTGCATGCCGGGCGAGCCGGGCGACCCCGGCGACCCCGAGCGACCCGATCCCTCCGACATGCCCGGACGCACCGAGTCGGCGTCGACGGATGCCTCGTCGCTCGCCCGGACGGGCACCGACGCGGCCCTCGCCGCGACCGTCGCCGCGATGCTCGCCGCACTCGGCTTCGCCCTGCGACTGCGCCGCCGCGCCACGGCTCACTGACCCCGGATGCCGCGGCGCCGGTGGCACCCGAACGCCGTGCCGCGGCATCCGCCCCCCACCGATCCACCGATCCACCGACCAACACCACCACCCGACCGAGACACGGAGAGATCATGAACATGTTCAAGCAGTTCGGCGACATGGCGAAGATGGTGCAGGCCGCGCCCGGCCTGATCGACCAGGCCAACACGCTCGCCGCGCAGTCCGAGGCCTACCGCGCCCAGATGGACGCGCAGGCCGTGCACGCGATGACCGCGCAGCCGGCGCCCGGCAACCTCGAGCCCATCGCGGGCGTCGACCTCGATCGGTACGCGCGCATCGTGAAGGGGATCGCCGCCTACGGCTACGACGAGACGAAGCTTCCGACCGTCGCCGGCACGTTCGGCGTGGAGCCGGCCGCGTGGGCCGAGGCCCAGGCCGGCTGGGGCGCCCGCATCCAGGCCGACCGCGGTGTCGGGCGTCGGTTCAACGAACTCTACGCGGCGGTGTGAGATGGGCTTCCTGAAGGACCTCGCGACCCTCACCGCCAAGGGCAACGACGCCTACGCCCGCCTCGACGTGGGCGCGAGCCTCGCGGCCGCGAGCCGGTCGATGGACGAGGCGAGCCGCGTGCTCGCCGCCACCCAGCCGCCGGCCGACGACGAGCTGCTGGAGTCGGTGCGCGTGCACACCACCGCCTCGGTCGTCGACGCGCGCCAGCTGCCCATGATGATCGGCATGCTGAGCGTCGTCGAGGTCGAGCTGGTGGTCATGATGCCGAGCGGACTGCCGGTGCCGGTCACGCGCACCGAGCAGGTCGCGCCGCTGCACCTGGCCCGCCTCGCCCCGGGCGCCACGCTCGACGTGAGCATCGTGCCGGGCCGCCCGGATTCCGTTCGCGTCGAGTGGAACGGATGACCCGACCGGCCGACCCGACGAGACGCCCCCGCCCATCAGATCGGCGGGGGCGTCTCCGTCGGATTCGGGCTCGCACGCGGCATCCACTCGACTGGGATTCCGCGTCCGTACAGGGGATTCACCAACGCCGCGTGCGGGTTATACCCGAGAATCGCGACGAGGTCAAGATTCGACTGGACACAGCGCGTTCTCCGGCATATAGTTAACCTTTGCGCTCCCAGACCCACCATGCCTTCATATTGCGGTCGGCTTCGCGTGCCGGGGGATTATCCCTCGAGCATCCGCATACGTCTGAGGGGTACCACTCTCCGCTACCGACAGTGAACCGGCCCGACGGGGCCGATGGAGGTTATTCACTTGGCTGCTGCGCGTAACGCGACCACGCCCACCCCCAAGAACGGACGCGGTGCAAGCCGCCTCTCGTTCGCAAAGGTCACCGACACCCTCACCGTACCCGATCTGCTCGCCCTCCAGACGGAGAGCTTCGATTGGCTGGTCGGCAACGACGCGTGGAAGGCGCGCGTCGAGGCTGCGGTCGAGGCCGGCCGGCAGGACCTGCCCGAGACCACCGGCCTCGAGGAGATCTTCGAGGAGATCTCGCCCATCGAAGACCTCGGCGAGACCATGCAGCTCTCGTTCACGAACCCCGAGCTCGAGCCGCCGAAGTACACGATCGACGAGTGCAAGGAGAAGGGCAAGACCTACTCCGCTCCGCTGTACGTCAACGCGGAGTTCATGAACCACCTCACGGGTGAGATCAAGACCCAGACGGTCTTCATGGGCGACTTCCCCCTGATGACCCCCAAGGGCACCTTCGTCATCAACGGCACCGAGCGCGTCGTGGTGTCGCAGCTCGTGCGCTCGCCCGGCGTCTACTTCGAGCGCACCCCCGAGAAGACCTCTGACAAAGACATCTACTCCGCGCGCGTCATCCCGAGCCGCGGCGCCTGGCTCGAGTTCGAGATCGACAAGCGCGACCAGGTCGGCGTGCGCATCGACCGCAAGCGCAAGCAGTCGGTGACCGTCTTCCTGAAGGCCCTCGGCCTCACGAGCGAGGAGATCCTCGAGGAGTTCGCCGGCTACGAGTCGATCGCGCTCACCCTGGAGAAGGACAACATCCTCACCAAGGAGGAGGCGCTCAAGGACATCTACCGCAAGCTCCGTCCGGGCGAGCAGGTGGCCGCCGAGGCCGCGCGCGCGCTCCTCGACAACTTCTACTTCAACCCGAAGCGCTACGACCTCGCCAAGGTCGGCCGGTACAAGATCAACAACAAGCTCGGCCTCGAGGCGCCGCTGACCGACTCGGTGCTCACCGTGCAGGACATCGTCGCCACGATCAAGTACCTCGTCGCGCTGCACGACGAGCGCGAGACCCTGCCGGGTCGCCGCGGCGGCAAGGACGTCGAGATCCGTCTCGACGTCGACGACATCGACAACTTCGGCAACCGTCGCATCCGCGCGGTCGGCGAGCTCATCCAGAACCAGGTGCGCACCGGCCTCAGCCGCATGGAGCGCGTCGTGCGCGAGCGAATGACCACGCAGGACATCGAGGCGATCACGCCGCAGACCCTGATCAACGTGCGACCCGTCGTCGCCGCGATCAAGGAGTTCTTCGGCACCTCGCAGCTGTCGCAGTTCATGGACCAGAACAACCCGCTCGCGGGCCTGACCCACAAGCGCCGCCTCTCGGCGCTCGGCCCGGGCGGCCTCTCCCGCGACCGCGCGGGCGTCGAGGTCCGTGACGTGCACCCGTCGCACTACGGCCGCATGTGCCCCATCGAGACGCCGGAAGGCCCGAACATCGGCCTCATCGGCTCGCTCGCGTCGTTCGCTCGCATCAACTCGTTCGGCTTCATCGAGACGCCGTACCGCCGGGTCGTGAACGGCAAGGTCACCGAGCAGATCGACTACCTCACCGCGATGGAGGAGGACGACTACATCGTCGCCCAGGCCAACGCGCCGCTGAAGGCCGACGGCCACTTCCAGGAGGAGCGCGTCCTCGCCCGCAAGAAGGGCGGCGAGGTCGACCTGTTCCCCGCCGACGAGATCGGGTACATGGATGTCTCGCCGCGCCAGATGGTGTCGGTCGCGACCTCGCTCATCCCGTTCCTCGAGCACGACGACGCGAACCGCGCCCTCATGGGTGCGAACATGCAGCGCCAGGCCGTGCCGCTGCTGCGCAGCGACTCGCCGTTCGTCGGCACCGGCATGGAGGGCTACGCGGCCGTCGACGCCGGTGACGTCATCACGGCCGACAAGCCCGGTGTCGTCGCCGAGGTCTCGGCCGACTCCGTGACCGTCCAGCTCGACGAGGGCGGCACGCAGACCTACTACCTGCGCAAGTTCGACCGCTCCAACCAGGGCACGTCGTACAACAACCGCGTCATCGTCTCGGCGGGCGACCGCATCGAGGCGGGCGAGGTCGTCGCCGACGGTCCCGCGACCGACAACGGCGAGCTCGCGCTCGGCAAGAACCTGCTCGTCGCGTTCATGCCGTGGGAGGGCCACAACTTCGAGGACGCGATCATCCTCAGCCAGAACCTCGTGAAGGACGACGTGCTCTCGTCGATCCACATCGAGGAGTACGAGGTGGATGCCCGCGACACGAAGCTCGGCAAGGAGGAGATCACGCGCGATCTCCCGAACGTCAGCCCCGACCTGCTCGCCGACCTCGACGAGCGGGGCATCATCCGCATCGGCGCCGAGGTGCGCCCCGGCGACATCCTCGTCGGCAAGGTCACGCCGAAGGGCGAGACCGAGCTCTCGGCCGAGGAGCGC
Source organism: Agromyces sp. H66 (assembly GCF_004959775.1). Taxonomy (GTDB): domain Bacteria; phylum Actinomycetota; class Actinomycetes; order Actinomycetales; family Microbacteriaceae; genus Agromyces. The sequence goes on from NZ_SJZG01000006.1 coordinate 21,699, forward strand.
CTGCTCCGCGCGATCTTCAACGAGAAGAGCCGCGAGGTGCGCGACACGTCGCTGAAGGTCCCCCACGGTGAGCAGGGCACGATCATCGGCGTCAAGGTGTTCGACGCGCAGGACGGCGACGACGAGCTCGGCTCCGGCGTCAACCAGCGCGTGGTCGTCTACATCGCCCAGAAGCGCAAGATCACCGAGGGCGACAAGCTCGCCGGCCGTCACGGCAACAAGGGCGTCATCTCGAAGATCCTGCCGGTCGAGGACATGCCGTTCCTCGCCGACGGCACGCCGGTCGACGTGATCCTCAACCCGCTCGGCATCCCCGGCCGAATGAACTTCGGCCAGGTGCTGGAGACCCACCTCGGGTGGGTCGCCAAGCAGGGCTGGAAGGTCGAGGGCAAGCCGTCGTGGGCCAAGCGCCTTCCCGAGGCCGCGCACGAGGCCGCCCCGGGCACCAAGGTCGCGACCCCGGTGTTCGACGGCGCCCTCGAGGAGGAGATCGCGGGCCTGCTCGACTCCACGCTCCCCAACCGCGACGGCGAGCGGCTCATCGACTCGAGCGGCAAGACGCAGCTCTACGACGGTCGTTCGGGCGAGCCGTTCCCGTACCCCGTCTCGGTCGGCTACATGTACATCCTGAAGCTGCACCACCTCGTGGACGACAAGATCCACGCGCGCTCGACCGGTCCGTACTCGATGATCACCCAGCAGCCGCTCGGTGGAAAGGCGCAGTTCGGCGGCCAGCGCTTCGGTGAGATGGAGGTGTGGGCCCTCGAGGCCTACGGCGCCGCCTACGCGCTGCAGGAGCTCCTCACGATCAAGTCCGACGACATCCTCGGCCGCGTCAAGGTGTACGAGGCCATCGTCAAGGGCGAGAACATCCAGGAGCCCGGCATCCCCGAGTCCTTCAAGGTGCTCATGAAGGAGATGCAGTCGCTCTGCCTGAACGTCGAGGTGCTCTCGGCGGACGGCACCGCGGTGAGCCTGCGCGACACCGATGACGAGGCCTTCCGCGCCGCGGAGGAGCTCGGCATCAACATCTCCGCGCGCTTCGAGTCGTCGAACATCGACGAGATCTGAACCCGGCCAGAACGACGACTGAGACTTTTCTAGGAGAGAAATTGCTCGACGCAACCACATTTGACGAGCTTCGCATCGGTCTGGCCACCGCCGACGACATCCGTCGTTGGTCCTATGGCGAGGTCAAGAAGCCCGAGACCATCAACTACCGCACGCTCAAGCCCGAGAAGGACGGCCTCTTCGGCGAGCAGATCTTCGGACCCAGCCGCGACTGGGAGTGCGCGTGCGGCAAGTACAAGCGCGTGCGCTTCAAGGGCATCGTCTGCGAGCGCTGCGGTGTCGAGGTCACAAAGTCCTCGGTGCGCCGTGAGCGGATGGGCCACATCGAGCTCGCCGCCCCGGTCACGCACATCTGGTACTTCAAGGGCGTGCCCTCGCGCCTCGGCTACCTGCTCGACATGGCGCCGAAGGACCTCGAGAAGGTCATCTACTTCGCGGCCTACATGGTGATCGACGTCGACGAGGAGGGCCGTCACGCCGACATGCCCGGCCTCGAGAACGAGCTCCGCCTCGAGATCAAGACGATCGGCGACCAGCGCGACGCGCGCATCGCCGAGCTCATGGCGCGCAAGGAGGCCGAGCTCGCCGAGCTCGAGGCCGAGGGCGCCAAGAGCGACCAGCGCAAGCGCGCCGAGGCCGCCGCCGACAAGGAGATGGCCGGCGTGCGCAAGAGCGCCGACGAGCAGATCGCGCACCTCGAGCGCGTGTGGGAGGACTTCCGCACCCTCAAGGTCGGCGACCTGAAGCCCGAGGACTCGGTGTTCCACGAGCTGCAGGACCGCTTCGGCATGTACTTCGAGGCCTACATGGGCGCCGAGGCCATCAAGAAGCGCCTGGAGGCGTTCGACCTGGCCGCCGAGGCCGACGACCTGCGCCTGCAGATCGCCGAGGGCAAGGGCCAGAAGAAGATCCGCGCGATCAAGCGCCTGCGCGTGGTCAGCTCCTTCCTGCAGACCGGCAACTCGCCGGCCGCGATGGTGCTCGACGTCGTGCCGGTGATCCCGCCGGAGCTCCGTCCGATGGTGCAGCTCGACGGCGGCCGTTTCGCGACATCCGACCTCAACGACCTCTACCGTCGCGTGATCAACCGCAACAACCGCCTGCGTCGCCTGCTCGACCTCGGTGCCCCCGAGATCATCGTGAACAACGAGAAGCGGATGCTGCAGGAGGCCGTCGACGCGCTGTTCGACAACGGTCGTCGTGGTCGCCCGGTCACGGGTACCGGCAACCGCGCCCTCAAGTCCCTGAGCGACATGCTCAAGGGCAAGCAGGGCCGATTCCGCCAGAACCTGCTCGGCAAGCGCGTCGACTACTCCGGCCGTTCGGTCATCGTGGTCGGCCCGCAGCTGAAGCTGCACCAGTGCGGCCTGCCCAAGCAGATGGCGCTCGAGCTGTTCAAGCCGTTCGTGATCAAGCGCCTCATCGACCTGAGCCACGCGCAGAACATCAAGGCCGCCAAGCGCATGGTCGAGCGTTCGCGTCCGCAGGTGTGGGACGTGCTCGAGGAGATCATCCGCGAGCGCCCCGTGCTGCTGAACCGCGCGCCCACCCTGCACCGCCTCGGCATCCAGGCCTTCGAGCCGCAGCTCGTCGAGGGCAAGGCCATCCAGCTGCACCCGCTCGTCTGCGCCGCGTTCAACGCGGACTTCGACGGCGACCAGATGGCCGTGCACCTGCCGCTGTCGGTCGAGGCGCAGGCCGAGGCCCGCATCCTCATGCTGGCGTCCAACAACATCCTGAAGCCGTCGGACGGCCGTCCGGTGACCCTGCCCTCGCAGGACATGATCATCGGCCTGCACCACCTGACGACGCAGAAGGAGGGCGCAGCCGGCGAGGGCCGCGCGTTCTCGTCGATCGCCGAGGCCATCCTCGCGTTCGACCAGAACCGCCCGGGCGAGATCGCGCTCGACCTCGGCGCCAAGGTGAAGATCCGCCTCGAGGGGCTGCACTTCGCCGAGGGCGACGAGCCCGAGGGCTTCGAGTCGGGTAAGCCCTACCTCCTCGAGACCACGCTGGGTCGTGCGCTCTTCAACGAGGCGCTGCCCGAGGACTACCCGTACTTCAACCAGCAGGCGGGCAAGGGCCAGATCTCGCAGATCGTCAACGACCTCGCCGAGCGCTACCCGAAGACGGAGGTCGCCGCGACCCTCGACCGCATCAAGGACGCCGGCTTCCGCTGGGCGACCCGCTCGGGCGTGACCGTCGCACTCTCCGACATCGTGACGCCGCCGAACAAGGGCGAGATCGTCTCGAAGTACGAGAAGCAGGCCGCCAAGGTGCAGTCGCAGTTCGAGAAGGGTCTCACGACCGACCTCGAGCGTCGCCAGGAGCTCATCCAGATCTGGACGAAGGCCACCGACGAGGTCGCCAAGGCCATGCAGGAGAACTTCCCGACCGACAACACCATCAACCGCATGGTGACGTCGGGCGCCCGTGGCAACTGGCTGCAGGTGCGCAACATCGCCGGCATGCGAGGCCTCGTGAACAACCCGAAGGGCGAGATCATCCCGCGCCCGATCATCTCCTCGTACCGCGAGGGGCTGAGCGTGGCGGAGTACTTCATCGCGACGCACGGTGCCCGCAAGGGCCTGGCCGACACGGCTCTCCGTACGGCGGACTCGGGCTACCTCACGCGTCGTCTCGTGGACGTCTCGCAGGATGTCATCATCCGCGAGGACGACTGCGGCACGACCAAGGGCCTCGACCTGCCGATCGCGACGACGGATGCCTCGGGCAAGCTGGTTCGCGACCCGAACGTCGAGAACTCGGTGTTCGCCCGCTCGCTCGCGGCCGACGCCGTGAACGCGAAGGGCGAGGTCGTGGCGGCCGCCGGATCCGACGTCGGCGACGTGCTCATCAACGAGCTCATCGCGGCGGGCGTCGAGTCGATCAAGGTCCGCTCGGTGCTCACCTGCGAGTCCGCGGTCGGCGTGTGCGCGAAGTGCTACGGCCGTTCGCTCGCGACCGGCAAGCTCGTCGACATCGGCGAGGCCGTCGGCATCATCGCGGCCCAGTCGATCGGCGAGCCCGGCACGCAGCTGACGATGCGTACCTTCCACACCGGTGGTTCGGCCTCGGCCGACGACATCACGCAGGGTCTTCCCCGCGTGCAGGAGCTCTTCGAGGCCCGCACCCCCAAGGGTGCGTCGCCCATCGTCGAGGCCGCCGGTCGCATCACGATCGACGAGACCGAGAAGCAGCGCAAGGTCATCCTCACGCCCGACAACGGCGACGAGCCGATCGCGTACAACGTGCTCAAGCGCTCGACGCTGCTCGTCGAGGACGGCCAGCACGTCGAGCTCGGCCAGCAGCTGATCGTCGGCACCGTCGACCCGAAGGAGGTCCTCCGGGTCAAGGGCGTCCGCGAGGTGCAGAAGCACCTGGTGGACGGCGTGCAGGACGTCTACCGTTCGCAGGGCGTGCCGATCCACGACAAGCACATCGAGGTCATCGTGCGGCAGATGCTGCGCAAGGTCACCGTCGTCGACCACGGCGACACCGACCTGCTCCCCGGCGAGCTCGTCGACCGCTCGAAGTACAACGAGATCAACCGGGCCACGCTCACCGAGGGCAAGAAGACGGCCTCGGCCCGCCAGGAGGTCATGGGTATCACCAAGGCGTCCCTCGCGACCGAGTCGTGGCTGTCGGCCGCGTCCTTCCAGGAGACGACCCGCGTGCTCACGCAGGCCGCCATGGAGGGCAAGTCCGACCCGCTCGTCGGCCTCAAGGAGAACGTGATCATCGGAAAGCTGATCCCCGCCGGCACCGGTCTGAACAAGTACCGGAACGTCGCGGTCGAGGCCACGGAGGAGGCGAAGGCGGAGCGTTACCCGAACCGCATCTTCGCCGACGACGCGGCGTTCGCCGAGGGCGACCTCAGCTTCGTCGACTTCGACGCGTTCTCGAGCGACGACTTCACGCCCGGCAACTACAGCTGATCGTCGCAACACCCCGAAGGGCCCCGGAGCGATCCGGGGCCCTTCGGCGTCCCGGGACATCCGGATGTCGCGAGCCCGGCCGGGTCGGCGTGCCGCGAAGCGCCGCGCGGCTGCCTCGAATGGCCGTCGCGCCTTGTTACAGTGGCCGAATCGGCGGGTGCGACGGCGCCCGGAAGGAGCGCGATCATGAGCAGCACGACTCCCGGATCCGAACCGGAGCGCCCGCACGACGCGGACGGACACGAGCCGCCCACGTCCGAGCGCGAGGCCGACGTGACCGACGAGGGCCTGCCGTCGCCCGAATCCGAGCCGGTGCCCCCGGCCGAGGCATCGGAACCCGCGGCATCCGACCCGGCGGCATCCGAACCCGCGGCATCCGAACCCGCGGTGCCCGAACCGGCTGAGGAGCCGCTCGAGTCGCCCGACGCCACCGCCCGGCTCGACGCCGCCGTCGAACGGGCGAACGCCGCGCACGGGGCATCCGATGCAGACGACGACGGCGACGTGCAGGACGCGGTGCCCGAACCGGTACCGGCGGACACCGTGCGGCGCGAGACCTACGTGCCGGCCGCCACCGTCGCCGCCCCCGGGATCGCCGCGGGCGCCGCCACCGTCGCGCCGGAGCCCGAGGTGGTTCCGCCTCCCGCCCCGGCCCCGGCCCCGCAGACCGTCTACGTGCAGGCTCCGGCACCCCCCAAGCTCCGCAGCAATCGCGGGTTCGGCGTGCTCGTGGCCCTCATCGGCGCCGTCGTCTTCGCCCTCCTGTATGCGGGTGTCGCGTACCTGCTCCTGCTCGCACGCGGCGACACCGCCGAGACGACCGACGCGTTCGTGGACTTCCTGCTGAGCCCGGTGTTCTGGGTGCCTTCCCTGGCGTTCCTCCTCGGGTTCGCGTTGCTCGCCGCGATCGTGAACCGTGGGGCCTGGTGGTACTACGCCGTGTTCGGCCTGCTCGTGGCGGCGCTCGTGTACTTCGCCTACATCGGTGGAGCCGTGCTCAGCGTGCAGGCGTGGCGGCTGCCGGTCGACGACTCGGCGGGCTTCCTGCGCGAGCGCTGGCTCGACCCCTTCGCGATCGCCGCCTTCGTGATCGCCCGCGAGATCCCCATCTGGTTCGGCGGCTGGCTCGCGGCTCGCGGTCGCGCGGTCACCGAGCGCAATCGCATCGCCCGCGAGACGTACGAACGCGAGCTCGCGGCCGGGCCGCAGCCCCAGCGGTCCTGACCTGCTCCGGTGCCGCACGCCCGAGGTCGGGGCGGGCGGCACTCGCGCGCGCCCCGGTACGCTGCTGAGTCGGGGATGGTGACCACTCCCCATCGACATGCGCGCCCGCGATCACGGCGACCTTGCGGCCGGATCGGGATGAGCTCGAGCTCGGCGACGTCAGGCGTCGCAGTCCACGACGCGATCGGCCGGTCGGGCGACCTCGATCGGCTCGCCCCACGCGCTGAAGGAGAAGGCCCCGTCGCCGCTGCCGTCACCGGCTGTGAAGCCGATCGGAAGCGGCGCTCCGGAGCGCGCGACCGTCAGTTCCCCGATGGGAGCCTCCGATCCCCCCATGACGACGGAGACCGTGGAATCGCCGGGCCGTGGCGGCTCGACCGTGAGCGACTCGCTCGAGTCGATGAGCGACGCCACCAACTCGGACGGGCGCAGGAGCGGGGCCCACTCGTCGAGGAGCGTCTGCGCACCGACCGAGCAGACGTATCCCTGCGCCGCGGCGGCGATCCCCGTGCGCTCGGCGTAGGCGGCGTTGCCTCGCACGTAGGTCCGGCCGTCGACCATGACCAGGTCGAACTCCAGATCACCCGCGGTGATCCGGGCGGTCGCCGTGCCCGGCCGGCCGGCGTAGTCGATCGTCAGCGAGCGGCCGGGGGCGGGGTCGACGTCGGGGGTGGCGGGAACGAGCTCGGTGAATGAGCCGGAGTAGCGCACCGAGCCTGCTTCCCGAACCGAGTCCACGATCTCGGCGCCCGCGGCGTCGCCGCCGAGCAGCCAGAGCCCGTTGCCCGCGGCCGGGTCGAACGCGTCGAGGGCCACCCCGCTCGGGCTCGGTGGGGAGGAGGCCGATGCGGCGCACCCCGTCATGGCGAGCGCGCCCACGGCGACGAGGGCCACGACGGACGGATTCCGCATCCGCATCATCGGGCCGCGTCGGCGACGCACGTGCTCTGACCGCGCTGGCCGCTGAGGGCCGACGCATCGAGGGACACCTCCGCGTCGACGCTCGCGGGGCGCACCACGAAACACGTGTCGTCGCCATAGAGTCCCGCGGCGGAGGGGATCCACGCCTCGGTGCCCCGGATCAGCTGGGTGAGGTCGACGACCTCGCCGTTGCCGTGCACCGCGAACATGGAATACGCGTCGTCGGGGCCGTTCCAGTCGAGGTGGGCGTTGCCGGCGTCATCCGAGATCGAGAGGCCGGTCACCTGCACCGAGTCATCGGTGACCGCCGCGATGACGAACCAGGCGGCGGCACCGAGGAGGGCGAGGACGGTGAGCCCGACGCTGACGAGGAATGCCGGATGGAGCCACCACTTGCGTTCGCGTTGCGGCGCTTCGGCCAACTCGGGGAGGACGGAGCCGGTCGAGCCGAGCGGGCGCACGACATCCGATCCATGGAGTCGGGTCTGACCGGCGGAGGAGCCGAGACTCGGGCGTTGGATCGTCTGCGGCCGTGGGCGGTCGAGCATCGCTCCCCTTCGTCGATGGCGGAACGGCCGACTCGCCGGCGCGTGATCGAGTGCTGCGCACAGGCGCACCGGGCGGTCGACGCCGACCGCTAGCATACTAACTCGGGCGCTCCGGCGCCTGTGCCGGCTGAGGCGACGACGGGAGGACGATGGCGGGGGCGACGTGGCGGGGCGGTCTCGTCACGCTCCTCGCAGTGACCATCGCCGCAGCGGCCTCCGCGCCTTCATCCACGTCCGCCGCGAACGCCTCCGAGCCCGATCTCCTGCCGTCGGGCCCGACGCGGATCGACGTCCCGTATCTCGGGACCGCGACCATCGAGCCCGCCGAAGGCTGGCAGATCAGCGACTGCACGGGTCCGGTCGCGTCGTCGCCGCTCGTCGTCGCGTGCGACGCCACCCGGATCGAACTGGCCGCCACGGGCTTCGACCCGGATGCCGACCCCGTCACGATTCCGGTCGGGCTCACGAACGGGCGCACCGACCTGGCCTTCGACTACGTCGTGGCGACGGCCCCGCCCGAGGCGCCCTCCGTCACCCCCACCCGCCCGGCGACACCGGTGGCAGCGGGCTCGGTGTCGCTCGTGCCGATCAGCGATCTCGGAGTGGAGTGCACGGTCTGCGCGGAGCGTGGAGCACTCGAGGTGGTCGACGTCCGTCCGGCGACGGCGGGCAGTGCGATTGCGACGTCCACGCACGTCGTGTTCCGAGCGGCCGCCGGCTACGCGGGCGAGGCCGAGATCGTGATCCGCTTCGTCGACGACTTCGGGACCGCATCGCCCGAGTCGACCCTGGTCATCCCCGTCACCCGTCCCGGTCCGGCCGAGCTCATCGCGCTCAACGTCTTCGCACCGCTCGATCCGGCCGGCTCGACCACGGTGGATCTCGCGTCCCTGGTGTTCTCGAACGGCGATGCGGAAGTGTTCTTCACCGGGTGCGGTGCCCCCGTGCATGGCGGCGTCGTCTGCGGAGCCGACGGGATCGCGGAGTACACGACGCTCGCCGACGTGGCGGTGGACCAGTTCGGTTTCGCGGTCGCCTCGGCCGATGGCGAGCAGTCGACCGGCTCGGTCACGCTCGTCCGGGCGGGCGGTGACCTGCCCACCGAGGGCCTTGTCCCGGCATCCGGACGGGTTGGTGGCGGCGCGGTCGCCGCTGCGGTCGTGCCGGCCCGGCCGGTCGGGCCCCGAGGCGACGAGCGCGCCGGCCTGTTCGCGTCGCTCATCGGCATATTGGACCGGGTGGGCGCGCGATGAGCGCCTCAGAAGGGTGGAATGGATGACGCTTCGCGTCACGATCGACGACCCCGCGCAGAGCGGGGGACCTACGTCGTGGATGCTCGAGACCGACGAGGCGACCACGATCGGCGAGGTGGCTGAGTCGCTGGGCGTGCCGGCGACCCTGCTCGACCGCACCGCTGCGGCGGCCACGCCGCTTGCCCAGACACCTCTGCTGTCCGGAGCGACGCGGCCATCCCGGCCGACCTCGCAGCCTGCACCCGGCACCATCCGCATCGAGGTGGTCGGCGGACCGTTCGCCGGCGACATCGTTCCGGTGGCGCGCGGTGCCTCCTACTCGATCGGATCGGGCGCCGAGGCGTCGATCATGATCGCCGACCCGGCCCTCGCGCCGGTGCACGCGACGCTCGCGATCAGCTCGGCGTCGCCGACTGCGGACGGGCGAGCGGCCCCGCTGACCTCGTCGCTCGCCGGGGCGTCCGATGATGCACCGATCTGGGTCAATGGCGAACCGCTCACCGGGTCGGTCGACCTCGTCCCCGCCGATCTCGTGCAGTTGGGCAACAGCATGCTCCGAATCGGCGTCACCCCGGCCTCCGATGCCGATCTCACGCGCGACGCGCTCGGCGACCGCGGCTTCAACCGCCCGTCGCGCATCCGACCGTCGAAGGAACAACCGGTCGTGCAGCTCCCGGGCGACAAGCCCGAGGATCCCGACCAGTCGCCGATGCCATGGCTGTCCGCCATCATCCCCGTCGTCCTCGGAGTCACGATGGCGATCGTCTTCGGACGCGCGATCATGCTGCTCATGGCTGCGGCGAGCCCCATCATGGTGGTGGGTTCGTTCCTGGCGAACCGACGCATGGCGAAGAAGCGGGGGCTGAAGACCGAGCGCCAATGGATCGATGACGTCAAGGCCGCCGGTCGGCGCATCGCCGAGCTCGCGCGGGTCCAGCGGCTCGAGGCCTGGTACCGGTTGCCGGACCCGGTGGTCGTTTCCGACATCGCCATCGCGCCCCTCGCCCGACTCTGGGAGCGGCGCCGTACCGACGACGATGCGCTGCTGCTGCGCGTCGGGGTCACCGAGGTGGCACTCGACGTCCGCTTCGAGGGCGGCGGCAAGGACCGGACGGCCTCGCGCCGAGTCGGCGTGTCGCCGGTGCCCGTCGCCGCCGACCTGCGCACGGGCGTCGTGGGCATCGCGGGCCCCGCGGATGCCGCGCGAAACGTGGCCCGCGCCATGCTCGCGTCGTTCAGCACCCTCCGTTCGCCCCGGGACGCGGAGGTCGTGATCATCTGCGACGCCGCCGACTCCGCTGCCTGGGAGTGGGCGCAGTGGCTGCCGCACGCACAGTCGGGCGGCACGGTGCCCGCGATGTTCGGCAACACCGACGACAGCCGCCGCGAACGTATCCGTGAGGCGGCGGTGATGCTCGAACACCGGGTGCGCGCTGCCGGCCAGCGTGGGGCGGAAGCTCCCGGCGATGTCGTGATCGTCGTGGACGGCGCGCGCGACTTCCGAATGCTGCCCGGCATGGTGCCCCTGCTCGAGCACGGCCCAGCACACGGCATCCATGTCATCGCCCTCGACACGGAGCGCGCACGGCTGCCCGAGGAGGCCAGGAGCATCGTCGTGATCGACCCCGTGGAGCCCTCCATCGCGCGCTTCGAGACGGGTTCGGAGTACTTCCCGACCGTGCTGCTCGACGGACTCTCGCTCGTGCGGGCCGAGGAGCTCGCACGGAGCCTCTGCTCGATCCGCCACGTGAGCGGGGTCGGCGACGACGCGATGCTCCCCACGAGCGTGCGCATGGTCGAACTCCTCAAGATCGATCTCGACGATCCCGACCAGCTCGTCGATCGCTGGCGGCGGCAACCCCGCAACACCTTCGTGGTGGTCGGAGCCAACGCCGACGGCGAGTTCGCGCTCGATATCTCACGGGACGGCCCCCACGCGCTCGTGGCCGGCACGACGGGATCCGGCAAGTCGGAATTCCTGCAGGCGCTCGTCGTCAGTCTCGCGATGGCGAACCGCCCTGACGCACTCAACTTCGTCCTCGTCGACTACAAGGGCGGCTCCGCGTTCGCGGATTGCGAGCGACTCCCGCACACGGTCGGCATGGTCACGAACCTCGACGCCCGCGAGACGGAGCGCGCGCTCGCATCCCTCGACGCCGAGTTGAAGCGCCGCGAACGAGTCCTCCGGGACATGAACGCGAAGGACGTCGACGGTGCCTGGGCCAAGGATCCCGAGGCAGCCGCTCGCGGGGGACTCGCCCGGCTGATGATCGTGATCGACGAGTTCGCCGAGCTGAAGACCGAGCTTCCGGAATTCATCGACGGACTGGTGCGGATCGCTCGGGTGGGTCGCTCGCTCGGCGTCAACCTCGTGCTCGCCACGCAGCGCCCCTCGGGAGTCGTGACGCCGGAGATGCAGTCGAACATCAACCTCCGGGTCGCGCTGCGCGTCACCGATCGCTCGGATTCGAGTGACATCCTGGGGTCCGGGGAAGCGGCGCTCATCAGCGCCGCGACGCCGGGACGCGGCTACGTGCGGCTCGGTCCGTCGGCGTCCCCATCGGGATTCCAGACCGCACGCGTGGCAGGCATCCGGCCCGGCGCCCAGCGTGCCGTGAAGGTGCTGCCCCGCAAGGCGCCGCTCGAGTGGGCTTCGCTGGGGTTCCCCGCGAAGTACCCCCCGTCGGCGCCGACCCACGCGGTGAACACCGACCATGACGACACCGACCTTCGGGCCCTCGTCAACCTCATCACGGCCGCAACCGTTCAACTCGGCATTCCGAAGAACCCGTCGCCGTGGCTCGTCCCGCTCCCCACCGTGCTCCCGCTCGAACGGTTCGAGGACCACCGGGTGGCGCCGACGTCGATCGTGCTCGGACTCGAGGACGTGCCGGGCGAGCAGTCGCAGCGGGCCCTCACCTGGGACGTCGTCGACGGCTCCCACGTGCTGTTCCTCGGCGGCTCGATGTCCGGTCGCACGACCGCATTGCGCACCATGCTCGGGCAGACGGTGCAGCAGTTCTCACCGGCGGACCTCCACCTCTACGTGATCGACTTCGGCAACGGCGCGCTGCTCCCGTTCGTCGATGCACCGCACTGCGGTGCCGTGGTCACCCAGCTCGATGCCGACCGGCTGCCCCGACTCGTCCAGCGGCTCCTCGATGAGCTCGGGCATCGTCAGGCCGTGCTGTCGAACGCGGGTGTCGGTCATATCCGCGAGCAGCGGGCGCAGGCGGAGCCGGCAGAGGCGCTGCCGTACATGATCGTCGCCATCGACGGCTGGGAGCGGATGCTGTCGACGATGAACCCCGACCAACTGGTCACCTTCCGCGACCAGTTCATGCGCGTCCTGCGAGAGGGACCCGCGGTCGGGCTGCGAGTGCTCCTCACCGGCGATCGTGGGATCTCCGGCGACAAGATCACCTCGTTCATCGACGAGCAGTACGCCCTGCCGATGCGCGACGTCAGCGATTACCGCACGGCCGGCATCCTGGCCAGGGACATCCCCCTGGACCTGCCGCCCGGCCGCGTGCTCTACGGCAGCAACGGCGCCGAGGCGCAGCTGGCCGTGCTGGTGCGAGACACACGAGGCGAGGCCCAGACCACCGCGCTCCGGCGCACCGTCGAGCTGGTTCGCGACCACTTCGACCAGTTCGGTCAGCTCGCAGAGCTGCCGAGGCCGTTCCGTGTCGACCCGCTGCCGGCGTACCTCGCCCTCACGGCCGCCTACGACCTTCCACTCGGCGACTCGGGACCCGCCGACGGGCCGGTCGTGGCCGTGGGCGGTGACCTGCTTTCGCGATTCACGCTCGACTGGCCGGCCGAGGGTGGCTTCGTGGTCACCGGCACGCGCAAGTCCGGCCGGTCGTCGACGCTTGCGGCGGTCGTGCACCAACTCGCGTGGCGGAAGGAGCCGATCGTCGTCGTCTCGGCTCGGCAGTCGATCCTGACGGAGGTCGCGGCCGGTCACGGCACGCCCACCATCGCTGCAGGCGACACGAGCCCGCAGCAGCTCGATGAGATCCTCGACGGTGTCGGAGATCGCGTCACCGTCGTCGTCGATGACGCGGAGCAGTTCAAGAACGCGCCGCTCGAGCATGCGCTGGCCGGCGTCAAGCACCGGGCCACGTTCATCGTGGCCGCGGACACGGAGGCGGTGTCCACCCTGTTCGGCGGCCCCATGGTCGAGGCCAAGAAGTCGCGTCGGGCGCTCGTGCTGCGGCCGGAGAGCGCGATCAACGGCACGCAGGTGATCGGATCGCCCATTCCCAAGTTCATGCTCGGCCGGGCGTCGGCCGGTGCCGGAGCGCTCTCCACCGCCTCGGGCTGGCTTCCGGTACGGGTGCCCGACATCCGCCAGTGACACTGCATCCACCGCCATACACTTGAGCGGGCGCGCTCCGCGACCCGCGCCGCTGACGAAAGGACGTGCTCCCCCGTGGCTTCTGCACGCTGCGTCTACTGTGACGCGACGCTCCAGCCGAACAGCATGTACTGCCTCGAGTGCGGCCAGCTGATCCCGCAGCAGCCCGCGCGTCCGCCGGTGCCGCCGCAGTTCGCCACGCCCGCGACATCCGGACACCCCGCGGAAAGCGCGCCGAGGCCGCGACCGACGACGTCACGGATCGAAGCCGTGCCCCTCCCCGGCACGCTCCCGTGGCAGCAGCGCCAGGGAGGAGCCGAGCCGGCCGGGGCTGCGGCACCGACACCGACACCCCAGCCAGCCGAACGCGCGCGCATCGAGCGCGTCGAGCTCTCCTTCTCGACCGGGCAGCGGGTCACGGTGGCGGGCAGCGCGGTGATCGGACGGAAGCCGGGTGACACCGCGCTCGCCATGGGCGTCCAGGGGATCGAGGTCGCCGACGACACGCGCTCGGTGTCACGAGTGCACCTCGCCCTGGAGGTGGCCGACGGCACGATCACCGTCGGTGACCTCGGATCGAGCAACGGGTCGGGCATCGAGCGCGACGGCGTCGTCACCCCCTTGGAGAGTGCGGGGTCGCGCGTCGAGGCCTTCCCCGGCGACACGGTCTGGGTCGGCGACCTCAACTTCGTCATCCGCGCGTTCTGAAGCGCATGGGAAGTCCTCCCCATCTCGCTCGGGGTGCACGGCGCGCTAACGTACCGGAGCACCCTGAATCTCGCTGAACAACGGAGGAAACCATGGCGGAGATCCGCGTCACTTCGGACTCGCTCGCAGGCGTGGCCGGGCAACTGTCGTCCGGTTCGCAGTCGATCGAATCGCAGCTGTCCAACCTGAAGTCCCTCGTCGAGGGCCTCATCTCGGGTGATTGGTCGGGCACCGCGTCGCAGAGCTTCAACGAGCTGTACTCGCAGTGGGACCAGGCCGGCCTCCAGCTCAAGGAATCCCTCCAGGGCATCAGCGACCTCCTCAACCAGGCGGCGCTGTCGTACGAAGACAGCGAGAACGCGATCGCCAACACGTTCAACGGCTGACATCCGCGAGTTCGGTGCCGACGCGCCCGGCGCGCCGGCATCCGGCCACGACCGAGGGATCTGGCATGGTCTACTTCAAGGTTCGCGCCGACTCGCTGAGCGAGGTGGCCGCCCTGATCGGCACCGTGGTGGCGACGTTCGATTCGAATCTCGCCTCTGCGGACCAAGCCGTCACGCGCGTGGCAGGCGCCACCTGGGTCGGCGAGGACGCGGAGAAGTTCAGTGAGAACTGGGGTTCGTTCATGGCACTCGCCGGGCAGGTGCGGCTTGCGCTGACGGGCCTGCAACAGGGCCTCATCGCCGCCGACGGCTCCTACACCCGCACGGAGGCGGGCATCGGCGGGAGCTTCACCGGCGGGCGGCAGGGCCTCGTGGCGGTGCGCAGCGCCTCAGGCGGCCTCGGCAAGCGGATCGCGACCGGTGAGGAGCGAGCCGAGGACATGGCGGAGTTCTTCGGCCGGGACTACGCGGGCGATGACGAGGTGGAGCGATTCGGCGGAGGGATGCTCGGCCCGCGCAAGAGCGGCCAGGTCGGCGGTGGGGGATCGGGCGACACCGACGGCGATGGCGACGACGATTCCATCGGCACCGGGGTATTCCGGCTCGGGCCGGACGGCGAACCGCTCGTGCAGCCACAGGTCGAGTGGGAGGCGTCGGCGATGGCGAGCGTCGACATCCCCGAGATCGTTCAGGGGAACACCTCGGACGGGGCCGGCTCGCCGGATGGGGATGACCGTGGCTGAACAGCAGGCCGACACCGCGGAGCTCCGTGCGCTCGTGCAGACGATGACCGAGCTCATGGGGTACTGCTCCGCGCTGAAGCAGGGCGCGAGCGGCTTCGCCTACATGCTGCCGGCTGAATGGCAGGGCCCCGCGATGCAGGCGTTCCTCGGCTCGTTCGCCGCGTGGGCGGCCGGCGCGACCGCGCTGGAGGGCGCCGCCGGGGCGCTGCAGAAGCAGGCGCAGGCGTCGTTCGACTCGTATACGAAGACGATCGAGGACCTGAACACCGCGTGGTCGAAGATCGAATCGAATCTCGGATAGGGCACAGATGGCGCACGTGAAGCTGGATCCGGCACGCCTGGTCCAAGACGGAGACGACCTCTTCAGCATCGCTCGAACGCTCGACAGCGCGGTGACGACGCTCGTCGATCGACTGGGCGACAGCGGCGGCATGGCCGGCGACGACAACGCCGCGGAGGAGTTCTGCCAGGGCAGCGACGGCTACGACGCGCTCGCAGGGCCCACGATCACCGCGGTGACCTCGTTCGGCAACGCCCTCCGCGTCGTCGACGCTGCGCTCTCGAACACCGCCCGCGCCTACGACGCCGCCCAGAAGCCCGGCGCGGGCCTCGACCCCGCCACGGCATCCCCCGACGAGGCCGAACCGACCATCGACCACGACAAGGCCACGGTGCCGGACGCCCTCGGTGCCGGCTGGCCCGGACCGCTCGGCGAGTTCCAGGAGCTCATCGAGTGGGGACTCGCCCAGATCGGGGTCGTGATCCCCACCGGCGACGAGGACAAGCTGCAGGCGGCATCCGACGCGTGGGGCACCTTCGGCGACAGCATCCAGACCGCGAAATCCCGCGTGTCGAACAGCATGCCCAACGTCGCGGCGCTGACGCTTCCGCAACAGGGCCGGATGCTCTCGTGCCGCACCAGCCTCGCCGACGGCCTCGACCGCATGCGCGAGAGCGCCGACGCCATGCAGCAGTGGATCTCCGACTTCCGGCGCCAGCTGCGCCAGATGCGGGAGGAACTCGGCTGGTTCCTGAAGCAGATGGCGATCGAGATCGCCGCCGAGCTCGCGATCGGCGGCCTGCTCACCGTCGTCACCGCGGGTCTGGGGGCCCTCGCGACCGCCGCCAAGGTCGGCACGACGGTCATCCGCTGGTGCATCAAGATCGGCAAGCTCATCGATCGGCTCAAGGACTTCCTCAAGGGCATCCGCGGGTTGAAGGGCGCGCTCGTGCGTGGCGGCCTTCGCGCGGGGAAGGAGGGCCTCCAGGCGGGCCTCGCCAGCGCCATCGCGACCACGAGCGTCAACCACATGCGCGCGGATGAGCAGGACTACAAGCCTCAGGACGTGGGCACCGCCTTCATCTCCGCATTCGCGGGAGGCGCGGCATCCTCGCCCGCATCGCGGTTCCTCGGCGGCAGCGGCGGACCGGGCCTTCGCGCGGGCGCTCGGGAGATCGCGGGCGGAACGGGTGCAGGGGCCATCGACGGCCTGGTCAGTTCGGGCGTGGAGTCCGGCATCTCCGGGAACGAGTTCAACCCCATCTCCGGCATGGTGCTCGGTGCGCTGCTGGGCGGTGGCCTGACGGCGGGCGCCCGCGGCATCAACGCGGTGCGCCCGGGCGGTGGCGGAACGGTCTCCGTCGACCCGAGCGGCGCGGGCGTCACCACGCCCGACGGCCCGACCCCGTCCGGCCCCGGCGGTGCCCCGTCGAACTCGAGCGGCGTCGCCCCGGTCGACGTCTCGAACGACGCGCCGACGCCCGGCGCGGGCGACACCGGCACCACCACGATCGACGGCGGGGGCGCTGTCGACGTCCCGCCGTCGTCGCCGGATGCCTCCACGCCGTCGTCGCCGGATGGGTCCGCGTCGTCGTCGCCGGATGCCTCGGCGCCGGCCGGTCCCGACGGTTCGTCGCCGTCGTCGCCCGACCCGTCGTCGCCTGCGTCGCCGGATGCCTCCACGCCGTCGTCGCCGGATGGGTCCGCGTCGTCGTCGCCTGATGCCTCGGCGCCGGCCGG
>NZ_SJZG01000006.1:38992-240819 GCF_004959775.1 Agromyces sp. H66
CGTCGCCGGATGCCTCCACGCCGTCGTCGCCGGATGGGTCCGCGTCGTCGTCGCCGGATGCCTCGGCGCCGGCCGGTCCCGACGGTTCGTCGCCGTCGTCGCCCGACCCGTCGTCGCCTGCGTCGCCGGATGCCTCCACGCCGTCGTCGCCGGATGGGTCCGCGTCGTCGTCGCCGGATGCCTCGGCGCCGGCCGGTCCCGACGGTTCGTCGCCGTCGTCGCCCGACCCGTCGTCGTCCGCGTCGCCGGATGCCGCAGCTCCGGCCTCGCCGGAGGGTTCCGCGCCGTCGACGCCCGAGGTTTCGGCGACGCCGACGCCGGAGGCCGGAGCACCGGCCTCGCCCGAGGCATCCGCACCCGCCTCGCCCGATGCCGCCTCGCCCGAGGCATCTGCTCCCGCCTCGCCAGAGGCGAGCTCGCCCGTCGGCGACGGTGGCCCCGCCGCACCCGTCGAGGCACCGGTCGCGACAGCGTCCGGAACCGCCGCTTCGGCGCCCCCGGCCGCGTCGACGTCGACCGCCGATGCGGCGGGCGACGCCGCGACAGGAGACCTGTCCGACGCAGGCACGCCCGAGGCATCCGACACCGACTCGCCCGACTCCATCGACGCAACCGATGCCGATGACCTGGGCGACCTCGCGCCCGAGGCCGCCGCCGCCGCCGGTGGCGTGGCCGCCGTCGCCGGCGCTGCCGCGCTGCTCACGAACCCGGCCGTGCCCGGGGCGAAGACGCCGGCGGGCTCGACGTCCGATGCGTCGGCGTCGCCGCAGGCCGCGACGCCCGACGGCTCCACGCCCGGATCCGCAACGCCGGGCGGCACGCCCGACGGCACGAGCCAGAGCGGCACCGACAACGGCACGACGGACGGCGACAAGTCCGACAAGCCCGACAAGCCCGAGAACAACCACACCGAGCGCACGATCGACGAGATCGACCAGGCGCTCGGCGAGATCAATCCGAACTACGACCCGTCGGACCCGCAGAACGGGTACGCGACCAACTGCGGCAACACCTCCTCGATCCTCAACGACTTCCTCAACGGTCAGCCGACCTCCGAGGCCCCTACCGGGACGCTGGACGTCCCGGAGATGGAGGCGCGCACCGGGAACCCGCAGACGCCGATGACGCCCGCGCAGATCGATGCCTCGCTTCGAGCGATGGGCCCGGGATCGCACTGCGTCGTGGGCATCGACCGGTCCACCGGCGACGGCCACTGGTTCAACGCCTACTTCGACGGCACCACCGTCTGGTCGGTCGACGCCCAGACCGGCAGCCGCACTCCGTGGCCGCCGAACGAGCCGCACGCGACGAACTGGGACGCGTCGATCCGACCCGAGCACGTCGTCGATTCCGACGGCGCGACGCCGGATGTCACGAACGCGCCCCCGTCGGCGGGGTCGACGGGAGTCGCACACCAGGCTGCCGCGCACGAGGCATCCACGCCCGACGACGGCCGTTCCGCGAACGCGAAGTTCGAGGGGAAGGCGACGGTTTCGCCCGATCACGCCTCCGACGGCTCGCAGGGCCCGGGAACGACGTACAACGGATATGCGATCCCCGAGCTCACCCCCGAGATCCGGAGGCAGCTCGACGAACTCGCGGCGCGATCCGACTCGCCGATCGTTCGCAACGAGGACGGTTCCTACTCGCTGAAGGAACCGATCTCGGTCGACGCGTTCGACATGTCGAACCCCGAGCACGACTGGGACGAGTTCCAGCGCCAGGTCGGTCTGCAGCAGCAGGGTCTCAACAAGCTCACGATCGCCGAATGGCGTCACAACGTGGACTTCTACGAGCAACAGAACCGCGTCGCGAAGAGCGAACAGGCGGCAGGCAATCATGCCCTCGCCGTCGCCGGGGTTCAGATGAAGGGCCAGGCCGTGCTGCACGGGCCCGATCAGGTCGCAGGCGGCCGGGCCGACCGTTACGACGGCGCCGGCTCGCTGCGCGTCAACAGCTCACTGGGCAGCCAGTGGCAGCACCGCGTCGACGACCTTCGCCTCGACATCGCCGATGCGATGGCGACCATCGATCCGAAGCTGCGCCCCCACGTCATGCTGAACGTCCACTTGGGCGCGACGAACTCGGTCGACGGCAGTCCCGCGGCCACCCAGTCGACGCTGACGTCGGCGACGCGCGTCACGAGCGCACCGGCTGCGCCGCCCGCACGGACCAGTGCGATCGATCCGTCAGTGGCCGGCACGTCCCGTGACACGGCAGCGGATGCCCCTGAGGTCACGACCTCCCCGAACGGTACAGCTGCGCCGGACGGAACCGATGGATCGGAGTCGTCGACCGAGGGGACGCCGGAGAGCCCTGACTCCGAGAGCGCGCCGGAGGGGTCCGAGCCGGAGGGGGCCGAGCCGGAGGGGACGGACACGGCGGCAGCCGATGCGGTTCCGTCGACGATCCACCACCCGCTTCTCGACGAGGCATTCCCGCATCTTCCGACGGCAGAGACGCATGGTGCGTCGGTCGCGACGGTGAACGCGTTGGGCTGGGACGTCGATGTGCAGCGCTTCCAGCGGAATTGCCATTACGTGGTCAATGCACTGGAGCTGCGATTCCGCGGTTACAACGTGGTCGCAAGTCCGACCGTTCTGTCTGAGGCGATGAATCCGCAGACCGGTGCCGTCGAGCTTCGTGGCGAGGGGCGCTACCCGCTGTCGATCGCGGCAGATTGGGTCCAGGCCGACGGCTCACGCCGTGACTTCGAGAGTCTCGGCGATTTCGACGGTGATTCACCGATGCAGGCGCTGCAGGAGCTCACCGCGTCGTGGCCCGTGGGTGGGCGTGGATTCATCTCCGGGACCTGGAAGAAGGGTGGCGGCGTCGGCCACATCTTCACGGTCGTCAAAGAGGCCGACGGGATCAAGCTCTATGACGGACAGAGCAGCAACCCCGACGTGGCGGACTACCTCGACGGGATGCATTTCAGGGATTCCGATGGTGCTGGGCCCGGCATGATCGTGCTGCGGGTCGATGACCTCGCGCCGACCCCCGAGGTACTCAACTCCGCCAAACCGTGGACGTGGGACGAGCACAACCTCATGCAGGCGTGGAGGGACAACCCCGAGTACGCCGACAAGCCCAAGGAGATGATCGATCGCGAGATCGAGGCGAACCGCCGGTGGCGGAAACGCAATCGCGAGTTGATCGACGAACTCACCAAGATCATCGACGATCCCGATGCGAATCTCGCGGACCGAAAGCGAGCATGGGACGACAGGATCGCTCTTCAAGAGCAGTCCAATCATCTCAAGCGCGGCGCGGACCGGCTCCAGGAAGCACTCGACACCGCAACGTCGGGATCGAAGCCGGCGACGACACCGGAGGGTACAGAATCGGAGGCGAGTCCCGAGGCATCGGACCCGGAATCGACGCCGGAAGGTTCGGACCCGGAGGGATTCGATCCCGCCGTGACGCCGGAGGCGACCGAGCCGGAGAGCAAGCCGGAGGTGACGCCGGAGGGTTCCGTCCCGGAGAGTGCGCCGGAGGTGACGCCGGAGGGTTCCGTCCCGGAGAGTGCGCCGGAGGTGACGCCGGAGGGCGCCCACCCGGAGGCGACGCCGGAGGGTTCCGTGCCGGAGAGTGCGCCGGAGGGCGCCGACCCGGAGGCGACGCCGGAGGGTTCCGTCCCGGGGAGTGCGCCGGAGGTGACGCCGGAGGGCGCCGACCCGGAGGCGCCGCCGGAGGGCTCCGTCCCGGGGAGTGCGCCGGAGGGCGCCGTCCCGGAGAGTGCGCCGGAGGGGACGCCGGAGGGCGCCGTCCCGGAGAGTGCGCCGGAGGTGACGCCGGAGGGCGCCGACCCGGAGGCGACGCCGGAGGGCTCCGTCCCGGAGAGTGCGCCGGAGGTGACGCCGGAGGGCTCCGTCCCGGAGAGTGCGCCGGAGGTGACGCCGGAGAGCACCCACCCGGAGAGTCCTCCGGATGCGACGCCGGAGGGGACCGGCGCGGGGGCCGCGGATCCTGTTCCTTCGACGATCCACCACCCGCTTCTGGATGCCGCGTTCCTGCATCTACAGGCGGCGGAGACCCGCGCGGTCTCGATCGCGACGGTGAACGCCATGGGATGGAACGTCGATGTCCAGCGATTCCGGAACAACTGCCATTACGTGGTGAATGCGTTGGAGTTGCGCTTCCGCGGTTACGACGTGATTGCGAGCCCGACCGTTCAGTCCGAGGCGGTGAATCCGCAGACCGGTGCCGCTGAGCTTCGCGGCGAGGGGCGCTACCCGGTGTCGATCGCGGCCGACTGGGTCCAGGCCGACGGCTCACGCCGTGACTTCGACAATCTCAGTGATTTCGACGGCGATTCACCGATGCAGGCGCTGCAGCAACTCACCGCGTCGTGGCCGGTGGGTGGGCGCGGATTCATCTCAGGGAACTGGAAGAAGGGTGGCGGCGGCCACATCTTCACCGTCGTCAAGGAGGCTGACGGGATCCGGCTCCACGACGGGCAGACCGGTCAGGCGGACGTGACGCACTACCTGGACGCGATGTTCTTCAACCAGCGTTCCGAGGCGCCCTGGAAGGACATCATCGTGCTCAGGGTCGATGACCTCGTGCCGACCTCGGAGGTGCTCAAGACCTCCACCTCGTGGACGTGGGACGAACACAACCTCATGCAGGCGTGGAAGGACAACCCGGAGTACGCCGACAAGCCCAAGGAGATGATCGATCGCGAGATCGAGGCGAACCGCCGGTGGCGAGAGCGCAACGCGGAACTGATCGCGGAACTCGACGACGTCTTGAACGATCCCGACACGAGCGTGGCGGAGAAGCAACGAGCGTGGGACGACAGGTACGTCCTCCACGAGCAGAACGTTCGTCTCGAAGCCGGGGCGAGCCGTCTCCGCGAGGCACTCGGCACGGTTTCTCCGAAGCGACTTCCCCTCTATCGTGAGTTGACGCCGACACCGCCGGAGGAGCCGTCCGAGCCCGAGCCCGGGCCGCTGCCGGCACCGGAGATCTTCCTGTGGCCCGAGGCGTCCGCTCCTCCGGAGCAGCCCGAGCCGGCGCATCCCGATGCGACGCAGCAGGCCACGAACACGACTAGCCCCGGCAGCACCGGGGCGTGAGACTGGAGCCATGTTGACGATCCACGAAGCACGAGCCGCGCTCGAACGTCATTTCGCAGAGCACCCCCCGCTGCTGACCGGCGAACTGTACATCTCGCCAGAGTGGCACGAGGACGCGACCGACTACCTGCCGACGTGGGGTGCACGCGAGTTCCTGGTCGAAGGCCGCGACGCATTCAGCCGGTGGGACAACCTGGTGATCTTCGTCGACAAGGAGACCGGTGAGGTCCGCGAGGACACCTACACGCTCCACGTCCGCAAGATCGCGCAGATGACCCCGGTCGTCGCGTCGGAGTGAGGCGCGCGGCTCGCGTCGAGCCCCGCACCTCCGGTCAGGAAGTCGTGCACCAACCCGAAGGGGAAGAGCGATGCTCGCTGCGTCGACCCGCAAGTTCATAGATGATGCGCACGCACTGCCTCCCGAATCCCTCGCCGCGGCATACGACCGCGCGGTCGGGCTGCGCAGGGCAGGCGGCAGGGAGGCGAGTCATGCGACGAAGCCATCGGCCGTCGAGAACTCCGAGCTCGAACACGCCGTACGCGTCGCACTGCTGCCGAGAGCCGATGAGCTGAACGCGTTCCGTGACGGCCTGCACGCCGATGCCAAGAGCGCGATGGTGATCGCCGGTCGCGCGATCCTCAAGATGACCCAGTTGTCCACCGATCAGTACGAGGTGCTCGTGCGGCCGTTCGTCGAGGTCGGCATCGACGTGCCGCCCCACCCGGCCCGCGGCCGATGAGTGCATGGGGACGGCTCCCCATTCCACCCCTCCGCCCCGCCGGTAGACTTCCGCGGGGTGGACCGGCCATCGAGTTCGAACGACGTCGGCTCGAGGCATCCGCTGACGCCGTGACCCGGCCGCACATGTCAGAAAGGCACGCATGACCACCTTCCGGAGCTTCGACCTCGTCGCCCCGATCGCCGAGGAGACGATCTCGCAGTACGCCGGGCAGGTTCCCGCCGAAGTCGTGGAGCTGTGGCGCGACCAGGGCGCCGGCTTCGTGGGCGACGATCGGTACTTCCGGATCGTCGACCCGGCCCGCGCGGCGCAGATGCTCGAGGGCGTCTTCGCGCTGCCCGACGGGTCCACCGTGCTGTTCACCACGGCGCTCGGTGATCTCGTCGTGCACGTCAACGGGCTCTACCTCGTGGTCAAGTCGCGCTGGGGCGCCATCGATCTCATCGAGGGGGTGGCGTTCGACGAGCTCGTGCGCCTCATCGAGGACCCGGCACGGCGCGACGACGTGTGGGAGTGGCAGCCGTACCCGGTCGCCCGCGATCGCGATGGCGCACCCGAGTTCGAGCAGTGCTTCGGCTACGTGCCGCTGCTTGCGCTCGGCGGCTCGCCCGACGCCTCGCATCTGCAGCTCGCGGGTCTCTACGAACACCTCGCGGTCATCGCTCAGTTCGCGGGCCAGCCGCAGGTGCGTCGTCCCCTGCCGATCACGACGACCTCCGACGCCTCCAGTGCCGCAGTCGACCTCGACCGGCTCATCGCGGTGGGGCGCAACCTCTTCGCGAAGCTCGCCGACAGCCCGACGCTCAACGTCATCGAGTTGCCCGACGGGCTCGGCGTCTGCCTCGTGCACGCGGTTCGCGGCGGCGGCAAGATCTACGTCGCGCCCGACGGGTCGGTGCTGTTCGTCGGCTCGGCCGTCGACTTCGACGCGGGGCTCGGTGCGTTCCGCGACGGCGTGCGCACGCCGCTCGAGAAGTTCGACATCGAGCGAAAGGGCGAGAACGGCTGATGGCCGACACCCTCGAACAGCGCTGCGACCGACTCCGCGAACCCGTCACCGAACTGGTCGGCGTCAGCATCTCGGCGACGTTGCGTCCGCAGGACCTTCCCGAGCTCAAGCGGGCGATCGCCGCCGTGCGCGAGATCCTCACCGACGACACCTCGGAGATTCCGTCCGGCGCATTCCTCGACTGGTTGCCGACGGCCGTTCGCATCCTCGATCGCATGGAAGAGGCCGTGAACGCGGGCGACGCCGCGACGTCGTACGCCGCGCTCACCGATCGGACCGACGGGTTCATCCGGCTCACCGATGGTTGCGCCGGATTCCCCGGCTGGGCCAGGGTCTGATCGGCACGCCGCGTGATCGGCATGCCGCGTGATCGGCACGCCGCGTGATCGGCATGCCGCGTGATCGGCACGCCGCCTGATCGGCTCGCCGCCTGATCGGTCGCGCGACCGGTCGGTCGCACCGCAGCAGGCTCGCGCGACTAGTTGCGCAGGAACGGATCGAGGAAGCCGTTGACGACCGTCTGGCCGGCGCGTGAGCCGTACTGGTCGATCGTGAGGCGACTCAGGGCGACGTACGCATTGTCGCGCAAGGTGACGAGCGGGAGCGCCTGCCAGTCACGACCCGACCGCACCGCGATTCCGACGTAGGCGACCGCATCATCGCGGACGAGCCAGACGCCGAGCACCACGTCGCCGTTCTTCGCGGTCGGCACCGGCAGGTAGACCCTGGGATCGCCGATGCGGAACCGATCGAGCACGGCCATCGCCTCGCGTGCCGGCACCGCGAGGTACGAGCTCGCCTGCTGGGTCAGCGGCGCGCCGGTCTCGATGCGCTCCCAACGGTACGACCATGCGAACAGCCAGACCAGGCCCCCGACGACGGCGGCCGCGCTGAGGAAGACGGCACCCGGCGCGACGAAGCCGCGCAACCCTGACCGGCGGCCCTCGAGGTCCGACGAGAGCTCGACGAGGGTCTCGTACAGTGCGACCGACAGGACCGACGCGATGACTCCGATGCCGACCGTCACCGCCGCGGCGACGACCTGCTGCCGCGAGCGGACCCGCCGGACCTCGTTCGGCGCAGCATGGAGCGGTTGCTCTTGGGGTTCGGTCATGCGCGGCTTCCTCTCTCCACCGGCCACCTGCGATCGATCATCGGGCCCTTCCAGTCGAAGTACTCGAACACCCGGTTGAAGGCTCGAGCCGGGATGCCCCGGCGTTCCGCCTCACGCACGAGCACCTGTGCCGACTGATGCGCGGTCGCGTCATCCATGACGGCATCGAGCATCAGCGGGATGAGACCGCGGCGGGACCCGTCGAACTCGTCGAAGAGCGTGACCCGGTCGGCACCGCCCGCACCCCCGAACGCGTGGCGGAACTCGACGCCGTCACGGACGCCGATCTCGCAGAGGAGCGTCGGGCTGCCCGCGCGCACCGTGGCTCGCGCCAACGCCCCCGACAGCGGAAGGCGCCGGAGCCGGCCCGTGCGTTCGCGGTCGTCGAGCACGCCGACGAACACGACCGCATCCCAGGCGATCGGCGGCGCGCCGGCGAGTCGTATCCCGTCCCGGTCGATGCGGAGTGCGATGTCGTCACCTCCGACGAGAAGTCGCAGTGCACGCCTTCGGCGTCCGGTCAACACGGCGACGACCGCACCGGCGACGAGGCCGAGCGAGGCGATCACGATGGTGATCGCGCCCATGCCGGACGAGACGGCCACGATGAGTCCGCCCGCGAGCAGCGCCGCGACGCCGAGGGAGACGGCGGACATGACGGCGTTCACGCGGCGGGCGACGTCGGTCTTCGTGTGGTCGAGCCTCGCCAGGTACGGTGCGTCCGCCACAGTCCACCTCCGGGTCGTCAGGGCCCGGCGGGCCCGAGGGCCCCCACAGCCTATCCACCCACGCCGGCCGGGGCGCGTCCCACCGAGCGGCGTAGGCTCGAAGCATGGAGGAGAACGCGCGCAGGGCCTGGCCGATCGCGGGGTTCGCCACGGCCCTCTACCTGGCCCTCGTGGTCGCCGCCTACGGCTTCGTCAGCCTCCTCACCGACGCGGACGTGATCTCGAGCGAGGACGCCGGACGGCTCGTCGGCCCGGCGATCGTCGGGGCATCCGTGCTCGCGGTGCTGCTCCACCTCGGCCGTGCGCTGCGGCACCCCGAGCGGGTGCTCGCCGGCACCCTGCTCGCCGCGGTCTGGGCGTGGGTCGCCGCGGTCGTCGTCGCGATCGTGGGCTACGCCATCGCGACCGGCACGGTGCTCGCCAGCCTCATCTTCGGCCTCGGCTTCGGCGTCGGCTGGTTCGGCCTGCTCATCCCGGTGCTGGCGGCGATCGTCGCGTGGCTCGCGCTCCTCGTGGCCGGCGCGCAGTCGGGCGGCATCGAGCGTCCCCGCTGGCCGTGGGAGCGCGACGAGGAATGACGCGAGAGCGCGGACGCGACGGACGCGGCGCGCCAGTCGACGAACGGGTCGGCGACGTCCGACGCCCCGCGCAGTATCGTGAACGCGTGGAGGGATCGATCGAGGCGCGCGTGAGCCACGAGGTCGACCGCTGGCTGGCCTGGCTGCCGAGGTGGCGGCCGGGCACCCATCGCGCCCGTGTCCGGCTCTGCACCCGATGCTTCGGCTCGCCCATCCTGGCGGCGGCCGGCCTCGACGTCGACGTGCCGCATCCGGTGCAGCACGCGTTCTCGATGCGCATGAAGGGCATCATCGACGCCGCCGTCGACGACTACACGGCGCGCAACCTGCCGATGCTGCACACCGAGATCCGCCTCGCCGAGGAGCGCAAGGCGCGCCGCCCGTACCGAGCGGGGGAGGGGCTCGACCCCGAGTTCCTGGGCCTCGACCTCGACCCCGAGCCGGTGCCCGACCAGCCGTTCCTCTTCACGTTGACGGGACTCGAGGCGGATACCGCGGCCGAGGCGAACGAGCCGGCGCCACGCCCGTTCACCTTCGAGGAGAAGGAGGCGCTGCGCGAGGAGGTGCGCCTCGCCGACGAGTTCGCCAAGCAGCTCGGCCGTCGCATCTGCGTCGAACTCGCCCGCCATCGGGAGCGCATCGGCGGGGCCGTGGTCGCCTACGTCGAGCCGCAGGTGGAGGAGCTCCTCGCCGACCTCGACCGCGAACTCGACTCGCCGGGCTGGCCCGGGTAGCCGCTCGCTTCCGCCCTCGGAGAACACGGGCTCGGGGCATCCATCGTCATTTGACCGCGAGGTTACGCAGCATTACTATTGACCGGGTGTGCGCGTTGACGCGCGCTTGAATCGTGCCTGCAGGAATCATCCCCGATGAGCCCCGGCAGGTCACGCCTCGGGCTCACAGCAGACGCACATTCGCAGGGCACCTCATCGGTCGCCCCCACGGCATACCCACCACGCAACAGGCGCCGCAGATCTGCGGTGCCGGTGGGTCGTGATGTGAAATCCATCAACGCTGTCACCGTGCAGCACCAACAAGGAGAAGCAGTGCCAACCATTCAGCAGTTGGTCCGCAAGGGTCGCTCGCCCAAGGTCACCAAGACCAAGGCTCCCGCCCTGAAGGCCAACCCCCAGCAGCGCGGCGTGTGCACGCGTGTGTACACCACCACCCCGAAGAAGCCCAACTCGGCACTCCGCAAGGTCGCCCGCGTGAAGCTCTCCAACGGCACCGAGGTCACGGCCTACATCCCCGGTGAGGGCCACAACCTCCAGGAGCACTCGATGGTGCTCGTGCGCGGCGGTCGTGTGAAGGACCTCCCCGGCGTGCGCTACAAGATCATCCGCGGCGCGCTCGACACGCAGGCCGTGAAGAACCGCAAGCAGGCCCGTAGCCGCTACGGCGCGAAGATGGAGAAGAAGTAATGCCTCGCAAGGGACCCGCTCCGAAGCGCCCCGTCGTCGCCGACCCCGTGTACGGCTCGCCGGTCGTCAGCCAGCTCGTCAACAAGATCCTGATCGACGGCAAGAAGGACCTCGCGCAGCGCATCGTCTACGAGGCGCTCGAGAACGTCGCCGCGAAGTCCGGCCAGGACGCCGTCGCCACCCTGAAGAAGGCGCTCGACAACGTGCGCCCCACGCTCGAGGTGCGTTCGCGCCGCGTCGGCGGCTCGACCTACCAGGTCCCCGTCGAGGTGAAGCCGCACCGCGCCAACACCCTCGCCCTGCGCTGGCTCACGAGCTATGCCAAGGCCCGTCGCGAGAAGACGATGACCGAGCGTCTCACCAACGAGATCCTCGACGCGTCGAACGGCCTCGGTGCCGCGGTCAAGCGCCGCGAGGACACGCACAAGATGGCCGAGTCGAACCGCGCGTTCGCCCACTACCGCTGGTAGTCGATGGGCGGATGTCGCGACGGCGGCGGTCCCTGGGTCCGCCGCCGGGCGGCATCCGCCCACTTCCCCTTCCACTCCTGACTTCCCCGGAGGAACCCCCGTGGCACAAGACGTGCTCACCGACCTGAACAAGGTCCGCAACATCGGCATCATGGCGCACATCGATGCCGGCAAGACCACCACCACCGAGCGCATCCTGTTCTACACGGGCGTGAACCACAAGATCGGCGAGACCCACGACGGAGCCTCGACGACCGACTGGATGGAGCAGGAGAAGGAGCGCGGCATCACGATCACGTCCGCCGCCGTGACCTGCTTCTGGAACAAGAACCAGATCAACATCATCGACACCCCCGGTCACGTCGACTTCACGGTCGAGGTCGAGCGCTCGCTTCGCGTGCTCGACGGCGCGGTCGCCGTCTTCGACGGCAAGGAGGGCGTGGAGCCCCAGTCCGAGACCGTGTGGCGCCAGGCCGACAAGTACAACGTGCCGCGCATCTGCTTCGTCAACAAGATGGACAAGCTCGGCGCCGACTTCTACTTCACGGTCGACACGATCATCAAGCGCCTCGGTGCGAAGCCGCTCGTGCTGCAGCTGCCGATCGGTTCGGAGAGCGACTTCGTCGGCGTCGTCGACCTCATCGAGATGCGGGCCCTGGTGTGGCCCGGCGACGCCAAGGGCGACGTGACGATGGGCGCCAAGTACGAGGTGCAGGAGATCCCCGCCGACCTCAAGGAGAAGGCGGAGGAGTACCGCCACACGCTGCTCGAGACCGTCGCCGAGACCGACGACGCGCTGCTCGAGAAGTACTTCGGCGGCGAGGAGCTCACGGTCGCCGAGATCAAGGGTGCGATCCGCAAGCTCACCGTCAACTCCGAGATCTACCCGGTGCTCTGCGGCTCGGCGTTCAAGAACCGCGGTGTGCAGCCCATGCTCGACGCGGTCATCGACTTCCTGCCGTCGCCGCTCGACGTGCCGGCCGTCGCGGGTCGCAACCCGCGCAACGAGGACGAGATCATCGAGCGTCACCCCGACGCCAACGACCCGTTCGCCGCGCTCGCGTTCAAGGTCGCCGTGCACCCGTTCTTCGGTCGGCTCACCTACATCCGCGTCTACTCGGGTCACCTCGACTCGGGCGGCCAGGTCATCAACTCGACCAAGGGCAAGAAGGAGCGCATCGGGAAGATCTTCCAGATGCACGCCAACAAGGAGAACCCGGTCGACTCGGTCACCGCGGGCAACATCTACGCCGTCATCGGCCTCAAGGACACGACCACGGGCGACACCCTGTGCGACCCCGACAACCAGGTCGTCCTCGAGTCCATGACGTTCCCGGCCCCGGTCATCGAGGTCGCGATCGAGCCGAAGACCAAGGCCGACCAGGAGAAGCTCGGCACGGCGATCCAGAAGCTCGCCGAGGAGGACCCCACCTTCCGCACCGAGCTCAACCAGGAGACCGGCCAGACCGTCATCAAGGGCATGGGCGAGCTGCACCTCGACATCCTCGTCGACCGCATGAAGCGGGAGTTCAAGGTCGAGGCGAACGTCGGCAAGCCGCAGGTGGCGTACCGCGAGACGATCAAGCGGGCGGTCGAGAAGCACGACTACACCCACAAGAAGCAGACGGGTGGATCGGGCCAGTTCGCGAAGATCCAGTTCGCGCTCGAGCCCCTCGAGATCACGGCCGACAAGACGTACGAGTTCGAGAACAAGGTCACGGGTGGCCGCGTTCCGCGCGAGTACATCCCCTCGGTCGACGCCGGCTTCCAGGACGCCATGCAGTACGGAATCCTGGCCGGCTACCCGATGGTCGGCGTCAAGGGCATCCTGCTCGACGGCGCGGCCCACGACGTCGACTCCTCGGAGATGGCGTTCAAGATCGCCGGCTCGATGGGCTTCAAGGAGGCCGCTCGGAAGGCGAACCCGGTTCTGCTCGAGCCGCTCATGTCCGTCGAGGTGCGCACCCCTGAGGAATACATGGGTGACGTCATCGGCGACCTGAACTCGCGTCGCGGTCAGATCCAGTCGATGGAGGACGCCGCCGGCGTGAAGGTCGTGCGCGCGCACGTCCCGCTCTCGGAGATGTTCGGCTACATCGGCGACCTGCGGTCGAAGACCTCGGGCCGCGCGGTGTACTCGATGGAGTTCGAGAGCTACGCGGAGGTCCCGAAGGCTGTCGCCGACGAGATCGTCCAGAAGAACAAGGGCGAGTAGCCCGCCGACGCACGAGCCAACCGGTTCGCGTAACATAACAACACAACCCCGTAGCACACCGGTCGCAATCCAGCGCCCGGGGTTCCTACACGAGTCCTGAGGAGGACCCACAGTGGCTAAGGCCAAGTTCGAGCGGACCAAGCCGCACGTCAACATCGGTACGATCGGTCACGTCGACCACGGCAAGACGACGCTCACCGCGGCGATCTCGAAGGTCCTGGCGGACAAGTACCCGTCGGCCACCAACGTGCAGCGCGACTTCGCATCGATCGACTCGGCTCCCGAGGAGCGCCAGCGCGGCATCACGATCAACATCTCGCACGTCGAGTACGAGACGCCGAAGCGCCACTACGCGCACGTCGACGCCCCGGGTCACGCCGACTACATCAAGAACATGATCACCGGTGCCGCCCAGATGGACGGCGCGATCCTCGTGGTCGCGGCGACCGACGGCCCGATGGCCCAGACGCGTGAGCACGTGCTGCTCGCCAAGCAGGTCGGCGTGCCCTACCTCCTCGTCGCGCTGAACAAGGCCGACATGGTCGACGACGAGGAGATCCTGGAGCTCGTCGAGCTCGAGGTCCGCGAGCTCCTCTCGAGCCAGGGCTTCGACGGCGACAACGCGCCCGTCATCCGCGTCTCGGGCCTCAAGGCCCTCGAGGGCGACGAGAAGTGGGTCCAGTCGGTCCTCGACCTCATGGACGCCGTCGACGAGTCGATCCCCGACCCGGTGCGCGACAAGGACAAGCCGTTCCTCATGCCCATCGAGGACGTCTTCACGATCACCGGCCGTGGCACGGTCGTCACGGGCCGCGCCGAGCGCGGCACGCTGAAGATCAACTCCGAGGTCGAGATCGTCGGCATCCGCCCGACGCAGAAGACCACGGTCACGGGTATCGAGATGTTCCACAAGCAGCTCGACGAGGCCTGGGCCGGCGAGAACTGCGGTCTCCTGCTCCGTGGTACCAAGCGCGAGGACGTCGAGCGCGGCCAGGTCGTCGTGGCCCCGGGCTCGGTCACCCCGCACACCAACTTCGAGGGCACCGCGTACATCCTCTCGAAGGAGGAGGGCGGCCGTCACAACCCGTTCTACGCGAACTACCGTCCGCAGTTCTACTTCCGCACCACCGACGTCACCGGCGTCATCACGCTGCCCGAGGGCACCGAGATGGTCATGCCCGGCGACACCACCGACATGACGGTCGAGCTCATCCAGCCGATCGCCATGGAGGAGGGCCTCGGCTTCGCCATCCGTGAGGGTGGTCGCACCGTCGGCGCCGGCACGGTCACGAAGATCATCAAGTAGCACCCGTCCGATCGCCGGAGTCATCCGGCTCGGACACCGACAGGGGTCGGGCCTTCGGGCCCGGCCCCTTCGTCGTCGGTACCGGCAGGGCTCGGGCCGTGCGGATGCCGCGGGCGGTCATTTCCTGTCAAGTGCTCCCCTCATTCGGGGGGTCGTGCCTACGCTTGAGGAGATGTCCTCATCTTCCGCGGTCGTGCAGGGGTCGTCCGTGCGCCCCGAGATCCAGGCGCTGCGTGCGGTCGCGATCGGATGCGTGCTCCTCTACCACTTCTGGCCCGCGGCACTGCCCGCGGGCTTCGTCGGCGTCGACGTCTTCTTCGTCGTCTCTGGCTTCCTCATCACCGGCCTGCTCCTCCGCGACGCGGAGCGGCACGATCGCGTACGCCTCACGGCGTTCTACATGCGGCGCATCCGGCGCATCCTGCCCGCGGCGATGGTGGTGCTGACGGCGTGCGCCGTCGCGACGCTCGTCTTCGTGCCGCGCGCGGAGTGGCCCCCGTTCCTCCAGCAGACCCTCTCGAGCGCCCTCTACGTGGAGAACTGGCACCTCGCCCGCGATTCCCTGATCCCGGCCAGCGCCGACCTGGAATCCACGCCGGTGCAGCACTTCTGGTCGTTGTCGGTGGAGGAGCAGTTCTACCTCGTCTGGCCGATCCTCATCATCGGTGCGCTCTGGCTGGCGGCACGCACCGGCCGTCGCCGCAGCCAGGTGCTCGCCGCCGTGCTGGTCGTGACGACGGTGGCGTCGTTCGTCCACGGCACGCTGCTCACCCTGCAGGACCACAACCTGGCGTACTTCTCGACGCTCGCGCGCGGGTGGGAGTTCGGCGTGGGCGGGCTCCTCGCGCTCCTGCCGGCCATCGAGGGAGACCGGCTGCGCCGTACGCGCGCGGTCGCCGGCTGGGCGGGGCTCGCCGCGATCGCGTTCGCGGCGCTCGCGTTCACCGATGGCGACCGCTTCCCCGGCACCATCGCGCTCCTGCCGGTGCTCGGCACGGCGGCGATCATCGTGTCCGGGATGCCGCGGGCGGCCCTCTCCCTCGCCCCGGTCGCCGCGCTTCCGCTCGTGCAGTGGTTCGGCGGCATCTCCTATTCCCTCTACCTCTGGCACTGGCCGATCATCATGTTCACGCCGTACATCACGGGGCGCCCGAGCCAGGCGCCCGTCATGGTGCTGCTGCTCGTGCTCTCGATCGCGGTGGCGGATGCCTCGAAGCGATGGATCGAGGACCCGTTCCGCCGGCCGGCCGGGACGACGGCCCCCGAGGCCGGCGCGCGCAGCGGCCGGATGCGACGGATCGCAGTCGCCTCGGCGGCGGCGGTGTCCGTGCTCGTCCTGCTCACGTCCGGGGTCGCCGGGTACGCCGTGGAGTGACCGTGTCGCGCCACGCCGCGGCGCGACACGCCCGGGTTGCATGGAGGCGCCGACTGTGGCAAACTCGTTGAGTTCAACATTTCGAACGGCGTGCCTTGCTGCGTGCCGTTCGAATCACTGCCAGGCAGTGCATAGCCACCGAAGCGCTCATCAGACCAAGGTCGGGGAGCAGCACGGGTCAGGCTAGGCCGCGGGCAGCAGAACGCACAACCGATCACCAATTCGAGCATGGGTCGACCATGCCCGTTTCGCGAGGGCGACACGCCCGAGCGCGGGGGTCGGGAGGCTCTCGGGTCGAGCGTGCCGAGGCCACCGCGTCAGCGGGGTGGTTTCGACAGGCTCGATCACGGCCTTTGACAGAAGAACAGTGGTGCTTCACACGGAGTAGCTACGCGGCGTCCGATGCCCTCGGAAGGGGTATGACGCCTTGACAGAGAGAGAGTCAGCAATGGCGGGACAGAAGATCCGCATTCGACTGAAGTCGTATGACCACGAGGTCATCGACACCTCGGCGCGCAAGATCGTCGACACGGTGACCCGCGCGGGCGCCACGGTCGTCGGCCCCGTGCCGCTTCCGACCGAGAAGAACGTGGTGTGCGTCATCCGCTCGCCCCACAAGTACAAGGACAGCCGCGAGCACTTCGAGATGCGCACCCACAAGCGTCTGATCGACATCGTGGACCCGACGCCCAAGGCCGTCGACTCGCTCATGCGTCTCGACCTCCCCGCCGACGTCAACATCGAGATCAAGCTCTGAGGTAACCCATGTCCACCGCTACCAAGAACGTGAAGGGTCTGCTCGGCACCAAGCTCGGCATGACCCAGGTGTGGGATGAGAACAACAAGCTCGTCCCGGTCACCGTCATCGAGATCGCACCCAACGTCGTGACCCAGGTGCGCACCCCCGAGAAGGACGGCTACGACGCCGTGCAGATCGCCGCCGGCGCCATCGACCCCCGTAAGGTCAACCAGCCCGCATCGGGCCACTTCAAGGCCGCCGGCGTCACCCCGCGTCGTCACCTCGCCGAGGTCCGCACCGCGGATGCCTCGAGCTACGCGCTCGGCCAGGAGCTCACCGTCGACGGCACCTTCGAGGCCGGCCAGCTGGTCGACGTCGTCGGCACCTCCAAGGGCAAGGGCTTCGCCGGTGTCATGAAGCGCCACAACTTCAAGGGCGTCTCCGCGTCGCACGGTTCCCACCGCAACCACCGCAAGCCCGGTTCGATCGGTGCGTCGTCGACCCCCAGCCGTGTCTTCAAGGGCATGCGCATGGCCGGTCGCATGGGTGGCGAGCGCGTCACCGTGCTGAACCTCCGCGTGCACGCCGTCGACGCCGAGAAGGGACTCCTGCTCGTCAAGGGCGCGGTTCCCGGTGCGCGCGGCCGTCTCGTTTTCGTCCGCAACGCAGTGAAGGGGGCGTAGTCCATGGCTACCGCGACCAACACCATCGACACCCTCGACGTCACCGGCAAGAAGTCGGGCACGATCGAGCTCCCCGCTGAGCTCTTCGACGTGCAGACCAACGTGCCGCTGATCCACCAGGTCGTCGTCGCCCAGCTCGCCGCCGCGCGCCAGGGCACCCACAAGACCAAGACCCGCGGCGAGGTCTCCGGCGCCGGCCGCAAGCCCTTCAAGCAGAAGGGCACGGGCCGCGCCCGCCAGGGCTCGATCCGCGCGCCGCAGATGACCGGCGGTGGCATCGTCCACGGCCCGCAGCCGCGTGACTACTCGCAGCGCACCCCGAAGAAGATGATCGCCGCAGCACTGCTCGGCGCGCTCTCCGACCGCGCCCGCGGCGGCCGCATCCACGCCGTCGAGTCCTTCGTGAACGGCGACGTCGCGAAGACGAAGGACGCGGTCGCGCTCCTCGCCGGCATCGCGCCGTCGAAGCACCAGCTCATCGTGCTCACGCGCGACGACGAGCTCTCGGAGCGTGCGGTGCGCAACATCCCGACCGTGCACGTGCTGCCGGTCGACCAGCTGAACGCCTACGACGTGCTCGTCTCCGACGACATCGTCTTCAGCACGGCCGCGCTCGAGGCGTTCATCGCCGCGAAGACGGCCAAGAAGGAAGAGGTCTCCGCATGAGCGCCGTCCACAACAAGGACCCGCGCGACATCATCATCGCGCCGGTCGTCTCGGAGAAGAGCTACGGCCTGATCGACGAGGGCAAGTACACGTTCGTCGTGGACCCCCGCTCGAACAAGACCGAGATCAAGCTCGCGATCGAGAAGATCTTCAACGTCCAGGTGGCATCGATCAACACCCTGAACCGCCAGGGCAAGACGCGTCGCACCCGGTTCGGGATCGGCAAGCGCAAGGACACCAAGCGCGCGATCGTCACCCTCAAGTCCGGCTCGATCGACATCTTCACGGCTGTCGGCTAGGGAGCAGAGGTACCTCACTATGGCTATTCGCAAGTACAAGCCCACGACCCCCGGTCGTCGCGGTTCGTCGGTCGCCGACTTCGCTGAGATCACGCGCTCGACGCCCGAGAAGTCGCTGCTCCGCCCGCTGTCGAAGACCGGTGGCCGCAACAACCAGGGTCGCATCACGACGCGTCACATCGGTGGTGGCCACAAGCGCCAGTACCGCGTGATCGACTTCCGTCGCAACGACAAGGACGGCGTGCCCGCCAAGGTCGCGCACATCGAGTACGACCCCAACCGCACGGCTCGCATCGCGCTGCTCCACTTCGTGGACGGCACCAAGCGCTACATCCTGGCGCCGAACAAGCTGCAGCAGGGCGACCCGATCGAGTCGGGACCTGGCGCCGACATCAAGCCCGGCAACAACCTGCCGCTGCGCAACATCCCCACTGGTACCGTCGTGCACGCCATCGAGCTCCGCCCCGGCGGCGGCGCGAAGCTGGCCCGCTCGGCCGGTGCATCCGTCCGCCTCGTGGCGAAGGACGGCCCCTACGCGCAGCTCCGCCTGCCCTCGGGCGAGATCCGCAACGTCGACGCGCGCTGCCGTGCGACCGTCGGCGAGGTGGGCAACGCCGAGCAGTCGAACATCAACTGGGGCAAGGCCGGCCGCAAGCGCTGGAAGGGCGTGCGCCCGACCGTCCGCGGCGTCGCGATGAACCCGGTCGACCACCCGCACGGTGGTGGTGAGGGCAAGACCTCGGGCGGCCGTCACCCGGTCAGCCCGTGGGGTCAGTCCGAAGGCCGTACCCGTCGCCCCAACCGGGAGAGCGACAAGCTCATCGTTCGCCGTCGCACCGTCGGCAAGAAGCGCAAGTAGGAGTTGTAGAAGATGCCGCGCAGTCTCAAGAAGGGCCCCTTCGTCGATGACCACCTGCTTCGCAAGGTCGTCACGCAGAACGAAGCCGGTTCCAAGAACGTCATCAAGACCTGGTCGCGTCGATCGATGATCGTCCCGGCGATGCTGGGTCACACGATCGCCGTGCACGACGGTCGCAAGCACATCCCGGTGTTCGTCACCGAGACCATGGTGGGTCACAAGCTCGGAGAGTTCGCCCCCACCCGCACCTTCCGTGGACACGTGAAGGACGACAAGAAGGGCCGTCGCCGCTGACGCGGTGACGTGAAGGAGGAGAAGAAATGGTGGAGTCGATCGCACGTGTGCGACACATCCGCGTCACCCCCCAGAAGGCTCGCCGCGTCGTCAACCTGATCCGCGGCAAGCAGGCACAGGAGGCCCTCGCCATCCTGAAGTTCGCACCCCAGGGTGCGAGCGAGCCGGTGTACAAGCTCGTCGCCTCGGCCATCGCGAACGCACGCGTCAAGGCCGACGCCTCGAACACCTACCTGGACGAGCAGGACCTCTACGTCAGCCGCGCATTCGTCGACGAGGGCACCACCCTCAAGCGATTCCAGCCGCGCGCGCAGGGTCGTGCCTTCCGCATCAACAAGCGCACGAGCCACATCACCGTCGTGCTCGCCACGCCCGAGGAGGGTACGAAGTAATGGGTCAGAAGGTCAACCCGTACGGCTTCCGTCTCGGCATCACCACCGACCACGTGTCGCGGTGGTTCTCCGACTCGACGAAGCCCGGACAGCGCTACGCCGACTACCTCGCCGAGGACGTCAAGATCCGTCGCCTGCTCCAGACGTCGCTCGACCGCGCGGGAGTCTCGCGCATCGAGATCGAGCGCACCCGTGACCGCGTCCGCGTGGACATCCACACGGCGCGTCCCGGCATCGTGATCGGCCGCCGCGGCGCCGAGGCCGAGCGCATCCGCGCCGACCTCGAGAAGCTCACCGGCAAGCAGATCCAGCTGAACATCCTCGAGGTCAAGAACCCCGAGGCCGACGCCCAGCTCGTCGCCCAGGGCATCGCCGAGCAGCTCTCCGCCCGCGTGGCCTTCCGCCGCGCGATGCGCAAGGGCCTGCAGGGCGCGCAGCGCGCCGGCGCCAAGGGCGTCCGCATCCAGGTCTCCGGCCGCCTCGGCGGCGCCGAGATGAGCCGGTCGGAGTTCTACCGCGAGGGCCGCGTGCCTCTGCACACGCTTCGCGCGAACATCGACTACGGGTTCTACGAGGCGAAGACCACCTTCGGCCGCATCGGCGTGAAGGTCTGGATCTACAAGGGCGACATCACCAACAAGGAGCTCGCCCGCGAGCAGGCTTCGCAGAAGCCCTCGCGTGGTGACCGCAGTGACCGCCCCCGTCGTGCGCCCAAGGCGCAGGAGCCGGTGGCAGCAGGAGTTGAGGCATAACCATGTTGATTCCCCGTCGAGTCAAGTACCGCAAGCAGCACCACCCCGGCCGTTCGGGCCACGCCACCGGCGGCACGAAGGTCACCTTCGGCGAGTTCGGCATCCAGGCCCTGACTCCCGCCTACGTGACGAACCGTCAGATCGAGTCCGCTCGTATCGCGATGACCCGTCACATCAAGCGTGGCGGCAAGGTGTGGATCAACATCTACCCCGACCGTCCGCTCACGAAGAAGCCGGCCGAGACCCGAATGGGTTCCGGTAAGGGCTCGCCCGAGTGGTGGGTCGCCAACGTCAAGCCGGGTCGCGTCCTCTTCGAGGTCTCGGGTGTCTCCGAGGAACTCGCTCGTGAGGCCATGACCCGTGCCATCCACAAGCTGCCCCTCAAGGCACGCATCATCAAGCGCGAGGAGGGCGACGCGTAATGGCCGTCGGAACGAAGGAGCTCGCGCCGAGCGAGCTCGACACCTTTGAAGACGAGCGACTCGTCGACGAGCTGAAGAAGGCCAAGGAGGAGCTGTTCAACCTGCGCTTCCAGGCCGCCACCGGCCAGCTCGAGAGCCACGGCCGACTGCGTGCCGTCAAGCGCGACATCGCGCGCATCTACACGGTCATCCGTGAGCGCGAGCTCGGCATCCGGGCCACGCCCGCCCCGGTCGAGGCGAAGGCCGCGCCCGCGAAGAAGACCAAGAAGGCCAAGGCCGAGGCATCCGCTGATGCCGCTGCCGAGGCAGAGACGAAGGAGGCCTGAACATGGCTGAGACCGAGAAGGCCACGGCCGAGGTCGCCGAGACGGCCTCGCACCGCCCGTACCGCAAGGTGCGCCGCGGCTACGTCGTGAGCGACAAGATGCAGAAGACCATCGTCGTCGAGGTCGAGGACCGCGTGAAGCACCCGCTCTACGGGAAGGTCATCCGCCGCACCTCGAAGGTCAAGGCGCACGACGAGCAGAACACCGCCGGCATCGGCGACCTGGTCGTCATCGCCGAGACCCGCCCCCTCAGCGCCACCAAGCGCTGGCGGCTCGTCGAGATCGCGGAGAAGGCCAAGTAAGCCTCGGCTTGCTCGGTAGAAGGAGTTCACAATGCTTCAGCAGGAATCACGAGTCAAGGTCGCCGACAACACCGGCGCCAAGGAGCTGCTCACGATCCGCGTCCTCGGAGGGTCGAAGCGTCGCTACGCCGGCCTCGGCGACACGATCGTCGCGACCGTCAAGGACGCCATCCCGGGCGGCAACGTCAAGAAGGGCGATGTCGTCAAGGCGGTCATCGTCCGCACCGTCAAGGAGACCCGTCGCGCCGACGGCTCCTACATCAAGTTCGACGAGAACGCGGCGGTCATCCTCAAGAACGACGGCGACCCCCGCGGCACCCGCATCTTCGGGCCGGTCGGCCGCGAGCTGCGCGACCGCAAGTTCATGAAGATCATCTCGCTGGCACCGGAGGTGCTGTAACCATGGCCAACATCAAGAAGGGCGACCTGGTCCAGGTCATCTCGGGTCCGAAGAGGAACAAGGACGGCACCCCCGGCGACCGCGGCAAGCAGGGCAAGGTCATCGAGGTGCTCGTCGCCGAGAACCGCGTCGTGGTCGAGGGCGTGAACTTCGTCACGAAGCACGTGCGCGTCGGCCAGACGCAGCGCGGCTCGAAGACGGGCGGCATCGAGACGCACGAGGCGCCGATCCACGTGTCGAACGTCGCGCTCGTCGACCCCGAGACGAAGAAGCCGACCCGCGTCGGCTTCCGCACCGAGACCGTGACGAAGGACGGCGTCGAGAAGACCGTCCGCGTCCGCTACGCCAAGAAGTCAGGTAAGGACCTGTAATGACCGATACGGCAACGCAGGCTGGCAAAATCCAGCCGCGACTGAAGACCAAGTACCGGACCGAGATCTCGAAGGCCCTCGCCGAGGAGCACGGCTACACCAACGTGCATCAGGTTCCGGGTCTCGTGAAGATCGTCGTGAACATGGGCGTCGGCGAGGCGGCCCGCGATGGCAAGGTCATCGACGGTGCGATCGCCGACCTGACCCGGATCACCGGGCAGAAGCCGCAGGTCACCAAGGCCCGCAAGTCCATCGCGCAGTTCAAGCTGCGCGAGGGCCAGCCCATCGGCGCGCACGTCACGCTGCGCGGCGACCGCATGTGGGAGTTCCTCGACCGCCTGCTCTCGCTCGCGCTGCCCCGTATCCGCGACTTCCGGGGCCTCTCGGACCAGCAGTTCGACGGCAACGGCAACTACACCTTCGGCCTCGTGGAGCAGTCCGTGTTCCACGAGATCGACCAGGACAAGATCGACCGCGTCCGCGGCATGGACATCACCGTGGTGACCACCGCCAAGAACGACGACGAGGGCCGCGCGCTGCTCAAGCAGCTCGGCTTCCCGTTCCGGTCGAACACGTCCGGCAACTGAACCCCGGATGCCGCATTCGGTCCCTGAGCTTGTCGAAGGGCGCGGCATCCGACCCGGGTCCGGCATCCGCCCGACCCATCCACCACAGGTCATCACTCGTGTAACGGGTGCTGAAACCTGGTGAACGTAAGGAACCATTCGTCATGACGATGACCGACCCGGTCGCTGACATGCTGACCCGCCTGCGCAACGCGAACTCGGCGCACCACGACACCGTGTCGATGCCGCACTCCAAGCTCAAGGCGCACATCGCCGAGATCCTCAGGAACGAGGGCTACATCGCCGGCTTCGAGGTGACCGACGCGCGCGTGGGCAAGACGCTCACGCTGCAGCTGAAGTTCGGTCCCAACCGCGAGCGCTCGATCGCGGGCATCAAGCGCGTGTCGAAGCCCGGCCTCCGCGTCTACGCGAAGTCGACCGAGCTTCCCAAGGTGCTCGGCGGCCTCGGCGTCGCGATCCTGTCCACCTCCAGCGGTCTGCTGACCGACCGCCAGGCCGAGAAGAAGGGTGTGGGTGGGGAAGTCCTCGCCTACGTGTGGTAGTTCCATGTCACGAATCGGACGACTTCCCATCGACATCCCCGCCGGTGTCGACGTCACGGTCGACGGCGCCGCCGTCACCGTCAAGGGCCCGAAGGGGGAGCTCTCGCTCACCGTCGCGTCGCCCATCGAGGTGAAGCTCGAGGACAACCAGGTCCTCGTCACCCGCCCCGACGACGAGCGCGAGTCGCGCTCGCTGCACGGACTCACCCGCTCGCTGATCGCGAACCAGATCATCGGCGTGACGCAGGGCTACTCCAAGGCCCTCGAGATCGTCGGCACCGGGTACCGCGTCGCGCAGAAGGGCTCCTCGATCGAGTTCGCGCTCGGGTTCTCGCACCCCGTCACCGTCGAGCCGCCGGCCGGCATCACGCTGTCCGTCGAGGGCAACAACAAGGTCACCGTCACGGGCATCGACAAGCAGGCCGTGGGCGAGGCCGCCGCCAACATCCGCAAGATCAAGAAGCCCGAGCCGTACAAGGGCAAGGGCATCCGCTACGCCGGCGAGGTCGTTCGTCGCAAGGCCGGAAAGTCAGGTAAGTAATCATGGCTGTGAAGACCAAGACGGCTGCGCGCACGCGCCGCCACACCCGCCTTCGCAAGAAGATCGTCGGCACCGTCGAGCGCCCGCGTCTCGTCGTGACGCGTTCGGCCCGCCACGTCTTCGTGCAGGTCGTCGACGACGCCGCAGGCCGCACCCTGGCGTCCGCCTCCACCATGGAGGCCGACCTCCGCGCGTTCGAGGGCGACAAGACCGCCAAGGCCCGGAAGGTCGGCGAACTCGTGGCCGAGCGCGCGAAGCAGGCCGGCATCGAGTCGGTCGTCTTCGACCGCGGCGGCAACAAGTACGCCGGTCGCGTCGCCGCCATCGCCGATGGCGCGCGAGAGGCGGGGCTGAGCCTGTGACCGACAACAAGAAGGAGAACGAGGTGGCTGCAGTGGCAGAGGCACCCGTGGAGACCGCCGCCGCGAGCGAGGCTCCCCAGAACGAGCCGCGCGAGGCCCGTCGTGGCAGCCGCGACCGTGGCCCGAGCCGCGACCGCGGTGGCCGTGACGCCGAGAAGAGCCAGTTCCTCGAGCGCGTCGTGACCATCAACCGCGTGTCCAAGGTCGTCAAGGGCGGCCGTCGCTTCAGCTTCACGGCGCTCGTCGTCGTGGGTGACGGCAACGGCCTCGTCGGTGTCGGCTACGGCAAGGCGCGCGAGGTCCCGACCGCGATCTCGAAGGGCGTCGAGGAGGCGAAGAAGAACTTCTTCCGCGTTCCCCGCGTCGGCGCGACCATCCCGCACCCCGTCCAGGGCGAGGCGGCCGCAGGCGTCGTCCTGCTCCGGCCGGCTTCCGCCGGTACCGGCGTCATCGCCGGTGGTCCGGTGCGTGCCGTGCTCGAGTGCGCCGGCATCCACGACGTCCTGAGCAAGTCGCTCGGCTCGTCGAACACCATCAACATCGTGCACGCCACGGTCCAGGCACTCAAGGAGCTCGAGGAGCCTCGCGCGGTCGCCGCGCGTCGTGGCCTCGACTACGACGAGGTCGCCCCGGCCCGTCTGGTGCGTGCCGAAGCACAGGCGGCCGAGGCCGCCGCAGCGGCGAAGGCAGGTGCCTGATGGCGAAGCTCAAGGTGACCCAGATCAAGTCCAAGGTGAGCGAGAAGCAGAACCAGCGCGACACGCTGCGCAGCCTCGGGCTGAAGCGCATCGGCGACTCGGTCGTTCGCGACGACACCCCGCAGAACCGCGGGTACGTCAAGACCGTCGCCCACCTCGTGAAGGTTGAGGAGATCGACTAATGGCAGAGAACGAGAAGGCCGCCGAGGCCGCCGAGGCCAAGAAGGCTCCGGCGAAGAAGGCGGCCGCCAAGCCCGCCGCCGAGAAGGCTCCCGCGAAGAAGGCGCCGGCCAAGGCCGCTGCCGCGAAGGCCGACGACGCGAAGGCTCCCGCGAAGAAGGCGCCGGCCAAGGCCGCTGCCGCGAAGGCCGACGACGCGAAGGCCCCCGCGAAGAAGGCCGCGGCCAAGAAGGCGCCCGCCAAGGACGCCGTCGAGGCCAAGCGCGAGCCCGTGCTGAAGGTGCACCACCTGCGCCCCGCGCCCGGTGCCAAGAAGGACAAGACCCGCGTCGGACGCGGTGAGGGTTCGAAGGGCAAGACCGCGGGCCGAGGCACCAAGGGTTCGAAGGCGCGCAACAACATCCGGCCCGGCTTCGAGGGCGGCCAGCTTCCGTACCACATGCGTGCGCCGAAGCTGCGCGGCTTCAAGAACCCGTTCCGGGTCGAGTACCAGGTCGTCAACCTGGAGAAGCTCGCCGAGCTCTACCCGAAGGGCGGCGACGTCACGGTCGCCGACCTCGTCGAGAAGGGTGCCGTCCGCAAGAACGAGCGCGTCAAGGTGCTCGGCAACGGCGACATCCAGGTGAAGCTCAATGTCGCGGTCGACAAGGTCTCCGGCTCCGCCGAGCAGAAGATCGTCGCCGCGGGCGGCTCGGTCAAGTAGGCCGAAGCCCACCGGATCGCCCGAGCCTGTCGGGACCTCGCGTATGATTCACGGGGGTCCCGACAGGCTCGAGCCGCATCCGGACCCATTCGCCAACAGCGCAACACGCTCCCACACGGAGTGACAGGAGGACGAGTGTTCAACGCCATCGGGCGGATCTTCCGCACGCCGGATCTTCGCCGCAAGATCGGGTTCACGCTGGGCATCGTGGCCCTGTTCCGGCTCGGGTCCTTCATCCCGGCGCCATTCGTGGACTTCGGGAACGTGCAGGCGTGTCTCGCGGCGAGCCAGGGAGCATCCGGCCTCTACGAGCTCGTCAACCTGTTCTCGGGCGGTGCGCTCCTCCAGCTCTCGATCTTCGCGCTCGGCATCATGCCGTACATCACCGCGTCGATCATCACGCAGCTGCTTCGCGTGGTGATCCCGCACTTCGAGACCCTCCACAAGGAGGGCCAGGCCGGGCAGGCGCGTCTCACGCAGTACACGCGCTACCTGACGATCGCGCTCGGCGTGCTGCAGTCGACGACCCTGGTCACGGTGGCCCGCTCGGGCGCGCTGTTCCCGTCGGGCGACCCGTCGTGCTCGCAGCTCATCACGAACGACGCCTGGTACGCGATCCTGCTCATGGTCATCACCATGACCGCCGGCACCGGCCTCATCATGTGGCTCGGCGAGCTCATCACCGAGCGCGGCATCGGCAACGGCATGTCGCTGCTCATCTTCACCTCGATCGCGGCGACCTTCCCCGGCTCGCTCTGGGCGATCGGCGTGTCCCGCGGCTGGGACATCTTCGCGCTCGTGCTCGTCGTCGGCCTCCTCATCGTGGTGGCGGTCGTCTTCGTCGAGCAGTCGCAGCGGCGCATCCCCGTGCAGTACGCCAAGCGCATGGTCGGTCGGCGCACGTACGGCGGCAACAACACCTACATCCCGATCAAGGTGAACATGGCCGGCGTCGTGCCCGTCATCTTCGCGTCCTCGCTCCTGTACCTGCCGGCCCTCATCGCGCAGTTCAACCAGCCGGCCGCCGGCGAGGAGCCGCAGCCGTGGGTCGTCTGGATCACGAACTACCTCACGCAGGGCGATCACCCGCTCTACATGCTCCTGTACTTCCTCCTGATCGTCGGGTTCACGTACTTCTACGTCGCCATCACGTTCAACCCCGACGAGGTGGCCGAGAACATGAAGAAGTACGGCGGTTTCATCCCGGGCATCCGGGCCGGCCGGCCGACGGCCGAATACCTCGATTACGTGCTGACGCGCGTGACGCTGCCGGGTTCGCTCTACCTCGGCCTCGTCGCACTCATCCCGCTGATCGCCCTCGGGCTCGTCGGCGCCAACGCGAACTTCCCGTTCGGCGGCGCATCGATCCTCATCATCGTCGGCGTCGGCCTCGAGACCGTGAAGCAGATCGACGCCCAGCTCCAGCAGCGGCACTACGAAGGGCTCCTCCGATGACCGCCCGACAGGCTCACGGCGACGCGGCCTCGGCCTCGGCTCGGCTCCTGATCGTCGGCCCGCAGGGTTCCGGCAAGGGAACGCAGGGCGTGCTCGTCGCGAAGGCGTTCGGCGTGCCGCAGGTGGCGACGGGCGACATCTTCCGCGAGAACGTG
This sequence comes from Agromyces sp. H66, assembly GCF_004959775.1. Lineage (GTDB taxonomy): Bacteria > Actinomycetota > Actinomycetes > Actinomycetales > Microbacteriaceae > Agromyces. Next base: position 66,758 of record NZ_SJZG01000006.1, read on the forward strand.
ACGAACGGCACCGAGCTCGGCAAGAAGGTCCAGGCGATCATCGAGGCCGGCGACCTGGTGCCCGACGAGCTCACGAGCGAACTCGTCCGTGATCGGCTGGAGCAGCCCGATGCCGCGCGCGGCTTCCTGCTCGACGGGTATCCCCGCAATCGCGGCCAGGTCGACGACCTCGACGCCTTCCTCGAGCCCCGCGGCGAAGCACTCGACGCGGTGATCGAACTCGTGGTGCCCCGCGAGGAGAGCATCGCGCGCATCACCCAGCGGGCCGAGGAGCAGGGGCGTACCGACGACACCGAAGAGGTCATCGCGAACCGCCTCGCGATCTACGAGCGGGAGACGGCGCCGATCCTCGACGTCTATCGAGCGCGGGGCATCGTCGACGAGGTCGACGGCGTCGGCACCCTCGAGGAGGTCACCGACCGCATCTTCGCCGCCCTCGCGGAGCGTGGCCTGACCGCGGACGCGCACGACGGCGGCAACGGCGCGGCGGCCTGACGCCCGCGTGTTCCGCAGATCGCTCTACAAGTCTCCGGCCGAGCTCCGCTCGATGCTCGCGGCGGGCTCGGCGACCGCCGCGGCGCTCGCCGAGGCGCGGCGACTGGTCGTGCCCGGCGCCACCCCGCTCGAGCTCGATGCCGCCGCCGAACGCGTCATCCGGGGCCTCGGAGGACGTCCGAACTTCCAGCTGGTACCCGGCTACCGGCACACGCTCTGCGTCTCCGTCGACGACGACGTCGTGCACGGCATCCCGGGTGAACGCCCGTTCCGGCCGGGAGACATCGTCTCGGTCGACGGCGGCGCCGACGTCGGCGGCTGGAACGGCGACGCGGCCTTCACGGTCGTGATCCCCGACGCCGCGCGTCCCGAGGTCGTGGCGGCCAGGGAGCGGCTGTCCGAGGTCACCGAGCAGGCGCTGTGGCACGGCATCGCCGCCCTCGCGAGCGCCCGCCACCTCAATGAGGTCGGCGCGGCCATCGAGGACCACGTGCTCGGCGAGGGCGACCCCTCGACGGGCTCAGGGCACCGGTTCGGCATCCTCACCGACTACGTCGGTCACGGCATCGGCCGCGAGATGCACGAGGAGCCGCCCGTCTTCAACTACCGCGTCGACCGCCGCGGTGCCGCCGTGCGGCCCGGCCTCGTGGTCGCGATCGAGCCCATGGTCGTCGCCGGCTCGGTCGATACCTTCGTGCGCGACGACGACTGGACGGTGACGACCGCCGACGGCGCGGATGCCGCGCACTGGGAGCACACGGTCGCCGTGCACGACGACGGCATCTGGGTGCTCACCGCCCCCGACGGCGGCGCCGCCGGCCTCGCGCCGCTCGGCGTGGAGCCGGTGCCGATTCCGTAGCGGGCATCCCGGCCCCGGGGCTCCGCTCAGGATCCGTGCGGTTCCATGAGCCGCGCGAGCTCGGCGAGCAGCCCGGGGTAGTCCGAAGCGCCCTGCACGAGGCGCTGCACGTTCTCGCGCTCCGAGAACGCCTCCACGAACTGGTCGAAGACCTCCTGGAACTCGGCGCGCCCGCTCTCCGCGAATGCGATGAGGGCGACCACGTGCACGTGGGCGCCGCCCCAGTCGAGCGGCGTGTCGTCGATGGCGATGGCGATGGCCGTGCGCGTCGCGGACATGGTCATCGCGTGCGGCACGGCGAGGTGCTCGGTGAACGCCGTCGACGACAGGCGTTCGCGCTCGAGGGCTCCCTCGACGTACGCGTGGTCGATCACGCCCGACGAGATCATGCGGTCGCCGAGGTGTCGGATGACGCCTTCGCGGTCGAGGCCCCGCATTCCGCGCACGAACAGCTCGGGTGCGATGTACCGGGAGAGGGAGGCCGCCAGCCGCATCCGACGGCGGGCACGGCGCACGCGCGAGATCTCCGCCCGGACGCGCTCGAGATCGGCGTCCGTCGGGAACGGCGAGACGACGACGAGACGCTCGACGGGCGCCGACGGCGCCAGGACCGCGACCACGACGTCGGCCGACCCCGCGTCATCGCCGGCGACGACCACGTCGACGTCACGGTCGACCGCGGCCCGCACGCGCTCGGCGAGGGCCGTGTGCACGTCGTGGTAGGCGGGAGCGGACACGGCCACCCGGACCGGCTCGCCGCCGGAACGGCGTCGGTCGAGGTAGGCGCCCACGTGCATCGCGATGTAGGCGATCTCGTCGTCGATGACGGCGATACCCTCGGAACGGGCGAGCTCGCTCGCGATGTACACGGCGAGCTCGTAGATGAGCGGGTAGGCGGCCTTGATCGACGTCGTCAGCGGGTTTCGCGAGAAGCTCGACTCGCTCGCCCGTGCGACGAGGTTGTCGACGTGCAGCGCCAGTCGGTCGATGAAGTCGTCGTCGTCGAGGTCGATGAGGTACGCGGCCGATGCGCTCGCCACCACCCGGCGCACGAGCGGCACCCGCGGTGAGAAGGGGCGGTCGGGGGACTCCGCGTGCGCCGACTCGGTCGTGCGCGTCGCGGCCCGCGTCTCGAGGAGACGCGTGAGGTGGGCGAGGTCTGCCGGTCCGACAGCTGTTCCGAAGTGCTCGGTCACGAGCCGCTCGACGAGTTCGGACAATGGTCCGCCGCCGCCGGCGACCGAGCGCGGAGCCGTGCCGGGTTCGCCCGTCGAGGCGGGCGCAGCGGCATCCGGGGCCTCGAGCGGATGGTTGTGCGCCACCCGATCGAGGGCGATGGCCGTGTGCAGGAGCACGTCGTTGAGCCCGTACTCGTTCGGGGCGTACCCGGCCTCGGCGAGTCCGGCGACGAGCGCGGCGCGGAAGTCCGTGATCTCGGGGAACGCCGCCCGGAGCTCGTCAAGCTCGAGCATGCCCCGTGCCGACTCGTCGCGGAAGAGGGCACCGAGCAGTCGCCGTCGCGCGGTCTCGGGGCCCTCCAGCGTGATCCGGGGGCCATGGCGCACGAGCGCGAGGCCGGTGCCCTCGAGGCGGGCGCGCACCCGGGCGAGGTCGGCCTCGAACGTCGAGTCGCTCACATGGTTCGCGGCGGCCGCCTCGTGCACGTCGAGGCCGTCGGTCGCGTCGATGAGCGAGCGGATGACGCGGGCCGCCCGCACCGCGGGCGTCGTCTCGCGGCGGGGTTCCGTGCGGCGGGCCGCCCACGCCGCGCGATCGAGTCGATACCCCGCCGGTCCGGACTCGACGACCGTGCCGCCGGCGTTCGCCTGCGCGACGTAGTTGCGGATGGTGCGGGTCGTCACCCCGAGCCGCTCGGCGAGCTCGGTCGCCGTCGTCCACGTGTCGGCAGGGGCGAGCGCATCGACGAGTCGCTCCCACTTCTCGGCCACTGCAGCTCCAGGGTTCCGCCGGCGCCACGCGACGCCGTGCGCTCCAGACAGTCAACCATCCGGACTCGGGCGGTGGGACTTTCCGCGGCCGGATTTCCGGGGGTGCGGAAACGAATCGGGTGGTGCGGCGGCGGGCGCCGCGGGCACAATCGAATCGATCGCGGTTCGACGCCGCGGCCGAACGATCGACGAGGACCGGGCGATGGCCGGGCGAGGAGGCATGGTGGTTCGCATCATCGTGGTCTGCGGCGCAGGCGCCTCGAGCACCTTCGTCGCACACCGGATCCGCCGGGCGGCCGCCGCCCGTGGCATCGACGTGCGTGCCACCGCCACGAGCGAGTCCGTCCTCGAGCAGTCGCTCGCGGACGCGGACGTGCTCCTCGTCGGCGCGCACCTCGGCGACCGCGTCGGCCTCCTGCGCGAACGCGCGGCGGCGGCATCCGTGCCCGTCGTGATCCTCCCCGAGGGCGCCGCCGCCGCGGCCGACGGGGAGGACGCCCTCGACCTGGCCCTCGAGTTCGCTGGGGTCGGATCATGACGCCGCGCGCGCCGCGCGCCGCGGCCGTCACCGAACGGCCCGCGGGCTATGGTGAGCGAGGGAACGGAAGGCAGCGACGGAGACCGGAATCATGGTGGAACGCACAGTTCGAATCGGATCCACGCACGGCCTGCACGCGCGGCCGGCGAAGCTCTTCACCCAGGCCGTGGCCGCATCGGGATCACAGGTCACCGTGCAGAAGACCGGCGGGTCGCCCGTCAACGCGGCCAGCATCCTCGCCGTCATCGCGCAGGGGATCGATCACGGCGACGAGGTCACGATCGTCGTCGACGGCGGCGACGAGCAGACGGTGCTCGACGAGCTCGTGGAGCTCCTCGGCACCGACCACGACGAGTAGCGCGGGGCATCCGTCCCCCGTGCAACCGGAGCAGGAGGGCGAATGATGGAGATCAGGGGCACGGGCATCGGCCAGGGTGTCGCCGTCGGGCCGGTCGTGCGCATGGCGGAACGCCTGCCCGAACCGGTCGACCGGCCGAGCCACCTCGACCCCCAGCGGGAGGGCGAGCGGGCGAGGGCGTCGTTGTCGGTCGTCGCCGCCGAGCTCGCGAACCGCGGTGCGACGGCGGGCGGTGCCGCCAAGGACGTGCTCGAGGCGCAGGCCATGATGGCCGAGGACCCGAGCCTGATCGACGAGGTCACGAAGCTCCTCGACACCGGAAAGACCGCCGAGCGCGCCGTGTTCGAGGCGTTCGCCGCCTACCGCGACCTGCTCGCCGGCATGGGCGGATACATGGGGGAGCGCGCCGCAGACCTCGACGACATCTCCCAGCGCGTCATCGCGCATCTCCTGAAGCTGCCCGCGCCCGGTGTTCCGAACCCCGGCCACCCCTTCGTGCTCGTGGCCCGCGACCTCGCGCCCGCCGACACCGCGATGCTCGACCTCGACCAGGTCCTCGGACTCGTCACGGTCGACGGCGGCCCCACCTCGCACACCGCGATCCTCGCCCGCGAGAAGTCGATCGTCGCGGTGGTCGGTGCAGCGGATGCCGCGGCGCTCGCCGACGGCGACACGGTCGTCGTCGACGCCGCGGGCGGCCTCGTCATCTCGTCGCCGACGCCCGAGCAGGTCGCCGACGCGAACGCGCGGATCGCCGAACGCGCGGCGCTGCAGTCCGCACCGGTGACGCCCGGCGCCCTCGCCGACGGCACGCCCGTGCCGCTCCTCGTGAACCTCGGCTCCGCCGACGGCGCCGCGGAGGCCCTGAAGCTGGGCGCCGAGGGCGTCGGGCTCTTCCGCACCGAGTTCCTCTTCCTCGGCCACGACACCGCACCGAGCGTGCGCGACCAGCAGGAGCACTACACGAGGCTGCTCCGGGCATTCGCCGGCAAGAAGGTCGTGGTGCGGGTGCTCGACGCCGGCGCCGACAAGCCGCTGTCCTTCCTCAACGCGGCAGACGAGGAGAACCCGGCACTCGGGCTCCGAGGCATCCGGGCCCTGCGCCACTCCGAGGTCATCCTGCGCGAACAGCTCACCGCGCTCGCCGCAGCGGACGCCGCGACCGACGCCGAGGTATGGGTCATGGCGCCGATGGTCGCGACCGTCGACGAGGCGCGCTACTTCTCGGCACTCGCCAAGGAACTCGGCGTGCGCGTGGCGGGCGTCATGGTGGAGACGCCGTCGGCCGCGCTCATCGCCGACCGCGTGCTCGCCGCGTGCGACTTCGCGTCGATCGGCACGAACGACCTCACCCAGTACACGATGGCCGCCGACCGACTGCTCGGCACCGTCGCGATCCTGCAGGATCCCTGGCATCCGGCCGTGCTCCGCCTCATCGGCGAGGTCGGCGCCGCCGGAGCCGAACTCGGCAAGCCCGTCGGCATCTGCGGCGAGGCCGCCGCCGACCCGCTGCTCGCCGTCGTGCTCGTGGGCCTCGGCGCCACGAGCCTGTCGATGTCGCCATCGGCACTCGCAGATGTCCGCGCCTCCCTCGCGCGGTACAGCCCGGATGACGCGAAGGCGCTCGCCCGGGCAGCCCTGGCCGCTGAGGGAGCGGCCGAAGCCAAGCAGGCGGCCGAGGCCGCCGCATCCGAGATCACCGCGTCGCGGGCCACCGCGTCGTGAACACGAGAGGGGCAACACCATGACAACGACGTCTGCGGGAGCGAAGCGGCCGGGGGGAGCACGCGTCGCCGTCCAGAGGTTCGGCACCTTCCTCAGCGGCATGATCATGCCGAACATCGCGGCGTTCATAGCCTGGGGCCTGATCACCGCGTTCTTCATCGAGACCGGGTGGACGCCCGTGCCCGCCCTCGGCGGCTTCCCCGATGCCGCGGGCAACGAGTACACGGGCCTCGTCGGCCCGATGATCATCTACATGCTGCCGTTGCTCATCGCCAACCAGGGCGGTCGCATGGTCTACGACACCCGGGGCGGGGTCGTGGGCGTCATCGCCACGGTCGGCGTGATCGTCGGCACCGACATCCCGATGTTCCTCGGTGCGATGATCATGGGCCCGCTCGCGGCGTGGCTGATGAAGCACATCGACCGCATCTGGGACGGCAAGATCAAGCCCGGGTTCGAGATGCTCGTGAACAACTTCTCGGCGGGCATCTTCGGCGGACTCATGGCGATCGTCGGCTTCTACGGATTCGCGCCGGCCGTCACCTGGCTCAGCAACGTGCTCGAGTCGGCCGTGAACTGGCTCGTCGTCGCCGGCCTCCTGCCGCTCGTCTCGCTGCTCGTCGAGCCGGGGAAGATCCTGTTCCTCAACAACGCCATCAACCACGGCGTGTTCACGCCCCTCGGCACGCAGCAGGCGCTCGAAGAGGGCAAGTCGATCCTGTTCCTCATCGAGGCCAACCCGGGCCCCGGCCTCGGGCTCCTGCTCGCGTTCACGTTCTTCGGGGTCGGCATGGCGCGGGCGAGCGCCCCGGGTGCGATCGTCATCCAGTTCCTCGGCGGCATCCACGAGATCTACTTCCCGTACGTGCTCATGAAGCCGATCCTCGTGCTCGCGGTCATCGGCGGCGGCATGACGGGCGTCGCGACGAACGTCATCTTCGACAGCGGACTCAGGGCGCCCGCCTCGCCGGGCAGCATCTTCGCGATCATCCTGCAGACCGCGAGCGACAGCTACGTCGGCGTCATCCTGTCGGTCGTGCTCTCGGCGACGGTGTCGTTCGTGATCGCGTCGATCATCCTCCGTGCGAGCCGCAAGCGCGACCTCGAGGCCGCCGGTGCCGGCGACCTCAGTTCCGCGATCGCGCAGACCGAGGCGAACAAGGGCAAGTCGAGCGACGTGCTCGGCGGGCTCCAGGCCGCGGGCGTCGCCGCCGGCGCCGGGCTCGTCGCCGAGGGCGAGGTGACGGCGCTCGAGACCAAGCAGATCCACTCGATCGTCTTCGCGTGCGACGCGGGCATGGGTTCGAGCGCGATGGGCGCGACGGTGCTGCGGAACAAGATCAAGAAGGCCGGGATCGACGATGTCGACGTCGTGAACAAGGCGGTCGCCAACCTCGGCGACGACGTCGACCTGGTCGTGACGCACCAGGATCTCACGGAGCGGGCGAAGCGGCAGTCGCCGAACGCGCTGCACGTCTCCGTGGAGAACTTCATGAACTCGCCGAAGTACGACGAGATCGTCGAGCTGCTCCGCTCGAAGGGGGAATAGCGACGGCTGCCGCGGGCGGCGATCGCAAGGAAGGGATGACATGACCAACGAGATCCTGCCGACCGACCACGTGCGGCTCGCCGCCCGCGCCACCAGCCGCGACGACGCGATCCGCGAGGCGGGGGCCATCCTCGTCGACGCGGGCGCCGTCGACCCCGGCTACATCGACTCGATGCTCGAACGCGAGGGGTCCGTGTCGACGTACATGGGCAACTTCCTCGCGATCCCGCACGGCACCAACGAGGCGAAGGACCAGATCCACCGGTCCGCCCTCTCGGTGATCCGGTACGACGAACCCGTCGACTGGAACGGGGAGGAGGCCCGGTTCGTGGTCGGCATCGCCGGCGTCGAGAACGAGCACCTCGACATCCTGTCGAAGATCGCGATCATCTTCTCCGACGAGGACGCCGTGCAGCGCCTCCTCGAGGCGCCGACGGCCGCCGACCTGCATGCCAGGCTCTCGGAGGTCAACGCATCGTGAAGGCCGTCCACTTCGGTGCCGGCAACATCGGGCGCGGGTTCGTCGGCCTCCTCCTGCACGACGCCGGATACGAGGTGGTGTTCGCCGACGTCAATGCCGCGCTCATCGACGAGCTCGCGGCCTCCGACCACTACACCGTGCACGAGGTGGGCGCGGGCGCGCGCGACCGGGTCGTCGACGGGTATCGGGCCGTGAACAGCGAGACGGATGCCGCGGGGCTCGTCGCCGAGCTCGTGACCGCCGACGTGGCGACCACGGCGGTGGGTCCGAGCATCCTGCGGTTCATCGCGCCGCACCTGGTCGCGGCGCTTCGCGCGAGGCCGGCGGATGCCCCGCCGCTCGCGATCATGGCGTGCGAGAACGCGATCAACGCCACCGACCACCTGCACGACGAGATCGCCTCGCTGTCGAGCCCCGAGGAGTGGGCGGCGCTCGCGGCCAGGGCGGTGTTCGCGAACACCGCCGTGGACCGCATCGTGCCGGGCCAGGATCCCGACGCGGGCCTCGACGTCACGGTCGAGTCGTTCTTCGAGTGGGCGATCGAGCGCCCGCCGTTCGGCGATGCCGCCCCCGAGATCCCGGGCGCCCATTTCGTCGACGACCTCGCGCCGTACATCGAGCGGAAGCTCTTCACGGTGAACACGGGCCACGCCGCCACCGCGTACCTCGGCTTCCTCGCCGGACACGAGCGGATCAGCGACGCGCTCGCCGATCCGACGGTCGCCGCGGGCGTCGAGCGGGCCCTCCTCGAGACGAGCGAGCTCATCGTGACGAAGCACGGATTCACCGAGACGGAGCAGGCCGCCTACCGGGCGCGGATCCTCGAGCGATTCCGCAATCCCGAGCTGCCCGACACCGTCGAGCGCGTGGGCCGGCAGCCGCTGCGCAAGCTGGGGCGCCACGAGCGGTTCATCGGGCCCGCGGCCGAACTCGCATCGGCCGGCCGGTCCGTCGACGGGCTGCTCGTCGCCGTCGGCGCGGCCCTGCGATTCGACGTGCCGGCGGATCCCGAGAGCGTGGAGCTCGCGAAGCTCCTCTCCGACCGCGAGCCCGCGGCGTTCGTGCACGACGTCACGGGCATCGCGGCGGGGCATCCGCTCGAACCGGGACTGGTCGCGGTGGTCGCCGAGGCGAAGACCGCGCGGGCGGGCGGCTAGTCGCCGGCCGCGGGGCGGGCGGTCGGGGGGCCGAACGCCGGAGATCGGTGCCTCGACTGGCGCGATGGGCCGACATCGCCTATAGTTGACCCTTGGTGTTCTGCACGCCTATTTCGGCATGCCCGACGGCCCCTGGCCCGACGGATCCGTGGTCGCGCGCAACATCATCGCACGACCAGCATCCCAAACTCCAAGCGATAGTGAGGCTATGGCCAAGAAAGACGGCGTCATCGAGATCGAAGGCTCGGTCATCGAGGCACTCCCGAACGCGATGTTCCGCGTGGAACTCACGAACGGGCACAAGGTTCTCGCGCACATCTCGGGAAAGATGCGCCAGCACTACATCCGCATCCTCCCCGAGGACCGCGTGATCGTGGAGCTGAGCCCGTACGACCTGACGCGCGGCCGCATCGTCTACCGCTACAAGTAGGGGATCGCTGGAAAGTAACGGCCCGCGGCACCCCGCGGGTACGAGGACAGCGAAACCAAGGAAACAACTGTGAAGGTCAACCCCAGCGTCAAGCCCATCTGCGACCACTGCAAGGTCATCCGCCGCCACGGCCGCGTCATGGTGATCTGCAAGAGCAACCCGCGGCACAAGCAGCGCCAGGGATAGTCGCACGGCTGCGGCCCTTCGGACCCCGAGCTCGTCGAGGGGAACTCGTCGAAGGGCCACAACTGAACACCGCAACGGCAACGCCAGAACCTCGACATCACGGATGTCGCGGGGACACCTCGGGTCGGAGGCCCGGGCACCGGCGCTGCTCCACACCTCCATTTCGAACACAGGAGAAGCCACACATGGCACGTCTGGCAGGAGTCGACATCCCGCGCGAGAAGCGCGTGGAGATCGCACTGACCTACATCTACGGCGTCGGCCGCACGCGAGCGCTCACCACGCTCGCCGAGACCGGCATCGACGGAAACATCCGCGTGAAGGACCTCAGCGACGAGCAGCTCGTCGCCCTCCGCGACTACATCGAAGGCAACTTCAAGGTCGAGGGCGACCTCCGCCGCGAGGTGGCCGCCGACATCCGCCGCAAGGTCGAGATCGGATCCTACGAGGGCATCCGCCACCGTCGCGGCCTCCCGGTCCGCGGCCAGCGCACCAAGACCAACGCTCGCACCCGCAAGGGCCCGAAGCGCACCGTCGCCGGCAAGAAGAAGCCCGGCCGCAAGTAACCGCTCGTCGCCAGATCTAGGAGATTTCACACATGGCAGCACCCAAGGCGGCTACTCGCAAGCCGCGCAAGAAGGAAAAGAAGAACATCGCCGTGGGCCAGGCCCACATCAAGTCGACGTTCAACAACACGATCGTCTCGATCACCGACACCAACGGTGCCGTGATCAGCTGGGCCTCCTCGGGCGGCGTGGGCTTCAAGGGCTCGCGCAAGTCGACCCCGTTCGCCGCGCAGCTCGCCGCCGAGTCGGCCGCGCGCCAGGCGCAGGAGCACGGCATGAAGAAGGTCGACGTCTTCGTCAAGGGCCCGGGCTCGGGCCGCGAGACCGCCATCCGCTCGCTCCAGGCGGCCGGTCTCGAGGTCGGCAGCATCAACGACGTGACGCCGCAGGCGCACAACGGATGCCGCCCGCCGAAGCGTCGCCGCGTCTAGTTCTCCTTCGTCGGTCGAGTAGGGCGGCTGCGCCCGTATCGAGACCCCCGCGGCATCCGCCGGTCTCGATACGGTCCTGACGGGCCTACTCGACCGGCGACACGTTCTCTCACAACTCAAGATCCTCGACCTCGCAGGTGTCATATAGCGGACACCCTGCCGAAAGGAATCAACAGTGCTGATCGCACAGCGCCCGACGCTCACCGAAGAGAACATCTCGGAGTTCCGTTCGCGTTTCGTGATCGAGCCCCTCGAGCCGGGCTTCGGCTACACCTTGGGCAACTCGCTCCGTCGCACCCTCCTCTCCTCGATCCCCGGCGCAGCCGTGACGAGCATCCGCATCGACGGCGTGCTCCACGAGTTCTCGACCGTCCCGGGCGTCAAGGAGGATGTCACCGAGATCATCCTCAACATCAAGAACCTCGTCGTCTCCAGCGAGCACGACGAGCCCATCACCGCGTACCTGCGCAAGCAGGGAGCCGGTGAGGTCACCGCGGCGGACATCTCCGCTCCGGCCGGCGTCGAGGTGCACAACCCCGAGCTCGTCATCGCGACCCTCAACGACTCGGCGAAGTTCGAGCTCGAGCTCACGATCGAGCGCGGCCGCGGCTACGTGTCGGCCAGCCAGAACCGCAACGAGTACTCGGAGGCCGGCCAGATCCCGGTCGACTCGATCTACTCGCCGGTGCTCAAGGTCACCTACCGCGTCGAGGCGACGCGTGCCGGTGAGCGCACCGACTTCGACCGCCTCGTGGTCGACGTCGAGACCAAGCCGGCGATCTCGCCGCGCGACGCGATCGCCTCGGCGGGCCGCACGCTCACCGAGCTGTTCGGCCTCGCGCGCGAGCTGAACGTCGCCGCCGAGGGCATCGAGATCGGCCCCGCGCCGGTCGACGCCGTGCTCTCGAGCGAGCTCTCGATCCCGATCGAGGACCTCGACCTGTCGGTGCGCAGCTACAACTGCCTGAAGCGCGAGGGCATCAACACGGTGTCGGAGCTCGTCGCCCTGTCGGAGTCGCAGCTCATGAACATCCGCAACTTCGGCCAGAAGTCGGTGGATGAGGTCAAGGACAAGCTCACCGAGATGGGTCTTTCGCTGAAGGACTCCGTGCCCGGATTCGACGGCGCCCACTTCTACACGGGCTTCGACGACGAGAGCTGATCGTCTTCGTCCCCGTACTGACCCCTCACCACTGGAGATAACGAACCATGCCGAAGCCCACCAAGGGTCCCCGCCTCGGAGGCGGTCCCGCGCACGAGCGGCTCCTGCTCGCGAACCTCGCCGCAGCGCTCTTCACGCACAAGCGGATCACGACCACCGAGACGAAGGCCAAGCGCCTGCGTCCGCTGGCCGAGCGCCTCATCACGTTCGCCAAGCGCGGCGACCTGCACGCCCGTCGCCGGGTGCTCGCCGTGATCGGCGACAAGTCGGTCGTGCACGAGCTGTTCACGATCATCGCGCCGCAGGTGGCCGACCGTGAGGGCGGCTACACGCGCATCACGAAGATCGGCTACCGCAAGGGCGACAACGCTCCCATGGCGGTCATCGAGCTCGTCCTCGAGCCCGTCGTGAAGAAGCAGCGCGCCGCCAGGCCGGCTGCCGCAGCCGACGAGGCCCCCGCCGAGGAGTCGGCGGCCGAGGAGACCCCCGCCGAGGTCGTGACCGAGGCCGAGGCCGCGGGCGACGAGGCCGCGGGTTCCGAGGCGTCGGAGGAGTCGTCGGAGGCGCCCGCCGAGGAGCCCGTCGAGGCCAAGTAGGTCGCACCACTCGCGAGGGGCCCGGATGCCGCGTGCATCCGGGCCTTTCGCCGTCCGATGGAGGCCGGAATGCGATATCCGCCGGCCTTCACGGTCCCTCAGCGCAGAGCCGCTCCTCGCAACGCCCCGCGTCTAGGCTTGGAGCGTGAGTGAGATTGCCGGCCCCGAAGGCGGTGGCGCCGACGAGAGGACGGATGCCGCGGCATCCGTCGTCCGGATCCGGCTCGGCATCGCCTACGACGGCACCGACTTCCGCGGCTGGAGTCGGCAGCCGGGCCTTCGCACGGTGCAGGGGGTGCTCGAGGATGCCCTCGCGACGCTCTTCCGCCGCACGGGTGAGGTGCCGCGTCTCACCGTGGCCGGGCGGACCGACGCCGGGGTGCACGCGCTCGGGCAGGTGGCGCACCTCGACGTCTCGGAGCGTGCGCTGGCCGCGGTCGCGCGACCGCGGCGCGGGCAGGAGGCCGACGCCTCGCCTGAATCGGCGCTCGCCCGGCGCCTCACCGGCATCATCGGCGCCGACGCCGATGTCGTGATCACCCACGCCGAGCGCGCGCCCGCCGGGTTCGACGCCCGGTTCTCGGCGGTGTGGCGCCGATACGAGTACCGCGTGGCCGACGCCTCCGCGGTCCGTGATCCGCTCGAACGGCGGCGCACCGTGGTGGTTCCCCGATCGCTCGATGTCGAGGCGATGGATGCCGCGGCGGGCTCGCTCACCGGGCTGCACGACTTCGCGGCGTTCTGCCGCCCGCGCGAGGGGGCCACGACCATCCGGACGCTGCAGGCGTACGCCTGGCGGCGAGCGGAGGGCGGCGTGCTCGTCGCCTCGCTGCAGGCCGACGCCTTCTGCCACTCGATGGTCCGCGCCCTCGTGGGGGCGTGCGTGGCCGTGGGGGAGGGCCGGCTCGAGGCATCCGACCCCCGGGGGTTGCTGCGCACCGCCCAGCGGACCAGCGCGTTCAAGGTGATGCCGGCCAAGGGGCTCGTGCTGACCGAGGTCGGATATCCCGACGACGCCGAACTCGAGGCGCGCGCGGTGCAGACCAGGGCACGACGCGAATTGCACACCGAAGGCATCGTCGGCTAGGCTGTCTCTTTGGTGCCGCCGTCTGCGTCGGCGCCCGATGTTGAGCCCTCCACCCGGGCGTTCGAACGCGTGAGCGGCCGAACACCCCCCGGAGCGGGATTCACGAACTCCTCACTCGATCAGAAAGCAGCACTTCCGTGACGCGCACCTACACCCCGAAGTCGAACGAGATCCAGCGCGACTGGGTCGTCATCGACGCGACCGACATCGTGCTCGGCCGACTCGCGAGCCACTCGGCCGCGCTCCTCCGCGGCAAGCACAAGCCGATCTTCGCGAACCACGTCGACACCGGCGACTTCGTCATCATCGTCAACGCCGACAAGGTGGCCCTCACCGGCCAGAAGCTCGAGCAGAAGAAGGCCTACCGCCACTCCGGTTACCCGGGCGGACTCAAGGCCGTCGGCTACGCCGAGCTCCTCGAGAAGAACCCCGTCCGCGCCGTCGAGAAGGCGATCCGCGGCATGCTCCCCAAGAACTCGCTCGGCCGCCAGCAGCTGAAGAAGCTGAAGGTCTACGCCGGACCGGAGCACCCGCACGCGGCCCAGCAGCCGAAGCCGTACACCCTCACCCAGGTCGCCCAGTAACTCCGGCGCACTCGACGTTCTCGAAATAAGGATTCACACCACCATGGCGAAGATCGCAGACCAGATCGAAGCGGCTCCCGAGAGCTACACCACCGAGAGCGCCCCCGAGGCGGCTCCGGCCACCCCGCGCCCCGTGCTCAACGTCTCGGGCGCAGCCGTCGGCCGCCGCAAGCAGGCCATCGCGCGCGTGCGCGTCGTGCCCGGCGCCGGCACCATCACGGTCAACGGCCGTGAGTTCGCGGACTACTTCCCGAACAAGCTGCACCAGCAGCTCATCACCGACCCGTTCACGGTGCTCGAGCTCTCGGGCTCGTACGACGTGATCGCCCGCATCACCGGCGGCGGCCCCTCGGGCCAGGCCGGCGCGCTGCGGCTCGCGATCGCGCGTGCGCTCAACGAGATCGACCGCGAGAACAACCGCCCGACGCTGAAGAAGTCCGGCTTCCTCACGCGCGACGCGCGCGTCATCGAGCGCAAGAAGGCCGGCCTCAAGAAGGCCCGCAAGGCGCCCCAGTTCTCGAAGCGCTGATCCGGGCCTCCGGTTCTCCGTATGCCTCGGCTCTTCGGAACCGACGGGGTCCGGGGCCTCGCCAACCGTGATCTCACGGCTGACCTGGCTCTGGGCCTCGCCCAGGCGGCTGCCGCCGTGCTCACGCAGGGGCGCCACGCCGACGAGCTCCGGGCGGCCGGTCGCCGCCCGGTCGCCGTCGTCGCGCGCGACCCTCGCGTCTCCGGTGAGTTCCTCACCGCGGCCGTCTCGGCCGGCCTCGCGAGCTCCGGTGTCGACGTGCTCGACGCGGGCGTCATTCCCACGCCGGCGGCCGCGTTCCTCATCGACTCGATCGGCGCCGACTTCGGCGTGATGATCTCGGCGTCGCACAACCCGGCGCCCGACAACGGCATCAAGTTCTTCTCGTTCGGGGGCACCAAGCTGCCCGACGAGGTCGAGGACCGCATCGAGTCCTTCCTCGGCCGTCAGAAGCTCGCGCCGGTGGGCGACGGCGTCGGCCGCATCCAACGATTCGCCGACGCCGAGGACCGCTACGTCGTGCACCTGCTGAGCACGCTGCCGAACCGGCTCGAGGGGCTCAAGGTCGTGCTCGACTGCGCCCACGGCGCGGCGGCGGGCGTGTCGCCCGAGACGTTCCGCGACGCGGGCGCCGAGGTCGTCGTCATCGGCGCCGATCCCGACGGCATGAACATCAACGACGGCATCGGCTCCACGCACCTCGAGCCCCTTCGCGCGGCCGTGCTCGAGCACGGTGCCGATCTCGGCATCGCCCACGACGGCGACGCCGACCGTTGCCTGGCCGTCGATGCCGAGGGCAACGTCGTCGACGGCGACCGGATCATGGCGATCCTCGCGCTGTCGATGCACGAGCGCGGACGACTCACCGACGACACCCTCGTGGTCACCGTCATGTCGAACCTCGGCCTGCGCCGGGCCATGGCCGAGCACGGCATCCGCGTCGTCGAGACCAAGGTCGGCGACCGCTACGTGCTCGAGGCGCTCGCCGCGGAGGGCCTCGCGCTCGGCGGCGAGCAGTCGGGCCACGTGATCATGACCGAGTTCGCGACCACCGGTGACGGAGTGCTCACGGGGCTCCACCTCGCCGCCGAGCTGAACCGCACGGGCAAGTCGCTGGCCGAGCTGGCGTCGGTCATGACGGTGTACCCGCAGGTGCTCGTGAACGTGCGCGGCGTCGACCACAACGCGCTGCACGACGACGCCGAGATCGCCGCCGCCGTGACTGCGGCCGAGGCGGAGCTGGGCGACTCGGGTCGCGTGCTCCTGCGGCCGTCGGGCACCGAGCCGATGGTACGCGTCATGGTCGAGGCGGCCGAGCAGGAGACGGCCGAACGCCATGCCGCGGCGCTCGCCGAGGTGGTCAGGCAGCGACTCGGGTCAGGCACCGCGTCCTGAACGCGGGCGCCGCTCCGCGGAGCGCTCAGAGCTTGCGCAGCAGGACGCTCGACACCGTGTGGTCGGCGCTCTTGCGCAGCACGAGCGACGCGCGCGACCGCGTGGGCCGGATGTTCTGCAGCAGGTTGGGCTCGTTGATGGAATGCCAGATCTCGCGGGCGCGCTGGCGGGCCTCGTCCTCGGTGAGGCTGGCATACCGGTGGAAGTACGAGCGCGGGTTCGAGAACGCACCGCGCTGGAGCTTCAGGAACCGCTCCTCGTACCACCTGGCGATGTCGCTGGTGCGGGCATCGACGTAGATCGTGAAGTCGAACAGGTCGCTCACCGCGAGCCGATGCCCCGGCCCCGGCGGCTGCAGCACGTTGAGGCCCTCGATGATCAGCACGTCGGGCCGGCGCACCGTGATCCGCGCGTCGGGCACGATGTCGTACGCGAGGTGCGAGTAGAACGGTGCCCGCACCGCGGCCGCACCGGCCTTCACCTCGCTCACGAACCGGAGGAGCGCCCGCCGGTCGTACGACTCGGGGAACCCCTTGCGCCCCATCAGGCCGCGCCGCTCGAGTTCGGCGTTCGGGAAGAGGAATCCGTCGGTGGTCACGAGCTCGACGCGCGGCGTGTGCTCCCACCGCGCGAGGAGCTCGCGGAGCAGGCGCGCGATGGTGGACTTGCCGACGGCGACCGATCCCGCCACGCCGATCACGAACGGCGTGGGCTCGGGCCTCGTCCTGAGGAACTCGCTCGTGACGTCGTGCAGCGACTTCGTGCCGCCGACGTAGAGGTTGAGCAGGCGGCTGAGCGGCAGGTAGACCTCGGCGACCTCACGGAGGTCGAGGGGTTCGCCGAGGCCGCGCAGCTGCACGATCTCGGTCTCCCGGAGCGGCGACGGCATCGACGGGGCCAGGGCCGCCCAGCTCGCTCGATCGAGCTCGATGAACGGCGTGATCTGCGCGGTCGGCGGCGTCGGGCTCTGCGGATCCAGCACCGTGACAGTCTAGTGTCGACCGGCGAGGCCATCCGTGTGCACGCACGCGGCGGGTGCACAGCGGCGCGACACTAGAATCGCCTCCATGTGTGGAATCGTCGGATACGTCGGAGAGCGCAACAGCCTCGACGTGCTCATGGGAGGCCTTCGCCGCCTCGAATATCGCGGATACGACTCGGCGGGGGTGGCGATCGTCGACGACGACGGGGTCATCGAGACGGCGAAGCGGGCGGGCAAGCTCCAGGTGCTCGCCGACGACCTCGAGGCGACGCCCCTCCATCGCGGCGGCACCGGCATCGGTCACACCCGCTGGGCCACCCACGGCGGTCCCACCGACCGGAACGCGCACCCGCACCTCGGCGACGAGGGGCGGCTCGCGCTCATCCACAACGGCATCATCGAGAACTTCGCGGAACTGAAGGACGAGCTCCTCGCCGAGGGCTTCGCGTTCGAGAGCGAGACCGACACCGAGGTGGCGGCCGTCCTCCTCGGCCGCGAGTACCGGCGCATCGGTGAGCTCACCGAGGCGTTCCGGGCCACCGTCTCACGCCTCGACGGCGCGTTCACCCTGCTCGCCGTGCACCGCGACCAGCCCGGCGTCGTGGTCGGCGCGCGGCGCAACTCCCCGCTCGTCATCGGCCTCGGCGACGGCGAGAACTTCCTCGGGTCGGATGTCGCGGCCTTCGTCGAGTTCACGAAGCGCGCGGTCGCGATCGGCCAGGACCAGATCGTCACGATCACCGCCGACGACGTGACCGTCACGGATTTCACGGGCGGCGCCGTGGAGGTCGAGCCGTTCGACGTCGCGTGGGACGCGTCGGCGGCCGAGAAGGGCGGCTGGTCCTCGTTCATGCGCAAGGAGGTGTCCGAGCAGCCCGAGGCGGTCTCGAACACGCTCCTCGGCCGCGTCGTCGACGGCCGGGTCGTGATCCCGGAGCTCGCCGACTTCGGCGATGACGAGCTGCGGGCGATCCGCCGCATCACGGTGATCGCGTGCGGCACCGCCGCCTACGCGGGCATGGTCGCGAAGTACGCCATCGAGCAGTGGGCGCGCGTGCCCGTCGAGGTGGAGCTCAGTCACGAGTTCCGCTACCGCGAGCCCGTGCTCGACGCCGACACGCTCGTCGTGTCGATCAGCCAGTCGGGCGAGACCATGGACACGCTGATGGCGGTGAAGTACGCGCGGGAGATGGGCGCGCGCACGATCTCGATCTGCAACACGCAGGGTGCGACCATTCCGCGCGAATCCGACGCGGTCGTCTACACGCACGCCGGTCCCGAGGTCGCGGTGGCCTCGACCAAGGCGTTCGTCGCGCAGATCGCCGCCCTCTACCTGTTCGGGCTCCACCTCGCCCGGGTGCGCGGCACGCTCGGCACCGAGGAGCTCGAGGCGCAACTGGCCGAACTGCAGGCGGTGCCCGAGAAGCTCCGCACCGTGCTCGAGCAGGCCGAGCGCGTCGAGCAGCTGGCGCACTGGATGGCCGACACCCGCTCGGTGCTCTTCCTCGGGCGCCACGTCGGCTATCCCATCGCGCTCGAGGGTGCCCTGAAGCTCAAGGAGCTCGCCTACATCCACGCCGAGGGCTTCGCCGCCGGCGAGCTCAAGCACGGCCCGATCGCCCTCATCGAGCCGGGCCAGCCCGTCTTCGTCGTGGTGCCGAGCCCCCGGGGCTCGGCGAACCTGCACCCGAAGGTCGTCTCGAACATCCAGGAGATCCGCGCCCGCGGGGCCCGCGTCATCGCGATCGCCGAGGAAGGCGATGCCGCGGTGCTGCCGTTCGCCGACGAGGTGCTGCGCATTCCGCTCGCGGCGCCGCTCTTCGAACCGCTGCTGGCCGTGGTTCCGCTGCAGATCTTCGCCATGGAGCTGGCGCAGGCGAAGGGCCTCGACGTCGACCAGCCGCGCAACCTCGCGAAGTCCGTGACGGTGGAATGAGCCGGGCGGCCCTGGGTCGGGAGGCGCGGTGATCGTCGGCATCGGCATCGACGTCGTCGACATCGCGCGCTTCGAGCGTTCGATCGCGCGCACCCCGGGCCTCGTGGAGCGCCTGTTCGCCGAGAGCGAACGGGACCGCCCGGCGCGGTCGCTCGCCGCACGATTCGCCGCGAAGGAGTCGCTCATCAAGGCGCTCGGCGGACACGCGGTCATCCGGTGGCACGAGATGCGCGTGGTGCAGGATGCCGATGGGAATCCCGACTTCGAGTTGTCGGGCGGGCTCGCCGAGCACGTCCGACAGCTCGGCATCGATCGCGTGCACCTCTCCATGAGCCACGACGCGGGCATCGCCAGCGCGTTCGTCGTGCTCGAATCCGAGCGGGGCGTCGCGTGAGCGCGGGCGGCCGGACGGGGGATGCCGCGGCACGACCGTTCCGCGAGGCCGTCGTCGACCTCGACGCGATCCGCGACAACGTCGCCCACCTCGCCCGGCTCGCGGCACCCGCGCGCGCCATGGCCGTCGTGAAGGCCGACGGGTACGGGCACGGGGCGGTGCCGGTCGCGCTCGCCGCGCTCGCCGGGGGCGCGTCGTGGCTCGGCGTCGCCGACCTCGCCGAGGCCGCGGCGCTCCGCGACGCGGGCATCCGCGCGCCCGTCCTCGCCTGGCTGCACGATCCCGACGCCCCGTTCGCCACCGCCGTCGAGCGCGATGTCGACCTGGGCGTCTCGTCGCTCGACCAGCTCGAGGCCATCGCGGCGGCCGCGGCCTCGGTCGGCCGGCCCGCCCACGTGCACCTCAAGATCGACACGGGCCTCAGCCGCAACGGCATCGCACCCGAGGCGTGGGCCGAGGCCGTCGCGGCGGCCGCCCGCCACGAACGCGCGGGTCGCCTCGGCGTGCGCGGCATCTTCAGCCACCTCGCGAACACGTCGGCCGAGGAGGATGCCGCGCAGCTCGCCGCCTTCGAGACCGCGCTCGCCGCGGCATCCGACGCCGGACTCGCCCCCGAGGTGCGGCACATCGCGTCGACCGCGGGCGCGCTGCGCCGGCCCGAGTCCCGGTACGACCTCGTGCGCCTCGGCATCGGCATCTACGGCATCCCGCCGTTCGGCGACGGCACGACGGCCGCCGACCTCGGCCTGCGGCCGGCGATGACGCTCCGCGGTCGCGTCGCGGCCGTCCGCCGCATCGACGCGGGCACCGGGGTCTCGTACGGGCACGTCTGGCGCGCCGAGCGGCCCACGACGCTCGCGCTCGTGCCGCTCGGCTACGCCGACGGCGTGCCCCGACAGGCGTCCGGTCGGGCCGACGTCCGCCTCGCCGGCGCGCGACGCCGGATCGTCGGACGCATCGCCATGGACCAGTTCCTCGTCGACGTCGGCGACGACGCCGTGGCGGTCGGCGACGAGGTCGTGCTCTTCGGCGACCCCGCGACCGGTGCGCCGTCGGCCGACGACTGGGGCGACGCCGCCGACACCATCGGCTACGAGATCGTCACCCGCATCGGCCCGCGCGTGCCGCGCACCTACGTGGGCGGTGCGTGATGCGCATCGAGATCCCCGACACCGCCGCCATGGAGGGGTTCGGGCGCGAGCTCGGTGCGAGCCTCCGCGCGGGCGACCTCGTGGTGCTCACGGGCCCGCTCGGGGCGGGCAAGACGACGCTCACCCGCGGCATCGGCGAGGGCCTCGGCGTTCGCGGGCCCGTGCAGAGCCCCACGTTCGTGCTCGCACGCACGCATCCGAGCCTCGTCGGCGGACCGCCGCTCGTGCACGTGGACGCCTACCGGCTCGGCACCCCCGAGCTCCTCGACGACCTCGACCTCGACTTCGCCCATGCCGTGGTCGTCGTCGAGTGGGGCGCGGGACTCCTCGACGACGTCGCCGAATCGTGGCTCGACATCGTCATCGAGCGCCCCGAGGGCGCCGGCGCCAGCACGGACACGATGTCGGATGCCTCCGACGCGGAGCTGCTCGGCGCCGACGAGCCGCGCGTCCTCGAGGTGCGCGGTCACGGCCCCCGCTGGGCGGGGAGTCGGTTCGACACCGGCCAGTAGGCTGGATCCCATGCTCCTCGCGATCGACACCTCGACGGGCACGAGCGTCGCCGTCGTCGACCGTGACGCGGCCAGTGGCGAGCTGCGCAGCCTCGCCGAGACGGGCACCGTCGACACCATGCGCCACGCCGAGGTCGTGGGCGGATTCATCCGCGACGCCCTGGCGTCTGCGGGCGTCCGGGCAAGCGACCTCTCGGGCGTCGCGGCGGGCATGGGCCCCGGACCCTTCACCGGCCTCCGCGTCGGCATCGCCGCCGCGCACGCCTTCGCGCTCGGCATCGCGAAGCCGTTCGTCCCCGTCGTGAGCCACGACGCGATCGCGTGGTCCTGGTACCGCGACGGCGGTGGCGGGGCGCTCCAGGTCGTCACCGACGCGCGTCGCCGGGAGTTCGCGATCTCCGAGTACGACCGGCTCGACGGCGACGGGCTTCCCGTGCGAACGGATGGCCCTCGGCTCGTGCCGCGCGACGACGTGCCGGGCGCACGGGGCATCCGCCTCGACTCGGCCGTCGTGCCGGCGGCCGCCATCGGCATGCTCGCCGAGCTGGCGTACGCGACCGGGCGCCTCCCGCTCGCAGACGACGCGCCGCTCTACCTGCGGGCGCCCGACGTCACGCCCTCGGCCGGGAAGCGGGTGCTGCGATGAGCGTGCTCATGCGCCGGGCGAAGCCCGCCGACCTCGACGCGATCATGCGCCTCGAGCGCGAGACCTTCGTGAACGACGCCTGGCCCGAGGACGCCATGCGCCGCGAGCTCGAGAGCCCCCACGGCTACTACCTCGTGGCCGTCGACGACGAGGAGGATGATCCCGACCGGCGCCTGCACGGCTACGCCGGCCTGCTCGCGCCGTCGGGGAGCGCGCAGGGCGACATCCAGACCATCGCCGTCGCACCGTTCGCACGCGGCATCGGGCTCGGCCGCGGGCTCATGCACGCCCTCATCACGCAGGCCCGCCGCCGTCACCTCGCCGAGCTCTTCCTCGAGGTGCGCGCCGACAACGCGATCGCCCGTGAGCTGTACGACTCGCTCGGGTTCGAGGAGATCGGCGTGCGCCGGGGGTACTACCAGCCCGATGGCGTCGACGCCATCTCGATGCGACTCGAGGTGCCCCCGGCAGTGACCAGCCCCGCGGCATCCGGGTCCGGAGCGAGCGCATGAACCGCGACGCGCCTCTCGTGCTCGGCATCGAGACGTCGTGCGACGAGACCGGCGTCGGCGTCGTGCGCGGCACCGAGCTGCTCGCCAACGTCATCGCCTCGTCGATGGAGGAGCACGCGCGCTACGGCGGCGTCGTGCCCGAGGTCGCCGCGCGTGCGCACCTCGAGGCGCTGGGTCCGACCCTCGCATCCGCGCTCGCCGAGGCCGACATCGAACTCGCCGACGTCGACGCCATCGCCGTCACCAACGGACCGGGCCTCGCGGGCGCCCTCATGGTGGGCGTCGGCGCCGCGAAGGCGCTTGCTGTGGCGCTCGACCGGCCGCTCTACGCCGTGAACCACCTCGTCGGCCACGTCGGCGCCGACCTGCTCGACCACGAGGCGCCGCTCGAGACGCCGACCGTGGCGCTGCTCGTCTCGGGCGGCCACACGTCGCTCCTCCTCGTGCGCGACCTGGTCTCCGACGTCGAGCTGCTCGGCGAGACCATCGACGACGCGGCCGGCGAGGCCTTCGACAAGGTGGCGCGCCTGCTCGGCCTGCCGTATCCGGGCGGACCCGAGATCGACCGCGTCGCGATCGGCGGCGACCCCAACGCGATCCGCTTCCCGCGGGGGCTCACGCAGCCGAAGGACCTCGCGGCGCACCGGTACGACTTCAGCTTCTCCGGGCTGAAGACGGCGGTGGCGCGCTGGGTGGAGCAGCGTGAGGCCGCGGGCGAGCCGATCCCCCTCGCGGACGTCGCGGCGAGCTTCCGCGAGGCCGTCGTCGACGTGCTCGTCGGCAAGGCCGTCGCGGCATGCACCGACCTCGGCGTGCCGCGCCTCCTCCTGGGCGGTGGGGTGGTCGCGAACGCGCGGCTCCGCGAGGTGGCCGAGGAGCGCGCCGCCGCGGCGGGCATCGCGCTGCGGATCCCGCCGTTCTCGCTCTGCACCGACAACGGCGCCATGATCGCCGAGCTCGGCGCGCAGCTCATCATGGCGGGGCATCCGCCGTCGTCGATCGACTTCGGCGCCGACTCGACACTTCCGGTCACCGATATCCAAGCGTAACGAGCCTGCGCGTGAGGCTGTCGGTGGCGCACGTGCCGCGATAGTGTGTGCAACGTAGTGAGCGGATGCCGCGCCTGGAACGCCGGCATCCCACCGTCGCCGCGCGACGCGGCGACGAAATCCACAGCATCGAGGGGACCCACGACCGTGACCGATCCGAACCTTCCCGACCAGCCCGGCGCCGCAGTGCCGCCGCCCGCACCCGCCTACGGCACCCAGCCGGCCTATGGCCAGGCCGCGCCGCCGACGGGCGCGAAGACCAACACGCTCGCGATCGTCTCGCTCGTGGCCTCGCTCATCGGCCTCGTCTCGGGCATCGGCTTCCTCGTCGGCATCATCTGCGGCCACATCTCGCTCGGCCAGATCAAGAAGACCGGCGAGCAGGGCCGGGGCATGGCCGTCGCGGGCCTCATCATCGGCTACGTGGGCATCGTGCTCTCGATCATCGTCACGATCCTGTTCTTCGCGGTGTTCGCCTCGCTCTGGCAGGCCGGCTACATCACGACCTACTGATCGCACACCGAACTCTCCGACTTCAGGAAAGGCCGAACGCCATGAGCGACCCGAACAACCCCGACGCACCCAGGACGCCCGAGGAACCCGGCGTCCCGGCACCCGAGGAGCCGACCGTTCCGGCACCCGAGGAGCCGACCGTTCCGGCTCCCGAGGAGCCGACGTTCCCCTCGGAGCCCGAGCCGGGCTTGCCGACGCCGTCGGAGCCGTCCTACCCCGAGACCCCGTCGTACCCCGAGACTCCCGGGGTACCGGGCGCGCCCGAGGCCCCGGAGCCGCCGGCTCCGCCTGCCGCACCGAGCTACGGCGCCGCGACGGAGCCGCCGGCTCCGCCCGCCGCGCCGAGCTACGGCGCCGCGACACCGCCTCCGCCGCCGCCGCCCGGCGCCTACGGCGCGCCCGCCGCGGCGTCGCAGCCCGGCTACGTGGCCCCCGCCTACGGAACCGCCGGGCCCGCGAAGCCCACGCCCGTGCTCAGCCTGATCTCGCTCATCGCGGGCATCGTGGGCCTCGTCGGGTTCTTCGTGGTGTTCATCCCGATCGTGGGCGGCATCATGCAGCTGATCATCCCGGCCGCCGCCGTCGTGCTCGGCTTCCTCGGCAGGAAGAAGGAGCCGGCCGCCAAGGGCATGTGGCTCACGGGTATCATCCTCGGATTCGTCGGCATCGCGATCGCCCTGCTCTCGATCGTCTTCTGGAGCATCGCGCTCGCGAGCGTCTCGTACTACGACTACTCCTACTGAGGTCGATGATGTCTGATCGCGAGGGGGTCTCGCCCGAGGGCGAGACCCCCGAGCGTTCGCCCGGCGGAGCCGGCGCGGATGCAGCACCGCCGGCTGCCGGCCCCAGCCGGGCCGAGCCTGCGGCCCGGGAGTTCGAGGTGCCCTTCGACACCGGCGAGCTGCGATCGCTGCCGACCGGCCAGTTGCTGGTCGTGCATCGCCCGACGTACGGCGACGAAGCATCCGCCGCCGTCGAGGAGGAGACGCAGCAGCGTCGCGTGTTCAGCTGGGTCGCCGCCGTCGTGGGCACCATCGGGGCACTGGCGTCGCTCTTCGTGGGCTGGATGCTCCCGCTCTCGATCGCGGCCATCGTCTTCGGCGTGCTCGGCCTCCGCCGCGAGGAGGAGGGACGCACGCTCGCGTTCGTGGGCATCGGCACCGGCATCGCGGGGCTCGTCTTCGCGGCCGTGTGGATCGGCTACTACGCCATCGTCTTCGGCGCCCTGCCGCGCTGAGCGCTGGTGCGTCGAAGCCTCAGAGCCGTTCGACGAGCAGCGCGACGTGTCGGCCCTCTTCGCGGGTGATCACGATCGTCGCACGCTCGTCGCCGCGGAGCTTGAGGCGGGTGCGCAGCGCCGCCGGATCCACGTCGACACCGCGCTTCTTGATCTCGAGCGTTCCGATGCCCCGCGCCGCGAGTGCCTGACGCAGGTGCCGCTCGTCGGCGGGCAGGCGCTCGAGCACCCGGAACCCGCGAGCGAACGGCGAGTCGAACGGCGCGTCGGCGGTGAGGTACGCGATGCCCGCGCTGACCATCCAGGCGCCGTTCGTACGGGCGAGGTCTCCGATGAGGCGCGCGCGGATCACCGAGCCGTCGGGTTCGTACAGGTAGTCGCCGATCGGACCGACGGGAGCGTCCTCGCTGTCGCCTCCGGCGGTGAGCTCGGCGGCGCGATCGTCGCGGATCACGAGGGCCGCGCGCCGGATTCCCGGCCGAGCGACGCTGCCGAGCCACACCACGAGCTCGACGACGTCGCCGTCGACGGACACCCACTGCGCCTCCGCCGCGGCCGGGATGACGCCTCGATCGGTGCCCGGCCCGAGCTTCACCCCGACGGGCATGCGATCGGCGAGCCCGAACGCGAAATCGAGGCCGGGGGAGTAGTCCGCGGCATCCGCCAGCCGCCTCGTGGTGCCACCCGAGGTCGTCCGGCGTGCGGGGTCGAGCCAGGCCCCGCCGATACCCCCGAGCGGGACATCCTCGGCGCGTGCGTGGAGCACCCGGACCTTCGGGAACGGCGTCAGGTTGTAGGTCGCGATCGCCGCCGTCACCTCGTCGGCGTCGGCGGCGGTGACCTCCAGGTCGATCGCGGCCAGGGCGAGGGCGTCGCCGCCGATGCCGCATCCGAGGTCGGCGACGTGGCCGATGCCCGCCCGTGCGAACCGGCCGGCGTGCAGCGCGGCGACCTTGAGCCGCGTGGCCTGTTCGAGTCCGGCCTCGGTGAACAGCATGCGCGAGGCGAACTCGCCGAACTTCGCACGGGCCTTCGCGCGCAGCTTGGACTGGCTGAGGACGGTCGCGACGAGGCCCGGCGGATGACCCGCATGCCGGAGCGCGGCGACCGTGCGCACGATGTCCGCCTTCGAATCCCATTCGGGCAGGCCGTCGAGCAGCCGCAGGCCCTCGGGGGACAGCAGTTCGACGAGCTCCGCGCGATCCACCCGGCCACGCTAGCACTGAGCGACGACGGCTGGCACTCACGTTGCACGAGTGCCAAATCGCCCCTAGACTCGCTTTAGCACTCTCGCAGTGAGGCTGCTAATCAGTCTTGGTCAAGACAGTTTCTTCAACTAGAGAAGGGGTCAACCGTGTCGGTTTCCATCAAGCCGCTCGAGGATCGCATCGTCATCAAGCAGGTCGAGGCAGAGCAGACCACCGCGTCGGGTCTCGTGATCCCCGACACCGCCAAGGAGAAGCCCCAGGAGGGCGAGGTCGTGGCGGTCGGCCCCGGCCGCATCGACGACAACGGCAACCGGGTCCCGCTCGACGTGGCCGTCGGCGACAAGGTCATCTACTCGAAGTACGGCGGCACCGAGGTGAAGTTCGGCGGCGAGGACTACCTCGTCCTGTCGGCTCGCGACGTGCTCGCGGTCGTCGTGCGCTAGTCGACACGAACCGATCCGAGGCCCGGATGCCCCTGCGGCATCCGGGCCTCGTCGCATCCGGGCCGCGATGCAGGCGTATCGTGGACCGGTGTCGAACCGCCCTGACGTCGTGACCCCAGCACCGGACTCCTCTCACGGGGCGGTGAGCCGCTCGGGACTCGCGTTCGCGATCGCGGCGTACGGGTTGTGGGGATTCCTGCCCGTCTACTTCATCGCGCTCGCACCGTCGGGCCCGTTCGAGATCGTCGCCTGGCGCGTGCTGCTCTCACTCGTGTTCTGTGCGTTCCTCATCGGCGTGACGCGCACCTGGCGACCGTTCGTCGCCCTGCTTCGCGATCGTCGGGTCGCGCTGACGATGGGCCTGGCCGGCGTCCTCATCTTCCTGAACTGGCAGACCTACGTCTACGCGGCGCTCACCGAGCAGGTCGTCGAGGCGGCGCTCGGGTACTTCATCAACCCGATCGTCACCGTCTTCCTCGGGGTGCTCGTGCTGCGCGAGCGCCTCAACGCGACCCAGTGGATCGCCGTCGGCATCTCGATCGTCGCGGTCGTCGTGCTCGCGCTCGGCCACGGGCAGCTGCCGTGGATCGCGCTCGTGCTCGCGTTCTCGTTCGGCTTCTACGGGCTCATCAAGAAGCGCGTCGGGCCGAAGGTGGACGCGGTGTCGGGGCTCACGATCGAGACCATGTGGCTCGCGCCGCTCGCGGTCGCCCAGCTCGTGTTCGTCGCGATGACCACGGGCCTCACGATCGGCACGGTGAGCGTCTGGCACACGATCCTCCTGCTCTCGGCGGGTGCCGTGACGGCGGTGCCGCTGCTGCTCTTCGCGTCGGCCTCGCGACGGCTTCCGCTCATCTACATGGGGTTCATCCAGTACTTCGCGCCGTTCATCCAGTTCCTCGTCGGGGTGGTGGTGCTCGGAGAGCCGATGCCGCTCGAGCGCTGGATCGGGTTCGCCCTCGTCTGGCTCGCGCTCATCGTGCTCACGTTCGACCTCGTGCGCGGCGTCCGTGCGACCAGGCGGGCGGCTCTCGAGCCGATCTGAGCGCTCCCGGAGCCCGGTCGGGAGCGCCTCGGGTCGCGACGCGAGAATCTGCCGAAAGGCACCGTCGTGACGGCGATTCCGTGCGCGTTCCGGCGGGAAGGTGTCGGGGAGGTAACGATTCCGGCGGCGTTACACGGTTGTGACCGCCTCGACTTGTTTCCACCTTGGGGGCGCAATACTGTCAAAACACGGCGTCAGCAGACGCTGATTTGTGTACCAATCCTTCAGTCCCAAGGAGCAACATGAGCGTATTCGCGAAGGCCAAGGCCTCGCGCTCGGCTCGCGCAGCATGGACGGGGGTCGCCCTCGCCGGCGTCAGTGCCCTCCTCCTCACCGCGTGCAGCACGGGTAGCCCGGCCCCGGCCGAATCGGAGGAGCCGGCTGAGACCGGCGACGCCCTGCCGATCGAGGCCGGCGAACGAGACCTGACCCTGAAGATCGGCACGATCCTTCCGCAGAGTGGAACGCTCGCCTTCCTCGGGCCGCCCGAGGAGGCCGGTGTCGCACTCGCGGCGCAGGAGATCAACGAGGCCGACCTGGGCCTGACCATCGAGGTCGTCTACCGCGACTCCGGTGACACCACGACCGACATCGCGACCGTCTCGGTGACCGACCTGCTCTCGCAGGACGTCTCGGCCATCGTCGGCGCCGCCTCGTCGGGTGTGTCGTTCACGGTCATCGACCAGATCACCGCCGCCGGTGTCGTGCACTTCTCGCCGGCGAACACGTCGCCCGACTTCACGGACTACGACGACAACGGCCTGTACTTCCGTACGGCTCCGTCCGACCTGCTCCAGGGCGAGGTGCTCGGCAACCAGATCGCCGCCGACGGCGCTTCGACGCTCGGCATGCTCGTCCTGAACGACCCCTACGGCACCGGCCTTGCGGCCGCGACGAAGGAGTCGTTCGAGGCGGCCGGTGGCGAGGTCGTCGCCGAGGAGCTCTTCAACACGGGTGACTCGAACTTCGACGCGCAGCTCTCGGCCATCAAGGCCGCGAACCCCGACGCCGTCGCGGTCATCACGTTCGACGAGGCGAAGGTCGTCGTGCCGGCGCTCGTCGGCTCGGGGTACCCCGGCGGTCAGCTCTACTTCGTCGACGGCAACCTGTCCGACTACAGCGCGGACTTCGCGCCCGGCCTGATCACCGGCGCGAAGGGCACGCTGCCCGGTCCGGCGCTGGAAGACGACTTCCGTGAGCGCATGCTCGCCGTCGACCCGAACCTGGCCGACTTCAGCTACGGTCCCGAGTCGTACGACGCGACCATGCTGATCGCCCTTGCGGCGTACGCGGCGAACAGCACCGAAGGTGCCGACATCGCCGAGTACCTGCGCCAGGTGTCGGGCGGCTCGGGCGACGGTGAGACGGTCTCGACCTTCGCCGACGCCGCAGCGCTGCTCGCCGAAGGAGAGCAGATCGACTTCGACGGCGCGTCCGGCCCGATCACCCTCGATGAGAACGGTGACCCGACCGAGGCGACCATCGGAATCTACGAGTACGGCGACGACAACACGTACACGCGCATCAACTAGTACGCGTCGCCTGGAAGGGCCCCGACCTCGGTCGGGGCCCTTCCGCGTGCCCGCACGCCGTGGCACACGACGGCGTCCGTCGGACGGAACCAGGAAGCACCTAGCGCCCGGTACTGCGGATATACGATCCGCCACCCCGAGGAGTCGGGCGCTCGACCGGCGCGCCCGATCGTATATCCGCCGTGTGGAGCGCCTCTCGCGCGTGCGGGGTGTTCGGCCGGGTTGCGGAGAAGGCGGACGCCGCAGAAGAGGTCGTCGCCCCGCGCGACGTCCCGCCCAGGTGGCGGCGGCGATACCAACAGCGGCCGAACCTCGGGGCTGACCTCGCGCCGCCACCGCGAGCACGTGCCGCCGCCCCGCCGGAGGCGGGGTACGACGAAGGGGGCGGATGCCGCAGCATCCGCCCCCTCGGGTGTGAACCTTGGTCAGTCCTGGCCGAGCGTGCCCAGGTAGAGTCCGATGACCTTCGGGTCGTTCAGGAGGTCGCGGCCGGCGCCCGTGTAGGCGTCCCTGCCCTGGTCGAGCACGTAGCCGCGGTCGCAGATCTGCAGGCACCGACGGGCGTTCTGCTCGACCATGATCGTGGTCACGCCGGCGCGGTTGATCTCCTTGACGCGCAGGAAGGCCTCGTCCTGCCGCACCGGTGAGAGGCCCGCGGAGGGCTCGTCGAGCAGCAGCACGTGCGGCCCCATCATGAGCGCCCGCGACATCGCCACCATCTGCCGTTCGCCACCCGACAGCGAACCGGCACGCTGGCCGAGTCGCTTGCCGAGCTCGGGGAAGATGTCGACGACGAACTCGAGTCGCTCCTTGAGGCCCTTGGGCTTCTGGTAGAGGCCCATCTCGAGGTTCTCCTGGATCGTGAGCGACGGGAACACGTTGTTCGTCTGCGGCACGAAGCCGACGCCCTTCGCCACGAGCTTGTTCGCCTTGAGGTTCGTGATGGGCTCGCCGTTGAGGCGGATCGCGCCCTCGCGTACCTTGACGAGTCCGAAGATCGCCTTCAACAGCGTGGACTTGCCCGCACCGTTCGGCCCGATGATGCCGATGAGCTCGCCCTGCCTGGCGAGGAGGGAGCACGAGTTCAGGATGTTCACGCCGGGCAGGTAGCCCGCCGTGACGGAGTCGACCTCGACCACCGCGTCGGTGGGTCGGTCGAGTACCGCGTTCGCGGTCGGTTCACTGTTCGTCATCGATGAGCTCCTTCAGCGCCTCGACGTGACCGGTGTCGGTCGCGCCGATGTCGGTGTCGTGGTGGGCGCCGAGGTAGGCGTCGATCACGGCCGGGTCCTGCATGACCGTGTGAGGATCGCCCTCCGCCACGATCTGTCCCTCGGCCATGACGATGACCCAGTCGGCGATGTGTCGCACCATGTGCATGTCGTGTTCGACGAACAGTACCGTCATCCCCTGGGATTTGAGGTCGAGGATGTGGTCGAGCAGCGACTGGGTGAGCGCCGGGTTGACGCCCGCCATCGGCTCGTCGAGCATGACGAGCATCGGGTCGCTCATGAGCGCTCGCGCCATCTCGAGGAGCTTGCGCTGACCGCCCGACAGGCTCGCCGCGTAGTCGTCCTTCTTGGCGTCGAGCTTGAATCTGGCGAGGATCTCGAGTGCCTTCGCCTCGATCTCGTCATCCTGCTTGCGCCAGAGGAACGGGAGGATCGACCTGAAGAGGTTCTCGCCGATCTGACCCTTCGCCCCGAGCTTCATGTTGTCGAGCACGGTGAGCAGGCCGAGCGCCTTCGTCAGCTGGAACGTGCGGATGAGGCCCATTCGCGCCACCCGGTAGGCGGGAACGTGTGCGAGTGAGCGGCCATCGAATTCCCACTTGCCGCTGTCGGGCCTGTCGAATCCCGTGAGCAGGTTGAAGAACGTGGTCTTGCCCGCACCGTTCGGTCCGATGAGCGCGGTGATCGCCCCGCGCGGGACCTCGACGTGTGCGACGTCGACGGCGGTGAGGCCGCCGAAGCTGCGCTTGACGCCGTCGGCGATGAGGATCGGGTCGACCTTTCGGCAGCCCGGGCCGGCGTCGCCGACGTGGAGGCCGGTGGTCTTCACCGGCGTGGACGTGGGAGTGGTGTCACTTGACAAAGGCCAGCTCCTTCTTGTTTCCGAAGATGCCCTGAGGCCTGAAGATCACGATCAGCATGATCGCGACGCCGACGAGGATGAACCGGAGCTGACCGGCCTGCACCTGCGTCATGAACGGGAGCCAGCCCGCCGCCACCGCTCGGGCGACGAAGCCCGAGAAGAACGAGAGCAGCACCCAGAAGATCATCGAGCCGATGACCGGCCCGAGGATCGTGGCGGCCCCGCCGAGCAGCAGGATCGCGTAGATGAAGAAGGTGAGCGAGGTCTGGTAATTGGCGGGTACGACCGATCGGGGCAGGATGAAGATCATGCCCGCGAGCGTTCCGAAGACACCACCGAGGATCAGGCTCTGCATCTTGTACGAGTAGACGTTCTTGCCGAGGGCGCGCACGGCGTCCTCGTCCTCGCGGATGCCCTTGATGACACGGCCCCACGGGCTGCGCATGATGAGCCAGGTGACGATGGCGAAGATCACGACGAGCGACCAACCCACGATGCGGATCCACCAGTCGTACGCGTTGTACGTGAACGGCCCGAAGCCGTAGGTGCCCGGCGGGATCGGATTCAGTTCGGCGAAGCCCGTCTTGTATCCCTGAAGCCCGCTCGCGGAGCCGGTCACGGAGGCGAACGTGTTCGTCGTGAAGGTGAGTCGGAGGATCTCCGCCGCCGCGATCGTCACGATCGCGAGGTAGTCGGCTCGAAGACGAAGGGTCGGGATGCCGAGGATCAGGGCGAACACGATGGACGCGCCGACGCCCACGAGCACCGCCGCCCACACCGGGAACCCGAAGGTCAGGATGGAGATCGCGTAACCGTAGGCACCCAGGGCCATGAAGCCCGCCTGACCGAAGTTCAGGAGGCCCGTGTATCCGAAGTGGATCGCCAACCCGAGGGCGGCGAGGGCGTAGGCGGCGGTCGTGGGGCTGATGAGCTCCTGCGCCGCGTTGGAGAAGATCGCAGTCCAGTCGATCATGGTCGGTCCTCCCTATCCGATTCTCTCGCGGCGACCGAGGATGCCCTGCGGTCGGAACAGCAGCACGAGGATGAGCACGATCAGTGCACCCACGTACTTCATGTCGGATGGGAGCCAGAGCGTCGACATCTCGACGAAGAGCCCCACGACGACGGCGCCGACGAGGGCGCCGAACGCCGTGCCGAGTCCACCGAGCGTGACGGCGGCGAAGATGAGCAGCAGGATCTGGAAGCCCATGTCCCAGCTGACCCCGGGCCGGAAGTACGCCCAGAGGATGCCGGAGAGGCCGGCCAGGGCCGCGCCCATCACCCAGACGATCCGGATGACGCGATCGACGTCGATGCCGCTCGCGGCGGCGAGGCTCGCGTTGTCGGACACGGCCCGGGTCGCCTTGCCGATGCGCGTGCGCAGCAGGAAGTACGCCACGGCGCCGAGCACCACGACGCTCGTGATCATGCTCGCGACGTCGATCCACGACATGGTCACCGGGCCGAGCCGGATGTCCGAGGGGATCGTCGCCCCTGGCAGCTGCCTGGTCGATCCGCCATAGAGGAACTGGTAGACGTAGCGCACGGCGAGCGAGAGGCCGATGCTCACGATCATCAGCGGGATGAGCCCGACGCCGCGCTTGCGGAGGGGTTTCCAGATGGTCGCGTCGAGCGTCCAGCCGAGTGCTGCGCTCAGCACGATCGCGATGAGGATCGCGAGCCAGATCGGCAGGGCCAGGTCGACGCCGAAGGTGAGGGTCATCAGGGCACCGAACGTGACCATCTCGGCGTGGGCGAAGTTCGAGAGCCCGGTGGTGCCGAAGATGAGCGACAGGCCGATCGCGGCCAGGGCCAGCAACAGGCCGAAGTTCAGGCCGTTGATGAACCGGATGAGCACCTGTGCGCCGAAGTCGGTCGTGACGCGCTGGCCCTCGCCGAGGAAGAAGTTCACGGCCTTGATGCTGGTGAGGCCGAACTCGGCGGTGATGGTCGACTGGCCCTCTTCGACGACGACGCCCTCGGGCAGGGTGTCCTCGTCGAGCGTGACCTCGTACTCCGTCTTCTCGGGCACGCCGATGCGCCACTTGCCGTCGGCGTCCGTCTCGGTCTCGGCCTCGAATCCACCGCCTTCGACGGAGATCCGGACGCCCTCGATGGGTTCGTCCTCGAACGTCACGTTGCCGGTGAAGAAGTACTCGAACTCCTCCTGCTCGGAACTCTCGGTACTCGCTTCGTCCGCCACCGCAGGGGACGCTGCGATGCCGGACAGAGTGAGTGCCGATACGAGGATTCCGAGGAGGATGAGCCACCTCCCGCGGGTTCGGTGGGCGACTGATTGCGTGGGTTCCACTGCACCTCCAAGGGTCCCGGTGCTCTTGGCGACCGGGCCGGGCTTGCTCTCGACGACGTCGTCGACAGTACGTGCCGATTATGTCTCATGTGTTTCGCATGCGCTCACAACGGCCCTCGATTGTTATCCGGGGAATGCCGTGCGCGCAAACTCGCTTAACATTGAGGGATCCCGGCACGCACCAGTTTCCGGGGCCGTTCCGGAGGCGAAGGGGAGACATGGATCAGGCTGATCCGTTCGGATTCACAGGGCTGACGTACGACGACGTCCTGCTGCTGCCAGGTCACACCGACGTGATCCCGAGCGAGGCGGACACCACCTCGCGGCTCACGCGGCGCATCGACGTCGCGACCCCGCTGCTCTCCGCGGCGATGGACACCGTCACCGAGGCGCGCATGGCGATCGCCATGGCCCGACAGGGCGGCATCGGCATCCTGCATCGGAACCTCTCGATCCAGGAGCAGGCCGACATGGTCGACCGGGTGAAGCGCAGCGAGTCGGGCATGGTCTCGAACCCGGTGACGACGACGCCCGACGCGACCGTCGCCGAGGTCGATCGGTTGTGCGCGACCTACCGCGTGAGCGGCCTGCCCGTGGTCGACGGCGAGGGCGTGCTCGTGGGCATCATCACGAACCGCGACATGCGGTTCGTCACCGACTTCGAGAAGCCCGCCACGCTGGTGCGCGACGTCATGACGAAGATGCCGCTCATCACGGGGCGCGTCGGCATGGATCCCGACGAGGCGATCGCGATCTTCGCTCAGCACAAGGTCGAGAAGCTGCCCCTCGTCGACGGCGCCGGACGGCTCACCGGCCTCATCACCGTGAAGGACTTCGACAAGTCCGAGCAGTACCCGAACGCCACGAAGGACGCCGAGGGGCGTCTGCGCGTGGGTGCGGCCATGGGCTTCTTCGGCGACGCGTGGGAGCGCGCCGAGGCGCTGCGCGACGCCGGCGTCGACGTGCTCGTGGTCGACACGGCGAACGGCGAGAGCGCGGGCGTGCTCGACATCATCCGCCGGCTCAAGGCCGACCCGTCGTTCGCGAAGGTCGACATCATCGGCGGCAACGTCGCGACGCGCGAGGGTGCGCAGGCACTCGTGGACGCCGGCGCCGACGCCGTGAAGGTGGGCGTGGGGCCCGGCTCCATCTGCACGACGCGCGTCGTCGCGGGCGTGGGCGTGCCCCAGATCACCGCGGTGTACGAGGCGTCGAAGGCCACGAAGCCGGCCGGGGTTCCGCTCATCGCCGACGGCGGACTGCAGTACTCGGGCGACATCGCGAAGGCGCTCGTCGCCGGCGCCGACACGGTGATGCTCGGGTCGCTGCTCGCGGGCACGGCCGAGAGCCCGGGCGAGCTCGTCTTCCAGAACGGCAAGCAGTTCAAGACCTATCGCGGCATGGGGTCGCTCGGCGCCCTGCAGACGCGGGGCGAGAAGACCTCGTACTCGAAGGACCGCTACTTCCAGGCGGATGTCCCGAGCGACGACAAGCTCATCCCCGAGGGCATCGAGGGGCAGGTGCCGTTCCGCGGGCCGGTCTCGGCGG
Source organism: Agromyces sp. H66 (assembly GCF_004959775.1). Lineage (GTDB taxonomy): Bacteria > Actinomycetota > Actinomycetes > Actinomycetales > Microbacteriaceae > Agromyces. The sequence goes on from NZ_SJZG01000006.1 coordinate 101,948, forward strand.
TCGCCTACCAGCTGGTCGGCGGGCTCCGGCAGTCGATGTTCTACGTCGGCGCGCGCGACATCTCCGAACTGAAGGCGAAGGGCCGGTTCGTGCGCATCACGCCCGCCGGCCTCAAGGAGTCGCACCCGCACGACGTGCAGTTCGTCGTGGAGGCGCCGAACTACACCAGGTAGGTGAGGCTCGTTCGCTGAGCCTGTCGAAGCGATCGGGAGCGGTGCGCTCCCTTCGACGGGCTCAGTGAGCGGTCGTGCGCGCGTCCGCCAGTCGCGTCACGGCCTCCGAGAGCACCTCGGGCGAGCAGGCGAAGTTGAGGCGCGCATGACCGCGTCCGACGGATGCCCCGAATGCGGTTCCGCTGTGCAGCGCGACCTTCGCGTGCTCGAGCGCGTACGCGGCAGGGTCGTCGCCCCACCCGAGCGCGGACAGGTCGAGCCAGGCGAGATAAGTGGCCTGCGGCATCCGGTATCGCACGCCGGGGAGTTCGTCGGCGAGGAGTTCCGCGAGCAGGCGGCGGTTGTCGTCGAGGCTCGCGAGCACGCCGTCGAGCCACGGGCCGCCCTCCTGGAACGCCGCGATCGAGGCGATGGCGCCGAACTGGCCCATGCGCCATTCGACCTCGTACGGGAAGTCCGTGCGCACCCGGTCGCCGCGCTCGCTCGCCGTGACCACGAGCGCCGACTTGAGGCCGGGGATGTTGAACGACTTGCTCGCGCTGGTGACGGCGATGCCGTGCTCGCGCGCGGCGTCCGACACCGTGAGGAACGGCGTGTAGGGCGACTCGGGCTGCGCGAGCGGCCCGTGCACCTCGTCGCTCACGACGGTCGCCCCGAAGTCCGCGGCGATCTCCGCGAGCCGCTCGAGCGTCGTCGGGTCGGGCACCGAGCCGAGCGGGTTGTGCGGGTTGCAGAGCACCATGGCCCGGGCGCCGCCCGCGAAGGCCGCCTCGATGCCGGCGAGGTCGAGCTCCCAGCCCTCGTCGATGCCGCCGAGCATCGGCACCTCGACGACCGTGCCGCCCGCCTCGGTGACGAGGTCGAAGAACGGCGGGTAGATGGGCGGCGTGATGACGACACCGTCTCCGGGCGACGTGACCCGCCGGAGCACTTCGACGATGCCCATGCTCACGTCGCCCGTGCACGTCACGCGCGCCGGGTCGACGTGCCAGCCGAGGCGTCGCGCGGCGAACCCGCTGAACGCCTCGGCCACGTGTCGGCTGCCGGAGTGGTACCCCGTGTCCGAGCGGCGGATCGCGGCGTGCAGCGCCTCCGCGATCGGCTCGGCGAGTGGGTAGTCCATCTCGGCGACGGGCAGCGGCAGCACGTCGGCGGAGTAGAGCCGCCATTTCGCGCTCGTGCGGCTGCGGAGGACGTCGATGGGGTCGGCGGAGACGCGCTGCATCAGTCCAGCATGCCGCAGACGTCGCGGCGAGGCATCCGCCTGTGTATTCTGGTCGGCTGCCCTGAGGCCGCCGTGGCACTCGCCGCGAAATCGGAAACGGATGCATCCATGGGCTTCATCGACGTCAACGGCGTCTCCCTCTCCCTGCCCGACGGCAGGCCGCTGCTCGCCGACCTCTCCTTCCGGGTGACGGATGCCGCCACCACGGCCCTCATCGGCGCGAACGGCGCCGGCAAGTCGACGCTGCTGCGGATCATCCGCGGCGACCTGCGCCCCGACGAGGGCAGTGTGCAGGTGGACGGCGGTCTCGGCGTGATGGACCAGTTCGTGGGTACCGGTCGCACCGCCGAGGGCGCGCCCGAGACCGTCGGGGGGCTGCTCGTGTCGGTCGCGCCGACCCGGATCCGGCGGGCGGCGATCGAGCTCGAGGCATCCGAGGACGCCCTCATCGATCTCGACGACACGGCGAACCAGATGCGCTATGCGTCGGCGCTCGCCGAGTACGCCGAGGCGGGCGGATACGAGCATGAGGTCGTGTGGGACCACTGCACGGTGGCGGCCCTCGGGATTCCGTACGAGCGCGCGAAGTGGCGGGAGCTCGGCAGCCTCTCGGGCGGCGAGCAGAAGCGGCTCGCGCTGGAGGCGCTGCTGCGCGGACCCGAGCAGGTGCTGCTGCTCGACGAGCCCGACAACTCGCTCGACGTGCCGGGCAAGCGGTGGCTCGAGGCGCAGCTGCGCGCGACGCCCAAGACGGTGCTGCTCGTCTCGCACGACCGGGAGCTGCTCGCCCGGGCGGCCGATCGCATCGTGACGCTCGAGCTCGGTGCGGCGGGCAGCACCGCATGGGTGCACGGGGGCAGCTTCGAGGGCTACCACGCGGCCCGCGAGGAGCGCTTCGCCCGGCTCGACGAGTTGCGGCGCCGTTGGGACGAGCAGCACGCCGCGCTGAGGCAGCTCGTGGCGACACTCAAGGTGAAGGCCACCTACAACGACGGGATGGCCTCGCGATACCAGGCCGCCGTGACGCGACTGCGCAAGTTCGAGGAGGCCGGCCCGCCCGAGGAGCGACCGCCCGCGCAGGCGGTGTCGATGCGGCTGCGGGGCTCGCGCACGGGCAAGCGCGCCGTCGTGTGCGAACGGCTCGAGCTCACCGGGCTCATGCGACCGTTCGACCTGGAGGTCTGGTACGGCGACCGGGTCGCAGTGCTCGGTTCGAACGGATCGGGCAAGTCGCACTTCCTGCGGCTGCTCGCGGGCGGCGGTACCGAGCCCGATCGGCTGCTCGGCCACGTGACGACGGTCGGCGAGTCGCTCGCGCGGGTGCCGCACGACGGCCGCGCCGTGCTCGGGGCGCGCGTGGTGCCGGGGTGGTTCGCACAGAATCACGACCACCCCGAATATCGAGGGCGCACGCTCCTCGACATCCTGCATCGCGGCGACGCCAATCGCGAGGGCATGGCGCGGGAGGCCGCGAGTTCGGCCCTCGATCGGTACGGGCTCGCGGCATCCGCACTGCAGCGATTCGAGTCCCTGTCGGGCGGGCAGCAGGCGCGCCTCCAGATCCTGCTCCTCGAACTCTCGGGGGCGACGCTCTTGCTCCTCGACGAGCCGACCGACAACCTCGACCTGGTGTCGGCCGAGGCGCTCGAGGACGCACTCGCCCGGTTCGACGGCACGGTGCTCGCCGTCACGCACGACCGCTGGTTCACGCGCTCGTTCGATCGGTTCGTGGTGTTCCGCTCCGACGGCGAAGTGGTGGAGACGGATGCCCCGGTGTGGGACGAGGGGCGCGTCGTGCGCGCCAGGTGAGCGCAGCGGCGGGTCCGTCGGTCGGACCCGCCGCTCGCGGCATCCCTCAGCCGATCGCGACGGCCAGGCAGCAGGCCACGTACACGACCTGCTCGATGGTGCGCGGCACGAGCGGGGTCGCGGGCGCGTCGCCGATGCGGATGCCGGCGCGTGCCGCGCGCACGTTCGCGGGGAAGACCGCGACGAGCAGGAGCGCGAGGCACGCGGCCGCGATCCGCTCGAGGGGCGGCACCCAGAGCCCGATCGCACCCGCCGCCTCGAGCACTCCGGTCGCCGCGACGATGAGGTCGGGGCGGGGGAGCCGCGGTGGCACCATGGCGATGAGTCCGGCGCGCTGCGGACCGAGGCGACCCGACGCGGCGACGAGGAACATCAGCGAGACGCCGCCGCGAAGGGCGGGCTGCCAGCCCTGCATGCCGGGCACGCCCGCGGCGCCGAGCGCGGCCACCAGCGCGGTGCCGACGAGCAGGGCGATCGAGACGGGGTTGAACCAGTGCGACACCCACGCCGGCCGACGGCCGGTGCGGGCAGGCCCGGTCGGGATGCGGGTCGCGTGGGTCATGTCATGCCTCCTCGTAATCTTGACACTGCCTAGATTGCCGCATGACGCTGATCTTGTCAATGGCAAGATCAGCCCGTATCGTCGGGGCATGGCCTACCACCACGGACGACTGCGCGAGAGCCTCATCGACGCGGCCGTCACCGCGATCGAACAGGAGGGCCTCGCGCGCCTCAGCCTTCGCGACCTCGCCAGGCGCGTCGGCGTCTCGCACGCGGCCCCCGCCCACCACTTCGGCGACCGCGAGGGGCTGCTCACCGCGATCGCGGCCGACGGATTCGAGCGACTCGCGAGCGTGCTCGAGGAGGCGGGTGACGACTTCCTCGAGGTCGGAGTGGCGTACGTGCGATTCGCCACGTCGGAACGCGGGCGGTTCGAGGTCATGTTCCGACCCGACCTGCACCGCCGGGACGATCCCGGGCTCACCGCCGCCATGGACCGCGCCGGCGACGTGCTGCGCTCCGGTGCGGCGGCCGAGCCCGGCGACGATCGCACGAACGGGCTCGCCGCATGGTCGCTCGTGCACGGACTCGCGACGTTGTGGAACGCCGGCGCGATCTCGATCGACGAAGGGACCGAGGTCGAGGTCGTCGCCCGCGCCGTCGCGGGCGTGCTCTTCGGGCGGACGGCCGGGGCGACCGGCGGCGCGTCCCCCGCCGATCCCGTTCGCTAGGGTGGACACGTGACCCAGGAGATCGAGATCGGCCGCTCCAAGCGCGGCCAGCGTGTCTACGCGTTCGACGACATCGCGATCGTTCCGAGCCGGCGCACGCGCGACCCCGAGGACGTCTCGGTGACCTGGTCCATCGACGCGTACCAGTTCGACATCCCGTTCCTCGCGGCGCCCATGGACTCGGTGGTCTCGCCGCGCACGGCGATCATGATGGGCCAGCTCGGCGGCCTCGGCGTGCTCGACCTCGAGGGGCTGTGGACGCGCTACGAGGACCCCGAGCCCGTGCTCGCCGAGATCCGCAACCTCAGCCCCGAGGTCGCCACCGCGCGCATGCAGCAGCTCTACTCCGAGCCGATCAAGCCCGAACTCGTCACGGCGCGCCTGGCCGAGATCCGTGCCGCGGGCGTCACCGTCGCCGGCGCGCTCTCGCCCCAGCGCACGCAGGAACTCTACGAGACGGTCGTGGCGGCCGGTGTCGACCTGTTCGTGATCCGCGGCACCACAGTGTCGGCCGAGCACGTCTCGAAGAACCAGGAACCCCTGAACCTCAAGAAGTTCATCTACGAGCTCGACGTGCCCGTCATCGTGGGCGGCGCGGCCACCTACACCGCCGCGCTCCACCTGATGCGCACGGGCGCGGCCGGCGTGCTCGTCGGCTTCGGCGGCGGCGCGGCATCGACCACGCGCGCCACGCTCGGCATCCACGCCCCCATGGCCACGGCGGTGGCGGATGTCGCGGGCGCACGCCGTGACTACCTCGACGAGTCCGGTGGTCGTTACGTGCACGTCATCGCCGACGGCGGGGTCGGCAAGTCCGGCGACATCGTGAAGGCCATCGCGTGCGGCGCCGATGCGGTCATGCTCGGCGCAGCGCTCGCACGAGCGACGGACGCCCCCGGCGGCGGCTACCACTGGGGTGCCGAGGCGCACCACCCGAAGCTCCCGCGGGGCCAGCGCGTGCACGTGGGCCAGGTCGCCGCGCTCGAGGAGATCCTGTACGGCCCGGCGCCCGCCGCCGACGGCACGGCCAACCTCGTCGGTGCCCTGCGCCGCTCGATGGCGACCACGGGCTACTCCGACCTCAAGGAGTTCCAGCGCGTCGACGTCGTCGTCGCGCCCTACACCGGCGCCTGAGCGACGTTTTCGAGACGGGCGCTGCGCGCCCTCCTCAACCCCCGGGGGTTCGGGTAGCGTGGAATGCGGATCGCGCGGCCCCGTCGTGAGGCCGCGGAAATGGGGTTGACATGGCGAGTGGCAATTCGGTGTCGCGTTCGACCAAGCTCGGACCCGAGGAACGTGCGGCGGCCATCGCCCGCCTGAAGGAGAAGGAACTCGACATCCTCGTCGTCGGCGGCGGCATCGTCGGCACCGGCGCGGCACTCGACGCGGTGACCCGCGGGCTCTCCACCGGGCTCCTCGAGGCGCGCGACTGGGCGTCGGGCACGTCGAGCCGATCGTCGAAGCTCGTGCACGGCGGCATCCGCTACCTCGAACAGCTCGACTTCCGGCTGGTTCGCGAGGCGCTCATCGAGCGCGGCCTCCTGCTGCAGCGCATCGCTCCGCACCTCGTCAAGCCCGTGCGGTTCCTGTACCCCCTGAAGAAGCGGGTCGTCGAACGGCTCTACGTCGGCGCGGGCATGCTCCTCTACGACGTCTTCAGCTACTCGGGCGGTCGGCCGCCGGGCGTGCCGCACCATCGCCACCTCTCGAAGCGCCAGGTTCGGCGCGCGATCCCGTCGCTCTCGAACGACGCGCTCATCGGCGGCCTCACCTACTACGACGCCCAGGTCGACGACGCGCGGTACGTGGCATCCCTCGCCCGCACCGCGTCGTTCTACGGCGCGCACGTCGCGAGCCGCGTGAAGGTCGAGGGCTTCGTCAAGGTCGGCGAACGCGTCGTCGGCGTGCAGGCGCACGACCTCCAGACCGACGAGCACTTCGAGGTGCGCGCGCGGCAGGTCGTGAACGCGACCGGCGTCTGGACCGACGATACGCAGCGCATGGTGGGCGAGCGGGGCACGTTCAAGGTGCGTGCGTCGAAGGGCATCCACCTCGTCGTGCCACGCGACCGCTTCCAGTCGAACATGGGCCTCCTGCTCCGCACCGAGAAGAGCGTGCTGTTCGTCATCCCGTGGGGCCGGCACTGGCTCATCGGCACGACCGACACCGACTGGAACCTCGACAAGGCGCATCCCGCGGCGACGGCCGCCGACATCGACTACCTGCTCGAGCACGTGAACGAGGTGCTTTCGGTGCCGCTCACACGTGAGGACGTCGAGGGCGTGTTCGCGGGGCTCCGGCCGCTCCTCGCGGGTGAGAGCGACCAGACGTCGAAGCTCTCGCGCGAGCACATCGTCGCGCACACCGTGCCGGGGCTCGTGGTCGTCGCGGGCGGCAAATGGACGACGTACCGCGTCATGGCGAAGGACGCCATCGACGCCGCCGCGGACGCCCTCGACGGGCGGGTGCCACCCTCGACGACCCAGGACATCCCGCTGCTCGGCGCCGAGGGCTACCAGGCGGCGTGGAACAAGCGCGGGAAGATCGCGCGGGCGTTCGGCGTGCACCGGGTGCGCATCGAGCACCTGCTGAACCGCTACGGCACGATGACCGACGAGCTGCTCGACCTCATCCGCGAGACGCCCGAGCTCGGCGAACCGCTGCCCGGCGCCGACGACTACCTCGGGGCGGAGGTCGTGTACGCGGCCTCGCACGAGGGGGCGCTGCACCTCGACGACGTGCTGGCCCGTCGCACGCGGATCTCGATCGAGGCGTGGGACCGCGGGGTCTCGGCCGCGCCGGTCGCGGCGAAGCTCATGGCGGGCGTGCTCGGCTGGGACGCCGATCGGGAGGCGCTCGAGGTCGAACGGTACCTGCAGCGAGTCGCCGCCGAGCGGGCGTCGCAGGAGCAGCCCGACGACGAGTCCGCCGACCGGGTGCGCCTGGCGGCGCCCGACATCGTGACGGTCGACTGATCCGGCGCGGGGAGCACTGATCCGGCGCGGGAGCACTGATCCGGCGCGGATAGACTGGAACGCGACGCTCGAGACCGAGGAGCCGCGCATATGGTCGACGTCCGACGGGTGGACCTGCCCGGCATCGGAGTCCTGCATTCCTTCGTGACGACGGATGCGCTCGAGATCGGGGTCGTGACGCACCGCGCGGGCACCCGGGATCTCGTCGTGCGCCAGGCCGACTCGGAGGCGCCGGCCGTGACGGCCCGCCTCGAGGGGGACGAGGCCCACCAGCTGGCGGAACTGCTCGGTGGGACCCGGATCATCGAGTCGATCGCCGAGCTGGACGCCATGCCCGGCGTGCCGATCGGATGGGTGGCGATCGACGCGGGCGACCCCCTGGACGGGCACGCCATCGGCTCGGTCGATGCGCTCGTCGACGGCGAGGTGCAGGTGGTCGCGGTCGTGCGCGGCGACCACGTCCATGCCTCGCCTGCCCCGGACTTCCGCATCGAGGCGGGAGACATGCTCGTCGCCGCCGGTCCGCCCGACCGCATCGCCCATGCGTTCCGTGCCGCGGGCGCGCAGACCCCCCGGTCCGAGGCCTGATGCTCCAGATGATGCTGCGCCCGCGATGGGTGCTCGCGCTCCTGGCCGCGCTCGCGATCGCCGCGGGGTTCGCGCTGCTCGGCCAATGGCAGATCGAACGCGCGGTCGAGCAGGCCGTCGTCGTCGAGCGCCCGACCGAGCAGGTGCGCCCGTTGGCCGAGGTCGTCGAGCCCGACCGGCCGACGGAGCAGGCCGCCACCGGCCAGCGGGTCGAGGTCACCGGGGCCTTCGTGCCGGGAGACACGGTCATCGTCGAGGGGCGCCTGAACGACGGTGTCGCGGGGTACTGGGTGGTGGCGCATCTCGAGGTGACGGATGCCGCGCCGGGCGGGCTTCCCGTGGCACTCGGCTGGGCGGCCGATGCCGACACGGCGCGCGCCGCGGTCGATCGATTCGACGCGGACGCGGGCGGAGAGACGACCGTGGTCGGTCGGTTCCTGCCGAGCGAGGCACCGATGGCGCCCGAGGGCGACGCCGACCCGCAGTCGATGACGACCGTCGCCGTGGCGCACCTCATCAACGTGTGGGCCGACTACGACGATCGGCCCGTGTACTTCGGCTACGTGACCGCGGCCGATCCGGCCGCGGGGCTCGAGGCGATCAGCTCGCCGCCGCCCGAGCAGGCGGTCGAGCTCAACTGGCTCAACGTGTTCTACGCGGTCGAGTGGGTCGTGTTCGCCGGCTTCGCCGTGTTCCTCTGGTACCGGCTGGTGCGCGACGCCGTGGAGCGGGAGCGTGAGGTCGCCGAGGCGGCGGAGGAGGCCACGGCATCCGGGATGGAATCCCGAGGCTCGACGCGCGACTGACCGTTCCGCCTGCGGCGAACCGGGGGAGCGCACCGCCCGAGCGGGTCCATGATCGTCGTGTGGAGACCGAAGACCCGCTGGACGCCTACTCGAACGTCGTGACCCGAGTCGCGAGCACCGTGCTGCCGAGCGTCGCGAGCCTCGCCGTGCGATCGTCGCGCGGCGACGGCGCCGGCAGCGCGAGCGTCATCTCCGACGACGGCGTGCTGCTCACGAGCGCGCATGTCGTCGTGGGCGCGCGTGCGGCCGAGGCGACGTTCTCCGACGGCACGTCCGTCACGGTCGACGTCGTCGGTCGCGACATCCTCTCCGACCTCGCCGTGCTGCGCGCCCGGGGGCCGGTGCCGGCGGCGGTGCCGCTCGGCGACGCGGCAGGGCTTCGCGTGGGCCAGCTCGTCGTCGCACTCGGCAACCCGATGGGCCTGGCGGGCAGCGTGACGGCCGGCATCGTCTCGAACCTCGGCCGCTCCCTGCCGACCGCGTCGGGGCGGGTCATCGACGAGGTGATCCAGACGGATGCCGCGTTGAACCCGGGCAACTCCGGCGGGGTGCTCGCCGATGGTGCGGGCCGCATGGTCGGCGTGAACACGGCCGTCGCCGGGATCGGGCTGGGGCTCGCCGTGCCGATCAACCGGGCCACCCGCGACATCATCGCCAAGCTCACCACGACCGGTCGGGTTCGCCGGGCCTGGCTCGGCATCGTCGGCGCCCGGGTGCAGCTCGCTCCCGAGCTCGCGGCTCGCGTGGGGTCGCCGACGGGACTCCAGGTGGCCGGGGTGGCGCCCGGCAGCCCGGCCGAGCTCGCCGACATCCATCGCGGCGACATCGTCGTCTCGCTCGACGGCAACGACGTCGTGACCTCGACATCGATCCAGAAGCTCATGGTCGAGGACGCCATCGACCGGCAGGTCGAGATGACGGTGTGGCGCAACGGCGCCCTGGTCGACGTCTTCGTCGTGCCCCGCGAGCTCGTCGACGCGCCGTAGGTCGGCCCGCGGGCGGGGTCGCGGGCGCGCGATCGCTCGCGGATGCTCAGCCCACCGAGCCCGCCTCGAATGCGGCGGCGAACTCCGCCGCCGGCGGGATCTCGGTGATGACGTCGACGAGCACGCCCCCCGGGTCGCGCACGATCACGTGACGCTGTCCGAACGCCTCGCTGCGCAGCGACTGGACGACGGGCACGCCCGCGGCGACGAGTCGAGCCGCGAGCGCGTCGACGTCGTCGACCTCGATGTTCACGAGCACGCCCCGCGCGGTGTGCCGGTATGCCTCCGGCACGGTCTCGTGTCCGGCGTCGAGCAGCGCGATCTCGGCGTGCGGCGGGTCGGGATGCCGCAGGCTCACGTACCAGTCGGACTCGAACGCGGCCTCGAAGCCGAAGTGGTCTCGGTAGAAGCGGGAGCTCGCCGCGACGTCTGCGGTTCCGAGCACGGGGTAGAGGTTCATCCTGCGGTCCTTCCGGATGCGGCACGCGGCATCCACGTGCAAATATACATACAGTATGTATGTATCGTGCTCGACGTACAGTCGGTATGTCAAACGGCATCACGAGAGGGGCCGCCGCCAATGGCCACGAAGCTCGAGCAACGGGAACGCACCCGGGCGGCTCTGCTCGAGATCGCGCTGCGCCGGTTCGCGGCCGACGGGTACGCGGGCGTCGCCCTCGAGCAACTGGTCGCCGAGGCGGGCCTCACCCGCGGCGCGCTCTACCACCACTTCGGCAGCAAGGAGGGACTCTTCCGCGCCGCCGTCGAGCACGCCCAGCGCGGTGTCGCCGCGGCCGTCGAGCGCGCGGCGGCCGTCGAGGCCGATCCGCTCGCCTCGTTCCTCGCGGGCTGCCGCGCCTTCCTCGAGGCGAGCCTCGCACCGGAGGTCCGCCGCATCCTGCTCATCGACGGGCCGGCCGTGCTCGGCTGGGGCGACTGGCGCGAGGGCGACCTCGACACGAGCGTGCGGCTCCTCGACGCCGGCATCGCCGAACTCGCCGAGGCCGGCGTCATCGGCGACCGGAACCTCGGCACGCTCGCGACGATGATCTCGGGCGCCCTCAACGAGGTCGCCATCGCGAACGCGCACGCCCCCGACGCGGCGGCCGAGATCGACACGGCCGTCGAGGTGCTCGCCCGGATGCTCGCGGGATTCGCACCGGCGAGCGCGCCGTAGACTGGACGCATGCCCCTCGAGCCGAAACTCGCCGATCTGCCGCGCATTCGCGGGGCCCTCCGCTTCTACCAGGTGGCCTCCGTCATCACTGGTGTGCTGCTGCTCGCGCTCACCGGCGAGATGATCATGAAGTACGCCTTCGGGCTCGAGCTCGAGCTCGGCGGACCGCAGGGCTTCCTCGCGTTCGTGCCGGGCGACACGATCACCGCCGTGAACCTGTCGACCGGCATCCTGATCGTGCACGGCTGGTTCTACGTCGTGTACCTGTTCAGCGACTTCCGGCTCTGGAGCCTCATGCGCTGGCCGTTCCCGCGCTTCATCGTCATCGCCCTCGGCGGCGTCATCCCGTTCCTCTCGTTCTTCCTCGAGGTGCGGATCGCCCGCGAGGTGCGCGCCTACCTCGACCGGCGGGAGGCGGATGCCGCGTCCGCATCCCCTGCCGCCACCAGTACCACCGACTCCGTGGAGGCCCAGCAGTGACCGACCAGCCCACCGAGCAGCGGCCCGTGCTCGTCGTCGACTTCGGGGCGCAGTACGCGCAGCTCATCGCGCGGCGCGTGCGCGAGGCATCCGTCTACTCCGAGATCGTGCCGCACACCATCACGGCCGAGGAGGTCGCCGCGAGGAACCCGGTCGGCATCGTCCTCTCGGGCGGGCCGTCGTCGGTGTACGAGGAGGGGGCGCCGTCGCTCGACGAGGGCATACTGAGGCTCGGCGTGCCGACCCTCGGCATCTGCTACGGCTTCCAGGTGATGGCGCAGCAGCTCGGCGGGGAGGTCGCGCACACCGGCCGCCGCGAGTACGGATCGACGGCCGTCACGGCGCGCACCGACGACGACAACGCGCTGCTCGCGGGCCAGCCCGACGCGCAGACGGTGTGGATGAGCCACGGCGACTCGGTGGCTCGCGCGCCCGAGGGCTTCGAGGTGCTCGCCTCGACGGCGGCCACGCCCGTCGCGGCCTTCGCCAACGACGAGCAGGGCCTCTACGGCGTGCAGTGGCACCCGGAGGTGAAGCACTCGCCGTACGGCCAGCAGGTCATCGAGAACTTCCTGCACCGCGCGGCCGGCATCCCGGCCGACTGGAACTCGGGCAACGTCATCGCCGAGCAGGTCGCCCGCATCCGCGAGCAGGTCGGCTCCGGCCGCGTCATCGCCGGGCTCTCGGGCGGTGTCGACTCCGCCGTCGCGGCCGCGCTCGTGCACGAGGCCGTCGGCGACCAGCTCGTGTGCGTGTTCGTCGACCACGGGCTCCTGCGCAAGGGGGAGCGCCAGCAGGTCGAGGTCGACTACGTCGCGGCCACCGGCATCCGCCTCGTCACGGTCGACGCGGTCGACACGTTCCTCGACGCGCTCGCCGGGGTGAGCGACCCCGAGGAGAAGCGCAAGATCATCGGGCGCGAGTTCATCCGCGCGTTCGAGCGCGCCGAGCGCGACCTCGTGGCCGAGGCGGAGGCCGACGGCGAGCCGATCCGGTTCCTCGTGCAGGGCACGCTCTACCCCGACGTCGTGGAGTCGGGCGGCGGCACCGGTACCGCGAACATCAAGAGCCACCACAACGTCGGCGGACTCCCCGAAGACCTGCAGTTCGAGCTCGTCGAGCCGCTGCGCACGCTCTTCAAGGACGAGGTGCGCGCCATCGGGCGCGAGCTCGGGCTGCCCGAGGCGATCGTCGGCCGCCAGCCGTTCCCCGGGCCGGGGCTCGGCATCCGCATCGTGGGCGAGGTCACCCGCGACCGCCTCGAGGTGCTGCGCGAGGCCGACGCGATCGCGCGGGCCGAGCTCACCGCGGCGGGCCTCGACCAGGAGATCTGGCAGTGCCCCGTCGTGCTCCTGGCCGACGTGCGCTCGGTGGGCGTGCAGGGCGACGGCCGCACGTACGGCCACCCCATCGTGCTGCGCCCCGTCTCATCTGAGGACGCCATGACGGCCGACTGGACGCGCCTGCCCTATGACGTGCTCGCCCGCATCTCGAACCGCATCACGAACGAGGTGCGCGAGGTGAACCGCGTGGTGCTCGACGTCACGTCGAAGCCGCCGGGCACCATCGAGTGGGAGTGACGTCGTCGCCGACGTCGACGCAGGGCGCGGACCGCCTCGACCGCGCCCTGCGTCGTCTCAGCCCAGGCTCGCGAGTTGAGTCTCCACTGCGCTGCTGACCGCACCCGGTCCACCGAGGATCACGATGCGGTCCGGCCTCAAGCGCTGCAGTTCTTCGACGACTGTGCTCGGGAGCGAACCCGCCGGTGTGAGCAGCACAGGACCGCCCTGAATCGCGGCGACGGGTGCGCCCGAGAGAGCGTCGGGGAAATTGGTTCCGTTGGCGATGTAGGCGACGGAGATGTCGCCGTCGAAATTCGCCTTGGAGATTGCCACCGAGGTCGCGTATCGATCGGCGCCGGCGAGCCGTGTCACCCCACCCGTCGTATAGGTCTGCAGTTGCCGGGCGACGTCGTCGCTGATGGCACCGGTTCCGCCGAGGATGACGATTCGACCGGGATTCAAGCGGTCGAGTTCAGCTGCAATGACATCCGGGATCCACGTCGCCGTGGAGAGCAGCAGGGGGCCGGGGTCCTGCCCCGCGAGGGGCGCCCCGGAAAGGGCATCGGGGAAGGTCGAGCCGTTCGCGATGTACACGACGCTGGGGTTGTGACTTCCGAACTCCATCCGGGCAATGGCGGCAGACGTGGCGTAGCGATCCGCACCGGAGAAGCGTGAGACGTAACTACCGGTGAGCTCTCGGAGCTGCGCTTCGACCTTCGGGCCGACCACTCCCGTGCCGCCGAAGATGATGGCCGACCTGGGTTCAAGTCGCTTGATCTCATCGATGACTGTCTGTGGCAGGCCCGCCGAGGGCGTCAGGAGCAGGGGACCGTCGCGCAGCGCGGCGATCCCAGCGCCTGAAAGCGCATCCGGGAAGTCCATGCCGTTCGCGACGAACACCGTATCGACACCGGGCGCGAACTGCGTCTTCGACACCGCGACCGAGGTGGCGTACCGATCCGAACCCGCGATTCGAGCAACTTCACCCCAGGCGGGCGGCGTCGGTCCGACCCGCCCCGCGTAGGTTTCCCGCAGGACGGGGCTGAATCCCGGGGCGGTGGCGACGACACGGACGAACAGGCCCGCATCGAGGTGCTCGAGCAGCGGTACGAAGCTCGCGCTGGTGGCGCCGGGTATCGCCACGCTGCCGGCGAACCACTGATACTGCGGGACCACCCCCGGGGTCGGGGAATCAAGGATCGCGGTCGACGCTCCGCCGACGACGGGGTTCATCGTGCTCACGCTGAACTGCTCGACGACGACCCGCTGCTTCGCGAGGTCGGCATCGATCCCGGTGACGTCTTGACCCTCTCCGACCTCGATCCAGTCGGCAACATCCCACGGCTTGTCGTTCCACCATTCGGTCAGGTACCCGTCGTCGACGGCGTCATCCTCGAAGCTCAGTCGGTACCAGCCGGGCGGGAGATCGTCGAACGTGTAGCCGCGGTCTCCGAGCGAGCTGGCATAACGTTCGATGAAGCCGCCGGATGGGATGTACGTCACGATCGCATCGATCGGTTCGCCGTGCTCGCCCCGCACGATCCCCGAAATCGACCCGGTCCGTTCCAGCGTTGCATTCATGCCGCTCAGCACCTGGTCCTTCGCGAGATCGAACCGTGTTGCGTCGTACTCGCGATATGCCCCCTCGTGCCACTCGCCTGCGAACTGCGACCCGGCCGGCGGGACGAACTGCAGGCGATACCTCCCCGGCAGAAGCCGATCGATCCGATACTCGCCACTCGCGTCGGTCTCCGACTCACGGTACTTGTCGTCCTGGTTCCATACCCGGACCCGGACGCCCGGCAGGGCCGTGCCGTCGGTTGCGGCCACACGACCCGATACGGCGGCGCCCATCGAAATGACGGCGTCGAGCCCCTGCTTGTGTTCTCCGTCCGCCAGTTCGACGTGCGTGGCGTTCAGTTGCTCGTACTGATCGTTCCACCACTCCTCGAGATATGGAGTCGCACAGTTCGGGCAGGAGAACCCGATGGCGTACGTACCTGCCGCGCGTCCCGTGAAGGTGTACGAGCCATCGGCTGCTGTGGTGCCGTACAACGAAGATTGCCATCGCCAGACGTCGTATTCGTCCAGATAGACCAAGCCGCGGAGCGTCACCGTCGCACCGGCGACCGGCTGGCCCTCATCGTTCGTGACGACGCCCGACAGCGAGCCAGTTCCATCGAGCTCGATACCCGGCACCTCACTGGCGTGCGCTCCGGTGAGCGGGAGCGTCGAGAACACGAACACTGCGGCGACGGCGGCGGCGATGGCACGCGGCGACCAGCCGCGGCGATGGGATGAGGGCAATCGAGCCTCCGGGATCGACGGTCAGGATCGGGGCGCCGGACGCCGGACAGGATCGCGCGACAGGCTCAGATCGATCGAACCATATCGGCGGCTGTCGGCGGAAGCGCGATGCCGCGTCGTGCCTGCTGGAGGGAGAGCAGAGGAGGGCCCCACGGCGCCGGGCACCGTCGAGTGGAAGTGACCTCGTCCAGCGTCGTCAGCGGCTCCGCGCACCGAGACGGGTGACGGCGAACGCGACGAGGAGGTACCCGAGGCCGAAGATCACGCCGTGAACGATGCGGATCGCGGGTGGGGTGAAGAACTGCGGCAGCACGAGTACGAGCCCGACCGCGAGCACGACGCCCGTCCACGCCCACGGCACCCGGGCGCGGATCAGGGCGATGGCCGTGAGCACGCCGGCCGCGGCGACGAGCAGCAGTCCCACGCCGAAGAGGACGACCGCCACCGGTTGTTCGCGCAAGGCCTGAACCTCTTCGAGGAAGGTCGCATCGCCGCGTCGAAGGGACGCCTCGGCCAGTGTTCGGACGCCGAAGATCTCGGCGCCGTAGTAGAGCGAGGCGCCGGCCGCGCCGATCCACGCGAGCGCGGTCGCCCAGGTGAGCAGGGTCGCCCCGCGTGTGTCGGAGGTGTCGGCCACCAGGCGCCGCAACCCGAGCAGGGCGGGGGCGAGCAGGCCGAGCGCCGTGATCCCCGCGAGGTGCGAGAAGACCCACGCGTCGGACGCCCACGCGGTCGCGAGTTCGTCGGACGACACGGTCGCCTTGTCGGCCCACGGGCGCAGCAGCGGGAAGAGCGCCCAGAGCACGCCTGCCGCGGCGAACGCCGCAGCGGTCCAGCGTACGACGGCCGGTGATGGGACGCGGGTCGGGGCGGCGACGGCGGATGGTGTGCTGGTGGTGGACATGGTGCTCCTAGTGGCGTGAGGGGTGGGGGTGTGGGGTCAGCGGCCGCCCGGTGCGGCGAGCCCGCGGAAGCCCTCGACGAGCAGCTCGACGAGCGTGTCGAAGCTCCGGTCGAGGTCTTCGGGAAGCCGGAATCCGCCGGCGAGCTCGATCGAGACGAACCCATGGAGGGCCGAACGCGCGGCACGCACGGCATCGATCGCGCGCGTCTCCGGCAGCCCGAAGCCCGCCAGCACCGCGGCGGTCACGCCGACCACGCGCGCCGCCTCCGACCTGAGCTCGGCCTGTGCCGGGTCATCGGGGTCGGGCCCGATCTGCACGGCGGCGTAGCGGGCGGGGCGAGCGCGGGCGAAGTCGCGCATCGCGACCGCGAGCGAACGCAACGCGTCGGCCTCCGACCTGCCGATGGTCGCCGCCGTGCACGCGTCCGCGAACTCGCGGGTGCACACGAGGGCGACCTCTCGACGAAGGGCCGCGAGCGAGTCGATGTGCTTGTAGAGGCTCGGCGCCGCGACACCGGCGGCGGTTGCGACTCGCGCGAGCGTGAGATCGTCGAAGCCGGTCGGACCGCCCTCGTCGACGAGTCGCAGTGCGATACGCACGACCTCGTCGCGCGACAGGCCGGCCCTAGGCATGATGGTGACCGCGGCATCCGAGACTCATGGCACTAGCGTATCAGCTAATGAACATAGCCATGGATCATCCGCTGTCATGCGTTCAGGCGCGTCGACTGGCAGGATGACCCCATGCCAGTCATCGAGAACTCGAAACTGACCGTCGTCGGCGCCGGAAGCGTCGGCACCAGCCTCGCCTACGCGGCGCTGATCAGGGGAGCGGCGAGCGAGGTCGCGCTGTACGACATCGCCACAGCCAAGGTCGACGCCGAGGTGCTCGACCTCGCGCACGGCACGCAGTTCACGAACTCGCGGGTGACGGGCGGCGACGACCTCGGCGTCGTCGAGGGGTCGCACGTGGTCGTCATCACCGCCGGGGCCAAGCAGGCGCCCGGGCAGACCCGGCTCGAGCTCGCGAGCACCAATGCCCGCATCCTCGAGCGACTGCTTCCGGCGCTCCTCGAACGGGCGCCCCATGCGGTGTTCGTGCTCGTGACCAACCCCGTCGACGTGCTGACCGTGGCGGCGCAGCGCATCACCGGGCTGCCGCCGAACCGGATCTTCGGGTCGGGCACCGTGCTCGATACGTCGCGACTGCGATGGCTGCTCGCCCGCCGCGCCGGCGTGACCACCGCGAACGTGCACGCCGACATCGTCGGCGAGCACGGCGACACCGAGTTCCCGCTGTGGTCGACCGCTCGCATCGGGCCCGTGCCGATCCTCGACTGGCGCGGCGGCGAGCCGTTCTCGGCCGGCGAGCTCGACGACATCGCCAACGAGGTTCGGGATGCCGCGTACACGGTCATCCGCGGCAAGGGTGCCACGAACTACGCCATCGGGCTCGCGGGGGTGCGCATCGTCGAGGCCGTGCTCCGCGACGAGCGCGCCGTCATGCCGGTGAGCACGGTGCTCGGCGGCGTGCACGGACTCGAGGACGTCGCGCTCTCGGTGCCGTGCGTCGTGGGCGGCGATGGGGCCGTCGCGATCGAGGAGACGCCGTTCTCGACGGAGGAGCGGCGGCTGCTGCACGCGTCGGCCGACGCGATCTGCACGTCGGTGGACTCGCTCGGGATCTGAGGGCGGGTCGGGGTCGGCCGCTGCCTCCGCACCGCCGGCGCGTCCCCGGCCACGCAGAACGCCCGCTCAGCAGGCTCTCGGACGTGCCCTGAACTTTCCGGCTATTCGTCCAGCGCCTCCAGCTGAGCCTCGACAGCGGTCGAGACTGCGCCCGGCCCTCCGAGGATGACGATCCGCTTCGGATGGAGGCGTTCCACCTCGTCGAGCACCGACTGAGGCACCGAGTCGGCCGCCGTCAGCAAGATCGGCGCCCCCTCGAGCCCAGCGATCGCCGCACCGGAGAGCGCGTCGGCAAAGCCCATGCCGCTCGCGATGTAGACCGTTTCGGCACCGGCTTCGAAGCGGGATTGGGAGATGGCCACGGATGTCGCGTACCGGTCGGCGCCTGACAGACGCTCGACCGACCCCGACGTGTACTGCCCCAACGCCGATGCAACCGATTCGTTGATCGCACCGGGACCACCGAGGATGACGATCCGACCGGGTGCGAGCCGCTTCAGCTCCTCGCCGATGACGCCGGGCAACGCCGAAGGCTGCGAAAGGAGGACTGGGCCGCCGTCCATAATGGCAAGCGGACCACCTGCGAGTGCATCGGCGAATCCCTGCCCGCTCGCGATGTACACCACCGGACCGCTTCCCACGCTGATCCCGCGGGAGATCAGGGCGGAGGTCTCGTATCGGTCCACGCCCGCGGTGCGCCAAACATCCTCGGCAAGGGCACCGAGCTGTGCTTCGACCTTCGCGCTGACTGCGCCCTCACCACCGAGGATGTGGATGAATCTCGGGCCGAGTCGCTTCAGTTCTGCCATCACCGATGGTGGGAGCGAGCTGGGATTCGACAAGAGAACGGGCGCGCCGTAGTCCTCGACCTGCCCAGCACTTGAAAGCGCATCTGGGAAGTCCGCCCCACTGGCAACGAGCACGGTGTTCACGCCCGCGTCGATCGATGCGCGGGAGAGTGCGGCAGAGGTCTCATATCGGTCCGATCCCGCCAGGCGCGACACTTCAGCCCATGGCTCCGACTCGACCGGTCCGATCTCCATCGAGGCAAGGCTCGCTGAGCGATAGTGTTCGGCCTCTGCGGTGACGGTCACCGTGATGAGCGCGCCGTGAAGATCCTCATCGAGAGTCAGCGTCCGCCGGTACTCGTTCGGGATCGGCACACCGTCCGCCCACCAGCGGTAATGAAAGGAGACACCCGGCGTCGGTGACGACGCCTCGGCGGTGAGCGTCAGCCCGACTGCGGGATTTCCCAGGATGACGACGCTGTCGAGCTCGACGCTTCCATAGACGACAGGCCCGACGACGGCGCTCTCCATCGTCGTCGGGGTATAGCCCGGTTTGGTGCCGGTCACATCGACGCGAACCTTCTCTCCTGCGAGCGCTGAGGTGAGTTCCAGTGTCGGATCGTTCGAGACTGGCTTGCCTGCGCTGTACCACTGATAGGCGAGCTCCGTGCCGTCACTCCACTCGCCGGTCTCGACCGTCAACGTCGTGCCGATCACCGAATCTCCGACAATCGTCGGCGCGGCTGCCGTGAGGATCCCAGCCGAGACCGCGGACGTTGCCGATGACGTGCGGGTCACCGAGATCCGATCGGGCGCCGTCGCCGCGACCTTCACCGCAAGTTCCTTCCCGATCTCGGCCTCGCCGGGCGCGAACGTGGATGCTGTTGCGCCATCGATCGGAACGCCGTCGGCGGTCCATTGGTATGCCAATGTGGCCGTCGCCGTTCGGGTCGCTGCGCCGGCGCTGAGGGTTTCGCCGACCCTCGGGGTACCGACGATCGACGGCCCCGTGAGATCGACCGGCCCGCCCTCCAAGACGATGGTCGCGTCGAATCGGTCACCAGGGGTCACGACGATCGGGTCGGCCGACGCGACATCCGACTGGTCGTGCCACCACTCCCCGACGCCGTTGAGACCGCCCCACGCCAGCGTTCGGGTCCACAGCACATACGTCCCTGCCTTGAGACCGTCGAACCGGAACTCGCCGCGTCCCCTCAGGCTTTCGGTCCATACCCACGACACGCCGTCCTCCGTGACCCGGTAGAGGAACACATTCACGTCTTCGAATGAGCCGAAGGGAACCCCATCCTCGTTGACGACTCGGCCCGAGATCCACGCCGCAGGCGTGAGCGAAGCGTCGACACCGCTGACCGACTCACCCGCCGTGACCTGGATGACGTCCGCCGCGGCCGCGTCACCCTGGTCCTTCCAGTACTCGTCGAAAAACTCGACGTAGAACGAACCCACGGGGCTGAACCTCAAGGTGTATCCAGCTTCGGGGAGGTTCCGGAGTCGGTACCGTCCTTCCGCGTCAGTGAGGGTGAAAGGTTGAGGTGGAGCGATCTCAGGAGTTACCGAGGTGATGCTGACTTCGGCCCCCTCCAGAGCCACCCCATCGTCCCCATGAACGGAGCCGGAGATCTCTCCGGCGAGCTCCAGCTCCGCTTGCAGCTCGACGAGTTCTCCGTCCCCGACGTCGATCCATGTCTTTGACTGGTCATCAGGCTGGTCGCTCCAGTACCCCGGCAAGTAGTTGCCCACGCAGGTCTCGCCGCAGCTGAAATGGAGCGCGTATCGGTAGGCAACGAGATCTTCGAATCGGAATGCGCCCGACTCGTCGGTGTATGCGCGTCGAGAGAATGTGCCGCCTTCGTTCCGGAGCGCCACCGTAACGCCGACGGCGGGCCGCCCGTCCGATCCGGTGACGATTCCGGTCAGGACCGATGGCTCGGCCGCTGCGGACGCATCTTGGGCCGGGTGGATTCCGATCATCGCAGCGAGTACCACCGCCAGGACGGTTGCGGCGAAGCGACGAGGGCGAGAAGCGAGGAACGGCGCACCTGACGGTGCGACAGCGCGAGGGTGCAAGAGGGTCTCCGGGCGGTTCGGGTCGGGCGCCCGGCTTCGTTGCACGCAACGATGGGTGGGCTCGAGGAACATCTGACCACAGCCGTGGACGCTGACGGAAGTCCTATCCACGTCCCGTGCGGATCCGCCCCGATGAATGGTCGCGCGCAACGAAGAACGGCCGCCCTCGGGCGGCCGTTCCGTCATGCGACGCGAGGTCGCGGCATCCGTCAGCTAATCGCGCGCGATGGCGAGGAAGCGGAGGATCTCGAGGTAGAGCCAGATGACGGTGACCATGATGCCGAAGGCGCCCGACCAGCCGTACTTCTTCGGGGCGCGGTTGCGCACGCCCTGCTGGATCATGTCGAAGTCGAGCACGAGCGAGTAGGCGGCGAGGAGGATCACGAACACGCCGATGATGAGGCCCAGCGGGATGCCGAAGAGCTCGACGCCGCGCAGGCCCCACGGGTCGTTGTTGACGCCGGTCCACATGAGGATGACGTTGACCAGCGAGAACACCACGTAGCCCACCATCGCGATGAGGAAGACCTTCGTGGCCTTCGCCGACGCGCGGATCTTGCCGCTCGCGAACAGCGCGAGCGTGACGCCGACGACGGCGAGCGTGCCGATGACGGCCTGGGCGACGATGCCGGCATATGCCGTCTCGAACATGAGCGAGATGCCGCCGAGGAAGATGCCCTGCACACCCGCGTAGGCGAGGATCAGGGCCGGCGACGGCTCCTTCTTGAAGATGTTGACGAGCGCGAGCACGAAGCCCACGATCGCGGCGACCCAGAACACCCACGGCATCGCGGGCGTCAGGAGCCAGCCGACGGCGGCGCCGACGAGCAGCACGGCGAAGGCGCCGGCGGTCTTGGCGACGGTGTTCTCGACGGTCATGACCTCGCGGTCGGGCAGCGTCGCGGGTTGGTTGTACATCTCCTGGAGCTGCTGCGCCGAGACGTTCTTCGCGACGGCGGCGGCTCCCTGCGATGAGAAGGCGGAATTCCGCGAGAACGCGGGATTGTCGAGAGCCATGGGTTCCTCTGCTTTCGGCTGTGTCGTCGGTGCGGGGGATAGGGCGATCGGATGCGGCATCCGTGCCACTCGTCCAATGTACCGGTCGTACCCGTGTTAACGCCTTGAGTTCGGCGCGGATTCCCGCCGGAGGGCGACACGACATGGCTACGCTGGGGCCCATGCTGCAGGACACCGCGGGGCATCCGCTCGTGATCGCGCACCGCGGGGCATCGGGGTATCGGCCCGAGCACACCCGGGCGGCGTACGAACTCGCGTTCGCGCTCGGCGCCGAGGCGGTCGAGCCCGACATCGTCGCGACGCGCGACGGCGTGCTCGTGCTGCGTCACGAGAACGAGATCTCGGGTACGACGGATGTCGCGTCGAGGCCCGAGTTCTCCGGTCGCCGCACCACGCGCGAGGTCGACGGCCGGACCCTCACGGGATGGTTCACCGAGGACTTCACGTGGTCGGAGCTCGCGACGCTCCGTGCCACCGAGCGGCTCGGCGCGCTCCGGCAGGAGAGCGCGAGCTTCGACCGGCGCTACCCGTTGCTGCGCCTCCGCGACCTGTTCGACATCATCGACGCGGCCGCCGACGAGCACCGGAGACTGCTGCGCATGGTGGCCGAGTTCAAGCACGCGACCCATTTCGCCGAGCTCGGCCTGCCGCTCGACGAGCTCTTCGCCGCCGAGCTCCAGGCAGCAGGGTGGGGGCGGGGCGATGAGCGGCTGATCATGGAGTCGTTCGAGCTCGACCTGCTCGATCGGCTGCGCGCCCGCGGCATCCGCGGTGCCCGGGTGTTCCTCATCGAGGCGACCGGTGCGCCGTACGACCTCGTGCGTGCACACGGGCGCGGGGCCGCCCGATACGACGACTTCGCCACCGAGGCCGGCTTCCTCGGACTCGCCGGCCGCGTCGACGGGGTGAGCGTCGGAAAGGGGCGGCTCATCGGCGAGCTCCGGTCGACGTCGGCGCACGATGCGGCGAGGGAGAACATCGAGCGGCGCGCGAGCGGCCTCCTCGTCGGCGGCGAGCTCGTCGACGCAGCGCACTCCGCGGGGCTTCGGGTGTACACGTGGACGCTGCGCCCCGAGAACCGGTTCCTCGCGCGCGGGTTCCGGCGGGGCTCGGTGCGTGCCGCGTTCGGCGACTGGCTCGCGGAGTTCACGCTGCTCATCGGCACGGGCGTCGACGGCATCTTCGTCGACCATCCCGATCTCGGCGTCGAGGCGCGGCTCGTGGCCGCGGGTCCCCGGTAACTGAGGAGATCCCGGTACGCGAGGACGTCCCGCGCCGAATCGACCTCGGACCCGTGGATCGCCTCGGTTGCGTGACGCGGGCGCCCCGACGGGCCGGGGTGTCGGATGCCGCGCCTAGACTTGATGGGACATGACGCTGATCCTCGACCCCGACGACCCGGCCGGCTGGCGCGAGGCGCCCGCCGCGACCTCCGGTGCTGCCACGAGCACCGGTTCACGCCTCACCGAGGGCCTGAATCCCGAGCAGCGCGAGGCCGTCGAGTATCGCGGCCCTGCGCTCCTCATCGTCGCTGGTGCGGGGTCGGGCAAGACCCGCGTGCTGACGCACCGCATCGCGAGCCTCATCGAGAGCCGCGAGGCGTGGCCGAGCCAGATCCTCGCGATCACGTTCACGAACAAGGCCGCGGCCGAGATGCGCGAACGCGTCGAGGCACTGCTCGGCGAAGCGGCCGGCGGCATGTGGATCTCCACGTTCCACTCGGCGTGCGTACGCATCCTGCGGCGTGAGGCCGAGGCGATCGGGCTGTCGTCGACGTTCACGATCTACGACTCCGCCGACCAGCGCACCATCCTGAAGCGCATCATCAAGGAGCTCGACGCCGACACCCTCGGCTTCACGCCCGCGAGCGCGCAGGCCAAGATCTCGCGGCTCAAGAACGAGCTCGCCGACGTCGAGTCGTATGCGCGCAACGTGAACACGAACGACCCGGCCGAGGTCATGTTCCTCGAGATCTTCCGGCAGTACACGAGGCGACTTCGCGATGCGAGTGCACTCGACTTCGACGACCTCATCAGCGAGACGGTGTACCTGTTCCGCGCGTTCCCGAAGGTGGCCTCGCTCTACCAGCGGCGGTTCCGCCACATCCTCGTCGACGAGTACCAGGACACCAACCACGCCCAGTACGCGCTCATCCGCGAGCTCACGCAGCCGATCCCGGCCGACCGCGTGGCCGAGATGGAGCAGCACGGCGTGAACGTGCGCGCGTTGACGGATGCCTCGGGCGGCATCCCCGGGGCGAGCCTCACCGTGGTCGGCGACTCCGACCAGTCGATCTACGCGTTCCGCGGCGCCGACATCCGCAACATCGTGGAGTTCGAGCGCGACTTCCCGGGTGCGAAGGTCGTGCTGCTCGAGCAGAACTACCGGTCGACGCAGAACATCCTGAGCGCCGCCAACGCCGTGATCGCGAACAACTTCGACCGCAAGGAGAAGAAGCTCTGGACGGCCGACGGCGACGGCGACCGGATCGTCGGCTACACGGGCTACACCGCGCACGACGAGGCCCAGTTCGTCGCCGACGAGATCGAGGCGCTGCACCGGTCGGGGATCGCCTACCGAGATATCGCCGTGTTCTACCGCACCAACGCGCAGACCCGAGCGTTGGAGGAGATCTTCGTGCGCTCGGCGCTGCCCTATCGCGTGGTGGGCGGTACGAAGTTCTACGAGCGCGCCGAGATTAAGGACGCGATGGCGTACCTCATCGCCGTCGCCAACCCGCTCGACGAGCTCGCCCTGCGCCGCATCCTGAACACCCCGAAGCGCGGCATCGGGCCGGCGACCGAGACCGCCATCGCGAGCTTCGCCGAGCAGAACGCGCTCACGTTCCGGCAGGCCATGCGCGAAGCGTCGGGGCTCGGCCTCGGACCCAAGGTCACCGCGGCCATCACGGCGCTCGCCGATGTGCTCGACGAGGCCGCCGCGATGCTCGTGCCGAACGCCGAGGCGATCGCCGCCGGCACCAACGAGGGTGCCGCGAAGGTCAGCGACGTGCTCGTGTTCCTCGTCGAGCGGTCGGGCCTCATCGACGCGCTGCGCAACAGCCGCGACCCGCAGGACGAGACCCGCGCCGAGAACGTCGAGGAGCTCGTCGCGCAGACCCGCGACTTCGACCGGGAGAACCCCGGAGCCACGCTGGTCGACTTCCTCACCCAGGTGTCGCTCGTGGCGGCCGCCGACGAGCTCGACGACGCATCCGGAACCGTGTCGCTCATGACCCTGCATACCGCGAAGGGCCTCGAGTACCACGCGGTATTCCTCACCGGTCTCGAGGAGGGCCTGCTGCCGCACCAGATGTCGGCCTCCGAGCCCGGCGGGCCCGCCGAGGAGCGTCGGCTCTTCTACGTCGGCATCACCCGGGCGCGCAAGCGCCTCTACCTGTCGCTCGCGATGAGCCGCGCACAGTTCGGCGAGGTCGCAGTGGCCATGCCCAGCCGGTACCTGCAGGAGATCCCCGAGGGGCTCATCGACTGGAAGCAGTCGCCCGGCATGGCCACGAGCCGTGGCGGCACCCAGCCGCGCGCGCTCAACGCCCGCCGGCCCGGCGGGGCGTGGGGCACGCGCGACCGCGACCTCGAGCGGTTCAGCGTCACGAAGAACGCCGCGCCGAAGGCGGAGTGGGCCAACCGGGTCACGGGCACCGTGCGCGACAACGGCGATCTCACGTTGGAGCCGGGCGACCGCATCCGCCACGTCGACTTCGGCGAGGGCCGCGTGACGCAGGTGACCGGCGAGGGCACGAAACGCATCGCGCACGTGAGTTTCGACACCGCGGGGCAGAAGAAGCTCCTCATCAAGATCGCCCCGATCGAGAAGCTCTAGCGACGCGGCAGCCGCTCGATGAGGGCCATGGCATCGAAGGGGGCCCGCACCTTGACGTCGTTGTCGAAGTAGACGAACGCGTCGCGGCCGGCTCCCAAGTGCCCCCGCACCCATTCGGCCCACCGGTCGAGGCTCTCCGCGTCGTATCCCGACGTATACAGCTCCTCCTCGCCGTGCAGGCGCGCGTAGGCGAAGTCGGCGGTGGCCCAGTCGACACGAGGGTACTTCCCGGCGGTATCCGCGGTGACGGATGCCACGCCGTGCCGCTCGAGCAGCGACCGCCAGGCATCCGTCTCGAAGCTCGGATGCCGCACCTCCACGGCATGGCGGATCGGGCGATCGCCCGGCGCCCGGAGCGCGTACGACGCACGCCCCGACATCCGTCGATCGTGGTGGCGGGCCATCGATGCCGCCGCGCCGTGCGTGCGCGGCAGCCGTGCGAGGAACGCGTCGAGGAGCGGCTCGTCGAAGCCGAGGTTCGGCGGGAGCTGCCAGAGGACCGGACCGAGCCGGCCACCGAGCGCGAGCAGGCCCGAGGCGAAGAAGTTCGCGAGCGGGGCATCCACGTCGCCGAGGCGCTTGATGTGCGTGATGAACCGCGGCCCCTTGACCGCGAACACGAAGTCGGGCGGCACGGCGTCGCGCCACCGCAGCCAGTTCGCCGGCCGCTGCAGCGAGTAGAACGAGCCGTTCACCTCGATCGACGTCACGTGCCGCGCGGCATAGTCGAGCTCGTCGGCCTGGCGGAGGCCCGCCGGATAGAACACGCCGCGCCAGGGCGGATAGACCCAGCCGGAGATGCCGACCCGCGCCTCGGACATCGCTACACGGCCACTCCGAGGAGCGCGCCGATCGTCCAGGTCACGGCGAGGGCCAGCCCGCCGCCGACCGTGATGCGGAGGATCGCCCGGAGCCGCGGACTGCCGCCGATCCACGCACTCAGCCAGCCCGTGATCGCGAGGGCGACGACGACGGCGAGGAACGTGGTCGGCACGCGCCACTCGGGCGGCGGCAGCAGGATCGCGAGCATCGGCAGCACCGCGCCGATGAGGAACGACAGGGCGGATGCCCCGGCCGCGTGCCACGGGCTCACCACGTCCTGCTCGTCGATGTGCAGCTCCGCCTCGAGGTGCGCCGCGAGGGCGTCGTGCGCGGTGAGCTCCTCGGCGACGCGCTCGGCGGTCTCGGCGCTGAGTCCCTTGCCGCGGTAGATCTCGGCGAGCTCGGCGAGTTCCTGCACCGGCATGGTCTCGAGCTCCCATCGCTCCTTCGCGATGAGGGCGCGCTCGGTGTCGCGCTGGCTCGAGACGGAGACGTATTCGCCGAGCCCCATCGAGATGGCGCCGGCGATGACGGCGGCCACGCCGGCGATGAGGATCGGACCGACGTCGGTCGTGGCCGCCGCGACGCCGACGACGAGGGCTGCGACCGAGACGATGCCGTCGTTGGCGCCGAGCACGCCCGCGCGCAACCAGTTCAGCTTCGCGTGGACGGACCCGGCATGCGGATCGAGTTCGTGGACCGGCTCGGCGTCGGTCGGACCTGCGGCGTGCGTCATTCCGGCAGTCTCGCACCCCGGTCAGGGCATCCGAAAGCATGATGAGCCTGCCCTCACCCGGTTCGGCGGCCGTCTGGAGGCGGGGTACCATGGTGCAGGCCCCGCATATCTCGATATCGAGAGAGTCACGGCCGGGCCGTACCCATCAGCCCCTGTGCGCGACCGCGCGTGCGGATCGATTGGAAGTAGAGCGTGGATCTTTACGAGTACCAGGCCAGAGACGTGTTCGAACGATACGGGGTCCCGGTACTCCCGGGCATCGTCGCCGACACCCCCGAAGAGGTCCGAGCGGCGGCCGAGCAGCTCGGCGGCGTCGTCGTGGTCAAGGCCCAGGTGAAGACGGGCGGCCGCGGAAAGGCCGGTGGCGTGAAGGTCGCGAAGACCCCCGACGAGGCCGAGGCGGCGGCTCGCGACATCCTGGGCCTCGACATCAAGGGTCACGTCGTGAAGCGCGTCATGGTCGCCGGAGGCGCGCGCATCGCACGGGAGTTCTACTTCTCGGTGCTGCTCGACCGTGCCAACCGCTCCTACCTGTCGCTCACGAGCGTGGAGGGCGGCATGGAGATCGAGCAGCTCGCGGTCGAGAAGCCCGAGGCGCTCGCGCGCATCGAGGTCGACCCGCTCACCGGTATCACACCCGACACGGCCCGCGAGATCGCGAGGGCGGCGAACTTCCCCGCGGAGCTCGTCGACCAGGTCGCCGACGTGTTCGTGAAGCTCTACGACGTCTACAAGGGCGAGGATGCGACGCTCGTCGAGGTGAACCCGCTCGTGCTCACCGAGGAGGGCGACGTCATCGCCCTCGACGGCAAGGTCTCGCTCGACGAGAACGCCGAGTTCCGCCACGCCGGCCACGCGCTCCTCGAGGACAAGGCCGCGGCCGATCCCCTCGAGCAGAAGGCCAAGGAGCTCGACCTCAACTACGTGAAGCTCGACGGCGAGGTCGGCATCATCGGTAACGGCGCGGGCCTCGTGATGTCGACGCTCGACGTCGTCGCCTACGCCGGCGAGAACCACGGCGGCGTGAAGCCTGCGAACTTCCTCGACATCGGCGGCGGCGCATCCGCCGAGGTGATGGCCAACGGACTTTCGATCATCCTCGGCGACCCGCAGGTCAAGGCGGTGTTCGTGAACGTCTTCGGCGGCATCACCGCCTGCGACCAGGTCGCCAAGGGCATCGTCGGCGCGCTCGCCGAGCTCGGACACGCCGCGAACAAGCCGCTCGTCGTGCGCCTCGACGGCAACAACGTCGTCGAGGGCCGCCAGATCCTCGAGGAGGCCGCGCACCCGCTCGTCACCCTCGCCGACAACATGGACCAGGGCGCCGACAAGGCCGCCGAGCTGGCGAACGCCGCGTAGAGAAGGACTGCAGAGCAATGACGATCTTCCTCAACAAGGATTCCAAGGTCATCGTCCAGGGCATCACCGGCGGCGAGGGCTCCAAGCACACCTCGCGCATGCTCGCGGCCGGCACCCAGGTGGTCGGCGGCGTGAACGCCCGCAAGGCGGGCACGACGGTGCTGCACAACGACAAGGACGGCAACCCGGTCGAGCTTCCCGTGTTCGCCTCGGTCGCCGAGGCCATCGAGCAGACGGGGGCGGATGTCTCCATCGCCTTCGTCCCCCCGGCCTACACGAAGGACGCCGTGCTCGAGGCCATCGACGCCGAGATCCCGCTCCTCGTGATCATCACCGAGGGCGTGCCCGTGCAGGACTCGGCCGAGTTCTGGGCCTACGCCAAGCAGAAGGGCGAGAAGACCCGCATCATCGGGCCGAACTGCCCCGGCATCATCAGCCCCGGCGAGTCGCTCGTGGGCATCACGCCGGCGAACATCACCGGCAAGGGTCCGATCGGCCTGGTCTCGAAGTCGGGCACGCTCACGTACCAGATGATGTACGAGCTGCGCGACCTCGGCTTCTCGACCGCGATCGGCATCGGCGGCGACCCGATCATCGGCACCACGCACATCGACGCGCTCGCCGCGTTCGAGGCCGACCCCGAGACGAAGGCGATCGTCATGATCGGCGAGATCGGCGGCGACGCCGAGGAGCGCGCGGCCGACTTCATCAAGGCGAACGTGACGAAGCCGGTCGTCGGCTACGTCGCGGGCTTCACCGCCCCCGAGGGCAAGACCATGGGCCACGCGGGCGCGATCGTGTCGGGCTCGGCCGGCACCGCGCAGGCCAAGAAGGAGGCCCTCGAGGCCGCCGGCGTCAAGGTCGGCAAGACCCCGTCCGAGACCGCGAAGCTACTCCGCGAGGTGGTCGCGGCGCTGTAGTCCGGAGACATCGCGGAGGGGCCCCGTCGGCGACGCCGGCGGGGCCCCTCATATCAGGTGCGATCGAGCGGATGCCTCCACCCTGTCGCGGTGTCTCCTCTCGATCACTGGCTGCTGACGGTGCCCCCGTTGTCGATGGTCAGCACCGTCGTCTCGTGGCAGCTGGGTCCGATGTCCTGCTGCGCCGGGTTGGTGCTGTCGTAGCTCACCTTCCACGAGAACGACCCGGACACCAACACTGCCGTGGTGTTGGACGTGGACACGGTCTGCGGCGAGGCGCCTGCCACGGCCGCCGTCGTGCTGTAGATGGCGGTGCCGCTGCAGTCATCGGTCGCGTACAGGTCGAACGAGACCGTTCCCGCCAGGTTGCCGCCCGCGGTGGCCGATACCGTCACCGAGTCGTTCGGCACCCACTTCTGCGCGCTCGTCAGCGACGAGGGCACGGTGTTGACCACCACGTCCTCGTTGGCATCGGTGCACCCGGTGTTGTGGTCGGTGCCGTTGGTGTTCGGCAGGTTCCCGCTGTACACCGCGACCCAGTGGTACGTGCCGGCAGCGGTGGGCACGAACTGCGGAGTCGGCGAGTTGTACGCGCCGTTGCCGCTGACCGCCACCGTGGGCGACGTGTACGCCAAAGTGGTGCAGTCATCCGGTCCGTACAGCTTGAAGGTGATCGTGCCAGCGGCTGCCGGCCCGGCAGTGCCGGTCAGGTTGATGATCGGATCGGCCGGTTGCGTGGCCGCCCCGCTCAGGGTCGCCGAGTCCGTCACCGCGTTGCCGAGGTAGACGTCCGCGCCGGCCGTGGTTGCCAACGTCGGGGTCACCGGGTTCACCGTGAAGCACTCCGTCATGCTCGAGTCGCTGGACCCGGGAATGCCGTTGTCGGCGTCGCCGCTGAACTCCGCACGCCAGCAGTACCGGCCGGCGGAGGTGACGTAGGCGGTCGGCGACACCACGGTCGCCGGATACGCCGCACCGCCGAGGTTCGTCGACCCGACGCTCGTGCCGCCTGTGGTGCACAAGGCGGGTGCGTCCAGCTTGCACAGGTAGAAGGCCACCGAGCCCGCCGGAGTGGCGGTGCCACCCGTCAAGCTCACGACAGCGGAGTCCTTGACCGACACGACGCCGGTGCCGATCGACAGGCCGCCGGCGGGGATACTGCCCCCGGCGCCATCCTTCGGCGTGGTCACCGTGGTCGTTTCGCAGTTGCTGATCGGCGGTGTCGTCGCCAGGATCGTGTCCTTGTAGTCCGCGGTGTCGGAGTTGCCGGTCACCGTGCTCGGAATGGTGTTGGCGAAGGCGAGGCACGCGGTGGACCCGCCGAAGATGGTGTCCGTCAGGTTGACGGCGGCTTCACCACGGAACCCGTCCTCGCTGTAGGCGGCCTGCGACACGGCGTCGTCGAGTTCTTCGGCCGCGCCGAGGAGGAGAGTGCCCGTGCTGTCGTCCCAGACTCGGAGGTACAGGTCGAGACTGCCGCCCTGCTGATCCCAGAGGATCATGAAGTCGCCGTCGGAACGGTTGGCCCAGGGGTTGCAGTCGGCGATCAGGTCGGCTTGGGTCGCCGTCTCGTAGGCGCATTCGGCGGGCGCCTCCTCCTGCATGAATTCGTATGCGATGAAGCCGCTGCCGGTGTTCTTGTCACGCTCCCAGGCGAAGTACAGCCAGTCGTCGTTCGTGACGGCCTCCCGCTCGAGGTCCAGCCAGGCTCGGCGCAGGTCGACCTGGGCGTTCGGGTTGGTCTCGCCCAGAGTGGGCACGGCGTCATCGTGGATGACGCCGATCTTGGTGGTGTTCGAATTGAGCGGTCCGAGCTCCTTCACGTTTCCGAACTGATCGGTGATCTCGGTGGTCTCGTCATCCGGCACGACGCCGTCGATGTCGTACGGGCCGTCCGCCGCGAGCGCCGGGCCCGCCACCAGGACCATTGCTACAGCGAGACAGCTCGCCGCCCCTGCAGCGACCGCACGCCGCCGCGTTCTTGTGGACATGGTGAATCCCCTTCGTCCAGTGTTACCGGTCCTCGCCCGAATCGGATGCGACGGGCGCACCCCTCCCGGGGGCGGTGCACTGGCTCCGTGCCGGCGCGCGGGTACGCGACGGACGGCTCTGTCCTGCCGGTGGACAGGGTGAATCGGGCTCCGGCGGCATCGTCCCCAGATGGGGAGTCTCACGCTTTGTGCCGCAGCGTACACCCGCCCGACGCACCTCGTCGAGGGAAAGTGAGGTTTATTCATGTACCCAGAACTAGGGCCACCGACCACGTGCGTGAGAGGCTGGAGGACATGGCCGAGTCGTCACCTGAAGCCCGAGGCGCGGTCGAGCAGCAACGCCGTGCGAACACCTCGTTCGCGGGCGAACTGGTGCGCACGACGTTCGTCACCGAGGAGTCGGTGTACGGCATCATCCTCGTCTCCGGCATGATCGTCGTCTCCGGAGGGCACGGCGACACCGCATGGCGCGTGTTCTGGACCGTGCTCGTGACCGTGGTCGTGTTCTGGGCCGCCCACGTCTACGCGGGCACGGTCGCCCGCCACGGACTCGACCACGAGCGCATCGTCGGCCTGGGCGAGGCGTTCCGGATGTCGGTGCGGCGCTCGCTCGGCTTGCTCGCGTCATCCACCATCCCGCTCGTCATCCTGCTCCTCGGCGCCACGCGCGCCATTCCCGACGCGTACGCCATCTGGGCGGCGCTGTGGGCCGGCGTCGTCGTGCTCGCCGTGCTCGGCTGGATCGCGTTCGCGCGTCGCGGCTCGCCATGGCCCATCCGCCTCGCCGGGTCGCTCGGCACCGCGGCGTTCGGCGTCGCGATGATCGTGCTCAAGGCGTTCGTGCATTGACGTGCGGCCCGCGGCCCGCGGGCGATATGGTCGCCCAAGGGGGACATCATGGCTGGGGAGTCGAATACCGAACTGCAGGACCGCATCGCCGAGCTCGAGGCCGAGAACGCGGCGCTCCGGGCGCGCGCGCGCGGCGCCGAGGAGGAGGTGTTCGAGTCGCAGGGGGTGGCGGCGGCATCCGTGACGGCGAGACCCGCACGCCGCAGATGGGGCCGCACTGCTGCAGCCGTCGTGCTCGTCGTCGTCGGCCTGCTGCTCGCGCCCGTCGCGGTGATCAGCGCGTGGGCGCGGCTCGAACTCGTCGACACCGACCGGTTCGTGGCCACCTTCGGCCCGCTCGCCGACGATCCCGCCGTGCAGGCGTACATCGGCGACCAGGTGACGGCGGCGATCGAGGAGCAGGTCGACATCCCGGGACTCACCGCCGACGTGTTCGACGGTCTCCGCCAGCTCGACCTGCCACCGCGTGCCGAACAGGCGCTCGGGCTGCTCGAGGCTCCGGCAACCCAGGGGCTGCAATCGCTCGTCTCGGGCGTGGTCGACCGGGTCGTCGAATCGGACGCCTTCGCCGACGTCTGGGCGACGGCCCTGCGCGCCACCCACGGCCAGTTCGTCGCGGCCATGCAGGGCGACCCCGATGCGGCCCTCGCGATCGGCGGCGAGGGAACGATCTCGGTGCAACTCGGTCCGATCATCGAGGCGGTGAAGGATCGGCTCGAGGAGCAGGGCGTGGGGTTCGCCTCGGCCATCCCAGTCATCGACCGCAGCATCGTCGTGGCCCAGAACGATGCCTTCGTGCTCGTGCAGACCGTGTACACGCTCGCAGTCGCCGTCGGCACGTGGCTGCCGTGGCTCGTGCTCGCGCTGCTGGTGGCGGGCGTGCTCGTGGCGAAGCGGAGGGCGGCGGCGCTCGCGTGGACGGCGGGCGGCTTCGCCCTCTCGATGCTGATCCTCGCGAGCGGCATCGGGATCGGTCGCACCTTCTTCATCGGCACCGTGAGTCCGTCGATCATGCCGGCCGACGCCGCCGGCACCATCTACGACGGCCTGGTGCAGCTCATGCTCTCGACGATCCTGGCGCTCTTCGTGCTCGCCCTGTTCGTCGCGGTCATCGCGTGGCTCTCCGGTCCGTGGCGGCCCGCGCGTGCCACGCGCCGGCTCGCCCACGCCGGCTTCTCGAGCGTCCGGCGCGCGGCCGCACGGCAGGGCATCACCACCGGCGCGTTCGGTATCGCGCTCGACCGGTGGCGCGTCGCCGCCTACGTCGTGATCGCCGTCGTGGCGTCGGTCGTCATCCTCCTCAACCGGCCGGTGACCATGACGTTCGTGGTCTGGACCGTGGTCGTCGCGCTCCTGGCGGTGGCGGTCGTCGAACTCCTCCGGCGGCCCGCCGACGAAACCTCGGTCGAACCGCCGGTGCCCGGCGTCGACGAGGTGTCGCCGGCCGAGTCGGCGGTCGCCGCGACCGACCCGGCCGCGAGTGCGCCCGAACCCGCACGTCGCGGCGGCTGACGGTCGCCCTCCGGGATACGCTCGTCGTCGGAATGAGACGCACGACGATCGCCCTACTGGCCGCCCTCGAGGCATCCGTCACGGCGCTCGTCGGGTTCGGCGTCGCGTTCGTGCCGCTCGTCCTGCTCTGGGCCGTGCACTTCGGCCTCGCGGTCGACCTCACCGTGTTCCTGCGCGCGGCCGCCGACGTGTGGCTCGTCGGCCACGGCGTCGACCTCACCGTGCAGCTCGACCCGATCACCGCCGCGCGCATCGCGCTCCCGGGCGCGGGCGACCCGTTCCCGATCACCATCGCACTGCTCGGATTCGCACTGCTCTCCGTGACGAGCGGGATGCGCGTCGGACGACGCTCGGCCGCAGGCGGCCACTCCTTCTCGGGCGGCATCGCGGCGATCCTCGTGTTCGCCCTCGCAGGCCTCGCCCTCGCCCTCGTCTCGGCCGCCGACGCGGTACGGGCCGACCCCTGGCAGGCTGCCCTGCTGCCCGCCTTCGTGATGGCGCTCGGCGTGGTCGTCGGCGCCGTGGGCGAGTCGGTGCGCCGGGCCTCGGCGACGGATGCCGCGACCGGCCTCGTGCGTCGGGCGCTCACGATCCTGCCGGCGGACGTCGTCGCCGGGGCCCGAGGCGCGGTGCGCGTCGGCGCGGGCGCCGCCTTCGGCGTGCTCGCGATCGCCGGCGTGCTCGTTGCCGTGCTCGTCGCGATCGACTACGCGACGATCGCGGGGCTCTACCAGACGCTCGGTGCGGGCATCGACGGTGGCCTCGCGCTCACCGTCGTCGAGTTGGCACTGCTGCCGAACCTCATCGTCTGGGCGGCGTCGTGGCTGCTCGGGCCCGGATTCGCGATCGGCTCGGGCTCGCTCGTGTCACCGGGCGGCACGTTGCTCGGCCCCGTTCCCGGGCTTCCGGTCCTCGGTGCGCTGCCGGCAGACGCACCGGCCCTCGGAACCCTCTGGCTCATCGCGCCCGTGCTCCTCGCCTTCGTGGGGGCGTGGCTCGTGTCGGGCGACGCGCTCGGCGACGGCGACCGTGCGCGCTGGTGGGTGCCGCTCGCCGGCGGACTGGGTGCGGCGGCGGTCGCGGCGATGGTGCTCGGCCTCCTCGCGTGGTGGTCGGGCGGTGCGGCGGGGCCCGGACGCCTCATCGAGGTCGGGCCGGAGCCGTGGGCGGTCGCGGGCGTGGCCGCCGTGACGGTCGGGCTCGGTGCTGTCGTGGGCGGGTACGCCGCCTTCGCGCGCGCCGGTCGCGTCGCGCGGCCCGGCGGTTCCCCCGCGGGCGAGCGGGCCGCATTCCGCGACGACAGGCCGGCGCCGGCGCCGCGCGCCGAGGAGCCGCGACCGACGCCTGCCGGCGACCACGCCGATCCGCCGCGCCGCGAGTTCATCTGGGGCGCCGACCGCCGCCGCGACGTCGAGTAGCGGCATCCGACACCGCGTCCGCCTTCCGCGGCACGGGCGCGCGCGAAACACGCCGTTCGCCACCCGGTAGGCTCGGATGGTGCTGCAGCTCGTCGTCCTGATCTCGGGCACGGGATCGAACCTCCGCGCCCTGCTCGAGGCATCCGAGGACGCCGAGTTCCCGGCCCGCGTCGTGGCCATCGGCGCCGACCGCGAGGCCGACGGGCTCGCCCTCGGCGAGGAGTTCGGCATCCCGACGTTCATCGTGCCGTTCACCGCCTACCCCGATCGAGACGCGTGGGGTGAGGCGCTCATCGAGCAGGTGCGGCAGTGGCAGCCCGACCTCGTCATCCTGTCGGGGCTCATGCGGCTCGTGCCGCCGGCCGTGGTCGACGCGTTCTCACCGAACCTCATCAACACGCACCCCGCGTACCTGCCCGAGTTCCCCGGCGCGCACGGCGTGCGCGACGCCCTCGCCGCGGGCGTCGACCAGACCGGCGCCACCCTCATCGTCGTGGACAACTCCGTCGACGGCGGCCCGATCATCGCCCAGGAGCGCGTGCCGGTGCTGCCGGGCGACACGGAGTCGAGCCTGCACGACCGCATCAAGCCCGTCGAGCGGCGCCTGCTCATCCAGGCCGTGCTCGACATCGCCAATGCCCACCTCGACCTCAAGGAGCTCAGCCGATCATGAGCGGCCCGACGCACGACCCGAGCCTCTACCGCGAACGCGACCTCGTACCGGTGCGCCGCGCACTCCTCTCGGTGAGCGACAAGCGGCGCATCACCGAGCTCGCGGCCGCACTCGCCGAGGCGGGCGCCGAGATCGTCTCGACGGGTTCGACCGCGCAGACCATCCGCGACGCCGGCTTCCAGGTGACGGATGTCGCGAGCGTCACGGGTGCCCGCGAGATGCTCGACGGCCGCGTCAAGACGCTGCACCCGTCGGTGCACGCCGGGCTCCTCGCCGACCTGCGGCTCGAGCACCACGAACGAGAGCTCGACGACCTCGACATCGAGCCGTTCGAGCTCGTGGTCGTGAACCTCTACCCCTTTGCGGCGACCGTCGCGGCCGGGGCATCCGAGTTCGACGCGGTCGAGCAGATCGACATCGGCGGCCCCGCCATGGTGCGCGCCTCGGCGAAGAACCACGCGAACGTCGCCATCGTCGTGTCGCCCGATCGCTACGACGAGATCATCGGCGCGATCGCCGCGGGCGGTACGACGCTCGCCCAGCGCA
Organism: Agromyces sp. H66; assembly: GCF_004959775.1. GTDB lineage: Bacteria > Actinomycetota > Actinomycetes > Actinomycetales > Microbacteriaceae > Agromyces. The sequence goes on from NZ_SJZG01000006.1 coordinate 138,420, forward strand.
AGGCGCTCGCCCGCGAGGCGTTCCGGCACACCGCGGCCTACGACGTCGCCGTGGCGTCGTGGCTCGGCAACGTGGTCGCGCCCGACCAGGCCGCTGACGAATCGCCGTTCCCCGCGTGGCTCGGCGGCACGTGGACGAAGCAGGCCGACCTCCGCTACGGCGAGAACTCGCACCAGGCGGCGGCACTCTTCGCGTCGCACGGCGGGCGACCCGGCATCGCACAGGCCGTGCAGCTGCACGGCAAGGAGATGTCGTACAACAACTACGTCGACGCGGATGCCGCGGTGCGGGCCGCCTTCGACTTCGACGAGCCGGCCGTGGCGATCATCAAGCACGCGAACCCCTGCGGCATCGCGGTCGCGTCGGCCGACACGGCCGACGCCATCGCCGACGCGCACCGGCGCGCACACGAGTGCGACCCGGTGTCGGCGTTCGGGGGCGTGATCGCAGCCAACCGCCCGGTGACCCGCGCCATGGCCGAGACGGTGGCCGGGATCTTCACCGAGGTGCTCGTGGCGCCCGCGTTCGAGGCCGAGGCCGTCGAGCTCCTCACGGCGAAGAAGAACATCCGCCTGCTCACGCTGCCCGAGGGCTTCGCGCCGACCGAGGTGGAGATCCGGCAGGTCTCGGGCGGGCTGCTCATGCAGCAGGCAGACCGGCGCTTCGCGCCCGCGTCCGAGTGGACGCTCGCGACCGGCGAGCCCGCCGACGCGGCGACGCTCGCCGACCTCGAGTTCGCGTGGCGCGCGGTGCGCGCCGTGAAGTCGAACGCGATCCTGCTCGCGTCGGGCGGCGCCTCGGTGGGCGTCGGCATGGGACAGGTGAACCGGGTCGACTCGTGCAAGCTCGCGGTCGACCGGGCGGGGGAGCGGGCCGCGGGGTCGGTCGCGGCATCCGACGCCTTCTTCCCCTTCGCCGACGGGTTGCAGATCCTCATCGACGGCGGGGTGCGCGCGGTCGTGCAGCCGGGCGGCTCGGTGCGCGACGAGGAGGTCGTCGAGGCGGCCCGCGCGGCCGGCATCACGATGTACTTCACGGGCGAGCGGCACTTCTTCCACTGATCGGACCGGGGCTCCCGGGGCGCCTGTTCGGCCGTTCGGCGCGGGGCTCGCGGCATCCGCTCGTGTCCGTTTCTGCGGATATACGATCGGACGCGCCGCGCTCGCCGCGCCTACCCCGGCGCGCCGCATCGTATATCCGCCAGAACGTGCGGGAGCGAGCGGCGCAAGGGGCGACGCACGAGGCGGCCACACGGGTGGTGCAAGGGCGGCGCAACGGGCGGCGCGCCGCGCGCGGCGGTACCCTTGAGGTGAGCGGCGCTCAGAAGGCGCCCACCCGGTTCCGCCCACGAAGCGGATGAACAAGGAGAACGATCGATGACGATCATCCACGCCCCGGCGACCCCCGCGGCCGAGGTCAACGCAGCACTCCCGACGGAGGCCCCCGAGCACGAGCGCGTGCTCATCACCCGCGGCCCCCGATCCGGACTCACCATCATCGTGGCCGTGCACTCGACGCGGCTCGGCCAGGCCCTCGGCGGTGCGCGCCTGTGGCGGTACGGTCACTGGACCGACGCGCTGGCCGACGCCCTGCGCCTCTCGCAGGCGATGACCATGAAGAACGCCGCAGCGGGACTCGCGCGCGGCGGCGGCAAGTCCGTCATCGCGATCCCGCCGGGCACGAGCCTCGACGAGCGCGCCACGCGCGATGCCATGCTCGACCTCGGCGACGCCGTCGAGTCGCTCGGCGGCGCGTACATGACCGCCGAGGACGTGGGCACGAGCGCCGAGCTCATGGCCGTCGTGCACGAGCGCACCGAGCACGTCTGCGGCCTTCCGGCCGACCAGGGCGGCGTCGGCGAGCCCGCGGATGCCACGGCGGCCGGCGTGTACGCGTCGATCCGCGCGACCCTGCGGCACGTCTTCGGCTCCGACGACCCCGCGGGTCGGCACTTCGTGGTGGTCGGCCTCGGGCAGGTCGGCGGACGCCTCGCACGAAGCCTCGCACAGGCCGGCGCCCGGCTCACGGTGACGGATGTCGCGGGCGCGAAGCGCGCGCTCGCCGACGAGCTCGGCGCGACATGGGTCGAGCCGGGCGAGGCGCACCTCGTCGAGGCCGACGTGTTCGTGCCGTGCGGCCTCGGCGGCGTGCTCACGCACGACGTCGTCGACGCGCTGCGCGTGCGCGCCGTGGTGGGTGCCGCGAACAACCAGCTCGCGTCGCGAGACGTCGCGGGCCACCTCACCGAGCGCGGCATCGTGTGGGCGCCCGACTTCGTGGTGAACGCCGGCGGCGTCATCTACCTCGACGTGGCCGGCGCGCCGGGTGCCGACCAGGCCGCCCTCGACGCCCGGATCGCCGGGATCGGCGACACCGTGGCATCCGTGCTCGGCTCCGCGGAGGAGCACGGCACGACCACGCTCGCCGCCGCCGAACGCCTCGCCCGAGAGCGCCTCGACGCCGCGCGCTGAGACACCGGCACCGGCCGATAGGCTCGTGCCATGACGTCGCCTGCCGCCGCGCCCCCGCCCGCCCCGGCCCGGTTCACGCCGGCCCCGACGCCCGGGCGGCGGGCGCTGGCGGTGGTCGCATCGGCGGCATCCGTCGCCGTCACCGCGATGCTCGTCGCGGTGTTCGCGTTCTTCATCGGCAACGGCCAGTCGCCGCAGGTCTTCAGCCAGGTCTTCGGACATTTCGCGCTCGCGGCGCTCATCGCATGGGTGCTGCTCGCCGTCGCCAACGCGGTGGGCGCGACCCGGGTGTGGTTCCTCGCCCTCATCGGCGGGTTCGCCTCCGGAAGCCTCGCCGCCCTGCTCGCGACGACCGTCACCGCGAGTGCCGTGGGCAGCCCGTTCTCGGGCCCGATCTTCCTCTTCGTGATCAGCTCGCTCGTGAGCCTCAACCTCGTGTTCATCCTCACGGTCATCGGGGCGGAGGTGTTCCTGGCCCCGCGTGTGCTGCGCGGCATCCTCGCCTACTCGCAGCGGCGCCCGCCGCGCCGGCTCGCACTCGTGCGCATCCCCGCATCGAACCTGGACGAGGGCGTGCTCACCCACCTCGAACGCACCCCGGTCGACAAGGCGCGGGCCGACGAGCAGTGGGACAACTACTGCGCGGCGCTCGTGGCCGAGGGCTGGGAGACCGTCGAGGTCGATGCCGCGCCCGAGCTCGCCGACTCCGTGTTCGTCGAGGACGCCGTCGTGTTCTTCGGCGACCTCGCCGTGATCACGAACCCGGGGGCCGAGTCGCGCCGGCCCGAGATCGACGCCGTCGAACGCGCGGTGCGCGCGATCCCCGGCATCGCGGTGCGGCGCATCGAGGCTCCGGGCACGCTCGACGGCGGCGACGTGTTGAAGGTCGGTTCCACGGTGTACGTCGGCGCGTCGAGTCGCACCGACGCCGAGGGCATCCGGCAGCTGCGGGCCCTGCTCACGCCGCACGGCTACTCGGTCGTCGCGGTGCCCGTGACGAAGGCGCTGCACCTGAAGAGCACCGTGACGGCACTGCCCGACGGCACCGTCATCGGCGATCCGGCCCGGGTCGACGTGCCGAGCCTGTTCCCGCGGTTCCTGCCCGTGCCCGAGCCCGAAGGCGTCGCCGTGGTCGAACTCTCCTCGGAATCGCTGCTGATGTCGTCGTCCGCCCCCGAGACGGCGTCGATGCTGTCGAGCCTCGGCTACCGCGTGGTCACCGTCGACATCGGCGAGTTCGAGAAGCTCGAGGGATGCGTCACGTGCCTGTCGGTGCGGGTGCGCTGAGGCGTTTCGCCCGGCCGTCGTGCAGTTCGAGCACGCGGTCGGCGCGCGTGACGAGCGCCGGGTCGTGGGTCGTCACGACGGCCGCGACGCCGCGTGCGTGCACGAGCTCGCCGATGAGGTCCATCACGGTGGCCGCGGTGCCGCTGTCGAGCTGACCCGTCGGCTCGTCGGCCAGCAGCACCTGCGGACGGGCGGCGAGCGCGCGGGCGATTCCGACGCGCTGCTGCTGGCCGCCCGAGAGCTCGTACGGGCGCTGCGCGGCGTGCGTCGCCAACCCCACGAGATCGAGCGACTCGGCGACGCGTGCCTCGCGCTCGGCACGCGGCATCCGCTGCAGCCTGAGCGGCACCTCGACGTTCTCGGCCGCGGAGAGCACGGGGATGAGTCCGAACGACTGGAACACGTAGCCGAGCCGGTCGCGGCGCACGGCCGCGAGGGCGTCCTCGCCGAGTGACGACAGCTCGTCGTCGCCCAGCACGACGCGCCCCGAGGTGGGACGGTCGAGCCCGCCCAAGAGGTTGAGGAGCGTCGTCTTGCCGGCGCCCGAGGGCCCGGTCACGACGAGCAGTTCGCCCGGTCGCACCTCGAGCGTGACCTCCGCGACGGCGTGCACGGCGCCGCCGCTCGACTCGAAGAGGCGGCTCACGGCCTCGGCTCGAAGGGTCGTCATCGCGGGTCCTCCTCGGTGGTGGCGCGGGCGGCGGATGCCTCGTCGCCGCGTCGGGGTGCGATGGATGCCTCGTCGTCGCGTCGCGGCGGGGCATCCGCCCCCTCGTGTCCGGGCCAGACGCCGACATGGTCGGCCTCGAGGGCGAGGCGCACCCGGTCGCGCAGCGCGAGGGTCTGCACGAACTCGTGGGGGAGCTGCAGGCGGCCGACGCGGTCGAGCACGGCGAACTCCTCGGCGACGTGCTCCTCGGCGCCGTGCTCGTCGACCCGCGTGGAGCGGAGCACCTCGGTCGAGGTGCGACCGTCGCGGATCTGCACGGTTCGGCGCACATGTCCCGAGACCGTCGGGTCGTGGGTCACGATGAGCGTCGTCACCCCGAGTTCCTCGTTGACGCCGCGCATCGCCTCGAGCACGGCCGCCGAGGTCTCCTCGTCGAGTTCGCCGGTGGGCTCGTCGGCGAGGAGCACGAGCGGCGCGTTCGCGAGCGCGACGGCGATGGCGACGCGCTGCTGCTGGCCGCCGGAGAGCTCGCCGGGGCGCCGGTCGCGCCGGTCGCCCACCTCGAGGAGGTCGAGCAGTTCGTCGACGCGCTGCTCGCGGGCCGCGCCGCGGCGGGTGCCCGCCACGTTCATCGCCAGTGCGACGTTCTCGGCGGCCGTCAGGTACGGCAGGAGGTTGCGCGAGGTCTGCTGCCACACGAATCCCACCGTGTGACGCTGGTAGGCCACGCGCTCGCGCGAGCGCATGGTGAGCAGGTCGTGCCCGGCGACCCGCGCGACACCGGCCGTGGCGGTGTCGAGGCCCGAGAGGATGGTGAGCAGCGTCGACTTGCCCGAGCCCGAGGCGCCGACCACGGCGACCATCTCGCCGGCGTCGACCCGGAGGTTGAGTCCCTGCAGGGCCTGCACCTCGATGCCGTCGGCGGAGAAGATCCGCACGAGGTCGGTGCACAGGATGTGCGGGTCCGCGTCGGTGAGGGTCACGTCGATCATCCTTCCTCTTCCGCGCGCATCGCGCGCGCCGCATTCGCCCGATCGCCGACGCGGGAGGCGACCCCCGCCGCGGCGGCCGTCACGAGCACCGCGCCCGCGAGCACGGCCGCGATGAGCCACGGGTCGTACGCGACCGCGGGTTGGTCGCCGCCCGTGAAGGCGCCGAGGTCGATGCCCTGGAGCACGACGAACGGCAGCCCGGCGCCCAGCGCCGCTCCGACGACCACGGCGACGGTCGCGACCGGCCCGATCTCCCAGGCCACGAGCGCACGCTCGCCGCGCCGCGCGAGTCCGAGCGTCGACAGCAGGGGAAGCAGCCGATCGCGCGCGGGCCGGCCGACGACGAGCGTCAGCACGATCGCGAGCGCCGTGAGCAGGCTCGTGAGCCCGATCGCCGCGATGAGCGCGACCACGAGACCCTGTGCGGTGGGGCGGCCGGCGAGTTCGGCGGTGAGGTCGGCCGGCGTCACGACGGTGGTGCCGTCGCCCGCGATGCTCGCGAGATCGCCGGTGACGGCGGCGGCATCCGCGCCCGGCTCGAACCGCACGAGCACGGTGCGCGGCACGAGCGTGTCGGTGAACGGCTCGGCGTTGGCGACGTCGAGCAGCACCCAGTTCGAGCGAGGGGAGTAGGCCGTGGTCCCGTCGACGACGCCCTCGATGCGAACGGCCTCGCCGGCGAGCTCCACCGAGCTCGCGTCGCCGATGAGCGCATCGACGTGGCCCGAGAGCAGCACGGGCACGCCGTCCTCCCCGATCGGCTCGCCGAGCGTCTCGGGCAGCGGCGTCGCGTCGGCGCGGCCGGACTGCACGAGCCGCATCTCGTCGACGTCGACGACGATCAGCGTCGTCGAACGCTGCCGCCCGTCGATCGACACCTGGGAGGGGCGGGTCGAGTACACGGGGGCGATCGCCGCGACCCCGGGCACGGCGCGGAACTCGTCGAGCTGGGCACGCGTGAGCGGCGCGCCCGAGATCGCGGCGTCGGCGCCGACGCGGGCGGCGGCGCTCGTCTCGATGCCCGCGCGCACGGTCCCGAGGAGGACCGACGAGAACACCGCGACCGACACGCCGACCACGACGGCGAGCACGGGCACGAGCCCGGCCGACGGGTCTCGGAGGGCCCTGGCGGAGCCGAGGAAGGGCACGAGGCCGGGCCGGGCGGACATCTTGCGTACGAGGCTCGCGAGCGGGACCGGATACAGGCGCAGCACGATCACGCACGCGACGAGGGACAGGAGCAGCGGGACCGCCGCGAGCAGCGGGTCGACGCCCGTCCGTGCCGCCGAGGTCGCGAGGCCGCGCTGGAGGAGCAGCACCACGGCGGCGGCGGCGACGAGCGCGACGAGCAGTTCGGCGATCCAGCGGAACCGGATGCCGCTCCCGGCGCCGAGGTCGGCGCGCGCCCGGCGCAGCGGGCTCAGGGCGGGCGCGGAACTCACGAGGAGGAGCGCCGGTGTCACCGCGAACGCCGCCGCGAGCAGCCAGCCGCCGGGTCCCGCGTCGGCCGGGACCGCCGCGGTGCCGACGATCCCGCCGGCGACCGCGGCGGGGAGGCCGATGGCCGCACCCTCGAGCGCGAGGATGCCGCGCAGCTGGCCCGGCGAGGCACCCCGCGCGGCCGCGAGCTCGAGCCCCGTGCGCCGGCGTTCGAAGACGACCCGGGCGCCGAGCACGAGCACGGCGATCATGACGCCGATCGGCCCCGAGGCGACGGTCGCGATCACGGCGTCGCTCGCCGCCGCGGCGAGGGATGCCTCGCCGAGCACGGCGCCGAGGCCGCTGATGAAGGCGACCTCGCCCACCTCGTCGATGTACCCGTCGCGTTCGCCGGAGCCGAGCCGCTGCACGGTGCTCGAGAACTCTCCGAGCTGGGCCCGGAGCACCTCGACCCGGTCGGCGGTGAGGTGCTCGGTGCGGGTGGGGAACCACGCCTGCATCATGACGGGAAGGTTCACGTCGCGGAACGCCGACCACGAGGCGGGATCCACGAACGCGACCGCCGTGATCTCGGGTGGGGCGAGGCCGTTGTCGACGACCCCGGGCCGGAGCGCGGTCGTCACGTGCGTCCAGAACCCGTCGGCTGCGTCGATGGGGGCGAACGTGCCCGCGAGGCGCACGGCCTGGTCGACGCCGCGGAGGTCGACGAATCGATCCTCGCCGAGCGCCCATGCCATGCGCTCGGCGACCGGCTCGGCGAGCACGATCTCGACGGGCGCACCGGGGACCTGGCCCTCGACCGGCGCCGGCCAGTCGCCCGAGGTGAGCCGGACGTGCTCCCGCAGCCGCGGGTCGAAGCCCGGCAGCACGCGGTACACGGGCGAGCCCGGCGAAGCTCCGGGCACCACGGCGCGTGCGGGTCCCATCGTGAGCGCGACGAGCGGGTCGCCGGCGACGCCCCGAAGCGGTTCGGGCATGCCGGCGCGGATGTCGCGGAGGATTTCCTCCTGCGCGCCCCAGACCGCGTCGACCTCGGCGTCGAGCGTCGTGCCGCCGACCGAGGGCCCGATGGCCGGGCGCGCGATGGCGGCGGCCGTGAGGTCGAGCTCCGCGCCGGGCATGGCGGCGGTCTGCTCGGCGAGCGCCGCGGTGTGCAGCGCCGCGACGGCGCGCGGTACCGCGGTCGCGAGGAACGCGCCCGCGACCACGAGCAGCGCCAGCGCGATCGACGCGCCCGGCCCCGAGGCGAACTGTCGCAGCAGCAGTCCCGGTGTCGAGAGGCGGGAGTGGTGGCGTGTGCTCATCGCTCCTCCTCCCGGATGCCGGGCCGCGAGGCCGTTCGGCGCACGCTCGCCGCGGCGCCCGCGGCGATGGCGGCCGTGAGGGCGAGGAACGCCGTGAACCCGACGAGCCACGGGACCCAGTCGGCGTGGAGGTCGACCGGCAGCGCCGCGGGAGCGCCGGCCACCGCGGCGCGCGCCAACTCGGGCACGGTGGCCAGCGACGCGATCACGCCGACGACGATGCCGATGGCCGCCGAGGTCGTGACGGCCGCCGCGAGCTCCGCGAATCGTGCGCGGGCCTGGAGCCGTGGCGGCACGCCGACGACACGGAGCACCACGACCTCGCCGAACCGGGCCCGGCCCAGTGCTGCCGCGAGTGCGACGACCGCGATGAGGGCGAACACCAGGGCCCCGCCGGCACCCGCCCACAGCGCCGCGGCGGCCGGCCCGACGAGGGATGCCGACGACGCATCGGCGCGCGTGGACACGACGAGGGCGGTGGTGCGACCCCGTTCGAGGGCGTCGGCCACGGCGTCGGGGTCGGATGTCGCGAGCCATCGCTCGGCGGCGGCGGGCACGCCCGCGCCGTCGACGAACGCCGCGCGCGAGAGCGCCCCGAGGTCGGCCATGAGACCCGCGTCTCCGGCACCGGGCACGGCGGGCACGATCCCGGCGACGAGTGCGCGCACCTCGGCACCGCCCGTGAGCACGCGGAACGCGAGGGCGTCGCCCGGCTCCGCCCGGATGCGGGCGGCGAGCGTCGCCCCGAGGAGCACGGGAACGGGTGCGTCGTCGGCCGTCGTGGGCACGCGGCCGCTCGGACGGGTCGCCGAGAGCGTCGCCGCTCCCGTCGCCCCGACGGGAGCGGAGGTCGCGCCGTCGACCGTGACCGCCCCGACGGCGACGGTCACGTCGGCGGCGCCCTGCGAGCCCGCGAGCGTCGCCTCGAATCCGAGCAGGCGCAGCCCGGATCCGTCGGGGAGCGTCGCGGTCGCCGTGCCACCGCCGCCGGCCACGTCGAACGATCCGGCCGGCAGGCGGCTCGTGGTGCCGTCGGACCCGAGCACCCACGCGAAGACCGTGACCGTGCCGGGGGTTCCGGGCGGGGCGTCGAGTCGCACGTCGGCCGCCACCTCGGCGGCCCCGACGGGCAGCCGCGGCCCGGCGGCCTCACCCGATGAGGCGAGCGCGTCGAGGCCGGCGCCGCGGAGGTCGGTGCCCGGCGCGATCTCGGCGAGGCGCGGGGTCGGGAGGGCCACGAGCGTGGCGGGATCCGAGCCGATGCGCACCTCGCCACGGGCGATCGCGCCGCTCGCGGCGACGCCCGGCACCGCGGCGAACGGGTCGGCGAGGGCGAACGGGTCGGTGCCCCGGACGACGTCGCGGCCCACGAGGACGACGCGGACGTCACCGCCCGTGGACACGGCGGCGGCGGCACGGTCGAACGCCTGCCAGCTGCCGGCGAACGCGGCGGCGAGCGTGAGGCCGGCGACCGCGATCATGGTCACGAGCGACGCCGAACCGTAGAGTCCGGCACGTCGCGCGAGTTGGCGCATGGGCAGCGCGGGCACGAGGCCGGGCCGACGCGCGGCGGATCGCTCGAGCAGGACCCCGAACGGCCGCGAGGCCCCGAGGGCGAGGAGCGAGAGCGCGACCGGTACGAGCACCGGGGCGAGCACGGCGAGCGCGTCCACCTCGAGGGCGCCGGACGCCCGCGCCACGAGCGGGGAGCCGTAGAGCCGGAACTGCCACAGCGAGATGACGGCCGCCACCGCCACGACGACGACGCCGCCCGCCGCGGCGGCGCGGGGCATCCGGCCCACCTCGTCGCCGGAGGTTCGGACGACCGGCCTGGTGGCGTCACGCCAGGCCCGGCCGGCGACGAGCAGCACGGCGCCCGCGAGGGTGACGGATGCCGCGACCGCCCCGTTCGCCCAACCGCGCGCGTCGTCGGGGCGCACGACGGCGAGGAGCGCCTCGGCCGCGGCGACGCCGAGGACCGCGGACGGCAGCCCGACGGCGAGCACTTCGAGGGCGGTGTCGCGCGCGAGTCGCCACGCCGAGGCTCCGCGCGCGCGGAGCAGCACGGTCTCGCCGCGCCGCGACGCCGCGAGCAGCGCCGCCAGCCGGTCGATCGCGGCGAGCCCGGCGAGGGCGAGGAGCAGCACGGGCAGCGGCGCGATGGCACGCACCGCACCGAGGCCGGCGAGCAGCCGTTCGAGCGTCGCCGGCAACCCGCCGAGCGTCGAGAGCCCGTCGTCGCCCATCGCGGGCTCGGCGCGCAGCGCGGGCTCGACGTTCGGGATGGCGGTACGCAGGGCGGCGGCGCGCTCGGGGGTCATGGACGCGGCATCCGCCGTGGCCGTCCACCGCACGACCGTCGTCGCAGGCAGGCCGACGACGGCATCATCGCCGACCAGGAACGGGCCCGCACCGCCCTCGACGGTGCCGGTCGCGACGATGGGGTCGCCGAACCACGCCGTGGCGCCCGGGTCGTCGGGGAGCCAGGTGCCGACGACGAGGAGCCGGCGGGTCGCGTCGCCGCCGTGCAGGTCGACGACGTCGCCCTCGGTGAGGTCGAGCGCGTCGGCTGCGGCGGCGTGCAGCGCCGCCGGGACGGCGTCGACCGCGGCGGCGGCCGACGCGGCCGCGACATCGTCGGGCCAGGCCCCGGACGAGAGCGAGGCGCGGGCGGGCAGGTCGTGGTCGGCGAGCAGGACGGCGCCGAAGGCTCCGCCGCCGGAGGAGGCGTCGACGGGCGCGGTCTGCACCGAACGGCCCCAGTCGGCGCCGCTCGGCACGATCATGCGGTCGAGCACGGAGGCCGCCGCCTCTGCCTGCGCCGAGCCGTCGCCGGCGATCCGGATCTGCCAGCGCACCGCGCCGTCGACGCCCGACGACGTCGTGATGCCGTCGCGGAGCCCTGAGAGCGCGGCGCCCGTGAGCGAGTCGACGACCGCCGTGCCGAACCCGGTGAGGAGCAGGATCACCGCGGCGATGGAGCCGAGCACGCCGGCGCGCGCGTTCGCACGTGCGAGCACGGTCCGTGTCGCTCCCACTCGGTCTCCTCGTTCGTCGGTCCGGGGGGCGCGCGGCGGCGGGCCGTGGGGCCGGTGGCCCCGCCCCCGCGCGACGACGAATTCGCACAGCCTATCGCTGCCGGTGCTCTTGCACGCGACGACGGTTTCCCCCTAATCTGAAGGGCTGGCCGCCGCGATCCGGGGCCGAGAGGTACGCAGACGATCCCCAGGAGGACACCATGCAGACAGACAGCATCGCAAGCCAGGCCACGGCCCGCGGCGCTGCCCGTCCGGCGTCCCCGGTCGAGGCGTACGCCGGGTAGCTCCCGCCCCCGCCCGGCAGGCACCGCCTGCCCCGTTTCCGCGGTCGATCCGCATCCCCGGCGCCGTCCCATTCGCGCCCGCTCACCTCATCTCGCCGACTTGGACGTCCGTCGACGACGCCTCGGCGCCCTTCTCCTCGAAAGGGAACCGGCTTGTCCGCCACCCCGCACCACCACGACCCCATCCCGGCGCGCACGGGCACCGTGCGCGCCCTGTTCCGGCTGCGCGAGTACGCGGGCCCGGCCCTGCCGTTCATCATCGCCGGCATGGTCGCGGCCCTCATCGCCCAGCTCATCGCGCTCGCGATCCCGCAGGTGCTGCAGTCGATCGTCGACGGTCCGCTCGCCGACCGCGACGCCCGTGCGATCTGGCCCCTCGCCGGACTCGTGCTGGGACTCGGAGCCCTCGAGGCGGGCATGATCGCGCTCCGGCGCTGGTTCGTGCTCACCCCCGGCACGCGCGTCGAGGCCCGCATGCGCAACGCGCTGTACGCCCGGTTGCAGGACCTGCCCGTGAGCTTCCACGACCGTTGGCCGAGCGGGCAGCTGCTCTCGCGTGCCGTGAGCGACCTCGGCCTGATCCGCCGCTGGCTGTCATTCGGCCTCGTGCTCCTCGTCGTCAACCTCATCGTGATCGTCGTCGGGCTGGCCATCCTCGTGTCGATGAACTGGCTGCTGGGCGTCGTGTTCCTCGTCAGCTCGATCCCGCTCTGGGTCGTCGGCTACCGCTTCGAGGGTCGGTACTCCGAGGTGTCCCGGCGCAGCCAGGACCAGGCGGGCGACCTCGCCACGGCCGTGGAGGAGTCGGTGCACGGGATCCGCGTGCTGAAGGCGTTCGGCCGCGGCAAGCATGCGCTCTCGAGCTTCCGCGCGCAGGCCGAGTCGCTGCGTTCGACCGAGATCGAGAAGGCGCGGCTCGACGCGAGCATCTGGGCGTGGCTCCTCGCGGCGCCGACCGCGGCGCTCGCGGTCTGCCTCGTGCTCGGGGTGTGGCTCGCGTCGCAGGGCATCCTGACCGTCGGCCAGCTCGTCGCCTTCTTCGCGACGGCCACCGTGCTCGCCTGGCCCATCGAGTCGATCGGGTTCCTGCTCGCCTTCTCGGTGGATGCGCGCACGGCCACCGATCGGTTCTTCGACATCCTCGACAGCGAGAACCAGGTGACCGACCCGGCGCGCCCCGCCTCGATCGAGCGCCCGCGCGGCGAGCTCGTCTTCACCGGCGTGCGGTTCCGCTACCAGGACTCGCCCGATCGGTTCGGCGACCTCCTCGACGGCGTCGACCTCGCGCTCGAGCCGGGCGAGACGATGGCGCTGGTCGGGCTCACCGGCAGCGGCAAGACCACCCTCACGGCGCTCACGACCCGCCTCTACGACGTGACGGGCGGCTCGATCACGCTCGACGGCGTCGACATCCGCGCGCTCACGCGCGAGGAGCTCCGCACGCACATCGCCATGGCGTTCGAGGACGCGACCCTGTTCAGCGCCTCGGTGCGCGAGAACGTGCTGCTCGGCCGACCCGACCTGGCGGGCGACGATCCGAAGACCCGTGCCGAGGCCGATCGGGTGCTCGACGAGGCGCTCCGCATCGCCCAGGCGAGCTTCGCCTACGACCTTCCCGACGGCGTCGACACGACCGTCGGCGAGGAGGGCATGAGCCTGTCGGGCGGGCAGCGCCAACGTCTCGCGCTGGCGCGCGCCGTCGCCGCATCCCCGTCGGTGCTCGTGCTCGACGACCCGCTCTCGGCGCTCGACGTCGCGACCGAGGCGAGGGTCGAGGCGGAGCTGCGCGACGTGCTCGCGTCGACGACCGCGCTCATCGTGGCGCACCGTCCGTCGACCGTCATGCTCGCCGACCGGGTGGCGCTGCTCGAGGAGGGTCGCATCACGGCCGTCGGCACGCACTCCGAGCTCCTGCGCGAGTCCGAGCACTACCGCTTCGTCATCTCGAGCCTCGAGGACGAGGAACGGCGCGAGCAGGCCGAGGCATCCGACATCGAACAGATCGCACGAGAGGAGGCGACCCGATGAGCACCGTGACGGGTGTCGAGGGCGAGGAACGCCACGACTTCACGAGGGCCGAGTCCCGGCACATCCGGCAGCGTTCGCTGCGATTGCTCGGATCGCTGCTGCGACCCGTCAGGGCCCGGCTCTGGCTCACGATGGCGATCATCGTCGTGTCCACGGGCGCGCAGGTCGCCGGGCCCGCGCTCATCGCGTACGGGATCGACCGGGGCCTGCCGGCCCTCATCGACGGCGACTGGCTGCCCGTGGGGGCCGCCGGCGCCGCGTACCTGCTCACCGGAGCCGTGGGCGCGTTCCTCATCGCCTGGTACATCCGCCTCTCGGCGAGGATCAGCCAGGCGGTGCTGCTCGACCTGCGAACCCGGGTATTCCTGCATACGCAGAAGCTGTCGCTCGAGTTCCACGAGTCGTACACGTCGGGCCGCATCATCTCGCGGCAGACGAGCGATCTCGACGCGATCCGGGAGCTCCTCGACGAGGGCATCAACCAGCTCGTGCGCGGCGTGCTCTACATGGCGTTCACGGGGGTCGCGCTGGCCCTGCTCGACTGGATGTCGGCGCTCGTGCTGGTCGTGGCGCTCGTGCCGCTCGCGGTGCTCACGCGCTGGTTCCAGACCCGGTCGCAACGCCTGTTCCGACGTTCGCGCGTGGCATCCGCGAAGCTCATCGTGCACTTCGTGGAGACCATGACGGGCATCCGTGCGGTGCAGGCGTTCCGCACCGAGAAGCGCAACGAGCGGGAGTTCGGCGACCTCGTCGAGGACTACCGCGACGTCAACGCCCGGGTCATCCAGCTCTTCGGCATCTACGACCCAGGACTGCTGCTCATCGGCAACGCGTGCGTCGCCGCGGTGCTCGTGGTCGGCGGCTTCCGGGTCGTCGACGGCCAGCTCGCCATCGGCGTGCTGCTCGCGGCACTGCTCTACACGAAGCGGTTCTTCGACCCGATGGAGGACATGGCGATGTTCTACAACGGGTACCAGTCGGCGGCATCCGCGCTCGAGAAGATCTCGGGGGTGCTCGAGGAGGAGCCGAGCGTGCCCGACCCCACCCACCCCGTCGACCTCTGGAAGGCCCATGGTCGGGTGCGGTTCGAGGGCGTCGAGTTCGCGTACACGCCCGAGCGGGTGGTGCTGCCGCGTTTCGACCTCGACGTGCCGGCAGGACAGACGATCGCGCTCGTGGGATCGACCGGGGCGGGCAAGTCGACGCTCGCGAAGCTCATCGCGCGCTTCTACGACCCGAGTGACGGCGTCGTCGAGCTGGACGGCGTCGACCTGCGGCGGCTCCATCCGAAGGACCTGCGCCGCGCCATCGTCATGGTCACGCAGGAGGCGTACCTCTTCTCGGGGTCGGTCGCCGACAACATCGCGCTCGGCAAGCCCGACGCGTCGTTCGACGAGGTGGTCGCGGCCGCGAAGGCCGTCGGTGCGCACGAGTTCATCGAGGGCCTGCCGAACGGCTACGACACCGACGTGAACAAGCGCGGCGGTCGCGTGAGCGCGGGTCAGCGACAGCTCATCTCGTTCGCGCGTGCCTTCCTCGCGAACCCGGCCGTGCTCATCCTCGACGAGGCGACGAGCTCGCTCGACATCCCGAGCGAGCGCCTCGTGCAGGAGGGGCTGCAGTCCCTGCTCGCCGACCGCACGGCGGTCATCATCGCGCACCGACTCTCGACGGTCGCGATCGCCGACCGCGTGCTCGTCATGGAGCACGGGCGCATCGTCGAGGACGGCTCGCCCGCTGAGCTCATCGGCGGCTCGGGTCGGTTCGCGGCGCTGCACGCGGCCTGGCGCGACTCGCTCGTGTGACGTCGGCCGCGGCATCCGTCGCCGGGCGGATGTCGCGACCGGTCAGTCGTCGGCGCGCTCGGCGACCCCGACCCCGACCCCGACCTCGGCGGGCTCGGCGGCCGACAGGTCGGCGGCGGTGAGCCGTGCCCGCTCCACGCGGTCCTCGACGTCGGGCGTCGCCTTGGCGAGTTCGGGCAGCCACCAGAGCGCGTTCGCCCACGCCAGGACGAACGCCGCCGCTCGGAGGTTCTCGGCGACCAGGGGGACGACGCCCGCCGTGAGCACCCAGGCGACCACGTATCCGGCGAGCCCGGCGGCCACCGAGAGGAGCGTCACCGTGATCCAGTTGACGCCGCGCGTGAGCGCGATCGCCCGCGGCGTGCGGCCGATCCGCAGCCAGTCGGCGGTGAGGACGATCGTGACCGCCCCGGCACCGGCCGCCAGCACCCACGGGTTCCAGGACTCGGGCGGCGCGAGCCAGTCGGTCCGAGCCGCGAAGACGAACTGCACGAGCGGCAGCAACCCGCCGAACACGCCGAAGACGCCGATCATCAACCCCGAGCGCAGGTCGCGGCCCGGGATCCTGGTGCGCTGCGCCGACGACGCGACTCGCAGGGTGACGGCCACGAGCACGCCCGTCACCCCGAGGCAGAGCAGCACGAGCAGCACGTTCGTCTGCAGCAGCGCCACGACGAGCGGGATGAGGCTCGCCAGCGTCAGGATCGTGAGGCGGAGGGTGGGCTTCCATGCGCGGTCGGCGGCGGTGCGGGCGAACTCGTCGAGCGGCACGTCGAGCGCCTGCGCCACGTCCGCCCAGCGCCGTCGGGTCGCCCAGACGCCCATGACGATCATCAGCGCGAGGCCCCCGGTGATGATCGCCGTGGCCGCGATCCACCCGCCGCTCGGCGGCGTGATCGGCGACCACGTGAGGAGCCACGCCACGGCCGCGACGAGGCCGGCGACGAGGCCGAGGCGAGGCGGGTCCGCCACGGTCGGGAGGGCGACCAGCACGGGCCGGAGGAGCGCGAGCGCCGTGCCCGCGAGGGCACCGAGGCCCCGATTCACCGGTTGCACGACCACCCGGTCGAGGAGCCGCACGGTGCGGGACGCGATCGCGAACCGATACGAGGGGGAGAGGTTCGCGATCGTGTCGGTGCCGGCGCGGAGGCGGACGCGCCGCGCCGCCCGCTGCGTCGTCGGATCGGCCGACGTCGGCGCCGGCTCGAGCGGGGAGACTCCCCGGTCCGCCACGGCGGTGCCGTCGGCCTCCTCGAGCACGGCGTCTTGCAGCAGCCGGATCGCCGGACGGGTGCGCACGGCGTCGGGCGCGAGGGAGGTGAAGAACCGGGCGAGTCCGGCCGCGGCGTCGAGGCGGCCCCACCACCAGTCGTTCACGCGCCAGTCGCGTGCAAGGAACCCGAGGAAATTGCCGAACCCGTAGCCGGCGAGTTTCGACTGGCGGTCGAGCACCACCCGATCGGATGCCGCGTTGACGCTGGCGGCGATGTCGTCGGCCGTGGCCCGCGGCCGCCGCATCGCGCGCCCCAGCGCCGTGTACCAGCGGTCGGCCGCGAGCGTGCGGAAGCTGGCCGGATCGTCGGGTTCCTCGTCGACGCCGATGGCCCAGTACCGCACGTGGGAGAGGGCGGCCGGGATGCCGCTCGCGTGGTACAGCGGCGCGAGGTCGGTGGCGGAGAGCGATCCGGGCGCGCTCGCGAGCGGACGCCACCCCGAGGTGGTCCATCCGACCGGCAGCGAGCGGCGCGAGGCGCGGGCGTCGCGCTCGGCCCCGGAGCTGGAGATGCGCAGGCGCGCGACCGCCATGTCGAGGTCGCGCCAGTGCGCAGACGTGCGGATGCGCGCCGAGGCACGGAGCCACTCGTCGATCCACTCCTCGAAGTCCGCGACGGTGGGTGCGATGCCCGATCGGGCCACGCGGTCGGAGTTCCGCAGCACCGAGGCGGTCAGCTCGTCGCGCCACCTGAGCGCCGCCGAGAGCGCGTCGTACGCGGTGCGTCGCACCTCGGGGAAGGCCATGCCACGGCGGGATCCCTCGTCTTCGGGCAGCGACTCGAGCGCGCGCGTCCAGCCGAGCACGCAGTTGGCGGCGTCGGCGAGGGCGAGCGGCGAGCGGGCCATCGCGAGGGAATCCGACGACGACAGCTCGGCGAATCGCCGTGTGCAGACGGCGCCGAGCCCCGCCAGGTCGATGCGCTCGATGGGCCGGTAGCGCCGGCGCGTCGGCAGCGTCGACTGCAACTGCCACATGCTCGGCGCCGACAGGGCGTCGGCGAGGTGATCGGCGAGGTTCGAGCCGAGCGCGCGGACGTAGGCCTCCTGCCGTTCGGTGATGGCGGGGTGCGACCAGGGCGCCGACGCGATCAACGGCGCCGCGCTGTCGAACCGGGCGGCCGCGACCAGCCGCTCGGCGTTGAAGCGCGCGAGCTCGGACACCTCGCGCGCGACCGACTCCCGTCGCAGCTGCCGCGAGAGCATGGCGCCGATCGCACGGAAGAAGCGCGACGCGTGCTCGTCCCATGCGACGGCGCCGCCGACGGGCGCGTCGGGCTCGGGGTCGAGGAAGAGCATGACCCGGTCGGCCCGGCGGTCGGACGCCCGCGAACGCGCGGCCCGCAACGCCCGGTCGATCGGGACGTTGTCGAAGACCGCGCCGTCGACGATGCGGTAGGGCGTGCCGGGCTCCTCCCGATGCGCTGCGAACGCGAACCGCATGCCCCGTTCCTCGGGGATCTCGGGCTCGCCGGCCTCGCCCCCGAACGAGTCGACGTGGGCCGGCTCGAACCCGCCGGGCAGCGACGAGGTCGACCGTGCGGCGAGCGCGAGCCGGGAGAGGTTCGCGAGGTCGTCGAGCCGCTCCGCCTCGTCGAGGTCGTCGGCGCGGGTCGGGATGCGGTTGTCGAAGCGGTGCTCGTCGCTGCCGACGAAGCGGAAGTGCCCGCGACCCTCGTTGGCGTCCTCCTCGAACTCGTCGTTCGCGTCGATGACGGTCGCGGAGAGGTCGACGCTCGTGTACTCGGCGACGAGGTCGGGATGACGGTCGTCGGTCTCGTAGATATCGCGGAGCGCCTCGAAGGTGCGGGCGCGGAAGTAGTCCTCGCCCTGCATGAGCGCGAGGATCCGCCGCGCCCCGGGCGGGTGCAGGAGGCCCCAGAAGCCGCCCACTCGGCTCCACGTGTCGAGCAGGCGCTCGAGACCGGTGCCCGCGCGCTGGGCGACGGCGTACACGACGGCGTTCAGCCCGCCGGCGCTCGCGCCCGCGAGCAGGTCGAACTCGACCCGGTCGTACCCGGCGGCGTCGAGCATCTCGGCGTACGCCCGCAGGCGCGCGATCACCGGGGCGGTGAGCGGGGCGGACGGCGTCTCGGGGACGAACGCGATGGTCTCGGAGCCGGCGTCGTACAGGCGGATGCGGCGGAGCAGGTCGAGCTCGGCGACGGCGCCGCCGATCCACACGGCGAGGCTCACGCCGCCCCGCATCGCCAGCGCGACGCGCAGGGTGCGGTTGAAGGACGGCATCGCCCCACGGTGTCGAGCCGCGACCTGCTCGACGCGCTCGTCGGGGCGGACGACGATGACGCGGACGTTGCGTGTCGACCCGGTGATGCGTGCGGTTGCGGATTCGGGCGCGTCGCTGGTGACCATCGTGCTCCTGGTTCGGTGGCGCGGGTCGACCGGCGCCTCGGATGCCGCGCGGCGGGGGAGGGTGCGCGGTACCCCAAGCGTGGCACGATCCGGGCGTTCCGTGTGCACGGTTGTCCCCAGAATTGGGTCGCACGGCCGGGGTGCGTACGCGATACAGTCGGCACAGGCGGGTGGACACTCCCGAAGTCACCCCTGCCCGCGGACGGAGGTGCGATGAACGACGCCCGGCCACTGCGCGTCGCGATCGCCGATGACGCGCTGCTGCTGCGCGAGGGCATCGCCAAGGTGCTCGAGGGCGGCGGCATCGAGGTCGTCGCCTCGGTCGGCACCGGAGACGAACTCCTCGAGGTCGTGCGTGCCGGCGGCGTCGACGCCGCCGTCCTCGACATCCGCATGCCGCCGAGCTATCGCGACGAGGGCATCGCGGCGCTCGAGTCCATCCGGGCCGGCGGATCGACCATCGGCGTGCTGCTCCTGTCGATGTATGCGACACCCGAGTACGCCCTCCGCGTGATGGGCGCGGGCAGCGGCACGGGTTACCTGCTGAAGGAGCGGGTGTCGGAGCCGCAGACCCTGGTGCGCGCCGTCGAGACGCTCGCGGCGGGCGGCTCGGTCGTCGATCCCGAGGTCGTCGAGCAGCTCGTCAAGCGCACGCGTGCCGACGACCCGTTGTCCCGCCTGACCGAGCGCGAGCGTTCGGTGCTCGAGCTGATGGCGCAGGGCTACTCCAACGGCGGCATCGCCCAGTCCCTGTTCCTCGGCCTGAAGACCGTCGAGACCCACGTGCGCAGCATCCTGCAGAAGCTCGACCTCGAGGAGTCGCCCGAGCACCACCGGCGCGTGCTCGCCGTGCTCACGCTCCTCGGCGAGCGGTGATGGCGCCGGGCCGCAGAGGCCGGATCGCCAGACGCACCGCCGTCATCACCGCCGTCGTCGCGCTCAGCCTGTGGATGGAGATCGCGGGCTTCCTGGCCACGCCCGAGTCCGAGCGCCCCGAGGTGTCGTACACCACCCTGCACGCGATCGTGCCGCTCGTCTTCGCCGCCAGCGCGGGCGTGGCCTGGCGGATCAGCCCGACACCCGTGCCGGCGCGCCTCATGGTGGCGTTCGTGGTGCTCTGGATCCCGCAGTCGATCTACCACGTGATCGGCGGCGTCGACTGGCTGTGGCCGATCGTGCGGCGCGTCGACCTCGGCTGGGCGGTGATCGCCGGGATCCTCGTGATGGTCTATCCGAAGGGGTACCTCAGCGACCGCTTCGATCGGTGGATCACGGGCGTCGCCGTCGTCGCGTCGATCGTGAACCTCCTCGCGGTGATCCTGCTGGCGTCGCCGCAGGACGTCACCTGCGAGTGCGTCGACCCGAACCCCTACCGGATCGCGGACGCCGCCGCCCTGTTCGCGGTCATCGACATCGGCTACCGCATCGTGGGCGGCGCCCTGGCGCTCGCGATCGCGGGCCGCCTGCTCGTGCGCTGGGTCCGCGCGAGCGTTCCCGCCCGCACGGTGGCGTTCCTCATGCCACTGGCGCTCTTCGCCTGGGCGACCACGCTCGCGGCCCAGGCCGTGAGCTACGCGGCCGCGTCGACGGCGAACGCCGTGCTGAACACCGTGTCGCTCATCGCCATGGCCTCCATTCCCGTGAGCTTCGACGCGGGCGTCTCGCACGCCCAGAACATGCGAGCGCGCGTCGCCGACCTCATGCGCATCACCCGCGAGGGCGCCGACCGCGGCCTCTGGGCCGAGTCGCTGGCGCGCACGCTCCGCGACGCCTCGGTGCGCGTCTACTGGTGGGACGAGGAACGCGGACGGTATGCGGATGCCGCGGGGACGCCCATCGACGAGGCGCACGCCGATCCGCGTGGCAGTCACAGCATCCTGCCGGTCGCCTCCCCGCTCGGCACGCCCATCGCCCTCATCCGCCACGACCGGGTGCTCACCGACAACATGCGACTCCTCGACGGGGTCTCGAGCGCGCTCCGGCTCTCGGTCGACAACGGGCGCCTGCGCTCGGAGATCGAGCGCACGCTCGAGCAGGTGCGCCAGTCCCGCCAGCGCATCGTCGAGGCGGGCGACGAGGCCCGGCGTCGCATCGAACGCGACCTGCACGACGGCGCGCAACAGCACCTCGTGTCGCTCGGCATGCGGCTGCGGCTCGCCGCGAACTCGGCGCGGGACGCGGGGGAGGATCGGCTCGCCTCCGAGCTCGAGGACACCATCGTCACGCTGAACCGGGCGCTCAAGGAACTCCGCGAGCTCGCGCACGGCATCCACCCGAGCCTGCTCTCCTCCGGCGGCCTCGCGCTCGCCGTGCCCGAGCTCGCCGGGCGCTGCCCGGTGCCCGTCGTCGTCGACGTGCAGGCCGAGGGGCGGCTGCCCGAGCTGATCGAGTCGACCGCGTACTTCGTGGTCGCCGAGGCGCTCGCGAACGTCGCCAAGCACTCGGGCGCGACGCGCGCCTGGGTGCGCGCGCACGTCGTCGAGGGCGACCGGCTCGAGCTCGTCGTCCGCGACAACGGCAGGGGCGGTGCGAGCCTCGACGGCGGAACGGGCATGCTCGGCATCGCCGACCGCGTCGACGCGGTCGACGGGTCGATCGAGTTGGAGAGCCCGCCGGGCGCGGGCACCACGCTGACCGTGCACATCCCGCTGGGCGGACCCCTCATCGAGGACTGAGTCAGGGGCGCCAGCGGCTCGCGGCGAGGTCGATGCGGTAGCCGTCGGCGTCGTCGGACGGACGCAGCGGCACGCCCTCGGCCTCGTAGTGCGGCCTGGCGCTCGCCGCGTGACCAGACGGGGGCCTGCCGCCCGCGCGGACGACCCGCCACCACGGGACATCCGACCCGTACCTGGCCATGACCTGCCCCACGGCGCGCGCGCCGCGCGACCCGAGGAGCGCGGCGACGTCGCCGTAGGTGGCCACCCGTCCGGCCGGGATGTTGGCGACCACGGCGAGCACCGCCGCGACGAACCCCTCGACGGGCTCTGGGCGTCCCGCGGACCGGGCCGGCACGTCGTCGCCCCTGGTCAGAGCTCGAGCGCGCCGATCACGTCGCCGTACTGCGACTCGCCGATGTCGACGAAGCCGATGCGGTGGAAGAACGCCTCGGGTCCCTCCTCGCCGGGCTCCCACAGCACGGTGATACGGTCGACGCCGCGGCGCTTGGCCTCCTCGGCGAGGGCGGTGGCCAGGAAGCGCCCGACGCCCTTGCCCTGCACCTCGGCGTCGACGTTGATGCGCCAGATGCAGGCCCGGAACTCCTCGTGCTCGTTCTCGGGGTCGAAGTTGCCGTGGATGAAGCCGACGACCTGGTCGCCCATGAGCGCGACCCGCTGCCACGCGGTGGAGGGATCCACCACGGCGGTCTCGGCGGCGTACGTCACGGGAGCGATGAACTGTTCCTGGCCGGGCTTCAGCGAGAGCGAGTTCGCGGCGACGATGTTCGAGGCGGACAGTTCTTCGAGTCTCAGCTCAGCCATGCTGCCAAGGCTAGCCCGTGGCGAGCCGCCGTCGGTAGCCGAACCGGGTTTATGGTGGCTCCGTGAACGCCGCGCGAACGGCTGCCCTCGACTCTGCGGTGAGCACGCTGCCGCCCGGGTATTTCGCCCTCGTCATGGCCACCGGCATCGTCGGGGCGGGCCTGGAGACAGTGGGGCTCGCCGCACCCGCCGGAGTGCTCACCGCCATCGCCGTGGTCGCCTACGTCGTGCTCGTGGTGCTCACCGGGTGGCGGCTCGTGGTCTGGCGGGACCGCATGCGCGAGGATTTCATGTCGGCGCGCAACGGCTTCCTCTTCTACACGTTCGTCGCGGCGACGTGCGTGCTCGGCACTCGGCTGGTGGATGTCGTCGGGCCGTGGTGGGCGCTCGCCTTCCTCGCGGTCGGCCTCATCGGCTGGATCGTGCTCGGCTATGCGATCCCGTGGTGGGTGGTCGTCGAGGGCGGAGCCGGTCGCAGCCTCGAGGGCGTGAACGGCACCTGGTTCGTCTGGCCGGTGGCGAGCCAGTCCTGCGCGGTGCTCGCGGCCACGCTGGAGGTGCGGATCGACGAGTTCGCGCACCTGCTCTCCATCATCGCCATCCTCTTCTGGGGCATCGGCGTGGTGCTCTACGGGGTGATCGGCGTGGCCGTCGTGATGCGGTTCCTGATGTTCGGCATCGAGCCCGAGCAGCTTGGGCCGCCGTACTGGATCGCCATGGGCGCCGCCTCGATCTCGGTGTTCGCCGGCGCCCTGATCGTGGACATGACCGGGACGCCGATGGCGTCGGTGACCCAGGGCCTGATCGGCGGGGCATCCGTGCTGTTCTGGGCGTTCGCGAGCTGGCTGATCCCCGCACTGCTGCTCATCGGCTGGTGGCGGCACGTCGCGCGACGGGTTCCCCTCACCTACGACCCGGCGTACTGGAGCATGGTCTTCCCGCTCGGCATGTACGCCGTCGCGAGCATCCATCTCGGTGCCGCCGATCGGCTGCCCATCGTGGGAGCGATCGGCGCCGCGTTCCTCTGGGTGGCGGTGCTCGCGTGGATCGTCGTGTTCGTTGCCACCGGACTCAGCCTGGCACGGCGACGCTGACGCCGATTTGTCTCGATATCGAGATATTCGCTCGAAGCGCTAAGCTGGACGGCGGCGTGTCGCACCGCCCCCGAAGACTTCTGAACTCCCCTCGAGAAAACCCAAGGAGACATCCTCTTGTCCAAGATCAAGGTTGAAGGCACGGTCGTCGAGCTCGACGGTGACGAGATGACGCGCATCATCTGGCAGGCCATCAAGGACCAGCTCATCCACCCGTACCTCGACGTGAACCTCGAGTACTACGACCTCTCCATCCAGAAGCGCGACGAGACCGACGACCAGATCACCATCGACGCGGCGCACGCCATCCAGAAGCACGGCGTCGGCGTCAAGTGCGCCACCATCACGCCCGACGAGGCCCGCGTCGAGGAGTTCGGCCTCAAGAAGATGTGGCGCTCGCCGAACGGCACCATCCGCAACATCCTCGGCGGCGTGATCTTCCGCGAGCCGATCATCATCTCCAACATCCCGCGCCTCGTGCCCGGCTGGAACAAGCCGATCATCGTCGGCCGTCACGCGTTCGGCGACCAGTACCGCGCCACCGACTTCCGCTTCGAGGGCGAGGGCACGCTCACCATGACCTTCACCCCGAAGGACGGCTCGGAGCCGCAGTCGTTCGAGGTGTTCCAGGCACCCGGCTCGGGCGTCGCGATGGGCATGTACAACCTCGACGACTCGATCCGCGACTTCGCGCGCGCCTCGCTGAACTACGGGCTCGACCGCAACTACCCCGTCTACCTCTCGACGAAGAACACCATCCTCAAGGCCTACGACGGCCGGTTCAAGGACATCTTCCAGGAGATCTTCGACACCGAGTTCAAGGAGAGGTTCGACGCCGCGGGCCTCACCTACGAGCACCGCCTCATCGACGACATGGTCGCCGCCTCGCTCAAGTGGGAGGGCGGCTACGTCTGGGCGTGCAAGAACTACGACGGCGACGTGCAGTCCGACACCATCGCCCAGGGCTTCGGCTCGCTCGGCCTCATGACGAGCGTGCTCGCCACCCCCGACGGCAAGGTCGTCGAGGCCGAGGCGGCGCACGGCACCGTCACGCGCCACTACCGTCAGCACCAGCAGGGCAAGCCCACCTCGACGAACCCGATCGCCTCGATCTACGCCTGGACGCGCGGCCTCGCGCACCGCGGCAAGCTCGACGGCAACCAGGAGCTCATCGACTTCTCGCACACCCTCGAGGACGTCGTCGTGAAGACGGTCGAGTCGGGCGCCATGACGAAGGACCTCGCGCTCCTCGTCGGTCCCGACCAGCCGTACCAGACGACCGAGGAGTTCCTGCAGACGCTCGCCGACAACCTCAAGGCACGCCTGGCCTAGTCGCCGGCGCGACCACGCGGTCGAGACGGGGCCGGATGCCGCGGCATCCGGCCCCGTCGTCGTTCCCGACGTGCGGCCGCAGGGCGGTCACGACGACGTCGCATCCGGGGGAGGATGGACGCATGACACGTGTGGTGAGGGTCGCCCGGCGGTACTGGGTCGTCACGCTCACGCTGGGGGTGGGCCTGGCCGGTATGGTGCTCGCCCTCACCGGTGCGGGCGCAGCGGTTCCGTGGCTGTTCGGCGCCTACGCGCTCGCCGTCGCCGCCTGGCAGGGCGTCGGCATGGTTCGCGACATCCTCCGTGGTCACTGGGGCCTCGACGTCCTGGCGGTCACCGCCATCGTGGCGACGGTGCTCGTGGGAGAGTACATCGCCGCCCTCATCGTCGTGCTCATGCTCACGGGCGGCGAGGCGCTGGAGGACTACGCGAACCGCCGGGCGAAGCGCGAGCTCGACGCGCTCCTCGCGCGTGCGCCGCAGTATGCGCACCGCATCGTCGACGACCACTTCGTCGACGTGGCCATCGACGAGGTGCGACCAGGCGACGTGCTGCTCGTGCGACCGAGCGAGATCGTGCCGGTCGACGGAACGCTGCGGTCGGTGGAGACGTCGATGGACCAGTCGTCGATCACCGGCGAGAGCATGCCAGTCGAGAAGCACGCCGGCGACGAACTGCTGAGCGGCTCGGTCAACGGACACCTCGCCGTCGAGATGACCGCGACCGCGACCGCGGCCGACAGCCAGTACCAGCAGATCGTGGCGCTCGTCGCGGAGGCGGCCGCGAGCAAGGCGCCCGTGGTCCGGCTCGCCGACCGGTACGCCGTGCCGTTCACGGCGTTCTCGCTGCTGCTGGCCGGCGTCGCCTGGTGGCTGTCGGGCGACCCGGTGCGCTTCGCCGAGGTGCTCGTGCTCGCGACGCCGTGTCCGCTGCTCATCGCCGCGCCCGTCGCGTTCATCGGCGGCATGAGCCGTGCCGCCCGCAACGGCATCATCGTCAAGGGCGGGGGCGTGCTCGAGCAGTTGGCGAAGGCCCGGACGGCCGTGTTCGACAAGACGGGCACGCTCACGCACGGCGAGCCCGAGCTCGTCGCGATCCGACCCGAGCCGGGCTTCGACGCCGACGGACTGCTGGCGCTCGTGGCGTCCGCCGAACAGTACTCGTCGCACGTGCTCGCCGCGTCGATGATCGAGGCGGCGACCGGCCGCGGGCTGCGCCTCACCGAAGCCGAGACCGCGCGCGAGGCCGCCACCAACGGCGTCGTCGCGCGCATCGGCGGTCGCGAGGTCGTGGTCGGCAAGTACGCGTACGTGCTCGAACACGCAGCCGACGCGCGGCGCACCGAGATCGCGCCGGGTGAACTCGCCGTGTACGTCGCCGTCGACGGCGCGTACGCGGGTGCGCTGCTGGCACGGGACCGGCTCCGCGACAACGCGCGGGACACCCTCGCCCGCCTGGACGCGCTCGGCGTCTCCCACACGATGATGCTCACGGGCGACGGGCAGGCGACCGCGGATCACATCGCCGCCGAGCTCGGCATCGAGCGGGTGCGCGCCGAGTGCCTGCCCGCCGACAAGGTGCGCGAGGTGGCGGAGGTGCCCGAGCGTCCCGTGATCATGGTGGGGGACGGCGTCAACGACGCCCCAGTGCTCGCCGCCGCCGACGTCGGGATCGCGATGGGCGCCCGCGGTGCGACGGCGGCCAGCGAGTCGGCCGATGCGGTGATCCTCGTCGACGACGTGTCGCGGACGGCCAAGGCCGTCGAGATCGGACGCGACACGGTGCGCATCGCGCTGCAGAGCATCTGGCTCGGCATCGGCGTGAGCGTCGGTCTCATGATCGTCGCCGCGTTCGGCCTCATCCCGGCGACGGCCGGTGCGCTCCTGCAGGAGGTCGTCGACCTCGCCACGATCCTCGCGGCCTTGCGCGCCATCGGCGGACGGCGTGACGCCGCCGCGGCGGCGGCCTCGCCGTCGACGGCCTCCGTCGCCGCGCGCTGAGTCCGGCTCGCGCTGACGCCGGCTCGCGCTGACGCAGCCGTCCCGAGATCGAACGGACCCGGATGCACGGTGCCACCGTGCATCCGGGACTTCTCGATTCGGCGAGGAGAACGGCGGCGGTGGCGCGCAGCGGCGCTGGCGCGCAGCGGCGGTGGCGCGCCTGAATCGAACGGTCGCGGATGCAGGGTGCGACCCTGCATCCGGGACTTCTCGACGTCGGGGGAGAGGCCCGCCCGGATGCGGGCCTTCGCGGTGTCGGTCACCCCATTGGTCACAGCTTGGTAACGCGCGGCCGAAACAGGCACCCGGCCCTTGTCGTGCATTAGTTCGTAAGCTTTACTTACAAATAAGTCGACCGTGTCCTCCGTGGAAGCAGGACACCCGCACGCTCCAGGTCGACCCCCGCGCACCACGGGTGCAGCGAGCCCCCGCTGCCTCCCCATCACATGAAAGGAATCGAAACATGAGGAAACTCGGCATCGCGGCGCTCGGCGCCGCTGCTGCGCTCACGCTCGCCGGTTGTGCCTCCGGCGGCGAGGCCGCCCCCGAGGAGGGCGCCGAGATCCGCGTGTGGCTGGTCGGCACCGATACGCCCGACGCCGCGCGCGAATACCTGGTGGAGACCTTCGAGGAGGAGCACCCCGGCTCGACCCTCGTCATCGAGGAGCAGTCCTGGGACGGTCTCGTCGACCGGCTGACGACGAGCCTGTCGGGCTCCGACAGCCCCGATGTCGTGGAGGTCGGCAACACGCAGGCCTCGGCGTTCACCTCGGCCGGCGCATTCCTCGATCTCACCGAGTACTACGACGAGCTCGGCGGCGACGACCTCCTGCCCGGGTTCGTCGAGGCGGGCTCGTACGACGGCAGGTTCTACGCGGCCCCGCTCTACTCGGGTTCCCGCCTGGTCTTCTACAAGAAGGACGCGCTCGCGGCGGCCGGCCTCTCGGTCCCCACGACGCTCGACGAGTACATCGCGAACGGCGAGGCGCTCGCGGCCGCGAACCCCGGGAAGTCGGGAATCTGGTGGCCGGGCCAGGACTGGTATAACGCGCTCCCGTACATCTGGGAGAACGGCGGCGAGGTCGCCGTTCCCGACGGCGACCAGTGGGACGCTCAGCTCTCCAGCCCCGATTCGGTCGCCGGACTCGAGCAGGTGCAGCAGGTGATGACGACGGCGTCGCGCGCACCCAAGGACGCCAATGAGACGAGCCCCGAGGTCGGCTTCTGCGACGGCACGACGCTGCAGCTGTCGGCGCCGAGCTGGGTCAAGTGGTCGATCCTCGCGCCCGCCGACGCCGAAGCGCCCGGATGCCCCGACCAGGAGGAGAACCTCGGCGTATACGCCCTGCCCGGCATCGACGGCGGTGCCGCCCAGGTCTTCGCGGGCGGCTCGAACGTCGGCGTGTCGGCGAAGTCGGCGCACCCCGAGCTCGCGGTGGACGCGCTGAAGATCATCCTCTCCGACGGGTTCCAGACGATCTACGGTGAGAACGGACTCGTCCCGGCGAAGCTCTCGCTGGCCGACACCCTCGGCGCCGACGAGGTCGCGCAGGCCATCGCCGCCGCCGCGGGCAACGCGAAGCTCACCCCGGCGTCGCCGAAGTGGGCCGACGTCGAGGCCGCCGGCATCCTGCAGGACCTCTTCGTCGAGATCGCACAGGGCGGCGACGTCCAGGCCCTGGCCGAGGCGGCCGATGAGGAGATCGAGGCGATCCTCAACAGCTAGCCGAGCTGCCCGACCGACGCGGAGGGCGGGCCGAGTCCCGCGCCCGCCCTCCCACTCGATCCACGATCCTCAGGAGCACCCCCATGACCACGGTCGACACCACCGGCCCCGACCTGGCGCCGAGCGCGGGCGAGGGCCGGCGCCCGGCGCCTCCCCGGCCGACGCGGGCGGGTCGCCCCCGCGACCCTCGCGCCCGTCGCGCCCGCCGGGGCGGGCTCACGCCGTATGCGCTCCTCACGCCGGCGCTCATCGTGCTCGCCCTCATCGTCGGCTGGCCGCTCGTGCAGCTCGTCGTCACCTCCTTCCAGGAGTTCGGGCGTGCGCAGGTGTTCGGCGCACCGCCCGCCTGGGTGTGGTTCGAGAACTACGCCGACGTGCTCACCGACCCCGTCTTCCACGGGGTGCTGGTGCGGAGCCTCGCGTTCGCCGCCGCCTGCGTCGTGACGACGATGCTGTTCGGCACCCTGGTCGCACTCATGATGACGCGGCTGACGAAGTTCTTCCGGATGCTGCTCTCGATCGGCATGCTCCTCGCGTGGGCGATGCCCGCGCTCACCGCCACGGTCGTCTGGGGCTGGATGTTCGACACGGCCTACGGCGTCGTCAATCACGTGCTCGTGAACTGGTTCGGCCTCGCGGAGTACTTCCAGCACTCCTGGCTGATCGACCCGCTGAGCTTCTTCCTCGTGGCGGGCCTCATCATCGTCTGGGGCGCGGTGCCGTTCGTCGCGTTCACGCTCTACGCGGGACTCACCCAGGTGCCCGACGAGGTGCTCGAGGCCGCACAGCTCGACGGCGCCGGCGGCGTCGCGCGCTTCCGGCTCATCGTGTTCCCGTACCTCAAGCCGATCTTCCTCATCGTGACGATCCTGCAGATCATCTGGGATCTCCGGGTCTTCACGCAGATCTTCGCGCTGCAGGACATCGGCGGCATCCGCGCCCTCACCAGCACCCTCGGCGTGTACATCTACCAGACCTCCATCGCCGGCGGCGATTTCGGCCACGGCGGCGCGATCGCCGTCATCACCGCGATCCTGCTCATGTCGATCTCGATCTTCTACATCCGCCATCTCGCCAAGGAGGAGGAACTGTGACCCGCACCCGGCTCGCGACCGTCGCGTACAGCGCCGTCTCGATCGTGCTCTTCGCGTTCTTCGTCTTCCCCGTCTACTGGATGGTGAACACGTCGCTCCAGCCGAACAACGAGATCCGCGGCTCCGACCTGCACTTCTGGCCCGACAACCTCACGCTGCGCAACTACGAGACGGTGCTGTTCGATCCCGGCCGCACCCCGTTCCTCCCCGCGGCGGGCAACTCGCTCACCGTGACCGTCCTCACGGTGGTCATCGCGCTCGTGTTCGCGTTCCTCGCCTCGGTCGCCGTGACGCGGTTCCGGTTCGCGAGCCGCCGCGCCTTCATCATCACGATCCTCGTCGTGCAGATGATCCCGGGCGAGGCGATGATCGTCTCGGTCTTCCGGGTGATCGACGGCTGGCACCTGCTCAACACCATCGCGGGCCTCACCCTCGTGTACGTGGCGACCGTGCTGCCCTTCACGATCTGGACCCTGCGCGGCTTCGTGAACGGCGTGCCGGTCGAGCTCGAGGAGGCCGCCATGATCGACGGATGCTCCAGGGCCGGCGCCTTCTGGCGGGTGACGTTCCCGCTGCTCGCCCCCGGCCTCGTCGCGACCGGCGTGTTCGGGTTCATCCAGGCGTGGAACGAGTTCATCATGGCGCTCGTGCTCAATGCGCGGCCCGAGATGATGACGTTGCCGGTGTGGCTGCGCACCTTCCTCGTCGCCAACGGCACGACGAACTGGGCGGGGCTGATGGCGGGATCGACGCTCATGGCCATTCCCGTCATCGTGTTCTTCCTCGTCGTGCAGGGCCGGATGACCAGCGGACTCGTGAGCGGGGCCGTCAAGGGATGAGCGACGCGGCCACGACCGGTGCGGGTGCCGACCTGCACCGGGACATCCTCACGACCCTGCTCCCGGGATTCGCGGGCACCGAGGCGCCCGAGTGGCTCCTGCGCCGGCTCGCCGACGGCCTCGGCGGGGTCTGCGTGTTCGGGCGCAACATCGCGGACGCCGAGCAGCTGCGCACGCTGAACGCGTCGCTGCGGGCGGCGAACCCGCGGGCCGTCGTCGCGATCGACGAGGAGGGCGGCGACGTCACGCGCCTCTTCCACGCCGTCGCCGCGCCCTACCCGGGCAACGCGCTGCTCGGCCGCATCGACGAAGTCGCCCTCACCGAACGCGTCGCACGGGCCGTGGGCGCGGCGCTCGCGGCGACGGGCTGCACCCTCGCCTTCGCACCCGACGTCGACGTGAACTCGAATCCCGACAATCCCGTGATCGGCGTGCGCAGCTTCGGCGCCGATCCCGAGCTCGCCGCACGCCATGCCGCGGCGTGGGTGCGCGGGCTCCAGGGCACCGGCGTCGCCGCGAGCGCGAAGCACTTCCCGGGCCACGGCGACACCGCCACCGACTCGCACCTGGCGCTGCCGGTGGTCGACGTGCCGCCGGAGACGCTGCGGGCGCGCGAGCTCGTGCCGTTCCGCGCGGCCGTCGCCGCGGGCACGCGCACGATCATGACGAGCCACATCCTGCTGCCCCGGCTCGACGCGGAGCAGCCCGCCACCCTCTCGCCGCGCCTCGTGCAGGACCTGCTCCGCGACGAGCTCGGCTTCGGCGGCGTCGTCGTGACCGACGCCCTCGACATGCACGGGGCGAGCGGCGTGCACGGCATCCCGGAGGCGGCCGTGCGCGCCCTCATCGCCGGCTGCGACCTGCTGTGCCTCGGCAGCGACACCACCGACGATGAGCTCGACGGCATCGTCACGGCCGTCGAGGGTGCGATCGCGGCCGGCCGGCTCGCCGTCGGGCGCGTGCGCGAGGCCGCGGGCCGGGTGCGCGCGCTCGCTGCGACAGCGCCCGCCGTGCCGACCTCGCCCGCCGTCGTGGAGCCACGGCACGACGCGGTCGACCTCGACCGCGTCGCCGCGGCGTTCGAGGTGACGGATGCCGCGCGCCGCCGCCTCGCAGCGGCGCCACGGATCGGTACCGTCGTCCGCGTCGACACCGTGGCGAACATCGCGGTCGGGTCCGCCCCGTGGGGGCCGTTCGCCGCGTCCGCGGCGGCCGGGGTCGCCACCTGGCTCGACGCCGCGCGGCTGGTCACCGTCTCCGCCGAGGCGCCGCCTCCCGATCCCGCGTCACTGGACGGCGCCGTGCTCGTCGTCGGCAAGGACCTGCACCGGCATCCGTTCGCCGTCGCCGCGGTGGCGGCACTGCGCGCGGCGCGCGACGACGTCGTGACGGTCGACATGGGCTGGCCCTCCGACGAGCGCGCCCTCGCGGACGTCGCCACCTTCGGCGCATCCCGACTCGTGGGCGAGGCCCTGATCGCGTTCGTCGACCGGTCGACGGCGCTCGCCGCGGCGGAGACGACATGAGGCTCGGCATCGACATCGGCGGCACCAAGACGGCCGCCGTCGCGATCGGGGACGACGGCGCGCTGAGCGGCGAGGTGCGCATGCCGACGGGTTTCGGCGCGGAGGCGGTGGTCGAGACCGCGCTGCGCACGGTCGAGCGGATGACCATGATCGAGGGCGTCGAGGCATCCGCGATCTCCTCGATCGGCATCGGCATCCCCGGCACGGTGGATGCCGCGACCGGCCGGGTGACGCACGCCGTGAACCTCGGCCTCGAGGGGCTCGACCTCGGACCGCGGCTCGCGGATCGACTCGGTGTCGAGGTGCGCGTGGAGAACGACGTGAAGGCCGCCGCACTCGGTGCGCACCACCTGCTCGGCATGGCCGACGGCGTCGGCGCGCACTCCATGGCGTACCTGAACCTCGGCACCGGCCTCGCCGCGGGCATCGTGATCGGCGGTCGGCTG
Organism: Agromyces sp. H66; assembly: GCF_004959775.1. Lineage (GTDB taxonomy): Bacteria > Actinomycetota > Actinomycetes > Actinomycetales > Microbacteriaceae > Agromyces. The sequence goes on from NZ_SJZG01000006.1 coordinate 170,920, forward strand.
CTGCGAGGCGGTCACGGTGCGGCGGGCGAGATCGGGCACGTCCCCGTCGACCCGTCGGGCGTCACCTGTACGTGCGGCCAGCGCGGATGCCTCGAGACGGTCGCCTCGGGTTCGGCGGTCGCACGGATGTGGCCGACGACCGACCCGGAGCCCGCGCGAGCGCTGTTCGCGGCTGCCGCGGCGGGCGACGGGCGGGCGACGGACGCGCGCGATCGCTTCCTCGCGGGCGTCGCCGCCGCCGTGCGCCTCCTCGTGCTCGCGACCGACGTCGACGAGGTGGTCATCGGCGGCGGGCTCTCCGCGCTCGGCGACCGGCTCGGCGACGGCACGCGCCGTATCCTGAATCGGTGGGCCGACGAATCGGCCTTCCTCGCCTCGCTCGACCTCCCGTCGCGGGTGCGGGTCATCCCTCCCGGATTCCCGGCGGCCGCCGTCGGTGCCGCCCTCGTAGGAGAATCGCCATGGCCGAAGTCGTGATCGTCGAGCATGAGGAGGCCGCCGGCCGGCTCGTCGCCGACGCGATCGTCGCCCTCATCCGCTCCAAGCCCGATGCCGTCCTCGGGCTCGCGACCGGCTCGACGCCGCTCGCGACCTACCGGTCGCTCGCGAGCCGGATCGCCGAGGAGTCGATCGACGTGCGCGGTGTGCGCGGGTTCGCGCTCGACGAGTACGTGGGGCTGCCGGCCGGTCACCCCGAGAGCTATCGCGCCGTGATCACGCGCGAGGTGGTCGAGCCGCTCGGCCTCACGCCCGAGCTCGTGCGGGTGCCGAACGGCGACCCCGCATCGATCGAGCACGCGGGCGCCGATTACGAAGCGGCCCTCGTCGCGGCCGGCGGCGTCGACCTGCAGATCCTCGGCATCGGGCGCACGGGGCATATCGGCTTCAACGAGCCGGGCTCCTCGCTCGCGTCCCTGACCCGCGTGAAGACGCTCACCGAGCCCACCCGCGCCGACAACGCGCGCTTCTTCGACGCGCCGGAGGACGTGCCGATGCACTGCATCACGCAGGGGATCGGCACGATCCTGCGGGCGCGACATCTCGTGCTGCTCGCGTTCGGCGAGGCGAAGGCGCACGCGGTGGCCGCGGCGGTCGAGGGGCCGGTGACGGCGAGCCAGCCCGGTTCGGCGATCCAGTTGCACCCGCACACGACGGTCGTCATCGACGAGGCCGCGGCGTCGGAGCTGGAGAACCTCGCGTACTACCGGCACGCGTGGGCGAACAAGCCGAACTGGCAGGGCATCTGAGCCCGCACCGCTCGCCGGGCGGACCGGGTCAGTGGGGGAGCGCCTCGGGGAGCATGGCGAGGTAGGCGTCCTCGTCGAAGTCGGGTGCGATGGCGCGCTGCACCATGAAACCCGGCATGAGGCCGAGGGCCACGGGCGTGAGCCGGGCGGCCCACTCCTCGGGGTCGCCGTCGGCGCGCCCGGGCTCTGCGGCGGCCCACTCGGCGAAGGCCGTGCGCACCGTCGCCCGCACGATGTCCAGGACCTCGTGGACCGGCTCGCGCATGTCGGGGTCGATCGCCGCCTCGGCCCACACCTGGATGAGCATGCCGCTGAACGGCTCCCGGCGCATGCCGTCGATGAGCGTCGCCATCACCTGCCCGGGTGACAGCGGGGGACCCTGCTGCCGGCGGGCCTCCAGTTCGCTGCGGCGGGAGGCGAGGATTCGAGCGGCGACGGCTGCGAAGAGCTCCTTCTTGCCGGCGAAGTGGCCGTAGATCGCGCCGGCCGACAGGCCGGATTCCGCGATGATGTCGGCCATCGAGGTGCGCTGGAACCCCCGTGTCGAGAAGCAGCGCAGCGCGGCGCCGATGATCTCGTCGCGCCGTGCCTCACGGTACGCCTCGGTCACCTTCGGCATCGGTCCTCCAAACAGAACGGACGTTCTTGACAAGCATAGGTCGCCGCGCGAGTATAAAGAACGAATATTCGTTTTTCTTGTGAATCACCCCACCAGGGAGTCATCATGACCAACTCCGCCGGCCTCGCCACCGCATCCGGCCGCGCCACCGCCCGTCCGCCGCACACGCCGTACGGGCGCGTGCTCGGCGCCGCGATCCTGATGGCGGCGGTGGTCGCCGTCATCGTGCTCGCCTTCTCATGGCCCGCGGTCACCTCCGAGCCGAAGGGACTCCACGTCGCGATCAGCGGTGCCGACGCCGCCGTCGAGCAGGTCGAGACCGCCGTCGATGAGCGCGCGGAGGGTGCCGTCTCCCTCGAGCGGGTGGACGACCGCGATGCGGCGGTCGCCGCGATCGAGGGTCGCGAGGCGTACGGTGCCGTCATCCTCGGCGATGCGCCCACCGATGCCCCCGAGGTGCTCGTCGCCACCGCAGCGAGCCCCGCCGTGGCCCAGCTGCTCACGGGTCTCGCCGCGCAGCTCCAAGACCAGATCGATGCGCAGGTCGGCGCGCAGGTGCAGGCGGCGCTCGAGCAGGCCTCGGCCACGATCCAGGCGCTCGCTTCGGGCCAGGCACCGCCCGTCGGCCAGACGGGGCCCGGGGCCGGCTCGCCCGGCGCGGCTCCCGAGATCCCGCAGATCACCGTCGAGGTCACCGACGTCGTGCCGCTCGCCGACTCCGATCCGCGCGGCACGGGGCTCGTGGCCGCGATCTTCCCGCTCATCCTCGGCGGTGTCAGCGGCGGCATCGCGCTCACGTTCCTCGTGATCGGCGCGGTGCGCCGGGTCGTGGCGGTCCTCGTCTACTCCTCGGTCGCCGGACTCGTGCTGGCCGGCATCCTCCAGGGCTGGTACGGCGCGCTGCAGGGCGACTACTGGCTGAACGCCGGCGCCATCGCGCTCGCGATCGCGGCGATCGCCGCCACGATCGCGGGCCTCGCAGCCCTCTTGGGCCGACCGGGCATCGCGATCAGCGCCGTCACCTTCGTGCTGGTCGCGAACCCGATCTCCGCGGCGGCGGTGCCCGTCGAGTTCCTGCCCGAGCCGTGGGGTGCCGTCGGCCAGTGGTTCCCCCCGGGCGCGGCAGCCACGTTGCTGCGCGACCTGTCGTACTTCCCGGGCGCCGACGCGACGTTCCCGTGGCTCGTGCTCGCGACGTGGGCCGCCGGCGGCATCCTGCTCGCGTTCATCGGCCACTTCCGCACCGCGGGCGGCGCCGAGCCCGACGCGGTGGCGGCGCACGCCGACGACATCCGTTCCGACGTGCCCGTCGCCGTCTGAGTGGATGCCGCGCGCCGGCGTCCGGCCGATCCGGTCGGGCGTCGGCGCGCTGCGTCGCGCCCGCGGCATCCATACCGTCCATCTCGGCGGATATACGATCCGGCGCGCCGCGCGCGCGAGCGCTCCGCCGGCGCGCCGGATCGTATATCCGCAGGAACGTGCACGAGATGCTCGGCCGGGCGGCGGCGCGGGGTGTCGGGTCGCTTCGGACGGTGGCCGATCAGCCTGCGAGCTGCTTGCGGCCGTTGATGATGCCGCTCACCGCGGCGACCACCGCGAACACGACCGCCACGACCGGCTGTCCGAGCATCCACCAGCCGATGGCGGCGGCCGAGAACACGGCGATCTCCACGAGCGCCTTGCCGAACACGTCGATGCGGAACACGGCCTTCGGCGAGACGAACAGGCCCCAGAGGAGAATCGCCAGGGCCGGCGCGCCGATGCCGACGAGCACACCCGGCCACGGCAGGGGGAAGGCCGCGAATCCCCAGATGCCGAGACTCACGAAGGCGAACAGCTCGAGGAGGAACCGGAGGACGTCGTTCGGCCCGATCTTCGGCATGGATTCGTTCGGCGCGGCTTCGTTCCGCTGGGTGCTGCTCACGGCTTCCCAGCCTAGCCGCCCCTCAGCGGAAGATGATCGTGCGGGCGCCGTCGAGGAGCACGCGCCGCTCCGCGAACCACTTCACGGCCTGCGAGAGCGTTCGGCTCTCCTCGTCCTGCCCGATCGCGACGAGTTCGGCGACCGAGCGCGAGTGGTCCACCCGCACCACGTTCTGCTCGATGATCGGACCTTCGTCGAGGTCGCTCGTCACGAAGTGCGCGGTCGCGCCGATGAGCTTCACCCCGCGTGCGTGCGCCTGCCGGTACGGGTTCGCACCCTTGAAGCCCGGCAGGAACGAGTGGTGGATGTTGATGCAGCGACCGGCGAGCGCGTCGCACAACTCGGGCGTGAGGATCTGCATGTACCGGGCGAGCACCACGAGCTCGATGTCGAACTCCTCGACCGCCTCGAGCACGCGCCGTTCGAACGCCGACTTCGACGCGGCATCCGTCACCGCGAGCGATTCGAACGGCACCCCGTAGAAGTCGACGAGGTCGCGCAGCGTGCCGTGGTTCGAGAGCACCAACGGGATCTCGATCGGCAACTGTCCGGCGTGCCGGCGGAACAGCAGGTCGTTCACGCAGTGCCCCGCGGTGGAGGCGAGCACGAGGGTGCGCAGCGGTCGGCCCACCTCGTCGAGGTGCCAGGTCATGTCCCATTGCCGTGCGACCGGGGCGAGCGCCGCCTCGAACTCGGCGCGGCCGGCGGGCGACTCGACCTGGATGCGCATGAAGAACCGGCCCGTGTCGTGGCTCGCGAACTGCTGGCTCTCGGTGATGTTGCCGCGGGCGGCCACGATGGCGCCGCTCACGGCGTGCACGATGCCGGGACCGTCGATGCAGCTGAGCGTCACGACCCAGTGGAACAGATGAGCGGGCGGGGCATCCGTGGTCATCCGCCCAGAGTAGTGCGTCGGGTAGACTGGTCCGTGGTCGGCGGACGACGCACGGCCCTGGGCGCGCACACGAGCGCGTAGTCGACCCGCGCGGTGAACGCACCCGCCGCGGGGAACGCCGTCGGAGAGACATCCTCAATGTCCGTCACCGAATCCGTGCGCGTGCGCGCACCCCGTCTGCCCTGGCCCGGCCTCATCATGCTGGCCGCCGGGGTCTTCCTGTCCATCACCATCGAGATGCTGCCCACCGGGCTCCTGCCCGAGATGAGCGTCGGACTCGGCGTGGCCGAGCCGTTCGTCGGCCTGCTCATGTCGGTGTTCGCGTTCGCGGTCGTGGTCACCTCGACGCCGCTCACGGCCCTCACGAGCCGGATGCCTCGTCACGGCCTCCTGGTCGCCGTGCTCGCGGTGCTCGGCCTCACGACGCTCGCCTCGGCACTCGTGCCCGAGTACTGGATGCTCGTGGCGATCCGCGTCGTCGGCGGCATCGCGCACGGCCTGTTCTGGGCGCTCGTCGCCGCGTATGCGGCACGGCTCGTGCCCGAGCAGCAGATCGGGCGCGCGATCTCGGTCACGCTCGGCGGCGGCACGCTCGCCCTCGTGGCCGGGGTGCCCGCGGCGGCCGTGCTCGGCCAGCTGATCGGCTGGCGTCCGGTGTTCGCGATCGTCGGCGCGCTCACGCTCGTCGGCGGCGCCCTCGTCTGGCGATTCCTGCCGCCCGTGCGCGGGGCGCAGGCCGAGACGGCGGCGCGCTTCCGCCGGGGCGACGTGGCGCTCGGCCCCGTGCTGCTGGTCAGCGCCGTGACCGCGGTGACGATGCTCGGCCAGTACGCCGTGTTCACCTACGTCGCGCCGCTCATCACCGAGGTCGTCGGCCTCGATGTCGGCGCGGTCGGACCCCTGCTCGTCGTCTACGGCGTGGCGGGTGCGGCGGGGCTGGCGCTCGCCGGCTCCCGTCTCGCCGTGCACCCGGTTCGGGCCCTGGTGGGCGCGATGGCGCTCATCTCGGTGTCGCTGGTGGTGCTCGGACTCGCGCCCGGGACGTGGCCGTCGATCGTCGCGTTCGCGGTGTGGGGCATCGCGTTCGGGGCGATCCCGCCGCTCCTGCAGACGCGCCTGCTGCAGGCGGCGCCCCCGGGGCACCGGGATGCCGCGAGCGCGCTCTACACGACCGCATTCAACGTCGGGATCGGCGGCGGCGCGCTCCTCGGCGCGGTGCTCTTCGACCGGTTGGGCGTCACCGCGCTGCCGTTCGCGTACGCGGCCCTGCTCGCCCTCGTGGCGGTCGGACTCGCCCGCGAGGCGTTCGGCGCCTCGCGTCAGCGGGGCTCGACCACGGCGGCGGCCGCGGGCCCGGTGCGTCCGCCTGCGGTGTAGCGCACCGTCGCGTCGGCGAGTTCGTCGCCGCCGGCGAGCGCGATGGTCTTCGCCGACCCCGAATCGTCGAGTTCGACGATGATGAGCGACGAGTCGCCGAGGAGCATCTCGACGCTCGCGCCCGGCACGCCCGCGAACGTCGCATGCCACACGAGGTGCCCGCTGCGGCGCACCGCGAGCCCCGGGGCGGAGAGGTCGATGGCGATCGGTTCGCTCGCGGACGAGACCTCGCCCGTGGCATCCGCCTGCGCCGCCGTCAACAGCGTGGTACCGGCGGGCAGGTCGTCGGCGACGAGGCTCCAGGCGCCCGTCGCATCGGCGGTGGTCGCCCACGAGCGCCCGTCGTCGGCGGTGACGACGACGTTCGCGCCGGCCGCCGCCGTGCCGGTGAGCAGCGGGTCGACGAGTCCGCCTGCGGTGTCGGCCGAGAACGACGGGGCAGGCAGGACGTCGTCCACAGGCTCGGGGTCGGGATCCGGCTCGGGGCCGGGGGAGGGAGCCGGGACGGGCGCGGCGGTCGGCGGTGCGTCGGACGCGGGTGGCGATGACACGGACGGCGGCGGCGTGTCGGGCGCCTGCGCCTCCGCCTCGACGGGGGCGTCGGGTGGTGGCGGCACGACCGACGGCGGGGGTGCCTGCGGCGGCGCGGCCTGCGTGTCGATCGCCGGTCCGGCGATCGCCGCAGGAGGGGCCTCGTTCGCGGCGGTGAGGTTCGGCACGGCGATGAGCACCGCCACCGCGGCGGCGGCGATCACCAGGGTGCCGACGCCCGCGCCGACCGCGATCCCGCTCGCGCCGATCGACCCGCCCGCCCCTGAGCCGCCGGCCGCCGACGCGCCGCCCGCCGACCCGCCGGCCCCCGACGCGCCGCCCGCCGACCCGCCGGCCGCCGACGTGCCGCCCCAGCTCCCGACTCCGGGCGCTCCCACGAGGACGGCCGGAACGCCCGCGCCAATGGCGACGTCGACCGCGGGCGCGCCCTGCGACAGCCACGCCGAGTACGCCGTCGCGCCGCCGACTCCCGCCGTGAGCGGCAGGAGCACGAGCGCGAGACGCGATCCGACCTCGCGTGCCTCGGCCGCGACGATCGTGCATCGCGCGCAGTCGTCGAGGTGCGCCTCGACCTTGGCGGTGTCGCGCGCACGCAGCTTGCCGCGCGTGTAGCCGCCCAGACGGTCGATCGTCCACCGGCACGCGGGCTCGCCCTCGGCGGTGCGCAGGTGCACGCGAATCCACGCCTGGCGCAGGCCCTCGCGCGCGCGGTACGCGAGCGCGGCCGTGGCGTTCGCGCTCATGCCGACGAGCGGGGCGATCTGCTGCGGCCCCATGCCCTCGACCTCCGAGTACCAGAGCACCTCCTGCCACCTGGTCGGCAGCGAGCGGAACGCCTGGGCGGTCGTCGACCGGTCGAGGGCGTCGAGCGTCGCGGCTTCGCTCGACGCGGGGTCCTCGAGCGACTCGAGCGTCTCGAGGGTCGTCTCGCGCCGACCACGCCCCCAGCTCGCGGCGGTGTTCCGCAGCGTCGTGAACAGGTAGGGCCGGAACGCGCTCGTCGGCCCGCCGCCGCCCAGGATCGCGTCGTAGATCTTCGTGAACGACTCGGCGACCAGGTCGTCGGCATCGAGCGAGCTGTACGAGCGTGCCACGGTGCGGGCGGATGCCGCGTGCCGCCGCCAGAGCTCGGCGTAGGCGGCGCGGTCGCCTCGACGGGTGCGCTCGATGAGCGCGCCGTCGGACACATCGGTGCGCAGGGGTGGCACGTCGCCTCCGGGTTCGGGTACGGGCTACATGAAGGAGACGCGGAATCGCGGCCATCATGACGCACGGCATCGGGGGTGCTTCCGACATTCCAGCAGATTTCCGCGAAACGTGCGTCATGGATCCGCCCGGCCGGTGTCTCTACAGGTGAAGGCCTCCCACAGAGGCACGAGAACCGCCGCCTCGCACGCACGCCGAGCGGGGCGGAGCCGGCTCAGCCGGCGGGACGCGCGCGTCGGGGGTCGAGGCGGGCGTCGACCGGGCGGAGGTCCGGGGGCGAAGGGGAACACGCCCTCCGGACCCCGCACGGACGACGGGTTCGGCTGCGGTCAGTCGCCCTTCACGTTGACGATCTGCCGCAGCGTGTGGCGGATCTCGACGAGATCCGCCGAGTCCGCCATGACCCGGTCGATGGGCTTGTACGCCTGGGGGATCTCGTCGAGGAACGCTGCCGTGTCACGGTACTCGATGCCGGACATCGCCTCGCGCAGTTGGGCGACCGTGAACGTGCGGCGGGCGGCGGAGCGCGAGTACACGCGCCCGGCACCGTGCGGCGCGGAGTTCAGGGCGAGCGCGTTCCCCTTGCCGACCACGACGTACGAGCGGGCGCCCATCGATCCGGGGATGAGGCCCGGCACGCCGGTGGCGGCGTCGATCGCGCCCTTCCTCGTGAGCCACACGTCCTCGCCGAAGTGCCGCTCCCGCCTCGTGAAATTGTGATGGCAGTTGATGCGCTCGCGCTCGTCGACGCTCGTCCCCGCCCAGCGCTCGACCTGCGCCACCACGCGATCCATGATCTCCTCGCGGTTGAGCAGTGCGAAGTGCTGCGCCCAGCGCATCTGCGCGAGGTAGGCATCGAACGCGCCGCTGCCCTCCTCGAGCCACGCGAGGTCGCGGTCGGGGAGGCGGAGCCGCCTCGCGGCCGCCGCATCCTTCGCGATCCGGATGTGCCGGTCCGCGATGTTCTTGCCCACGCCGCGCGACCCCGTGTGCAGGAACAGCCAGACCCGGTCGCGCTCGTCGAGGCTCACCTCGATGAAGTGGTTGCCGCTGCCGAGCGAACCGAGCTGGAGTCGCCAGTTGCGCGTCGGATCGGCGGGGTCGAAATCCGAGTCCGCGGCCATGGCCTCGAGTTCGTGCACGCGCGCTTCGGCCGAGGCGGTGAGCGCATCGTTGTAGTGCCCCGCCGAGAGCGGGACGGCGGCCTCGATCGCCTCGCGCAGACGGGCCCGGTCATCGGGCAGGTCCTCGGCTCGGAGCCGGGTGCGCACCGCGATCATGCCGCACCCGATGTCGAGCCCGACCGCCGCCGGGATCACGGCGCCGACGGTCGGGATGACGGACCCGACGGTCGCACCGAGGCCCGGATGGGCGTCGGGCATGAGGGCGACATACGGGTGCACGATCTCGAGCGATGCCGTCGCCAGCGCCTGGTCGCGGGCCGCCGGGTCGAGCACCGAGGCCCAGCTCAGGAGCTTGTCGCTGATCCGCTCCATCCGGCCCCCTCAGGCGAGCCGCGTGCCCGCGCCCCACACCGCCTCGACGGCGAGGTCGTCGCCGAGGAGCACGGCATCGGCGGCGTAGCCGACCTCGAGTCGCCCGAGGTCCGACGCGCGCCCGATCGCCGCAGCGGGCGTCTCGGTGAGTGCGCCCACGGCCTCCGCGAGCGGGATCCCGCTGTCGACGACGGCCCGGCGCAGCGCCTCGTCCAGCGTGAGCGTGGAGCCCGCGATCGCACCGCCCTCGAGGAGTCGCGCGACGCCGTCGGCGACGATGACCTCGAGCGAGCCGAGGAGGTACTCGCCGTCGGCGGCGCCCGCCGCCGCCATCGCGTCGGTGATGAGCGCGACGCGTCCGGGCGCACCCGAGAACGCGAGCTTCACGACGTCGGGGTGCACGTGCACCCCGTCGTTGATGATCTCGAGCGTGACGTGGTCGGCGTGCATCGCCGCGATGACCGGCCCAGGTGCTCGGTGGTGGATGCCGCGCATGCCGTTGAACGCGTGCGTGAGGATCGATGCACCCGCGTCGAACGCGGCCAGTGCCGTGTCGAAGTCGGCGCCCGTGTGGCCGACGGCGACGGCGACGCCCGCGTCGGTGAACCGGGTGATCGCGTCGAGCGCCCCGGGGTGCTCGGGCGCGATGGTGATCTGGCGGAGGCATCCGTTCGCCGCCTCGAGCAGCCGCTCGACGGATGCCGCGTCGGCGTCGCGCAGTTGCGCGGGGTCGTGCGCGCCGCGGAACTCGTGGTCGAGGAACGGCCCCTCCAGGTGCGCGCCGAGTAGGCGCGGGTCGGATGCCGCGACCCGGTCGATCGCCGCGAGCCGACCCTCGAGCGCCCCCACGGGCGCCGTCACGAGCGAGAGCACCGAACGCGTGGTGCCGTGCGCGTTGTGCACCGCGAGGATGCGCGCGATGGCCTCCGCGCCCTCCTCGGCTGCGGCGCCCCCTCCGCCGTGGCAGTGCACGTCGATGAATCCCGGCACGAGGTGGCGGCCCGCGGCATCCGTCGTCTCGTCGCCCGGTGCGAGGCCGTCGCGCCACGTGTCGCCGATGCCGCGGGCGGCGACGACGTCGCCCTCGAAGCGCACCCACGCATCGGTGACGGTGTCGCGGCCGCTGACGACGCGTGCGGAGTGGATGACGGTCGCGGGAATGCTCACCCGGCCACCATAACGCCGCCGGCCGGCGAACCCCGGCCGGGCGGATGCCGCGGCGCACGTGCCGCGCACCGGCGAAGGCCGCGATCACGCGCGCCAGGGCACTCCGCGCAGGCGGTGGACCTCGGCCCCGAGCGCGTCGAGGTGCCGCCCGAGCGCCGCGACGCGATCGACGAACCCGTCGACGTCGCGAGGGCCGGCGGGCGACCACCCGACCTCGGCGATCGCTGCGACGCGCGGGAACAGCATGAACTCCACCTCCGACATCGCGGTGATCGTCTCGGTCCACACGGGCGCCACCACGCCGAGCACCTCCCGCTCGCCGACCCCGGGCACGATCGAGGCGGGATCCCAGAGGTAGGCCTCCTCGAGGGTCGTCGGCCCCTTCGCCCATCCCTGCCCGAGTCGGCGGCCGAGCGGCCCCGGGGGGTCGTCGGCATAGCGCATGTCGAGGTACGCGACATCCGCCGGTGACATGATGACGCGCCCGCCCTGCTCGACGAATGAGCGAGTCAGTGCCGCCGCGTCGGCCTCGGGCTCGACGAAGCTCCAGTACTGGCCGACGGTGCCCGGGGGCAGTTCGGTCGAGGCGCCCATCTCGTGCCAGCCGATGACCGTCTTGCCGGTCGCCGCCCCGGCGGCGGCGATGCGTCGCACGAGGTCGAGGTAGTCCTCGGCACTCGTCGCGAGCGATTCGTCGCCGCCGAGGTGCAGCCACGGTCCGGGCGTGAGCTCGGCGACCTCGCGCGTGACGTCGGCGAGGAACCGGTCGGTGGCCTCGGCGCGCTCGGGCGAGGCGCAGAGCGACGAGAATCCGACCTCGACACCCTCGTACGGCGCAGGTGCCACGCCGTCGCAGGTGAGCTCGGGGTAGGCGCTGAGCGCCGCGTTGGTGTGCCCCGGCAGGTCGATCTCGGGCACGATCGTGACGAACCGCTCGGCGGCGTGGGCGACGATGCGCCGGTAGTCGTCCTTCGTGTAGAAGCCGCCGCCGGCACCGCCCACCGAGGTCGAGGCGCCGATCCGGGTGAGCGCGGGCCAGGACTCGATCTCGAGACGCCAGCCCTGGTCGTCGGTGAGGTGCAGGTGCAGCACGTTGAGCTTCAGCAGTGCGATGCGGTCGATGAGGTCGAGCACGTCCTCGACGGGGAAGACGTGCCGCGCCACGTCGAGCATCACGCCGCGGTAGGCGAAGCGCGGAGCGTCGGCGATGGATGTCGCGGGCACGGTCCAGCCGTGCGTGGGCGCGCTCGCGGCATCCGCCCGCTCGATCTCGGCGGGCAGAAGCTGCCGCAGCGACTGCGTGCCCCGGAACAGCCCCTCGGCCGTGTCGGCGGCGACCCGCACGCCGCCGTCGCCGGCCTCGAGCGCGTATCCCTCGGCCGCGCCGGCCGGTGCCTCGCCGTCGGCGACCACGAAGGCGAGGTCGGATGCCGCGGGCTCGCCGTCGACGACCGGCAGCTCGAAGCCCGTGGCCGCTCGAACGCGCGCGGCGAACGTCTCGGCGACGGCGGCGGCGCCGGGGCCGCGCGCGACGATGCGCGATTCCTCGGCGAGGCGGAACGGCGTGGCGTCGTCGTGGGATTCGACGACCGCGGGAGCGGGGACGATGCGGCCGGGCACGAACATGGTCGGGGGTCCATCCTGCCATGCGCGGTGAGTTCGCGGCATCCATTGCTATGCTTGCGAGCGTCGCGACTGGCGTTGAGATGGTCACCATCGGGGAGCGACTGGCACGGACCGACCGTACGCCTGGGCCGGTACGCATGTCTCTGCGCGAGTCGCAGCAGGCAGCACCCAGGTCCCTGAGCCTGTCGAAGGGCAGGTCCGCATGTCATGAAGGAGCCAGTCTTGGCCGAAACCGTCATTTCCCAGCACTCGGTGATGAACCAGCCGCTGTCCGAGGTCGATCCCGAGATCGCCGAGGTGCTCGAGCTCGAGCTCGGACGCCAGCGCGACTACCTCGAGATGATCGCGAGCGAGAACTTCGTGCCCGTCTCGGTGCTGCAGTCCCAGGGCTCCGTGCTCACGAACAAGTACGCCGAGGGCTACCCCGGGCGGCGCTACTACGGCGGCTGCGAGTACGTCGACATCGCCGAGAACCTCGCGATCGAGCGGGCCAAGTCGCTGTTCGGCGCCGCGTACGCGAATGTGCAGCCGCACTCGGGCGCCACCGCGAACGCCGCCGTGCTCAGCGCGATCGCGACGCCGGGCGACACCATCCTCGGCCTCGAGCTCGCGCACGGCGGCCACCTCACGCACGGCATGAAGCTGAACTTCTCGGGCAAGCTGTACAACGCCGTCTCCTACGGCGTCGATCCCGAGACGTTCCTCGTCGACATGGACGTCGTGCGCGACAAGGCCCGCGAGCACAAGCCGCAGGTCATCATCGCCGGCTGGTCGGCGTACCCGCGCCACCTCGACTTCGCCGCGTTCCGCGAGATCGCCGACGAGGTGGGCGCACAGCTCTGGGTCGACATGGCGCACTTCGCGGGCCTCGTGGCCGCAGGTCTCCACCCGTCGCCCGTGCCCTACGCCGACGTCGTCTCGTCGACCGTGCACAAGACGATCGGTGGTCCGCGCTCGGGCTTCATCCTCTCGCGCGACACCGAGCTCGCGAAGAAGCTCAACTCGAACGTGTTCCCCGGCCAGCAGGGCGGCCCGCTCATGCACGTCATCGCGGCGAAGGCCACGGCGTTCAAGATCGCGGCATCCGACGAGTTCAAGGACCGCCAGGAGCGCACGCTCCGCGGCGCACGCATCCTCGCCGAGCGCCTGCACGCCGACGACTCGCGCGCCGCGGGCGTCGACGTGCTCACGGGCGGCACCGACGTGCACCTCGTGCTCGCCGACCTCCGCAACTCGAAGATCGACGGCCAGCAGGCCGAGGACCTGCTGCACGAGGCGCTCATCACGGTGAACCGCAACGCCGTGCCGTTCGACCCGCGCCCGCCGATGGTCACGTCGGGCCTGCGCATCGGCACGCCGGCGCTCGCGACCCGCGGCTTCGGCGACGCGGAGTTCACCGAGGTCGCCGACATCATCGCCCTCGCGCTCAAGGGCGAGGCGGATGTCCCGACGCTGCGTTCGCGCGTCGAGGCCCTCACGGCGGCGTTCCCGCTGTACCCCGGCCTGCAGCAGTAGCCGCGCACCCTCCCACCACCGTTCGGAATTCAGGAGCGCGGCAGTCGGAATTCAGGAGCGCGGCCGCCGGATTCACGCCGCACCGACCGAATCGCCGGTGCGACCGCGCATCCGCGCTCCATGCTCCTGAATTCCGAACACCCGGATCCTGAATTCCGAACATCAGACTCGGCACCTGGAGGAGACCATGACCGCCATCACGCTCGACGGCGTCGCGACGGCCGCCGCCGTGAAGCAGGAGCTCGCCTCCCGCATCACCGCCCTGCGCTCCCACGGCATCGTGCCGGGGCTCGGCACGCTGCTCGTCGGCGACGATCCGGGGTCGCACTCGTACGTCGCCGGCAAGCACCGCGACTGCGCCGAGGTGGGCATCGAGTCCATCCGCGTCGACCTCCCCGCGTCGGCGTCGACGGCCGACGTGCGCGCGGCCATCCGCGACCTCAACTCCGCCCGCGAGGTCACCGGATACATCGTGCAGCTCCCGCTGCCCGCCGGTCACGACGAGAACGCCATGCTCGAGCTCATCGACCCCGACAAGGACGCCGACGGCCTGCACCCGACGAACCTCGGCAGGCTCGTGCTCGGCATCGAGGGCGAGCTGCACTCGCCGCTGCCGTGCACGCCCGCCGGCATCGTCGAGATGCTGCGCCGGTACGACGTGCCCATCCGCGGGCGGCATGTGACCGTCATCGGCCGCGGGCTCACGGTGGGCCGACCGCTCGGCCTGCTCTTCACCCGCAAGGGCCTGGATGCCACGGTGACGCTCACGCACTCGCGCACCGTGGACCTCGCCGAGGAGGTGCGCCGCGCCGACATCGTCGTGGCCGCAGTCGGCGTGCCGCACCTCGTGAAGGCCGACTGGATCAGGCCCGGCGCCGCCGTGCTCGACGTGGGCATCACGCGCGTGCAGGACGAGGAGACGGGCAAGGGCCGGCTGACGGGCGATGTGGACCCTGCCGTGGCCGAGGTCGCCGGGCACCTCTCGCCGAACCCCGGCGGCGTCGGCCCGATGACCCGCGCGATGCTGCTCGCCAACGTCGTGAAGGCGGCGGAACTGCGCCTGCAGCACCGGTAGTCGACGGGTCGCCCCGTCGCACCGAGCCCGGGCCAGGGTCTCGGTGCGACGAGCCGCGTCAGTCCTGGGGCGCGACGTAGCGTTGCGCGACCTGGCATCGGAACGGTTCGCCGTCGAGGTAGATCTCGCGTGGCGAACCGGACGGCCGACGAGCGCCGTGCGCGGCGGCCTCGCGGACCGCATCGAACGCGCGCAGGATCGTGGGGAACTGCACGTCGCCGTACGCCACCTCGACGAACAGCTCCGACCCTGCCGGCTCGACGCCGTCGGCGTCCGATTCGCTTCGGACGGGCACGCGCACCTCGATCGGCCCGTCCGACTCCCAGCTCACCTCGCCGTGGTAGACGACGACGAGGGGGCGCGATCGGTCGATCCCCGTGCCGGCCCGCTGTGCGAGCCCGGCTGTGATCCGCTCGATGTGAGAGGGCAGGTCCGCGGCCGTGGTGCGAGCCGTGCGGGAGACGAACGCCTGGGCCGGAACCTCGCGACTCGACACCGTCGGCCCGTCGTCGATCGGCGAGGGCCGCTCGTCGTGGAGACCACCCGCGAGGCTGTCGAGCAGCGCCACCGCGCGCTCGTGTGCACGGACCGTCTGGGTCCGGTACCCGTCGAGGAGCTCGCGCCGCTCTTCCGGCGTGGCGTCGAGGACCGCGCCGATGCGTTCCAGCGGCATCCCGACGCGGCGCAGCAACGCGATCGTGCGAGCACGCTCCGCCTGCGCCGGTCGGTAGTAGCGGTATCCCGTGTACTCGTCGACGGCGTCGGGCACCAGCAGCCCCCGTCGCTCGTACAGGCGCAGCGCCTTCGCGGACAGCCACGTGACGCGACTGAACTCGCCGATCGACAGCCTCGCGCTGGTCTCGCTCACCTCAGCAAGTATGCGACCTCAACGGCCCACTTGCGACGATCCGCCTCGGTCTGCGGGTCGGTGAGGAACTGCTCCGTGCGTGCGTGCCAGTGGATGCCGTCGGCACGTTCGTCGATCGCGAGGTCCAGGCCCTGCACACCCGCCCATTCCCACATCTCCTGGTGGATCCGGGCGAGGACGTCCGGACCGCCCTCGGGTCGGGCGATCAGGTAGCGGCCGGCCGGGATCATGCCGGTCGCGAACCCGTCACCGATCTCGATGCACGTCGGCACCGGAACCGACACGGTGATGTCCATCGGGTCCGCGGCGGTCCGCAGGCGATGGTACTGGTAGATCGGCCCGCCCGACGGGATGCCTCCCGCAGCAGCCAGCGCCCCGTAGATCCGCGGGACGTGCGCGTTCACCCGATCCCAGTGAGCGAGCTCGGCCGTCATGGGAACGCCGACCCACGGGCGCTCGGGCCTCTGCTCGACCGTGAATGTGGTCATCGTGCTCTTCCTTCCGGTCGCCACCCGCACCTCGGATGGGCCGCGACCAGCACACGCCTTGCCCCAGGGACAAGGTCAACTCGTGCCGTCGCGAGCGGCGCGGTCAGCGCTCGTCGGGGAAGGCGAGCCGCCGGAGCATCCGGATCGCCTCGGTGCGCGCGGATGCGGTCGGCAGTGGGAAGGCGTCCTGCTGAGCCGTGCGCGTGGCGGCCACCGCCTGCCGGAACAGCTCGTGGCCCGCCGGCGTCGCGACCACGGCCTTCATCCTGCGGTCGTCGCGGGCCACGACCCGTGAAACGAGACCTCGACCCTCCAGGTCGTCGACGATCGCGACGACGCGGCTGGGGTCGAGCCGGAGGAATTCCGAGATGCCACGCTGCGTGATGCCATCGTGCTCGGCCGCGAGGCTCAGCGTCGCGAATGCCCGCACGGTCAAGCCGAGCGGTCGAAGCGCGTCGTTCCCCGCCGCGACGGCGACGGCGCTCGCCCGGGCGAGGAGGAAGCCCAAGTCGTCGAGCAGCACGTGCCCGGCCTCGTCCGCCACCCTCGGATCCCTTCGGCTGCCCAACGGCACCACGGTAGCACCGCACCGGCCCTGGCCGACCGGGCACGCGCCGTGCAACTCAATGCGGACATCAACCATTGCAGGCTGCAATCGATGGGCCTACGCTGTGCGCGAGGGCGCAGCGTTGCGCTCCAGGGGAGGATCGACATGTCATCCATCAGGAAGTGCAGAGCCCGGCACTCGTCGCCATCGGCGCCGAGCGCGTGCAGATCCGTCCAACGCGCATGCGGACGCGATTGCGCTCGACGCAGCTGCACGCGCTCGGCGGGGAGGCGGCGATGATGCGCGGCACGCGAGCGGCCACCCTCGGCCTGGCCACCGCAGCCGCGGCCCTCATGGTCACCGGCGGTACCGCTGCCGCGGCCGCGGTGCCGGCCGCGCCGACGGCGATCCCGCAGCTCGCGCCCGCCGAGCCGGGCACCCTCGCGGAGTGCGAGTCGCTCATCGCCTTCGAGCACGGCAGCACCGTGATCACGGGCGCCGAACTCGTCGCCGCCGGCACGCTGTCGGGCGTCGAGGTCGGCGAGCACTGCCTCGTTCGCGGGCACATGAACGAACGCGTCAGCGACGTCGACGGACAGACGTATCGCATCGGATTCGAGATGCGCCTGCCCACCGACTGGAACGGGCGCTACCTCTACCAGGGCAACGGCGGGCTCGACGGCAACGTCGTCACCGCGCTCGGCCGTGCGGGAAGCGAGAGCGGACTGCAGCTCGGCTTCGCCGTGATCAGCTCGGATGCCGGCCACCCCGGCCATCTCGGGCCCACGTTCGGGATCGACCCGCAGGCACGCCTGGACTACGGATACCAGGCCGTCGGCACCTTGACGCCCATGGCCAAGGCGCTGATCGAGGCCGCATACGGCACGGGCCCCGATCGCTCGTACATGACCGGCGGATCCAACGGCGGACGGCACACCATGGTCGGTGCGGCGCGCTACGCCGACGAGTACGACGGGTTCCTCGCGGTGGCGCCCGGGTTCAACCTCCCGCAGGCCGCCGTCGCCCAGGTGTGGGGCGCGCAGCAGTGGGCCACCGTCGCCACCGACGCGGCCGACCTGAACACCGCCCTGACCCCTGCCGAACGGCAGGTGATCGCGAACGCCATCCTCGCCCGATGCGACGGGCTGGACCGGCTCGAAGACGGGCTCGTCCAGGACGGCGAGCGCTGCCAGAAGGCCTTCTCCATCGATCTCGACGTTCCGACCTGCGAGGCCGAGCGCGACGGGACCTGTCTCACCCCGCAGCAGAAGTCGGTCGTCGCCGACGTCTTCGCCGGAGCCCGCACGAGCGACGGCGAGGATATCTACAGCTCGTTCCCGTTCGATCCGGGGCTCGCCCAGCCCAACTGGGCGTTCTGGAAGTTCTTCGCCTCGAGGGTCCTGGATCCCGGCGCCATCGGATTCATCTTCGGCACGCCACCCGATCCGAGCATCCCCGCCTCGCCGCTCACCGCCGACATCGACGCGATCGCGCAGAGCATCACCGCCACGAGCGGCATCTACACCGAGAGCGGCATGGAGTTCATGACGCCTCCCGACCCCGCGAGGCTCGACACGTTGCGCGAGCGCGGCGGGAAGATGATCGTCGTGCACGGCGCATCCGACGGGGTGTTCTCGGTCGACGACACCGCGAGCTGGTACGACGAGCTCGACGCGAACCACCGCCAGAAGGCCGATGAGTTCGTGCGGTACTTCGAGGTGCCCGGCATGGGGCACGTGAGCGGCGGTCCCGCGACCGACCAGTACGCGGGGCTCACCGCGCTCGTCGACTGGGTCGAGTACGGAACGGCTCCCGATCGGATCGACGCCTGGGTGAACCCCGCCAACCCCGACGTTCCCGCCGACTGGGCCGACGACCTCAGCCGTCCGCTCTGCCCGTATCCCTCGGTGGCGCGGTACGTGTCGGGCGACCCCGACAGCGCCGACAGCTTCGCCTGCAAGCACAGCGGAGGCGGCATCGGGCGCGACTGAGTTCACGGCGTGATCCGTCCCGGTCCTCCTCGCGGGTGAGGAGGGCCGGGACGGTCGCCGCCCTGCGGCACCCGTCGTCGACCTGCCGGTCGGCTCGCGTTCACCGTTCGTGCACCGCGCGGCTTCCTGGCGCGCGTAGCTTCGCGCCATGGCCCGAATCGACCTCGCCGAGTCGCCGGCCGCCGTCGCCGCCGTCGAGCATGCGGGCACGCGAGCCGGCTGGGCGGATGCTGCGACCGGCGTCGCCACCGCGATCATCCCGGCGCGGGGCGGGTCGCAGGGCCTGCCCGGCAAGAACGTCGCCCGCGTCGGCGGCGTGCCGCTCATCACGCGTGCCGTCCGCGCCGCACTCACGGCGCGGCGGATCGGACGCGTCGTCGTCACGACCGACGACGAGGACATCGCCGAGGCGGCGCGCGCCGCCGGAGCCGAGATCGTCGAACGCCCGGCCGCGCTCGCCGGCGCCGCGGCGTCGAGCGAATCGGCGCTGCTGCACGCGCTGGATGCGGGTGGAGCGTCCGCGATCACCGTGTTCATCCAGGCGACGTCGCCGTTCATCGATCCAGCCGATCTCGACGCGGCCGTCGAACGCGTCGCGAACGGCGAGCGCGACGTCGTGTTCGCCGCGGCGCCGACGCATGTGTTCCTGTGGCGCGAGGTCGGCTCGACCGCGGTGGGCGTCAACCACGAGATGTCGCACCGGCTGCGACGGCAGGAACGCGCGCCCGAGTTCGCCGAGACGGGCGCGTTCTACGTGTTCGCCACCGACGGCTTCCGAGACGCCGGGCACCGATTCTTCGGGCGCGTGGGCGTGCAGCCGGTGCACCCCGACCATGCCATCGAGATCGACGACGCCGCGGACCTCGAGCGGGCGCGCACGCTCGCCGTGCGGATCGACCGCGACCTCGGCCCGCGGCATCCGCTGATCGACGTCGACGCGCTCGTCACCGACTTCGACGGCGTGCACACCGACGACACCGTCATGGTCGACCAGCTCGGCCGCGAATCGGTACGCGTGAGCCGCAGCGACGGCCACGGCGTCGCGCGGCTGCGCGCGGCGGGGCTCCCGGTGCTCATCCTCTCCGCCGAGGAGAACCCCGTGGTCGGGCGTCGCGCCGAGAAGCTCGGCGTCGAGTGCGCGCAGGGCGTCGCCGCGAAGGGCGAGGCACTGCGCGAGTGGGCGGCGGCCCGCGGCATCCGACTCGATCGCATCGCCTACCTCGGCAACGACCGCGGCGACGTGCCCGCGCTCGACCTCGTCGGCTGGCCCGTCGCGGTGCCGGATGCCGCGCCCGAGGCGCTCGAGGCGGCCCGGCACGTGCTGCAGAGCCCCGGCGGCCACGGCGCCGTGCGCGAGCTCGCCGACCTGATCCTCGCCGCCCGCGAGCACGCCAGCGAGCCCGGCGTCCGCCGTGCCGCCCCCGACCCCGCGCACCCGCGCGACCCAGAGTGAGGGAGCACTGCATGTCCGTACGCATCGGCCGATCGACCATCGGCCCCGAGGCACCCGTCTACGTCATCGGCGAGATCGGCCTGAACCACAACGGTGACGTCGAGATCGCGAAGCGCCTGATCGACGTGGCGGCGGAGTCGGGCGCGCAGGCCGTGAAGTTCCAGAAGCGCACGCCCGAGATCGCGACGCCCGAGCACATGCGCGACGTGCCCCGCGAGACGCCGTGGGGCACGATGAGCTACCTCGACTACCGCCGCCGGGTCGAGTTCGGCGAGCGCGAGTACCTCGAGATCGCGTCGTACTCGCTGCGGGCGGGCATCGACTGGTTCGCCTCGCCGTGGGATGTGCCGTCGGTCGAGTTCCTCGAGGGGCTCGGCGTCGTGGCGCACAAGGTCGCGTCGGCGTCGCTCACCGACCTCGAGCTGCTGGGCGCGCTCGCCGAGACGGGCAAGCCGGTCATCTGCTCCACGGGCATGTCGACGATCGAGGAGATCGACCGCGCGGTCGAGACGCTCGGCACCGAGCGCCTCGTGCTCATGCACGCCACGTCGAGCTACCCGATGCCGGCCGAGGAGGCCAACCTGCGCATGATCGACACGCTGCGCGGGCGGTACCCGGGCGTGCCGGTCGGCTACTCGGGCCACGAGCACGGCCTGCAGATCTCGCTCGCCGCGGTGGCGCTCGGCGCGGTCGCGGTCGAGCGGCACATCACGCTCGACCGGGCGATGTGGGGCAGCGACCAGGCGGCGTCGCTCGAGCCGCAGGGCTTCGCGCACCTCGTGCGCGACATCCGGATCATCGGCGACGCGATGGGCGACGGCGTGAAGCGCGTGTTCCCGGGCGAGGAGGCCCCGCGAGCGAAGCTCCGCCGGGTCGCCGCGTGACGCCGCCGTCGACCACGATGACGGATGCCGCGAGCCGACGCCTGCTCGTCGTCGCCGACTCCGACTCCTACGTGAAGTGGGGCGCGGCGCTCGCCTCCACGCTGCCCGCCACGTGGACGAGCCGGCTCGTGATCATCGCCTCGCCGGTGATGCCGAGCGGTCGTCAGCTCGCCGACGCGCTCGCCGGCACCCGGTTCACCGCGTCCGACGCGCGAGTGATCCACCTCGATGAGCTCGACGCGCTCGTCGACGACCTCGACCCGCACGCCGTGCTGCTCTCGCTCCGCGGGCCGTTCGTGCGCGTCGTGGCGCCCCGTCTCGAGGCCCGCGATCGCCGCCCCGCGCTCGTGAGCGGCTTTCCGGGGCTCACGATCCCCGCGGTGCCGAAGGCGGTCGTCTACCGCGAGCAGACCGATCTCGTGGTGCTGCACAGCCGCCACGAGGTGCGGGAGTTCCGAGCCATCGCCGCCGACCTCGACGTCGATCGCAGGTTCGGGCTCGCCACGCTGCCGTTCCTCGCGACGGATGCCGCGGGCGGGTCTCGAGACGGACTGCGGCCTCCTCGACCCTCGGAGGGCTCTCCTCGACCCTCGGAGGGCTCTCCTCGACCCTCGGAGGGCGACCGCTCCGACGTGGTCTTCGCCGCGCAGGCGAAGGTGCCTGCCGCGCGCGACGACCGCGTCCGCGTGCTCGAGGCGCTCGCCGCGCACGCGCGTCGGCACCCCGAGCGCCGCGTCGTGGTCAAGGTGCGCGCCAGGCGAGGCGAGGCGCAGACGCACGCCGAGGAGCACGACTACGCGGACCTCCTCGGCGACCTCGCCGAGCGGGTTCCGCCGAACCTGGTGGTCGAGGACGGCCCCATGGCCGAGAAGCTCGCGCGCGCGTCCGCACTCGTCACGGTGAGCTCGACGGCCGCGTTGGAGGCGGTGGCGCTCGGCATCCCGGCACTCCTCCTCGACGACTTCGGCGTGTCGCCGGCGATGATCAACACGGTGTTCGAGGGGTCGGGCCTGTTCGGCTCGACGGAGGACCTCGTCGAGGGCCGGTTCCGGCACGCGGATGCCGCGTGGCTGGCCGACAACTACTTCCACGGTCGCGGCGCCGACGACTGGATCGGGCGCCTGCACGCGCTCGCCGAGGCGCGCGAGATCGTGCCCCTGCCGCGACTCGACCGTCGCCACGACCTGGCGGGCGGCCCGCTTCGCGCCGCCTATGAACGACGGCGCATGCTCGGTGCGTACGATCGCAGCCTGCTCGGTGCGGCCGCGTGGGGCCTTGGGCTCGCGGCGCGCGGCGTGGTGCGCCGCGTGCGACGACTCCGTCGGCGGACCCTCAGTCGACGGGCGCCGTGTGCTCCTCGACGTGCTTCAGGTAGTGGCCCGCGTTGCGCTTGAGGCTGTCGCGCTCCTCGTCGGAGAGCTCGCGCCGCACCTTGCCCGGCACGCCGGCGACGAGCGAGCCCGGCGGCACGACCGTGCCCTCGAGCACGACCGCCCCCGCCGCGACCAGCGAGCCCTCGCCGATGACGGCGCCGTTCAGCACCCTGGCGCCCATGCCGATGAGGCAGTCGTCCTCGACCGTGCAGCCGTGCAGCACCGCGCCGTGCCCCACCGAGACGCCGCGCCCGACCGTGAGGGGGAAGCCCCGGTCGACGTGGCAGACGACCGCGTCCTGAAGGTTCGAGTCCTCGCCGAGCACGATGGGCTCCGCCTCGGCGCGGAGCACCGCGTTGTACCAGACGCTCGAACCCGGGGCGAGGCGCACGTTGCCGACGATGACGGCACCGGCAGCGACGAACGCGCGCTCGTCGCAGACCGGTGCGGGGATGCCCGCGAGGGTGATGATGCGGGCCGAGGGATCTGCACTCATGGCCGCCAGCCTATTGCGTCGCCGATCCGGGTCGCGCGCCCCGCCGGCGGCGCACCGCCGACGCGATGAGCCGGATGACCGCGCCGACGACGAAGACGGCGACACCACCCACGATCGACGGCAGCGGCAGGGTGACGACGAGCACGACGCATCCGATCGCCCCGAACCACGACAGCCAGCGCGGCACGAGCCGCTCGCCCGCCGGCTGCGTGAGCGCCGACGCGTTCGCGACGAGGTAGTAGAGCAGCACGCCGAACGACGAGAAGCCGATGGCACCGCGCAGGTCGGCGACGAGCACGAGCACGACGACCGCGGCGCCCACCGTGATCTCGGCGACGTGCGGCACCCCGAATCGCGGATGCACCGTGGCGAGCGGTCGCGGCAGCTCGCCGTCGCGCGCCATCGCGAGGCTCGTGCGGCCGACGCCCGCGATGAGCGCGAGCAACGACCCGAGCGCGGCGACGCCCGCCGCGACGCGCACGACGGGCTCGGCCCAGAGCCACCCGGCGACGCCGGCGACGTCGACGAGCGGTGCGGTGGAGGACGCGAGCGCGGCGGGTCCGAGCGACCCGAGCGCGGCCGTGCCCACCGCCGCGTACACGACGAGCACGATCGCGAACGCGACGCCGATCGCGCGCGGAATCGTGCGCGTCGGCTCGCGCACCTCCTCGCCGAGCGTCGCGATGCGCGCGTAGCCGGCGAAGGCGAAGAAGATCAGGGCGGCGGCCTGCAGCACGCCGTAGGCGCCTGCGATCGCCGCAGCCGGGGCGTCCGGCACCCCCCGAGGAGCGACGACGACCGCCGCATCGCCCGCACCCCATCCGCCGCCCGCGGTCGCTGCCACGCCCGCCGCGACCACCACGACGAGCACCGCGAGCACCGCCGACACGATCACCGACGCCACGCGCGCGGTGCGCGTGACGCCGAGCACGTTCACGCCGACGAGCACGACCACCGCGGCGACCGCGACCGGCTTCTGCCATGCGGGCGGCACGAGGTACGCCGCAGCGGTGATCGCCATCGCCGCGCAGCTCGCGGTCTTGCCGATCACGAACCCCCACCCGGCGAGGAAGCCCGGCCACGGGCCGAGCCGCTCGCGACCGTAGCGGTAGGCGCCGCCCGCCTCGGGGTGGCGCACCGCGAGCTGCGCCGTCGACCCGGCGTTCGCGACGGCGACGAGCGCGGCGATCGCGAGGCCCGCGAGCAGCCACGAACCCGCGGCCTGCGCGGCGGGCGCCCACACGGCGAACACGCCCGCGCCGATCATCGCGGCGAGCCCGATCGCGATGGCATCGCGGAGTCCGAGCCGTCGGGCGAGGCGGCCGTGCGCGGGCGAGGGGGGTGTGCTCACGACCGCACCCTACGACAGAACGGTGAACGAGGTGCGGCGACGGGGCGAGCGGATGCCCCGACCGCCGCCATAGGATCGATCCATGCCCCCCGAACAGACGTCCACCCCGTCGCATCCCGCGGTCGATCGCGTCGCCGACGCGCTCGCGCGACACGGACTCACCCCTGAGATCGTCTGGTTCGACGACGCCGTGACGACCGCGCAGCTCGCCGCCGACGCGCTCGGCATCGAGGTCGGCCAGATCGCCAACTCGCTCGTCTTCACGCTCGACGGCGAGCCGATCCTCGTGCTCACCTCCGGCGCCCACCGCGTCGACACCGACTGGCTCGGCGCCGAGCTCGGCGGAGTCATCGGCCGGGCGTCGAAGGACGTCGTGAAGGCTGCGACCGGGCAGGTCATCGGGGGCGTCGCGCCGGTGGGGCATCCGTCACCCGTGCGCACCTTCGTCGACACCGATCTCGCCCGGTACGACCAGGTGTGGGCCGCCGCCGGGCACGCGAAGACGGTGTTCGCGACCACGTTCGACGAACTGGTGCGCATCACGGGCGGCACGCCGCGGGCGGTCGAGCCGCGCGGCACGGTGTCCCCGTGACGTCGGCGACGGTGGCATGGCCGCGCAGCGCGGGCCCGCTCGAGCTCCGGCCGCCGACGCGCGACGACCTCGACCAGGTGCTCGTGTGGCGCAATCACCCCGAGGTCACGCGCTGGCTGCTGCGCACCACCGTCGACCCCGAGGCGTTCCGCACGGCGTGGCTCGACAGCGTCGACGACCCCGACCAGCACACCGCGGTGGCGCTGCTCGACGGCCTCGTCGTCGGCACCGGATCGCTGAGCGTACGCGACGGCATCGGCCAGTTCGACGGCGATGCCTGGCGACGGGCGGAGGGCGACCTCGGCTACCTCGTCGATCCCGCGCACGCCGGCAAGGGGTACGCGACCGACATCGCCCGGGCCATGCTCGACCTCGCCTTCACCGAGCTCGGCCTGCACCGGGTGACCGCCGGGTGCTTCGCCGACAACGTCGGCTCGTGGCGCGTCATGGAGAAGCTCGGGATGCGGCGGGAGCAGCACGGCGTGCGCGACTCCTGGCACGCCGAGCTCGGTTGGATCGACGGCTTCACCTACGGGATCCTCGCCGAGGAGTGGACCTGAACCCTGTTCGCCGAGTGTGAACGTCCGGCGCCGAGTGTTGCCGCCGCAACCGGATCTCTCGAGGCGGACGTTGACCGTCGGCGGCGCGGCGAGAGAACTGGGTCAGGCGTCGCGACGCGCGCCCTGATCGGCGCGAACCGTGAAGATGGTGGGCGCTCGGAATCCGCGCTCCGCGAACGCCGCCGTCACCTCGCGCGTGATCACGGGCACGAGCGGGTCGATGACGAGCGCGATCGCCGAACCGCCGAAGCCGCCCCCGGTCATGCGGGCGCCGATCGCGCCGTTCGCCTGCGCCGTCTCGACCGCGAGATCGAGTTCGGGCACCGAGATCTCGAAGTCGTCGCGCATCGACACGTGCGACGCGTCGAGGAACGGCCCGATGGCGCCCGGTCCGTGCTCGCGCAGCGTGCGCACGGTGTCGAGCACCCGCTGGTTCTCGGTCACGACGTGTCGCACGCGGCGGAAGGTCTCGTCGTCGAGCGCCTCGGCCGCCCGATCGAGGTCGTCCACCTGGAGATCCCGCAACGAGTCGACGCCGAGCCCGCGTGCGCCCGCCTCGCAGGACGCTCGCCGTGCGGCGTACCCGCCGTCGGCGTGGGCGTGCTCGACTCGCGTGTCGATCACGAGGAGCGAGAGGCCCTCGGCCGCGAATCGCAGCGGGATGACCTCGGCATCGAGGCTGCGGCAGTCGAGGAACACGCCCGCATCGGCCTCGCCGAGCAGCGATGCCGACTGGTCCATGATGCCGGTCGGCGCACCGACGACGCGGTTCTCGGCGAGGCGGCCCACCCGCGCGAGCGTGGGGCGGTCGAACCCGAGGCCCCAGTGCTCGTCGAGTGCGAGCGCGACGGCGCACTCGAGCGCGGCCGACGAGGAGAGGCCGGCGCCGATCGGGACATCGGACTCGAGGTGCAGGTCGACCCCGCGCACGTGTTCGAGGTCGGCGCCGAACTCGCCGAGCGCCCAGGCGACGCCGAGCGGGTACGCCGCCCAGCCCTGGACGGCGTCGGGCGAGAGTTCGTCGAGGTGCAGTTCGACGGCGTCGGGCGAGAACGTCGAGGAGACCCGGATGAGCCGATCGTCGCGATCGCCGAGGGCGACGGTCGTGCGGCGGTCGATGGCGAAGGGGAAGACGAACCCGTCGTTGTAGTCGGTGTGCTCGCCGATGAGGTTCACGCGGCCGGGCGCCGACCAGACGCCGGCGGGGCGGCGACCGTACCGCTCGGCGAACCCGTGCATCGCACCGGCGACCTCGCTCATACCTCGACTCCTTCGATGGCGGCGCGCAGTGCGTCGGCCTGCGCCTCGGGGGTGACGTCTCCGATCCATGCTCCCATCGCGGCCTCCGAGCCCGCGAGGTACTTGAGCTTGTCGGCGGCGCGTCGCGGGCTCGTCAGCTGCAGCATGAGCCGCACGTCGTCGCGGCGCTCGTGCACGGGCGCCTGGTGCCACGCGGCGATGTACGGCGTGGGCGTGTCGTAGAGCCGGTCGACGCCGCGCAGCAGACGAAGGTAGAGCGAGGCGAGCTCGTCGCGTTCGGCGAGGGTCGTCTCGGCGAAGTCGGGCACGTGCCGGTGGGGGAGCAGGTGCACCTCGATGGGCCACCGCGCCGCGAACGGCACGAACGCCGTCCAGTGCTCGCCCGCGAGCAGCACGCGCGGACCGCGGCGTTCGCGTTCGAGGAGGTCGGCCATGAGCGCCGGCCCGTAGGCCTCGACGGCCGCGAGCAGTCGTTCGGTGCGCGGCGTGACGTACGGGTACGCGTAGATCTGGCCATGCGGATGCGGCAGCGTCACGCCGATCTCACGGCCGCGATTCTCGAACGGGAACACCTCCTCGACGCCGGGCAGGGCGGAGAGGGCGGCGGTGCGCTGCGCCCACGCCTCGATCACGGTGCGCGCGCGCGAGCGGCTCAGCGTGCCGAAGGAGCCCTCGTGCTCGGGGCTGAAGCACACGACCTCGCATCGGCCCACCGAGGGCCGCGCGCGCTCGAGCCCGATGCGGCGGAGCGATGCGAGGGCGTCGGCGCTCGTGGCATCCGTCGCCGCCAACTCCGGACCGAACGACGGCGAGCGGTTCTCGAACACCGCGACGTCGTAGACGCTCGGGATCTCCGACGGGTTGCCCGGTCGCTGCGGCGCCAGCGGGTCGAGGTCGGCGGGCGGCAGGAACACGCGATTCTGCCGGGCGGCGGCGATCGAGATCCACTCGCCGGTGAGGGCGTCCTGGCGCATCTGCGCGGTGGCGGGGCGCGGATCGAGCTCGCGCTCGTCGAGGGCGCGCTCGGGCGGCAGCGTCGTGTCGGCGTCGTCGAAGTAGATGAGCTCGCGGCCGTCGGCGAGCTTCGCCGGGCGCACGGCGATGCGGGAATCGATCTGCACGCGGTCACCCTACGCGACTTTCGTTTCGCAAACAACCGAGTTGCGTATTGCAAAGTCAGCGTGCACGGCGCAGAATTCCCCCATGACGGATGCCGCGACGGACGCCCCGATCACGGCGCACGCGCCGCTCGATGCTCCCCGGCGTCGGGAGCTCGCCCTCGCCCTCGTGGCCGAGCGGGGCTTCGTGCGCGTCGCCGAACTGAGCGCCGCGTTCGGCGTCACGACCGTGACCGCCCGGGCCGACCTCGACGCGCTCGAACGCCGAGGCGAGATCCGGCGCGTGCACGGCGGCGCGGTCCCCGTCTCGTCGACGCTCGCCGCCGAGCGGCCGGATCGCGAGCCCACCTTCGAGGAGGCGCTCGCGGCGTCCGTCGAACCGAAACGCCGCATCGGCGAGCATGCGGCGTCGCTCGTGCGGAGCGGCCAGAGCATCATCCTCGACGTCGGCACGACGACGCTGCAGATCGCCAGGGCGCTGCGCGCCCGCGACGACCTCGACGACCTGACGGTGTTCACCAACGGGCTCTCGCTCGCGCTCGAGCTCGAAGACGAGATCCCGCGATTCACCGTGATCGTCACGGGCGGCACGCTCCGCCCCAAGCAGCACTCGCTCGTGCATCCGCTCGCGGGCTCCATGCTCGACGAGGTGCACGTCGACCTCGCGTTCATCGGCTGCAACGGCGTCGACCCGGTGCACGGCGTGACGAACGCCAACCTCCCCGAGGCGGCGGTCAAGGCCCTCATGCTTCGGGCGGCCGCGCGCAGCATCGTGGTCGCCGACGGCTCGAAGCTCGGTGAGGTGCACCTCGGTCGCATCGCGCCCATCGACGCCTTCGACGAACTGGTGACGGATGTCGCGGCGCCGCGCCCGCTCGTCGCCGAGCTCGAGGTCGCGGGGCTCGCGGTGCACCTCGCGCGAGACCCTAAAGTGGATCCATGACTCTTCCCACGGGCGAGCAGTTCGTCCTCGAGACATCGACGGCAAGCGGCGACCTCCGGGCGACGATCACGGCGGTGGCCGCCGGGATCCGCACCCTCACCATCAACGGCATCCAACTCGTGCCGGAGTACCCCGAGGACCAGCCGCAGCCCATGGGCGCCGGGATCGTGCTCGTGCCGTGGCCGAACCGCATCCGCGACGGCATCTGGACCCACGACGGCGTCGAGGAGCATCTCGCCGTCACCGAGCCGAGCCGCAACAACGCCATCCACGGACTGCTCCGCTACACCGAGTATCGCCCCGTCGCCCGCGAGCGGGACTCGGTCACCCTCCAGGCCACCATCTACCCGCAGCTCGGCTACCCCTTCCTGCTCGGCACGGCCGTGCACTACGAGCTCGTCGCCGACGGGCTGAAGGTCACGCACTTCATCGAGAACCTCGGCGCCGACGCCGCGCCCGTCGCGGTCGGCACCCACCCGTACCTGAAGGTCGGCGGCGTCCCGACCGGCGACCTCACCCTGCGCCTCGACGCGGCGAGCCACATCGAGGTCGACGATCGGCTGCTGCCGACCGGCGAGGTGCCCGTCGACGGCACCGAGTGGGACTTCCGCGAGGGCCGCCGGGTCGGCGACGTCACGCTCGACGACGCCTTCGGCGAGGTCGCGAGCCACGACGGCAGGGTCGTGCACACGCTCACCGCGCCCGACGGTCGCAGCGTCTCGATCTGGGCCGACGAGGTGTTCGACTACGTGCAGGTGTTCACGACGCACGACTTCCCCGGCGAGGACGGCGAGGTGGCCATCGCCGTCGAGCCGATGACGGCGCCCGCCGAGGCGTTCAACTCCGGACGCGGCCTGCGCTGGCTCGGGCCGGGCGAGGAGTGGCAGCTCTCGTGGGGCATCCGCTTCGAGGGGTTCAGCGCCGACTGAGCGTCGGCCGCGTCAGCGAACGCACGAGCCCGAGTCCACGGGCTCGTCGAGCTGCGGCGCGTCGGCCGCGAGCGGCGCCAGCGCCGTGATCGGGACGGCGTAGCCGACGTTCGCGACCGAGTCCGATTTCGCGAACACGACACCCCCGACGTCGCCGTCGCCGGTGAGCACCGGCCCGCCGGAGTTGCCGTGGTCGACGTCGGCCGCCAAGGTCACGATGTCGCGCGTCGAGGTGCGCCCGGACTCCTGGATCGTGATCGGCCCGATCGACATGATCCGCGCCGGCCGCAACTCGAGCGGCCCGCCGAAGGGGTACCCGGCCACGGCCACGTCGGCGCCGGCGGGCGCCTCGGCGATCGCGAGAGGCGGTGTCGCGAGGCCGTTCACCGCGATGAGCGCGAGATCGTTCTCGGGGTCGAAGGCCACGACCCGACCAGCGACGGCGGGCTGTCCGGGCGCCTCGACGATCGGCTCGGTGACGCCGGCGACGACATGCGCGTTCGTCACGATCCGGTCCTCGGCCACCACGAACCCACTGCCCGACATGTTGCTGCCGCACTGGTACGCCGTGCCCGTGATCCGGACGACGGATGCCGCGGCACGCGCGAGCTCGCCGTCGCCGACGCCGCCCGTGGGCAGCTGGGGAGCCTGCGCCGGGGGGTCCAGCACCTCCACGAGCCATGGGATCGCGCCCCCGAAGGTGGCCGTGCGGAGCTCGGCGAGGAGGCTGCGTGCGGGCGCCGGCGTGACCCGGTCGAGCGTGGACAGCACGCGTGAGCCCGCGACCGCGGGGGAGAGCACCGGCACGCCCATCGCCGAGATGCCCGAGCCCACGAGCGCCACCACGAACGCCGTGACGATGAGGTTGCCGATCGCGCCGAGCACCCGATCGAGGATCCCGAGCTTCACGGCGCGCGCGCCATGCCGGAGCGCCCGACCCACGACGGCGCCGAGCCATGCGCCCAGCGAGAGCAGCACGAGCGCGCTGAGGATCGCGGCGGGCGCGCGCCACTGGGGCAGCGGGACGAGGGTCGACACCCAGGGCATGGCGAAATACGCGGCGATGCCGCCGAGCACGAGTCCGACGAGTCCGGCGGCCGTGCGGAGCAGCCCGGACCGATAGCCGATCACGGCCGAGGCGATGAAGACGACGACCAGGAGGAGGTCGAGCAGCAGGCTCCAGCTCATCGGGCGCCTCCGTTCGTCGCGGTGGAGTCGAGCGCGCGGAATGCGCGGGACTCCAGCCTGCGGCATCCGGCTCGGAGACCGCTGAAGGCGCGCACGATGCACGCAACCCACGACGGGACCCCGCACGAGCCCGCGACCCGTCGTCGATCATGTACAACGGGGCGTGCACCCCGCCGGCGGTCGGTTAGCCTCTGAGGGGCCCGGCGCAGGCCGTCGGCCACGACCACACGACGAGGAGTGACGGATGCGCGTCGGCATGTTCCTGAACTACGCGGGCGGATTCCGCGAGGCGGCCGACGAGGTGGCCGAACTCGAACAGGCGGGGGTCGACCTCGTCGCCGTGCCCGAGGCGTACTCGTTCGACGCCGTGAGCCAGCTCGGGTTCCTCGCGGCGCGCACCACGCAGATGACGCTCATGAGCGGCATCCTGCAGCTCTACACGCGCACGCCCACGCTCACGGCGATGACCGCCGCCGGCCTCGATTACGTGTCCGACGGCCGGTTCGAGCTCGGGATCGGGGCATCCGGCCCGCAGGTCATCGAAGGGTTCCACGGCGTGCGCTACGACGCGCCGCTCGGGCGAACGCGCGAGATCGTCGAGATCTGCCGCTCGGTGTGGCGGCGAGAGCCCGTGGTGCACGATGGGCGCAACTACCGCATCCCGCTGCCCGAGGGCGAGGGCACCGGGCTCGGCAAGCCGCTGAAGCTCATCAACCACCCGGTGCGCGACCGCATCCCGGTCACCATCGCGTCGCTCGGCCCGAAGTCGGTGGAGCAGACCGCCGAGATCGCCGACGGCTGGCTGCCCATGTTCTTCCACCCCGAGCGTGCGGGCGAGACGTGGGGCGCCGCGCTCGCGGCCGGATCCGCGAAGCGCGACCCCGCACTCGCGCCGCTCGACGTGTTCGCGAGCCCGGCACTCGCCATCACGGATCGGGCGGATGCCGCGGCGGCGGCGATCGCCGCGGTGAAGCCGCAGCTCGCCCTCTACATCGGCGGCATGGGTGCTCGCGGCAAGAACTTCTACAACGACCTGGTCGCCGGGTACGGCTTCGAGGACGAGGCGGCCCGGATCCAGGACCTCTACCTCGACGGACGCAGGGATGAGGCCGTCGCGGCGGTGCCCGACGAGCTCGTCCGCGCGATCTCCCTCATCGGACCTGCGTCCCACGTGGCCGAGCGCGTGCACGCCTTCCGCGAGGCCGGGGTGACGACCCTCGCGGTGACCCCGCTCGCCCGCACCTCGGCGGAGCGGCTCGCCCTCATGTCGGGATTCAGGGCGCTCGTCGGCTGAGATCGCCTGCGGGTGCCGCCGCGCCGGCGACGCACCCGCCGCGCCGGCGACGCACCCGTGCTCCCCAGAACGGGTGCCACTGCTCCCCAGAACGGGTGTGAACACTGGCGTGTGCCGGATTCGGGGGTTACGGTGAACTCACCTGCACGACGTGGTGCAGGAAGGGGAACCTGGGGAGGAGCCGCCATGGCGGGCACGTTCGAGTTCCAGACGGCAGCGAGGCGTCGGCGCGGGCCCGGTCCCATGACGCGCGACGATCGTGCCGTGATGTCCGAGATCTCGGACGAATAGCTCGAACGCCCGCCGGGCGGTGCCCGGATGCGTGCTCGGCGCGCGACGTCGGCATGTCGTGCAGCGTGATGGCCGACGTGGCTCCCGTGCATGGGGGTGGACCGGCGCCGGTCGACGCGTCCTGGGAAGCGCGTGGTCGTCTGCGCTGCGTCGGCCGGCCCGGCCCGCCTCGTCGGGCCCGTGCGGACCCGATGGGTTCCGTTCTACGTCGCGCCGTGGACGGGCGACAGGGCTTGACAACACCGGCGATGGCGTGCATGCGTGCTCGTACGCCGGTGCGACATGGTGAGTGCCCCCACAGGGACTCGAACCCTGGACCCACGGATTAACCTGCTGCACTGGGTTTCCCCAGCCACCGTCGAGCGGCTTGCAGTCTGGACTATATCTTCACCTTCGGAGCCGGCTCCGGTCAGGTGCGCCGCGTGTAGTCTCTGAGGTTCCCTCACGGTTACCTGCTGATTGCCCAATCCCTCGGATTGTCACTGCCCAGGAGGGCGAGTACCTCGGGCTCTCAGGGTGTTCCAGCATATAGCGGCGGTCATCCAACGCATTTCGGCGCTGGCGCTCCATTTTTCTGTTTTGAAGTCCGTTGCTCTAACCAACTGAGCTATAGGGGCATCGCCAGCCTAACAGCCTCCCGTTCATCAGTTCTGCGAGACCGCGGCCGGCGGCGGCTCCGCCGCGGCTCCGTGTCCGTGGCCGGTCCTACGCTGCTGCCACACCGATTCCGAGGAGGAACGTGAAGATCTGCTCCACGTGCAGGCAGACGCTCGAACGGTCGCACTTCAATGTGCGCACGGCCTCGCCGGATGGGCTGCAATCGGTCTGTCGCACCTGCAATGCGGCGAGGGCGAGGCGGTACTACGCCGAGAACCTCGAGAAGCATCGCAGGGCGGTCGCGGCTCGAGTGGCGAAGACACGGGCGGCGCACCTCGATCGGATCGGCGAGTACCTGCTCGGCCACCCGTGCGTCGATTGCGGCGAGACCGACATCCGCGTGCTCGACTTCGACCATCGCGACGGTGCCGAGAAGGATGCGGAGGTGATGCGCCTCGCGAAGGCGGCCTATTCGTGGCAACGCGTCATGGCGGAGATCGCGAAGTGCGATGTCCGCTGCCGCAACTGCCACGCGAAGGTCACCTACGAACGCATGGGGGCGAACTGGCGGTCCGCGCTCGTGCTTCGCGCGGGCATCAACGCCGGCTGATCGCGTTGGTCGGTGACGACCGGTCGGTGACGACCGGTCGGTGACGACCGCCGAGACCATCCCCGTCGCCATGCTCCGGCTCTGTCCAGCGACGGGGAGTACCCTTGCGGCGATGGCTTCAGACTTCCACCGACCCACGCGGTTCCCGCCGGGCATGTTCGAGGGCTTCCTCGGCGCCGAGGATCCCGCTCACGTCAGCCGCGTCGCCCACGACACCGCCGCGGCCCTGTTGTCGCGCGTGCGTTCGGATCCCGATCCCGCGGTCGTCGCGCGTCTGGTGACGTTCACCGACGAGCACGGCATCGACGCGATCGCCGAACTGTGGTCGCAGGCCTCTCCGAAGAGCCTGCCGGGTGCGCTGTGGCGCGTGTACCTGCTGCGAACGCTCATCCGGCAGGATCCCCTCGGCGTGAGCCTCGCCTTCCAGCGCGGCACCGAGGTGTCGCACACCATCGACCAGGTCGTGGCCGGTGCCCCCATCCCGGCAGGCCCCACCGAGGTGCGGGAGCTCGCCGACCAGATCCTCCGGGGGCTCTTCGGTGGGGACTTCGCCGTGGCCCTCGAACGCGCGGCCGCGTTCGCACGGGTCGTGGCGGCCGGCTTCGCGAGCCTCGCCGACGACGCGGATGCTTCGGACGCCGCGCACCCCGACCGATCGGGCCTCCTCACGCAGCGCGCGCTCCGGCTCACGCAACTGGCCGACGAGTTCGCCGCCTGCGCGAGGCTCTGGCGCCGCGACTCGCTCGACTGAGCCGGCCGGGCCACCGCCGCGATCCGATCACGCGGGATACGAGGCCAGACGGCGCCGCCACGCCGCGTACCCCCAGACCGCGAGTGCGAGCGACGGACCCCAGAACCAGAGCGGCAGCACCAGATTCAGGATCACCACGTCGACGGGCGCATCGGTGTTGATCAGGAGCATCGAACCCGCCGACACGCACAGCGCACCCGCGGCGATCGATCCGGGCACGACGGCGGCCGCGGCCGGGACGGGTCGCCCGCCGATCCGCGGCATCCACCGTGGGAACGTGAGGCCCCACGGCAGGATGAGCCCGAGCGTGAGCAGGCTCGCCGCCACCGCACCGGTACCCAGCATGAGGCCCGTGGTGAGAATGATCGGCGGGAGGTCCTCGGCGATCGGGCCGAACAGGGGCCACGGGGTCAGCCAGGATGCACGCGCGACCGCGTAGGGGAGCGGAGCCGCGGCCGCGAGGATCGTGAGGACGCGGCGATGGCGCACAAGCCACGTCTCGAACCTCCGGCCGGCCGGGGAACGCCCGACCCCGATCACCATGACCGTCGCCCAGGCCGCCATCGCGGCGACGATCGCGACCGTGACGGCGAGATTCGGCGCATCCTCCAGCAACGCCCTCCCGAACGCGACGGCGAACTCGACGACGGCCTCGCCGGTGAGTCCCATCCACACGGCAGCCGAGACGACGCCGATGAGACCGACGAGCAGCGGCACGCCGAGCCGCGGCGCCCGCACGAGGAGCACCGCCACGGTGACGAGCCCGGCGATCACCGCCGAGAAACCGAACAGGTACCCGGCGAGCGCGATGATGTGGACGTTGCCGACGACCAGGCAGAGGGCCACGGCGAGGGCCGCGGCCCCGAGTGCGGCGCTGCCGCCGGGATCGTCGCCGCGTCGCCGGAGCACGAGGATCGCCGCGAGCAGGACGCCGGCGAGACCGACGGCGAGCGTGGCGCCGGCCACCGCGTCAGCGCCGAGCATCCCCCCGACGAGGCTCTGCATCTGCTCGGTGCCGAACGGGTTGAGGCCCGAGGCGACCAGCCAGACCAGGCCGAGCCCGGCCATGGCCGAGGACGTGATGAGCGCGCCGAACGCGGCCGCTCGGGCGAGGCGACCTCGCCGCCCGCTCGTGGCGTCCGCGATCGCCTGCGTCGATGATGTCGCACTCATGATCGGTGCACGTCTCCCTTCCGATGATCGCCCGGCATCCGGTGGGGCCGGGCGATGTCAGCGTCGCAGGCGCCGACCAGCCTGCGCCTCACCCGATCGGGCGAGATCGCGTTCGGTCCTGACGGGTACCGTGGATCGAAGGATGGGTGCCTCATACCGCTCGTGGCTCGCCTCGTCCGCCGTCCGGCGCGAGGCGGCGTCGGGCCTCCCCGAAAGCCCGGCGGACGAGGCCGGGCGCTCGCCCTCTGCCGCCGACTGGGTGTGGGCCGCCGCCTTCGCGGCTGCGCTGCTTCCGGTGACGGTGACCGAACTCCTCGCGACGCTGCCGACACCTCCGGATGCCGCGTGGCTCACGTTCATCCTCGGCATGTTCGTCGTGCTGCACCTGCTGGTCGTGGTGCGGCGGAAGTGGCCCCGCGGCACGCTGCTGGCGGCATCCGCGGTCATGCTCGCGCTCACCGTGGCCACCCTGCCCGGCCTGCCGTACATGGCCTCCCTGTTCCCCAGCGCGGCGGTCTACCTGGTGTTCGTGTTCTCGGCGGCGGCGAGCGACGACCGCGTCGCCGTGGCTGCGGCGCTCGGTCTCGGCTTGCTCGGCGCGGCGCTGATGACGGCCGTCGCGGTCATGCGCGGGCACGACACCGAGCCGGCCGTTCTGCTCGCGTTCGTGGGATTCCTGGTGGCCGCCATCAGCGCGGCGTGGGCGCTCGGACGATACCGGCACGAGTCCGGTCGACGCCGCGCCGCCCAGAACCTCGGCCTGCGTCAGGCCGCGGAGATCAGGCTCCAGGCCGAGCGTGCCGTCCTCGCCGAGGAGCGGCGCCGCATCGGTCGGGAACTGCACGACGTGGTGTCGCATTCGCTCGCCGTCATGGTGACGCAGGCGGAGGCATCGCGTGTGCTGCTCGATCGCGACCAGGCTCGCGCCCGCTCGGCGATCGAACAGGTGGTGACGACCGGACGCTCGGCGATGGCCGACATGCGCGGGCTCCTCGGGGTGCTCGTCGACGCGCCCGCCGACTCGACGGGGGCGGACGGCTCGCCCGCCGCGGACGGCTCGCCGCGACGTGCACCCCGTGATCCGAGCCCCGGTCTCGGCGAGCTGACCGCGCTCGTCGAGCAGGTCATGGCGCCCGGACGGTCGGCCGCCCTGATCGAGACCGGTGTGTCGAGAGCGGTCAGTCCCGGCACGGCGCTCGTCATCTACCGCGTGGTGCAGGAGTCCCTGACGAACACGCTGCGGCACACCGTGCCGCCGACGGCGAGCGAGGTGCGACTCGACTGGGGCGATGACGAACTCGTGCTCGAGATCACCGACGACGGCACGCCGCGGCGCGGGGCGTCGCCGACGGCATCCGGCAGCGGCATCCGGGGCATGCAGGACCGGGTGGAGCGGGTCGGCGGGCGGCTCCTGAGCGGTCCGCGCGACGGCGGCGGCTGGCGCACCCGGGCGGTCTTCCCGTATGCGTCGGAGGTGATGCCGGATGCCTGAGCAACCCGTCGCTCCACGCATCCGGGTCGCGATGGCCGACGACCAGCAGCTGATCCGGTCGGCCGTCGGGGCCATCATCGAGGTGCACGACGACCTCGAGCTCGTGTTCGAGGCGGCCGACGGAGCCGAACTGCTCGAATCCGCGCGGGCCCACCGGGTCGACGTGGTGCTCATGGACATCCGGATGCCGCGGCTCGACGGCATCGCGGCCACCGAACGGCTGCTCGACGCCCACCCGGGCATCCGCGTGCTGATCCTGACCACGTACGACCTCGACGAGTACGTGTTCGCCGCGATCCGCGCCGGTGCGAGCGGATTCCTCACCAAGGACGCGTCGAGCGACGAGCTGGCGGGCGCCATCCGAGCCGTGCACGCGGGCGACGCCGTGGTGGCACCGCGGGCGACGGCGAGCCTCCTCGACTTCGTGGCGCGGATTCCCGAGCCCGCCGACCCGGAGGCGCTGCTCGCTCGCTTCACGCCGCGCGAACGAGAGGTCCTGGCCGAAGTGCTGACCGGCGCCACCAACGAGACGATCGCCGAACGGCTGTACCTGACCGGAAACACGGTGAAGACGCACATCGCGTCGATCCTCGCGAAGCTCGGGTTGCCCGATCGCGTGCACGTCGTGATCTGGGCCTTCGAGCACGGCATCGCGGGGCGCCGACGGGAGGGCAGCGGGAATGAACCACCTCGCCGCCTCGTTTAGACTTGACGAGGCCGGGCCGCAGTAACCCCGGGCTCCAATATTCGCCGCTTCGAGCGGCCTCGCGCCGAGAGGCGTTCTGCGGCCCGGCCTTTCATCGTCCGGGTTCTTCATCGCCCGGGCGACCGCGCGTCCCGCCTGCGTCGCCCGCGTAGCATCGGAGCATGGCCGATACCATCACGCTCCTCATCGAACCGCTGCCCGCCGACGCCGACGTGACCCGGCTCGACGCCACGTTCCATGAGGTCGACGCATCGATGCCCGCCCTGCGGGTGGGGGAGTTGTCGACGCAGCGTGGAGACGGCATCTTCGAGACCATCGGCGTCGTCGACGGCCACGCGCAGGAGGCGAGGCCGCACCTCGAGCGGTTGCGCAACTCCGCGCGCATCTGCGAGCTGCCCGAGCCGAACCTGCCGCAGTGGGAGGCCGCCATCGCCCGCGCCGTGGCCGCGTTGCCGCCCGAGGGCGAGTTCGCGCTGAAGCTCGTGTTGAGCCGTGGGGTGGAGCACGGGCCGGCCCCGACGGCGTGGCTGCACGTCACGCCGGCGGCAGACTTCGCCCCAGTTCGGCGACACGGCATCCGTGCCGTCACCCTGGATCGCGGGTACGCCCGCGGCACGGCGGAGCGGGCTCCCTGGCTGCTCCTCGGTGCGAAGACGTTGAGCTACGCCGTGAACATGGCGGCCCTGCGCGAGGCGCGGCGCCGCGGCGCCGACGACGCGATCTTCCTCACGAGCGACGGATACGTCATGGAGGGTCCGACGTCGAGCGTCATCATCCGCCGCGGCGACGCGTGGTCGACGCCTGCGCCGTCGGGGGCGATCCTGCACGGCACGACGCAGCAGAGCCTCTTCGAGCACCTCGAGGCGACCGGCCGGCAGACCGAGTACCGCGACATCCCGGTCTACGACCTCGAGACGGCGGACGCCGTGTGGCTGGTGTCGAGCGTCCGGCTCGCCGCCGGGGTCACCCACCTCGACGACCGCGACCTGCCCTACGACGCCGACGAGACCCGGGAGCTCAACGCCTACCTGCTGAGCCCCCGGGACTGAGCCTACGGCTGGGGCCGGCGGTCGGTCACCGCGGCCATGACCGCCGCGGCCACGGCCGGCGCGACCCGCTCGTCGAGCGGGCTCGGCACGATGTGGTCGGGTGCCAGGTCGTCGCCGACGATCGCCGCGATGGCCCGGGCTGCGGCGATCTTCATCTCGGTCGTGATGCGCGTTCCGCGCGCGTCGAGCGTCCCGCGGAAGATGCCGGGGAACGCGAGCACGTTGTTGATCTGGTTCGGGAAGTCGCTGCGCCCGGTCGCGACGATGCGGGCGTGCCGGGCCGCGACCTCGGGGTGCACCTCGGGGTCGGGGTTGGAGAGCGCGAAGACGATGGCGTCGTCCGACATGGTCGCGAGCGCGGACTCGGGCACCGTGCCGGAGGAGACCCCGATGAAGACGTCGGCGCCGTCGAGAGCCTCGGCGATCCCGCCCGCGAGGCCGCGCGGGTTGCTGCGTGCGGCATAGGCCGCCTTCACCCCCGTGAGGTCGTCGCGGGCCGTCGTCACGATGCCGCGCGAGTCGAGGAGCACGACGTCGGAGACGCCGGACTGCAGGAGGATCTCGGCCACCGCGATGCCGGCCGCGCCCGCACCGGCGATGACGACGCGGAGCGACTCGAGTTCCCGGCCCACGAGCCTTGCGGCGTTCGTGAGGGCCGCGAGCACGACCACGGCGGTGCCGTGCTGGTCGTCGTGCATGACCGGCATGTCGAGCGCCTCGATGAGCTTGGCCTCGAGCTCGAAGCAGCGGGGGGCGGAGACATCCTCGAGGTTGACCGCGCCGAAGCTCGAGCGGAGCCGCACGAGCGTCTCGACGATCTCGTCGACATCGGTCGTCTCGATGACGAGGGGGATGGAGTTCAGGCCGCCGAAGCGACGGAAGAGGGCGGCCTTGCCCTCCATCACGGGCAGGGATGCGGCGGCGCCGATGTTCCCGAGGCCGAGCACGGCGGTGCCGTCGCTCACGACCGCGACGAGCCGGCTCGCCCAGGTGTACTGCTCGGCGGTCTCGGGGGCGGAGTGGATCATGCGGCTCACGCGGGCGACGCCCGGCGTGTACGCGATGGAGAGGTCGCGCGTGGTGTCGAGCGGCGAGGCGAGGGCGATCTCGAGCTTGCCGCCGTCATGGGCGGCGAAGATCTCGGCGTCGGTCAGGGAGATGGGACTGGTGTCGCTGGCGCGATCGGTCATGTCGGATCCTTCGAACAGCGGACGCAGGATGCGTCGAAGCGGGGTGTGGGGCGGTGGTCGCCGCTGAACGAAGATACGCACCATGCGGTGACTGCCGAGTCGTGGGGCGGCGCCGTACGCGCCGCGCAGCCACTTGCTCACCGCTGGAGGGTGGGAATCGCGGGTGATGCCGACGGGGGTGGGTCGACACCGTGCTTCGATGGTAACAGGGATTCGGCGATCAGCCGAAGCGGCCGGAGACGTAGTCCTCGGTCGCCTTCACCGACGGGTTCGAGAAGATCGTCGTGGTGTCGTCGTACTCGATGAGCTTTCCGGGCTTGCCCGTGCCCGCGATGTTGAAGAACGCCGTCTTGTCCGAGACACGCGACGCCTGCTGCATGTTGTGGGTCACGATGACGATCGTGTAGTCCTGCTTGAGCTCCTCGATGAGGTCCTCGATCGCGAGCGTCGAGATGGGGTCGAGCGCCGAGCACGGCTCGTCCATGAGGATCACCTCGGGGGAGACCGCGATCGCGCGCGCGATGCACAGGCGCTGCTGCTGGCCGCCCGAGAGGCCGGAGCCCGGCCGATCGAGCCGGTCCTTCACCTCGTTCCAGAGGTTGGCGCCGCGCAGCGACTTCTCCACGAGTTCGTCGGCGTCGGACTTCGTGATGCGACGGTTGTTGAGCTTGACGCCCGCCAGCACGTTCTCCTTGATCGACATGGTGGGGAACGGGTTCGGACGCTGGAACACCATGCCGACCTGTCGGCGCACGAGCACGGGGTCGACGTCGGGGTCGTAGAGGTTGTTGCCGTCGATGAGCACCTCGCCCTCGACACGGGCGCCGGGGATGACCTCGTGCATGCGGTTCAGGGTGCGGAGGAACGTCGACTTGCCGCAGCCCGACGGACCGATGAACGCGGTGACGCTGCGGGGCTCGATCTCGAGGCTCACGCCTTCCACGGCCTTGAACTTGCCGTAGTAGACGTTGAGGTCGCGGACTTCGATGCGCTTGGACACGGGTTTCCTAACTGGCGGTTCAGCGGCCGAACTTCGGGGCGAAGAAGCGGGCGACGAGTCGGGCGATGAGGTTCAGCGCCATGACGATGAGGATGAGGGTGAGGGCGGCGGCCCATGCGCGGTCGAGGTACGCCTCGGGCGGGTTGCCCTGGTTCGCGTACTGCGTGTACACGAACACCGGCAGCGACTGCATGCGGCCGTCGAAGAGGTTGTAGTTCATGCTCGCGGTGAAGCCCGCGGCGATGAGCAGCGGTGCCGTCTCGCCGATGACGCGGGCGATCGACAGCATGATGCCGGTGGTGATGCCGGCGATGGAGGTGGGCAGGACCACCTTCACGATCGTGAGCCACTTCGGCACGCCGAGGGCGTAGGCGGCCTCCCGTAGCTCGTTGGGCACGAGGCGCAGCATCTCCTCGCTCGAGCGCACGACGACGGGGATCATGAGCACCGCGAGCGAGACCGCGCCGGCGATGCCGGTTCGGGTGCCGGGGCCGAGGAAGATCGAGAAGACCGCGTAGGCGAACAGGCCGGCGACGATCGAGGGGATGCCGGTCATGACGTCGACGAGGAACGTGATGCCGCGCGCGAGACGCCCGCGGCCGTACTCGACGAGGTAGATCGAGGTCATCAGGCCGATCGGGATCGAGATCACGGCGGCGGCGCCGGTCATGAGCAGCGTTCCGACGATCGCGTGCAGCGCCCCGCCGCCCTCGCCGGTGACATTCCGCATGGAGAACGTGAAGAACTCCGCGTCGAAGCGGGCGAGCCCGAACGTCACGACCGTGATCGTCAGCGAGATCAGCGGGATCATCGCGAGCACGAAGGCACCCGTCACGAGCGCGGTGACGAGGCGATCCATCGCACGACGCCGGCCCTCCACGAGCATCGAGAAGAGCCAGATGGACGGGATGTACAGGAGCGCGCCGACGAGGATCGCGCCGCCCCAGTCATAGCCGCTGCCGGCGGCGAGGGCGAGGACCCCGAACACGGCGGCGGCGACCAGGATCGCCGTGCCGAGGACGAGCCAGGGCGCGTACGACGGCAGGCGTCCGGCGGTGAACGTGTTCACGATCGGCGAGGCGGCTGGCCGCGTCGCCGGCTCGGGATTCGTCGTCGTGGTCATCAGTTGGCTCCCGAGAATTCCTTGCGGCGGCTGACGATCCAGCGGGCGAACGCGTTGACCGCGAAGGTCACGACGAAGAGGATGAGGCCCGTGGCGATGAGCACGTTGACGTTCATGCCGTACGCCTCGGGGAAGCTGAGCGCGATGTTCGCGGCGATGGTCGACGGGTTGACGGAGGTGAGGAGCTCGAAGGTCACGGCGCCGGTGGCCGACAGCACCATGGCGACGGCCATGGTCTCGCCGAGGGCGCGGCCGAGTCCGAGCACCGAGGCGGAGACGATGCCGGAGCGGCCGAACGGCAGTACCGCCGTGCGGATCATCTCCCAACGGGTCGCGCCGAGGGCGAGCGCGGCCTCCTCATGCAGCACGGGCGTCTGCAGGAAGACCTCGCGGTTGATGGCGGTCATGATCGGCAGGACCATGACCGCGAGGACGATCCCGGCGGTGAGGATGGTGCGCCCGGTACCCGAGACCGGGCCGGCGAAGAGCGGGAACCACCCGAGGTTGTCGACCAGCCACGAGTACACGGGCTGTACGGCGGGCGCGAGCAC
Source organism: Agromyces sp. H66 (assembly GCF_004959775.1). Taxonomy (GTDB): domain Bacteria; phylum Actinomycetota; class Actinomycetes; order Actinomycetales; family Microbacteriaceae; genus Agromyces. The sequence continues at coordinate 213,487 of NZ_SJZG01000006.1, forward strand.
GCCGATGCCCCAGAGGCCGAAGACCACCGAGGGCACGGCGGCGAGCAGGTCGACGATGTAGCCGAGCAGGGAGGCCAGTCGGCGCGGCGCGTAGTGCGAGATGAACAGCGCGATGCCGATCGAGACGGGCAGCGCCATGATGAGCGCAAGGGCCGCGGCCCAGATCGTGCCGAAGACGAGCGGCCCGACGTAGGCCCAGAAGTTCGTGGGGAGGATCGAGGCGTCCTCGCTCGTGGCGAACAGGGCGGGGAGGCTCTGGACGATGAGGAAGATCGCCACCGCGGCGAGGGTGAGCAGGATCATGGACCCGGCGAAGACGGCCGAGCCGGAGAAGACCCGGTCGCCAGGTCGCTGTTTCGCCTTGATGGCGGTCGATGCGGAGCTCATCTGGCGTGAATCCTCGGGTTCTGTCGTGCGGAATCTGGAGACGCGGTCGTGCCCGACCCCGGGTTTTCTGGAACCTCGGGGTCGGGCACGAACCTACTACTTGATCGAGTCGATCGCAGCCATGGCCTGCTCGCGCAGTGCGTCGGTGATGGGGGCGGAGCCGGCGTTCTCCGCCGCGACATCCTGACCCTCGGCGCTCGCCATGTAGCCGAGGTAGGCCTTCACGAGCTCGACGTTGTCGGGCTCGGCGTACTCCTGGCATGCGATGAGGTAGCTGACGAGCACGATCGGGTAGACGCCGCTCTCGTTCGAAGTGCGGTCGAGCTCGATCGCGAGGTCGCCCTCGGCGCGACCCTCGACGAAGGGCGAGGCGTCGACGATCGAGGCCGCGGCCTCGGGCGAGTACGGCACGAACTCGTCGCCGACCTTCACCGCGACGGTGCCGAGGTCACCGGCGCGCGATGCGTCGGCGTAGCCGATCGTTCCCGTGCCGTTGGTGACGGCGTCGACGACACCCGAGGTGCCCTGAGCGGCCTCGCCGCCCTCGAACGGCCACACGCCGTCGGCTTCCCAGGTCCACACCGCGGGCGCCGCGGCGTAGAGGTAGTCCGTGAAGTTCTCGGTGGTGCCCGAGTCGTCGGAGCGGTGCACCGGCGTGATGGCGAGGTCGGGGAGCGTCACGCCGTCGTTCGTCGCGGCGATGGCCGGGTCGTTCCAGTTGGTGATGGTGCCCGCGAAGATGCCCGCGAGGGTGGCCGGCTCGAGGTTCAGCGTGTCGACGCCCTCGAGGTTGAAGATCACGGCGATCGGCGACACGTAGAGCGGCAGTTCGATGATGCTCGAGTCGGGTGCGCACTTCGCGAAGCCGCCGGCGGCGATCTCCTCGTCCTTGAACGCCCGGTCGGAGCCGGCGAAGTCGCTGGCGCCTTCGAGGAAGGTCTCACGTCCCGCGCCGGAGCCGGACGGGTCGTAGTCGATGGTGACGTCGGGGTTCGCGGTCTGGAAACCGGCGATCCACGCCTGCTGGGCGGCGTCCTGCGACGAGGCGCCTGCGCCGACGAGGTTGCCCGAGAGCGTCGAGGCCGACTCCTCGGGGGCGGCCCCGCCTTCGTTCGAGGCACAGGAGCTGAGCGCGAGCGCCGCGGTGACGGCGATGACGGCGGGCACGCCGAAACGCTTGAGGTTCACGTGATTCCCTTCCGGGGTTCGAATTGCAGGGGTTGAGCCGGTGCTGGCTCGCCTGCGACGTTAGGTCGCTCGCCTTACGAGCTTCCGCCACGTCGGTAAACGGAAGGTGAACGACCGCGTACCAATGCGGATGCCGCCCCGCTACCGCGCCGTCCGCCCTGCGCAGGAGAATGGGCGACATCCTGCCCTGAGGGGCGGGATACCGCCTGAACTCCTGCGATGGCTGACGTGGCTGACGTGCAGGGCGGCGGGTCAGGCGCGGGGGGCGTGCGTCTCGATCGCGATGATGCCCGACCCGGAGTTCGTCGCCGAGAGGTGCACGACGCTGAATGCGCCGGTCTCGAGCTCCGCGGCATCCGTGACGTACGAACCGAGCGGGGTGGCGGTCGCGAGCGCGATCTCCCGGATGATCTCGGGCAGCACGGGCCCGTGGCCGCAGATCACGGCGGTCTTCCCCGACCGGACGCGCTTGCCGACGACGCGTCGCACCTCGTCCTCGCCGGCCTCCCACGCGTCCTGGCTGATGCCCTCCTCGCGCTTGATGTCGATGCCCGTCGCCGCCGCGAGCGGGGTGACCGTGGTCACGCACCGCACCGCGGGGCTCGACACGATGCGCTTCGGCGCCCACGCGGTGAGCGTGTCGACGAGCGCCGCGGCCTGGGCGACGCCCCGGTCGACCAGCGGCCTCGTGGCATCCGGACCCTTCCAGCCCCCTCGCCCGACGGCCTTGCCGTGCCGCACGAGCAGCAGCGCGAACGTGCTGGTGACCCCCTGCTCGACGAGCTTCGCGAAGTTCTCGAGGATCTCCACGTCGGGCGGGTAGCTGAGGTAGCCGCGGGCGCGCTTGATGGTGACCCACTCGAGCGCCGCGACCTCCGCGTTGGGCTTGAACGTCGACCGGTGCACCGCCCGCTCGCTGACCTCCGCGGCCCAGTAGTGCACGATCTTCTCCCGGCCGCTCGCGAGCACGTATCGCGAGACGCCGAGGGGAACCCCGAGCGCCACCTCGAGTCCCGTCTCCTCGGCGATCTCCCGAACGGCCGTTCGCGGGAGCGATTCGCCGGGGTCGACCTTGCCCTTGGGGATCGTGACGTCGCCGTACACCGTGCGGTGGATCACGAGCACGTGGAGCTTGCCCTCGATGAGGCGCCAGCACACCGCTCCCGCTGCGTAGACCGCCGTGCTCACCGGCGCTTCCCCGAGCGGGTGCGTTGTCCGATCTGCTGCATGAGGAGATTCTGGATGTCGATCAGAGGCCGGCCGTCGGCGTCGGCGGAGGAGCGGATCCACTCGCCGTCGCCGTCGAGCCGCCACGAGCTCGTCGACTCGTCCATGGCGAGGTCGAAGAGGGCGTCGATCTCGGCGAGGTGGTCGGGGTCGGTGAGCCGGACGAGTGCCTCGACCCGCCGGTCGAGGTTTCGGTGCATCATGTCGGCCGAGCCGATGTAGACCTGCGGGTCGCCGCCGTTCAGGAACGAGAACACCCGGGAGTGCTCGAGGTATCGCCCGAGGATCGAGCGGACCCTGATGTTCTCGCTCAGGCCGGGGATGCCCGGCCTGAGGCTGCAGATGCCGCGCACCCACACGTCGACGGGCACGCCGGCGTTCGACGCCCGGTAGAGCGCGTCGATGATCGCCTCGTCGACGATCGAGTTGACCTTGATCCGGATGCCGCTGGGCTTGCCGGCCTCGGCGTTGCGCGTCTCGGCGGCGATGAGCTTGAGCAGGCCCTTGCGCAGGTGCAGCGGCGCCACGAGGAGCCGCTTGAACTTCTTCTCGATGGCGTAGCCCGAGAGTTCGTTGAAGAGCCGGGTGAGGTCCTTGCCGACCTGGTCGTCGGCGGTGAGCAGTCCCAGGTCCTCGTAGATGCGGCTCGTCTTCGGGTTGTAGTTGCCGGTGCCGATGTGGCTGTAGTGCCGGAGCACGCCCTTCTCCTGGCGGATGACGAGCGCGAGCTTGCAGTGGGTCTTCAGCCCGACGAGGCCGTAGACCACGTGCACGCCGGCCTTCTCGAGCTTGCGCGCCCAGGTGATGTTGGCGGCCTCGTCGAACCGGGCCTTGATCTCGACGAGGGCGAGCACCTGCTTGCCGGACTCGGCGGCGTCGATGAGCGCCGTGACGATGGGGCTGTCGCCCGACGTGCGGTACAGGGTCTGCTTGATGGCGAGCACGTCGGGGTCGGCGGCGGCCTGCTCGAGGAACGCCTGCACGCTCGTCGCGAACGACTCGTACGGGTGGTGCAGCAGCACGTCCTTGCGGGCGATCGCCGCGAAGATGTCGGGCCGCATGTTCGGCTCCGACGGCTGGAGCTGGATGCTCGTCGTCGGCACGTGCGTCGGGTAGTGCAGCTCGGGCCGGTCGAGCCTCGAGAGGTCGAAGAGCCCGCCGAGGTCGAGCGGCGCCGGCAGGCGGACGATGCTCTGGTCGGGCAGGTCGAGCTCGCGGGAGAGCAGCCCGAGCGTCACGTCGTCCATGTCGTCGGTGATCTCGAGGCGGATGGGCGGACCGAACCTGCGCCGGAGGAGCTCCTTCTCGAGCGCCTGGATGAGGTTCTCGGTCTCGTCCTCCTCGATCTCGACGTCCTCGTTGCGGGTGACCCGGAACACGTGGTGCTCGACGATATCCATGCCGGGGAAGAGGTCGCCGAGGTGGTTGGCGATGAGCTCTTCGAGGGCGACGTAGCGGGCGTCCTCGATCGTCTCGGCAGGATCGACGCGCACGAACCGCGGCAGCATCTGCGGCACCTTGACGCGGGCGAACTCCTGACGGCCGGTGCGGCTGTTCCGCACGCGCACGGAGAGGTTCAGCGAGAGGCCGGAGATGTACGGGAACGGATGCGCCGGATCGACCGCGAGCGGCATGAGAACGGGGAAGATCTGGCTGGAGAAGTAGTCGCGTAGGTGCGCGACCTCGGCCTGGCCGAGCTCGTCCCAGGCGACGATGCGAATCCCGGCCTCGGCGAGCGCCGGCTTCACGAGCTCCTGGTAGGCGGCCGCGTGCCGCAGTTGCAGCTCGCCCGCCTTCCTCGAGATGTCGGTCAGCACGTCCACCGGGGAGCGCCCCACGTTCGTGGGAACGGCGAGGCCCGTGGCGATGCGGCGTTTCAGGCCGGCGACCCGCACCATGAAGAACTCGTCGAGGTTCGAAGCGAAGATCGCGAGGAAGTTCGCCCGCTCGAGCACGGGCACGCGCGGGTCCTCGGCGAGCTCGAGCACGCGCTGGTTGAACGCGAGCCAGCCGAGTTCGCGATCGAGGTAGCGTTCGGCGAGCAGCTCGGGCGCACCTTCGATGTCGAAGGGCTCGAAGTCGTCGTCGAAGTCGCTCGACGTGCGGTCTTCGTCGAGGACGCTGTCGGTCATCCCCTCATCATGCCATTCGTGCTGGTCGGGGCCGTGAACGCCTTGTCAACGTGCGGTGACGGCTGCGCCCTCGTCGTCTTCCTCGTGCACGTTGAAGCGGTAGCCGACGTTCCGCACGGTGCCGATGAGGTTGTCCAGGTCGCCGAGCTTCGCCCGCAGCCGGCGCACGTGCACGTCGACCGTGCGCGTGCCGCCGAAGTAGTCGTAGCCCCACACCTCACTGAGCAGCTGCTCGCGCGTGAAGACGCGCGACGGGTGGGCTGCGAGGAAGCGCAGCAGCTCGAACTCCTTGTAGGTGAGGTCGAGCGTGCGGCCGCGCACCTTGGCGGAGTAGCTCGCCTCGTCGATGACGACGCCCGATGTCTGGATGCGCTCGCTGGGCTGCGCGGTCTGGGCGCGACCGATCGCCAGCCGGATGCGGGCGTCGACCTCGGCGGGTCCGGCGTGCTCGAGCACCACGTCGTCGACGCCCCAGTCGGGCGTGACGGCCGTGAGCCCGCCCTCGGTCACGATGAGGATGAGCGGCACCGAGATCCCGGTCGTGCGGAGGATCTGGCATAGGGCCTTGGCGGCGGCGAGATTCGTGCGGGCGTCGAGGAGGACGAGGTCGGATTCGGGCGCCCTGACCAGCTGCTCGGGCGAAGCGGGGATGACCCGCGTTCGATGAGACAGGAGCGACAGGGCCGGGAGAACGTCTTCGTCGGCCGCCGGCGACAGGATCAGCAGCTGCGCCACGGCAGTACTCCCTCCGCAGTCACTGGCCTCCAGTAGTAAGGTGCGGTCAATACTACGTGACGCCGGACATCGGCAGTCGCGATGGGGAAACAGGGAGTCAGACGATGCAGGCGGGTTCGGAGACGCGAGGCGGATGGCCGGGCATCCTGATCATCTGGGCGATCTCGGTCATCGGCGCCGTCACGGTCGTCGCCCTCGCCTACACGGGCACGACTGGCTGGTTCGGCGACTCCACGCGCCTCGGCGTCTACGGCGCGCTCGGCGTGGTCTTCGCGACGAGCGTGGTCGCCTCGCTGGCCGTGCAACTCGCCACCCGCCGCCCGAGCGGCTTCGTCACGCGGGCGAGCACGAGCATCGCGGGAGCGGCGGCCGTCGTGGCGATCGCGGCCCTCGCCGTGGTGCCCGTCGCCTCGGCCTGACGGGTAGACTCGGAGCATGTCGCAGCTGCTCGCTCTCGAACTCCTCTTCATCGGCCTGCTCGGACTCGCGAGCCTGGCCATCGCGTGGGTCAGCGGCGTCGTCGTCTACAAGCTGTTCAGGGGGCAGCGCTAGTCGCATGATCGAGCTGCCCGTCGACCTGCCGGCCGAGCTCGTTCCGCTCTCCTGGCTCATCGGGGTCTGGGAGGGGTCGGGGGTCATCGACTACAAGGTGGGCGATGAGTCGATCACGCACGAGTTCGGGCAGCGCCTGAGCTTCAGCCACGACGGGATGCCGCACCTGAACTACACCTCGTACACGTGGCTGTTCCCCGACGACCCGAGTGGTGATCCGACGCCGCTCACCACCGAGACGGGCTACTGGCGTCTCGAGCGCCGGCTCGGCGAGGGCGACGCCGGTCCGGCGATGCTCCCGGCGGTGGGGGAGTCGCGCTACCGGGACGCCGAATCGGTCGAGACGCTGCGCAATCCCGATGGCGGCTTCGACCTCGAGGTGTCGCTCGTCCACCCGGGCGGGGTCGCCGAGTTGTACCTCGGCCAGGTCAAGGGCCCGCGCATCGACCTCGCGACCGATGCCGTCATGCGCACCGCCGGCGCCAAGGACTACGCGGCCGCGACGCGGCTCTACGGTCTCGTCGAGGGGCACCTGCTCTGGGCCTGGGACATCGCGGCCCTCGGCCAGGATCTGCGGACCCACGCGTCCGCCCGACTCGCGAAGGTCGACTGATGACCGGCACGCCGCTGCTCGCCCTCGACGGTGCCGTCGCCGCCGAGGGCGTCGACGAGGGCGTCGCCGGCCACTATGGCAACCCCATCGTCGAGCAGCGCCGGCTCGAACGCGGTGAGGCGATCGTCGACTGCTCGAACCGGGGCGTGCTGAGCGTGACCGGTCCCGACCGGCTCACCTGGCTGCACTCCATGGCGAGCCAGGCGCTCGATCGGCTCGCCCCGGGAGAACCGGCCGAGGCGCTCTTCCTCGATGCATCCGGTCGTATCGAGCACGTCGTGCACGTCGTCGATGACGGCGATTCGACGTGGCTCATCGTCGAGGGGGCGGATGCCGCGCCGCTCGCGTCCTGGCTCGACCGCATGCGGTTCATGCTGCGGGTCGAGGTGGCCGACCGCTCGTCCGAGGTCGCCGTGCTCGGCGCGATGTCCACCGAGGCCCTCGATGCCGCCGCGCCCGCGCTCGCGCCGAACGGCGTCCCGCTGGACTGGACCGACCCGTGGTCGTCGCCGGCACCGGGGGCGCACCGGTACGCCCCCGACGCGGGGCATCCCGCATCCGCCTGGCACTGGGTGGAGCGGATCGTGCCGCGTGCGGCGCTCGCCGATGCCGCCGAAGCCGTGCGCGGAGGCCGCGTCGCCGTCGCGGGTTCGCTCGCGGTGGAGGCGCTCCGCATCGCCGCGTGGCGGCCGAGGCTCGCCACCGAGGTCGACGAGAAGTCGATCCCGCACGAGCTCGACTGGCTGCGCAGCGCCGTCGACCTCGGCAAGGGCTGCTACAAGGGCCAGGAGACGGTGGCCAAGGTGCTGAACCTCGGCCGACCGCCGCGTCGGCTCGTGCTGCTCCACCTCGACGGCAGCGACACCGTGCTCCCGGAACCGGGCGATCCGGTGGTCGGCGAGAAGGTGCGCCCCGAGCCCGAGCCGGGCGAGGCCCCCGAACGCCGCGTCGTCGGGCGGGTCACGTCGAGCGCCATGCACCACGAACTCGGACCGGTCGCGCTCGCCGTGATCAAGCGCCAGGTTCCCCCCGACCTCGAGCTCATCGTCGAGAGCCACGGCATCGACGTCGCGGCGGCGCAGGTCGAGATCGTGCCGGCGAGCGCCGGGGCGGCGGTCGACGTGCCCCGGCTGCCCCGGCTCGGCGTCCGGAAGTGACGGTCGCCGGCCGCCTCGCCGCGCGATCCGCTGCGGGGTGGAGCCGGCTCCGCGACTCGCTGCCCGCGATCCTGCGGATCACGGTGACGGCCGCCGCAGCGTACGCCTTCGCGCGATTCGTCGTCGGTCACCATGAGCCGCTGATCGCCGCGATCGTCGCGATCACGGCGCTCGGCTTCGTGCGCGACGCGCGGCCCGTCCGCGTGTTCGAGACCGTCGTGGCGATGACGCTCGGCATCGCGCTCGCCGAGGTGCTGCTCGTCGGGTTCGGCCAGGGCGTGCCGCAGTTCGCCGTCGCGCTCGCTCTCACGCTCGCGGTGGCCCGGCTGGTCTCCGCGAACGCAGCGTTCGCGATCGCCGCGGCCGTGCAGTGCACGCTGGTCATGCTCGTGCCGGCACCCGAGGGCGGGCCCTTCGTGCGCACGATCGACGCGGCCGTCGGCGGCGCGTTCGCGCTGGCCGCGACGGCGATCATCCCGCGCGATCCCCGCCGGGCATCGATGCGGGAGGGGCGTCGGCTCATCGCCGAGCACGTGGCGGTGCTCGGCGAGCTCGCTGAGGCGCTGCGGTCGGGCAGCACGGAGCTTGCGGGCCAGGCGCTCTCTCGGGCGCGTGCGACGCAGCCGCTCGTGGAGAACTGGACGGCTTCGGTCGACTCCGGTCTCGCCGTCGCACGCATCTCACCGCTCGTGCGGGGCTCGCGCTTCGACCTCGAGCGCCAGCGCGTCATGCTCGCCGGCCTCGACCTCGCGACGAGGAACCTCCGGATCATCGCTCGGCGCATCGAGTGGGTGCTGCGCGACGGTCGCCCTCGGCCCGAGGTCGCCGACGTGCACGCGCGCATCGCCGTCGCGGTCGGGCTGCTCGCGGATTCCCTCCGCGACGTCTCGCAGCAGCCGGTGGCGAGGCAGGCGTTCGCCGAGATCACGCGCCACCTGGATCCCGTGGCGATCCTCCCGGACGGCTCCGTGGGCGATCGCAACACCATCACGGCGCTCCGGCCCTACCTCATCGACCTGCTCACTTCGACGGGCCTCGCGCTCGACGACGCGCGCTCACTCCTGCCGTCCGACTGAGCCGCGGGCCGTGGTTCGGGGCGCCGGTCAATCTCGCAAGTCGCCCGCGAAATCACGCTCGTGTGATGCGAAATCTCGCGATCAGTGCGGTGCGACCGCCGCCCAGTCCAGCGTGAGCTCGCCGAGCCGCCATCGACGCGCGTTGCCGCGCACCGGCCAGCCGCGGTCGCGGAGCGTCTCGACGCTCCGGATCCAGCGCTGCTGCGGGCCGTACACCGAGAGCGGCGCGTGCACCCGCCAGGCGCGGTCGAGTGCGGCGAGCAGGTCGTGCACGCGCTCGCCCGGCACGTTCCGGTGGATGAGCACCTTGGGCAGGCGCTCGGCGACGACCGACGGACGGTCGAGCCCGGTGAGGCGCAGGCTGATGGTGAACGTCGAGGGAACGGATGCCGCCGCGGCATCCTTCTCGGATGCCTCGATGCCCACCCAGCTCGCGATGCGTCCGAGTTCGTCGCAGGTGCCCTCGACGAGGAGGCCGCCGGGAGCGAGCCGCATGGTCATGCGCGACCACGCCTCGGCGACCTCGGACTCGTCGTACTGGCGCAGCACGTTGAACGCGCGGATCACGGCGGGCCTGCGGCCCCCGGTCGGCACCTCGAAGCCGCCGAGATCGAACGCCACGGCGAGGCCGGCCGGGAACGGCAGTTCGCCGCGTGCGAGCCGATCGAGCTGGCCCCGGGCCCGGAGCACGCGGCCGGCGTCGATCTCGAGGCCGAGCGTCTCGACGTCGGCTCGTGCCCGGGCGAGTCGGGACGCGAGCTCGAACGTCGTGACGCCGCTGGCGCCGTAGCCGAGGTCGACGACGAACGGGTCGAGGGCACGACGGAACGCCGGATGCTCCGAGATCCACCGGTCGATGCGCCGGAGCCGATTGGTGTTGGTCGTGCCGCGGGTGACGGATCCGACGGGCACGGTCTCCAAGTCTCGCAGCACGAAGCTGGACGTCCGCCCCGGCTAGGCTGGTCGACATGCCACACACCCTCGTGCTGCTGCGCCATGGCCAGAGCGATTGGAACCAGAAGAACCTGTTCACCGGCTGGGTCGACGTGCGGCTCAGCGATCTCGGCCGCGCCGAGGCCAAGCGCGCGGGCGAGTTGCTCGTCGAGCGCGGGGTATTGCCCGACGTGCTGCACACCTCGGTGCTCACGCGCGCCATCCAGACCGCGGACATCGCCCTCGAGGCGGCCGACCGGCTCTGGATCGACGTGCGCAGGTCGTGGCGGCTGAACGAACGCCACTACGGCGCCCTGCAGGGCCTCGACAAGGCCGAGACGCTCGAGAAGTACGGCCAGGAGCAGTTCATGCTGTGGCGCCGATCGTTCGACACGCCGCCGCCGCCCATCGCCGACGACAGCGAGTGGTCGCAGGTCGGCGACCCGCGCTACGCGAACCTGTCCGACGAGGAGATGCCGCGCACGGAGTGCCTGAAGGACGTCATCGCACGCATGCTCCCGTACTGGGAGGAGGGCATCATCCCCGACCTCGCCGCGGGCAGGACGGTGCTCGTCGCGGCGCACGGCAACTCGCTGCGCGCACTCGTCAAGCACCTCGACGGCATCAGCGACGCCGACATCGCCGAGCTGAACATCCCCACCGGCATCCCGCTGGTCTACGAACTCGGCGACGACTACATGCCGATCCAGCCGGGCGAGTACCTCGACCCCGAGGCGGCGGCGGCCGGCGCGGCCGCGGTCGCGGCGCAGGGCAAGAAGTAGCGGTTCGTCGCGACGACGACGGGCGGGGGATGTCGCATCCCCCGCCCGTTCGCGTCCATCCGGGCGCGTTCGGCGTCGGCCCTGCTCAGGCCCGCCCGCGCCGGCTCAGAGCCCCGACTTCTCGGGGTCCCAGTCGCCCGTCACCAGGTACTGCACCTTCTTCGCGATCGACACGGCGTGGTCGGCGAAGCGCTCGTGATAGCGGCTCGCGAGCGTCGCGTCGACGGTGTCGACGGCCTCGCCCTTCCACGTCTCGCCGAGCACCTTGTCGAACACCGAGAGGTGCAGTGCATCGATCTTGTCGTCCTCGTTGCGGATCTCCTCGGCGAGCACGACGTCCTCGGTGCGAAGCAGTTCGACGAGCTTCCGCGCGATGTCGACATCGAGCGCACCCATCTCGGCGAACGTCGGCCGGAGCGACTTCGGCACGACCTTGTCGGGGAAGCGGTAGCGGGCCAGCTGCGAGATGTGCGTGGACATGTCGCCCATGCGCTCGAGCGACGCGCTGATCCGGAGCGCGCTCACGACGATGCGCAGGTCGCGGGCCACGGGCTGCTGCCGCGCCAGGATGGTGATGGCCAACTCGTCGAGCGCCACCGTGAGCTGATCGATGCGGTCGTCGTCGGCGATCACCTCCTCGGCCAGGCTCACGTCCGAGCTGTTGAAGGCGCGGGTGGCTTTCTCGATCGAGTCGGCGACGAGTTGGGCGGTCTCGACGAGTCGGTCCTGCACCTCTCGCAGTTCCTGCTGGAACACCTCACGCATGAACGAATCCTTGTCTGCTCGATCCCGCGCAGGGCGCGCGCAGGCCTACCGGTTCGATCCGGCCCCGCGACATCCTCCCCGTGCGAGGTGAACAGCAGGTGCCGAGACGCTGAACACTCCCTAACCTACCGCCGTCCTGCAAGGGGAGGCGCGAGGCGGGCTCAGCACGAGTGGTTAGGGTGAAGCCATGGACTCCATGTGGGTGGTGCTCACGGCACTGGCCTTCGGCATCTTCCTCGGGGCCGCGTTCGTGATCGTGCTGCACATGGCGGAGCGGCGGGGATCGAGCGCGGCTCGCGTCGTCGCCCCGACCATTCCCGACGGCATCGACCAGGTGCTCGAGGTGCTCGAGTCCGCGGGCGTCGTGCTCGATCCGTCCAACAACGTCTTGAAGGCCTCGCCCGGCGCCCTCGCCATGGGACTCGTGCGACAGCGGTCGCTCGTGCACGCCGAGATGCTCGACCTCGTGGCATCCGTTCGACGGACCGGCGAGCCGATCGCCGAGGAGTTGAGCGTGACGCGAGGCCCCTTCGGCGAGTCCACGCTGCTCCTGCGCGTGCTCGTGGCCCGGCTGGGCACGCGCTTCGTGCTGCTGCTGGCCGAGGACCGCACGGAGGCGCACCGCCTCGACGAGGTGCGTCGCGACTTCGTGGCGAACATCAGCCACGAACTGAAGACGCCCATCGCCTCGGTGAGCCTGCTCGCCGAGGCGCTCGACCAGGCGGCCGACGAGCCCGAGCAGGTGCGTCGCTTCGCGGGGCGGCTCTCGATCGAGGCGAACCGGCTGGCCCACATCACGAGCGAGGTCATCGAGCTGTCGCGGCTGCAGGCGCGCGACGCGCTGCGTCCCGACGAGCTCGTGGACATCGACGATGTCGTGGCCGCGGCCGTCGACCAGAACCGGGTGGTGGCCGCGGCGAAGCAGGTCGACGTCGCGATGCGCGCGTCGACGAAGGCGAAGGTGTACGGCGACCGTGCCCTCATGATCGTCGCGGTGCACAACCTCGTGGCCAACGCCATCGCGTATTCCAATGAGGGCGGTCGCGTCGGCGTGGGGGCGAAGGTCGTCGGCGACACCGTCGAGATCGCGGTCACCGACCAGGGTATCGGCATGGATCCCGAGGAGCTCGAGCGGGTGTTCGAGCGCTTCTACCGCATCGACCAGGCTCGCTCGCGCAACACCGGCGGGTCGGGGCTCGGGCTCAGCATCGTGAAGCACACCGTGCAGAACCACGGCGGCGACGTGCGCGTGTGGTCGCAGCCGGGTCGCGGCTCCACCTTCATGATCCGGCTGCCGGTCGCGGAGGCGCCGGCCGATGCCGTACCGGACGAGACCGTCGAGCACACCGCCGGCACCCGGCCCGGGGCGGCGGATGTCGCCGCCGCCGCACTCGCGACGAGATCCGTCGCATCGAACCGAGGAGATCGCACGTGACCCGCATCCTGCTCGTCGAGGACGAGATCGCCCTCAGCGACCCGCTGAGCTTCCTGCTCGAGCGGGAGGGTTACGACGTGGAGGTGGCCGCCGACGGCCCCTCCGCCGTCGCGGCGTTCGACCAGCACGGAGCCGACCTGGTGCTCCTCGACCTGATGCTGCCCGGCCTGCCCGGCACCGAGGTGTGCCGCGAGATCCGCAATCGCTCGAACGTGCCGATCATCATGCTGACGGCGAAGGACTCCGAGATCGACATCGTCGTGGGACTCGAGCTCGGCGCCGACGACTACATCACCAAGCCGTACTCCACGAGGGAGCTGCTCGCGCGCATCCGCGCCGTGCTCCGCCGACGCAACGAGGTCGAGGACTTCGACGAGGCGATCCTCGAGGGCGGGCGGGTGCGCATGGACGTCGACCGGCACACGGTGGAGGTCGACGGCGAGCCCGTGCCCATGCCGCTCAAGGAATTCGAGCTGCTCGAACTGCTCATGCGCAATCCCGGACGCGTGCTCACGCGCGGCCAGCTCATCGACCGCGTGTGGGGCTCGGACTACTTCGGCGACACCAAGACCCTGGACGTGCACATCAAGCGGATCCGCTCGAAGATCGAACTGCAGCCCTCCGAGCCCGTGCAGCTCGTGACCGTGCGCGGGCTCGGATACCGCTTCGAGGCCTGACGGGGCCTACGGCGCGAGGTCGGAGTACTCGGGCAGGCGCCCGTCGAGTACCGGGACCATCTTCTCGACGCCTTCGACGTCGCCGTACTGGAAGTACAGGGGAATGAGCCCGCCGACCTCGGCGTCGATCCCCTCGAGGACGACCGGCTCCTCGTCGTCGGAACCGAGCACGAGGGTCTGACCGGCCGGCACCGCGACCTCGACCACGTCTCCCTCGCCGAACTGCACGCCGAGCGTCGCGCGGCGGTCACCCTGGTTCACCACGGACATGACGAGCGTGCCGTCTTCGCCGTCTTCGCTGACGACCAGGATGTTGCGAAGGTCGAGGTCGCCCAGATCGGCGGAGACGCCGTCGCTCGGCTCGTACTTCTCGGTGGTCGCCTGGTAGGTGATCATCGAGCAGCCGCTCGCGCCCAGGGCGAGACCAAGGGCCAGAGCAGCGGATGCCGCGAGACGCGCCTTCACAGAACCTCCAAGTGCGAGCGTGCGCGCGCACGGAAGCGTGCTCGCGCGAAGGGAATCGATCCGAGTGTAGCCTACCGGGTCGGTGCATCATGGTAGGGGTGGCGAACCTTAGCACGAACCCGAATGTGATATCCTGAAAGTTGCCGAAAGGACATTCATTCATGCTTTTTGAGGTTGGCGAAACCGTCGTTTACCCCCACCACGGAGCCGCAACGATCACCGAAGTGAAGAAACGGATCATCAAGGGTGAAGAGAAGCTCTACCTCAAGCTGAACGTCACGCAGGGCGACCTCGTCATCGAGGTGCCGGCCGAGAACGTCGACCTCGTCGGCGTTCGTGACGTCATCGGCAAGGAAGGTCTCGACAAGGTCTTCGAGGTGCTCCGTGCCCCGTTCACCGAAGAGCCCACGAACTGGTCCCGCCGCTACAAGGCGAACCTCGAGAAGCTCGCCTCCGGCGATGTCATCAAGGTCTCCGAGGTCGTTCGCGACCTGTGGCGCCGCGACCAGGACCGCGGCCTCTCCGCCGGCGAGAAGCGCATGCTCGCCAAGGCGCGCCAGATCCTGATCTCCGAGCTCGCGCTCGCCGAGAAGACCGACGAGGAGCAGGCCTCCACGGTGCTCGACGAGGTGCTCGCCTCCTAGCCGTCATCGCGGGTCGAGGGAGGCGCGCAGGGCCGTCTCGAGACCCGTCGTCCGCGATACGCTCGTCCCATGAGCGCGTCAACCGTCGCCGTCATCGTCGTCGCCGCCGGCAGCGGCACCCGCCTCGGGCACGCCGAGCCGAAGGCGTACGTGCCGCTCGGCGACGACACGATCCTCGGCGTCGCACTCGATGCCGTGCTCGGCATGCGTGAGAGGCCGCACCTGGTCGTCGTGGTGCCGGCCGACCGCGTCGACGAGACGCGCGCCCGGTACGCGCCCGTCGCGGCGGCGGCATCCGCGTCGTTCGACGTCGTCGCGGGCGGCGCGACCCGCCAGGAGTCGGTGGCACGCGGACTCGTCGCCCTTCCGCAGGAGGTCGCGACAGTGCTCGTGCACGACGCCGCCCGGCCGCTCACGCCCTCGATCGTCTTCGACGAGGTCGTGGCGGCCGTGCGCTCACGGGGTCACGGCGTGGTGCCGGCGCTCGACGTCGTCGACACGATCAAGCGCATCGGCGAGCACGGGCGGGTGCTCGAGACCGTCGACCGCTCCGAACTCGCGGCCGTGCAGACCCCGCAGGGCTTCCCCCGACGCGCGCTCGACTCCGCGTATGCCGCCGCGACGACCGAGTTCACGGACGACGCGGCGCTCGCGGCATCCGCCGGCATCACCGTCGACGCCGTGCCCGGTGACGCGCGCGCCTTCAAGGTGACGTTGCCGTCCGACCTGCGGCGGGCGCAAGCCATGGTCGCCGAGCGGGTCGCGACGGAGGGTTCGCACGCGGGCGGTGCGCGGACGGCCGGCGCGCCGCGCATCGGCACCGGCATCGACGTGCACGCACTGTCCGACGACACTCGCACCCCGCTCTGGCTCGCCGGGCTGCACTGGCCCGAGGAACGGGGACTCGCCGGGCACAGCGACGGCGACGCCGCGAGCCATGCCATCTGCGACGCGCTCCTCGCCGCGGCCGGACTCGGCGACGTCGGCAGCGTGTTCGGCACCGGCGACCCCCGCTTCGAGGGCGCGCACGGCGAGGTGTTCCTCGCCGAGACCGTGCGGCTCGTGCGCGAGGCCGGTTACGCCATCGGCAACGTCACCGTGCAGGTCGTCGGCAACCGCCCGAAGCTCGCGCCCCGCCGCGCCGAGGCCGAGGAGTTCCTCTCGGGGGTCGTCGGTGCGCCCGTGAGCGTGGCGGCCACCACGACCGACGCACTCGGCTTCACCGGCCGCGGCGAGGGCGTCGCCGCGATCGCGACGGCCCTCGTGATGCCCGCCTGAGCCCTCCCGTCACGCGCCGTGCGCCGCCGGTAGGCTTGCGGGGTGACCGTGCGACTCTACGATTCGAAGGCCCAGGCCCTGCGTGACTTCGTGCCCCTCCGCGAGGGGCACGTCGGCATGTACGTGTGCGGCCCGACCGTGCAGTCGAGCCCGCACATCGGGCACCTCCGCAGCGCCCTGGTCTACGACATCATGCGTCGCTGGTTCGCCTACCGCGGCAACGAGGTGACGTTCGTGCGCAATGTCACCGACATCGACGACAAGATCCTCGCGGCATCCGAGGACTTCGACGGCGACGGCAAGGTCGAGGAGTGGTGGGCGCTCGCCTACCGCGTCGAGCTCGAGTTCACGGCGGCATACCGCCTGCTCGGCATCCTCGCCCCCACGTACGAGCCCCGCGCGACGGCGAGCGTCCAGCAGATGCAGCAGCTCATCGCGCGGCTCATCGAGCTCGGCCACGCCTATCCGGCTCCGGATGCCTCGGGCGACGTGTACTTCGACACGGGCAGCTGGCCCGGCTACGGCGAGCTCACCCGGCAGTCGCGCGAGAACATGGAGGCGGCGGCCGACGCCGACCCGCGCGGCAAGCGCGATCCGCGCGACTTCGCCCTGTGGAAGGGCCACAAGGAGACGGAGCCGGCATCGGCGAGCTGGGCCTCGCCGTGGGGGGACGGCCGGCCGGGCTGGCACATCGAGTGCTCTGCCATGGCCACCCGCTACCTCGGTTCCGAGTTCGACATCCACGGCGGCGGGCTCGACCTGCGCTTCCCACACCACGAGAACGAGCTCGCCCAGTCGACCGCCGCGGGCGACGGGTACGCGCGGTACTGGGTGCACAACGGGCTCGTGAACGTCGGCGGGCAGAAGATGTCGAAGTCGCTCGGCAACTCCGTGTACGCGAGCGAACTCCTCGAGCTCGCCTCGCCGCTCGCCGTGCGGTACCTGCTCGGCGCGGCGCACTACCGCTCGACGCTCGACTACGCGCCGACATCGCTCACCGAGGCCGAGGCCGCGGTCGACCGCATCCGCTCGTTCCTCACCCGGGTCGAGCGCCGGATCGCCGGCACGCGGTTCGCGGGCGTCGGCAGCCCGCTCATCCCCGACGCGTTCGCGGCGGCGATGGACGACGATCTCGGGGTGCCGCAGGCGCTCGCCGTGCTGCACGACACCGTGCGTGCGGGCAACCAGGCGCTCGACGCGGAAGACCTGCACGAGGCGGCCGTGCTGCACGGCCAGGTCGTGGCGATGGTCGAGGTGCTCGGCATCGATCCGCGCGATCCGAACTGGGACGCGCCCGAAGCCGGACCGGCGTTCGCCGCGCTCGACGCGCTCGTCGCCCGCCTGATCGAGGAACGGCAAGCCGCCCGTGAGGCCAGGGACTTCGCCGCCGCCGACCGGATCCGCGCCGACCTGGCGGCTGCGGGCATCACCATCGAGGACAGCCAGACCGGCACGCATTGGAGCTTGGGATCATGAAGGCAGGCAGCGGCAAGTCGCGCGCCGGAGCCGTCCGCAAGGGCGGCAAGGGGGCGGCCGGCAAGCAGGTCGGCACGGGCGGCCACGGACGCAAGGCGCTGGAGGGCAAGGGGCCGACACCGAAGGCCGAGGACCGCGCCTGGCATCCGGCAGGGAAGCGCAAGGCCGCGCAGGAGCGCTACGCCGCCGCGGGCGGCAAGGGCAGGGTCGCGGGCCAGGGCCAGCGTGCCGGAGCCCCGCGCGGGGCATCCGGCGCGGCCCGCCGTGCGAAGTCGGGCGACGAATCGGAGATCGTGACGGGACGCAACTCGGTGGTCGAGGCGCTGCGCGCCCGCATCCCGGCCTCGACCCTGTACGTCGCCGCGCGCGTCGAGATGGATGACCGCGTCAAGGAGGCGATGAAGCTCGCCACGAACCGCGACATCCCCATCCTCGAGGTGATGCGGCCCGAGCTCGACCGTCTCGCCGGCGAGGGCGGCGTGCACCAGGGCCTCGCGCTCAAGGTGCCGCCGTACGAGTACTCCCACCCCATCGAGGTGCTCGACCGCGTGCTCGCTCGCGACGAGACGCCCCTGTTCGTCGCGCTCGACGGAATCACCGACCCGCGCAACCTCGGCGCCATCCTGCGCTCGACGGCAGCGTTCGGCGGACAGGCGGTGATCGTGCCGCAGCGTCGGTCGGTCGGCGTGAACTCCGCCGCCTGGAAGACCTCGGCGGGCGCGGCGGCGAGGGTGCCGGTGGCGATGGCGCCGAACCTCACGCAGACCCTCAAGTCGTTGAAGGAGCGCGGCGTGTTCGTGCTCGGGCTCGACGGCGGCGGCGACGTGTCCCTCCCCGGGCTCTCGTGGGCCGACCGTCCGATCGTGATCGTCGTCGGGAGCGAGGGGAAGGGACTGTCGCGACTCGTCGCCGAGACGTGCGACGCCATCGTGTCGATTCCGATCAGCGCGTCGACGGAGTCCCTCAACGCGGGGATCGCGGCATCCGTCACCCTCTACGAGATCTCGAAGCTGCGGGCCGCGGCGGCCGAGTAGCCGTCGCCCCTGAGGCGGCGGCCCTCAGACCTTCAGGCGCCAGTCGTCCTCGTCGTCGGGATCGACCACGGCGATCGCAGACGTCTCGGGCGCGACGACGTCGATGGCCGTCGTGATCGTGCCGGTCTGCGGGCCGATCACGGTCGCCTCGTCGCGTCGGTGTCGCAGCACGTTGTTGATGTACGACGTGACGGCCTCGGCGAGCGGGATGTCGTGTCCGGCCTGCTGCGCCATGAACCATCGGTGCTCGAGCAGCTGGTGGAACACCTCGGCGGGTTCGAGCTTGCCGCGCAGCTCGATCGGGATGGCACGCACGACGGGCTCGAACACCCGCATGAGCCATTCGTGGGCGACCATCTCCTCGTCGAGGTCCGCCTTGCCGTAGGAGGCGCGGTAGGAGTCGAGGTCGTTGAGCAGGCGCCTGGCCTGGTTCTCGCCCGCGTCGAGGCCGGTGAGGCGGAGCAGGCGACGCTGGTGGTGACCGGCGTCCACGACCTTCGGCTGGATGCGCACGGTCGTGCCCGAGTCATCCGTCCTGATCGCGAGCTCCTCGATGTCGAAGCCGAGGTCGTTGAGGCGATTGACCCGCTCGTTGATCCGCCATCGCTCGGCCGACGAGAACGACTCGGAGCCGGTCAGCTCCGCCCAGAGGCTGCGGTACGCCTCCACGATGCCGTTCGAGATGTTCACGGGATCGAGCTCGTCGGCCACCCGCCCGCCCGCCTCGAGGTCGAGCAGTTCTCCGGCGATGTTGACGCGCGCGATCTCGAGGTCGTTCTCGCGCTGGCCGTTGGAGAGGCCGCCCTCGTAGAGCTTGCCGGTCTCGGCGTCGACGAGGTACGCCGCGAACGCGCCCGCGTCGCGCCGGAAGAGCGTGTTCGAGAGCGACACGTCGCCCCAGAAGAACCCGACGATGTGCAGCCGTACGAGCAGCACCGCGAGCGCATCGACGAGGCGCGTGGCGGTGTCGGGCCTCAGGGTCTGCGAGAAGAGCGCCCGGTACGGCAGGGAGAACCGCAGGTGCCGGGTGACGAGCACGGGCTTCAGCACCTCGTCCTCGGCATCCGAGCGATTGGTGATGACGGCCACCGGCTCGACGCACGGGATCTCGAGGCGCTGCAGCATGCGCAGCATCTCGTACTCGCCCTTCGCCATCTCGGCCGTCGTCTCCTTGATGGCGACGACGTGGCCGGCGAGGTGGGCGAAGCGCACCAGGTGCCGGGAGATGCCCTTCGGCAGCGCGGCGATGGTCTCGTTCGGCCAGGACTCGAGTGGCAGGTCCCACGGGAGGTCGAGCAGGGCCGGATCGGCCATGGCCGAGGTGATCGAAAGGGACCCGCTCATGAGGTTCGAGCCTAGCGCTGGTGCGAGTGGACGGGCGAAACGACGACGCCGGTCGGGCCGATGCCCGACCGGCGTCATCCGATCATTGCGAGCCGATCAGCTCACCACGGCCTTGTCGGTCAGGCGCTCGCCCGACTCGGCGTCGAAGAGGTGCACGTGGTTCGGCGTGGCCGTGAGGTACACGGTCTCGCCGGCGTTCGGGTGCAGGCGGCCGTCGACGCGGGCGACGATGTCGGTGCGCTTGCCTTCGACGATGGAGTGGCCGTAGAGGTAGCCGTCGGCGCCGAGCTCCTCGACGAGGTCGACGTCGACCGCCAGGCCCTCGCCCTCGTGGGGCGACACCGTGATGTCCTCGGGACGCACGCCGATCGTCGCGATGTTGCTGCTCGCGTCCGCGAGGATCTCGCGCTCGACCGGCACGGTCGCGGTGCCGAACTTCACGCCGCCCTCGACGAGGTCGGCGTGGAAGAGGTTCATGGCCGGCGAGCCGATGAAGCCGGCGACGAACACGTTGTTCGGCTTCTCGTACAGGTCGCGCGGGGTGCCGACCTGCTGCAGCACGCCGTCCTTCAGCACGGCGATGCGGTCGCCCATGGTGAGCGCCTCGGTCTGGTCGTGCGTGACGTAGACCGTGGTGACGCCGAGGCGGCGCTGCAGCGACGCGATCTGGGTGCGGGTCTGCACGCGCAGCTTCGCGTCGAGGTTCGACAGCGGCTCGTCCATGAGGAACACCTGCGGCTGGCGCACGATCGCGCGGCCCATGGCGACGCGCTGGCGCTGGCCGCCCGAGAGCGCCTTCGGCTTGCGGCTGAGGTAGGGCTCGAGGTCGAGGAGCTTGGCAGCCTCCAGCACGCGTGCGGCGCGCTCCTCCTTGCCGACGCCCGCGATCTTGAGCGCGAAGCCCATGTTCTCGGCGACGGTCATGTGCGGGTAGAGCGCGTAGTTCTGGAAGACCATGGCGATGTCGCGGTCCTTCGGGGGCACGTCGGTGACGTTGCGGTCGCCGATGAAGATGTTGCCCTCGTTGACCTCCTCGAGGCCGGCGAGCATGCGGAGCGACGTGGACTTGCCGCAGCCGGACGGGCCGACCAGGACGAGGAACTCGCCGTCGTTGATCTCGAGGTCGAGCTTGTCGACGGCGGGACGGGTGCCACCCGGGTAGAGGCGGGTGGCCTTGTCGAACGTGACTGATGCCATGATCGTGCTTCTCCTTCACCGGCAGGTACGTGCCGGACGATCCGTAGTGAATGGAATACGTCGACATCGGCGTCGACGCCCCCTCAGTATGCCACGCGGCGGCGGGGCCGCAGCATGCGGCGCCTGCTTGGGTGATTCACAGACACAGTTCCTACTATCGTTGGTGCGTTCGCGTGCATACGCGCGCGCCCACACAGCGACCGGAGTGACCATCGATGACCTACGGCGGTTCGAACCAGCCACGTCCCACCCGCAATGAACGCAGGGAGGCCGCCCGGGAGAAGGCCCGCGCCCTCCGCGAGGAGCAGAAGAAGCGGGAGCGCCGCAACAGGTTCCTCATCCAGGGCGGCGTGATCGTGGCGGTACTGGCGATCGCGGCCATCGTCGTCACGCTCATCGTGCAGAACAACCAGCCCGAGGGTCCGGGTCCGCGGAACATGGCGAGCGATGGCATCCTGCTCACCGCCGGCGACGACGGCGCCATCACGGCCGTCGAGACGCCGGCGCTCGCGGCCGACGGAACGCCGACGCCGACGGTGCCCGACGAGAGCGGCACGGTGGCGAACATCGTCGTCTACCTCGACTACCTGTGCCCCTTCTGCGGCCAGTTCGAGGCGACCAACTCCGAGAACATCCGCACGATGGTCGAGGAGGGCGCTGCCACGCTCGAGGTGCACCCGATCTCGATCCTCACGAACAAGTCGGCGGGCACCCAGTACTCGCTGCGCGCCGCCAACGCCGCCGCCTGCGTGGCCGACGCGTCGCCCGACTCGTTCTTCGACTTCAACGCGATCCTCTTCGCGAATCAGCCCGAAGAGGGCACCTCGGGCCTCACGAACGACGAGCTCAAGGAACTCGCCGCCGAGGCGGGCGTGTCGAGCCCGGCGACGATCGAGCAGTGCATCGACGACGTGCAGTTCAAGGACTGGGTGCAGGATGCCACGAACCGCGCCCTCACCCAGCCCGTGCCGAACTCCGACCTGCCGTCGATCACCGGAACCCCCACGGTGCTCGTGAACGGCCAGCAGTACTCCGGCTCCCTCGAGGATCCGGCGGAGTTCCAGTCGTTCGTGCTGCAGGCCACCAGCGCGACGTTCAACGACTCCGAGTCGACCCCGACGCCGACGCCCACTCCGACGCCCGCGCAATAGGGCGCAGGAGGGGACCGCCGACGACGGCCCGGCCAGGTGCCGGGCCGTCGTACGGTCGGTAGGATGTTCGCGAGGCGCAGACCTCAGGCCGGCTTGGCGCAATTGGTAGCGCACCGCTCTTGTAAAGCGGTGGTTGCGGGTTCGAGTCCCGCAGCCGGCTCTCCTCATCTCCGGCGCGGACGCCGCGGGCTCGGTGGACGCCGCGGGCTCAGGCCTCCCGAGCCGCCCCAGCGCCTACTCGAGGGTCGTGAGACGCGAGGCCGCGAGTCGCTCGGGTCGCCGTTCGACGCGGCCGCCGGACGGCCTGCCGCCGACGTAGAGCCACCCGATCAGGCGTTCGTTCGGGGCGAGGCCGTGCATCTCGGCGACGAGCGGATGCCGCGTGTGCGGGCCCGAACGCCACATCACGCCCCAGCCGGCCTCGTCGAGCAGGAGGCTGAGCAGGTGGGCGACGCCGGCGGCCGACGCCTCCTGCTCCCACTCGGGGACCTTGGGATGCCCCGGGGTCAGCACCGCGACGACCGCGACGAGGAGCGGGGCGCGAAGCGGTTTCGCGGCGAGCTTCGCAGCGGCGTCGCCCTCCGCACCGGCGGCCCGGGCGAGCGCGCGGCCCAGTCGCTCGCGAGCGGCGCCGCGGAGCGCGATGACCCGCCACGGCCGGAGCGACGCGTGGTCGGCGACGCGCGCCGCACCCTCGAGCAGCGCCCTGAGGGTCGTGTCGTCAGGCGCGGCATCCGTCACCTTCGGCGACGATCGCCTCGCGAGCGCCGCCTGCAGGGCGGAGGAGGCCACGCCTCAGGACTCCGCGGTGAAGTCGAGGGCGATCGAGTTCATGCAGTACCGGTCGCCGGTGGGCGTGCCGAATCCGTCGGGGAAGACGTGGCCGAGGTGGGAACCGCAGGCGGCGCACCGCACCTCGGTGCGCACCATGCCGAGCGAGGTGTCCTCGATGAGCTCGACGGCCTCGGGCCGCACCGACTCGTAGAAGCTGGGCCAGCCGCACCCCGAGTCGAACTTGGTACCGCTCTTGAAGAGCTCGGCACCGCAGGCGGCACACGCGTAGACGCCCGCGCGCTCCTCGTCGAGGAGTTCGCCCGTCCACGGACGCTCGGTCGCCGCCTCCCGGAGCACCGCGTACCGCTCCTCACCGAGCTCGGCGCGCCACTCCTCGTCGGTCTTGTTCACGCGATACGCCATGAGCGCTCCTTCCGATCGTCCGCCTGGTGTCTGCACCATGGTCGCAGGTCTCCACCCACACCATGCAACGTGTGACGGATGCCGCGTGTTCCGCCTCGTCGCACACGCCGTCGTCCCTCGGCATCCTCATGGCGGGGAGTCCCTAGGATGTGCTGCAGGCGGAGATCCAGCCGCAGGACGGAGGATGCATGAGCACCGAGCCGATGCCCGCCCGTGGCGACGACGGCCGACTCGACGAACGCTCGATGCACGTGCTGGAGTTCGAGGCCAGGGCCTGGCAGGAGCCCGGACGGAAGGCCGAGGCGATCCGCGAGGAGTTCGGCATCTCCGCCGCCCGGTACTATCGGATCCTCGGCGAACTCATCGACTCGCCGGCAGCGCTCCGACACGATCCCATGCTCGTCAAGCGCCTGCAGCGGATGCGCGAGGCGCGCGCGGCGACGCGCGCGCATCGCTCGCTCTCGATCGGCCGTCTGCTCGACTGAGCACGGCCCCGACCCCCGACTGGACCTATGGCGCAGAAGTTCCCCCGCGATCGATTCGACTCCATCCCCCATGGCATCGAGCGGGTGGGCGCGCACCGGGCGCCGGTGCGCCGGGGTGCGCGATGGGTGGCGTTCGGCTGGGCGGCGCTCGCGACGGTCGTTCTCGTCGTGGTGGGCATCGTCGGCGTGGTGCTCCTCAACGACCGCCTGGACTTCGCCGACACCGGGGCGGCGAGCACCCCCACGCCGACGCCGGTCGTCACCGCACCGCCGACGGTCGCACCCGACATCCCGGTCACGGTGCTGAACGGAACCACCACCACGGGGCTCGCGGCGCGGGCCGGCGAGGCGCTCGCCGCGGCCGGCATCCCCGTCGGCACCACGGCGAACGCGAGCACGAGCGATCTCACCGAGACCGTCGTCTACTACGCGACGCCCGATCTCGAGGGCGCCGCCCGCGGCGTCGCCCAGGCCCTTCCCGAGGCCGACGTGCGACTGTCGGAGCAGTTCGCCGAGATCGGCACCCCACTCGCACTCGTGCTCGGTTCCGACTACGCGGCGGCCATCGGCGGCTGAATCCGGCGAATCGTTGCCATTCTGCGACCAATTCGTGCGTGCGCGCTCTTGTGGAGCCGCATCTCGGCGTTGTTATCTGGGTCTGGTCGCTCGATCCCGTGTGGAACGCCCGGCGCCGCCAGCGGTGCCCGGTCAGCACGATCCGAAGGGGCCCGGTACAGGCGACAGGCACGTGCTGATCTTGCACAACGGCAATATGGGAGCAACGCATGGCGAACGGAACCGTCAAGTGGTTCAACGCTGAAAAGGGTTACGGGTTCATCACCGTCGACGGCGGCGGGCAGGACGTCTTCGTCCACTACTCCGCCATCGACATGGCGGGATACAAGGTGCTCGAGGAGGGTCAGCAGGTCGTCTTCGAGGTCGGCACCGGCTCGAAGGGGCCCCAGGCGGAGGCCGTGCGCCCCGCCTGACCTCTCGGGCACGCGCGTCGCCGGTGCTCCGGCGGCGCGTTCGCCGTCACGCCGGCGGGCCCGCCTCGTCCGGTGAGCCGGGGATGACCCGACGGCGCGCCGACGGTGCGCGCCGGGGTGTCGTCGTAGCATGGCGTCATGGGGAGCGGGGCCGGATCGGCCCGTGCGTGGGGGATGCCGCTCGCAGCGGTCGTGGCATCCGCGTTCTTGCTGTCCGCGTGCGCCGAGGCGCCGATCGAGCTCACCCTGCCGCCGGAGCCGACGCGGCCGGACCTGCCGCCGCCGGTGCAGTTCGCCTATGGGAGCGACGACCCGCTCGCCGCGCCGACGCTGGTGGCCGCCACGACGTCGCACGTGGAACTCGCCTTCTCGGAGGGCGGGTCGCGCTCGTGGGACTTCGATGCATTGCTCACCGTCCTGACGGGTTCGGGCGAGGCGTGGGTCTCGGTCGCGGGGAAGACCGCTCATGGCACCTGGTCGAAGGAGGCCGAGGCCTCGCCCATCGCGCTCACCGCCGACGACGGCAGCGTGCTGCGGCTCGCGCCCGGCAACACGTCGGTCGAGCTCGTGCCGCTCGAAGGGTCCGCCTCCTTCACGCCGTGAGGGCGGGCGCAGCGACGGGTTCCGGCGACCCCGGGGCATCCACCCTCGCTTGCACTCGTGCCGGGAGAGTGCCAGAATCGTCTTAGCACTCACTCGTTTTGAGTGCTAAACCAACGAATCTTTGAAGACGTCCGGGAAAGGACGAGAAACACACATGGCAAAGATCATTGCTTTTGACGAGGAGGCCCGTCGCGGTCTCGAGCGTGGCCTCAACCAGCTCGCCGACGCCGTGAAGGTGACCCTCGGCCCGCGCGGTCGCAACGTCGTCCTCGAGAAGAAGTGGGGCGCCCCCACCATCACGAACGACGGCGTGTCGATCGCCAAGGAGATCGAGCTCGACGACCCGTATGAGAAGATCGGCGCCGAGCTCGTCAAGGAGGTCGCGAAGAAGACCGACGACGTGGCCGGTGACGGCACCACCACGTCGGTCGTACTCGCCCAGGCGCTCGTGCGCGAGGGCCTGCGCAACGTCGCCGCCGGCGCCGACCCGATCTCGCTGAAGCGCGGCATCGAGAAGGCCGTTGCGGCCGTCTCGGCCGAGCTCCTCTCGACCGCGAAGGAGATCGAGACCAAGGAGGAGATCGCCGCCACCGCCTCGATCTCCGCCGCCGACGAGCAGATCGGTGCGATCATCGCCGAGGCGATCGACAAGGTCGGCAAGGAGGGCGTCGTCACCGTCGAGGAGTCGAACACCTTCGGCACCGAGCTCGAGCTCACCGAGGGCATGCGCTTCGACAAGGGCTACCTGTCGGCGTACTTCGTCACCGACCCCGAGCGCCAGGAGGCGGTCTTCGAGGACCCGTACATCCTGATCGTCAACTCCAAGGTCTCGAACATCAAGGACCTGCTCCCGATCGTCGACAAGGTGATCCAGACGGGCAAGCAGCTCCTCATCATCGCGGAGGACGTCGACGGCGAGGCGCTCGCGACGCTCATCGTCAACAAGATCCGCGGCATCTTCAAGTCGGTCGCCGTCAAGGCTCCCGGCTTCGGCGACCGTCGCAAGGCGCAGCTGCAGGACATCGCGATCCTCACCGGCGGCCAGGTCATCTCCGAGGAGGTCGGCCTCAAGCTCGAGAACGTCACCCTCGACCTGCTCGGCCAGGCTCGCAAGGTCGTCATCACCAAGGACGAGACCACGATCGTCGAGGGTGCCGGCGACACCGAGGCCATCGCCGGTCGCGTCGCCCAGATCCGCGCCGAGATCGAGAACACCGACTCGGACTACGACCGCGAGAAGCTCCAGGAGCGCCTCGCCAAGCTCGCCGGCGGCGTTGCCGTCATCAAGGCGGGTGCCGCGACCGAGGTCGAGCTCAAGGAGCGCAAGCACCGCATCGAGGACGCCGTGCGCAACGCGAAGGCCGCCGTCGAGGAGGGCATCGTCGCCGGTGGTGGCGTCGCGCTCATCCAGGCCGGCGCGAAGGCGTTCGCGACCCTCGAGCTCACGGGCGACGAGGCGACCGGCGCCAACATCGTCAAGGTGGCCATCGAGGCGCCGCTCAAGCAGATCGCCCTCAACGCGGGCCTCGAGCCGGGCGTCGTCGCGAACAAGGTCTCGGAGCTGCCCGCGGGTCACGGCCTCAACGCCGCGACCGGCGAGTACGGCGACCTGATCGCGCAGGGCATCATCGACCCGGCGAAGGTCACGCGCTCGGCCCTGCAGAACGCCGCGTCGATCGCCGGCCTCTTCCTCACGACCGAGGCCGTCGTCGCCGACAAGCCCGAGAAGGTCGCGGCTCCGGCCGGTGGCGACCCGACGGGTGGCATGGACTTCTGATATGTAGTCCTTTCCTGTCAAGTGGGCAGGGTGA
>NZ_SJZG01000007.1 GCF_004959775.1 Agromyces sp. H66
CGGCTGCGCGGGCGCCTCGGCGGGGGCGGCGGGGGCCGCGGGGGCGGCGGGGGCCGCGGCATCCGTCGTCTGGGGCGCCGGGGTCGCGGTGGCGGTGCCCGTGCGCACCTGGCGGTAGTGCTCGAGGACGGGCCACCAGGTCCGGTCGACGGACTCGGGATCGGCGAGGTACTTCTCGTACATCTCGTCGACGAGCCATTCATTGGCCCCGTATTCGCCCGCTGTCGTCTCCTCGGATCCCGACCCGGTCAGTTGGCTCGACA
Organism: Agromyces sp. H66; assembly: GCF_004959775.1. Lineage (GTDB taxonomy): Bacteria > Actinomycetota > Actinomycetes > Actinomycetales > Microbacteriaceae > Agromyces. The sequence continues at coordinate 264 of NZ_SJZG01000007.1, forward strand.
CAGCCTCTCGCCCACTCTCTCCATCGCTGCTGGATTGCCTGCGGCGACCGCCACGTGCACACGCATACGGTGCCCGATCACCCACACAAGCCTAAACCCCTCCGGGAGGCCGGGCGCCCCGGTTGCGACGGTAGCGTAATGCCCATGGAGTTCTACCGGACGACCCCGCGCCACGACCTCACGTACTCCGACGTGTTCCTGGTCCCGAGTCGCTCGGGGGTCACGAGTCGGCTCGACGTCTCGCTCGCCCCCGACGACGGCTCGGGGGCGTCCATTCCGCTCGTCTCGGCGAACATGAACTCGATCACGGGTCCGAGGCTGGCGGCGACGCTGGCCAGGCGCGGCGGCCTGGGCGTGCTGCCGCAGGACCTGCACCTGCAGGACCTCGACGCGGCGATCCGCTGGGTGAAGGCCCAGTCGCCCCGGTTCGACACGCCCCACCGTTTCGGCCCCGACGACACGGCCGGCGACGCGCTCGCGGTGCTCCCGCCGGTGCCGGGGCACGGCATCGTGCTGCACGATGCGCGTGATGAGTTCGTCGGATGCATCGCCGCGGAGCGTCTGGCGACGGCCCTGCCCGACGCACGGCTCGGCGATCTCGTGCACGGCGGGCTGGCGTCGCTCGACGCCGACGACGTGGACACCCCCCGCCGCGCGTTCGACCTCATGGTCGACGCCGGCATCGACTTCGCCCCCGTCATGGAGCATGGTCGGGTGGTCGGCACCCTGAGCCGGCGGAGCGCCCTGCGCGGCACGCTGTACGAGCCGAACGTCGACGCCGGGGGCCGGTTGCGGGTCGCCGCGGCGGTCGGCATCAACGGCGATGTGGCTGCCAAGGCGCGGGCCCTCGTCGCCGCGGGCGTCGACATGCTCGTGATCGACACGGCGCACGGCCACCAGGAGGGCATGATCCGCGCGGTCGGCATCGTCCGCGACCTCGGCCTCGGCGTGCCGATCGTCGCCGGCAACATCGTGACCGCCGACGCCGTCGCCGATCTCGTCGAGGCGGGCGCCGACGTGCTCAAGGTGGGCGTCGGGCCGGGCGCGATGTGCACCACGCGCATGATGACCGCGGTCGGGCGGCCCCAGTTCTCCGCCGTGCTCGAGACCGCCGACGCGGCGCGCGAGCTCGGCGCCAAGGTGTGGGCGGACGGCGGCGTGCGGTACCCGCGCGACGTCGCGCTCGCGCTCGCCGCCGGCGCGGCATCCGTCATGATCGGCTCGTGGTTCGCCGGCACCATCGAGGCACCGGGCACACTCCGGCGCGACGCATCCGGCCGCCTCTTCAAGGAGAGCTGGGGCATGGCGTCGACGAAGGCGGTGCGCGAACGCTTCGACCGGCTCTCGCCGTACGAGCTCGCGCGCAAGGAGCTGTTCGCCGAGGGGATCTCGTCGTCGTCGATCTACCTCGACCCGCTGCGACCCTCGCTCGAGGACCTGCTCGACATGATCACGTCGGGCGTGCGCAGCGCATTCACGTATGCGGGTGCGCGCTCGATCGAGGAGTTCCGCGAGCGCGCGCTGGTCGGCGTGCAGTCGGCTGCAGGCTACGAGGAGGGCAAGGCGCTGCCGGTCAGCTGGTAGGGCTGTGGATGCCTCGGGGCCGACTCGTCTTCAGCGACTCGCCACTCCGGAGTGTGTGTTCTCCGTCGCTCGTGTCCGTTCGGCCTCATGTGAGGCGGATTCGACGCGAGCGAGCGAGACGACCCGAACGGACGCCGGGGCTCGCCGCCGTGGCGACCACCGCACGTGTGACCACCGCGTTACGGCTCAGTCATCGCGCCGCCGCCGAAGATATACTTGGCGGACAATGGACGATCCTCCCTCTGCGAAAACGCCCGGCCATAGACCCTCGCCCGTGACCGATCGGGGAGGTGCGGATGTCTGAGTGGGTTCTCCTCGGCATCGGACTCCTCCTCACGATCGGCACGGGCTTGTTCGTTGCGAGCGAGTTCGCGCTCGTCAACCTCGATCGCGCCGACCTCGAGGCGCGCAGAGCCCGCGGTGAGACGCGGCTGGGCCTCACGATCTCGGCGCTGAAGATCACGTCGACGCACCTGTCGAGCGCACAGCTCGGCATCACGCTCACGACGCTCCTGACCGGCTACACGATGGAGCCCGCCATCAGCTCCCTCCTCGCCGGGCCGCTCACCGCGATCGGCCTGCCCGAGGCCGCGCTGCGGCCGGTGGGCGCCACGACCGCCATCGTCATCGCCACGCTGCTGTCGATGGTGCTCGGGGAGCTCGTGCCCAAGAACTTCGCGCTCGCGCTCCCGATCGCCACGGCGAAGCTCGTGATGCCGTTCCAGTCCGCGTTCACCTGGGTGTTCCGCCCGGCGATCTCCGTACTGAACGGCAGCGCGAACGGGATGCTCCGCGCCATCGGCATCGAGCCGAAGGAGGAGCTGTCGGGCGCGAGGTCTGCCGAGGAGCTCTCGTCGCTCGTCCGCCGCTCCGCCAGCGCGGGCCTGCTCGAGCAGGACACCGCGACCCTCCTCGGGCGCACGCTCCGATTCGCCGACCACGACGCCTCCGACGTCATGACGCCGCGCCCCGCGATCGCGGCGGTGCAGCGCCTGGAGCCGGCGGAGGCCGTGCTCGAGCTCGCGCGCCAGACGGGCTATTCGCGCTTCCCCGTCTACGACGAGAACCTCGACGACGTCGTGGGGCTCGTGCACGTCAAGCAGGCCGTCGCGGTGCCCCGCGAGCGGCGGGCGGATGTCCCGGCCTCGGCCCTGCAGTCGGAGGCGCTGCGGGTGCCCGAGACCATGAAGCTCGGGGCGCTGCTCGGCGAACTCCGCGGACGCGGGTTCCAGATGGCGGTCGTCGTCGACGAGTACGGCGGCACCGCGGGCGTCGCCACCCTCGAGGACCTCGTCGAGGAGCTCGTCGGCGAGGTCGCCGACGAGCACGATCGCACCCGGGCGGGCATCGTGCGCCGTGGCGACGTCGTGAGCTTCCCCGGCATCCTCCGGCCCGACGAACTGGTCGACCGCACCGGCATCCGCGTCCCCGAGAACGGCGACTACGAGACCGTCGGCGGATTCGTGATGGCCGAGCTCGGGCGCCTCCCGATGCTCGACGACGAGGTTCCGATCGACGAGGGGACCCTCGTCGTGCAGCGCCTCGACGGGCGACGCATCGACCGGATCCGCTTCGTGCCGACGCCGAGACCGACGCACTCCGAACTCGAGGAGGGGACGCGATGAGCGACTGGCTCGGCATCATGTGGCTGTTCGTGCTGCTCATCGCGAACGCCTTCTTCGTCGGCGCCGAGTTCGCCGTCATCTCCGCGCGCCGCTCGCAGATCGAGCCGCTCGCCGAAGCCGGGAGCCGGCGGGCGAAGACCGCGCTCTGGGCCATGGAGCACGCGACGCTCATGCTCGCGATGAGCCAGCTCGGCATCACGGTGTGTTCGCTGCTCATCCTGAACGTCTCGGAGCCGGCCATCCACCACCTGCTCGAGGTGCCGCTTGGGCTCACCGGCTGGTCGGAGGGCGTCGTGTCGACCGTGGCGTTCGTCATCGCGCTGCTGCTCGTGTCGTACCTGCACGTGGTGTTCGGCGAGATGGTGCCGAAGAACCTCTCCTTCTCGGTGCCCGACCGGGCCGTGCTGATCCTCGCACCGCCGCTCGTGTTCCTCGCGCGCCTCTCGCGCCCGATCATCGTCGCGCTCAACGCCACGGCGAACGGCGTGCTGCGGCTGTTCCGCGTCGAACCGAAGAGCGAGGCGACCTCGACGTTCACGCTCGAGGAGGTGCAGACGATCGTCGACCAGTCGCGTCGCGAGGGCGTGCTCGAGGACGCCAGCGGCACGCTCACGGCCGCCTTCGAGTTCACGACCAAGCAGGTGAAGGATGTCGCGATTCCGATGTCCGCGCTCGTGAGCCTGCCGCCGACCGCGACGCCGGGCGACGTCGAGCGGGCGGTCGCACGGCGCGGCTTCTCGCGCTACGTCATCCGTGGCGTCGACGACGAGCCCGACGGCTACGTGCACCTCAAAGACGTCATCGACCTCGACGACGACGAGTTCGACGATCCCATTCCCGCGAAGCGGGTGCGCCGGCTCGTCTCGATCTACGACGGCACCGACCTCGAGGATGCGCTCGCGACCATGCGCCGGCTCGGCACGCACGTCGCGAGGACGTTCGACAAGGTCGGCACCACGACCGGCGTGATCTTCCTCGAGGACATCATCGAAGAGCTCGTCGGCGAGGTCCAGGACGCCACCCGGCGCGGTTGACCGGTCGACCGGAATACGGTGCGGCTTCCCTCGGGTCGGCGTAGACTCGCGCCGACCCGAGGATTTGAGGAAACATCATGTTCGAGAAACTCATGGCGACCGCCGTCCTCCCTGCATCGGACCTCGCCCGGGCCCGCGGCTGGTGGCACGACGTGCTCGGCCGCGACCCCGTGTACGAGGACATGGAAGGCGAAGGCCTGTTCTACGACATCGGCGGAACCGTCGTGATGATCTACCGGAGCGACTACGCCGGAACGGCGCAGAACACGGCGCTCAACCTCATGACCGACGACCTCGACCGTGACATGACCGCATTGCGCACGCACGGGGTCATGTTCCATGACTACGACATGCCGGGACTGAAGACCGTCGACGGCGTCGCCGAGGTCGGCGAGGAGCGCACCGCGTGGTTCAGCGACAGCGAGGGCAACATCATCGCCATCAGCCGAGTATCGCCGCAGATGAGGGAGATGGCGGCCAAGCTGCGCGGTTCCGCGGCCGGCATGGCCTGACCGGCGCGCTCAGGCGCTGAGCGTCCGAAGCCACGACTCGAGGGTCGCGGCATCGGCGAACACGTGCCCGGCGCCGCCGACGGCCTCCGCACCCGCGACGTTCTCGGACTTGTTGTCGATGAATACGAACTCGTCGGGCGCGATGCCGAGTTCGCGCATGACGTGCTCGTAGATCGCCGCGTGCGGTTTCACCAGTCCGAGCTCGCCGCTCACGAAGACCCGCTCGAAGAGCGGCGCGAACGAACCGAACCGCAGCCACCCCGTGAAGTCGGCGCCGGCGTTCGAGAGCAGCGCGATGCGCGTTCCGCCCGCGACGAGCGCGTGCAGCACCCCGAGCGTGCCCGGATCCACGCTCAGCCAGCTGCGGTGGTCGATCGACCACAGCTCGTGCACGTCGATCGGACTCCAGTCCGCGCCGACGTCATGACCGACCCGCGCCCAGTACTCGGCGATCGACACGGTGCCTTGGTCCAGTCCCTCGCGATGCGCCCAGTACGCCGACCAGAACGGCTCGGCGGGTGCGCCCGCGCGCGCCAGGAGCGCGGCGCGGTCGTCGTCGGTCGGTTCGCGGGAGATCACCTCGCCGTAGTCGAACACCACGACACGCGGTGAGAGGCTGATCGGGGCGAGGACATCGCGGGGCATCCACCCAAACTATCGTTGGAGCATGACGACGGCCTGGCAGGAGTGGACCGCGGGCGGCGCGGCGGAGTGGATCGCGGCACCGACGGCGGGTGACGACAAGTACACCCGCGGCGTGCTGGGCGTCCTCACCGGCTCGTCGGAGTATCCCGGTGCCGCCGTGCTCGGCGTCGAGGCCGCGCACCGGGCGGGCGTCGGCATGGTGCGCTACATCGGCCCGCGTGCCCTGCGCCAGGCCGTGCTGGCACGGCGTCCCGAGACCGTGACCGTCGCCGGCCGCGTGCAGGCATGGCTCATCGGCTCGGGCATCGACCCCGGCCGCCGCTCCTTCGTGCTCATCGGCGACCTCGAGCACGCGCTCGCCGAACGGGTGCCCGTCGTGCTCGATGCGGGCGCCCTCGACCTGGTCGGCACCCACACGGCCCCCACCGTGATCACCCCGCACGCCCGCGAACTCGCGAAGCTGCTCACGATCCGCGAGATCCCCGCGACGGTCGACGAGGTGCGTGGCGACCCGAGCGGCTGGGCCGAGCGTGCGGCGCGGGAACTCGGTGTGGTCGTGCTGCTCAAGGGCGCCGTGACCCACGTGTGCGATCCCGACGGCAATCGCCGCACCGTGACGGCGCCCACGCACTGGCTCGCCACGGCCGGATCGGGCGACGTGCTCGGTGGCATCCTCGGCTCGCTCGCGGCCACCCACCACGCCGAGCTCGCGACGGACGCCGAGGTGCTCACGGCGCTCGCCGCGACCGCGGCCTGGGTGCAGGGCGAGGCCGCCCGGCGCGCCAGCGCGGCCGCGGGCGGGGGACCGGTCACCGCCCTCGACATCGCCGCCGCCGTGCCCACGGTGGTGGGCGCCCTCATCGAGCGCTGACCTCATCGCCGGTGCTCACCCGCGCGGCAGGAACCGCGCGAGGAACTCGCGCGTCCGCTCCTCGCGGGGCGCACTGAAGAACTCCGCCGCGGGCGCCTCCTCGATGATGCGACCCTCGTCGAGGAACACCACCCGGTCGGCCACATCACGTGCGAACGCCATCTCGTGCGTGGCCATCACGATGGTCGTGCCCGAATCGGCGAGCGAGCGCACGAGTTCCAGGACCTCGCCCACGAGTTCGGGGTCGAGGGCGCTGGTCACCTCGTCGAGCAGCAGCAGTTCCGGCGTCGTGGCGATGGCGCGCACGATCGCGACGCGCTGCTGCTGCCCGCCCGAGAGTCGGTCGGGATAGGCGCGTGCGTGCTCGGCGAGGCCGATCGAGTCGAGCAGCTCGAGCGCGCGGCGTTCGGCGGCGGCACGGGGCATCCGGTGCACGAGGCGTGCGGCGAGCGTGACGTTGTCGAGCACGCTGAGGTGCGGGAACAGGTTGTAGTGCTGGAACACCACGCCGATGCGCGCCCGCACGCGGTCGGCGTCGACGCGCGGGTCGCTCACGTCCTCGCCGGCGAGGAGGATCACGCCGTCGTCGATCGACTCGGTGAGGTTGACCGCGCGCAGCAGCGTCGACTTGCCCGAGCCGCTCGCGCCGACGAGGGCGACCACCTCGTGCGCGGCCACGTCGAGGTCGACGCCGCGCAGCACCTGGCGGTCGCCGAAGGCCCGACGGATGCCCCGGAGTCGCAGCACCGGCGTGGAACCCGGCGCCGCGGCATCCACTCGCTCCGTCCCCCCCACCGCGCTCACACGAGGCTCCCGGCCTGCTCACGCGCCCGCGTGCGCGCGGACACCCAGTCGGTGAGCCGGATGGTCGGCCACGCGAGGAGCACGAACAGGAGCCCGGCCACCACGTACGGCGTGTAGTTGAAGAAGTGCGCGGTCTCGATCTGCGCCGCCTTCACGGCGTCGACCGCGCCGAGCACCGAGATGAGGCCCACGTCCTTCTGCATGGCGACGAAGTCGTTCATGAGCGCGGGGGTCACCCGCCGCACGGCCTGGGGCAGCACCACCCGCCGCATCGTCTGCGCGTGGCTCAGTCCGAGCGAGCGTGCCGCGAGTCGCTGCGACGGATGCACCGCCTCGATGCCGGCCCGGAACACCTCGGCGACGTAGGCCGAGTAGGTGAGGATGAGCGCGATCGTGCCCCAGAACGCCGCGGGCATGCGCTCGAAGAAGTCGAGGCCCGGGATGCCGAAGCCCACGAGGTAGAGCACGATGATGAGCGGGATGCCCCGGAACAGGTCGGTGTAGGCGGCCGACAGGGCGCGAAGGGGGAAGAACACCGGCCCGCGCAGCGTGCGCAGCGTGGCCAGGACGAGCGCGACCACGAGCACGCCCATGCTCGCGAACACGAGCACCTGGACGTTGAGCCAGAGCCCCTGCAAGATGCGGGGGAGTGAGGCGAGTGCGACCTCGGGATCGAAGAACGTCTCCTGCACGCGCGCCCAGCCCGGGGAGCCGACGACGGCGAATCCGAGGGCCACCGCGAGCACGACAGTGGAGATCGCGCTGACGCCGATCGAACGCCGAGTCTGCCGACGTCGGAACGCCCGCCGGCCGAGCTCGAGTTCGCTCGGCCGCCAGGCGGCGTCGCCCGTGGATGCCGCGGCATCCGTCATTCGAGGACGGGCGCCGCGTCGTCGGCGCCGAGCCACTCGGCGGCGAGCTCGTCGAGGGTGCCGTCGGCGCGGAGCGCGTCGACTGCGGCGGTGACCTTGGCCGTGAGCGGCGAATCCTTCTCGAGCACGAGTCCGAACTGGTCCCCGCCGCTCGTGGCGGGGAGCTGGCCGAGGATCTCGCCGCCCTCGAGCTCGACGGCCGTGAGGTAGAACGCCGTCGGCAGGTCGACGACGATGGCGTCGACCTGGCCGGACTCCAGCGCGAGCTTGGCGTCGTCGTTCGTGTTGAACACCTGCGCCCCCGCGGTGGGCGCGATCGCCGACTCGATGGCGTCGAAGCTCGTCGTGCCCGTCTGCGCGCCGATCAGGAGGTCCTTCAGGTCGGCGATCGACGTCGCGTCGGCCGCGGGGGAGTCCTCCACCGTGATGACGACCTGCGTGGTCTCGTAGTACGGCGACGAGAAGTCCACCGCCTCGGCGCGCTCGGGCGTGATCGAGAACTGCTGGAGGTTGAAGTCGAAGTCCTTCGGCCCGGGCGCGATCGCCTGGTCGAACGTGGTGCGCACCCACTCGACGTCGTCCTTCGCGAAGCCGAGCTGCTCGGCGACCGCGTAGGCCACGGCCGCCTCGAAGCCCTGGCCGGACTCGGGCGCGTCGTCCTGCACCCACGGGTAGTACGCGGGTTCGCCGGTGCCGATCGTGAGCTTGCCCGGCGTCACGTAATCGCCGGCATCCTCGGACGAGCCGCCGGCCGTCTCCGACGCCGCGCAGCCGGCGAGCAGGAGCGCGGCGGATGCCAGGACGGCGAGGGTGGCGAACGGACGTCGGGTCATGGGGGCCTCCGGGTTGCGTGCTGGGGATTCCAGCATGGCGCACTCGGGCGTCCCGCGGTGGGAGCGTTGGCGGATTGTGACGCTGGATTATGCTCGTCGTCATGACGGCGGGGCGCGTGCGCGAGGCATCCGCGTCCGGTACCCGGCCACGCACCCGGTGGCGGCGCCTCCTCGGCGGCCGGCTCGCCCTCTGGGCGGCGTTCGCGCTCGTGCACGCCGCGCTCGTCCAGCTGAACCTCTGGGCGCCGGGCTGGCCGCTCGGCGACGTCGAGGGCGTCTACCGGGTCTGGGCGACGAACGCCGCCGACGGCTACGTTCGCATGGGCATCGACGTGCCGTGGGTGTACCCGATCCTCGCCTTCGCGCCCATGACGGCGGCGCTCGCGTTCGGCCCCGACTGGTACTCCCAGACCTGGCTCGGGATCGTCGTGCTCCTCGACGCCGTGGCGTTCGCGATCCTCCTCGGCCGGCGACGACTCTCGCGGACCCGTCGGCTCGCGGCGTGGTGGTGGGTGGGCTTCCTCGCGCTGCTCGGTCCGATCGCGCTCGGTCGCATCGACGCGATCACCGTGCCGATCGCGATGGCCGGCCTGCTGTGGGCGGCCGGTCGTCCGCGCGTCGCCGCGGTGCTCCTCACGATCGGCGCGTGGGTGAAGGTCTGGCCCGCCGCCCTGCTCGGGGCGCTCGTCGTCGCGTCGCGCCGGCGCGGCGAGGTGGCGACGGTCGCCGTCGCGCTCAGCGCCGGCATCGTCGGCGCCAGCCTGATCGCCGGCTCGGGCCTGAACGCCCTCGGGTTCGTCGCCGAACAGGCCGGGCGCGGGCTCCAGATCGAGGCGCCGCTCGCGCTCGCGTGGCTGTGGCAGATCGCGGCCGGGGTCGACGGGGTCGGGATCGTCTACGACCGCGAGATCCTCACGTTCCAGATCGAGGGCCCGGGTGCGGATGTCGCGGCCGCCCTCACGACGCCCGTCATGGCGGCCGGCGTGGTCGCCGTGCTGCTCCTCGGCGTGCGTGCCGCGCGGCGGGGCGCCGGGTTCGGGCGCCTCCTGCCGCCGCTCGCGCTCGCGTTCGTCCTCGTGCTGATGCTCGCCAACAAGGTGGGCTCGCCGCAGTTCGTCACCTGGCTGGCCGCGCCCGTCGTCCTCGGCCTCGTGCTGCGTCCGCGGCGATTCGCGGTGCCGGCCCTGCTCGCCGCGGGCATCGCGCTCGTGACCCAGCTGATCTACCCGTACTGGTACGAGCGGCTCCTCATGGCACACCCCGTGCTCGTGCTGGCGCTCACCGTCAAGGTCCTGCTGCTCGTCGTGCTCCTCGCGTGGTGCGTGCGAGCCGTGTGGCAGGCTGGAGACATCCGGGTCCCGCGTCGCCCTGCCGGCGCCTGAACCCACGAGGAGGAATCATGCTCGTCGCATTCTCGGTCGCGCCCAGCGGCACCGGTCGCGCGGACGGATCCGTGCACGACGCGGTCGCCGCAGCGGTGCGGATCGTCCGCGAATCGGGACTCCCGAACCGGACGACGTCGATGTTCACCGAGGTCGAAGGCGAATGGGACGAGGTCTTCGACGTCGTCCGTCGTGCGACCGACGCCGTCGGCGAGTACGGATCACGGGTGTCGCTCGTGCTGAAGGCGGACATCCGCCCGGGCTGGTCCGGCGAGCTCGACGCGAAGATCGAGCGGCTCGAGACGGCGATCGGCGGGGCCGACGAGGGCGCCGCGTAAGGACGCGCGAGCTCGGCGCGCGCCGGCGACCGCACTGGTCGCGCCCGGCGCGCGGCGCTGACCGCACTGATCGCGCACGGCGCGCGCCGGCCGACGGCAGGTCCTCTACGGCGGATATACGATCCGGCGCGCCGCTTGCGGCGCCCGATCCGCCGCGAGGCGGATCGTATATCCGCTGAAACGGACGTGAAGCGGAGAGCGGAGAGCGGAGAGCGCGGAGGGGCGGCCGAGGGGAGGGGCCGCCGCTCAGTCGGACTGCAGCAGGATCCCGTCGAGGATGGCGCGCTTGCGGAGCGCCACCTTGGTGCCCACGTCGAAGCCCGCCGCACGGTACTTCTCGCGGATGCGCTTCAGGTAGCTCTTCGCCGTCTCCTCCGAGATGCCGAGCTGGAAGGCGACGGCCTTGACGGGCTGCCCGGCCCCGTAGAGCGCCATCACGCGGCGCTCCTGGGCCGAGAGCTTGGGCACGGCGCCGTCGTCGGCGAGGGCGTCCTCGAGTTCGGGAGTCAGGTACGACTCGCCGACGCGTGCGGCGCGGATCGCCTCGATGATGTTCTCCACGGGCTCCGACTTGACGAGGTAGCCGAGCGCTCCCGCCCCGAGCGCCTCGCGCACGACCGCGGGCTCGGAGTACGTGCTCATCAGCATCGTCTGCACGCCCGCGCTCTTCAGCATCGACAGCTTCAGCGAGATCGGGATGTTGTCGCGCAGGTCGAGGTCGAGGAGCACGACGTCGACGGGGAACTCGGGGTGCGCGAGCAGCTCCGACCACGACGCCACGGCCGCGACGAGGTCGATGTCGGATGCCGCGGCGCGCAGCCACTCCGAGAGCGCCCCCAACAGCATGCGGTGGTCGTCGACGATCGCAAGGCGGATGGGCGAACCGTTCTCAGCCATTCAGCTTCCCCTCGATCTGGCGGCCGCTCGGGCCGACGGGCTGCCTGCAGCGGCGTTCGGGTCGACCCTGCAGGCGATGTCGACACGGAAACCTTCGGCCCCCGGCACGACCTCGTGGACTCCGACACTACCGATAGCGTCCCATGCGGACGGGTCGACGCGTCGCCGTGGGACTCCGGAGACCTCGATCGACATGGCGAAGCCATCGGGTTCGACCTCGCCGTGATCGGCGATCCGGCGGCACCGCACCACCGCCGACATCGGCTGCGCCGACTTCTTCGGATGGTCGGCGGTGAGCACCCAGAGCGCGAGCAGGAGGCCGTCGCGCTGCGATTGCGACAGCAGGCCGGCGCACCCGTTCGGGTCGTCGACGCTGACACGATCGCTGAGGTAGGCCGACTCGGTGACGGCGTGGCGAAGCCAGGTGTCGGTTCGCCCCTCGATGAGGCGCACGCGCAGCCGGGCCGCGAGGGAGCCGGCGCGTTCCGCGGCGTCGGGAGGCAGCGGGATCGCGATGCGCCCCGATCCGACGTCGTCGAGCAGGGTCTCGGCGTCGAAGTCCAGTTGGGCGAGTTCCTCGGAGGCGCGCATCCCGACGGCCGTCCGCGAGGTGGCCACGGTGCTCTGCACGAGCGAGAGGTCCAGCTCCCGCCCGACCAGGCGCCGGAATCCGTCGATCGCGAGCGTGACGAGGAGCACCGGGAAGACGGCGGATGCCGCGACTGCGACGCCCGCGACCACGCCGGTTCCCGCCCTGTCCACCTGCACGAGCGACTGGATCGCGATCGCCGACGCGATGGCCCCAGCCACGACGAGCGGGATGCGCGTGCCGCGCACCGCGGCGACCGGCATCAGCACGGCACCCGCCGCCGCCGCGGCCGTCGTCGTCACGCCGTGGTGCAGCAGGCCCGCCGATGCCGTCAGGTCCAGCGCGACCGGTACGACCAGGGCTGCCAGGAGCAGCAGGTAGAACCAGTCGGGCATGCTGCGCGACACGATCCGCGACAGGGCGCCGATGCCGACGACGAGCGCCAGCGCGATCCACGCGGGCCATGGGCCGGGGCCGGACAGGAGGAAGTACGGGGCGAGCACGATGGCGTGCACGAGGTGCGCGAGCGCCACGAACGCCGCCGCGATCGTGATGCCGGTGGCGAGTCGTCGCCCGCCGTGGCTCTCGCGCACGTCGCCCGCTGCCCGCGCCGACCGAGCGGGTCGCCGGAACGCGCGCGGTCGCGTTCGGAGATCGTCGATGCGTACGTCGCTCATGGCTTCGGCACCTCGAGCATGACGGTCGTGCCGGAACCGGGCGACGAGAAGACGCGGGCGCGTCCGCCCACCGTGTGCAGTCGGCCGACCACGGACTCGGCGTAGCCGAGCCGCGCGCCGTCGACGGCCTCGGGTTCGAATCCGCGACCGGTGTCGGTGACCATGGCGCGCACGGTGCGGTCATCGTCGGTGACGGTCACGTCGGCCTCGTTCACGCCCGCGTGGCGCCGGACGTTCTCGAGGCACTCGCCGAGCGCCCCGATCAGGGCGTCGAGCGTCTCTCGGGGCAGGGCGAGCTGGCCGGCGCCGTGCCAGTTCACATCGAGGCCCATGCGCGCGAATCGCTGCCTGACCGCCTCGAACGTCGTGCCGAGCTCGTCGTCGGGCGAGTCGGGGGAGAAGAGCGCGGTGGAGCCCGAGTCGAGCGGCGCCCCGAGGCGAAGCTGCCGGAGGAGCCGCGCATCGTCGCCGGCCTGCTGCCGAAGGGCGCTCGGTCCCACGCCGACGCCGGAGTGCGCGAGCAGCGACAGGGTGGCGAGCACCGTGTCGTGCAGCACGCGGGCGTCCTGTCGTTGCTGCGCCTCGAGTTCGCTCGCGAGCCGCTCGGCCTCATGCGCCCGGCCCACCTCCTCGATGCGCTCGGACGCGTCGGCGATGGCGCGGTCGATCCACGCTCCGAGCGTCATGCACACCGCCCAGCCGGCGACGGTCACCACGGCGACCGCGCGCAGGTCATGCCCCCGGGCCGAGACGATCCACACCGAGATGAGGACGGCCGCCAGCAGGCCGGCGACGAGAATGGGTCCCCGCGGCCGCACGATGAGCGACATCGCCACCGACGCCGACGTGACGCCGCCGGTGATCGCCATCGACGTGACGGTCGCCGGGTCGAGCACCGAGGCGGTGCCGAGTGCGACGACGAGCACGATCGCGCCGGCGACCGCGCCGAGGGCCGGCAGCAGGAGTCCGCGCGCGGAATGGACACCGACGAGCGCCACGATCGCGACGCTGGTGAGCGCCGCGACGATGAACTCCACGGGGGTGGCCGAGCCGGGAACCAGGAGGCACACGAAGGCGCTCGTGGCACCGACGAATCCCGTGACGCGGGCGAGGCGTCGCAGCAGCCGGTCGCGTTCCTTGTGGATGCGCTTCACTCCACCCCCTCAGCAGGGTCTCACACCCCGGCACGCGAGTGCCGTCATCTCGAACTGTAGTCGAGAAAACCCCCGTTTCGCGTCGGCGACGTGTCGGCTCAGGCGGCGAGCAGGGTGCGAAGGGCCTCGCCGACGGCCGCATGCTCGATGAGGAACGCGTCGTGGCCGTACTCGGAGTGCAGCATCACCGGGTCGGGGCCGTGTGCGCTGCGACCCAGCGCCGCGGCGATCTCGACCTGCCCGTCGAGGGGGAAGTAGCGGTCGCTGTCGATGCCGAGCACGAGGCTTGCGGCGGTGACCCTCGCGAGGGCGGACGCCACGCCGCCGCGCCCGCGGCCCACGTCGTGCGAGTTCATGGCCTGCGTCAGCACGACGTAGCTGTTGGCATCGAAGCGGCGGGTGAACTTGTTGCCGTGAAAGTCGAGGTAGGACTCGACGGCGAACCGGCCGCCGCCGCCGAGAGGATCGAGGCCGGACTGCCAGCTGCGTTCGAACCGGGAGTTGAGCTCGGCCGCGGTGCGGTAGTTGAGCATCGCCATGCGCCGGGCGAGCGCGAGCCCGCGGGTCGGGCCCTCGCCATCGGGCGCGTCGTAGTAGTCGCCGCCGCGGAATGCCGGGTCGGCGCGGACGGCCTCGATCTGCACCGAGTTGAGCGCGACCTGGTCGGCCGTCGCCGCAGCGGGGGCCGCGAGCACCGCGATGCGCTCGACCGCGTCGGGCGCCATGATCGCCCACTCGAGCACGTGCATGGCGCCCATCGAGCCGCCGACCACGGCGGCGAAGCGACTGATGCCGAGCCGCTCGGCGAACGCGAGCTGTGCACTCACCTGGTCGCGGATGGTGAGGAACGGCAATCGTGCGCCCCACTCCGATCCGTCGGGGGCGAGCGACGCCGGCCCGGTGGATCCCTGACATCCGCCGAGCACGTTCGGGGCGACCACGAAGTACCGGTCGGTGTCGATCGGCAGCCCGGGACCGACGACGCCCGGCCACCACCCGGCGCTCGGATGTCCCGGTCCCGCCGGTCCGATGACGTGGCTGTCACCCGTGAGCGCGTGCAGCACGAGGATGGCGTTGTCGGCTCGGGGCGAGAGCGTTCCCCACTGCTCGTAGGCGATGCGCACTCCCGGGAGGGTCTCGCCGGACTCGAGGGGCAGGTCGCCGATGGTCACGAAGCGACGGTCGCCGACCGGGTCGCCCTCGCGCCACGCCCCGGTCGCCGGCGCGCGACCGGCCATGGTGAGTGCGCGCGCCTCCGAGACGATGCGTGCCGGCATCGCGTCGGCCGTCGTCTGCCAGTCCATGTTCCGATTCTCCCCGACCGCCGGCTCCGGGTGGGCGATTGTTACACGTTCCACGGCGAAGACGACGGATGCCGCGAGCCCGTGGGCCCGCGGCATCCGTCGTCTCGTGGTCAGACCCGGGCGGCGTCCGTGGCGGCGCGTGCCGCGGCCAGGCCGGCCTCGAGGTCGGCCTTCAGGTCGTCGATGTTCTCGATGCCCACCGAGAGGCGCACGAGGCCCGGCGTCACGCCGGTGGTGAGCTGCTGCTCGGGCGTGAGCTGCGAGTGCGTCGTCGACGCCGGGTGGATGACGAGCGAGCGCACGTCGCCGATGTTCGCGAGGTGGCTGAACAGCTGCAGGTTGTCGACGAGGGCACGGCCCGCGTCGACGCCGCCCTTGAGCTCGAACGACAGCACCGCGCCGACGCCCTTCGGAGCGTAGGTGTTGGCGGCGGCGTACCAGGGGCTCGACGGCAGGCCCGAGTAGTTCACGCTCGCGACGTCGGGGTGGTCGTCGAGCCACTCCGCGATCTCCTGGGCGTTCTGCACGTGGCGTTCGATGCGCAGCGAGAGCGTCTCGATGCCCTGGATGAGCAGCCACGCGCTCTGCGGCGAGATCGCCGAGCCGAGGTCGCGGAGCAACTGCACGCGCGCCTTGATGATGTAGGCGAGGCCGTCGCCGACCGCGGCCGTGTAGCTGGCGCCGTGGTACGAGGGGTCGGGTTCGGTGAGGCCGGGGAACTTCTCGACGTTCTTCGACCACTCGAACGTGCCGCCGTCGACGATGACGCCGCCGATGACCGTGCCGTGGCCGCCGAGGAACTTCGTCGCCGAGTGGATCACGATGTCGGCGCCGTGCTCGAAGGGACGGATCAGGTACGGGGTGGCGATCGTGTTGTCGACGATGAGCGGGATGCCCGCCTCGTGCGCGACGTCGGAGACGAGCCGGATGTCGAGCACGTTGATCTTCGGGTTGCCGATGGTCTCGGCGAAGAACAGCTTCGTGTTCGGGCGCACCGCCCGGCGCCACTCGTCGGCGTCGTCCTGGTTCTCGACGAAGGTGGTCTCGATGCCGAGCTTCGCGAGCGTGTACTTGAAGAGGTTGTACGTGCCGCCGTAGATCGACGAGGAGGAGACGATGTGGTCGCCCGCCTGCGCGATGTTCAGGACCGCGAAGGTCTCGGCCGCCTGGCCGGATGCCACGAGCAGGGCCCCGGTGCCCCCCTCGAGCGCGGCGAGGCGCTCCTCGACGACCGCCTGGGTGGGGTTTTGGATGCGCGTGTAGATGTTGCCGAACTCCGCGAGCGCGAACAGGTTCTGCGCGTGCTCGGCGCTGTCGAACACGTAGGACGTGGTCTGGTAGATCGGCGTGGCGCGGGCGTTGGTCACCGGGTCGGGTGCGGCGCCGGCGTGCACCTGCTTGGTCTCGAAGCGCCAGTCGGCGGCGTTCTCGCTCATGGAGGTCTCCTTCTCAGGGGCAGGATCCCCCGCCCGGGTCGCGAGCCACGTTACGTCTGCTCCGATGGCCGGGCAACGACGGCCGACACACGGCGTAACCGCGGGTCACTCGCCCGATCGCGAATCCCCGGACGGTGGCGGAGGCAGCGCGTCGGGGGGCAGCACGATGGTGCCCGTGGCGGTCGCCGGATCGGGTCGCAGGAGCCACCTGGCGCGCGGTTCGACGAGCGGGCGGAAGACCCGCCGCACGGGTCTCAGCGACAGCACCACGGAGATGCCGATGCAGAACAGGATCATGGCCGGGAGCACCCAGAACGGCTGGTCGCCGGCGAGCAGGCCCGTCTCGCGGAACGGGAAGAGCACGAACGTGTGCAGGAGGTAGATGTACATGGTCGCGGTGCCGAACGGCGTGAACCATGTCGCGCCCCGCGGCATGAGCACGAGGAAGCCCACCGCGAGCACCATGGCGGACAGGAGCAGGGTGAGGCGGATGGCGCCGGACCACGGCTCGTCGTAGCCGATCGCGACGTACGCCTCGTCGTAGAGCATGAAACGGCGCAGCTTCAGGTCGCGCCACGTCTCGATCGCGATGGGCATGACCACGAGCACGGCCGCGAAGAGGGCGATCGCGCCGGCGCGCCAGCGCCAGGCGACGGACGCGGGCAGGTCGAGCCAGCGGGCCGTGAGCTGCCACTGCCGGAGCTTCCAGCCGAACACGAAGAAGGGGAGCATGCCGAACGTCCGCGTCAACGCGAGCGTCGAGTCGATCGCCTCGGTGTAGCCCGCACCGATGGAGACGACGATCGCGATGATGAGCGGATAGCGCAGCAGCACGAGGAAGGGCAGCACGATGCGCCAGACGGCGAGCGCGATGAGGAACCACAGGGTCCACGAGGCCGAGGTGTAGTCGAGATCGAACGCGCCGCCGAGCATCCAGCGGATGACCGTCCAGATCGTCTCGAAGATGAAGAAGGGGAAGACGATGTCGGTCAGGATCTGGCGCATCGCGCGAGCGTTCGGCGGCCCGGATTTCGCGAAGTACCCGCTCACCGTCACGAACACCGCGACGTGGAAGGAGTAGATGAAGAGGTACACGCTGTAGGCGACGTCATCCTCCGCGATGAGCGGCAGGATGCCGTGGCCGACCACCACGAGCGTGATCGCGAGCCACCTCGCGTTGTCCCACATCGGCACGCGGCGCCGCTTCAGCGGGGCTGTCGCGTTCGGCCTCGTGTGCATCGTCCCATTCAAACATCCGGGATCGAGCCGCGCCGGGGGTTGCGCGGCCTCGGAGACGGCAGAATGGGCGCATGAGTGAGCTTCGGGCGGTCGTGACAGGTGCGAGTTCGGGAATCGGCGCAGCCACGGTGCGCGCGTTCCGCGCGGCGGGATGGGATGTCGTCGGCGTCGCCCGCCGCGAGGATCGGCTGCGGGCGCTCGCCGAGGAGACCGGGGCATCCGTGTTCGTGGCCGACGTCACGAGGCAGGCGGACGTCGACGCGCTCGTCGCCCACCTCGACGAGACCGGACCCGTGCACGCGCTCGTCAACAACGCCGGCGGCGCGAAGGGACTCGACTCGGTCGAGGCGTCGTCGATCGACGACTGGGCATGGATGCTCGAGGTGAACGTGCTCGCCCTGAAGCGCGTGACGAGCGCACTTCTGCCGCTCCTGCGCCGCGGGGCGACGGGCCGGGGCGTCGCGGACATCGTGAACATCACGTCCATCGCCGGCCACGTCGCGTACGTCGGCGGCGGCGGGTACAACGCGGCGAAGTTCGCGGCCCACGCCCTCACCGAGGTGCTCCGGCTCGAACTCAACGGCGAGCCGCTGCGAGTCATCGAGGTCGCACCCGGCATGGTGAAGACCGAGGAATTCTCGCTCGTCCGCTTCGGCGGCGACCGGGCGCGGGCCGACGCGGTGTACGAGCAGGTGCCCGAGCCGCTGGTCGCCGACGACATCGCGGCGGTCATCGTCGACGCCGTGCTGAAGCCGCGGCACGTCGACCTCGACCTCATCGTGGTGAAGCCGGTCGCGCAGTCGGCCCCGCACCTCGTGGCGAAGGGCGAGCTCCGGGTGCGCGGAGACGTGGGCTGACGTGGACGAGGCGACCGGGCCGCAGCGCCGTACGCACTGGGAGCAGCGCACGGCGACGCTCCTCGTCGTGCTCGGCGGCGTGTTCATCGTCGCGTACTCCGTCGTGGTGCTCTGGCCCGACGCCCCGCCCGCGGTGCGAGCGTTGCTCATCGTGCTCCTCGGGATGGTGTGGGTGGTCTTCATCGCCGAGGTCGTCGCACGCATCGTGCTGACCCCCCGCGGGCAGCGCTGGGCGTTCGTGTTGCGGCATCCGGTGGACGTGCTCTCGGCCGTGCTGCCGCTGTTCCGGGCGCTGCGGGTGGTGTCGATGCTCGGCGAGGTGCCCTACCTCAAGCGCCGGAGCGGCACGGCCGTGCGCACCAGGATCGTCGTGTTCGCGTTGAGCTACGCACTCATGTTCGTGTACTTCATCGCACTCGCGACCCTCGCCGCCGAGCGCGACGCGCCCGGGGCGACGATCACGAGCTTCGGCTCCGCCGTGTGGTGGGCCGTCGTCACGATCGCGACCGTCGGCTACGGCGACACGTACCCGATCACCGTGCCGGGCCGCATCTACGCGGTCATGCTCATGGTCGGCGGGGTGGCCATCGTCGGCACGGCGTCGGCGACGATCATCTCGCTCATCAACGAGCGCATCGGGCAGGTGCGACAGCGGCACGACGACGAGCCGCCGGCGGACGGCCGGGTGTGAGCCGGATGTCGCGTCCGGCCGGTCGCGTGCCCGTTAACCTGTGGGGATGACCTTCGATGCGAACGACGCTGCCACGGGCGTCGATGGAATCCGCCGCGAGATCCTCACCTGGGACGAGTTCGGCGACGCGGCGCGAGCGCTCGCCGGCGACGTACTCCGATCGGGCTTCCGGCCCGACGTCGTGATCGCGATCGCCAGGGGCGGCCTACTGCTCGCGGGGGCCATCTCGTACGCCCTCGGCACCAAGGCCTGCGGCTCGATCAACGTCGAGTTCTACACGGGCATCGACGAGCGCCTTCCCGAGCCCGTGCTGCATCCGCCCATGCTGGACGCGCCCGCGCTCGGCGGCAGGCGCGTGCTCCTCGTCGACGACGTGTCGGACTCAGGCCGGACCCTCGCCAAGGTCGTCGCGATCATCCGCGACGAAGGCGCCGAGGTGCGCACCGCGACCCTCTACACGAAGTCGCACACGGTGCTCGCACCCGACGACGACTACCGGCGCACCGACGACTGGATCGTCTTCCCGTGGTCGGCGTTGCCGCCCGTCGAGCTGGCGGAGGGCGCCGCGTGAGCGTGCATCTCGTCGGCGGCGGCTGGCAGGACGAGCCCGACGGCGCCGCCTACGCGGCGTTCGTCGCCGAGGCCGCGGCACGAGCCGCGGCTTCCGGCCGGGACGTGCCGCGCATCGCGGTCGTCGCGGTGGGCGACGGCGACGCGGCGGAGCACGCGGAGCAGCTCGTGCGCGCCGCATCCGTGGCGGGCGAGTTCGAGCCGCACGTGACGGCGATGGGGCGCGACGGCGAGATCCCGGCGACGGCGTTCGCCGACGTCGACGGCATCCTGGTGGGCGGCGGCCTCACGCCCGTGTATCGCGACCTGATCGAGCCGCACTTCGGCGAGCTGCGCCGGCAGGTCGCGGCGGGGGTGCCCTACGCCGGGTACTCGGCCGGCGCGGCGATCGCCGCCGAGCGCGCGCTCGTCGGCGGCTGGCGGATCGGCGGTGTCCCCGTCTCGCCCGAGCACGCGTCGGAGGGCCTCGACGAGATCACCGTCGCGCACGGCATCGGGCTCGTGGACGTGTCGGTCGATGCGCACGTGGCGCAGTGGGGCACGCTCTCGCGGCTCGTCGCCGCCGTCGAGGCCGGACTCGTCGAGGGCGGACTCGGGATCGACGAGTCGACCGCGCTCGTCGTCGGCGAGGGCGGACTCCGCGTCGCGGGCCATGGCAGCGTCTGGCGCGTGCTGCCCGCCGAGTCGGGGGTCCTCGTCAGCACGATGGGCGCCTGACGTGGCGAAGACCCTCGACGAGCTCGCCGCCGACGGCCTGATCGACCAGGGCTGGGCGCGCGCCCTCGCTCCCGCCGCGGCGGGCATCGCCGCACTCGGCGACTTCCTCCGCGCCGAGACGGCGGCCGGCCGCGGCTACCTGCCGAGCGGCGACCGCGTGCTGCGGGCGTTCGGCGCGCCGATCGATCACGTCCGGGTGCTCATCGTCGGCCAGGACCCGTACCCGACGCCGGGGCATCCGATCGGTCTGTCCTTCGCCGTCGATCCGCAGGTGCGTCCGGTGCCGCGGAGCCTCCAGAACATCTACCGCGAACTCGCCGACGACCTCGGCATCGCCCCACCTGCGCACGGCGACCTCACGCACTGGAGCCGCAACGGGGTCATGCTGCTGAACCGGGTGCTCACGGTGCAGCCGGGCCGGCCGGCGTCGCACCGCGGGCGCGGCTGGGAGGAGGTGACCGATCACGCCATCCGCACCCTCGTGGCGCGTCGGTCGCCGCTCGTCGCGATCCTCTGGGGTCGTGACGCCCAGGGCCTCAAGCCGCTGCTGGGCGACACGCCGGTCATCGAGTCCGCGCACCCGAGTCCGCTCTCGGCCAGTCGCGGCTTCTTCGGATCGCGGCCGTTCAGCCGGGCGAACGCCCTGCTCGAGGCGCAGGGCGGCGAACCGGTCGACTGGCGCCTGCCCGCCTGACCGCGACGCCGAGCTGGTCGACCCGATCGAGCCGGGGCACGATCGGCCCGCGACATCCGGCTGCAACATCCGCGGAGTAATCTGGCGTGATGCTCGAGGAGGAATACCAGGAGCGGCGAGTGCTGCCCCGTCACCTGCGCAAGCCCGAGCCGGCCGAGGCGCCGTTCGAGTACTCGATCCGCGATGCGCAGCTCCCTGACATGCCCGCCGTGCGCGAGATCTACAACTACTACGTCGCGAACTCCACGGTCACCTTCGACGAGGACGCGATGACCCTGCGCGAGTGGAAGGCGAAGTTCACCTACCTCCAGAAGCTCGGCATGCCGTTCCTCGTGGCCGAGTCGCCGTCGGGGCAACTCCTCGGGTATGCGCTCGTGTCGCCGTGGAAGCAGAAGCGGGCGTACCGGTACACGGTCGAGAACTCCATCTACCTCGGGCCGGCGTCCGCGGGCAAGGGGCTCGGCCGGGCGCTGCTCGCCGAGCTCATCGACCGATCGAAGGCCGCGGGCCTGAAGGAGATCATCGCCGTGATCGCCGACCAGGGCGCCGAGGCGTCGATCGCGCTGCACGAGAAGTTCGGGTTCGAGGAGATCGGCCGCATGGGCCGCGTCGGCTACAAGTTCGACCGGTGGCTCGGCACCGTGCTGCTGCAGAAGTCGCTCAAGTAGCGAAACGGATGCCGCAGGCCGATCCGCGACGAACGGCCGGCGCCCGACGTACCCGCGCCGGGTCAGAACACCACCTGCAGCTCCAGTTCGGCGGCGATGAGCGCGGTCACCGTGGAGGCGAGGCCCGTGGCCAGGAGCAGTCCGGGGTGCGCGAGGCCGATGACGACCCGTCGGAGCCCGGGACGGTCGGCGAGCAGGTGCGCGGGCACGTCGCTGGTCTCGGGCGCCTCGCGCCAGCCGCGCAGTCGGCCGAGGAACCACGCGCAGCGCACGATGAGGGCCCCCCACAGCACGGCCGCGACCAGGGGAGTCAGTGCCGCCATCAGGTCGAACCCGATGCTCGCGACCTCCTCCTCGTCACCACGGGCCGCGAGCTGGATCGAGGTGGAGATCGCGGCGCCGAGCACGACCGACGCCGACCAGGCCATGAACGCGAACACGAGCGTGACGTAGCGCACGAAGAAGTGCCCGAACACCGTGGACCGGTCGTGGAGGTGATCGCGCGGGGTGACGCTCAGCACGAGGATCGCGGCGGCGAGGCTCGGCGCCACGAGCACGATCACGAGCACCGACCAGACCGGCGTCGGCCAGTCGAGGATGCCGGCGATCACGATGAGTGCGGCGAACGCCGCCGCCCAGACGGCTCCCCAGACGAGCGGATGCGCCACGAGCGACGCCACGGAGGACGCCCCGATCGATGCCCGGGTCGCCGATCCTCCGCTGCCGCCAGCACGCATGCCCTCACCCTAGCGATCGCAGGGGTCGCACGACCGTAGGCTCGGAGGATGACCGAGCTGCACGAGTACACGGCCCTCGAGCTCCACCAGCTGCTGCAGCGCAGCGAGGTGTCGCCCGTCGAGGCGGCCAGCCACTACCTCGATCGCATCGAACGGATCGATGGCGCGATCGGCGCCTTCGCCGAGGTGACCCGCGAGGCCGCGCTCGAACGGGCGCGGTTCGTGGCGGAGCACGTGCCCACCGCCGCCCCGCTGTGGGGCATGCCCCTCGCCGACAAGGACCTGCACCGGCGCGCGGGGGTGCCGACCCGGTTGGGCTCGCGTGCATTCACCGACTTCGTCCCCGACGAATCCGACGAGCTCGTGCGCGCGGTCGACGACGCCGGCGCGGTGAGCCTCGGCAAGAGCGCGACGCCCGAGTTCGGGCTGCCGTCGTACACCGAGGGCCTCGCCGGGCCGCCGACCCGCAACCCGTGGGACCCGTCGCTCGGCGCGGGCGGCTCGAGCGGGGGAGCGGCCGCGGCCGTGGCATCCGGGATGCTGCCGTTCGCGCCCGGCTCCGACGGCGGCGGGTCGATCCGCATCCCGGCGGCCGCCTGCGGCCTCGTCGGCGTCAAGCCGTCGCGCGGTCGGGTGCCGGCGGGCCCAGGGATCGCGAGCCTCGCCGGACTCGGCGTCGCGGGGCCGATCGCGCGCAACGTGGCCGATGCCGCCCTGCTCATCGACGGGCTCATCGCACCGACCGGGTACCCCGCCGCGCATCGGTTCGCGGTGCGTGCGCCCGGCGACGACGGCCCGTACCTCGGGGCGGCGATCCGCGGCGAGGGCCGCTTCCAGCTCGGCGTCATGACCGACACGCCGTGGGACGACGCCTACGAGATCACCATCGCGCCCGAGGCGCACGCCGCGCTCGAACAGGGGATCGCGGCGTTCGACGCGCTCGGCCACGGCATCGAGGCGATCGCGCCGGCGCCCGAGCCGGGATATCCCGCCGCCTTCCGCACCATCTGGCAGGCCGGTGCGGCGACGATCGACGTCGACGGCGAGGCGGAGGCGCTGCTCGAGCCGCTCACGCGATGGCTCATGCGGCGTGGGCGGTCGCTGCCGGCTCAGCAGCTCGCCGAGGCGCTCGCGTGGCTCGCAGGCTTCGAGGAGCGCGTCATCCGCCGGTTCGCGCCTTTCGACGCGGTGCTGACGCCCGCCCTCGCGCTCACGCCGCCGCCGGTCGGCTGGTACGACCAGGAGGACGGCGAGCGCAACTTCGCCCAGCAGGTGCAGGTGACGCCGTTCACGTCATTCGTCAACGTGGCGGGCCTGCCGGCCATTACGGTGCCCGTCGACGAGACGGCGGGCGGCGTGCCCATGGGCGTGCAGCTCATCGGTCGGCCCGGCGGCGAGGCCACGCTGTTCGCCCTCGCGGCGCAGCTGGAGCGTCGCGTGCGACGTGGGCACCGGCATCCGCCGATCTGGTGAGATTCGCGGACGTGTCGGGTATGCAAGACTTAGGTAATGCTTACCTCACTTGCCGCGGCACCGGCGCGGGAGCGACCCGCGTACCGCAGCTTCCGGGTTCACGTGTCGCGGGTCGAACGCCTCGCGCCGCACTTCACGAGCGTGACGTTCACGGGCGACGACCTCGACGGCTTCGGCACCGCCGGGCTCGACCAGCGGGTGAAGGTCGTGCTGCCGCTGCCCGAGATCGGGTTCGCCGCGTTCCCCGACGGCGAGGACTGGTACGCCGCGTGGCGTGAGCTGCCGACCGAGCTGCGCAATCCGTTCCGCACCTACACCGTGCGCGCGGTGCGCCCCGACGTGCGCGAGGTCGACGTCGTCTTCGTCGCCCACGGCGACGCCGGGCCCGCGTCCGCCTGGGCGGCGTCGGCGGCGCCGGGCGACGAGATCGTGCTGGTCGGCCCCGACGAGCTGAGCGCCGGTCGCACCGTCGGCATCGACTGGCGTCCGGGCGACGTCGAGACCCTCGTGCTCGCGGGCGACGAGACCGCGGCCCCGGCGATCGCCTCGATCCTCGAGTCGCTGCCCGCCGATGCCCGGGGCATCGCCATGATCGAGGTGCCGACCGCGGGCGACCTGCTCGAGGTCCGCGCGCCGGGCGGCGTCGAGGTGCGCTGGCTCGCACGCGACGCAGCCGACTGCGCCCACGGGGAGCTGCTCGTGCCGGCGGTGCGCGACTGGGTCGCGCGTCACCTCGCCGCCCGCGGCGTCGCCCGAGCCGCCGATGCCGAGCGCTCCTCCGCCGAACTCTCGGCCGCCGAGCGGGCCGACGTGCCCGATGCGCCGCTGTGGGACGTGCCCGAAGGGCTGAGCCTCGACGGCGACTGCTACGCCTGGCTCGCGGGCGAGGCATCCGCCATCACGACCCTCCGCCGCTTCCTCGTGCGCGAGGCCGGACTCGACCGCCGCCAGGTCGCCTTCATGGGCTACTGGCGCCTGGGTCGGGCCGAGCTCGACTGACCGCGGTGGTCGAGCGGATGCCGCGCACCGCGGCGGTGACGCGGGTGCCGGGCGCGCCCGGCGAGACCGGCGCTCCCGCCCGCCGCGCCGGGCGGCGCCTCCCGCCCGCGATCGTGCTCGGCGCATCCGTCGCGCTGCTCGCGCTCGTCGTGCTCGCGAGCCTCGCGATCGGCACGCGGCAGGTGCCCCTCGACGTCGTGCTCCAGGCGATCACCTCGCCCGAGCCCGGCGATGCCGGCCAGGTGGTCGTGCGCGACCTGCGATTCCCGCGCGCCGTCATCGGCGTCCTCGCGGGCGCGGCGTTCGGGGTGGTCGCCGCGCTCCTCCAGGGTGCGACGCGCAACCCGCTCGCCGACCCCGGCCTGCTCGGCATCAACGCGGGCGCGTCGCTGGCCGTCGTCGCGGCGATCACGTTCACCGGCGCCGCCTCGCCGCTCGGCTTCGTCTGGTTCGCGTTCGGCGGCGCCGCGCTGGCGGCAGCCGTCGTGTTCGCCATCGGCTCGGCGGGCGGTCGCGGTGCCACGCCCGCCAGGCTCGCGCTCACTGGGGCGGCGGTCACAGCGGCGACCACGCCGCTCGTCACGCTGCTCCTGATCCGAGACGAGGGCACGCTCTCGCAGTACCGGTTCTGGTCGGTTGGCTCCCTCGCGGGCCGCGGACTCGAGACCGCGGCCCTGCTCTGGCCGTTCCTTCTCGCCGGTCTCGTGCTCGCGGCATGGCTCGCGAGCCGGCTCAACCTGCTGGCGCTCGGAGACGACGTCGCGCGCGGGCTCGGCGTACGCCTCGGCACCACGCGCCTCGTGACGGCCGCGGCCGTCATCGTGCTCGCGGGAACCGCGACCTCGCTCGCCGGGCCGATCGCGCTCCTCGGCCTCGCGGTCGCGCACGCCGCGCGAGGCCTCGTCGGCGGCGACTACCGGTGGCTCACGCCGCTGGCCGCCGTGCTCGGCGCGATCGTGCTGCTCGCCTCCGACGTCATCGGCCGGGTCGTCGTCGCCCCCGCGGAGCTCGAGGCGGGCATCGTCGCCGCCATCGTCGGCGCGCCCGTGCTCATCGCGCTCGTGCGGCGCAGCCGGGGGTCGGCGCTGTGAGCGCGGGCGGAGTGGGCACCGAGTCGAAGCCAGGGATGCGGGGCGGCGCCGTCGTCGCCGCCGTGGCGGCCGGGCGGGCGCGCCGGCGCCGGCGCGGGGCATCCGTCATCGCCGTCGTCTCGCTCGTCGGCATCGTGGCGGCGACCGCGTCGCTCCTCATCGGCGCCGCCGGACTCGGCGTCGGCGACGTGGTCGCCGCGCTCGCGGGCCGGGGTTCCCCGACGGCCGAGTTCGTCATCCTGCGGCTGCGGCTCCCGCGCGTGATCGCGGCGCTCATCGCGGGCGGCGCGCTCGGGCTCGGCGGCGCGATGTTCCAGACGACGCTGCGCAACCCGCTCGCGAGCCCCGACATCCTGGGCGTCACCGGCGGCGCGAGCCTCGCCGCCGTCGGGTCGATGCTCGTGCTGGGGCTCGACGGTCCCGCGGTCTCGCTCGCGGCGTTCGCGGGCGCCCTGGTGGTCGCGGCGCTCATGTGGGCGCTGGCCTGGCGCGGCGGGCTCACCGGCATCCGATTCGTGCTCGTGGGCATCGGCCTCGCGTCGATCGTGTCGGGGCTGCTCGGCTGGCTCATCACGCGTGCCGACCTGCGCGAGGCGTCGGAGGCGATCGTGTGGATGGTCGGCGGCATCGCCTCGGTCGGCTGGGACGAGCTCGCCACCGCCGGCGGCGCGCTCGCCGTGCTTGCCGTGGCGACGGCGCTGTTCGCACCGCGGATGCCGCTCCTCGCGCTCTCCGACGACAGCGCGCGTTCGCTCGGGCTCGAGGCGACGCTCGCCCGTGCCGTGGCGATCGTGCTCGGCGTCGGCCTCGTCGCCGTCGCGACGGCGCTCGCGGGGCCGATCGCGTTCGTCGCCCTCGTCGCCGCGCCCATCGCCCGCGCGCTGATCGGCCACGGGCAGGCGGCGCTCGCCGCCTCCGCGGGGGTCGGGGCGGCCATCGTGCTCGTCGCCGACCTCGTCGCCCAGCACGCCTTCGCGGGCATCGCGGTGCCCGTCGGCATCGTCACCGGCCTCATCGGCGCGCCCTACCTGCTCTGGCTCATCGCGAGCAGCAACCGGAAAGGATTCGACGGATGATCCGGTCGGCGTCCCACACCCTCCGCGCGGAGTCCCTCGCGCTCGCCTACGACGGGCGCACCGTGATCGAGGGCCTCGACCTCGAGATCCCCGACGGGCGCATCACGGCCATCGTCGGACCCAACGCGAGCGGCAAGTCGACGCTCCTTCGCGGTCTCGCCCGGCTCATGCGCCCGGAGGCGGGCCGGGTCACGCTCGACGGCCGCGACATCCGCTCGTACGCGCCGAAGGAGTTCGCGCGCCGGGTCGCCGTGCTGCCCCAGCAGCCGGTCGCACCCGACGGCGTGCCCGTCGCCGAGCTCGTGGCGCGCGGACGGCACCCGCATCGGGGCTGGTTCGGCGGCCGGTCGAGCGACGACGACCGCGTCGTCGCCGAGGTGCTCGAGGCGACGGGCACGGCGGAGCTCGCCGATCGCGTCGTCTCGGAGCTGTCGGGCGGCCAGCGCCAGCGCGTCTGGATCGCCATGGCGCTCGCGCAGCGCGCCGACATCGTGCTGCTCGACGAGCCCACGAGCTTCCTCGACGTGAGCCACCAGCTCGAACTCCTCGACCTGCTCACGGAGACGAACCGCCGGCACGGCACGACCGTCGTCATGGTGCTGCACGAGCTCAACCTCGCGGCCCGCTACGCCGATCACCTCGTCGTCGTCGACGCGGGGCGGATCGCGGCGGCGGGGGAGAGCGTCGCCGTGATGACCGCCGACACGGTCGGGGCGGCGTTCGACCTGGACTGCGTCGTGGTCGACGACCCCGTGACGGGCTGGCCCATGGTGGTGCCGATCGGGCGATTTCATCGTGCTCAGAGATTAGGTTAGGCTAACCTCAATTTGACCTTGCCTCGGAAAGGGAGCCATGCACGCCCGACGCACCCCCGCCGTCATCGCCGCCGCCGCGGCATCCGTCCTCGCCCTCGCCGGATGCTCGGCGCCCGCATCGGGCGACGGCGGCGCCGCCGCGGCATCCGACGGCGCCTTCCCCGTGACCATCGCCCACGCCTTCGGCGAGACCGAGATCTCCGCCGAACCCGAGCGCGTCGCGACCTGGGGCTGGGGGAGCACCGAGGCCGCGCTCGCGCTCGGCGTCGTTCCGGTCGCGATGGCGCAGCAGACGTACGGCGCGAACGACGAGGGCGTGCTGCCCTGGGTGGCCGACGAGCTCGAGGAGCTCGGCGCCGAGACGCCGGCCATCCTCACCGACGACGGCGAGGCGCCGCCGTACGAGGAGCTCGTCGAGGCCGCGCCCGACGTGATCCTCGCCCCGTACTCGGGGATCACCGAGGAGCAGTACGACCTGCTCAGCGAGATCGCGCCGACCGTCGCCTACCCCGGCGAGGCCTGGACCACGCCGTGGCGCGAGACCGTCACGATCGTCGGCACGGCGCTCGGGCTCGAGCGCGAAGCGCGGGGCGTGCTCGACGACCTCGACGCCGAGCTCGCGGCGCAGGCCGAGGCCCATCCCGAGCTCGACGGCCTCACGGTGGCCGCGGTCTGGGATGTCGCGGGCACGTTCTACGTGTACACGCCCGAGGATTCGCGCGTGGAGTTCCTGTCGGCACTCGGCCTCGAGGACGCGCCCGCGGTGGCGGAGCTCGCCAATGGCGACTCGCCCTACTTCTTCACGCTGAGCTACGAGCAGCTCGACCGGCTCGACAGCGACCTCGTGATCAGCTACCACGACACGCCGGCGGAGGCCGACGCGTTCCTCGCCTCGGCGCCGATCCGGGCCATCCCCGCCGTCACCCGCGGGCAGGTCGCCCAGGTCGTCGGCACCGAGCTCATCGCGGCGGTCTCGCCGCCCACCGCCCTGTCGTTGACCTACGGACTCGACGAGCTCGTCGCGTCGCTCTCGTCGGCCGCGCAGGCCGGCTGACCGGGGTTCCGTTCGGCGTCTCAGCGCGGCGTGCCGGGCCTCCGCACCGGCCGCCCGCGGCGGACGTAGCCACCGGCCTCCAGTCCGGCCTCGATCTCGAAGCGGTTGCGCAGCGGATCGAGGCCCGACGCGAAGTAGAGCAACGGGAAGAGGAATCCGTACCTGCGCCACTGCGCCTTGTGCACCGCTTCGTGCCCGAGCACGAGGTCGCCGGCGTTCCGGTCGGTGAGGTAGCAGGCGCCGACGCACGTCCCGCCGCGGCGGAACGTCCACTTCGGCATACCCGTGAAGACCACGAGTCCCTGTCGCACCTCGATCGGCCCGGTGCTCCACAGGAAACCCCATGTGAAGCCCACGAGGGTCGCCCACCAGTACCCCGCGCGGCTGATCGGCGAGTCGGTGAGGCGGATCCGGAGCATCCGCTCGCTCACGCGGCGACCTCCGGGCGCCCGAGGTCCTCGAGCAGTCGCAGCCAGACCTCGCTCACGGTGGGGAAGGCGGGAACCGCATGCCAGAGCCGGTCGACGGGCACCTCGCCCACGATCGCGGTCGTCGCGGCGTGCAGCAGTTCGGCGACGTCCTGGCCGACGAAGGTCGCGCCGACGACGACCCCTCGCCCGGCGTCGACCACGAGGCGCGCGCGTCCATCGTAGCCGTCCGCGAGGATGCCGGCCCCGCTCGCCGACTCGATGGCGACGTCGCCGACGCGCACGTCGATGCCCGCGTCCCGGGCGGCGGCCTCGGTGAGCCCGACGGCGACGCACTCGGGCTCGGCGAACACGACCTGCGGCACCGCCGTGTGGTCGGCCGTCGCCGCATGCACCCCCCACGGCGAGGCGTCGACGGGAGCTCCCTTCGCCCGCGCGGCGATCGCGTCGCCGGCGGCGCGGCCCTGGTACTTGCCCTGGTGGGTGAGCAGTGCGCGATGGTTGACGTCGCCGGTCGCGTACAGCCAGTCGCCGTCGCCTGACGCGCCGCGCACGAGCATGGTCTCGTCGACGTCGAGCCAGGAGCCGGGCTCGAGGCCCACCGTGTCGAGACCGATCGCACCCGTGCGAGGCGCGCGACCGGTCGCCACGAGCACCTCGTCGGCCGTGACCGTCGAGCCGTCGTCGAGCGTGACGACCACCTCGCCCGCCGCGGTGCGCTCGACCTTCGTCGGCTCGACGCCCAGCCGCACGGATGCCCCGAGCCCGCGCAGTCCCGCCGCGACGGCCTCGCCCGCGAAGGGCTCGAAGCCGCCGAGCAGGCGGCTGCGCACGAGCACCGTGACCTCGGTGCCGAAGCCCGCGAAGGCGGTCGCCATCTCGGTGGCCACGACGCCGCCGCCGATGATGGCGAGGCGGGCGGGCGGATCCTGCACGCTCGTCGCGTCGCGGCTCGTCCATGGGCGGGCCTCGGCGAGTCCGGGGATGGGCGGCACCACCGGGTCGGAGCCCGTGGAGACCACGACGGCGTGTCGGGCGATGAGGGTGACCTCGGTGCCGTCGGGTCGATCGACGACGACGCGCCGGGGCCCGTCGAGGCGGCCGGTTCCGCGTTCGAGCTCGATGCCGACGCTGTCGAGCCAGCCGACGGCGCCCGTGTCGGTCCAGTCCGAGACCCAGTAGTCGCGTCGGCGGAGCACCGCCGACACGTCGAGCGATCCCGTGATCGCCTCGGCCGCACCGGGCACGCGCTGGGCGGCCCGCAGCGCGGCGGCGCTGCGCAGCAGCGTCTTCGATGGGATGCACGCCCAGTACGAGCACTCGCCACCGACGAGCTCGCGCTCGACGATCACCGTCTGGAGGCCGCCCGCGCGGGCCCGGTCGGCCACGTTCTCACCGACGGGGCCGCCGCCCAGGACGACGACGTCCACCTCGCGCTCCATGTGTCTCCTCTCGGTGGGGTTGCCGCGTCAGACCGCGTCGGCCTGGCGCTCCGCGTCGGACTCGGGCTCCGCATCAGCCACCCGCTCCGCGCCGTCGCGCGCCGCTCGCGCACCCGACGTGAGTGCGCCGACGAGCCGGAGGATCGTGGGCAGGTCGTCGCTCGCGGCGTCGGGCGTCGCGGGGGCGAAGCCGGCGATCGCCGCCCCGGCGAGCGGGAAGCGGGCGGACACCGCGCGGAGGAGCGCCGCGAGGGCGGTGGCGTCGACGCCGAACGGCATGGGGTAGGGGAGTCCCGCGAGCGCCGACGGGTCGAGCACGTCGAGGTCGACGTGCACGAACACGTTCGCGGCACCCGTCTGCTCGAGCGCGCCGACGACGACCGCCGGATCCGAGAGGTCGTCCACGGTGAGGACCGCCACGCCCCGCTCGTCGATGAAGCGCTGCTCCTCGTCGTCGATCGCCCGGATCCCGCCGAGCACGAGGCGCCGGGCGGCGACGCGCGTCGCCTCGTCGAGCGCGAGTCCCTCGGCGCCGTCGCCCGCGATCGCGCGGAGCGTCATGCCGCCGAACCCGCCCGACGGCGACGACTCCGGCGTGTTCAGGTCGGGTTGCGCGTCGAGCCAGAGCACGGCCAGGTCGCCGCCCGTCCGCCGTGATGCGTGCGCGACCGCGGCGAGCGAGACGCTGCAGTCACCGCCGATCGTGAACGCCCAGTCGGGCACGCCGGCGAGCGACTCCTCCATGCGTTCCCGCACGCGTCGCAGCGCGCTGTACCGGCGAACGCCGGTGCCGAGGGAGTCGCCGGCCTCGGCCGGTACGTCGACGGCGATGGTCGCGGCGGATGGGAGGTCGCCCTGGATGGCGGTCGCCCCGTCGGCAAGGCTCATCGCACGAGCGGACACGGAACCCTGCCAGAGGGGGACGACGACGAAGGTTGCGGGCATGGCTCTCAGTATCGCGCCCGATGCCGCCGCGGTCGAGCACGACGCGGGCCTGCTGCGACGCGTCCCGCGCGGTCGGACGACGGATACCGCGACCCACGGCGTGGGTCGCGGCATCCGGCACCGATTCTCCGCGTCATCTCGAGAGCTGGCCCTGCGAGGAGCCGCCGGCCTTCAGCGCGGCCAGGCGCGCGTCGACCTCGGTGAGTTCGCCCAGGTCGTCGAGCTCGTTGAACTGCGCGTCGAGACTGGATGCCGCGAGCTCGGCCTGGCCGCGCACGACGGCCTCCTCGCGGCGGATCTTGTCCTCGAAGCGCCCGATCTCGCTGGTCGGGTCGAGCACGTCGATCGACTTGATCGCATCGTGCACCTGCTTCTGCGCCTCGGCCGTCTTCGAACGCGCGATCAGCTCGGAGCGCTTGTTCTGCAGCTGGACGAGCTTCTCCTTCATGCCGTTCAGGCCGGCCTTGAGCTTCTCGACCACCTCGGTCTGCGCGGCGATCTGCGGCTCCGCGGCCTTCGCCTCGTTCTCGGCCGAGATCTGCCGGCTCAGGGCGACCTTCGCGAGGTTGTCGAACTTGTCGGCGCCCGCGGCGTCGCCTGCCGAGCGCAGTTCGTCGCCCTTGCGGCTCGCGGCGAGGGCCTTCTCGCCCCACTCGCGCGCCGCCTCGACGTCTTCGCGGTGGTCGTCTTCGAGCAGGCGCAGGTTGCCGATCGTCTCGGCGATCGCGGCCTCGGCGTCGGCGATCGAGTTGGTGAAGTCGCGCACCATCTGGTCGAGCATCACCCGCGGATCCTCGGCCTGGTCGATGAGCGCGTTGATGTTCGCCCTCAGGAGCTGTGAGATGCGGCCGAAGATGGACTGCTTCGTCATGGTGGTTCCTTTCCGTGGTGATCGTTGGTCGTCAGGTCGTGGTCGTGTCGGTCTCGGTGGTCAGAATCGCCCTCCGCCGCCACGGCGGGAGCGCGTGCCCGAGCCGCCGAAGCTGCCGGGCGACCGTCGTCCGCCGCCGCCGAAGCCGCCGCCGAAGCCGCCGCTCCTGCGACTGCCGCCGCTGAACCCGCCGCTCCGGCTGCCGCCGCTGAACCCGCCTCCGCCTCCGCCGAGCACCGAGTTGATGAGGATTCCGCCGAGCACCGCGCCGAACAGGTCGCCGCCGCCTCGGCTGCCGGTGGGCACGCCGCCGCCGAAGCCGCCGCCCGCGCTCGCTCCGAATCCGCCGACGTCCTGCTGGGCGAGCGAGAGCGACGTGCGGGCCAACGACTCGGCGCGCTGCGCGGTGGCGAGCGCGCTCGCGGGGTCGGATGCCGCGACCGCCTCCGCCTCCACGAGCAGTCGCCCGGCCTCGGCGAGGCGGGTACGCGCCTCGGCGCCGACGGCGCCCCGGCGGGCGACGAGGTAGTCCTCGGCGGCCTGCACCTGTGCGCGGGCGGCGGTGAGCGAGCGCCCGAGCTGGGCTTCGGCGCGGGCGCGCTGCTCGGCGGCGTCGCGCGCGCCGGCGATGGCCGCGTCGATCTCGGCGTTCACCTGCTCGAGGCGAGCCTGTGCCGCGAGCGGGTCGCGTCCGGGCCCGTCGATGGCGGATCGGAGCTGTGCGGCATCGGAGGCCACGCGCTCGGCGAGCTGGGCGACGGCGCTCGTGCCGAACCCGTGCGCGGTCTGCACGTCGCGTTCGAGGTCGGCGACTCCGGCGGCGACCGCCTGGTCGGCCGCGGCGAGGTCCGCGGCGAGCCGGTCGACGGCGTTGCTGAGGAGTGCGGCCTGGTCGGCGGCCTCCTCGGCCGCGCGGATCTCGACGGCGGCGTCGTTCGCCCGGCCGGCGGCGAGCGCTGCGGCGGCCTCGTCGAGCGCCTCGCGTGCGAACGCGAGCCGGCCCTCGGCCTGTGCGGGATTGTCGGCGACGGGGGCGATGGCGGATGCCGCATACACCGCGGTGAGCGCGGCGAGCCGCTCGGCGGCCGGGGCCACGGCGGCCTGCGCGGCGTCGGCCTCGGCGCGCACGCGCTCGAGCTCGGCGGGCGCGTTGCGCTCGAGCGCGCGCAGCGCGTCGAAGTGCTCGGCCTGGGCGTCGAGCAGCGCGTCGGCCTCGTCGGAGAGGCGGATGATGCCGCCGTACCAGGCGCGGCGTTCCTCCTCGGTGTCGGGCTCGGCGTCGTCGAGCCGCTGCTGGAGCGCGAAGGCCTCGGCGAGCTTCGCCTTGGCGCCGTCGAGGGCGGTGCGGAACTCCGCGGTCGCCTCGTCGCCGTAGGAGGCGACGGCGAAGGCGAGCTCCTCCTCGCTCGTCTTCACGGCGTCGTCGGCCGCGACGAGCGCGCTTCCGGCCTCCCGGCGCAGCTCCTCGATCGAGGGCGGCGGCGGGCCTTGTTCGGCTTCGGGTCGCTGCTTCCTCCTCCGGGCGAGCACGATGGCGACGATCGCGACGACCACGGCTGCGATGACGATGAACCACACCCAGCCCCAGCCGCCTCCGCCGTCGGCGCCGCCGGATCCACCGCCCAGGAAGTCGGCGGCCGCGATGGCGGCGCCGGCCCAGTCCTCGTCGCGGAGGCGCGGCTCGATGACCTCGATTTGGAGTCGGTCGAGCTCGTCGTCCGACAGCGAGGACCCGCCGTCGGCGGAGAGGTAGTAGGCCCGCCCCTCGACGGCGACCGCGAGCAGGTAGTCCTCCGTGCCCATGTTGTTCGCGATCGCGGTGTCGTTCGCCCAGGTGTCGGCGGCCTCGGGATTCGTGAACTCGTCGACGTAGGCGACGAACAGTTGCCGGCCGCTGCGATCGGCGGCCCGGTCGATGGCCTCGATGACCTCGTCGGTTCGGCCGTCGAGCGCCCCCACCGTGTCGACGATGGGCGTCGACCCGAAGTCGACCGGGTCTTCAGCCCACGCGATGGTCGATGACGCGAGGCCGAGCACTGCCCCCACCGCGATCCCGAGCACCACCGAGCTGCCACGAACGGATGCCATGCACCAGTGCCTTTCCCCCGGGCCGAGCGGACGCCTCCGAGTCTATGCGGCGCGCGGATGCCGCGTCCACGTGGTGGGCGCCGTCGCCCCGTGCTCAGCCGACCGCGAACGGCGCGAGCGGAGACACCAGGTGCACGGTGGCCGCTCCGTCGGGGTCCGTGAAGGAGACGACCACGCCGAGCCCGTATTCGCCGGGCGCGAGCGCCGGCAGGTCGGGTGGCAGCGACCCGCCGGCGTCATCCGCCTCGGTGCAGGACCGCGTCTCCAGCACCGTCTCGAGCGAGACCGACGCGCCGGGCGCGAGGGTGACGGGGATCGCCGCTGCGTCGCCCACGGGATCCGAATGCCAGACCGTGATGCCGGCGCTCGCCACCGTGACGGGCGGATCGGCCGCGAGGGTGCCCGACACGACGTCGTCGCCCAGGTTGGTCACCGTGATCGTGACGGTTGCGGAGGTGCCGGGCGGCACCGCGCCGGGCGGAGGGGCGACGGCGACGGCGAGCGGGCTCGCCGCGGCATCCGTCGGCGGAGCGACCGGGGCGCCGCAGCGATTCACCTCGTACGGGGCCGGGAGCCGGGGTCCGGTGGCCTCCTCGGACGCGCCGTCCTCGGCGGCCTCGGGTGTCATCCCCCCGGACTCGTCCGACTCGAGCGCGAGTTGCCCGTCGGTCGCCGAAGGACCGGCGATGCCCTGGAGGCCGAACGCGAGTCCCGCGACCGCGAGCACGCCGACGACCGCGCCGGCCCCGCGAACGAGCGCGGTGCGCCGGGTGCGTCGGGCGGCCCGGCTGCGGCGCAACATCACGTCGACGTCGATCGGACTCGGGGTCGCGGCATCCGCTGCCCGCTTCAGCCGCTCGCCGAGCCCGCCGGGCTCGTTCGGGTCAGGAGCCGACATGGCTGCCTCCGCTCCGCGCGGCGCGTGCGCCCGCTGGATCGATGGACGAGGAGAGCGCCTTGAGGCCGTCGCTCAGGTACCGCTTGACGGCTCCCGAGCTGATGCCGAGCACCTGCGCCACCCCGTCGACCGTGAGGTCCTCGTAGTAGCGCAGCACGATGCACGCGGCCTGCCGGGGCGCGAGCCGCCGGATCCGGTCGATGAGATCGAGCCGCTCGTCGGTCGCCGACGCGGGCGAGTCCACCGCAGCCGGCACCACGGCGAGGTGCCGCACGTTGCGCCACGTGCCGTCGCGCCGCGACCGGTCGATGACCGCGTTCAGGATGGCCCGACGCACGTAGGCCTCGGCCCTCGGCAGCGTCATGCCCAGGCGTGGCGTGCCGAACGTGCGCACCAGCGCCTCCTGCACGAGGTCGGCCGCGTCGTCGACGCTGCCCGTGAGCAGGTACGCGTAGCGACTGAGCGCGTCGCCGCGCTCGACGACGAGCGTCGTCGCCACCTCGTCCCACGCCCGGGCCACCTGCGCTCCTCCCGACGGCGGCGATTCCGCCGTCATCTTCTCAGACGTGCGGCGCCGTCGTTTCGTTGGGGTCGGAGTCGGAGGTGCTCACCCGGTGCTGCAGTGGATGCTACTCATGGGCACCTCGTTCGTGGTCGCCGCCTACCTGCAGGTGGTGCGCGGCTACAACGCGATCGAGACCGGCCTCGGCCTCGCACTCCTCCTGCCGAAGGAGCAGACGGAACGAGCCGGATCCTCAGCGACCTGATCGGATCCGACTCATCACAACGTGCCCCCGGAGGGATTCGAACCCCCGACCTACGGTACCGGAAACCGGCGCTCTATCCCCTGAGCTACGGAGGCGCACAGTTGGAAAGACTACCACTGCGCGGGCTCCGATCCGCACACCGGCGGGGCCGTCGGACGTCGGCGCCTCAGGCCAGGCTCACGCTCGCGACCGTGTCGAGGAGCTCGTCGCGCACCTTCCCGGCGAGGAGGAGCCGCGCGCCGCGCAGCACGGGGTCGCGGTCGACGCCCGTCGCGACGACGTCGGGGCTCCAGCGGCTGATGCGCCGGATGACGCGGCCGACCTCGGACGCGAACGCGGGCCCACCGAGACTCGCCGAGGGACCGGCCAGCACGAGGCGGCCGGGGTCGAGGATCGCGAGGAGCGGCAGCGCGATGTGCGCCGCCCGTTCGGCGAGCGCGCGGAAGACCTGTTCGCGGGCCTGCTGCGACCCGGGAGCCTCGAGCGCCGCACGCGTCGCGTGGTAGCCGCTCGCCTCGATGCCGTACCGCCTGGCGAGCAGGGCCACCGCGCGTCCGCCGACGAGATCCTGCACGGTCCTGGCGCCGGGGTCGATCGCGTTCGCCTCGACCGACAGCGGGAGGAAGCCGATCTCGCCGGCGCCGCCGAAGCTGCCGCGGTGCAGGTCGCCGGCCACGTCGAACGACGCGCCGACGCCGTTGCCGAGCCACAGCAGCACGAACACGTCGCTGTCGGCGCCCGCTCCGTGCTCGCGTTCGGCGAGCGCCGCGAGGTTCACGTCGTTCTCGATGTGCACGGTGCGATCCAGCTCGGTCTCGAGGATGGCACGCAGGCCGCGCACGGGCCAGCCGGGCAGCGTCTCGCTGAACAGCTCGCCGGTCTCGCCGGGGTCGACGTAGCCGGGGATGCCGATGCACACCGAGTGCACCTCGGCGGGGTCGGTGCCGGCGGCGGCGCTCGCCTCGGCGATCGCCCGCATCACCTCGTCGACCGGCGAGCGTTCGGTCGGGTCGCGTGGCAGGCCGAACCGCACGACCGGCCGCTCTGCGCCGGTCGCGTCGACCACGGTCGCGCGCAGCTCGAAGGCGTCGAGATCGAGGGCGACGCCGAGCGGACGGTCGGTTCGCGCGGCGTAGACGACGGCGCTGCGGCCCGCCGACCCCGACGTGCGACCACGCTCCTCGATCACCCCCGCGGCGAGGAGCCGAGACATCATCTGCGAGGCCGTGGGCTTCGAGACCCCGACCAGCTCGCAGATCCGGTTGCGGGTCAGCGGCCCCTGCTCGAGGAGCACCGCGAGTCCGGCGCGATCGTTCACGGCGCCCAGCCAGGAGGGCGTGCCCGTCGCGGAGTTGGCCGTCACCGTCGTCGTCCGATCAGGCGGCCGGCAGGTTCTGGAGCACCGACGCCACGAGCTGCTGCGCGTCGCCGGGTTCGAACAGGGCGGGGGAGTCGATCACGATCCAGTACGGACCGCTGAACACCTGCGCCTCGCCGGAGCCGCCGACCACGTGGAAGTAGCCCTCGACCTCCGGGGGCGTACCGTATGTCGGCACGGGCTTGCTCGTCAGCGCCGCGTCGTTCCGGCGTGCCTCACCGGCCTGCTCGGTCGGCGTGGCGACGGCGATCTCGATGACGTCGCCGCTCGTCTGGTTGAGGTAGCCGCACGCGGTGCCCGCGTCCTCCTCGACCGCCGTGACGATCGCGGCCGCCTGCGGCTGGTAGCCGGGGTCGACGCCGAAGTTCGGGTTGAACGCGTAGAGCTGGTCGGCGGTGATGAGCGCGTCGCAGGCGATCTCGAACGGGATGGGCGGCTCCGCCGTCTCGGTCGGCGGCGCCGGCACGCTCGTCTCGCTCGGGTTCGCCGGCACGGTGGTCGGGGCGGCCGTGTCGGTCGGTCCCGGCATCCGGCCGGTGCATCCCGCCAGCAGGGCGACGGATGCCGCGGCGACGAGTACGAGGCCGGCGGAGCGGGCGGTGGCGAGGCGGATCGGGCGCGGCATGTGACGAACCTTACCAACCGCGCCGGATAGGATTTGCGGGTGACTCCCGACGACCTCTCGCGCATCCTGTTCGACCTCGTGAACGGGATCGCCGAGCGACGTCGGGCGGCCGGCGAGGAGGTGCCGCTCACGCTCACGGCCGATCAGGTGACGCTCGAGCGACCGAAGCTCCGGGAGCACGGCGACTGGGCCTCGAGCATCGCCATGCGCGTGGCGAAGCCGCTCGGCGCCCGCCCGCGCGAGATCGCCACGGAGCTGGCCGCCGCGCTCGGCGACGTCGAGGGCGTCGCGAGCGCCGAGGTCGCCGGCCCCGGCTTCATCAACATCCGGCTCGACGCCGCCGCTGCCGGCGCGCTCGCGAAGACGATCGTCGACGCGGGGGCCGCGTACGGGCACAGCGACGCACTCGCCGGCCAGGTCATCAACCTGGAGTTCGTCTCGGCGAACCCCACCGGACCCCTCCACATCGGCCACACCCGCTGGGCGGCGCTCGGCGACGCGATGAGCCGCGTGCTGCGCGCGGCCGGCGCCGTCGTGGCCAACGAGTACTACATCAACGACGCCGGCACCCAGATGGACAACTTCGGCGCGTCGGTGCTCGCCGCCGCGAAGGGCGAACCCACGCCCGAGAACGGGTACCCCGGCCGGTACATCGCCGACCTGGCGGCGCACGTGCTCGAGCGCGAGCCGCACCTGCTCGAGCTGCCGCACGACGTCGCGCTGCACACCGCCAAGGAGATCGCGTACGAGCTGCAGCTCGCCGAGATCCGCGCGTCGCTCGAGCGGTTCAACGTGCACTTCGACGTCTGGACGAGCGAACGCCGCCTGCAGGACCGCGGCGACGACGGGCTCTCCGACGTCGACACGGCCGTCGAGCGCCTGCGCGCGCAGGGGCACGTCTTCGATGCGGACGGCGCGGTCTGGGTGCGCACGACCGACTTCGGCGACGACAAGGACCGGGTCATCCGGCGCAGCAACGGCGAGTACACGTACTTCGCCGCCGACGCGGCCTACTACCTCGACAAGAGCGACCGCGGATTCACGAAGAAGATCTACCTCCTGGGCGCCGACCACCACGGGTACATCCACCGGCTCAAGGCGCTCGCCGGAGCGGCCGGCGACGATCCCGAGCGGGACATCCGGGTGTACATCGGCCAGCTGGTGAGCATCAACGGCGCGAAGCTCTCCAAGCGCGCCGGCAACATCATCGAGCTCGACGACCTGCAGGCCTGGCTCGGCACCGACGCGCTGCGTTACACGCTCGCGCGCTATCCGGCCGACTCGCCGCTCACGATCGACCCCGAGATCCTCACCCGCCGCACGAACGACAACCCCGTGTTCTACGTGCAGTACGCGCACGCGCGCACGGCCGCGGTCGACCGCAACGCGGCATCCGTCGGCGTCGACCGCTCGACCTTCGCGCCCGAACTGCTCACGCACGAGACGGAGTCGGCGCTCCTCGGCGGGCTGCAGGAGTTCCCGCGCATCGTCGCCCACGCCGCCGAGCTGCTCGAGCCGCACCGGGTCGCGCGCTACATCGAGGAGCTCGCGGGCCTCTACCACCGCTGGTACGACAACTGCCGCGTGCTGCCGCTCGGCGACGAACCCGTCGGAGACCTGCACCGCACCCGACTCTGGCTGAACGATGCGACCGGTCAGGTCATCCGCAACGGCCTCGACCTGCTCGGCGTCTCGGCGCCCGAGCGCATGTGATGTCCGCGCCCACGTCCGCGCGGCCGCGCCGGCGCGCGGGGCGCCTGTGGGGGACGCTCGCCGCGATCGTGGTCGTGCTCGCGGCGCTGCTCGTCGTGGCCGACGTCGTGGCGCGCGGCATCGCGGAGGATCGGTTCGCCCAGCAGGTCCGTGCCAACCTGCCCGACGGCATCGACGGCGAGGTCGACGTGGAGATCGGCGGGTTCTCGGTGATCGCGCAGTACCTCGCCGGCACGATGGATCGCGTCGAGATCAGCGCGCCGGAGCTCCGGGTGAACAGCGCCTCGGTCGCGGTCGACGTGGTCGGCGAGGGGGTGCCCGTCGATCTCGCGTCGCCGGTGGAGTCCGTGGTCGGCACGATCACCGTCGACGAGGAGTCGCTCAACGCGCTCGTGTCGGTTCCCGCCGTCAACGGGGCGTTCACGCTCGGCGACGGCCTCGTCGGGTACGCGGGCACCATCGACATCCTGGGATTCAGCCTCGACTACACGGCGACGGCCCGCCCGACGGCGGCCGGCGAGAGCGTCCTGCTCCTGCCCGAGGGCGTCGAGCTCACGTCGGGCGCCGGCGTCGTCGACGTGTCGGTGGTCGTCGGCCGGCTGCTCGGCGACGACCCGCTCTCGATCTGCGTCGCCCAGTACCTGCCCGAGGGCGTCGAGGTGCACGACATCGCCATCTCGCCCGGCACGGCGACCGTCGAGCTGCGGGCGCAGGCCCTGATGCTCGATGAGGCGAGCCTCGCCCGCACGGGCAGCTGCGACTGACGAGAGCAGTGACTTGGCGCACGGGCGGCTGCGACTGGCGGCACGAGTTGAGCTCATCTGCACCGGTGGAAGGAACGCGCGGTGCGGATGGCCTCAACTCGGGAGCCGCACCGTGCCGGGAGACGGGCACGAGCGGTGCGGATCACCTCGACTCTCGCTCGTGAAGGTCCGGGGCGACCGGCAGAACGAGCGCGCCGCGGGGCGTCACCGATTCGGCCCGGCATACGAGCCTCGGTAGACTCGGGGAGGCCTCCCCACAAGGGCGGCACGCAGCAGGCTTCAGGAACCGATCCGGGTTCGCTCGCCGCGAGCGACCCATCGACCAGTTCCGTCCCGTGAGGTTTTCCCGTGGCATCCAGCGCAGCAGGTCCCGCATGGCTCCGCGTTCCCGATGACGCCAACGCGCTCGCCCAGCACGTCTGGCCTGCGCGCACGCACCGCGATGCCGACGGGCGGCTGGTCGTGGGCGGCGTGACGGCGACCTCGCTCGCCGAGCGGTTCGGCACGCCCCTCTACGTCGTCGACGAGACCGACGCGCGGGCCCGCGCGGCACGCATCCGCACCGCGTTCGAACGCGCCGCGGCATCCGTCGGCACCGGGGCGACCGTGTACTACGCGGGCAAGGCGTTCCTCTCGGGCGCCGTCGTGCGCTGGGTCACCGAGGAGGGCCTCGGCGTCGACGTCGCCACGGGCGGCGAACTCGCGGTCGCGCTCGCCGCCGGAGCCGACCCCGTCCGCATCGGCTTCCACGGCAACAACAAGTCGATCGCCGAGATCGAGCGCGGCGTCGCCGCCGGCGTCGGGGCGATCATCATCGACAGCGAGGTCGAGATCGAACGGGTGGCGGATGCCGCGGCGCGCGCCGGCCGCGTGCAGCGCGTGCGGCTCCGCGTGAACAGCGGTGTGCACGCCTCGACGCACGAGTTCCTCGCCACGGCGCACGAGGACCAGAAGTTCGGCGTCTCGCTCGAGCGCGCCGCGGAACTCGGCGAGCGCATCCGGTCGCACGCGTCGCTCGACTTCCTCGGGCTGCACTGCCACATCGGCTCGCAGATCTTCGACTCCGCCGGATTCGCCGAGTCCGCCGAGCGGTTGCTCGCCGCGCACGCCGAGCTCGCCCGGGTGGCGCCGGTGCCCGAGCTGAACCTCGGCGGCGGATTCGGCATCGCCTACACGTCGGCCGACGAGCCCGCGCCGATCGAGGAGATCGCACTCGGCATCGCCGAGGCCGTCGCCCGTGCGTGCCGGGCGCACGACGTGCCGGTGCCGCGACTCGCGTTCGAGCCGGGACGCTCGATCATCGGCCCCGCCGGCATCACCCTGTACACGGTCGGCACCACCAAGCCCGTGCCGATCGAGGGCGGGTGGCGTCACTACGTGTCGGTCGACGGCGGCATGAGCGACAACCTCCGCACCGCGCTGTACGGCGCGGACTACACCGTCCGCGTGGCGTCGCGGGTCTCTGAGGAACCGCCCGCGCTGGTGCGGGTGGTCGGCAAGCACTGCGAGTCGGGCGACATCGTCGTCGACGCCGACTACCTGCCGCACGACGTCGCCCCCGGCGACCTGCTCGCGGTGGCCGCGACCGGCGCCTACTGCTGGTCGCTCGCGAACAACTACAACCACGTGCCGCGTCCACCCGTGGTCGCCGTCCGCGACGGCGTCGCCCGCGTCATCGTGCGCGGCGAGACCGAGGCCGACCTGCTCGCCCGAGACGCCGGGCTCGACGCGGTCGTCGGCGGCGAGGCATCCGACCGCATGTCCGCATCCGTCGCATCCGACTCCGAAGAAGGGGCCACCGCATGATCGAGTACCGCACCATCCGCGTCGGACTGCTCGGCGCCGGATCCGTGGGCTCCCAGGTCGCCCGGCTCCTCCTCGAGCACGCCGACGAGCTCACGCAGCGCATCGGCGCGCGCATCGAGCTGGTCGGCATCGCGGTGCGCGACCCGTCCGCCCGTCGCGACGTCGAACTGCCCGCCGAACTCCTCACCACGGATGCCGAGTCGCTCATCCTCGGCAGCGACATCGTCATCGAGCTCATGGGCGGCATCGAACCCGCCCGCACCCTCGTGCTCGAGGCGATCGCCTCCGGCGCCGACGTGGTCACGGGCAACAAGGCCCTCCTCGCGAGTCACGGTCCCGAGCTCTTCGCCGCCGCCGAGCAGGTCGGCGCGCAGTTGTCGTACGAGGCCGCCGTGGGCGGGGCGATCCCGATCATCCGGCCCCTGCGCGAGAGCCTCGCGGGCGACCGCATCGACCGCATCCTCGGGATCGTGAACGGCACCACCAACTTCATCCTCGACCGCATGGACACGACGGGCGCCTCCCTCGAGGACGCCCTCGCGACCGCGACCGAGCTCGGCTACGCCGAAGCCGATCCCACCGCCGACATCGGCGGCTACGACGCCGCGCAGAAGGCCGCGATCCTCGCGAGCCTGGCGTTCCACACGAGCGTCCCGGTCGACGCCGTGCACCGCGAGGGCATCACGGGCGTCAGCGCCGACCAGGTCGAGTCCGCGAAGCGCGCCGGGTTCGTCGTGAAGCTCCTCGCGATCTGCGAGCGGCTCGTCGACGACGAGACGGGCGAGGAGGGCGTCTCGGCGCGCGTCTATCCCGCGCTCGTGCCGAGGACCCATCCGCTCGCCGCCGTGCACGGGGCGAACAACGCCGTCTTCGTCGAGGCCGCAGCGGCCGGCCCGCTCATGTTCTACGGTGCGGGCGCCGGGGGAGTGCAGACCGCGTCCGCCGTGCTCGGCGACCTCGTCGCGATCGCCCGCCGGCACGTCATCGGCGGCCCAGGCACCGCGGAGTCGACGCACGCCGAGCTGCCGGTGCTCGACATCGGCCGCATCACCACGCGCTACGCCATCACGCTCGAGGTGGCCGACGAGCCCGGCGTGCTCGAGCAGATCGCCCGCGTGTTCGCCGAGCACGGCGTCTCGGTCGAGCAGCTCCAGCAGACGGTGAGCGGCGA
The DNA here is from genome assembly GCF_004959775.1 of Agromyces sp. H66. GTDB lineage: Bacteria > Actinomycetota > Actinomycetes > Actinomycetales > Microbacteriaceae > Agromyces. Next base: position 44,398 of record NZ_SJZG01000007.1, read on the forward strand.
GGCCGAGCGGGCTACGCTGGTGATCGGGACGCATGAGGCGAAGGAGTCCGCGCTCGCCGAGACCGTCGCCGCCCTCGCCGAGAGCCCAGTCGTCGCATCCGTCGCGTCCGTCCTCCGAGTCGAAGGAGCAGTGTGAACCAGCCCACCCCCAAGGCCTCCCGCCAGTGGCGCGGCGTCATCCGCGAGTACGCCGACCGGCTCGACGTGACGGATGCCACGCCCGTCGTCACCCTCGGCGAGGGCGGCACCCCGCTCGTGCCCGCAGCGGCGCTGTCCCGCCGCACCGGCGCCGACGTGTGGGTGAAGGTCGAAGGCATGAACCCCACCGGTTCCTTCAAGGACCGGGGCATGACCATGGCCGTGACGAAGGCCGTCGAGCACGGCGCGAAGGTCGTGATCGCCGCCTCCACCGGGAACACGTCGGCGTCGGCCGCGGCCTACGCGACGCACGCGGGCATCAAGGCCGCCGTGCTCGTGCCCGAGGGCAAGATCGCGATGGGCAAGCTCAGCCAGGCCGTCGCCCACAACGCGCACCTCCTCCAGGTGCAGGGCAACTTCGACGACTGCCTCGACATCGCGCGCGAACTCGCGGCGAACTACCCCGTGCACCTCGTGAACTCGGTGAACAACGACCGCATCGAGGGGCAGAAGACCGCGGCGTTCGAGGTCGTCGAGGTGCTCGGCGACGCGCCCGACTTCCACTTCATCCCCGTCGGCAACGCGGGCAACTACACGGCGTACACGCGCGGCTACCGCGAGGACATCGCGGCGGGCAACGCGACTCGGATGCCGCGGATGTTCGGCTTCCAGGCATCCGGCTCCGCCCCCATCGTGCGCGGAGAGCCGGTGAAGCACCCCGAGACCATCGCGAGCGCCATCCGCATCGGCAACCCGGCGTCGTGGGAGCTCGCGTTGCAGGCGCGCGACGAGACCGACGGCTACTTCGGCGCGATCGACGACGACAAGATCCTCGAGGCGCAGCGCATCCTCTCGGCGGAGGTGGGCATCTTCGTCGAGCCCGCGTCGGCCATCTCGGTCGCAGGCCTGCTCGAGCGCTCGGCCGCGGGCGCGGTGCCCGCCGGCGCGCGGGTCGTGCTGACGGTCACCGGCCACGGACTGAAGGATCCCCAGTGGGCGCTGCGGCTTCCCGACGGTTCCGAGGTCCAGCCCACCGTGGTGCCGGTCGACGTGGCCGCCATCGCCGACGTGCTCGGGCTCGCGTCGTGACCGCCGCGACCGCCGCCGCGGACTCGCTCGCCGAGTCGCTGGTCGGCCGCGCGGTGCACGTCAAGGTGCCCGCGACGAGCGCGAACCTCGGCCCCGGCTTCGACACGCTCGGCCTCGCGCTCGCCCGGTACGACGAGCTCGACGTCGAGGCGACGGATGCCGCAGACCACCGCATCGAGGTGCACGGCGTCGGCGAGGGACAGGTGCCGCTCGACGAGTCGCACCTCGTGGTGCGCGCCATCGCGCACACGTTCCACCGGGCGGGCGTGCCTATGCCGAAGCTCCACCTCGTGGCGCACAACTCGATCCCGCACGGCCGCGGCCTCGGATCCTCGGGCGCCGCGATCGTGGCCGGCGTCATGGCCGCGAAGGGCCTGCTGGCGGGCATCGTGGAGTTCACCCCCGACGAACTGCTCGAGCTCGCGACCGAGCTCGAGGGCCACCCCGACAACGTCGCCCCCGCGCTCTTCGGCGGTCTCACCATCGCATGGGTGACGCCAGAGGGGCCCCGGCACAAGAAGCTCATCGTGCACCGCGGCGTCTCACCGCTGGTGCTCGTGCCCGAACACGAGATGTCGACGGCGCTCGCGCGCTCGCTGCAGCCCGAGTCGGTGCCGCACGAGGACGCCGTGTTCAACGTGTCGCGCTCGGCCCTGCTCATCGCCGCGCTCATCCAGAGCCCCGAGCTGCTGCTCGCGGCCACGGAGGACAAGCTGCACCAGCACTACCGCGCCCAGGCGATGCCCGAGACCGACCGGCTCATCCGGGTGCTGCGGGCGGCGGGGCATCCGGCGGTCGTCTCCGGGGCCGGCCCGTCGATCCTCGTGCTGGCGAGCGACCCGAGCGAGCGCGCCGACGCCATCCGCCTCCTCGAGGAGTCCGCCGACACCGAGTGGCACGCCCTGCCGCTGGCCGTGGACTTCCTCGGCGCGACGGTCACCGACGCCGCGTCCTGAGCCGCCGCGTCCGGGCGGGATCCGCCGCACCGGGCGCGTCGCGCGCACGAACCGGTCGCGGTTCGGTGTTAGGATTGCAGCGCACCCGGCAGGCGACGCAATCAGCACCGCGTCATCCGGCCGCATCGTGCACTTCCCGCAATTCATTGCTCACGCTCTCGCGCATGTCTGCGCCACCGCGCACCGACATCGCTCGTGCCAGCGATCAGCTCTCCTGGGTCGCATCTCTCGCGAACAGGGGAAAGGACATACCCAGTGACGAACGCAACCGACCACGCCGAGGTGAGCGTGGCGAACCGCACCCGACTGAGCGCCATGAAGGTCCCCGAGCTCCAGGAGCTCGCCGCCTCCCTCGGCATCGCGGGTGCCTCCAAGCGCCGGAAGGGAGAACTCGTGGACCTGATCTCCGCTCACCAGGACGCGGACATCGCCGTCGACGCACCTGACGAGGAGACGGTGACCGAAGCACCCGCCTCCTCACCCGCGAGCGAGGCACCGAGCGAGACGGCCGAGCAGGCGGAGCCGGCCGAGGCGCCCGCCGAGTCCGCCGTCGAGGCCCTCGCCGAGCCCGTGGCGCCCGCCGCGACCGAGCGCGAGACGGGCCGGCCCTCCGCCGCGGAGTCCACCACGGCGGAGACCGCAGCGGCCCAGCCCGCGGCGGTACCCGCCGACGGCGCCGCCCGCGAGGCGGGGCAGCCCGACGCCTCGATCGACACCCCCGTCGCGGCCCCGCCGGCCCGGCAGGGCCGCCAGTCGCGCCGAGTGACCACCGCGTCGACGTCGGCCCTGCAGCACGTGAACCACGGCGGCGCGGGCGTCGAGCTCGTGCCGGCCGACGCCGATGTCGCAGCGCGCGAGGCCGCGCGCGCGGCGGTGCGCGAGCAGCTCGCCGCGGCCACGGGCGAGGGCGCCCGGGGCGCGCAGCCGGCCGAGGGCGAGGGCGAAGCGGCTCCCGAGCAGCCGCGCCAGGGCCGCAGCCGCAGCCGCGGCCGCCGCGGCGGCGACCGCGCCGAGCGAGGCGGCGACGAGCAGCAGAAGTCGGGCGGCGAGGAGCGTCAGGGCCGCAACGGCCAGGGCGGCGAGCGCCAGAACGGCGACGCCGGCCGCAAGGGCGAGGAGCAGGGCGGAAAGCCCGCGCGCGAGCGCCAGGCAGAGTCCGAGTCCGGCAAGCAGCCCGCAGAGGGCCGCGGCCAGGGCCGTGAGGGTCGCGAGGGCCGCGAAGCCCAGCAGGGCGAGGGCGAGGGCGGTCGGCGCAGCCGCTACCGCGACCGCAAGCGTCGCGGCCAGGGCGCTGCCGAGGAGGTCGAGCCCGAGATCCTCGACGACGACGTGCTCATCCCGATCGCCGGCATCCTCGACGTGCTCGACAACTACGCCTTCGTGCGCACGACGGGCTACCTCCCGGGTCCGAGCGACGTCTACGTCTCGCTCGGCCAGGTGAAGAAGTACAACCTGCGCAAGGGCGACGCGGTCGTCGGTGCCATCAAGCAGCCGCGCGAGGGCGAGTCGAACAGCCGCCAGAAGTACAACGCGCTGGTCAAGGTCGACTCGGTCAACGGTCAGTCGAACGAGGAGGCCGCCGCCCGGGTCGACTTCCAGAAGCTCACTCCGTTGTACCCGCAGGAGCGCCTGCGGCTCGAGACCGAGCCGACCAAGCTCACGCAGCGCATCATCGATCTCGTCGCCCCCATCGGCAAGGGCCAGCGCGGCCTCATCGTCGCGCCCCCGAAGGCGGGCAAGACGATCGTGCTGCAGCAGATCGCGAACGCCATCGCGACGAACAACCCCGAGGTGCACCTCATGGTCGTGCTCGTCGACGAGCGCCCCGAGGAGGTCACCGACATGCAGCGCACGGTGAAGGGCGAGGTCATCGCCTCGACCTTCGACCGTCCCGCCGAGGACCACACCACGGTCGCCGAGCTCGCCATCGAGCGCGCCAAGCGCCTCGTGGAGCTCGGCCACGACGTCGTCGTGCTGCTCGACTCGATCACGCGCCTCGGCCGGGCCTACAACCTGGCCGCGCCGGCATCCGGTCGCATCCTCTCGGGCGGTGTCGATGCGTCGGCGCTGTACCCGCCGAAGCGCTTCTTCGGTGCCGCGCGCAACATCGAGAACGGCGGATCGCTCACCATTCTCGCCACGGCGCTCGTGGAGACCGGGTCGAAGATGGACGAGGTGATCTTCGAGGAGTTCAAGGGCACCGGCAACTCCGAGCTGCGCCTGTCGCGCCAGCTCGCCGACAAGCGCATCTTCCCGGCGGTCGACGTGAACGCGTCGTCGACGCGTCGCGAGGAGATGCTCCTGTCGCCCGACGAGGTGAAGATCACCTGGAAGCTCCGCCGCGCCCTCGCGGGCCTGGAGCCGCAGCAGGCACTCGAGGCCGTGCTGGGGCGCTTGAAGGAGACCCAGTCGAACGCCGAGTTCCTGCTGCTCATGCAGAAGTCGATGCCGGTCGCCAACGGCGCCGCGCACTCGCACGGGCACGAGAGCGACCACCGGTAAGTGTTCGAGTCCGTCAAGGCCCTGCTCGCCGAGCACGGCGAGCTGCAGGAGCAGCTCGCCGACCCGGCCCTCCACGCCGACCCCGCGCGCGCGAAGAAGGTGAACCGGCGCTACGCCGAGCTCAGCCGGATCGTCCACGCCCACGCGGCATGGCTGGAGGCGCAGGACGACCTCGCGGCCGCGAAGGAGCTCGCCAAGGAGGACGACGCGTTCGCCGAGGAGATCCCCGCGCTCGAGGATGGGCTCGCCCAGGCCCAGGAGCGCCTCAGGCGGCTCCTCATCCCGCGCGACCCCGACGACGGACGCGACGTGATCATGGAGATCAAGGGCGGCGAGGGCGGCGCCGAGAGCGCCCTGTTCGCGGGCGACCTGCTGCGCATGTACATGCAGTATGCGCAGTCGAAGGGCTGGAAGGTCGAGCTCCTCGACCAGAACGAGTCGGACCTCGGCGGCTACAAGGACGTGCAGGTCGCGATCAAGTCGAACGCGACCGACCCGTCGCAGGGCGTGTGGGCGCACCTGAAGTACGAGGGCGGCGTGCACCGCGTGCAGCGCGTGCCGGTCACCGAGACGCAGGGCCGCATCCACACGTCGACGACGGGGGTGCTCGTCTTCCCCGAGGTCGACGAGCCCGAGGAGGTCGACATCAGCCCGAACGACCTGAAGGTCGACGTGTACCGCTCCTCGGGCCCCGGCGGCCAGTCGGTGAACACGACCGACTCCGCGGTGCGCATCACGCACCTTCCGACGGGCATCGTGGTGTCGATGCAGAACGAGAAGTCGCAGCTGCAGAACCGCGAGGCGGCCATGCGGGTGCTCCGGGCGCGTCTCCTCGCGCGTCAGCAGGAGGAGCAGGCGGCCGCGGCATCCGATGCCCGCAAGTCGCAGATCCGCTCGATGGACCGTTCCGAGCGCATCCGCACGTACAACTTCCCCGAGAACCGCATCGCCGATCACCGCACGGGCTACAAGGCGTACAACCTCGACCAGGTCATGAACGGCGCGCTCGAGCCGATCATCGAGTCGGCGGTCCAGGCCGACGAGGAGGCGCGGCTCGCCGCGATCGGCGACGAATGAGCCGCGCGGGTCTGCGCCACTTCGGCAGGGCCTGCGCCGGCTGAAGTGGCGCAGGGCGCGCCGACCTGGCGCGCACAGAGATCGGTGACTCGTCCTCCACACGGCGGCGCACCACGAGCGCGTCCACGGGGCGGGCGGATGCCTCGTGGCGGCGCCTGCGGCCTGCGACGCTCGGGAGCATGGACCTCGACGCCCTCCCGCGCGGCCCGGGCGACGTGTTCCCGTCGGCTCGCGCCCGGTCGATCGGAGTGTCGGCGTCGCTCCTGACCGCGCGCGACGCCGGTGAACTCGTCGTGGTGCGGCGCGGCGTGTACGTGCCGACGGGCTTCGATGAGCTGCCGGCCGTCGAGCAGCATCGCACTCGCGCCTTCGCCGTGGCGCATCAGCGCCCCGGCGTGGTGTTCGCCGGATTCACCGCGGCGGTGCTTCAGGGGATGCCCGTCGTGGGCGGTGTGCCCCGCGAGGTCGTCGTGCTGGCGACGAAGAAGTCCGGTCGACGGCGCAATGGCGTCGTCGAGATCGTCCGGAGGGTCGGCACGCACGTCATGACGGCTGATGGTGTCACGACGACCTCGCGGATCGACACGCTGCTCGAGGTGGCGCGGACGCGGCCGTTGCTCACGGCACTTGCCATCGTGGACGCCGAACTGTACCGCCCGCGGTTCGGCGAGGCCGGCGCGAAGTGCACGCTGGAGGAGCTCCGGCAGGCGTTCGCGGCCATGCTGCCGTTCCCGGGCAGCCGCAGGGTCGCAGCGGTACTCGATCGGGCGACCCATCTCGCCGAGACGCCACTCGAGACGCTCAGCCGAGTCCGGATCGACGAGCTGGGTTTCCCGCAGCCCGAGCTGCAGCGGTCCGTGCAACGCCCGCGCAGTGGTTCGCTCGCGTTCCTCGACTTCGCCTGGCCCGAACACGGGGTCTGGGGTGAGGCGGACGGCGACGGCAAGTATCTCGGCAACGCGCGGCGGAACGGCGACCTTCGATCCGCCGCCGAGATCGTCCGCGACGAGAAGGCGCGCGAGAACGAGGTGCGGGCTGCGACGCGGTGGGCCTGCGCGCGATGGGAATGGGCGGATGCGTGGAAGTCCGGCCCGCTCCGCGACATCCTCCTCGAAGCCGGCCTGCCGCGGCTGCGCTGACGCGCCGCTGCCTGCCCGCCCTCGCGGCGCTGCGCCACTTGCGCGCCCATCGCGCCAGCAGAAGTGGCGCGGAGGGCACCGAAGTGGCGCGGAGCCTGAGGGGCGAGGCGGAAGTGGGCGCAGCCCACCCGCGGCTCTGCGCCACGTGCGCGCCCATCGCGCCAGTTGTGTTGGCGCAGAGGACACCGAAGTGGCGCAGAGGCGGGAGGCGCGGGGCGGCAGCGGGCAGCGCCCGCTCAGATGTGCCAGTCGTGCACGCCCCGCGCCGCATCGGCCGTCGCGGGCGAGAGCGGCCTGATGCTCGCGGGCACGCCCACGACGAGCGAGTGCGGGGGAGCGGAGCGCGTCACGACCGCGTTCGCGCCGACCGCGCTCCATGCGCCGATCACGATGTCGCCGAGGATCTTCGCGCCGGCGCCGACGGTGACGCCGTCCTCGAGCGTGGGATGCCGCTTCGACCCGGGCGGCGTGTTCCGCGGTGCCTTCCCGCCGAGCGTGACGCCGTGGTAGAGCATCACGTCATCGCCGACGACCGACGTCTCGCCGACGACGACGCCCATGCCGTGGTCGATGAAGAAGCGCCGTCCGATGGTCGCCCCGGGGTGGATCTCGATGCCCGTGAGGAACCGGACGAGCTGCGACAGCAGCCTCGCCGCCAGCCGGAACCCGGCACGCCACAGCCGATGCGTCAGGCGATACGCCCAGATCGCGTGCAGGCCCGAGTACGCGAGGAAGACCTCGAGATCGCTCCGCGCGGCGGGGTCGTGCGAGCGAGCGGTCGCGAGGTCTTCCCTGAGAGTCCTGAGGATCGGCACCCGATCAGTCAAGCAGACCTTCATACAAGACCGTCGAGAGGTATCGCTCCCCGTAGCTCGCGATGATCACGACGATGGTCTTGCCGGCGTTCTCGGGGCGCTTCGCGAGCTCGACGGCCGCGTGCACGGTCGCGCCCGAGGAGATCCCGCCGAGGATGCCCTCCTCGACCCCGAGCCGGCGAGCCATCGCGACGGCCTGGTCGATGTTCACGTCGATGATCTCGTCGTAGACGTCGCGGTCGAGGATCGACGGCACGAAGTTCGCGCCGATGCCCTGGATCTTGTGGGGGCCGGGCTGTCCGCCGGTGAGGATGGGCGACTCGGCCGGCTCGACGCCCACGATCCGCACGTCGGGCTTGCGCTCCTTGAGCACCTGGCCGACGCCCGAGACGGTGCCGCCGGTGCCGATGCCGGCGACGAACACGTCGACGCCGCCGTCGGTGTCGTTCCAGATCTCCTCGGCCGTGGTGCGGCGGTGGATCTCGACGTTGGCGAGGTTGTCGAACTGCTTCGCGAGCACCGCGCCCGGGGTGTCGGCCACGATCTGCTCGGCACGGGCGACGGCACCCTTCATGCCCTCGCCGCCGGGCGTGAGCACGAGCTCGGCCCCGTAGGCGCGGAGGAGCCCGCGGCGCTCGCGGCTCATGGTCTCGGGCATGGCGATGATGACCTTGTAGCCGCGCGCCGCGCCGATCATCGCGAGCGCGATGCCGGTGTTGCCGCTCGTCGCCTCGACGATCGTGCCGCCGGGCTGCAGCTCGCCCGACGCCTCGGCGGCGTCGACGATGGCGACCCCGAGGCGGTCCTTCACGCTGGCCGAGGGGTTGTAGAACTCGAGCTTCGCGAGCACCTCGCCCGCGGCCCCGTCGGTCACCCGGTTCAGCCGGACGAGCGGCGTGCCTCCGAAGACCTGCGTGATGTTGTCGAAGACCTTGGCCATGGTGCGTCCTCTCGGGTGCGTGCGGCGGGGTGCCGGGTTCCAGCCTACGGGCCGGGTGCCGCAGGGCACGGGTGCGTTACATTCCATTGCGTGGATGAACGGATGTCGCAGGCTCGCGCGCGAGACCTGCGCCAGGTGCGCGACGAGACGGCCGCCCGGCTCGCCGCGGCGGGCGTGCCCGACCCCGAGGTGGACGCCGAGCTGCTGATCGGGCACGTGCTCGGCCTGTCGCGCGGCGGCGTGCAGGCGAGGCTCGTGATGGGCGGCCGGCTCTCCGACGCGGATGCCGCGGCGCTCGAGCCGCTCGTCGCGCGCCGGGTGCGGCGCGAGCCGCTGCAGCACCTCACGGGCCGCGCGCCGTTCCGCTCGCTGGAGCTCGCGGTCGGCCCGGGCGTGTTCGTGCCCCGGCCCGAGACCGAGCAGGTCACCCAGCTCGCGATCGACGCGCTGCGCGCCACGGCGGAACCCGAGCCCATCGCGATCGACCTGGGCAGCGGGAGCGGCGCCATCGCGCTCGCGATGGCGACCGAGGTGCCGCACGCCCGGGTCTGGGCGGTGGAGAACTCGCCCGAGGCGTTCCCGTGGACCCGCCGGAACGTCGACGAGATCGGCGCCCCGAACCTCGAGCTCGTCTTCGGCGACCTCGCGACCGCGCTTCCCGAGCTCGACGGCCGCGCCGCCGTGGTGATCTCGAACCCGCCGTACGTGCCCGCCGCGGAGCTGCCACGGGATCCCGAGGTGCACCTGCACGACCCCGAGGTCGCGCTCTACGGGGGGCCCGACGGTCTCGACGTCGTGCGCGTGCTCTCGAAACGCGCCCTCGAACTGCTGCATCCGGGGGGCGTGCTCGTGATCGAGCATGCCGAGACGCAGTCCGCGCCGATCGCCGAGATCCTCGCCGCCGACGGCTGGCGCGCGGTCGCGCACCACCGCGACCTCACGCTGCGCGACCGGGCGACGACCGCGGTGCGCTGACGCGCGGCATCCGCTATCCCTTCCGCTCGGCCCGCTCGGCCCGCTCTCGCGCGCGCTCCTCGCGCTCGAACGCGAGCTTGATCGCCTCGCGTTCGCGCTTGCGGGCCTCGCGCAGCGCCCGCTCCGCCTCGCGGCGCGCACGTGCGGCCTCGCGCACCGCCTTGTCGCGGGGGTGGTCGAGTGCCGCGGGCGGCTCGGTCGTGCGCGGCGGTTCCCCGGCCTCCAGCCGGGCGATGTGGTGCTCGAGTCCGTCGAGGATGCGTTCGAGCCCGAACGCGAAGTCGTCGTCGAGCTCGCCGCCGTCCTGGCCGGGCGCGGCGATGTATCCGCCCGCCGCGAAGAGGGGCGCCAGATCGGGGAAGCGTTCGGGGGTCACGAACTCGGCGAGCGCCGCGAAGAAGTCCTCGCCGGTCACCTCGCTCGGGTTCGCGGCCGCCGCCGCGGCCGCCGCCAGGTCGCGGTCCTGCGCGCTCGTCGCCCGGGCGTAGCTCGTGAGCAGGAGCAGGGTCGACATCTTCTCGCCGTCGCTGAGTGGAAGCGACCGCACCTCGCGGAGGAACCAGTCGACCATGGCGAGGCTGTTCGGCGTGATCGGCGGGCCCGAGATCGGGATGTCGACGACCCATGGATGCTCGGCGTAGGCGCCTCTGAGGGCCATCACCCACGCGGTGACGCCCTCCCGCCAGGCGCGCTCGACCTCGTCGTCGGGTGCGATGGCGTCGACCGCTCGCTCCTGCATGAGGAGGATGAGGTCGTCCTTGCTCGTCACGTAGCGGTAGAGCGACATGGTGGTGAAGCCGAGCGAGGCCGCCACCCGGCTCATCGACACCGCGGCGAGCCCTTCGGCGTCGGCGATCTCGATGGCGGCGTCGACGATGCGCTCGATGGACAGTTCGCGCTTGGGACCGCGTTGCGGGTGCGCCGCGACCCCCCAGGCCAGCGCGACGGCGCGGGGGAGCTCGGGGTCGGGCAGGCGGGCCTCGCCGGGCGTGTCGCTGGTCATCGGCTCCCGTTCGTCGGTGATCTCCGGATTCGGTGTTGACGACAGTCTAGAACTGTGTATTACTTAAACCGTCGTGGATCATCTAAACAGTTTGCCACATACGCAGACTTCGACATGAACGGAGCAACCATGACCCTCGCCATCCAGGCCGTCGGCCTCCGAAAGCGCTTCGGCCGCACCGACGTGCTCGCGGGACTCGATCTCGCGGTGCCCGCCGGATCGGTGTTCGCACTACTCGGGCCGAACGGCGCCGGCAAGACGACGACCATCAATATCCTCACCACGCTCGTGCGGCCCGATGGGGGCACCGCGCACGTCGCCGGGCACGACGTCGTCGCACAGCCCGGCGAGGTGCAGCGCCGGATCGCGCTCACCGGGCAGTCGGCGGCCGTCGACGAGGTGCTCACCGCGACCGAGAACCTCGTGATGCTCGGTCGCCTGTCGGGGCTCGGTCGCCGTGACGCCCACGTCCGCGCCGCCGAGCTGCTCGGGCGATTCGGGCTCGCGGATGCCGCCGGCCGCCGGGTCGGCACCTACTCGGGCGGCATGCGCCGTCGCCTCGACCTCGCGCTCAGCCTCATCGTGCCCGTGCCCGTGCTGTTCCTCGACGAGCCGACCACCGGTCTCGACACCCGCAGCCGGCAGGAACTCTGGAGCGTCATCCGCTCGCTCGCCGATGACGGCAGCACGGTCTTCCTCACCACGCAGTACCTCGAGGAGGCTGATCGGCTCGCCGACCGCATCGCCGTGCTCGACCGCGGCCGCATCGCCGCCGAGGGCACGTCCGAGGAACTGAAGGCGCGCATCGGCGGCGACGTCGTCGAACTGCGCGACGCCGACGGCGGGCTCGTCGTGGAACTGCCGACCGACGGCACCGTGCACGGGCTGCGGGCCGCCGTCGACGAACTCGACCGCAGCCCGGCCGCGTCCGCAGACGGCGCGTCCGTGTTCATCCGCCGCCCCAGCCTCGACGACGTGTTCCTGGCCATCACCGCCCGCGACGCGGCAGTTCCCCTGAGCCCTGTCGAAGGGTCCGACCCCCGTGAACTCCTCGAGACGAAGTGACGAACATGACGACCTTCACCACCACCACCACCACCACCCGGCCACGGCTCGGCGCCGTCACGGCGGAGTCCACGTTCGTCTCCCGGAGCTTCATCCACTCCGTGCGCGACGTCGAGGCGCTGCTCATGGCCGTCGTGCTGCCGACGATGCTCATGCTCATGTTCACGTGGATCTTCGGCAACGCCATCGATCCGTCCGGCGGCTACGTCGACTACGTCGTGCCGGGCATCATCCTGCTCTGCGCGGGCTTCGGGGCCTCCTCCACGGCCGTCTCGGTCTCGCGGGACATGACCACGGGCATCATCGACCGCTTCCGCACCATGCCGATCCGCAGCGGGGCGGTGCTCACCGGGCACGTCGTGGCGAGCCTCGTGCGCAACCTCGTCGCGACGGCCGTGGTGATCGCGGTCGCGCTCCTCGTCGGCTTCCGGCCGGTCGCGACGCCGCTCGAGTGGGTCGCGGTGCTCGGCGTGGTCGCGCTCTACATCCTCGCGATCACCTACCTGTTCGCGGCGATCGGCCTCGCGGCCTCCTCGCCCGAGGCGGCGAACGGATACGGCTTCATCCTGCTGTTCCTGCCCTATGTCTCGAGCGCCTTCGTGCCCGTCGAGACGATGCCCGACTGGTTGCGGCCGATCGCCGAGCACCAGCCCATCACGCCGGTCATCGAGACGATCCGCGCCCTGCTCATGGATGCCCCGCTCGGCGACTCGGCCTGGTGGGCGGTCGGGTGGTGCGTCGCCATCATCGCGATCTCGGTCGGCTGGGGAGCGTGGCTCTTCCGCCGCAAGGCGGGCCGTCGCTGAACCGGAGCCGGGACGACGGATGCCGCGGGCCGCACGGGCTCGCGGCATCCGTCGTTCATCCGACCCCGCGCTCGGCGGCGAACGCCTCGATCGCCTCGACGAGCGCGTCGGTGTTGTAGCCGCCGTCGACTTCGAAGAGCTGGAACGCGGTGATGCCCACCGCCTCGGCGCCGCGCACGTTCGCGCCCGAGTCGTCGACGAACATCGCGTCCTCGGCCGGGATGCCGTAGCGGCTGAGCGCTCGCGTGTAGATGCGCGCCTCGGGCTTGCGCGCACCGAGCACCGCCGAGACGAGGTCGTTCGCGCCGAGCAGGCTCGCGACCTCGGGCGCGAGTTCCGGCAGCGAGTCGCGGAAGATGACGGGGTTGTTCGAGAGCAGCGACACCGTGCCGAGCTCCGCGGCCCGGCGCAGCGCGGCGATCGACTCGGGGATGGGCGTCATCGCCGCCCGGCGGGCGTCGCGCCATCCGTCGGCCGTGAGCGTTCCCCCGGTCGCCTCGTTGAAGGCCGCGAGGTACTCCTCGGTCGACGCGTACTCGCCCGCCTCCGCGGCGGCCTCGAAGCCCTCCTCCCACCATCGCTTCGCGAGCGCGTACTGGCTGACGCCCGTGAGTTCGGCCAGCCGCGGCAGCCGCCTGCGGAAGTCGTACGCGTACAGGGTCTTGTCGAAATCGAACAGGAACAGCAGCGCGGCCATCACCCGAGTATGACAAGCGCAGGGGTCTAGAATCGAGCGGTCATGACTGCCATCTACGACTGTTCGGTCGACTCCCAACTGCTCGCCGGAATGCGCCTCGCCCGTGGTGCGATCGGGCGCGGCGAACTCGTGGTGATCCCGACCGACACGGTCTACGGCGTCGCCGCCGACGCGTTCGCGCCCGCGGCCGTCGCACGCCTGCTCGAGGCGAAGGGCCGCGAGCGCACCTCGCCGCCCCCCGTGCTCATCCCGGGGATCCCCACGCTCGACGCACTCGCGAGCGACGTGCCCGAGCCGGTCCGCCGACTGGTCGCGGAGTTCTGGCCCGGCGGTCTGACGGTCATCCTGCACGCGCAGCCGTCGCTCCAGTGGGACCTCGGCGAGACGCGCGGCACCGTCGCGCTGCGCATGCCGGCCAATCCCATCGCCCTGGAACTGCTCTCCGAGACCGGCCCGCTCGCGGTGTCGAGCGCGAACCGGTCGGGCGAGCCGTCGGCCACCACCGCGGCCGAGGCGGAGGCGATGCTCGGCGACGCGGTGTCGGTGTATCTCGACGGCGGCCCCGCCGGCACCGGCTACGAGCCGATCGGGGAGCGGCCGGGCGACACGTCCTCCACGATCGTGGACGCCACGGGCCTCGACGGCGACGGGGGAGTGCTGCGCATCGTGCGCGCGGGCGTCATCACCCGCGAACGCATCGCGGCGGTCGTGGGCGAGGAACTCCTGGCGCCGGCCGAGGGCGCGGCGCCGGCCGAGGATGCGGCGTCGGCCGACGGCGTGGCGCAGGCAGAGGATGCCTCGGCGGACGCTCCCGACGAAGCGGATGCCGCCGCCTCATGACCCTCTTCCTGCTGCTCGCCCTCGTCGCGGCGCTCGTCACCTTCGGCGGCTCGGTGCTGGTGTGGAAGCTCAGCCTCAAGTACCGGCTCTACCCGAAGATCCGAGACCGCGACGTGCACACCCGGCCCACGCCGCGCCTCGGCGGCGTCGCGATGTTCGTCGGCATCCTCGCGGCGTTCGGAGCCGCGGCGTTCATCTCCTCGCTCGGATCGACGAGGTTCTCGAACATCTCGATCATCTTCCAGAACCCCGGACAGGTGCTCTCGATCCTCGGCGCCGCGCTGCTCATCGTGCTCATCGGCGTCGCCGACGACATCTGGGACCTCGACTGGACGACGAAGCTCGCCGGCCAGTTCATCGCGGCCGGCCTCATCGCCTGGCAGGGCGTCTCGATCGTCTCGCTCCCCATCGGCGGCATCACGGTCGGATCGTCGTGGATGAGCGCCACGATCACGGTCTTCGCGATCGTGCTCGTGATGAACGCGATCAACTTCATCGACGGCCTGGACGGCCTCGTCGCGGGCGTCGCGCTCATCGCGAACGGAGTGTTCTTCCTCTACACGTACCTCCTCGTGCAGCAGACCTCGCCGCTCAACTACTTCAACCTCGCGTCGCTCATCGCGGTGGTGCTGGTGGGGGCGTGCGTGGGGTTCCTGCCGCTCAACTGGCATCCGGCGAAGCTGTTCATGGGCGACGCCGGGGCGCTGCTCGTCGGCCTGCTGATGGCGACGTCCGCCATCTCGGTGACCGGGCAGATCAATCCCGGCTCCGTCGGCCTCGAGGAGCTGTTCGCCGCCTTCATCCCCATCCTCCTGCCGTTCGCGGTGCTCGTCATCCCGCTGCTCGACTTCGGCCTCGCCGTGATCCGGCGCCTGCGGGCGGGCAAGTCGCCGTTCGCCGCCGACCGCAAGCACCTGCATCACCGCCTGCTCGACATGGGCCACTCGCACCTCAACGCCGTGCTCATCTTCTATGCGTGGACGGCGGTCGCCTCCGTCGGATTCCTCCTCACCTACGTCTTCCCGCTGTTCGGCATCGATGCCGTGTGGGGCTTCGTCTTCCTCGGCGTGGGCTTCGTCGTGAGCGCCGCGTTCACGCTCGCCCCCCTCGGGCGCCGGAAGCGGCTGACGGTGGCCGCCGAGGCCGAGCCCGTCGCCGCCGAGGCCTCGGTGTACGACGAGCTCGAGACCGGCCCCATCCCGGTGCATCACATCGACCGGTTCGACGAGTCCTCGCTCGGGGCGCACCCAGCCGCCGATCCGCGCCGGCGACTAGAATCGGGCGACCCCGAACTGGAGCACCATGACCGACCCACGTCCTGAAGCCGACCGCACGCCGACCTCGAACCCCGTCCTCCGGAGGGCGCTCGCCTGGGGGGCCGCGCTCGCGTCGGCCGTGCTCGTCGTGAGCGGCATCCTCGGCCTGGTCTTCGCGGGCACGGAGGGCCTCGTGAGTGCGCTCGTCGGCACGCTCATGGCGGCGGTCTTCATGGGCATCACGGCGGCGAGCATCCTGCTCGCCAACCGGTTCGCGTCGAGCGACCTCTTCGTGGGCGCCTTCTTCGGCATAGTGCTCGGCGGATGGCTCCTGAAGTTCATCGTCTTCATCGTGCTCGTCGTGCTGCTGCGCGACGCGGAGTGGCTGAACCCCACCGTCCTCTTCCTCAGCCTGGTCGCCGGCGTCATCGCCTCCCTCGTCGTCGACGTGCTCGTGGTCGCGAAGTCGCGTCTGCCGTACGCGAGCGATGTGGAACTGCCAGAGGCCCCCCGCGACGAATGACTCTTCCGCGAGGCGAAGAGGTGGCCCGTGGAATTCGTCTGCTCGTAGAACTCTTGCTAGAGTGATGGAGATCCCCCACGGTTTCCCGCCCTGCTCCGGCATGTGCGGAAGCCGTTCCCGATGTTCGTCGTCGCGAGAGCCGAGCTCCACGCCCCGAAACAGGAGATAGCGCTGCTAGCTAACGCCCTGAACCTGCTGGTACCGATGTCCGCCGACGATGGTGAGTTCCACGGTCCGTCGATCGCGGAGTTCTTCCCGGGGCCCCTGCTCTTCGAGGGCACGCCGTTCGAGATCAACCGCATCATGCTCGTCCGCTTCATCGCGGTCGCCGCGCTCATCCTCGTGTTCTGGCTCGGCACCCGCCGCATGCGGGTCGTGCCCGGGCGTTTCCAGAGCCTCGTCGAGATGGGCCTCGACCTGGTGCGCGTGAACATCGCCGACGACCTGCTCGGCAAGAAGGACGGCAAGCGGTTCCTGCCGCTGCTCACCACCATCTTCTTCATGGTGCTGTTCATGAACCTCACGGGCGTCATCCCGCTCCTGAACATCGCTGGCACCTCGGTCATCGGCGTGCCGCTCGTGCTCGCGATCGTCGCCTACGTCGCGTTCATCTACGCCGGCGTGAAGAAGAGCCCCAAGAACTTCTTCAAGAACTCCCTCTTCCCCGCGGGGGTCCCGTGGCCGGTCTACATCATCGTCACGCCGATCGAGTTCATCTCGACGTTCGTCATCCGCCCGATCACGCTCACGCTCCGACTCATGATGAACATGATCGTCGGGCACCTCCTGCTCGTGCTCTTCTTCGCGGCGACGCAGTTCTTCTTCTTCACGGCAGGCGGCTGGTGGTCGCTCCTCGGTGTCGGCAGCCTGGCCTTCGGCCTGGTCTTCACGCTGTTCGAGATCCTCGTCGCCGTCCTGCAGGCCTACGTCTTCGCCCTCCTCACCGCGGTCTACATCCAGCTCGCGGTGGCGGAAGAGCACTGAGCCCGGGCATCCGCCCAGAACATCCCTAGGAAAGGAAAACCCAAACGTGGACGCAACTACCGTTCTCGCTGAGATCAACGGCAACATCGCGACCGTCGGATACGGCCTCGCGGCGATCGGCCCGGCCATCGGCGTGGGCATCGTCGTCGGCAAGACGATCGAGGGTGTCGCCCGCCAGCCCGAGCTCGCCGGCCGCCTCCAGGTCCTGATGTGGATCGGCATCGCCTTCACCGAGGCGCTCGCCTTCATCGGCATCGCCACGTACTTCATCTTCGTCTGATCCACCCGCCCCAACTGAGGAGGCCAACGTGCTCCATGCAGTACTGAGCGCTGCAACCGAGGGTGGCGAGACCCAGAGCCCGGTGATTCCGGAGCTGTACGACATCGTCTGGTCGGCGGTCTGCTTCGTCATCATCCTCGTCTTCTTCTGGAAGTACGCGCTCCCGCGCGTCCAGAAGCTGCTCGACGAGCGTGCCGAGGCGATCGAGGGCAACATCGCGAAGGCCGACGAGGCGCAGCGCAAGGCCGAGGCGGCGCTCGAGGAGTACACCGCCCAGCTCGCCGACGCGCGTGCCGAGGCGGGTCGCATCCGCGAGACCGCCCGCGAGGACGGCAAGAAGATCGTCGCCGAGGCGAAGGACCAGGCCTCGAGCGAGGCCGCCCGCGTCACCGCGAGCGCGCAGGCGCAGATCGAGGCCGAGCGCCAGGCGGCACTCGTGTCGCTGCGGTCGGAGGTCGGCACCATCGCGATCGACCTCGCGTCGGGCGTGATCGGGGAGTCGCTCTCCGACGACCAGAAGGCGAAGTCCGTGGTCGACCGCTTCCTCGCCGACCTCGAGGCATCCGAGGCCACCGCCGGAGGGAAGAAGTAATCCATGGGTAGCGCTACGAGAGAGGCCCTGGCCCGGGCCCGGGCGGCGCTCGCGTCGCTCGGCAGTGCCGCACTGCCGGTTGCCGAGGACCTCCTCGCCGCGGGCCGCGTCATCGGGGCGACGTCGCAGTTGCGCACCGCCCTCACCGACAACGAGGCGGATGCCGCACAGAAGCGCGCACTCGTCGAGACGGTCTTCGGCGGCAGGATCTCGGCCGATGCGGCGTCGCTGCTGGTCAGCGTCGCCTCCGGTCGTTGGTCGAGCCCGTCCGACTTCCTCGCCGGGCTCGAGGAGCTCGGGTTCCGCCTGGCCGCCGATGCCGCCGGGAAGGGCGTCGACATCGACGCCGAGCTCTTCTCCTTCGAGCGCACGGTGGCCGCCGATTCCGAGCTCGAACTCGCGCTGGGTTCGAAGCTCGGTTCGCCGGCCGCGAAGGCCGCCGTCGTCGACCGTCTGCTCACCGGCAAGGCCTCGCCCGCCACGGTCGTGATCGTGCGGCACCTCGTGCTGGATCCCCGCGGACGCCGCATCGGCGAGATGCTTCGCACGGCGGCATCCATCGTCGCCGACCAGCGAGGCTTCGACGTCGCCACGGTCACGACGGCGGTGCCGCTCACCGACGCCCAGCTCTCGCGCCTCGAGCAGAGCCTCTCGGCGCAGGCCGGTCGACGCATCCGATTCGACACCATCGTCGATCCCGCCATGCTCGGCGGGGTTCGCGTGCAGATCGGCGACGACGTCATCGACGGCTCCGTCGCCAGCCGCCTCAGCTCGCTGAGGCAGAAGCTTGCCGGCTGACGCCGGACGAACACGACCGGCGTCCCTCGCCGCGACACACCAGTAGCTGTACAACCAGTACAGAAAAGGGCCTGGCCCGCAGAGAAGGAAATGGCAATGGCAGAACTCTCCATCAGCCCCGACGAGATCCGTTCGGCTCTCTCGGAGTTCGCCCGGGAATACGAGCCCGGCGCGGCCCAGAAGACCGAGGTCGGGTACGTCACCGACGCCGCCGATGGCATCGCCCACGTCGAGGGCCTGCCCTCCGTGATGGCGAACGAGCTCGTGCGTTTCGCCGATGGCACGCTCGGCCTCGCGCTGAACCTCGAGGAGGACGAGATCGGCGTCGTCGTGCTCGGTGAGTTCACCGGCATCGAGGAGGGCATGGAGGTGACCCGCACGGGCGAGGTGCTCTCGGTGCCCGTGGGGGAGGGCTACCTCGGCCGCGTCGTCGACCCGCTCGGCAACCCCATCGACGGCCTGGGCGAGATCACCGGCCTCGAGGGCCGCCGTGCCCTCGAGCTGCAGGCGCCGGGCGTCATGCAGCGCAAGTCGGTGCACCAGCCGCTGCAGACCGGCATCAAGGCCATCGACGCCATGATCCCGATCGGCCGCGGTCAGCGCCAGCTCATCATCGGCGACCGCCAGACGGGCAAGACGGCCATCGCGATCGACACGATCATCAACCAGAAGGCCAACTGGGAGTCGGGCGACCCCGACAAGCAGGTTCGCTGCATCTACGTCGCGATCGGCCAGAAGGGCTCGACGATCGCCGGCGTGAAGGGCGCCCTCGAGGACGCCGGCGCCATGGAGTACACGACCATCGTCGCGGCCCCCGCGTCCGACCCGGCCGGCTTCAAGTACCTCGCGCCGTACACCGGCTCGGCCATCGGGCAGCACTGGATGTACGACGCCAAGCACGTCCTGATCATCTTCGACGACCTTTCGAAGCAGGCCGAGGCCTACCGCGCCGTGTCGCTCCTGCTCCGTCGCCCGCCGGGCCGCGAGGCGTACCCCGGTGACGTCTTCTACCTGCACTCGCGCCTGCTCGAGCGCTGCGCGAAGCTCTCCGACGAGCTCGGCGCGGGCTCGATGACCGGACTTCCGATCATCGAGACCAAGGCCAACGACGTCTCGGCGTACATCCCGACCAACGTGATCTCGATCACCGACGGCCAGATCTTCCTGCAGTCCGACCTCTTCAACGCCAACCAGCGTCCCGCGGTCGACGTCGGCATCTCGGTCTCCCGAGTCGGCGGCGACGCCCAGGTCAAGTCCATCAAGAAGGTCTCGGGCACGCTGAAGCTCGAGCTCGCCCAGTACCGCTCGCTCGAGGCGTTCGCGATGTTCGCATCCGACCTCGACGCGGCGAGCCGGCGCCAGCTGGCCCGCGGTGCGCGCCTGACCGAGCTGCTCAAGCAGCCGCAGTACTCGCCGTACCCCGTCGAGGAGCAGGTCGTGTCCATCTGGGCGGGCACCAACGGCAAGCTCGACGAGGTGCCCGTCGAGGACATCCTGCGCTTCGAGCGCGAGCTCCTCGACTACCTCGGCCGCAACACCACGGTGCTGACGGAGCTGCGCGACACCAACGTCCTCTCGGACGAGAACGTCGCGACGCTCGAGGCCGAGGTCGACAAGTTCAAGCTCGAGTTCCAGACCGGTGAGGGCAAGCCCCTCGCATCGGTCGGGTCGGAGCAGTTCGAGGCGATCGCCGTCGAAGACGTCAACCAGGAGAAGATCGTCAAGTCTCGCCGCTAGGCGATTCGGCCGTCGATCGGACTCTAGGGATACAGGAGAGACATGGGAGCGCAACTTCGGGTCTACCGGCAGAAGATCAAGTCTGCCCAGACGACGAAGAAGATCACCAAGGCGATGGAGCTCATCGCCGCCTCGCGCATCCAGAAGGCGCAGGCACGGGTGAAGGCTTCGACGCCGTACTCGCGAGCCATCACGCGTGCCGTCTCGGCGGTCGCGACGTACTCGAACGTCGACCACGTGCTCACCACCGAGCCCGAGACGATCGAGCGGGCCGCCGTGGTGATCCTCACGTCCGACCGCGGACTCGCCGGTGCGTTCAACTCGCAGGTGCTGCGCGAGGCGGAGGAGCTCAGCGAGCTGCTCCGCTCGCAGGGCAAGGAGGTCGTGTACTTCCTCGTCGGTCGCAAGGCGGTGGGCTACTTCCAGTTCCGCCGGCGGGCCTCCGAGCAGCAGTGGACCGGCAGCTCCGAGAACCCCGAGTTCGAGCTCGCGAAGGACATCGCCGACGCCGTGCTCGAGGCCTTCCTGCGTGACGCGAGCGACGGCGGAGTCGACGAGATCCACATCGTCTACAACCGGTTCGTGAGCATGATGACGCAGACCCCCGAGGTCGTTCGCCTGCTTCCCCTCGAGGTGGTCGAGGGCGTCGAGGAGCCCGATGCCACGGTGCAGCCGCTCTACGAGTTCGAGCCCGATGTCGAGACCGTGCTCGACTCGCTGCTTCCGGTGTACATCGAGAGCCGCATCTTCAACGCCCTCCTGCAGTCGGCGGCCGCCAAGCACGCCGCGACGCAGAAGGCCATGAAGTCGGCGAGCGACAACGCCGACAAGCTCATCATCGACTACACGCGCCTCGCCAACAACGCGCGGCAGGCCGAGATCACGCAGCAGATCTCCGAGATCGTGGGTGGCGCCGACGCGCTCGTCGCCACCAAGTAATCCAGAAAAGAGAGAGCAGAATGACTGACACCGCAACCGCGCCGGTCGCCGAGTCGACTGCGGGCGCCGTCGGCCGCATCGCCCGCGTCACGGGCCCCGTCGTCGACATCGAGTTCCCGCACGACTCGATCCCCGAGATCTACAACGCCCTGAAGACCACGATCACGATCGGTGACGAGTCCAACGAGATCACCCTCGAGGTCGCGCAGCACCTCGGCGACGACCTCGTGCGTGCGATCGCCCTGAAGCCGACCGACGGCCTCGTGCGCGGCCAGGAGGTCCGCGACACCGGCGCCGCGATCTCGGTTCCCGTGGGCGATGTCACCAAGGGCAAGGTCTTCAACGTCATCGGCGAGGTGCTGAACGCCGAGCCGGGCGAGCAGATCGAGATCACCGAGCGCTGGCCGATCCACCGCAAGCCGCCGGCCTTCGACCAGCTGGAGTCGAAGACGCAGCTCTTCGAGACCGGCATCAAGGTCATCGACCTCCTCACCCCGTACGTGCAGGGTGGCAAGATCGGCCTCTTCGGCGGTGCGGGCGTCGGCAAGACCGTCCTCATCCAGGAGATGATCCAGCGCGTGGCGCAGGACCACGGTGGCGTGTCGGTGTTCGCCGGAGTCGGCGAGCGCACGCGTGAGGGCAACGACCTCATCCACGAGATGGAGGAGGCGGGCGTCTTCGACAAGACGGCCCTCGTCTTCGGCCAGATGGACGAGCCGCCGGGCACGCGTCTCCGCGTCGCGCTCTCGGCCCTCACGATGGCGGAGTACTTCCGCGACGTGCAGGGGCAGGACGTCCTCCTCTTCATCGACAACATCTTCCGCTTCACGCAGGCGGGCTCCGAGGTGTCGACGCTGCTCGGCCGTATGCCTTCCGCCGTGGGGTACCAGCCGAACCTCGCCGACGAGATGGGCATCCTGCAGGAGCGCATCACCTCGACCCGCGGTCACTCGATCACCTCGCTGCAGGCGATCTACGTGCCCGCCGACGACTACACCGACCCGGCGCCGGCGACGACCTTCGCGCACCTCGACGCGACGACCGAGCTCTCGCGTGAGATCGCGTCGAAGGGTCTCTACCCGGCCGTGGACCCGCTGACCTCGACGTCGCGAATCCTCGACCCCCGGTACCTGGGCGAGGACCACTACCGTGTTGCGACCACGGTCAAGCAGATCCTCCAGAAGAACAAGGAACTGCAGGAGATCATCGCGATCCTCGGTGTCGACGAGCTCTCCGAGGAGGACAAGATCACGGTGTCGCGCGCGCGTCGTATCCAGCAGTTCCTCTCGCAGAACACCTACATGGCGAAGAAGTTCACCGGCGTCGAAGGATCGACGGTGCCGCTGAAGGACACGATCGAGTCGTTCGACGCGATTGCCCGCGGCGACTTCGACCACGTCGCCGAGCAGGCCTTCTTCAACGTCGGACCGATCTCCGACGTCGAGGAGAACTGGGCGCGAATCCAGAAGGAGAACGGCTGAGCATGGCCGCCCTCAACGTGAGCGTCGTCTCGGCCGACCGGGAAGTCTGGTCGGGCGAGGCGACCATGGTGGTGGCACGCACCGTCGAAGGCGAGATCGGCATCCTGCCCGGTCACGAGCCGATGCTCGCGATCCTCGCCGGCGGCGAGGTGCGCGTCACGCTGACCGGCGGTGAGAAGATCACGGCCAGCGCCGAAGATGGGTTCCTGTCCGTGCATGCCGACGCGGTGCAGGTGGTCGCCTCCCGCGCCGAACTCGCCTGAGGAGGTCGGGATGCCGGGGGAGCAGCCGATCGACCGCCAATTCGGTGACCTGAGCGTCACCCAACTCGTCGTCATGGCGGGGCTGCCGGGTGCGGGCAAGTCGACGATCGCGGAGATCGTCGGCGCCCGCCTCGGTGCCACCGTCGTGTCGGTCGATCCCATCGAGTCGGCGATCCTGCGCGCCGGGATCGACGCCGACCAGCCGACCGGCCTCGCGGCGTACCTCGTCGCCGAGCAGATCGCGGAGAAGGAGCTGGAGTCCGGTCGCACCGTGATCGTCGACGCCGTGAACGCGGCGGAGGCGGCTCGCCTGCAGTGGCGCGACCTCGCCGAGCGCACCGAGGTGCGCCTGCGGGTCATCGAGGTCGTCTGCTCCGACGAGGGCCTGCATCGCGAACGGCTCGAGAAGCGGGAGCGCAACCTGCCGCACCTCGACGAGACCACCTGGCGCGCCGTGGAGCAGAGTCTCGAGGGCTACGCCGCGTGGACGGGACCAAGCGCGGCGCTGCCGCGCGTGACGATCGACAGCATCGAATCCCTGGGCTCGAACGTCGACGCCGCGCTCGCGTTCATCGCCTCGTAGATGCTCGTCCTGCTGCCGCCGTCGGAGACCAAGCGCGACGGCGGCGAGGGTCCGCCGCTCGACACGGCGACGCTCGCGTTCCCGGAGCTCACCGGGCTCCGGGAGGAGCTCGTCGAGCGCGTCGTGGGGCTCGCCGCCGACCCTGAGGCGATGATGCGGGCGCTGAGGCTCGGACCGCGTCTCGCCTCCGAGGTCGATCGGAACGGCGCTCTCCGAGCGTCGCCGACCATGCCCGCGATCGACCGGTACACGGGGGTGCTGTTCGACGCGCTCGAGGCCGGCACCCTCGACGGGCCGGCGCGCTCGTTCGCTGCCGAGACGGTGGTGGTGCACTCGGCCCTGTTCGGCCTCGTCGGCGCGCTCGACGCGATTCCGGCGTACCGGCTTTCGCACGACTCGCGTCTGCCGGGGCCGACCCTGCGCCGGTACTGGCGAGCCGCGATCGCCGAGCGGCTCGCCGCACACGAGGGTGTGATCGTCGACCTGCGTTCGGAGGGCTACGTCGAGCTGGGACCCGCCCCCGTCCGTGGGGGCTGCGCGTTCGTCCGGGTCGTGGCCGAGGACGCCAATGGGCGCCGGCGTGCGCTGAACCACTTCAACAAGCAGGCGAAGGGTCGCTTCACGCGCGCCCTGCTCGAGTCGCGACCCGACATCGCATCGCTCGGCGACCTCGTCGACTGGGCCACCACAGCGGGTTTCACGCTCGAACTCCGGTCGTCGGATGACGCGCCCCACGAGCTCGAGCTCGTCGCCTGAGCGCCTCGAGCGCGCCGCTCGGTCAGGCCCCGGGGACTGCGGTGGCCGCTCGCGCCCGATGGCAACCGGCGAGGTGGTCGTCGACCATGCCCGCAGCCTGCATGAGCGCATACATGGTGGTCGGTCCGACGAAGCGGAACCCGCGCTTGCGAAGCTCCCTGCTCATGGCCGTCGACTCGGGCGTCACCGCGGGCACCTCCGCGAAGGAGCCGGGTGACGATGCGCGCGGCGCCGGGGCGAAGCTCCACAGGAGCTCGGCGAGTGGCACGTCGAGCGCGAGGGTCGCGCGTGCGTTCTGGATGGTCGCCTCGATCTTGCCGCGGTGCCGGATGATGCGCGCGTCGCCGAGGAGGCGCTCGACGTCGGCCTCGGTCATGGCGGCGACGCGATGGGCGTCGAACCCGTGGAAGGCCTCGCGGAACGCGGGGCGGCGGCGCAGGATCGTGATCCACGACAGCCCGGCCTGGAATCCCTCGAGGCAGACCTTCTCGAACAGGCGCACGGGATCGTGCTGCGGCGTGCCCCATTCCTCGTCGTGATAGCGGCGGTACTCGGGGTCGCTCGCTCCCCAGGCGCAACGGACGAGTCCGTCGTCGCCCTCGACCAGCTCGGCGCGCGGGACCACGCTCACGCGGCGAAGCCGATGCGCTCGTGACCGAGGAGCCAGAGCTTCGTCGGGACGCCCTCGCCGCCCGAGTACCCGGTGATGCGCCCGTCGGACGCGAGCACCCGATGGCAGCCGACGATGATGGGTACCGGGTTGGCACCGACCGCGCCGCCGATGGCCCGAGCGGAGCCGGGCCTGCCGACCGCGGCCGCGAGCGCGCCGTACGAGGTGGCCTCGCCCCAGCCGAGCCGCTCGAGCTCGGCCCACACCGCCTGCTGGAACGGGGTGCCGACGAGCCGCACGGGAACGTCGAACTCGGTGCGGGAGCCGGCGAAGTACTCGACGAGCTGCTCGCGGGCGGCGTCGAGGACGTCGTTCGAGCGTTCGGGCCGGCCGTCGTGGGGGAGGGCGCCGTCGCGCTCGATGTTGAGTGCCGTGACGGCGACGTCGTCGCCGACGAGCTCGACGCGCCCGATGGGGCTGTCGAGGCGGGTGAGGTACACGCTGGTCATGGTTCGAGGGTAGCCGCGGCATCCGACATCGACTCGCGGGAATCGGACATCGCGGAACGCTCGCCGGAACGCCGCCTGTCGAGGACGAGTCGGGTCGCCGGGCGCCGCGCGGAAGGGCCGGGCCCGCGTAGGCTGGGCGGATGACCGGACTCGACTACCGTCCCCTCGGCCGTTCCGGACTCCGCGTGTCGTCGGTGGGCCTCGGCGGCAACAACTTCGGTCGCCCGGGCACCGCCACCGAGACCCAGGAGGGCACCGACGCGGTCGTCGCCGCCGCGCTCGACGCGGGCGTCACCCTCATCGACACGGCCGACGTGTACGGTCGCGAATACGGGCTGAGCGAGACCCTGCTCGGCAACGCGCTGCGCGGCCGCCGCGACGAGGTCGTCATCGCGACGAAGTTCGGGCACTCGAGCATCCGGTCGCCGCTGCCCTCGTGGGGCGCCGGCGGATCGCGACGGTACATCCGGCTCGCGGTCGAGGGTTCGCTGCGCCGCCTGCAGACCGACTGGATCGACCTCTACCAGTTGCACACCCCCGATCCCGGCACGCCCGTCGACGAGACGCTCGCCGCGCTCGACGACCTCGTGCGCGAGGGCAAGGTGCGCTACATCGGGCACTCCAACCTGTCGGGGTGGCAGCTCGCCGAGGCGGAGCTCCTCGCCCGCGAGCTCGGGACGGCACGCTTCGTCTCGGCGCAGAACGAGTACAGCCTGCTGTCCCGCGGTGCGGAGGCCGAGGTACTGCCGGCCGCGAGGCACTTCGGCGTCGGGTTCCTGCCCTTCTTCCCGTTGCAGAACGGCCTGCTCACCGGCAAGTTCCGTCGCGACGAGCGACCGGCCGACACCCGGATCATGCGGCAGCGGTCGTACCTGGTCGAGCAGGCGCCGTGGGACGAGCTCGACCGCTATCGCGCGTTCGCGGAGGAGCGCGGCCTCACGATGCTGGAGGCCACCTTCGGGTGGATGCTCGCCCAGCCCGCCCTGGCGAGCGTCATCGCCGGGGCCACGAAGCCCGAGCAGATCCGGCAGAACGCGGCCGCCGGCTCGGCCTGGCGTCCGACCGCCGCCGAGGTGGCCGAGGTCTCCGAGATCTTCGCCGATCGCTGACTCGTCCTCGACAACGACGAACCTCGTCGCTGCGACCCCGCGCGCGCCCGTGACGGCTCGGTGACGGATGCCGCGGCCGCACGCTGGCGGCATGACCACCATCATCCGCGCCGACGCGGCGCACGACCTCCTGGCCCTCGTCCCGGCCCTCATCGGCCACGCACCGATGCGCTCACTCGTCTGCATCGCATTCCGCGGCAACCGCAGCGCGGGCGTGCTGCGCTACGACCTGCCCGGGCGGGCCCGCGACCGCGACGCGGTCGCCTCCGCCATGGTGGGCACCGTCTGCCGGATGCCCGGCGTGGACGCGATCGTCCCGATCGCCTACACGGAGGCCACCTTCGCCCGTCGGGGCGCCATGCCGGAGCGAGCGCTCCTCGAGCTCGTCGCCGCTCGCGCCGAGTCGGCGGGGTTCGTCGTGCGGGACGCGTTCTGCGTGGCGGGCGACGGATGGGGCTCGGTGCTCGATCCGCAGACGCCGGCGCAGGGGCATCCGCTCGAGATGATCACGTGCAGCCCGGCGGCCTCCGACGCCCGATGCGGGGTGCCCGATCCCGCCGGCGCCGCGGGTCTCGCGGCGCTGCCCGAGCCCGACGCCGACCTCGCCACGCGGGTGGCGGACCTGCTCGATGCCTGCGCCGCCGACGATCGGGTCGACGCCTTCGGTCGGCGCAGGCGCCCGCGCGACGTCGAACGGCTGCTGGACGGGCTCGGCGCGCTCACCGACCCCGTCGAACTGGTCGAGGCTCTGCTCGACGCGGATCCCGCCGACGTGGGCGCCGACCGGCTCGCCTGGCTCGTGCACCTCACGGGTCGCCCGGCGTTCCGCGACGCGATGATGCTGCAGTTCGCGTTCGGGCCGGCGATCGGCGCGATGGCGCTCGACGACGCCATGGACGCGAACGAGCGGGCGGCGGAGCACGGCGAGGACGTGGGCGAGCTCGTCGCCCGGGAGTGGTCGCAGCGCGGCGCCGAGACGGTCGCCGGGCTCCTCACCCGGCTGCTGCTCGGGGAGAGCTCGACGCGTCCCGAGCCCGATCGGATCGAACGTGCGATCGCGGTGCTCAGGCGTGCGCTCGCCCACGCCCCGGAGCGCCATCGCCCGGGCCCGCTCTGCGTGGCGGCGTGGCTGGCGTGGGCGCTGGGTAGGGGCTCGGCGGCGGGCGCCTTCGTCGAGCGGGCGCTCGAGATCGATCCCGCCCACACGATGTCGGGGCTCCTCCACGCCTACCTCGGCACCGGCGCCATCCCCGAGTGGGCGTTCGCCGACGGTGACGACGCCGGCGGCGCGTCCGCGGACGAGGTCAGTGACCCGTGAGCGGGGCGATGAGGCGCGCCGCGACCGACGGCCGGCCGGTCAGGTGCTCCTCGAGGTCTGCCAGCTGCATGCCGAGGATGCCGAGATTCGCCCCGGCGAAGCGCAGCGGCTCGGGCTCCCAGAGCGGCGAGCGGTGATTCGCCCACGGCAGTCGCGTGAGCGGCGTGTCCCGTTCGAGCACCAGGTCGGCGAGCGTGCGGCCGGCGAGGTTCGTCGTCGACAGCCCGTCGCCGACGTAGCCGCCCGCGAAGCCCACGCCGGTCCTCGGGTTGTAGCTCGCCGTCGCGTGCCAGTCGCGTGCGACGCCGAGCGGACCGCCCCAGCGGTGGGTGACGCGGGCGTCGCCCGCGGCGGGGAACAGGTCGCGCAGGGCGTGCTGCAGATGCTCGAACACGCCGTCGACGCGTTCGAACGCGGGGTCGACCGCGCTGCCCCAGTGGTACCTGGCCCCGCGGCCCCCGAACGCGAAGCGGTTGTCGGCGGTGCGCTGGCCGTAGACGAGCAGGTGGCGGTAGTCGCTGAACGTCTGGCCGTGATCGAGGCCGATCTCGTCCCACACCTCGTCGGCCAGCGGCTCGGTGGCGATCATGAGCGAGTAGAGCGGGAGGATGCGCCGGCGCACCCTCGGCAGTCGCGAGCCGTAGCCCTCGAGCGCGATGATGACGTGGCGCGCCGAGACGGTGCCCTCCCGGTCGCCGTCGACGCTTCGGAACCGCACGCGGCCGGCCGCCCAGTCGACGACCTCGGTGCGCTCGAAGACGTTCACGCCGAGCGACTCGACGACGTCCGCGAGACCGCGCACGAGTTTCGCCGGGTGCACGCGCGCACACGCCGGGTCGAACGTCGCCCCCGGATCGCCGTCGTCGGCCCCGGTCACGCCGAACCTCGCCGCGACCGTGCGTCCGTCCCAGTACTCGGGCCGGTCGACCTCGAACCGGCGCGCCTCGTCGACGTCGGCCCTGGCGCCGCGTCGCTGCACGTCGGTGCGGGCGAACACGACCGTGCCGCCCCGCTCGAAGTCGCAGTCGATGCCCTCGGCCTCGGCGACGCGGCCCACCTCGTCGACGGTGTCGACCATGGCGCGGCGCATCGCGACGGCGGCGTCGAAGCCGTGCTCGCGCTCGAGGGAGGCCGCCGAGCGCGGGAAGAGCGCCGAGCACCACCCGCCGTTCCGGCCCGATGCGCCGAACCCGGCGATCTCACGTTCGAGCACGGCGATCTTCAGCGACGGGTCGGCCTTCGCGAGCTCGTACGCCGTCCAGAGACCGGTCAGCCCACCGCCCACGATGCACACGTCGACGCGCGCGTCGGCCGTGAGCGGGTCCCGGGGCGCGAGGTCGTCGCGCCCCGAGACCACGAGGTCGTCGAGCCAGAAGCTCGCACGTCGGTACGAGGACTGCGAGGCATCGGTGGCGGTGGGCTGCCGCGGTCGCGCCATCAGACGCGTGCGGGAACGAGGAGGTGCTCTCCGCCGTGGCGGTGACCCTTGAAGCCGGCCGCGCGGTCGGCCGCCTCGGTGAGCACGCCACGCAGCTTCTGCTCGATCTCCTGGAACTCGGGCACGCCGATGGTGAGCGGCGGCGCCAGCTGGATCACGGGGTCGCCACGGTCGTCGGCACGGCAGTACAGACCGGCATCGAACAGCGCCTTCGACAGGAAGCCGCGGAGCAGGTCCTCGGACTCCTCGTCGTTGAAGGTCTCGCGCGTCGCCCGGTCCTTCACCAGTTCGATGCCGAAGAAGTAGCCGTCGCCGCGGACGTCGCCGACGATCGGGATGTCGAGCAGCTTCTCGAGCTCGGCGCGGAACAGCGGCGAGTTCTCGCGGACGCGCTCGTTGAGCCCCTCCTCCTCGAAGATGTCGAGGTTCTCGAGCGCCACGGCCGCCGACACGGGGTGCCCGCCGAAGGTGTACCCGTGGTAGAACGACGTCGTGCCGTGCCTGAAGGGCTCGTAGATCTTCTCGGAGATGATCGTCGCGCCGATGGGGGAGTACCCCGAGGTCATGCCCTTGGCGCACGTGATCATGTCGGGCTGGAAGCCGTAGGTGGTCGAGGCGAACATGTTCCCGATGCGGCCGAAGCCCGTGATCACCTCGTCGGCGACGAGCAGCACGTCGTACTGGTCGCAGATCTCGCGCACGCGCTGGAAGTATCCGGGAGGCGGCGGGAAGCACCCGCCCGAGTTCTGCACGGGCTCGAGGAAGACCGCCGCGATCGTCTCGGGGCCCTCGAAGAGGATCATCTCCTCGATGCGGTTCGCGGCCCAGACGCCGAAGGCCTCGACGTCGTCGGCGGGCGCCCCGACATCGGCCGCCCGGTAGAAGTTCGTGTTGGGCACGCGGAAGCCGCCGGGGGTGACCGGTTCGAACATCTCCTTCATCGCCGGGATGCCCGTGATGGCGAGCGCGCCCTGCGGCGTGCCGTGATAGGCGACGGCGCGTGAGATGACCTTGTGCTTCGTCGGGCGCCCCTGGAGCTTCCAGTAGTACTTGGCGAGCTTGAAGGCCGTCTCCACGGCCTCGCCGCCGCCGGTCGAGAAGAAGACGTGGTCGAGGTCGCCCGGGGCGTACCCGGCGAGGCGGTCGGCGAGCTCGATCGCCGACGGGTGGGCGTACGACCAGATCGGGAAGAACGCGAGCTCCTCCGCCTGCTTGGCGGCCGCCTCGGCGAGTCGGCGGCGTCCGTGTCCGGCGTTCACCACGAACAGGCCCGAGAGCCCGTCGAAGTACTCGCGGCCCTCGATGTCGTAGATGTGGTGGCCCTTGCCGCGCGTGATGATGGGAACGCCCGACGTCTCCATCGTCGACTGGCGGGCGAAGTGCATCCAGAGGTGGTCCTTCGCCTTCTGCTGCAGCGCGGCGTCGTCGTAGCCGGCGGCTCCGGCGTTCGTCGCCGAGTCGAGGGTGGTCATTGCTGTCCTCCTTTGGCGGGGTGCCCGCTCAGCGGGTGCCCCAGTTGTAGAACTGCTTCTGCAGCTTCAGGTAGACGAACGTCTCGGTGCTGAGCACGCCGGGCAGGCTCCGGATGCGCGAGTTGAGGAGGTTGATGAGCTCCTCGTCGTTCTCGCACACCACCTCGGCGAGCAGGTCGAAGCTGCCGGCCGTGAGCACGACGTAGTCGATCTCGGGGATCTCCGCGAGGCGTTCGGCGACCTCTCGCGTGTCGCCGCCCACGCGGACCCCGATCATCGCCTGCCGGGTGAAGCCCAGCTGCATGGGGTCGGTCACGGCGACGATCTGCATCACGCCCGACTCGGTGAGCCGCTGGACGCGCTGCCGCACGGCCGCCTCGCTGAGTCCGACGGCCTTGCCGATGTCGGCGTACGACCGGCGCCCGTCCGCCTGCAGCTGCTCGATGATCGCCTTCGACACGTCGTCGAGGGTCACCGGGCGCGCCGTTGGCGTGCGAGCTGTGTTCGTCATTCGTTGATTGTGACAGTGACGGACGCCACTCGCAAGCGAATCCGTCGAATCATGCCGGTTTCACAACTGATTCCATATCTCTTCGCTCGCCATCGCCGTGCCTCCCCGGCTACCATGGGCGCACGGCGCCGCAGGTCGCGCCGCGGCGGCGCGACCTGCGCCGCCATGATCCGACGACCAGAGGACGCATCCGCATGGGCAACGCACCACTCCGGAACTTCATCGGCGGCGAGTACGTCGAGGCGCGCGGCGACACCGTCATCGACCTCATCGACCCGGCGACCGAGGAGGCCTACGCGGTCTCGCCCGTGTCGACGACGGCCGACGTCGACGCCGCCTACCGCTCGGCATCCGACGCCTTCGAGGTGTGGGGCGAGACGACGCCCGCCGAACGACAGCTCGCCCTCTTCCGCATCGCGGACGCCATGGAGACGCGTGCCGAGGAGTTCGCCGATCTCGAGTCCCGGGACACCGGCAAGCCGCGGGCCACCCTCGTCGCCGACGAGATCATGCAGTCGGTCGACCAGCTGCGCTTCTTCGCGGGCGCCGCCCGCAACCTCGAGGGGCGGTCGGCCGCCGAGTACCTGAAGGACCACACCTCGTTCGTGCGCCGCGAGCCGATCGGCGTGATCGGCCAGGTGACGCCGTGGAACTACCCCCTCAACATGGCCGTCTGGAAGGTGGCGCCGGCGATCGCCGCCGGCAACACCGTGGTGCTCAAGCCGAGCGACACCACGCCGCTCTCGACGCTCCTGCTCGCGGAGGTCGCCGCCGAGTTCCTGCCGGCAGGCGTCTGCAACGTCGTGACGGGCGACCGCTCGACGGGCAGCGAGCTGCTCGGGCACGACACGCCGCAGATGGTCGCGATCACGGGATCGGTCCGCGCGGGCATGGAGGTCGCGCGCGCCGCGGCCGCCGACCTGAAGCGCGTGCACCTCGAGCTCGGCGGCAAGGCGCCGGCCATCGTGTTCGGCGACACCGACATCCAGCAGGCGGCCGCCGGCATCGTCACGGCGGCGTACTTCAACGCCGGCCAGGACTGCACGGCGGCGACCCGGGTGATCGTGCACGAGTCGGTGCACGACGAGCTCGTCGCGGCGCTCGTCGCCGAGGCGCGCCGGAACGCGCGCACCGGCGGGCCGCACGAGGAGGGCGTGCTCTACGGACCGCTCAACAACGCCAACCAGCTCGCTCACGTGTCGGGATTCGTCGAGCGACTCCCGGGACACGCCGAGATCGTCCTCGGCGGCGGTCGGCAGGGCGACGTCGGCTACTTCTGGGAGGCGACCATCGTGACCGGACTCCGGCAGGACGACGAGGCGGTCCAGCGCGAGATCTTCGGCCCCGTGCTCACCGTGCAGACCTTCCGCGACGATTCGGAGGCGCTCGCGATGGCCAACGGCGTCGACTACGCGCTCGCCTCCTCGGTCTGGACGAGCGACCACCGCCGGGCGATGCGCTTCGCGAAGCGCCTCGACTTCGGCTGCGTCTGGATCAACACGCACATCCCGTTCGTGTCGGACATGCCGCACGGCGGGTTCAAGCACTCGGGCTACGGCAAGGACCTCTCGAACTACGGCTTCGAGGACTACACCCGCATCAAGCACGTGATGAGTCACATCGGCTGACGACCGGGCGCGACGGTGCCAGACTGGTCGCCATGGTCGCGGGATCCCTCATGAGCGCCGCGGTGCCCGGCGCGACCGCGTGGGACATCGTCGTCGGCGATCGGTTCATCGCCGCGCTCGCCGCGCCCGCCCCCGACGCCGGCGCCTCGGCGCTGGCCGAGGCGGCCGGCGACGACCGCGTGCAGATCGAGGCCCTCGTCGGGTCGATCCCCCTCCACTCCGCCGAGCAGGTCGACGACTTCGCGATCGTCTGGTGGCCCAGCGCGGATCCCACCGAGGTGACCGCAGTGGTGCGCGGGAACGCCGTCGTCGACCTCACCTCGCCCGGCGGCACGCGACGGTTCGACGCCCGCGGCATCCGGCCGTGGCATCTCGCCGAGTTCGCCGAGGTGGTGGCCCTGCGGATCACGTCCGCCGAGGCGCCCCTGGACCGGCTCGGCCGAGCCGCCGACCCCGTACCGCACGCACGAGCGAGCCTCTGCGCGACGTCGATCGAATGGCAGTCGGCCCCCGACGCGGCGCGCGACGCGGCGGCGGCGCTGCGGGACGCCACAGCCGCGGCGGCGGCCGCCGACACGATCCTGATGCCCCGTCGCGGCCGGACGCCGGACACCGACGACGACGACACGGTCCGCACGTCGCCGCAGCCGTCGCCCACGGCGACGAGGCCGGTGGCGATCCCCACGATCGACGTCGAGCTCCCGGGTCGCGACGAGCCCGGCGCATCGTCGGCGCTCGCCGCGACCGCCGTGGCGGATGCCCCGTCGGCCTCATCGGCGTCGACGACGGGCGACGAGCACGGGTCGACGACGACCCTCGTGCCGGCCTTCCGCATCGGCGGCGGACTGCCGCACCCGGTCATCGCGCCCGTGCTCATCGGGCGCCGCCCCCTCGCGCCGCGCATCCGGAGCGGCATGGCCCACGAGCTCGTCACGGTCGCGTCGCCGCGGGCCGTGGTCTCGGGCACGCACCTCGAGCTGCGCGTCGAGGGCACGCGCCTCGTGGCGACCGACCTGCGCTCCACGAACGGCACGGTCGTGCACGGGGCGTCCGGCACTCGCCGGATGCGATCGGGCGAGTCGATCGTCGTCCCGCCGGGCACCAGCCTCGACCTCGGAGACGGTACGATCGTCGAGATCTCCCTCGCTCCCGCCCCCGGACCCCCCGCAGCGCCATACCCGACAGACAGCAGGCCGCACCCGTGACGCAGATTGGCAACGGCAACGCCCGTCATCGCGTCGACCTGCCCGACGGCACCGAACTCGAGATCTCCTGGGCCGCGATGACCGACACGGGCCTGCGTCGCGAGGTCAACGAGGACAGCTACGTGGCGCAGGCGCCCATCTTCGCGGTGGCCGACGGCATGGGCGGGCACGCGGCCGGCGACTTCGCGAGCGCCGCGGTCGTGACGAGACTGGCCGAGCACGGCGGC
The DNA here is from genome assembly GCF_004959775.1 of Agromyces sp. H66. GTDB lineage: Bacteria > Actinomycetota > Actinomycetes > Actinomycetales > Microbacteriaceae > Agromyces. The sequence goes on from NZ_SJZG01000007.1 coordinate 78,659, forward strand.
AAGCCCCTGATGGGGACCCCCGAGATCGACCAGGCGCTGCGCCTCGCCGTGCAGGACATGGGTCGCGGGGCCGGGGTCACCGACGAGGGCAGCGGCACGACCGTCACGGGCGCCGCGCTCGGCGCGATCTCCGACGAGCCCGCGTGGATCGTCTTCAACATCGGCGACTCGCGGGTGTACCGGCTCGTCGGCGGCGTGCTGGAGCAGCTCACGGTCGACCACTCGATCGTGCAGGAACTCGTCGACGCCGGCCAGATCACGCGGGAGGAGGCCGACACGCACCCGCACTCGAACGTCATCACGCGTGCGGTCGGCTTCCACGAGGCGCCCATCCCCGACTACCGCGCCATCGCGATCGAGGAGGGGATGCGCCTGCTCATCTGCTCCGACGGGCTCACCAAGGAGCTCACCGCGTATGGGATCCGGCACTTCCTCATGGCCAACCGGAAGGCCGACGCCGCGGCGCGCCAACTCGTCGAGGCGGCCCTCGGCAACGGCGGTCGCGACAACGTGACGGTCATCGTCCTCGACGTGCTGAAGGTCGTGCGCCCGCCCGGGGCGCGGCACAGCGCCGGCGGTGACGACCTGCACTGACGGATGCCACTGGGTGACGAGATCGCCCCGCACATCGCTTCGCTGCGGCATCCGTCGCCAACCTACAATGGGGGCACCGGTCGCCGCCGGTTCGCGGGTGGCGTCGAGGCACCGGATGCAGGGAGGAACGTGTCGAGGCGTCTGCCGTCCACCCCGCCGAACCTGCCCGGGTTCGCGTTCATCCGCGTGCTCGGCTCCGGCGGGTTCGCCGACGTGTTCCTGTACGAGCAGAACATGCCGCGCCGGCTCGTCGCCGTGAAGGTGCTGCTGGCCGAGGTCGTCAACGACGAGATGCGCCAGATGTTCCAGGCCGAGGCGAACATCATGGCCCAGCTCTCCTCGCACCCGTCGATCCTCACCGTCTACCAGGCCTCGGTCGCGGCAGACGGCCGCCCCTACCTCGTCATGGAGTACTGCTCCGCCGCGCTGGGGCAGCGCTACCGCGCCGTGCAACTGCCGCTGGCCGAGGCGCTCTCGATCGGCGTCCGCATCGCGAGCGCCGTCGAGACGGCGCACCGGCAGGGCGTGCTGCACCGCGACATCAAGCCGTCGAACATCCTGACCACGGCGTACGGGCACCCGGTGCTCAGCGACTTCGGCATCGCCGCCACGCTCGGCGAGGCCGCGATGAGCGACGCCGTGGGCCTGTCCATCCCGTGGTCGGCGCCCGAGGTGCTGCACGACGACGTGTCGGGCACCGTCGCGAGCGAGGTGTGGTCGCTCGGGGCGACCGTGTACTCCCTCGTCGCGGGTCGCAGCCCGTTCGAGGTGCCGGGCGGCGACAACTCCTCGATCACGCTGATGTCGCGGATCGAGAAGGCCCGGCCCGCACCGACCGGCCGTGCCGACGTTCCGGCGAGCCTCGAGCGAGTGCTGGCGCGGGCCATGTCGCGTCGACCGAAGGATCGCCAGGCGAGCGCGCTCGAGTTCATCCGGGACCTGCAGGCCGTCGAGGAGGAACTCGGCCTCCCGCAGACGCCGATCGAGGTGGCGATGGACGACTGGGCCCTCGCCACGGCGGTCGACCTCGATGAGCGCACCCGCGTCAGCGGCCAGCACGCGCTCGACGGCGGCCACGGCGCACGACGTCGCACCCGACGTTCCGCCGCACGGCGCTCCGCCTCGGGCGTCGGCGCCGAGTCCCACCCCCGCGAGGGATCCACCGCCCGCGGTCGCACCGCGCCGCCGACCACGAAGCGTCTCGTGTGGGGCATCTCGCTCGCCGCGGCGCTGCTCATCGCGGTCGTGAGCGCGGGCATCCTCGCCGTGGTGCAGGGGTCGAGGACGATTCCCGTCGTGACGGACGTGCGGGGCGAGGTCGACGGGGCCGCCGTGGTGTTCACGTGGGACGACCCCGGCATCGAGGGCGGCGACGCCTACGTCGTGACGGTCGACGGCGAGCCGTGGCCCATGCAGCGCGCCGCGCGCCTCGACGTCGGCGCCGACGCCGGCGATCGCGTGTGCGCGAGCGTCACCGTCACGCGTGACGGCAAGTCGGGCGTGCCGAGCGTCGAGCGCTGCGTCGACGTGGGGGCGGAGGTCGGTTGATGCGGATGCCGCGGCTCGGCGCCCACCGGTCGGCGCTCGCGACGGCGGGCGCCGTCACCGCGATCGTCGCCGTCGTGGCGGGCGTGGCCGTGGCATCCGGCGGCTATGCCGCGCAGCGGGTCGATCTCGGCGACGCCGCCGTCTGGGTCGTGAACGACGGCCTGCAGGCGGTGGGCCGCGCGAACACCGCGATCCACGAGTTGAACTCCGTGGTCGAGACCGGAGGCTCGTCGTCGGAGGTCGTGCAACGGGGGTCGACCGTGCTCGTCTTCGATCCCGACCGGGCCAGCGTCGGCGTCGTCGACGCGACGACGTCGACGGTCACCGACACGATCGCCGTGCCTCCCGAGACCACGTCGGTCGCGCTCGCCGGCTCCCGCGTCGTCATCTCGGCGGACGGCGACGTCTGGACGGTGCCGGTCGCCGAGTTCGCCGACTTCGACGGCGAGGCCGACCCCGTCCTCACGTTCGGCGCGAGCGCCGTGACGAGCGTCGATCCGGCGGGCGTCATGTTCGCCTACACGCCGTCGACGGGCGGGATCGCCCGTGTCGACGCCGCCGAGGCCGAGACGGTCGCGGCCAGATGGCAGGTGCCGCCCGCCGACGGCGATCCCGAGGTGCAGATCACGTCGGTCGACGGCCGCTGGGTCGTGCTCGACGTGACGGCCCGCACGCTCTGGCTCGACGGCCGCGAGGTCGACCTCTCCGGCGTCCTCGAGCCGACGTCCGACCCGGCGCTGCAGGAACCGGCGCTCGACGGCGACTCCGTCGCGATCGCGCATCGCCGGGGGCTCGTGTCGGTGCGCCTGGACGGCGGCGAGCCGCAGGTGCTCGTCGACGACGTCGTGGGTGCGCCGGCCGCTCCGGTCCTCCACGACGGATGCCTCCACGCGGCGTGGGCTCGCGGTGAGGCGTGGCGCTCCTGCCCCGGCACGCGGCCGCGGCAGGTCGACCTCGAGCGCGCGTCCGGCGCCGGGAGCCTCGCCTTCCTCGCCAACGGCGAGTCGCTCGTGCTCAACGACCGATCGAGCGGCAGGACGTGGGCGGCGTCGGACGACTACGGACTCATCGACAACTGGGACGCGCTGCTCCAGGACGATCGCACGGAGGAGACGGTCGAGCAGAACGACCCCGACCAGAAGCCCACGATCGAGAAGAGCCAGGTGCCGCCGGTCGCGCTGGCCGACGAGTTCGGCGCGCGCCCCGGACGGTCGACGCTCCTGCCCGTGCTGCTCAACGACTACGACGCGAACGGCGACGTGCTCGTCGTCGACGGCGTCGACGGCGAACTGCCGGGCGGCGCGAGGCTCGACCGCGTGTCGGACAACCAGCAGTTGCAGCTCACGCTCGGCGACGAGGCATCCGGAACCCTCTCGTTCGGCTACACCGTGGGCGACGGGCGCGGCGGCACCGCGCGCGCCACCGTGACCGTGACGGTGCGCGACCCCGAGGAGAACGCGCCGCCCGTGCAGCAGCGCGAGACCCGGGCATCGGTCCAGAGCGGCGGACGCCTGACCACCGCGGTGCTCGGCGACTGGGTCGATCCCGACGGCGATCCGTTCTTCCTCCGCGAGGCGAACGTCGGGGAGCCCGACGCCGTGTCGTCGACCGCGGACGGCGTCGTCGTGTTCGACGAGAAGGGCGGCGCGGGTTCCGAACGCAGCGTGTCCCTCGCGGTCTCGGACGGCCGCGACGACGGTGCCGGCGTGCTCACCGTGCGGGTGCGGGCTCCCGGCGACGTCCCGCTCGTCGCCGAGCCGTTCGTGGCGCTGGCGACCGCGGGCGAGGAGATCCGCATCGACCCGCTGCGGCACGTGCGCGGCGGCTCCGGCCACCCGCGACTGAGCGCGGTCCCCGCCAAGCCCGAGGTCGACATCGTGCCCGACTTCGACGGCGGCAGCTTCCGGTTCACGAGCATCGCGGTGCGAACGCATTACCTCGAGTACACCGTGACCGACGGCACCGACACGGCGACCGGCCTCGTGCGCGTCGACGTGTCGGCGCCGCCCGACCGGGACACGACGCCCATCACCGTGCCGCACTCCGCGTTCCTCAGGCTCGACCGACCCGTCGACGTCGACGTGCTCGCGACCGACATCGACCCCACGGGGGGCGTGCTCATCGTCACCGGTCTCACCGAGGAGGCCGAGGCCGAGGCCGAGGGCGTCCGCATGGAGATCATCGACCACCGCATCCTCCGGGTCACCCTCACCCAGCCGCTCGCCACGGGATCGACGACGTTCGGCTACCGCGTGAGCAACGGCCTGGCCGACGCCGACGGCGAGGTCACGCTCGTCGAGGTGCCCGACCCGAGCCGCACGCAGCCGCCCGTCGCGGCGCCCGACACCATCTCGGCGCGCACCGGCGACGTCGTCGACATCGCCGTGCTCGACAACGACGAGCACCCCGATTCGCTGCCCATCTCGCTCGCGCCGGGCATCGTCGAGGAACCGGAGGCCGGACTGCTGTTCGCGGCAGGGGACCGCCTGCGGTACTACGCGCCCGACGAACCCGGCGAGTTCGAGGCCACCTACCGCGTCGACGGTCCGGACGGCCAGTTCGCGACGGCGACCGTGCACATCTCGGTGCGCGATGCCGATCCCGAGACGAACACCGCGCCGGTGCCGCAGACGGTGACCGCACGCGTGCTCGCGGGCGACACCGTGCGCATCCCGATCCCGCTCGGCGGCGTCGACCCCGACGGTGACTCGGTGCAGCTGCTCGGCCAGGAGTCCAACCCCGATCGCGGCGCCGTCGTCGCGCGCGGCGGCGACTGGCTCGAATACGAGGCCGGGGAGTACTCCGCCGGCACCGACGCGTTCCAGTACGCCGTGGTCGACGCGCTGGGCGCGCGCGCGACCGGCTCGATCCGGGTGGGCGTCGCACCGCGGCTCGACGGCGCCCGCCGCCCGATCGCCGTCGAGGACGTCATCACGGTGCGCCCGGGCCGCACCATCTCGGTGCGCGTGCTCGAGAACGACTCCGATCCCGACGGCGGAGCGCTCGTCCTCCGCTCGGTCGAGCCCATCACGTCGGGTGCGACCGCGCGTGTCGACGGCGAGACCGTCCGAGTCGAGGTGCCCGCCGGCGAGGGCGACTACGGGTTCATCTACACGATCGAGAACGAGCACCTCGGCGAGGCGTCGACGTTCCTCCGGGTGGAGGCCCGCGCCGATGCGCCCCTCGCCCGGCCGGAGGCCGGCGACACCGTGCTGACGCTCAGCGACATCCTCGGCGAGGAGTACGTCGACGTGGCGGTGCTGCGCAACGTCTTCCTGGCCGACGGCGACGCGGCCGAGCTCGACGTCGGGCTCGTCGAGGGCTACGACGAGGGTGCGCAGGTGCGCCGCGACGGCGCCATCCGCGTCCGCGTCGAGGACCGGCGGCGCATCGTCCCGTTCTCCGTGAGCCATCCCGAGGACCCGGAGGTCACGTCGTACGCGTTCATCTGGGTGCCCGGGCGCGACGACGCCCTCCCGCAGCTGCGTCGCGACGCGCCCGAGGTACGCGTGCAGAGCGGCGAAGAGGTCGTGCTCGAGCTCGAGGAGTACGTCATCGCCGCGTCCGGCCGGCCGGTGCGGATCACCGACGCCGCGACCGTGCGCGCCTCGCACAGCGACGGCACCGATCTCGTCGTCGACGAGGACACCATCCGGTTCCGCAGCGAACCCGGCTACTTCGGCCCGGCCTCGCTCTCGTTCACCGTCACCGACGGCGAATCGCCCGACGATCCCACCGCACGCACGGGCACGATCGTCATCCCGATCGTGGTGGAGCCCACCGATGACCAGCCGCCGGCGTTCACGGGCGGCACCATCGACTTCGAACCCGGCCAGTCGAAGACCATCGACCTCGTCAAGCTCACCAACTACCCGTACCCCGACGCCCTCGACGAACTCGACTTCCGCGTGCTGCCGCCCGAACCCGTGGGCTTCGACCTGTCGCTCGACGGTCGGGACCTCACGATCACGACCGCCGAGTCGACGCCGACCGGCACGCGCCAGGCCGTGTCGATCGCCGTCGGCGACGACCGCGGCGACGGCAGGCCCGGCCGCATCGAGTTGCGCGTCGTCCCCTCGACGCGTCCGCTCGCGCAGCCGGCCCCCGACCTCGCGGTCGCCGCCCGGGGTCGCACCACCACGATCGACGTGCTCGCGAACGACGGCGCGACCAATCCGTTCCCCGGAACCCCGCTCCGCGTCGTGGGCGTGCGCGGCCTCGGCGATCGACTGCCCGCCGGCGTCGCCATCGAGCCGAGCGAGGACCACTCGACCCTCACGGTGGCGGTCTCCAGCGGGGCGGCGCCCGTCAACACCACCCTGCAGTACCAGGTCGCCGACGCGACCGACGACCCGAGCCGGTACGCGTGGGGGTCCGTCACGATCTCGGTGCAGGACCGCCCCGACCCCGTGACGGGCGCGCAGGTGACCGGATTCGGCGACGGCACGCTCGACGTCGTGTTCGGGGCGGGGGCCTTCAACAACTCGCCGATCACGGGCTACGACATCTCGCTCGTCGCGCCCGGCGGCGACGTCGTGGGCACGTCGACGTGCGTCGCCACGACCTGCACCGTGGCCACGCCCGGGAACGGACAGGCGAACGCGGTCACCGTGCGGGTGCAGGCGCGCAACGCGATCGGCCTCTCCGACCCGCTCGACGCGCCGGGACCGATCTGGTCGGACGTCATCCCGCCGCCGCCCACCGGACTCCGCGCGCTCCCGCTCGACGGCGGCCTGCGCATCGAATGGGCACCCGTCGACACGGGTGCCGGCAGCGCCGTGAGCTCCTACGTCGTCACGGTGGAGGGCATCTCGAGCGAGGTGGACGCCGCGGGCGCGTGCACCGCGACGACGTGTGCGATCGAGGCCGGCGGACTCGTGAACGGCAGCCAGGTGCCGTTCACCGTGAGCGCGCGCAACGAGGCGTATCCGGCGCTCGCCGTGTGGACCGCGGCGGGCGGTACCGGGATGCCGTTCGGCTCGCCCATCGCGGGCGGCATCGACGTCGACGGCGACCCCGCCGCCGGCACCGTGACCGTCTCGTGGTCGCCGTTCTCCGGCAACGGGGACGCCATGGGCGGATACTTCGTGCAGCGGCTGGCCGACGGTCAGACCTCGGTGCCGACGGGGCCGCAGGCGTGCTCGGTCACGAGCCCGGCGCCCGGCGAGGTGATCCCGCCCGCGAGCGGCGGCACGGTCGCGGAGGTCGTGCGGGTGGGTCCGGATGCCTCGAGCGTGACGTTCGCGGGCACGGCCACGGAGTCCACCCGCTACTCCTTCGTGGTCTGGGGCTTCAACCGCGCCGGGTGCGTCAGCACCGAGGTCGCGGGCATCGTCGTGCGGCCGGCGCCGCGGACCGTCTCCGACGTGACCAGCGCCATGGACTGGATGAACGTCGAGACCTGGGACCGCTACATCTCGGACGTGGACGCCGGGCCGCGCCTGCAGATCGTCGCGGTCGACGCGGCCGGCGTGCAGATCGGCACCCCCGTCGAGTTCCGGGGTTCGGGCTGGCTGCGGTCGCTGCTCGGCCGCCCGTTCGGCGAGGCGGCACGGTTCCAGGTGCGCGAGTGCTCGGTGTGGGGCAGTTGCGGGCCGTGGTCGCAGGTGCTGCCGACCGACCCGCAGCCGTCGCTGACGTTCGCCCTGCCGAGCCGCGTCTGGGACGAGGCGGGCAAGACCTGGTCGTGGACCGCGGCGCCCGCGAACTCCGGACTGCCCGTCGCCTTCACGTGCGGCGTCGACGGCGACGAGGGCGGACGTTCCGCGCAATCCGCGACCACGTGCCAGATCCCCGAGGCGAAGCCCGGCGATCGGGTCTGGTTGGATGTTGAGATCGCCGGCGTGACGGCCAGGTACTGGAACCGATGAGCGAGGAGCAGACATGACGATGACCCCCGAGGAGGCGACGCGCTTCGCGGCGAACCTCGACCGACTCGTCGGCGCGGTCGAAGAGGTGCTGCTCGGCAAGAACCGCGTCGTGCGGCTCGCCTTCACGGCGTTCCTCAGCGAGGGGCACCTGCTGCTCGACGACGTGCCCGGCACGGGCAAGACGTCGCTCGCACGGGCGATGGCGCAGTCGGTGCACGGCACGAGCAACCGGGTGCAGTTCACGCCCGACCTCCTGCCCGGCGACATCACGGGCGTCACCGTCTACGACCAGCGCAGCGGCGCATTCGAGTTCCACCCCGGGCCGGTGTTCGCCAACATCGTGCTCGCGGACGAGATCAACCGCGCGAGCCCGAAGACGCAGTCGGCGCTACTCGAGGTCATGGAGGAGGGGCAGGTCACCGTCGACGGCCAGACCCATGCCGTGGGCCGGCCGTTCATGGTCATCGCGACGCAGAACCCCGTCGAGCAGGCGGGCACGTACCGACTCCCCGAGGCGCAGCTCGACCGATTCCTCATGCGCACGTCGATCGGGTACCCCGACCACGCGTCGACGATCCGCATCCTCGAGGGCGCCGACCAGCGCGCGCACGAGCACCGGGTCGAGGCGCAGCTCGACGCGGACGAGGTCACCGACATGGCCGGGCTCGCCCGCACCGTGTACGTCGACCCGACCATCCACGACTACGTGTCGCGGCTCGTCGACGCCACGCGAACGGCGCGCGAGGTGCGGCTCGGCGTCAGCGTGCGGGGCGCCCTCGCGCTCATCCGGGCGGCGAAGACGCACGCGGCCGGACGCGGGCGCCACTACGTGGTGCCCGACGACGTGAAGGCGCTCGCCGAGCCGGTGCTCGCGCATCGGCTGATCCTCGATCCCGAGGCCGAGTTCGACGGCGTGACCACGTCGAATCTCATCGCCCAGGTGCTCATCGAGACCCCGCCGCCGTCCAGCAGGCAGGCCGTGTGACGCTCGCCCAGACCCGCACGACGATCCCCGAGGAGGCGAAGCGAGAGGGCTTCCTCGCGGTGGTCATCGGGCGTGCCATCCGATGGGCGACGGCTGCGGCGGGCGTGGGAGTGCGATGGGCGCGCGCCGTGCAGGGCGTCGTCACGCCGCTCGGCTGGTCCGTCGTCGGGGGCGCCGTGGCCGCCCTCGTGGTCGGCTACGCCCTGGGCTGGATCGAGTTCATCGCGATCGGCTGGGGCCTCGTGGTGCTCGTGGCCGCGGCATCCGTCTGGCTCGTGGGCCGCGGGGCGTCGACCATCGAGCTCGTGCTGCCGACGCCGCGCGTCGTCGTCGGCGAGCAGGCCGAGGCGCGGCTCATCGCCGCGAACCCCGGCCGCCGGCGGTTCGGCGGTGTCCAACTCGAGGTGCCGGTCGGCCAACAGGTGATCGAGCGGGTGCTCCCGGGCCTGCCCCGCGGCGGCGCCGTCGACGAGCAGTTCCGGATCCCGACCGATCGACGCGGCATCGTGCGCATCGGCCCGGCGCGCACGGTGCGCGCCGACCCGATCGGCCTCATGCGGCGCGAGATCGTCTGGTCGCAGGTCGTCGAGCTGCACGTGCACCCGCGCACGGTCGCGATCGAGGCCCTGAGCACGGGGTTCATCCGCGATCTCGAGGGATCGCCGACGCGGGATCTCACGGCGAGCGACATCGCGTTCCACGCGCTGCGGGAGTACGTGCCGGGCGACGACCGCCGGTTCATCCACTGGAAGAGCTCCGCCAAGACCGGCACCTTCATGGTGCGGCAGTTCGAGGAGACGAGGCGCAGCCGCCTCATGGTGCTGCTCGACATCGATCCGGGCGCGTACACCGACGACGACGAGTTCGAGCTCGCGGTGAGCACCGCGGCATCCGTCGGCGCACGCGCGATCCGCGACGCGCGGACGCTGTCGTTCGTGGTGTCGGGTTCGAGCCGGGCGCGTGCGACGCGCGGCAGCGCCATGCGGGAGCTGCCCACCGTGACGCGAGATCGACTCCTCGACGCACTGTGCGTCGTCGAGCGCGAGGACGAGGCCCTGATGCTCCCCGATGTCGCCCGCTCCGCGGCCGAGGGGCTGCCCGGCGTCTCGCTCGCCTTCCTCGTGACCGGAACGGCGCGGGGCATCGCGCCGTTGCGCGCCGCGGCATCCCGGCTCCCTGCCGGAATCGAGGGAATCGCCGTGCGCTGCTCGCCGGAGGGCGAGGCCTCTGCGCGCACCCTCGCCGGGCTCACGGTGTTCGGGATCGGGTATCTCGAGGACCTTCGCTCGCTGTTCGCCAGATCGGCGTCCGTCGCATGAGCCCCGCCCGACGACCACTCGGAGCCGAGCGGCCGTGGCCGACGGCCATCAGCGCCGTGCTCGTCGTCGCGATGCTGGCGGCCGCGATGATCCCGTGGTGGCCGGTCTACGAGAGCGAGGCGTTCCTCGTCGCCGCCTCGGTCGCCATCCTCGCGGGCACGGTCATCGGGATCCTCGGGGCACGATTCGGGTGGCCGGCATGGCTCACGGTCGTCGCGGTGTTCGGTGCCTACCTCGTGCTCGGCGTGCCCGCCGCGGTGCCCGGTCGCTCGATCGCCGGCGTGCTGCCCTCGGCGCAGGGCATCGTCGAGCTCGTGGCCGGCGCCGCGCTCTCCTGGAAGCAGCTCGTGACCATCGCGGTGCCGGTCGGCTCGTACCAGGCGCTCCTCGTGCCGCCGTTCCTCCTCGGCCTGGTCGCCGCGACGGTCGCGATCACCGTGGCCCTCCGCAGCCGCCACCCGTCGGCCGCGGTCGTGCCGCCCGCGCTCCTGCTCCTCGCCGGCATCGCCCTGGGTGTCGTGCACGCGGCGTACGGGCTGGAGACGGGCCTCGTGTTCCTCGTCACGGCCGTGGCGTGGCTCGTCCGGGTGGGCATCGCCAGGCGACGTGCGATCACGACGGGCCGGCCGGTGGAGGCGGCCCTCGCCGACGCGCGACGCGTCCTCGGCGCGTCCGCCCTCGTCGCGGTGGCGCTCGTCGGAGCGACGGCGGCGGCCTTCGCGCTGCCGGTCCCGCAGCGCAGCGTCGTGCGGGCCGAGCTGCAGCCGCCGTTCGAGCCCGAGAACCACGAGAGTCCGCTCGCCGGGTTCCGGGCGGCGTTCGACCCCGACGTCGCCGACCGCCCGATGCTCGCCGTGCACGGGCTGCCGCCGGGGTGGGGCATCCGGATCGCGACGCTCGACACGTACGACGGGATCGTCTACTCCGTGGGCGGAGCCGACGGCACGGCCGAGTCGGGTCGGTTCACGCGCGTGCCCTACCGTCTCGACCAGTCCGACACGTACGGCGAGCGCGTCGTGGTCGAGGTGGCGGTGCTCGGCTACGCCGACGTCTGGGTGCCGGGCGTCGGCCGCCTCGAGCGGATCACGTTCGAGGGCGAGCGCGCCGAGCTCCTCGCCGACGGCTTCTTCTACAACGACGTGACCGGCACGGCCGCCGTGCAACCGGGCCTGCAGAACGGAGACCGGTACGTCGCGAGCGCCATCGCGCCGCCGCCCGTCGAGGACCTCGCCGGGCTGAGGCCGGGTACGAGCGTGCTGCCCGCGGCACCCGAGCTGCCCGCCGACCTCGCACGGCTGCTCGACCAGTGGGCTCCGGCCTCCGACGAGCCGGGGGAGCGGCTGGCGGCCGTGATCGCCGGTTTCCAGCGCGAGGGGTACGTGAGCCACGGCCTCGAGGACGAGCGACCGAGCCGGTCGGGCCACGGCCACGACCGGCTGGTCGAGCTCGTGACCGAGCGGCCGATGATCGGCGACGGCGAGCAGTACGCGGTCGCCGCGGCGCTCATGGCGCGCCGGATCGGCTTCCCGGCGCGCGTCGTGGTGGGCTACCTGCCCGACGGCGAGGACTCCGGCGACGAGGCGTCCGGCGGCACGACCGTCTTCGTGGGGGCCGAGCTGCAGGCATGGATCGAGGTGCAGGCCGCGGACGGCCGGTGGCTCGCGATCGACCCGAATCCCGAGCCGCGCGAGATCCCCGAGAAGGAGCCCGACGAGCCGACGGTCGTCTCCCGCCCGCAATCGGCGCTGCCGCCCCCGGCCGAGCGCACGCCGGTCGACGGCCTCGACGCGGACCCCGAGCTCGCGCTCGACGATCGCGACGACGGCACCGAGCCCTGGGTCGCCGTGCTGCTCGGCGTGCTCACGACGGCGGGGTTCGTCATGCTCGGCGTCGCCCTGCTCGTCAGCCCGTTCCTCGCGATCATCGCCGCGAAGCTCCGCCGGCGCCGGCTGCGCCGGCTCGCCGTCACGCCCGTCGAGCGGATCGAAGGCGGGTGGCAGGAGTTCGCCGACACGGCCGCCGACTACGGCTACCCGATCCGGCCGAATGCGACGCGCGCCGAACAGGCCGCGACCGTCGGCGGACTCGCACCGCTGGTGCTGGCCTCCGTCGTCGATCGGGCGGTGTTCGCTCCCGACGGTCCGCCCGAGGGGGCCGACCGGCTCGTCTGGGAGTCGGTCGACGACCTGCAGCAGCGCCTCGGCGCACCGCGCACCCGGCGGGAGCGTCTGCGGGCCGCGATCTCCCTGGCCTCGCTCGGCGGGTACGCTGTCTCGCGGAGGGGAGCCAAGTCGTGACGTGTCTGATCTGCGGGGCCGTGCTGCCCGAGGGCGCGATGTTCTGCGGCGACTGCGGCAGTTCGACGACCGCCACTCCCGAGTCCCGCCGACGTGCCGATCCGCGACCCGGCGACACCACGATCATGGAGGAACCGGTGCGCCGCAACAGCGGTGTCATCAGCATCCCCGTCGACGGATTCCGGCCCACGACGCCGCTCGCGACCGTGGAGGCCGCGGTCGCGGAGGAGGGGCGGTCCGTCCACCCGTCTCCCCGGTTCGTGCTCGCGTTCAGCACGGGTGAGACGCGCACGGTGTTCGGCACGGGCCTCATCGGCCGCAAGCCGCTGCCGCAGCCGGGGGAGTCGTTCGACCAGCTGGTGCAGATCGCCGACCGAACGCTGTCGGTGTCGAAGACCCATCTCGAGTTCGGCGAGCACGAGGGCATGCTGTGGATCGCCGATCGCTTCTCGGGCAACGGCACGATCGTGCGCCGGCCCGACGACGGAGCCATCAGGTGCGAGCCCGGCCGTCGCTACCTGGTGCCGCGCGGAAGTCGCGTCGAGCTCGCGGAGCAGTACTTCACCGTGGAGTGAATCCGCCGTCGCGACGCTCTCGTCCTCCACAGCCGAGCGGATGTCGCGTGCGGCCTCGTCGAGGCGATCCTCCGTCGCCGTCGCGGTCGCCGGGTGATCGGATGAGGCGATGGACCGATCCGACCCCACCCCCGACGAGCCCGTCGGCCCGCCGATCGTCCTGCCGCCGCATCCGCCCGAGCCGCCGGCGGCCGGATTCCCGCTGCTGGCCACCACGGCTCCGGTCGCGGGTGCGCTCGTGCTGTGGATGGCGACGGGGTCGGCCGTCTCGCTCGCCTTCGCCGCGCTCGGGCCGCTCGTCGCGGTGGCCTCGGTGCTCGATTCGCGCCGGCAGGCGCGACGCGCCCGCCGCCGGGGAGTCGCCGATCGGGCGCAGCGCCTCGAGTCGGCGCGTGCGGAGATCATCGAGCGGCATGCCGAGGAGCGGGCCGCCGCGTGGCGCCGGGCGCCGTCGGCACGGCACCTCGCCGCGGCATCGGCGGCCGCCGACTGGCGGGAGGCGACGCCCGGTGCCGTGATCGTCGGGCGGGGCGGCGTCGCGAGCGGGCTCCGCGTCGACGGCACGGCCGTCGATGCCGCCGATCGCGAGCTGGTCGCCCTCGCGAAGCGGCTCGACGATGCGCCCGTGCCCGCGCCCGCCGGTCTCGGCATCGGGATCGTGGGGCCGCCGCCCCTCGCGCGGGCGACGGCACGCGGCCTGCTCCTCCAGCTCGCCCATCGATGCCGACCCGACCTCGTCGGGATCGAGGTGCCCGCGGGCGCCGAGTGGTCATGGGCGCGGCGACTGCCGCATCACGGCGGCGGAGGCGAACGCGTCGTCCGGGTGCTGGACGACGGGGGTCGGATCGAACCGCCACGGTCGCGTCCGAGCGGCACGGGCGCATCGGTCGCGATCGGCGCGGCGGGTGCGGTGATCGCGGTCGCCGCGGAGCCCGCCGCGTTGCCGCCCGGCCTCGCGACCGTCGTGCACGTGGCGGGTCACGGGTCCGCCACGGTGGACCGGAGTGGCCTCGGCGGTGTCCGCGACGTCGTCGTCCCCGAGCTGATCGGCGCGGCCGAGGCGACGGCGTGGGCGGACCGGATGCGGGCGGCGGCCGTGCGAGAGGGATACGCCGCCGACACCGCCCTGGCGACGCGCGTCGACCTCGACGACCTCGAGCAGCCGGTCGGGGTGCCGGGCTCGCGCGCCGACCTGCACGTGCACGTGGGCGTGCATCGGGACGGCCCCCTCGGGCTGGACCTCGTCGCCGGCGGCCCGCACGCCATCGTCGCGGGCACGACCGGCAGCGGGAAGAGCGAGTTCCTGCTGGCCTGGCTCGCCGCGCTCGCCGCCGTGCATCCGCCCGACCGGGTGGCGTTCCTGCTCGTCGACTTCAAGGGCGGCGCCTCGTTCGAGCCCCTGCGCGGGTTGCCCCACGTCACGGGCATCGTGACCGACCTCGACGAATCCGAGGCCGAGCGCGCCATGCTCAGCCTGCGTGCGGAGTTGCGCCGTCGCGAATCCGTGCTGCGGGCCGAGCGGGCGCGCGACATCGTCGGGCTCGGCCCCGGCGTCGACCTCCCGCGCCTGGTCATCGTCGTCGACGAGTTCCAGGCGATGGTCGAACGGTTTCCCGAGCTCGGCGCGGTGATCGCCGACATCGCGGCGCGCGGCCGCTCGCTCGGGGTGCACCTGATCCTCGCCTCGCAGCGCCCCAACGGCGTCGTCCGCGAACAGGTCACCGCGAACTGCTCGATCCGCGTGTCCCTGCGGGTCATGCAGCGCGCCGACAGCATGGCGGTGGTCGGCACCGAGGCGGCGGCGTCGATCCGGCCCGACACGCCGGGGCGCGGTGTCGTCGACGTGGGCGACGGCGTGCCCGTGGTATTCCAGTCCGCACGGGTCGGCGACGGCGCGCTCGCACGACTTCGCGCGGCCGGCGCGGGCGCCCGCCCGGCGCGGCGGCCGTGGCTGGATCCGCTGCCCGAGCGACTCCCGGCCCGTGAGCTCGACCGGGCCGAGGCAACCGCGAGCCTGCCACCCGGCGCGCTCGCGATCGGCCTCGTCGACGTGCCCGAACGCCAGCGGCACGACGTGCTGGCCTGGTCGCCCGCCGACGACGGGCACCTGCTCGTCCTGGGCGCGCCGGGGAGCGGCCGCACCACCACCCTCGCGGCGGTCGCCCGGGCGGCGGAGCGTCGGGAGTCGACTCCGGCGGTGCTACGCCTCGACGGTCCCCGGAGCCGGCGCTGGGACATCCTGCACGCCGTGCTCGCTCGGGTCGAGCGAGCCGAACCCGGACCGGAGCTCCTGCTCCTCGTGGACGACCTCGATCACGCGTTCGGCGACTGGCCCGACGACCACCGGCACGCGGCGATCGCGGCGCTCGAGGCGGTGCTGCGAGAGGGGCGGCGGGCCGGCGTGCACGTGGCCGCGGCGGCGGGCCTCGCCCACCGGCTGGGCGCCGGGATCCTCGAGGCGTTCGGGCGCCGTCTGCTGCTCCGGCATGCGAGCAGGGCCGAGCTCGTGCATGCCGGCGGCTCCGGCGAACTCTGGCGCGCGCATGAGCCGCCAGGGGCCGGCCAATGGGACGGCCATCGGATGCAGGTGGTGCACGCGCCGGCGAGCGCCGCAGAGCCCCACCCGGCTCCGGAACCGCTCGAGGCGGTCGCCGGCCTGTACGCCGTCGTGTCGGCGGCGCCGCGGGCCGATCTCGCCGCGCTCCGGGAGGCGGGCTTCGACGCGCTCCTGCTCGAGCCCGTCGGCGACACGGTCGTCCGCACCGCGATCGCCGGCGCCGCCCGGCCGGTGGCGGCCCGATTCGTCGTGGGCGACGCCGACGCGTGGGCGGCGAACTGGTCGTCGGCCGCCCTGGCTCGCGAGGAGGCCACGGTCGTCGTGCACGGCGGCCCGCGGGAGCATCGGGTCTTCCACGCCGGACAGGGGCTGCCGCCGCTGCTCGACGACCGCGTGACCCAGTGCGTGGTATCCGCCGCGGGAACCGCGTCGCGGCGGGCCGGCTGGCCTCCACGGCGACGACGGAATCAGTCGCCCGAGTGACCGATCCGGAACGGAATCCGAACGGTCTGTCGTCAGAAATTAACGATTCGGACATGATCTCGTGATTCTCTGACCTCAGTGTGGCAATATCGATCAACCCCTTGCACGTCCCTGCACCGAATGGAGTTCCCGTGACCGCTCGGCCTCTTCCCCAGGACCCGATGATCCGTCGGCTGATCGCCCAGGCGCGTCAGACTCAGCTCAATCGCCGGACGCTGCTCGCCGGCGCCGGTGCCGGCGCCTCGGCGCTCGCGCTCGCGGCGTGCTCGACCGGCGGCGGCCAGTCGCAGCCGACCGCCGCGGCCGACAACTCGGCGAACGACAAGACCCTCAACTGGGCGAACTGGGCCGCGTACATCGACGAGGATGACGACGGCAACTACCCCACGCTGGTCGCCTTCGAAGAGGAGACGGGCATCAAGGTGAACTACGAGGTCGCCGTCGACGACAACAACACGTACTACGGCAAGGTCAAGGACCAGCTGGCGCTCGGCCAGGACATCGGCGCCGACACCGTGTGCCTCACCGACTGGATGGTCGCGCGCTGGATCCGGTTCGGATACACCCAGGCCCTCGACCACGGCAACATCCCGAACCTCGCGAACCTCACCCCGTCGCTGCAGAACGTCGACTTCGACCCGGGTCGCGAGATGTCGATCCCGTGGCAGGGCGGCTTCGCCGGCATCGCCTGGAACAAGGAGGCCATCCCCGGTGGGCTCACCTCGGTCTCAGACCTCTGGAACCCCGAGCTCAAGGGCCGCGTCGGCGTGCTCTCCGAGATGCGCGACACCATGGGCCTGCTCATGCTCGAGAACGGCGTGGACATCTCGGGCGAATGGGGCGACGAGGAGTACAACGAGGCGCTCGAACAGCTCCGCAAGCAGGTCGAAGACGGCCAGATCCGCAACATCAAGGGCAACTCCTACCTCGAGGACCTGAAGAGCGAAGACACCCTCGCGGCCATCGTCTGGTCGGGCGACATCACGGTGATCAACGCCGAGGCCGGCGACAAGTGGGAGTTCCTGATCCCCTCGGGCGGCGGCACGCTGTGGAACGACAACTTCCTCGTGCCGATCGGCTCGCCGCGCAAGACGAACGCCGAGACGCTCATCAACTACTACTACGAGCCCGAGGTGGCCGCGGAGGTCGCGGCCTGGGTGAACTTCATCACGCCCGTCGTCGGCGCACAGGAGGCCGCCGCGGCCATCGACCCCGAGCTCGCGGAGAACCAGCTCATCTTCCCCAACGAGGAGACGCTCTCCAACGCCTACGTCTTCCGCTCCCTCTCCGGCGCCGAGGAGCAGAAGTACCAGACCGAGTTCCAGAGCATCCTGCTGGGCGCATGAGCATCGCGGTACGTGAGTTCGCCGAACGCGGCGCCGACCTCGAACTCGTCGGCATCCAGAAGCGGTTCCCCGGCTTCACCGCGATCGAAGAGCTCGACCTGGTCATCCCGGCCGGTTCCTTCTTCGCCCTCCTCGGTCCGTCGGGCTGCGGCAAGACCACGACCCTCCGGCTCGTGGCAGGTCTGGAGGAGCCGACCAGGGGCCGGATCCTCATCGGCGGCAAGGACGTGACCGACACGAAGTCGCACGAACGGCCGGTCAACACCGTGTTCCAGAGCTACGCGCTGTTCCCGCACATGACGATCATCGAGAACGTCGCGTTCGGGCTGAAGCGCCGTCGCATGGCCGATCCGCTCGGCAAGGCGCACGAAGCGCTCAAGCTGGTGGAGCTCGACCACGTCGCGCAGCGCAAGCCGCAGCAGCTCTCCGGCGGTCAGCAGCAGCGCGTCGCACTCGCCCGCGCGATCGTGAACCGCCCGGCCCTCCTGCTCCTCGACGAGCCGCTCGGCGCGCTCGACCTGAAGCTCCGTCGTCAGATGCAGCTCGAGTTGAAGACGATCCAGGAGGAGGTGGGCCTCACCTTCCTGCACGTCACGCACGACCAGGAGGAGGCCATGACAATGGCCGACACGGTCGCGGTCATGAACAAGGGCGCGATCGAGCAGATGGGCGCCCCCGAGGAGCTCTACGAGCTCCCGCGCACGTCCTTCGTGGCGAACTTCCTCGGCCAGTCCAACCTGTTCACGGGCGAGGTCGTCGGCACGACCGGCACCGCGATCACGGTCGCGGCGGCGGGCGGTCGCATCGTCGTGCCCACATCGCGCGCCCAGCGCCACCAGGGCGAGGTCACGGTCGGGGTCCGGCCCGAGAAGGTCGCCCTCCACGTCGACGAGCCCGCCGCATCGTCGGATCGCAACGTGCTCGGTCCGGGCCGGATCGTGGACGTCTCGTTCTCGGGCGTCAGCACGCAGTACCTCGTCGAGGTCGCCGGCGCCGGCACCGTCGTCGTGTTCGCGCAGAACATGGGCTTCGGTCCCGTCGCCGATGTCGGCACCGACGTGTGGCTGAGCTGGGCGGTCGACCACGGGTTCGGGCTCGAAGACGAACCGAGCGAGGTCGGCCGGTTCCCGTCGGACGACTCGACGCGATCGATCGCGGTGCAGCGTCGCGAGGCGCTCGTCTCGGAGCTCGAGGAGCACTGACGATGGCCTTCGCAGCGTTCGCGACGGCGGAGGCGCAGCCCCAGGCACCCAAGAAGAAGAGCCGCATCGCGCTCTTCCTCCTGCTGCCCGGCATCGCGTACCTCGTGCTGTTCTTCCTCGCCCCGCTCATCTCGCTCGTGCTCACGTCGCTGCAGGCGCCGCGGGAGTTCGGCGACATCGGCCAGTTCGACTACGCGTTCAACTGGCAGAACTACGTGACCGTCATCCAGCAGTACCTCCCGCACATCGCGCGGTCGTTCGGGTACGCGCTGGCCGCCACCGTGCTGGCCCTGCTCTTCAGCTATCCGCTCGCCTACTTCATCGGCGTGAAGGCCAGGCGCTGGCCGCTGCTGCAGAGCCTCATGCTCGTGCTCGTGATCGCCCCGTTCTTCATCAGCTTCCTCCTGCGCACGCTCGCGTGGAAGCAGATCCTCTCCGACGAGTCGATCATCATCTCGTCGCTGAAGGCGCTGTCGCTGATGGCCCCCGACGCGCACTTCACGGGCACGCCCTTCGCCGTCATCTTCGGGCTCACCTACAACTTCATCCCGTTCATGACGCTGCCGCTGTACACGACGCTCGAGCGCCTCGACACCCGGTACCTCGAGGCCGGCAGCGACCTGTACGCGAACCCGTTCACCGTGTTCCGCAAGATCACGGTGCCCCTCTCGATGCCCGGCATCGTGGCGGGCACGCTCCTCACGTTCATCCCGGCGGCGGGAGACTACGTGAACGCGAGTCGCGACTTCCTCGGCGGTCCCGACACGCAGATGATGGGCAACGTCATCGAGGCCAACTTCCTCGTGCTCCTGAACTATCCGGCGGCGGCGGCCCTCTCGATCATCCTGATGGCGGCGATCCTGGTGCTCGTCGGCATCTACGTGAAGCGTTCCGGAACGGAGGACCTGCTGTGAGCGGCGAAGTCCAGGCGGGGGCCGTGCTCGGCGGTCTCGCCGAGCAGGAGCAGCGGGAGGGGGCACGCATCCCGATCCAGAAGCCACGACGACGCCGCATCGGCCTCGGCGACTGGTTGCTTCCGGCCTACACGATCATCGCGTTCGTGTTCCTGCTCATCCCGATCGTCTACACGTTCGTGTTCTCGTTCAACGACTCGATCAAGTCGAACATCTCTTGGCGCGGGTTCACCTTCGACAAGTGGCTGAACGTCTGCAGGGTCGAGGGCGGCGCGGTGTGCGAGGCCTTCGGCAACAGCGTCGTCATCGGCCTCACGGCCACGGTGATCGCCACCACGCTCGGCACCATGATCGCGATCGCCCTCGTGCGCTACCGGTTCCGGGCGCGTTCGGCGATCAGCCTCCTGCTGTTCCTTCCGATGGCGACGCCCGAGGTCGTGCTCGGCGCGGGGCTCGCCGCCCAGTTCCTCGCGGTGGGCGTGCCCAAGGACATGACGACGATCATCCTGGCCCACACCATGTTCTGCATCAGCTTCGTGGTCGTCACGGTGAAGGCGCGCGTGGCGAGCCTCGATCCGGCGCTCGAGGAGGCCGGGCGCGACCTCTACGCGTCCCCGGCGCAGGTGTTCTGGCGGGTCACGTTCCCGCTGCTCACCCCGGGCATCCTCGCCGCCGCGCTGCTGTCGTTCGCGTTGAGCTTCGACGACTTCATCATCACGAACTTCAACTCGGGTTCGACCTCCACGTTCCCGAAGTACGTGTACATCTCCGCATCGCGCGGCATCCCGGCCGAGGCGAACGTCATCGCCTCGGCGGTGTTCCTGTTCGCGCTCGTGCTCGTGATCGGCGCGCAGGTGTCGCGCGCGGCCCGCGCGAAGCGGCTCGCGAAGCTCGGCTGACGGGCGAGCGACCGTCGCGACTGCGCCATCTCGTGCGTCTCCGCGCCACGTCGAGTGGCGCGGAGGCCGCCGAGATGGCGCAGTCGCCGCCAGGGCCGCGAGGCTCAGACCGTGGCGCGCACCTCGCCGACACGGCGTTCGCCGCCCATGACCCACAGGTCGAGCTCGGTCTGCACGGCATCGACGGCGGCATGCTCGATCGAACCCGAATCGGCGAGCAGGCGCAGCGCGATGATGGTCGAGGCGCGCGACGATCCGTCGAGCACCTTCAGCGCCGTGGTGGTGCCGTCGGGGGCGGTCATCACCATGACCCCCTCGGCGCCCACCTTCGCGAACACGCCGAGGCGCTCGATCGCGACGGTGTCGGGCTGGCCGGGTCCGCCGACGGCCCACGGGTTCTCGCGCACCGCCTCGGTGAGCGCCGCGGCTTCGCGGAACAACGCGAACGGGGAGGACGCGGCGGCCGTCGTGATCTTCTGGATGCCGCGGGCGAGCGCGCCCAGGCTGATGGCGTGCACGGGGGCGCCGCAGCCGTCGACCGCGGTCGCCGCCGGCCGCTCGCCGGTGAGGCGCTCGACGACGTCGAGCACCCGCTTCTGCAGCGGATGCTCGGGGTCGAGGTAGCCGTCGAGGGACCAGTCGTTCGCGACGCACGAGAGCAGCATCGCCGCGTGCTTGCCCGAGCAGTTCATGTATATGCGCTCGCGGGCGCCGCCGCTGCGGATCAGGTCCTCGCGCGAGACCTGGTCCGACGGCGCCGCCGGCGGGCAGCCGAGCGCCGATGGCGGCAGCGATACCCGGTCGAGCAGTCCGCGCACGAGCGAGACGTGCGCCGCCGTGCCCGAATGGCTCGCCGTGGCGATCGCCGCGTCCTCGCCGCGCAGCGTGACGCCCGAGGTCATGACGGCCACCGCCTGGAACGGCTTCAGGCAGGACCTGGGGAAGACGGGCGTGCGGATGTCGCCGAGGGCACGCACGACCTCGCCCTCGGGGGAGAGCACGACGGCGGAACCGGCGTGCCTGGACTCGATGAAACCACTGCGCTCGACCACGGCGAGTTCGACGGCGTCGCTGACGGAGAATGTACCGGGCACCGGGTCACCCGAGCGACGCGAAGCCGTCGTCGAGCACGCGGAGTCCGTCGTCGATGAGGGCGTCGGTGACCGCGAGGCTCGGCAGGAAGCGGAGCACGTTGCCCCACGTGCCGGCGTTGAGGAACAGCACACCGTGCTGGGCGGCATAGGCCACCAGCGCCGAGACGGCCTCGGGGTTCGGCTGCTTCGTGGTCTCGGCGGTGCCGGGCTGCACGAGCTCGATGGCCACCATCGCGCCCTTGCCGCGGATGTCGCCGATGACGTCGTAGCGCTCCTTGAGGCGCTCGAGGCCGGCCTTCAGGGTGCGCCCGATGCGCTCGGCCTCGTCGAGGAGGTGATTCTGCTCGATCGACTCGAACACGGCGATCGCCGCGGCGCAGGCGACGGGGTTGCCACCGAACGTGCCGCCGAGGCCGCCCGGGTGGGAGGCATCCATGATCTCGGCACGACCGGTGACCGCGGCGAGCGGGAGTCCGCCGGCGATGCCCTTCGCGGAGAGCACGAGATCGGGCTCCCAACCGAAGTGCTCGCTCGCGTAGTACCGGCCGGTCCTCGCCATGCCGCTCTGGATCTCGTCGGCGATCATGACGACGCCGTGCTCGGTGCACCAGGCCTGGAGCCTCGGCAGGTACCCGTCGGCGGGCACCATGAAGCCGCCCTCGCCCTGGATGGGTTCGACCACCAGGCACGCCAGGTCGGTCGCGCCCACGACCTTCTCGAGGTAGGCGATCGTGCGCGCCGCGGCGTCGGCGCCCGACAGGCCGTCGCGGTACGGGTAGGAGCTCGGCGCGTGGTAGACGTCGCCCGCGAACGGCCCGTAGCCGGTGGCGTAGGGGTGCGCCTTGTAGTTCATCGCCATCGTGAGGTTGGTACGGCCGTGGTAGGCGTGGTCGAGCACGGCCACGGCGCGGCGGCCCGTGTGCTTGCGGGCGATCTTCACGCCGTTCTCTACCGCCTCGGCGCCCGAGTTGACGAGCACGGACTTCTTCGCCCAGTCGCCCGGCGTGTGCTCGGCGAGCAGCTCGGCGACCCGCACGTACTCCTCGTACGGCGTGATGGTGAACAGCGTGTGGATGACGTCCTGCAGCTGGTCGGCGGCGGCCTGCACCACGCGCTGCTCGGTGTGGCCGACGGTGGTCACGCCGATGCCCGCGCCGAAGTCGATGAACCGGTTGCCGTCGACATCGACGAGGACGGCGCCGTTGGCGCGCTCGATGTACACGGGAAGGGCCGAGGACACGCCGGCGGAGACGACCTTCGAACGTCGGGCGTGCAGTTCCTCCGACTTCGGACCGGGGATGGCGGTCACGACCCGACGCTCCTGCGGCACGGAGTACACCGGGGCGGTCGCGGTCTCTGCGGGAATCTGGGTGTCAGTCATGGTGCCCCAAGCCTATCGCCGCGGGCGGAGCCCGCCGCGGCCGGGAGGGTGCACAATCGAGGACGGGACGGTACCGGTCGAGAGGACGAGGGATGCTCGGGACACACCACTACACGCTCGAGGTCGAGTGGCAGGGCGACCGCGGCGAAGGCACGTCGAACTACCGCGCCTACAGCCGGGCGCACGTCGTGCGCGCCGCCGGCAAGCTGCACGACATCGCGGGGTCGAGCGACCGGGTGTTCCACGGCGACCGTGAACGATGGAATCCCGAGGAGCTGCTGCTCGCGGCGCTCAGCGAGTGCCACATGCTCTCGTACCTGCACGTCGCGACGCGGCACGGCGTCGTCGTGCGCGGCTACTCGGATGCCCCGACGGGCACCATGGTCGAGGACGGCCGCGGCGGGGGTTCCTTCACCGAGGTCGTGCTGCGTCCACGCGTCACGGTGGCGGATGCCTCGATGCTCGACGCCGCCCGCGAGATCCACGCCGAGGCGTCCGAGAAGTGCTTCATCGCGGCATCCGTCGGCTTCCCGGTGCGCCACGAGCCCACGATCGTGGTCGCCGCTCCCTGAGCCTGTCGAAGGGAGCCTGTCGAAGGGAGCCGGCGAGCCGCTTCGATGGACTCAGCGACCGGAGGCCGCGGCCGGCAGCGTGGGCTGCGCCGGGCAGGCGTGCCCGCCGACGAGGCGCGAGCACGGCGGGAAGTACGACGGCAGTCGCTCCGCCTGCGGGTCGCCGAACCAGCGATGCCAGATGCGCCAGAAGTTCAGGTTGCCGAACGCCGAGCAGGCGTCGCCCTCGTCGGGATCCGCGAGGGTCGCGTCGCTCGGCTGGTACGGGGTGTAGTTGTAGAGGTTCGCCGTGGCCTGGTTGCGGATCTCGACGGGCGAGGCGCCGCACGCGGCGTCGGGGTGGTACCCCACCTCGACGGTGCCGATGCGGAACCTGCGGTCGGGCTCCTCGGTGTACTGCCGGAACTGCCAGGCCGCGTTGTAGACCTGGTTGAAGAAGCCGAAGTACTTCGCGTCGCAGTCGGCCGTGTCGGGGCATCCGTAGCCGGTCGCGCGCTCGTAGCCGTACGGCGTCGGGCGGGTGAGCAGCGACTGCTCCTTCTGCAGCAGCACGATCAGCGTGCGGGGGCTCACGCCGCAGGCATCCGCGACCTTGGCGACGATGCGACTCGCGCGCTCCCGGATGCCGCCGCGATACTCGCCGCAGTGCGCGCCGCCCTCGGCGGGCTGGGTGGTCGTCGTCTGCGTGAAGTCGGCGAGGCAGCGCACGCCCTCGTCGGCACGGCACGGCACCGACTCGAAGAACTCCTGGATCTCGTCCTCGGTCATCGCCCCGCTGTCGTAGAAGGCGTCGTCGCTCACGATGTGGCCGGGGTCGAACTCCGAGGTCGACGGCTCCGACCAGCCCGGCGCAGCGGGCAGCCGCGCTCGGCCGGCGTCGTCGGCGGGCACGGTGCACGAGGCGAGCGCCACGGCCACGAGTGCGACGGCGATGCCTCGGGCGACGTCGGCGATCCTCATCGTGTCGACGATACCGGGCGCGCGCGAGGGCAGGCTGGGAATCCGGTCAGACCCGCTCGCGGGGCACGACGCGGTCGGCGATCTTCGCCAGCGTCCCCGACGGCGGCGTCTCGTTGTAGCGGCCGGCGAGCTCCTGGCCCGTGAGTGCGTGGATGGCGGCCATCACCTCGTCGGTCGCGGCGCGACGTGCACGACCGGAGGACGAGGCGCCGTGCCGGCTCAGGTCGAGCGGCGCGCCGAACCGCACCGTGACCGGACGGATGCGGGGGAGCTTCGCGCCGACGGGCTGGATCGCCTCGGTGCCGATGAGCCCCACCGGCACGACGGTCGCACCGGTTTCGAGGGCGAGCCAGGCGACACCCGTGCGCCCGCGGTACAGCCGGCCGTCGAGCGAGCGGGTGCCCTCGGGGTAGAGCGCGAACGCGGCGCCCGTCTCGAGGATGCGGCGACCCTGGTCGAGCGCCTCCTGCGCCTGTGCGCCCGCCCCGCGCTCGACGCTCACGGCGCCGATGGCCGTGAAGAACGTGCGGGAGATCCAGCCCTTCAGGCCCGTGCCCGTGAAGTAGTGCGACTTGGCGAGGAACTGCACCGGCCGGGGCGACGCGAGGGGGATGACGATGCTGTCGACGAACGACAGGTGGTTGCTCGCGAGGATGACCGGTCCGCGCTTCGGCACGTGCTCGGCGCCGGTGATGGTCGGGCGGTACAGGAGCCGCACGAGCGGACGCAGGATGCCGCGGACGATGCGGTACAGCGGACCCTGCCGCACGACGGGCGCCGGAACGGCGTCGGCTTCGATCTCGCTCACCATCCGACCATAGGCGGGCCGGCATGCCCGGGTCGGAATATTGCGTCGCCGGCAGCGCGAGCACGGCGCGGCCGGGCCGGATGCGCGAGGATGGGACGCATGGACGTCACGACGGAGGGCGAGCTGGTCGAGCTCGAGGGGACCGGCGTGCGGGTCCTCGTGTTCGCGGGTTCCCGACGGCCGCCGTCGGCCGACGCGGCGCTCCGCGGGCTCATCGCGAGCTCGTCCGGCGTTCCCGCCGAGGACGTCGAGCTCGAGCACGCCTGCGCGACGTGCGGCGCCCGCCACGGACGGGTGGCGGTCGCCTACCCGCTGACGGCGTCGGGCGCGCCCTGGTACGCCGACGTGGCCGTGTGCGGCGACGCCGTCGTCGCGGCGGCGGCCACGCGGCATCCGCTCGGCATCGGCATGGAGTCCGCGACGCTCGACGCGGGTGAGGCCATCGACGAGGCGGCGTTCCACGCCGACGAACGGCGCGCGCTCGACGAACTCGACGCGGCGCGGCGCGCGCTCGTGCGCGCCACCCTGTGGGCCCGCAAGACCGCGCTGCTCCGCGCCGTCGGCCACACCGACTTCATCGAGCCGTCGCGGCTCGCGCTCACCATGCCCGGGGCCGACGGCGGGGTCGGCCGCATCGTGCGCAGCGTCCCCGAGTTCGGCTCGGTGTGGCGACGGGTCGAGTTCCACGACGTGCCCGTGCCGGGCAACCGCGCGGCATCCGTCGCCGTCATCACCTGAACGAGAACGCCGCGTCGGTCTCCGGCCGTACAGTGGGACGGTGCGCAGCGTCATCATCCTCGGCTCATCCGGTTCGATCGGCACGCAGGCGCTCGACGTCATCCGCGCCAACCCCGACCGCTTCGAGATCGTCGGCCTCGCGGTCGGATCGAATCGGGCACTGCTCGAGGCGCAGGCCGCGCAGTTCGGCGTGGAGCACACCGCCGTCGGCATCGACGAGGCCGTGCAGCTCGTGCGCGACGTCGACGCCGACGTGGTGCTGAACGGCATCACGGGCTCGGTCGGGCTGGGGCCCACCCTGGCCGCACTCGAACGCGGAACGACGCTCGCCCTGGCCAACAAGGAGTCGCTCATCGTCGGCGGCGATCTCGTGACCCGGCTGGCGCAGCCCGGCCAGATCGTGCCCGTCGACTCCGAGCACTCGGCGATCGCGCAGGCCCTCCTCGCCGGCACCCACGCCGAGGTGCGGCGCCTCGTGCTCACCGCCTCGGGCGGTCCGTTCCGCGGGCGCCGCCGGGCGGACCTCGTCGACGTCACGCCCGCCGAGGCGCTCGCCCATCCCACCTGGGACATGGGCCTGGTCGTCACCACGAACTCCGCCACGCTCGTCAACAAGGGCCTCGAGGTGATCGAGGCGCACCTGCTCTTCGACGTCGACTACGACCGCATCGAGGTCGTGGTGCACCCGCAGTCGATCGTGCACTCGATGGTCGAGTTCATCGACGGCTCCACCATCGCGCAGGCGTCGCCGCCCGACATGCGACTGCCGATCTCGCTCGGCCTCGACTGGCCGCACCGGGTCGCCGCCGTCGGGAAGCCTCTCGACTGGACGACCGCGACGAGCTGGACCTTCGAACCGCTCGACGCCGAGGCGTTCCCGGCCGTCGCCCTGGCCAAGCAGGTCGGCCGCGCCGGCGGCGAGTACCCCGCGGTGTTCAACGCGGCGAACGAGGAGGCCGTGACGGCGTTCCACGCCGGCCGCCTCGGCTTCACCGACATCGTCGACACGGTGCGCGCCGTCGTCGAATCCCACGAGGCATCCGCCGACCGGGTCTCGGTCGCCTCGCTCGCCGAGGCGGAGCGCAGCGCCCGGCGCGCGGCGGAGGCGCGCATCGCCCGCGTCGCAGGTCCCTGAGCCGGTCGAAGGGCGGCATCCCGTTCTCACAGCCGAACGACAGCCGTCGCAGAGCCGGCGGCAGTACGCTCGACGGGTGGATTCCGTGCTCGCCTTCATCGTCGGCGTCGTCATCATCGTGATCGGCCTGGCCGTCTCGATCGGCCTGCACGAGATCGGGCACCTCGTGCCCGCCAAGCTGTTCCGCGTCAAGGTGACGCAGTACATGATCGGCTTCGGCCCGACCATGTGGTCGAAGCGCCGCGGCGAGACCGAGTACGGCGTGAAGGCGATTCCACTCGGCGGCTACATCTCGATGATCGGCATGTTCCCGCCCGCGAAGGGCGAGCAGGCCGGCACCGACAGCACGGGATTCTTCCGCGGTCTCGTGCAGGACGCCCGCGACTCGAGCACCGAGTCGATCACGCCGGGCGACGAGGACCGCGCCTTCTACCGCCTTCCGGTGTGGAAGCGCATCATCGTCATGCTCGGCGGTCCGTTCATGAACCTCGTGCTCGCGGTGGCGCTCTTCGCCGTGCTGCTCATGGGCTTCGGGGTGGCGCAGCCGTCGACCACGGTCGCGACCGTGAACGAGTGCGTGCTGCCCGCCACCAGCGACCGCCAGACCTGCGAGACGGGCGACCCGGCCGCGCCCGGCGCGGAGGCCGGCATCCTTCCCGGCGACCGCATCGTCTCGATCGACGGCACTGCCGTCGAGTCGTGGACGCAGTCCACCGCGATCATCCGCGACCACCCCGGCGAGCCGCTCGACGTCGTGGTCGAGCGCGACGGCGTCGAGGTCGCGCTCACCGTCACCCCCATGTTGAGCGAGCGCTACGTCACCGACGAGCGAGGCCAGCTCGTGACGGATGCCGCGGGCGAGCCCGTCACCGTGCAGGCGGGCTTCGTGGGCATCGGCCCCGCATCCGAGACGGTGCGCCAGCCGGTCACGGCCGTGCTCCCCGCCGTCGGCGAGAACATCACCGGCGTGGTCGGGATCATCCTGAACCTGCCGCAGCGCATGGTCGACGTCGCCGAGGCCGCCTTCGGGCCCGGCGACCGCGATCCGAACGGTCCCATCTCGGTGGTCGGCGTCGGCCGGGTGGCGGGTGAGATCGCGAGCCTCGAGGAGATTCCGCTCGCCTCGAAGGCCGCAGGGCTCATCGGCATCCTCGCGTCGCTGAACATCGCCCTGTTCGTCTTCAACCTCATCCCGCTGCTCCCGCTCGACGGCGGACACATCGCCGGCGCCCTGTGGGAGGCCATCCGGCGCGGCTTCGCGAAGCTGTTCCGACGCCCCGATCCGGGCCCGGTCGACCTCGCCAAGCTCATGCCGGTGACCCTCGCGGTGGTCGTGGTCCTCGGCGCGATGAGCGCGCTCCTCATCTACGCCGACCTCGTGAAGCCGGTGCAGCTGTTCTGACTCGGTCGTACTCCCGCGGGAGTAGCACGTGAGCGTCCGACGGGCCGATCCCGGGCGGATGCCGCGGCGATACGATCGGGGGGTGCCCGTCACCGACGGTCGACCCCACTGGGAGGCACGGTGGGACGGACGACCCGACCGCTTCCGCCCGCCGCCCGGCGCCGTGCTGTGGATCCCCGTCGTCATCAGTCTCCTGGTGCAGGTGCCGGCGGCGATGAGCAGCGTGTTCTGGCACCGACCGGGGGTCGCCGCGGGGCTTGCGCAGATCGCGCTCGCCGCGGTGGGGCCGATCGCGTTGCTCGCGTCGCGCCGGTACCCGGGACCGACCGTGGCGTTCGTCGCCGCCGCGGCACTCGGCTATCTCCTGCTCGTCCGCGACGACGGGCCGCCCTACCTGGCCCTGGCATTCGCGATCGTGCTGGCGGTGGCGCGCCGCGCGCTCGTCTGGGCGGTCGTCTCGGTGGTGATCGCCTGGGTCGCCGCGATGGTGTTCGCTCCGATGGTGGGGTTGGCGTGGCATCCGTTCCGGATCGCCCTCGTGACACTGGGGCTCGCCGCCTGCTTCGGCATCGGCGCCCTCGTGCGGGTGCGTCGGGACCGGGCCGCCGAGCTCCAGGCCGCGGCGATCCGCCGCCGCCGCACCGCCGAGGAGCGCGAGCGAATGCGCATCGCCCGAGAGCTGCATGACGTCATCGGGCACGCACTGTCGCAGATCAACGTGCAGGCGAGCGTCGGGCTGCACCTCATGGATCGGGATCCCGAGCAGGCCCGCACCGCGCTCGGCAGCATCAAGGAGACCTCGAAGACGGCGCTCGAGGAGGTGCGGAGCGTCCTCGGGGTCATCCGGAGCGAGGGCGACGCGCCGCTCGCCCCGCAGGCCGAGCTCGCCGAACTGCCGCGCCTGCTCGCCGGGGTGCGCTCGCCCGGTTTCGAGGCCGAGCTCGTCGACCGGCTCGCCGAGCCGCCCGGCCGCGCCGTGCAGTTCGCGGCGTACCGCATCGTGCAGGAGGCGCTCACGAACGTCGTGCGGCACGCGGATGCCACGC
This sequence comes from Agromyces sp. H66, assembly GCF_004959775.1. Classification (GTDB taxonomy): domain Bacteria; phylum Actinomycetota; class Actinomycetes; order Actinomycetales; family Microbacteriaceae; genus Agromyces. The sequence goes on from NZ_SJZG01000007.1 coordinate 108,384, forward strand.
GGGCGATCGTCGCCCTCGAGCGGCTCGACGACGAGCTGCTCGTCACCGTGGACGACGACGGCCGAGGCTCCCGGGGCGCGGAGGAGGGCACCGGCATCCTCGGCATGCGCGAGCGGGCGGCGCTCCTCGGCGGCTCGGTGGAGATCTCGGCGTCGCCCCGCGGCGGCACGCGCGTGACCGCACGTCTCCCGTGGGGGGCGACGGCATGATCAGGGTCGCGCTGGCCGACGACCAGCTCCTCGTGCGGGCCGGCTTCCGGGCGTTGCTGCAGGCGGAGGACGATCTCGACGTCGTGGGGGAGGCGTCGACCGGCGAGGAACTCCTCGCGCTCGTGCGTCGCGAGCCCGTCGACGTGGTGCTCATGGACATCCGGATGCCGGGTGGCGACGGGCTCTGGGCGACCGAGCAGATCGCGGCCGACCCGGCGCTCGCGGGCGTCCACGTCGTGATCGTGACCACGTTCGAGCTCGACGAGTACGTCGCCCGCGCGGTGCGGGCCGGAGCGAGCGGGTTCCTCGTGAAGGACACCGAGCCCGAGGACCTCATCCGCGCGGTGCGAGTGGTGGCGGGCGGCGAGGCGCTGCTCTCGCCGGGCGTGACCAAGCGCCTGCTCGAGCGCATGGCCGTCGGCCTGCGGGACGCCCCTGACGAGGAGCGTCTCGCGGCACTGACCGACCGCGAGCGCGAGGTGCTGCGCCTCGTCGGCCAGGGGCTCACCAACGACGAGATCGCGGCTCGGCTCGTGCTGAGCCCGCTCACGGCGAAGACCCACGTGTCGCGCATCATGTCGAAGCTGCATGCACGCGACCGGGTCCACCTCGTGGTGGTCGCCTACGAGTCGGGGCTCGTGGCACCCGGCTGGCAGTAGCATCCGTCGCCTGCTCCCTGGGGAGGAGGCGAAGTGCCTCCACCGGGCGGATTCGCGGATGCCGCCGCCGCACGAGCATGGTCTCGACGGCCCATCCCGGGGTCGCATGATCAAGGGACACCTCATGCTCGCCACCCTCGCCACCCTCGCCATGGACACCCACTACGCCGGACCCTGGAGTGCCGGATTCGGATGGGTGTTCTTCCTCATCCCCGACTTCTGGATCCTCGTCATCGGCCTCGTGGTCTTCCTCGTCAGCCGTCGGCGGCACGCCTGGGCGAACGGCGGCCCCGAGGGCTACGGCCCGCCGTGGGCGCGCGGCGCGAGCGCCGAGTCCACGCTCGCCGAGCGGTTCGCGAAGGGCGACATCGACGAGTCGGAGTACCGCGCACGCCTCGAGGTGCTGCGCGCGAACCGGCCGAACGCGTAGCACCCGAAGCTCGTGCAGGAAGATGGGCTCCATCCCCGGTCCCAGCGGAGGATGGGCCCCTTTTCCTGCACAAGCTCAGGGCGCCAGGAGGTGATCGAGCGCCGCAGCCTGGTGGCGGTGGCCGACCGTCTCGTAGCCGACCACGACGATCAGCGGCGACGCGGCGGTGATCAGGATGCCGACCCCGAAGCTCGCCCCGGCGGCCACCGCGACGACCGCGAGCACGAGCACGAGGATGCTGCCGATGAACAGCCAGATGTGGAACGGGTCGAACTGCCGCAGCAGCAGCGAGTACACCGTGAACAGCGCGATCATGAAGATGCCGACGGGCACGACGACCGTGAGCAGTGCCTGCACGATGCCGATGTGCGCGATGCCCTGGATCTCGTATGCGGCGACGTGCAGGCCCGCGCCGGTGCCGGCAAGCGCGGCCAGGACGAAGTAGTGCCCGTACCCCCACACGAATCCGCGCTCGCGGAAGCGGTGGAGCACCTTCCCCGACGGCATGGTGAAGTACGACCACCACAACCCGAACGCCAGTGCGGTGCCGCCGAAGGCGACGAGCACGGTCTCCACCGACCATCCCTGCTCGTCGACCACGGCGGAGAGCGCGAGGATCGTGCCGAGCACGATCTCGCCGAGCGTGATGATGACGAGCAGCCCGTAGCGCTCGGCGATGTGATGGGCGTGCCACGGGGTGCCGCCGTCCCGGCCGTGCTCGGCGACGTACGGCCCGACGACTTCGAGGATGATGAGTGCCGCACTGAAGGCCAGCGTCGGGGCGAGCGGGAGGTTGACGAAGATGAGCGCCACCCAGCCGACCTGTGCGACCGACACGAACGCCGCGTAGGTGAGCGCGGTGCGCCGGCGCGACGGGTCGTGCTTCGCGGCACGCAGCCACAGCGCGACGGTGGCGACGCGCATCACCACGTAGCCCGCGACGACGACGCCGTTGTCGACGTGCCGACCCTCGTCGAGCGAGTGGAACAGGTCGGGCAGGCCGAGCGCGAGCACCAGCACTCCGAGCATCTGCACCATCGTGGCGACGCGGAAGAAGATGTCGTCGTTGTCGTACGCCGAGGCGAGCCACGAGTAGTTGATCCATGCCCACCAGATGGCGAACACCGCGAACGCGAACCCGACGATCGCGGGCCACCAGTGCCCGAGCTCGAGCAGGTGCGCCGTCTGCGCACCGGCCTGGCTGAAGGCGACGACGAACGTGAGGTCGAAGAACAGCTCGAGGGGCGTGGCCGAGCGATGCGGTTCGTCGGGGTCGCGTCCGGTCATCCGCCGCAGGCGGTGGTCGAGCGGCAGATGCGCGAGTGCCATGCGGCATATCGTCGCATGCCCGCGCGCGAGGGTCGAGCGGCGGCCGTCCGGTCGCGCGATCGCGCGGCCGCGCAAGGCCTGCGCAGGAGAAGCGGCCACATCCCGTACCTCAGCACGGGATGAGGCCCCTTCTCCTGCACAAGCTCTCGTGCGGTACGAGTCCGCTCAGCGCGACAGCAGCAGCGCCTCGCCCTGGCCGCCGCCGCCGCAGAGCGCGACCGCGGCGCGACCGCTGCCCCGACGCGACAGCTCGAGCGCCGCGTGCAGGGCCAGTCGGGCGCCGGATGCGCCGATCGGGTGGCCGACCGCGATGGCGCCGCCGTGCACGTTGACGATCTCGTTCGAGATGCCGAGTTCGCGGGCCGACTGCAGCGAGACCGCGGCGAACGCCTCGTTGATCTCGACGAGGTCGAGATCGCCGGCTCCGAGGCCGGCCTTCTCGAGCGCGGCCGCGATGGCGTTGGCGGGCTGCGAGTGCAGCGAGTTGTCGGGGCCGGCGACCTGACCGGCGGCGCCGACCAGCGCGAGCCAGGGGAGCCCCCGCTCTTCGGCCCACTCGCGGCTCGCGACCACCACCGCCGCGGCGCCGTCGGAGAGCGGCGAGGAATTGCCCGCCGTGATGGAACCGTCGGCCGTGAACGCCGGACGCAGCTTCCCGAGCACCTCGACGGTGGAGTCGGGCCGCACACCCTGGTCTTCGGCGACGACGACGGGGTCGCCCTTGCGCTGGGGCACCTCGACCGGCACGATCTCGTCGGCGAACACGCCCGCGGCCTGCGCCTGCCCGGCGCGCACGTGCGACGCGGCGGCGATCTCGTCCTGCTCGGCCCGGGTCATGTCGTAGCGGGCGTTGAAGCGCTCGGTCGAGGCGCCCATGGACTCGTGGTCGAACGCGTCGGTGAGGCCGTCGTTCGCGGCGTGGTCGACGAGCTCGACGCCGCCGTAGGCGAAACCGGCCCGTGAGCCGGGCAGGAGGTGCGGGGCGCGCGTCATCGACTCCTGGCCCCCGGCCACGACGACGGATGCCTCGCCGAGGCGGATCAGGCGCGCGGCATCCGTGATCGCGACGAGGCCCGACAGGCAGACCTTGTTGACGGTGGTGGCGGGCACCCGCCACGGGATGCCCGCGGCGACCGCGGACTGCTTGGCGGGGTTCTGGCCGGCGCCGGCCTGCAGCACCTGGCCCATGATCACGGCGTCGACGTCATCGGGGGAGACGCCGGCCTTCTCGAGGGCGCCGCGGATGGCGACGGTGCCGAGTTCGACGGCGGTGCGGCCGGCGAGGTTGCCGCTGATGCGCGCGAAGGGCGTGCGTGCTCCGGCGATGATGACGACATCGGGGACGGTCATGGTTCGGTGAACTCCTTCGTTCGAGTTGCGTGCGCTTCGACTTCCAGCCTATTGTACGTTTCTGAGACCTGAACCACCTGTCAGGTTCGCACTGCACACGTCCAGCCATTTCACTGTCGAGAGGCATTCACATGCGGGCTACGAAGAAGTACCTCGCGACGGCGATCATCGCCGCCGCATCCATTGCACTGGTCGGGTGCGCACCGACCGCGGCGACCGGCGGCGGTGACGCGACGGACGCCGGCGCTCCGGTGAAGGTCGCGATGCTCACGTCGCAGACCGGACCGCTCGCCGCCTACGGGGCCGCGTACACCGCGGGCTTCGAGGCCGGCCTCGACTACGCGACCGACGGCACCGGCACGGTCGACGGCCGCGAGCTCGAGATCGAGTGGGCCGACGACCAGGGCAACCCCGACACCGCGGTCTCGAGGGCCAAGGACTTCATCGGGCAGGGTTACCAGATCCTCGCCGGCACCGCGGCGTCCGGCATCGCCACGGCGCTCGCCGAGCAGGCCGCGCAGAACAAGATCCTCTACATCTCGGGCCCCGCGGCCGCCGACGCCATCACCGGCGTCAACGAGTACACGTTCCGGTCGGGCCGGCAGACCTTCCAGGATGTCGCGACCGCGGGCACCTTCATCGGCGATCCGGCCGGGAAGAAGGTCGTCGTCTTCGCCCAGGACACGGCGTTCGGCCAGGGCAACCTCGCGGGCGTTCAGGCCGTGCTCGGCGGCCAGGGCGCCACGGTCGAAGGCGTGCTCGTCGCCGAGGACGCCACCGAGTTCACGCCGTTCGCGCAGCAGCTGCTGGGCGCCTCGCCCGACCTCGTCTTCGTGGCGTGGGCCGGGGCCTCGTCGGGCGCCATGTGGACCGCCCTCGCCCAGCAGGGCGTCTTCGACGCCGTGCCCGTCGTCACGGGCCTCGGCGACGTCGCGACCTACGGCGCATACGGCGACGCATCCGACAAGATCTCGTTCCTCAACCACTACTTCGGCGGCGCCTCCGGCACCGACGCCGAGGCGGCGATGATCGAGCACCTCGAGGCCGCGGGCGCCGAGGCCGACCTGTTCTCTCCCGACGGCTTCGTCGCCGCGCAGATGATCGTGCAGGCCATCCGCGAGGGCGGCGACACGGTCGACGGCATGATCGAGGCGCTCGAGGGCTGGACGTTCGAATCGGTCAAGGGCGAGATCACCGTTCGGGCCGAGGACCACGCGATGATCCAGCCGATGTACCAGGCGCGGCTCGTGCAGGACGGCGGCGACTGGGTGCCCGAGCTCGTCGAGACCATCGACGCCGAGACGGTCGCACCGCCGGTCGCCGGCGAGTGACCCGAGGCCGCCCGCGCCGCGCACCGGCGCGGGCGACCTCGCCCGACCTCGACCTCGGACCCCACCTTCCAACGCAGTGAGGCAGCCATGACCGACCACCCGATGCTCCGTCTCGAGCACGTCGGCCTCCGCATCGGCGGCGCGCGCATCCTGGGCGACGTATCGCTCGACGTGCCGGCGGGCGAGATGCTCGGCGTGATCGGGCCGAACGGCGCCGGCAAGACGACGCTCTTCAACGTCGTCTCCGGCGTCATCCGCCCGACCGAGGGCCGCGTGCTGCTCGACGGGCAGGACGTGACCCACGTCGCGATCCACCGCCGGGCCGCCGCCGGCCTCGGGCGCACGTTCCAGACCTCCAGCCTCTTCCCGGCCCTCACCGTCGTCGAGAACGTGCGGCTGGTCGCCCAGGCGCACGCCGGCGGCGCGACGAGCGTCTTCCGCACGCCGCGACGTACGGATGCCGCGACCACGCGCGCCCTCGAAACCCTCGCCGAAGTCGGCCTCGAGCACCGCGCCGAGGCCGTGGCATCCGGTCTCTCGCACGGCGAGAAGCGCAAGCTCGAGATCGCCATGCTCATCGCGATGGACCCCAAGGTGATCCTCCTCGACGAGCCCATGGCCGGCGTCGGCTCGGCCGACGTCCCGGCGCTCACCGAGGTCATCCGCGGCCTGCACCGAGGCGGCCGCACCGTGCTCATGGTCGAGCACCACATGGAGGTCGTGCTCGGACTCGTCGACCGCGTCGCGGTCATGCACCACGGCGAGCTCCTCGCCGTCGACACGCCGGAGGCCGTCATGGCGAACCCCACCGTGCAGTCCGCCTACCTCGGGGAGGCGGTGTGAGCGAGCCGATCCTCCGCGTCGCCGGCCTCCACGGCCGCATCGGCGGACAACAGGTCGTCGAGGACGTCTCGTTCGAGGTCCCCGCGACCGGTGTCACGGCCCTCCTCGGCCGCAACGGCGTCGGCAAGACGTCGACCATCAAGTCGATCCTCGGCCTCATCGACCGTACGGGCGAGGTGCACCTGGGCGATACGCGCATCGACCGCATGCCCACGCACCGCATCGTGCAGCAGGGCGTCGGCTACGTGCCGGAGGACCGCGAGGTGTTCGGGTCGCTCACGGTGGCCGAGAACCTGCGGCTCGCCGAACGCGACGCCGCACCCCGCCGCGAGTTCATCCAGCGGCTCTTCCCCGACATCCACGATCGCCGGGCGCAGCGCGCCGGCACGCTCTCAGGAGGGCAGCAGCAGATGGTCTCCCTCGCCCGGGCCCTCGTCAACGAGAACCGGCTCCTGCTCGTCGACGAGCCCACCAAGGGACTCGCCCCGCGCATCGTCGACGAGGTCGCCGACGCCCTCGCCGAAGCGGCCCGCACGGTGCCCATCCTCCTGGTCGAGCAGAACCTGCACGTCATCCGCAAGCTCGCCGAGCGCGTCGTCGTGCTCTCGGGCGGCCGGGTCGTGTTCACCGGCACGGCATCCGACCTCCTCGACGACGAGGACCGCATCCAGCGCTTCCTCGGCGTGCACGACGCCGCCGATCCGCATGACAGCACGGCGGGGAGCGCCCGATGAGCACCGTCGTCCTCCTCCTGATCACCGGCCTGGGGCTCGGGGCCCTCTACTTCCTCGTCGCGAGCGGACTGTCGCTCATCTACGGCCTCATGGGCGTGCTGAACTTCGCGCACGGCTCGTTCCTCACCATCGCGGCCTTCCTCGGCTGGGAGGTCGGGCGGCGGGTCTCCGACGGCACCTGGTGGGGGCTCGCGCTGTCGGCCATGGTCGGCCTCGCCGTCGGCGCCATCGTGGCGGCGGCGACCGAGTACCTCCTCATCCGGCGGCTGTACGAGCGGCACATCGAGCAGGCGCTCGTGACCGTCGGCCTCGCACTGGCGAGCGTCGCGCTGTTCGAGGGCATCTGGGGCACCGACCCGATCTACACGCGCAAGCCCGACTGGCTCGCGCAGACGACCGAGATCCTCGGTGCGAAGATCCCCAACGACCGGTTCCTGCTCATCGCGTGCGCGCTCATCGTGCTCGGCGGCATCGTGCTGTTCCTGCGGCGCACCAGGTACGGCCTCATCATCCGGGCCGGCGTCGAGAATCGGTCGATGGTCACCGCCCTCGGCATCGACGTGCGCCGCTCGTTCACGATCGTGTTCGCCATCGGCGGCGCCGCGGCCGGACTCGGCGGCGTGCTCGCGTCGGTCTACTACGGGTACGTCTCGGCGCACCTCGGCTCGGTGCTGCTCATCTTCGCGTTCATCGTCACCGTCATCGGCGGACTCGGGTCGCTCACCGGTGCGGCCATCGCGTCGGTGCTGGTGGCGGTGCTGCAGCAGTTCGCCAACTTCTACCTCGCCGGCACCGGCGACTTCGTGGTCGTCGTCGCGCTGGCCGTGGTCCTGCTCGTCCGCCCGCGCGGACTCCTGGGGAAGGTCGCATGAACCCGCAACTCACGGATGCCCCGGCACCCGCTCGTCCGTCGGCACCGCCGCCCGCGGCATCCGCTCGCCGTCGCCCGCTCCCCATCGTGCTCGGCGGCGTCGCGCTCGTCGTCGGGCTCGCGGTGCTGCCGCTGCTCGCGATCGAGATCCCCGGCGTGCTGCCCGGGCCGACCTACACGCCCGGCACGTTGCAGCTGCTCGCGTACGCCATGCTCATCGCCGCGCTCGCGCTCAGCTACCGCATGATGTTCGGCCTCGCGGGCCTGCTCTCGTTCGGTCACGCGCTGTTCTTCGCGGCCGGCGCCTACGGCCTCGGCATGTCGCTCGACGCGTTCGCTCCCGCCGAGTGGCCGAGCGGGCTCGTCTTCGCCGCGTCGATCGGCATCACGCTCGTGTTCGGCCTCGTGCTCGCCGCGACGGTCGGCGCGCTCGCGCTGCGCGTCACCGGCATCTCGTTCGCGATGGTCACGCTGGCATTCGCCCAGGCGGGATCGGTGCTGATCCGCCGCAACCCCGACTCCGCCACCGGCGGCGACGAGGGGCTCTCCCTCGACATCGCGAACGTCCCCGAGGGACTCGTCGGCGTCGTGAACACGCGCAACCTCTACTGGATGGCGCTCGCCGTGCTCGTCTTCGTCTACCTCGTGGTGCTGTGGGTCGAGCGCAGTCGCGCCGGCCACGTCGCCGAGGCCGCGCGCGAGAACGAGCTGCGGGTGCGCGTCATCGGCATCCGCCCGTACTCGGTGAAGCTGCTCATCTTCGTGGTCGCGTCCGTGCTCGCGGCGATCGCGGGCATGGGCTACCTGCTGCTCCAATCGGGCGCCTCGCCGCGCATCGCGACCGCGGACTTCACCCTCACCCTGCTCGTCATCGTGGTGCTCGGAGGGGTGGGGTATCGCTGGGGTGCGATCGTCGGCGGTATCGTCTACACACTGCTCGATCAGCGGCTCACGGCGCTCGCGGGCTCGGACTTCATCGCCGGGCTGCCCGCGGTGCTCCGGGTCCCGCTGAGCGAGCCGCTGTTCATCTTGGGAACGCTGTTCATCCTCGTGGTGCTGTTCCTGCCCGGGGGGATCGCGGGGATCCCGCAGCGCATCCGCTCAGGCCGGAAGCAGCATCCGGTCGAGGCGGAGGAGGCAACGGATGCCTGACGGCCTGCACACGCTCGGGCGCTGGACGCGCGATCGCGCCCGGGCGACCCCCGACCGCATCGCGATCGACGACCGGGGCGTCGTCGTCACCTACCGCGAGCTCGACGCGCGAGCCGAGCGACTCGCCGCGGGCCTCCGGGCGGCCGGATACGCCGTCGGCGACCGCATCGCGACCATCACCGGCAACAGCGCCGACCACGTCGTGCTGTTCTTCGCGTGCGCCAAGGCCGGCCTCGTGCTCGTGCCGTTGTCGTGGCGTCTCGCGCCGCGCGAGCTCGCGGCGCAGCTCGAGATCGCCGAGCCCGCGCTCCTCCTCGTCGAGGCCGAGTTCGAGTCGCTCGCGAAGGCGACGCTCGCGCGCCTGGCGCGACGCATCCCGACCGCGCCGCTCGGCATGCACGGCGTCGAGGGCGAGGTGCCTCCGCCCGGCGCACGCGGCGCGGGCGACGCGCCGGCCGTGCGCCGCGACGTCCACGACGACGACGCGCTCTTCATGATCTTCACGTCGGGCACCACGGCGACGCCCAAGGGCGCCGTGCTCACGCACGCGAACTGCTTCTGGACGAACCTCTCGTTCTCTCGTATCGCCGAGGTCGGCGCCGGCGACACCGTGCTCGCCGTCATGCCGCAGTACCACGTCGGCGGCTGGAACATCACGCCGCTCCTGGCGTGGTGGACGGGCGCGACCGTGGTGCTCGAGCGCACCTTCGACCCCGGCCGCGTGCTGCACCTCATCCAGGAGCGGCGCATCACGACCATGATGGGCGTGCCCGCCAACTACCTGTTCCTGGCGCAGCATCCCGACTTCGACGACACCGACCTCTCGAGCCTCGCGCACGCCATCGTCGGCGGAGCCCCGATGCCGCCCGCGCTGCTGCGAACCTGGCACGCGCGCGGCGTCGCCCTGACCCAGGGCTACGGGCTCACCGAGGCGTCGCCCAACGTGCTCTGCCTGCCCGACGAGGATGCGCGCACGAAGGTCGGCTCTGCGGGCAAGCCCTATCCGCACGTCGACGTCGCCGTCGCCGACCCCGCGACGAGCGAGCACCTCGACGGCGAGGCCGAGGGCGAGCTCCTCGTGCACGGCCCGTCGGTGTTCGCCGGGTACTTCCGCGACGCGGTGGCCACCGAGGCGGCCCTCGTCGGCGGCTGGCTCCGCACGGGCGACCTCGTGCGGCGCGACGCCGACGGCTACTTCACGATCGTCGACCGCATCAAGGACATCTACATCTCGGGCGGCGAGGGCGTCGCTCCCGCCGAGGTCGAGGCGGTGCTCATGGGCCACCCCGCCGTCGCCGACGTCGCGGTCGTCGGCGTCCCCGACGAGCGCTGGGGCGAGGCGGGCGCCGCCTGGATCGTCGTGCGGCGCGGTCGGATGACGGATGCCGCCGAGCTCACGGAGTTCGCACGTGCCTCGCTCGCCCGCTTCAAGGTGCCGCGCGAGGTGCACTTCGTCGACGAGTTGCCGCGCTCGACCGCGGGCAAGGTGCTTCGCCGGGTGCTCGCGGACCGAGCTGCGGCCGCCGCCCCGCGGGTCGAGGAGGAGGCGCGATGAGCGCGGCACCCCGCACCGCCCGCGGCGTCGAGACCCGGGCGAAGCTCCTCGCCGCCGCCGAGCGCGTGTTCGCCGACCACGGCTACCACGAGGCATCCGTCTCCCGCATCACCGACCGCGCCGGCGTCGGCCAGGGCACCTTCTACCTGTACTTCGACTCGAAGCTCGACATCTTCAACGAGCTCGTCGAGGACCTCAACCACCGGGTGCGCCAGGCGATGAGCGAGGGCGCCCGCGGGGCCACGAGCCGACTCGAGGCGGAACGCGCCGGATTCGCGGCGTTCTTCCGGTTCACGGCCGAGCACCCGGCGCTCTACCGGGTGGTGCGCGAGGCCGAGATCGTCTCGCCCGAGGCGCTGCGGCTGCACTACACGCGCATCGTCGAGGGATACATCGACGGACTCCGCGAGGCCGCGGCCGACGGCGAGATCTGGGACATCGACCCGACCGTCGCCGCGTGGGCGCTCATGGGCGTGGGCGAGATGATCGGCATGCGCTGGGTGCTCTGGGGCGACCCCGATTCGGCACCGGGCGACGACGCCGACCCGACGGCCAGCGGCACCGGCCGCGTTCCCGAGCACGTGCTCGACGAGATGATGCGCTTCATCGGCGGAGCCCTCGGGCGACCCGATCTCGCGCAGGGCCCGCGCTCCGACGCGGGGGAGAAGGAGGAATCGTGACCGATCTCAGTGGACGACGCGCGATCGTCACCGGCGGCGCGAGCGGCATCGGCGAGGCCTGCGCCCGAGCCTTCGCGGCGGCCGGCGCGCACGTGGTCATCGCCGACCTGAACGGCGAGGCGGCCGAGAAGGTCGCGGGCGAGCTCGGCGGCGAGGCGTGGCAGGTCGACCTCGGCGACACCGCGGCGCTCGCCGATCTCGAGCTCGAGGCCGACATCCTCGTGAACAACGCCGGCATCCAGCACGTGCGTCCGATCGAGGAGTTCGAGCCCGAGCGGTTCTCGCTCATCCTCCGGATCATGCTGGAATCGCCGTTCCTCCTGATCCGCGCCGCGCTGCCCGGGATGTACGCGCGCGGCTTCGGTCGGGTCATCAACATCTCGAGCGTGCACGGCATCCGCGCGTCGCCGTTCAAGTCGGCCTACGTCGCGGCCAAGCACGGTCTCGAGGGACTCTCGAAGGTCACGGCGCTCGAGGGCGGCCCGCACGGGGTGACGAGCAACTGCATCAACCCCGGGTACGTGCGCACCCCGCTCGTCGAGAAGCAGATCGCCGACCAGGCGCGCGTGCACGGCATCCCCGAGTCGGAGGTGCTGCCGAAGATCATGCTCACCGAATCCTCGATCAAGCGGCTCGTCGAGCCGGCCGAGGTCGCGAGTCTCGCCATGTGGCTCGCGAGCCCCGACGCCGGCATGGTGACGGGCGCGAGCTACACCATGGACGGCGGATGGAGCGCCCGGTGAGCTACTCGACCTTCTCCGCGCCGGTCGACGGCGGCACCCTGGCCGGCGGTCACTGGCGAGCGGATGCCCCGGGCCTGCCGATCCTCGCCGTGCACGGCATCTCCGCCACCCACCGATCGTGGGACCTGGTGGCCGACGCGCTGGCCGACCGCCGCGTGATCGCCGCCGACCTCCGGGGCCGCGGACGCAGCAACACGCTGCCCGGTCCCTACGGGCTCGAGCGCCACGCCGACGACCTCGCCGCGGCGCTCGATGCCCTCGAGGTCGACCGGACGTTCGTGGTCGGGCACTCGATGGGCGCGTTCGTGACGGCGCGGTTCGCCGAGCGGCACCCGGATCGGGTTGCCGGCATCGTGCTCATCGACGGCGGCCTGCCCGTGCCGAACCCCGTGGGCGTCTCGCCGGAGGACCTGCCGGCGGTGCTGCTCGGCCCGGCCCTCGAGCGCCTCTCGATGACCTTTCCCGATCGTGCGGCCTACCTCGACTTCTGGCGGCGGCATCCCGCGCTCGGACCGTACTGGAACGACGCCATCGAGGCCTACGTCGAATACGACATCGACGGCACCGAGCCCGCGCTGCGCAGTTCGGCGAGCGCCGAGGCCGTGGCCGAGAACGCCCTGCAGCTCGACGGGTCGGCGGGCTACGCCGACGCGCTCGCCGGGCTGCCCGGCCCGGTCGACTTCTTCCGCGCGCCACGGGGCCTGCTCGACGCCGCACCGCTCTACCCTGAGGAGGTCGTCGCCGAGTGGGCCGAGCGGATGCCGCAGCTGGTCGTGCACGAGGTGCCCGACGTCAACCACTACACGATCGTCATGACGGCCGAGGGTGCGGGGAACGTGATCCCGGTGGTCCGGACCCGGCTCGAGGCCGCGGAGATGAAGGAAGGTGCATCGTGACACTCGACAAAGTCGTCGGGTCCGCCCGGGAGGCGGTCTCCGACATCCCCGCGGGGGCGAGCCTCGCCGTCGGCGGGTTCGGCCTGTGCGGCATCCCGATGGTGCTCATCCAGGCGCTGCTCGAGGCCGGAGTCGACGACCTCAAGGTCGTCTCGAACAACTGCGGGGTCGACGACTGGGGCCTCGGGGTGCTGCTCGCGCAGCGGCGCATCTCGAAGATGACCTCGTCGTACGTGGGCGAGAACAAGGAGTTCGAGCGGCAGTACCTCTCGGGCGAGCTCGAGCTGGAGCTCACCCCGCAGGGCACGCTCGCCGAGAAGCTCCGGGCCGGCGGCAGCGGGATCGCCGCGTTCTTCACGCAGACGGGCGTCGGAACCCAGGTCGCCGAGGGCGGACTGCCGCGCCGGTACAACGCCGACGGCTCGATCGCGGTGGCGAGCCCGGCCAAGCCCGTGCAGACGTTCGACGTCGCGGGCGAGCCGCACGAGTTCGTGCTCGAGGAGGCGATCACCACGGACTTCTCGCTCGTGCACGCGTTGCGCGGCGATCGCTTCGGCAACCTCGTCTTCGAGAAGTCGGCGCGCAATTTCTCGCCCCTTGCGGCGATGGCCGGGCGCGTGTGCATCGCGCAGGTCGAGGAGGTCGTGGAGCCGGGCGATCTCGATCCCGATGCCGTGCACCTGCCCGGCATCTACGTCGACCGGGTCGTCGTGGTCGGCACCGACATCGAGAAGCGCATCGAGCGCCGCACCGTCTCGCCCGAGAAAGCGGCATCCCGCGAGATGCCGGAAGGAGCCTGATCATGGCACTCACACGTCTCGAGATGGCCGCGCGGGCGGCGAAGGAGCTGCCCGACGGCTCCTACGTGAACCTCGGCATCGGCCTGCCCACCCTCGTGCCGAACTACGTGCCCGAGGGCACGACCATCCTGCTCCAGTCCGAGAACGGCATCCTCGGCGTCGGGCCGTACCCCACGGAGGACGAGGTCGATCCCGACCTCATCAATGCCGGCAAGGAGACGGTCACGGTGCTTCCCGGCGCCGCGTACTTCGACTCGGCGACGAGCTTCGGCATGATCCGCGGCGGCAAGATCGACGCGGCCATCCTCGGCGCCATGCAGGTGTCGGCCACTGGCGACCTCGCGAACTGGATGATCCCGGGCAAGATGGTGAAGGGCCCCGGCGGTGCCATGGACCTCGTGCACGGCGCCAAGCGCCGCATCGTGCTCATGGAGCACGTCGCGAAGGACGGATCGCCGAAGATCGTGAACGAGTGCTCCCTACCGCTCACCGGCAGGGGAGTCGTCGATCGCATCATCACCGACCTCGCGGTCATCGACGTCACGCCCGAGGGCCTCCGGCTCGTCGAGCTCGCCCCCGGCGTCACGGTCGACGAGGTCGTCGCCGCCACCGAACCCCCACTCATCACGGACTGAACGGAACCACCATGGTCGACACCATCCTTCCCGGCATCACCGCACGCCGGGTGCAGACCCCGCGTCTCGCCGCGAACGTCCTCGAGCGTCCGTCGGATGCCCGGTCCGCCGTCGCGCGCACGGTCCTCTTCGTGCACGGCAACGTCTCGTCGTCGCTGTTCTGGCAGCCGATGATGCGGTCCCTGCCCGCCGACGTGCGTGCCCTCGCCGTCGACCTCCGCGGGTTCGGCGACAGCGAGACGCTGCCGGTCGACGCGACGCGCGGCGTCCGGGACTTCTCCGACGACGTGGCATCCGTCATCGACACGCTCGGCCTCGGCGCCGTGCACCTGGTCGGCTGGAGCATGGGCGGCGGCGTCGCGATGCAGCTGCTCCTCGATCGGCCCGAGCTCGTCGCCTCGCTCACGTTGCAGGCGCCCGTCTCGCCGTACGGCTTCGGCGGGACCGCGCTCGACGGTTCGCTGCTCACCCCGGATGCCGCGGGCACCGGCGGTGGCGGAGCGAATCCCGACTTCGTGGCTCGCCTCGCCGCCGGCGACCGCAGCGACGAGGAGGGCTCGCCGCGCGCGGTGTACCGGGCCACGTACGTCGCGGCGGGCAACTCGCCGGAGCACGAGGACATCTGGATCGAGTCGATGCTGACGACGAAGACCGGCCTCGACAACTACCCGGGCGACTCCACGCCGTCGGAGAACTGGCCCGGGTTCGCGCCGGGCGGCCGCGGCATCTTGAACACCATGGCGCCGACGGTGTTCGACACGACGGGCATCGTCGACGTCGACCCGAAGCCGCCGGTGCTCTGGGTGCACGGCATGCAGGACGCGATCGTCGGCGACGCCTCGTTCTTCGACCTCAACCAGCTCGGAGCCCTCGGGATCATCCCCGGATGGCCCGGCGCCGAGGTCGCACCGCCGCAGCCCATGATCGCGCAGACCCGTGCCGTGCTCGAGCGCTACGCCGAGCGAGGCGGCTCGTTCACCGAGCTCGAGCTCGCCGACTGCGGACACTCGCCGCACCTCGAGCACCCCGACGAGTTCCGGGCGGCGCTGCTGGCGCTCATCGAGGGGGCCGACCGCGCGGCGGCCTGACGCTCGCGAACGGCTCCGATACGGAACCGTGATGCGGCGTGGTGCCCATGGGCGCCGCGCCGCTGGCACGATCGTTGCAGGGCGTCCAGCCCCCGTCACCCACTGAGGAGTCCGATGTCCCGATCCGTCCGAGTTGGCGCCGTCGCCGGCGCCGTCGCGCTCGTGTTCTCGCTGTCGGGATGTCTCGGCGGCTCCGCGGCGCCGACGTCGACCCCCGATGTCGCTGCGTCCGCCCCGGAGGCCTCCCCGACACCGACCGCGGAGCCCGTGGACCCGCTGACGACGGTGGCGGCGCTCGTGGCGCGACCCGAGTCGCTCGAGCTTCGCGACGGTGCGGGTACCGTCGTCGCGTCCCTCGACTACCTGGCACCGGCGGGGCCAGCGATCGAGACGCTGAGCACGGTGTTCGGAGCCCCTCCGGTGGACGAGGAGCACCCCGGCAACAACCATTTCCCGCCGACGACGGCGCATCGCTGGGACGGCTTCGAACTGTGGGAGAACCGGTTCGTCGATCGTTGGGCGGACTTCGCGGCCGAACCTCGAACGCTGAATCGGCCAAGTTACTCCGTCGTGTTCACTGAACCTGCACGGTCGGGGATCGCCCTGACGACCGTCCACGGGGTCGACGCAGGCACGCCGTGGACGGAACTCGAGGCGATGCCCGGACTGCAGGTGAATCCGAGCGGATGCTCGGGTCCGTACCTCGACTACATCGAGCGGGACGAGACGTGGGCCGACGGGAGCGTCCACACCGCGCGAATCGGTGTCGATTTCGTCGACTGGGGTAACTGGGATGCTCCCGTCACCGTCACGAAGGTCCGCGCACCGATGCCTATCTACGACGGCTGCGCGTGAGGCATCCGTTCGATTGAGGAAGCGTTCACCTCGCCGGTCGTAGACTCGAACCGTGCCTGCAGTGAATCTCGGAATGCCCAAAGTCCCTGAGGTCTTGGCCCAGCGACGCAAGTCGCGCCAGATCAAGGTGGGCAAGGTGCTCGTCGGCGGTGACGCCCAGATCAGCGTGCAGTCGATGACCACGACGCCCACGCCGAACATCAACGCGACCCTCCAGCAGATCGCCGAGCTCACCGCGTCGGGCTGCGACATCGTGCGCGTGGCCGTACCGAGCCGCGACGATGCCGAGGCGCTGCCGATCATCGCGAAGAAGAGCCAGATCCCGGTCATCGCCGACATCCACTTCCAGCCGAACTACGTGTACGCCGCGATCGACGCCGGGTGCGCCGCCGTCCGCGTGAACCCGGGCAATATCCGCAAGTTCGACGACCAGGTCGGCGAGATCGCCCGGCGTGCGAAAGAGGCGGGGGTGTCGATCCGCATCGGCGTGAACGCGGGCTCGCTCGACCCGCGCCTACTCGAGAAGTACGGCAAGGCCACGCCCGAGGCGCTCGTCGAGAGCGCCGTGTGGGAGGCGAGCCTCTTCGAGGAGCACGACTTCCACGACTTCAAGATCTCGGTGAAGCACAACGACCCGATCGTCATGGTGAAGGCCTACCGCCTGCTCGCCGAGCGGGGCGACTGGCCGCTGCACCTCGGCGTGACCGAGGCCGGCCCGGCCTTCCAGGGCACCATCAAGAGCGCCACCGCCTTCGGCATCCTCCTCGCCGAGGGCATCGGCGACACCATCCGCGTGTCGCTGTCGGCCCCGCCCGTCGAAGAGGTCAAGGTCGGCCTGCAGATCCTGCAGTCGCTGAACCTCCGCGAGCGCAAGCTCGAGATCGTGTCGTGCCCCTCGTGCGGGCGCGCGCAGGTCGACGTCTACAAGCTTGCGAACGACGTCACCGCCGGTCTCGAGGGCATGAGCGTGCCGCTGCGGGTCGCCGTCATGGGTTGCGTCGTCAACGGACCGGGCGAGGCACGCGAGGCCGACCTCGGCGTGGCATCCGGCAACGGCAAGGGCCAGATCTTCGTGAAGGGCGAGGTCATCAAGACCGTGCCCGAGTCGGAGATCGTCGAGACGCTCATCGCCGAGGCGAACCGCATCGCCGACGAGATGGGCGCGGATGCCCCGACCGGCACGCCGCAGGTGCTGACGCCGTAGGCGCGACCGAGGTGGCGCACTTCCTCTCCGTACTGCCGCTCGCCGGGGGGAACGTGTCGCCGACGCTCCTCATCGCCGAGGAGCTCGAGTCGCGCGGCCACCGGGTCCGCATCCTCGGTCACGCGGGCCTCGTTCCCGAGCTCGAGCGAGCGGGTCTCGCCGGGCGGCTCGAGGCGTTCGAACGGGCTCGGCCGTGGAATCCGCGCGTCGCCGATCCGGGCGTGCGGAGCATGCTCGCCTGGTTGCCGCTCGCATCGGATCGGGGGATCGGGCGCGACCTCGAAGCGGCGATCGCACGCGAGCGTCCCGATGCCCTGCTCGTCGACTGCATGGTGCCGGGTGCACTCGACGCGACGCGACGCAGCGGCATCCCGGCGGCGATGTTCCTGCACACTCTGCTCGGGTACTGGGAAGGGCAGTGGTCGCCGCGCTCGCCGATGGGACTGTGGCTCCGCGCGACGGGCACGTCGCCGTTCGCGCGCGACCGGATGCCGCAGACGCTGGTGCTCGCGACCGACCCCGAGTTCGACCAGGTGGGCGCCGGGCGCATCCCGCGCGACCGCATCGTCCAAGTCGGTCCGGTCATCCCCGACGCCGTTCCCCCGCAGACGACGGATCGCGACGGTCACGTACTCGTGAGCTTCAGCACGATCGCCTATCCCGGGCAACTCGATGCGATCGCGAGGGTCATCAGGGCGCTCGCCGATCTCGGCGTGCGCGCCGTCGTCACGGCAGGTCCGGCCATCGATCCCGCCGCGCTGCCGGCCCCGCCGGGCATTGAGGTGCGCGGTTTCGGCGACCACGGGTCGCTGCTGCGTTCGGCCCGGCTGCTCATCGGGCACGGCGGCCACGGCACCACGATGCGTGCGCTGGCGGCAGGCGTGCCAGTGCTCGTCGTGCCGATGACGCGCCATGCCGACCATCATCTCGTCGCCGCCGCGGTCGCGCGCGCGGGGGTGGGTGGGCAGGCCGACAAGGACGTCACGCCCGCCGAACTGCGCGCCGCGATCGCGGGCGTGCTCGAGAGCCCCGCCACGACGGCGCGTGTGCGGCGGTTGGGCGAGCGATTGCGTCGGTCGTCGGGGGCCGAGCGTGCCGCCGACGTGCTCGAACGCCTTCCGGCAACTCCGAGCGCGTGATCCAGGAGCCGTCGGGGTGACGGGGTGACGCTACTCGCCGGCGTCGGTGATGTCGACGTCGAGGTGCTCGGTGGCGTCGGGATCCCTTGGCAGGCCGTCCTCGCGGGGGCGGTCGGGATCGGTCGCCGCTCCCTCCTCGGTGCCGTCGTCGGGCGAGACGATGGGGTCGGGGTTGCTCATGATGAAGCTCCTTCGTTCGATCCCACCGTCGCATCCCACGTCGGCACGCGCACGGGGCTTGACAGTTGATTCCGGCTGCGGAGGGCGTACGAGCCGTCGGTCAGTCGAGTGCGGTCCTGAATCCGACCGACCCCGAGCGGATGTCGGCGTGCTCGAGCACGACCGCGATGCGCTCGCCGGCGCTGATCTCGTGCACCGCCCGGCACTTCGCCGTGACCGCGGGTTCCGCGAGCTGGATCAGCGCGTCGTCGTCGCCTCGGAGTTCGAGCACCGTCGCGGTGAACCGCTCGCCGACCCGGTCGGACAACACCGCGGCCTCGACCCGGTCGACGGATGCCGCTTCGAGCCGACTCGCCCGTTGCGACGATGCGCCCATCAGCGACGGGAGCTCGTGCAGCGAATCCTGGGCCCAGCCCGGCACGGGACGACCGGTGCTCAGCGCCTCGCACACGACGAGGCCCCAGCGGTCGACGAGGCGGCGGAGGGGTGCGGTGACGTGCGCATACGGCGCCGCGAGCGCGGACTGGATCGGGTCGGCGGGCACGTCGCCGTCCATGGCGACGTAGCCTGCGCCGCGGAACAGGCCGGTCGCCGCCTGCATGATCGCGAGGGAAGCGGGGTCGTCGCGATCGAGGGTGCGGAGGTACTCGCCATAGGCGACGCCCTCGGCCCACGGGCGGCCGAGGGTCTCCGTCTGCGTGCGGAACGCGGCGATCCGCTCCTCGGTCGGCTTCGGCATGGTGCGCAGCACGCCGACCCGGGCCTCGAGCATGAGCTCGGCGGCGGCCATCCCCGTCATCAGTGAGAGCTGCGCGTTCCAGGATTCGACGGGAAGCAACCGGCGCCGCCTGAGTTCGTAGTGACCGTGGTCGGTGCGGACGATCTCCTCATCGGGCACGTTCAGGCTGGCACCCCCGCGTGCGCGTTCCTGCTCGATACGGGCGAGTCCGATCTCACGGAGCAGGTCGAGCGGGTCGCCGGTCTCCGCGTCGATGCGTTCCTGCGCCTCGACGTAGTCGAGCTGTTCGCGGGAGCGCACGAGCGCCCGCTCCAGCCGGGTGGCCTCGACCGCACCCGAGTCATCCAGCACGAACGACCAGAGGTAGGCGCTCCGGTCGACGCCCGGCAGGAGCGACACGCGGTCCTCGCTCAGGATGGGCGGGTGCAACGGCACCCGGCCGTCGGCGGCGTACAGCGTCTGCCCCCGCCCGCGGGCCTCGAGATCGACGGCACCTCCGGGGTGCACGAAGCCCGCGACATCCGCGATCGCGTAGTGCACGAGGTAGCCGCCCGGCCGACGCTCGAGGTGCAGCGCCTGGTCGAGATCCATCGAACCGGGCGGGTCGATCGTCAGCATCGGCAGGTCCCGGCGGTCGACCTCGGGTTCGGGGATGGCGGATGCCGCGGCCGCGGCCTCGGCCAGCACGTCAGCGGGAAACGACCCGGGCAGCTCGAGCTCGACCCGGAGCTCGGCGAGCGCCTCCGCGAGCTCGCCCTGGGCCGCGGAGACCGCGATGCGGGACCGGCGTTGGGGCATGCGCCAAGCCTAGGCGGACCGCGCAACTAGAATCGTCGGGTGCCCACTCGCCTCTCCAACTACTTCCTCCGCACGCTCCGCGAAGACCCCGCCGACGCCGAGGTCGCGAGCCACCGACTGCTGGTGCGCGCCGGCTACATCCGCCGCCAGGCGCCGGGCGTGTTCGCGTGGCTGCCGATCGGCCTGCGGGTCAAGGCGAAGATCGAGCAGATCATCCGCGAGGAGATGACCGCCGCCGGCGCGCACGAGGTGCACTTCCCGGCGCTCCTGCCCCGAGACCCGTACGAGGTCACCAACCGTTGGACCGAGTACGGAGAGGGCGTGTTCCGCCTGCAGGACCGCAAGGGCGCCGACTACCTGCTCGCCCCGACGCACGAGGAGGTCTTCACGCTGCTCGTGAAGGACCTCTACTCCTCGTACAAGGACCTGCCGCTCACCATCTACCAGATCCAGGACAAGTACCGCGACGAGGCGCGTCCGCGCGCCGGGCTTCTGCGCGGCCGCGAGTTCACGATGAAGGACGCGTACTCGTTCGACGTCGACGACGCGGGCCTCGACGAGAGCTACCGGAAGCAGCGCGACGCGTACGAACGCATCTTCGCCAGGCTCGGCCTCGACTACGTCATCGTCGAGGCGGATGCCGGGGCGATGGGCGGCTCGAAGAGCGAGGAGTTCCTGCACCCGAGCCCCGTCGGAGAGGACACGTTCGTGCGGTCGGCGGGCGGATACGCCGCGAACGTCGAGGCGTTCCGCACGATCGCGCCCGAGCCGATCCCGTACGACGGGCTTCCCGCGCCGGTCGTGCTCGACTCCCCGAACACGCCGACCATCACGACGCTGGTCGACCTCGCCAACGCCGAGTACCCGCGCCCCGACGGGCGGCCCTGGACGGCGGCCGACACGCTGAAGAACGTCGTGCTCGCGCTCACCCACCTCGACGGCACGCGCGAGGTCGTGGTCGTCGGCCTGCCCGGCGACCGCGACATCGAGCTGAAGCGCGCCGAGGTGGCCTTCGCCCCGGCTGAGGTCGAGGCGGCGACCGAAGCCGACTTCGCGAAGCATCCCGGACTCGTGAAGGGGTACATCGGCCCGTGGTCGCCCGACGGTCCCGTGCTCGGTGCGGAGTCGTCGACCGGCATCCGCTTCTTCGTCGACCCTCGCGTCGTCGACGGCACCGAGTGGATCACCGGGGCCAACCTCGACGAGAAGCACGTGTTCGGGCTCGTCGCGGGGCGCGACTTCACCGCCGACGGCGTGGTCGAGGCGGCCGACGTGCGCGCCGGCGACCCGGCCCCCGACGGCTCCGGACCGGTCGAGCTGGCCCGCGGCGTGGAGATCGGCCACGTGTTCCAGCTCGGACGCAAGTACGCCGACGCGCTGGGCCTGAAGGTGCTCGACGAGAACGGCAAGCTCGTCACGGTCACGATGGGCTCGTACGGGATCGGTGTCACGCGCATCATGGCGATCATCGCCGAGGGCCACCACGACGACAAGGGCATCGTGTGGCCCGCGTCGGTCGCGCCGTTCGACGTGCACGTGCTCGCCACCGGCAAGGACGAGCGGGTCTTCGAGGCGGCCGAGGAGGTCGCCGCCGACCTCGAGCGCGCGGGGTACGAGGTGCTCTACGACGACCGTCCGAAGGTCTCGCCCGGCGTGAAGTTCGGCGACGCCGAGCTCATCGGCGTGCCGAAGATCGTGATCGCCGGGCGCGGCGTCGCCGACGGCCTCGTCGAGGTCTGGGACCGCGCGTCGGGCGACCGCGTCACGGTGCCGATCGGCGAGGTCGTGGATGAGCTGCGCCGCGAGGCGCCGGGCGGCTCGGGCGACCCGGACGCCCCCGTGGCGAACGCCTCGGTCTGACGCCGGTCAGAGCCGGGCGTACTTGGCGCGGGCGAAGCAGTACACGCCGTAGACCACGAGTCCGGCGCCCACCAGCCACAGGATCACCTGCCCGAACGGCAGGTCGGCGAGGCTCTTCAGCGCCGCGTCGAGCCCGCCGGCCTTCTCGGGATCGTGGGTCAGCGCGGCCACGAGGAACAGCACGCCGACGACCCCGATGGCGATGCCCTTCGCGACATAGCCGACGATGCCGAGGGTGCGCACGCCGTCGCCGACCTTGCCGGCCGGCAGCGACAGCTGCTTCTCGAACGATCGCCTGACGCCGCGCACGACGAACGCGACTCCGACGCCGAGCGTCACGAGCCCGATGAGCACGACCAGCACGATGCCGCCGGGTGCGGCGAGCAGCTGCGCGGTCATGGTCTCGCTGGACTGGGATGAGTCGGACCGCCCGCCGAGTGCGTAGGTGAGCGCGGTGGCGCCGATCGCGATGTAGGCGATCGCCGTGCCGAGGTACTTGATGCGCCGTCCCCACTTCTTCTTCGTGTCGGGGTCGCGTTCGACGACCGCTTCGCCGATCTGCCACACGCCGAGCGCGAAGAGCCCGAGCGCGATGACCCACAGCACGACCATGCCGAAGGGCACGCGCGAGACCTGCTCCATCGCACCACCCTGGTCGGCCTCGCCGCCGCCGGCGTCGACCGCGACCGAGATGGCGATGGCGCCGATGACAACGTGCACGATGCCGAGCACCACATAGCCCACTCGGGCCATGGCGCGGAAGGTGCGCGAGCTCCGGGCCGAGCGGGCGACGGCTTTGCCGGTGTCCGTGTTCATGCGGTCAGCGTAGCCACGGCGGTCTCGGCGACGCGCCCCCTTGCGAACGCGCCCGAGATCGTGCTCGGCGAAGGGTCGGGGAGCTGCGCGCGCTCACTCGTGGTGCAGGTGGTCGCGGTGCTTCTCGGCCTGGTGCACCGCCGTGGGCACGTCGATGGGGCCGGTGACCGAGCGCTCGTCGACCCAGCACTCGATGCCCGGGACATCCGGGAGTCGGTCGCGCGTGAAGACGGGGTCGCGCCCCTGCCGTCGCTGGTGCGTGTAGTCGCGGAGCAGCCGGAAGGCGATGCCCGAGAGCAGCCCGATGGCCACGAGGTTCACGAGGGCCATGAGCCCCATCACGCTGTCGGCGGTATTCCAGATGAGGTCGGCCGATGCGATGGATCCGCCGAAGATGGCGACGACGACGAGCACGCGGTAGACCGTGAGCACCGAGCGACGGGTCGTGATGAACTCGATGTTCGACTCGCCGTAGTAGTAGTTGCCGAGGATGGAGCTGAACGCGAGCAGGAACACCACGATCGTGAGGAGCACGCTCGCCCACGCGCCGAGGTTCGAGACGATGGCCTCCTGGGTGAGGCCGATCCCGCGCGTGGCGTTCTCGAGATCGGGGTTCGACATGAGGATGATGAACGCGGTGATCGTGCAGACGAGGAACGTGTCGAAGTAGACGCCGAGGGTCTGCACGAGGCCCTGCTTCACGGGGTGGGTGACCGCGGCGCTCGCGCCGGCGTTCGGTGCCGACCCGAGACCCGCCTCGTTCGAGAACATGCCGCGCTTGACGCCGGTGAGCACGATCGTGCCGAGCGTCGCCCCGAGCAGCTCGTTGAACCCGAACGCCTGCGTGAAGATCGACGCGAACACCTCGGGCACGCGGGTGAGGTTCATCGCGACGATGACGAGGCCCACGAGCAGGTAGATGAGCGCCATGAGGGGTACGACCGCCTGCGTGACGTGCGCGATGCGGCGGACGCCGCCGAAGACGACGAGCCCGGTGAGCACGGCGAGGGCCGCGCCGACGGCCCAGGCGACCCAGTCCGCGGCGCCGTCGGGGGCGATCGTCGAGGTGAAGCTCGCGCTGATGGTGTTGGCCTGCAGCGACGAGAACGCGAACGGGAAGCAGACGATGAGGATGACGGCGAACAGGATGCCCATCCAGCGCGCCCTGAGCCCGCGCTCCATGTAGTAGGCGGGGCCGCCCCGGAAGCCGTCCTTGTCCTTCACCTTGAACAGCTGGCCGAGCGTGGACTCGACGAAGGCCGACGCACCGCCGATGAACGCCATGAGCCACATCCAGAAGATCGCGCCGGGGCCGCCGATCGCGATGGCGGTGCCGACGCCGGCGATGTTGCCGACGCCGACGCGCGACGCCGCCGAGATCGTGAACGCCTGGAACGCCGAGACCGACTGCGGCTCGCCCGATTCGTCGCGCGGTGTCTTGTCGGTGAGGGTGCGCAGCATCTCGGGGATGAGGCGGAACTGCACCACGCCCGATCGCACGGTGAAGTACAGGCCGAGCAGCACCACGATGGGCAGCACGATCCAGGTCCAGAGGGCGTCGCCGCCGGTGAGCACGAGGTCGTTCACGGCATCCATGGGCACAGCATGCCAGTGCGCGGCGACCTCGTCGGGGAGCGCCGCTCGTATCGCGCCGGATGCCGCGATGCGAGCGCCGCCGGTCAGGCGAGACGGGCCGAGCCCCGCGAGCGGTCGCGGGCGACCCGTTCGAGGGCGTCGGCGGCCGAGCCGGCGGCATCCGTCGACCGGATGCGCCCACCGAGGCGCGCTGCGGCGGTGCGGGCGCGCTCGTCGGCGAGCACGTCGGCGACGGCCGCCGCGAACCGCGCCGACGACGACGTGCGGGGGAGCATGCGCCCGGCTCCGGCGGCCTCCACCGACCTCGCGATCATCGGCTGGTCGAGCAACGGGTGCATGGGTACCAGCACGAGCGGCACGTCGTGCGCGAGTGCCCGGAATGTGGTCGAGTGGCCACCGTGCCCGATCACGAGCGACGCCCGCCGGAGGAGGTCGTCATGATCCGCGCGCTCCAGCACGGTCACGTTTCCGGGTACGCGCAACTCGCGGTCGAGCCGCAGCCCGCCGAGGGTGAGCACGCCCCGGACGGGAAGTGCGGCGAGCGCGTCGGCGATTCGCTGGTAGACGTCGGTCTGGCCGGGGAACCAGGTCGTCGACAGGCTGACGACGATGAGCGGCGGTGCCGAGGGGTCGGCAGCCGTGGGCTCGCCCGTCTCGAGTGGTCCCACCCATTCGGCCGCGCGCGCGAGCCCGCTTCGCCGAGCCGCTGCGGGGTCCGACTCCGGATCCGAGGCGACGAGTCGCGCATCCGCGTCGCGCCAGACGGAGAGCGCATCGGTGCCGCGGATCCGGGCGGCCAGGCCCACGGGCCCCCGGCGGAACCCTCGTTCCCAGTACTCCAGGAAGGTGTGGAACAGGAGTGCCACGGGCACGCCCGCTGCCAGGGCCCCGCGCGCCGAGGACGGCATCAGGCAGTCGACGAGTGCGGCGTCGGCGTCCGCGACGGCGCTGCGCACCTCCCGCTCCACCCCTCGGTCGGCGGCGAGCCGCGCGGCGTCCCGGACGGCGGCGGGGACGCTCTGCCGGACGGACCGGTCCCAGAAGTCGAGGGACTCGAGCGGGCGGAACGCGTGGCCGGCAGCTGCGATCCGATCGGCCTGGCGACGCTGGCCGAGCACCTCGACGTGGTGCCCGCGCCGCACGAGTTCGTCGGCGATGCGCAGCGTCGGCGGCACGTTGCCGCCGCCGGCCACGGTGACGATGGCGATGGTGGACATGGTGCTTCCCTTCAGGCCCGGGGGGTTGGCGGGGATTTCTGCTCGATGCGGTCGATGAGGGATGCCACGAGCTCGCGCATGCGGTCGAGGGTCTCGTCGTGACTCCGGCCGAGGTCGCGCCGCCAGAGCTTCCACGTGAAGACATCGGTCGCCGCCACCAACAGGTCGGTCGCGTGCTCGGCGGCGCCGGAATCGAGTGGAGCGAGCGCGCGGGCGAACACGGCGCTCACCCAGTCGCGGTGTGCCTTCTTGCCCCGGGCGACCGCGGTCGCGGCGACGGGTTCCCACCGTTCCTGGCCCAGCAGCAGCAGCATGAGATCACCCCGGTGGTCGTAGTGCTCGACGAGGGCGCGCAACGACGCGGGGATGTCGTCGGGGTCGGCGAGCCGCTCGGCGATCACGTCGTCGCCGGTGCGCTCGATGGCCGCGGCGAAGACGCCGTCGCGCGACCCGAACGCGCGGAGCACCGTCTGCACCGCGACCCCGGCGCGCTCCGCGATGGCGGGCAGCGTGCAGGCGGCGAGGGGGCGCTCGGCCGCGAGCGCGACGACCGAATCGAGGATCCGGAGCCGCGTCTGCTCGGCCTGCTCCGCCCGGGCTCGCATGGTGTAGGTGCGTGTCGCCATTTTCATGTCAATAGCCATTAACACCGAATGGTGATTTCATGTCAATACCCATGAACATGGAATTGCATCCGCGGATGTCGAGGGCCCGCGACATCCGGTACCGTAGAGTGTCCGCTCCGAGGGGAAGCGGCTGAGAGCTGAATAGAGGAGGCCGGCGATGGATATCGACCTCAGCGTGCTCCGCATGATGGAGCGCGAGAAGGAGATCCCGTTCGACGAACTGGTGCAGATCATCGAGCAGGCGATCCTGATGGCCTACCTGAAGCACACCAACCCCGCGCAGCACGGGCACACGAATCCCAACGGCGCACGCGCCCACCTCGACCGCAAGACGGGTCACGTCTCGATCTTCGTGCCCGAGCTCGACGAGGAGGGCAACGTCATCGGCGAAGCCGAGGACAGTCCGAGCGACTTCGGGCGCATCGCCGCGTTCGCCGCCAAGCAGGTGATCAACCAGCGACTGCGCGACCTGGCCGACGACGCCGTGCTCGGCGAGTTCCGCGGGCGCGAGGGCGACATCGTCGCCGGGATCATCCAGCAGGGGCCGAACCCGCGAATGGTGCACATCGACCTCGGCACCGTCGAGGCGATCCTGCCGCCGGAGGAGCAGGTGCCCGGCGAGGAGTATCCGCACGGCCAGCGCATCCGCGTCTACGTCACCAGCGTCGCGAAGGGGGCGAAGGGCCCGTCGATCACGGTCTCGCGCACGCACCCCGCGCTCGTGCGCAAGCTGTTCGCGCTCGAGGTTCCCGAGATCGCCTCGGGCGTGGTCGAGATCGTGTCGCTCGCCCGTGAGGCGGGCCACCGCACCAAGATCGCGGTGCGCGCGAACCAGCCCGGCGTCAACGCCAAGGGCGCCTGCATCGGCGAGCTCGGCCAGCGCGTGCGCGCCGTCACCGCGGAGCTCGGCAACGAGAAGATCGACATCGTTGACTGGAACGACGACCTGGCGACGTTCGTGGCGAGCGCGCTGAGCCCCGCGAAGGTCACCAAGGCGTTCGTCATCGACGATTCGACGCGGGCCGTGCGTGCACTCGTGCCCGACTACCAGCTGTCGCTGGCGATCGGCAAGGAGGGGCAGAACGCCCGGCTCGCGGCCAAGCTGACCGGGGCGAAGATCGACATCCAGCCCGACTCGATCGTCGAGTCGAACTGAGGCCGCTCGGGGGCGTCGGCGGGCGTACCGCCCGGAGGTGTAGGATGGAACCCGTCAGAACGTGCATCGGATGCCGTTCTCGTGCCCCGCGATCCTCACTTCTGAGGGTCGTTCTCCGGAACTCCCAGGTCGTCGCCGATGATTCGGCTGTGCTTCCGGGCAGGGGTGCGTGGCTTCATCCGACGCTCGAGTGCTACCGGCTCGCCGTGCGGCGACGCGCCTTCGGACGCGCACTCCGCATCCGCGGCGAGGTGGACACCAGCAATGTAGAGAACAGGCTGAACGGCTAATGGACAACTCATGAGCGGCTCGAAATGAGACCCGTCCGTCATTGATGGTCCATCCCTGTTTCGGGGTGGGCCCGGAACAGGAGAGAAGTGGCTGCGAAACCACGCGTACACGAGATCGCATCCGAACTCGGTGTCGACAGCAAGATCGCCCTTGAGAAGCTCAAGGAGATGGGCGAGTACGTCAAGGGACCCTCGTCCAGCATCGAACCCCCCGTCGCGCGCCGACTGAAGGCTGCGCTCGAGGCGGCCGGCGCTGCCGCGAAGGCGGCGCCCGCGGCTGCGGCGCCCGCGAAGGCGACCACCGCCGGCGCGAAGCCGGGCATGAAGCCCGGTCCTCGCCCGGCCCCCAAGGCGGAGGCCGCGCCGGCTCCGACGGCCCCGGCCGAGGCGCCGATGACGGTCGCCGAGCGCCAGGCGCAGGCCGAGGAGAAGGCGGCGCAGGCCGCGGCCGAGAAGGCCGCCGCCGAGAAGGCGGCTCCGGCCGCGCCCGCCGCCGAGGCCGCGAAGCCCGCTGCGTCGAGCGACGTCGCGAAGCCCGCCACGCCCAAGCCGGGCGGCGCCATCCCGCGTCCCGCGCCGCGTCCCGGCGCGCCGCGTCCCGGCAACAACCCCTTCTCGAGCTCGCAGGGCATGGGCTCACGCCCCGCCCAGCCGCGCCCGGGCAACAACCCCTTCTCGAGCTCGCAGGGCATGGGCCAGCGCCCGAGCCCCGGCAACATCCCGCGCCCCCAGGCCCCGCGGCCCGGCTCCCCGCGTCCCGGCGGACCCCGTCCGGCAGGCGCCGGCGGTCGTCCGGGTGGCGGTGGCTTCCAGCGTCCGGGCGGCGGCGGGGGCGGTGCCGGAGCACGTCCCGGCGGCCCCGGCGGCTTCCAGCGTCCCGGCGGGGCGGGCGGCTTCGGCGGCCCGCGTCCCGGCGGCGGCGGTGGCCGTGGTCGCGGCCCCGGCGGCGGCACGGCCGGAGCGTTCGGCCGCGGTGGCGGCAAGAGCAAGGCCCGCAAGTCGAAGCGCACGAAGCGGCAGGAATTCGAGATGCGGGAGGCTCCGTCGCTGGGCGGCGTGAGCGTTCCCCGCGGTGACGGCAACACCGTCATCCGACTGCGCCGAGGCGCCTCGATCTCCGATTTCGCCGACAAGATCGACGCCAACCCGGGTTCGCTCGTCACGGTGCTCTTCCACCTCGGCGAGATGGCCACCGCGACGGAGTCGCTCGACGAGGCCACCTTCGAGGTGCTCGGCGCCGAGCTCGGCTACAAGATCCAGGTCGTCTCCCCGGAAGACGAGGACCGCGAGCTCCTCGGGGGCTTCGACATCGACCTCGATGCCGAGCTCGAGGGCGAGAGCGACGAGGATCTCGAGGCGCGTCCGCCGGTCGTCACCGTCATGGGCCACGTCGACCACGGTAAGACGCGACTTCTCGACGCCATCCGCAACGCGAACGTCGTCGCGGGCGAGGCCGGCGGCATCACCCAGCACATCGGTGCGTACCAGGTGCACACCGAGCACGAGGGCATGGAGCGCGCGATCACCTTCATCGATACTCCGGGCCACGAGGCGTTCACCGCCATGCGTGCCCGTGGTGCCCAGGTGACCGACATCGCGATCCTCGTGGTCGCGGCCGACGACGGCATCATGCCGCAGACGATCGAGGCGC
Source organism: Agromyces sp. H66 (assembly GCF_004959775.1). Lineage (GTDB taxonomy): Bacteria > Actinomycetota > Actinomycetes > Actinomycetales > Microbacteriaceae > Agromyces. The sequence goes on from NZ_SJZG01000007.1 coordinate 137,816, forward strand.
TGAACCACGCGCAGTCGGCGAACGTGCCGGTCGTGGTCGCGGTGAACAAGATCGACAAGCCCGACGCGAATCCCGCCAAGGTGCGCCAGCAGCTCACCGAGTTCGGCCTCGTGGCCGAGGAGTACGGCGGCGACGTCATGTTCGTCGACGTGTCGGCACGCGAGAACATCGGCATCCAGGAGCTGCTCGACGCGGTGCTCCTGACCGCCGACGCCGGGCTCGACCTGCGCGCGAACCCCGACAAGGACGCGCGAGGCGTCGCCATCGAGGCGAAGCTCGACAAGGGCCGCGGTGCCGTGGCGACCGTGCTCATCCAGTCGGGCACGCTCCGGGTCGGCGACGCGATCGTCGCGGGCACGGCCTATGGCCGAGTGCGCGCGATGACCGACGAGAACGGCGACCCCGTGCTCGCCGCGACGCCGTCGCGTCCCGTCCAGGTCCAGGGCCTCTCGAGCGTTCCGCGAGCCGGTGACACCTTCCTCGTGACCGAGGAGGACCGCACCGCCCGCCAGATCGCCGAGAAGCGCGAGGCCGCCGAGCGCAACGCGCAGCTGGCGAAGGCCCGCAAGCGCATCTCGCTCGAGGACTTCACGCGTGCGCTCGAGGAGGGCAAGGTCGAGGCGCTCAACCTCATCATCAAGGGCGACGTGTCGGGTGCCGTCGAGGCGCTCGAGGAATCGCTCATGAAGATCGAGGTCGACGACTCGGTGCAGTTGCGCATCCTCCACCGCGGTGTGGGTGCCGTCACCGAGAGCGACATCGACCTGGCGACGATCGACAACGCGATCGTCATCGGGTTCAACGTGCGACCCGACGTGAAGGCGCGCGAGCGCGCCGCGCGCGAGGGCGTCGACGTGCGCTTCTACAACGTCATCTACAACGCGATCGACGACATCGAGAACTCGCTCAAGGGCATGCTCAAGCCCGAGTTCGAAGAGGTGCAGTCGGGTGTCGCCGAGATCCGCGAGGTGTTCCGCTCCTCGAAGTTCGGCAACATCGCCGGTGTCATCGTGCGGTCGGGAACGATCACGCGCAACGCCAAGGCTCGTGTCATCCGCGATGGCGTCGTGGTGGGCGACAACCTCGCCATCGAGTCGCTGCGCCGGTTCAAGGACGACGTCACCGAGGTCCGCACGGACTTCGAGGCGGGCATCGGCCTCGGCAAGTACAACGACATCCAGGTCGGTGACGAGATCGAGACCATCGAGATGCGGGAGAAGCCCCGCGCCTAGGTGCTCGAGGGTCGGGGTCCCGCTCTCTTCCCGAGTGAAGAGCGGGGCCCCTTCCCCGATTCACTCGGGAAGAGAGCGGGACCCCGCCGGCGCAAGCCGGCGCGTGGTGAGAGAAGGGCAGAGGAATGGCCGATCCGGCACGGGCCAGGAAGATGGCCGACCGTATCAAGGAGATCGTCGCGCGACGTCTCGACAAGGGACTCCGCGACCCGCGGCTCGGCTTCGTGACGATCACCGACGTGCGCGTCACGGGCGACCTGCAGCACGCGAGCATCTTCTACACGGTGTACGGCTCCGACGAGGAGCGCCGCGACTCGGCGCTCGCGCTCAAGGCGGCCACCGGGATGCTCCGCAGCGAGGTCGGCCGCAACATCACCGCGCGGCTCACCCCGTCGCTCGAGTTCATCCCCGATGCGATCCCCGAGAACGCCGAGCACATCGAGGCGCTCCTCCGCGAGGCGCGCACCCGTGACGCCGAGACGTCGGTGCTCGCCTCGACGGCGGCGTACGCCGGCGAGGCCGACCCCTACGTGAAGCCGCGCGATCTCGAGGACGACGACGAGGAGCCCGGCAGCCGCTGAGCCGCCCGCTCCGGATGTCGCGGCAACTCGTCCGCGCAACCGAGGAGATCCGGGGCATTCGAGGTCGGCCTCGGCCGACCGGTCCTCGGTTATCGCGATCTCCTCGGATGCGCGAGCGCCTGGTGCGGGAACGGGCGGTGCGCGAGCACTCGTCCTCCCCAGTCGCCGGGCTGCCCGATCCGTGCGACCGCCCGCCCGCAGCAGGCCGCGTGGACGCGTCGGCATCGAGACTGGTCGGGTGACGTCGCTCCCATCGAAGACCTCCCTCGCCGTCGATGCCGTGCGGAAGGCGGGTGGTGTCGCGCGCACGCCACGCCTCATCGCCGACGGGCACTCCCCGTACGTCATCGCGCACACCGTTGCGGACCATGCACTCGTGCGAGTGCGCCGGGGCTGGGTCGCGCAGCCCGACGCCGACGACGACCTCGTCGGTGCCGCGAAGCGGGGCGTCGTGCTCACGTGCGTGACCCAGGCACGCCGGCTCGGACTCTGGGTGCTCGACGAGACGAAACCGCATGTCGGGGCGCCCGCTCACGCCGGCCTCGTGCACGCCGACGACCGCCACGTGCACTGGGCCCGACCGGTGGTGCCGCGCCAACCCGATGCACTCGTCGACCCCATCGAGAACGTCCTCGCACTCGTCGCCGACTGCCGGCCACGCGACCATGCGCTGGCCGTCTGGGAGTCGGCGTTGCAGAAGGGACTCGTCAGCATCGAGGCGATGCGGCGCCTCGACCTGGGTCCGGCCGCGCGGTTGCTCTGCGAGATCGCGTCGCCGTGGTCGGACTCCGGACTCGAGAGCTTCGTCGTGCCGAGGCTGCGGTGGCTGCGCCTTCCCATCGTGCCGCAGGCGTGGATCGCGGGTCATCGCGTCGATTTCCTCATCGGCGAGCGGCTCGTGCTGCAGATCGACGGTGGTCATCATGTGGGGCCGCAGCGCGACTCGGACATCGCCCACGATGCCGCGCTCATGCTCATGGGCTACCACGTGGTGCGCGTCGGATACCGCGCGGTCGTCGAGCGGTGGCACGAGGTCCAGGACGTCGTCATGCGCGCCGTCGCTCAGGGGCTCCACCGCGCGGCGTGACCCAGCCGCAACCCGTGCGGCACCGATCGACCAACATGCTCCGGATGCGCGACGGGCCACCCGGCTAGGCGACGGGCAGTGCGAGCGCGCCGTCATCGACCGCCAGCCCGTCGTCGACGAGGCTCGCGATCGCGCGCTCGAGTTGCGCGGCATCCGGCCACAGCCCCTCGAGCTCGCCGCGCGCGACCGGTCGGTGCGCCGCGCGCAGCTCGCGCATGACGAGCCCGCGCACCTGCCGGTCGGAGCCCTCGAATCGCGACTGCACCGCTCGCCGCGGCCCGCGGTACACCGGGAAGCCCGCCGCGCGCCACGCGCACGACTCCGCGATCGGGCATGCGTCGCAGCGCGGGGAGCGCGCCGTGCACACCGTGGCGCCGAGTTCCATCGCCGCCGCGTTGAAGATGCGCGCCGCGGCATCCGATTCGGGCAGGAGCGCCGACATCGTCGCGAGGTCGCGCGCCGTCGACGGCGGCCCGGATTCGGACTGCCCGAGCACCGCGCGCGCGATGACGCGCCGGGTGTTGGTGTCGACCACCGGATGCCGCTTCCCGAACGCGAAGGCGGCGACGGCCCGCGCCGTGTACGGCCCGACGCCCTGCAGGGCGAGGAGGTCGTCGAGCGCCGAAGGCACCTCGCCGCCGTGCCGCTCGACGATCTCGACGGCCGCGCGGTGCAGCCACAGCGGCCGCCGCGGGTAGCCGAGTCGGTCCCAGGCGCGCACCGCCTCGGCGGGCGGCTCGGCGGCGAGCGAGGCGGGGGTGGGCCACCGCGCGATCCACGCCTCCCAGCGCGGCACGACGCGTGCGACCTGGGTCTGCTGCAGCATGAACTCGCTGACGAGCACGGCCCACGGGGACACCTCGGCGGCGCGCCAGGGCAGCGGACGTGCGGCATCCGCGAACCATCGGTTCAGCTCGGCCGCGAGGTCGGCATCGGAACGCGGCATCCCCTCAGCCTAGGTCCGGCGCACTACGATCCTTGCCATGGAACTGGTCACCACGCCGCGCGTCACGTTCCTCAGGGGGCTCGCCGACGAGATCATGCAGCACCACGGACGCGGCCGCACGATCGTCGCGATCGACGGTCCGCTGCAGACTGGCAAGACGCGGTTCGCCGACGACCTCGCGGCGGTGCTCCGCGAGCGGGGCCACCGGGTGTTCCGCGCGAGCATGGAGGGCTTCCACCGATCGCGGGAGGCGCAGGACGAGTTCGGCGAGGACACGCCCGCCCGGTACTACCACTACGGCTTCGACGAGTCGGCCCTGCGTCGCGTGCTCGTCGAGCCGTTTCGGATGGGTGGGTCGACGGCGTTCGTGACGAGCACGTTCGACCCGGCCCGCGACACCTGGGTCGAGCCGAAGTGGATCACCGGGCCCGCCGACGCGATCCTCGTGATCGACGGCCGCTTCCTGCTGCGGTCGCGGCTCAGCGACCTGTGGGACGTGCGGATCGCGCTCGACGGCGAGCCCACCGATCCGGCCGACGTGCTCGCATACGCCGAGACCGACCCGCGGCTCGTGGCCTCGGCGGTCGTGGACGATCGCGACCCCGAACATCCGAAACGCCGGTACTTCGACAGCTGCTGACCGCGCTCACCCCGGCACGGCGGCGAGCACGCGCGCGTCGGGCAGGTGCGATCCGGTCGCCTCGACCTCGTGCACCAGTTCGGTGAGCGCCGCGTTGACGGGCGCGTCGAGGCCGGCGGCGGATGCCTCGCGCACGACGGCCCCGTTGAGGTAGTCGACCTCGGTCGGCTGGCCGCGACGCAGGCTCTGCTGCGTCGACCCCAGGTTCGGCACGCTGCCCATGCGCACGCGCATGAGCCATGGCAGGAGCTGCCCGAGACCGAGCGGCAGTCGCGCGAACAACCGCAGCCGCCGGTCGCCGAGCCCCTGCAGCGACCCGAACCGGATGCCGCGGGCGATGCCCACTCGCACCGCCTCGCGCATCGACGCGGCGACGACCCGGCGCAGGCGGCGGTCGTCGACGACGTCCTGCACGCTGCGACCGACGATCGCCGGCACGGCGTTCAGCATGTTGACGATGAGCTTCGTCCACTGCGCGCCGCGGAACCCGCCGATCGCGACGACGGGGACCGCCTCGGAGAGCAGGGCGGCGGTGCGGCGGCTCTCCTCGTCGGGCGGGCCGTCGCCGCGCCCGAGGTAGCTCGTCGCCGGTGTCGTGACCCGCACCACCCCCGGCTCGGTGTAGTTCGCGGCGATGATCGACAAGAGGCCCATGCACGACGAGTGCGGGAGGAGCCGCTCGGCGGTCGCGACGCCCTCGAGCCCGTTCTGCACGACGACGACGGGCACGCCGTCGACGGTCGCGGCGTTCGCGCCGATCGCGGCCGCCGCGTCCTGCGCCTTGGTGCACACGAGCACCAGGTCGGGACGTCTCGTCAGCACCTCCGACGCGGCGACGCGCGCCTGCGTCTCGCCGTAGCCGCCGCTCAGCCGGATCCCGCCCGAGCGGATCGCCTCGAGCCCAACGCCGCGGGCCGTCACCTCGACCTCGTGTCCCGCCCGCGCGAGCAGCGCCGCGAACGTGCCGCCGAGCGCGCCGGCGCCGATGATCCCGATCCTCACCCTCCCAGCGTAGGGGCGGACCGGCCCCCGGGCGGTCGGGCGTGCCCGGACTGTTAGCCTGTACGGCGTGAACAGCGGCATCCTCCTCGTCGACAAGCCGAAGGGGATCACCAGCCACGACGTCGTGGCCCGCACGCGCCGCCTCGCCGGTACCCGCAAGGTCGGCCACGCGGGCACCCTCGATCCGATGGCCACGGGGCTGCTCGTCCTCGGCGTGAACCACGCGACGAGGCTCCTCCACCACCTCGTCGGCCTCGACAAGGAGTACCTCGCCACCATCCGGCTCGGCTTGGGCACGACGACCGACGACGCCGAGGGCGAACCGCTCGCCGCGGCATCCGCCGACCGGCTCGACGCGGCGACCGAGGAGGCCGTCGCGGCCGGCATGCGACGGCTCACGGGCGTCATCGAGCAGGTCCCGAGCGCCGTGAGCGCCGTGAAGGTGGCGGGCAAGCGCGCCTACCAGCGCGTGCGCGACGGTGAAGAGGTGACGCTCGCCGCGCGCACCGTGACGGTCGCGGCGTTCGACCTGCTCGCGGTACGCCGCGGCGACGAGTTCGTCGACGCCGACGTGCGCGTCGAATGCTCGTCGGGCACGTACGTCCGTGCGCTCGCCCGCGATCTCGGCGAGCACCTCGGCACGGGCGGCCACCTCACCGCGCTGCGCCGCACCCGGATCGGCGCCTTCGACGTCGACGAGGCGGCCGTGCTCGAGGAGCTGGACGTCGCGGCCTCGCTCGTGAGCCCGGCGGATGCCGCGAGGCGGGCGCTGCCCGTCGTGCACCTCACGGCGCAGCAGGCGACCGACCTGGGTCACGGCAAGCGCATCGAGGCATCCGGAGCCCCGGCGTTGTCGCCGGGCGACGCCATCGCCGCGATCGGCCCCGACGGGCGGCTCGTCGCGATCGTCGAGCGACGAGGGGACACCCTGAAGGTCGTGACCGGGTTCCCACCCGAGGAGGCGGACGCATGATCGACTGGTTCACGTGGGTGCAGCTCGCGGTCGCCGTCACGGCCGGCCTCCTCTGCATCGTGCTCGGCCTCGCGGGACGCGCGCCGAACGACGTCACGAACGGCGCGCTCGCACTCGTCGAGGTGCTGCTCGTGGTGCAGCTCGTCGTCGCCATCGCGGCGCCCGCGTTCGGCAACGAGGCGACCGGTAGCCTCCTCGAGTTCTACACGTACCTCGTCGGCGCGCTGCTGCTGCCGCCCGCCGCGATCTTCTGGGGGCTGCTCGAGCGCAGCCGCTGGTCGACCGTGGTGCTGGGGGTCGCCGCGCTCGCCGTCGCGGTCATGGTGTACCGCATGCTGCAGATCTGGACCGTGCAGCAGGCCTAGCCGCGTCTGAGAGAATCGAACGACATGACCAACGTGCAGAGTGCCCGGCCCGAGACCGATCGCAGGCGCCGGATGAGCGGCATCGGGCGCGTGCTCGTGGCCGTCTACGGCGTGCTCGCGCTCGCCGCGCTGGGCCGATCCTTCGTGCAGATCGTCGCGAAGTTCGACGAGGCGCCGCTCGCCTACGCGCTCTCCGCGCTCGCGGCGGCCGTGTACGTCGTCGCGACCGTCGCGCTCGTGCGCTCCGGTCGAGGCTGGTATCGCGTCGCCTGGGCGACGATCGTCTTCGAATTCACGGGGGTCCTCGTGATCGGGACGCTCAGCATCGTGTACCCCGACCTCTTCCCCCATGACACGGTGTGGTCGTGGTTCGGTCGCGGCTACCTGTTCATCCCGCTGGTGCTGCCCGTGCTCGGCATGTGGTGGCTCGCGAAGCATCGTCCGCCGGCTGCGCCGAGCCGGGGCGCGAACGGGGCGGATGCCGCGTGAGGACGTTCAAGGGACTCGGCGCCGTCCCGCCGGGCTTCGGGCCGAGCGTGGTGACGATCGGCAAGTTCGACGGCGTGCACGTGGGCCACCGTGCGGTCATCGACCGGGTGCACGATATCGCCGCGGCCGAGGACCTGCGCTCGGTCGTCGTGACGTTCGACCGCAATCCGCTCGAGCTCCTCGCGCCCGACAAGTGCCCCGAGTCGCTCGTGAGCGTGCGGCAGAAACTCGAGCTCATCGGCTCGACGGGAGTGGATGCCACGCTCCTGCTGCCGTTCGACCGGGCGCTCGCGTCGGTGCCCGCGACCGAGTTCGTCGAGCGCGTGCTCGTCGACGCGCTGCACGCGAAGGCCGTGCTCGTGGGCAGCGACTTCCGCTACGGGGCACGCGGTGCCGGTGACGTCGACCTCCTCGTCGACCTCGGCGCGACGTTCGGCTTCCGGGTCGAGGTCGTCGACGACGTGCGTCCCGAGTCGGGACGCCGGGTCTCCTCCACGTGGATCCGCGAGCTCCTCGCGGAGGGCGACGTGCGGCAGGCGACGGAGCTCCTCGGCCACACGCCGACGGTCTCGGGCCTCGTCGTGCACGGCGCGAAGCGCGGTCGCGAGCTCGGATTCCCGACCGCGAACCTCAGTCCCGAGTCGGAGGGGCTGATCCCCGCCGACGGCGTCTACGCCGGTTGGCTCACGGATGCGGGCACCCGGTATCCGGCGGCCATCTCGGTCGGCGACAACCCGACGTTCGAGGGCGTGCCGAAGAAGCAGGTCGAGGCCTACGTGCTCGATCGCGACCTCGATCTCTACGATCACGTCGTCGACGTCGAGTTCGTCGAGCGCCTCCGCGGCATGGTCGCCTTCACGAGCGTCCCCGACCTCGTCGAGACCATGCGCGACGACGTCGATCGCGCCCGCGCGGTGCTCGCCGACTGAGTCGCCACCGGGTCGGTCGCCGCCGGGTCAGTCGCCTCCGACTCAGTCCTCGTCGGGTTCGCCCTCGCGCGCCGGTCCGGGTGCGGCGTCGCCGATGCCGGCGAGGAACCGGATGAGCTCGCGTGCCGTGCCGGCGAGCGCCGGTCCGTGACCGATGGTCCAGCCGGCATCCGTCGCGTGCAGGCTGTGGCCCGAGATGACGGCCCGGATCGGCGTCGGGGCGGCGGCCGCCCGGCGCAGTGCCACGGCTCCCGACGCGAGCGCCGGCACGGCCAGGTCGGCGCCGAGCGCGTCGCCGACGAGGACCGCCGCGACGACGGCGTCGTCGAGTTCGACGAGGCGGGTGGGTTGCCGGCGGTCGGTGATGTGCGTCGCGCGGGACTCCAGCGCGAATGCGGCGCGGGTCGGCGCGTCGGGGGTGACGGCGGGAGCGTGGGGATCCGCCTGCATGCCGAGGGCGCGCTGCGCCGCGTCGAGCGTGCGGCGTACGGGGCGCCGATCGAAGCCGGCGACGAGGTGCTCGACGACCGCCGCGACCGTGCCGCCGTCGTCGGTGGGTGCGGTCCACCCCGGTTCTCCGACGGCGCGGAGCGCGCGGGCGATCTCGCGCAGCACGGCCGCCGTAGGCGCTCGTCGGTCGCTCGTCACGTCGCGTTCGTCGGCGCGCGGCCGTTGACTGAGCGGGAGGTAGCGGGCGAAGTCGGCCACGCCACCAGCCTAGACTCGTGATGATGCACCCGATCCAGCCCCGTCCGTTGTGGGCCGGGCGAACGCTCGCGCTGGTCGGCATCGTGCTCGTCGCCTTCAACCTCCGAACGGCCGTGGCCTCGCTGTCGCCGATCATCGTGCAACTCGAGCGCGACGTGGCGCTCTCACCCGTGATCGTGGGCCTGCTCGGCATGCTCCCGCCCCTCTGCTACGCCGTCTTCGGCATCGCCACGCCGGGCTTCGCCAAACGCGTCGGCCTCGAGATCGCGCTCATCGGGTCGCTCGTGGCGCTCGCCATCGGCCTTGCCGGACGCGGGCTCGCCGGTGACGCGCTGTGGCTGGTGGCCGCCAGCATGCTCACGTTCGCGGCGATCGGCGTCGGCAATGTGCTGCTGCCGCCCCTCGTGAAGCGCTACTTCCCCGACCGGATCGGGCTCATGACGACCCTGTACGTGACGGCGATGTCGGTGAGCACGTTCACGCCGCCGCTCATCGCCGTGCCGGTGGCGGATGCCGCGGGCTGGCGGGTCTCGCTCGGCCTCTGGGCGGTCGTGGCCGCCGTCGCGCTGCTGCCGTGGCTCGCGCTCCTCGTGCATCCGCGCCGGCAGGCCGCCGAAGTTCTGCCCGAGGGCGCGGCGCCCGGGCTGCTCCGCTTCGCGCTGCGCTCGCCGCTGGCCTGGGCCGTCACGATCCTCTTCATGGTGTCGGGTTTCAACGCGTACGCGGTGTTCGCGTGGCTGCCCTCGATCCTGGGCGACATCGCGGGCACCACGCCCGCGGAGTCGGGCGCGCTGCTCTCGCTCTTCGCCGCCATGGGCCTGCCGGCCGGCCTCGTGATTCCCATCATCGCGGCTCGGCATGGGAAGGTGCGGCTCCTCGTCGGCATCGCATCGACCGCGATCGTGGTGGGCTACGCGGGCCTGATCCTGGCTCCCACCTTCGAGACCTGGCTGTGGGTGGCGATCGCCGGCATCGGACCGCTGCTCTTCCCGCTCTCGCTCGTGCTCGTCAACCTTCGCACGCGTACGCACGAGGGCGCGGTCGCCCTGTCGGGGTTCGTGCAGTCGGTGGGCTACCTGATGGTCGCGGTCGGCCCATTCGCAGTCGGCCTGCTGCACGACGTGACCGGCGGCTGGCTCTGGCCGCTCCTGTTCCTGCTCGGCTCTGCGGTGCCCGCCGCGATCGCCGGTCTCGTCGCGTCACGGCCGAGGTACCTCGAGGACGAGCACGCGGAGGCGTGACCTCGCGCACGCTCAGGCGAGCAGCTCGGGCCGGTGCACGAGCGCGGCCGCACCGATCAGCGGACCCTCGTCGGAGAGCCCCGACGGCACGATCCGCACCCGTGCGACGAACGGGAACGCCGTGCGTCCGGCGACGGCGGCGCGGGCGTGGTCGAAGAGCGCGGGGGAGACCCTGGAGAATCCGCCCCCGATCGCGACGACGTCGAGGTCCAGCAGGTTCGCCGCCGACGCGATGGCGTGTCCGAGCGCGCCGCCCGCGCGGGCGACCGCGGCGATGGCGACCGGATCTCCGGCCGCGTGCGCGAGGGCGAGTTCCTCGCCGGTCGAACCGCTGAAGCCCCGCGTGCGCGCCCACGCCACCGTGCGCGGCCCCGAGGCGACCGCCTCGAGGCATCCGCGTCCGCCGCACGCGCACGCGTCGTCGAACCCGCCGACCTCGACGTGCCCGATGTGGCCCGCATTGCCGGTGGGGCTCGGGGCGGCGCGCCCGCCGAGCACGAGGCCCCCGCCGACGCCCGTCGACACGATCATGCCGAGCAGGTTCGAGGCGCCCCGGCCCGCGCCGACCCAGTGCTCGGCGAGCGCGATGCACAGGCCGTCGATGCGGAGGGTCACGGGTGCCTCGGGCACGAGTGCGGCGACGGATGCCGCGAGCGGATGATCCCGCCAGGCCGGCACGTTGAGCGGCGACACGAGGCCATGCTCGGCGTCGACCGGGCCGGCGGCGCCGATGCCGGCGCCCCGGAGGACGACGCCGTCGGGCAGGGATGCCAGCGCGGCCACGACGACCTCGCGCACGGCGGTCGTGAGCTCTGCGCTCGTGGCCCCGGCACCGGTGGGCCGGCGGTGCCGGGAGCCGGGGAGGAGGCGGCCCTGGTCGTCGACGACGGCCGCCTCGACCTTGGTGCCTCCGAAGTCGACCGCGAGTGCGAGGGCCCGGTGCATGGCACCAGCATAGGCGCGCGGCATCCGGTCCCCGCTTGCTCATGTGAGCAGGATCGCCAGCGAGTGTTGCCGTTGCGCATCGGGCTGCCTACGCTGGGACTCGAAGCGGAAGGAAGCGTGTGGACGAGGTCGACGAGCTGCTCTCGATTCGGGCGGCCGAGCTCTACTACGAGGAGAACAAGACCCAGGACGAGATCGGGCAGGCGCTGCGCCTGACCCGGTGGAAGGTCGGGCGGCTCCTCGCACAGGCCAAGCAGCGCGGATTCATCCGCATCGAGATCCTGCACCCGCGCGCGCGCCGACTGCCCATCGAGCGGCGGCTCCGCGAGGAGCGCGGCCTCGACGACGCCATCGTGGTCTCGACCGCGGGCGTGCAGTCGCCCGAGGAGCTGCAGGAGCGCACCGCCCAGGCCGCCGCCGATTACCTCACCGCCCTCCGGCCGGTGCCCCGCACGCTCGGCGTGAGCTGGGGCCGCACGCTCTTCGAGATCTCGCAGCACCTGCGCAACGGCTGGGCCACCGGCGTCAACGTGGTGCAGATCAACGGCGGCGTGAGCCTCAACCGCCGCCCGGGCACCGCGGCCGCGACGGCCGTGGGCATCGCGCAGAAGGGCGGCGGCAGCGCCACGCTCCTGCCGAGCCCCGCGATCCTGGAGCGACTGGCCACCAAGGAGGCCATCGAGTCCGACCGCGTCGTCGCGGGCGTCATCGAGCTCGCTCGATCGGCCGACGCGTACCTGTTCAGCGCCGGCGCGGCCGACCACAGCTCGGTGCACGTCGAGAGCGGCTACCTCTCGCCCGCCGACGTCGACCTGCTCGTGCAGAAGGGCGCCGTCGGCGATGTCGTCGGTCGCTACATCGACTCCGACGGCAACATCGTCGACCCCGCGCTCGACGCGCGCACGGTCGGCCTCACGCTCGACGAACTGCGCGCCGCTCCGCTCGCCGTCGCGGTCGTCGCCGGCACCGCCAAGCACGCGGTCGCCGACGCGGTCGTGCGCAGCGGCCTCTGTTCGGTGCTCGTCACCGACGAGGCCACCGCCCTCCATCTGCTCGACGGCTGACGCGCCACCGGCCGCGCCAGCGCCATCAACACGGAAAGCCAGGTCATCACCATGCCAGCTCCGATCAGCGCAGGCACCTCCCTCGTCACCGCCCGGGAGCGCGCGCTCGCCGTGCTCGGGGGCGAACCAGACGACGCCACCCTGCGGCGCTACCTGCACGGCATCGCGGGCGTCGACGCCGTGGGACTCGAGCAGCGCGCCGCCGCGCTCGGCACGCGCTCCATCAAGACGACGTCCAAGAGCTGGGCGCTCGACCGGATCATCTCCCTCATCGACCTCACCACCCTCGAGGGTGCCGACACGCCCGGCAAGGTGCGATCGCTCGTCGCGAAGGCCATGAACCCCGATCCCGCGGATGCCACGACGCCTCGCGTGGCGGCGGTCTGCGTGTACGGCGACATGGTCCCGTCGGCGATCGACGCCCTCGGCGGAGCCCACGGCGACCCCGACGACGGCGGCATCGCCGTCGCGGCGGTCGCCACGGCGTTCCCCTCCGGACGCGCATCGCTCGACGTCAAGCTCGCCGACACGGCCGAGGCCGTCGCCGCCGGCGCCGACGAGATCGACATGGTCATCGACCGCGGGGCGTTCCTGGCCGGCCGGTACGGACTGGTCTTCGACCAGATCGCGGCCGTGAAGGAGGCCTGCCGTCGCCCCGACGGCACGAGTGCGAGTCTCAAGGTGATCCTCGAGACCGGCGAGCTCGTGACCTACGACAACGTCCGTCGGGCGTCGTGGCTCTCGATCCTCGCGGGCGGCGATTTCATCAAGACGTCCACCGGCAAGGTCCAACCCGCCGCGACGTTGCCCGTCACGCTCCTCATGCTCGAGGTCGTGCGCGACTGGCACCTGATGACCGGGCAGCGCATCGGCGTGAAGCCCGCGGGCGGCATCCGCTCCTCGAAGGACGCCATCAAGTACCTCGTCACGGTCGCCGAGACGGCCGGCGAGGAGTGGCTCCAGCCGCACCTGTTCCGGTTCGGCGCGTCGAGCCTCCTGAACGACGTGCTCCTGCAGCGCCAGAAGACCACGTCGGGGCACTACTCCGGCGCCGACTACGTGACGATCGACTGACCCTTCGAGACGGCCCTGACGGGCCTCCTCGGGACCGAGACCAAGGGATACCCCATGAGCTTCCTCGAATACGCCCCGGCCCCCGAGTCGCGCGCGATCCTCTCGCTGCGCGACCGGTACGGACTCTTCATCGACGGCGAGTTCGTCGACGGCCGCGGCACGCCGTTCCAGACCATCTCGCCCGCGACCGAGGAGCACATCGCCACGATCGCGAACGCGAACGAGGCGGATGTCGCCGACGCCGTCGCCGCCGCCCGTCGCGCCTACGACCGCACCTGGTCGAAGATGAGCGGTCGCGACCGCGGCAAGTACCTCTTCCGCATCGCGCGCCTCGTGCAGGAGCGCTCCCGCGAGCTCGCCGTCGCCGAGTCGCTCGACAACGGCAAGCCCATCAAGGAGTCCCGCGACGTGGACGTGCCGCTCGTCGCGGCCTGGTTCTTCTACTACGCGGGCTGGGCCGACAAGCTCGACCACGCCGGACTCGGCGCCGACCCGCGCGCGCTCGGCGTCGCGGCGCAGGTCATCCCGTGGAACTTCCCCCTGCTGATGCTCGCGTGGAAGATCGCGCCCGCGCTGGCCGCGGGCAACACCGTGGTGCTGAAGCCGGCCGAGACGACCCCGCTCACCGCCCTGATCTTCGCCGAGATCCTGCAGCAGGCCGACCTTCCCCCCGGCGTCGTGAACATCATCACGGGCGCCGGCGACACCGGGGCCGCGCTCGTCGCGCACGAGGGCGTCGACAAGGTGGCATTCACGGGCTCGACCGCGGTCGGACGGGCGATCGCCAAGCAGGTGGCCGGCACCGACAAGAAGGTCACCCTCGAACTCGGCGGCAAGGCCGCGAACATCGTGTTCGACGACGCGCCCATCGACCAGGCGATCGAGGGCATCGTCAACGGCATCTTCTTCAACCAGGGGCACGTGTGCTGCGCGGGCTCGCGCCTGCTCGTACAGGAGAACATCCACGACGAGGTCGTCGAGCGCCTGAAGCTGCGCCTGTCGACCCTTCGGCTCGGCGATCCGCTCGACAAGAACACCGACATCGGCGCGATCAACTCCAGGGAGCAGCTCGAGCGCATCCACGAGCTCTCCGAGATCGGCGTCGCCGAGGGGGCCGATCGCTGGAGCGCACCCTGCGACATCCCCGAGAACGGGTTCTGGTACGCACCCACGATCTTCACGAACGTGCAGACCTCGAGCCGCATCGCGCGCGACGAGATCTTCGGTCCGGTGCTCTCGGTGCTGACCTTCCGCACGCCCGCGGAGGCGATCGCGAAGGCCAACAACACGCCGTACGGCCTGTCGGCCGGCATCTGGACCGACAAGGGCAGCCGCATCCTCGCGGTCGCCGACCAGCTGCGCGCGGGCGTCATCTGGGCCAACACGTTCAACCGCTTCGACCCGTCGAGCCCGTTCGGCGGGTACAAGGAGTCGGGCTACGGCCGTGAAGGCGGCCGGCACGGGCTCGCCGCGTACCTGAAGCCGGCGTCGTCCGTCGGCGGTCGAGCAGGCGCGCAGCGCCGTCTGGAGACCGGTGGGGCCGCGGCATCCGCCGTTGGCGAGGCGGCCTCCGAGAAGCCGGCGCGTCGCGCCCGCCGAACGCCCAAGCCCACGAAGAAGGGAGCCGCGAAGTGAGCCGCCTCGCCGTGCCGAAGACCTACAAGCTCTACATCGGCGGCGCTTTCCCGCGCAGCGAGTCGGGCCGCACCTACGAGGTCGTGTCCGCATCGGGTGCGTTCCTCGCGAACGCCGCGAAGGCGTCCCGCAAGGACGCCCGCGATGCCGTGGTGGCCGCGCGTGCGGCCGTCGCCGGCTGGGGCGGCGCCACCGCGTACAACCGCGGCCAGGTGCTCTACCGCATCGCCGAGCTGCTCGAGGGGCGCCGGGCGCAGTTCGTCGCCGAGATCGAGGAGGCCGAGGGCGTCACGCGCGCCGTGGCATCCGCGCAGGTCGACGAGGCGATCGACCGTTGGGTCTGGTACGCGGGATGGGCCGACAAGTTCGCCCAAGTGGCGGGCAACGCCAACCCGGTCGCCGGGCCGTACTTCAACATCTCGGTGCCCGAGCCCACCGGCGTGGTCGCCGTCATCGTGCCGCAGGACTCCTCGCTCCTCGGATTCGTGTCGACCGTCGCTCCCGCGCTCGTCGCGGGAAACGCGGTCGTCGCGGTCGCGAGCGAGCGGTTCCCGTTGTCGGCCATCAGCCTCGCCGAGGTGCTCGCGACGAGCGACGTGCCCAAGGGCGTCGTCAACGTGCTCACGGGCTCGCCGGCCGAGATCGCGCCGTGGCTCGCGAGCCACGCCGACGTGAACGCGCTCGACCTCGTGGGGGCGGGCGACCTCGACTGGATCTCGCTCGAGATCGAGGCGGCCGACACGCTGAAGCGCGTGCTCCGCCCCGAGCAGGGTCCGGATGCCGCGGCGCCGGCGCTGGGGCGCATCAGCGCGTTCACCGAGACGAAGACGGTCTGGCACACCAAGAGCCTGCGGTAGGCGAGCATGTCCGGACGCAACGGAGCATCGGACGAGCGGAGGCGACTCGTCGCCGATCCCTTCGACTACCGCGTCACCAGGCAGGGCGGCGTGATCGTCTCGCGGGGCGGCCGAGCGGTGATGACGGTGGGCGGTCATGCTGCGGTACGCCTCGTGGCGGCGCTGCAACGCGCGGATGATTCACAGGTGCAGCACCTGCTCGCGCGAGCCAGCGGCAACTATCGTCGAGGCAACGAACGGTCCTGATCCGCGGCCGTGCGTCCGAGGGGGAACGACGTGCGAGTGCTCGTGACGGGCGCCACCGGCTACATCGGCGGCCGGCTGGTGCCGCGGCTGATCGAGGCCGGACACGACGTGCGGGTGCTGGTCCGTCGCCCCGAACGCCTGCGCGACGTGCCGTGGGCGGCCGCCGTCGGCGTCGTCGAGGGCGATCTCGCCGACGTCGCGGCCGTCGATCGTGCGATGGCGGGCGTCGAGGTGGTCTACTACCTCGTGCACTCGATGGGCGGTCGCGGCGACTTCGAGTCCGTCGAGCTCGGCATCGCGCGGAACGTCGCCGCGTCGGCTCGGCGGCACGGCGTGCGACGCATCGTCTACCTCGGCGGACTGCACCCCGCGGGTGCACGACTCTCGCGGCACCTGCGATCGCGAGCCCGGGTCGGCGAGATCCTCCTGTCGTCGGGCGTGCCCACCGTCGTGCTCCAGGCGGGCGTCGTCATCGGCTCGGGTTCGACCTCGTTCGAGATGATCCGCCACCTCACCGAGGTGCTGCCGTACATGCCGGCGCCGCGCTGGGTGCGCAGCTTCATCCAGCCGATCGCCGTGCGCGACGTGCTGCACTACCTCCTCCACGCGGCCGACCTGCCGCCCGAGGTGAACCGCGCCTTCGACATCGGCGGACCCGACGTGTACCGCTACGGGCAGCTCATGAACGGCTACGCCGTGGAGGCGGGGCTCCCGCAACGCCCGATCGCGGCGCTGCCCGTGCTCACCCCGTGGCTCGCCGGGCAGTGGGTGAACCTCGTGACGCCCATCCCGAGGCGGCTCGCGGTGCCGATCATCGAGTCGCTGCAGTTCGACTGCGTCATGCACGACCACGACGTCGACGAGGTGATCCCGCCGCCGATCGAGGGGCTCCTGCCGTATCGCGCGGCCGTCCGACTCGCACTCGAGCGCGAGCGGGCGGGCGACGTCGAGACGAGCTGGCGCAACGCCGAGGTCGCCGGCGCGCCGAGTGACCCGTTGCCGAGCGATCCCGAGTGGGCCGGGCACACGGTCTACGTCGACGAGCGCAGGCGGCGGTCATCGGCCGGGATCGACGACGTCTGGCGCATCATCGAGGGCGTCGGCGGCGAGAACGGCTGGTACTCGCTCCCGCTCGCCTGGGCGCTGCGGGGCTGGGTCGACAAGATGACCGGGGGAGTGGGGCTGCGCCGCGGTCGACGCGACCCCGAGGTGCTGCACGTCGGCGATGCCGTCGACTTCTGGCGCGTCGAGGCGATCGAGCGCGGACGCTTCCTCCGGCTGCGGGCCGAGATGCGCGTGCCCGGCCGCGCATGGCTGGAGCTCGCCGTCTCCGAGGCTGCGGGCGGCGCCGAATACCGCCAGCGTGCGGTGTTCTTCCCGAAGGGGCTCGCGGGCCGCCTGTACTGGTGGGCGATGGCGCCGTTCCACGGCGTCATCTTCGCGGGCATGGCGAACCGCATCACCGCCGAGGCCGAGGCGGCGACACGCGCGGGCGAATCAGAGGTAACGAAACGGTAACGGTCTTGCTAGAGTGGCGTGCACCGTCGCGCAGGGTCGCGCGTTCGGTGGAAAGGCCCGAACCGTGCTCGACCGGCTCCTGCAACCGCCCCGACGCGCCGTGCGCATCGCCTTCGCGCTCATCGGCACCGCCGCCATCGCGGCGCTCCTGTTCGTCGCCGCGACGCCCACCACGGCTTCGGCGGTCGACGTGTTCGGCGCGCTGCGCCTGCCGGGCGATCCCGCATTCATCGTCGGTCACCGCGGCGACCGCTCCGAGGCGCCCGAGAACACGATGCCCGCGCTCGAGCTCGCCATGGACGAACTCGACTTCGTCGAGACCGACGTCCGCCTGAGCCGTGACGGCGTTCCCGTGCTCTTCCACGACACGAGCCTCGAGCGCGTGGCGGGAGACCGGCGCAGCGTCGGCGACCTCGACCTGGCCGCCCTCCGCCGGCTCGACGTCGGCGGCTGGTACAGCGGCATGTACGCCGGCGAGCGGATGCCGACGCTCGACGAGTTCCTCGCGGCGCTCGCCCGCCGGGAGACCGCCCGCGCACTCGTGGAGCTGAAGGCCGACTGGCACGTCGAAGACGTGCGCAGGGTTCTCGACCTCGTCGAACGCCACGGCCTGCGCGGCCGTGTCGTGCTGCAGAGCTTCAGCCTCGAGACGCTCTTCGCGATCCAGCAGGTGTCGCCCTCGACGCCGCGCATCATGCTCATCCGCGAACTGCCCGCCGAGCCGGTGGCGCTGGCCGAACGGCTCGGCATCATCGGGTTCGGCACCACCGCGGCATCCGTCACCGCCGTGCCGGGCGCCCTCGAGGCGCTGCACGAGGAGGGCATCGCGGTGCTCTGCTACACCCTGAACACGCACGAGACGTGGCAGGAGGTGAGCGAGCTCGGCGTCGACGGCATCATCACCGACCAGCCGAGCGAACTCGACGAGTGGCTCGCGGTCACCGCGCCGGGCACGTGATCTCGCGTCAGGCGACGTCGACGTCGACGCCGAGTCGATCGGCGGCCGCGCGGAACTCGTCGTGCATACGCGCCGAGAACAGCACGAACCGCACGAGCGCCGGCGCCCGCTCGGCCTCCGTCGCGGCGTCGAGCGCCACGATCGCGGCGTCGTCGGCGGGCCAGCCGTAGATCCCGGCCGAGATGGCCGGGACCGCCATCGAGGTGGCGCCGAGCTCGGCGGCGAGGTCGATCGCGTTGCGGTACGCGTTCGAGAGGAGCTTCCGTCGCCCGTCCGCCTCGGGACCGGGTCCGGGCCAGACCGGGCCGACGGCGTGGATGACCCAGCGGGCCGGGAGGCGGCCGGCCCGGGTCGCCACCGCCTCGCTCGTCGGCAACCCGTCGGGATGGGTGGTCGCCCGGAGCCGGCGGCACTCCTCGAGGATGGCGGGCCCGCCCGCGCGGTGGATGGCGCCGTCGACCCCGCCGCCGCCGAGGAGGCTCGAGTTCGCGGCGTTCACGATCGCGTCCGTGCGCTCGCGCGTGATGTCGCCGACGACGATCTCGATGCGCCGCATCCGCTACCCGCGGTTGTTGGAGAGCTCGAAGATCCGCAGCAGCTCGGCGACCGCGTCATCGCGCCGGTCGCCGCCCGCCTCGTACATGTCGGTGACGTGCGTGCGCAGGTGGTTCTCGACGAGCAGCTTGTTGAGCGAGCCGAGCGACTTCTGCACCGCCAGCGAGAGCGTGATGATGTCGACGCAGTAGTCCTCGTTCTCGATCATCTTCTCGATGCCGCGCAACTGGCCCTCGATGATCTTCGTGCGGTGCAGGGCGCGCTTCTTGATGTCGTCGATCACGACCTCAGGATACCGCGTGGGTCCAGATACCCCGCTGAGGTATCGGATCGGCCGTGGGGCGATACCGTTGGGGCATGGTCCGTGCCAGCGTTCGCGCCGTCCTCGCCCTCACCGCCCTCGTGCTCGCGCTGGGACCCGCCGGGGCCGCCGCCGCAGTGCCGCCCGCGGCGGCCGTCGGGCCGGCCGCATCCGTCACGGCACTGCCCGCGGGCGTCGACGACTTCACGTTCGCGTCCTTCGACGCCGTGTACGAACTGAGCCGCGACGAGGATCGGCGGTCGGTGCTCGACACGACCGAGACGCTCGTGGCCGTCTTCCCCGAGTTCGACCAGAACCGCGGCATCCGACGGGCGATCCCGCTGCGCTACCAGGGGCATCCGACCGACATCAGCGTGCAGTCGGTGACCGACGAGAACGGCACGCCGCGGCCGTTCGAGGTGGAGCGCGACGAGGAGGGCGTGTTCCTGCTCATCACCATCCGCGCCGACGACTACGTGCACGGCGAGCAGACCTACGTCATCAGCTACCGCCAGCACAACGTCACGCTCGAGCCCGATGACGCCGATCTCGACGAGTTCTACTGGGACGTGAACGGCACGGGCTGGGCGCAGCCGTTCGGGCGCGTCCGTGCCGAGCTGCGGATGTCGGAGGAGGTCGGCGAGGGCTTCACCGGCGCGGTGGCGTGCTACCGCGGCTGGGCGGGATCCTCGACGCCCTGCGAGTCGCTCGAGGCCACCGAGACGCTCCCGCCCGTCGTGACGGCGGAGGCCGTCGGCCTCGGCCCCTACGAGAACCTCACGATCGCCGTCGGATTCGACGCCGAGACATTCGAGCCCCGCGACGAGTCGTTCGGCGCATCGGCTGCGGCCATCACGGGCGCCGTCGGTGCGGCCGGCGCCGTCGCGGCCCTGATCACCGCGATCGTGCTGCGGCTCACGCGCTGGCGGGACCACCCCGGTCGAGGCACGATCATCGCGCAGTACGAGCCGCCCCGCGTCAGCGCCATGGTGTCGTCCGACCTGGTGGGGCAGGCGGGGAAGGGCGTGACGGCGACCATCCTCGAACGGGCGGTCGACGGCGAGCTCCGGATCGTCGAGACCGGCCGAAAGCGCTACGCGGTGGAGTTCATGGGCGGCGAGGCGGGCGACGCCGACGCCCGATCCGTCGTGTCGGCGCTGTTCAGCGGATTCCCCGTGCCGGGTGCGCGCCGCGACCTGAAGTCGCGCGACACCGCGCTCGGCAAGCGCCTGCTGTCCATCCGCCAGCAGGTCAGGAAGGGCGTCGTCACCATGGGACTGCGTCGCAAGCCCGATCTCGGGGTGCGTGTGCTGCTGGCGATCGGCGCGGCGGCGTTCGCCGCGCTCAGTCTCATCTTCGGCATCATGGCCCTCGACGACAACCGGGGCGGCGCGTGGCCCGCCCTCCTGTTCATCCTCGCGATCGGCGCGGCCATCGCCGCCATCATCGCGGTCGCCGACGTGCGGCCCCTCACCGAGGCGGGCCGTGAGCTGCGCGATCACCTCGAGGGCCTCAAGCTCTACATCCGGCTCGCCGAGGCCGACCGCCTCCGCGTGCTGCAGAGCCCGAGCGGGGCGCTGCGCGTCGACCGGCCCGCCGCCACGGCGACCGCGCTCGATTCCGCCGTCGTGCTGAAGCTCCACGAGCGGCTCCTGCCGTATGCGGCGCTCTTCGGTCTCGAGCGCGAGTGGAGTCGCGAACTGGCGACGCTCTACGAGCAGACGGGCGAGAGCCCCGGTTGGTACTCGGGCCGGGACGGGTTCAACGCGGCCGTGTTCGCGGCATCCGTCTCGTCGTTCTCCTCGGCCTCGAGCGCCTCGTGGTCGGGTTCGAGCTCGAGTTCGTCGTCGGGCGGCTCGGGTGGCGGCGGGTCCTCGGGCGGCGGCGGAGGCGGAGGCGGCGGCGGCGGCGTCTGACGCCGCCGGCACGGCGCGGCTCAGTCCTCCTCGGCGGGCACCGGCTCGTCGGGGAGTGCGACCCGGCGCTCCTCGTCGATGCCCGGAATCTCGTCCTTGAGGCTGTCGTCGAGCGTGCGCTCATCGTCCTCGAAGGCGAGCTCGGTCTCCTCGAACTCGGTGTCCTGTGCGACCGTGAAGTCGTCGTCCTCGGGCGTGACGTCCGCCCCCGCGAGATCGTCCATGCCAGAAGCATAGGCCGAGTCGCCGGTGTCCGCACGGTGCCGGATGGGCCGGACGGCTCACCGCGTCGCGGAGCGTGCCGTCGAACCGCTAGAATGGACGGAGCGCCCGACGAATCCGTTCTTCGGCCGACCGCGTGGACTCAGCTCACGTGCTGCTCGGTTCGGGATTCGGCGTACCGCGAGCGAGGACATCCCCGATGCCCCCGGCGGTCCGGCCACCGCGACCGGTGCAGGAGGCGCGACGCAGTAGGCCAGAAACGGGAGGACCATGGCCCAGCAGACGAGGCAGCGTCAGCGCACCCGATCGCGCGACGACGACGCCCCCATCATCCCGATCCTCGCGCGCAAGGTGCGCGAGGTCGAGACCAAGGCCCAGAAGGGCAAGCTCGGTCCCACGAACCGCACGAAGTTCCAGGTGATCGCGCTCCTCATGCGCGAGGAACGCGCGCGGGTGAAGGCCGACCCCGATCTCGGCGACGCCGCCCGCACCGAGCTTCTCAAGCGCCTCGACGGGATCGCCCAGATCCTCGCGAAGACGGCCGCGCGCGACACGAGCCTCATCTCGCTGCTGGAGCCCGACGCGTCGATCTCCACGGTCGCGCAGCGATTCCGCCGCGACTGGCTGCTCGAGTCCGGGGCCGAGCTCAGTCCCGACGAGCTCATCATCACGCGTGAGGTCGCCGCGCCCGCACCCGAACTGGCCGAGAACCAGGTCATCCCGGCATCCGTGCGCGCCCGCCAGCTGGCGAACCCGTTCCTCGCGCCCGACTTCTCGCGCGTCGCAACGCCCACAGTCCCCGTGCGCCGGCTCGCGAACTGGGAGTTGCTCGGCCCGCTGTTCAAGTCGTTCGAGATCGGCTCGGGAGGCCAGGCCGCCTCGATGGAACTGCCCGAGGCGCCCGTCGTCGACCGGCTCGCTCCGCGCGGGCTCGAGCTCATGAAGCACCAGGCCCGCTTCATCGAGTCGGCCAGGCTCGGCCACCGCACGTTCCTCCTCGCGGACGAGCCGGGGCTCGGCAAGACGGCCCAGTCGGTGCTCGCGGCATCCGTCGCCGACGCCTACCCGCTGCTCGCCGTCGTGCCGAACGTCGTGAAGATGAACTGGGCGCGCGAGGTGGAGCGCTGGACTCCGCACCGCCGGGCCACCGTGATCCACGGCGACGGCGACACCCTCGACGCGTTCGCCGACGTCGTCGTCGTGAACTACGACGTGCTCGACCGGCACATGGCGTGGCTGTCGACGCTCGGCTTCCGCGGCATGGTCGTCGACGAGGCGCACTTCATCAAGAACCTGCAGTCCCAGCGATCGCGCAACGTGCTGACGCTCGCCGACCGGATCCGTCGCACGACGCCCGGCGGCGACCCGTTGCTGCTCGCGCTCACCGGCACGCCGCTCATCAACGATGTCGACGACTTCCGGGCGATCTGGCAGTTCCTCGGCTGGATCGAGGGCGACCGGCCGTCGCCGGCGCTCCTCGGCAAGCTCGAGGAGACCGGCCTCACGCCCGCCGACCTCGCGTTCTACCCCGAGGCCCGGCGCATCGTCATCGACATGGGCATCGTGCGGCGCCGCAAGGTCGACGTCGCCGCAGACCTGCCGGCCAAGCGCATCGCCGACCTGCCCGTCGAGCTCGACGACGAACTGGGCCGCTCGGTGCGCGCCGCCGAGCGCGAGCTCGGCAACCGGCTCGTGGGGCGCTTCCGCGCGCTCGTCGAGGCACGGGGGCTGCGCATCGGCGACCTCGACGACGACCAGCGCGACCAGTTCATCCGTGCGGTCGCTCACGCCGAGCTCGAGGAGTCCAAGTCGGCGAAGTCCGGCGAGAACGTCTTCACGATGGTCCGCCGCATCGGCCAGGCGAAGGCCGGTCTCGCGGCCGACTACGCCGCCCAGCTCGCACGGTCGGTCGGCAAGGTCGTGTTCTTCGCCAAGCACATCGACGTGATGGACCAGGCCGAGGCCGCGCTCGCGGCCCGTGAGCTCCGCACGGTCTCACTCCGCGGCGACCAGACGGCGCTGCAGCGCCAGGCCGCGATCGACGCGTTCAACAAGGATCCCGAGGTCGCCGTGGCCGTCTGCTCGCTCACCGCCGCGGGGGTCGGCGTGAACCTGCAGGCCGCCTCGAACGTGGTGCTCGCCGAGCTCAGCTGGACCGCCGCCGAGCAGACGCAGGCCATCGATCGCGTGCACCGCATCGGCCAGGACGAGCCCGTCACGGCGTGGCGCATCATCGCGGCGCACACCATCGACGCGCGCATCGCCGAGCTCATCGACGCCAAGCAGGGCCTCGCGCTGCGGGCGCTCGACGGCAGCGACGTCGAGCCGGGCTCGGCCGACTCGGTGCAGCTCGACGCGCTGCAGCACCTGCTGCGTTCCGCCCTCGACGGCGCCCTCTAGGCGGGAACCGAGCGCGGCTCGGGAACGCTATAGACTGCGGCAGTCGAAACGCCCCGACGCCGTGGCCTCCGGCAGCAACCATGTTCGAGTCGAGCACCTTGGAGTCGTCCACACCATGAAGATCGGGATCCTCACGAGCGGCGGCGATTGCCCCGGCCTCAATGCGGTCATCCGCGGAGCCGTGCTGAAGGGCGTCATCTCGCACGACACCGAGTTCGTCGGATTCCGGTGGGGTTGGAAGGGCGTCGTCGAGGGGGACCTCGTGCCGATCACGCGCCACGACGTGCGGGGCCTGTCGAAGCAGGGCGGCACGATCCTGGGCTCGAGCCGCACCAACCCGTTCGAGGGCGAGCAGGGCGGGCCCGAGAACATCCAGCGCATGCTCGACGAGAACGGCATCGAGGCGATCATCGCGATCGGCGGGGAGGGCACGCTCGCCGCGGCACAGCGGCTCACCGACGCCGGCCTGAAGATCATCGGGGTCCCGAAGACCATCGACAACGACCTCGCGGCCACCGACTACTCGTTCGGCTTCGACACGGCCGTCGAGATCGCCACCGAGGCGATCGACCGACTGCGCACGACGGCCGAGTCGCACAACCGGTGCATGGTGCTCGAGGTCATGGGCCGCCACGTCGGCTGGATCGCGCTGCACTCCGGCATGGCGGGCGGCGCGCACGCCATCCTCATTCCCGAGCAGCCGATGGGCATCGACGAGATCTGCCACTACGTCGATTCGGTCCGCGAGCGCGGCCGCGCGCCGCTCGTCGTGGTCGCCGAGGGCTTCAAGCTCGACACCATGGACGAGGCGCACTCCCACCTGGGCCTGGACGCGTTCAACCGTCCGCGCCTGGGCGGCATCGCCGAGAAGCTCGCCCCCATGATCGAGGAGCGCACCGGCATCGAGTCGCGTCACACCGTGCTCGGCCACATCCAGCGCGGCGGCGCCCCGAGCGCCTACGACCGGGTGCTCGCGACCCGTCTCGGCATGCACGCGGTCGATGCCGCGTACGACGGCGCGTGGGGTTCGATGGTCACCCTCCGCGGCACCGATATCGAGACCGTGTCGATCGCCGAGGCCGTCGGCAGCCTGAACCGCGTGCCCCAGCACCGGTACGACGAGGCGAAGATCCTCTTCGGCTGATACTTCGCCCTTCGACAGGCTCAGGGACCGTGGAAAGCCGAGGTGCACGGATGCCGCTGCCACAGGTCTGCGTCTGCTACCTCCTGCGCGAGCACGCGGGCGGCACGGAGGTGCTCCTCGGACGCAAGAAGAAGGGCCTCGGCATCGGCAACTACGTGGCACCCGGCGGCAAACTCGAGAGCGGGGAGACCGCCGCCGACGCGATCGTGCGCGAAGTGCTCGAGGAGTCGGGACTCGTGGTCGCGGCATCCGACCTCGAACCGCGCGGTCTGGTGAGCTACCACTTCCCGTACCGCGAATCGTGGAGCCAGGAGTCGAGCGTCTTCGTCTGCCGCACCTGGACGGGTGATCCGCGCGGGTCCGACGAGCTCGACCCCGAGTGGTTTCCGCTCGCGCGCGTGCCGTACGGCCAGATGTGGGATGACGCCCGCCGCTGGCTGCCCGGCGTGCTCGGCGGGGCATCCGTCCGCCGGACCTTCGTGTTCGGCGCGGACCTCGCGACCGTGGTGGAGGAGCGGGAGTCGGTCGCGTAGTATCGTGCGGGGTGACCGGCCGAGCCGGGCATTCGCAACCCCCGTCCCGTGAACATCCGGTGAATCTCGACGCACCGATCCAGAGAAAGACGCCGGTGGATCTCACCCTCATCGTCGTGCTGGTCATCGCACTGGCGCTCTTCTTCGACTTCACCAACGGATTCCACGACACGGCGAACGCCATGGCGACCCCCATCGCGACCGGCGCACTCCGTCCGAAGGTCGCCGTCGGCCTCGCCGCCATCCTGAACCTGATCGGGGCATTCCTGTCCACCGAGGTCGCGAAGACCATCTCGGGCGGCATCATCCGAGAGGGTGACGACGGCGTGTTCATCACTCCCGAGCTCATCTTCGCGGGCCTGATCGGGGCCATCGTCTGGAACATGGTGACCTGGCTGCTGGGCCTGCCGTCCTCGTCGAGCCACGCGCTGTTCGGCGGCCTCATCGGTGCGGCCCTCGTGGGCTTCGGCATGCAGGCCATCGATCTCTCGGTCGTGATGTCGAAGGTGATCCTGCCCGCGCTCCTCGCGCCGCTCACGGCCGGGCTCGTGGCGTACGGCGCCACGAAGCTCGCCTACGCCATCACCCGTCGCTACGACGGCAAGCCCGACGGCCGCGACGGGTTCCGGTACGCGCAGATCTTCTCGAGCTCGCTCGTCGCGCTCGCGCACGGCACCAACGACGCGCAGAAGACCATGGGCGTCATCACGCTCACGCTCATCTCGGTGAACCTCCAGCCCGCGGGAACGGGCCCCCAGTTCTGGGTCGTGGTCGTGTGCGCGATCGCCATCGCACTCGGCACGTACATGGGCGGGTGGCGCATCATCAAGACGCTCGGCACCGGTCTCACCGACGTGAAGCCCGCACAGGGGTTCGCCGCCGAGACCTCGACCGCCGCCACGATCCTCGCGTCCAGCCACCTGGGCTTCGCGCTCTCGACCACGCAGGTCGCATCGGGCTCGGTCATCGGCTCGGGCCTCGGCCGCCGGGGTTCGAAGGTGCGGTGGCGCACCGCCGGCCGCATCGGCATCGGCTGGCTCATGACGCTGCCCGCCGCCGGCGCGGTCGGCGCGCTCGCGGCGCTCGTGGCGCACCTCGGCATCGCGGGGATCGTCATCGATGCGATCGCGGGCGTCGTCGTCATCACGACCATCTTCCTGTGGTCGCGCCGCAACGAGGTGTCGCACCGGAACGTGCTCAGCGAGGTCGCGGTCTCCGGACGCGCCGTGAAGATCAAGCGCAATCCCAAGCCCAAGCGGAAGGTGACGCTGTGATCGACTGGCTGGCGTTCCTCATCGTCCTCGTGGCGGCGCTCATCGGGGCCGCCGTCGTGGTCAGCGCCTACGCGCTCGGCATCCGGCTCCTCACCCTCTCAGGGCGCACCCCGATCGTCACGCCGGCCGAGTTCACCGACGCCATCACCGTCGTCTCGCCGGCAGAGGCGAGGGCCGCGGCCAAGCGCGCGGCGAAGGCCGCGAAGCGGAGTCCGCTCACCGAGGGGCAGAAGCGTGCCGCGCTCGTGGGCGCCTGGGCCTGCTTCGCCGTGAGCGGCCTCGCCGTGCTCGTCGGCATCTACCTCATCGTCCCGGCACTGCACCGCTGACGCGGTCGCCCGCGACCTGGACCGGCGGCTGCTCGCCCACGCCGGGATCCGGGGGATAGCCCCATACCGGGGCATCCCGCGACATCCGTAACGTGGAAGCACACCCCGAGACAGGAGAGTCCACCTCATGACCACCGCAACCCCCACCCAGCCGCAGGCGCCGTTCGGCGAGCCGAACCCGTACGCGGCGGCCCCCGCGCTCGCGGAGGAGACGCGCGGGTTCAGCATCTCGAGCCTCGTGCTCGGCCTCGTGTCGATCGTGGCGAGCCTCACGTTCTTCGTACCGGCCGCGGGCCTCGTGCTCGGCATCATGGCGCTGAAGCGCGAGCCAGGGTCGCGCACCATGGCGATCTGGGGCATCGTCCTGAACGCCGTGATGCTCGGCGGTACCGTGCTCGTGACGCTCGGCGCGCTGGCCGTCGGCCTCGCGTTCCTGCCGTTCGCATTCCTCTGATCCGCAGGCGTCGGCGCCGTTGGCTGATCGCAGGCGCCGGCGCCGGCTGACCCGGCCCCGCTTCGTTCAGGCGTAGAAGCCGCGCAGCAGCGCCTCGGTGCCATCGATGTGCTCGGCCATCGCGGCCGCGGCCTCGTCGGGGCCTCCGCGGAGGATCGCGCTGACGATCGCGCGATGCTGCTCATCGGAGTGCGCGATGTTCGGTGCCAGGAGCGGGATGCCGTCGAGCAGTTCGTTCACGCGCATGCGCACGTCGGCGACGAGGGGGATCAGGCTCGGCGCGCCGAGCACCTCGGCGATGAGCAGGTGCAGGCGCGAGTCGGCCATGCGGTACTGCCCGCCCGACGCCGACCGGCACTCTTCGTAGGCCTGCCAGAGCCGCTCGCGGTCGACGGCGCTGAGCTCGCGCTCGGCGGCGCGACGTGCGGTGCCGACCTCGATCACGGCGCGCAGCGCGAGCGTGTCCTCGAGGTGCGCGGCCTGCGCGAGCCGGTCGTCGCCGACGCCGACCGGGCGGGGCGAGGGCGACGGCAGCTCGAGCGCGACGAACGTCCCGCCGTTGCGGCCGCGGCGGGAGGTCACCCATCCGGCCTCGGCGAGTGACGCGAGCGCCTCACGAAGGGTGTCGCGGCTCACCTCGAGCATCCCCGCGAGCTCGCGCTCCGGCGGCAGCCGCTCGCCAGGGCCGATCAGTCCGAGTCGGATCGACTGGAGCAGGCGCTGCACCGTCTCCTCGAACGCGTTCGCCGGCCGGGCGGGCGTCAGGAGGAGGCCGGCGCTCAGCACCTCGGCGGCTTCGGCGGCCGAGGCGGTGCCGCCGACCGCGGCGACACCCGCGGTCGTGGCATCCGCGTCGCCCTGGTCCCCCCGTCGATCCATGTCTCGAGCCTAGAGCGGCGTGACGTACGCGGAGCTGATGCCGCCGTCGACGAGGAACGTGGAGCCGGTGATGAACGACGCGTCGTCGCTGGCGAGGAACGCGACGGCCGCGGCGAGCTCCTCGGGCTCGGCGAACCGGCCGACGGGGATGTGCACGAGCCGGCGCTGGGCGCGCTCGGGGTCCTTCGCGAACAGCTCCTGCAGCAGGGGCGTGTTCACCGGCCCCGGGCACAGCGCGTTCACGCGGATGCCCTGCCGGGCGAACTGCACGCCGAGCTCTCGGCTCATCGCGAGCACGCCGCCCTTCGACGCCGTGTACGAGATCTGCGACGTCGCCGACCCCAGCACCGCCACGAACGAGGCGGTGTTGATGATGGACCCGCGGCCCTGCGCGACCATGTGCCGCAGCGCCGCGCGCGAGCAGAGGTACACCGACTTCAGGTTCACGTCCTGCACCTTCTGCCAGGCGGGCAGCTCGGTGGTCTCGATCGAGTCGTCGTCGGGCGGCGAGATGCCCGCGTTGTTGAACGCGATGTCGACCGAGCCGTACAGGCGCGCCGCCTCGTCGAACAGGTGGTTCACCTGCTCCTCGTCGGTGACGTCGACCTGCACGAACAGGCCGCCGACGAGTTCGGCCGCGGCGGGGCCGGTCGTGGCGTCCATGTCGCCGATGACGATGCGCGCGCCCTCGGCGGCGAGGCGCTTCGCGGTGGCGAGGCCGATGCCGGAGGCGCCGCCGGTGATGACGGCGACGCGGCCGGCGAGCCGCTGGGTCAGGTCGATGCGGGGAAGGTCTGCCATGGTGCTCCTTGGGTTCAGGCCGGGTCGACGGCGATGAAGACGTTCTTCGTCTCGGTGAAGGCGAGGGGTGCGTCGGGCCCGAGCTCGCGGCCGAGGCCCGACTGCTTGAACCCGCCGAACGGCGTCGCGTAGCGCACCGAGGAGTGCGAGTTGACGCTGAGGTTGCCCGACTCGACGGCTCGGGCCACGCGGATGCCGCGGCTGAGGTCGCGGGTCCAGATCGAGCCCGACAGGCCGTACTCGCTCGCGTTCGCGAAGCTGATCGCGTCGCCCTCGTCGTCGAACGGGAAGACCGACACGACCGGGCCGAAGATCTCCTCTCGCGCCGCCCGCGAGTCGCGCGACGGGGTGAGCACGGTGGGCGCGAACCAGAAGCCGGGACCGTCGGGCGCCGCGCCGCGGAAGGCCACGTCGGTGTCGTCGGGCACGAACGAGCGCACCCGCTCGAGGTGCTGGCGTGCCACCAGCGGGCCCATCTCGGTGGTCTCGTCGGCGGGGTCGCCGACCTTCACGCCCTGCACGGCGGGCTCGAGGAGTTCCATGAAGCGCTCGTACGCGCTCCGCTCCACGAGGATGCGGCTGCGGGCGCAGCAGTCCTGCCCGGCGTTCTCGAACACGCCGTACGGGGCGGTGGCCGCCGCGCGCTCGAGGTCGGCGTCCGCGAACACGATGTTGGCGCTCTTGCCGCCGAGCTCGAGCGTCACGCGCTTCACCTGCTCGGCGCATCCGGCCATGATGTGCTTGCCGACTTCGGTCGAGCCCGTGAACACGACCTTCCGCACCGTCTCGTTCGTCACGAACCGCTCGCCGACGACCGAGCCCTTGCCGGGCACCACCTGGAAGAGACCCTCGGGCAGTCCGGCCTCGAGCGCGAGCTCAGCCAGTCGCATGCTCGTGAGGGGCGTCCACTCCGCCGGCTTCAGCACGACCGCGTTGCCGGCCGCGAGCGCCGGCGCGAAGCCCCATGACGCGATGGTCATCGGGAAGTTCCACGGCGTGATGACGCCCACGACGCCGAGCGGCTCCTGGAACGTCACGTCGAGTCCGCCCGCGACGGGGATCTGGCGGCCGAACAGCCGCTCGGGTGCGGCCGAGTAGTACTCGAGCACGTCGCGCACGTGCCCCGCCTCCCACCTGGCCTGACCGATGGGATGTCCCGAGTTGCGTACCTCGATGGCCGCGAGCTCCTCGACGGCGCCGTCCACGGCGTCGGCGAACCGGCGCAGTACCCGGGCGCGGTCGGCGGGCGCGACGGCCGCCCAGTCGCGCTGTGCGACGGCGGCGCGCGCGATCGCGGCATCCGTCTCCTCGACCGAGGCGGCGGCGACGGTCGCGACGACCTCTCCGTCGGCGGGGTTCAGGATCGTGTGGCTCACGAACGGCTCCTTCTCATGCGATGCGTACGGGCGGCGTCGACGAGGCCGGCGAAGAGCCGGCGATCGGCGGCGTTCTCCTCGGGGTGCCACTGCACGGCGAGGCCGAACGGCACCGAGTCGAGCTCGACGGCCTCGATGACGCCGTCCTCGCTGCGAGCCGTGACGGTGAGGCCGTCGGCGACCTCGTCGAGCGCCTGGTGGTGGTAGAAGTGCACGGACAGCGCGCCGGAGTCGGGGCCGAGCACCGACGCCAGGCGCGATCCCGGCTCGACGGTGACCTCGCCCTCGCCGAAGACGGCAGGGGCCGGCTGGTACTTCTCGGAGCCCACCACGTCGGGCAGGTGCTGCGTGAGGGTGCCGCCGAGGGCCACGTTGAGCACCTGGGCGCCGCGGCAGATGCCGAGAAACGGCAGCTCCGCGGCGATCGCCTCGGCGAGGAGGGCATCCTCCCACTCGTCGCGGTCGGTGCGCGGTGCACCGGTGCGCGGGTGCGCCTCGCGGCCGTAGCGGGCCGGGTCGACGTCGGCGCCGCCCGACACGATGAGACCGTCGAGGGTCGCGACGACCGAGCGGGCGATCTCGGGGGAGACGGGCTGCGGCGGCAGCAGCACGGCGATGCCGCCGGCGTCGGTGACCGCGTCGAGGTACACCTTCGGCAGGAACGAGGCGGGCACGTCCCAGACCCCCGTCTGCGCCTGCTCGAGGTAGGTGGTGACGCCGATGACCGGCGCCGCCGTGGTGCCGGGGCCGTGCCACTCGCGCTCAGAGTCGTTCGAAGCCACGCACCCGCTCCCAGTCCGTGACGGCCGCGTCGTACGCGGCGAGCTCGACCTGCGCGTTGTTGAGATAGTGCTCGACGACCTCGTCGCCGAACGCCTCTCGCGCGAGCGCGGAGCCGGCGAACAGTTCGGCCGACTCGCGGAGTGTCGCGGGCACGCGCGCCACGTCGCTCTCGTAGGCATTTCCCATGAACACGTCGCCGGGCTCGAGTTCGTGGTCGATGCCGTGCAGCCCGGCCGCGATGAGCGCGGCGACGGCGAGGTACTGGTTCACGTCGCCGCCGGGCACCCGGTTCTCGACGCGCATGCCGAGCCCGTGGCCCACGACGCGAAGTGCGCAGGTGCGGTTGTCGAGGCCCCAGGCGATCGCCGTCGGCGCGAAGCTGCCCGGCACGTAGCGCTTGTACGAGTTGATGTTCGGGGCCGAGAACAGGGTGAGCTCGCGCATCCCGGCGACCTGGCCGCCGAGGAAGTGGCGGAACAGCTTCGACATGCCGTGCGGGGCATCGGGATCGCTGAAGACCGCGCCGCCGTCGTCGCCGCGCAGCGAGATGTGGATGTGGCAGCTGTTGCCCTCGCGCTCGTTGAACTTGGCCATGAACGTCAGCGACTTGCCGTGCCGGTCGGCGATCTCCTTCGCCCCGTTCTTGTAGATCGAGTGGTTGTCGCAGGTCCCGAGGGCGTCGGTGTAGCGGAACGCGATCTCTTGCTGCCCGAGGTTGCACTCGCCCTTCACGCCCTCGCAGTACATGCCGGCGCCGTCCATGGCGTTGCGGATGTCGCGCAGCAGCGGTTCCATGCGGGTCGACGCGAGCAGGGCGTAGT
Source organism: Agromyces sp. H66 (assembly GCF_004959775.1). Lineage (GTDB taxonomy): Bacteria > Actinomycetota > Actinomycetes > Actinomycetales > Microbacteriaceae > Agromyces. Next base: position 170,094 of record NZ_SJZG01000007.1, read on the forward strand.
CGATGTTGTAGTCGCTCGCCGGGGTGAGGTCACGGTAGCCCTTGCGCCAGGCGTCGCGGTACGAGTCGTCGAAGACGATGAACTCGAGCTCGGTGCCGACGTGGGCGGTGAGGCCTCGTTCGGCGAGTCGCTCGAGCTGGCGCTGCAGGATGCGTCGGGGGGATGCTTCGACCGGGCGTCCGTCGAGCCACTGCAGGTCGGCGGTGACGAGCGCCGTGGCATCGAGCCAGGGCGCCATGCGGAGCGTCGACAGGTCGGGGACGAGCGCCATGTCGCCGTAGCCGCGCTCCCAGCTCGACATCTCGTAGCCGTCGACGGTGTTCATCTCGACATCGACGGCGAGCAGGTAGTTGCACGCTTCGGCGCCGTGGTGCGAGATCTCCTCGAGGAAGAGCCTCGCCGAAGAGCGCTTGCCGACGAGTCGGCCCTGCATGTCGGTGAAGGCCACCACCACGGTGTCGACGTGGCCGTCGGCCACGGCGCTGCGGAGTTGGTCGAGCGAGAGGTATCCGGTCGGTGCCGACATCCGTGAGCTCCTCCTCGAGCGAAGTAAAAGGTCTGCGATGCCGACCATTACATCACATGCGCGAGCTCCGACGACAGCGGCAATTTGCGCGGAATCGCAGCCGTGTCGCAATGGCTCTCGAAAAAAGGTCTGTACGGGCGACCATTCCCGCTCTATAGTCGGGGCCAACCGCATCGCACCCCGCGCCGTCCCCCAAGGCCGCGCGATGAGAGCAAGGGAGCCATCGATGGCGAAAGACACCCTGAGAGTCTCAGGAGTGAAGTACACGACCGCAGACTCCGGATACTTCGAGAAACGCAGACTCACCCGCGCTGCCGGTGTGTGGGGCCTCTGGGGCCTCGCCGTCGCGGCGGTCATCTCGGGCGACTTCTCCGGCTGGAACTTCGGCATCGACTTCGCCGGGTTCGGCGGCATGCTGATCGCCTTCGCCATCCTCGTCGCCATGTACTACGGCCTCATCTTCTCCATCGGGGAGATGGCCTCGGCGATGCCGCACACGGGCGGGGCGTACTCGTTCTCGCGCGCGGCGATGGGGCCGTGGGGCGGATTCATCACGGGCCTCGCCGAGACGATCGAGTACGTCGCGACGACGGCGGTCATCGTGTACTTCTCCGCGGCGTACGCCGACGGCATCACCAGTGAGCTGCTCGGCTTCTCGATGCCGGCGTGGATCTGGTGGGTCATCCTCTACCTCGTCTTCATCGGCCTGAACTCGGCCGGCGCGAACATCTCGTTCAAGTTCGCGATCGTCGTCTCGATCATCTCGATCGGGATCCTGCTGGTCTTCTCGGCCATGGCCCTGTTCTCCGGCCAGTTCGCGTGGGACAACCTCTTCGACATCGCGCCCGACGCCGGCCAGACCGCGTTCCTGCCGCACGGCGTGCTGCCCATCCTGTTCGCGCTGCCGTTCGCGATGTGGTTCTTCCTCGGAATCGAGGAACTGCCGCTCGCCGCGGAGGAGTCGCACAACCCGGTGCGCGACATCCCGCGGGCCGGCCTCTGGGCGCGTGGCACCCTCATCGTCACCGGCCTGCTCGTGCTCTTCCTGAACACGGGCGTCCTCGGGGCCGAAGCCACGGGGTCGGCGGGCGAGCCGCTGCTCGACGGGTTCCGCGCGATCGTCGGCGACCAGCTCGCCGCGCTCCTCGCGCTCTTCGCCCTCGTCGGCCTGCTCGCGTCGCTGCAGGGCATCATGTTCGCCTACGGCCGCAACATGTACTCGCTCTCGCGGGCCGGCTACTACCCGAAGTTCCTCTCGCTCACCGGTGCACGGCAGACCCCGTGGGTCGCGCTCGTCGCCGGCGGACTGATCGGCTTCGTCGCGCTCGTCATCGTCGACGCGGCCGGCGGCGCCGGTGGGGTCGCCGGGGCGATCGTGCTGAACATCGCGGTCTGGGGCGCGGTGCTCGCGTACATCCTGCAGATGGTGGCGTTCGTGATCCTGCGACGAAAGTACCCGAACGCCAAGCGGCCGTACCGCAGCCCGTGGGGTGTTCCGGGCGCCGTCGTCGCCGCCGGGATCGCCGCGCTCATCTTCCTCGGGTTCCTCCTGAACCCGACCTTCCTGCCGGCCATCGTCGCGATCATCGTGGTGTACGCGGTCATGCTGCTCGTGTTCGCCCTCTGGGGCCGGCACCGCCTCGTCCTCTCTCCCGAAGAGGAGTACGCGGTCTCGGGCGGCCTGCACGGCGACCCGCAGGCGGAGGGCTACGGCGGCGAGGTCGAGGCCGCACTCCTCGCAGCCGACGGCGTCGACACGCCGGAAGCCGAGTCCGACAAGGTCTGACGGTCGGGGAGGGGCGGCGGGGCCGGGGCCTCGCCGCCCGTTCCCGTGCGCCCGCGGCGGTAGGCTCGGAGACGAGTATCCAGCGCGGCGATCCCGCGCGTCACGAGGCAATGGAGCCAACACCGTGTCGATGACCCGACCCGAACACCTGCCCGAGCACACCATCGCGGAGGAGCGAGTGATCAAGCCCGACGAACCGCAGCCGGCCACCCGGACGGAGACCGATTCGCTCGGCACCGTCGAGGTCCCGGCCGATGCGTACTGGGGCGTGCACACCATGCGTGCGCTCGAGAACTTCCCGATCTCGAAGCGACCGATCTCGGTCTATCCCGAGCTCATCGTGGCGCTCGCCTCGGTGAAGCAGGCCGCCGCTCGCGCCAACCGCGACGTCGGCGTGCTGAACGCCGAGAAGGCGGCGTGGATCGACGAGGCGTGCCAACGTGTCATCGACGGTGAGCATCACGACCAGTTCGTCGTCGGCGTGATCCAGGGCGGTGCGGGCACGTCGACCAACATGAACGCGAACGAGGTCATCACGAACCTCGCGCTCGAGATCGCGGGCCACGCCAAGGGCCGTTACGACATCCTCCATCCGATCGACGACGTCAACCGCAGCCAGTCGACGAACGACACGTATCCGACCGCCCTGAAGATCTCACTCGCGCTCTCGCTGAAGACGCTGCTGTCGGAGCTCGAGCTGCTGCGCCAGTCCTTCGGGCGCAAGGCCGACGAGTTCCACGGCATCCTCAAGGTGGGCCGCACCCAGATGCAGGATGCGGTGCCGATGACGCTCGGCCAGGAGTTCCACGGGTACGCGACGACGCTCGGCGAGGACCACGCCCGGCTCACCGAGACCATCTGGCTGCTCTCCGAGATCAACCTCGGGGCCACCGCGATCGGCACGGGCATCACCGCCGACCCCGGGTATGCCGCGGCGGCGGTGCGCCACCTCCGGGAGATCACCGGGCTGAACCTCGAGACCGCGCCCGACCTCATCGAGTCGACGAGCGACGCCGGAGCGTTCATGTCGTTCTCCGGTTCCCTGAAGCGCAGTGCCATCAAGCTCTCGAAGATCTGCAACGACCTGCGCCTGCTCTCCTCCGGACCCCAGGCGGGCCTCGGCGAGATCAACCTCCCGCCGCGGCAGGCGGGCTCGAGCATCATGCCGGGCAAGGTCAATCCCGTCATCCCCGAGGCGGTCAGCCAGGTGGCGTACGCGATCGCGGGCACGGATGTCACGGTGACCATGGCCGCGGAAGCCGGTCAGTTGCAGCTCAACGCCTTCGAACCCGTCATCGCGCATTCGCTGCTGCAGTCGATCACCTGGATGCGCCAGGCCTGTTGGACGCTTCGGGTCAACTGCGTCGACGGCATCACCGCGAACGTCGATCGGCTCAATGCCATGGTCGCGTCGAGCGTCGGCGTCATCACCGCGCTCATCCCGTCCATCGGCTACACCGCCGCGGCCTCGCTCGCCAAGCAGGCCCTGGCGACCGGCCGGCCGGTGGCCGATCTCGTCGTCGAGGCCGGCCTCATGACGCGCCAGGACGTCGAGCGGCAGCTCGCACCGTCGCGGCTCTCGGGCCTCCACCCGATCACGCAGGCGATCCCGGTCATCGACCTGCACGGCGAGCCGTCGGAGTAGCGCCGGGCGCACCCAGCGCCCGGTGTTCCCGTTCCCGCGCAGGGTTCCCGTTGCAGTGGGAACGTGGCGCGCGAATGGAAACGCCGGGCGAGGTGACGTTCGGCTCGCGCGGCCTCGGTGGGGCGAGCGGATGCCGCGCCGACGCGTTGGCGACCGCCGGTTCGCCCGGGCCCTGAGGACCGAGCGATGACCGACGGCCGCCGCGCGGAGTGGTCGCGTCAGCTCGTCGCGTCGTCGGTGTCGGAGCCTTCGTCGGCGTCGGAGCCGGTGTCGCCGTGCGCGGCGTGGTCGCACTCGCCGTCGCCGCCCGTGCCCCGCTCGCCGGACATCCGGCCAGCGCCGTCGCCCTTGCGCGCGTGGTCGCCACCGGCTTCGCCGTCGCCGTGCGAGCGCGACGCGTCATCCGACGCATTCGATCCGTACCGGTGCTGGTTCTGGTGCTGCGCTTGCGAGGTCGTCGACTCGGCGGCGACCTCCGAGGGCGTGGCCTGCGCGGCCGCGGCGCCCATGGTGAGGGTGCCGATCACCGCGGCGCCGGCCACGCCGGCCATGATCAGGCCGGCCCGTCGTGCGCGGCCGCCGCGTCGCGGCGCCGGCGCCGTGGTGTCGGGAGTGCTCTGGTCGTTCATGGGGAATCCTTTCGTCGCGGCACCGGGGAGGAGGTGCCGTGAATCCACGGTCGCGGTCGCGGCTATGCCGTGCTTCTGACGACGCGGTGCAAATGCTGGGAGTCCGGTGGGGATGGCCTGTGCCGGATACGTCGAGCGTGCACTCGGCGCCCCGAGCGGGGCGCGGACTGCACTCTCGGCGAACGGTGGCCGACACACGCGCGCGCTCGCTCCAGCGGGCACCCCGGGCGAGAACGGAAACACGGGGCGGAACGGCGGCTGGACCCGCTTGCGATCAGATCACGCGGCAGTGCGTGGTGAGCGAGCCGATGCCCTCGATGCTGACCGTCACGGTCGAGCCGTCGCGCAGGAAGACCTGGGGGTTTCTGGAGTACCCGGCGCCGCCGGGGCTGCCCGTGGAGATGAGCGTGCCGGGGGGAATCGTCGCCGAGCGCGACAGGTAGGAGATGATCTCGGCCACCGTGCGCACCATCTCGTTCGTCGAGGCATCCTGCAGGATGCGGCCGTCGAGGTTCGTGGTGAGCCAGAGATCCTGCGGATCGGGGATCTCGTCGGAGGTGACCACGACGGGGCCCGTGGGCGTGAAGCCGTCGAAGGACTTGCAGCGCGACCACTGCGCCTCGCTGAACTGCAGGTCGCGCGCCGTGATGTCGTTGACGACGGTGTAGCCCCACACGTAGTCGAGTGCATCGCGCACGTGCACGCCGCGTGCCGGGCGCCCGATGATCACGCCGAGCTCCGCCTCGTAGTCGACCTGTTTGGTGAGATCCTCGGGCCAGGCGGTGGTGGCGCCGTGACCCGTGAGCGAGTTCGGCCACAGCGAGAAGATGGTCATGGCGGTCTCGCTTCGAAGCTTCAGCTCGGAGGCGTGCGCGGCGTAGTTGGCGCCGATCGCGATGATCTGGGCCGGCCGCAGCACCGCCGACGAGTGTCGCAGCTCATGCACCGGGGTCAGCGAAGCGCCCGCGGCGAGGGCCGTGTCAACGGCCTCGCGCACCTCGGCCAGCCCGCCGGGGCCGCGCTCGATGAGGTCCTGCAGGTCGCGCGGCGGGGCCTCCATGACCTCGTCGAGGAAGAGTGCCGCCTCAGCCACGACCACCGAGAGTCGAGGGGTGTGCTGGCCTTCGACTCTCAGGTGCGCGAACTTCACCCGTTCAGGCTATCGGGCGCCCGGCGGGCGAAAGCTGAGTGCGGTGCACAACGAAGCCGTGTGCGCGCGCGAGGGCGTCGACAAGCCGCACGGGCGTCATGCCGTTGCGTCTGCCGCCGCGGCACGCCAGAGGTGCATCGACGCGTAGCTTCGCCACGGCGCCCAGCGCAGTCCGGCGACGTCGAGATCCCTCGCCGCGTTCGGAAGCCCGAGGCGTGCGGCGCCGTTGCGCAGCGCGAGGTCGCTCGTGAGCAGGATGTCGGGGGCTCGGGTGACCCGCATGGCGAGGTAGCCGGCCGTCCACGGGCCGATGCCCGGCACCGCGAGGAGGTCGGCGACGAGCTCGTCGCGGTCGCGTTCGGGTGCCACCACGAGGTCGCCGGAGTCGAGCCGTCGCGCCACGTCGACGATCGTGCGGATGCGGGCCCGAGGTCCGCGCAGCACCGCCTCGCCCTCCTCGGCGATCGCACTCGCGGTCGGGAAGAGCAGGTCGGGCTCGTCGCCCCGCGCGGTCGGCACCCGCTCGCCGAGCTCGGCCGCCAGACGGCCCAGCGCGGTGCGTGCCGACGCGACCGAGACCTGCTGCCCGACGAGCGCGCGGAACACCAGTTCGTGGGCGTCGAGGCTTCCGGGCACGCGCATGCCGGGCACGGCGGCGACGGATGCCGCGAGCGCGGGGTCGCCCGCGAGCGCCGCGTCGATCGCCACGGCGTCGGCGTCGAGGTCGAACAGGCGCCGGACGCGCGCCACGAGCGGCGCGAGGTCGGCGAGGGTGGAGAGCCGCGCCTCGACGTCGACGGCGGGCGCGCCGGGGTCGTCGTTCGACGTGAGGCGTACCAGCGCCGGCCCTCCGGGCAGGCGCAGGGTGCGCCGGTATGCGTCGGCGCCGGCCGCCTCGACGCCGGGGAGCGCCCGCGCCCGAAGCCACGCGAACACCCCGGCGGCGTCGAACGGCGGCCTGGCGGGCAGGCGCAGCCGCACGATGCCGCCCGCGTCGGCGTGGACCGCTGCGGCCGGGTCATCGGGCCGGCTCGCCCGCCCCCGCCGCCGCAGACGCGCCGCCGCCCGGAGCTCGAGGGGGCTGCGCTCGTAGACCTCGCGGATGGTGTCGTTGAACTGGCGCACGCTGCCGAAGCCCGACGCGAACGCGACGTCGGCAACGGGCAGGGTCGTGCCGGTCAGCAGCGACCGCGCCGTCTGCGCCCGATGCGCGCGGGAGAGGGCGAGGGGGCCCGCGCCGAGTTCTGCCGTGAGCACCCGGGTGAGGTGACGCGGCGTGTAACCCAGGCGTGCCGCGAGCCCGGGCACGCCCTCGCGTTCGACGACGCCGTCGGCGATGAGCCGCATGGCGCGGGCGGCGAGGTCATCGCGCAGGTCCCACTGGGGGGAGCCCGGCACGGCGTCGGGCAGGCACCGCTTGCACGCGCGGAGCCCCGCCTCGTGCGCGGCCGCGGCCGTGAGGTAGAAGCTCANGCCTCGTGCGCGGCCGCGGCCGTGAGGTAGAAGCTCACGTTCGAGGGCTTGGGTGCGACGGCCGGGCAGCTCGGCCGGCAGTAGATTCCCGTCGAGTGGACGCCCGTGATGAACTGGCCGTCGAAGCGGGCGTCGCGCGACTGCATGGCGCGGTACCGCTCGGCGAAGACCGGGTCGTCGAGCGGATCGACGGTCGGTCGGAGCGTTCGCGATGCGGTGGTCATGCCTCCAGCGTCGCACGCGCCGCCGACATCGACCGGCGGAAATCGGACATCGCCCGCGTCGCTAGGGTGGAGGGATGCCGCCGTCCACGCTCGCCCGCCTCCAGGAGGTCCTCGGGGCCGCCGTCTCGATCGATCCCGACGTGCTCGACGCGAGCCGCGACGACATGTCGGGATGGCGCAGCCCGACCCCGCCGCTCGCGGTGGTGCACGCGGCATCCGTCGCGGAGGTGCAGCACGTCATGCGCATCGCGTCCGAGACCCGCACGCCCGTGGTGCCGCGCGGTGCCGGCACCGGACTCGCAGGCGGGGCCATCGCGAGCCCGGGCGCGATCGTGCTCGACCTCTCCCGCATGAACCGGATCCTCGAGGTCTCCGAGGCCGACGAGCTCGCGGTCGTCGAGCCCGGCGTGCTGAACGGCGACCTCAACGACGCGCTCGCCCCGCTCGGCCTCTGGTTCGCACCCGACCCGGCGAGCCGTGCCATCTCGTCGATCGGCGGCAACATCGCCACCAACGCCGGCGGCCTCCACTGCGCGAAGTACGGCGTGACCCGCGAGGCCGTGCTCGGTCTCGCGGTGGTGCTCGCCGACGGTCGCCTCCTCCGCACCGGCCACCGCACGGTGAAGGGCGTGACGGGCTACGACCTCACCGCGCTCATGACGGGTTCCGAGGGCACGCTGGGCGTCATCGTCGAGGCCACCGTGCGCCTGCGCCCGATCGCGCGGGGCGAGGTCGTCACGGTCGCCGCGGCGTTCCCCGACGTGGAGGCCGCGGCCGCGGCATCCGCAGCGGTCACCGCCGCCCGCATCCGTCCGGCGGTGCTCGAGCTCATCGACGCGGCGGGGCTCGCCCGGGTCGCCGCGTACCTCGGCGACGCCGGCATCGCCGGCACTCCGATCGAGCACATCGCGCCGGGTGAGACGTTCCTGCTCGCGCAGAGCGACGCCGAGGGCGCCGGCATCGAGGCCGACCGGATCGCGGAGATCTTCGCCGCGGTCGGCGGCCGGGTCTCGCGATCGGAGGATGCCGCGGACGGCGAGCGCCTGCTCGACATCCGACGCGCCATGCATCCGGCGCTCGCGGCCTCGGGCCAGGTGCTCATCGAGGACGTCGCCGTGCCGCGCTCGCGGCTGCCCGAGATGTTCCGCGCGATCGACGAGATCGGCCGCCGGTACGGCGTCGAGATCCCCACGATCGCGCATGCGGGCGACGGCAACCTGCACCCGAACTTCGTGTTCACGGGCGACGAGGTGCCGGACGACGTCTGGGCCGCGGCCGACGACATGTTCCGCACCGCCGTCGCGCTCGGCGGCACCCTGACCGGCGAGCACGGCGTCGGGGTCCTCAAGCGGCGCTGGCTCGCCGACGAGCTGGGCGACGACTCGTTCGAGCTGCAGCGCGGCATCAAGGCGCTGTTCGACCCGACCGGCATCCTCAATCCGGGGGTCATGTTCGAGGCATCCGACCGCTGACGGCCGCGTCGTCGGCCGCGGTCGATATGCTGCGCGGGTGAGCTCTCCGCAGTCGTCGCCCACGCCGAACCCGTCGCCCGCGCCGCCGATCTGGAGCGCGCCACCCGCCGCGCGACCGGGCGGCGGCGTGTTCGCGGCCGTCGGCATCGTGCTGGCCGGCATCGTGGGCCTCCTGGTCATCGCGTACCTCGCCCTGGCCCTGGGCGTGTCGACCCTCGTCATCGGATCGGTGCTCGCACTCGTGCCGCTCATGATCGTGCTGCTCGCGGTGCGCTGGATCGACCGCTGGGAGCCCGAGCCGAGGTGGGCGCTCTGGTTCGCCTTCCTCTGGGGCGCGGCGGTCTCGGTCGCGGTGGCGCTGGTCGTGGACCTCGGCGTGCAGCTCGCGCTCGCCTTCGCCGAATCGGGGCGGCCGGGCGAGGGCATGCAGGCCGTCGTGCAGGCACCCATCGTCGAGGAGCTGGCGAAGGGGGTCGGCGTGCTCCTGCTCTTCGCGTTCCGGCGCTCGCACTTCGACGGCCCCGTCGACGGCCTGGTCTACGGCGCGACGGTCGCGGCGGGATTCGCGTTCACCGAGAACGTGCTCTACTTCGGCGCCGCGCTCGCCGAGGGCGGCGCGGCCGAACTCGGTACCACCTTCGTCGTGCGCGGGCTCTTCTCGCCGTTCGCGCACGTGCTGTTCACGGCCTGCACCGGGCTCGCCCTCGGCATCGGCGCCCGGCGCGGCGGCCGGGCGGGCGTCATCGGCTGGTTCCTCGGCGGCCTCGTCGCCGCGGTGCTCCTGCACGGCTTCTGGAACGGTTCGCTCGCCTTCGCGAGCGACGCCGTCGGGCTCTACTTCACCGTGCAGGTGCCCATCTTCATCGGATTCATCCTGCTGACGTGGTTCCTCCGCGCCGAGGAGATGCGCGTGACCCGCACCCGCCTGGCCGAGTACGGCGCCGCCGGATGGTTCAGTCCCGCCGAGGTCGAGATGCTCGCGACGCCCGCAGGGCGGCGCCAGGCCATCGCGTGGGCGCGCTCGCAGACGCCGCGCCGCACCGCCGCGATGCGGAAGATGATCACGGATGCCACGCACCTCGCGCTCACCCGCCATCGGCTCGTCACGGGACGCGGCGGCAGCCGCGACGCCGCCGACGAACGGGCGCTGCTCACCGCCGTGACGGCCGACCGGGCGGCGCTGCTCCGCTGAGACGCCGCGCACCCCCAGTTCCCGGGGCATCCGGCCGGTCGGCACCGGGCCTGGGCGCGCGGCGACCATAGGCTGGCCCGCGGCGAGAGGCGCCAGGGGAGGCCGATGTGAAGCTGTACTTCGAGAACGTGGAGTTCGACCAGCAGTTCCAGCGCACCGCCGCGAAGGCGGTGAACGGATGCTGCGACCTCGGCGAGATCTTCGCCATCGCCGCACGCATCACGCCCGGCGACTACGACAGCTGGTATCGCGAATGGTGGGCGGCCGCGGAGTCGCTCCGCGAACTCGCCGAAGCGGAGCGGGCGGCCGGGCACCGCGTGAACGCGGCATCCGCTCACCTGCGCGCGAGCGAGTACTACCGCGCGGCGTACTTCTTCACGCGGCGCGAGCAGCAGGGCGAGGCGCTGCTCGCTGCCTTCCACCATTGCCAAGCGGCGTTCCGGGCCGCGGCGCCCGACCTGCCGTACCCGGCCGAGCCGATCACGATCCCGTTCGAGGGGGTGGAGCTCTCGGGCTACGTCATCCGTGCCGCCGGCGCCACCGGACCGACCCTTCTCATGCCGACCGGATACGACTCGCCCTCCGAGGAGTACTACTCGCTCGGCGCCATGGAGGCGGCCGCGCGGGGACTCACGGTCGTCGTGTTCTCGGGCCCGGGCCAGGCCGAGATGCTCTACGACCGCGGCATCGGCTTCCGTCCCGACTTCGAGGTGGTCGTCTCGGCCGTCATCGACTTCATCGAGACGCGCGACGACCTCGACGCCGAGCGCATCGGCATCCTCGGGCGCAGCTTCGGAGGCTACCTCGCACCGCGTGCCGCGAGCGCCGAGCCGCGCATCCGGGCCCTCGCCGCCGACCCGGCGCAGTTCGACATGCTCGGGGGCTTCATGGCCCGGATGCCACAGCAGCTCCGTTCGCTCTACGAGGCCGCCGATCCCGCCTTCGACGACGCCATCTGGGCGGCCTTCCCGGGCGTGCACGGGCAGGAGTTCTGGCTGTCGCGCGCCCGCGCGCACGGACTCGACTCGCCGCTCGCCTACGCCCAGGAGATGGCGAAGTACACGGTCGACGTGGAGCGGATCGCCTGCCCGACCTTCGTCTCCTACGGCGAGGGCGACTTCGCGCAGACCGACACGAAGGGATTCTTCGACCGGCTCACGGTCGACGAGAAGCGATTCACGATGTACCGCGAGGCAGACGGCGGGGGCGGTCACTGCGAAGGCATGGGCCCGTCGCGGTTCTACAACGACGTCTTCGGATGGTTCGCCGACGTGCTCGCCTGAAGCCCCGCGCACTGCACTACCCGCACAAGAGACTCGCCGCCCTGTGGTGTGGCACGGCCGACATCTCTACCAGGCGACGAGTTCTCGGATTCCAGCGTGCAGGCTGTTCGCAGTCAGCGCAAGAGCGCTCGGGACGGTTGTCCGTCGGCCCTCGGTCGGTTTGGATGGGACGCATGACTGACACCAACAGCAAGCCCGAGGTCGACGCGCCCGAGGGCCCGGCCCCCGCAGACCTCGTCATCGAGGATGTCGTCGAGGGCACAGGCGCCGAGGCGACGCCCGGCTCGACCGTCGACGTGCACTACCTCGGCGTCGAGTACGAGACCGGCGAAGAGTTCGACTCGTCGTGGAGCCGCGGCCAGTCCATCAACTTCCCGCTGCAGGCCCTCATCGCCGGATGGCAGGAGGGCATCCCCGGCATGAAGGTCGGCGGTCGTCGCAAGCTCACGGTCCCGCCGCAGAAGGCCTACGGGCCCGCGGGCGGCGGCCACCAGCTGTCCGGCAAGACGCTCATCTTCGTCATCGACCTGCTCGGCGTGAGCTGAGCCCCGATCCCGTTCCCCGAAGGCCGCCGGTGCTCCCGGCGGCCTTCGCGCGTTTCCGCGCAATGGATGACGGCGCCGTCGGGGCCTCTCCCAGGGGTTAGCATCGAAATACCTATCGAGAGAGGCACGACGACGTGACCGAGACGATCGCGCCCACGCGCAGCACCCCCACCCGAGCGATGCTCGCGGCGTTCGCGCCGTACCTCATCGCCGCGGCGGCGCACCTCGTCATCCTCGCCACCGGGCCGGGTTGGGCGGTCACGGCGAGCAAGGCCCTGCTCATGCCGCTGCTCGCGCTGGCAGTCGTGATCGTCGCCCGGCCCCTGACCGGTGCGACCGGTGCGACCGTTCGACTGCTCGTGCTGGCCATCGCGCTTTCCTGGGCTGGCGACGTGGCCCTCTCCTTCCCCGGCACGCTCGCATTCATCGCCGGCCTCGGATCCTTCCTCGGCGCGCACGTCGTCTACATCGCGCTGTTCCTCCGGATGCCTCGAACGGGGCGATTCCCGCCGGCCTGGACGCTCGTCTACCTCGCCTGGTACCCGGTGTTCCTCGCGCTCCTCGGGCCGCACACCGGGGCGCTCCTCGTGCCGGTGGCGCTCTACGGCCTCGTGCTCGCGGCCATGGCGGTGACCGCCGCCTGGCACGGCCGGCTCGTCGCCGTCGGCGGCGCGTTGTTCGTCGTGTCAGACTCGGTGCTCGGCCTCGGTCGATTCCTGCCGGGCTACGACTTCGCCCTGCACGACCTCGTCGTCATGTCGACCTACCTCGCGGCGCAGGGGCTCATCGCCGTCGGCGTGCTGCGCTCGCTTCGAAGGGAACGGTGATCCCATGTCACGCATCACGGCACGTCGCCGCGTCGCCCGGTACACGCTCGGCGAGCGCACCTCGCGGCGCGAGGACGAACTGACGGTCGAGGAGCCGCTCGAGGTCCGGGTCGGCGGAACGGCGCTCGCGGTCACGATGCGCACGCCCGGGCACGACATCGAACTCGCGCTGGGCCTCCTGGTCTCGGAGGGGGTGCTGCGCCGGCGCGACGACGTGTTCGGCGCCCGTCACTGCGCCGGCGATCCGTTCGAGGGCTCCGGCGAGTACAACGTGGTCGACGTGGCGCTCGCTCCCGGCGTCGCGCCGCCCGCCGCGACCGCGCAGCATGCGCTCACCATGACGAGCGCCTGCGGGCTCTGCGGCAAGGACTCGATCGACGCGGTACGGTCCAGGTCGTCGTACGAGGTCGCCGGCGACCCGGTGCGCCTCGATCCGGCGTGGCTCGCGGGGCTCCCCGACCGCATGCGCGACGCCCAGGCGGTGTTCGAGCGCACGGGCGGCCTGCACGCGGCCGCCCTCGTCGACGTCGAGCGCGACGAGATCCTGGTGGTCCGCGAGGACGTCGGCCGCCACAACGCCGTCGACAAGGTCGTGGGCTGGGCCCTGCAGCAGGATCTCCTGCCGCTCCGCGGCACCGTGCTCGTCGTCTCGGGCCGGGCGGGCTTCGAGCTCGCGCAGAAGGCGTCGATGGCCGGCATTCCCGCACTCGCCGCGGTGTCGGCCCCGTCGTCGCTCGCCGTCGACCTCGCGAACGAGGTCGGCCTGACGCTCGCGGGCTTCGTGCGCGGGGCGTCCCTCGTCGTCTATGCCGGAGATGAGCGGTTGACATCCGCCGACGCCACGTTGGAGGTGCGCGCATGACCCGCCCGATTCCCGAACACGCCGAGTACCCCGACCTCGAAGTCGGGCACCCGAAGCACGAGGCCGCCGGGGCGGAGGCGGTCATCCGCACGCTGGACGCGTCGATCCGAAGCATGGGACCGGTGCGCGCCGCGCGGCTGCTCCTCGACCTCAACCAGAAGGACGGCTTCGACTGCATGAGCTGCGCGTGGCCCGATCCGAGCCACCGCAGCGCCTTCGAGTTCTGCGAGAACGGCGCGAAGGCGGTCACCTGGGAGGCCACGCCGCTGAAGGTGCCGAGCTCGTTCTGGGCGGAGCATCCGGTGTCGTCACTGCAGGATGCCACGGAGTACTGGCTCGGCCAGCAGGGGCGTCTCGTCGAGCCGATGTACAAGCCGGCGGGCTCCGACCACTACCAGCCGATCGGCTGGGACCGCGCCTTCGAGCTCATCGGCGAACGGTTGCGCGAGTTGGACTCGCCCGACGAGGCGGCGTTCTACACGAGCGGTCGCACCGCCAACGAGACCGCGTTCCTGTACCAGTTGTTCGTGCGCGCCTACGGCACGAACAACCTGCCCGACTGCTCGAACATGTGCCATGAGTCCACCGGCACGGCGTTGGGCGAGGTCATCGGCGTCGGCAAGTCGACGATCGCGTACGACGACTTCGGCAAGGCCGACCTCGTGATCGTGATGGGCCAGAACCCCGGCACGAACCATCCGCGCATGCTCACCGCGCTCGAGGAGACGAAGCGCAACGGCGGACAGATCGTCGCCGTGAACCCGCTCCCCGAGGCCGGGCTGATCCGCTACAAGAACCCGCAGAAGGTGCGCGGCGTGATCGGCCGGGGCACGGCGATCGCCGATCGGCACCTCCAGATCCGGTCCGGCGGCGACCTGGCCATGCTGCAGGCGGTGTCGAAGCGCGTGCTCGACGCCGAGGCGGCCGCGCCCGGAACGGTGCTCGATCACGCCTTCCTCGCCGAGCACACCGCGGGGTACGAGTCGTTCGCCGAGGGGCTCGCCGACCTCGACGAGGCGGAGGTGCTCAGGGCGACCGGCCTGACCAGCGAGGAACTCGACGACCTCGCCGCCCGCTACATCGCCGCCGACCGGGTCATCATCACCTGGGCGATGGGCCTCACCCAGCAGCGCCGCGCGGTCGACACGATCAAGGAGATCGTGAACCTGCTGCTGCTGCGCGGCAACATCGGCAAGCCGGGCGCCGGTGCGTCGCCCATCCGCGGGCATTCGAACGTGCAGGGCGACCGCACGATGGGCATCTGGGAGAAGATGCCCGACGAATTCATGGACGCGCTGGCACGCGAGTTCTCGTTCGAGCCGCCGCGCCGGCACGGGCTCGACGCGGTCGACACCCTGCACGCCATGCGCGACGGCAAGGTCAAGGTCTTCATCGCGCTCGGCGGCAACTTCGTCGGTGCCATCTCCGACACCGCCGCGGCCGAGGCGGCCATGCGCGGGGCGAAGCTCACCGTGCAGATCTCCACGAAGCTCAACCGCTCGCACGTGGTCACGGGCGAGGAGGCGCTCATCCTCCCGGCGCTCGGTCGAACCGAGGTCGACCTGCAGGAGACCGGCCCGCAGTTCGTCTCGGTCGAGGACAGCGTCTGCGCCGTGCACGCCTCGCACGGCAGCATCGCGCCGATCTCCGACGAGGTGCGCAGCGAGGTCGCCATCGTGGCGGGCATCGCGCGTGCGACGCTCGGCGACGCCACCGACATCGACTGGTCGGGCATGGAGCGCGATTACGACGTGATCCGCGACCACATCAGCCGGGTCGTGCCCGGGTTCGAGCGGTTCAACGAGGACGTGCGCCGCCGCGACGGATTCGTGCTGCCCAACGGGCCGCGCGACTCGCGCACCTGGAACACCGCCACGGGCAAGGCGCAGTTCAGCACCAACGCGCTCGACGGCATCGAGTGCCCTCCCGGGCGCCTGATCCTGCAGACGCTCCGTTCGCACGACCAGTTCAACACGACGGTGTACAGCCTCAACGACCGGTATCGCGGCATCAAGAAGGGCCGCGACGTCGTGTTCGTGAACCCCGACGACCTCACCGAGCTCGGCCTCGCCGACGGCGACCGGGTCGACGTGATCAGCGAGTGGCCGGGTGAACCCGACCGGGCGCTGCCGAACCAACGGATCGTCGCGTACCCCACGGCACGGGGATGCGCGGCGGCGTACTTCCCCGAGGCGAACGTGCTGGTGTCGATCTCGAGCACGGCGATCGGCAGCAACACGCCGGTCTCGAAGGCCGTGATCGTGCGGCTCGAACCCGTGGGCTGAAAAAAGTTCGGATGCGATGCATCCGTTTGCATGGATTCTCCGGAAACAGGTGGTGAAGGCAATTCACCGCCCCACGTGGGCCGGATCTGGAGGAAACCATGAAGAAGACCATGCTCGCCGCCCTGGGAGCCGGCGCACTCGTCGCGCTCGCGGGCGCCGCACCCGCGAACGCCGCAGAGACCGATGCCGCCATGCTCTCGGTGCTGCACGGCGTTCCCGACCTCACCGTCGACGTCTACGTGAACGACGAGCTCACGCTCGACGACTTCGCGCCGGGTGATCTCGCGGGGCCGCTCGAGCTCCCGGCCGGCACGTACACGGTCGCCATCACGGCGGCGGATGCCGCGGATGCCTCGTCGCCCGCGATCGGGCCCATCGACCTGCCGCTCGAGGCGGGCGTGAACTACACCGCCGTCGCCCACCTGAACGAGGCGGGCGATCCCACCGCGACCCTCTTCACGAACGACACGACGCAGCTTGCGGCGGGCGAGGGCCGGCTGACGGTGCGCCACGTCGCCGCGGCGCCGGCCGTCGACGTGCTCGCGGGCGGGAGCCCGGTGATCACCGCGCTGGCCAACCCCGAGGAGGCGAAGCTCGACCTCGCGGCCGGCACCGTCTCGGCGGCGGTCGCCGCGACCGGCACGACCGAGCCGGTGCTCGGCCCGGCCGATGTCGAGGTCGCCGAGGGCGCCAACACCATCGTGTACGCGTGGGGCAGCCTCGAGGCCGAGAACCTCGCCCTCGCCGTGCAGACCGTCACCGTCGCGGGCATGAACTCCAGCCCCGACGGCGTCCCCGCGGGCTCCGCGGGTCTCGTCGCGACGAACGGGCCCGACTCGGGGGCCGGCGTCTGGGCCGCGGTGATCGGCGGCTCGCTGCTGGCGGCCGTCGGGCTCATCTGGGCTGCGGCACGTCGCCGGGCCGCGGCGGGTGCGGAGCGCTGATCGCGATGACGCGGGCGAGGGTCTCGGTGGGGGTCATGGGGGGCTCCATCGCGGCCCTCGCCGTCGTCCTGGCGACGGCCGGGTGCGCCGGACCTGGGGGTCCGGCCACCTCGCCGTCGGCCGCGGCATCCGTCACCTCGTCCGCTCAACAGCCGCCGGTCGCCCTGCCCGACATTCCTCGATCCTCGGCCGCCCTCGCCGACCGGCCGCCGGTGTCTGCGCCCGCGCCGGTGCGGCTCGTGGTCGCCGAGCTCGGCATCGATGTTCCCGTCGAGGCCGTCGGGCTCGACGACCAGGGTCGGATGGGCTTGCCGGCGAATCCGGCGATCGCCGCGTGGTACCGCTTCGGATCCGCGCCCGGCAGTGCGACCGGCTCGACCGTGATCGCCGCGCACGTCGACTCGCTCGTGTACGACATCGGGCCGTTCGCCCGACTCGCGGACGCCCCGGCGGGCACCCGGGTCGAGGTGACCACGGCCGACGGAGTGGTGCACGCGTACACGCTCGAGTCCACGGCGATCGTGCCGAAGGAGTCGGTCGACTGGTCGGGCGCGTTCGCCCGCGACGGCAGTCCCCGCCTGACGCTGGTCACCTGCGGTGGCGAGTTCGACTACGACGCCCGGCGATACCTCGCCAACGTCATCGTGACCGCGGTGCCGCTCGGGTGACGGGTCGATGGTTATGCTGATCGAAGCGATGGAACCCGCCCGGTCGATGCCGGCCGTGCCGGTTCCCGGGGGATGGATCGACGGTCGACGAGGGGGTGGCTGGCTGGACGTGAGCGCTGCAGACACCGCACCGGCCGACGACGACGCCCTCGTCGCAGGGTTCCGCGCCGGCGACGACCGGGCGTTGCGGGACGCATATGCCCGCTGGGGTGCTCTCGTGTTCCGCCTGGCGCTGCGATCGCTCGGCGACCGGACCGATGCCGAGGATGTCGCGCAGCAGGTGTTCATCTCGGCCTGGCGCGGGCGTGCGGGGTTCGATCCGGCTCGTTCGGCGCTCGGTGCGTGGCTCGTGGGGATCACCCGGCATCGCATCGCCGACGCGCACGAGGCGCGCGCCCGCCAGCGCCGGCTGGGCGACTCGCTCGCCGCCGAGGCCGTCGCGTCGCCGCCTGTGCAGGACGACGACCTCGCCGAGCGGGCGATGGTCGCCGAGGAGCTCGAGCGGCTCGAACCCGTGCCGCAGCGGGTCATGCGCCTGGCGTTCTTCGACCAGCTGAGCCACACCGAGATCGCCGAGACGCTCGACCTGCCGGTCGGCACCGTGAAGAGCCATATTCGACGTAGCCTGATGCGCATGCGCACGCGATGGGAGGTGGACGATGGGGCACATCGAGCCTGACGAACTCGCCGTGCTCGCCCTCGAGGGGCACGAGCCCGACGCGGCCGCGCGAGACCACCTCGACGAGTGCGCCTCGTGCCTCGCCGAGTACGAGGCGTTCGCCCGCACCGCGGCCCTCGGCCGCGGCGGCGCGTCCGACCAGGGCGAGGAGCTGCCGTCGCCGTCGGTGTGGGCCGGCATCCACGCCGAGCTCGGACTCGACCCCGCACTCAGGGCGGATCCGCTCACGGAAGCGCCGTCCCCACCCGCCCCCAAGCGCTCGTCTCCTGCCAGGTGGTGGACGTTCGCGCTCGCCGCGGCGGTCGTCGGGGTCCTCGCGGGCGTCGGCATCGGCTTCGGCATCGCGCAGACGGCGCCGCCGCCGTCGCAGACGGTGCTCGCCCGCGCGGCGCTCGAGCCGTTCCCCGGCTGGGAGGCCAGCGGCGAGGCCCTCGTCGAGGAGGATGCCGACGGCGCCCGGTCCATCGTCGTCGACGTGGACTCGCCGGTGCCGTCGGGCGCCGTGCGCGAGGTGTGGCTGATCCGGTCGGATGCCTCGGGGCTCGTGAGCCTCGGACTCCTCGACGGGGCATCCGGTCGGTTCACGGTTCCGAGTGGCATCGACCTCGGCGAGTACCCGATCGTGGATGTCTCCGCCGAGCCGCTGGACGGGGAGCCCGCGCATTCGGGCGACTCGATCGTGCGCGGCGAACTGCACGAGGACGTCGAGAGTTGAACGCAGCCCGTCAGGCGTCGTGACCAGGCGGCGGGAAACGCCGGTCGGACCCGTTCGTCGATCGCGCCCGTTCGGGCTCCGCCGTCTCCTGCACCCGGTCGACGAGACGTCGCCACGGACCGGTGAGCTGGCGTTCGGCGAGGGTCGCCTCGTGCGGCTCGCAGCGGATGCGGTAGACGTACCGGTCGGGCTCGGGCGGCACGGGCGGGACCTGCTCCCACGGCACCTGCCGGATGAGCAGGTACCAGTCGTCGCGATCGGGCTGCTGATCGACGTGGACATGCCAGACGAGTCGGAGCCCCGCCAGGCCGCCGCTGCGCGACACGATGACGTCCATGTCGCGATGGTACTCCGGTGCGTGTGCACGGCGCCGGGGGTCGCGCATCGGCCGACGATCCGCTACGGCACCGGCGGCACGCCGAGGCCGACCTCCGCCCAGCCGGCCGCGATGGCTCGCGCCTCACGCGAGGTGCTGCCGTACCGCTCGTTCGCGGCGCGCACGATCTCGCGCGCGAACGCCCGGAAGTCGCTCGTGGGCTGAAGCCGCCCCGAGGTGAGCACGTCGTACCAGACCCGGCCCGCGTGCTCCCAGGCGAACCCGCCGAGCTCGATGGCGGCGAGCGCGAACGCGCGATTCGGGATGCCCGAGTTCAGGTGCACACCGCCGTTGTCCTCGACGGTGTCGATGTAGCGGTCCATGTGGGCGGGCTGCGGGTCGCGGCCGAGCACGTCGTCGTCGTAGGCGGTGCCGGGCTCGATCATGGAGCGGATGGCGCGGCCCTCGACGGCGTCGGTGAAGACGCCCTCGCCGATGAGCCACGTGGCGGACTCGGCGTCCTGCCCCATGGAGTACTGCTCGACGAGCGCGCCGAACACGTCGGAGACGTGCTCGTTGAGGGCGCCCGACTGCCCCTGGTAGCGGAGCTTCGCGGTGCGCTCGGTGACGCCGTGCGCGAGCTCGTGGCCCACGACGCTGAGCGAGCTCGTGAACCCGCGGAAGATCTCGCCGTCGCCGTCGCCGAACACCATGCGCTCGCCGTCCCAGAAGGCGTTGTCGTAGCGGTCGCCGAAGTGCACGGTCGCCTCGAGGGGCATGCCCGCGTCGTCGATGGAGTCGCGGGCGAACACGCGCGCGAACATCTCGAAGGTGTCGCCGAGGCCGTCGTAGGCCTCGTCGACGGCCCGATCGCCCGTGTCGGGCTGGCCCTCGCGACGCACCAGGCGGCCGGGCAGCTTGTCGTCGCCCTCGGCGTCGAAGATGCGCCGATCGGGTTGCGGACCCCTGCCGGGGGCTGCGGCCGGCCGCTCGTCGCGCGCGGCGTGGTCGTGGATGACGAACGACGGCGGCTCACCGGCGATGCGCCACTCGAGCATCGACCAGTCGCGCACGAGCGAGCGCCGAGCGGCGTCTGCGGCCAGGCCGAATCGCGGGTCTTCGCACGTCGCGATGCGGGCCAGCATGTAGGGCGGCACGATCGCCGCGTGTTGCGACGGATGGAGTGAGGGCCGGGGCATCCGCGTCATGCACCGATCGTGGCATGATCCGCCGACAGCCATGGGAAGCTGAAGGGGTGTCCGCCACGCTCGCCGCACCGTCCGAGGTGCGAACCCACCCGATCGGCCTCGTTCCGGCCGTGCTGGTGTGCGGCGCGGCCGTGCTGCTGTTCGGCTTCATACAGCTGATCCCGGGCTACGCCATGCTCGCGGCGGGACTGGTCGCCGCCTGGCTCACCGATCGCTCGGGCCGCACCAGCCGCCTGCTCGCCGACCTCGCCCTCATCGCACTCGGGCAGGTCATCATCTCGACGATCTCGCTGCGCGCCGACATCAGCTACCCGAGCATGGCGCGCTTCGCGGTGGTGCTCGGATCCGCCGTCGCGGTGCCCTACCTCATCTCGCGCTACGTCTACGGCGACCGCGTCATCCGCTTCCCGTGGCGCACGGGTCGCCGGTGGACGCGCACGCAGTGGCTCTATCTCATCGGCGTCATCGCGGCCGGATGGCTCATCCTGCCGTTCTACTTCATCACCTCGGGCGTCTACAACAACTGGCCGACCGTGACCGCGCCCGACGAGATCGCACGCCTGTTCGTCGGCGTCAACGCCGTCGGCACCTGGGACGAGCTGTTCTTCATCTGCACCGTGTTCGCGCTGCTGCGGCGGCACTTCCCGACCTGGCAGGCGAACGTGCTGCAGGCCGTCGTGTTCGTCTCGTTCCTCTGGGAACTCGGCTACCAGTCGTGGGGGCCGCTGCTCACGATCCCGTTCGCCCTCATCCAGGGCTACACGTTCAAGCTCACGAAGTCGCTCACGTACGTGCTCGTGGTGCACCTGCTCTTCGATGCCATCGTGTTCGCGGTGATCGTGTACGCCCACAACGGGTGGCCGGCGATCTTCCCGCTCGTGCCGGTGTGAGCGAGGGCGAGCGGATGCCGCGAGCCGAGGATGCCTCGTACGCCGACGCCGTACAGCTCGACCGGGTGCTCGACGTGGTCGACCGGGTGCTCGGCGATCGCGTCGTCTCGACCGTGCTGTACGGATCGGCGGCGGCCGGCGGACTGCGCCGCGACAGCGACCTCGACCTGCTCGTCGTGGTGCCGACCGCGCTCGCGGCGGGTGACGCCCGGGTGATCGTCGACGGCCTGCTGCCGATCTCGGGGCGACGAGCGACGATCGTGCCCGGCCGGCCGGTGGAGCTCACGGTGGTCGCACTCGACGAGGTCGTGCCGTGGCGCTTCCCGCCTCGTCGGCAACTGCAGTACGGCGAGTGGCTGCGTGACGAGTTCGCCGGCGGCGCGATCCCGTCGGCGAACGACGATCCCGATCTCGCCCTGCTGCTGGCGCAGGCGCTGGGCGCCCATCGGCGGCTGCGCGGCCGGCGGCTCGCGGACGTGCTCGAGCCCGTGCCGGCCGCCGACGTGCGCCGCGGCATCCTCGCGTCGCTGCCCGCGCTGCTCGACGACCTCGTCGGCGACGAGCGCAACGTGCTGCTCACGCTCGCCCGCATGTGGGTGACGCTCGAGACGGGTGAGTTCGTCGCGAAGGATGTCGCGGCCGAGTGGGCGATCGAGCGGCTCGGTGAGGCGGGGGAGGGTGCGGGCACTGTCGCTGCCGCGGCCGCGGCCGCCGAGGCGCTGCGGGTCGCGCGCGCGGGATATCTCGGCGACGCTGCCGATCGGTGGGAGGCGCGCGGCGACCTCGCCGCGACGGCGGCCGCGGAGCTGGCGAAGCGCGTGCGCGGCTGAGGGGGACGGTTCGCCCCGCGCCTGGCCGAGCCCTGGTCGGTCAGGCGCTCAGAACCGCACCGGGTCGTACCGCTCGAGCAACGACTGCCACTCATCTTCGAACGAGTCGAGCGGGTCGGGCGGAATCGGCGGGTCGTCGATGAACGACTCCGAACGCGTGATCGGCGGACTCACCCCTTCACCCGCGCCCACCGGCATGAACGGCCGCTCGGGCAGGGTTCGCAGCACGTGCCCGGCAGGCGAGGTCCACCGCATGACCCCGCCGCCCTCTTGCACGACGCGCCAGCCGCTCTCGTGCTTGAGGCGATGGTGGTGTCGACACAAGGCCGCGAGGTTCGTATCGGCGGTCTCGCCGCCGTGGCCGCGCGCCACGGTGTGGTCGAGATCGGCGTACTCGGCGCGGCGGGAGCATCCCGGAAAGCGGCACCGCCCGTCGCGCACGCGCACGAAGCCGTCGAGGTCGGCGGGTGCGCGGTAGTGCTCGCGACCGTAGCTGAGGGCGGTGCCGATCTCGGGGTGCACGAGGATGCGACGCATCGAGGGTGCGTGCGCTGTGAGCCGCAGGGCCGTGTGTGGGTCGATCGGGCCGTAGCCCTCGAGTTCGGCGGGTTCGTCGTCGAGGCCGAGCAGCGTCAGCATCGGCACGGTCACGTTGATGCACGGCCGTACCGCTCCGGTCGAGCCCGCTGCACCCCGACGCGTGCGGTCGTCGTCGGCGAGCACCCCGCCGAGCAACAGGTCGGCGGCGAGGTCGGCGGCCCGCTGCGCGGTCGTGCGGGTGTCGCCGGATGCCTCGCGTGCGGCCAGCACCGTGAGGCGGGCGTCGATGGCGACCGCTCGCTCGGCCTCGACGTAGAGCCCGAACCAGGCCATGCCGTCGGGCGCGGGATCGACGCAGACGCGTCGCTCGGCGACCGCGCGAGCATGCCGATCGGCCAGAGGCTCTGGATGCATCCGCTCGCGCACCCGGCGCATGCGGCGACGGAGGTCGGCGTTCGTCGACACGATGCCGAGGGCGGTCGCGTCGGATGCCGCATCGAGGGCGACCCGTTCGACGGCGTCGGCGACCTCGGCCGGCACACCCTGCGTGAGTTCGAGCACCGATCGCACCTGCGTGACCGCCAGTGCGCCCGCCTCGAGTGCGTCGAGGGTCGCGCTGCGCGGCCCGGTGAGACGTGCAGCCTCTGCGACCAGGCGCGACGCGGATGCCTCGTGCTGACCGAGGGTGGTGGCGAGCTCGGCGACGAACGAGCGGGTGGCCATGTCGCGCTCGCTCGAGGTGCTCGTGGGCGTGACGCCCTCGGCCACGGCCGCAAGTTCACGCGCCCGCTGGATGCGGCGGTACTGCTCGGCGTGGAGCCGCCGGATGGCGCGCTCGTGCGCGGTGATCGCCGCCAGTTCACGCTCGAGCGCCGCGTGCGGCGTGGCGTCGGGGGTGGCTGGCATGGGTCCATTCAAGCAGGACCCTCTGACATTGAGTCGTGCTGCGAAAGCCCCGGTCGTGGGTGTAATACCGGCCCGACGGGCGACACGACCGCAAGGTCACGCCTCGACGGCCGCCCCGTGCTCGCCGAGCCACTCGAGCAGCACCGCCGCGTGGTTGACGTGCTCGTCGCGGGCGCCGAACAGCAGGGTCACGCGGTCGTGGTCCGCGCCGAGCCCGAGGAGTGCCTCCGCTGCCGGATTCGCGTCGAGTTCCTCGCGGTAGCGCGCCGCGAACTCCTCGAAGCGCTCGCGGTGATGGTGCCATTCGGTGCGCAGGTCGGGGGAGGGCGCGACGTCCTTCGCCCACTCGTCGAGTTCGGCACGTTCCTTGCGCACCCCGCGCGGCCAGAGTCGGTCGACCAGCACCCGGTAGCCGTCGGATGCCTCGGCGGGTTCGTAGACGCGCTTCATCGTGAATCCCATGGCGCCAGTCTGCCGAGGTGCCCGGGCGATGTCACCCGACGCGACGGATGCCCCGGTCGAATCGGCCGGGGCATCCGCTCATCGAGGCCGGCTCAGCCCATCGACACCGCGAGCGCGTCGACGATGCCGGTGCCGAAGAACGAGTTGCGTCCCTCGTCGCCGTAGCAGCGCTCGCGCTCGTCGCCGGCGTTGAGCGGTTGCCAGTCCGCCGGGCAGGCGAGCGGTGTGGCCGTGCGCATCACGGCCGCCTTCACGGCGCCGGGCGACCAGCCGGGGTGGCGGTCGACGACGAGCGCCGCCACGCCCGCGGCGTGCGGCGACGACATCGACGTGCCGTTCAGGTACCCGTAGCCCGCACCGCCGCTGATCACGGTCATGCCCGGGTAGAAGGCGCTGAGCGGGTCGTACCCGGCCCAGATCTCGCTGTCCATCGGCAGGGCGCCGAGCACGGCGTCCTGCACGGTTCCGGTCGCGCGGAAGTAGTCGCCGCCGGGCGCGGTCACGTCCACGCGCGACATGCCGACCGACGAGTAGTCGGCGATCCACAGGTCGTAGCCGTCGATGCCGACGGGGCCCACCGAGGAGACGGTGAGTGCGCCGGGCAGCTCAGCGGGCGCGACGCGGCACTCGTTGCCGACGTCGCGGGTCTCCTCGGAGCCGGGAGGCCAATCGGGGCTGATGGCGTCCTCGCCGGGGTGCTGCAGGTCGGCGCTCTCGTTGCCCGCCGAGGCGACGATGAGCACGCCGCGCTGGGTGGCATACCGGGCCGCGGACTCGATCTCCGCGAGGATGGCCCGCTGTTCGGCGTCGCTCTTGCAGTAGTAGAGGTACGGGTCGGCGAACAGGCTCAGGTTGACCACGTCGAGCCCTTGGTCGCCCGCGTAGCGGAGTGCGGCGGCGACCGAGTCGGCGAAGCAGTATCCGCCCTCGGTGCACGCCTTGAGCGCGACGATGGTCGCCTCGGGGGCGATGCCCGCGATGCCGACCCCGTTCACGGGCGCGGCGATCGTCGACGCGACGTGGGTGCCGTGACCGCTCAGGTCGTCGATCGCGCCCTTGTTCGAGCAGTCGCCGTTCGCGATCTCGGCCGGATTCGCGGTGGGCGTGTCATCGAAGATGAACGAGCAGGAGCGGTCGAGGTCGAGGTTCGGCTCGATGTCGGGGTGGGTGAGGTCGACCCCGCTGTCGATGACTCCGACGCTCACCCCCTCGCCCGAGGCGTTGGCGAAGCTCTCGGTGCCGGCGCCGATGAGCGCCATGTCCCACTGGCAGGCGCCGAGCGGCTCGGCGTTCGGTGTTCCGAACGTGTCTGCGTAGAGCTCCTCGCAGATGTCCACGAGCTCGCCCTCGGTGCCGGCCGCCTGTGCGGCGGTCGCGCTGAGCGGGACCATGAGCGCCGCGGCCGCGATGGCCGCGAGGGGGATGATTCGTCGTTTCATGTGTGCACTCCTCGACGTCGTTGTGGTGTCGTGCTGATGGCGCGGCTGGTCGAGCCGCAGGTCCGACACTATCGCCGTGGGGCGGGCGAGCGACAGGCGCCGTCGCGGCATCCGCTCTGCTAGAGTATTGAGGTTGCCGTGAAATCGGCCGCGCATCAAGAGAGCCCAGGCACACGGCCCCGGGCAGCGCGCAACGAGAGAAAGGGGATCCCATCTATGGCACTCGAAGCAGACGTCAAGAAGGCGATCATCGAAGAGTACGCGACGCACCCCGGTGACACTGGATCCCCCGAGGTCCAGATCGCGCTCCTCACGAAGCGGATCAAGGACCTCACCGAGCACCTGAAGGAGCACAAGCACGACCACCACTCGCGTCGTGGCCTGCTGCTCCTCGTCGGTCAGCGTCGTCGTCTGCTCGGCTACCTCGCCGACGTCGACATCAACCGCTACCGCTCGCTCATCGAGCGTCTCGGTCTGCGTCGCTAAGCGCACAGTCCGCGCGGCTCTCGCTGACACCGCGATCTTCTTGCGAAGGCCCCTGCCCCCGGCAGGGGCCTTCGTCATGTCACGACCGGATGCCGCCGCCGCCGCAGCCCCGGGCGATTCGCGGATGCCCCGCCTCCGCGCCTACGGTGGAGGCATGTCCCGGCTCGCCCTCGCGTTGCGCGTCATCCTGCCCGCATTCTGGCTCGGCGCGGTGATCGCGATCTCGTTCATCGAGGCGCCGCTGAAGTTCACGGCGCCCGGCATCACGATTCCGCTCGGCCTCGGCATCGGCCGGCTCGTGTTCACGGCGCTCAACATCCTCGGCGTCGCCATCGCCGCGGTGCTCACCATCGCGAGCGTCATCCGCCCGCGACCCGGACGCCTGTCGGCGTGGCTCCTCGGCGGGGTGTGGGTCGTGCTGCTGGTCGAGATCCTCGTGATCCGGCCGCCGCTGAACGCCCGCACCGACCTCGTGATCGCGGGCGCCGAGCCCGGGCAGTCGCCGTTCCACTACCTCTACATCGCCGCCGACGTCGTGCTCGTGCTGCTCCTCGCCGCGCTGGCGATCGTGAACGCCAGGCGGGTGATCCCGCGCCCGACGTTGTCAACCCCGTAGCGGTCCGGGGAGCGTCTCCGTAGCGTAGTCGGCAGACGAGAGGAGATCCGACATGGCAGCCCGACTCGCCGGCCGGAAGGTCGCCTTCCTCATGACCGACGGCTTCGAGCAGGTCGAGTTCACCGAGCCATGGGACGCCGTGAGGGAGGCGGGGGCGGAGGTCGTGCTCGTCTCGCCCATCGAGGGCACCGTGCTCGGCTTCCATCACACCGACAAGGCCGACACGTTCGACGTCGACCTCGACGTGGCGACCGCCGATGCGTCGGACTTCGACGCCCTGGTGCTGCCCGGCGGGGTCGTGAACGCCGATCACCTGCGCATGGACGTGCACGCGGTCGCGTTCGTGCGCGCGTTCTTCGAGCAGCACAAGCCCGTCGCCGCGATCTGCCACGCCCCGTGGCTCCTCATCGAGGCGGGCGTGGTGCGTGGGCGCAGCCTCACGTCGTATCCGAGCCTGAAGACCGACCTCGTGAACGCGGGGGCGAACTGGAGCGACGAGCGGGTCGTCGTCGACCAGGGCCTCGTGACGAGCCGGCGCCCAGCCGACCTGCCCGCGTTCATCGACACGGCCATCGAGGAGATCGCCGAGGGCGAGCACGCCGGACAGCGGAGCTAGGCCGGTCGCACGCGTCACGCGGTGCGCGCCCGGTACGCCCGCACCGCCATCCGGTTGCCGCAGCGCGTGCTGCAGAACCGGCGCGACGAGTTCTTCGACAGGTCGACGAAGATGCCTTCGCAGTCGTCGGCGTCGCACTCGCGCAACCGGTCCATCTGGTCGTATCGGATGACGTCGACGAGGGCCATCGCGGCCTCGACGAGGATGCGCCGGGCGAGCGGCGCATCGGGCTCGGTCGCATGGATGTGCCAGTCGATGCCGTCGTGGCGCACGAGCCGGGGGAGTGCGTGCGCCTCGGCGAGCAGCTCGTTGACGGCGTCGGCCGCGTCATCGCGGTCGAGGAGCCACAGCGTCCGCAGGCGACTGCGCGCGTCGCGCACCTCGGCGAGTTCGCGCTCGTCGCCGTCGCGGCGTCCCGAGTACCTCCACACGTCGAGCAGGTGGGCGAGCTGCCCCGGGTCGCCGAGCTCGTCGTCGCCCGAATCGGATGCCCCGGGCGCGGTGTCCGCGAGCGCGGCGACGAACCCCAGGGCCGCCTCCGTGTCATGGGTGAAAATCATTTGACTCCTGACACTCGATGCGAGTACTGTCACGAGCATAACCAGTTTCAGGCATGACAGGGGCGAACACATGGGCGGTACGCGCGGCATCTTCGGCATCGCGCTGGGCCTGGCGGCGGGTCTGGCGTTCGGCGCGGGCGGCGCCATCGTCAAGCCGCTGTTCGAGGCGGGCTGGTCACCCGGCGCCGCCGTGCTGTTCCGCGTGAGCGTCGCCGCCCTGTTGCTGGCCGTTCCCGGACTCGTCGCGCTGAAGTTCGACCTGCGTCCGCTCTGGCGCGCGAAGTGGACCGTGCTCGTCTACGCGGTCATTGCGGTCGCCGGCGTCCAGCTCGTGTTCTACACCGCGATCGCCCGCATTCCCGTGAGCACGGCCCTGCTCATCGAGTACCTCGCTCCCGTCGCGCTCGTGCTGTTCGCGTGGGTGCGCACGAGGCAC
Source organism: Agromyces sp. H66 (assembly GCF_004959775.1). Classification (GTDB taxonomy): domain Bacteria; phylum Actinomycetota; class Actinomycetes; order Actinomycetales; family Microbacteriaceae; genus Agromyces. The sequence goes on from NZ_SJZG01000007.1 coordinate 198,304, forward strand.
GTGCCCCAGGTCGTCGTGCTGGCGGGCTCCGTGGTGGCGATCGCCGGCCTCGTGCTGGTGGTCGACCCCGCCGGCGGCGCGCTCGACCCCTTCGGCGTCGCGATGGCGGGCGTCGCGATGCTCGGCGTCGCCGTCTACTACGTGATCGGCGAACGCGACGACCTCGGCGTGCCGCCCATCGCACTGGCTGCCTCCGGACTCCTCATCGGTGCCGTGGTGCTCGGCATCGCCGCGCTCGTGGGCCTCGTGCCGTTCGAGGTCGCGTTCGTCGAGGTCGACTTCCTCGGCGGCACTGCGCCGTGGTGGGTGCCCGTGCTGATGGTCGCCGCCTTCTCGACCGCCTTCGCCTACGTCGCCGGCATCCAGGCGATCCGCATGCTCGGCACCCGGCTCTCCTCGTTCCTCGGCCTCTCCGAGGTGATCTTCGCCGCCGTCGTGGCGTGGGCGCTCCTCGGCGAGGCGATCGGCCCCGTGCAGGCCATCGGAGGACCGCTCATCCTCGGCGGCATCGTGCTCGTGCGGTTCGAACGGCGGGCGCCCGATCCCGCGGCGATCGCGCTCGACGTCGACCTCGTCCCGGTCTCTGCGGCGACCCGACGGGACCCCGAGCGGTCCCGCGTCGCGCCCTAGACTCGGCCCATGCGCGTCGGCATCGTCATCCTCCCGCAATACGACTGGCCCGAGGCGGGGCGCCGTTGGCGTGCCGCCGAGGAGTACGGCTTCGACCACGCGTGGACCTACGACCACCTCGCGTGGCGGGGGCTCGCGGGCGAGCGCTGGCATGCCACCGTGCCGACGCTCACGGCCGCGGCGACCGTGACGACGCGTATCCGCCTCGGCACGTTCGTCGCTTCCCCGAACTACCGGCATCCGGTGCCGTTCGCGAAGGACATCGCCACCGTCGACCAGATCTCCGGCGGCCGGATGCTCCTCGGCGTCGGCTCAGGGGGCACCGGGTTCGACGCGTTCGTGCTCGGCCAGCCCGAACTCACCCCTCGGCAGCGCTTCGAACGCTTCGCCGAGTTCGCGGAGGCCCTCGACGTGCTGCTCCGCTTCGAGCCGCCGGGTTCCGACGGCATCTCGTTCGAGGGTCGCTGGTACACCGCCGACGGCGCGCGGATGGTCGGCGCGCCGTCGCAGCATCCGCGGATGCCGCTGCACCTCGCCGCCGACGGGCCGAAGGCGCTCGCCCTCGCGGTGCGCATCGCCGACGGCTGGGTCACCACGGCCGGCGCCGCGGACGACCCCGAGGCGTGGTGGCGCCGGGCGGGCGAGCTCATCCGCCGCCTCGACGACGCGTGCGCCGACGCGGGCCGCGATCCGTCGACCATCGACCGCACGCTCTCGCTCGACGGCGAGGGGCGGTACAGCCTCGCGAGCGTCGGCGCGTTCGACGACGCGATCGGGCGTGCCGCCGAGCTGGGCTACACCGACGTCGTCTCGCACTGGCCGCGCGAACACGGCCTCTACGCCGGCGACGAATCAGTGCTCGACGAGGTGGCGCAGCGGCTAGCCTGAACTCCATGCCCGCGCCCCGCTCGAAGCCCCTCCTCAGCTGGGAGCCACTCCCGTACCTCGTGCTGCTGGTGCTGTTGGTGCTCACGGGCGTCGTGCGGCCCGACGCCCCGCCGGTGCTGTTCTGGGGGCTCATCGCACTCATCGTCGCCGCGCTCGCCTGGCTGATCGCCGCGCTCGTGCGATCGACGCGACGTGAGAACCCCGACCGGTGGGGCGATCTCTCGACGCTCGACGGGCTCGACGTCGTCGACGCCGCTCGCCGTGAGCGCGACGTGCGCACGGTCGTGCCCGTCGACGACGCACAGCGCCACCAGTCCGCCATCGAGCTGGCGCGGCTCGCCGGCGGCGCCGAGCAGCACGCCGTGCTCGTGCCGCGAGCGAGCCGCTGGCTCTCCCGCCGATACCGTGTCGGCGTGCAGCTGGTCGGCGGCGACCGACCCCGGCACGCGGGGTTCCTCGGCCCTGCGTCCGCCGACCGGTGGACCGAGCTGCTCGACGACCTCCGCGAGCACGGCCGCTACGTTCGCGTCCCCGCACTCGTCACGGGCGCCGCGCGCCCCTTCGGGGTCGAACTCGACCTCAGCGGGCTCGAAGGGCTCGCGGACGCCGGCCGCGACGGGTGACCGCGGCTCGCGGCATCCGCTCGTTCCGGACGCTCCGCGCGTTCAGGCCTCGGTGGCCTCGCTCGACGCGACGGCCTGCTCGGTCTCCTGGCGCGCGAGCTCGGCGCGCACCCGGTCCATGTCGAGGGCGCGCACCTGCGAGATGAGGTCGTCGAGCATGGCGCGGGGCAGTGCTCCCGCCTGCGCGAAGACGCCGATGCCGTCCTTGAAGGCCATGAGCGTCGGGATCGAGGTGATGTTCATCGCCGCGGCCAACTGCTGCTGGTCCTCGGTGTCGACCTTCGCGAACACGAGGTCGGGATTTGCCTCAGCGGCCGCCTCGTAGTTCGGGGCGAACTGGAGGCACGGGCCGCACCAGCCGGCCCAGAAGTCCACGAAGACGGTTCCGCCGTCGAGGATGGTCTGCTCGAAGTCGTCCAGGGTCAGTGCAACGGTAGCCATCCGTCCACCCTACGCGTGCCCACTCGACCGCTCGCCGGGGTTGCCTGTGCGGCGGCTGTGTGCCGGTATCGTGAAGGCGTGGTCGCATTCGGTGGGGCACTGGGATCCTTCCGTCGCCGCGGCACGCCCGAGGCGGCGTCCGAGGCCGATGAGGCGCGCGCGCTCGACGCGGCGATCCCCGACCTCGACTGGCGCGCGTTCCCGCGCGGCACCGAGATCTCGCGCTTCGAGGCTCCGAGCGGCCCGCTCGCCCGGGTGGCGCTCGGTCCCGTTGCGGGACCCCGGGTGCTGCTGGTGCCGGGGGCCACCGGCTCGAAGGAGGACTTCGTGCTGATGATGCCGCTCTTCGCGGCATCCGGATACCGCGTCGAGTCCTTCGACCTCGCGGGCCAGTACGAGTCCGCCGACGCCGGGCCGTGGAATCTCACCCCGCCTCGCGCGAACTACGACGAACGACTGTTCCTCGACGACCTCCTCGCCGTGCTCGACGATGCGGCGGGCCCGGCCCACGTGCTCGGCTACAGCTTCGCCGGCACCCTGGCCCAGCTGGCGCTCCTCGAGCGACCCGACCGGTTCGCGAGCCTTACGCTGCTGAGCGCACCGCCCGAGCCCGGGCAGGCGTTCCGCGGCATCAAGCGCATCGGGCCGATCAGCGGCATCACCAGCGCGCGGCGGGCCGCCGCGCTCATGCTGTGGGGCATCCGCAACAACCTCAACCGGGTGCCGCCCGGCCGGCACGCGTTCGTGCGCGAACGGTTCGCGCTCACCCGCCGCGAGAGCGTCGACGACATCATCGCGCTGATGATGCGCACCCCCGACGTGCGGGCGGCCGTCAACGCGTCCGCGGTCCCGAAACTCGTCGCGGTCGGCGAGCACGACCTGTGGCCGAGGGAACTGCACGCCAGGTACGCGGCCGAGATCGGTGCCCGCTTCGTGGTCTACCCGACCGGGCACAGTCCGTGCGAGACGGCTCCGCACCAGCTCGTGCGCGACATGGCGGCGCTCTTCGCCGAGACCGACCTCACGCCCTGACCTCGCGGAGATCCGAGGGATGCCGCGGGCCGGTCAGGCCGGCACCGGCTCCTCGCCGTCGTCGAGCTCGTCGACCTCGTCGGCCGCGCCCCAGTGCTCGTGCGTGCGTCGATGCGCCGCGCGGCGCTCGAGCGGCGACCACGCGCGGAACTCGATGGCGAGCGTGTGGAACGCGATCCGAACCCGCCGCCAGAGCCCCTCGATGCTGTCGAAGGGTCGCGCCGACACCCCGACGATCATGAGGTCGTCGCGCACCACCGTCATGCCGGGCTGGATCCACCAGGAGAGGTCGAGGTCGTCGTGCACGTCGCCGCGGTCGCGGTGCACGAGCTCGCGCAGCTCCAGCCACGCGTCGCGACGCATGGCGTAGTTCGAGCCGAAGACCGGGGGATGCCCGAGCAGCGGGCCGATCACCCGGAAGTACCCGCCGATGTAGATGTTCCGCGCGATCCATCGGATGAGCGCGTTGCCCCCGTAGAAGACGCCGGAGCCGGTGACGACCGTCGGGAGGTCGGCTCGCGACATCCGGTGCTCGACCTCGGCGAGCCAGCCCGGCCCCGGTACGGAGTCGGCGTCGAGGCGGGCGAGCACGTCGCCCGTCGCCGCGTCGAAGCCGGCCGCGGTCGCCGGCCAGATGCCGCGCAGCGGTTCGGAGACGAGTCGGGCACCGGCGGCGAGTGCGACGTCGGCCGTGGCATCCGTCGAGGCGTTGTCGACCACGATGACCTCGTCGGCGGGCCGCGACTGCTGGGCGAGCGCATCGAGGCAGGCGGCGAGGTATCCCGCATCGTTGTAGCTCGGAACGATGACCGAAATCGTGCCCATCACGGCGAGTCTAGCCACCGGCGCCGGTGCCCCGCGCTCGATCGGTGCGGAACGGGGCCGAGTTCTGCCGAAGACCTGTTCACCGGGTGCGGGACCGCCCTAGACTTCCAGCCAATTGCGGCACCCGACCGGGGTGCCCGGAGAGGGGAAGACGATGATGTCATCTGCCACACTTTCCAAGCGCGCGAGAACGGTGGGGGTCGCTACCGCGGTCGTCGCCGGGCTCGCGCTCGTGCCGACCGGGACCGCGCTCGCCGCCCCGGCTCCGGCGGCATGCGAGATGCGCAACAACAACACGGTCGACAGGCTGCTCGAATGCGTGAGCGCCGAGGGCGCGCTGGAGCACCTCGAGGCCTTCCAGGCGATCGCCGACGCGAACGGCGACACCCGCGCCGCCGGCACGTCGGGCTACGAGGCGAGCGTCGACTACGTCGTCGACACGCTCGAAGCGGCCGGCTGGAGCGTCTCGATCGACGAGTTCGACTTCACGTACGTCGGGCCGTCGACGCTGACGCAGCTGACGCCGGTCCACGCCCAGTATCCGACGGGGCCCTACACGGGCAGCGGCCCCGGCGACGTCACGGCCGCGGTGACGCCGGTCGACCTCCAGCTCGGCCTCGGCAACACGAGCACGAGCGGCTGCCAGGCGACCGACTTCACCGGCTTCCCGGCGGGCGACATCGCCCTCATCCAGCGCGGCGGCTGCAACTTCTCCATCAAGGCGCTGAACGCCGAGGCGGCGGGCGCCGTCGGCGTGGTCATCTTCAACCAGGGCGACGCCGACACGGCCGACCGGCAGGACCTCATCGTCGGCACGCTGGGCGGATCGAACGTCGTCGGCATCCCGGTCGTCGGTGCGAGCTACCCCCAGGGTGTGGCGCTCGCGGAGCCCGGCTCGACGGCGAACGTCTTCGTGCCGGAGCCCGAGTCGCGTCCGCAGAAGAACGTGATCGCCGAGAAGACCGGCGTGAACGACGACAACGTCGTGATGGCGGGCGCACACCTCGACTCGGTGCAGGCCGGCCCGGGCATCAACGACAACGGCAGCGGCTCGGCCGCGCTGCTCGAGCTCGCGCAGAGCATCTCGAAGCTCGAGCCGCAGAACACCATCCGCCTCGCGTGGTGGGGCGCCGAGGAGGCCGGGCTGATCGGCTCCGAGGAGTACGTCGCCGAGCTCAGCCAGGACGAGCGGGACCGCATCGCGCTGTACCTCAACTTCGACATGGTGGCCTCGCCGAACTACATCTTCATGGTGTACGACGGCGACGAGTCCGGGTGGACGGCGCCGACGGGCGTCCCGATCCCCGACGGCTCCATCCAGATCGAGGACCTGTTCGAGCGGTACTACACGAGCGTGGGCGAGCCGTACGACGATGCGCAGTTCAGCGGGCGCAGCGACTACGACGCGTTCATCCGCGTGGGCATCCCCGCGGGCGGCCTGTTCACGGGCGCCGAGGTCGTGAAGACCGAGGAGCAGCAACTGATCTGGGGCGGCGTCGCCGACGAGTCGTACGACCAGTGCTACCACCGTGCCTGTGACACGATCGGCAACGCGAACCTGCACGCGCTCGACGTGAACGCCGACGCGGTCGCGCTCGCGGTGCTCGCGTACTCGTACTCGACCGAGTCGGTGAACGGCGTGCCCGGTGTCAACGTTCCGGGCGGCCTGAACCTGCCCGAGGCCGCCGGACCCGAGGGCACCATCGGCGGCAACGCCGGCGGACTCGACCCCGACCTCGTGCACGACCACGATCACGGTCCGCTCGCGGCGGAGTAGCCCGGATCGATCGAACCAGGCGGGGCCTGTCGCGTCAGCGGCGGGCCCCGCACTCGTGCGGGAGACTGGGGCGGTGCGAACCATGGTCAAGCGGCGCTCGGACGCGCCCGAGGGGTTCTTCGAGGCCGAGGCGGCCGGGCTGGCGTGGCTCGCCGAGGCGCGCGGCGCCCGGGTGGCGGCGGTCGTGTCCGCGGGTCCGGGCTGGATCGAGCTCGAACGGATCGAGGAGGTGCGACCCGATGCCGCGGCAGCCGCTGCCTTCGGCGCGGCCCTCGCCCGGACGCACGCCGCCGGCGCGGCCGCCTTCGGCGCCCCGCCCGACGGGTGGCACGGGCCGCTCTTCATCGGTCGCCGGGAGATGCCGGTCGCCGCCGAGTCGACGTGGGGCGCCTTCTTCGCGCGCGACCGGGTGCTTCCGTTCCTGCCGATCGCCGAGGATGCCGGGAACCTCACGCCCGCGGAGGCCGACCTCGTCCGTCGGGCGGCGGCCGTCGTGGCATCCGGCGCCTTCGACGACGACGAGCCGCCGGCCCGCATCCACGGCGACCTCTGGAACGGCAACGTGCTCTGGTCGGCCGACGGCGTGGTGCTCATCGATCCCGCCGCGCACGGCGGCCACCGCGAGACCGACCTGGCGATGCTGGCGCTGTTCGGGTGCCCATTCGTCGAGGAGGTGCTCGCGGCCTACGACGGCGAGGCACCGCTGCGCCCGGGCTGGCGGGAGCGCGTGCCGGTGCATCAGCTGCATCCGCTCGCGGTGCACGCGGCGGGGCACGGCCGGGGCTACGGCGTGGCGCTCGCGGACGCCGCCCAGGCGGTGCTGCAGCTGGCACGATGACGGCGGGAATAGATTCGACGGGGCATCCGTTCGATACATTTGCATGCAAACGCATGGAACACGAAGACCAGCCCAGGAGGGCGAGATGCAGTTCGGAATCTTCACCGTCAGCGACATCACGCAGGACCCGACGACCGGCCATACGCCGAGCGAGGCCGAGCGGATCCGGGCGACGCTGACGATCGCCACGCACGCCGAGGAGGTCGGGCTCGACGTCTTCGCGCTCGGCGAGCACCACAACCCGCCGTTCTGGTCGTCCTCGCCGACGACGACGCTCGCCTACATCGCCGGGCAGACCTCGACCCTGCAGCTCTCGACGGCGACGACCCTCATCACCACCAACGACCCGGTGAAGCTCGCCGAGGACTACGCGATGCTCCAGCACGTCTCGGGCGGTCGCGTCGACCTGATGCTCGGTCGCGGCAACACCGGCCCCGTGTACCCCTGGTTCGGCAAGGACATCCGCCAGGGCCTGCCGATCGGCATCGAGAGCTACGAGCTGCTCCACCGCCTGTGGCGGGAGGACGTCGTCGACTGGGAGGGCCGGTTCCGCACGCCGCTGCAGGGCTTCACCGCCACGCCCCGGCCGCTCGACGGCGTGCCCCCGTTCGTGTGGCACGGGTCGATCCGCACCCCCGAGATCGCCGAGCAGGCCGCGTCCTACGGCGACGGCTTCTTCGCGAACCACATCTTCTGGCCGGCCTCGCACACCCAGCGCATGATCGCGCTGTACCGCCAGCGCTACGAGCACCACGGCCACGGCACCGCCGCGCAGGCGATCGTCGGCCTCGGTGGGCAGGTGTTCATGCGGAGGAACTCGCAGGACGCGGTACGCGACTTCCGTCCGTACTTCGACAACGCCCCGGTGTACGGGCACGGTCCGAGCCTGGAGGAGTTCACCCAGCAGACCCCGCTCACGGTCGGCAGTCCGCAGGAGGTCATCGACAAGACGCTCGGCTTCCGCGACTACGTCGGCGACTACCAGCGCCAGCTCTGGCTCATGGACCACGCGGGCCTGCCGCTGAAGACGGTGCTCGAGCAGCTCGACCTGCTCGGCGAGGAGGTCGTGCCGGTGCTCCGGAAGGAGTTCGCGAAGAACCGGCCGGCCGACGTGCCCGACGCGCCCACGCACGCGAGCCTCGTGACGGCGAAGTACGGGGATGCGGCGCCGCGCCAGGCCACGCCGAACGCGAACCGCGGCGACAACCTCACGGTCGGCTCGCCCTACCAGGACGCCGGGGCGGCGACGGCCACCACGTCCGGCGCGGCCTTCGGCCCCGCCGCCACCCGGAAGGCGGTCGTGCGATGACCAGGCGAATCGTCGTGATCTCGTCGGGCCTCTCGACGCCGAGCTCGACCCGCCAGCTGGCCGACCGGCTCGCCGCCGACGCCGCGGGGATCCTCACCGAACGCGGTGTCGACGTGGAGGTGCGAACCTTCGAACTGCGCGATCTCGCGCACGACATCACGAACCACCTGCTCATGGGCTTCGCCCCGCCGAAGCTCGAGGAGGCGCTCGACGCCGTGTCGAAGGCCGACGGGCTCATCGCCGTCACGCCGATCTTCACCACGAGTTACGCCGGACTCTTCAAGTCGTTCGTCGACGTGATCGACCCGCAGGCGCTCACCGACCTGCCCGTGCTCATCGGGGCGACGGGCGGCACGCCCCGCCATTCGCTCGCGATCGACTACGCGATCCGGCCGCTGTTCACCTACCTGCACGCCATCCCGGTCACCACCGGCGTCTACGCCGCGACGAGCGACTGGGGCGACGGCGGCGACGGCGTGCGGTCGCTGCCCGACCGCATCTTCCGCGGCGCGAAGGAGTTCGCCGACCTCGTCGAGCGCACCGACCGGTCCGAGCTCGTGAACGACCCGTTCGCGCTCGATCGACCCACCGGCCACCTCATCGGCGGACTGGCGGGGGAGTAGCCCCCGGCGCGGGCGGCTCGGCCCGACTCAGGGGCTCGGCGTCCGTCGCGGGCTCGGCGTCCGTCGGACGTCGAGCCCCGCCGCGTCGGCGGGGCTCGACCCGCTCAGGGCTCAGCCGGAGCTCAGTCGGAGATCAGTCGTCCAGGACGAACGTGACCTCGAGCGTGACCGACCACTCGACGACGCGGTCGCCCTCGACCTTGACCTTCTGCTCCTTCACCCAGGCGCCCTTGACGCCGCGGAGCGTGGCCGAGGCGCGCGCGATGCCGACCGAGACGGCGTCTTCGAAGCTCGTCTCGGAATAGGCGGTGATCGTGGTGACCCGTGCGACGGATGACATTTCGTTCCCCCTCGAACATGACGGTGTTCCCTACAGGCCCCATCATCCGCCCAACGCCGGCAGAACGCGAGGGGTTGACGTTCGGATGCCGCGAGCCGGCCTCCGGGGACGAGCCGGGGAACGGCATCCGAAGGTTCGATGAATCCTCGGCGCGCGGGCCCCGATCCGGCTCCCGCGAGCCTCGGGTTCGCCCACGCTGGAGTCGTGAAGGTCGCCCTCCTCGCAGAATCGTTCCTCCCGCACATGAACGGCGTGACGCACTCGCTGCTGCAGGTGCTGCGCCACCTGGACCGCCGCGGGCACGAGGCGCTCGTCGTCGCACCGCGCTCGGGACCCATCGACGAGCCCCTGCACGGTGCGCGCACCGTGCTCCTGCCCTCGGTGCCGCTGCCGAGCTACCCCGACGTCCGCGTCGTGATGTCGGGCGCGCACCGGCTCGCCGCGATCATGCGCGGACACGGCGCCGACGTGCTGCACCTCGCCTCGCCGTTCGTGCTCGGCTGGCGCGGGCTCGTGGCCGCGGAGCCGCTCGGGATCCCGTCGGTCGCCGTGTACCAGACCGACATCCCCTCGTACGCGGAACGCTACGGCGTGCCGGGTGCCGCGCCCGCGCTCACGCGGCACCTGGGGCGGCTCCACCGCCGCGCGACGCTCACGCTCGCGCCGTCGACCTCCGCCCTCGACCGGCTCGGGGAGCTCGGCGTGCACGCCGAGCGGTTGCGACTCTGGCGACGTGGCGTCGACACCGAGCGCTTCGCCCCGGATCGGCGCAGCGAGCGCTGGCGGCGCGGCATCTCGGGCGACGGCGCGGTGCTCGTCGGCTACGTCGGCCGGCTCGCACCCGAGAAGCAGGTCGAGGATTTGCGGGCGATCGCCGACCTGCCAGGCGCGCGGCTCGTCGTCATCGGCGACGGACCATCGCGGCCGGCGCTCGAGCGGCTGCTGCCCGAGGCGCGCTTCACGGGCTTCCTCGGCGGCGACGCGCTCGCCGAGGCGATGGCGAGCCTCGACGTGTTCGTGCACCCGGGGGAGAGCGAGACGTTCTGCCAGACCGTCCAGGAGGCGCTCGCGAGCGGCGTCCCGGTGGTCGCCACCGGACGCGGGGGCCCGCTCGACCTCGTGCACTCGAGCGTCGACGGCTGGTTGTACCGGCCCGGCGACCTCGTCGAGCTCCGGGAGCGCGTGCGCGACCTCGTCGGCGACGACGCCAAGCGCCGGGCGTTCGGCGCCCGAGCCCGACAGGCCGTGCTCGGCCGCGGCTGGGACGTGCTCGGCGACGAGCTCATCGCCCACTACGAGGACGCCGTCGCGACCCGGGCCGCGGTCGGTCGCCGAACGCTCGACCTCGCGGACCGGCCGGGGCCGGCGCAGGCGGCCGCACCCGCGATCCCCGAATCCGCGGTGCCCCGCACGCCGCCGTGGCGGCGCTACGTCGCCGTCGGCGACTCGCTGACCGAGGGCCTGTGCGACGCCTCCAGGATGCCGACCGGGCGCTATCGCGGCTGGGCCGATCGGCTCGCGATGCTCCTCGCCCTGACGGCTCCCGCGACCGACCCGGTCGCCTACGCGAACGTGGCCGTGCGCAGTCGCAAGGTCGACGACGCCGTCGACGTGCAGCTGCCGGCGGCGACCCGGCTCGGCGCGGACCTGGTCAGCGTGCTCATCGGGGCGAACGACCTGGTCGGGATGCGCGCCGACCCCGGTCGCCTCGGGGCCGCGCTCGACACCGCCGTCGCCCGGGTTCGGGATGCCGGTGCCGACGTGCTGCTGATCACCCCGTTCCTACCGCGCCGACCGGCGTCACGGTGGTTCGAGGCGCGGTTCGCGGCCTTCGCCGATCGACTCCGCGTGATCGCGCAGGAGCGGGGCGCCATGTTCCTCGACGTCCGCACGCTCGACGAACTCGTCGACCCCGCAGTCTGGGCCGAGGACCGCGTGCACCTGAACTCGGCCGGCCATCGCGTGCTCGCCTACCGGGCCGCCGAAGTGCTCGGCGTGCGCCACGCGAGCGAACTCGGCCTCCTCGAGCAGGCGATGCACGACGACGGCGGCGGCGACGACCGTCATCTCGGCGACGGCGCCTGGCTCGTGCGGCACGCCGCGCCGTGGGTGGTCCGTCGGGTGCGGGGCCGGGCCGCGGGCGACGGCCTGGATCCGAAGCACGCCGAGCTCACGCGGGTGCTCGACGATCCCCGCCTGCGGGGCGTGCGGGTGGGCTAGCCCACGACCTCAGCCGCTCTTGCGGCGGAACTCTCGTTTGTGGTCGGCGGGCCCCTGGCTGTGCTGGGCGCCTCCGCCGCCATCGAGGTGGGACTCGCCCTCGCGTTGCCTGGCCGCCTTGTTCTTGCGGTCGAGCGCTTCGCGGAACTTGCGCTTCGTCTCCTCGGAGGGGCCGGTGGTGCTCTGCTCGTCGGACGTCATGCCTTCGAGTCTGGCACGGATGTCGCGGCCACCGCTGCCGACCCCACCTGATAGAGTTGAGGCGGTTGTCCGATGGACACCGTCGTCTGATGTGCCGCGAGGCGGTGCGACATCCACTCGGATGCAGGCCACAACCGAACATCGAACACCCATGGAGCAGGCCGGCAGGAAGCTGGTCCCCTGTGGTGGATTACCAAGCACGGCTTGGTGAACTTCTACTGGTGGCCAGCGTGAGCGCATCGCCTGATGCGTTTCGTAATGCCTGTTCCTGCTCCCGACGTTGAGTCGTGCCCATACGGGGTGCGACGGTAAACAAAGGAGACGACCTCTTGGAAGGTCCTGAAATCACATTCGCCGAAGCCGTCATCGACAACGGCAGGTTCGGCACCCGCACCGTCCGGTTCGAGACCGGGCGCCTCGCCCAGCAGGCACAGGGCTCCGCCGTGGCCTACCTCGACGAGGAGACTATGCTGCTCTCGGCGACCTCGGTCTCGAAGCAGCCGAAGGAGCACTTCGACTTCTTCCCGCTCACGATCGACGTCGAGGAGCGCATGTACGCGGCGGGCCGCATCCCCGGCTCGTTCTTCCGTCGCGAGGGCCGCCCCTCGACCGACGCGATCCTCACCTGCCGCCTGATCGACCGCCCCCTGCGCCCCTCGTTCGTCGAGGGCCTCCGCAACGAGGTGCAGGTCGTCGTGACGGTGCTCGCCATCGAGCCCGACGAGCTCTACGACGTGCTCGCGATCAATGCGGCATCCCTGTCGACCCAGCTCTCGGGCCTGCCGTTCTCCGGCCCCGTCGCCGGCGTGCGCGTCGCGCTCATCGACGGCCAGTGGGTCGCGTTCCCCAAGCACTCGCAGCTGGAGGAGGCCGTGTTCAGCATGGTCGTCGCCGGCCGCGTGGTCACCGAGGCCGACGGCTCGCAGGACGTCGCGATCATGATGATCGAGGCCGAGGCCACCGACAACGCGTGGAACCTCATCCAGGCCGGCGCGGTCAAGCCCGACGAGACCGTCATCGCGCAGGGCATCGAGGCATCGAAGCCGTTCATCAAGCAGCTCGTCGAGGCGCAGCAGCAGGTCGCCGCGACCGCGGCGAAGGAGACGGCCGACTACCCGACGTTCCCGCCGTACCAGCAGTCGACGTACGACGTCGTCGCCGCGTCCGCGTACGAGGAGCTGAAGGGCATCTACCAGATCGCCGGCAAGACCGAGCGGCAGGACGCCGACGACGCGCTCAAGGCGCGGGTCAAGGACGAGGTGGCCGCGAAGGTCGCGAACGGCGAGCTCCCCGAGTCCGCCATCGCCGAGGTCTCCGCCGCGTACAAGTCGGTCACCAAGCTCGTGGTGCGCTCGCGCGTGCTCGAGGAGGGCGTGCGCATCGACGGTCGCGGCCTCCGCGACATCCGACCGCTCGACGCCGAGGTGCAGGTCGTGCCCCGCGTGCACGGCTCGGCGATCTTCCAGCGCGGCGAGACGCAGATCCTCGGCGTCACCACGCTCAACATGCTCAAGCTGGAGCAGCAGATCGACTCGCTGAGCCCGGTCACCAAGAAGCGCTACATGCACAACTACAACTTCCCGCCGTACTCGACGGGTGAGACGGGTCGTGTCGGTTCGCCCAAGCGTCGCGAGATCGGCCACGGCGCGCTCGCCGAGCGCGCCCTCGTGCCGGTGCTGCCCACGCGCGAGGAATTCCCCTACGCGATCCGCCAGGTGTCCGAGGCGCTCGGCTCGAACGGCTCGACCTCGATGGGCTCGGTCTGCGCCTCCACGCTGTCGCTGCTCAACGCGGGCGTGCCGCTGCGCGCACCCGTCGCCGGCATCGCGATGGGCCTCATCTCCGACACCAAGGACGGCGAGACGCGCTACGCGGCGCTCACCGACATCCTCGGTGCCGAGGACGCGCTGGGCGACATGGACTTCAAGGTCGCCGGCACCTCCGAGTTCGTCACCGCGATCCAGCTCGACACGAAGCTCGACGGCATCCCCGCCTCGGTGCTCGCGGGTGCGCTGACGCAGGCGAAGGAGGCGCGCACGACGATCCTCACCGTGCTGAATGCCGCGATCGAGGGTCCCGACGAGATGGCGCCGACGGCGCCGCGCGTGATCAGCGTGCAGATCCCGGTCGACAAGATCGGCGAGCTCATCGGGCCCAAGGGCAAGACGATCAACGCCATCCAGGACGAGACCGGCGCCGAGATCTCCATCGAGGAGGACGGCACCGTCTACATCGGCGCGACCGACGGCCCGTCGGCCGAGGCCGCCCGTGCCCAGGTGAACGCGATCGCCAACCCCACCAACCCCGAGGTCGGCGAGCAGTTCCTCGGCACGGTCGTGAAGATCGCCGCCTTCGGTGCGTTCATCTCGCTGCTGCCCGGCAAGGACGGCCTGCTGCACATCTCCGAGGTGCGCAAGCTCGCCGGCGGAAAGCGCGTCGAGAACGTCGAGGACGTGCTGGGCGTCGGTCAGAAGATCCTCGTCGAGATCACGAAGATCGACGACCGCGGCAAGCTCTCGCTCGCTCCGGTGCTGGCCGAAGCGGCCGACACCAACGGTCGCGACGCCTCGGGAACGCACGCCGAGGAGCCCGCGGAGGGCGTCGAGGTCTAGGCGGGCCTCGCCTCATCACACGGATGCCCCGCCCGACACGTTCGGGCGGGGCATCCGTCGATTCCGGCAGTACCGGCGGGCCGTCGCTACAGCAGGCCGAAGGTGGTCGCCCGGTGGGCGGCGTCGCGCTCGGCGAGCGCGGTCTCGGCGGCGGCCTGCGCCGCCATGCGCTGCAGGAGCCGCTCGCGGTCGGTGCGTCGCTTCGCGCGGCGACGGCCCCAGCGGGCCAGGACGAGGCCGCCGCGCACGGCCCAGCCCGACAGCCGGCCGGACGCGGGGGAGAGGGTTGCGGAATTCATCGGTCCTCCTTCGAGGGGGGCTCCGTCGTGAGCTCACCGCGCACGAGCGGGAACGCGTTGATCTGGATCTGCACCGGGCGCGAGCCCGGTGACGGGGTGCGCTTGTACCGGTCGATGTAGTCCTTGAGCACCACGTCGATGTCGGTGACGAGGCCGTGCAACTGATCGGGTGTGAGGCGCAGGTTGATGGTGTCGGACGTGGCGATGTCGAGCCACTCCGGCCCGAACACCTGCTCGCCCTCGGCCGTGTACTCGCGGAAGTTCTGTTCGCGGGAACGGTTCCACTCGTCTTCGACGAGCTTGACGGCGAGGCGCTCCGCGCTGCCAGGTGGCAGGTTGCGGGCGTCGGGGATGGAGATCGAGCCCGGTCGTCGCTCCCACCACCGTTCGCGGCCCTTGCCGCGCGTCTCGTCCTCGCGCACGAGGCCGGCTCGCTCGAGCTGACGCAGGTGGTAGCTCGTTGCCCCGCTTGACTCGCCGAGGCGTTCCGCGAGGCCACTCGCGGTCATCGGACCGTAGGCGGAGAGCTCATCGTAGATGCGCACGCGCAGCGGATGCGCGAGGCTCTTGAGGCTCGCGCTCGTGAGCACGTGGTCGACGAGCGGGTGTCGCGTGCTGCTCGGCTGGGACTCGAGGTCCTCGGGCGTCGTGTCCTTCATGTTGCAAAGATAGCGCTGCAAAGAAACATTTGCAACGGTCTATTTGCAACGAACCCTTTGCACTCTCGTCATGAGCCCGCGGATCGGGCGAGGACCGCTCGCGCCAGCCGGTCCGCACTCCCCGGCGCCAGGTCGAGGTAGAGCATCGGTTCGATGGCCTCGAGTTCCAGCACCGCGAGGCGGTCGTCGACTCGCAGCACGTCGAGGCGCGCGTACGCGAGGTCGAAGGGGAGCGCACGCCACATGTCCTCGATCTGCGCGAGATCGTCGCGCGTCGGCGTCGCGGGCTCGACGGTGCCCCCGTAGATGCCGTGGGCCCGGTAGTCGCCCGTCGCCGGCCGTTTCCGCAGCACATGGCTCACGGCGCCGTCGATGAGGATGTACGACCACTCGCCCTCGCTCATCACCGACTCCACGAGCGGCTGCACCAGGAACGGGCGCCCGGGGTGGGCTTCGTCCGCCTCGTCGAGCGCCCGGAGCGTCGCGCCGAGCTCCGCCGCGGGCAGCCGGCGCACGTCCGACGCGCCGGCGCCGACCACCGGCTTCACGACGACGGTCTGCCACCCGGATGCCTCGACCTCTCGCTCCGCCGCGGCGACGGCCGCCCGTGTGGCGCCGGTCGCCTCGAACGCCGGGACGATCGGCACGCCCCGCTCGGCGAGATCGAAGAGGTACGTCTTGCGGGCGTTCCACTCCGCCACGGCGGCGGAGTTGACGAGGGTGCACGACGACGCCTCGATGGCGGCGAGGGTGTCGAGGAACGCCGCCGTCTCGTCGATGTAGTCCCAGGTGCTCCGCAGGACGGCGACGTCGAACCCGCTCCAGTCGACGTCGGGGTCGGCCCAGACGACCGACTCGGCCTCCACGCCGAGCGCTCCGAGCGCCGCGATGAGCAGTCGGTCGTCGCCGAACAGCGCGTCGACGTCGGGGATCTCCCACGTGACGAATCGCGGCAGCCGCCGGCATCGGAGCACCGCGACCCGCACCGCGCTCACCCCTTGCGGTCGAGCAGGGGCTGCAGGCGGAACGGGATGAGCTCGCCCATCGCGAGCGAGGTCTCGGTGCGTTCGACGCCGTCGATCGCGAGGATGTCGCGGTCGATGCGGAACAGGTCGTGCGCGTCGCGGCAGACGACGCGCACGAGGAGGTCGACCGACCCCGAGAGGCCGTGCGCCTGGATGACCTCGGGGATCTCGGCGATCTCGTCGACCACGTCGGCGAGCCGCTTCTGCTGCACGTGCACCGAGATGAAGGCCTCGAGCGGGAAGCCGAGCGGCACCGGGTCGATGCTGCGTTCGAACGAGAGGAAGGCGCCGGATGCCTCGAGCCGCGACATCCGGGCCTGCACCGTGTTCCGCGACAGCGCGAGACGGTCGGCGAGTGCCACGACGGTCGCGCGCGGGTCCGCGGCGAGCGCGGTCAGGAGCGATCGGTCGACGGCGTCGTAGCCTCTCATAACGCCACACGATACCACCCGTCCACCGCTGGAACTGGGCAACATGCTCAATCGTCCACCGGATGCTTGAGCTAGGTGATCGATCGACGTACGCTCGCACTATCCGGCAGAGTTGCCGGGCGCGGGCAGCTCACGAGGCGCGCCCGCCGAAACGCGAGGATCGACGATGACCCCATCCGACCGAGACGCCACCGGGCTCCTCACCCGACCAGACCACTTCGTGCAACTCGTCAGCCCCACCGGCGAGCGACGCGCCGATCCCGAGTACGACCCGTGGGTCGCCGACGTCGACACCGACGCGCTCGCACGCCTCTTCCGCGACATGGCGATCGTGCGTCGACTCGACGCCGAGGCCACGGCGCTCCAGCGCCAGGGCGAGCTCGGGCTGTGGCCGCCGCTCGCGGGGCAGGAGGCCGCGCAGATCGGCTCCGCACGCGCGCTCCGCGACGACGACTTCGTGTTCTCGAGCTACCGCGAGCACGCCGTGGCGTGGTGCCGCGGCGTCGGCCCGGCCGAGCTCCTCACCGTGTGGCGCGGCTCCGCGGCATCCGGCTGGAACCCGTTCGAGCACGCGATGGCGGTGCCGCAGATCATCATCGGCGCGCAGGCCCTGCACGCGACCGGCTACGCCATGGGCCAGAAGTGGGAGGGATCGGACGCCGCGTCGATCGCCTACTTCGGCGACGGCGCCACCAGCGAGGGCGACGTGAACGAGGCGTTCGTGTTCGCCGCCAGCTTCGACGCGCCGGTGGTCTTCTTCATCCAGAACAACCAGTGGGCGATCTCCGAGCCCGTCGGCCTGCAGTCGAAGCAGCACCTCGCGCGGCGTGCCGACGGCTTCGGGATGCCGGGCATCCGCGTCGACGGCAACGACGTGCTCGCCGTGCTCGCCGCGACGCGCATCGCCCTCGACCGCGCGCGGCGCGGCGAGGGACCCACGCTCATCGAGGCCGTGACCTACCGCATGGGTCCGCACACCACGGCCGACGACCCGAAGCGCTACCGCACCGACGACGAGCTCGCCGACTGGCGCACACGCGACCCGCTGGCGCGCGTGCTCGCGCTGCTCGCGGCCACGGGCGCCGACGCCGACGCGCTCGAGCGCGAGGTCGCCGAGGAGGCCCGTGCCGCGGCGGCCGAGCTGCGTGCCGCCGTCACCACCATTCCCGACCCCGAGCCGATGAGCGTGTTCGACCACGTGTACGCCGAGCCCAACACCCACCTGGCGCGCCAGCGCGACCACTATGCGCGCTACCTCGCCATGTACGACGAGACGGATGCCGCGGCATCCGGTGCCGAGGGAGGAGCACGATGACCGCGCTGACGCTCGGCAAGGCCATCAACGAGGGACTCCGTCGCTCGCTCGCGAGCGACGACCGGGTCGTGCTCATGGGCGAGGACATCGGCACCCTCGGCGGCGTGTTCCGCGTGACCGACGGGCTCAAGGCCGAGTTCGGGCCGAACCGCGTCGTCGACACGCCGCTCTCCGAGGCCGGCATCATCGGCACCGCGGTCGGCCTCGCGTACCGCGGCTTCCGCCCCGTCGTCGAGATCCAGTTCGACGGATTCATCTACCCCGGCTTCGACCAGCTCGTGGCGCAGGTCGCGAAGCTGCACTACCGGTCGCGTGGCAACGTGCGCATGCCGCTGACCGTCCGGGTGCCCTTCGGCGGCGGCATCGGCGCGGCCGAGCATCACTCAGAGTCGCCCGAGGCGTACTTCGCGCACACCGCCGGACTCCGCGTCGTGGCGTGCTCGAACCCCGCCGACGCGTACGTGATGATCCAGCAGGCCATCGCCAGCGACGATCCCGTGCTCTTCTTCGAGCCGAAGCGCCGCTACCACGTCAAGGGCGAGGTCGACCTGACGGCGAGCCTCGCCGACGCGAAGCCCATGGGACTCGCGACCTTCATCGCCAAGGGCGACGACGTCACGCTCGTGACATACGGCGCGCTCGTGCAGACCGCGCGCGACGCCGCCGTCGCGGCCGCGGAGGACGGCGTCTCGATCGAGGTCATCGACCTGCGATCGCTCGCGCCCATCGACTACGAATCGATCGCGGCATCCGTCCGGCGCACCGGTCGGCTGGTCGTCGCGCACGAGGCCGGCGAGCAGGGCGGCCTCGGCGGCGAGATCATCGCGGGCATCACCGAGCGGTGCTTCGACTACCTCGAAGCGGCGCCCGTGCGGGTCACGGGACACGACATCCCGTACCCGCCCGCCAAGCTCGAGCGGCACCACCTGCCCGACCTCGACCGGATCCTCGACGGGGTCGACCGGGTGCTCGGCCGGCCCAACTCGTTGAGCGGAGTGGAGGTGGGCGCCCGATGATCAAGGAATTCCCGTTGCCCGACCTCGGTGAGGGCCTCACCGAGTCCGAGATCGTCGCCTGGCGGGTCGCCGTCGGCGATCACGTCGAGCTCAACCAGATCATCGCCGACGTCGAGACGGCGAAGGCCGTCGTCGAGCTGCCCTCGCCGTACGAGGGCGTCATCACCGCGTTGCACGCGCAGGAGGGCGAGGTCGTCAACGTCGGCGAACCGCTCTTCTCCTGCGACACCGACGGGGGAGCGGCCGCCCAGGATGCCGGGGTCGCCGAGCACGCCGAAGCGGTCGCCCCCTCGGAGGCGGCGGTCGCCACCGCGGATGCCGCGCGCGAACCGAACCTCGTCGGCTACGGGGCCCGCGACGAGGGCGGCCCGAAGCGGCGCCCGCGCCGCATGGCGCTCGCGGCCGACCTCGTTCCCGAGGCGCCGGCGCAGCAGGACGTCGCGGACGTCGGCCCGGTCGAGACCCGGCTGGAGCCGCCGATGCGTCCCGAGCGTCCGCGGTCGACGCCGCCCGTGCGCAAGCTCGCGCGCGACCTCGGCATCGACCTGGCCGAGCTGACCGGCACGGGCGGGGGCGGACTCATCACGCGCGCCGACGTGGAGGCGGCGGCATCGGCCACGCAGCCGCGGGTCGATGAGGCCGAAGCCCGTCTCGAGACCCGTGAGCGCCCGGCGGAGACCCGGGAGCGCCCCGCCGAGACCCGCATTCCCATCCGGGGCGTGCGCAAGCACACCGCGGCCGCGATGGTGGCCAGCGCCTTCACGGCGCCGCACGTGACGGAGTTCCTCACGGTCGACGTCACCGCCACGATGGAGCTCCTGCGCAGCATCCGCGACGACCGCGCCTTCGCCGGCCACAAGGTGACGCCGCTCACGGTGGCCGCCAAGGCCGTGTGCATCGCCGCGGCGCGCACGCCCGAGGTCAACTCGCGCTGGGACGACGGGGCGCAGGAGATCGTGCAGTTCGGCGGCGTGAACCTCGGCATCGCCGCGGCGACCGATCGCGGGCTCGTGGTGCCGAACGTCAAGGGCGCCGAGCGGATGACCCTCATCGAACTCGCCGACGCGATCGCCGCGCTCGCCGACACCGCGCGGGCCGGCAAGACGAGTCCGGCCGACCTGTCGGGCGGCACGATCTCGATCACCAACATCGGCGTCTTCGGCATCGACGCGGGTACGCCGATCCTGAATCCCGGGGAGGCGGCGATCCTTGCGATGGGCGCCGTGCGGCGCCAGCCGTGGGAGCACCGCGGAGAGATCGCGCTGCGCGAGGTCATGACGCTGTCGCTCTCGTTCGATCATCGCCTCGTCGACGGAGCGCAGGGGTCGCGCTTCCTCGCCGACATCGGCGCGATCCTCCGCGAACCGGGTCTCGCCCTGACCATGGCGTGAGTCCGCGATCGGCGAGAGGATGGAGCGTATGGACGAACGCAACATCCTCTCGCCGGCGGACACGGCCGACGAGCTCGACGGCACGGCGTTCCGGCACACGCAGGATCACCTCGTCGCCGCCTTCACGACGAGCGATTTCCGGAGCGCGGTGCGCCTGCTCGACGCGGTGGCGGTCGTCGCCGACGAGCTGAACCATCACCCCGACGTGCGGCTCGGCTGGGGCCGGGTGGAGTTCGCGCTCACCTCGCACGATGCGGGCGGCGTCACGCCGCGCGACGTGGGGCTCGCGCGCCGCATCGGCGAGATCGCCGCCGAGCACGGGGCGAAGCCGGCCTGACCGGCCGGCTCAGGCGAGCCGGTAGACCAGTTCCTCGATCTCGGTCCCGCGCGCGTTCGCGAAGCTCATCGCGCTGCCGGCCCGCCGGAATCCGAGCTTCTCGAGCACCGCGATCGAGCCCGCATTGTCGGCGGCCACGCGGGCGCGCACCGGGCGATCGGGCATGACATCGAGGAAGAGCCGCATCGCCCGGGTGGCGATGCCCTCGCCCCAGTGCGCGGGGTCGATCCAGTACGTGATCTCGGCCACGTCGTCGTCGAACCAGCGGGCGACGCTGCCCACGATCTCGCCGTCGGCGCGCACGGTGCGGGCGTCGACGCCCGGGTCGGCGAGCAGTCGCCGCCAGCGCGCGTCGAACGTCGCGCGGTCGGTCGGATCGGGTGCCGTGAACGCGGCCATGCGCACGGCCTCCTCGTGCTGCCCGAACGCGAACAGTGCATCGAGATCCCTGTCGCGGGTCACGCGCAGGGTCACGACATGAGGCTTGCCCATGTCATCTCCTCCAGGATGCCGCGGATGGTGCCGTCGGCGGGTCGGCGCCCAGGGATGCGGGCGCTGTGCGGAGTGGAGTTCAGGAGCCCGAAGGCGGCGTGTGCCCGGAACCTGAGCTCCGCCTCGGCCCGATCGGGCCGGAGTCGGGAGAGGGTGTCGACCCAGTGCTCGACGTAGCGCCGCTGCAGCGAGCGCACCTCGTGTCGTGCGTCGCGGTCGAGGCGCTCGAGCTCGCGATCCTGCACGACGATGACGTCGGCCTCGCCGAGGGCGAAGTCGACGTGGAAGCGGATGAGCGAGCGGAGCGCCTCGGCCGGGTCGGGCGACGAGGCGAGGACGCGTTCGGCGCCGTCGAGCAGGGTGCGGCTCGCGCCCTGCAGGATCGCGGCGAGCACGGCGGCCTTGCCGGGGAAGTGCCGGTAGACGGCCGGCCCGCTGACGCCGACCGCGGTGCCGAGATCCTCGATCGTGACACCCGCGTAACCGCGCTGCGCGAAGAGCGTCGCGGCGGCGGCGAGGATCGCGGCACGACGATCGGCCTTCTGGCGGCCGCGCTCGGTGCGCGGCGACCCGTCGGCGAGTGAGCCGTGCGCGTCGAGGGTGCTTGCCATGTCGGTGAGTGCTCGCTAACATCGGGAATCGAGTTAGTGCACACTAACCGAAATCCCGTGCCCCGCACAAGGGGGCGCGTCGTCGACGCAGACAGGCGGACGCATGACCACCCTCACGACGGCCATCGACCCGGCGAGCGAGTCGTCGAGGCGCAACGCGGCCGGGCACGCCGAGCTCGTGCGCGAGCTCCGCGAGAAGCTCGCCGCCGCGGCCCTCGGCGGGCCCGAGGCATCCCGAGACCGGCACGTCGCCCGCGGCAAGCTGCTGCCGCGCGACCGCGTCGACCGCCTCCTCGACGAGGGCAGCCCGTTCCTCGAGCTGTCCCCGCTCGCCGCCGACGGCCTCTACGACGGCGACTCGCCGGGGGCCGGCATCATCACGGGCATCGGACTCGTGCACGGCCGGCCGGTCATGGTCGTCTGCAACGACGCGACCGTCAAGGGCGGCACGTACTACCCGATGACCGTCAAGAAGCACCTCCGCGCGCAGGAGGTCGCCCGCGAGCATCGCCTGCCCTGCGTCTACCTCGTCGACTCGGGCGGGGCCTTCCTGCCCCTGCAGGACGAGGTGTTCCCCGATCGCGACCACTTCGGCCGGATCTTCTTCAACCAGGCGCAGCTGTCGTCGCTGCGCATCCCACAGCTCGCCGCGGTGCTCGGGTCCTGCACGGCGGGCGGCGCCTACGTGCCCGCGATGAGCGACGAGACCGTGATCGTGCGCAACCAGGGCACCATCTTCCTCGGCGGCCCGCCGCTGGTGAAGGCCGCGATCGGCGAGGTCGTCACGCCCGAGGAGCTCGGCGGTGGCGACCTGCACTCGCGCGTCTCGGGCGTCACCGACCACCTCGCCGACGACGACGAGCACGCGCTCGAGCTCGTGCGCGACATGGTGGCGACCCTTCCCGAGCAGGCGCCCCGCGCCTGGACCGTGCGCGAGTCCCGCCCGCCCGCCGTCGACCCGGCCGGGCTCACCGCGGCCGTGCCGGTCGACGTGCAGCAGCCCTACGACGTGCGCGAGGTCATCGCGCGGCTCGTCGACGGCAGCGAGTTCGCCGAGTTCAAGCCCGAGTACGGCGACACCCTCGTCACGGGATTCGCGCACCTCGACGGCCACCCGGTCGGCATCGTGGCGAACAACGGCGTGCTGTTCAGCGAGTCGGCCATGAAGGGCGCGCACTTCATCGAGCTGTGCGACCAGCGCGGCATCCCGTTGCTGTTCCTGCAGAACATCTCGGGCTTCATGGTGGGCCGCGACGCCGAGGCGGGCGGCATCGCCAAGCACGGCGCGAAGATGGTCACCGCGGTGGCGACCACGCGCGTGCCGAAGCTCACCGTCGTGATCGGCGGATCGTTCGGCGCGGGCAACTACTCCATGTGCGGGCGCGCGTACTCGCCGCGGTTCCTCTGGATGTGGCCGAACGCGCGCATCTCCGTCATGGGCGGCGAGCAGGCGGCATCCGTGCTCTCGACCGTGAAGCGCGACCAGCTCGCGGTGCGCGGCGAGGAGTGGCCGGATGCCGCGGAGCAGGCGTTCCGCGAGCCGATCCGCGCGCAGTACGAGGAGCAGGGCAGCCCCTACCACTCGACCGCGCGGCTCTGGGACGACGGCATCATCGATCCCGCCGACACCCGCACCGTGCTCGCGCTCGCCCTGGAGCTCGCGAGCCGCACGCCGCTGCCCGAGCCGGCCTTCGGCCTGTTCCGGATGTAGGGCGCGCCTCACTGAGTGGATGCCGCGGCCGCGCGATTCACCTCGCGCACGGCCTCGTCGACCCCGCGGTTCCACGGCGTGCCGTGGCCGGGCAGCACCCAGGTGGCGCCGAGACCCTCGAGCCGGGCGAGCGATGCGAGTGCCCCGCGGGGGTCGTCGGTGAACGGTGCGGGCTGCGGGCCGTCGGCGCCCGTGAGCACATGCCGTGTGGTGAGGGCGTCGCCCACGAAGACGGCGTCGACCGCCGGCACGTGGATCGCGATCGAGCCGGGGGAGTGGCCGGGGAGCCCGATGACGCGGGGCGAACCGGGCAGGTCGAGCACCTCGCCGTCGCGGACGGTGACGACCTCGGCGATCGGCGTCGTGGTGAGCCCGTTCTTGCGCAGCGCGTACCAGAGGAACCGGGCGACGGCGCCGAGCTTCATGTGCCCCCACGCGGGCTTGGTCGACTCCTCGCCACGGGCGCGGGCCGCATCGGCCTCGTGCACGTACACGGGCACCCCGTGGTCGCGCCGGAGCCGCTCGGCGAAGCCGATGTGGTCGGAGTCGCCGTGGGTCAGCACGATGCCGCGAACGTCGTCGATCGAGCGGCCCATGGCGTCGAGTTCGCCGAGGAACTCCTTCCACTGGCCGGCGAGCCCCGCATCGACCACCGTCACGCCCTCGGGCGCATCGACGAGGTAGACGGCGACGATGTCGTTGCCGACGCGATGGAGCGAGGGTGCGAGCTTCATGGTGTCTCCTGCGGGTTGCGGGCGATCGGGTGATCGATGGCTATGATACATAGCTGAAGTAGCTATGGTCAATAGCTTAGGATGGATCCGATCGTATCACCGAGGAGGGGCACCGATGCCGACGCCCGAGCGCACGTCACTCGAGGAGATCGTTCGAGCGGCGCGGGACCTGCTCGAATCGAGCGGGCACGAGGGGCTCACGATGCAGGCGGTGGCGCACCGGGTCGGCGTGCGCGCACCCTCCCTCTACAAGCGGGTGCGCAACCGCGGCGACCTCGTCGCCCTGGTCGCCGACGCGACGCTCCGCGAGCTCGGGGCACGCGTCGAGGCTGCCGCGACCCATGCCGACGACGATCCGCGACTCGCGCTCGCGCGTCTCGTGCGCGCGGGCCGCGACTTCGCACGGGAACGGCCGGCCGGATTCCGTCTCATCCTCGCGCCCGGCACCGACCTTCGCCTCGACCCCGCCTCGCTCGAGGCGGCGAGCGCTCCGGTGCTGCGGGTGGCCGCCCGGCTCGCGGGGGAGGAACGAGTCCTCGATGCGGCGCGCACGTTCACGGCGTGGGCGACCGGGTTCGTGAGCATGGAGCTCGCCGGCGCGTTCCGCCTCGGGGGCGAGGTGGAGCGGGCGTTCGAGTTCGGGCTGGACCGGCTGTGCCACGCGTTGGCGATCCCGGCGAGCTGATCCGCTCGCGACGCCCTCTTGTCAATTCAGTTAACGAGCACTAACATCAGATCCGGTTAGTGCGCGCTAACTGATCATGGCGCGCGGTCCTGCAGAGAGGCGGATGGAGACGCTCATGAGCACGCCCGACATCGCCCCGATCCTCGCGACCGCACCGGTCGCCGTCGCCCGCGGGTCGCGCCCGTTCGACCGCGTGCTCGTGGCCAACCGCGGCGAGATCGCGGTTCGCGTCATCCGCACCCTGAAGCGGCTCGGAATCCGGGCGATCGCGGTGTTCTCCGATGCCGACGCGGACGCCCCGCACGTGCGCCTTGCCGACGAGGCCGTGCACATCGGGCCGGCGCCCGCCGCCGACAGCTACCTCGACCCCGATCGCATCGTGGCCGCCGCGCTCGCCGCGGGCGCCGAGGCCGTGCACCCGGGCTACGGCTTCCTCTCCGAGCACGCCGGCTTCGCCCGGGCGTGCCGCGACGCCGGCATCGTGTTCGTCGGCCCCGGCGACGAGGCGCTCGAGGTCATGGGCGACAAGATCCGCGCCAAGCGGCACGTCGCGGCATCCGGAGTGCCCATCGTGCCCGGCGTCGCCGACCCCGAGCTCGACGATGCGGCGCTCATCGCGGCCGGCGAGGACGTCGGATTCCCGATCCTCGTGAAGCCCTCGGCCGGCGGCGGCGGCAAGGGCATGCAGGTGGCACGCGACGCCTCCGAGCTGGAGACCGCGATCGGCGCCGCGCGCCGGGTCGCCACCGCGGCCTTCGGCGACGACACGCTCCTGCTCGAACGCCTCATCGAGCGTCCCCGGCACATCGAGGTGCAGGTGCTGGCGGATGCCGCGGGCACCGTGATCCACCTGGGCGAGCGCGAGTGCTCGCTGCAGCGTCGGCACCAGAAGGTCGTCGAGGAGGCGCCGTCGCCGCTCCTCGATGCGTCCACCCGCGAGCGCATCGGCCGGGCCGCGTGCGACGCCGCGCGGAGCGTGGGCTACCTCGGCGCCGGCACGGTGGAGTTCCTGGTGTCGGATGTCGCGCCCGACGAGTTCTTCTTCATCGAGATGAACACCCGCCTGCAGGTCGAGCACCCCGTGACCGAACTCGTCACGGGCGTCGATCTCGTCGAGCAGCAGCTCCGCATCGCGGCGGGTGAGCCGCTCGAGCTCGCGCAGGACGACGTTCGGCTCGCCGGCCACGCGATCGAGGCGCGGGTCTACGCCGAGACGCCGCACCGCGGCTTCCTCCCGTCGACCGGAACGGTGCTCGCGTGGCGCCCGCCCGCCGGCGAGGGCGTCCGGGTCGACGCGGGCATCGCCGAGGGCCAGGAGGTCACGGCCCACTACGACCCCATGATCGCCAAGGTGATCGCACACGGCGCCGACCGCGCCGAGGCGCTCGAGCGCCTCGACCGGGCCCTCGCCGACACCGTCGTGCTCGGCGTGGACACCAACGTCGGGTTCCTCAGGCGCCTCATCGCCGAGCCCGACGTGCAGGCGGGCCGCCTCGACACGGGGCTCATCGACCGCATGCCCGAGGCCGGTGCCGGCGTCGTCGACCCGTCGCCGACGCTCGTCGAGGCGGCGGCCCGGCGGTTCGCCGGCGAGGAGGCCCGGGCACGGCTCGGAGCGGATGCCGCCGGCCCCGCCGCCTGGCGCTCGGCCACGGGCTGGCGCCCGGGCGTCGTTCGAGCACCCGAGGTGCTGCTCGCTCCGCGCGATCATCCGCACGACATCCGTACCGTCGCCGCCATGCCCGCGGGCTCCGGCGCGGACGACGGGCCGGTCGTGCGGGTCGGCGACGACGTGGTCTGGGTGCACCACGGCGGCGAGGCGGCGGCGTTCGTGCGCATCGACCGCCGCACGCACGCCCAGCGCCGTCGCGACGCGGCCGAGCGGGGCGGCCTCGCCGCCGAGCCCGAACTGCGCGCGCCCATGCCCGGCACCGTGACCGCCGTGTTCGCCGCCGACGGCGATGCCGTCGAGGAGGGCGACGCCGTCATCGCGATCGAGGCGATGAAGATGGAGCACCGCGTCGTCGCGGGGCTCGACGGAGTCGTGCGCATCTCGGTCGCGGTCGGCGATCTCGTGGCCCGCGACCAGGCGGTCGCCCGCATCGAACCCCACGCCGAGCCCACCGAGGCATCCGACCCCGACCCCTCGGGCGGCCCGCACGACGGCGCCGCACCGAGCGCATCCCACCAGGAATGAGGAGCAACCCATGCCGTATCAGCTGAGCGACGAGGAGCAGGAGCTCTACGACACCGTCTGCGAATTCGCGGACACCGTCGTCGCCCCGCAGTCGTACGAGGCCGACCGCACCCACACGCTGTCGATGGACGTGGTCGGGCAGATGGGCGAGATGGGCCTGTTCGGCCTGCCCTTCCCCGAGGAGGTCGGCGGCCAGGGCGGCGATTACATGGCGCTGTGCCTCGCCATCGAGGCGCTCGGCCGCGTCGACCAGTCGATCGCCATCACGCTCGAGGCAGGCGTGGGACTCGGCGCGATGCCGGTCTACCGGCACGGCACCGACGAGCAGAAGGCGGAGTACCTGCCCGACCTCCTGGCGGGGCGGGCGCTGGCCGGATTCGGCCTGACCGAGCCCGAGGCCGGATCCGACGCCGGAGCGACGCGTACCACGGCCGTGCTCGACGGCGACGAGTGGGTCGTCAACGGCTCGAAGCAGTTCATCACCAACTCCGGCACGCCCATCACCCGGTTCGTCACCGTCACAGCTGTGACCGGTGAACGCACCCGCCCCGACGGTTCCACCGACAAGGAGCTGTCGACGATCATCGTGCCGAACGGCACCCCCGGGTTCACGGTGGGACCCGGCTACGACAAGGCGGGCTGGCGCGCATCCGACACGCATCCGCTGACCTTCGACGGCGTGCGGGTGCCGTCCGCCAACCTACTGGGCGAGCGCGGCCGCGGCTTCGCCAACTTCCTGCGCGCGCTCGACGAGGGCCGGGTCGCGATCGCGGCGCTCGCGACGGGCGCCGCCCAGGGTTGCCTCGACGAGGCCGTGGGCTACGCGAAGACGCGCAACGTGTTCGGCGTGCCCATCGCGTCGCACCAGTACATCGCCTTCACGATCGCCCAGATGCAGGCGCGGGTGCACACGGCCCGCCTCGCCTGGCACCACGCGGCCCGGCTGGCCGACGCGGGCGTCCCCTTCAAGAAGGAGGCGGCGATGGCCAAGCTCGTCGCGAGCGACGCGGCCATGTCGAACGCCCGCGACGCCACCCAGATCTTCGGCGGCATGGGGTTCATGAACGAGACCCTCGTCGCCAGGCACTACCGTGACTCGAAGATCCTCGAGATCGGCGAGGGCACGAACGAGGTGCAGCTCATGGTCATCGCACGCGAGCTGGGCATCGGCTAGGAGGTCACATGTCGGATGTCCCCATGCGCGAGGTCGTGGAGCGCGGACTCTGGTTCGAGGAGTTCGAGGAGGGCGTGCGCTACCTGCACCGCCCCGGCCGCACCGTCACCGAGGCCGACAACGTGCTGTTCACGACCCTGACGATGAACCCGCAGCCCCTGCACCTCGACGCGGCGTGGTCGGCGGGCCAGCCGTTCGGCCGGCCCCTCGTGAATTCGCTGTTCACGCTGTCGACGCTCGTCGGCCAGTCGGTCAGCCAGCTCACCCGGGGCACGCTCGTGGCCAACCTGGGCTTCGGCGCGGTCGCGTTCCCGCACCCGGTGTTCGTCGGCGACACGCTCTACGGCGAAAGCGTCGTGGAGTCGAAGCGGCTCTCGTCGTCGCGCCCGGGCGAGGGCATCGTGGTGCTCGCGCACACGGCGCGGAACCAGGAGGGCGAGGTCGTGGCCACGGCCTCGCGCACCATGCTCGTGTGGACGCGCGAGGCGGGCGAGCGGGCTGCAGCGGCTGGGGCATCCGGAGCCGACGAGGGCGGGACGGGCGGATGACGCACCCGCCGTTCCGGTTCGGGCCCGCGCTGCTCTTCTGCCCGGCCGACCGCCCCGATCGCTACGCCAAGGCGCTGGAACGTGCCGATGCCGTGATCCTCGACCTCGAGGACGCGGTCGCCGAGGACGCCAAGCACGAGGGGCGGCTCGCCCTCGTCGAGTCGGCGCTCGATCCCGAGCGCGTGATCGTGCGCGTCAACCCGACCTCCACGCCGCACTTCGCCGACGACCTCGCCGCACTCCGGGCCACGGACTACCGCACCGTCATGCTCGCCAAGTGCGAGGGCACGGCCGACCTCGTCGAACTGGCGGAGCTCGAGGTCATCGCCCTGTGCGAGACCGCGCGGGGCATCGTGGCGGCCGAGCGCGTCGCCGAGCTGCCGAACGTGTCGGGCCTCATGTGGGGTGCCGAAGACCTGGTGGCGTCGCTCGGCGGCTCGTCGAGCCGTCATGCCGACGGGCGATACCGCGACGTCGCCGTGCACGCGCGGTCGAGCGTGCTCCTGGCGGCCGGTGCGAACGGCATCGCCGCGATCGACGCGGTGCACCTCGACATCGGCGATGCCGCGGGCCTGCGCGCCGAGGCGGAGGATGCCGCGTCCCTCGGGTTCGCCGCGACGGCGTGCATCCATCCCGGTCAGGTGCCGGTCGTCCGGGACGCGTACCGGCCGAGCCCCGAGCGGCTCGAATGGGCCCGCGACGTGCTCGCCGCGGCCGAGGGCGGCCCCGGCGTCTTCGCGTTCCGCGGCGGCATGGTCGATGCGCCCGTGCTGCGCCAGGCCGAGGCGATCGTCCGGCGCGCGGGACGCTGAACACCCGACGACGGCGTACGCAGCGGATGCCGCGACGCTGTGCCGCGGCATCCGCCTCGGTCTCAGACCGCCACGTCGCGCCGACGGAAGACGAGCCAGCCGATGACCAGCAGCGCCGCGGCGACCGCGAAGATCAGCCAGATCAGGCCGACCCAGCCCTCGGAGATCGGGTCCTCGGCGTAGGCCCAGCTGTACGGCGACCAGTCGTGCAGCCAGGCGAGGTCCTCGTTCTGGTTGCCGAGCGCGTTGACGGCGTACCCGTAGACCGCGATGCCGGCGCCCGCGCCGAGCGCCCAGCTGCGCCGTCCGGTCATGCCGCCGACCGCGATCGCCGCGACGGCGCCGAGCGAGACGAGCCCGAAGAAGGCCGTCGCCGTCGCGAGGAGCCCGTCGAGGGGGATCTCGAGCTCGGCGGGTTCGTTCAGGACGAGCACCACCGCGACCGCGACGAGGGTGAGCCACAGGAGCTTCACCAGCACCGCCGCCGTGCGTTCCGCGTAGAGCCGGCCTCTCGTGACGCCGTGCGCGAGCGTGAGCTCGAGCTGGCCGTTCTCCTCGTCGTTCGCGATGGCGCCCGTTCCCCAGCCGACGGCGGCGATGGTGACGAGCACGAAGCCGATGAGGCCGAAGAAGGTCGCCTGGGCGTAGCCGGGACCGGACGTGATGTCGTCGTAGCCGAGCGTCTGCACGAGCTCGGGCGGCAGCGATTCGAGGATGTCCTGCATCTGCCCGTTGCCCGCGATCGACGGGTACAGCGGCAGGTAGAGGAACAGCGCGGCCAGGATGCCGGCCGTCCAGCCGGCGAGCCCGCGCCAGGTGTCGGCGAGGTTCCGCCGGAACAGGGGCAGCACGCGCGTCATCGCTCTCCCTCCGTCGCGGTCTCATCGGTGCCGTAGAAGCCGAGCACCGTCTCCTCGAGGTCGGGCTCCTCGATCGTGAGGTCGACGAGGTCGAATCGGGCGACGGCCTTCACGAACGCGTCGACGTGCGAGTTGATCGTCGTCTGCAGGGAGCGGGTCGCACCCGCGTCGCCGGCCTCGGCGATCTCGCCGACCCCGGGGACCGCGGCGAGCGCGGTGCGCGCGGCCGGGACATCCGCGTCGGCGACGACCACTCGCACGTGGCGCACCGCGGTCTCGCGGAGCGCCCCGACGGTCGAGAGCTTCACGATGCGCCCCGAACGGAGGATCGCGATGTCATCGGCGGTCTGCTGCACCTCGCTCAGCACGTGGGAGCTCAGGAACACGGTCTGCCCCTTCGCCTTGGCCTCGCGGAGCATGGCGTGGAACTCCTGCTGCACGAGCGGGTCGAGCCCGCTCGTGGGCTCGTCGAGCACGAGCAGTTCGGGTTCGTGCATGAAGGCCTGGATGAGTCCGACCTTCTGCTTGTTGCCCTTGGAGAGGCTGCGCACCGGGCGGCCGAGGTCGAGGCCGAGCCGGTCGGCGAGCGATTCGACCGTGCCGCGGCGCACCGTTCCGGAGATCTCGGCGTAGTGCGCGAGCAGGTCGCGCCCGCGCACGCGCGCCTGGAGGTGGAGCTCGCCCGGCAGGTAGCCCACGCGCCGGCGCAGGCTCGACCCGCCGGTTCGCGGGTTCTCGCCGAGGACGTGCAGTTCGCCCGCCGAGGGACGGATGATGTCGAGGAGCAGGCGCATGGTCGTGGTCTTGCCCGCGCCGTTGGGGCCGATCATGCCGAACACGCGGCCGCGCGGGATGTCGAGGTCGATGCCGTGGAGCGCGGTGTGCGATCCGTAGCGCTTGGTGAGGCCGCGCGTCGTGACGGCGGCGGAGGATTCTGTCATGCCGGTCCTTCCGGGAGAGAGGTGGACGGATGCCGCGGCGCGGCCCGTCAGGTCGGGGAGCTCTCGGGTCTCGGCGGGTCGGGGTCCTGGTTCGGGTTGCCGGGTCCCTTGTCGGACCGGGTCGGCGTGCCGGTCGACGGCGTGCCCGCGAGCGCGGCACGTGCGGCGTCGAGGATGCGGCTGTCGGTGTAGAGCCCATGGGTGTAGAGCTCGAGGATCGGAAGGGTCATCCGCCGCGCCGCCGCCGCGCTCGTGACCGGCACGCCGAGCACGCGCGCGAGCTGGTCGCGCAGGAGCAGGGGCGCGAGGCCGTTGAGCGTGATCATGACGGCGCGCATCTCGGGATCGGCCGACGCATGCATCGTGCCGTCGGCGACGCCGCGGTCGATCATGGCGGCGGTCTCGCCGAGCATCCGGTCGAACAGCCGGTTCCCGCCCTCGCTGCCATCGGCGAGCATGGTGGCGAAGTAGTCGATGTAGGCGCCGAACCGCTCGGGCCGGTCGAGCCATTCGCGCATGGTCTCCGCGATCGCCGGCGCCTCGGTCTTCGACTTCTCGGTCATCAACTGGCTCACGAGGGCCTCGTCGCACGCGGCGCGCAGGCCCTCCTTCGAACCGAAGTGGTGGATGACGAGGGCGGGCGAGACCCCGGCATCGGCGGCGATCTGGCGGACGCTCGTGCGTTCGAACCCCTGGCGGCCGAAGCGCACGATGGCGGCCTCGCGGATGCGGACCGCCGCGGTGGCGTCTTCGAGCGGAACTGAACGCATGTTCATCATACTAAACGCATGTTCAACACGGAGGCAAGATCCGGTCCTCCGAAGTGAGGACCAATACCCCCGGAAGTCGCCATTTCGGGGGACACGACACGCGGATTTCGCAAACGATTCGGTAACGGTTCACGCGTGGTTCCGGGGGACAGGTACCCCGAGGACGTATCGTCGGTAGCAATCCTGGGGAGGAGGGGCTCGTGGCACGACGGCACAGTTTCCGTGCGCATCCGCCGAGCGTGGTGGGGGCCATGCTCGTCGACGACGAGGTCGTGAACGCGCTCGGCGAGGTGCCGGTGAGCGCTGCGGCGACGTCTCCGGCGGTGCGCGTCGAGACGGTCGAGTCGAACACCCTGTCCGGCCCCATCACCGTGCCCGTGCGCCGGGCGCTCGGCGACACCGGCATCGCCACGCACCCGCTCGCGCTCGGCGGCAGCACGTTCGGCTGGACCCTCGGCCCGGAAGCGGCCTTCGACGTGCTCGACCGCTTCGCGGGAACCGGCGGCGACCTCATCGACACGGCCGACAGCTACGCCGCCGGCCGCAGCGAGTCCATCATCGGCTCCTGGATGGCGTCGCGGGGCACCCGCGACCGCATGCACGTCATGACCAAGGTCGGTCGCCATGCCGACCATCCCGGACTCGCACCGGCCGAACTCCGGGCGGCCGTCGAGGACTCGCTCACGCGCCTCCGCACCGACCGGATCGACATCCTGTTCCTCCACGGCGACGATCCCGCCGTCCCGCTCGAGGAGAGCCTCGGCGCGGTCGGCGCACTCGTGGCCGAGGGCAAGGTCCGGTCCATCGGCGCTTCCGACTTCCCGCCCGAACGGCTCATCGAGGCGCGGGTGCTCGCCGCGAACGGGCTGCCGCGCTTCGAGGTGCTCACGACCGCCTACAACCTCATGCAGCGCCGGCCGTTCGAGGGCGCCATGGAACTCGTGGCCCACGCCCAGGGGCTCGCGGTGCTGCCGTACTTCGCGCTCGCGAACGGCTTCCTCGGCGGGCAGGTCAGGCGGCGTTCCGACGTCCGGCGCGACCTCCGCGGCGAACGCGTCGCGCGCCACCTCGGCCGTCGCGGCCACCGCGTGCTCGCCGCGCTCGACGAGATCGCCTTCGCGCACGGCGTGCAGCCGGCCACCGTCGCGCTCGCGTGGCTCATCGCGAAGCCCACCGTCGCCGCGCCGGTCGCGAGTGCGACGAGGCCCGAGCAGGTCGAGGCACTCCTCGCCGCGGCATCCGTCGAACTGCACCGGTCGGAGCTCGTCGAGCTCGACCGCGCGTCCGCCTGAGCGGCCGCGGATCGGCACCGCCGGCGCCGTTCCGATCACGGTGACATAGGCTGGTCGCGATGAACGGCGCCGTCGACCTCCCACTCGGACAGTCCGAACTCGGCTTCACGGCGACGGGTGACGCCCGGATCCGGCGCAGCGTGCTCCCATCGGGCGTGCGCGTGCTCAGCGAGCAGGTGCCGGGCAGCCGCAGCGTCACGGTCGGCTTCTGGGTGGCCGTGGGCTCGCGCGACGAGCACCACGCCGACGGCGCGCTGCCCGCCACCTACGGGTCGACGCACTTCCTCGAGCACCTGCTCTTCAAGGGCACGGCCGAGCGCACGGCGCTCGACATCGCGATCTCCTTCGACTCGGTCGGGGGCGAGCACAACGCGCTCACGGCGAAGGAGTACACCTGCTACTACGCCAAGGTCCAGGACCGCGACCTGACCATGGCGGTCGGCGTGCTCGCCGACATGTTCACGTCATCGCTGCTCGATCCGATCGAATTCGACAACGAACGCGGCGTCATCCTCGAGGAGCTCTCGATGGCCGGCGACGACCCCGCCGACGTCGCGAACGAGCGGTTCTTCGAGGCCGTGCTGGGGGAGCATCCGCTCGGCCGTCCCATCGGCGGCGATCCCGAGACGATCCGCGCCGCCACTCGCGACGCGGTGTGGGCACACTACCGGGCGAACTACCGTCCGCAGGACCTCGTGGTCACGGTCGCGGGCGCGGTCGACCACGACCTGCTCGTCGCCGACCTCGAACGGGAACTCACGCGTGCCGGGTGGGACCTCGAGATCCCGGCGCCGCCGGTCGAGCGCCGGTCCACCGAGCCGGCGTTCCTCGAGGCCGGGCCCGCGGTCACCGTCGTGTCGCGGCCGATCGAGCAGGTCAACCTGCTCATGGGCGTTCCCGGCCTCGTCGCGACCGACGAGCGCCGCTCCACGATGAGCGTGCTCAACGCCGCCTTCGGCTCGGGCATGTCGTCACGGCTCTTCCAGCAGGTGCGCGAACGGCGCGGGCTCGCCTACTCGGTCTACTCGTTCGCCCCCGCCTACTCGGACGCGGGCCTGTTCGGCATGTACGCCGGCTGCGCGCCCGCGAAGGCGGGCACCGTCGCAGCGCTCATGCGCAGTGAACTGGAACGCGTCGCCGAACACGGCATCACCCCCGATGAGCTCCACCGGGCCGCGGGGCAACTCGGCGGGGCATCCGCACTCGCCCTCGAGGACTCCGACACCCGGATGTCCCGACTCGGACGAGCCGAGCTGACCCTCGGCGAGTTCGTAGACCTCGACGAGGCCCTCCGACGCATCGCACTCGTCACCGTCGACGACGTGCAGGCGCTCGCGCAGGAGCTCGTCTCCCGGCCGTTCTCGCTGGTCGCCGTGGGTGCGACCGACGCGTCGGCCTTCCATGGCGCGGTCGAATCGGCCGCATCGACCATCGAGGTCGGCTGACGCCGACACCGACGCAGCGCAAGGAAGCAGAAACGTGCCCCATCACCTCTACCTCGTCCGCCACGGGGAGCAGCTCGACGCTGAGCACGGCATGCCCGACGGCCCCCTCTCCCCGCGGGGGCGGCGGCAGGCGGAACTCCTCGCCGAACGGCTCGGCGGCGTGCCCTTCGACCACGCGTGGCACTCGCCGCTCCAGCGCGCGGCCGAGACCGCGGCGATCATCGCGGCGAAGATGCCGGCGCTGAAGCCCGAGCCCTCCGCCCTGCTCTTCGACTGCATCCCGTCGGGTCCCGCCCCCGAGACCCCGAAGGTGTACGACCCGTTCTTCGGGTCCGTCACGGAGGCCGAGATCGAGGCGGGCAGCGCCCAGATGGCGGATGCCGCCGCCGAATTCCTGCGATCGCATCGCGAGGACCGGCACGACCTGCTCATCACGCACAACTTCGTGATCGCGTGGCTGGTGCGGGAGGCGCTCGGCGCGCCCGACTGGCGGTGGCTCTCCATCAACCAGGCGAACTGCGGGCTCACGGTGCTGACGCAGAAGTCGGGGCGCCCATGGAGCCTGCTCACCCACAACGACATCGCGCACCTGCCGCCCGAACTGCGGACGGGAATGCCCGAACCCTACCTGATCTGAGGCTGCAGGCGCTTGCCGTACCAGTGCGTCGCGTTCGGGTTGTCGTTGTACGGCTCGATCGCCGAGTAGCCGCTCGAACGGTAGAGGCCGCCCGCGGCCGTCAGGCTCGCATTGGTGTCGAGCACGAGCTCCTCCGCCCCGAACTCGATCGCCCGCCGCTCGAGCTCTGCGAGCAGCCGTCGGCCCGCGCCGCGGCCGCGTGCCGCAGGCCGGAGCCAGAGGTGCTTGATCTCGTAGCGCACCTCGCCCGTGTCCGGCCGGGGTTCGATGCGCCGCACGCCGCCGCAGCCGATGAGCCCGTCATCGTCCTCGACGAGGAGGAACACGCCGGCCGGGGGAGTGAACGCGGGCGAAGCGGGGTAGGTGGGCCGATACGCCCCCATGTCGGCGGGGAAGCCCGCCGCACGCTCGGCGAAGTAGGCGTCGAGCGCCGCCACCGCCTCGGGACTCGTCACGTCCACCGATCGGAACCGCATGCTCCCAGCCTAGACGGTATGTAGTGACCCCTTCTGGGTGAGGGGGTT
>NZ_SJZG01000008.1 GCF_004959775.1 Agromyces sp. H66
GCGAACCCTCACCCCTTACACAGACCATCTGACAGGCTCCAAGGCAGTGGTGGTGTACTCCTGGCAGGTGCCGCCTTCATGGGACGCCGAACACCACCTGCAGATCTCCGTGGCAGCACTCAAGGACGGCGACCAGCTGCAGGTGACGACCGAACTGCTCCCGATCTGGCCCTTCCACCACGAGGACCTCCTAGCCGATGTCGCGTCCGCAGGTCTCAGCCTCGCAAGGTCCACGTACGACGCGACCCAACCGAATTATCTCGTCACCGCTCAGCGACGCGCAGGGTTACCGACCTGACACACATGCTCCTCATCCCGGCGTCGCATGATCACACCGTCCGGCAAGACCGGACCTCCCACACGCCGGCCAAGACAGCCCGCGATCGAGGGAAAGGTCCACTCGTGGCCTATCGGCTAAGCAGCGCCTCGGGCAGCCAGTCGAATCAATCTCTGGCGCTCCAACGCCACGATCGTCTCGTATGACTTCGAGCGATCGACACGCGGCTGATCATGCGCTTCGACGCTCCGCTTGCGTGACGCGGTGGTCCACTCGACGATGAGGGCCATATGTGGGAATGGTGCCATCTCCGCGCGGAAGCTACACCGGTCTCGCTACTCCACGCCGACAGCGTCGAGCAGGGCTTCCACGGCGCGGAACACGCTGGGCGGGTACGTTCCGGTCAGTAGCGCGTAGTCGGCGGCGCCGGCGTGCAGCACGGTGAGCTGTTCGGCCAGGAGATCGCCGTCGTCGATTCCGGCGACGGCCGCCTGGCGTCGCACGTACTTCGTGAGCTCGCTCTTCTGGAGGTGGGCCACCTCCACCGCTGCATGCGTCGGATCCCGCAGCTCATTGGCGACGTTCACGAAGAAGCACCCGGAGAACTCCGGGCGGGCGGCGTAGATGCGCTGTGCTTCGAAGATCCCGAGGAGCCGTTCACGCACCGATCGGTCGTCGTGCTCGTCGGGAAGGTCGGCGACCGCCATCTCGTGACTGTCCTCGAGCACCGCCACGAGCACATCGGTCTTCGACGGGAACAGCTGATAGAGGGTCTTCTTCGAGATGCCGGCGGCTGCCGCCAAGCGATCGACGCCGACGGCATGGAAGCCCTCACGATGGAACATCTCCGACGCGTGCTGGAGCACCCGCTCCCGAGCCTCTGCCGCCGCCATGTCCCCAGATTAGCATTTGGAAACAGGTCTGTTTCCATTCTGGAGCAAACTGGAAACAGTTCTGTTTCGCCCGTGGCGTAATTGGAAACCGATCGGTTTCCGATCGGAATATTGTGGAAACCGATCGGTTTCCACCACCCGTCAGCATTGCGCGTCTCGTCGGTTGGGCGAGGCCTGCAGCCCACCCACGCGAAAGGAACGTAGGGACATGCCGAATCTGCAGGACCGACTGAGCTTGCCCGCCTTCGAGGCGGCGAACCGCGTCTTCATGGCTCCGATGACGCGGATGCGCGCGCCCGAACCGGCGGACGCACCGACCGAATTGCACCAGGAGTACTATCGCCAGCGCGCCGGCGCGGGACTCATCGTCACCGAGGGCACGCAGATCAGCCTGGAAGGAAAGGGCTACTCCGGCGCTCCCGGCATCTACACCGACGATCAGGTGGCCGCGTGGCGCAAGGTCACCGACACCGTGCACGAGGCCGGCGGGCGCATCGCGGTCCAGTTGTGGCACGTCGGCCGCATCACCCACCCCGACGTGCACGGCGGCGAACCGGGCGTCTCGGCGAGTGCACTGCCGTTCCGCGGGCGCACGAACATCAAGGACGCCGCCGGCAACGTGATCTCCGTCAGCGCGCCGACTCCTCGGGAACTCCGCGTGGATGAGGTTCCCCGGCTGCTCGAGGACTACCGTCGGGCGACCCGGAATGCACGGGCGGCGGGGTTCGACATGGTCGAGATCCACGGCGCGAACGGCTACCTGCTGCAGCAGTTCATGTCCATCAGCAGCAACGTGCGCGAGGACCGGTACG
The DNA here is from genome assembly GCF_004959775.1 of Agromyces sp. H66. Classification (GTDB taxonomy): domain Bacteria; phylum Actinomycetota; class Actinomycetes; order Actinomycetales; family Microbacteriaceae; genus Agromyces. Next base: position 1,983 of record NZ_SJZG01000008.1, read on the forward strand.
GCGGCTCGCTGGAGAACCGTGCACGCCTGCCGCTCGAGGTGGTGGACGCGGTCATCGGCGAGTGGGATGCGGCGCACGTGGGCATGCGCCTGTCGCCGCTGATCAAGTTCGAGGGACTCGACGACGCGGACGGCAAGGAGATGGGCGTGTACATGGCCGGCCGGCTCGCCGACCGCAGCGTCGGGTACTTCCACCTGTGCGAGCCGGACTGGGCGGGCGGCCCGTCGCTGGACGACAATTTCCGCACCGCGCTGCGCGACCGGTTCCCGGGCATCATCATCGCTGCGGGCAACTACGACGCCGACAAGGCCACGCGGGTGCTCGAGGGCGGCTGGGCCGACGCCATCGCGTTCGGTCGGCCGTTCATCGCGAACCCGGACCTGCCCGCGCGCCTCGCGACCGGTGCGGAGCTGAACAGCGTGGACTTCGACCGCGTCTACGGCGGGGATGCAGCCGGGTACACCGACTACCCGGTGCTGCAGCCCACGCGCTGAGCGATTGCGGCGTGTTCCACCCGTCGCTCCGGGTTCGTGGCGACGACACGCGAATTCAGGCGCTCCACGGGCCCAGGCCTTCTACCGGAAGCACGGATTCGTCGCCGACGGCACGATGCAGGTGGAGGACGGCGTGCGGGGGATCCGCATGGTGCGGATCTCGGGCGATCGCGCGGACTGATCCGGCAGCGGAAGCGCCCGACCCGCCGGGTTGCAGTGCAATGGCAGGAGACGATTTCCCCTGCCATGTTCAGGATATGCCTGGGATGGGGTCTTGCCGCAAGACCCATCGTGTGCCGTACGCTGCTCGACTGCGTCCATCAGCGGGCGTCACGAGAGGGGGCCGGATGTCAGACGTGATCGTGGTGGGGAGCGGCCCGAGCGGGATGATGATGGCCGGCGAGCTGGCTCTGGCAGGCGTCGACGTGGCGATCCTGGAGCGGCGCCCCACGGGAGTGGTGGCAGGATCCCGTGCGGGAGGATTCCACTCACGCACGATCGAGATCTTGGACCAGCGCGGGATCGCCGACCGATTCCTGGCGGAGGGGCAGACCGCGCAGACCGCGCGTTTCGGCAGGACGATGCTGGACATCAGCGACGTTCCGACGCGGCATCCCTATGGACTGGCCCTGTGGCAGAGCCGGATGGAGCCGATCCTCGCCGGCTGGGTCGATGAGCTCGGGGTGCCGGTGCATCGCGGTCGTGAGGTGACCGGCTTCGTCCAGGACGACACCGGCGTCGACGTCGAACTCGCTGATGGTGAGACGATGCGAGCGACGTACCTTGTCGGCGCCGACGGCGGTCGCAGCGTCATCCGCAAGGTCGCGGGCATCGATTTCCCCGGCTGGGACGCGACCCGCAGCAACCTGATCGCAGAGGTCGAAGTAGCCCAAGAGCCACCGTCGGGGATGCGTCAGGACGAGACGGGCGTCCATGGCTTCACCCTGCTGGAAGACGGGCGCACCTATCGGGTCATCACGACCGAGCAGCAGGTCGGTCCAGCCGTCGAGCCGAGCCTGGCCGACCTGAGCGACGCCCTCACCGCGGTGTACGGAACCGACTTCGGAGTGCACGACCCGACCTGGCTCTCCAGGTTCACCGACGCCACCCGGCAGGCCGCGACCTACCGCAAGGGGCGAGTGCTCCTCGTTGGGGATGCCGCGCATATCCACTATCCCGCCGGCGGCCAAGGTATCGGTCTGGGCCTGCAGGACGCGGTCAACCTCGGGTGGAAGCTCGCGCAGGTGGTCGACGGCATCTCACCCGAGTCCCTCCTGGACACCTACCATGCCGAGCGGCATCCCGCCGGGGCCCGCGCGCTCGAGCACTCGATGGCGCAGACGGCACTGCAGCGCCTGGACCCACGGACGGCCGCACTCGCCGCGACCGTGGACGAACTGGTGTCGATGGACGAGCCTCGCCGGCACTTCGGCGCGCTGATCCACGGCCTCGACATCGCCTATGACCTCGGGGAGGGGCATCCACTCCTCGGGCGTCGCATGCCGGATCTCGATCTCGAGACGGAAGACGGTCCGACTCGGGTGTTCCCGCTCCTCCACCGAGCCGAGCCGGTGCTCCTCGACCTCGCCGAGTCGGCCACCCTCGACGTCACCCCGTGGGCTGAGCAGGTGCGGGTGGTCGACGCCCGCTTCACCGGCGCGTGGCGACTGCCCGTCCTCGGCGGCGTGACACCGCCCACAGGCGTGCTGATCCGCCCGGATGGGTATGTCGCATGGGTGGGGCAGGGAACCGATCAGGGGCTGACGGACGCACTCGCCCGCTGGTTCGGCCCCGGGCGGCCCGCCCGGTAGATCCTCGAGAGTTCCGGCCGGGGCATGGCCGGGGCATATCGGCGGCATATCGAAAACCACATACGTCCTGACAACACGGGGCCTCCTTGACTGGAGGCGTGCCCTACAGCGAACACGTCCCACGAATGGGGATCTCCGTCTACGGATGCGAGCCCGATGAAGCCGCCGTGTTCCGCGAGACGGCACCTCGTCTCGGCGTCGCCCCGACGATCATCGATGCGGCGGCATCCGAGGCGAACGTCGGACTGGCATTCGGGAATCGATGCATCAGCGTCGGTCACAAGACCCCGATCACGAACTCCACTCTCCGCGCGCTGAGCGCAGCGGGCGTGGCCTACATCTCCACCCGGAGTGCGGGGCATGATCACATCGACGTGGAATTCGCGCGGAGCGTCGGCATCTCGGTCGAGGGGGTGGCGTACTCGCCCGCCGGCGTGGCCGACTACACGCTGATGCTCATGCTCATGGCGGTGCGGAACGCTCGATCGATCATCACCCGCGCAGAGGCACACGACTTCAGGCTGAATCGCGTACGCGGCAGGGAACTCCGCGACCTGACCGTCGGGGTCATCGGGACGGGCCGCATCGGCGCCGCCGTCGTCGACCGGTTGCAGGGGTTCGGATGCCGCGTCCTGGCCTTCGACCGCACTCCCAAGTCCACGGCGGACCACGTCCATCTCGACGAGTTGCTCCGGCGGAGCGACGTGGTGACGCTCCACACGCCGCTCGACGCGGAGACGAGACATCTCTTGGACCGTGAGCGGATCGGGCGGATGAGGCACGGCGCCGTCATCGTCAACACCGGCCGGGGCGCACTGATCGACACCGAGGCGCTCTGTTCAGCGCTGGAGAGCGGCCGATTGGGCGGCGCGGCGCTCGACGTGCTGGAGGGAGAGGACGGCATCTTCTACGCCGACCGGCGGAACAGGCGCATCGACAGCCGGCTCTTCCTCAGATTGCAGCGGCTACCGAATGTGCTCATCACGCCGCACACCGCGTTCCACACGGAACAGGCCCTGATCGACACGGTCAGGAACTCCATCCTCAACTGCCTCGAGTTCGAAGGACATCAACATGGCTAAGCCCAGGATCGCGGTCATCTTCGGCGGGGTCTCGGAAGAGCATCCCGTCTCCGTCAAGTCCGCGCAGGAGGTCGCGCGGAACCTGAACCTCGCAAAGTACGACCCGATCTACGTCGGGATCACCAGACGCGGTGAGTGGAAGCTCTGCGAAGGGCCCGGCCCCGACTGGGAGGATGACGACTGCCGTCCTGCGACCCTGTCGCCGGACCGGGCGACCCACGGATTGCTCGTCGATGAGGAGGGCCGCAACCGGACGGTTCACCTCGACGCGGTGCTTCCCGTCCTGCACGGCAGACACGGCGAGGACGGTGCCATCCAGGGCCTGCTCGAGCTCGCGGGCATCCCCTACGTCGGCTGCGGCATCCAGAGCTCCGCGCTGTCCATGGACAAGTCGCTCACCTACCTCGTCGCGAGGAGCGCAGGGGTCGCCACCCCGAGGTTCTGGACGGTCACGGCCGACGGGCAGGTCGACCCCGACCGCCTGCCGTATCCCGTCTTCGTGAAGCCGGCCCGATCGGGATCGTCGTTCGGCGTCAGCCGCGTCGACCGGGCGGACGACCTGCCGAGCGCAGTGGACGTCGCACGGCGGTACGACGCGAAGGTGTTGATCGAGGAGGCCGTGGTCGGCAGCGAGGTCGGATGCGCGGTCCTCGACGGCGACCGGGGACTGATCGTCGGCGAGGTGGATCAGATCCGTCTGTCGCACGGCTTCTTCCGGATCCATCAGGAGGACGAGCCGGAAGTCCGCTCCGAGAACTCGACCGTCACCGTTCCGGCCGAGATCACCGCCGAGGCTCGTCAGCTCGTTCAACGGACGGCGCGGACCGTCTATCGCGCGCTGGGCTGCCGGGGACTCGCACGGGTCGACCTGTTCCTGGGGGACGACGGCGCGGTCGTCCTCAACGAGGTCAACACCTTCCCCGGCATGACGTCGTACAGCCGGTATCCGCGCATGATGGCCGCCGCGGGGATCCCGCTCGCCGAGGTGCTCGACCGCGTGATCGCGTTCGCTCTGCAGGGACGAGGCCGATGAGCGACGAGTTCGTCTACCTGGACGAACACATCGCCGGCATCCGCTGGGACGCGAAGTACTCCACCTGGGACAACTTCACCGGCAGGCCCGTGGACGGATACCACGCCAATCGGATCATCGGCACGCGGGCGCTGTGCGACGCGGTGGGGCGGGCACGCGACGTCGCAGCGTCGCGTGGCTTCGGCCTGCTGATCTGGGACGGCTATCGTCCGCAGCGCGCCGTGGACGACTTCCTGCGTTGGTCACGGCAGCCGGAGGATGGCCGGACGAAACCCCGGCACTATCCGAACATCGCCCGACCGGAGATGTTCGACCTCGGCTACGTGGCGGCGAGGTCTGGCCACAGCCGGGGCAGTACCGTGGACCTGACCCTCTATCGTCTGGCGACCGGCGAACGTGTCGTCATGGGCGGCGACCACGACCTGATGGATCCGGTCTCCCATCACGGAGCCGAGGGGATCCCCGACGCCGAGGCTCGGAACCGCCGACACCTGCGTTCGATCATGGAGGCCTGCGGCTTCAGCGCCTACGCGGCCGAGTGGTGGCACTACACGCTGCGGGACGAGCCGCACCCCGACACGTACTTCGACTTCCCCATCACGTGACCGGCTCGTTCGGCGTGCGCCGACGACATGCCTCGGGCGGGATCGAAGGATTCTGGTATTCAGTGTTGCTATCTACCGGTACTCATGCTTACTATGTACCAGTAGTCAGCAACACCGAGTAGTTGAAGGGAGGGGCACCATGGGCAAGCAGATGACCGAGATGCTCAAGGGCACGCTCGAGGGCATCGTCCTCGCGATCCTCGCCGCGCAGCCGGCATACGGCTACGACATCACGGCGCGGTTGCGCGAGCAGGGCTTCACCGACATCGCCGAGGGCACCATCTACGCCCTGCTCGTCAGAGTGGAGCAGCGCGGCCTCGTCGACGTCGAGAAGGTTCCGTCGGAGAAGGGGCCGCCGCGCAAGGTGTACTCCCTCAACGCACAGGGACGAAGCGAACTCGAAGAGTTCTGGAGGACGTGGAGCTTCCTCGCAGAACGTATCGAACGGCTCCACGAAGGAGAGCAGTGAACATGGCCGCGAAGTGGATCGAGACCCTCACGGGCTCGCTGGAGCAGAAGAAGCAGTACAAGCAGTACAAGGCGCGCGTCGAGGCGCTCCCCGAGCCGTACCGGGCCGCTGCGAAGGCGTTCGACCGGTACTTCATGTACTACGGGGGCATCACCGACGGCGACACCATGGTCAAGATGCTCGGCGACTCCGCCGACCTCTGGGAGCGCGCCGCCGTCGACGGCACGCCCGTGAGCGCCATCGTCGGCGACGACCCGGTCGAGTTCGCCGAGACGTTCACGCAGGCCTACGGCGGCAGGCAGTGGATCGACAAGGAGCGCGCACGCCTCACGAAGGCGATCGCCGAGGCAGAGAAGGAGGAGCGGAAGTGACCACGCAACAGACCCTCGGACCCGCGATCCGGGTGCAGGGCATCGAGAAGTCGTTCAAGGACCTGAACGTGTTGCGGGGCGTCGACTTCGAGGTCGCGCGGGGCAGCATCTTCGCGCTGCTCGGCTCGAACGGGGCGGGCAAGACCACGCTGGTGCGGATCCTGTCGACGCTGCTGAAGGCCGACGCGGGTGCCGCGACGGTGCACGGCTTCGACGTCGCCGCGATGGCCGGCGACGTGCGCGAGTCGATCAGCCTGACCGGCCAGTTCGCCGCCGTCGATGAGGTGCTCACCGGGCGGGAGAACCTCGTGCTGGTCGCGAAGCTCCGCCACCTGAAGGACCCGGGTGCGATCGCCGACGACCTGCTCGCCCGATTCTCGCTCACCGAGGCGGGCAACCGCAGGGCCGGGACGTACTCGGGCGGCATGCGGCGTCGGCTCGACATCGCGATGAGCCTGATCGGCAACCCGCCGATCATCTTCCTCGACGAGCCCACCACCGGACTCGACCCGCAGGCCCGCATCGACGTCTGGCAGACGGTGAAGGCGCTCGCCGCGAACGGCACGACCGTGCTGCTCACGACGCAGTACCTCGACGAGGCCGAGCAGCTCGCCGACCGCATCGCGATCCTGCACAAGGGCACGATCATCCGGAATGGCACCCTCGCCGAGCTCAAGCAGCTCCTCCCGCCCGCCACGGTCGAGTACGTCGAGAAGCAGCCCTCCCTCGAGGACGTCTTCCTGGCCCTCGTCGGCGACACCGGCGACGAGAGCAACGGTGCCGCCGAGACATCCGCCGCCGACCGCACGGTCGCAGCACGAAAGGAACCCCGATGACCACGCACGTCCTCGGCGACACCGGCATCCTCACCGGTCGCTCGCTCCGCCACATCCTCCGCAGCCCCGACACGATCATCACCACCGCGGTCACCCCGATCGCGCTGATGCTGCTCTTCGTGTACGTGCTCGGCGGCGCGATCAACACCGGATCCGACGAGTCGTACGTCAACTACATGCTCCCCGGCATCCTGCTCATCACGATCGCGTCGGGCATCGCGTACACCGCGTACCGGCTGTTCCTCGACATGCAGGGCGGCATCTTCGAACGCTTCCAGTCCATGCCGATCGCGAGGTCGAGCGTGCTCTGGGGCCACGTGCTCACCTCGCTGGTCTCGAACCTGATCTCGGTCGCGATCGTCATCGGCGTCGCGCTGATCATGGGGTTCCGCACCGGGGCGTCCGTGGGCGCCTGGCTGGCGGTCGCCGGCATCCTGATCCTGTTCACGCTCGCGCTGACCTGGCTCGCCGTGATCGCGGGCCTCTCGGCGAAGACGGTCGACGGTGCGAGCGCGTTCAGCTACCCGCTGATCTTCCTGCCGTTCATCAGCTCGGCCTTCGTTCCCACCGATTCCATGCCCGGCCCGGTCGCCTGGTTCGCCGAGAACCAGCCCGTGACGTCGATCGTGAACACGATCCGAGCCCTGTTCGCCGGAGATCCCGTCGGCAGTGAGATCTGGATCGCCCTCGCCTGGATCGTCGGCATCTTCGTCGTCGCCTACGCATTCGCGATCGCGGCCTACCGCCGCAAGATCAGCTGAACCGAGCGCTGCCGGAATGTCGCGACCGCGACGATGCCGCCCGCTTCCCGTACTGGGAGGCGGGCGGCATCGTCATGAGGCGGCGGGGTCAGCCGCCCGAGAAGAGGGCGACCAGCGCGGGCGCCTCCTGGAAGATGACGAACCCCCCGACGACGAGCACGAAGATGCCGAAGCCCTTGCGCAGCGCGGTCTCGGGGACCTTGCCCGCCAGCGCCGAGCCGATGAACGAACCGGCGATCGCCAACGCCGTGAAGGCGAGCACGACGGGCCAATCGAGCTGCACGCTGAAGAGGTAGCCGCCGAGGCCGGCGAACGACTTCATCGCGATGACCAGCAGTGACGTGCCGACCGCGACGGCCATGGGCAGTCCGCCCAGGAGGTTCAGGGCCGGCACGATGAGGAAGCCGCCGCCGGCACCGACGAGTCCGGTGGCGATGCCGACCGCGAACCCGTCGAGGATGATTCGCAGGACCGGGAGCCCGCGCTGCACCTCGCCGTGCGCCTCACCCCTCTTCTTGCGGCCGCGGATCATCGCGGTCGCCGTGGCGATCATCATGATCGCGAACAGCACCATGAGGACGACGCCGGGGATGTACCCCCCGAGGATGCCGCCGAGGAACGCGCCGACCATCCCGGCGGCGCCGAAGATGAGGCCGGTCTTCCACCGCACCCGCCCGGCGCGGGCGTGCGAGAAGACGCTCACGGCGCTGGTGACCCCGACGATGAACAGGGATGCCGCGATCGCCTCCTTCGGGCCCATGCCGAGCACGTAGGTGAGGATCGGCACGGTGAGGATCGATCCGCCGCCGCCCATGAGTCCGAGCGACACCCCGACGAGCACCGCCAGGAGCAGCGCGATGACGAGTCCGATTTCCATGTTCCGGCTTCCGTGGGGTGTTCAGCAGCGTGGCCCGCGACCGTGAGGTGCGGGCCACGCCGGTGGGTTGAAGGTCGAGGTCACCGATCGACCGGAAGACCGGCCCGGAACCAGGCGATCATGCCGCCCTCCATGTTGTCGACGCGGAATCCGGCGGTCTTGAGGACCTCGGTCGCCTGGCGCGATCGGTTGCCCGACCGGCAGATCGCGATGACCGGCCGGGAGCGGTCGATCTCCGCCAGGCGTGACGCCAGCGTGCCGAGCGGGATGTTCCGGGCGCCAGGGACCATGCCCTCGGCGACCTCGTGGATCTCGCGCACGTCGATGAGCTGGTCGGCGCCGCCGAGGCGCTCCCTGACCTGTGCGATGGTGATGTCCGCCATGGTTGCCTCCTATGCAGCCTTCGAAACGGGGGATGCCTCGGTGACCGGCACGTTGCCGGGGACCCGGGTCCAGCCGAGGTAGGAGCCGTCGAGCTCCACGACGTCGTAGCCGGCGCGGCGCAGGGCGCTCGAGGCGACGCTGTTGCGCACGCCGCTCTGGCAGTAGGTGACGATGGTGCCGTGCTCGGGCAGCTCGTCGGTGTGCCACATCACGCGGCCGCCGCTGAGCTGGGCGGCGCCGGGAAGGTGCCCGTCGGCGTACTCGGTCTTGTTGCGCACGTCGAGCAGCAGGTCGTAGGCGAACCCGGGGAGCTCCTCGGGCTGCAGCAGCTTGGGTACGACCAGGTCGAGGCCATCGAGCGAGGTGATGAACCCGGTGACGGAGTCGATGCCGACGCGCACCAGGTGGTCGCGCAGCTGCGTCGCCTCGTCCTCGTCGGCGGCCAGGAGCACGAGCGGGCGGTGCTCGACATCGGGGTCGACCACCCACGCCCCGTAGCTCGCCGCCTTGGCGATGCCGGGGATGTTCAGCGAGCGGGCCACGGTGCCCTCGTGGACGGCCGTGTTGTGCCGCGTGTCGACGAAGATGACCTCGTCGGCGTCGAGCTCGGCGCGCAGGCGCTCCGGCGTGTACTCGACGAGCTCGTCGACCGCGCCGATGACCGCCGGTCCGACCTTGTTCTGCACCTTCATGCGTGCGAAGTAGGCGTGCGCGTCGGGCTGGCCGCTGAGCAGCTCCTCGACGAAGCCCTGCTCGTCGTTGTTCCGCAGGTATCCGCTCCACCACGAGAACGAACGCTCGTACCCGACGGTCGACGTGGGGATCGCGCCCAGCGCCTTGCCGCATGCGCTGCCCGAGCCGTGCGCGGGGAGCACCTGCACGTAGTCGGGCAGGGTGAGGAATCGGTCGCGCAGGCTCGCGAAGAGATCGCGTGCACCGCCGAAGCGCGTGTCGATGCCGCCCGCCGCCTCGTCGAGCAGGTCGGGTCGCCCGAGGTCGCCGACGAAGACGAAGTCGCCGGTGAGCATGAATCCGGGCTCGGCCGCCTGCGCGCCGTCGGTCACGAGGAACGACATGTGCTCGGGCGTGTGGCCCGGCGTGTGCACGGCCCGGACGGTGATGTTGCCGAGGGTGATCTCGTGGCCGTGCTTCATGCGCACGGCGTCGTCGAAGGCGGGGCCGTACGTCCAGTCGGGGCCACCCTCATCCGACACGTACATCGTCGCCCCGGTCCGCTCCGCCAGCTCCCGCGTGCCGGAGAGGTAGTCGGCGTGGATATGGGTCTCGGTGACCCCGGTGATCGTCATCCCGTTCTTGCGCGCGATCTCGAGGTAGACGTCGAGGTCGCGGCGCGGGTCGACGACGATCGCCTCGCCCTTCGCCTGGCAGCCGATGAAATAGCTGGCCTGGGCGAGGTCCTCGTCATAGATGCGTTCCAACAGCATGTCAGCTCCTTGTCTCAGGTCCCGAGTGCTCGGGGTTCATCGGCCGAACAGGCGCGAGAAGAATCCCCCGCGCGCGGCCTCGGCGGCCTCGATCTCGGCCGGCGTGTGCGATCCGTCGCACCAGTCGGATGCCGCGACCATGCGCTTCACGGACTGGACGTGCTGGCCGCAACCGGCCCACGTCGTCTTTCCGCACACGTGGCACTTCACTGGCTGGCACATCCGCCGACTCCGATCGTGACCGGGGTTTCCGATACCCCCGGGGTATCACTAATAATACCCCTAGGGTATCCACTCCTGTCAAACCGGAGCGGTCTTCGGGTGGGGATCGGTGGAGTTCCGGATCCGCGGGGGCTCGACGAAGGTCCGCGTCCGCCCGATGCCGCAGGCCCGTGGTCGCGGACTCCCCCGGGTCGCCGGTCGCGCTCGAAGGCGACGGTCGCGCCGACCTCGGGCTACAGGTCGCGCTCGAAGGCGATCATGGTCGGACCGCCCTCGCCCTCGGTCCGGCGGAACCCGGCGGCCTCGTAGAGGCGCACGGCGAGCTGATCGTCCTCGCTCGTGATCACGAAGGCGTAGTCGGCGCCCCGCTCACGCGCGACCCGCATGGCCTCGGTGATCAGCTCGCGGCCGAATCCCTTCCCCCGCTCACTCGGCGCGACGTACAGCTCGGCCAGGTAGGCCTCGGGTGCAGGACCCCACACCGACGGCTGGACGCGCATCACCGCGACCCCGACGGCTTCGCCGGTCTCGGGCGCGCGGGCCAGCAGGACCGTGACCTGGTCGCCCGCGACCAGGTCTCCCAGCCGCACCGCCAGTTCTTCGGGCGAGGGCGTCGGTTCGTCGTACTCCTCGTTGAAGTCGTGCAGCAACTGCGCTGCGGCTGCCAGGCCGTCGCCACTCGAGCTCTCGGTCACCGTCTCGACCATGTCTCCGATTCTGCCGTGGAAACGCGCCTCGGACCACCGTGGCCGGCCGCCGTTCAGCGACCGGGCCGCCTCGACCGGCGGTTGACACGGGACATCCATTTTTGTTAAGTAGTTAACATCATGGATGCCGCCACCGAACCCTCGCAACGCCTCGCGCTTGCGCTCCACCGCGCCACCGGCTTGGTCGACCGGGTCGCCGACGCGTACCTGCAGCCCGCGCACGGCCTCAGCATCTCCATGTTCTCGGCGATGGTCGCCATCGACGCCGTCGGACCGGCACGGCAGAGCACCATCGCCCGTGCCCTCGACGTCACGCGCGCCGCCGTCACCCAGCGGCTGGTCGAACTCGTCTCGCGCGGACTGGTGGACGTGGTTCCCGATCCGCTCGACAGCCGAGCCAACCTCGTCTCGCTGAGCGAGTCCGGCCGACGCGTGCTGGCGGAGGCGTGGGCGGGGCTCGCCCGCTCCGACGACGGTCTCGAGCGCGGCGTGGATCTCACTGCGCTCCAGACCGCGCTCGACGCGCTCATCGCGAACGCGGAGCGCTATCTCGCAGATCGGGAGGCGACACGATGAGCGCCGTCGTCGCCGTGCTGGCCACGGTCATCCTCGCCGCGCTCGCCGTGCTCCAGGTGCTCGTGGCCGCCGGACGACCATACGGCCGACTCGTCTGGGGTGGGCAGCACGAGGTGCTGCCCACGCGGCTCCGGATCGGGAGCGCCGTGTCGGTCGTGCTCTACGCCGGGTTCGCGACGCTGCTGCTCTGGCGCGCCGGGCTGCTCTGGCCGGTGACGCCGGTCGTCGACGTCGCGACGTGGGTGCTGTTCGGGTACCTCGCACTGGGCGTCGTCGTGAACGCGATCTCTCGAAGCCGCGCCGAGCGCCTGGTGATGACTCCGGTCGCCGCCGTGCTCGCCGCGTGCGCGCTCGTGGTCGCCATCGGCTGACGCAATCCGCCGATCTCCGGCATCTGGAGCCTCGTCGAGGTGGACGCGCCCCCGTGCCTGCGCTACGTCCGCACCTTGACCGGCGCGGCCGTGATGGCGCCCGGGTCCTTCCGTTGAACTGAAGTCCAGCGGCACGCCGGACGAACGTGCTCGTAGACTCCGAGCGTGCGCGGCCGATGACGGCGTGCGCGCCACCAGACCGGAAGAGGACGATGATGACTTCGGAAAGCCTTGCGCACGCGATCGAGAGGGTCGGCAGCCCCGTCGAGCTGCTGCGCAACCAGAACTGGCCCGCCTTCACCTTCCCCGTCGCGCCCGAGTTCACGAACTGGCGCGACGAGCAGCGGGCATGGTCGACCTCCGTCGCGCTCATGGACCAGTCGCACCACATGACGCAGCTCTTCCTCGGCGGCTCCGACCTGATCGACCTGCTGTCGTCGATCTCGCCGAACACGTTCGCGACCTTCCGCGCCGGCGTCGCGAAGCAGCTCATCGCCGTGAACAAGGACGGCTACCTCATCGGCGACGGGATCCTGTTCTACAACTCCGACGATCGCGAGGGGCGCGTGCTCATCGGGCACCACCTGCTCATCGACTGGGTGCGCTTCAACGTCGAGAAGGCCGAGGCCGCAGGCAAGGACGTGCATCACCGCCTCGAGGCGAACTCGCACATGCGCGGCGGCGTCGACCCGACCTTCTACCGCTACGAGTTGCAGGGACCCGAGGCGAACAGGGTGATGGAGAAGCTCTTCGGCGGGCCCGTGCCCGAGGTGAAGTTCTTCCACATCGCCGACTTCACGATCGCCGGCCGGCCCGTGAAGGCGCTGCGGCACGGCATGGCGGGCCAGCCGGGCTTCGAGTTCTATGGGCCGTGGGCCGACAACCAGGTCGTGCTCGACGCGATCATGGAGGCGGGCGAGGAGTTCGACATCCGGCGCGTCGGTGCCAAGGCGTACTCGTCGACCCCGCTGGAGTCGGGCTGGGTGCCGACGCCGTTCCCCGCGATCTTCGACGACGACTTCGCCGAGTACCGCGAGTGGCTGCCTGCCGCCCGAGCCGGCTCGATCGGCGGATCGCTGACATCCGACGACATCCACGACTACTACATGACGCCGTTCGATCTCGGCCTCGGCCGCTCGGTCCGATTCGACCACGACTTCCACGGCCGCGAGGCGCTCGAGAAGATCGCCGCGGACCCGAAGCGCCGCAAGGTCACGCTGCTGTGGAACGCCGAGGATGTCGCCGACATCGTCAAGTCCCAGCTCGAGCCGGGCACGCCGGCGAAGTTCCTCGACTTCCCGAAGGCCCGGTACGGCCTCTTCCAGATGGACGAGGTGCTGCAGGACGGCAAGCGGGTCGGCATCTCGACCGACGCGGGCTACGTCGCCTACGACCAGCTCTACATGTCGCTCGCCACCCTCGACGTCGAGATCCCCGACGGCGCGGTCGTCGAGGTCGTCTGGGGCGAGGATCCGATCTCGCGCAAGGACTCGGTCGACCGGCACCACCGCCAGGTGCGCATCCGGGCGACCGTGGCGCCCGCGCCGTTCCACGACTACGCGCGGTCGGTCTACCGTGGGGTGGCCTGAGCCGACGGTCGCACGCCCGCCACGAGCCGTCCGGGAGCTGTCGAACAGCTCTCGGACGGCTCGCTCGTCGCGCCCCTTCCCGGCCGTGACTTTTCCGCCCGCTGAAAGATCTTCAGATCTTTCCATCTCCGGGGGCGCGATTCGGCACGAACTGCGAAATCTGCGACATACTCTGAACCACGTGCAGCTGCGCCCCGGCGCGGGACTCCCGAGCCGGCCGCGCCGCTGCACTCCGTGCACGAGGTGAACCCGAAGACGCCTCGCACCAGGGCGCATTCGCGCGCTCGAGGGGCGTATCGTTTCCGGCCAAGCCGCATGCACGCGCACAGCTGCAGGTCGCGTGGCCGACGACGGCTGCTTCGACGAGGAGGAGAACCACATGACGCGTATCGGGGTGGTCACCGAGCAGGGCTCGGAGACCCGGGTGGCGGCGACGCCGGCGACCGTGAAGCAGTTGATCGGGCTCGGCTACGAGGTCGTGGTCGAGCCGGGCGCGGGTGCTGCATCGTCGTTCCCGGATGCCGCGTACGTCGACGCCGGGGCATCCGTCGTCTCCCATCCGGAGGCGTGGTCGAGCGGCATCGTGCTCAAGGTGAACCCTCCGACCGACGACGAGATCGCCCAGCTCCAGCCGGGCACGACCCTCATCGGCCTGCTGAGCCCCGCGCTGCGGCCCGAGCTGCTCGCGGCGCTGTCGGCCCGCGGGGTCACCGCGCTCGCCCTCGACGCGGTGCCGCGCATCTCGCGCGCGCAGTCGATGGACGTGCTGAGCTCGATGGCGAACATCGCCGGCTATCGCGCGGTCGTCGAGGCGGCCCACGAGTTCGGCCGGTTCTTCACCGGCCAGGTCACGGCGGCGGGCAAGGTGCCGCCGGCGAAGGTGCTCGTCGCGGGCGCCGGTGTCGCCGGCCTCGCCGCGATCGGCGCGGCATCCAGCCTCGGCGCCATCGTGCGCGCCACCGACCCGCGTCCCGAGGTCGCCGATCAGGTGAAGTCGATCGGCGGCGAGTACCTCAAGGTCGAGGTCGACGAGGTCATGGAGTCCTCCGACGGGTACGCGAAGGCGACGAGCGAGGCCTACGATCGCCGCGCCGCCGAGATCTACACCGAGCAGGCGCGCGACGTCGACATCATCATCACCACGGCCCTGATCCCGGGTCGCCCGGCGCCGAAGCTGATCACGGCGGCGGATGTCGCGGGCATGAAGTCGGGCAGCGTCATCGTCGACATGGCCGCCGGCATGGGCGGCAACGTCGAGGGCTCGGTCGCGGGCGAGCGCATCGTCACGCCGAACGGCGTCGTCATCCTCGGCTACACCGATCTCGCGTCGCGGCTTCCCACGCAGGCGTCGCAGCTCTACGGCACGAACCTCGTGAACCTGCTCAAGCTGCTGACCCCCGGCAAGGACGGTCAGCTCGTCATCGACTTCGACGACATCGTGCAGCGATCGGTGACGGTCGTGCGCGAGGGCGAGACCACGTGGCCGCCGCCGCCCGTGCAGGTCTCCGCGGCGCCGGCCGCGAAGGCTCCGGCGACGGATGCCGCGACCGCCGCTGCCCCGAAGCCCAAGCGCACCCTCTCGAAGGGGGGCCGCCTCGCGCTCATCGCCGCCGGCATCGCCGCGCTGTTCCTGGTGAACGCCTTCGCACCCGACCCGCTGCCGCAGCACTTCACGGTGCTCGTGCTCTCGGTCGTGGTGGGCTTCTACGTCATCGGCAAGGTCGCGCACGCGCTGCACACCCCGCTGATGAGCGTGACGAACGCCATCTCGGGCATCATCATCGTCGGCGCGATCGTGCAGGTCACGAGCGACGTGCTCGTCGTGCAGGTGCTCTCGACGATCGCCATCCTCATCGCCAGCATCAACATCTTCGGTGGATTCGCGGTGACCAGGCGCATGCTCGGGATGTTCGCCAAGGGCGACCGGGCAAGCAGCTGACCGCGCGAACGACGACGTCCCCTAGGAGCCCCCTGTGCCTGAAACCCTGTTGACCCCCGAGTCCATCGCGGGCGCCGCCTACATCGTCGCGGCCCTGCTCTTCATCATGAGCCTCGCCGGCCTGAGCCGCCACGAGAGTTCCCGCGCCGGCGTGACCTACGGCATGATCGGCATGGCCATCGCGCTCGTCGCCACCGTCTGGCTGACGTTCAGCGACGGCTGGGGCGAGCCGGCCGTCATGGTCGGCCTCGGCCTGCTCGTCGCAGCCGTGATCATCGGCGCCGCCATCGGCCTCTGGCGGGCCCGCCGCGTGCAGATGACGGGCATGCCCGAGCTCATCGCGCTGCTGCACAGCTTCGTCGGCCTCGCCGCCGTGCTCGTCGGCTGGAACGGCGCACTCGCGGAGCCCGAACTCGAGGGTGCGCTGCGCGACATCCACCACGCCGAGGTCTTCATCGGCGTGTTCATCGGCGCCGTGACGTTCACCGGATCGATCGTGGCGTTCCTCAAGCTGTCGGCGCGCATGAAGTCGGCGCCGCTCGTGCTGCCGGGCAAGAACGTGCTCAACCTCGGCGCGCTCGTCGTGTTCGTGGCCCTCACGGTCTGGTACGTCATCACGCCGGAGCTGTGGCTGCTCGTCGTCGTGACCGCCCTCGCCCTCGCACTCGGCTGGCACCTCGTGGCCTCGATCGGCGGCGGCGACATGCCGGTCGTCGTCTCGATGCTGAACAGCTACTCGGGCTGGGCCGCGGCCGCGGCGGGCTTCCTGCTCGACAACGACCTGCTCATCGTCACCGGTGCGCTCGTCGGCTCCTCGGGTGCGTACCTGTCGTACATCATGTGCCGGGCCATGAACCGGTCGTTCATCTCGGTGATCGCGGGCGGGTTCGGCATCGAGGCGCCGAAGAAGGGCGACGAGGAGGTCGGCGAGCACCGCGAGATCCAGGCAGCGGATGCCGCGGAGATGCTGAAGGACGCGACGAGCGTGGTCATCACGCCGGGCTACGGCATGGCCGTCGCGCAGGCCCAGTACCCCGTCGCCGAGCTCACGCAGAAGCTGCGCGAGCGCGGCATCGACGTGCGGTTCGGCATCCACCCGGTCGCCGGTCGCCTGCCGGGGCACATGAACGTGCTGCTCGCCGAGGCGAAGGTTCCCTACGACATCGTCGAGGAGATGGACGAGATCAACGACGACCTGGCGTCGACGTCGGTCGTGCTCGTCATCGGCGCGAACGACACGGTGAACCCGGCCGCCGCCGAGGATCCGGGCAGCCCGATCGCCGGGATGCCGGTGCTGCGCGTCTGGGAGGCCGACAACGTCATCGTGTTCAAGCGTTCCATGGCGTCGGGCTACGCCGGCGTGGCCAACCCGCTGTTCTACCGCGACAACGCCCAGATGCTGTTCGGCGACGCCAAGGACCGCGTCGAGGACATCCTCAAGGCGCTCTGACCCGTTCGACGAGTGGCGGATGCCACGGCCTCGCGCCGCGGCATCCGTCACTTCTCCCTACTGGACGACCGGGCGGTCGAGTTGCGCCGTACGCGCCGCGCGGCGCCCGCGCCACAGCGGCAGGGTGACGAGCGCGGCGACCACGGCACCGGCGGCGGTCAGCACGCCGCCCTCGCCGATGAACCACTCGCTCGCGTCGGTGGGAACCGTGACGAACTCGGCCACGAAGTAGATGCTCGCGTTGAGGGTCGCGTGCAGCACGAGCACCGGCCAGATGCTGCGGGTGCGCACGCGAAGCCACACCATCGGGAACGAGAACGCGAGGCACTGGATCGCGAACATCGCGATGGCCCACGCGACCGGGATGCCGTCGACCACCGCGCCGGGCACGAACAGCATCATCGGCACATGGCAGGCGGCCCAGCTGACTCCGACGATGACGGCCGTGACATCCGGGCTGCGGAATGCGGCGAGCCGTGCCGTCACGAAGGAGCTCCAGCCCAACTGCTCGCCGAGGGCGAGCGCCATGAAGGGCAGCACGCCGGGGATGAGGCCGACCACGACGGCGAGGATCGGCGGCATGCCCGTGCCCGCCTCCAGCCTCGTCGGGTCGAAGCCGGCGACGCCCGTGAGCCAGCCGGCCGAGTAGGCGGTGAACACGGCGATCACGGAGAAGAGCCACGCGATGCCGATGGTGCGCCACGGCGTGCGCCGGAAGCCCCAGTCGGGCCCGCGGCGGCCCACCGCCCACGCGACGAGCATGGCGACCGTGGGCGCGAAGGCGCCGCCGAACAGGGCGAGTTGCCCGATCACGGGCGCATCGTCGAGCGTGCGCATGTCGACGCCGTTCGCGACGGCGACGGCGACGAGGCCGGGCACGATGAGCGCGAGGCTCAGGCCGTAGGCCCAGAACTGCCGGCGGGTGCGCCGGTCGATGGAACGTGGGCGGCCGGATGCCGCGGCGTCGGCGATCTCGGCGGGAGTCGTGTGTGTCATGCCTCCACCTCACCGCGGCACCCGGTCCCGTCGCCTGATCCGCGGGTCCCCTTCCGGGCCCGGATGACGCCCGCCCGCCGCGCCGACCCGGGTCCCGGGCGGATCGGGACCCGGGTCCCTTCCGGGGCGCGCCGGGAGGGGAGAGGATCGTCTCGTGCAACCACCTGTCACCCGCGCGCCCTGGGCGTTCCCGATCGTCTGCGCGTTGGCCGTGGTCGTGGGCGCGTCGCTCGCGGTCGCCGGCGGTGCGATGGAGACCGAGTACCTCGCGCTCGACGCTGCCGTGGCCTTCAGCTACCCCGTGGTCGGCGCGCTCATCCTCACGCGTTGGCCGAGGCATCCGGTGGGTGCCCTCTTCGTCGTCGGCGGCGCCGGGCTGGCCGCGCAGGCCCTCGTCGGTGGCTACGCGGCCTTCGCCGCCGAGCACGACTGGGCCGGCGCCCAGCTCGCCGCCTGGATCATGAACTGGGTCTTCCTCGTCGGGCTGGGGCCGTTGCTCCTCCTGCCCCTGCTCCTGCCCGACGGTCGGCTCCCGAACCCGCGCTGGCGCGGTGTGCTGTGGGCGCTCGCCACGGCGCTCGCGGCGCTCGTCGCACTCCTGATGGTGCGCGACGAGCTCTGGATGTGGGGCGAGGTCTCCCCGAACCCGGTCGGGTTCGCCTCCACCGAGGCGATCGTCGCGCCCGCGTTCCTCCTCGTCATGCTCGCGCTCGCCGTCGCGAACGTCGCGGCGATCGTCGTGCGCGTGCGCCGGGGAAGCGACTCCCGTCGTCGCCTGCTGCCGATCCTCGTGGCCGTCGCGCTCATCGTCGTCGCCGTGGTCGCCGATGCGGTACTGCCCCCCGAGCCGCCGATCGGCATCTGGCTCCTCGTGGCGGCGCTTCCGCTCCTGCCCATCGCGACGGCGTTCTCGATCTTCCGCACCAGGCTCTTCGACATCGAGGTGGGGGTGCGGCGCACGGTCGTCTACGTGATCGTGGCGGCGGTGCTGCTGGCCGCCTACATCGCGGTCGTGGCCGTGTTCCATACGCTGCTGCCCGCCGGCGGCGGCGCGGCGCCGATCCTCGCGACGGCCGTCGTCGCCGTGGCCTTCGCGCCCGTGCGAGACGTGGTGCAACGCGCGGTGGCTCGGCTCCTCTTCGGTTCCCGGGGCGACCCCTCGACGGCGCTGTCGAGGCTGGCGCAGCGGCTCGAGGCGGCCGCGAGCGGCTCCGAACTGCTCGACGGCGCCGCCGAGACGGTCGCGGTGACCCTGCGGCTGCCGTCGGCGACGATCGTCGACGACGCGGGTGACGTGGTCTCGGCGTGGGCCGAAACGCACCCGGACGCGGAGACCGAGACGGTCGGGCGGCCGCCGGCGCATGCAGCGACGGATGCCGCGGCCGCACGGGTCCCGCTCCGCACCGCCGGCCGGCTCGAGGGCACCCTCCTCGTCGCGCCGCGGTCACCGGGCGAGCAGCTCTCGCGAGCCGACCTCGAGGTGCTCGACGAGCTCGCCCGGCCGCTCGCGGTGGCGCTCGCCGCGTTGCGCCTCGACCGCGAGGTGCAGCGGTCGCGGGAGCGACTCGCGATCGCCCGGGAGGACGAGCGCCGCCGCCTGCGCCGGGAGCTGCACGACGGCCTCGGCCCGGGGCTCGCCGCGATCGGCATCGAGCTCGACGTCGCCGGCGCGCGCACGTCGGGCCCCGCGGCGGCATCGATCGAACGGGCGCGCGAGCTCACCGCCTCGCTCGTCGGCGAGGTGCGGCGCATCGTGCACGACCTCCGCCCGGCCGCGCTCGACGAGCTCGGCCTCGTCGGCGCGCTCGAGGACCTCGCGCTGAGCGCGGGCGCCGGCGCCGGTACGAGGGGCCCTCGGGTGGAGTTCGCGCCGCGGCATCCGCTGCCCCCGCTCTCGGCCGCCGTCGAGGTGGCCGCCTACCGCATCGCGCAGGAGGCGGTGGCGAACGCGATGCGGCACGCCGGGGCGGGCACGGTGCGGGTGTCGCTCACCGCGACGCCCGACGCGCTCGTCGTCGAGGTGGAGGACGACGGTTCCGGCATGCCCGCCGAGCCCGTCGAAGGCGTCGGCTCGGGCAGCATGCGCGAGCGAGCCCAGGAACTCGGCGGCGCCCTGCAACGCACCGACCGTCCGGGCGGTGGCACGATCGTGAGAGCGGAGCTGCCGCTGTGACCGACGGAGAGGGCGACGCCATGGAACGCACGCAGGGCCTGCGGGTGGTCCTGGTCGATGACCACCCGATGCTGCGCCGCGGGCTCCGTTCGCTGCTCGAGGAGGTCGGCGGCGCCACCGTGGTGGGCGAGGCCGGCGACGGCGAGACGGCCATCGCCCTCGCCCTCGAGCTCGACCCCGACGTGGTCGTGATGGACCTCGCGATGCCCGGCGTCTCGGGCATCGAGGCGACCCGGCGGCTGGCCGACGCGCGTCCCGACCTCGGCGTGCTCGTGCTCACCATGAGCGACGACGACGCGTCGGTGTTCGCCGCGCTGCGCGCCGGCGCGCGCGGCTACGTGCTGAAGGGCCAGGCCGGCACCGAGTTCCTCGACGCCGTGCGAGCGGTGGCCCGCGGCGAGGCGGTGTACGGCCCGGGCGTCGCCGGCCGCATCCGCGGATTCCTGCTCGGTGGGCCGGTCGGCGAGGCGGCGGCCGACGCGGTGCCGTTCCCAGAGCTCACCCCGCGCGAGCGCGAGATCCTCGATCTCCTGGCCGACGGATGCCCCAACGCCGAGATCGCCCGTCGCCTCTACCTCAGCCCGAAGACCGTGAAGAACCACCTCACCAACGTGTTCGCGAAGCTGCAGGTCGCCGACCGGGCGCAGGCCGTGGTGCGCGCACGACAGGCGGGACTCGGCACATGACGGTTCGCCGCGGGGCGCTCGGCTCGGGGCATCCGTTCGGCTCGCGGCATCCACTCGGCTCGCGGCATCCGCGCAGGAAGGCGGCGCGTAGGATGGATCGGTACCCCCCTCCGATGTGAAAGAGGTCGCCGTGGCCACCGCCCGCGATGCAGCCCCGGAGCGCGCAGCCCATTCCTGGGTCGTCCCGGTCGTGCGCGGCGCGCTCGCCGTCGTCCCCGGCGTGGCCATCGCGTTCTCGCAGGACCACTCCGCGGGGCTCGGGCTCCTGGTGTTCGGCATCTGGGCGCTCGTCTCCGGGCTCGTGGTCGGCGCGCTCGCCCTGCGCGACGCGACGGTCCCCGGAGTCCGCTCCCTGTTCGCGGTGAACGCGGTGGTCACGGTCGTGGCCGGCATCCTCGCCCTGACCGTGCCCGGCGGGCTGGCGTTCCTCCTCTACCTCGTCAGCGTGTGGGCGGCCGTCACCGGCTTCGTCGAGATCTACGCGGGCCTCCGCTCGCGCGGCCGCACCGCCGCCGCCCGCGACTGGATCGCCGCGGGCGCCTTCACGGCGCTGCTCGCGATCGTGTTCCTGCTCCTGCCGCCCGACGCCGTCACCGCGGTCGGACTGCTCGGCGCCTACCTCGTGATCCTGGGCGTCTACCTCGTCATCGGCGGATTCTCGTTGAAATGGGCCGCGGCGCCCGACCGCGCTGCCGCCGGAACGGAGCAGCACCCGTGAGCCAGTCCCCCGGCGAGTTCAAGCCGAGCCGACGCGACATGCTGCGACCGATCGAGTACGTCGGCGGTTCGGCGATCGCCGCCGTCTTCACGAGCCTCATCGTGCTCATGGTGACCCGCGACGTGACGCTCACGCTCATCACTGCGGCCGGCGTGTTCATCGTCGTGCTCGTGGTGCTGGCGCTCTTCGCGATGGCCGTGAAGCCGGATGCCTCGGGGCCCGACGACCCCGACGACGCACCGCCCCCGCCGCCCTCCGCGCACGGCTGACGCCGACCCGACCCGCCCGCTGCGCCACCTCGGCGCCCTGTGCGCCAGCACAACTGGCGCAAAGGGCGCGCAACCGGCGCAGACGCGCACGTGGCGCGGGCGCGGGCTACTCGACGCGGGCGCGGGCGAGGCGCGCGAGGTCCAGCCGGTTCCGCGTGCCCGTCTTCCGCAGCAGGTTGGAGACGTGCGAGCTCACGGTCTTCTCGCTGATGTACAGCTCGCGCGCGATCTCGCCGTAGCTGCGTCCCGCGACGATGAACGCGAGGATCTCGCGCTCGCGTTCGGTGAGCCCGTGCGCCTCGGCGACACCGGCGAGGGCGAGGTCGGATGCCGCGTGCTCGACCGTCTCCGTCGGGATGCGCGCGCTGCGCGCGATCGCGAGCAGTTCCCCGACGATGGGCGCGGCGCCGAGGGCGTGCGCGGTCTCCAGCCCCCGCCGGACGGCATTGGCGGCCCGTGACCGCTCGGCCGGCAGATGCACGAGGACGGCCTCGGCCTCCCGCAGCAGGGCGTAGGACTCCTCCCACGCGAGGGCCGCATGATGCGCGGCCTCGACCGCTTCGGCCCAGCGGTCCGGCGCGAGCGGATCGGCCTCGGCGCGCGCGCGTTCCCCGATCGCCAGGCACGTCAAGGCGTGCTGCTCCTCCCGGCTGGTTCCCGCGCCTCCCGCCGGCATGAACGGCGCGGCCATCCTCGTGTCGCCGAGATGCTCGCCGAGCAGGGCGCGCAGTCGCCGCAGCAGGCCGGCCACGTCGGCGCCGTGATCGCGTGACTCCTGCACCCGATCGGCGATGGCGCGGGCGGCGAGCGGGAGCAGCCACGGGTGCATCGCCACGGGCGACGCGTGACGCGCGAGTCCGTCGACCGCCGTACGCTCCGCCGCGGCGACCTCGCCGGCCGCCAGGAGGACCTCGGTCCGCACCACGTGGAAGGGATACGACAGGAATCCGCCCTGTTCGGCGAAGAGTTCGTCGGCGCGTTCCAGGTGCGCCTTCGCCTCGTCGATCCGGCCCTGGCCGGCCGAGAGCCGCGCGGCGGTGAGTCGTGCGTTGACGTCGACGAGGGGGCCGGGGTCCGAACCGAGGGCGACGCGGAGCCGCTCGACGGCCTCGTGCCAGCCGCCGACGATGACCAGCTCCCGCGCCTCGGTGGCCGACAGCATGGCGATGCACGCCGGCGGCGCCCCGTACTCGCTCATCTCCTGCCGATGGGTGCGCAACTGCGCGAGGATGTCGCGACGGGCGACGTTCGCGTAGGACCCCCAGATCGCCGAGCGCATCGCGACCCACGGGTCACCCGCCGCGAGTCCCGCACGGAAGGCCTCCCGGGCGAGGGCGAGGGCGGCGGTGCGGTTCCCGTTCACGTTGTGCACGAGGGCTTTCGCCGAGATCGCGTAGGCGAGGGTCCGCTCGTCGCCGGTGGCGGTGGCGAGGCGCACACCCCGCTCGGCGAGTTCGTGCATCTCGGGATCGCGTCGGAGGGCGAGCGCGTGCGCGAGTTCGGCGACCGCAAGTGCTGCAGCCGTGCTGCCCGGAGCCGCAGACGCGAGTCGGACCGCCTCGCGCGCGTCCGCAGGGTCGATGTACCCCCGTCCGGTGCGGAAGCGCAGGTGCATCCGGCGCACCAGGAGCACGGCGGCCTCGAGCGGATGCTCCGCCCGGTCGAGCCCGTCGAGGCGGGCCGTGACGGCGCCCCACTCCTGCTCGACGTCGCCCGCCGCGACCGCGGCGTCATCCAGGCGGCGCAGGAGATCCGGGCGGGAGATGCCCCGGTCGGGGAGGAGATCCGCCGATTCCACCGCGCGATGCAGCAGCCGCACGCGCTCCCGCGCGCCGCCGGCGCGGGCGGCTTCGTCGGCCGCCCGGAGAAGTGCGCCGAACGCCGTCTGGGTCTCGCCTGCCGCATCATGGTGGTCGGCGGCCTTGACGAACCACTCCACCGGAGGATCGTCCGATTCGGCGATGACCTGGTCGAAGTACCGGGCCAGCGCGGCATGGCGCGTGCGCAGGTCGTCGGGCGGGATGGAGGCGATCAGTGCTTCCGCGATGAGCGGGTGATGGAACCAGTAGCTCCGCTGCTCGCCCGGCTCGAGGATGCCCGCGGTGACGAGGTCTCGGGTGGTCGCCGACAACTCGCCGACCGGGATCCCGGTGACGGTCGAGAGCCGATCGAGGGCCACCGGGCCTCCGAACAGGGCGATCGTCCTCGTCAACTCCCTGGCACGCTCGGGCAGCCGCGCCCATGTTCGGAGCACGGCGCCGCGCAGGTCCTCGGGCAGCCGCACGCCGGCTCGCCGCGCGTGCTGGTCGAGCCCGGTGACGAGGAGCTTCGTGAGGTACGGATTGCCGCGCGCGCGGTCGTACACGTCCTGGACCAGGGATTCGTGCACGGCCCCGCCGAGCAGCGACGCGATCAGCCGCGATGTGGCGAACCGATCGAGCGGGGCCACCGTTCGGGAGACGACCCGCGGAAGCCGGTGCACGTCGGCCAACCAGGGCTCGATGAGGCGCCGATCGCCCACCTCGGTCGATCGCAGGGTGCCGATGATGCCCAGCGGCCGGTCCTCGGGCCCGGCGATGAGGAACATCAGGCAGTCGAGGGTGCTCTCGTCGGCCCACTGCAGGTCGTCGATGGCGAGCAGCACGGGTCGATCGCCCGCCAGGCGGGTGAGCAGGTCGTCGACGCGAAGCGGCACCGCCGAGAGGTCGTCGGCTCCCGTGAAGAGGTCGCCGCCCAGACCGTCGAGCGCCAGCCGGTCGGCGGCGGCGCGCAGCGCCGAGCGCAGCGCGAGGAACGGCAACGACAGGCTCGACAGCGGCAGGCAGCGTCCGCTGAGCACGAGTGCCTCGGAGGCGAACCTCGACACGACCGCGTCGAGGAGCGAGGTCTTGCCGATGCCCGCCTCCCCCGACAGGAGCAGCGTCGATGCCGTGCCGGCGGTCACGCCGCCGAGCACACGTCCGATGTCGTCGAGCTCGGCATCCCGACCGACGAGCAAGCGCTCCCCCGGCGCCATGCGCTCATTCTGGCGGGCGAGGGGGTTCGCGTCCAGCGTGCGCGTTCCCGCAGATCTGAGGGGGTGTGCCGGATGCCGCGTCGCCCGGCCCGGTGGACGGTGTCGTCATCGCATTCGCGATCATCACACGAAGGGAACGATCATGATCCAGTCGATGCGCGGACGCCTGGCCGCCGGAGCCGCCGTCGTGGCGGCATTCGCCATCGCCACCGTCGGCCTCAACGGCCCGGCCGGCGCCATTCCCGAGCCTCCGCCCGTGCCGCCGCTGCCGTCGCCGGTGCCGTCGGAGGTGACGTCGGCCGAACCCACCGGCGCCGACTCCGGTCACCGGGACACGCGCCTGGAGCCCATCGAGCGCGTCGGGAGGCAGTTCGTCCGAGGCGACAGCCTCACGGGCGCCGGCGTGCCGGCTCCGGAGTGGGTGCCGACGCTCTCCTGGTGAGAACGCGTCGGGCGCTCCCGTGGCGCTGCGCCACCTCTGCGCCGGTTGCGCCGGCACGACTGGCGCAGCCGGCGCGCAACTGGCGCAGACGCGTGCGGGCGCTCCCGTGGCGCGGGCGCGGGCGCCGGCCTAGAGGCGGTCGACGAGCGTCGACGCGATGCCCGTGTAGCCGCCCGGCGTGAGCGCCATCAGGCGCTGCTTCGCGGCATCCCCGATCTCGAGGCCCTCGATGAACGCCGCGAGGTCGGCGGCGCCGACGCGCTTGCCCCGGGTGAGCTCCTTGAGGAGCGCGTACGGGTCGGTGATCGTCGAGCGCCCGGCGACGACCTCGGCGCGGATGACCGTCTGGATCGCCTCGCCGAGCACCTCCCAGTTGCCGTCGAGGTCGGCGGCGAGCACGTCGGCGTCGAGGTCGATCTCGCCGAGGCCGCGCTGGATGTTGTCGAGCGCGAGCAGCGAGTGGCCGAAGCCCACGCCGATGTTGCGCTGCGCGCTCGAGTCGGTGAGATCGCGTTGCAGCCGCGAGGTCACGAGCGTGGCGGCGAGCGAGTCGAGCACCGCGCTCGACAGCTCGAGGTTCGCCTCGGCGTTCTCGAACCGGATCGGGTTGACCTTGTGCGGCATCGTCGACGAACCCGTGGCGCCGGCGGCCGGGATCTGCCTGAAGTAGCCGAGCGAGATGTACGTCCAGATGTCGGTGGCGAGGTTGTGCAGCACCCGGTTCGCGTGGCTGACGCGGGCGTAGAGCTCCGCCTGCCAGTCGTGCGACTCGATCTGGGTGGTGAGCGGGTTCCACGTGAGGCCGAGCGACTCGACGAACTCGCGCGAGACGTCGGGCCACGCGACATCCGGTGCCGCGACCACGTGCGCCGAGAAGGTGCCGGTCGCGCCCGAGAACTTGCCCAGGTATTCGGTGGCCTCGACCTGGGTCGCGATGCGGCCGAGACGGTGCGCGAAGACCGCGAGCTCCTTGCCCATGGTGGTGGGCGTCGCGGGCTGGCCGTGGGTGCGCGAGAGCATGGCGACGTCGCGGTGCTCGGCCGCGAGGGCGGCGACGGCGTCGATGACGGCACGGAGCTTCGGCAGCCACACCTGCTGCACGGCGTCGCGCACGGTGATGGCGTACGAGAGGTTGTTGATGTCCTCGCTCGTGCACGCGAAGTGCGTGAGCTCCCCGATGGCGTCGAGGCCGAGCAGTTCGAGCCGGCGGCGCACGTAGTACTCGACGGCCTTCACGTCGTGCCGCGTGGTGGCCTCGAGGGCGGCGAGTTCGTCGATGTCGGCCTGTCCGAACTCGGTCACGACGCTGCGCAGCTGCGCCCGCTGCTCATCGGAGAGCGGCGACGAGCCGAAGAGCCGCCGGTCGGTCTGCGCGATGAGCCACTCCACCTCGACCTGCACGCGGGCGCGGTTGAGGCCCGCCTCCGAGAGGTGCTCGCCGAGCTCGCCGACCGCCGCGCGGTACCGTCCGTCGAGCGGGCTGAGCGGCTGGGGAGGCAGCGAAGTCATCGGATTCCTTGTCTGAGTGCGGGGGCGAGTTGCCGGAAGAGCGCCTGGGTCGACCGCTCTATCATCCCAAGAACTCGATCGAAGGTCGCCGCGTCGGAGTAATAGGGGTCGGGCACGTCCTGCAGCGCGGCGAGTTCGGGGTCGAACTCCAGCAGCAGCCGCACCTTCTCCTGGTCGACCTGCGACGGCGCCCAGTTACGCAGGATCCGCAGTTGCCCCCGGTCGAACGCGACGACGAGGTCGAGCGCGGGGAAGTCCTCGGCGTCGAACTGGCGTGCCCTGTGGTGCGTGCCGTCGTAGCCGGCGCGCTCGAGGGCGTCGAGGGTGCGCTGGTCGGCCTGTTCGCCCACGTGCCAGTCCCCCGTCGACGCCGACTCGATGACGATGCGCTCGCCGAGTCCGGCTCGTTCGGCGAGGGAGCGCAACACCACCTCGGCCATCGGCGAGCGGCAGATGTTGCCGGTGCACACGAAGGACACTCGGAAGAGCTGCGCGGCGTCCCCCGCGGGTTCCGCTCGCGTCATGCTCCCATTGTGGACGACCGGGCCCGATCGCACAGCAGCCAATTCGCGGGCTCCGCTACGCTGGTCGCCGCGAACGGAGGAGCGACGATGACGACCCCTCGACCGGCTCAGGACGGCGCGGATGCCCCTCCGCCCGAGCTGCACGTCGACGCCGCGCTCGCGGCGCGGCTCGTGGCGGCACAGCACCCCGATCTCGCGGGGCGGGTCGAGGTCGTGGCGAACGGCTGGGACAACGTGATGTTGCGCCTCGGCGATCGCCACGGAATCCGGATGCCGCGTCGGCGCCTCGCCATCCCGCTCGCGCGCAACGAGCAGCGCTGGCTGCCCGAACTCGCTCCGCGGCTGCCCGTGCCGATCCCGGTCCCCGTGCGCGTCGGCAAGCCCGCGCCCGAACTCGGCTACGACGCGCCGTGGAGCATCGTGCCGTGGTTCCGCGGGGCCGACGCCGTGCGGTTCGACCCGGCGACGCGCGGCGTCGCCGTGAACGGCCTCGCGGCGTTCGTGGCCGAACTGGGCGCCACGCCGGCTCCCCCGGATGCCCCGTCGAACCCGTATCGCGGCGTCCCGCTCGCCGACCGCGACGAAGTCGTGCGCGCCCGCCTCGCCGGCGGGCGGATCCCGCACGCCGAACGCCTGGTCGAGGTGTGGGAGCGCGCGCTCGCCGCACCGGTGTGGTCGGCGCCGGGCGTCTGGCTGCACGGCGATCTGCATCCGGGGAACCTGCTGCTCGCGGCATCCGGATTCCTCACCGCGGTCGTCGATTTCGGCGACCTCACCGCCGGCGACCCGGCGACCGACCTGGCGACCGCGTGGCTGACGTTCGACGCGCGATCCCGGCGGGTGTTCAAGGCCGAGATCGAGCGTCGCCGCGGCCTCGACGAGGCGACGTGGGACCGGGCGCGCGGGTGGGCGCTCGTGCTGGCCTCCGCCGTCGTGGAGCAGGCCGGCGCGTCGACGCCGTTCGGCCGCATGGGCGCCGATGCGCTCGAGCAGGTGCTCGCCGACTGAGGCGGGGTGTCCGAGCCCGTCGGGTCGTCCGGGTCGTCCGGGGCGTCCGTCGGGTCGTCCGGGTCGTCCTCCACACGCGGTCCGGGAGGACGGCAGTGCACGGATGCCGCGGCGGGGAACGCGCATCGTCGCGCCCCGAGCCAGGCTCGGGGGCATGCACGACTCCCACGAACCCCTCGCGTTCCTCGCGTGCCCGGTCACGCCCGAGCTCCTCGACGGCGCACGCCGTCACCTCGTGATGCTGCGATCGCTGCACGAGGAGGTGCGGCTCTCGGTCCCATCGCTCTGTCCGCCCGGCACGGGTGCATGGCGGTCGAACGCCGCCGACCGGTACCTCGACCGCCTCGCCGACCTGCGCTCGGAGCTCGTCGGCGGACTGCTGCGACTCCGGGAGGCCGAGGCGGCCCTCGACGGCCGGATCCGGGAACTGCAGGAGCAGCTCGACGCCACGGCCGACGCCGGCGTCGCCGCGAACGCCGCGACCGTCCCGAACGCCGCGAACGCCGCGAGCGTCCCGAACGCCGCGAACGCCGCGAGCGCCGCCTCGCGGTCGCCGTCGCGATGAGCGACGGTCTCACCGTCTCGGGCGGCGGCAGCACCGCCGTCGCCGTCGACGAGCTGTTCGCCGATGCCGCCCGACTCGGCACCGCGGAGGCGACGGTCGCGGACTGGATCGAGCGGCTCGGCGTGATCCGGCGCGGGATCGATCTCCTCGACCTCGACTCGTGGAGCTTCGCATCCGGCACCGCCGTCGATTCGCCGGCCCGCGCGCTCCGCCTCGCCGAGTCCACGCTCGATCGTGCTGCCGAGGGTGCGCGCGAGTTGCATCGCTCGCTCATCGGGGCCGCTGAACGCTACGGGGCGACCGAGCGGATGGTCGACGGCTTGTGGGCGCTCGGCGCCTCGCTCGCCGCGCCCTGGCTCGGCGCCGTGTTGACGTCGCCCGCGATGATCGCGGGCGGCCTGCTCGCCGCCGGCGGCCAGCTGGCGGGCTCGGTCGCCTGGCGGCGCGCCGGCCTCGGGCCGACGCCGCTCGCGTCGTGGCTCGAGGAGCACCGCGGCCTGCTCTCCGATCCCGCCTTCGTGCGACTCGTGGCGCTCGCCGGCGACCACGCCGACGAGTTCGCGGCCGGTGCCGTTCGCGCGCCCGTGCCGCCCGCGATCGCGCACGCGCTGGGCGGCGCCGTGGGTGCCCCCGAATCCGCGACGGTGCTGCTGGGGCTCGCCGGCCTCGCGGGCCTCGGAGGCAGCCGTGTGCTCGTGGACGCGCCCGTGCGCGTGCGCCGGGCCGACGGGGCGGGCGCCTCGCGGGTCGCGCCGCCGAAGGGTCTCGGCGACCTCGCCGACCGGGTACCCGCGCCCGAGCCGGACCGGCCGCAGATCCGCATCGAGCGCTACGGCGCGGCAGGCGAGCCGCAGTTCATCGTGTACATCGGCGGCACGGTGGTCCCGACCGTCGTCGCCGGAGCGGAGCCGTTCGACCACACCTCGAACGTCCACGGGGTCGCCGACGGCGGCTGGGCCGACGCCCTCCGACCGCTCGGCGCCGACACGGGCGCGACCGAGCGGGCCGTGCGCGAGGCGATGGCCGAGGCGGGCGTCGGCCCGGACGACCCGATCCTCCCCGTGGGCTACTCCGGCGGCGGCATCGTCGCCGCGAAGCTGGCCGCCGATCCCGAGCTCAACGCCGTCGGCGCGGTGAACCTCGGCGGGCCCGTGGCCGCGGCCCCCACGCGCGAGGGCGTGGGCCTGCTCTCCTTCGAGCACGAGGAGGATCTCGTCCCCGCGACCGCCGGCGCAGGGCATCCGGCCGACGAGCGGGTCACCGTCACCCGGAGCGTCCTCGACCCGGGCCGCACGTACGACGTCCTCCTGCCGGCCCACGAACTCGTGCGGTATCGCGAGACCGCCGCGCTCGCCGATGAGTCCGACGAGGCTCGCCTGGCCGCCTTCCGCGAGCTCGTCGCCGAGGTCACCCGCGGGGAGCCGGGCGAGCGCAGCGACTGGCGCGCGACCCGCGACCTCAGTCCTTCGACGGACGCACGATGATGCCGATCAGCCAGCTGATGAGGCCCATCACGAGCGCGCCGAGCACGCCCCACCAGAACCCGTCGATCTCGAGGCCGAAGCCCATGAGGCCGCTGATCCAGGCGACGAGCAGGAGCAGCAGCCCGTTCACGATGAAGGAGATGAGCCCCAGCGTGAGCACGTACAGCGGGAACGCGATGATCCGCACGAACGTGCCGACGACGGCGTTCACGAGCCCGAAGATGAGCGCGATGAGCAGGTACGTGAGCACCGTGCCCAGGGTCGTGTCCTCGTAGGGCACCACCCGCACGCCCGAGACGATGAGGGTCGTGAACCAGAGGGCGAACGCGACGACGATGAGCTTGACGATGAACCTCATGCCCCAACTCTGGCAGAGAGGCGCCGCCGATCGAAGGGGTACGGTGGAATCCGTGACCGCACCGGAGCCCACGGGGGCGAGCGTTCGACTGCGCCCCGAGATCGCCGCCCTTCCGCCGTACCGACAGGGCCGGCCGGCCCCTGCCGACGGCTTCAAGCTGTCGAGCAACGAGAACCCGTTCCCGCCGCTGCCCGGCGTGGTGGCGGCGGTGGCCGCCTCGGCGAACGAGATCAACCGGTACCCCGATGCCACGGCGCTCGCGCTCCGCGAGAAGCTCGCGGAACGCTACGGCGTCTCGGCCGACGAGGTGCTCGTCGGGGCCGGTTCCGTGTCGCTCCTCGCGCAGTTCGTCGCCGCCGCCGCAGGGCCGGGCGACGAGGTGGTGTACTCGTGGCGCTCCTTCGAGGCCTACCCCGGCCTGGTCACCGTGGCCGGCGCCACGAGCGTGACCGTGCCCAACCGCCCCGACCACGGCCACGACCTCGACGCCATGGCCGCCGCGGTGACCGAGCGCACCAGGGTGGTCATCGTCTGCTCCCCCAACAACCCCACCGGCGTCATCGTGACGGCCGCCGAGTTCGAGGCGTTCATGGCGAAGGTGCCGAGCGACCTGCTCGTGCTGCTCGACGAGGCGTACATCGAGTTCGTCGACGCCGAGGCATCCGTCGACGGCCGCACCCTCATCGGCCGCTACCCCAACCTCGTGATCCTGCGCACCTTCTCGAAGGCGTACGGGCTCGCCGGACTCCGGGTCGGCTACGCCATCGGGCCCGTGCCGATCCTCGATGCAGCGCGATCGACGGCGATCCCCCTCGGCGTCACCGGCGGTGCGACCGCCGCGGCGCTCGCCTCCCTCGAGTCGGCCGCCGAGGCCGAGCTGCTCGAGCGCGTGGCGGCCATCGCCGCCCGACGCGACCGCCTCCGCGCCGCGCTCGTGGCGCAGGGCTGGCCGATTCCGCAGGCGCAGGGCAACTTCGTGTGGCTGCCCACGGGCGACGCGACGGCCGAGGTCGCCGAGCGACTGTTCGAGGCCGGACTCGTCACGCGGGCGTTCCCGCCCGAGGGCATCCGGGTCTCGGTGGGCGAGGAGGAGTCTGTCGATACCCTCCTCAGGATCCTGGGTGAGCTTGTACCGGCCTCACAAGAAGAGCATCCCGCGTAGCGGGTAGCGTGGAACGGTGCCAGCCCGCGAGAGAGACTTCACCGCGCCGACGGTCCAGCTCCTGAACCCAGCCGGAGAGCTGCGCCCGACCGCCGAGGCCGAGCCGTATCTGCCCCTCGTCGAGGCCCTGCCCGACACGACGCTCGAGCAGTTCTATCGCGACATGACGATCTCCCGTCGGCTCGACATCGCGGGCGCCAACCTGCAGCGGCAGGGCCAGCTCGCCCTCTGGGTCCCGAGCCACGGGCAGGAGGCCGCCCAGGTCGGGTCCGCCCGCGCCGCCCGCGCGCAGGACCACATCTTCCCGTCGTACCGCGAGCACATCGTCGGCATGATCCGCGGGCTCGACCCGGTGAACATCCTGTCGCTCCTGCGCGGCGCGACCCTGGGCGGCTGGAACCCGGCCGAGAACGGCAACTTCCACCTCTACACCCTCGTGCTGGCCTCGCAGACCCTGCATGCCACGGGGTACGCCATGGGCATCCAGTTCGACGGGCTCGTCGGCACGGGCGATGCCGAGAGGGATGCCGCGGTGCTCGTGTACTACGGCGACGGCTCGACCTCGCAGGGCGACGCGAACGAGGCGCTCGTGTTCGCCTCGAGCTACCAGACGCCGCAGGTCTTCTTCATCCAGAACAACCAGTGGGCCATCTCGGTGCCCGTGTCCCGACAGTCGCGCAGCCCGCTGTCGCTGCGCGGTGGCGGCTTCGGCATGCCCGGGGTGCGCATCGACGGCAACGACGTGCTCGTGAGCTACGCCGTCACGCGGCAGTCGCTCGAGGAGGCCCGCTCGGGCGCAGGTCCGAGCCTCATCGAGGCCGTCACGTACCGCATGGGCGCGCACACGACGGCCGACGACCCCACCAAGTACCGCACCGACGCCGAGGTCGCCTACTGGGCCGAGCGCGATCCCATCACGCGGTACCGCACCTGGCTCGAGGGGCGCGGGGCATCGGCCGCGTTCTTCGACGAGGTCGACGCCGAGGCGGCGGACGTCGCGGCCGACGTGCGGCGACGGGCGCTCTCGCTCCCGGCGCCGACGCGCGAGAAGATCTTCGCGCACGTCTACAGCGAGCCGCATCCGCTCATGGTCGAGGAGCACGCGTGGCTCGAGGCGTACGAGAGCGGCTTCGAGGGAGGGGCGGCATGAGCGCGCGCACCGAGGAGGAGCAGGCCGTGGCCGTGCCGATGGAACACGCCGCGGCGGCATCCGCCGAACCGGCCGCGCCGGCCGAGCGGACCGACCAGACGCCACAGGCCGCCGAGGCCGACACGGCGCAGCATGCCGAGAGCGGCATGCGCGGCGTGCAGACGCTCTCGATGGCGAAGGCCATCACCGCGGGGCTTCGCGAGGCCATGCGCGCCGACGACAAGGTGCTCCTCATGGGCGAGGACATCGGTCCGCTCGGCGGCGTGTTCCGCGTGACCGAGGGGCTCTCGGCCGAGTTCGGCGACCGGCGGGTGCTCGACACCCCGCTCGCCGAATCGGGCATCGTCGGCACCGCGATCGGACTCGCGATGCGCGGCTACCGCCCGGTGGTCGAGATCCAGTTCGACGGATTCATCTTCCCGGCGTTCGACCAGATCACGACCCAGCTCGCGCGCCTCACCGTGCGTCACGACGGCACCATCTCGATGCCCGTCGTGATCCGGGTGCCGTACGGCGGGCACATCGGCTCGATCGAGCACCACCAGGAGAGCCCCGAGGCCTACTTCGCGCACACGCCGGGCCTGCGCGTGGTGAGCCCGTCGAGCCCGCACGACGCGTACTGGATGATCCAGGAGGCGATCGCCTCGAACGATCCCGTGCTGTTCTTCGAGCCGAAGAGCCGCTACTGGCCGAAGGGGCCGGTCGACCAGGACCACTCGGGCGTGCCGCTGCACGCCAGTCGCGTCATCCGCCAGGGCATGGATGTCACGGTCGTCGGCCATGGCGCGATGATCTCGACGCTGCTCCAGGCCGCCGACATCGCCGCCGAGGAGGGCACAAGCCTCGAGGTCGTCGACCTGCGGTCGCTCTCCCCCATCGACTACGGCCCGCTGCTGGACTCGGTGCAGCGCACCGGGCGGCTCATCGTCGCGCAGGAGGCGTACGGCTTCGTGAGCGTCGGGTCGGAGATCGCGGCCACGGTGGCCGAGCGCGCGTTCTACTCGCTCGAGGCGCCCGTGCTGCGGGTCTCGGCCTTCGACACGCCGTTCCCGCCCGCCGCGCTCGAGACCGAGTACCTGCCGAGCCCCGACCGGGTGCTCGAGGCCGTCGACCGGGCGCTGGCCTACTGACCGGGCGCGGCACCGGCCACCACGCGAAATGGCATGACCACGACGGCATAGATCGACTGCGAGGGTAGAGACATGAACGAGATCCGGTTCCCGCTGCCCGATGTCGGTGAGGGACTCACCGAGGCCGAGATCGTGCAGTGGCGCGTGGCGCCCGGCGACCGCATCGCACTCGACCAGGTCTTCGTCGAGATCGAGACGGCGAAGTCGCTCGTCGAACTGCCGAGCGCGTTCGAGGGCGTCGTCGCCGAGCTGCTCGTCGAGGAGGGCCGCACGGTCGACGTGGGCACGCCCATCCTCGTGATCCGCACCGATGACGCGGCGCCGGATGCCTCGGGGCCCGTGCCCGCCGCAGCCGGAAGCGTCGCGGGGACGGCCGCCGCAGCAGCGCCGGCCGAGCCCGCCGTCACGGCCGCGGGACCCGCTGCCGCGCCTCCCGCCACCGCAGCCTCCGCTCCCCCGTCGGGAACCGTCGCCTCGCACGCGCCCGTCGCCGGCGAGGCGGGTGGCGCGGTGCTCGTCGGCCACGGTTCAGGCGGACCCACCGCGACCCGTCGGAAGCGGCATCCGTCTCCCGGCGCGGCGCACGAGCACCTCGCCGCGCCCCGCCCCGCCCCGGCCGCCGCTCCCGCGCACGTGGCGACCCCGCCCGTCGCGGCTCCGACCGGACCGGCGATCGCCGCGCCGCGTCGCGACTCGGGGGTGCCCGTCATCTCGAAGCCCCCCATCCGCAAGCTCGCGAAGGACCTCGGCGTCGACCTCTCCCGCGTGACGCCCACCGGCCCGATGGGCGACGTGACCCGCGAGGACGTCATCCGCGAAGCCGGTCAGGCGAGCGTCTTCCGCAACATCCAGACGCCCGAGTGGCCGACGGATCGCGAGGATCGGATCCCCGTCAAGGGCGTTCGCAAGGCCATCGCGCAGGCGATGGTGCAGAGTGCATACTCGGCGCCGCATGTGAGCGTGTTCGTGGACGTCGATGCCACGCGCACGATGGAGTACGTCAAGCGGTTGAAGGCCTCGACCGACTACGCGGGCGTCAAGGTCTCTCCCCTGCTCATCATGGCGAAGGCCATGATCTGGGCCGTGCGGCGCAACCCCACGGTCAACGCGCAGTGGACCGACGACGAGATCATCGTGAAGCACTACGTGAACCTCGGCATCGCCGCCGCGACGCCGCGCGGCCTCATCGTGCCGAACATCAAGGAGGCGCAGGCCATGAGCATGGTCGAGCTCGCCACCGCGATCGAGCAGCTCACGCTCACCGCACGCGAGGGTCGCACGCAGCCCGCCGAGATGCAGAACGGCACCATCACCATCACGAACATCGGCGTCTTCGGCATGGACACCGGCACGCCCATCCTCAACCCCGGCGAGGTCGGGATCGTGGCTCTCGGCACCATCAAGCAGAAGCCCTGGGTGGTCGACGGCGAGGTCCGCCCGCGGTTCGTCACGACCGTCGGCGCGTCGTTCGACCACCGCGTCGTCGACGGCGACGTCGCCAGCCGGTTCCTCGCCGACGTGGCGTCGATCATCGAGGAGCCGGCGCTGCTCCTCGAGTGAGGGCGATCCGGCGAGTGGTCGCCGGCGCGCCGGCGGTCAGAGGCGGATCTCGTAGGTGACGGTGTCGGCGGTTCGCGCGACCTCGACGAAGCCGGCGTTCTCGAGCACCCTGCGGGCGGGCAGGTTCGCGATCTCTGCGCCGGCGCGGGCGATGGCAGCACCCGCCGACCGGGCGACGCCGAGGGCTTCGAGCACCGTGTGCAGCGCGAGGCCCTGGCCGCGCACCGCGGGCACCAGGCCGAACTCGAACTCGACGGAGCCGTCGGCGTCGGGTGGGCCGAAGAGGTTCACGCCGCCGATGGCGGCGCCGTCGCTCGCACGCCGCACGAGGTAGGGGCCGAATGGCGCGGGGTCGCCCGTCTCGCGAACCGCCTGCACGTACTCGCGGAGCAGCTCGGGTTCGTCGGTGAACGCGTAGCCGCCCTCCCAGCCGTCAAGCGGATCGACCTCGCCGGAGAGCACGCGCTCGGCGTCGGCGAGGGTGAACGGATGCAACGTGAGGGGGGTCGTCGTCGTATCCACGTGCTTCATGCTTGCACGTCGGTCCGACACGCGCCAGCGCTCTCCACAGGGGTGACGGGGAATGACATCGCGTCGACGGCGTTGCAGAGCGGTACGCCACCACGTCCAGATGATTTTGACAATCGTTCTCAATAAGGGATATCCTGAGCCCGTGAACGCTCCAGCCGCCCCCTCCGCCCGCCGTGCCCGCACCGTGCTGACCGTCGCCGCCGTGCTGGCGACCGGCACCCTCGGCCTCGCCTCGTGCGCGACGCCCGGCACGGGTGACGGGGCCGACGGTCCGACCGTCGTGGCCACCACCACGCAGGTCGGCGACTTCACTCGCGAGCTCGTCGGAGATGCGGCCGAGGTGACCCAGCTCCTCGCCGCGGGGCAGAGCGCCCACGGCTTCGACCCCTCGGCCGCCCAGCTCCTCGACCTCGCCGCCGCCGACGCCCTCGTGATCAACGGCGCCGGCCTCGAGAGCTGGCTCGACGACGCCGTGAGCGCGTCGGGCTTCGACG
The DNA here is from genome assembly GCF_004959775.1 of Agromyces sp. H66. GTDB lineage: Bacteria > Actinomycetota > Actinomycetes > Actinomycetales > Microbacteriaceae > Agromyces. The sequence continues at coordinate 38,780 of NZ_SJZG01000008.1, forward strand.
GCGTGCTCATCGACGCGAGCACGGGCATCGAGCTGTACGGCACCGGCGATCACGACGACGACCACGCCGACGAGGCAGACCACGTCGACGAGGCGGACGAGCACGACCACGCCGACGGCAACCCCCACATCTGGACGGATCCCGAGCTCGCCGCGCACATGGTCGAGAACATCGCCGAGGGCCTCGCCGCCGTTCCCGGCCTCGACACCGACGCCGTCGACGCGAACGAGGCGGCCTACCTCGAGCAACTCGAGGCGCTCGACGCCTGGATCGAGGAGAACGTCGCCCAGGTGCCCGCCGAGGAGCGGCTCCTCGTGACGAACCACGACGCGTTCACCTACTTCCTCGACGCCTACGACATCACGTTCGTCGGCAGCGTCATCCCGAGCTTCGACGACAACGCCGAGCCGAGCGCCGCCGAGATCGACCAGCTCATCGCGGACATCCGCGCGACGGGCGTCGAGGCCGTCTTCTCCGAGGCATCCATCTCGCCGAAGACCGCCGAGACCATCGCCCGCGAGGCCGACGTCGCCGTGTACTCGGGCGAGGACGCGCTGTACGCCGACGCGCTCGGCGTGCCCGGATCGGACGGCGAGACCTACCTCGGCAGCCAGATCCACAACGTGCGACTCGTCCTCGAATCCTGGGGCGTCGAGGCTTCCCCGCTTCCTGCCGTCCTGCAAGGATGACGAGATGACCGACTCGCTCGTGCTGCGGCTCGACGGCGCCGCCTTCACCTATCGGGGCGGCGGCGGCGTGAGCGGCCTCGACCTCGGCATCCGCCCCGGCGAGGCGGTGGCGCTCATCGGTCCGAACGGCGCCGGCAAGTCGACGCTGCTCAAGGGCGTGCTCGGCCTCGTGCCGCTCACCGCCGGCTCCATCGAGATCGGCGAGGCCAGGGCCACCGCGGCGAGGCAGCCGACGGATGCCGCGGCCGACCCGGCCCGCGAGGCATATGCCCGAGACCGCATGATCGGCTTCCTCCCGCAGTCGATCCACGTCGACCCCGACTTCCCGATCAGCCTGGAGCAGGTCGTCATGCAGGGGCGGTACCGCCGACTGGGCCTGTTCCGCTGGCCCGGGCGCGACGACCGTGCCGCGGTGCGCCGCGCCCTCGAGACCGTCGGCCTCGTCGATCTCGCCAAGCGCCGCTTCGGCGAACTGTCGGGCGGGCAGCGCCAGCGCGGCCTGCTCGCCCGGGCGCTCGCCGGGGAGCCGCGCCTGCTGCTCCTCGACGAGCCCTTCAACGGGCTCGACCAGGCCAACCGCGACGCGCTCATCGACACCCTGCACACCCTGAAGGGTCAGGGCGTGGCGGTGCTCGTCTCGACCCACGACCTCGAGCTCGCGAGGCTCGTGTGCGACAGCGTGGTGCTCGTCAACGGCACGCAGCTGGCGACGGGCCCCGTCGACGAGGTGCTCACCCTCGGCAACGTGCAGGAGTGCTTCGAGGGCGTCGAGGTCGAGATCGACGAGCACACGCTCGTCGTGCCCGGGCACGAGGGACACTGATGCCGCAGACGGCATGCACCGCGCGACGGTGGGGGAGTGGCGCGCCGTGAGCCCGGTCGACGCGCTCTTCGGCGCCTTCGCGATCCCGTTCATGGCGCGCGCCCTCCTCGTCATGCTCGTGCTCGCCGTCGTCGCCGGCATCGTCGGCGTGCTCGTCAACCTCAGAGGTCTGGAGTTCATCAGCGACGGACTGACGCACGCGGTGTTCCCCGGCCTGGCGATCGGACTCGCCGTCGGGGGCACGGCCGGCCTGCTGCCCGGCGCGGCCGTCGCGGCGCTGGCCGCCGCGGTGATCCTCACCTGGCTCGACCGCGCGGGCGTCACCTCCGACGCCGCCATCGCGATCGTGCTCACGGCCGCGTTCAGCGTCGGCGTGATCGTCGTCTCGAGGGGCGACGACTACGCCGGGGAGCTCGAGACGCTGCTGTTCGGGCGGGTGCTCACCATCCCGCCTGCCGAGGTGCTCCCGCTCGTCGCCGTCGCGCTCGCCGCCGCCTTGGCCGTGGCCGTCACGCTCAAGCAGCAGCTGTTCCGCGCCTTCGACAAGTCGGGCAGCCTCGCGGCCGGCGACTCGGCGCTCGGGCTCGACCTCGTGCTCAATGCCGCGGTCGCCCTCGTGGTCGTCGCCGCGGCGAGCACCATCGGCACCCTGCTCGTGCTGGCGCTCCTCATCGTGCCCGGTGCGGCGGCTCGGCTCATGACCCGGCGCATGTGGTGGCTCTTCCCCGCCGCCGCGGCGTTCGCGGCGGTGGCGGCGTGGCTCGGACTCGCCGCCGGGTTCGCCGGCTCCGTCGCGGGAGGCATCGACCTGCCGGCGGGTAGCACGATCGTCGCCGTCTTCATCCTCGGGTACGCCCTCGTGCTCGTCGTGCGATGGCTCCGCGATCGCGCGGCCGCGACATCCCGGGCGGTGCGGTGATGGGTTACTTCGAACGCGCGCTCGCGGCAGCCATCCTCATCGGGGCCGGAACCGGCTTCGTGGGGGCGCTGATCGTGCTGCGGCGTCGCACCTTCTTCGCGCAGGCGCTGACGCATGGCACCTACCCCGGCGCGGTCGCGGCGGCCGCCCTCGGCGTGAGCGTGCCGATCGGCGCGGCCGTGGCATCCGTCGCGCTCGTCGGGATCATGGCGGGCATCGCGCGACTGCGCCATCAGGGGGCGCAGGTCGCGGCCGGCATCGTGCTCACCGCGGGGTTCGCGGCGGGCGCGATCCTCCAGGCCGTGATCCCGGGCATTCCGGTGCGGGCCGAGTCGCTGCTCGTGGGGTCGATCCTGACGGTGACCGACGGTGACCTCGTGCTCGCGGCATCTGTCGCGCTCGTCGGCGTGCTGGTGGTGGCGGTGTTCGGCAAGCTGATCATGTTCTCGACCTTCGACCAGGAGGGGTACCGGGCCGCGGGTCATCGGGAATGGCCCGTCGAGCTCCTCGTGCTCGGCCTCACCGCCGCGACCGTCGTCGCCGCCCTGCCGGCCGTCGGCGCGATCCTCGCGATCGCCCTGGTCGCCGCACCGGCCGCCGCAGCGCGGCTCGTGGTGCCGACCTACCGGGGCATCCTGCTCGCGGCGCCCGTCATCGGCGCGGCATCCGGCGTCATCGGCGTCCTCGCGTCGCGGGCGCTCGCAGTGGCGGCGGGCCCCAGCATCGCGCTGGCCGCGACCGGGTTCTTCGTGCTCGCCTTGGGGGTCTCCAAGCTGCGCGCAGTACCGTGGAACCGAGCCTCCGTACCCGTGGAGACCGCAGAGGACGCACGCACCGCATGAAACGCAACACCTGGCAACGCGAAGCCGTACGCGAAGCGCTCGACGAGACCGAGGGCTTCATCAGCGCGCAGGCGCTGCACTCGTCGCTGCACGCGTCCGGGTCGCCCATCGGCCTCGCGACCGTGTATCGCGCCCTCGGCGACCTCGCGGCCACGGGCGAGGCCGACTCGCTGCAGTCGCCCGACGGGGAGGCGCTGTATCGCGCGTGCAGCACCACCGGGCACCACCACCACCTGATCTGCCGCAACTGCGGGCTCACGGTGGAGATCGCCGCCGACGAGGTCGAGGCGTGGGCGAAGCGCGTGGCCGCCGAGCACGGCTTCACCGGCGCGGCGCACGTCGTCGACGTGTTCGGGCTGTGCGCGAACTGCACGCGGCTGGCCCGCGACGAGCAGGCCGACGATGCGAGCCCGGGCGAGCCCGAGGCCGGTGGTGGGGCTGCAGTGGAGTAGCGAGGGGGCGATGATGCCGCGGCGCGATCAGTCGGGGAAGCGGCCGAGGTGCTCGCGCACGAGCGCGGCCGGCGCCTTGGCCGCCCACGCCTCCGCCACGAGCTCACCGAGGCGGCGCCGCGAGATGGCGTCGAGGTGCACGAGCACCGCGGCGTAGCCGTCGAAGTGCGGGGTCGTGAAGAAGACGGTGGGGTCCTCGGCGACGAGCGCGAACTTCACCGCCTCGTCCTCGGTCGCGGCGCCCAGCACGGGACCCGCCCGCTGGTCGATGCCGAGCGCCTCCAGGTCGGCGCGACGCAGCGGCCGCTCCCAGACGAAGCCCCTCCCGTTCACCTTCCAGTGCGCACCCCCGCGCGAGACGCGTTCGCTCGCGCAGGGGAGGGCGAGTGCGAACTCGCGAACGTCGTCCCACGTGGCCATGCGGGTGAGGCTACGCCTCCGGATGCCGCGCCGCAGCCCGGGTCCAGGTGCGCTTCACGAGTCGAAGGACGATTCGGGCGACACGCCGGCGTGGCGTCGGCGCGTCGCGCGCTCCCTCCTTCGACCGGAGAAGGCTCCCCCCTTCGACCGGAGAAGGCTCCCTCCTTCGACCGGAGAAGGGAAGGTGTGGACGAGACGTGGGCGCGGCCCCGGGAGGCTCGGGCCCGCGGCATCCGGCCGGTCCAGGCGGCGCGCCCCGGGTCTGGTAAGCTGGTCGTTTGGCTGGGTACTTCCACTGCCCAGACCGCGACAATCCCTCTTCGAGAACCGCGAGCGATCGCGGGCTTCGGCGTGGCGAACGTCAGCAGACAAGAGACCTTGGGAGGGGCATCCGCCCCTCGGTATTGGAGGAAAGACCAATGGCAGCAGTGTGCCAGGTGACCGGAGCCGTTCCCGGCTTCGGACACAACATCTCGCACTCGCACCGCCGGACGAAGCGGCGCTTCGACCCGAACGTGCAGAAGAAGACGTACTACGTGCCGTCGCTTCGTCGTAACGTCACCCTGAACGTGTCCGCCAAGGGCATCAAGGTGATCGACGCCCGTGGCATCGAGGCCGTCGTCAAGGACATCCAGGCTCGGGGGGTGAAGCTCTGATGGCGAAGGCACAGGACATCCGCCCCATCATCAAGCTCCGTTCGACGGCCGGCACCGGGTACACCTACGTGACCCGCAAGAACCGTCGCAACAACCCCGACCGTCTCGTGCTCAAGAAGTACGACCCCGTGGTGCGCAAGCACGTCGACTTCCGAGAGGAGCGCTAAGACATGGCGAAGAAGAGCAAGATCGCGCGCAACGAACAGCGCAAGGTGGTCGTCGACCGCTACGCGGCGAAGCGCGCCGAACTGAAGAAGGCCCTCGTCGACCCGAACGGCACCGACGAGACCCGCGAGGCCGCCCGAGTCGGCCTGCAGAAGCTCCCGCGCAACGCCTCGCCGGTGCGCGTGCGCTCGCGTGACGCCATCGACGGCCGCCCCCGCGGCGTGCTGACGAAGTTCGGCGTCTCGCGCGTCCGCTTCCGTGACATGGCGCACCGTGGCGAGCTGCCCGGCATCACCAAGTCGAGCTGGTAGGCACCACAGGCACCAACGTTTCACCGAGAGGGGCGTCCCGGAAGGGGCGCCCCTCTCGTCGTCTCCGGGCCCGGTCGACATCGGAGCAGCGACACGCCGATCGCGAGTCTGCCCGAAAGGGCCGGAAATCCGCGAGATTCCGCGGATCTCTGTTACATTCGAGGCGGCCCGATCGGCCACGGGGGCGGTTGAACGATCGTTCCCGAGAACTCATAGATAGCTGTACCGAACAGCGAAAGTCCGAGGAGGACATTCAATGGCTGACAAGTCGCTGAACAAGACCGAGCTCGTCGCGAAGATCGCCGCGTCGACCGGCCAGAGCCAGGCCACCGTCGACGCCGTGCTCGGCGGTCTCTTCGACGCGCTCGCCGAGTCCGTCGGCTCGGGCACCAAGGTCTCCATCCCCGGCTGGCTCTCCGTCGAGCGCACCTCGCGTGCCGCGCGCACCGGCCGCAACCCGCAGACGGGTGCCACCATCCAGATCCCGGCCGGTCACTCGGTCAAGGTCTCGGCGGGATCGAAGCTCAAGGCTGCCGCCAAGTAGCATCCGAGACTCCGGAGGGGCGTGCGGCACAGGCCGTGCGCCCCTCCGTCGTCGGGCGAGCGGATGTCGCGGGCGTGAGGCGGGCCGCCCCGAGGCGGGCGGGGGTCGGGTGGATGCCGCGGCGGACCGTTCCGAGCGATCGCACGGGCGGGGACGTCTAGGCTGGTTCGGTGCCCCGCTCCGTCCGCGTGCTCGGCCCCGCCGTGCTCCTCGCCGTCGCGTTCGTCGCGACCCTCGCGGGCCTCGCCTACGGCGGCGGCGCCGCACCCATTCCCATCCAGGACCCCGGTCCCGTCGCCAGGTGGGGCCTGCCCATCGCGAAGCTCGTCGTGAACCTCGGCGCGGCCGGCATGATCGGTGCGCTCGTGCTCGCGGTCTGGGCGCTCAGCCCGAAGCGACGCGAGTTCGACGTCGCGCTCGACGTGGCCGCGGCATCCGCCGCCCTGCTCACGGTGGCCAGCGCCGCGACGACGATCTTCACCTTCCTCGTCGTCACCGGTGCACCACTCGACTTCGGCGACGCGTTCGGCCGGCAGCTCGGACAGTTCGTCACCGAGATCGAGTTGGGTCAGGCGTGGCTCACGACGACGCTCGTGGCCGCCGCGGTCACCGTGCTGTGCTTCGCGGTGCGCAACCACACGGCGCTCGTGTTCGTGACGGTGCTCGCCGCCGCCGCGCTCGTGCCCATGGCGCAGCAGGGCCACGCCGCCGGGGCAGCCGGGCACGACGCCGCGATCACCTCGCTCGGGCTGCACCTCGTGTTCGTCTCGGCGTGGCTCGGCGGGCTCGTCACGATCGTGCTGCTGCGGCGCGAGCTCGACGCCGACCGGCTGCCGGTGGTGCTCGCCCGCTACTCGACCGTCGCGCTCGTCTCGTTCATCGTCGTCGCGCTGTCGGGCTACATGAGCGCCGCACTGCGCATCGGCACGTGGCAGGAACTCGGGTCGCCGTACGGCGTGCTCGTCGTCGTGAAGGTCGCGGCGCTCATCGCGATCGGCGTGTTCGGAGCGGTCCAGCGGCGGTTCCTGATCGGACGGATGTCGCGGGCCGCTGCCGGTCTCGAGACGCGGCCGGCTTCGCCGGGTGCTCCTCGACCGGCGGGCGTGGCCGGGACGTTCTGGATCCTGGTGGTCGCCGAGCTCGCGTTCATGGGCATCGCCTCGGGCGTCGCCGCCGCTCTGGCCCGCACGGCCACGCCCGTCCCCGAGGAGCCGGGTTCGCTCGCGCGCACGCCCGCCGAGATCCTCACGGGCGAGCCCCTGCCGCCGTGGCCCGACTGGTGGCGCTACTTCACCGAGTGGAACCCCGACCTCATCTGGCTGCTCGTCTGCGGCTTCGGCATCTTCTTCTACGTCGCGGGGGTGCTGCGTCTCCGACGCCGCGGCGACGCCTGGCCCGTCTACCGCACGGTGCTGTGGGTCGCGGGCCTCGTCGTGCTCGCGTATGTCACCAACGGCGGCGTGAACGCCTACGAGAGCTACCTGTTCTCGGCCCACATGGGTGCGCACATGGCCCTCACCATGGCCGTGCCGGTGCTGCTCGTGCCGGGCGCCCCGGTGACGCTCGCCGCCCGCGCCATCCACCCGCGCAAGGACGGCTCGCGGGGCGGACGCGAGTGGATCCTCATCGCCGTGCACTCGCGATACGCGGCGATCATCGCGAACCCGATCGTCGCGGCCGTGCTGTTCGCGAGCTCGCTCTGGATCTTCTACTACTCGCCGCTGTTCCGCTGGACCATGTTCGACCACATCGGCCACGAGTGGATGATCGTGCACTTCCTCATCACGGGCTACCTCTTCGTGCAGTCGCTCATCGGCATCGATCCGGTGCCGTACCGGTTGCCGTACCCGTTCCGGCTGGTGCTGCTGCTCGGCACGATGGCGATGCACGCGTTCTTCGGCCTCGCGATCATGTCGGGCACGGGGCTCCTCCTCGCCGACTGGTACGGCGCCATGGGCTGGGGCACCGACGCGCTCGCCGACCAGCAGGTCGGCGGCGGCATCGCCTGGTCGGTCGGGGAGATCCCGACCGTGGCGCTCGCGATCACGGTCGCGGTGCAGTGGGCGCGCAGCGACGAGAAGGAATCGAAGCGACGCGACCGGCACGCCGACCGCACCGGCGAAGCGGAACTCGAGGAGTACAACGCGAGGCTCGCGGCGATCGCGGAGCACGACCGGCAGGGCTGACGCTGGCTACTTCAGCTGGATCGCGATGCTGCCGTCGGGCCGGATGCTCGCCGACAGCGCGATCTGGAAGGGCCGGTCGACCTCGAGCTGCGAGTACTCGCCGTCGAACAGCGACTGCACCTCGACCGAGATGTGCGCGACGCCCTCGGTGGGCGGCATCTCGAACGCGGTCTCGCCCGCCGCGAGGGTGACCACGGGGTTCGACACCATCGTCCAGACCGGATCGCTCACCACGCGGTCGTCGATGTCGATGCCGAACGGGCATCCGGCCGGCTTCAGGACGGGCTGCGTGGTGCACGACTGCAGGTAGTCGTCGACCTTCGCCTGCACCCGTTCGACGAACGTCGCGGTGGGTATGGCGTCGACCGTCACCGCCGCGCGCGACGACGGCTCGACGGGCAGTTCGACGGGCACCGCCTCGAGGAGCGTCGACCGGTACCCGAACTCGTAGACGGCCGGAGCGATCGCGAGGTAGGGGGTCACCTGCGTGAAGGCGGCGAGGTCGTCGCCGGTCTTGGTCGCCCTGGTGTCGAGCTCGAGCGAGCCGACCGTGAAGAGCGGACTGTGCGCCGCGGTGACGTCGATGACGGCGATGGGACTCACCGCGAACTCCCACCGGTTCAGCAGCCCGTAGAGCGGTGCGAGCGGTCGCACGTCGAACGTGGTCTCGACGATGGCCGTCTCGAGCCGGTAACTGGCGGTGACCGAGTGACTGCCGTCGTCATTCTCGACATCGCGGACGATGCGCACGTCCTCGGGCCCGACTTCGATGACGTCGGAGCGGAACATCGCCGTCGAGACGTTCGCCGGCACACCGAGTGCGGCGAGCTCGGCCGCGTCGAGCGCGACGCCCGGGGTGGTCGACGCGGTCGCGATGTCGTCTTCCGCGATGGCGGTGAGGTAGCGCTCGACGAAGCTCGAGGAGCCGTAGGTGGTCTGGTTCAGCGCGCCGAGCGCCGCCAGGAAGGCCGCGACGAGGAGCACCGCGAGCGAGGCCCAGCCGATGACGGACAGCACGGACAGCCGACCGCTGCGCACGCCTGAGCTCCCCACCCGGACAGTCTACGCAGGCGGAACACACCGTCTCCGGAGGTTCCACAGGCCCGCGGGTCCCCGGCCACAGGTGCGGCGGCGACGGTCGATGTCCGGGCGGACGCGGTTACAGTGGGAGCGCGCCCCCACGGGCGCCGTGGCCGCGACGCCCGCTCGCGGCATCCGACCGCCGGATCGAAAGCCTCCCCGTGCAGAACGTGACCCTCACCCGCGAACAGGCCGCGGTGTTCCAGGCCATCGAAGGCACGCGCGAGCACGTCTTCGTCACCGGGCGGGCGGGCACCGGCAAGTCGACGTTGCTGAACCACCTGAACTGGAACACGCAGAAGCAGATCGTGATCTGCGCCCCCACGGGCGTGGCCGCGCTGAACGTGGGCGGGCAGACGATCCACTCGCTGTTCCGCCTGCCGATCGGGGTCATCGCCGACCACGACATCGAGCAGAACGACGCGGTGCGCAAGATCCTGAACGCCATGGACACGCTCGTGATCGACGAGGTCTCGATGGTGAACGCCGACCTCATGGACGCCATGGACCGGTCGCTGCGCCAGGCCCGCCAGCGGCCGCACGAACCGTTCGGCGGCGCGCAGGTCGTGCTGTTCGGCGACCCCTACCAGCTCGCACCCGTGCCCGGCTCGGGCGACGAGCGGCGCTACTTCGCCGACACGTACCGCTCGATGTGGTTCTTCGACGCGAACGTCTGGCGGGAGGCCGACCTGCGCATCTACGAGCTCGGCGAGATCCATCGCCAGCACGACGATGCGTTCAAGCACATGCTCAACGCCGTGCGGCACGGGTGGGTGACCGCCGAGATCGCGGGGGTGCTCAACGACGCCGGCGCACGACGCCCGCTGCCCGAGCACGGGGCGATCACCCTCGCCACCACCAACGACACCGTCAATCGCATCAACCGCTCGCAGCTGCATCGCCTGCCCGGGCAGTCGCTCGCCAACGAGGCCGAGGTGAACGGCGACTTCGGCGGCCGCGCCTTCCCGGCCGACGAGCGGCTCGAGCTGAAGCTCGGCGCGCAGGTGATGTTCCTGCGCAACGACACCGCGGTGCGCGGCGACGGACCCCGCTGGGTGAACGGCACCATCGGCACGGTCACGTCGCTCACGCGCGAGGTGCGCGTGGAGATCGACGGCGAGGAGCACGAGGTCGAACCGGCGACATGGGAGAAGTACAAGTACACGTGGGACCCGGCGCGGAAGAAGCTCGAACGACAGATCGTCGCCGAGTTCACGCAGTTCCCGCTGCGGCTCGCGTGGGCGGTCACGATCCACAAGTCGCAGGGCGCGAGCTACGACGCCGCCATCGTCGACCTCGGTCCGCGCGTGTTCAGCCCGGGCCAGACGTACGTGGCGCTCTCGCGGTTGACGAGCCTCGAGGGCCTCTACCTCGCCCGGCCGCTGCGCCCCGGCGACATCATGGTCGACCGGGATGTCGAGCGCTTCATGGCGGGCGCGGTGCGCGAGATCGGCACCGACTCCGTGCAACCCGGGGCGACGGCCTGACGCCCGCGGAGGCCGCCCCGCGCGGCGGGCACCTGCGTGCCTCGAGCGCGCTCGAGGCGACCCCGTCGCGCCCGTCGCGTACGTCTGCGCCACCTCTGCGGGTTACAATCGCTGCGGACACACGGCTAGGGGGGCACGGTGGCTGACCGTCAGGGGGCATCACGGCGGCGGGTGGGACTCGTCGCCGCGATGGTCGCATCCCTCGTGCTCTCGGGATGCACGGCGGACGTCATCGATCCCGCCGCCGGCTTCGGCCAGGTCGACGCCGCGTTGGCGGAGGAGATCGCCTCCGACCTCCAGTCGGTGCTCGACGACGCCGTCGCCCTGAGCGGGTCGAGCGGTGGGCTCGCGGGCGTGTGGGCGCCGTGGGCCGGCGAGTGGATCGGCACGTCCGGCACCACCGGATTCGACGAGGCCGCCGCGGAGGTGACCCCCGAAGACGGGTTCCGCCTCGCCACCGTGACCACCGAGATCACCTGCACGGTGCTGCTGGCCCTCGCCGACGAGGGCGTCGTCGCACTCGACGACGAGGTGGAGCGATACGTGGACTGGATCCCGCGACTCGACGGCATCACCCTCGAGCACCTCTGCCGGCACACGTCGGGTCTCGCCGATTACTACCCCGGCCTGCGCAGTCACTTCGTGGCGAACCCCGAGCGCCCGTGGCCGGCGGTCGAGCTGGTCTCCAACGGGCTCGCGATGCCGCGAACGGGACCGCCGGGGGAGCAGGTGCGCGAATCGCGCACGGGCATCCTCCTGCTCGCGCTGGCACTCGAGCGCCGCACCGGCCGGTCGTGGTCGGACCTCGCGACCGAGTACGTGTTCGAGCCGCTCGGCATGGAGGGCACACGGCTGCCGGATGCCTCGATCACCGCGCACGACGGAACGCTCGACGCCTACACCGCCGGCCTCGCACAGGACGGCACCGTCGACTGCGCCGTGCTCGTCGACGACTCCGCCCAGTCGAGCTCGATGGGCGGCGCCGCCGCCGGCGCGGTATCGAACCTCGAAGACACGCGCCGCCTCGCCCAGGCCTTCGCCACGGGCGCCCTGCTCAGCGAGTCGACGACGCGCACGCAGTGGACGACGCTTCCCCTCGGCGGTTCGGCGCCCGCATGGTACGAGGCGGGTATCGGCGGTTTCCAGTACGGGACGCTGCGGGGGTCGGCCGGTGAGAGCACCGGAGCGCTCACCGCCGCCTTCACCGATCCCGACAGCGGCCTCACGGTCGTGGTGGCGCTCAACAACGCCACCTCGGGGGCCGGCTTCGTGCGGGAGGTCGCGTTCGGCCTCGCCTCGATCGCCTCGAAGGCCGACGCCGCCCCCGAACACGAGCGCCCGCTGGTCGAATTGCCGTGGTCGATCGAGCAGGCGTCTGCGAGGATGCAGGAACTCGCGAAATGCCCGAGCACGGAAGCCGAGGCGACGCCCGAGCCGGTGCCCTCCGGCTGAACGGCCTCGGGCACGATCCGCAGAGGAGGACGCCGTGGGCAGGTTGGTCACCAGCGGCTTGACGTCGCTCGACGGGTACATCGCCGACGAGCGCGGCGACTTCAGCTGGGGCGAGCCGGATGCCGCGGTGCACGCGTTCGTGAACGACCTCGAGCGCTCGATCGGCACCTACCTCTACGGGCGCCGCATGTTCGAGGTGATGCGCGGCTGGGAACACGCCCACGAGGAGCCCGACCGGCCCGAGGTGGAGCGGGACTACACGTCGGTCTGGCAGGCGGCCGACAAGGTCGTGTTCTCGACCAGCCTGGACGACGCCGGCACGAGGCGCACCCGCGTCGAGCGGAGCTTCGACGCCGATGCGGTGCGCGACCTCGTGCAGAGCTCGACCAGGGACGTGTCGATCTCGGGCCCGGGCCTCGCCGCGCACGCCTTCCGCGCGGGCCTCGTCGACGAGGTGCGCCTGTTCCTGCATCCGATCGTGGTGGGTGGGGGCACGCGATTCCTGCCCGACGGCGTGCGCCTGCTGCTCGAGCTCGTCGAGGAGCGACGCTTCGACAACGGCGTGGTGTTCGTGCGGTACCGGGTCAGGTGATCCGCAGGAGGGGAAGATTCCATGTGCAGGTGGCTGGCGTATCTGGGGGAGCCGTTGCGTCCCTCGACCATCGTGCTCGACTCGAAGAACTCGATCGTCGCGCAATCGCTCGAGTCGTCGCTCGGCGCGGAACCCGTGAACGGCGACGGCTTCGGGTTCGGCTGGTATCCGACCGACGCGCCGGCGGGAACGGAGCCGGCGCTGTTCCACAGCACGGATCCGGCCTGGAACGACCAGAACCTGCGTGAGCTGACCAGGGCGATCGTGTCGCCGCTCTTCTTCACGCATGTGCGCGCCGCGACCGCGCCGCCGATCCAGCAGACGAACTGCCATCCGTTCCGCTACGAGAACTGGATGTTCATGCACAACGGCTCGATCGGCGGCTGGCGGAAGGTCAAGCGCGACCTCACGCTCGCGATCGACCCGTCGCTGTATCCGAACGTCATGGGCACGACCGACTCGGAGGTGCTCTTCCACCTCGCGTTGACGCTCGGGCTCGCCGACGACCCGATCGCAGCCGTCGGCCGCGCGATCCGAGCCGTCGAGTCCGTCGGACACGAACACGACGTGCAGTTCCCGTGGCAGGGGACGATCGCGGTGTCCGACGGCCAGCGGGTGTGGGCATTCCGGTACTCGTCGCAGGGACGCACGCGCTCGCTCTTCCATTCCGCCGACATCCCGACGCTGCGGGAGATGTATCCCGATGTGGAGCGACTGCGGGAGTTCGGCGACGAGGCGCGCCTCGTGGTCTCCGAGCCGCTCTCCGACGTGCCGGGCGTGTTCGTCGAGGTGCCGGAGTCCACGGCCGCGATCCTCGAACCCGACGGATACCGTCACGAGCCCTTCCTGGCCGACTGACGCACGCGACGACGCAGCGAGGGAGTGCTCGTGAACGAGGCATCCGACACCGCACCGCCGCCGACCGACTTCGCCGCCCGCGAGGCGTGGGGCAGGCGGGCCCGGCGCCGCGTGCCCAGGTCGAGCCACGCGGGATGGCGACCCCCCGCAGACCGCCCGGATCCGGTGGCGCTGCTCGAGGGGCAGGCGGAGACCCGCGTGCCCGAGCTCGTGCCGATCCGGCACGCCCGGATGCTCGCGTCGCCGTTCGCCTTCTACCGGGGCGCCGCCCTGCTCATGGCAGCCGACCTCGCGACCACGCCCGACTCCGGCCTCCCCGTGCAACTCTGCGGTGACGCCCACCTCGCGAACTTCGGGCTGTTCGGCACCCCGGAACGCCGGTTGCTCTTCGACATCAACGACTTCGACGAGACCCTGCCCGGGCCATGGGAGTGGGACCTCAAGCGCCTCGCCGCGAGCTTCGAGGTGGCGGGCCGTCACCGCGGCTTCACCGACGCCGAGCGCGTCGCGGTCGCTCGCAACGTCGTGCGGGGATACCGGGAACGGATGTCGCGAGCCGCCGCATCCCGGGTGCTCGACGCGTGGTACGACCGGCTCGACGCCAATCAGGTGGCTGCGTGGGTGCGTGCCGAACGGGAGGCGAACCGCCTCGACAAGCAACTCGTGAAGCGTGCCGAGACGGCGATCGCCAAGGCGCGCACGCGCGACAGCCTGCGGGCGTTCTCGAAGCTGGTGCACCGGGTGGACGGCGAGTTGCGGATCATGGCCGACCCGCCGCTCATCGTTCCCTACGAGGACCTGCTCCCGCTCGATCGCTCTCACGAGGACGACGTCGCGGTGATGCGCGGGATCCTGCGGAGCTACGAGGCCACGCTGCCGGGTGCGAGGCATCCGGTCGCCGAGTTCAGCTTCGTGCACATGGCGCGGAAGGTCGTCGGCGTCGGCAGCGTCGGCACCCGGGCCTGGATCCTGCTGCTGCGCGGACGCGACGACGACGACCCGCTGCTGCTCCAGGCGAAGCAGGCCGAAGCATCGGTGCTCGAGCGGTACCTGTCGCCGAGCGGATACCCCCAGCACGGTGAGCGCGTCGTGCGCGGACAGCGGCTCATGCAGGCGGCGAGCGATCTCTTCCTGGGCTGGCAGCAGGTGACGGGGCCCGACGGCGTCGTGCGCGACTTCTACCTGCGCCAGCTGCACGACTGGAAGGGCGGCGCCGACCTCGACGTGATGGTGCCATCCGGCGCCATGCTCTACGCGACCGCCTGCGGTGAGACGCTCGCGCGGGCGCACGCCCGCTCGGGCGACCGGGTGGCGATCGCCGCGTACCTCGGGTCGAGCGACCGGTTCGATCGTGCGCTCGCCGAGTTCGCGTCCGACTACGCCGACCAGAACGAACGCGACTTCGCCGCCTTCGCCGACGCCGTGGCATCCGGTCGATTGGCGGCGGCGGAGCTCGCCTGATCGTCAGCCGGTGCCCGGCCGCACATTCCGCGCGGCCTGTCGCACGGTCTCGGCGATGCGCCGCTCGCGCGTCTCGGAGCGCTTCGCGAGCGCGATCCAGCCGAGCGCCATCCGTCGCGCCGACGGCGGGAACGCCTCCCAGTTGGCGCGGGCGACGGGGTCGTCGTCGAGCCGGGCCGCGAGCTCGGGGGGCTCGATGAGGCGTTCGGCGTCGTCGAACATGTTCCACGTGCCGTTGGCCTTCGCGGCCTCGACGGCGGCGCGGCCGGCCGGCTGCATCCGTCCCTCGGCCTCGAGGCGCTGCACGCGGGCCTTGTTGCTCGCCGCCCAGCCGCTCGACGGACGGCGTGGCGCATACCATTGGGCGCCGCGCTCGTCGTCGATGGTCTTCGCCTGGCCGTCGATCCAGCCCACCGCCAGCGCCTCGAGCACCGCGTCGTCGTAGTCGATCCGCGGTCTGCCCGTGGCCGTGCGCCAACTCACCAGCCAGGCACCCGACGACGTATCGTGATGCTCGGCCAGCCAGTCTCGCCACGCGTCGAGCGTCTCGAGGTGGAGATGCGGGGCATCCGCTCGACGCGCCATGTGCTCACGCTACCGGCGGGGTCCGACACCGCGCACGGCGCGCGTCGAGGACGCCACCCGTGGCCGATGACGAGGGCCCGTCGAGTCGGCACTGCACCGACGACGGCGCCCGCCGCAACCCCCTCCGGAGGCGGGACCCGACGTGTCATCATGGGCCATCCCGGCCGAGCGTCCTGCCTTCGGCCGGACGAGGAGGTGCGCGGTGAGCGAGACGGAGAAGAGACGGGCGGGACGGATGCGGCGGTTCCACGAACGGTTCATGGTCGAGGAACGCGTGGTCGTCGGTTCCGGGAAGCGGAACCTCTACATCGTCGCGGGCACGTTGTTCGTACTCGGCCTCACCGGCTTCTTCATCGTGCTCGACTCGATCCTCGAGGCCGACGACCTGTCGTTCATCGACGCGCCCGTCGAGGCATGGCTCGAGTCCGGCCGCGACGAGTGGCTGACGACGTTCATGATCGTGCTGGCGATCGTGTTCGGCCCGATCGTGATGCCGATCATCATCCTCGTCACCACGGTGACATGGGGGCTGCTCGCGAAGCACGCATGGCGCCCGGTGCTGCTCGCCGGCGGCATGATCCTGGGCGTCATCATGGTGCAGGCCCTCGCCCCGATCATCGCGCGCGACCGACCACCCGCCGAGGAGATGATGATCGGCTACGACCCGACGTCGTCGTTCCCGTCGGGTCACGTCATGGGCGTCGCCGACTTCCTCTTCATCGGCACGTACCTCGTGTTCTCGCGACACCGGCGACCCCTGATCACGTTCCTCGCGTTCGCCGCCGCGGCCGTCGTCGTGCTGCTCACCGCCGCCTGCCGGATCTACCTCGGATATCACTTCGCGACCGACGCGGTCGGCTCGATCTTCCTCTCCCTCGTGGTGCTCGGCATCGTGATCGCCGTCGACACCTGGCGCACGGTGCGCGTCGGCACTCGCGAGGAGGCGGCCGCGGTGGAGTCGGGCGACGAGACGATCGGATCGGAGGAACGGGCGCGATGAGCACCGAGGAGTCGCCGTCGCCCCCCGAGCCGCCCGAGGGGCGGACGCATTATGCGCCGGCGCCGGTGCGGGTCAGCCGACGCCCCTGGATGTGGACGGGCGTGATCGCGCTCGCCGCGGTCGTCGCGATCGGCGTGGTCATCGTCATCAACCAGGCGCGCGAGCCGTTCGAGTTCGAATCGGCGTTGATGAGCGCGGTCGCCGCCGGCCGCACCCCGGCCGTCACGTCGGCGGCGCTCGCCCTCGACCGGCTCGGCAGCGGCCTCGTCTCGAGCTTCGTCGTGCCCGCGGTCGTCGTGATCGGGATGCTGCTCTGGCGCCGACCGTGGGCGGCGGTCTTCTTCGTCGCCGCGATCGCGGCGAGCGGGCTGGTCACGCGCGTCCTCAAGGTGCTCGTCGGCCGGGTGCGACCCGAGGACATCCTCGTGCACCCCGACTTCGGTTCGTTCCCGTCGGGGCACGCGTCGAACGCGGCGGTGATCGCGACGGCGCTCGGCCTGATCCTCCTCCGCACGTGGGTGTGGGTCGCCGGCGCGGCGTACACGCTGCTGATGATGGCGAGCCGCATGTACCTCGGTGCGCACTGGATCTCCGACGTGTTCGGCGGCATGCTCGTGGGCGCGGGGGCCGCGCTGGTCGTGTGGGCGCCGTTCGCGGAGAAGCTCTACCGCGAGAACCGGATGCCGCATCCGCCGATCTGGCAGAGGGTCGAGCACCACCCGCGCGACGCCTGACCCCGAACTGGGGTGGATCCGCCGGCGTGACGTGCCGGTTCGCGGCCGTAACCTGAGCACGTCGCACGTCGCACGTCGCACGTCGCACGTCGCACGCCGCACGCCGCACGCCCAGAGCCCCGGGAGCCGCCATGTCCGCCGAGACCCCGATCGCCCCGCGCGACTCCGCCGCGGCATCCGTCGCCGATGAGCAGCGCAAGAAGGATCGCCTCGAGCTGGTCATCGCGATCCTCCTCGGCATCGTGTCGATCGGCATCGCCTACGCGTCGTTCCAGGCCGCGCTGTACGACAGCCGGATGGCCGGCGCCTACCAGCGCGGGACGGCCCTGGCGGGCGAGGCGGAGTCGCTCTACCTCGAGGGCAACCAGACGTACGTGCAGGACGCCGAGCTCTGGAACCAGCTCCTGCAGCTGTCGATCGAGGCCGAGGGCAGCGACCCCGTGGCGGCCGCCAATGCGCAGAGCACGGCCGACGTGCTCGTGTTCCAAGCGGTCTCGGAAGACCTCGCCGCCGCCATCCAGTGGGCCGACGCCGAGAATGCCGCCGACCCCGAGACCTACTACAGTCCCCTCGACAGCGAGGACTACCTGGCCGCACTGTTCGGCGGCTATCACGAGACGAAGGCCGAGGCGGATGCGGCCGTGGTCGAGGGTGACGAGGCGAACAGCCTCAGCGACCGGCTCATGCTCTACACGGTGCTGATGTCGATCTCGCTGTTCCTCCTCGGCATCGCCGCGGTCGTGCGGCAGTACCGCGTGCAACTGCTGCTCGTCATCAGCGGCTCGGCGATCTTCGCGGTCTCGGCGATCCTGACCGCGATGGTGCCGTTCATCGGGCTGTAGGTTCGTCGGGAGGTAGGTTCGTCCCAGGAGATGAAGCCGAGCAGAGGAGCGGCGCCGTGACCAGGGGAACGCCGCCCGCGACGACAACGCGGGTCGAGGTGCGGGTGCTCGGGCGTTTCGAGGTGGCGGTCGACGGGGTCACCCTCGACCCGGCGGGCTTCGCGCGGCGAGACGCCGCCCACCTCCTGAAGCTGTTGGCGCTCACCCCGAGCCACCGCCTGCACCGCGAACAGGTGATCGACGCGCTCTGGCCAGAGGCGACGCCCGAGTCGGTCGCCAACCGCCTGCACAAGGCCGCCCACTTCGTGCGGCGCGCCACCGGCCGCCACGACGCGATCGTCCTGGAAGGTGACACCGTCGCCCTCTTCCCGTACGCCGACCTCAGGGTCGACGCGCTCGAGTTCGAGGAGGCGGCGGGCCGCGCGACATCCGTTCGCCATCCGGCGATGGCCGAGGCGGCCGTCGAGGCGGCGCTGGCCGGGTACGCCGGCGACCTCCTGCCGTTCGACCTCTACGAGGACTGGACGGGCATCCACCGCCGGCGGCTGCAACTGCTGCGCCGCGATCTGCTGCGCCGAGCCGGCCGGTTCGAGCAGCTCGTGGCGATCGACCCGACGGACGAGGACGCCCACGTCGCGATCATGCGCGCGCGGCTCGACGCCGGCGACCGCACCGGCGCACTGCACCAGTACGACCTGCTCGCACGCACGCTCGAGGCCGAGTTCGGGTTCGGCCCCGGCGTCGAGGCGCGCGAGCTGCGCGAGCGGGCGCTCGACCGTCGATCGGCTGCGGCCCGTGCGCGCGAATCCCCACCCGTCGATGCGGAACCCCTCACCCAGCAGGTGCGGTTCTGCACCGCGGTCGACGGGGTGCGCCTCGCCTACGCGACGAGCGGCGCCGGCCCGCCCCTGGTGAAGGCGAGCAACTGGCTGACGCACCTCGACCACGACTGGACGAGTCCCGTCTGGCGGCACATGTGGCAGGCCCTCTCGCGGACGCACACCCTCGTGCGCTACGACGAGCGAGGCTGCGGGCTCTCCGACTGGGACGTCGACGTCGAGTCGTACGCCCTCGACGCGTGGGTCCGCGACCTCGAGACCGTGGTGGACGACCTCGGCCTGGAGCGGTTCCCATTGCTCGGCATCTCGCAGGGTGGGCCGATCGCGATCACCTACGCGGCGCGGCATCCCGAGCGGGTCAGCCACCTGATCGTCTTCGGCACCTGCGCACGTTCGACCTGGGCGAGGGCGACCGATGACGAGCGTCGCGAACTGGCGGCGCTCGGTGAGCTGATGAAGGTCTCGTGGGGAAGCGAGCAGTCGGGTTTCCGGCAGGTGTACGACGCGCGGTTCCTGCCAGACGGGCCGCTCGACACCTGGCGCGCGTTCGACGAGCTGCAGCGCCGTTCCACTTCGCCCCGCAACGCGTTCCGTCTCTGGCGCGCGTTCGGTTCCCTCGACTGCACGGCCGAGGCCCGCCGTATCGACGTGCCGACGCTCATCCTGCACACGACGGGCGACCGCGTCTGGTCGTTCTCGGAGGCGGAGGAGCTGCACGCCATGGTCGCCGGCAGCCGACTCGTCGGGCTGCCCGGCCGCAACCACATCCTGCAGGCCGACGAGCCGGCGTTCGCCATGTTCACCGAGGAGGTCGAGCGCTTCCTCGCCGAGTGAGGGCGTGATGGAATGGGTGAGCGAGCACTCGTGCGCGCAGGCGGGGGCGGATCGATGGGCGACGCGGCGATCGACCGGTCGACGGTGAAGCGCCGTCGACTCGAGGCGGCGGAGGAGTTGTCGATGCTCCTCGGCGACACGACCGCATGCGCCATCGCGAAGGACGGCCGCTCGTATCCCGCAGGCAAGTTCCACGAGGGCCGGATCGCCGCCCTGGGCGACCTCCTGCGGCGCACCGACGCCGCGTCGACGCCCGAGGGGATCGCGGATGCCGCGACCGAGCTGCGCTCGGAGTGGGAGCACCGGGTGGTGCCGGGCGGCGGCGAGAGCCGCGACTGGGAGAGCTACCGTGCCGGCGGCGTGCAGGCGCTCGGCGAGTTCGCCGTCACGGGCGACTGAGGTCGTCGGCGGGCGAGGTGGCGTCCGCCGGAGTGGCGGTCGCGCCGCGGCGCGCCGGGAAGAGGGGTCGGCAGGTGGTGCAGGTGAGGCCCTCGAGGGAGTCGCCGCCCGCCTCGAGACGCCGGCGTTCGGCGATCATGCGACGTTCACGCGACATCCGATCGACCAGGCCGTAGACGAGCAGCGCGAGCGCGGCGAGGGCGAACACCGGTCGCACCAACGGGTCGATCATCGGCGCGGCGCTGACCTGCTCGGTCGCGAGCGAGAGCCCGACGAAGCCCAGGACGGGCCAGCGGAGGTCGCAGACGACGGGCTCGGCGCCCGCCGGTGCGCTGCGGAAGGTGGCGACGACGAGCCCGAACAGCAGCGCGCCCGCCGCGATGACGGGCCACGCCCACCAGGTTGCAGGCGTCGCCTGCGTGACGAGGCCCCCGGTCGCGACGAGCAGCGCGGCCGCGCCGACGCCCGCGCCGACCGCGATCCAGCCGCGCGACCGGGGCCAGGATCGCAGCTCGGCGAACGAGCGGTTCGCGCGGTCGACGAGGCGCGCCGCCGAGGAGCGGATCACTTCGTGATCGCGAGGCCCGTGGCGTTCGACGCGGCATCGACCCCGCCGGCGTTCACGAGCGACGTGAAGCCGAGTGCCTCCATGCGGTCGATCGCCGCTGCCGAGCGGTTGCCCGAACGGCAGTAGACGACGTACTCGCCGTCGGTCGGCAGCTCGGAGACGAGGGAGTCGAACTCGGGCGACTGCACGTCGATGTTGATCGCGCCCTCGAGGTGGCCCCCGGCATACTCGGCGGGCGTGCGCACGTCGATGACGACGGTGTCGGATGCCACCTCGATCGGGTCTGCGGTCTGGGCGCAGGCGGCGACGCCGAAGACCACGGCGGCCGCGACGGCGAGGGGGGCGAGCAGGCGGGTGAGGAGCTTCATGCGGATGATTCCTTGGGTCGGTGGTCGAAGACGACGCCCCCACGATACCAGAAATACCCCGGGGGTATTCCTTCGAGCCGTGGGAGTGCTCTTCGCCGGGCCGCTACCGCCCGAACATCGCGCCCGAGCGCATCCGCACGACCGTCATCACGATCGCCGCCGCGAACGCCACGATGAGCGCGGCCCACAGCACGGCGCCGGAGACGGCGAGCCAGCCGAGTTCCCAATGGCGGGCGAGTTCGACGGTGAGGGCGACCCACGCCGCGGTGGGGAAGCCGAAGCCCCACACCGGGAGCTGGAAGTGTAGCTCGCGGCGCTGGCGGGAGATGATGATGCCCGCGAAGACGGCCCACCAGAGGCCGAGGCCCCAGAGCATCGCGGCGAGGAGGAACGCCGCGCTCGTGGCATCCGGCCATGCCTCCGAGACGGCGGAGAGCCGGCTGATCGAGATGACCCCGAGGCCCCCGGCACCGATGGGAGCAAGCCAGATCCACCACGTCGGTGCGGCGTGCGGCGCCGGCGGCGAGGCGATGAGCAGGCGGCCGCCGACGATGGCGGCGAGGAGCAGGAACAGGCCGAATCCGATGCCCCAGGTCGCCACCGCGACGAACGCGAGCGAGGCCGGATCGACCGGCCCGCCGAGCACCTCGGTGCGCACGAGGATGCTCGGCACGAGCACGAGCGGCACGACGGGCACGAACCAGTTGCCGGAGACCGTCTGCA
Organism: Agromyces sp. H66; assembly: GCF_004959775.1. Classification (GTDB taxonomy): domain Bacteria; phylum Actinomycetota; class Actinomycetes; order Actinomycetales; family Microbacteriaceae; genus Agromyces. The sequence continues at coordinate 60,609 of NZ_SJZG01000008.1, forward strand.
GCGGTACGTCGGTCGAGCCGATCACGCGCGTGTAGAAGGCGACGCCCACGATGAGGGTGCCCACGAGGCCCGGCACGAAGAACACGAGCGCGACCCAGAGCGCTGTCGTGCCGTCGACGAGGTCGATCACGCCGGCCTGCAGCACGGCGAGCGCCGCGATGAGCAGTGACGCGGGCCACGCCGCGGTCATCGCGCCCATCACGGGATTGGCCAGGTCGTCGACGACGGCCTCCCGGTGCGCCGTCATGCGGACGATGTACACGACGGAGGTCGCGACGGCGATGACGAGGGCGAGCACGAGGGTGACGGCTCCCACCACGTCGTCGACGCCGCTGCCGGCCCAGGGGTCGAGGAGCGAGACGAGGGCGATGCCGCTGGCGGTCATCGCGACGGCGCCCCATGCGGGGTGGAAGGTGGCGACGCGGGAGGTGGTCATGCTCCCAGTATGTCGTCGCTACCGTTGAGGTGTGGGGCGAACGATGGCGGTGAGTGCGGTGGTGACGGATGCCGCGGGCCGCATCCTGCTCGTGCAGCGGTCGGGGCCCCCGGAGGCCGGCCGGTGGACCCTGCCGGGCGGACGGGTCGAGTCCGGCGAGCGCCCGGTCGATGCCGCCGCCCGGGAGGTGCTCGAGGAAACGGGCCTGGACGTTCGGGTGGCCTCGGAACTCGGCACGATCGAGCGGGCCACGCCCGACGGCGGGGTGTTCGAGATCCACACGTTCGCCGCCGAGTACCGGGGCGGCACGCCGGTCGCGGGCAGTGACGCCGCCGCCGCGCGCTGGGTCGATGCCGACGAACTCCGCGACCTCGAGCTCACTCGCGGCCTGCGCGACCTCCTCGAGCGGTGGCGACGCTGACGGGGGCGTGCGGGCCGGGGGCGTGCGGACCCATGGCGAGCGGCAGCACGACCTCGTCGAGGATCCGGTCGATGAACGCGTCGTCGATGGGGTCGCCGGTGATGAGCAGGCGATGCCAGAGGATCGCCTGGCCCACTTCGCTCACGAGGTCGACGGGCGTGCCGGGATCGACCTCGCCGCGAGCGACCGCCCGGGCGAAGATCTCTCGCATGGCCTCGCGCCGCCAGCCCACGATGTCGGACCGGAAGGCGGCACGCAGCACCGCGTCGTGGGGGATCGCGCCGACGAGTACTGGGTAGAGCGCGGCCTGCGGGGTCCCGAAGGATGCCGCCCAGCCGGCGAGCACCGAACGGATGTCGCCGCGCAGCGAGCCCGTGTCCTCAGGGGGCACGAGGTACTTCGCGGCCGAGAGGAGCGCGTCGCGCACGAGCGCGCCGGCATCCGGCCAGCGGCGGTAGAGCACGGGCTTGCTGGTGCCGATGCGAGCGGCGACCGCCTCCATGGTCACGCCGCCGACCCCCTCCTCGGCGAGCAGCGACAGGGCGGCGGTCCTCGCCGCCTCGCCCACCTCGGCACTGCTTCGTCGTCTCGTCGGGGGCCGCTGCATGCGCATCAGTGTAGTGGTGCCATGTTTCGATAGATACGGTAACGTATCTATCGAAGGGAGCAACATCATGCGAATCGTCATCGTCGGAGCCGGCATCGCCGGCCTCGCTGCCGCCGCGGGTCTGAGTCGGTCGGGGCACGAGGTGACCGTGGTCGAACGTGCCGGAAGGCTGGAGCCCGTCGGGGCCGGCATCGCCCTCGTCGCGAACGGATACCGGGCGCTCGACCACCTCGGCGTCGGTGATCGACTTCGGATGGACGTCGATCCGAGCTGGCAGGGCGGGCAGCGGACTCCGTCCGGACGCATGATCATGCCGATCCCGATCGCGCCCGACTACGGCGTGGTGCACCGTTCGGCCCTGCACGCCGTCCTGTTCGAGGCCGCGTCGGGCGCGGAGTTCCAGCTCGGTCACGAGGTCGTCGGGATCGACGACGGCGGGGTCGTGATCCGGGCGTCCGATCGCGGCGCGGACGCCCGTCCTGACCCGGTCGAGGCGATCGCCGCCGACCTCGTCGTCGGGGCCGACGGGATCCGCAGCATCGTGCGGTCGTCGATGCCCGACGACCCCGGGCTTCGCTACTCCGGCTACTCCGCCTGGCGCGGCGTCACCGAGACGACCGTCGACATGGCGGGTCGCGTGGGTGAGAGCTGGGGGTACCGGGAGCGCTTCGGCTACGTTCCCCTCGCGGATGGGCGTGCGTACTGGTTCGGCGTGGCGAGCCTTCCGGCCGGCACGGTCTACCCCGACGAGGCGGCCGAGGTCGACCGCCGGTTCTCGAACTGGCACGAGCCGATCCCCGCGCTGCTGGCGGCGACTCCGCCGGAACGGGTCATCCGCCACGACATCGACGAACTGCGACGTCCGCTGCGCTCGTACGTTCGCGGGCGGGTGGTGCTCGTCGGCGACGCCGCGCACGCGATGACGCCGAACCTGGGGCAGGGCGGCGGGCAGGGTCTCGAGGACGCGGTGACCCTGAGCGTCCTGCTCGCCGGAGCGGATGCAGCCGGGGTCCCCGCCGCCGCACTCGCCGAGTACGACCGACTGCGCAGGCCCCGGTCGCAGGCCATCGCGCGGCGCTCGCGCAACATCGGCCGGATCGCGCACCTGAGGGGGCGGGCGGCGGTCCCCGTGCGGGACGCGCTCCTTCGGCTCACCCCGGCGAGCGCCCTCGAGTCCGCGACGCGAGAGCTCACCGATTGGCAGTTGCCCGCTGTGTGAGCTGGATCGCAGACGTCGGCCGTCGACGAGTCGTACCGTCGGTGCACCGACCGTTTCGAGAAAGGGCACGACGATGAGCACCACGACCAGCAGCACGACCCACGGGCGCACCGCCACGGCAGGGACCACGGCCGCCTTCGGACGCCGGGTGGCGGCGGGCGCGATCGGCGGTGTCGCCGGCGGCATCGTCTTCGGCATGCTCATGGCGATGATGGGGACGCTGCCGATGATCGCCGGCATGGTGGGCTCCGACTCGCCGTTCGTCGGCTTCGCCGTGCACCTCATGATCTCGATCATGATCGGTCTCGGGCTCACCGTGCTGTTCGGCAACCTCCTCCTCACGACGTACGTGCGGGGCCTCCTCGTCGGAATGGCCTACGGGGCGATCTGGTGGGTCCTCGGGCCGCTGGTCGCGATGCCCATGATGTTCGGGATGCCGCCGTTCACGTTCGACGCCACGACGTTGCCGTCGCTGATGGGCCACGTGCTCTACGGTGGCATTCTGGGTGTCGTCGCCGTCGCGACCCTCGTGCGGCGGCGATGATCGAGCAGTGCGCCATGGATGTGACGTCGGCACCGGTCGCGGAGCGGCGCCCCTGGGCACCCGAGCGGCGGGAGGCGAACCCCTTGAAGCCCTCAGGCGGGGAGCCGTTCAGCTGCCTCAGCGAGGTGGACCTGTTCGCCGACCTCACCGCGGCGGAGATCGCCGCCTTCGACCGGATGGCGCCCGCGAGGAGCTTCCGCAACGGCGAGCTGATCTTCAGTCAATCCCAGCCCGTGACGGCGCTGTTCATCCTGAAGGCCGGGCGCGTGCGCATCTTCCGGGTCACCGAGGAGGGCAAGGCGCTCACGATGGCGATCCTGGAGCCGGGCGCGGTCTTCGGCGAGATGCTCCTCGTTGGGCAGCGGATGTACGACAACTACGCCGAGGCGATCGAGGACGCCGCGATCTGCCAGCTGAGCGTGCAGGAGGTGGAGCGCCACCTGCTCTCCGACCCGAGGATCGCGATCCGCATCTCCCGCCTGCTCGGCGAGCAGGTGGTGCGACTCGAGGAGCGGCTGACCGACCTCGCCCTGCGCCCGCTGCTGGCCCGGGTCGCGGGCACCCTCGTGCGGCTCGCCGCGTCGCAGCGCCGATCGCGTGCGGGCCATGTGATCATCCGCCTCACCCACGACCAGCTCGCCGGCCTGCTCGGCGCGACCCGCGAGTCGACGAGCAAGGCGATGGCCGACCTCGCGTCTCGCGGACTGATCCGCCAGGCGCGAGGCCGGATCGTGCTGCTCGATCTCGACGGGCTCGGCGTGCTGTCGAAGCAACTGGGCTGAGCGGAGCGGGCGCCCGGGTGACGCCGTGGTGCACTCAGTCGTGCTTGTGGGCGAGCCGGAAGATGCCCCACGAGAGTGCGACGAACCGAACGAACTGGATGATCGGATTGTTGCGCCGGCGGCGCTCGCGTTCGCTGGGAAGCGGCGCGGCCTGGATGCGCTCGTCGATGGTTGACATGGTCTCTCCTCGGGAGTTCGCGTCGATCATTCCGGGATCAGGTACCAGAACGGCAGGGCCTTGGCCTTGTAGATGAACGCGGTGTGCAGCATCCGCTTCAGCCAGTGTCCGGCGAGGCCGATCTCGCCGCGGGTCTCGGCGATGTCACGGCCCGCGGTGTCGGGGTACCGCTGGTAGTCGGGCACGACCGGCGACATCGTCATCGTCGCGGCGGAGCCGCGCAGCATGTGGGCACCGGTCGAGGCGATGCACGCGGCGGCGAGTTCGGGCATGGGGGCCTCGTGCGGGCGCGCGTCGCCGCCCTGCCGGATCAGGTCGACGATGGTGAACGCGGCGATCTTCCCCATCATGCCCGACGGCATGCCCGTGCGCGGAGGTGCGGGTGCCACGACGACGCCGGCTGCGGTGCGTGCCGGCCGGGTGATCGCGTGCGGCGGGGCGAACGCGATGCCGACGCCGAAGATGTTCGGGTTGCGCGGACTCCGATACGTGCGCGGCCAGTCGGCCGCACGCCATTCATCGAAGGGCTTGTCCCCGTAGTCGGCGTCGACCAGCATGAACCCGCTCGGCGCGAACAACTCCGACGTGATGTCGTTGCCGTCGCGGTCGTAGGCCTCGAGTCCGACCCCGCCGAACGGCGGAAGGAGCATCGCGAAGTCGTACTCGATGCTTCCCGGGCCGTCGGCGACCGAGTCGTAGTGGATGACGCGGTCGGTGATCTCGGTGGGGGCCGCGTGCGTGATGGCGCGGACGTCACGCTCGTGGAACAACGACTCCATCCACTCCGAGCTCGTGACGCGACGGCCCTTCTCCTCGAAGACCATGCCACCCACGCCGAAGTCGCCCAGTTCCGGCTCGTTGCTCAGGTAGACCACCTCGGCACGGTCGCGCACGCCGGCCTCGCGGAGTTCGTGGTCCACGTTGAGGGCGTACTCGAACGCGGCTCCTTCGCACGTGCAGGTGCCGTGTCCGATGCCCACGACGACCGTCTGTCGCTGTCCCGCCCGCAGTCGTGCGATGACGTCGTCCAACTGGGCGGCGGCGTCGACCGCATGCCCCGGGGTGCAGACGGAGGCGGTGTGGCCGCCGTCGGGCCCCAGGCCGGGGGTCGCCTCGAAGCGCAGCTTCGGGCCGGTCGCGTTGATGAGGTAGTCGTAGCGGAGCCGCGCCGTCTGTCCGCTCCGCTTCGGGTCGGTGTACCGGATGTCGACCGCGCCGCGCGCATCCTCCGCGTCGCCGTCGGGCCGGATCGCGGTGGCGAGGGCTTGGTGGAACTCGATGTGCTTCCGGCGGTAGATCGGCGCGAGGGGGAAGACGACCTTCTCCGCCGGCATCCTGCCGACGCCGACCCAGATGTTCGATGGAATCCAGTTCCACTTGGAGTTCGGCGAGACGACGACCACTTCGTGATCGGCGCCCAGCTTGCGCTTGGCGTGCAGGGCCGCGGTGTGGCCGGCGACTCCGGCGCCGAGGATGACGATGCGAGCCATGATTGGTTCCCTCTTTCGAATGGGGTCCCGTTGTTCGGAACCTAGCAGATCGCGATGAGCAGCGTGTCGATCGCCTCGGTGGCATGGTCGCCCGGATGCTCGGGATCGGTGACGGTGTCACGCCGGAAACGCTCCGCCGTGATGATGTGAAGGCCCTCGACCGCCTCGCGGAGCAGCTCCGGGGTGTGCAGCACGGCGGGATTCTTCGGGCCGGGAGCGCCCGCGGCGAGGTTCTCGATGTCGTGGCTGATCACGATGAGCGTGCCTCCGGGTGCCAGCCACGTCGAGGCGCGGGCGAGCACCGACCGCATTGCCGGCGCGGGGAGCTGGAGGTACGTGATGGTGATCAGGTCGTAGTCGCCGTCGGGCTGCCAGCCCGTGACATCCGCCTGCACCCAGTCGATGCCCTCCGGGGCGTGCGAGCGCGCGAGTTCGAGCGCCTCTGCTGAGAAGTCGACGGCCGTCACCGACCAGCCGCGGCGAGCGAGCCAGGCGGCATTGCGCCCGTCCCCGCAGGCGAGGTCGAGGGCGCGCCCCGGAGCGAGGGCGCCGGCGACCCGTCGGAGCTCTCCGTGCGGCTCGGCCGCCCACTCGCGCCCGCCCGCTTCGGCGGCGCTGCGGTAGCGCGCGTCCCATGCGGCGGCATCCGTGCTGGGCGTCTCGTGCGTCTCGGGCACCTTCGGTGTCCCTTCTCTGGAATAAATACCCCGGGGGTATTGCTTATACTACTACGAGGGCCGACCTCCGGCCCACCGAATCTCACTCAGAGGGAACCAATGGCTACCACCAACCTGACCGTCGAGTCCTTCGGCAAGACGATCGCCGAGAACGACATCGTCTTCGTGGACTTCTGGGCCGCGTGGTGCGGTCCGTGTCGCATGTTCGCGCCCGTCTTCGAGGCTGCGTCCCAGCAGTACCCCGACATCGTGTTCGGCAAGGTCGACACCGAGGTCGAGCAGCAGCTCGCCGCGGCCGCGAACATCACCTCGATCCCGACGCTGATGGCCTTCCGCGACCAGATCCTCGTCTTCTCGCAGCCCGGTGCGCTCGGCGCCGCGCAGTTCGAGCAGCTCATCACCGCGGTGAAGGGCCTCGACATGGACGAGGTGCGCAAGAGCCTCGACGCCCAGGACGCCGCCGCGACCGCGTAACCGCCACGGCGTCGCATCCGACGCCCCATCGCCTTCGGCCTGCGCGCCGACTCCTCCATCCGCGATGATGGAGCGCGAGGAGTCGAGATGGCCGCGAAGGGGATGGGGCGGTGGCTGCCGCCCGGCGTCGACACGGCGCTGCACTACCGGCGGGCGTGGCTCTGGCCCGACCTGCGGGCCGGCGTCGTGGTCACGGCGCTGCTCATCCCCGCCGGGATGGGGTACGCGCAGGTCGCGGGCCTGCCACCCGAGACCGGCCTGTACGCGACCATCGTGCCGCTGCTGGCGTACGCGGTGTTCGGTCCGAGCCGCATCCTCGTGCTCGGACCCGACTCCGCACTCGCGCCGATCATCGCGGCGGCGATCCTTCCGCTCGCGCTCGGCGACGACGAGCGCGCCGTGGCGCTCGCCGGCCTGCTCGCGCTCATGGTCGGCGGCATCCTCCTCCTCGGAGGCATCCTCCGCCTGGGATTCGTGACCGACCTGCTGTCGAAGCCGATCCGCGTCGGCTACCTCAACGCGGTCGCGCTCATCGTGATCATCTCGCAGGTGCCGACGCTGCTCGGCTTCTCCACCGACGCCGATTCGCCGTCGGGCGAGGTGCTCGCGATCGCGGCCGGCATCGCCGACGGCGAGGTGCGGCCGCTCCCGCTCGCGTTCGGGTTGGGCTCGCTCGCCGTGATCCTGGCGTCCACCCTGCTGAAGTCGCGGGTGCCCGGAGTGCTCGTGGCCGTCGTCGGCGCGATGCTCGTGACCGCCCTGTTCGGACTGTCCGACGAGCTCCCGGTCGTCGGGGCGCTCCCGCAGGGCCTGCCCGCCCCGGCCCTCGGGGGGCTGCAGTGGGCGGATGTCGCGGCCCTCGCGCTGCCCGCGGCGGGCATCGCGCTCGTCGCCTTCACCGATACCGCCGTGCTCTCGCGCACGCTCGCGGCACGCCGCGGCGAGACCGTGAGCGGCAGCCGCGAGATGGCCGCCATCGGCGCTGCGAACATCGCGGGCGGCCTGTTCGGCGGGTTCCCGATCTCGGCGTCCTCGTCGCGGACCCCGGTCGCCGAGCAGGCCGGCTCGAAGTCGCAGCTGACCGGCGTGGTCGGCGCCCTGCTCATCGTGCTGTTCATGCTGCTCACCCCGGGGCTGACCGATCTCCTGCCGTCGGCGACGCTCGCCGCGGTCGTGGTGATGGCCGCCGCCCGGCTCGTCGACGTGAGGGGCTTCCTCCGGCTGGTCCGCATGGACCGCGTCGATGCCGCCCTGTCGGCGGCGGCGTTCGTGGGCGTCTTCGTGTTCGGGGTGCTCGAGGGGATCGCGGTCACGATCGCGCTGTCGCTGCTGGCCTTCGTGAACCAGTCCTGGCGGCCGTACCGTGCCGAACTCGGCCGGGTGAAGGGCCTGCGCGGCTACCACGACCTCTCGCGGTACCCCGAGGGCGAGCGGATCCCCGGCGTGCTGATCCTGCGGTTCGACGCGCCGCTGTTCTTCGCCAACGGCGGCATCTTCGAGGATTTCGTGCGTTCCAGGGTCCAGGCGGCCGGTCCCGGCATCCACACCGTGATCCTGGCCGCGGAGCCGATCACCGACATCGACACGACCGCCATCGACGAACTCGTCGAGCTCGACGACTACCTCCGCTCGCATGACGTCACGCTGGTGCTCGCCGAGATGAAGGACCCGGTCGTCGACGTGCTGCGGGCGTACGGGCTGGCCGACCGGTTCCCGCCCGAGCGGTTCGCGCCCACGGTCGGCGCCGCGGTCGACGACGTCACGGGCACGCTTCGCGGCGACCTGGGCGGCACCAAGTGGGACCGCGACGACGACGAGTAGCGGGGGCCGAAGGTCCCGACCGGGGCGCGGCCCGGGTGCGTACCCTGACAGCGGAGGTGGGCTCATGGCCGACAGGAACTCGAACGCCGGATGCTTCGCAGGCGGCGGTGCGATCTACGGACTCGGCATCATCGGTGCCTGGGTCTTCTTCTTCCAGCGGGCCGACGCCTTCTGGGAGTTCATCTGGGCGTTCTTCCAGGGCATCTTCTGGCCGGCGTTCATGGTCTACGAACTGTTCCGGACCCTCGTCAGCTGACCGGGGCGTCCCGTGGAACCCGTCACCCGCCGGAATGTCCTGATCCTCGGCGGCGTCGCTGCCGCAGCCCTCGCCGGCGGCGGGCTCATCCTGTGGAGCGAGGCGCAGCGGGGAGAGCCCGAACCGCAGGCGACCCCGACGCCGGGACCGTCGCCGACCGGAACGCCTCCCGCCCCCGATGCGGACACCGGCACGCTCGTCGAACCCGCGGTGCTGCAGAGCTCCGGCGGACGGCTCGAGCTGACCCTCACCGCGGCCCTGACCGAGGTCGTGGTCGCCGGCCGGCAGGTGCGGGCGCTGACCTTCAACGGCAGCCTGCCCGGCCCCACGCTCCGGGTCCGCCCGGGCGACCGGATCGCACTCGCCTTCCGCAGTGAGCTGGACGCGCCGACGAACCTGCACACGCACGGACTCGTGGTCTCGCCCGAGGGCAACAGCGACAACGTGTTCGTCATGATCGAGCCCGGCGCCGGATTCGACTACGAGTACGAGTTGGGCGACGACCATCCGCCCGGGGTGTTCTGGTACCACCCGCATCACCACGGCAACTCCGCGGAGCAGCTGTTCCGCGGACTCTACGGAGCGATCATCGTCGAGGACGACGAACCCGTCGAGGCGACTCGCGAGCGGCTGCTCATCGTCTCCGACATCGCTTTCGACGGCGACGACGTGCATCTGGCATCCGCTCCCGAACGGATGCTGGGCCGTGAGGGCGACATCGTGATGGTCAACGGGCAGGTCGGTGCGACCCTCCTGGCGAAGCCGGGGGAGCGGGAGCGATGGCGCATCGTCAACGCGTGCAGCTCGCGCTACCTGCGGCTGCGCCTCGACGGGCAGCGGATGCAACTGCTCGGCGTCGATGCCGGGCGCTACGCCGAGCCCGCCGACGTCGATCAGATCGAGCTCTTGCCCGGCAATCGCGCCGACGTCATGGTGACCGCCGTGGAGGGCACGAGCGTGCTGCAGACGCTGCCCTTCGACAGAGGTGGGATGGGCATGCTGGGCCGGCCCTCGAGCGCGACGACCGGTGCCGACCTGCTCACCATGACCGTGGCGGGGGCGGCGGCGACGGCGCCGAACCTCGCGGTGCCGCTGCCGACCACGCGCGACCTGCGCACCGAGCAGATGACCGGATCGCGCACGATCACGCTCGCGATGGGACCGGGGCGCGGTGGCGGCGGGATGAGCTTCACCATCGACGGCCGAGAGTGGGACCTCGACCGCATCGACGCCGAGGTCGCCGCCGGTGCGCTCGAGGAGTGGACGATCGTCAACGCGAGTCCGATGGACCACCCCTTCCACCTGCATGTCTGGCCCATGCAGGTGATCGAGGTCGCCGGTCAGCCCGTGAGCGGCACCGACTGGCGCGACGTGGTGCCGGTGCCGGCCCGGAGCCGCACGGTCGTGCGCATCGCATTCGAGGGGATCACCGGCAAGACGGTGTTCCACTGCCACATCCTCGACCACGAGGATCTCGGCATGATGGGCAACGTCCGCACGAGCTGACGCGCTTCCTGCGCATACCCTGAGGGTATTTTGACAATACCCCGGGGGTATCCGTACGATGGTGCCATGACCACGCGCTACCTCATCATCGGCGGAGTCGCCGGCGGCATGTCCGCCGCCACGCGACTGCGGCGACTCGACGAGGACGCCACCATCACGGTGGTCGAGCGCGGTGGGCATGTCTCGTTCGCGAACTGCGGACTCCCCTACTACCTCGGCGGCGTCATCGAGGAGCGCGAGAGCCTGCTCCTGCAGACCCCCGAGTCGCTGCACAGCCGTTTCAACCTCGACGTGCGCGTGCGCACCGAGGCCGTCTCGATCGATCGCGAGGCCAAGACCGTGCGCGTTCGCGACCTGGTCACGGGCGAGGAGACCGACGAGGCCTACGACGCCCTCGTGCTCTCGCCCGGCGCCACGCCCGTGCGACCGCCCCTCCCCGGCGGGGAGCGCATGCTCACCCTGCGCGACATCGACGACGTCGACGCCGCGATGGCCGAACTCGCCGTCGCCCCCGAGAGCGCGCTGGTCATCGGCGCCGGCTTCATCGGCCTCGAGATGGTCGAGAACCTCGTGCACCACGGTCTCGCCGTGACGCTCGTCGAGCTCGGCGACCAGGTGCTGCCGCCGCTCGACCCCGAGATGGCCGGACCCGTCGCCGACCGCCTCCGCGCCGCCGGCGTCGACATCCGCCTGGGCACGCAGGTCACCGAGCTCGGCGCCGACACGGCGATCCTCTCCGACGGGTCCGAGGTGCCCGCCGAGTTCGTGCTCGCCTCGATCGGCGTACGACCCGAGACGGCCCTCGCCGCGGCCGCCGGCCTCGAGATCGGCGAGCGCGGCGGCATCCGGGTCGACGACCGGCTCCGTACGAGCGACCCGCACATCTTCGCCATCGGCGACGCGGTCGAGAAGACCGACGCGGTCTCGGGCGAGCAGCGCCTCGTCGCGCTCGCCGGACTCGCCAACCGCCACGGCCGCCTCGTCGCCGACGCGATCACGGGCCGGACGATCCACGTGCGCGACGCGCTCGGCACCGCCGTCGTCGGCGTGATGGGCCTCACCATCGCGGCGACCGGCTGGAACGAGAAGCTGCTGCGCCGCTCCGGCCGCGACATCCGCGTCATCCACACCCACCCCGCCTCGCACACCGGCTACTACCCCGGTGCGGAGTCGATGTCGCTCAAGCTCGTCGTCGATGCCGCGAGCGACCGGATCCTCGGCGCCCAGGGCGTCGGCGGCGACGGGGTCGACAAGCGCATCGACGTGATCGCCACGGCCATGACGGGCGGCATCACCGCCTCGGAACTCGCCGACCTGGAGCTGGCGTACGCGCCGCAGTACTCGTCGGCGAAGGACCCGGTCAACATGCTCGGCTACGTCGCCCTCAATGCGGCCGAGGGTCTCACGCCCTCCATCCAGTGGCACGAGCTCGAGGCCGAGGTCGACGCGGGCGCGACGGTGGTCGACGTACGCACGCGCGAGGAGGTCGCCGATGGCGCGATCCCCGGCTCGATCAACGTCCCGCTCGACGAGATCCGGTCGCGCCATGGCGAGCTGCCCGACGGGCGCCTCGTCGTGCATTGCGAGGTCGGCCAACGCGGTCACACCGCCGTGCGACTGCTCGCGCAGCTCGGCCGCGAGGCCGTCAACCTCGACGGCGGCTACCTGACCTGGAGCGCCGGCACGCGGGCGCGATCCGCGATTCCGGTGCTCGTCACCTAGAACGTATCCACCCATCACACCCACCCACCACACACAGAGGAGAACCAACCATGTGCAGCCCCGTTTCGTGCACCTGCGGAAAGACGACCTGGGCCGGTTGCGGCCAGCACGTCGACAGCGTCAAGCAGTACGTCCCCGCCGAGGAGTGGTGCGACGGCACCCACGACGAGCGCTGAGCGCCGTCGACGACCCGAACCCGAACCCGAACCCGAACTGAGGAGAACCATCCATGTGCAGTGCCGTCACCTGTCGGAAGTGCGGAAAGACGACGTGGGCCGGCTGCGGCCAGCACGTCGACCAGGTCATGCGCGGCGTGCCGCGCAGCCAGCGGTGCGAAGGGCACGCGAAGGAGCCCGGCTTCTTCTCGCGCCTCTTCTCGAAGTGAGGTGACGACCCGTGGCGAGGCCGGCGACGCCCGACACTGACGTCCCCGTCATCGGCGAATACGTGGATGGCATCGACATCCCGGTCGTGAACGAACGTGCGGTCCGGGCATCCGCCGGGCTGCTGTTCCTGTTCGGGATCATCGCCGTCATGACCGGCGCGCTGACCGGGGACCTGCAGCTGCTGCGGGCGTTCGGCATGACGTTCCTGCTCGACATGTCGATGCGGCTGTTCGTCGGCACCAGGTACACGCCGAGCCTCGTCATCGGGTCGCTCATCGTGCGGCGCCAGCGCCCCGAATGGGTCGGCGCGCAGCAGAAGAAGCTCGCCTGGATCATCGGTCTGGTGCTGGCGTTCGTCTCGTGCACCGCGATGGGATTCCTCGGCGTCGCCGCCGAGATCCAGCTCGCGATGTGCAGCATCTGCCTGGGCCTGCTCTTCATCGAGAGCGCCTTCGGCATCTGCGTGGGTTGCGAGTTGCAGCGCCTGTTCAGCAGGGAGAAGCCGCAGCTCTGCGCGGGGGACACCTGCACCTATGTGCCGCCGAAGCGCGGCGAGCGCCATTCGGTGCGCCAGTGACCGGCGACTCACGCCGGTGCGAATGAGAAAGGCACGGTCATGAAGAAGCAGACCATCATCACCACGAGCATCGTCGCGGGCGCCGTGGTGCTCGCCGGCGTCGGCGTCGCCGTCGCACTGGCGAACGCCCCGACCGGGGCGCCGGATGCCGCGCCGACGGCGGTCGCGACCACCCCCGCCGAGGCGCCGTCGACCGACGAGGCGGTCGCCACGCCCGAGCCCGCGGCCGCGCCCGCCTACGACACCACGACGGCGCTGCTCTTCCTCATCGAGGAGGAGAAGCTGGCCCACGACGTGTACGTCACCCTCGGCGACCTGTGGGGGTCGAACATCTTCACGAACATCGTGGAGAGCGAGACCACGCACCAGGAGCTCGTCGCGCCCCTGCTCGCGGACCGCGGCATCGCCGACCCGCGCTCGACCGAGGTCGGCGTGTTCACCGATCCCGACCTGCAGGCGCTCTACGACGACCTGATCGCGCGCGGCTCGACGAGTCTCGACGAGGCGATCCAGGTCGGCATCCTGATCGAGGAGAAGGACATCGCCGACCTCAGCGTCGCCATCGCCGCCGAGGACGAGGCCGATGTGGTGAGCGTGCTCGAGCGGCTGCTCGCCGGATCGGAGAACCACCTGGACGCGTTCCAGCGCCGGGCCTGAGCGGTTCGAAGCCTGAACGGGGAGCCGTGGTCGATGTCGGCCACGGCTTCCCCGTTCTGCGCCACCGAGCGTAGCCTCGGAACCATGGGAGCAGACCAACGGCGCGGGATGGCGCGCTTCGGGTTCTGGGTCGCGATCGCGACATCCGTCATCACCGTCGTGACGTTCGCGCTGGCGCTCACCGCCCTGCCCGACGTGGTGCCGTACCCGTTCACGGACGAGGTCGTCGCCGACCAGTGGCCGGGCGACTACGTCTGGATGTACCCGGCGATGGTGCTCATGCTGCTCGTCGTCGCCCTCGTTGCCGCGGTCCACGAACTCGCGCCGCCGGGGCGGCGGGTCTTCAGCCGACTCGCCTTCGGAGTCGCCGTGGTGGCCGCCGCGGTGCTGCTCATCGACTACTACGTGCAGGTCACCGTGCTGCAGCCGAGCCTCGAGAAGGAGCAGCTCGACGGGTGGGCGATGCTCACGCAGTACAACCCGAACGGGGTGTTCATCGCGCTCGAGGAGCTGGGATACCTGCTGATGGCGGTGACCTTCCTCTGCCTCGCGCCCGTCTTCGCGCGCCCGACCGGACTCGAGCGGGCCGTTCGCTGGCTCCTCCTCGCGAGCTTCGCGGCGTCGGTCATCTCGCTCGTGACGATCTCGGCGCTGCAGGGCATCGACCGCGGCGACGACTTCGAGATCCTCGTCATCAGCATCGTCTGGCTGACGCTCATCGCCGCCGGGGTGCTGCTCGCGCTCGTGTTCCGGCGCGCCGCCGGGGAGCCGATTCCCAGCCCGCACCGAGACTCCTGACGGATCCTGATTCCATGGGCCTGCCGATGCGGATGCCCACGACCGTCGCGTGGGTCGTGGTGGCGCTCATGGTCGCCCTGGCGCCCCTCTTCCACGCCATCTGCATCGCCCCCGCCGAGGCCGCCTCGGCGACGCACGTCATGGCCGACGGCACGGTGATGACGGTGTCGTCGACGACGGATCACGGCGATCGCGCCGCCGGAGCCGTCGACCTGATCGCGGCGACCGGCGCGACCGCGCAGACCGCGCAGGAGCCGCTCGCGAGCGCCATGCCCGCCACCGAACTGCTCGATGCGGCCGGGGTCGTCGTCGTCATCGTGGTCTTCGCGGGCCTGGGCCTGCTGTGGCTGGCCGTGCTCGTGCGACGGTGCCGGATGCTGCCGGCCCGAGGCATCCCACCGAGACGGGGCCCTGCCGCCGCGAACCGGCGCGACCCGTGCGCCCGGTCATGGACCGACGTCGACCTGCACCGTTTGGGGATCTCGAGGACGTGATGGGCCTCGTGCGCGCGGGCGGGGCATCCGCTCGTTCGCCGACCGTCACCGAGACACTCTTCAACCGACGCAAGGAAGCACCAGCATGTTCACACGCAGGAACCGCGCTGCCGTCACGGCCGCGCTCGCGCTCGCCGCAGCCCTCGCCCTGACGGGCTGCACGATCAACCTCGGCGACCCGGGGGATGCCGGCGACCGGGGAATCGGCGACCACGGCCCGGGCCAGGGCCCCATGGGCGGCGGGTACTCGGACTCCGATGAGTTCAGCCCCAGCGACATCATGTTCGCGCAGATGATGATCCCCCATCACCAGCAGGCCGTCGACATGTCCGACCTCGCGCTCGAACGGTCGACCGACCCCGACGTGGTCGAACTCGCCCAGCAGATCCGCGATGCGCAGGCGCCCGAGATCGAGCAGATGGAGGACTGGCTCGACGCCGTCGGGGCGGGCACGTCGATGGGTCACTCACCGTCCGACATGGGCATGGGCATGGGCGGCATGCTCGGCGAGGAGGACATGGAGGCGCTCGAGAACGCCACGGGTTCCGAGTTCGATCGGCTCTACCTCGAGGGCATGATCGAGCACCACGAGGGCGCCATCGAGATGACCCGGATGATCCGGGACTCGGGCAACGACGAGGTGCGGGCACTCGCCGAGGCGATCGTCGAGAGCCAGACGGCCGAGATCGAGCGCATGGAGGAGATGCTCGCCGGCTAGGAGATGCGACCGTGGTGCCCGTCGACTCGAACGGGCACCACGGCGCCGCGCGGGGCAATCGGAGTTGCGCCGTGTGGAGACAGAGCGAACCGGCTCCGCGCGATCATCCCGGCGGGGTGTCTCCGGAGCCGTTCGGGCGCTTGAACCGGAGACACGTATCCGGAAGTATCGACCGTGTGACTCGCCTCCTCGCTCGACGGTCTGCCACGGCCGCACGCTGGTCTCTCGCCCTTCCGGTGGCATCTGTCATCGTGCTGGCCGGGTGCGCCGCGCCGTCGCCGGATGCGGGGCCCACGGCCACACCCACCGAGCCGACATCGGCCGTGGTGAGCATCGAGATGCCCGATCTGGCGCCCTACCCGGAGTCTGATCCGCCGCTGACGGAAGCTCAGTCGGAGGCGAAGCGACTCGAGGACGCCGACCGGCGCTGGCAGGGGGTGCTGTCGGCGTACCCGGACGCGGTCCGACCCGACGTGGCCTTCGCCGGCTACGTCACCGACGAGAACCGTATCGAGGTGCTGCGCGCCTGCTATCAGGCGGCCGGCCTGCACGTCGAGGAGGGCAGAACGTTCGGGAACACCGACGGCCCGCCCGATTCCATCGGCTGGTCGGGTGACGGCGAAGCCGACGTGATCGCAGCGTATGCCTGCGACACCGCGCATCCGACGAAGATCACGAATCCGGGCCCGAACAGCGCCGAGCTGGGGTGGATCTACGACTACCTGACCGACTTCTACGCCCCCTGCCTGGAGGCCAATGGCATCGAGGTCCCCGAGCCGCCCGGGCGCGACATCTGGGTCGAGACGTGGCCGGGATACGTCTGGTTCCCGTCAGTCGGCGACGACCCACGATTCCGGGAACCGGAAATGGATGCCGCACTGCACGAAGCCTGTCCGGATCCGGACACATTCGTCCTGACGGTGCTCCGCGCCGACTGACCGGTGTGCTCACCGCCCCGACCTGCCCTGCGTCGGCGCCCGCGGCTCCTAGAGGTCCAGCGACAGCTCGGGGCTCAGCGCCCGGGAGACGCACGGGTACATCACCCCTGCCGCGTCCTTCGCGGCGTCGTCGGTCACCGAGTCCAGGTGCAGCGGCGTGCCGCCGAGCACGCGGAGTTCGCAGGTGCCGCACACGCCCTTGCGGCACGACCCGGTGACGGGCGCCCCGGCATCCTCGAGCACGTCGAGGATGCTGCGGTCGGCGGGGACCTGGAACGACCCGACCCCCGGCATCTGGACGTGCACCGGCTGCACCACGATGCCGGCCGCGCGGTCGGCCGGCACGAACCGTTCGATGTGCAGCCGTTCGGCGGGCACGGCCGCGGTGAGCTCGTCCATCAGCCCGGCGGGCCCGCAGGCGTACACCTGAGCGCTGCTGAGCGCGGCCTCGGCGGCCGCCGGATAGCGTCCGGCCTGCTCGTCGGCGGCGTGCACCCTGACGCGACCGGGGTACCGGGATTCCAGCAGGTTCACGAACGGCATGGACCGACGCGATCGGCCGAGATAGACGAGCGACCAGTGACGGGATGCCGGGAGCGACGCGATCATCGACGTGAGCGCCGTGATGCCGATCCCGCCGGCGATGAAGAGGTAGTCCCGAGCGGGCTCGAGCTCGAAGTGATTGCGCGGCGGTCCGACCTCGATGGCCTCGCCGACGCGCAGCGACTCGTGGACGAACCGGCTCCCGCCCGCCGAACGTTCCGAGAGCTGCACCGCGATGTCGAAGCTGCGGCGGTCGGCCGGGTCGCCGCAGAGGGAGTACTGCCGCTCGAGGCCGTTCGGGAGGTGCAGGGTGAGGTGCGAGCCGGGCGCCCAGACCGGCACCGGCCCACCGTCCTCGGGCGCGAGACGCAGGCCCAGGACGCCCTCGGCGAGCGGCAACCGCTCCGCGACGACGACGCGGAGCCGCTCGTTCCGCTGCGGCACCTGACGTGCCCGCTCCGCCGCCCGCTGCCGTTGCGCGGCGACCGAGCCCACGACCTGCCGAACCACCACCGCGAGCATGGTGGCCACGATGAGCGCGGTCGACACCATGATGTACCACCACGTGCCCGTGTCCGACCCGGCGAACGCGGCGTGGAACGCGACCAGCGCCACGACCGCGTAGCTCGCGAAGTGCATGGCCTTCCACGCCCGTCGCGGAATCACGCGCATCATCAGTGACGAGAGGGCGACGGCCGCCATGAGGTAGAGCGCGACGATGCCGAGCGCGAGGGGGAGTGGTCGGAACTCGGACGCGAACGGCACGAGCGCTGCGACCGGACCGAAGCCCGTCTCGTCGCGCAGATAGGGGTCGAGCAGCAGGGACCCGACGTGCACGAGCGTCATCACGATGGCCGTGCCGCTCAGGTAGCGGTGCAGATCCTTCAGCCACGCCGGGTTGTCGGCGGCGCGGAGTACGCGGGTCGACAGCAGCACGCCCCAGAGCACGGTCGCGGTGAGAAGCGACCACGCCACGATCGCGCTCGCCCGCGAGACGTACCACCAGAACTGCGGGTCGGTCACCGGTACCGGCTCCAGTTCTCCGAGACGTGCTCGGCGCCGTCGGCCGTGACCGCGAGGCCGGCCGCGCCCTGGCTCGGCAACCACGCGAGGTATTCGTCGATCGGGCGCAGGAAACCGGGCTTGGTGAGCGACTCGGCGCGCGCCCCGGTCGCCGCGATGACGGTGACGGTCTGCACGTCGGTCGAGATGCTCCGGATGCCCCGGGGATCGAGCAGGTGGTGGGTGTCGGTGCCGTCGGCGGCGGCCCAGCGCAGCTTGCGCTGGCTCGAGGTGGCGACGGCGCCGCGCGCGAGGCGGATGGTCGCGAGATGCCGGGCGGGGTCGAACGGGTCCTCCACGCCGATGCGCCAGGCCACGCCGTCGGGCGCGACGCCGCCGACGACCACGTCGCCGCCGAACTCCGCCATCGCCCCGAGCGCTCCACCGGCGAGTGCCTGCTCGACCGCGAGGTCGGCGGCGAGCCCCTTGCCGATGCCGCCGGGGTCGAGCGTGGTTCCACGTCCGAGGGTGATGCGCTCGCCGTCGACGCGCACCGAGTCGACGCGCCCCGGCGCCACCGCCGACGGGGGCAGCGACGTCGTCAGCTCGGGATCCACGCGCGAGGCCGCGTACCCGGCCGCGACGAGTGCCGGCAGCAGGGTGGGGTCGAAGTCGCCGTCGGTGCGGTGGTACGCGTCGAGCATCTCGCGGACGAGGCGCACGGTGAGGGGATGCACCCGCCGCGCGGCGCCCTCGGCGAGGTTCAGGGCGGTGATGTCGCTGTCGGCGCGGAACCGACTCCAGAGCCGGTCGAGCCTGCGGGCGAGCGAGAGCGCCTTCCGTGCCTCGTCGGCCCCGGCCCCGACCACCGTCATCGTGAAGCGGTTGCCCATCCGGCGTGCGCGCGCGGTTGCGACGGCGGGCCGGCCACCGCCCGCGGTGACCGCGGCGAGCACGGCGTCCTGTGCGATCGACGTGGGCATGTCAACCTCCGGAACCGCCGGTCGTGGCGTCGACGGGTGCGCTCGGCGCGACGTCGGGTGCCGGTGCGGGAACGGCCGCCGGCGCGGCCGGCGCCGGGGCTGCGGGCGCGGGCGCCGGCAGCGTCGAAGGCGCCTGCTCGAGCTCGGGCGCCGCGGGGGCGGCCGGCGCCGGGATCAGGACGAATCCGGCGAGCATGCCGCCGAAGGCCGCCCCCGAGATCGTCACCACGGCCACCCGTGCGACACGGGCGGGGTGTCGTCGATCAGTCGTCGTCGTCCTCGTAGCCGTGGTCGTCCTCGTCATCGTGGGACTCGTCCTCATACTCGTCGTCGTACTCGTCGTGCTCCTCGTACTCGTCGTCGTCGTATTCGTCGTCGTAGGACGAGGAGCCACCCGTGCTGCCGTCGACCGGGAAGCCGGTCGCGGGTGCCGTCGAGGCGGGCGGGGCGGTGGGGGTGGGCACCGCGCCGAGCGGTGCCTCGTCGCCGGTGAGGCTGACGACGCTCGAACTGGTGCCGCTCTGCGGGTCGAGCACGCCGAGCGTCTGGGCGTTCGCGGCCATCGCAGCCGAGGCGGCGCCGACGACACCCAGCACGGAGAGGGTGGTGATGAATGCGGTCTTCATGGCTTCAACGCTACGGACGGGACGGTGAGCGGCGGCCCCGGGGACATCCAAGGTTCGTCCAATTTCCGCGGCATCAGGCCGGGTGGTGCGTCTCGCACCCAGAATGGTGGCATGCGGGTGCTCCTGATCGAAGACGACGCCGCGATCGCGGCGGGGATCCTCGACGCCCTGCGCCAGGCGGGATTCGACGCCGCCCACGCGGCGACCGGCACGGCGGGACTCGAGGCGGTCGAGGGCGGCGACGCCGACCTGGTGCTGCTCGATCTCGGCCTGCCCGACCTCGACGGCGTCGAGGTGTGCCGCCGCATCTGCGCCACCTCCACGCTGCCCGTCATCGTCGTGAGCGCCCGGGGCGACGAGTTCGACCGCGTGCTGGCGCTCGAGATGGGCGCCGACGACTACCTCGTGAAGCCGTTCGGCTTCCGCGAGCTCGCCGCGCGCATCCGCGCCGTCACGCGGCGCGTCGCGCAAGCGGAATCGGCGACGCCGAGCGCGACGTCGCGGACCTTCGGACCGCTCACCCTCGACGTGCGCAGTCGCAGGGTGAGCCTCGACGATGAGCCCGTGCACCTCACGGCGAAGGAGTTCGAGCTGCTCGAGTACCTGACCGGCGACCCCGGTGCCGTGATGCGCCGCAGCGACATCCTCCGCGACGTGTGGGGCACCAGCTGGTACGGCACCACCAAGACCCTCGACGCGCACGTGGCGGCGATCCGCAAGAAGCTCGGCGACGCCGGGTGGATCGAGGCGGTCCGCGGAGTCGGCTTCCGATTCGGGGAGCCGGGGTGAACGGGCGCGGCGGAGGCATGTCACCGTGAGGCTGCGTCTCGTGCTCGCCATGATGGGGTTCACGCTGCTCGTGCTGGCCGTGCAGAACGTGCCGTTCGCGTTCTACCTCGCGGAGGTGGAGCAGGAACGACTGGTGACGACCCTGGAGCGCGACGCCTTCGTCCTCGCCGCCAGGCTCGAAGACCAGCTCGAGGCGGGAACGGCGGCGACCGATCCGACGGCGGGCGAGCTCACGGCGGAGTACAGCGCCCAGAGCGGCGCCCGCGTCGTGGTCGTCGACGCCGACGGCGTCGTCGTGGCCACGAGCGACGCCGACCAATCGCGGGTCGGCGTGTCCTACGCGTCCCGGCCCGAGCTGGAGGCCGCCCTCGACGGCCGGATCGCGAGCGGGGAGCGGTTCTCCGAGACGCTGCAGGTGAGCCTGCTCTACGTCGCGGTGCCCGTGCAGAGCGGCGAGGGCGTGCTCGGCGCCGTGCGCCTCAGCTATCCGGCCCAGGTCGTGACGGATGCCGCGGCGCGGCAGGTCTGGGGCCTCGCCGCGGTCGCCGCCACCACGGTGCTGCTGGCGGGGCTGGTCGCATTCGTCTTCGCCTCGGGCGTGACCCGGCGGCTGCGACTGCTCCAGGCGGCGACGGAGCAGCTCGCGCGGGGCGACCTCGCCGCCCGTGCCGACGAGAGCGCCGGCGTGCCCGAGGTGCGATCGCTCGCGCATTCGTTCAACGTGATGGCCGAGCGGCTCGCGACGCTCATCGAACTGCAGCGGTCGTTCGCGTCGGATGCCTCCCACCAGCTGCGAACGCCGCTCACGGCCCTGCGGCTTCGGCTCGACGGCGCACGCGAGCTGATCGACTCCCATCCGGATGCCGCGGCCGAGCGACTCGCGGCCGCCGATGCCGAACTGGACCGCCTCGGTTCCCTCATCGACGGACTGCTGACCCTGAGCCGCGCGGAGGCCGAGTCCGCCGCCACCGGCGTGCACGACGTGGCGGAGACCGCGCGGGAGCGTGTCGAGCAGTGGCTCCCGCTCGCGCAGGAGGCGGGCATCGCCATTCGCTACGAGGGCCCGGCGAGCGCTCCTGCGGTGGCGGTCGACACCGCGGTGGAGCAGGTGGTCGACAACTTCCTCGACAACGCCCTCGGCGTCAGCCCCGCCGGCTCGACGATCACCGTGCGCGTCGAGGCCGCCGACCGGGTGACCGTGCACGTCCTCGACGAGGGACCCGGGCTCGCGCCCGAGCAGCGCGAGCGGGCGTTCGATCGCTTCTGGAGGGGCTCCCCCGACGGCGAGGGCAGTGGCCTCGGCCTCGCGATCGTGGCGCAGCTGGCCCGGGCGAGCGGCGGTTCCGCACGACTCGAACCGCGCCCGGGCGGCGGCATCGACGCATCCCTCACCCTGCCGGCTGCACCGCGCTGACGTTCAGCGCGTCCTCGACCGGGTGCTGCTCGTCGGGCGGGATGGCGCGGCTGAGCAGGTCAGCGCGATGGTCAGGATCGCCGCGCCGATCCACAGGTACATGAAGCGGTGCAGCCCCGCCGGGTCGCGGCCGGCGGCGGCGGGGCTGGTCACGCCGCGGATCCGAGGTGCCGCAGGAACCAGTCTCGCGCGAGATCCGCCACCTGCTCGAGCGTGCCGGATTCCTCGAACAGGTGCGTGGCGCCCGGCACGATCTCGAGTTCGGCGGGGCAGGTCAGCTGGGCGAGTGCCATTCGATTCAGCTGGATGACGGTCGTGTCGTCGCCGCCGACGATGAGCAGGGTGGGCGCGCGCACGTCGGCGAGCTTCGGGCCGGCGAGGTCGGGGCGACCGCCGCGAGACACCACGGCGGCGACGTCGACCATCGGATCGGCGGCCGCCTGGAGGGCGGCCCCGGCAC
Organism: Agromyces sp. H66; assembly: GCF_004959775.1. Lineage (GTDB taxonomy): Bacteria > Actinomycetota > Actinomycetes > Actinomycetales > Microbacteriaceae > Agromyces. The sequence continues at coordinate 83,127 of NZ_SJZG01000008.1, forward strand.
CCGTGCTCGCACCGAAGAACCCGATCGGGCGCCCAGCCGCCTCGGGGCGCTCGCCGAGCCAGCGGACCGCCGTGATGAGCCGGTCGGCGAGCAGTTCGATGTCGAACACGTTCGCCCGATCGGCCTCCTCCTGCACGGCGAGGAGGTCGACGAGGAGCGTGCCGAGGCCCGCCCGCTGCAGCGTCTCTGCGACGAAGCGGTTGCGTGGGCTGTGCCGACTGCTGCCGCTGCCGTGGGCGAACACGACGAACCCCGTGGGCTCGGGCGGCACCGCCATCGTGGCGGCGAATTCGACGCCGCGATCGGGGATCCGCACCTCGAGTTCGCGGATCCCGTGCTCTCCAGGGTTGCCCATGATGCCGTCCCCTCCGTCGTGCGCAGGTGACGATACGCCGCCCGGGGCCCCGTCGCCGAGTCGAAGGTCCCGCGGGATCGCGCGCGCTCGGCGTCAGACGCCGAGCGACGCATCCCGCGGCAACAGCAGGTCGAAGCGGCAGCCGCCGGGCACGTTGCGCACCGCGACCTCGCCGCGATGGGCGCTCATGATGCCCTTGACGATCGCGAGCCCGAGTCCCGCGCCGCCCGAGGCGCCGTCGTGCAGCGACGGCGTGCGGGCCTTCGAACCGCGCCACGCGGGCTCGAACACGCGCTCGAGGTCGGCCTCGTCGAGGCCGCCGCCCTCATCGATGACCGACACCATGGCGCGGTCGTCGACGAGCCCGACCGCCACCGAGATGGGCGTTCCGGGCGGCGTGTGCTGGATGGCGTTCATGAGGAGGTTGCCGATCGCCCGCGAGAGTTCGCGGGGGTCGGCCATGACCACGAGGTCCTCGGCGAGCGGCGACTCGATGCGGATGTCGCGACCGCGTGACGCGGGACGGAGGTCCGCCACCGTGTCGCTCACGACGTCGGAGAGCGACACCTCCTTCAGCGAGAGGTGCAACGCGTCGGAGTCGATCTTCGACAGCTCGAACAGGTCGTCGACCATGCTCGACAGCTGGTCGACCTGCATGCGCATCTGCCGGTGGTAACGGGCCGGGTCGGGCGCGATGCCGTCCTCGAGGGCCTCGGCCATCGCGCGGATGCCCGCGAGCGGCGTGCGAAGGTCGTGCGAGATCCACGCGACCAGTTCCCGGCGCGACGCGGCGATGCGCTGCTCGCGCTCGCGGGACTCGGCGAGCTTCGCGCTCGTCGCGACGAGTTCGTCGGCCAGGGCGTTCAACTCGCTGTTCGAGTACCGGCCCGCCGACTCCAGCCGCTCGCCGTCGGCGATGCGGCGCGCGGCGTGCGACAGCGTGCGGGAGTTGCGGGCCACGAGCCAGCCGAGCACGGCCACGAGTGCGAGCGACACGACGCCCGAGATCGCGGCGACCGCCACCGCGACGGTGAGGTCGTGCTCGGAGAGGTACATCTGGTTCGCGACGCCCACCATGCCGGCGACGACGGACACCATGGCCGCGAGCACGAGCACGCACACCTGCACGACCACCGACGCCCGTCGCAGCGCGAGCAGCGCCACCACGCCGAGCCCGGTGACGACCGCCGTCGTGGCGAGTGCGATCCCGGCGATCGCCACGAGATCAGACCACGGCATCCTGGGCACCCCCGATCGTGAACCGGTATCCGACGCCCCACACGGTCGTGAGCAGCGCCGGCGAGCGCGGGTCGCGCTCGATCTTCTCCCGCAGCCGGCGCACGTGCACCGTCACCGTCGAGAGGTCGCCGTAGGTCCAGCCCCACACCGTGCGCAGCAGGTCCTCACGGCTGAAGACCTGGTTCGGATGCTTCAGCAGGAACTCGAACAGGTCGAACTCGCGCACCGTCAGCTGCAGCTCGGCACCGTCCCTCGTCGCGATGCGCGCCGACGGGTCGAGCCGGAATCCGCCGTACTCGAGCACGGACTCGGGGGTGAACTCGTCGATCGAACGACGCAGCACCGATTGCACGCGCAGCACGAGCTCACGTGGCGAGAAGGGCTTGGCGAGGTAGTCGTCGGCGCCGGCCTCGAGGCCGGCGATGCGGTCGTCCTCGGACCCGAGGGCCGTGAGCAGGACCACCGGGGTCGCGACGCGCTCGCGCAGCCGGCGGAACACCTCGAGCCCGTCGATGCCGGGCAGCATGCGATCGAGCACGATGAGGTCGGGCGCGAACCGTTCGGCGGCGTGCAGCGCGGCGAAGCCGTCGCCCGCCTCCTCCACCACGAATCCCGTGGCGCGCAGGTAGCTCGAGGCGACCTCGGCGACCGTGGGGTCGTCGTCGACGAGCAGCACGCGTCGGCCCACGAGGTCCTCGTTGCCGGTCGGCGATGGGGCGGCGGCGGACACGCTCACAGACTACGTCCGCACCGGGCGTGCGGGTGGGGATCGCGGGCATCCGTCCCGGTTCCGTAAGACCTGCCGGTGCCCGGGTGCGGGCCGGCCTCAGGTGCGGAGGAAGACGAGGGTGCCGAGGTACACCACGTACGCGACGACGAACGCCGCGCCCTCCAGGCGCCGCATGCGACTGCCGGTGATGAAGACGGGGATGCAGGCGACGGTGGCGGCGACCATGACGGGGAGGTCGATCGCGATGAGCTCCGGTTCGACGCGAACGCCGTCGGACGCGACCATGCTCGTCACGCCGAAGATGAAGACGATGTTGTAGACGCTGCTGCCGATCAGGTTTCCGACCGCGATGTCGCGTTCGCGGCGGATGGTCGCGACGATCGCGGTGACGAGTTCGGGTGCCGACGTGCCGATCGCGACGATCGTGAGACCGATGAGCGCCTCCGAGACGCCGAAGCCGCGAGCGAGGTCGACGGCCCCGTTCACGAGCCAGTCGGCACCGACGACGATGACGCCGATACCCGCGACGAGCCAGATGACGTCTCGCACCGTTCGGCCCTTCGCCGAGACGGCTCGGATGCGGGGCTCGCCGAACTCTCGCGCGAACTCGACCCGCGTCGCGACGCTCTCGTGATGCGCGGCCCGCACGATCAGGACCGAGTAGAGCAGGCCGAGCGCGATGAGGGCGGCGCCGTCCAGACGGGTCACGACGCCGTCGAGGGCGACGAGCAGCAGCGCGACCGCGGCCGCGACCATGATCGGGAGGTCCAGGCGGATGACCTGGGAGCGCAGCGTGAGGGGTTGCACCACGGCCGCGAGTCCGAGGATGAGCAGCAGGTTCAGGGTGTTGGTGCCGGCGATGTTGCCGAGCGCGAGCGAGCCGCTGCCCCGCAGGGCGGCATCGATGCCGATGGCGAGTTCGGGGATGCTCGTGCCGAGCGACACGACGGTGACGCCGATCACCATGGGCGAGATGCCGAGTCGGGCGGCGAGGCGGGTGCCGCCGCGCACGAGGAGCTCGGCTCCGCCGATGGTGGCGAGGAGGCCGACGAGGAAGACCCAGAACCCGGTCACCGTTCGCACCCTACCGGAGTGCCTCCGAGCGGCGCCGAGGTGCCGCCGCCTGTGGATCATCCCACCCGACGGCCCGCGCGATCCCCTACACTCTGACCCCGACATGGCTGACCCCGAGAGCGCACTGTCCCGCGCGACCTCCCGCCGGAGGTCGGCGTCACGCTCGGCACCCTCCGACGCCGCCCCCGACGATGCGTTCCAGGCGGTGCTCCTCGCCGCGCAGTCGGGTGCGCAATGGGCGTGCACGAACCTCTGGGTCGACCACGCGCCCGCGGTCGTGGCGTTCCTCCGCGCCCGTGGGTCGCAGGAGCCCGAAGACCTCACGAGCGAGGTCTTCCTCGCCGTCTTCGACAGTCTCGACCGCTTCCACGGCGACGCGGCGGCGTTCCGCACGTTCGTGTTCACCATCGCCTATCGACGCCTCGTCGACGAACTGCGGCGACGGTCCAAGCGCGGCCACCACGTCGAGTGGAGCGACGAACTCGACGAGCGTCGCAGCCCGAGTGCCGAGCAGGCGGCGATGCACCAGATGTCGGATGCCTCGACGCGGGCTCTCCTCGACGGGCTGCCGCCCGACCAGCGCGACGTCATGGTCCTGCGCATCATCGGCGACCTCACCGTCGACCAGGTCGCCGACGTGCTCGGCAAGCGTCAGGGCGCCGTGAAGGCCCTGCAACGTCGCGCGCTCGAGTCGTTGCGAAAGAAGTTCGCCGGAGGCCGTACCCCTGGAGCGGCATCCATCGATAGCGGGGAGTGAGATGAGATCACACCGGATCACCGACGACGACGCTGCGGTCGTGATGCGCGGGCAGGAACCCGAAGCCCGCGACGACCTCGCGGTCGTGGCACATGCCGTCGCGGCGTTCCGGCGTGACTCGCTCGAGCCGCCACCGCGGCCCTCGGCTGCGCTGGCGGCCCGCCTCGACCTCGAACGAGTGGCGAGGCTCACGCCTTCGGCAGACGGACAGTACGCAACGACTTCGGCGACGGCACCCGCGAACCGGGTGTCGACGCCGGGAACACGGAGAAGAAGAGTGGCACTGAGCGGATTCATGGGCCTCGGCCTCGCGGCGAAGATCGCCATCGGAGCGGGCGCGGCAGCGCTCGTGGGCGTCGGCGGCGCGGGCGCCGCGGGCGCGGCGGGCGTGCTGCCCGAGGACGCGCAGGTGGTCTTCAACGAGGTCACCGGGCACCCGGGCAACAACGTCAGCGAGACCGGTCTCGAGAACAGCGAGTTCGGCCAGCAGACCGCCGAGGATGCGCGCCAGAAGGGCGAGGAGAAGCGCGAGGCTGCGCTCGAGAACGCCGAGGAGAAGCGTCAGGCCGGCCTCGAGAACGCCGCCGAGCACGCCGAGAACGGCCAGGAGACGGCCGGCGAGCACGCGCAGGACGGGCTGGAGACCGCCGAGGAGAAGAGCCAGGGCGGCAAGGAGGCCGCCGAGGGCGCCGGCGACATCGCCGACGAGAAGACCCAGGGCAAGGCCCCCGCGGGCGACTGACGCCTCGAAAGATCCCCCCGGGAATCGGACCCTCGCCACTCGGCGGGGGTCCGATTCTCGTCCGGGCCGTCTCTGGTGCCGGTGCGCGATGGAAGGCGTCGCCCTATGGAGATCGAGAAGTCGCGTTTGCATGGTGCGACCCTGCATTCGTGACTTCTGGATCGGGACATCGATGGGGGCGTCGCCGAACGGAAATCGAGAAGTCGCGTTTGCATGGTGCGACCCTGCATTCGCGACTTCTGGATCGGGACATCGATGGGGGCGTCGCCGAACGGAAATCGAGAAGTCGCGTTTGCATGGTGCGACCCTGCATTCGCGACTTCTGGATCGGGACATCGATGGGGGCGTCGCCGAACGGAAATCGAGAAGTCGCGTTTGCATGGTGCGACCCTGCATTCGCGACTTTTCGATCACAGCCGCGATGCGGTGCGCCGAGGTGACTGCGTCGGCGCGGGGTGGCGGCTGTGGAGAGCGGCAGGCGCCCCGCCGCACCGTTCGGCAGGGTGAGCGGATGACCCGACGTACCCCGCTCGCTCCGTATCTGCACGGGGCCGCCTTCCGCGTCCGCGACCACGACTTCCACGCCGCGAGCCGCGGGCGGCTGCGCGCTGCCGACGTGCAGCGACCGTACACCGGGGCTCGCTCGATCGGGCTCCACCTCGAGGAGGTCGTCGACCGCTGTCGTGCCTACGAACCGCTGCTCCGCGAAGGAGAGGCGTTCTCGCACGCGACCGCGGCGATGCTGTTGCATCTGCCGCTGCCCGAAGAGCCGGTCGAGGTGCACGTCCTCGCCCGCCCCAGTGCCACGCGGGCTCGCGGGCGCGGAGTCGTCGGCCACGTGGCATCCGTCGCCCCGCCCATCCTGCTGCACGACGGGCTCCCGGTCGTTGCGCCAGCCGTCGTCTGGTGCCAGCTCGCCAGTGGGATGTCGACGTACGACCTCGTCGCGCTCGGCGACGCGATCGTGACCGGCCGGCGTCGCGGCAGGGTGCGCGAGCCGGCGCTCGCCACGATCGACGAGCTGCGGGATGCCGCGGTGCGATGGGGTGCCCGTCGAGGCCGGGTGAACCTCGCGGCCGCGTTGCCGCGCGTCCGGGTGGGCGCCGAGTCGCCCAGGGAGAGTCACCTGCGGCTCACGATCGTCGACGCCGGACTGCCCGAGCCGGTTCCGAACCCGCCGGTCGAGCTGCCCGACGGCGCCGTCGTGCATCCCGACCTCGCGTATCCCGAGCGCCGAATCGCCATCGAGTACCTCGGCGACATCCATCGCACGGATCGGCGACGTTGGCAGGAGGACGTGCGACGTCGACGCCGGCTCACCGCCGCGGGATGGCACGTCGTGGAGGTGACCGACGACGACCTCGGGGCGCATCGGGCGACGTTCGTGGCGGGCGTGCGCGCCCTGCTGGCGGTACCCCTCCCGACGTCGAACGCGGACTCGTGAGCCGGATGTCCGATCGAGAAGGCGCGGATGCAGGGTTGCACCGTGCATCCGCGCCTTTTCGATGTCGCGAGGCGGGCGAGCGGATGTCGCGAGGCGGCCCCGGGCGGGCCCGGTGTACGTTGAAAGCGGCCTGAGACACGACGAGGGATCACCATGAGCGCCGGCCGAGCCGACACGACGCATACCGCCCGCTACCGCGAGATCGCCGCGGTCCTGCGACGGCACAGCCTCGGCTTCCTCGGCGGCCTCATCGGCCTCGACCGGCTTCCGTTCCGGCACCGCGCGGCCGGGGCATCCGGTGCCGAGACCCACGAGTCTCCCGCGCACCTGCGGCGCGCACTCGAGGAGCTCGGGCCGACGTTCATCAAGCTCGGACAGGTGTTGTCGACGCGACCCGACCTGCTTCCCCCCGGCTATGTCGACGAACTGGTCAAGCTGCAGGATGCCGCACCGCCCGTGCCTGCAGACCTGATCCGCGACGTGATCCGCCGGGAGCTCGGCGGCGAGCCCGAGGAGATCTTCGCCCGGTTCGACGACGATCCGCTCGCGTCGGCCTCGATCGGACAGGCGCACGCCGCCACCCTGAAGGACGGCACGCCGGTCGTGGTGAAGGTCCGCCGCCCGGGGGCGGTGGCCCAGGTGCAGCAGGACGTCGAGATCCTGCAGAATCTCGCGATGCGCGCCGACCGCACGTGGAACCTGGCGCGCGAGTACGACGCCGCCGGCCTCGCCGACGAGTTCGCGAAGACCATTCGCGCCGAGCTCGACTACCTGCAGGAGGGCCGCAACGCGGAGCGCTTCGCCGAGAACTTCGCCGATGAGCCCGACGTGCTCATCCCGCGCGTGTTCTGGGAGTTCACGTCCTCGCGCGTGCTGACCCTCGAGCGGATGTACGGCGCCAACGTCGGCGACGGCGAGACCCTCGACACCACGGGGGTGGACCGCAAGCACATCGCCCGGCGCGGCGCCGACATCGTGCTGAAGATGACGTTCGAGGACCGGTTCTTCCACGCCGACCTGCACCCCGGCAACCTCTTCATCCACGACGACGGCACCATCGCCCTCATCGACTTCGGCATGGTCGGCATCGTCGAGGAGGAACTGCGCGGCCACCTCAGCAACCTCTTCATCGCCCTGGTGCGCGGCAACCACGACCTGCTCGCGACGGCGCTCATCGGCATGTCGGTCGGTGGGGCGACCATCGACCGCGAGGTGCTGCGCGAGGACCTCCGGGTCTTCCTCTCGCACTACCGGCTGCGGTCGCTGCGCGAGACGCCGTTCGCCCGCATGATGGGCGACCTGTTCGGGATCCTCCGCGACAACCGGCTGCACCTGCCGCGCGAGATGGCGCTGTTGTTCAAGGCGCTGCTGCAGATCGAGGGCCTCGCGGTGAAGCTCGACCCCGACTTCCGGCTCGGCGAGTCGCTCGAACCGTATGCGCAGCGGCTCGCACGCGAGCGTACGAGCATGCTCGTGTTCGCGAGGCGCCTCGCGCGCGCCTCTGCGGACATGGGCGAGCTCGCCCTCGACCTGCCGGGCGTGCTGCGGCGCGTGGTCGACCAGGTCGACACGACGGGCGTCCAAGTGCACCTGCGGGCGGCCGAACTCGACCCGATCGTCGGCCGGGTGGAGCGCATCGGCAACCGGCTCGTGGCGGGCATGATCAGCGCGGCGTTCATCTCGGGCATCGGGAACGTGGTCTCGCGTGAGCGGAAATGGCGCTCGTGGGAGGGTGCGATGGTCGGCACGGGGCTGGGCGTGCTCAGTGCGATGGGCGCCTACCTCGCGTGGACGGCCAGGCGGCGCGGTCGCCGGCCGCGGTGACGGCGGGGCGGGCGACGGCGGGTCCGGTGACGGCGGGTTGGGTGACCGCGACCCGCGCCGGTTCCGGATGTCGCGAGCCGCCGGTCGTCTCAGACCGTGTCGGGTGATTCCTCGTGCGTGCGCTGGCGCTCCCAGCCGGCCTGCACGAGCGCGACGATCTCGTCGGCGTCGTCGGACACGGTCACGAGGTCGAGGTCGTCGGGCGCGATGTATCCGTGTTCCCGAGGCCGGTCCCTGATCCACTCGACGAGGCCGCGCCAGTAGTCGGATCCGGCGAGGATGACCGGGAAGTCGTGGATCTTCCCGGTCTGCACGAGCGTGAGCGCCTCGAACAGCTCGTCGAGCGTGCCGAACCCGCCGGGCAGCACCACGAACGCCGACGCGTATCGCACGAACATCAGCTTGCGGGCGAAGAAGTACCGGAAGTCGAGGGCGAGATCGACGTACTCGTTGAGCCCCTGCTCGTGCGGCAGCTCGATGCCGAGCCCGACCGAGGTTCCGCCGACCTCGACGGCGCCGCGGTTCGCGGCCTCCATGACCCCCGGACCCCCGCCCGTGATCACGGTGAACCCGGCCTCGGCCAGCCCGGATCCGATGCGCCGGGCGAGGCGGTAGTGCGGATGGTCGGGGCGGGCTCGTGCCGAACCGAAGACCGACACCGCCTTCTCGGTGCCGCGGAGCAGGTCGAACCCCTCCTCGATCTCGTTCCGCATGCGCTCGACGCGCGCCGCGTCGGCGGCCAGGTCGGCCGCCGTCTCGGCGATGACCCGCAGGAGTTCCTCGTCGGGGCCGTGGTGCCCTGCGACGCTCATGCCGACGGAACGCCGGCGGCGTCGGCGATGCGGTCGAGCGCGGGGTTGTCGATGGTCGTCAGGGCGAGGGCGGCTGCTTCCACGGCTCCAGTCTGGCCCAGGCGCACTCGATGCAACGCCGCCCGCGCGACCAGCTCGCGCATTCCGCGCCGCGAGGCGAACGCCTCGAGCTCGTCGACCCAGTCGGATGCCGCGGGCAGGCCACGTGCGACGGCGAAGTCGCAGAGGGCGTCGAGGCAGAACGCATCGACCCACGCATGCGTGTCGGGGATCCGCCGCGAGGCACGCGGGGCCTCGGCCAGGAGGTCGAGGGCCGAGGCGTCGTCGCCGCGGGCCGCCGCGACCAGCCCTCGGCCGCGCAGGGCGTAGCTCTCCCAGCAGGGGTCGCCGACCTGGCAGGCGAGCGCGTAGGAGTGATCGAACCCGGCTTCCGCCGCCTCGACGTCGCCCTCGAGCACGTCGACCTCGGCGAGCAGCGCCTGCGGGAACGGCACGAAGGCGGTCCAGCCGATCTCCCGGGCCGTCGAGCACGCCAGCACCAGCGCATCGCGTGCCTCGACCAGTTCGCCGCGCAGGAGGTGGAGCCGGCCCGTGCCCGTGGCGGCGTAGGCCAGCACGCGCAGCTCGCCCGCCCGGCGAGCGTGCTCCTGGGCGCGATCGAGGGTCTCGGCCGCCGATGCGTAGTCGCCCTGGTCGGTGCGACCCAGGCCGGCGTAGAGGTCGATCCAGGCGAGGATGCGATCGTCGCCGTCGGCCAGCGCGGTCGCCTCGGCCAGCCACGACTCCATCCGCGGATAGTGCGCGCGCAGGGTCTCGACGACGCCGAGTTCGAGCGCCGCCCGTGCCGCCACCGGCCGCGCACCGCAGTCGGTCGCCATCGCGAACGCGCGGTGGAGCATCCCGATCGCCTCCTCGTCGCTGCCGCGCACGCCGTGCACGAGCACCGAGCCGAGCGAGGCCAGCGCCGTGGCCTGCACCTCGCCCGTGGTGTCGGCGTCGGCCGCTGCGGCCTGCCGCAACGCCTCGATGGCGCGGTCGTACGCGCCGCCGTGCGCCGCACCGACTCCGACGTCGATCGCGGCGAGGACCGCCGATCGGCCCTGGGGTGCCGAGGCGGCGACCCGCGGCCGCAGGGCCGCCTGCACGGCAGGCGACGGCACCGAGCCGAGTTCGCGCGCGAAGATGTCGCGGCACTGGCGGGCGCGTTCCGCCGCCGCGGCGGGGTCTCCCGCCGCCATCAGGGCGCGTACGAGCAGCTCGTGGCCGGCTTCCTCGAGCGGTTCGGCGGCGACGAGCCGCTCGGCCAATGCCACGGCGGAGCCGACGTCGCCGCGGGCCAGCCGCGCATGCGCGCCCTCGTGCAGCATGGTCGCGGTGGCGGATGCCAGGCGCCGGCGTTCGCCCGAGAGCCACAGGTCGAACGCGGGACCGGTCCGCAGCGAGACGCCCTCGAGGAGCGCGCCGCCGAAGTTCGGCAGCTCGAGCGCCTGCGACCAGAGCCCGTCGAGCACGACGTCGACGTCGACGACGGTGTCGGGGCCCCGCTCGAATCGAACGGGATCGCCCGTGAGATCGGCGCTGTCACCCAGTGCGCGCCGCAGCTGGGAGAGGCTCCATCGCAGGGCCGCGCCGGGGTCCTCGGCCTCGTCGAACAGCAGGTCGAGGAGGCGCGCCCGTGGCACCGGCCGGTCGGCCAGGGCGAGGTAGGCGAGGATCGCCCAGGCCTTGCTGCCCCGGGGACCGGGCACGGCCGCGCCGTCGACCTCGATGCCCGGCGCTCCGAGCAGGCTGATCCGGGTTCCCAACGTTCACCGCCTCGCAGCCGTCCGACGGCTTCAGTATGAGCAATCCTCTCACTTCGAGCGTCACACGCGGCATCACACGGCTGGGCGCGACAGTGATGCACGGGTCGCAACCGGCCCGCGAACAGACAGGGATCACCATGACCACGACCACGGAAACGCCGACCACGGAGGCGCCGCCCGCTGCGGTGCTCACCGAGGCGATGCTGCGACGCTTCGACGAGCGCGCACCCCAGTACGACCGCGAGAACCGATTCTTCTTCGAGGACCTGGAGGAGCTGAAGGCATCCGGATACCTCGACCTCGCGCTGCCCGCCGAGTACGGCGGGCCCGGTCTCTCGCTCGCGGAGATCGGCCGGCACCAGCAGCGACTGGCGTATCACGCGCCGGCGACCGCGATCGCCGTGAACATGCACTTCTACTGGACCGGCGTCGCGGCGGACCTGTTCCGAGCGGGTGATCGCAGCATGGCCTGGGTGCTCGAGCGCGCGGCGGCCGGCGACGTCTTCGCGGCCGGGCACGGGGAGTCCGGCAACGACGTGCCGCTCTTCCTCTCGACGACGAGCGCCGAGCGCGTCGACGGCGGGTGGGCCTTCACGGGCCGGAAGGTGTTCGGGAGCCTGTCTCCCGTCTGGGACTGGCTCGGCGTGCACGCGATGGACACGAGCGACCCGGCCGATCCGCGCATCGTGCACGGCTTCCTCCGCCGCGATGCCGACGGGTACCGCATCGAACCCACCTGGGACGTGATGGGGATGCGCGCGACGGCGAGCGACGACATCGTGCTGGACCACGCCTTCATCGCCGACTCCGACGTCGTGCTGGTCTGTCCGGCCGGCTTCGCCGGCGCGGGCGGGTTCCAGGTCTCGGTCTTCGCGTGGGCCATGCTCGGCTTCGCCGCCGTGTACGCCGGCATCGCCCACCGGGCCTTCGACCTGACCGTCGAGCGCGTGCACCAGCGGAACTCGATCGCACTGACGCGGTCGATGGCGCACCACCCCGAGGTGCAGCACGGGATCGCCGAGATGCGCCTGGCCCTCGAGACCGTCGACGCCCACCTGCAGCGCGCCGGCGACGACTGGTCGCAGGGCGTGGACCACGGCGGCCTGTGGCCGCTGAAGATCCTCACCGCCAAGCACGTCGTCGTGTCGGAGGCGTGGAAGGTCGTCGACACCGCGATGGACCTGTCGGGCGGGGCCGGCATCTTCCGCCGCAACCGCATGGAGCAGCTCTTCCGCGACGCCAGGCTCGGGCGCATCCACCCCGGAAACTCCGCGCTGACCCACGAGCTCGTGGCCAAGTTCAGCCTCGGGATCGACCCCGACGCGCAGCCCCGCTGGGGCTGAGCTTCGCCTGCGACCAGTCGAAACCACCGAGAGGAACCGCCATGACCGAGCTCGACCTGACCCTGTCGCCGGAGCATCCGACCCCGGCCGACGTCACGGCGTCCGGAGATCGGCGGCACGGGGCATCCGTCGCCGACGTCGACCTGCGCCGTCTCATGCGCGCGATCGCCCAGCCGGTCGCCGTGCTCACCGGGCGGGACGTGCACGGCGCGCCGTGGGGCATGACCGTGAGTTCCTTCACGTGCGTGTCGCTGGACCCGCCGCTGGTGGCGGTCAGCGTCGCGCGGCGCTCACGCGCCTGGTCGAGCATCGCGCCGACGGGGCGGTTCGTGCTCAGCGCGCTCGCCGTCGGCCAGGAGACGGTCGCCGAGCGGTTCGCCGCACCGTCGACCGCCTTCCCGTCGGCCCACGCCTCGCGCTTCACCGTCGACGGGATGCCCGTCGTCGACGGTGGGGTCGGGGCGGCCCGATGCTCGATCCGCGACGTGCACCCGGGCGGCGATCACGACGTGGTCATCGCCCGGGTGGAGCGGGTGCGCCTGGGAGGCGACGGCCGCTCGCTCGCGTACACGCGGGGCGGGTACGCGTCGGTCGACAACCTGGAGGAGGAGCCATGTCCGCGCTGAGCCGAGGCGCCGCCCGAGGCGCCGCACCCGACACCGAGGGCACGCGGGCTCGTCCGGCGCGCGACGGGATCCGCGACGCACTCGCGGTCATCGCCGCGTACGTCCCGTTCGGGCTCGCCCTCGGGGCCACCCTCGCGGCGACCAGCGTGGATCCGGTCGTCGCGTGGTCGTCGTCGTTCCTGGTGTTCGCCGGCGCCGCCCAGCTCGTGGCCGTCCAACTCCTCGACGACGGCGCCCTCCCCGTCATCGTGGTGCTCACCGCCCTCGTCGTGAACTCCCGGCACCTGCTCTACAGCGCCTCGCTGGCCGTGCACACCCGGGACTGGTCGCGCGGGTGGCGGGCCGGCGGCGCCTACTTCCTGGCCGACCCCGTCTACGCCCTCGCGATCGCGAGGTTCGAGGGGCGCGAGCGGGAGGACGGCGCCGCCCGCCTTCGGTACTACGTCGCCATGGCCCTCACGTGCTGGGGCGGCTGGCTGCTGCTGACCGCGGCGGGCATCCTCCTCGGCGGACTCCTGCCCGCCACGCTGCCCCTGGAGCTGGCCGCGCCGCTCACCTTCCTCCTGCTCCTCATCCCGACCCTGAAGAGCCGCGCCACCTGGGCGGCCGCGGTCGCCGCGGGCGGCACCGCCACCCTCGCCGCACCGCTGCCGCTCGGCCTGGGTCTCCTGCTCGCCGCGGCCGTCGGCATGGCCGCCGGCGCCATCACCGAACGGATGTCCCATGCGTGACCTCATCGTGCTCGCCGTCGTCGGGGCGGGGACCTACGCCCTGCGGGCGGCGTTCCTGCTCACGGCCGACGCCCGGCCGCCGGCCCTGCTCGAGCGGTTCCTCCCCTACGTGGCGCCGGCCGTCCTTGCCGCGATCGCGGTGCCCGGCCTCCTCGCGCCGCGCGGGATCGTCTCGGTCGGCGAGACCCTCCCCGCCGTCGTCGCGGCCGCCGTCACCTGGCTGCTCTGGGCGCGCTTCAAGCAGCTTCCCGTCGCGCTCATCGGCGGGCTCGCGCTGTGGTGGCTGCTCGAGGCGGTCACGCCCTGACGTCCGGCGGCCGACCCGCCCGGAGGCCCGGCTCCTCGCCTCGCCGGTGCCGCCCCGTCGGACTGAGTGCGAGGATCGCCGCCCGCATCACGAAGGCCGACCACGCCACGACGCCCAAGAGCTTCGCGCCGTCCTCGACGAACACCGACCACTGCGTCGGCGGCTCGGCCACGAGGTCGACGAGCACGGATGCCGCGAGCGCCGCCGCGGCGATCGCGAGCAGTCCGACGTCGAGGTCCCGACGGATCTCGGTGCGGAACCGCACGAGGTAGGTCACGAGCGCGAGGCCGTACGCTACGGCGAAGACCGCGCTCGCCCACGGTCGGAAGGTCGCCGTCTCATGCAGGAGGAGCAGGTCGTCGAGGGCGAGCGTCAGGCTCAGCGCCGCACTCCAGGCCAGCAGCGGGCGCAGTCGATCGCCCGTGCCCCGGAGCGCGAGCCGGCCGCCGAGGGCGGCGCCCGCCGCGACGGCCAGCACCACGATGCCGAGGTTCGAGAGGAGTCCGTAGACGCTGCGGGCGTTTCCGTGATCCCCGGCGACGACCTGGCTGTCGCGCAGCAGGTCGGTCGGCGGCAGCCACGGCTGGACGGCCACCGCGCCGAGCGCGACCACGACCGGCAGCACGACGCCGAGGTAGACGCTCGCCGGGGTGCGCCGCGTGGCGCGCACGCGCCCGCCGTCGGGCCGGGCATGGGCGGTTCCTGGAATCACCCCATCACGCTAGGCGCGCGCCTCGGTGGTCGAGAAGGCCTTGACATCCTCCCCGCGCCGGGAGCGGGCTGGGCGCGCGCCGGAGCGGGGGCGGGGGCGGGGTGCGTCGGTGCCCGGGCGCGTCAGGGGCGGGCCGCGAGCGCCGCGGCGATGGCGGCCAGGGTCGGCAGCGGGTCGTCGCGCCCGGGCAGCACCTGGATCGCCACGTGGTCGGCGCCCGCCTCGAGGTGCGCGTCGAGGCGCGCGACGAGGGCCGCGGCGTCGCCGTGGGCGACCAGGGCGTCGATGAGGTCGTCGGTGCCGCCGTCGGCCAGCGACGCCTCGGCGAACCCCATCCGCAGGAGGTTGGCCCGGTAGTTCGTGAGCTCGAGGTAGGGGCCGACGACCCGGTGGCCGACGTGACGTGCGGCCGCGGCATCCGTCGACCGCATCACCTTCTGCTCGGGCGCGAGCAGTGCGCTCGGGCCCATCGTCTCGCGAGCCGAGCGGGTGTGGTCGGGCGTCGTCAGGTAGGGGTGCGCGCCCGCGGTGCGCTCGGCGGCGAGACGCAGCACGCGCGGGCCGAGGGCGGCGAGCACGACGCGCTGCAGCGGGACCCCGAGCGACTCGAGGGCGTCGAGGGTCTCGACGAGCGCCGTGTACGGAGAGCGGTACCGGGCGGCGGACTCCGGATGCCCCGCGCCGATGCCGAGCAGGAGCCGCCCTGGATGCCGGCGGTCGATGCGGTGGAAGGATGCCGCGAGCTCGTCGGGGGTCGAACTCCAGATGTTCACGATGCCGGTCGCGACCGTCAGCCGGTCGGTCGCGTCGAGGAGCTGCTCGGGGAGCTCGAGGTCGGCGGTCGCGCCGCCGAGCCACAGGGCGCCGAAGCCGAGCCGCTCCACCCCTGCGGCGATCTCGGGGGTCGTGGTGCGGCCGGGCCGCCACACTCCGTGGCGCCCGAGGGGCGGGCGCGTCGTGGTGGTCGAGTGCGTCGTCGCTGCTGAGGCCGTCACGCTCTGGTGCAACCTCGCGGCGACGTGGCGCATTCCGACGGGATGCTCCCGACTGTGAGCTGCATCACCGTCGGTGCCGGCGCGCGATGCCTACCGTGAGGTCGGCAACTCCATCGACCCGGGAGGCGACGTGTCCGATCTCCTGCACTGGTACGCGCGAATCCACGGCGCGCGCGGTCTGCGGATCGTGCAGGCCGCACGCGCCGGCGACCTCGATCGGGAACGGTCGGATGCCGCATCCGACCCGCGTGCGCCCGCGGCACCGCCGGGGCACCACATCCGGCCTGTGGAAATCGGAACAGCTCGGACGCCCGATTCTGCTATGAAAGGTAGGCCCCTGCCCCGCCAGTGATTGGATGCGTGAGATGACCCAAGCCGACCTCGAAACCCCCAGTGACTACGCGGCGGTCGGCGGCGGCCCCGCCATCGCCGCCGTGGTCGACCGCTTCTACCAGTTGGTGCTCGGTGACGACCGGCTCAAGGGATTCTTCGAGGGGACCGAGATGGTCCGGCTGAAGCGCCACCAGGTGGCGCTGGTGTCGCAGGTCATGGGCGGCCCCGTCGGGTACGAAGGGCGAGACCTGCGCGCCGCCCACGCGGGAATGAACATCTCGTCCGAGGACTTCGGCTCGGTGGCCGGGCACCTGGTGACCGCACTGACGGAGGCGGGCGTCGAGCGCGACATCATCGACCGGGTCGTGACCACCATCGCCGGCACCGAGGCTGACATCGTCGAGAGCCGTCCGGCGGCCGGGTGAGGCGGTGGACACCGCCGCACTGAAGAAGACCTGGGCGCTGGCCGAAGGCCTCGGCGACGAGGTTCCGCTGTTCTTCTACTCGCACCTCTTCCTGTCCCACCCCGAACTGCGGGACATGTTCCCGGTCTCGATGGCCACCCAGCGGGATCGGCTCGTCGGTGCGCTCGGCCGAATCGTGTCGAACGTGGACCAGCTCGACGAGGTGGTCGCGTTCATCCAGCAACTGGGACGCGACCACCGTCGCTTCGAGGTCATCGCCGACCACTACGGCGCGGTCGGCGCGTCGCTGCTCGCCACGCTGAAGCACTTCCTGGGCGAGCTGTGGACCGATGACGTCGCCGCGGACTGGACCGAGGCCTACGGGGTGATCGCCTCGGTCATGGTCGAGGCGGCCGAAGCGTCGGCACAGACCAGTCCGGCGTGGTGGGCGGGCAGGGTGACCGCGGTCGAGCACCGGGGCCTCGACCTCGCGATCATCCAGGTGCGCCCCGAGCCCGAGCTGTCGTTCGTGCCGGGCCAGTCGATCGCGGTGGAGGTGCCGGCCCGTCCACGGCTCTGGCGCTACCTCAGCCCGGCGAACGCGCCTCGCGCCGACGGCAGCATCGAGTTCCACGTCCAGATGGTTCCCGGCGGCCAGGTCAGCAGCACCATCGTCCGCTCCCTGGCCGTCGGCGAGACGATCCGCCTCGGCGCCCCAGTGGGACAGGAACTGACCCTCGACGACGGCGAGCGCGAGCGCGACCTGATCATGGTCGCCGGCGGCACCGGCCTGGCTCCGCTGCGAGCGCACCTGGAGCGGATCGACCAGGACTGGCAGTCGACCGGCAGGGCGCCGCGCGTGCATCTGCTCCACGGTGCGCGGCTTCCGGCGAACCTCTACGAGAACCGGCTGTTCCAGAACCTGGCCGGCCGACCGTGGTTCACCTACACGCCGGTCGTCTCCGACGACCCCAGCTACCCCGGCCGGAAGGGCCTCGTCGGCGACGTCGCCGCAGAGACCGGCGAGCTGCACGGGCGTCTCGCGCTGGTCTGCGGGTCGCCCGAGATGGTGCAGCACACGGTCGCCCGGCTCCGTGCCGGGGGGATCGAGAAGACGGACGTTCGCTTCGAGCTGTTCACGACCGTCGACGACGACAGTCATGCCATGCATCACCACACCCATGAACTGCAGCCGACTGGGCTGCCGCAGAGCGGAGAGGGGGACCGAGCATGACGCAGAACGGGACCGACCCCGATAGCCTTGCTGCCATGTCCGGCACCGAGCTCGAGCAAGCCCTGGCCGCCGCGGTGAGCCACCTGCCCGACGCCCACCCCGTGTCGTTCACCATGAAGATGCGGGGCGGGGCGTACGACCGGCTCGAGGTCGACACGTTCATGGCCCACCTCGCGCAGGCGACCGCCGAGGCCCGGGCCGCCATGACCGGCGCCCAGCGAGAGCTCGCCGCACTGCGGGCCGAGAACGCCGAGCTTCGGGCGTCCGGCGGGTCCGGGGCATCCGGCTCATCGTCGTCCGGCTCGACCGCGACATCCGGTTCGGACCTCGAAGACGAGATCACGGCCGGAGCGGTCGGGTTGCTCGCCCAGGCGCAGCTGATCGCCGACAAGGCGGTCGCCGATGCCGAGCAGTACGCGCGCGACCTGGTGATCACCGCCCGCAACCAGTACCGGGAGATCCTGGAACGCGCCGAGAGCAGCGCCAGTCATGCCAGCGCGACGCTCGCCACCCAGCAGGGTGGTCCGGCCGTCCCCGAGATCGAGTACGTGCGCACCTACGCCCAGGTCGCGCAGATCCAGTTGCGGTCGGTCCTCGAGGCACTCACCGAGCAGGTCGACCGACTCGGCAGCCTGCCCCAGCCGGCGCCCGAGACCGTCGCGCCGCCGGCCCCCGACGACGGCCCCGTGGGCGAACCCGAGTGGGAGCCGGCGCCCTCGGTGGAGTCCGCCGGCCAGCCCGGCTGACAGCCGTCGCATCCGCGGCTCGGGTCCGCGGGCATTCGTCGCGCGTCCGGTCGTTCGATTGACAGCCCCGGCGCCTGGCCGCAGAATGGGCGTGACGCGAAGCCCCCGGAGTCGTTCGCATCCTGCGTAGCGGTTCTCGCAGCACTCGAGGGGGCACCGCATGGCGAACGACCGCAGGCGTGACGACGTTCGACGCGAAGTACTGCCGATCCCCGACCGACCGCCGGTGGGACTGACGACGTACGACGCGAAGGACCCCGAGACCGAGTACCCACCGATCGAGCCGCTGCGGCCGCCGGATGGTGCGCCCAACGTGCTGATCGTCCTGATCGACGATGTCGGGTTCGGTGCCTCGTCCGCCTTCGGTGGCCCGGTGAATATGCCCACCGCCGAGCGGCTCGCGGCGAACGGACTGAAGTACAACCGGTTCCACACCACCGCATTGTGCTCGCCCACTCGCGCCGCGCTCCTGACCGGACGCAACCACCACACGGTCGGCATGGGCGGCGTCACCGAGATGGCCACGTCGGCACCGGGAAACACGTCCATCCGCCCCAACACCTGCGCTCCATTACCCGAGACGCTCAAGTTGAACGGGTACTCCACGGCGCACTTCGGCAAGTGCCACGAGGTGCCGACCTGGGAGAACGGTCCCATGGGTCCGTTCGACCGCTGGCCGACCGGCGGCGGGTTCGAGCACTTCTACGGGTTCATCGGCGGGGAGACCAACCAGTACTACCCGGCACTGATCGACGGCACCCGGCCGACCGAGCCCGCCCGGACTCCGGATGAGGGCTACCACCTCACCGAGGACCTGGCCGACCAGGCCATCGCGTGGGTGCGGCAGCAGAAGACGTTGATGCCGGACAAGCCGTTCTTCATGTACTTCGCACCGGGGGCGACGCATGCACCGCACCACGTGCCGGCGGAGTGGTCGGCGAAGTATCGCGGCAGGTTCGACCACGGCTGGGACCGATTGCGAGAAGAGACGTTCGCGCGTCAGAGGGACCTCGGCGTGATCCCGCCCGACGCCGAACTGACCCAGCGCCATGCGGAGATCCCGGCGTGGGACGAGATGTCCGACGAGCTGAAGCCCGTACTGGCGCGTGAGATGGAGGTCTACGCCGGCTTCCTGGAGCACACCGACTTCCAAGCCGGCCGCCTCGTCGACGCCCTCGCGGACTTGGAGGTCCTCGACGACACCCTCGTCTACTACATCATCGGCGACAACGGCGCCTCGGCCGAGGGGACGCTCCACGGTTCCGTGAACGAGATGATCTCCTTGAACGGGTTCGGTGCCCTCGAGACCACGGAGTACCTGCGCGACAACATGGACAAGCTGGGCACGCCCGCCGCGTACAACCATTACGCGGTCGGTTGGGCGCATGCCATGTGCACCCCGTACCAGTGGACCAAGCAGGTCGCCTCGCACTGGGGAGGCACCCGCAACGGCACGATCGTGCATTGGCCGAAGGGTATTCGAGGCAGGGGAGAGAACCGCTCCCAGTTCTGCCACGTCATCGACATCGCGCCGACCGTCCTCGAGGTCGCGGATCTGCCGGAGCCGACGTTCGTCAACGGGGTCCAGCAGAAGCCGTACGAGGGGGTCAGCATGCGCTACTCCTTCGACGACGAGGACGCAGTCGAGCAGCACCAGACGCAGTACTTCGAGATCATCGGCAATCGAGGCGTCTACCACCGAGGGTGGACGGCGGTCACCAAGCACCGCACCCCGTGGGAGACCGGGGCGATCGAGACGGTCCCCTTCGACGACGACGTCTGGGAGCTCTACGCCGCGGAGGACTGGACCCAGGCGCACGACCTCAGCGCCCAGATGCCGGACAAGCTGCACGCCCTGCAGCGGCTGTGGCTGATCGAGGCGGTGAAGCACAACGTCGTACCGCTCGACGACCGTCTCGCCGAGCGCTTCAACGCCGACATCGCCGGACGGCCGCAGCTCATACACGGGAATCGCCAACTGTTCTTCGGCGGCATGCAGGGCCTGAACTTCGGCGTGGTCCTGCCGGTCTACAACAAGTCGCACGCCATCACCGCCGAGGTGATCGTGCCGGAGTCCGGGGCGAAAGGCGTGATCTTCGCGCAGGGCGGCATCCCAGGCGGGTTCAGCCTCTACGCGAAGGACGGCAGGCTCACGTACTGCTACAACTTCTGCGGGATCGAGCACCACTTCGTCCAGGGCGTCCAGGCCCTCCCCGCAGGCAAGCACCAGGTGCGCATGGAGTTCACGTACGACGGTGGCGGCATCGCCAAGGGCGGCAACGTGTCGCTCTTCGTCGACGGAGACCGGGTCGGCGAGGGCCGTCTGGAGCGGACCGAGCCCTTCGCGTTCTCCGCCGACGAGACGGTCGACGTCGGGATGGAGCGGGGCTCGCCGGTCTCGCCGCACTACGGACCGAAGGACAACGCGTTCAACGGGACGATCAACTGGGTCGAGCTCGACGTCGACGAGGCGGCCCTGGCGCAAGATCACCTCCTCACCGGGGCAGAGCGCTTCCACGTGGCGCTGGCCCTGCAATAGACGCACGAGGGAGACTCGTCATGCGAACGTCACGATTGAAGCTGGTGTACCCGTTGCTCGCGCTGATCCTGCTGGGCGGGGTCGGCGCGGCGGCCCCTGCGCACAGCCAGGCCGCCAAACCTGGTGGCAACCAGTTCACCAAGACACTGGTGAGCGACCTCACCGCCAGTGGCCTGGAGGTGACCCAGGGCTACCCCCGGCTGTGGACGATGGACGACTGCAAGGACGGCTACCCCGTCACGTTCAACTGCTACGGGAACAACCCGGCGTCGCCGTACGTCGTGTCGGCGGTGAAGCCCTGGCCCGACGAGTTCGTCGACCCGGCGACGGCCGACGCCTACGGCCGGGTCCGCCCCGGGTACAGCACGACCTACCGGTTGGACCCGCGTGAGGCGATCGTGCTCTTCGGCACCATGCCGCCCCCCGGGAAGTACATGAGCCTGCAGTCCTACGTGTTCACGCACGAATGGGTCGTCGAAGAAGGCGACCCCGACCATCACTTCGGCTACCCCTGGATCACGGATGCCGAGCAGGGCGGACGAGACAAGTTCTCGCGCTCGCCGATGGTGGGGTACCTGTTCTCCACGCTTCCTCGTAACCCCGAACGGGTGCAGAGCTTCTCCAGCGTCGGCAACAGCATCAACAACGTGGTCATGGACGGCGACCAGTCGGGTGCGTCGTTCGGTGAGTTGCGCTACTTCGTGATGACCCCGGACCAGGCGATGGAGGAGAAGGTCCGCGCGGCGCTCGGGAGCCTCGGCGTCCCACAGGACGCCGTGTTCACCGAACGGATCCCCTCGAGCTTCGACGGAACGCCGCTCGGCCCGCTCGGCCTCGACGAGGAAGCCCTCGACTTCATGCACGGCTTCCGGTACGCGATGCCCGAGGATGAGCACGCCGCCCAAGCGTGGCGGGCGAAACTGCCGCTGACGGTGCTGCGCGTCAGGGAGGCCCCGTCCTCGAACCGGCCGGCCGAGCCGTACGACGACATCCCGCGCGACGAGCGCACGGCGGAGAACGAGGCCGACCTCCGTGAGGATCTCCAAGACCTCGCGACGGCGGTCACGACGCGCGCCACGCAGGGACCGTGGAACCTCGTCCCGCTGCCGGCTCCCTCGATGGGCGAGCCGCCGGAGATGGCCAACGTGGAGACCTGGCTCGGGCACTTCGGTCCGCACTGCCGCACGATCGGCGAGAACTGCCTGGGCGACGGGCAGGACGCGAGCTACTTCTTCATGCCGCCGCAGCCGATCGACTCCGGTCAGGTCTATGCCGTCGTCGGCACCCTCGGCACGCAGACCGGCAACGCGACGTACAACGGCCTGTCGATCAACGACGCCTCGCTGCTCAAGGGCGTGGCGAACGTGCCCGACCACGATGAGGACTCGCCGGCGAGCGACCTGGAGGGGTCTGCCGACGGCTACGCGGGCACGGTGGCGAACACCGACAAGTTCTTCGTGCACTACTTCACCAGGGACTGCGACGCCATCGACGGCCTGGCCGACGGCGCCTGCACCACGATCACCGAGAAGATGGTGCCGCTGATGACCGACGTGTCCGCTCCGGGCGACCCGCACCTGCACGGCTTCTTCACCGCGGGCCTTCGGTCCTACGTCAAGCCCGGCACGGAACGCGGACCGACCACCGACTACGATGCGGAGGGAAAATACGAGAGCGGCCAGCTCCCGCCGACGGTCCTGGCGTTCACGATCGCGCCGCAGTGAGCCGGGGTCATCGCGGGATCACCGATGCACCATCATGAGACGCGCTAGCCGGCCGTCGCGCCCTGCTCCCTCTGGGCGAGCCGCTGGAGTTGCCATTCATGCACGTCGGCCAGCCACTCCAACGGGGCGGATGGACCCACTCGGGGGTCGTCGGGAGCGCGGCCGTCGCGCAGGGCCTCGACGTACGCGCGGTCGAGCTCGATCCGCGCTCGGAACTGGTCGGCTCCGCCGACCGAGCCGTGGCCGGGGATGACGGCGACGACGTCGTCGGCCACGCGCTCGAACAGCTCGAGCGCGGCGAGGTAGTCCTCGATCGGGTCCGCCGCGTCGTGGTCGAGGAACGGCATCAGGATGTCGGAGAGCATGTCGCCGGCGACGAGGACGCCGGCCTCGTCGATCAGCAGGGCCGCGTGGCCGGGGGCATGGGCCCGATGCTCGATGATGCGGACGTCGGGGCCGTCCCAGGGAATCCGCGCGGCGTCGGCGGGCAGCCCGGTGATGAGGCCCAGCAGCTCCATGGGGATCTCGTCGGCGTACTCCGGCGGGAGTCCCGGGGCGATGCGGGCTCGCCAGTCGGCGTGTGACAGCAGATCCTGCATGGATGCCGCGCAGCGGGCGGTGCCATAGCGGGGCGCGTCGCCGAAGTCCGCGTGCCACAGCACGTGGTCCCAATCGGGATGCGTCGAGAAGCCCGCCACGACGGGCCGGCCCGTCTCGCGAAGGTCGTTCGCGAGGGCGGCCATCTCGCCGCTCGTGATGCCGGGGTCGATGAGCAGCACACCGTCGCGGCCCTGCACGACGACGGCATGGCTCTGGATGAACTCGCTCTCGTGAACGAGAACGCCCTCGGCGACCTGCTTCAGCATGAGATGCCTTCCGATTGTGGTTTGCAACTGCTTCTCGAGACGCTAGTACGAAGTGGTAGTGGATTGCAAGCACTATGTCGACCATGCGTGATACGGTCGTGGCCGGTCCTCAGGCGACGGCCGTGTCCGGCCCCCTCGGGCGGCTTGACAACCGGCCGTGGAAACACTTAATGTCCTAAGTGTGTACGACGTTCCACTCCTCCTCCACCGCGTGGTCCACGAGATGGACCGCACCGCCGACCGTGTGCTCCGCCGCGAGCTCGACCTCTCGTACCGCCGGGCCATCGTGCTCCTGGTCGCCGACCGTGAGGGGCCGATGAACCAGCGCATGCTGGCGGCGCTCCTCGGCCACACCGAGCCTGCGATCAGCACAATGCTGCGCGAGCTCAGCGCGCGCGGCCTGGTCGCTCTCGAGGCGGTCGATGGCCGTGAGCGACGCGTCTCGATCACCGAGGAGGGGCGGAGGGTCGTCACGGCGTCGCGCGGCCTCATGACGCCGATGTTCGAACAGGTCGTCGATCGCGCCGGCGTCGACGCCGATGCGCTCGGCGAGCAGTTGCAGAAGCTCGCGACGGGAATGGGGGTGGCCTGATGGCCACGAAGCTGCGGCATCTCGCCGCGCCGTTCGTCTCGATGTTCCGACGGCCCGCCGAGCGCCGCCGCAACGCTCGGCTGCTCGCCGAGACGCCCCCCGGCGGCGTCAACCGGCAGGAATGGGTGCGGCTCGGCGGCATCGAGCAGTGGGTCACGATCCGCGGCGCCGACCGTGCGAACCCCGTGCTCCTCGTCGTGCATGGCGGGCCGGCTTCGCCGTACATCCCCTTCAACCCGCGGCTGTCGGCGTGGGAACGCGTCGTCACCGTCGTGCAGTGGGACCAGCGCGGCGCAGGCAAGACCTTCGTGCGCAACGGCCGGGACGACACGCTCACGGTCGACCGGGTCGTGGCCGACGGCCTCGAGCTGGCCGACTGGATCGCTCGGGAGCTCGGCCAGGACCGGGTCATCCTCATGGGCAGCTCCGTCGGAACCGTCATCGCGACGCGCATGCTCCGTGCCGCCCCCGAGCGCTTCGACCACTACATCGGCGCGAACCAGGTCGGGCTCGCAAGCCGCGCCGCCTCGTGGCGCGAGACCCGAGCCGCCCTCGCTCGGCGCGGTGATCGTCGAGGCATCGCCGCCCTCGACGCGCTCGGCCCCGATCCGCAGGCCTGGACGCCGGAACAGGCCGAGGCCGTGAGCAAACTCGCGATCTCGGCCAGCCCGGACGCACCCGACATGGTCTACGACCTGATGCTCCCGGCGCTCATGTACACGCCGGACTACTCGATGGCCGACATCCGCGCGATCGGCGACAGCATGGCGATCGCACGCGACGCGCTCTACGACGAGCTCCGCGATCCGGATGTCTCGGGCCGCTACGAGGTGCCGTTCCTCCTCGTGCACGGCAGCGACGACCTCGTGAACCCGGTGAGCGCGGTCGAGGCGCTGCTACCCCGTATCGCATCGCCGCGCACCGAACTCGTGACGGTCGCATCGGCCGGTCACCTCGTCGAGTTCGCCGATCCGGAGCGGTTCGCCGACCTCCTCCGCGAGCACGTGCTGGTCGGCCGGCCCGGATAGCGCCCCACATGAGTGCGCGGTCAGCGGCAGGCGCCGGCCGAGCCCGGGGCATCCGTACCCGACACGTGGAACGGCGCCGCGAGCGAACTCGACGGCGCCGTCCTCACATCGGCTGTATCGACCTCAGGCCGCGGTGAACGGCCCGATCTCGAGCACCGTCGACCCGTCGGCGCAGACCGGGATCTGCGCGATGCCGACGACGCCGGGGCCTGCGCCGTCCGACGTGACGTAGGCCCGCAGGTGATCGGCCAAGATCGCCTCGCAGCCCCATGCCGCGGGGTCGGGCGCCGAGCCGAGCACGATCGCGGTGTCGCCGTTCTCGAGCACGAACGGCTCGCCCATGTCGTCGCCGACGGTCCACGATGAGCCGATGCGGCTTCCGTCGGCCGACTCCACGATGAGGCCGGGCCATCCCCACAGCGAGCACGCGACATCCGACGCATTCGTGAACACCAGCTCGAATCCGGAGGCCCCGTCGACCGAGAGATCCGGTCGGGAGACGAACTCGAGGGTCAGCTGCTCGTCCTGGCACTTGGCGGGGAGGGGGTCCGGGTCCTCAGGAGGGGTGACCTCGCCCGGCGCGCCGTGGAGGGGCATCACGGGTCCGAGCCAGAGCGACCACGTCCCGTCCGCGCAGACGGGGATCCGCGCGTCGTCGACGATTCCGCCGCCGGCTCCGTCCGAGGAGATGTAGGCACGCAGGCGGTCGGATGTCGCTTCGACACAACCCGACACGGACGGGAACTCCGCCGTGCCCTCTGCGACCGCCCGGCCGCCGTTCGGGGGCAGGACCGTCAGGGTGCTCGTCCATCCGGACGCGAGCGCCCAGGTGAGGGTTCCGCCATCGGCGTCCTCCGCGACCAGGCCGGGCCATCCGTCGAACGAGCACGGCTCCGATCCGGCATTCGTGAAGACCAGGTCGAACGCGAGTGCCTCAGCTGTCGACCGGTCTGGTCGTTCGACGTAGTCCATGACGAGCTGCGAGTCCTCGCAGTGCGCTGGGCCCGCCACCGCGGCGGGATCGCCCGCGTCGGCCGCCGTCGCTCCCGTCTCCGTCGCCGGCGTGACCACGACCTCCGCCGCCAGCCCTCCCACGCCGGCCACCGTGGCGGCGGACGTCGTGCTCGCGTCGGCAGCCGCGACCTCGCCGGTCGCCGCGGATGCGGTCGGCACGGCGCCCTGCCCGCCCGCGCCGGCCGCGCCGGCCACCATCGCCGGTCCCCCCGTGAACGCCGCCGTCAACGCCACCCCGGCGAGCGCTCGAAACACCATCCTCTTGGTGTGCATGTCGTTTCCTTCCACGCCACCCGATCGGGCGACTTTGGAGGGACGCTAGCATATGGGCAGATATCTTCCTATAGCCGACCACGATATCTTCCTATACTTCTCGTCGATATCTTCCTATGCTGGGTGCATGCCACGCAGACGGGAAGGGCGGCTGGTCGACCTCGAGGTCGGCATTCTCGGCTCGGGTATCGAACTCCAGGCCGAGGACGGCGATTTCTACGGCTTCGCGCTCGCCAAGCGCATGGCGGATCGCACCGGAGCCACGGCGCTCACCGCGCACGGCACCCTGTACAAGGCGCTCGCCCGCCTCGCCGAACGCGGCCTCGTCGAGTCGGTGTGGGAGGATCCGGGCATCGCCGCGAACGAGGGTCGTCCTCGACGGCGGCTCTACCGGGTGACCGGCGCGGGAGCGGTCGCCTATCGGGCGGAGACGGAGCAGCGGGCCACGCCCGCACCGAGCCCGAGAACCGCCTTCGCATGAGTCCCGTCACGTTCGGGCCCGGCGAGGGGGTCGAGCTCGAGGCATCCGCTCGCACTCGTCACCAGGCGGCTGGGAGCGTCGACGGAGCGGTGCTCGCGTGGTGTCGGTGGTACACCGCCGACCTGCCCGAGGATGTCGCGGCCGAGCGCCGGGCCGAACTCGCCTCCGACCTGTATGAGGAGCGCGAGCACGCGGGCGCCCGGGCGACGGGGTCGATCCTCTGGAGGGCGATCCGCGGCATCCCGGCCGACCTGGCTTGGCGTGGGTCGCGGCTGCGCCGCGCCGCGCTCGGCGCACCGAGGGGCACGTTCCCGATCGCGATGCCGACGCTCGCGCACCTGGCCGCGATCGCACTCGTCGCCTGGGGCGGGTTCATCGTCTGGCGCATCGCGCGCAGCCTGCTCATCGGCGACTGGCGCGGCGCGGCCGACGTCGCCGAGCTCTCGGTCGTCGGCCTCGTCTTGGCGCTCGTCGGGTCATGGCTGCTCATGGTCGCCCGGCGGCGCGCGTTCGCCGGCCTCGTGCTCGCGGTCGCGGCGTACCTGCTCATTCGCTTCGGCACCTATGCGCTCATGGAGACGAGCCTGACCTTCACGGCGTACTTCTCGACCTCGACCGCGCAGATGGTGCTCCTGAACCGGGTCGCGACCGGAGCGGCCGTGCTCTTCTTCCTCTCGATGGCCGCGTGGTGGTCCTCACCGAACGCGGCCGCCGGTCGGTCGGAGGAGGCGTCGTCGTGAACGTCAGGCGGCTGGCCGCCCCGGTCGCGATGGCCGGCATCGCGGTCTGCGCCGCCGCGGTCGCCCTCACCGTCACCGGTGCGTTCGGGATCTCGCTGTTCGAGCCGCCGGGTACCGAAGTCGTGGCGGCGGGCGAGACCGGGGGCCTCGACGGCGAGGAAGCGAGCGGGGCCACCGTCGACCCACCGGCCACGGAGCTGTTCCACTCCGAGCTCGTGTCGATCGAGGACCAGTCCGAGTACATGGGGCGCGAGCAGGTCATCGCCGAGTGCATGGCCGAGAAGGGCGTAGACTACCTGCCCGCGGCGCCGTGGCTCAATCAGGATCGGCAGCCGCGCGGGCTGAGCTACGAGCAGTCGATCATCTGGCTCAACGCGTTCTACGGCGAGGCGCGCGAGTCCTGGTCGGCGCCCGCTTCAGACTGGCAACGGCGAGGATGCCTTGGGGTGGGCGATCACGCCGTGGAGGTCGCCCGGGCGGCCGGAACCCCGCTCTCCGCGCCCCTGCCCGAACCCGACCCGAACGCGTTGACCGAGGAGGAGGAGTGGGCGGCGTTCCAGGAGGCGATCGCGTCGTGCATGGCCGAGGAGGGCTTCGGTGCGTTCGACGACGGCACGGACGAATGGTGGGACGCGATGTACGGTGACGCAGGCACCGGTGCCGCCTATCGCTGGGAGGACGCGGGATGCGACGGTTACGCCGTGCACGTGACCGGTAACGACAACATGCATTGAGCGTTCGGGCGCGGCATCCGCTCGCCGATTGTTCCGGTCGCGGGCGGCAGCGCGTTCGCCGGTCCACCTTCTGCATATCGACCCGGCAGAGAGCGACGAGTCAGTCGATGATCCGTTGAGGGCTGCGGTGCGCATGGACTCCGCTGAACTCGTTCCGCCGATCGGAAGCGGGCTCGTCCGATCGAGTACCTCGAGATCGAGTGCTCCGCGGCGCCGACACCATGATCCGAATGTCGTCGAAGTGATATTGGATTGCAAGCACTATGGGCGAACACGTGGAACGGCCGGCCCGGCCGAGGAATCGGCATTAATGCGGATGCCGACGAGCGACGATCCTGCTTACCGTGTATCGGTGACCGCCGTTGAGATGGAGTCCGCCCTGCCGATGATCGCGTGGCGTGCCCGCATGATCGCCGCCGACACCGACTTCGACGGTGCTCCGTTGTTCCGGGGGGAGTTCCAGCTCGATGACGGGCACGGGGATGTCGTGGCGGCCACGTTGCGCGTGTCGGCACTGGGGGTCGTCGAGGCTTGGGTGAACGGTTCCGCGGCCTCCGACGAACTGCTCACGCCGGGATGGACGAGCTATGAATGGCGCGTGCGCTATGCGGAGTGGGATGTCACTGCGCTCGTCGCCCCGACGACGGTGATCGGACTCGCGGCCGGCAACGGCTGGTACCGGGGACGCCTCGGTTGGACCGGGGGATCCGGATACTACGGTGACGAACTCGGGGCGTTCGCCGAACTCCGCGTGAGCTTCGCGGATGGACATGTGCAGGTGGTCGGCACCGACGACTCGTGGACGGCCGGACCTTCGCCCACGACCGCCAACGACCTCTACGACGGTCAGAGCATCGATGCCCGCCGGCGCAGCGATGCGTGGCTGCGACCCGGCTTCGACCACGATGCCTGGAGTGGTGTGCATGCGCTCGACTTCGACGTCGCGCGGCTCACGCCATATCTCGGGCCGCCCGTGCGACGGCAGGAGGCGATCGCACCGGTGCGAGTCTGGGAATCCGACCGGGGAACGGTGCTCGTCGATTTCGGGCAGAACCTCGTCGGCTGGGTTCGTGTCGAGGTCGCAGGCGAGGAGGGCAGCACCCTCACGTTGCATCATGCCGAGGTGCTGGAGCAGGGTGAACTCGGAACGCGGCCCCTCCGCACGGCGGACGCAACGGATCGATACACCCTGTCGGGCGGGTTCGACGTGTTCGAGCCGACGTTCACGTTCCACGGATTCCGCTATGCGGAGGTCGAGGGCTGGCCGGGGGGTGCGGCGGCACTCCGCGCGCATGGCGGGCTCGCCGCCGTCGTCGTGACGTCCGACCTGCGGAGGATCGGCCGATTCGCGACATCCGACCCACTGCTCAATCGCCTGCACGAGAACGCCGTCTGGGGCATGCGCGGCAACTTCCTCGACGTGCCGACCGACTGTCCCCAACGCGATGAACGTCTCGGCTGGACAGGTGACATCGCCGTGTTCGCGCCCAGCGCTGTGTTCCTCGCGGACGCGGGCGACTTCCTGAGGGACTGGCTGCACGACCTCGCCCTGGAGCAGCAGCATCACGACGGGCGGGTGCCGTTCGTCGTGCCCGATGTCGTCAAGTACATCGACCATGGATCGTCCCTTCTCAAGGATGAGACGACCGCGATCTGGAGCGACGCCGCCGTCTGGGTGCCGTGGGCGGTCTGGATGGCGTACGGCGATCGCCGGGTGCTGGAGGAGCAGTGGCCGTCCATGGTCAGCCATGCGCGGCGCGTACGGGGGCTGCTGTCGCCGAACGGTTTGTGGGACACGGGTTTCCAGTTCGGCGACTGGCTCGACCCCGATGCGCCGCCCTCGGCTCCATGGGAGGCCAAGGCGGATCGCGGAGTGGTCGCGACGATCTGCGCGTACCGGACGGCATCACTGGTCGCGCGTGCCGCCGGTGCGCTCGGCGAGGACGCAGCCGTCCGCGAGTTCCGGGGGATGGCCGAGGGACTCCGCGCCGCATTCACGCAGCACTACCTCGACTCCGGCCGGATCGTGAGCGACTGCACGACCGTGTACGCGCTCGCGATCGCGTTCGACATCCTCGAGGAAGCCGATCGCCGTGCGGCCGGGGCGCGGCTCGCGGAACTCGTTCGTGCGAGTGGACACCGCATCTCCACCGGTTTCGCCGGAACCCCCTACGTCATGGACGCGTTGACTCGAACGGGGTACCTCGACGACGCGTACCGGCTCCTGCTGCAGCGGGATTGCCCGTCCTGGCTGTACCCCGTGACGATGGGTGCGACCACCATCTGGGAGCGTTGGGATTCGATGCTGCCCGACGGCAGCATCAACCCCGGCGAGATGACGAGCTTCAACCACTACGCGCTCGGTGCTGTCGTCGATTGGCTGCACCGGACGGTCGGAGGCCTGGCTGCGCTCGAGCCCGGGTACCGACGCATCCTCGTGGCGCCCCGGCCCGGCGGTGGGATCGACTGGGCCGAGACGAGCCTCGAGACGCCGCACGGCAGGGCAGCGGTGCGGTGGTCCGTCGAATCAGGAACGTTCACGGTGGTCGCCGAGGTGCCGGAAGGAACCGCCGCGGTGCTTCGGTTGCCCGGCGTGGCTGACGAATCAGTCGGGCCCGGCCGGCACCGTCGATCGGTGCGCCTCCCGGTGGACCTGTTCTCCGTCACCGCCGGCTGACTGGGGGAACGACCCGACAGCGGGCCGTTCCCCTCCCCACCGGCGTTCCCCGTTCGGCCGCCGGATACGCAGGCGCATCACGACACGGGCAGCGCCAAGCCGGCGGCGTGCGGTCGGGAGAAGGCGATCTCGGCTCCAGAACGCTCGACCTCGTCGAGACCGAGGCGCGCCCGGCGCACACGACTCCGGGCGAGCGAGATCGTCGTCGCCTCGAGGTGGCTTCCCGATGGGTACACGTCCGGTGCGTTGCGCAACCCGAACTTCACGTACATCGGCGCCGCCGCGGCGATGAGGTCGGCGATCTCGTGGTGTCGGACGAACCCGCCGATGTTGTCGGGCGCCTCGACGTACACGTCGAGTGGCAACGAGGTCGCCCTGCGCAGGCTTGCGATCTGCGCCAGGGTGAGGTCGGTCGGCACGTTGATGGTCGAGGCGCCGAGCCGTTCTGCGACAGCGGCCGTCGCGGCATTCGCGATCGGCAGCATCACCGATGTCTTCGCCTGCATGTCAGCCGGGAGGTCGCCGCTCCGCTTGAGCTCGCCGAACACTGCGAGAACGCCGAAGTCCGCCACGAGCACGCTGCGGATACCGAGGTCGGCCGCGCGGCGGATCTGGTTGACGGCGGCAGCGAGTTGCTCGGGTCCTCGTGCCGCCGCGGCGATGGCAGCGCCTGCGGCCGAGGAGCTCATCGCGGAGGCATCCCAACCTGCACCGGGCCGCGCGAACAGCGAGACCTCCACCCCCGCGGATGCGGCGATGTCGGCCATCCGCCGGATCTCGCGATCGGTGAGCATACCCACACCGGACCCCTGCGACGCCCGGGTCACCGGGACGTCGAGCCGTGCTGCTTCGTCGAGGACCGCCTCGAGGCACGCCGGCCCTTCGACGCTGGGGATCTCGACTCGGGCGGGAGCTCCGTCGGGGAAGGACTCCGCGGACCGTTGCAGCGGTGCCCACGGGTCGTGCTCGAGGGTCGAGCGCAGGTCTCCTCGGGGAACGATCGTCGTGGCGCTGGTCATGTCTGGTCCTCTCTGTCGGTCGGCGGGCGGATGCCGCGAGTGGTCGTTGCGTTCATCGAGACGGCGTCGATGACCTCGGCGACCACGGCGGCGTCGTCGAGGGTGGAAGCCGGTTCGGCCTCGCCGCGGAGCACGTCGCGGAACGCGCGAGCCTGATGCTCGTAGGTCTCGACGTACAGCGGCATGCCGAAGGTGAAGGGGCCGTCGGGGTCGATGGTCGTGGCGCTGCGCCACGAGTACGACGTCGTTCCCGTCGTCCCGAGCGCTTTGACCGAGAAGGTGCCCGGGTCGGGGCCGAGGTCGTCGACCGCGAACGTGCCGTACAGCATCGCAAGCGTGCCGTCGTCGTACTCCCATACCATCCACGCCTGGTCGTCGGAGTCGAGCCGGGACCATCCGGTCGTGGACACGCCGCCGTGCACCCGGTCCGGCCGGCCGAGGGTCGCAAGTGCGATGTACGCGTGGTGCACCATGACTTCGCGGAGCACCCCTCCGTAGTGACCGGCGAGTTCCTCGTCGTGGCGAATGGCGTACGAGATATGGAGTGACCTGGTCCTGCCGATCATGCCGTCGTGCACGTGCCGGACGAGTCTGGCGCACTCGGGCTGGTGAAGGTAGTTGTGGCCGGGGATGATGACCACTCCTGCCTCTCGCGCGACGCGTTCGAGCGCGCGAATCTCGTCGGGGTGCTCGGCCACGGGCTTCTCGACGAAGACGTGCTTGCCGGACCCGATCGCCCGTCGTGCGATCGGCAGGTGCACGGCGGTCGGCGCGGCGATGAACACGGCATCGACGTCGTCGGCGTCGAGCAGCTCGTCGATACCGGCGCCCCGGGCGTCGAAGCGTCCGGCGAGGTCGGCGGCCCGCTCGGCTCGCATGTCGGCGACGCCGACGAGTGCGAGGCCGGGAACCGCAGCGATCGCGCTCGCGTGCAGTCGGCCGGCGGCGCCGGCGCCGATCAGGCCGATACGGATCGGGCCGTTCGTCGCGGTCAGCACATCAGCACCGGTCGCACCCAGGAGCCCGTTGCGCCGGTGATCTTCAGCGGCAGGCACACGAGCATGCCCACGGCGACCTCGTCGTCGGCGACCTCTTCGAGCGTGAGGTTCTCGATGAGGTGCACGCCGCGATCGACGAGCATCGCCTTGTGGGTGGTGTGTGATTCGTCGGGGAACGGCAGCGGTTCGGTCCCGGTGGTGTCGGTGCCGAGCACGGCCATGCCCTGCTCGTGGAGCCAGATCGCTGCGTCCGGTCCGATGCCGGGTTGTGCTGCCTGGTAGGCGTCGGGATCGCTGAGGTACTGGCGCGACTTGCCGGTGCGAATGCAGACGATGTCACCGAAGCGGATGGACAGCTCGGTCGCATCGAGCACTCGCCGGATGTCGTCGACAGTGACCTCGTATCCGTCGGGCAGCGGGTCGCGTCCGAGGACTCCGGCGACGTCGAGCACGAGAGCACGGCCGACGATCGGCGGCACGCGCTCCATGCCGTGCACGCTGAATCCGCGGTCGCGGCGGACGTCGCCCACCGCGGCGCCGCCGAAGATCCGGCCGTTCGCGGAGACGTGGGCGAGTCCGTCGATGTGGGTGCTCACGTGGAGGGCGCCGGTGATCGTCTCGGCGGCGAACTCGTGCGCGTGCCCGGCACGCACGCATTCCTCGGGCGTCGTGCGCCAGGTGAACGAGAACGGCGTGAACGCACCGGGGGCGCCCTGCGGCACCCGCTCGCTGAGTTCCTGGCCGAGGTCGTACACGCGACCGGTGCGCACCAGTGCAGCCGCGTCTCGCACGTGCTCGTTCGTCAGCCTGGACAGGGCGCCGTGGGTCATCGTCGACTCGTCGGGCAACCGGGTCTCCTCTCAGTCGGTCCGACTGGCGGTCGTTCACTGCCAGTCAGTCGTTGGTGTCAACGCTCCGGTGCCTCGGTCTGCAGGACCGGAAGCAGATGCGACAGCCGCTTCTCCGCCCGACGGATGTGCTTGTCGCTGAGAAACACGAACAACTCGCCGTCGCGGTCGTTCAGCGCGTCGACGAGCGCGTGGTGCTCGGCCTGCGCCTCGTCGAAGTCGATGACGCCGACCCCGGTGTAGAGCCGACTGACGTGGAGGTGGAAGTGCAGGCTCTGCCATGCCGAGAGCAGGAACTCGTTCCCCGACAGCCGCACGATCTCGCGATGCAGGTCGCTGTCGAGCCGGCTGAACGCGGAGTACTGCTCGTACGAACCGCGATGCTCGATCGAATTCATCCGGTCGACCAGCTCGGCGAGGCGATCGACGTCGGACTGCTGGAGGTCGCGCACCCAGGCCAATGGCCGGTCGTCCGCTCCTCGGGCGGCCGCCATCTCGATGGCGTGGCGTGCCGAGAAGAGTCGGTGGAACGCCGAGGAGTCGAGCAGCGGAGCGACGCGGTACCCGCGGTTGGCGTCGGCCCGGGCGAGGCCGACGGCCGCAATGCGGTTCAGCGCCTCACGCACGGGCGTGATGCTCATCTCCAGTTCGCTGGCCAGAGCATCGATTCGAAGGTAGTCGCCGGGTTCGACATCCTGCGCGAAGATCCGTTCCGCGATGAACTCGAAGGCCTCGTCGACACGCGAGGGCCTGGCCCGGCCTGGGACCGTGAGTGTGCTCATAGGAATACATCATGCATCTTCTGGAGGCGAATCTCAATCCTTGCCGTCAAGAATGAGGCTTGTGCAACCCGATCATGCATGATATTCCTTCTGTAACCCGACTCCCCTTTGACAGGAGGCTCCAACGTGAAGCACATCTCCGGGCTGTCGTCCGCCCTGGCCATCTCAGCGACGGTGCTGCTGATGGCCGGTTGCGCGACCGCCTCGAACGATTCCGCAGAACCCGCCGCGGCGGCCGGCGAAGGCCGGTACACGCAACAGGACGTGACGGATGCCACCGGCATCCACGATGTGACATCCGTGTTCTCGGTGCCCAAGCAGCTGCCCGACGACCTGAACCTCGCCTACATCAACCCGTCGCTGGCGACATCGTTCTTCAAGGCGATGAGCGATGGCTACAAAGCCGCTGCCGACTTCTACGGCGTCGACCTGCACGAGGCAGACCTCGGCAACTTCAATTTCGCCGACGCGGTGAACAAGTACGACACGCTTGCCGTCTTCGAGCCCGAAGTGGTCGGCATCCTCACGCCGTCCGGCGCCGGGCTCGTCGACCGCACGCGAGCCGACGGCGTGAAGCT
This sequence comes from Agromyces sp. H66, assembly GCF_004959775.1. GTDB lineage: Bacteria > Actinomycetota > Actinomycetes > Actinomycetales > Microbacteriaceae > Agromyces. Next base: position 118,233 of record NZ_SJZG01000008.1, read on the forward strand.
CCTCGCGAGCGGCATCCCCATCGAGGGCGCCGACGGTTTCATCGGTACTCCCGAGCGCGAGACCGGGATGCTCGCCGGAACGGTGCTCGCGGACGGCGTTGCGCCGCTGCTCGAAGACGAGTGGGCGGGTCGCGAGCTCGTGTTCGTCGGTCTCGGCCAGGCCGCGATCCCGACGACGATGGAACGCGTCGAGAGCGGCCTCGAGGGATTCGAGGCGGCCGGCATTCAGCCGGCCTCCGCGGAGTTCCCCGATCTCGGCAAGTCGGCGACGGTCGCCGACGGGACTCGCATCATGGCGGACTTCCTCACCGCGCATCCCGATCAGGTGCTCGCGGTGGTCGCGATGAACGACCAGGCGGGCGTGGGTGCCCTGCAGGCGGTCCAGGCCGCAGGTCGCCAGGACGACGTTCGCATCGTCACGATCGGCGCCGATGAGGTCGGCCGGTCGGCCTTCAAGAACGACGACGGCATCATCGTGGGCGAGGTCGACCTGAATCCGTGGGGTGCGGGTTGGCGATGGGTCGAAGCGGCGATCGCCCTCTCGATGGACGAGGAGTTCGTCATTCCGGCACCCGACCGCGTCATCACTCGCGACAACGTCGCCGAGTTGTACCCGGAGGACTGACATGACCGCGACCACCGTCGCCCAGCAGGGCACCCCGCCCACCTCACCGCCGCCGAAACCGAAATCGGATCCCATCGACCGCATCCTCGACGTCGGGATCTACATCGCCCTCGGCGTGCTGGTCATCGTGTTCAGCATCGCGTCTCCGTATTTCCTCACGGTGGGCAACCTCCTGAACATCGGGCAGGCCGTGGCCCAGACGGGCATCCTCGCCGCAGGTGTCACGATCGCGCTCATCGCCGGTCAACTCGACATCTCGTTCGGTTCGGTCATCGCGGTCACGGCCGTGCTGGTCGCCGTGCTCACCGGAGCCGGACTGCCCGCGGCGGTGGCCGTGCTGGGGGCGGTGGTCGCAGGACTCCTCGTCGGCATCCTCAACGGCGTGCTGATCGTGAACCTGAACATCTCCAGCATCATCAGCACCCTCGCCGTGGGCACCGCCGTCACCGGCGCGGCGTACCTCCTCGCGAACGGACAGGTCATCCCTCTCCCGGATCCCGCCGCGTTCAGCTGGGTGAACGTCAGGGTGTTCGGCCTCCCGGTGCCGATGCTCATCGCCATCGCGGTCTACGTCGCGGGATGGGTGCTGCTTGCGAAGACGAAGCTCGGCGCCCACATCTACGCCGTGGGCGGCAACAGCTCCGCCGCACTTCGCGCCGGGATCCCCGTCAAGCGCATCTACTACACGGTGCTGGTCATCAGTTCGTCGCTCGCGGTGCTCGCCGGGGTGATCGTCCTCGGGCGCACCGGAGCCGGGGATCCGAGTTATGGAGCGGCCGACATGTTCACGGTGCTCGGTGCTGTGCTGCTCAGCGGCATCGGCCTCGGTGGCGGCACGGGGTCGGTGCAGCGCACCTTCGTGGGTGTGCTCATCATCGGCGTGCTCGCCAATGGCCTCGTGCTGCTCGGGGTGCAGTCCTACTACCAGCAGCTCGTCAACGGCGCCGTGCTCGTGCTCGCCGTCGTGATGGAAGCGATCCGACGGAAGAGGCGATCACGATGACCATCGACCGCGTTCCCACAGGCGCCCCCCTGCTTTCGGTGCAGGGGATCTCCAAGTCGTTCGGCCACATCCAGGCGCTCACCGATGTCAGCTTCGACATCGCGCCGGGTGAGGTGCTCGCACTGCTCGGCGACAACGGCGCCGGCAAGTCCACCCTGATCAAGATCCTGAGCGGCCTCTACGCCAACGACACCGGCGAGATCCGCATGCGCGGCATCCCGCAGCGATTCCATTCGCCGGCCGATGCCAAGGCCGCCGGCATCGCCACCGTGTACCAGGATCTCGCGCTCGTCGACACCAGGGATGTCGCCGCCAATCTCTTCCTCGGGCGGGAGTACACGAAAGGCCCCTTCATCGACGTCAAGCGCAACGTCGCGGAGAGCCGTCGGGTACTCGAGGGCCTGAAGCTGGGACACCTACCGGCCAGCGGCGTCGCGGTGGGCGTGATGTCAGGGGGGCAGCGACAGGCCGTCGCCGTCGCCCGAACGGTCGTCTCCGGCGCCGAACTGATCATCATGGACGAGCCGACGGCAGCGCTCGGAGTCAGCGAATCCGCGAAGGTGATGGACCTCGCCCACGAGCTGCGAGACAGCGGATGCGCCGTCATCATCATCAGTCACAACCTGCAGCAGGTCTGGGACTTCGCCGACCGCTTCGCGGTCCTCCATCTCGGGCGACTGGCCGGCATCCGACGACGAAGCGAGACCACCGTGGAGGAGATCGTGCAACTCATCGTGTACGGGGCGGGCGAGGCATGACCACCGAGCTGCAGGAAGTCCCTCACGCCGGACGGACGACGGGTTCTCGTATCGAGCGTATCGAAACCTATGTGCTCCGCCCCCCGTTGCGTCGACCGCTCTCCGACTCCATCTACGACCGCACGCACTGGGTCGTCCCGGTCGTCGAGATCACGACCGCCGATGGGCTGGTCGGCACCGGGTACTCCGGGCTCTGGACGGGTGAGGACTTGGTGGTCCGTGCGATCGTCGAGTACCTGGCGCCACGCCTGCGCGGCGCGGACGCCGCGCTCATCGGTGCGATCTGGCAGGACGCGTACTGGTCGCCACTGCACTGGGTGGGCCGGGCGGGTGTCGCACACATGGCTCAGGCGATGGTCGACATCGCGCTCTGGGACCTGGCGGCACAACGCGCAGGCATGCCACTGTGGCAATTGCTCGGCGGGCGGCATCCCGTGCTCGAGACCTACAACACCGACGGCGGGTGGTTGAACTTCACGGTCGACGAACTGATCGACGACATGCAGGGCATGGTCGAGGCCGGCTGGACGAAAGTGAAGATGAAGGTCGGCGGGCCGTCGCTCCGAACCGATCTCGCCCGCGTCGCCGCAGTCCGCGAGGCACTCCCCGCCGACGTCGAACTGATGGTCGACGTCAACCAGCGCTGGGATCGCGTCACCGCGCTTCGCGCACTACGTCCCCTCGCGGACCTCGGCATCGGATGGCTCGAGGAGCCGCTACATCCCGACGACGTGCTCGGGCACGCCCGACTCGCGCAGACCGGCGCCCTTCCGATCGCGCTCGGCGAGAGCGTCTACTCGGCCGAGAGCTTCGCCACGTTCCTCGATGCCGGTGCGGTGGATGTCGTGCAGGTCGACGTGACTCGGGTGGCCGGCATCACCGAGTGGCTACGCGTGGCGCATGCCGCGCAGGAAGCCTCACGATGGGTCGTCCCGCACGCGGGCGACATGATGCAGGTCCACCAGCACCTCATCGGCGGCGTCGGTGCCGGTCGAGAGGCCATGGTCGAGTACCTCCCCTGGGGCCTCGAGCTGTTCGCCGAGCCCGTGCACGTGGACCGCGGGCGACTGCGACTCCCACTGACGCCGGGAGCGTCCACACGGATCAGCGCCGAGGCGAGGGAACGCTTCGAGGACCGCGAGAACCGACCGACCCCGCACGGAGACTAGGAGCATCACGCGATGACCGGATCGATCGACTTCGCCGACGAGCACATCAGACTGTCCTTCGGCCACCAGACCGGTGTCCTGCTCGCCCTCGAAGACGCCGTCGCGGGGACTTCCTTCGTGGTCGAACAGACGCTGGCCGAGAACTGGCGCCTTCTGATACCGCTGCCCGAACTCCGGCACCACTACGTCAGCGGGCGGGAACAGCTGCTCTCGTCGTTCGACGTCGGCGACGGCGAGCTGCAGCTGACCTGGCACGGGATCCGAAGCGATGTCGTCGGCGACCTCGACATCGACGTGACGCAGACCTGGCGGTTCGCGCGCACGGGCGTCGAGGTCGTCACCGCACTGCGCAACGGAAGCCCTCATCAGGTCGAGGAGGTCGTGTCGCCCGCCCTTGGCGGGCTCGGTCGCCCCGACGAGGACGAGTGGAAGCTGCACCATCCCGGGCCGCTCGGGCCCGGCGACGAGTTCGAGGTCTTCACGGAGTTCCCCGGGACCTACCTCGGACCGCGAAACCCCGTCTGGCTCCTCCCGTACCACACGAAGTCCGGCATGCCGTGGGTCGATGTCTACGCCAAAGGTGCACGGCGCGGTCTCTACCTCGGCATCCACGATCCGGCCGGTGCGCACGCGGTGTTCCAGCTCCAGCTCTTCCCGGGCCCGGTGTACCGCGGCGACCGGCAGGTCTGGCCAGACCCGACCGTCCTCGGCCAGGAGACGCCCATCGGGCTCACGGCGGCATGGTCGTCGTTCCCCTTCCTGACGACCGGAGGCACGTGGACGTCGGCACCCGTGGTCCTGCGATTCCACGACGGCACATGGTGGTCCGGCGCGCGCATCTTCCGGGAGTGGTGGGACGAGCACTTCGACCCCGCTCCCCGCAGCTGGCTGGCCGAGGAGGATGCCTGGCAGTCGACCATCATCAGCTATCCCGACGGGGAGATCGGCTTCCGGTACTCGGATCTCCCTGCGCTCGCCGAAGATGCGCGGACGGCCGGCATCCGCGTCATCCAGATCTGCGGCTGGCATGACGGGGGCCTCGACCGGAACTACCCCGACTACTCCACCGACCCCCGGCTCGGGACGTCAGAGGAATTCACCGAGGCGCTGCGGGCCTGCGAGGAGCTCGGCGTGAAGGTGCTCGTGTTCGGCAACCTCCAAGTGGCGAACCTCGAGACCCCCGAGTGGGAGTCGCTCCGCGGCTACGCCATCACCGACCCGCACGGCCATCACTACGCCACGGTGGGTTGGGACTACAACACCACCACCGGGATCGAGCAGCTGTCCGGGTACCGGATGGCATGGATGAACCCTGCGCACGACGGATTCCGCGAACGCTGGATGAGGGAGATGCGCGGCATCCTCGACCGGCATCCCGCGGGCATCCAGCTCGACAAGGTACTCGGCGGTGGATTCTTCGGCATGGACTACAACCCCGACGCGCCCGGAACGCCGGCCACGACGCTTGCCGTCGGACTCCAGTCCGCGATGGAGGAGCTGCTCGAGGAGGGGCGACGCGAGCGGGAGGACTTCTGCCTCGCCGCCGAATCGCACTGGGATCGCACGCCTCGGTTCGCGAACGCCTCGTACGCGCGCTACTTCACGGGTGACCACCTGCCGACGTTCGCCGCGGTCTTCCCCGAACACCGGCAGACGTGTGCGGTCACCGGCCCGCACGACTTCGGGCTCGTGAACAACTCGCTCAGGTTCGGGCACATCATCTCGCTGGAACCGGCCTGGATGCACGGCTCCGCATCGGACGTGCCCGTCACCTCCGAGTACGTGCGTCGCGCACTCGAGTTCCGCCGCGGCCTCCGAGGGTGGATCTGGGAGAGCTCGCTCGTCGACCCGTGGGGATGGATCGTGGAGGAGCCCGACGCGGTGTCCTCGTCCGCCCATGCGTCCTGGGACGGACGTGGCGAAGCGCTCGTGCTGAACCACTTCGAGACCGGCGCCCGGACGGTGCGGATCCGGCGCCGAGCCGACGCCGGCGAGCTGCTCACCGTGCACCGCATCGGACTTCCCCCGGAGCCGCTCACCGGTGAGGTGACGATCGCGCCCGACGAGGTCGTCGTCGTGACCGCCGCGGTGCCCGGATCCGACGCCGCCGCGCGCGAACGGGGCACACGATGACCGAGCCGGCATCGACCGCAACGGCCCGGAGCGCCGTGCCCGCAGACACCACGGCCGACGCCCTGGCCGCCTTCACTCGTCGCGCCGCGCTTGCGGCCCCGACGCTCGCCGTCGCGCACCCCGAGACGCGTCGGTCCTGGCTCGAGCGCATCGCAGACCGCATCGAGGGGTCACGCGCAGAACTGCGCGAGGTGGCCGCCGCCGAGACGGCGCTCGCCGAGGATCGTCTTGACGCGGAACTGGACCGCACCGTGCATCAGTTGCGCTTCCTCGGAGCGGAGGGCGTGCGTGCTGCGGCCGCCGAGGTCGTCGAGCAGGGCTTCCTTCGACGGACCCGCCCGATCGGCCCGGTCGCCGTCTACGCAGCGGGGAACTTCCCGTTCGCGTTCTCAGTCGCGGGCACCGACACCGCATCGGCGCTCGCCGCCGGATGCCCGGTGGTGGTGAAGACCCATCCCGGCCATCCCGAGACGTCCGCCATGACCGCGGCGCTGGTCGGGCAGGCGCTCAGCGATGAGGCATCCGTCGACGGAGCGTTCGCCGTGGTGAACGGCTTCGATGCGGGGGTCCGGCTCGTCGGCGACCCCGCGATCCGTGCCGCCGCGTTCACCGGCTCGCCGTCCGGCGGACGTGCACTCTTCGACGCCGCGACGAGGCGACCCGACCCCATTCCCTTCTACGGTGAGCTGGGGAGCATCAACCCGGTCGTGATCACGAGCGCCGCCCTCCGCGAACGGAGAGCCGAGATCGCGCAGGGATTCGTCGACTCCTTCCTGCTCGGGAGTGGACAGCTCTGCACGAAACCGGGTGTCGTCTTCCTCCCCGCGGACCACGAATTCGAGGGGCTCCTCCGGAGGGCGATCCGTCGACGCTCGGCGAATCGGCTGCTCACCGAGGCGATCGCGTCGGCCTTCGATGCCAGTCTCGGCGCGGCCACCGCGGTCGCCGAAGTCGTCTGCACGGGCGGTGCGGGGACGGTGCTCAAGACGGATCTGGCGACCTTCCGATCCGCGCCGCAGTTGGCGGACGAGATGTTCGGTCCTGCGGCCGTCCTCGTGGAGGTCGGCAGGGACAGGGACCTGGTCGACGCGCTCTCATCGATCGAGGGCTCGCTCACGGCGACCATCCACGCAGAACACGAGGATGCGGAGCTTGCGCGACGCCTGGTCACGGTCGCCACGCGCATCGCCGGACGCGTCGTCTGGAACGGGTGGCCCACCGGAGTCGCGGTCAACCGCGCGATGCATCACGGCGGGCCGTGGCCGTCGACCACGTCGCCGTTGCACACCTCGGTCGGCGCCGCTGCACTCGACCGCTTCCGCGTGCCCGTCGTCTACCAGGGCGTGCCGGACGGGTTGGTGCCCGCCGGATGAAGCTCAAAGCCGATCGAGACCTCGACGAGATCATGGCACTCATGCGACGCCATGGCGCCGAGCGATTGCCCTTCCTCTGGAGATTCGATCAGATCTGGTTGGCGGTCGAGATCGACGCGCTCCGGCGGGCCGGCCACGGGCCCCCGTCGTTCGACGTTCGCCTTCGGGCGCATCCGACCGAGCTTCCATCCGGGCTCACGCCCGCTGAACTCGATGTGCTCACGCAGCTCATCGTGCGCGACACCGACGCCGAGATCGCGACGGCGCTGCGGGTGAGCGTCCGAACGGTGCACACGCACGTCGCCCGCGTCCGCCGCAAGCTCGGACTCGGCCGGCCCCAAGCGGCGGCGCGCGCCCTCGTACGCGGCTGGTACTGCCCGCAGGGGCCGGGGGCCTCCGCGATGGAAGCCATCCTCGCGCTCAGGAACTGAGCGCTCGGACGACCCCGCCCCCGACCCGACCGGACCTGAGACAAGGAAGTACTGCACATGAAGACGACCCTCACCCACGTCGGCACGGCGACGGTGATCATCGAGTTCGGGGGCATCCGGTTCATCACCGATCCCGTGCTCGACCCGCCCACCGAGTACGACCTCGGCCCGATCACGCTCCGCTCGACCGAGGGCCCCGCGCTGACCCTCGAGGAACTCCCCGACATCGATGCCGTCCTCCTGAGCCATGACGAGCACGTCGACAACCTCGACGCGACCGGCCGAACCCTGCTCGCCGGGCGCCCGACCGTGACGACCGTGGCTGCAGCCGGCCGGCTCGGCGAATCCGCGATCGGGCTGGCACCCTGGGAGTCGACGGAACTCACCTTCCGTGGGCGGTCGGTCAGGGTCACCGCAATGCCGGCGGACCACGGAGACACCGGCGCGGAGGTCATCGGCTTCGTGCTCGAATCGCCGGATGAGGATGGGGCGCTGTATCTGAGCGGTGATACCGTCTACGACTCGGCACTCGACGTGATCGGGCAGCGGTTCGCCATCGGCATCGCCGTCCTCCACCTCGGCGCTGCACGAATCGCGGCGCTCGGCGACGAGCTCATCACGATGGACGGTGCGCAGGCCGCGGAATTCGCCGGGTTCCTCGCGGCGGACGTCGTCGTCCCGATCCACTTCTCCTCGTGGGATCACTTCACCGAAGGGTCCTCGGAGATCACCGCCGCCTTCGGAGCCGCAGGCCTCGCCGGCCGACTGCGGTGGCTGCGTCCAGGCACGGCCGAGTCGATCGAGGTCGACGCTCGCGGGCCGTTCGCGGTCGAGCCGTATGCGACGAAGAAGCGCGTCCTCGCCCACGGGCGGGAGATGGCCGTGATCGACGAGGGGGCGGGACCGGCGTTCGTGTTCGTGCACGGCGACATCATGTCGTCGTACCTCTGGAGGAATGTCCTGCCTCACGTCCGTCCGCTCGGTCGGGTCGTCGCGGTGGACCTCATCGGCGCCGGCGACTCCGAGAAGCTCCCGGACTCCGGCCCCGGACGCTACTCGTTCACCGAACACGCACGCTACCTCGACGGGCTCCTGCAGCACCTCGACCTCGGCGCCGACGTCACCCTCATCGGACACGACTGGGGGTCGAACCTCGCCATCGACTGGGCGATGCGCAACACGTCGCGCGTGCGCGGGATCGTGTTCGGCGAGGCGATCCTGCCGCCGTTCGAATGGTCGGACTGGCCCGAGCCGATCCGACCGGAGTTCGAGTTCCTCCGCACTCCAGACGGCGAGCGCGCCGTGCTCGAGGAGAATCGCTTCCTGAACAACGTGCAACGGGCCGTGTTCCGGCCCATCTCGAGCGTCGAGCTCGACGAGATCGCGCGCCCCTATGCCACCCCCGGCGAAGGGCGACGCCCCACCCTCGAGTGGCCGCGTTCCGTGCCGCTGGGCAACGTCGATACGCCCACCAAGGCTGCCCTGGAAGCCCAGGCGGATTGGATGACCCGGTCGGCCATCCCCAAGCTGCACTACCGCGGCGTGCCGGGTGCGGTCTGCAACGGTCGGCGGGCGGAGACCATCGCGGGGTTCGCGAACCTCACCGAGATCGGCGTCACCGGCACCCACTGGACGCCCGAGGACGACCCCCACGGGATCGGACGAGCGATCGCCGATTGGGTGGAACGGGTGCTGCGGTGACCGCCGACGCCGAACCCGCGGCGCTGGGAACCCGAGGGACACGGTCCGGTTCGGACCGTGACGATCTCCGGCAGATCCTCGACGTCGTCGCCGACTACGTCGAGGGATTCGAGACCGGGAACGCAGCGCGACTCGCGCAGGCCATGCATCCGGCCTGCCGGCTGACCGCAGCGATCGACGGTCGGCTCGTGACCCTCTCCCGCGACGACTTCATCGCGGCCGTCTGCGGGTCGGGGGTGTGCGAACCGGGTGCGCCCGTGCTCCGCCGACGCGAGGGCGAAGGTGTGCTGCTCGTGTCGATCGGTACGGCGAGCACCGCGTTCGTGCGCGTCGCCGACGCGGACGCGGAGGCTGCCTACATCGACGATCTGCAACTCCTCCGGCTCGAGGACGGGTGGACGATCATCGCCAAGTCGTGGCATCCGGAGCCTCGTTGAGCGCGAGCGGGGGCACCGAGTCTCTCAGCCGTTGATGACCTGTGGCACGGCATCCATTGCGTTGGCGTGCGCGCAGTGCGCCCCCGCAGCGCTGGTCAGATCGAGCGGGTCTCCCCGCCGTCGGCACGCAGGTTCTGGCCCGTGATGTACGCCGACTCCTCGGTGGCGAGGAAGCGGATCACACGAGCCAACTCGGCGGTGCTCTGTGCGCGGCGGAGGGGGATGCCCTCCGTCCACTCCGCGGGCACGGCCGACGGATCGTCCTTCGTGAGACCGGGGAGCACGTTGTTCATGCGGACGCCCTGGGGACCGTACTGCGTGGCGTAGAGCTTCGTGAACGACGCCAGCGCCGCGCGCAGCGTCGCAGACACGGGGAATGCCGCGCTCGGCTCGAGCGCGCCGGCAGTGGACACGTTCACGATCGCGCCGCCGCCCGCGGCGACGAGGTGCGGCGTGGCGAGCCGCGCCATGCGCACGACGTTCATGAGGTACAGGTCCATGCCGGTGAGCCACTCGTCGTCGGTGAGCTCGAGGATCGGTCCGCGCGCCGCGTGCCCGCTGCTGTTGATCACGACGTCGATGCGGCCGAAACGGGAGATGGCGAGGTCGACGACGGCTCGCAGCGCCTCGGGGTCGGTGTTCGATCCGTCGACACCCGCCCCGCCGAGCGATTCGGCGAGTTCGCGGGCGCGTCCCGAGGGCGACATCGCGACGACCCTGTAGCCGTTCGCCGCGAACTCGCGGACGCAGGCCCTGCCGATGCCCGAGCCGCCTCCGACGACGATCGCGACCTTCGCACTGGCGGGATCCGGCGCGGCGGGGGTGTCAGGCATTGGCGAGCTCCATGATCCGCGTGTTGATGAGGTATTCGAGGGCGTCCGCGGCCATGTCGGCGGCGCGTTCGAAGTCGGTGTCGTCGCCCGCGGCCGCCGCGACGCGGAAGCCGTCGGTGAGGGCGCGGCCCATGCGTGCGATGTCGAACGCGAGGTCGCGCGCGGCATCCTCCTGCAGAGCCGGGAACTCGTCCTGGAGGCGGCCGGCGATGAGCTCGAACATCTCGGCGCGGATGGCGAGGTACCGCTGGCGCGCCAGGTTGTCGGCGAAGCGGCGCTCGAACGCGAACACCAGGCCGATGCTCCAGAAGGCCGCGGCGGGATCCGTGGACCCACCGGACGCCGCGGCGGAGGACGCGATGCTGCGCCGCAGCCGGTCCCGCATGGTGCCGCTCGGCGGGTTCACCTCCTTCCACACCTCGAAGCAGTAGTCGAGCAGCTCGACGAAGAGCTGCTCCTTGTTCTGGAAGTGCCAGTACACGGAGCCGATCGGCAGACCAGACGCGCGTGCGACGGCCGCCATGGTGGTGCCCTCGTAGCCCGCCTCGACGGCAAGCGACAGCACACCCTCCAGGATCGCGCGCTTGGATTCGGCCGACGCCTGATGGGTCGTCTTCCTCGCGGCCATGGAGCCTCCTCGAGTCGTGTGGCGTGAGCGCCGCACTGGACGGGTCGAATTTGACAGTACGGATGTCGTGCACTCATGATATCCACATATTCTAGAATTACGGTTCTAGAGCCGACCTTCCAGATTCGTGTTCGAACATTCGGACTCGTGCCACCCGGAGACCGACGAAGAAGCGGTCCACCCGATCCCAGAGACAGAGAGGCCTCCATGAGGATCACCGAGCACATCGCCGGCTCGCGCATGAGCGGGCTGCAGATCCGGACCGTCATCATCGCGATCGGCCTCGTGGTGCTGGACGGCTACGACGTGGCGCTCGCCTCCTTCGCGGCGCCGTACATCGAGCAGGACTTCGGCGTGTCGAAGACGGCTCTCGGCCTCGTGCTGTCCGGCGCCCTCATCGGCATGCTCATCGGCTCGATCGTGGTCGCCCCCTTCGCCGACCGCATCGGCCGCCGCAACATGGGGGTGCTCGCGACCTCGACCATCGCGCTCGGCATGCTCATCGGCCCGTTCGCCAATGCCGAGATCGGCACCGGGCTGCTCGTGGTGAGCCGCATCGTCACGGGCGTCGGCATCGGCGCGCTGGTGTCGGTGATCGGCGTCATCCTCGCCGAGTACACCGGCCGACGGGTCTACGCCCTCGTGATGGCGATCTATGCGGCCGCGATCAACATCGGCGGCTTCCTCGGCTCGCTCATCGTCGGACCCATGCTCGGAACGAACGGCTGGCAGTTCGGCTGGTGGGTCGGCTTCGTCCTCAGCGTGTTCGCCGCCGTCGCCACCTTCTTCCTGCTGCCCGAGTCGCTCGCCTGGCTGGCCGAGGGCCGCCGCGCCGACTCCCTGCCGCGCCTGAACGTGCTCCTCAGGAGGATGGGCCAGCCGACCCTGGCCGCCCTCCCCGAGTCCGAGGACGAGGTCGTCAAGCAGACCGGCGCGATCCGCACGATCGCCCGCGGCCCGCTGCTCTGGCAGACGCTCCTCATGGTCGTCTCGTACGTCGCCTTCATGGTCAGCTTCTACTTCATGACCACCTGGTCGCCGGCGACGGTCGCGGGCGCGAACCAGAACCCCGCACTCGCGCCGCAGCTCGTCATGGCGTTCAGCCTCGGCGGAATCCTCGGCAACGTCGTGTTCGGCGTCATCGGCAACCGCGTCAACGTCCGCATCCTGACGCCGGTCTTCCTGGTGCTGGCCACGGCCGCACTGTCGTTCTTCGGCCTCAACGGCCCTGCGTTGCCGGGCGCGTGGTGGGCGCTGTTCGTCGCGTCCTTCTTCGTCTCCACGGGCACCGCCGGCTTCTACGCCATCGTCCCGACCCTCTACCCGACGCTCGCCCGCTCGACCGGCTACGGGATCGTCATCGGCATGGGTCGCTTCGGCGGCATCATGGCGCCCATTCTCGGCGGGATGGCCTTCGACGCAGGCTGGGGCATGGGGACGGCTTTCACCGTCTTCGCCCTGCCGATGCTGGTCGCCGCCGCGGGCGTGCTGATCCTGCACCTCGGCCTCAAGCGCTCCTCGCGCCGCCCCGCAGCGGCCGAGCGCCTCATCGCGGCACCCTGATCCGTCCCGGATCAGCGCCGCTCTTCAGAACCGCAGTCCAGAAATAGAAACGGAGCCAGCAATGTCGATCGCCGTCGCCGCCCTGTCCCACGCGCCCTCCTTCGGCAACGTCGATCCCGGCGGGACCACGTTCGCCGAGATCACCGAGGCCATCGATGAGGTCAAGGCGTTCGTCGCCGACTTCGACCCCGAGGTGATCGTGGTCTTCGGCCCCGACCACTTCAACGGTCAGCTGTACTCGAACATCTCGCCCTGGGTCGTGGGCGCGCAGGCCGAGGGCATCGGCGACTACGGCACCACCGAGGGCCAGATCCCCGTCGACAGCGAGACCGCCCGCGAGCTGCACCGCCTGGTGCTCGAGCAGGGCATCGACATCGGCCGTTCCGAGCGCATGAAGGTCGACCATGGCGTACTGCAGCCGGTGAACTTCCTGTTCGGCACGGAGTTCACCCAGCCGATCATCCCCGTGTTCGTCAACTCGCTCGGGATTCCGCTGACGCCGATGAAGCGCGTACGCCTGATGGGTGAGGCGTTCGGCCGGGCGGCCCAGCAGCTCGACCGGCGCGTGCTGTTCATCGCATCGGGCGGCATCTCGCACGACCCGCCGATCCCGCGCTGGGAGGGAGCTCCCGGCACCCTGCAGGAGCGGCTCATCGACTATGCGCCCACCCCAGAGGAACGACGCGCGCGCGAGAACGCGATCGTCTCGTCGATCCAGAAGATCGCCGACGGCGGCGGTTCCAGCGATCCGCTGAACGAGGAGTGGGACAGCCTGCTGCTCGACACCTTCCGCTCCGGCGACCTGACCCCGGCCGACACGTGGGACAACGCCTGGTTCCTCGCCGAGGGCGGGTCCGCGGCGCACGAGATGCGCAGCTGGCTCGCCGCGTACGCCGCGCTGTCGACCGGCGGCGCGTACGAGTTCCCCGTCGACCACTACTGGGCGGTCAAGGGCTGGGCGGCCGGCTTCGCGATCCAGGCGGCGCGCACGGCATGAGCGGCCTGTCCACCTTCTGGGAGGCGGTCGCGGACCTTCCGCATCTCCTGCACTACGTGCACGTCGGCGCCTGGCGCACGCGCGTGCTCGAGATCGAGCCGGTGGGCAGCGAAGCCGGATCGGAGACGGTCGTCCTCGCGAACGGCACCAGCGGCCACATCGAGGCTTGGACCCAGAACGTCCGCGCGTTCGCCGAGGCCGGCTTCCGGGTGATCGGGTACGACTACCCGGGTCACGGCTACACGACGCTGACGGATCACGACCTCGAGATCCCCGAGTACGAGCAGCACCTCATCGACCTGCTCGACACGCTGGGTCTCGACCGGGTGCACCTCGCGGGCGAGTCGCTCGGCGGATGGCTCGCGGTGAAGTTCGCCGAGCACCACCCCGAGCGCCTGCGCACGGTGATCCTGAGCGCGCCCGGCGGGCGCGTGGTCGGCGAGCAGAAGGTGGACAAGGCGCAGTCGGTGAGCGTGCAGGCGGTCACCGAGCCCACGTTCGAGAACGTGCGGAAGCGTCTCGAAGTCGTCATCCACGATCCGGAGAAGATCACCGACGAGCTCGTCGAGGTGCGCCGCGCGATGTACGGCCAGGACCCGACCGGGCAGAACATGGCGCACATCTCGGTACTGCGCCGACCCGAGCCGCGCTGGCGCAACCGCATCACCGATGAGGACTTCGCCGCGATCCCGGTGCCCGCTCTCTTCGTCTGGACCGACCACGAACCCACCGGAGACGAGGCGGAGGGGCGGCGCCTCGCGGAGCTCATCCCCGACGGCGAGTTCCTGCTCGTCGAAGGAGCCGCCCACTGGCCGCAGTGGGAGGGGGCCGATGTGTTCAACGCTGCGGCGGTCGCCTTCCTCCAGAAGCACAGGAGCAACGAATGACCGTCGACACCGAGACCGTCAAGGCCATCGCGCGCGAACTGCACGATGCGAAGGAAGCGGTATACACCGTCCCCTACGTGAGCCCGCGCCTGCCCGATCACGACCTCGACTCGGCGTACGCGATCTCCGAGGAGTTCGCGTCGCTGCGCGAACGCGAGCTCGGCGTACGCCGGGTCGGCCGCAAGGTCGGCCTGACGAACCCGCTCGTGCAGCAGCGCGTCGGGGTGTTCGAGCCCGACTACGGGATCATCCACGACGACATGGTCTTCGAATCGGGGGTCGTGCTGCCCGCGTCGAAGTACAACCGGCTCCTCATCGAGGCCGAGGTCGCCTTCGTCCTGAAGTCCGACATCCTCGAGTCAACGCTCGAGAACGTCGCGGCGGCGATCGACTACGTCACCCCCGCCTTCGAGATCGTCGACTTCCGGTACGACGGCAGCGTCGGGCAGATCGTCGACACGATCGCCGACAACGCCGGATGCAGCGGCCTCGTGCTCGGCGAGGAGCAGCACCCGTACGGGTCCGTCGATCTCACGCAGGTCGAGATGGTCATCACCGCGGGCGACACCGAGATCACCCGCGGTGTCGGCAGCAACGTGCTCGGCGATCCGATCAACGCCGTTCAGTGGCTCGCCGAGACCGCGATCCGCACGGGGCATCCGTTGCGCGCGGGCGAAGTGCTGCTGTCGGGCTCGATCGGCTTCATCGAACCATGGCCGGCCGACGTCGAGTGCGTCGCCACGATCACCGGGCTCGGCCGCGTCACCGCGACCGTCGACTCGAACGCCTGAGGAAGGACCTGAGGATGACCGACTACCGTCCGGTTCCCGCGATCACCCGTGTCGAGATCGAGCAGCTGATCTCCGAGATGCTGTACCGCCTCGACCACGACCAGGCCGACACGACCTGGGAGCTCTACACCGAGGACGGCGTCTCCGTCGGCCCGATGGGCGACATGGACCGCGAGGCCATGAAGGCCTGGGGCGCCAAGCGTGCCCTGCAGACCGACATCGTCGGCCGCCACTTCATCGGCGCGATCCGCCTCGTCGCCGGCGACGTCCCCGACGAGGTGCGCGGCACCGTGCAGTACCTGACGTTCCGCGACGCCAACGAGCCCTCGACGCAGCCCGCGTCGGTGGGGGAGTTCCGCGAGGTCTACCGTCGCGTCGACGGCGACTGGCGCTACGCGCGCCGCGAGATCGTGCCGGTGTTCGGCGGACAGGCCGCGGCGGCGCACGCCGCGCGCCTCGCTGGTCGAGGGGAGCAGGCGACATGAAGGCCGCGGCGCTGGGCGGCGCGCAGCCGGTGCTGTTCCATCAGTCGTTGCCGTCGTTCTCGGAGTCCGAGTGGGCCCTGAATGCCGGCTACGACGGGGTGATCCTCGACCTGCAGCACGGCGAGCTCGGCCTCGAGGCGGCGTGCGGCATCCTGCGCTCGCTGCCCCGAGGCAACGCGTACGCGTACGCCCGTGTGGGATCGATCGACGCGTGGCCGATCCTGCGTCTGCTCGACAGCGGCGCGCGCGGCATCATCGCCCCGACCGTCGAATCGCGTGCCGAGGCGGAGGCGCTCGTCGCTGCCACGAAGTACCTCCCGGTCGGCAACCGCAGCATGGGGCCCTCGCGGCCGGCGCTGTACACCGGCGACTCGTACGCCGACGCGGGCAATCTCGCCGTGTCGACCATCGCCCAGATCGAGACCCGGATCGGCGTCGAGCATGCCGAGGCGATCATCTCCACCCCGGGCCTCGACTCCATCTACGTCGGCCCCGCCGACCTCGCCGTCTCGTACGGCCTGCCCGGCCGCGGCGACTGGGAGGACGGTCCCGTCCGCGACGCGATCACGCACCTGCGCGAGCTCACGACCGCGCACGACGTGACGCTCGGCATCTACTCGGGCCGCCCCGACTACACGGCCGCCCTCTTCGCCGACGGCCTCGTGGACTACGTCGGCCTCGGCATCGACCTCGTCCTGCTGAACCGCGCGTTCGGCGACACCATCTCCGCCCTGAATGCGGCGCGATCCTCTGGGAGCACTTCATGACGCAGATCCGGATGACTCCGACCTCCGATGTCCTCATCATCGGCGCGGGCCCCGTGGGACTGACCCTGGCGAACCTGCTCGGTCAGCAGGGCGTCGGCGTCCTCCTGGTCGAGAAGGGCGACGAGCTCATCGACTATCCGCGCGCCGTGGGCATCGACGACGAGGCGCTGCGGGCGATGCAGACCGCCGAGATCGTCGACGAGGTGCTGCCGCACACCATCCCGGATCAGAAGATCTACATGGTGAACGGGGATCGTCGCATCCTGTCGGAGGTCGACCCGACGACCCGGGAGTTCGGCTGGCCGCGCCGCAACGGCTTCGTCCAGCCGCTCGTCGACCGGGTGCTGCTCGAGGGCCTCGAGCGCTTCCCGAGCGTCACCGTGCGATTCGGCACCGAGGTCACCGACCTCCTCGAGGAGGCGGACGGCGTGGTCGCCACGCTCGCCGACGGCGAGAAGGTGCGCGCACGCTGGGTCGTCGCCGCCGACGGCGGAGCGTCACCGACGCGCAAGCGGCTCGGCATCTCGTTCGAGGGCGAAACCCGACCCACGGACGGTCTCGTGATCGACGTCGCGAACGACCCCGTCGGCACGCCGCACGCCGTCTTCGGCGGCGACCCGACGCGCAGCTACGCGTCGATCTCGCTGCCGCACGGCATCCGTCGGTGGGAGTTCACGCTCTTCGAGGGGGAGGAGGCGAACGCCGACGACGAGGAGTACGTCCGATCCCTGCTGGCCCCGCACGTGCCGGATCCCTCGAAGCTCGAAATCATCCGCAGTCGTGTCTACCGCCACCACGCGCGCGTCGCGGGCACGTTCAAGGTCGGCCGGATCATGTTGGCCGGCGACGCCGCCCACGTGATGCCCGTCGTCGGAGGCCAGGGATGGAACTCGGGCATCCGCGACGCGTTCAACCTGGGCTGGAAGCTCGCGGCAGTGGTGAACGGGCACGCGGGCGAGGCCCTGCTCGACACCTACGAGCAGGAGCGTCTCGGACACGTCGCCCAGATGGTGTCGGTCTCGCTGGGCATGGCGAAGGAGATGACCGACCACGATCCGGCCGCGGCGGCACAGCGCGACCGCATCGCCGCCAACCGAACCCCCGAGGAGCGCGAGGCGCAGAAGCGCCAGGCGTTCAAACCGCAGCCGAAGTTCGACCGGGGCGTGGTGGTGCACACCCCGCTGCCGACGTCCAAGTCGCTGCCGGCGCGCGACGTGCCGCGGATGGCCGGGTCGATCTTCCCGCAACCGCAGGCGACGGATGCCGCGGGCGTCGAGATGCGTCTCGACGACGCGACCGGGCAAGGGTGGCGCGTGATGATGTGGAACAACGACCCGGCGAAGTTCGTGACGCCCGAGAAGGCGGAGACGCTGGCTCGCATCGGCGGACGTCTGGTGCAGGTCGTGCCGAAGGCGCAGCTGCCGTGGGTGCGCGAGCACGTGTCCGAGGGCGTCACGGTCGTCGGCGACCTCGGAGGCGAGGCGAGCCTGCAGGCCTGGTTCGATGCGCGTCCGGTCGGTGCGTTGATCGTGCGCCCCGACCACGTGGTCGCCGCCGAGTGCCTGGCGCAGGAGCTCGACGAGGTGCTCGGCCGCGTCTACGAGGCCGCCAGCATCCTGTAACGCGCACGCCGCGTTCTGGATAGCAATATACTATTTCTGAATACTGCACTATCTGTAGTATCGTGTACTCACCCGAACCGGCCCGCCCGGATCTGAACTCAAAGAAGAGGTCGACAATGTCGTCAGCACGCAAACTCGCAATCACCGGTGTCACCGCCGCCCTCGCGCTCGGCCTCGTGGGCTGCGCAGGAGGGTCGGTCGACGGCAGCGCAGCCGCTCCTGCCGCCGACATCACCGAGGGCGGCCTCACGCCGATCTCGATCGGCGTCTTCACGTCGCCGTCGGTCGCCGTCATCCAGGCGGGCGAAGACCAGGGCTTCTTCGAGGACCACGGCTTCGACGTCGAGATCATCCAGGCCGCGTCGTCGGCGGCTCAGCTGCCCGCGCTCGACAGCGGCAAGATCCAGTTCATGCTCGCGAGCCCGGTCTCGCCGATCCTCGCCAACACGCAGGGACTCGACGTTCAGATCATCGCCGGCTACGCGCAGAACGACCCGGCCACCGTGAACGACTCCACCGCGCTCGTCGTCGGCGCCGGCTCGGCCGCCACGAGTCCCAGGGATCTCGAGGGCAAGACGGTCTCGATCAATGCCCTCGGCTCGATCGGTGAGATCGGTATCAACGCGGCGGTCGAGGCCGACGGTGGCGACCCGAGCAGGATCACGTACATCCAGCTCGCCCTCGGCGACGTGCCCGCCGCGCTCGAGTCGGGCCAGATCGACGCCGGCATGACCGGCGCACCGTGGATCGGCCAGGTCGAGGCTGCGGGCGGATCTGTGCTGAGCGACTTCATCCAGGAGGACGGCCTCGGCAGGAACGAACTCGTCATCGCCGGCAACGGCACGTTCGCGAAGGAGCACGCCGACCAGACCGCCGAGTTCGTCGCCGCGCTCGAGGAGACCTACGAGTACGCGAACGCCAACCACGACGCGCTCGCGGCGCTGCTGCCCTCGATCCTCAACATCCCGGAGAAGGCGGCTCAGGCACAGGTCTGGACGACCTACTCGTCCGAGCTCGACCCGGCCGTCCTCGACACCTTCGCCGAGCTGATGACGCGCTACGAGATCGTCTCCACCGAGCCCGACATGGACGCGGTGATCTGGAAGCACTGACGCGGACCCGCGGGAGGCGTGGCCCAGCCGCGTCTCCCGCGCCCAGTCACAGAGGAAGGGTGGATGAAGGAAGCATGCTAGCTCCTCTTCCCGTCACCGGCACGCAGGTCATCCGCGTCGTCAAGGCGATGCGCCGCGACCGCCGCGCGCAGTGGGGCCCGGTGGTGCTCGGCGTGGCCGGCGTCGTCGCGTTCCTCGTCACCTGGCAGCTCTATGCCGAGTTCGGGCCGGTGTCCGACGAGTTCCTGCCGTATCCCGCGCAGGTGATCGGCCAGTTCTTCGCGAACTTCGCCCTCACCTCGTTCTGGGCGGCCATCGGCGCCACCTTGTGGGCCTGGCTGCTCGGCCTCGTCATCTCGTCGGTCGCGGGCCTCGTCGTCGGCGTGCTGATCGGATCCAGCCGATTCCTGCGCCGCGCGACCTTCACGGTGCTCGAGTTCCTGCGTCCCATCCCGTCGGTCGCGCTCATCCCGATCGCGGCGCTCGCGTTCGGTCCCCAGCTCGAGGCCGAGCTGCTGATCATCGTCTACGGCTGTTTCTTCGTCGTGCTCATCCAGACCCTCTACGGCGTCGCCGATGTCGACAAGATCGCCTACGAGACGACGCTCACGATGCGCATGACCTGGCTGCAGCGGGCCCGTCACCTCGTCTTCCCGACACTGCTGCCGTACTTCATGACCGGCGTGCGCCTGTCTGCGACGATCGCGCTGATCCTCGGCATCTCGGCCGAACTCATCATCGGTACCGACGGGCTCGGGCAGTCGGTGGCGCAGGCTCAACTCAACGGCGCGCCGGTGGCGATGTACGCCCTGATCGTCACGGCGGGCGCGCTCGGCATCGTCATCAACCTCGCGGCCAGGGCCGCCGAGCGCAAGGTGCTGTTCTGGCACGAGTCGATCCGCGCGGAGGTCCCCGCATGACCATCCTGAAGAACCTCGGGTACTGGCTGGGCCTGCCCATCGTGCTCATCGTCGTCTGGTACCTCGCGACGCTCGGCGACGTGAGCATCTTCGTGCCGCGTCCCCTGCCGCTCTGGGAGAAGTTCGTCTCGGTCTGGCTGGGCGACAACATCCTGAGCGACGTGGTGCCGAGCCTCGGCCGGCTGCTGCTCGC
The DNA here is from genome assembly GCF_004959775.1 of Agromyces sp. H66. Taxonomy (GTDB): domain Bacteria; phylum Actinomycetota; class Actinomycetes; order Actinomycetales; family Microbacteriaceae; genus Agromyces. Next base: position 138,661 of record NZ_SJZG01000008.1, read on the forward strand.
CCTCGCAATCTCGACGGTGCTCGGCGTCGCGCTCGGCGTCGTCATCGGTTCGTTCCGTGCGGCGCGGTGGTTCTCCGAGCCCATGCTGGAGTTCCTCCGTGCGATCCCGTCGACGATCATGATCCCGGTCCTGCTGCTGGTCATCGGCCTGAACGACACGATGCGCACCACCGTGATCGTGCTGGGATGCCTCTGGCCCGTGCTCCTGAACACCATCACGGGTGTGCGGTCGCTCGACGAGGTGCTCTCCAACACGGCGAAGGTGTACGGCGTTCGCGGCTGGAACCGCGTCTGGCACCTCGTGCTGCCCGGCGCGTCGCCGGCCATCATGGCCGGCGTGCGCCAGAGCCTCGCGGTGGGCCTCATCCTCATGGTCGTGTCCGAGATGTTCGCGTCGGCGAACGGCATCGGCACGCTCATCACGAACTTCCAGAACCGGGTTGCGGTGCCCGAGATGTGGAGCGGCGTGCTGCTGCTCGGCGTCGTCGGCGTGCTGCTCTCGGCGATCTTCGCCCTCGTTCAGAAGGGCGTCCTCAAGTGGTACGACGGACTCAAGGCGGCGGCTGATGACAATTGACACGAACGGCAGTGGGCGAATGGGCGGCGATGTCCGTCTCCATGTCGAGAACCTGAGCAAGATCTACCGGGGGCGCGCCGGCGCCGTGGAGGCGGTGCGCAGCCTCACCTTCGACCTGCACCAGGGCGAGTTCGCGTGCCTCGTGGGGCCGTCGGGCTCGGGCAAGACGACCCTGCTGAAGATGATCTCGGGCCTGCTCGAGCCCACGGGCGGCATCGTCGCCCTCGATGGCAAGCGCGTGCAGGGCCCCGCCGAGGGCCTCGCGGTGGTGTTCCAGGAGTACGGGCGCAGCCTCTTCCCGTGGATGACGGTCGAGGCCAACGTCGAGCTTCCGCTCAAGACGGCCGGCCTGCCCAAGGCCGAGCGCAGGGCTCGCGTGCTCGACGCACTCAACGCCGTCTCCCTGGGGCACGCGATGACGTCGTACCCGTGGCAGTTGTCGGGCGGTATGCAGCAGCGCGTGGCCATCGCCCGCGCGGTGGCCTCGCGCCCGACCGTGCTGCTGATGGACGAACCGTTCGCGGCCGTCGACGCTCAGACCCGCGGCGAGCTCGAGGATCTCGTGCGCAAGGTGTGGCGCGAGCACGACATGACGATCCTGTTCATCACGCACGACATCGATGAGTCGGTCTATCTCGGCAGCCGTGTGCTGGTGCTCTCCAGCTCGCCCACGATCATCCAGGACGACATCGCCATAGACCTGCCGGACGAACGCGATCAGGTCGGCACACGCTCCATGACGCGTTTCGCCGAGCTGCGCGCGCTCGTGTACGAGGAGGTGCAGTTCGCCAAGACCAACGCGGGCGGCGCCCGGGAGGATCGTGCCGCATGAGCGACACGATGCTCGATCTTCGCGATGTCATCGTGGTCGGCGGCGGACCGGTCGGGCTGACCGCCGCACTGTGGCTCGCCGACGGCGGTGCGAGCGTCACCGTCGTCGAGTCGCAGACCGCTCCCGGCGATCTGCCCCGGGCGATCAGCATCGCGGATGAGACCTTCCGGATCATGGATCGCCTGGGCATCTGCGACGAACTCAAGGCCGAGACACTGCTCGATACGGGCAGCAAGTACTTCGGATTGAACGACCGCCTGCTCGCGGCGTCGAAGCCACTGCCCAGCCGCACCGGTCATCCGGCCAAGAGCCAGTTCGACCAGCCGGTGCTCGAGGGGCTGCTCTGGGATCGCGCCGTGACGCATCCCCGCATCGACTTCCGAGCGGGCATGCTGGCGGTCGCGGTGAGCCAGGGCGCCGAGCGAGTCGTGGTCGAGGTGCGCGCGCCCGGCGACGACGATGCGCCGTCCGAGCGGATCCAGGCGAAGTTCCTGATCGGCGCGGACGGCGGGAAGTCGTTCGTGCGCACCGCGATCGGCACACGACTCGTCGGCTCGACCCAGCAGGAGCGCTGGATCGTCGTCGACCTGCTGAACGTCGCCACGCCGCGGGGGCCGTACGCCGAGTTCCATGGCAACGGCGAGCGTCCCTACGTGCTCGTGCCCGGGGTGAAGAACCGCCTGCGCCTCGAGTTCATGCTCTTCGACGGCGAGGACGGCGACGCCATGTGCGCGCCCGATCGGATCATCGGGCTCTGCGAGCCGATCCAGCCCGGCGTCCGCCCGGAGGACATCCGGCGGGCGGTCGTGTACGTCGCGCATCAGCGCGTGGCCGAGCACTACCGACGCGGGCGCGCCTTCCTCATCGGCGACGCAGCCCACCTCATGCCGCCCTTCAGCGGCCAGGGGCTGAACGCAGGCCTGCGCGACGCGAGCAACATCGCGTGGAAGCTCCTCGACGTGCTGGCCGGGCGCGGAACCGACGCCCTTCTCGACAGCTATGAATCCGAGCGGCGCACCCACGGCGCGAAGATGGTCACCGTCTCGCGGCGCACGGGCGCGGTCGTGATGGCCATCGGCGCCACGAAGACCCGCCTGCGCGACGCGGCCTTCCGCGCGGTCAGCGTCGTGCCGCGAATCAACGACTACCTGCGCAACATGCGCTTCATCACGCCGCCGCACTACGCCGACGGGGTGGCTGCGCCGGCGTCGAGCCCGAAGATGCCGCTCGCCGGCGTCATCGGGCGCCCCCTCGGGCAGCCCACGGTGACATTCGCCGACGGCACCACGGGCGGCCTCGACCGCGCGCTCGGCGGCGACTGGGCACTCGTGCAGATCGGCGACGGCGCAGGAATCGACGCGCGGGGCGGCTACTGGAGCGGTCTCGGCGCGCGTCACGTGCGGGTGCTGCCCGCCGGCAGCGGCATTCCCGCGCCGGCGGAGCAGGACGACGTCGTCACCGTCGTGGAGACGGCCGACACCGTGGTTTCGCTCTGCGGGGAGGCGCGCGCGGCGGGAGCGGGCGCGGTCGCGTTGCTCGCCCGCCCCGACAAGTACGTCGCCGCGGTCATCTCGCCCGGCGACGAGGACCGGGTCATCGCCGCACTGCGGGCCTACGAGGCCCCGCTCCTCGTCACCAGCAAGGAGGAAGCATGACTCCCGACGCCGGATCGCTCGCCGCACCGCCGGTCGCCCCGCTGACGGTCCCCTACGACGACCTGTTCTGGCGGGACGAGTACGAGCCCATCACCGAGTCGGACGACGAGCTCGCGCGCATCGTGGAGCGGGCCGACCTGCCGGCCCTGCTCGCCGCGCTCGCCGCGGCCCTCGGCGATCCGTCGATCCTCGAGGGCGACCTTCGCCCGCCGCTGACGGTCGTCGACACCTACGCGCAGCCGCACGGCGGGATGACCCCGGTGCAGGTGGACCGGGCGCGGTCGGTGGCGCTCGCGGCCCTGCGGCGGCTGCGCGCCGGCGCCATCCGCTCGGTCGGCGTACTGCCCGCAGAGCAGGTCGACGCGATCCTCGACTTCCTCACCAACGGGCAGCCCGAGTACTGGCCGTCACTCAAGCACGAGCTCGACCTCGCACCCGACAAGAACGGCACCCCCGGCTTCACGTACGCGGATGTCGCCGGCGACCGCGAGTTCAGCGTGCTCGTCGTCGGCACCGGTGTCTCGGGCATCGCGGCGAGCTATCGCCTGCTGCAGGCAGGAGTGCCGTTCACGGTGATCGAGGAGGCGCCTGAGCTCGGCGGCACGTGGTGGAAGAACCGTTACCCGGGTGTGCGCCTGGACACCCCCACATTCGGCTACTCGTACTCGTTCGCGCAGAAGACCGACTGGCCGCATCAGTTCGCCGAGGGCGCGGAGATTCGCGACTACCTCGTCGAGGTCGCCGACCGCGCGGGCATCACGGAGCGCATCGAGTTCGGCACGCGGTTCGAGTCGGCGCGCTGGGACGAGGAGGCCGCGCAGTGGGTGGTCGCCCTGGCCGGGCCGCACGGCACCGAGGAGCGCCGGTTCCATGCCGTGATCTCGGCGCTGGGACAGCTGGACCGGCCGCACATCCCCGACTTCCCCGGCCTCGAGACGTTCGCGGGCAGGGCGGTCCACTCGCAGGACTGGGACGAGACGGTGGACACCTCGGGCAAGCGGGTCGTCGTCATCGGCACCGGCGCGAGCGCGTACCAGATCGTCCCGGCCATCTACGAGGAGGTGGCGCAGCTGACGGTCTTCCAGCGCAGCGCGCCCTGGATGATCCCGGCCGACAGCTACCACGAGCCCATGACCGAGACCTTCGACTGGCTGCAGCGGAAGGTGCCGTACCACGGCCAGTGGTTCCGGCTCTGGACCGTGCTCCTCGGCATCCCGGGGCGGTTCCACACCGTCACCGCCGAGGAGGGTTGGCACGGCGTCCCGCTGTCGGTGAGCGCGAAGAACCACGAGGTGCGCGAAGCGCTCATCGCGCGCATGGCCGAGCAGTACCGGGATCGCCCCGAGCTGCTCGAGCTCGCCATTCCGAACTATCCGCCGGGCGCGAAGCGGATGCTCCGCGACAACGGCGTGTGGGCCGAGGCGATGCAGGCGCCGCGGACCACGGTCGTCTCCTCCGGGGTCGGTCGCATCACTCCCGAGGGTGTGGTCGATGGCGACGGCGTGCTGCACGAAGCCGACGTCATCGTCTTCGCCACGGGCTTCAAGGCGAGCGACTTCCTCGACGGCATCGAGGTGTTCGGCCGCCGAGGAGTGGAGCTGCACGACTACTGGGCGGGCGACTCGCGCGCGTACAACGGCATCGCCGTGCCGGGGTTCCCGAACTTCTTCCTGATCTACGGCCCCAACGTGAACGGCGTCGTCGCCGGGTCCGGCCATCTCATGATGGAGCGCGCGGCCGAGTACGCCGTGCGCGCCGTCGGCGAGCTGCTGCGCCGCGGCGCCCGATCGCTCGACGTCACCGAGGCGGCGACCGATCGCTTCGTCTCGTGGGTCGACGCCGGGAACCGTCGGATGGCGTGGGGCCAGGACTACATCTCGAACTGGTACCAGAACGCCGCCGGCCGCGTCGTCACGATCTGGCCGTACACGAACGTCGAGTACTGGGCGGCCACCGAGACCATCGCCGATGGCGACTACACCTTCGACTGAAGCCGCGGTCAGGTCGCGACTTCAGCCCGCGTCCTCCTGGTGAGCCCTGTCTTCCTGGTGGGCGCGATGCAGCACGATTTCGCTGGTGCGCTGGAAGTGCGCCTGCAGCAGCGCGACCGCGGTCTCCGTATCTCGTGCGAGGACCGCGTCGAGGATGTCCCGGTGCTCCTTCTCGACGTCACGGACGCGTGCGTTCGGGTCGGGGGCCGACCAGCGGCGGAAGAGCTCGGTGGCGTTGGTCAACTGACGCGCGAAGCCGCAGAGCGACGGCACACCGCAGGCCTCGATGAGCTTCTCGTGGAACGCGCGGTGTGCGGCGAGCCAGTCGGCGCTGGTGTGCGTGGGGTCGTCCTCGGTGCGGCGCGGAGTGCGAGCCAGCAGGTGATGGGCGGCGATGAGCTCGCCCTCCCACTCGACGCCGCCGCGCTCGATGGCGAGCTCGAGGGCGCGCCCCTCGATCAGGCAGCGCGCGTCGGTGATGTCGCGCAGGCCGCCTTCGGTGAGCGCCGGCACGAAGAATCCGCGGTTCGGTTCGATGGTGAGGAAGTTCTCGCCCGCGAGCCGGGTGAGCGCCTCGCGGATCACGGTTGTGGATGTCTCATAGCGCTCGGCCAGCTCTCCGGGAGGGACGCGGCTGCCGGGAGGCCAGACCCCGCTCAGGACGTCGGCGCGGATGGCGTCGATCACCTGCCCGCGCTTGCGCGTTCGCTCTGTGGCCATGGCTTCAATCTTGGTCGATGTGAGCGGATCATCCAGCAATGATCCATGAATATACGATACGCTGATAATATACTTTCGAGTCCATCATGAAAGGAGAGCTCATGGCGTTCGGGGTGATCAGTGAGATCGGATACGTCTCGCTCCAATCCAAGGAACTCGAGGGCACGATCGCGCATGCACGCGACATCCTCGGTCTCACCGAGACCCACCGCTCGGGCAACGCGGTCTATCTCTCGAGCCGCGCCCGCCGGCACCACGAGCTCGTCTACCTCGACGCGCCGGAGAACGGCGTCGGTCACATCGGCCTCGTCGCCGCAGGCAAGGCGGGCCTCGATCTCGCCCGCACCCGCATCCTCGACGCCGGCTACCCGATCCTGTCGAACACCCCGCTGCACCCCGGCGTGGCCGACGGGTTCGCCTTCGTCGGCCCGGAAGGCTTCGTCTTCGAGATCTACATCGGCCTCGAGCCCGCAGGCGTCACGCCCACGGGCCATGCGCCAGACCGCTTCGGCCACGTGAACCTGCACCCGCAGCATCTGCAGCCGATGCTGACGTTCTTCACGGACGTCCTGGACTTCCGCATCTCCGACGTCATCGGCGACGACTTCGCCTACTTCCTGCGCTGCAACGCGGAGCATCACGGCGTCGCCCTCATGAAGGGGAAGGGCTGGATGCACCACCACGCGTGGCAGGTGCAGTCGATCGCCGAGCTCGGCAAGCTGGGCGACCGGCTGCATGACGCGGGATCGCGACTGCTCATGGGACCCGTGCGCCACGGCGCCGGCCACAACGTCGCCGCGTACTACGTCGAGCCCACGGGGGCCGTGGTCGAGCTCTACACCGACATGGAGTGGATCCTCGACGACGACCGGCCGCCGATCGTCTGGCCGCAGGACGACCGTGCCTGGGCCACGAAGTGGTCGATCTACGACTTCAGCGAGTTCCGCTCGCACGGACTCTTCCCCGCCCGCGAGCACATCGCGGCGAACTGACCCCTTTCCTCAGGAGCAACCCGATTGACGAAGTTCACCAGTTACTATCGCCCTGCCTCTTCCGGGGAGGGCACCTCGATCGCGTGGGGCCGTCTCGACGGCGAGACGATCTTCGACGCGACATCCGTGGCACCCTCCCTCGCCGCGGCGATCGCCGACAGTGCCCTCGAGGGGCTCGCCGCGCACAGCGAGGACCCCGTCGCCCTCGCCGACGTGCAGCTCGCCCCGGTCATCCCGCACCCGGGCAAGATCATCTGCATCGGCGTGAACTACCGCAGCCACCAGGACGAGATCGGCAAGGCCGCCCCGGCCGCGCCCGTCATCTTCGCCCGCTACGCCGACAGCCAGATCGGCCACGGCGAGGAAGCACTGAAGCCCCGCATCTCGAATGAGTTCGACTACGAGGGCGAGGTCGCCCTGGTCATCTCGAAGCCCGCCTACAAGGTGAAGAAGGCCGATGCGTACGACCACGTCGCCGGCTACGCCGTGTACAACGACTTCTCGGTTCGCGACTGGCAGCGCGCGGCCAGCCAGTGGCTGCCGGGCAAGACGTGGCTGGGCACCGGCGGCTTCGGCCCGTATCTCGTCACGGCCGACGAGGTCGGCGACGTCACCAGGCTCGAACTCACCGCCCGCGTCAACGGCGAGGTGCGCCAGCACGGCGTCGTCGCCGACCTGATCAACGACATCCCGTCGATCATCGAGTACGTCACGACCTTCACCCCGCTCGCCCCCGGCGACGTCATCGTCACCGGTACTCCGGGTGGCGTCGGCCTGTTCATGGAGCCGCAGGGCTTCGTCGTCGACGGCGATGTCGTCGAGGTCGAGGTCACGGGCCTCGGAACGCTGCGCAACGTCGTCCGCGAGGTCGACTGATCCGGGACCTCCGGGAAGACGGATGATCCCCGCCGACGTCTGGGCCGCGCTGCGTGAGCACGGGCGCTCGTTCACGCCCGAAGTGGTCGCCGCCCAGCGTGCGCTGTTCGCGGAGCTGCTCGGGCCGGCCACGGCGCCGGTCGTGATGCGCGACGTCGCCTACGGGCCGCACGAGCGGCAGCGCCTCGACCTGCACGCCGCGGCACCGCTCGAGGCGGGCGCATCGCGTCCGATGCTGCTCTTCGTGCACGGCGGCGGCTTCGTGGGCGGCGAGCGCCGTGATCCGGTGCAGCCGTTCCACGACAACGTCGGCGCCTGGGCCGCGAGCCATGGGTGGATCGGCGCGACGATGTCGTACCGACTCGCGCCCGGGCATCTCTGGCCCGCGGGAGCGGAGGATGTCGGATTCGCGGTGCGTGCGCTGCGGGCGCAGGCGCCGGAGATCGGAGGAGACCCCGACCGGATCATCCTGTTCGGGCACTCCGCGGGCGCCGCACACGTCGCCGGGCACCTGGCCGGGCACGGCGGCGCGATCGAATCGGGACTCGCGGGAGTGGTGCTGCAGTCCGGCATCTACGACCCCGCGACGGCCGGGGAGGAGATCGCCGGCATGGTCGCGCTCTACTACGGCGGCCGCGAGGTGTCTGCCGTGCCCGCGCTCGCCGCGCTGTCCGTTCCGCTGTGGCTGGGCGTCGGCGAGCACGATCCGGTCACCTTCTACGGCCAGGCGGCGCGCGTGGCCGAGCCGCGGATCGCGGCCGGCCACAGCCATTTCACGTCGGTCTACTCGCTCGGCCTCGACACGGCGTACCCGGCTGCGGTGGCGGAGTTCATCCAGGACGCGCTCGGCCGGCCCCCGCGCGGACACCGGATCGTTCGTGAGCAGGTTCTCTGCGCATACCGCGACTGAGTGGTCACGGTGAACTCGGTGTCCGCGGCGGCGGCGGGCTTCACGCGGTACGACGTTGCACGGGCACCTACTGTCGAATGCCCTCTCGAAGGTCGGTTGTCGCGGGACCGGCTTGGACGGCGGGGTTTCGGGGCCATGTCCAGGCCGAGCGCAGGATGAAGGCCAGGAGCAGCACCTCGATTCCGATGGAGAGGCCGTAGAAGAAGGCCCACTCCCAGGTCGCCCCTGCCGCGTTGAACATCGAGTAGGGAATGTAGAGCGACGCGATGACGAGGTTCGTGGCGCGATTCACCCGGGCGGGCAGCGTCATGGAGAGCATCACCATCAGGGCCGGGATCGCCACGGACGCGAGCATGATCGTCAACAACGTCGAGCTGACGTCGAACCTCCAGACGAGGCCATTCAGGATGCCGTCGACGACGCCGGGCTTGTAGAGGTTGAAGAAATCGACGTAGATGTAGAGGAACATGAAGCTGGTCCATGCGGCGGCGAGCTTGACCCGCACGGGGATCGGCGGGTTGTCGAGCATGGTCGGGGTGTTCGTTCGGATGGTCATCGGTTCTTCTTTCATGAGAAGCGGTCCGTCCGCCGGATGGCGGCAGGTCTGGGCGTGCGTACGCACTGGTTGGGTCGTTCTCGCCGGTCCGGTCGTCAGACGGTGATCACGACCTTCCCTCGGGTGTGGCCGGCCGCGACGTAGCGGAGGGCGTCGGCTGCTTCGTCGAGGGGGTAGGTGCGGTCGATGACGGGCGTGACCTGCCCGGTCGCGAGCAGGTCGGCCAGGGTGAGCAGGTCCTGGCGCTTCCCGAACGACGTGAAGGGCTTCAGCCGCTGACGGGTGAACCCGGACAGCAGGCGCGCTTCGACGATCCGGCCGAGGGGGCCGAGCCAGCGGCCGCCGCGTCCACTGTTGGGGATGAGGGTGCCGGTGGGCGCCAGCGCTCGGCGGACAGCCGCCAGCGGCTTCGCTTCCACGTTGTCGAGGATGACGTCGTAGCGCTTCTCGGTGCGGGTGAAGTCCGTCCTCGTGTAGTCGACGACGTGGTCGGCACCGAGTGAGCGGACCATGCCGACGTGGCGGGTGCTGCACACACCCGTCACCTCGGCGCCGAACGCCTTGGCGATCTGCACGGCGAAGGAGCCCACGCCGCCCGACGCGCCCGTGATCAGCACGGTCTGGCCCGGTCGAACCCTCGCGATCTCGCGCAATGCCTGCAACGCCGTCATGGCCGACGTGGGCACCGCTGCCGCCTCCGCGGCCGACAGGTTGGCAGGCACGGAGACGAGGTTGCCCGCCGGGACGCAGGCGTACTCCGCGAGCGTTCCCGTGGTGCTCCAGCCGAACACCTCGTCGCCCGGGCGGAGAGTGGTGACATCCTTCCCGACCGCGGCCACCACGCCGGCGAGGTCCCTGCCGGGGATGCCGTGGCGCGGCCGGCGGAGCCCGAACACCAGGCGCACCACGTAGGGCTCACCGGTCATGACGAAGGTGTCGCCGGGATGCACCGAGGCCGCGCCCACCCGGACGAGCGCGTCGCCTCGACCGGGCAGCGGTATCCCGACCTCGGACGACTCGAGCACCGAGGGCGGGCCGTACCGGTGCTGGGCGGCAGCCCGCATCGTCGCCTCCCCGGCCTGACTCGCCCCCGACACCAGGCGTTCTCCGGCGTTCGTTCGCTGTTCGGTTCCCACAGAAGCCTCCTCATGTCCGAGCTGCGATTCTCCCGTGCTCGTACACTGTACGTCGTACGCTGTACGATAGGCGTACGCTGTACGATTGTCAAGCCGTTCGAGCGAGCGAGGAGACCCATGTCCGCGAAGGAACAAGGCCAGGTCGCGTCAGAGGCGGGGCTGAGCAAGCAGCGGGTGGTGGTCGAGGCGGTCCGGCTCGCCGACCGCGAGGGCGTCGACGGGCTGAGCATGCGCCGACTGGCCGGCGCGCTCGGCGCGGGCGCCATGTCGCTCTACCACTACGTGGCGAACAAGGACGAACTGCTGGACGCCATGATCGACGTCGTGTTCGCGGAGATCGAACTCCCGCCCGAAGAAGCCGACTGGCAGTCGGCGATGCGGTGGGAGGCGGCATCCACCCGACAGGCGCTCGCGCGGCACCCGTGGGCGATCGGCCTGATGGAGTCGCGGACATCGCCGGGGCCTGCGAATCTCCGCCACCGCGAAGCGGTCACCGCCTGCCTGCGAAGGGCCGGCTTCTCTGTCGTGATGGCGACCCACGCCAATTGGTTGATCAACAGCTACGTCTACGGTTACGCCCTGCAGGCAGCCACCCTGCCGTTCGACACCGCCGACGAGCTCGCGGACATGACCGAGGACGTCTACCTGCCCCAGCTTCCTCCTGACGAGTTCCCCTACCTCAACGAGTCCGCCGCAGCGCTCATCGCTGCCGGTTACGACCCAGCGGAGGAGTTCATCTTCGGCCTCGACCTCGTCCTCGCCGCCCTCGAGCCCCTGAGGGCCTCCGCATAGCGACGATCACGGACCGAGTGAATCAACGTGTGAATCAACGTGATGCCGATTTCGTGACTAGTACGAGAGTTGAACGTGCGGTTCAGGCGGCCGTTGGGGTGATCACGACCTTGTAGCCGAGGTTCTCGAGTTGGCGGATGGCGGTGTGCTTGGCGCGGTCGGGGTTGAGGTGGGCGTAGTGGTCGGGGCCGAGGTCGGTATAGCTCTCGCCGTTGTGGAGCATGTGCCAGACGGCGGTGAGGATGGTGTGCTCGATCGCGACGATCGCGCGGGCCGGGCCGCGGCGGGCCAGGATTCGCCGGTACCTCGCCGCGAGGTAGGTGCCCTTGGCGCGTGAGGCGGACATTGCCGCGATCCCGAGCGCGGCCTTCAGGTACGCGTTCCCGTGCGTGGTCGCGGAGGACTTCACCCTCCCGGCGGATTGGTTCAGGCCGGGACAGACACCGGCCCAGGAGGCCAGGTGCGCGGCGGTGGGAAAGGCGGTCATGTCCGCGCCGGTCTCGGCGATGATGATCTCGGCGATCGTGGTGGACACGCCCGGGATGCTCACGAGCGCGTCCCGGGCGGGCCGAAAGGGTCCGATGTTGTGCTCGATGCGTTCGGTGAGCTGATCGATCATCGCCTGGTGCGCGTCGATCTGGGTCAGGTACTGGCGGACCATGAACGCGTGGTGCTCGGTGAACCGGCCCTGCAGTGCGTCGATGAGTTGCGGGATCTTGTGCCGTAGCGTGCGCTGGGCCAGGTCGGCGAGCACGGCCGGGTCGCGCTGGCCGTCGATGAGGGCGTCGAGCATCGCCCGCCCGGACACCCCGGTCAGATCCGACACGACGCTGGAGAGCTTGATCCCGGAGGACTCCAGCTGCTTCTCTAGGCGTTGCACCTGCCGGGCCCGGTCCCGTGCCACGACCTGTCGGGCCCGGGTCAGGTCGCGCAGTTCCCGGATCGGCGGGGGCGGCACGAACGAGGGCCGCAGCAACCCGTGCGCGGCCAGCTGCGCCAGCCACGCCGCGTCGGACACGTCGGTCTTGCGGCCGGGGATGTTGCGGGCGTGCTTGGCGTTGACCAGCATCACCGGCAGCCGGTCCTCCATCAGGTAGTAGAACGGCTTCCAATAGTCACTGGTTGCTTCCATCGCCACCGTCGTGACCTGCTGCCCTGCGAGGTACTCGACCAGTTCGAGCACCTGCGACGTCGTCGAACCCCACGTCGTCACGCTGGTCTGGAACGTGCCCTTGCGTTTGCCCGGCACCCGGACGGCGACCTTCGCATCACGCTTGGACACATCGATGCCCGCAGCCCGCTCGTGGATGATGTCCATCACCAGCCCCCTTCCCCGTCGACATGCCGGTGCGGCGCCAGTCGCGGGGAGGACAGGATGAAAATCTGGAATCTAGTACTCGTGCTCGAGGCAACAATCCACGGTTCCCGTGGGCGTCCCCCGCGTCAAGCTATTCATCGGGCTCGGCGGCACCATAGTCAGCCGACGTCGACCACGACCGGCACCCCCAGCCTGCGCCCTGCCACGCGAGCCGACAAGAGGCGACCACCCACGAAACTCTCGACACCCCACGGCGCGGGCAGCGCCCAACAGCTATTAAGTGACTACGAGGCCCGTTTGCAATCGAAAGTCGCAGGTCGCGGAATGGGAAAATCCCAGATCAGAGCCGATGACGGGAATCGAACCCGCGCTGTCTGCTTGGGAAGCAGAAGTTCCTAAGTGCCGTATCACGGTGCTTCACTACGTCTCACGAGCCGTGGAATCCCGCGAAATGTGAAACGCAGTGAGGCGCCGTGAACTCGGCAAAACCGTGAGTTAACCGTGAGCGGCCAGGTTTCGTGGTCGTTGCTCGGGCCCCTAGTCAGCGAATTGTCGCTGGATGAACGCGGCCATGTTCGGGACGGTGAATGCGACGCGGCCGCGTTCCGGCATGAAGATGATGCCCTTGCTGATCAGGTTCTGTCGCGCGGGGCTGAGACTGGCGGGCTTCACCTTGAGGCGTTCAGCGAGCTCGGACGTGCGTGAGCCGTCTTCGCCGTCTCGAGCCATCGCGCGGAGGTAGTTGCGTTCGGCTGGTGTGGCTCTGTCCCAGCGGGCGGGGAAGAAGCCCATATCCAGCTCGGCGTTTCCCTCGATGATCGCTTCCCTGGCGTCGTCAGCCGTGATCACTCGGCCCTCCGCGATCCCCCATGCCGATTGGCCGTATGTTTGCAGGAAGTAGGGGTATCCGCGTGCGGCGTCGACGATCACGTTGATTGCCTCGTCTTCGTATCGCGCTCCTTGCCGTGTGGCGGGCACAGTCAGGGCGTCCGCTGCCGCGGGGCGTTCGAGTGCTCCGATGTTCCGGTAGTTGAAGAGCCGTTCGGCGTACGAGCGGGCTTCGCTGAGCACTGATGGGAGCGAGGGGAGACCGGCGCCGAAGATGTAGAACGGCCAGTTCTTCTGTCCTGCCCGATGCTGGGCTGCGAGCAGCGCGACGACCAGCTCGCTGTCGAGGTCCTGCATCTCGTCGATGAATAGCGCGAACGCGGATGATGCTTCCCGAAGGGCGGGTGCGAGGTCCTCGACAAGCTCCTCGAAGTCGATCTCGATCTGACCGGAGTCTGCGCGACCGGGATTGGCGTCAAGCCCGAGCTCGACCGAGGCGACGCCGAGCGAGAGGCTGAAGGACTTTATGGTGCCGAGGGCCTGCTTAACCTTGCCGGTCGCATGCTTGCCGCGCAGGAATCGTCTGCCAGCGAGCATCATCAGCCGGGCAAGCCGCTGCCTCACGGCCTCCTGACCCGTCTCAGTCGGGCGACCCTCAAGTTCGATGATGAACCACTCGGCCCGCTCAGCCTGCTCTCGGAACTGATTCAACAGCACCGTCTTGCCCACGCCGCGCAGCCCGTGGAGGATCATGCCCCGGTTGTGGTGGCCCGCGCGCGTTCGCGCAACGACGAGGTCGAACGCGTCGATCTCCGCCTGGCGCCCGACCAGATGGGGCGGGTTCAGGCCGGATCCCGGCGAATACGGGTTCAGTTCGGGCCGCATGTAGCCAATCTAGCTTCCTCTAGCACTCTATAGCGAGATGCACAGATACGGCTATCAAGTCCAATAGTTTCTGGAACGTCGAACGACGGGGCTCCAGGGTTGCCCTTCCACGCTCGCACCCGTAGTGTTTTGCACACGTTGGCAAACGCTGCGATGTCGCACGGCTGTCACGTCGGCGGCGTCGCCTCCGACGAAAGGCAGCAACGTGAGACGAACAGCACCAATGGGGATCGCCGCGGTGATTCTCGCGGCGGTCGCGATCGTGGCGATCCCGGCTCCCGCGACCGCGGTCGCTGACGGATCGATCTTCTTCAGCCCGGACCTCGCGTCGTATCCGAACGGCGACGCGAGCTATCCGCGACTCATCCGAATCGAGAATGACGGCAGCGCGAACGACACCCTGCTCGCGACCTTCGCCAAGCGCTTCCAGGGTGCGCCAACGAACCTCCCGATCTATCGCAGCACGAACGGCGGGCAGAGCTGGACCCAGATCTCGACGATCACCTCCAACACCTCCGGCTGGGACATAGAGGCGCCCGTGCTCTACGAGGTGCCGTACACCGCCGGCGGACTCGAGGCCGGGGACATCCTCGCCGCAGGGACCGCCTGGGATGTCGGCGACTACACGGCCCAGAAGGTCGAGGTGTTCCGCAGCACCGACCAGGGATCGAACTGGTCCTACTTGTCGACCTGGCCGCCACGTCCGGCGAGCCGAACACCTGGGGCCACGGGATCTGGGAGCCCTGGTTCGTGCAGACGGAGGACGGCACACTCGCTTGCTACATCAGCGACGAGCGGCCGTCAGGCGGTGCGACGAACAACCAGATCATCGGCCACTACGAATCGACGAACGGCGGATCGTCGTGGTCGAGCACGATCACACAAGACGTCGCGTTCCCGTCCGACAATCTCGCACGGCCGGGGATGCAGACGATCGTCCGGCTCCCGGACGGAAGCTACATGATGAGCTACGAGATGTGCCGCGACGCGACCGATCCAGACCACGCCTGTCAGGTATACGTGAAGACGAGCGCCGATGGACTCGATTGGGGTACCGCGAGCGACCCGGGCGAGCTCGTCGAAACCGCGGATGGTCGTCAGCTGCTGCACACCCCGTATCTCGCCTGGACGCCAGCGGGTGGCCCGAACGGCACCCTTCTCCTCTCCGGGCAGCGGGTAGTGACGGGCATCACGGGGAGCTATACGGTGCAACCGGAGTCGGGCCGGGTGATCTTCGCCAACACGACCATGGGCACCGGGGACTGGGAGGAACTCACCGCGCCACTCACCATCGACCCGACCGGCGGCTACAACACGGGTGAACCCTCGTGCCCTGGCTACAGCTCCCCCATCCTTCCCAGCGAGAACGGGGAAAGCCTGCTCTATCTCGCGGGGACCTGGATCTCGGGCGCGGGCAACCAGTGTGAGGTCCGCATCGGCTCGGCCAGCCTCGGCCAGGTAGATGCGGTGCCGAGCTTCGCCTCGACCACCAAGCAGGGCTTCGCGGAGTACGGCGGCACATGGACCACGGGCTCCGGCGTACTCGCGCAGACCGCAAGCGTCGCGGGCGCGAAGGCGCTGATCGGTTCGACCGGATGGGCCGACGGTGTGTTCGAGACGGATGTCCGCCTCGATTCAGCCGGTCAGGCCGGCGTGCTTGTGCGCGTGACGGATCCGGACGTGGGGGCGGATGCTCATTCCGGCTACTACATCGGGATCGAGTCGAGCAGCGATGAGCTCGTGCTCGGCCGGCAGAACCACAACTGGACCGGCATCGCGGCCGAGCCCGTGACCGGCGGCGTGTCCGCCGGCGTGTGGTATCGGCTGCGAGTCGCCGTCGAGGGATGCGACTTCGACATCAGCGTGCAGCCGGTCGACCAGTCGTCAGCTGCGACCACGGTCAGCGAGACCGTGCCTTCATGCGTGACCACCGGGATGTTCGGATTCCGGGCACACTACACGAGCGGAAGCTGGCGCGACGTCGACCTCACACCGAACGGCTTCGACGAGTACGGTGGCACGTGGACCGGCGGCGGAGGCGTCGTGAGCGTCACGACGAGTACCGCAGGCTCGAAGAGCCTTTGGGGCCACCCGTCATGGACTGATTACCGCGTCGAGGCCGACGTGCGCCTGGATGCCGCAGGTCAGGCCGGACTGCTCACACGCGTCACGAACCCGTCGACCGGCGCCGACGCGCACACCGGCTACTACGCCGGGATCGACTCCGCATCCGACACCCTTGTGTTCGGCTTCCAGGACAACGGCTGGACCGGGATCGCGAGCACCTCGGTCACAGGCGGCGTATCGACGGGCGTCTGGTACCACCTCTCGATCGCGGTCGACGGCTGTGATTTCGTGATCAGCGCGCAGCCGGCGGACCTCTCGTCGGCGGCGTCCACGATTTCGCAGACCGTAGCGGGGTGCGCGTCGGCCGGAGCGCCAGGCCTCCGGTCGCACTACACGACCGCGAGCTGGCGTGACATTGCGGTGAGTTCCGTCGGGTGACCGACGGCGGCGGGGCCCGGACAAGCCGCCCGGGCCCCGCCATCAGCTTCCCGAACCGAGCGTGCTTTCGCGCGCGAGGAGCGTGTGCGGTGCGACGATCTCCTCGGCGGGGGCGTCGGGGTCCTCGATACGGGCGGCGACGCGGGCCACGGCCTCGCGAGCGATGAAGGGCGTATCGAGCGACACGGTGCTGAGCGTCGGGCGGGAGTAGCGCCCCTCTTCTATGTCGTCGATGCCGATGATCGCGACGTCCTCGGGCACTCGGAGCCCGGAATCGAAGACCGCCCGCATCGCACCCATCGCGAGCAGGTCGGAATAGCAGAAGATGGCATCGGGCGGAATGGATGCCGCGAGCAGGTCGCGTGCGGCCGCGTACCCGTCAGCCCGGCTGTAATGAGCGGCCGGATGCAGGAGCGCCGGGTCGGGTTCGATGCCTGCCTCGCTGAGCGCCATCTCGTAACCGGCGGTGCGCTGCTGCGGGGTCGCGTAGCTCTCATCCGGCTGCGCGCCGATGGCGGCAATACGGGTTCGGCCACGCGAGAGCAGGTGCGCTGTGGCGTCGCGGGCGGCTCGCACGTTGTCGATCGCGACATGGTCGTAGTGACCGTCGAACTCGTGCTCGCCGAGGAGGACGAGCGGCATGCTCGTCGCGGCGTTCATCTCGCGGAGCTCGTCGCGTGTGACGAGTGGGCTGAAGAGGATACCGTCGAACAGCATCGTACGGTCTTCGCCGGTGAGGAGTTGCCGTTCGCGCTCGTGGTCGTGCCCGGTCTGGTCGATCATTACCCTGTAGCCGACCTCGGCGGCGGCGTTGATCACGTCCCGGGCGAGTTCTGAGAAGTACGGCACGTCGATCTCGGGAACGATGAGCCCGAGCATTCCGGTGCGTCCGGTGCGGAGGGTTCGAGCCACGGGGTTCGGGCGGTAATCCAGCTCGGCGATCGCCGCGAGCACGCGCGACCGCATCTTCTCGCTGACGTGCTCGTAGCCGCTCACGACGTTCGAGACGGTTCGTACCGAGACGTTCGCGCGGTCAGCGACATCACGCAGTGTTGCCGGCATCCAGGTCTCCTTCGCCGTCGTCAGCGCATTCACGCCGTCCGTGATGCCATCTCACCACAATGTTTGCAACGTGTGCAAACTTGAGCTAACGTTTTGCATACGTTGGCAAACGCAGGGAGTCCCAGTCGTCGCCCCTTTCCGAAGCACTTGTTCGGAATGACGCTGGACTCACACCACAAAGGAGTGTCATGCACCAGCACCAACTGCGGGCCGGCCCTCGAGCCGTCCGCCGTGTCGCCGCCCTCGGTGCGGCCGCGCTCGTCACGATCGGCTTCACCGCCTGCGGCCCGTCGATCTCGGGCGCAGACGACGCCGGCGATTCGAGCACCCTGCAGGCCCCCACCGAGGAATCGCCCGAGGGCACCATCACGATCTGGGACCGTTCGGGCGACCTCTACGAGGTCTTCGAGTCCGTCATCGCCGAGTTCAACGAGAAGTACCCCGACATAACCGTCGACCACCAGGCCGTCGACATCGACGCCAAGCTCCAGAACACCCTCATCACCGGCACGGATGTGCCCGACGGCGTGTTCCTCGATGACGCGAAGGTTGCCGGGTTCGCCGAATCGCTGTGGGACCTCTCGGACGTGCTCGAGCCTTACGCGGGCGACATCGCCCAGCAGAAGCTTGACGTGAACTCGCTCGACGGCGGCATCTACGGCGTTCCGTGGGACCTCGACCCCGGTCTGCTCTTCTACAACGCCACGGCCCTCGAGGCAGCGGGCGTCGATGCCGAATCGATCGAGACCTACGATGACCTGCTCAATGCCGCTCGTCAGTACAAGCAGGCGGTGCCCGACGCCGGTCCGATCCACCTCGAGCAGAGTGCGTTCCTTGGGCAGCTCCAGCTCGAGATGTACGCGAGCCAGCTCGGCACGAGCCTCGCCGACGCCGACGGCGAACTCCGCCTCGACTCACTTGAGTACGAGCAGATCCTGACCTTCCTCGACACCGTTCAGCAGGAGGGTCTCGGCACCCGCGCGGAGTACCTGGGGCCGACCGACATCGAGACGCTGGAGGCCGCGAAGCAGGTGTTCTACCCGTGGGCGATCTGGTTCGACTTCGCACCCCAGCAGCTGCTGCCCGAAACGTCCGGTGACTGGCGCGCGATGCCCCTCCCCGCGTGGGAGGATGGCGGCGCGCGCTCCGGCGCCATGGGCGGATCGAGCTTCGTCATCCCGAAGGACGCCGAGAACCCCGAGCTCGCCTGGCTGTTCTACGAGTTCCTCGTCTTCGACGAGGCCGGCTACTCCGCCGTCTACGGCCCGAACGACGTGTACCCGAACGGGCTCAACACGTCGATCCCGAGCTACACGCCAGCCGCGGATCCCGACGAGCCGCTGTTCGGCCCGGTCGAGGCGCTCGGTGGGCAGGACCTCTGGAAGACCGCGGTCGAGGCCGGTGCCGAGATCCCCGGCGGCGCGCCGATCCCCACCTGGTGGGCCGGAGCCGTCGACTACCTCGGCAACAACATCCAACGGATGCTCGACGGCGACCTCACGCCGCAGGAGGTGATCGAGCAGTCGAGCGCCGACATCCAGTCGAACCTCGTCGACCGCCAGTGAACCCCGAGCGGATGCCGCGACTCGCGCGGCCGCGGCATCCGCTCGCCCTCGACCGGAAGTGAACCGATGACCGCCAGCACCGCACTCGACACGAGGATGCCGCCACCGCGCGCACCGCGTCGCCGACGGCTGACCCGGACCGCCCTGCGCCGGCGACTCGCGCCGTACGTCTTCATCCTGCCGTTCATCGCGATCTTCGCGCTGTTCAGCGTCTACCCGATGATCTTCACGCTGCGCCTGAGCTTCACCGACTGGCGCGGCACGGGCGCGGCGACCTGGGTCGGCCTCGACAACTACGCCTACCTCCTCACGAACCCAGGCTTCTGGTCCTCGCTCGGCAACTCGGCCGTGATGTGGCTGCTCATCGTGCCGGCACAGGTCGTCATCGGCTTGCTCGCCGCGGTGCTGCTGAACAACGCGAAGCTCAGGATGCGCGGCTTCTACCGCACCGCGTTCATCGTCCCATTCGTGACGCCGCTCGTGGCGATCGCCCAGATCTGGATCGTCGTCTTCGACCAGAACTACGGCCCCGTCAACGACCTCCTCGGGGTGCTCGGACTCCCCGGCATCGGCTGGCTCACGACGAGCGAGTGGGCGAAGCCCACGCTCGCCCTGCTCTTCCTCTGGAAGACCACGGGGTTCGCGATCATCATCCTGCTGTCGGGCCTGCAGTCGATCGATTCGACGCTCTACGAGGCGGCGGAGCTCGACGGAGCGAGCCGACGACGCCAGCTCTGGAGCATCACGGTTCCGCTGGTCCGACGCACGCTCATGTTCCTCGTCGTGCTGCAGACGCTGGCTGTGTTCCAGATGTTCGCTGAGCCGTACGTCGTGACGAAGGGCGGCCCGTACTCGTCGACGACCACCGCCGGCCTCTACCTCTACAACCACATCACCCGCGCCGACCTCGGCACGGGCGCCGCGAACTCGTTCCTGCTCGTCATCCTCGTGATGGCGCTATCGCTGCTGTTCGTACGGCTCCTGCGAGCGAAGGACTGACCGATGACGACCGCCATGCATGGATCGAAGGTCGAGGCGACGGATGACACGGGTGCCCCGCCGCAAGACACCGCGAACGTCGCCCAGGCCGGCCGTCCCGCGGCATCCGCTCGCCGTCGACGCCCGCGCCGCGAGTTGCCGCAGTTCGGATCGCAAGTGCTCCTCATGCTGCTCACGCTCGCATTCCTGGCGCCAGTGGCGTGGGCGGTCGTGTCAGCGTTCAAGCCGGCGGTGGAGATCATCCGCGACCCGCTCGGGTTCGACCCGACGCGGTTCACGACCGACAACTTCGTCGCGATGTTCAGCGACGTGCCGCTCGCGTCGGGATTCGTCAACACGGCAATCGTGCTGGTGCTGAAGGGCGCGATCACGATGTTCTTTGCGCCGTTGGCGGGCTACGCGTTCGCGAAGTACGACTTCCCGGGCAAGAACATGCTCTTCGGCACCGTCCTGTTGACGCTCATGCTGCCGACGATCGTGCTCATCATCCCGCTTCTGCTCGAGATGAAGGAGTTCGGATGGGTCAACACCTACCAGGCGCTCATCCTGCCGGGCTCGGTCGACGCGTTCGCGATCTTCTGGATGCGCCAGGTCATCTCGGCGGTGCCCGATGAGCTGCTCGACGCCGCCCGAGTCGACGGGTGCGGCGAGTTCGGCATCTTCTGGCGCATCGTCGTGCCCGTGATCCGGCCGGGCCTCGCAGGCCTCGCCGTGCTCACTGTCATGAACATCTACAACGACTTCGTGTGGCCGGTTGTCGTGACGACGAGCGACACGATGCAGACGCTGCAGGTGGTGCTGTCGACACTCGCGCAGAACATCAGCGGCAACACGATCGGGGCCGACTACGCGACCATCACCGGCGAGCTGCTCGCCGCGAGCTCGGTCGCGCTTGTGCCGCTGCTCATCATCTTCATCCTGCTGCAGAAGCACTTCATCAACGGGATCCTCGCCGGCAGCGTCAAGGGCTGATCGACCCGACCCGGAACTCCGTCATCTCCTCCTCCAACCACCGAAAGGCACCACCGCACATGACCGACACCCTTCGTCCCGACTTCGGCGCCGCCGCGCTGCCGGTGAGGCAGACGGATGCCTCCGCCGCCTCCGTCATCCCGAAGCCCGAGTACCCGCGGCCCGACCGTGACCGATCCGACCGTTGGCAGACCCTGAACGGGTCGTGGCGCTTCGAGTCGATCGACGGCGTCGCCGAGATCGCGGTGCCCTTCGCCTGGGAGACGCCAGCCTCGGGCATCGGCCGTACCTGGCTCGAACACGCAACCTACTCGCGTGAGGTCACGGTGCCCGCCGACTGGACCGACGCGCGGGTCGTATTGTGCTTCGGCGCTGTACACCACCGTGCGGTCGTCAGCATCGATGGTGTCGTCGTCGGCGAGCACGTCGGCGGCACGACCTCATTCGAATTCGACATCACCGATGGCGCACCCGCAGGCTCGACCGTCGAACTCCGCGTCGAGGTTGAGGCACCGGCCGACAAGCGGGCGATCCCGCACGGAAAGCAGCGCTCGATTCCACGCGACGATTACGACGGCGTGTCATTCACCCCGACGTCGGGCATCTGGCAGAGCGTTTGGCTCGAGGCGCGTGGGCGTACCCTTCTCGACTCGGTTGCGTTGCGAGGTGATTCGCTCAGCTCGATTGCCATCACCGGGCGGCTCGTCGGCGACGCTCCGGTGGGCGCCCGGGTCGTCGCGCGCGTCGTAGAGGGTTCAGATGCCGCCGAGTCGATCGAACTCATCGCCGACCGCGACGGCGTCGTGCGTGGAGAGCTCGCCCTTCGGCATCCGCGGCGCTGGTCGCCCGCCGACCCGCACCTCTATGCGGTCGAATTCACGACGGGTGAGGGCGACTCGGCCGACCGGGTGATCGTGACGACGGGACTACGCACGAT
This sequence comes from Agromyces sp. H66, assembly GCF_004959775.1. GTDB lineage: Bacteria > Actinomycetota > Actinomycetes > Actinomycetales > Microbacteriaceae > Agromyces. Next base: position 160,769 of record NZ_SJZG01000008.1, read on the forward strand.
CGAGACCCGCGGCGAGCACCTGCTCCTGAACGGAGAGCGCCTGTACTTCCGCGGCGTGCTCGACCAGGGCTACTGGCCCGAGACGGGCCTCACGGCGCCGACCGGTGCCGCCCTCCTTGCCGACCTCGATCACGCCCGCGACCTCGGCTTCACGCTCGTGCGCAAGCACCTCAAGTTCGAAGAGCCGCGCTGGCTCCACGAGGCTGACCGCATGGGCATGCTCGTGTGGGCGGAGCCGCCGTGCCCGAGCCGCTACAGCCCCGAGGCATCCGCTGGATTCGAAGCGCAGCTCGCACCGATGGTGGAGCGTGACGGAAACCACCCGTCGATCGTGATCTGGGGCCTCTACAACGAGGAGTGGGGGCTCGACTGGGACATCCCGGGGAGCCCCGAGCGAGCGGATGCCGCCGCGCACGCCTACGACACGCTTCGCGCGCTCGATGACTCCCGGCCGATCGTCGAGAACTCGGGCTGGGCGCACGTGCGCACCGATCTCGTCGACTGGCACTACTACGACGAAGACCCGGCCGCGTGGGCCGAGAACGTCGCCGGGCTCGCCGCAGGTGCGCGTAGTGATTGGCCGGTCAAGCTCGGTCCCGAATTCGTCGTCGACAAACCGCTCGCGGGGACACCGACGTTCTCAGTCGACGGGGTACCCATCGTGAACAGCGAATACGGGGCCGGTTTCACGAGCCTCGAACGGGCCTGGCACGTCCGATGGCAGACGCAAGAGCTGCGCCGACACGACCGCTTCGCCGGCTACGTCTACACCGAACTCACCGACGTCGAGCACGAGATGGCAGGCCTGCTCACGACCGCGAGGCACCGCAAGGACTGGGGCGGCCTCGACCCAGCACACGTCAACGCCGACACCGTGCTCGTCGTCGACCTCGTACCCAAGCACGCCGGCGCCGACATCGAGGTGCCAACGGAGCCGCTCGAGCTCGCCGTGCACGTCTCGCACCACGGCACCACGCCGGTTGCCGGCACCGTGCGCGCGGCCTGGGTCCGGGCGGGGAGGCCGTTCCCCGCCGATCCGCCTGCGGCGCAAGCGGAGTCGCACCTGCTCGAGGCGATGCCGTTCGCCCTGAGCGATGCCGCATACCTGACCGTGCCGCCGCCCAGCGGACCGGCGCGGTTGCTGCTCTGGTTCGCGGAAACCGGCGGGCGCGTGCTCGCCCGTACCTTCGTCGACGCAGCCCCCATCGAGCCGCCGAACCGCCGGGGAGCCCGGCCGGTCGGCTAGAGACGGCGTGACGCGCGCCGACCGCCAACGTGACGCGCGTCACGCCTTCCCATGTACTGGGCCGCTCACGAGGCCGGTGCCACTGCGGCACACCACATGGATGGGCGACCGTCTTCGCGGGCTTCGGGACCCGGTTGTCGGACGGGGTAGTGTGGCTGCCTCGTTTCCGGAGTCGGGGCTGAGCAGTGTTGCGCCCCAGGTTCATCGGTGGGTCGTCGTCGCCCGTTCGCGGTCGGGTCCGGGCTGGGCCAAAGAAGCTGCTGCCGCTCCATGACGGCAGGGCTTGGGGCGCCAGCAGAGTTGAGCGCGGTAGCCTCACCAAAACAAACTGAATCATTTTCGGCTCTCCTGACGCTTCCGTGGGTGGTTGAGCGCGTCGG
>NZ_SJZG01000009.1 GCF_004959775.1 Agromyces sp. H66
ACTCCTCGAACACCCCGCTTGACACCCATAGGAGCGTCGTAGGCCTGCTCCTCGGCTGACGCAGGCACCCGGGCCCGGGATTCGCCGAGCGTGCAGTCACAGCCCTCACTCGGGCCACGAGTGCACGCTCGACACCCGCCCGGCACGCCCGGCAACGGAGGACGAGCGGCAGCGGGGCATTCTGCGACGGAATCGTGCGCGTCCGCGCAACGGACTTGCGTCGTCGCAGCCAGATTCCACCCAGCTCTTCCGTAGTCGTCGCGCCGCACGGCAGGATTCCGGGTACGTCCGCCTTCATTCAGACGGACGTCGTTCGTGCCGACGGGGTGATCCCGCGTCGGCACTCGAAGGGAGATGCATGTCTGGAACGACCACACGCGCGCGCAGGCGCGCGGTGGCGGCGATCCCAGTGTTCGCGCTCGTCGCCGCCGGTTTGGCGACCGCGGGTGCGAGCGGGGCCGCCGTCGCAGCGGGTCCGGTCACCTCACCGGTGATCAGCGACTCGGAGTACTACATGAACTACGTCTCGCCGCGCGCCGAAGCCGCCTTCGGCAGCGACGAGCTCGTGGGGTCCATCGCGAACGGCCGGAGCACGGCGGGCGGGAACGCCGCCCTCGAGAAGGCCGACGCGCTCGACCGCAAGTTCAGCCAGGGCAACCCGGTCGCGGCGCGCGGGCTGGCCAAGCTCGAGGCGACGTCGATCGAGACCGGAAAGAGCCCGAAGGAACTCAAGAACCTGAAGAGCTCGAAGTCGACGCAGGAGGCGAAGCTCCTCACGATCCTCGTCGAGTTCAACGACAGCGCGGACGACGACTTCACGGGCGTGTACGTGCCGGAGGAGTTCGGCGCTTCGACCTGCATGCCCGGCAACGTGCAGAACGGTCCGCTCCACAACAACATCCCGAACCCGGCCGACTACGCGCTCGAGGACAACAACACGCTGTGGGTGGACGACTTCTCGTCGGAGCACTTCAACAAGATGCTCTTCACCGACGAAGGCATCACCGAGCGCGTGCGTCCCGACCTCACCGGTCCCGACGGCCAGCCGGGCATCGACATCTCGGGCTACACGATGAAGTCCATGTACGAGGAGATGTCGCGTGGCGCCTACACCGTCACCGGCGCGGCGACGCCGTGGGTCACGGTGCCGCACTCCGAGGCGTACTACGGCGCGAGCCTCTGCTTCCAGAACGAGGAGGGCGAGTACGAGTCCGGCGCCATCCAGGACATGCAGGGTCACCCCGCCAATCCGCTCGGCCCGGGCCAGCTGCCCATCGACGCGGTCGCGGCCCTCGCCGATGCGGACCCCGACTTCCCGTGGGCCGACTACGACGTCGAGGACCAGGGCGACCGTGACGGCGACGGGGACTTCCTCGAGCCCGACGGCGTCATCGACCACGTCGTGCTCGTGCACGCCGGCGAGGACAAGTCCGGCGGCGGCGGCGCGGAGGGCACCTACGCCATCTGGGCGCACTCGTCGGCGGTCGCCGGCGGCGCGCCGATCCCCGGCACCGACCTCATGCTGTCGAACTACATCGTGCAGCCCGAGGACTCGGGCGTCGGCGTGTTCGCACACGAGTACGGCCACGACCTCGGCCTGCCCGACCTCTACGACACCTCGGGCGCCGGCAACTCCGACGTCGACTTCTGGGACCTCATGTCCTCGGGCTCGCACTCGGGCCCGATCTTCCAGTCGATGCCCACGCACATGGGCCTCTGGGACAAGTGGGTGCTCGGCTGGGCCGACCCGGTCGTCATGAACCCGGGCGGCGACACCCGCGACGTGAAGGTCGGCCAGACCTCGCGCCCCAAGAAGGGCACGCAGGACGGCGTCAAGATCAACCTCCCCGACAAGGTCATCACGCTCACGCAGGCGCACAGCGGCGAGAACATGTGGTACACGGGGGCGGACCAGGACTGGGCCGACATCCGTCTCAGCCGCACCATCGAGAACGTCCCCGCCGACGCGAAGTTCTGGATGTGGAACGACTACGTGATCGAGGAGGACTGGGACTACGGCTTCGTCGAGGTCTCGACCGACGGCGGATCCACGTGGGCCGAGCTGAAGGTCTACGCCGAGGACGGCACCGAGGTTTCCACGCCCGACGGCTACGCCGACCCGAACGGCCGTCTGGCCGACTACGGCGGCAAGAAGTACGGCCTCACGGGTGACACGCACGGCTGGGCACACCACTACGTCGACCTGACCGCGTACGCCGGCCTGACCGTCGACCTGCGTCTGCGCCAGGCGACCGATGCCGCGTTCCTCGAGCGCGGATGGTTCAGCGACGACTTCTCGCTGACGAGCGCGGGCGCCGAGGTCTGGGCGGACGACGTCGAGAGCGGTGACAACGGCTGGACCAGCGAGGTCTCCTCGTTCACGACGACGACCGGCCCCGGCTGGCGCATCGACACCGGCACCTCGACGAAGGCGCAGTACTACCTCGTCGAGTGGCGCAACTTCGACGGCTTCGACGAGGGCCTGAAGTACGCCTACAACTCGGTGTACAGCGATGGGGCGTGGAAGGTCGAGAAGCTGGCGTACAACGCACCCGGTGCCCTGGTCTGGTACCGGGACACCACGTACGGCAACACCAACCACGTGACCTCGAACGAGACCGCGCTGCCGAGCTTCGGCGCCAAGGGCGGCCTGCTCCTGGTCGACAGCCACTTCGACCCGCTGCGCCGCACCGGCGATGCGGCGGACGCCGACCCGTCGACGCTGAAGAACCTGCCGAGCCGCGCGCAGTCCTCGGACGTCGCGTTCGGCCTGGAGACGACGCACGCGTTCACGGAGTGCTTCGTACTCGCCGACCCGACCGACGAGCACTGCACCGACATTCCGGCGCGGGCCGCGGTGGGCACCTTCACCGACGACCTGGGCTGGGTCCCCGGCCTGGAGTTCCGCGACGGCAGCTTCTTCCACCGCTACCGCGGCGGCTCGGTCGTGCTGCCGTCCGTCGGCAACGCGCCGTACTCGACGCGTATCGTCGACCCGAACGGCGACCCGGTCCAGGATCTGTACGGCTTCGACCTCGGGTTCACGGTGCTCGGTTCGGGCAACCCCGCCGACGCGGGTGTCGGCTACGGCACGGTCGTCGAGGTCCTGCAGGCCCTCGACGGCAACCGCGCGGCGATCATCCAGATCACCCCGCCCACCGCGGGATGAGCTGACCGCACCCCGCTCCATCGGCGAGGCGCCGGCCCCTCACGGGGTCGGCGCCTCGCCGCGTCCTAGGTGGACGCACGACACGCAGCGCCGGCCGTGGGAAGTCGGGCCCGCACCCGTCGACTCGCTCAGGCGGCGAGGCGCTCGAAGCCGTCGAGCAGCCGGTCGAGTCCCCAGCCGAAGCCGTCGCCCGCGAGGCTCGTGGTCGCCTCGGTGAGCGGGTACGCCGCGGCATCCGACCACAGCGTGTCGCCGGTCGCCGCGGGCGGCGCCCCCGCCGGATCGCCTGCCCGCTCGGCCGCGTCGAGGGCGGCGACACCGAGCACGTAGGCCCGCACCGCGTGCGCCGCGCGCGCGGCGTCGGCGTGCGGCATCCCGTCGGCGACGAACCCCGCGACGAGCGCCTCGTTGAGGCCGAGCGCGTGCGGACCGTCGAGGGGGCCGCTCGTCACCAGCACGATCGCGCCGACGTGCTCGGCGAGCCGTGCCCGCAGCGCCGCGGCGTGCGCGTGCACCTGGTCGCGCCACGTGGCATCCGCCCGGCGTTCCGTGTCGACGGCGACCGTCGACAGGAGCTGTTCGACCATGGCCCGCAGCAGCGCGTTCTTCGACGGGAAGTACGTGTAGAGCGCCGTCGGCGTGAGGCCGAGGGATGCCGCGACCCCGCGCACCGACGCGGCCGCGAAGCCCTTCTGCTCGAGGATCTCGAACGCGGCGTCGACGATGTCGGCCTGGCTGACGCTGCGCCTCGGTCCGGGTCTCAAATCCTGCTCCTCGCGGTCCTCCCCACCGTACCGGTTCGGCGGGCACGAGCACGGCGGAGGGTGAGCGCCGGTGGCGCGAGCAGTCCCCGCTCTGCCATGATTCGGGCGGGAACCCGAGGAGGCGACGTGGCCGATCCCGGCACGAAGACGCACGAGCGCGAGCTCACCGAACCCGTGGCGCTCACCCGGCCGAACGGACGGCTGAATCCCGCCGCGGTGGGCTGGACGCGGCATCCGCTGCACGACACCGCGGGCATCGGCCGCGGTGCGACCTCGTGGGGGCGCAACAAGCGCTGGGAGTACTGGGCGTTCACCTCACCTGACCTCATCGCCGCCGTCACCGTGGCGACGCTCGACTACGCGACGATGAGCCAGGTCTGGGTGCTCGACCGCCGCACCGGCGAGGAGATCGACCGGAGCGCCGTCACGCCGCTCTCCCGCGGCGTCTCGCTCCCCGATACGCTCGGCGGCGGCCCGGCGACCGCGCGCGTGCCGGGCCTCGACGTGCGCATCGAGGAGGAGGCGGGCGGCACCCGCATCCGCGCCACGACGGCGCGCGTCTCGATCGACGTGCTGGCGGCGAGGCCCGCCGGGCACGAGTCGCTCGGCGTCGTGGTGCCGTGGAGCGAACGGCGGTTCCAGTACACGGTGAAGGATGTCGCTCGCCCGGCGAGCGGCGTGGTCACCGTCGACGGGGTCGCCGAAGAACTGCTGCCGGGGCAGAGCTGGGCGGTGCTCGACCACGGTCGCGGCCGGTGGCCGTACTCGATGCGCTGGCACTGGGGCGCGGCGTCCGGCATCGAGCGCGGACGCCGACTCGGCCTGCAGCTCGGTGGTCTCTGGACCCGCGGCACCGGCTCGACCGAGAACGCGATCTCGATCGACGGGCGACTGCACAGGCTCGGCGACGAACTGGAATGGCGTTTCGACGCCGCCGACTGGCTCGCGTCGTGGTCGATCAGCGGCCCGCGCGTCGACCTGAGGTTCCAGCCGTTCCACGATCGCGTCGCGCGCACCGCGCTCGGCGTCATCCACTCCGAGACGCACCAGTGCTTCGGCCACTACCGCGGCACCGTGACCGACGATTCGGGCGAGGTCGTGGCGGTCGAGTCGCTGCTCGGCTGGGCCGAGCACGTCACGAACCGCTGGTAGCCGAGCGGATGCGTGGGGATCTGTTGCTTCATTCCCCGGCGAAGGAACCCCTCGGCCGTACGATGAGCGCATGTCAGCATCGACGGCGGCGGTCCTCACCGCCGAACCTCACGAAGCACCGCCGCAACGCAGGATCGCCGTCGAGACCGAGGCCCTGGTCGCGGGCGCCATCGCCGCCGCCACGAGCGGCATCGTCGCGGCATTCGTCTTCGCCGGAGGGCTCTGGCCGCTGTGGGGCGGGCTCTCGGTCGGCATCGTCGCCGCGGTCGCCGTGCTCGTCACCGGCGTCGCGCTGGGCGTGACCGGGTACTGGCGGGCTCGCAACCTGCCCGGCCAGGAGTGGCGGCACGCCCTCCGGCCGTGGAAGTTCACGATCGACGTCGCCACGGTCTCGGCCGTGCACGCGATCATCGGCACGATCCTCACCATCAGCACGTTCGTGCTCCTCCAGCGCAGCTTCGAGGGCCTGGTCGTGGATGCATGGATCGGCATGGGCGGGACGGCTGCTGCCGCAGGCCTCCTCGGGTACTGGACCTACCTGTCGGTCTCGTCGATCACCACCAACAAGCTCGCCACCCTGCTCGTCGTGTTCATGGCGACCTCGACCCTCGCGAGCATGGCCACCTCGCAGGACCCCCAGTGGTGGGAGTACCACTTCAGCCAGCTCGGCACCGCCGACGACTTCTCGAGCACGCTCTTCAACATCACGCTGATCATCGCGGGCGCGTTCGTCACGACGTTCGCCCTCTACGTCGACCGCGATCTCTCGACGCTCGTGCACCAGGGCGTGCTCGAGCACGCCTGGGCGCCGCGCGTCGTCTCGATCGTGTTCATCGTCATGGGCGTGATGCTCGCCTGCGTGGGCCTGTTCCCCCTGAACGTCAGCATGCTGCTGCACAATTCGTCGGCCATCGGCATGTCCCTGTCGTTCCTGGGCCTGCTCATCGCGTCGCCGTGGGTGCTGCGCGGGATGCCCCGTCGGTTCTTCGTGTTCTGCGGCGTGACCGTCGCCGTCCTCCTCGGCGGTGCGCTGCTCTTCGAGCCGGTCGCGTACTGGAACCTCACGGCGTTCGAGCTGCTCGCGTTCTCGCTCATCTTCGGCTGGATCGCGGTGTTCATCCGGTTCGTCGATGCCCTCGCGGCGGCGGGCGGCGCGGGCGATGACGGCGGCTACTCGGTCTGACGCCCGCCGGCCTCAGAGGGCGGGCCGCTGCATCCGGTTCGACACCACCGACCCGGCGAGCACGCCGAGCGCGATGGCCACCATCGTGGAGATCGTGGCGACGAGCGAGTTCGTGCCACCCGTGTCGCCGCCGAGCACGTCCGCGACCCCGAGCAGACCGAGCGCGCCGGGCACGAGCAGCCAGAACGCCGGCACGAAGCTCACGAGCGCCGCCGGTCCCGACGGTTGCCTGGCGACGAGCGCCGTGACGGGGATGACGACGACGGCGCCGACGAAGGCGGAGAGCACGCCGCCGAGGAAGACGTCGCCGATGACCTGCGCCCCGTAGGCGACGTAGAGCACGAGCAGGATCCACGGGATCGATCGGGGCGGCGCGCACTGGTGCACGGCGATCCCCACGCCGAACACGGCGACGGCGATCCAGGGCGCGAACGGCCCGAGTGCCTCGGGATGCTCCGCGAAGTCGAAGTCGGGCACGCCGACGAGGGCGCCCGCCGTCAGGATGCCGGCGGCGAGGAGCACGAGCTGCATCCCGCCCGCGGCCAGGCGCCCGGCGCCCGAGATCATCTGCCCGGTCGACAGCTCGAGCACGGCGGTGGTGAGGAGCGTGCCGGGCAGCAGCACGACGAGCGGGGCGATGAGCGCGGCGAGGATGCGGGGACCGAACCCCGCGTCGAGGAGCAGGAACACCACGAGCGACACGGCCAGGGCCATGCCCACGGTGATGAGGGCGCCGTACCGACTCGGCACGCGCTCGCTCACGAGGAGGGCCGCGCCGACGAGCGCGCCGAGCCCCACGGCGACCATGACGCCGGTCCACGTCGTGCCGAGCATCACCGCGAGGGCGCCGCTGAGGAGCGTGTAGCCGATGACCCGCACGACCCGGCCGTACGTGGGCGGCATCCTCCGGATTCGTCTGATGCGGTCGATCGTGGATGCCGGATCGAGCACGCCCAGCCGGGCGGCGTCGACGGTGCGCTGCAGTTCATCCACCTGCGCGAGGAGCAGGCGCCCCTCGCCGCTCGTCACGGCGCCCGTGCGGTGCTCGCCGACGTGCTCGCCCTCGCCGCGTGCGGAGACGAGCAGCGCGGTCGGGAAGACGACGACTTGGCTGGCCGGAAGGTGGTTGACGCGGGCGATGTCCTCGAGGGCGCTCCGCACCGTCATGACCGAGTAGCCGGCCCGGATCATCGCGTCGCCGACCGCCTCGGTGGCGGCGAGCGTCGCGGCGGAGTCGGGGCCGCCCTCGGCCGAGACCGGGACGGCGCCCGTGTGGGCGGCGGCCTTCGCGCTCGCGGTGAGGTCGCGCTCGGCGCGCGGCCGGAGCGCGAGGAGCAGCACCGCGCACACGGTGAGCACCCCCGCGGCGATCGTCCACGAGAGCCAGTCCCCCTGGTCGAGCATGCGTTCAGGCTATCCGTCGGATCCGGTCACCCTTGAGGCCCCGCCGATTCCCTCGCCGATCACGATCGGCCGGCAGGCCCGGCGCGCTCACCGCGCGGCTTCCGCCGACCGCAGGCTCCGGAACAGCCGCACGATGTAGAGCACCGCCCCGGCCAGCACCACGAGCACGCCGACCCGCCAGACCCAGACGAGGGCGACCACCGAAAGGATGGGGTTGGTCGCGGTACCGTCGCCGGTGGCCTCTTCGAGGTTGAGCATCGCGATCCCGAGCGTGAGCGCCCCGATGGCAGCGGTCACGATGAGCGGGATCCACAGCAGCTTGGGAAGCGGCACCCGTGCAAGCGCCCAGACGACCACGCCGAGCGCGATCGCGGCGAGCAGCGCGATGCCGCCCTCGAGCGGATCGATGAGCCCGAACACCAGGAACGGCAGGGTGATGAAGGCCAGCACGATCGCGATGATCCGGCGAGTTCGCATGTCAGGCGCCTTTCACGAGGGGACTCATGCGCCAAGCATGGCGGCGGTTCCGGGGCCGGAACCGGGACCATCGGCCTACGAGGTTCGGCCGACCGGTGCCGTCAGCGCAACGCGCCCGCGCGGTACGCCGCCTCGGTGCGCGTGGCCGCACCGAGCTTGCGCAGGATCGCCGACACGTGCACGCTCGCGGTCTTGCCGCTGATGAAGAGGCGCTCGCCGATCTGCCGGTTGCTGAGACCCTCGGCGATGAGCTCGAGCACCTGCCGCTCGCGCGCGGTGAGCTCGGCGGCGGCCGCGGCGTCGTCGGAGGCCACGGAGTCCGCGATGCCGCCCGCCGGGGCGACGAGTCCGGCGCCGCCGCCGACGCCGTCGATGGCGATGCCGGCCGCCGACGCGACCCGGAGGATGCGGTCGCGCACGGCCTTCACTCCGCCCGACTCGGCGACGTCGAACGCCGCCTGCAGCGAGGCTCGCGCGCCCGAGCGGTCGGCCGCGGCGAGCTCGGCTTCGCCCTGCCGCAGCAGCGCATAGGGGGCGAGGAAGCCCGGCGCGCTCGGCGCCGCCGTGGCCGCCACGGCGTTTCGCCAGGCCTCGACGCCGGTGCCCGCGACACCGGCGCCCGCACCCTCGGATGCCTCGGCGAGCTCGGCTTCGAACATGGCCGTCCACATCGGGGCCGTCGGCCAGAACGCGAGCCGCTCGAGCAGCGCGCGGAACTCGGGCACGGCGGCCTCGACGTCGTCGCCGACGACTTCGGTCACGGCGCCGGGGCGGGCGCGCACGGCGGCCACGACCCGAGCCGCCGCCCAGAGGAACGGTTCCGCGTAGCCGGGCAACGGAAGCTGCTCCTCGTCGAGAATGGCCCGCGCCTCCCGCCACGCGCCGGGCAGGTCGTCGTTGGCGAGCGCGAGCTCGATCGCGAGGCGACCCGAACCGAGTCGCGCCTGCATCTCGACCTTCATGACGTTCACGATCGTCGTGCGGACGCTGCGGTAGAGCTCGGTGGCCGCGGCCGTATCGCCCTGCCAGAGCAGGGACCAGATCTTGCTGCGCAGCAGGTAGACCGCGAACGGCGTGGGTGGATCGAGCGCGAGCGCGCGATCGCCGAGCTCCCTGGCACGCTCCCACTCGCCGAGCGCGAGCAACGGTTCGACGGCGTTGGAGGCGAGGATGACGCCCGAGGTGCGCTCGAGGCCCCGCAGGCGCGACTGGGCGAGGCCCTCCTCGGCGAGGCGCACCGCCTCGTGGTGGTTGCCGATCAGGTGGTGCAGGTCGGACGCGTTGACCCAGTACTTGAGCAGTGCGTTGCCGTCGCCGTCGGCGAGCACCCGGGCATGCTCGAGGAGCTCGAGGCCGTGCTCGATCTCGCCGAGCGTGGCGCGGCTGCCCGCCGCGATGTTCTGCGTGATCGACATGTACCGTGCCGACCCGATCGCGGTTGCGACCTCGAGGCCACGCTCCGCGATCTCGAGGGATTCCTCCATGCGGCCGTCGATCATGAGACGGCCCGCCAGGGCCGCGAGCATCGTGGCGCGCAAGTCGCTCGGACCGACGTCGCCCCTCGCGTCGAGCGCGGCGAGCGCCTGCTCGAGCACCTCGATCGACCCGGGCCTGCCGACGTTCGCCAGGTAGATGCCCTTGTCTCGAAGCAGACGTGGGTAGCTCGGATCGTCGTGCGGGCACTCCGCGAGCGCGGCCTTCACGAGCGCGAGGCCGCGCTCGCCCTCGCCGGCGTTGCGGAGGTGGGAGGCGGTGCGGCCCATGAGCTCGAGCTTGCTCATGCCCGCAGCCGCGACCGGGTCGGGGACGACGTCCCACAGGCCGAGTGCGCGTTCGCCGAGCTGCGCCGCGGTCGCGTACGCGGCCGAGGCGCGTGCCTCGCGCATCGCCTGCATCGTGGCCGGGAAGGCGCGCGCGGAATCGTGCGCGCCGAGCCAGTGGAACGAGATCTCGGCGGCGAGCCGCCGTGTGCCGGCGGCCGCCGCGGCCTCGTACGCCTCGGCGTAACGGGCGTGGAACCGCGCACGTTCCCCGGGCAGCAGGTCGGCGAGGATGGCCTCGCGCACGAGCGCGTGCCGGAACGCGTAGTCGTCGCCGTCGATCACGAGGACTCCGGTGAGCACACTCTCGCGCGCGGACTGGTCGAGCTCGTCGGCGGTGCCGGCGTACACGGCGGAGAGCATCGAGTGCGAGACGCGCACGCCGCCGATGGAGATGAGGCGGAGCATCTCCTGCGCCGGCTCGGACAGCCGCTCGTAGCGGGCGAGCAGCAGTTCGCGCAGCGTGTCGGGCACGTCGCCCTCGTCGCGGCACCCGTCGATGCCGACGAGCTCCTCGACGAAGAAGGGCACGCCGTCGCTGCGGCGGAACACCGCGTCGAGCACGCTCTCGCTGGGGACAGCGTCGACGATGAGCGACTTCGCCAGCTTTCGCACCTGGGCGCGCGAGAGCCGACCGAGATCACGGCGCTCGACCCATCGGTCGCGCTCGGCCTCGGAGAGGAAGGCGCGGACCGGATGCCCCCTGGTCACGTCCTCGGTGCGATAGCTGAGCACCGTCAGCACCCTGCTCGAGCCGAGGGCGCGCATGAGGAAGCGGAGCAGGGCGAGCGTCGCCGCATCGATCCAGTGCACGTCCTCGATGACGAAGACGATCGGTCGCTCGCGTGAGAAGGTCTCGAGGAGCACGGCGATGGCTTCGTGCAGCTGGCCGGTGGCGGCGCCCGCGTCGGCCTTCGCGACGGGCGGCACGGACGCGGCGTCGGGCGGTCCGAGTTCGGGCAGCAGCGCGATGAAGGCGGCACGGCCGGGACCGACGGCATCGAGCACGCGCTCGGCGCCCTCCTCGGCGACGAGCGCACGGAGGGCGGCCTTCACGGGCGCGTACGGCGCCGCCACGTCGCCGAGGTCGACGCACTGCCCGGCGAGCAGGCGCACGTCGGACGGAAGGCCGGCTTCGAACTCGCGGATGAGCCGCGTCTTGCCGATGCCCGCCTCACCGCCGATGATGACGGTGAAGGGCGCACCCGCACGAACCTCGCCGAGTCGCTCGTGCAGCATCGCGAGGTCGGCGTCCCGACCGATCATGGCCGGCGCTGACGTGGTCACCATCCCATGGTGCCACTCACCGCCGACACCCCGCACGGGTGCGCCCGCCGCGACCGCGGAACTCACCGGAGGAGGGCGAGGCGCGGGGCGCGGCGATGGCTGCGGTGGCGCTCCGGAGTCGCCGTGGACGACGTCCCGGCGTCGTCCACGGCGCGCTCGTCGGCGCGCATCCGCAGGCCGATCTCGTGCTCGGCGGCGCGCACGTCGGTCTTGTACGTCCCGAGTGCGATGAAGTCGGCCGAGTACTGCATGGTTCCTCCTGAGTTGTCCGATACGTCCGACCGGATACCTCGAGCGTGCTCGCTAAGGCACCCGGCGTTCATCGGGCGATCGCCCTATTTCGGGCAGATCTCGTCTCGAGCACCTGAGGTGCCCTGATCCGCCCGGGCGGCAGGGGCCCGGGCGTGCCGAACGACGGATTCGTCGATCGGGAGGCGCGGTCGTTCGTCGGGTCGTGTGGGCTCAGCGCAGCACGGTGGGCGTACGGCCGTAGCCGTCACGCCGGAACTGCACGAGCGCGGTCGTGATCGCCGTGGCGGCGAGCAGTCCGAGCACGAGCATGGTCGCGAACATCTCGCACCTCCTTTCCATCAGGGAAGTCTGTCCCCGCCCGGGGCGCCGGTCGTCAGTGCGACCACGGAATTCCGGGTCGGGGTCGGCCCGCCCGAGGAACGGGTCATGAGTGCGACCACGGAGTCGGGGATCGGTGTCCCCTCGGGCGTGAGCGCCGACGCACTGGGCGGGCCCCAACTGCGCACGAGCGGCACCACCCCGGCCCAGGCCGTGTGGTCCTCGCCGTCGTCGGGTTCTTCGGATGCCCCGCCCGCGCGGGCCTTCATGACCACGTCGTCGAGGGCGAGCCGGAGCACGCGCGTCGCCGCGGTCTCCTTGCGGGTCGTGCCGCGCACCTCGGCGGGCCGGCCGGGCATGAGCCGGTCGGACAGCGCGATCAGCGCGGCATCCGTCTCGTCGGCGGGGACCGTCTCGAGCACGCCGTAGACGACCGCGCTGCGGTAGTTCATCGAGCTGTCGAAGAGGGAGCGGGCGTAGACGAGCCCGTCGAGGGCCGTGACGGAGAAGGCGACGGTCGCGCGGGTCGCGGCGGCGCGCAGCGCGAATCCGCCGCCCGTCGAGCCGTGCATGAGCACGTGGTGGCCGACGTGCGCATAGGCCATCGGCACGATGACGGGCTCGCCGTCCACGACCGCGGCGAGGTGGCCGACGAGCTCGTCGTCGAGCAGCGCGAAGAGGTCGAAGCGGTCGGTGGTCTGCCGCTCGGGCATTCGGCGGACGCGTCGGGGGGCAGTGGTGTTCGTCGTGGTCACGCTGCTAGTCTCACGAACACACTGGTTCGCCGAGGAGTCCAGTTCCTGCAAGTTCTGGCAGTCCAGTCGATCACTCGGAGGGCACATGGACGGCACCATCCTCGCCATCGATCGCAGCGCCGACCTGCCATTGGGCGTGCAACTCGTCGAGGGGCTCCGGCGCGGCATCCTCGGCGGTGCACTGCGCCCCGGAGACGCGGTGCCGTCGACGCGCTCGCTCGCGTCGGAGCTCGGCGTCTCGCGCAGCGCGGTCGTCGCCGCCTACGAACAGCTCGCGGGCGAGGGCTACCTCGAACTGCGACAGGGCGCGCCGACCCGCGTCGCCGAACTCGCCGAGATCGACGCCGACGCCGACCTCGACGCCGACGTCGACGCATCGAGTCGTCACGGATGGCGGCCACCGGGCCGGGCGACCCGGCCACCCGTGACGACTCGGCGGCCGGAAGCGGCACCGGCGGAACCGCGCATCGACCTGGTGCCCGGCAGGCCCTCCACCGCCCGCATCGACACCCGGGCGTGGCGGTCGGCCTGGCGCCACGCCGCGACGCTCGAGATCCCGTCCGACTCCCCGCCGCTGCTGGGCGTACGACGCCTCCGCGAGGAGATCGCCGACCACCTGCGCCAGGCCCGCGGGGTCGCCTGCGACGCCGACGACGTGGTCGTCACGGCGGGCACCAGCGAGGCGGTCGCGCTCGTGGCATCCGCGCTGCTCATGCTCGGCGACCGCGACCGCGACGGCGACCGCGACGACTGCGACGACTGCGACGGCGTCACCGTGGCGGTCGAGCACCCCGGCTACCCGTCGGCGCGGCGCACGATCGAACGGCACGGCGCGCGCACCGTACCCGTGCCCGTCGACGCCGATGGGCTCCGCGTCGACGTGCTGCGACGGATGCCACGGGCGCCGCAGGCGGTCATGGTCACGCCGAGCCACCAGTACCCCCTCGGCGGACGCCTTCCCGTCTCGGCACGGCTCGCGCTGGTCGAGTGGGCGCACGAGCACGGCGCCATCGTCATCGAGGACGACTACGACAGCGAGTTCCGCCATCTGGGTCCGCCGCTGCCGGCGCTCGCGTCGCTCGACGGCGCGAACGTCGTGCTCGTCGGCAGCTTCTCGAAGATCCTCACGCCCTGGCTGCGACTCGGGTACCTCGTGCTGCCCGCGAGCGCGGCGTTCCGCGACGCCGTCGCCGAACTCCGGGACGACGAGCCCGGACCGGTCGCCGGAGTGGTGCAGGATGCCGCGGCCGCCCTGCTCGCGAGCGGAGCCGTGCGCCGGCACATCGCGGCGACGCGACGCGAGTACGCGCATCGCCGCCGGCTCGTCATCGAGGCGCTCGACGGCATCCCGCACGCGCCGCTCTCGGGACTCGACGGCGGGCTGCACGCCGTGGTCCGGCTCCCCGATCACGGCGCGGTCGAGGCCGTGCTGGCGCGACTCACCGACGCGGGGGTCGCGGTCGCCACCCTCGCGGAATACTCCGCCGTGCCCGGCGAGACCGAGCCGGGAATCGTGTTCGGATACGCCGGCGCGAGCGACACGCAGCTGGCGGAGGCGCTCGCGCTCATCCGGGCGGTGATCCGTGACCTGACACTCCTGTGGACACCGGATGCCCCGGGGCCGCCGGATCGCTAGGCTGGCGCGACCGGCGCTCCGACGGGTGCCGGCACATCGATGGGGAGGCTCGATGGAGCGTGGCTCGAGCATGGTGGCGGCATCCGCTGGACTCACGGCCCTGCTGCTGAGCGGATGCACCGCGGCTCCCCCGCCCACGCCGGCGACGATCACCGTCACCGCAACGGTCACGGCGACGCCCACGCCCACCCCAACGCCCGAGGCGGCGCCGCCACCGCCTCCCCCGGCGGCGCCGGCGCCCGAGCCCGTGCCGAACGCGCCGGCGCCGGTCGTCGAGTGGGGTCCGGCCTTCGACACGGGTGCGCGGCCCGGCGCCACCGGCACCCCCGTGCTCGACGCCGACGGGGTGCCCGCGAGCTACACGGTCGTCGAGGGCGACAGCTTCTTCGACATCGCGCAGCGCTTCGAGCTGCCGCAGCAGCAGCTCCTGCGCATGAACCCGCAGGTGCACGACTTCGGCGAGACGGTCTACATCGGCGACGTCATCAACCTCGACTGGACGAAGACGGGCTAGGCCGCATGGATGCCGCGACCACGATCGTCACCATCGAGCCCTGGAGCCCCTGGCCGCTCGCCATCCCGGCGGTCGTCGTCATCGCATCGACCATGGCCTCGGTCGTCGGCACTCGCTTCCGATCCCGGCCGATGCGGGAGGCCGGGTACACCGGGTTCGTCGTCGGCGCCCTCGCGATCGTCTGGATGACGT
This sequence comes from Agromyces sp. H66, assembly GCF_004959775.1. Taxonomy (GTDB): domain Bacteria; phylum Actinomycetota; class Actinomycetes; order Actinomycetales; family Microbacteriaceae; genus Agromyces. The sequence continues at coordinate 14,924 of NZ_SJZG01000009.1, forward strand.
GGTCGCTGTCGGGCATCTGGGATACCGGTGCGCGGCGGGAGGCGTTCGCCGCCGCGGGCTACGAGTCGCCGACCTTCTCGGGCAGCACCGACGTATCGGCCGGCGAACTGCCCCCGCTCGCGTGGCAGGCCGTCCGCGACGGCGAACGCGTGCGCGGCGTGCTGCGACCCCTCGGCGGCGACCGGTGGGAGATCCGCGAGACGGGCGGCTGACCGGCCCTGCGCCACTTGTGCGCCCGCCGCGCCACACGAACGGGCGCAGCGGGCGGCGACGTGGCGCGGCATCCGACCGGACGACGCTCGCGCGGACTCCGCGACCGGAAACCTCGGGCGGAGGCGTAGCGTGGATGCGTGCTCACCCCACCCGCCCCCGAGAAGCGACCGACCGAACGCGTGCACCACGGCGACGTGGTGCACGACGACTACGAGTGGCTTCGCGCCAAGGACGACCCCGCCGTCATCGCGCACCTGCACGAGGAGAACGCCTACACGAAGGCGCGCACCGAGCACCTCATGCTCCTCCAGGAACAGATCTTCGAGGAGATAAGGAACCGGACCAAGGAGACCGACCTCTCGGTGCCGACCCGCGAGGGCGACTGGTGGTACTACACCCGCACGGTCGAGGGGAAGCAGTACGGCATCCGCTGCCGAGCGCCCATCGCGGCATCCGACGACTGGGAACCCCCGGTGCTGCCCGAAGCGCCGTCGTCGGTTGAGCCTGTCGAAACCGCGACGGATGCCGCGTACGAGCCGCTGCCCGGCGAGCAGGTGCTCCTCGACGACAACGTCGAGGCCGAGGGCCACGACTTCTACGCGCTCGGCAGCTTCGACGTCACCGCCGACGGCTCGACGCTCCTCTACGCGATCGACACCGACGGCGACGAGCGATACACGCTGCGCCTGCGCTCGATCGACGGCTCCGGCCGCGAGTACGACGACCTCATCGAGGGCACCGCCGCCGGCGCCGTGTTCGACCCCAGCGGCCGCTACGTCTTCTACGCCACGGTCGACGAGTCGTGGCGCCCCGACACGATCTGGCGGCACGAGGTCGGCACCGCGACGTCCGACGACGTCCCGGTCTTCAAGGAGGACGACGAGCGCTTCTGGCTCGGCGTCGGCCTGACCCGCAGCCGCCGGTTCATGCTCATCGAGGCCGGCTCGAACGTCACGAGCGAGACGTGGCTGCTCGACGCCGACGACCCGACCGGCGAGTTCCGCGTCGTGTGGCCGCGCAAGGAGGGCGTCGAGTACGACGTCGACCACGTGGTCGCCGGTGGACGCGACCGTCTGCTCATCGTGCACAACGACGGTGCCGTGAACTTCGAGCTCGTGAGCGTCGCGGCATCCGACCCGCAGGGACCGCGACGGATGCTGCTGCCGCACAACCCCGCCGTGCGCCTCGAGGGCGTCGAGGCGTTCCGGAACTTCGTCGCCGTCGAGTACCGCCGAGAGGGCCTGTCGCGGGTCGCGATCGCCAAGGTGCCGCCGACGGGGATCCCGACAGACGCCACGCCCGACGACACCCTGCACGAGCTGCCGTTCGACGAGGCCCTGTTCTCGGTGGGCGTCGGCGGCAACCCAGCCTGGGAGCAGCCGACCCTGCGGATCGGCTACACGAGTTTCATCACGCCCGCGACCGTGTACGACGTCGTCATCGCCACGGGCGAGCGGCGGCTCCGCAAGCGGCAGCCCGTGCTGGGCGACTACGACCCGGCCCGATACGCCCAGCGTCGCGAGTGGGCGGTCGCCGACGACGGCACCCGGATCCCCGTGTCGCTCGTGTACCGGCCCGATCTGGTGGAGTTCGGCACGCCCGCGCCCACGCTGCTCTACGGCTACGGCTCGTACGAGCACTCGATCGACCCCGGGTTCGGGATCCCCCGGCTGTCGCTCCTCGACCGCGGCATGATCTTCGCCGTCGCCCACGTGCGCGGCGGCGGGGAGCTGGGCCGGCTCTGGTACGAGCACGGCAAGAAGCTCCACAAGCGCAACACGTTCACCGACTTCGTGGCGGTGGCGCAGCATCTCGTCGACAACGACATCACCGCTCCCGACCGGCTCGTGGCGCAGGGCGGCAGCGCCGGCGGACTGCTCATGGGCGCCGTCGCGAACATGGCGCCGAAGTACTTCTCGGGCATCCTCGCCGAGGTGCCGTTCGTCGACCCGCTGACCTCGATCCTCGACCCGACGCTGCCGCTCACCGTCATCGAGTGGGACGAGTGGGGCAATCCGCTCGACGACGCCGAGGTGTACGCGTACATGAAGACGTATGCGCCGTACGAGAACGTGCACGAGAACCACTACCCGCCGATCCTGGCGGTGACCTCGCTGAACGACACGCGCGTGCTCTACGTGGAGCCCGCGAAGTGGGTGGCGCGCCTCCGCGATGCGGGAGCCGACGCGCTGCTGAAGATCGAGATGGCGGCCGGGCACGGCGGCGTCTCGGGGCGGTACTCGGCGTGGCGCGAGCGGGCGTTCGCGTACGCGTGGGTCATCGACCGGGCGAAGGCGCACCCGAGCGGCGAGTAGGCGCCCGCGGCGCGTCGAAAGCTCGCGCAGGAGAATGGGACCCATCCCCGCCCACAGGCGGGTTCAGTGCAGTTCTCCTGCACAAGCTTCGGCCGGGCCGGGTTGCGACGTATGCGAACGCAGCAATTCCGCGCTCAGCGAGCATCGTTGGCGGATGTCGGGGGCCGCTGCCAGACTGCGATCCATGTCGATTCTCTCTGACCTGAGCGAGCGCGTGCCCGGCCGTACATTCGGACCCGGCTCCACCGAGTACGACGACGGTCGTACCGTGTTCTACGGCCCCGGCGAACCCGAGGCCGTCATCCGTCCCTCCACCGTCGACGAGCTGGCCGCCGCCGTGCGCGCCGCCGTCGACGCGAACGTGCCGATCTCCGTCCGCAGCGGCGGACACGGCAGCCTGCCCGCCACCGACGGCGTGGTCATCGACCTCGCCGAGTTCAACGCCATCGAGGTCGGCGACGATGGCCTCGTCACCGTCGGGGCCGGCGCCCACTGGGGCGATGTCGCCGCCGCCCTCGCCCCCCACGGCCTGGGTATCACCTCCGGCGACACGCTCGACGTCGGCGTCGGCGGGCTGGCGCTCGGCGGCGGCATCGGATGGCTCGTCCGCACGCACGGCCTCACGGTCGACCTGATGCGCGAGATCGAGCTCGTCACGGCGACCGGCGAGGTGCTCACGGTGAACGCCGAGTCGCATCCCGACCTGTTCTGGGCACTCAGGGGCGGCGGCGGCAACTTCGGCATCGCGACGCGCTTCATCCTGCAGGCCGCGCCCGTCGACGGGATCGTCGGCGGTCACCTGCAGTTCGATCAGTCGGACGTCGGCGCGGTGCTGCGCACCTGGCGCGACATCACGGTCGCCTCCCCCGACGAGCTCAACTCGACGCTCCTGGTCATGCCGCAGCTGATGGCCGAGATGCCGGCGGGCCCGCAGCTCGCGGTCGCACTTCGCGGCACCGAGGAGGAGCTGCGGCGCGTCCTCGATCCGCTCCTGTCGCTGCCCTCGGTCACCGAGGTGAAGCTGGGGCCGGTAGCCTACGGCGAGCTGCTCGAGGCGGCGCCGCCCGGCCGTCCGCCGTTCCGCTTCGTCGGTGGCAACGGGTTCGCACCCGACCTGTCCGACGAGTTCCTCGCCGCGTGCGAGCGAGCCCTCGGCACGGCCGCACCCACGATGCTCATGCTGCGAGCCCTCGGCGGGGCGTTCTCGCGGGTCGCGGCGGATGCCACGCCCATCGCGTTCCGCGATGCGCAGGCGCTGTTCGTCGTGAACACGCTGCTCCCCGCCGACGCGACCGACGCCGACGCGGCGGCCATTCGCCCGGCGCTCGACGAGGCGCTCGGATTCACGAGCGGACCGTACGCGAACTTCACGCAGGAGTTCGGCGACGACGTGACGGCCACGATCTACCCGCCGTCGACGCTCGAGCGACTCCGGCGGGTGAAGTCCGAGGTCGATCCCGGCGACGTGTTCCGCCCGGCGCACCACATCGCGCCCACGCGCTGACCCGGCGGCGTCGGGCCGCGACGCCCGTCCACGTCAACTCCCCCTCGCGACGGCGGCCCTCCCTCGCGGCGGCGGCCCGAACTCGGGCCGCCGTCGCGAGGATCGGCCGCCGCCGCGCGGGCGTGGGGACCGCGGGCGCGGCCCGCCGCGCTCAGCCGAGCTCGAGCCGCATCGTGTCGGCGTTGCCGTTGCGACCGACGACGCGGAATCCCGCCCGCTCGTAGAGGTGTCGCGCACGGTTGCCGTCTTCGACGCTGAGACTGATTCCCGGGATGCCGCGACGACGTGCCTCGTCGACCACCGCGTCGAGCACGGAAGATCCGAGCCCGCGACCGCGATGGCCCTCGAACGCGGTGATGCTGAGCTCGGGCGTCGACGCGTCGACGAAGCCGTAGCCCGGGTCATCCGCCGGCAGGAACACGACCCACGCGACCGCCAGCACCGCATCGCCCTCGACGGCGGCGAAGCCGAAGTCGCGCGACGCGTCGAATGCCGAGTAGTAGTGCGCGAGGTCGGGACGGTCGTCGAGATCCTGCAGCGAGAACCGCGGCTCGACCCAGTTCATGTTGACCAGGCACGCCTCGCGCAGCATCGCGCGATCGTCGTCGGTCAGGGGCCGAAGCCTCACGGGATCTCCGGGTCCTCGTGCAGGTCGACGTCGGCCGGCGCGAGCGCCCACCGCGTGAATCGCACCTCGAGGTCGCCGCGCATCGGCGCGCAGACCATGGGGCCGGCGGATGCCGCGGCCGACGCGAACGGCGCGACGCGAAGCGTGCGCCATCCGCTCGTCTCGGTGCGGGCGCGCAGCGTCACGGCATCGGCGCCCGCGACGCCGCTCCGGCTCGCGCGGATGGTCACGAGCTGCCCCGCCCAGTCGGGCACGGGCGCGAGCGACCAGTCCGAGACGCCGTCGGTGACGACCGCGCCGAGGTGCAACACCCCGTCGGACACCTCGAGTCCGGACTTCACCCAGTGCTCGCCGTCGGCGAAGAGCATGAGGCCGGCCTGGTCGTAGAGCCCGGTGAGGGTCGACGTGTCCACCGTCACCTCGGCCGCGGCATCCGCGGGCCACTCGCCGAGGAGGGCGTGTCCGTCGTCGTGCACGAACCCGTAGTGCGTGGTGCGCCAGTAGTCGCTGCCCTCGGATGCCCCGACCACGAGGTCGTCGCCGTCGAGTCGAGTGGTCGCGGGCTCCCGCGTCCAGACTCCTGCCGCCCAATCCACGCGCCGCCCATGCATGCGTTCCACGCTAGCGGCAGGAGTCGCCGGGACGGCGGCTTCCCCTCGCGACGGCGGCTCGAACTAGGGCCGCCGTCGCGAGAACGGGCCGCCGCGACATTCTTCGAAGAGCCACGCCGCCGCGAGTCAGACCGTGACGAGCGGCGCCGCCGCGGCATCGAGCGAACCCGGCACGAGCTTGTAGTACGCCCAGGTGCCGCGCTTCGAGCGGGTGAGGAACCCCGCGTCCATGAGGATCTTCAGGTGATGCGACACGGTGGGCTGGCTGAGGCCGACGGGCTCGATGAGGTCGCACACGCACGCCTCCTGCCCCTCGGATGCCGCGACGATCGACACCAGCCGCAGCCGCGCCGGGTCGGCGAGCGCCTTCAGCCGACGCGCGAACACCTCGGCGTCGTCGGCGCTGATGGTCTCGCGCGTGAGCGGTCCGCAGCACGCGACGGGAGCTGATGCGTCGAGAGCGATCGCCTCGACGCGAGGCACGAGCGTCAGATCGGTCACGGTCATGACGTCCACTCTACCCTGAACATTGACAAACTTCGATGGACGCGCCAAACTCGGAACATCGATGAACGTCAATACAGTGCGTTCCACGGCAATGTAAGGATGACGGATGACCCTCCTCGACCTCACTCCCCCGAAGCAGCTGGCCTCCCGCCTGCAGGGCCTGCCCGTCGCGATCATCGGCGCCGGCCCCATCGGGCTCGCGACCGCGGCGAACCTCGCCGATCGCGGCATCGACTTCGTGCTGCTCGAAGCCGGCGACCGCATCGCCGACAGCATCGAGCACTGGGGCCACATCCGGCTCTTCTCGCCGTGGAAGCACCTCGTCGACCCGGTGTCGAAGCGCCTGCTCGCCGAGACGGGGTGGCAGGAGCCGCCCGCCGACTCGCTGCCCACCGGCGCCGAGCTCGTGCGCGACTTCCTGATCCCGCTCGCCGACCTCCCCGCGATCGCCGCGCGCACCCGACTCGGCGTCACCGTCACCGACGTCTCCCGCGAGGGCATGGACCGCACGCGCACGAAGGGCCGGGCGCAGGCGCCGTTCCTCCTCCGCGTGAGCACCGCCGACGGCGTCGAGGAGCTCACCGCGCGCGCCGTCATCGATGCCTCGGGCACCTACCGCACGCCGAACAGCCTCGGCTCGTCGGGCCTCGACCCGCTCGGGCTCGCCGAGGTCGCCGACCTCGTGAGCCCGGCCATGCCCGACGTGCTCGGGCGTGAGCGCGACACGTTCGCAGGCCGCCACACGGTCGTCGTGGGCGCCGGTCACTCCGCCGCCAACACGCTGCTGAACCTCGCAGCTCTCGCCGACGAGGCGCCGGGCACCCGCATCTCCTGGGTCATCCGCAATGCCAAGGCGGTGCGCGTGACCACGTCGCCCGACGACGAGCTGCAGGCGCGTGCGTCCATCGGCGCTCGCGTCGACGCGCTCGTCGCATCGGGTCGCATCGAGGTCGTCGACCGGTTCGAGATCGTGCGCCTCGCGCGCACGGGCGAGGGCGAGGCATCCGGCCTGCGCATCACCGGCCGTCGCGGCGACGGACTCGAGACCCTCGAGGCCGACCGAGTGGTGAACGCCACCGGCTTCCGCCCGAACCTCGGGATGCTCCGCGAGATCCGCCTCGAACTCGACGACATCGTCGAGGCGCCCAGGCGCCTCGCGCCCCTCATCGACCCCAACGTGCACAGCTGCGGCACGGTCGCACCTCACGGCTTCGCCGAGCTCACCCAGCCCGAGCGCGACTTCTTCATCGTCGGCATGAAGAGCTACGGCCGGGCGCCGACCTTCCTCCTCGCGACGGGCTACGAGCAGGTGCGCTCGGTGACGGCCTGGCTCGCGGGTGACGCGGCCGCCGCGCGCAACGTCGAACTCTCGCTGCCCGCGACAGGCGTGTGCTCGAGTGGGGCGGCGAGCACAGCGGAGGGATCAGCGGCGTCGAGCTGCTGCAGCTGAGTGGCGTGGTCGTGAACGAAGCTCCCCTGGTGACGAGCCCAACCGACGACCCCGCGCGGCACATCACGGCGCCCCGACTCGCCGCTCTCCGGATCCTCACCGCAGCGGGGCCGATCGACGAGGCCGGTATCCGGGACGCGTGGCGTGCGAGCCGACCCGGCATGTCGCCGCGCCATGTCGGGGCGCTGCCCCGGATGATCCGGCACCTGCTCTGGCGACTGGAGATCCTCGGATGGATCACCGAAGGCGAGCACGGCTGGGAGCCCACGGACCTCGGCAGGAGCGTCCTCGAGAGTCGCTCCCGGTCGACCGAGCCGGACTAGGACGAGCCACCGGATGCCGCGGAGCCGGTCGAGTCCGGTCGGCCCGCGGCATCCGGTCGGCCCGCGACATCCGTCACCTCGACGGACCGTGCGTTCAGTGCGCGCTGCCGCATCGCGAGGAACAGCGGGAACGTGAAGGCGAACGCCGTGACGCCCGCCCCGACGACGTAGAGCCAGCCCAGGCGCATGCCGAGGCGGCGCGCCTCGACGATGATGAACACGCTCCCGGCCGCGGCGGCGACGAGCAGGTCGACCGTGATCGACGAGACGGCCGGCCCGCTCGTGAACAGGTCGCCCAGGTAATTGCGCGACTCCGCGATCGCTCGGATGTTGAACCACCACGTGCCGACGAGGCCGGCGACGGCCAGCAGCAGGTAGACGACGGCGAGCGGGCTCCAGTGCCTGGTCATGCACCCAGTGTGGCGGATGCCTCCGCCATCGCGACGATCAGTCGCCGGTCGGCGCTCGGTCCTCCTGCAGCGGTCCGACGACGTCGAAGCGCGCGGTGACGAACGCCCCGCTGGCCGCGGTCTCCACCAACCGCAGGTCCAACCGCCGAGGCAGCAGCGGGCGACCAGCGCCGAGCGTGACCGGCGCGATGGAGACGATCACCTCGTCGAGAAGTCCGGCGTCGGCGAACTGCCCGGCGAGGTCTCCGCCCCCGATCACCCAGATGCCCGACTCGCCCGCTGCGGCACGCAGGTCCGCGTAGACGTCGGCCACCGATCCGGCGGCGAATCGGATGTCGGCGCCGGGGAAGCGAGGAAGGTCACGAGTGCTCATGACCCATGACGGCTGGGAGTAGAACCACGGCTCTCCCGTTCGCTCCAAGTGGGCGAGGATCCAGGCGTAGGTCGTCGAGCCCATCACGATCGCGCCGATCTTCTCGATGAAGTCGTCGTAGTTCTGCGGGCCGCGCTTGTCCTGGTCCTGGCGCAGGAGCCAGTCGAGGGAGTCGTTCTGGTCGGCGAGGAAGCCGTCCAGAGTGGTGGCGGTGTAGTAGGTCACGGTGGGCGTGCGTCGTTCGGTGGTCATCGACGTCTCCTCACATCGTCGGTCGGTCGGTCGGTCGGGCGATGCGCCTGATCGGCGCAACGTCAAGCCTTGCCGATCACGGGCGGCTCGCCATCCTCCGAACGGGGGACCTCCGACGGGTCGACCACGGTTCGCGAATAGACTTCGGTCTATGGATGGGATCGACTCGGCACGCGGCATCCGGGTGCTCACCGACCCCACCCGGCTGCGCATCCTCGAGCTCATCCGCGAGAGCCCCGACGGCCGCGCCCTCGTGGGTCGGCTCGCCACCGAGCTCGGCCTGCGCCAACCCACCGTGAGCCATCACGTGAAGACGCTCCTCGACGAGGGCGTGCTCGAGCGCGAACCGGAGGGCCGCCAGGTCTGGTACTCGATCGCGCCCGACGCCGCGCCGCGGGTCGACGAGCTGGTGACGACGGATGCCGCGACGACGGCGTCCGACGAGGTGCTCGAGCGCGTGGCATCCGACCTGGCCGCGCGGTTCGCGGGCGTCTTCTCGCGCGAGACCGTCGAGCGCTACGTACGCGAGAGCCACGACCTGCTCGCGGAGCGCGCGCACATCACCCGGCACCTCCCGTCGCTCACGTCGGCGTTCGCGGCCGACCGGCTGGCGGCGCTCGCGGCCATCGCACGGCAGGACGCGGTGCCGCAGGGCGAGGAGCCGCCCGAGGTGCTGTTCGTCTGCGTGCAGAACGCCGGACGCTCGCAGATCGCGGCGGCGATCCTGCGGCAGCTCGCGGGCGACCGGGTGCGCGTGCGCACGGCCGGATCGGAGCCCGCGAGCGCCGTGAAGTCGACCATCGTGCAGGCGCTCGACGAGATCGGCGTGCCGATCGGCGGCGAGTTCCCGAAGCCGCTCACCGACGAGGTGGTGCGCGCCTCCGACGTCGTGATCACGATGGGCTGCGGCGACGCCTGCCCGATCTACCCGGGCCGGCGGTATCTCGACTGGGAGCTCGACGATCCGGCGGGACTCCCGCTCGCCCGGGTGCGCGAGATCCGCGACGACATCGAGGCGCGCGTGCGGGCACTGCTCGGCGAGCTCGGCGTGGGCGCGGGTGGGAGTGACGCGAACCCTCGGTGACGACGTGCGGCCGCGGCATCCGCTCGTTGGCTAATTGATAGATCACGGTCTATGCTTTTAATGTCGAAAGTGAGGGACCAATGACCGTCGCCACCAAGCCCACCGTCCTGTTCGTCTGCGTGCACAACGCCGGCCGCTCGCAGATGGCCGCCGGCTACCTGCGCGAGCTCGGCGGCGACCGCGTCGAGGTGCTCTCCGCCGGCTCGGAGCCGAAGGACCGGATCAACCCGGTCGCGATCGAGGCCATGGCCGAGGAGGGCATCGACATCGCCGGCAACACACCGAAGATCCTCACCACCGAGGCCGTCAAGGAGTCCGACGTCGTGATCACCATGGGCTGCGGCGACGCCTGCCCGGTCTTCCCGGGCAAGCGCTACGAGGACTGGGAGCTCGAGGATCCGGCGGGCAAGGACCTCGAGACCGTGCGTCGCGTGCGCGACGACATCCGCGGTCGCGTCGAGTCGCTCCTCGCCGAGATCGCCCCGGCGGCCTGACCGTGAGCGAGCTCGCCACGGCGGGACGCCGCGGGCTCCCGGGCCTCGCCTACCCCGAGCGCTACCTGCACGACCTGGCGCTCGACCTCACCGCGCGATACGACGGCACGTTCAACGCCGAGACCGTCGAGCGGTACGTGCTCGAGTCGTACACCGCGCTGCTGCGCACCGCCACGGTGAGGGCGCACCTCGCGAACCGGGTCATCCGCTTCGCGACCGACCGGCTCACGGCGCTGGCCCAAGCCAAGGGCGCGATCGCGCACGACGTGCCCGAAGTGCTCTTCGTGTGCGAGCAGAACGCCGGACGCTCGCAGATGGCGGCGGTGCTCACGCACGCGCTCGCCGGCGACCGCGTGCACGTGCGGTCGGCCGGGTCGATGCCCGCCGCCGACCTGAACCACGCCGTCGTCGTCGCCCTGCAGGAGGTCGGACTCGACGTCACGCAGGCGTTCCCGAAGCCGCTCACCGATGACGTCGTGCAGGCGGCCGACGTCGTGGTCACCATGGGTTGCGGCGACGCGTGCCCCGTCTATCCGGGCAAGCGATACCTCGACTGGAAGCTCGACGACCCCGAGTCCCTGTCGCTCGATGAGGTGCGGCGGGTGCGCGACGAGGTGCGGGCGCACGTCGAGGCGCTGCTCGCCGAGCTGGGGATCGACGGCCGCTGAGCCGGGCCTCGACCGATCGATCGAGGCGCTGCGATCGAGGTGGCGCGAACCGACCCGGCCGAGCCACCCCCGCCCGACTCGACCCCGCCGCGCTACCGAACGGACGAGGTGTCGGCGAGTTCCTCGACCGGCGCGCCGGCCGGCGCGGGGAACAGCGCGCTCACGAGCACGACCCCGACGGCCGCGCCGACCAGCTGCGCGCCGAGGAACGCGGCGGCCGAGGCCGGCGAGATCCCGGCGAAGGTGTCGGAGAAGATCCGCCCGACGGTCACGGCCGGGTTGGCGAACGACGTGGAGCTCGTGAACCAGTAGGCGGCCCCGATGTACGCGCCGACCACGGGCGCGACGATCGCCGCGCGACCCGTGCGCACGAGCGAGAAGATCGCCGCGACGAGCCCGGCCGTCGCGACGACCTCGGCCACGAGGCTGCCGGCGCTCACCCGCTCGGTCGTGGCGATCGAGGTTTCGACACCGAACATGACGTTCGCGAGCACGGCGCCCGAGATCCCGCCGGCCACCTGCGCGAGGACGTACGGCCCGAGGTCGTGCAGCACGAGGCCCGCCCCCCGGCGGCGGCCGAGCACATGGTCGGCGGCCGAGACCACCGGGTTGAAGTGGGCGCCCGACACCGGCGCGAACATCGCGATGAGCACGGCGAGGCCGAGCGCGGTCGCGAGGCTGTTCTCGAGGAGCTGCAGCCCGGCGTCGTCGGGCGAGAGCCGCGATGCCGCGATGCCCGATCCCACCACCACGGTCACGAGCAGTCCCGTGCCGAGGAACTCGGCGAGGAGCCGCCGCGGCAGCCAATCTGCGGCGACGGGCGGCGCGACGGACGGCGCGACGGATGACGCGGGGCGGATCTCAGGGCGGTCGGCGCTCATCTCGGCGACTCCATTCCATAGACGTGAGTCTATGGAATGCTAGCGCGTCAGCTGAACCGCGCCGTCACCACGGCGACCACCGCCGCGCCCGCCATCAGCGCGACCATGCCCGAGAACGATCCGACACCCGCCGCGACGGCCGGCCCGATGGCCGGCGTGAGCGCGGCCGCGATCGTGATGGGCGCGGCGAAGGCGCCGTTGATCGCGCCGTAGTTGCGAGTGCCCCACCGGTCGGCCACGGCCGAGGCCTGCACGAGCGTGTACGCGCCTCGGACGGCGCCGGCGACGACGCCGATCGTGATGAGGAGCCACGCCGGTCCGGGCACGAGCGCGAGCGTGGCGAGCGCGGCCGCCGCGAGCGCGGCCACGCTCGCGACGAGCGCCCACGCCGGTGCGCGGTGCGGCCGCACGAGGAAGAGCAGCCGGCCGATGAGCTGGCCGGCACCGATGAGGCCCAGGCCGAGCGCGGCCGACTCGAACGTGAGGCCCTTCTCCGTGAACAGCGGCACGGCGGCGAGCGTGGCACTGAGGAGCGACACGGTGAGCACGATCATGGCGACCTCGAGGAACCAGAACCTGCGCGTACGGATGACCCCGACGAGCGTGTGCGAGGGAGCATCGTCGTGTGCACGCGGCAGGTGCGCCCACGAGCGCTCGAGCGAGAACCAGTGCAGCGGCACCGTGGTCACGGCGAGAACCCCCGCGAGCACCACGAACGTGCCGCGCCAGTCGAGCACCCCGAGCAGCAGCGCGGTCACGGGCGCGAAGACGGTGGAGGCGAGTCCGCCGGCCAGGGTGACGACGGTCAACGGCGTGTGCCGCCGGTCGCCGTGCCGGCGCGTGATGACCGTGAACGCCGCTTGGTAGAGCACCGATGACTGCGCGACGCCGCAGACGACCCAGCCGGCGGCGAACACCAGCGGATCGGGCGCGAGCGCGACGACGACGAGACCGGCGGTGCCGGTGAGCGCACCGACCGTCATGACGATCCTCGGTCCCCGCTCGTCGAGCAGGCGCCCGACGACGACGCCCGAGACGGCCGAGACGACCAGCCCGCCAGAGAAGGCCGCGGTCACGGCGACGAGCGACCAGCCGGTGTCGTCGGCGACCGCGGGCGCAGCGACGATGAGGGCGTAGTAGAGGATGCCCCAGCTCACGACCTGGCCGAGCGACAACGCAGCCAGCCGCACGGGATGCCGCGCGGTCACGACGGGATCGACGAGCCGGCTCACCCGATCCAACGTAGCGGCTGCATCGATGATTGTCGATATTGCGATCCGGAGGCCCTTGATGAGACGTACGTCTCTGTGACACCGAGCTGTGCCGCACTGTTCACCCCGAGTTCACTTAGACGATCTTCTATGTGTTGAGCCGGACGTCGGCATCACATTCAACCGAGGCCCCCGCCTCCCCCGGAAGGATCACCGTGTCTTACCGTTCTCTGAAACTCGCAGGGCTCAGCGCCACCATCGCTGCCGCCGCCCTCGTCCTCACCGCGTGCGGCGGCCAGCCCGCCGACGGCACCGGCGTCGCTGACGGCGACGGACTCAGCGGCTCGGTCGTCGCCGACGGCTCGTCGACCGTCGCCCCCCTCACCGAAGCGGCCGCCGACCTCTTCCGCGACGTCGAACCCGGCGTCAACGTCACGGTCGCCACCTCGGGCACCGGCGGCGGCTTCAAGAAGTTCTGCGCCGACGAGACCGACATCTCCGACGCCTCCCGCCCCATCAAGGACGAGGAGGCCGCGCTCTGCGCCGAGGCCGGCGTGGAGTTCACCGAGATCGTCATCGCGAACGACGGCCTCTCGGTCGTGGTGAACCCCGAGAACGACTTCGCGCAGTGCCTCACGGTCGAGCAGCTCAACACGATCTGGGCACCCGAGGCGGAGGGCACGATCACGAACTGGAACCAGGTCGACCCCTCGTTCCCCGACCTCCCGCTCGCGCTCTTCGGCGCCGGCACCGACTCGGGCACGTTCGACTACTTCACCGACGAGATCAACGGTGAGGAGGGCGCCATCCGCGCCGACTACAGCCCCTCGGAGGACGACAACATCATCGTCCAGGGCGTCGCGGGCGACGAGGGCGCCATGGGCTTCCTCGGTCTCTCGTACGTCGAGGAGAACCCCGACTCGATGAAGGCCCTCCAGGTCGACGGCGGCGAGGGCTGCGTCGCCCCGAGCGAGGAGACCGTGCGGGACGGCAGCTACTCGCCGCTCGGCCGTCCGCTGTTCATCTACGTGAACAACGCGTCCTACACCGACAAGCCGCAGGTGAAGGCCTTCATCGACTTCTACGTGGAGAACGAGGCCGAGGTCGCCGAGGCGGCGCTCGTGATCGGGCTGACCGAGGAGCAGAAGGCCACGGCTCAGGACGAGCTCGCGACCCTCGGCTGACGACGCTGATGCTGGCTGACACCACGGCCCCGGGTACCGAGGCCTCCACGACCGCCAGCACGGGCGGCCCGACGACATCGTCGGGCCGCCCGCCTCGGTCGTTGTTCGCCGGACGACCTCGTCCCGGCGAAGCCGTCATCAGGCTCGTGCTCCGGCTCGCGGCCGGGGTCGCGATCGTCACGACGATCGGCATCCTGATCGCCCTGCTCATCCCGGCGATCGGCTTCTTCCGCGAGGTTCCGGTGGTCGACTTCCTCTTCGGCGACCGCTGGGCCCCGCGGTTCGCGGATGCCTCGTTCGGTGTCATCCCGCTCGTCACCGCGACGGCGTGGACCACCGCCATCGCGCTGCTGGTGGCGGTGCCGCTCGGCCTGGGCGCCGCGATCCTCCTCTCCGAGTACGCACGTCCGGGACTGCGAAAGGTCTTGAAGCCGATCCTCGAGGTCCTCGCGGGCGTGCCGACCGTGGTCTACGGCTTCTTCGCCCTGCAGTTCATCCAGGCGACGGTGTTCCGTGAATGGCTCCAACTCGACACCGGCGCGTTCAGCGTGCTCGCCGCCGGCCTCGTGATGGGCATCATGATCATCCCGACGATCGCGTCGATCTCCGAGGACGCGATGTCGGCAGTGCCTATGTCGCTGAGACAGGGTTCGGCCGCGCTCGGCGCGAACCGCATGCAGACGAGCCTTCGCGTCGTGTTCCCCGCCGCGCTCTCGGGCGTCATGGCCGCCGTCGTGCTCGGCATCTCCAGGGCGGTCGGCGAGACCATGATCGTCGCCATCGCCGCCGGCAACCAGGCACGCATCGTCACGGGCCCGCTCGAGCAGGGCCAGACGATGACCGGATTCATCGCGAGCGCCGCCCTCGGCGACTCGCGCGTCGGCTCACTCGAGTACGACACCCTCTACGCCGTCGGCCTGTTGCTGTTCGCGATCACCCTGCTCGTGAACTTCATCTCGATCCGACTCGTCCGCCGCTTCCGACAGGCCTACTGATGATGCGTTCACTCCAGGACTCCCTCGCCGGCGCCCCCACGATGCCGCTGAAGACCGGCGAGGCGCCGCGCGAACGGCGACCGGGCCCACTCATCTTCCTCGTCCTCCTGTGGCTGAGCCTCCTCATCGCGGTCGTCTTCCTGGTCACCCTCATCGTGAACATCGTGCTCGAGGGCGGCAGCCGGTTCGGCCTCGCCCTGTTCACCGAGTACCCGGCGTCGTCACCCGATCGGGCGGGTGCCCGACCGGCGATCCTCGGGTCGATGTGGGTCATCGGCACGACGGCCGTCCTCACGATCCCGGTCGGCGTCGCCGCCGCGGTGCACCTCGAGGAGTTCGCCGACAAACGGCACTGGTTCAACCGCGCCATCGAGCTCAACGTGCAGAACCTCGCGGCGGTGCCGTCGATCGTGTACGGCCTCCTGGCGCTCGCGTTCCTCTCGCTCCTCGGCGTGCGCGACAAGAACATCGTCATCGGCGGCGCGCTCGCGCTGAGCTTGCTCATCCTGCCGGTGATCATCATCGCCACGCGGGAGGCGATCCGCGCGGTGCCGTCGGAGATCCGCGACGGCTCGCTCGCTCTCGGCGCCACGAAGTGGCAGACCACGTGGCGACAGGTGCTCCCCGCTTCCGTTCCCGGCATCGCGACCGGCTCGATCATCGCGCTCTCCCGCGCGCTCGGCGAGGCGGCACCCCTGCTGCTCCTCGGCGCGCTGGTGTTCGTGAGCTTCGACCCCAACGGACTGCTCAGCGGCTTCACGACGCTGCCCATCCAGATCTTCAACTGGACCGGCCGCCCACAGGAGGGCTTCCACGAACTCGCCGCCGCCGCGAGCATCATCCTGCTCGGGCTCCTGCTGCTCATGAACGGGCTGGCCATCTACATCCGCAACCGATACCAGAAACGGTGGTAACTCCCATGTCCAGCTCCGCAGACTCCGCGCCCATGCACCTGCGCGCGACCCAGTCCGGCGCCGTCGGGCCGGTCGTGACGCGGCCGGTGATGCGCGTCGAGGGCGTCGACGTGTACTACGGCGACTTCCGCGCTGTGACCGACGTGAACCTCGAGTTCGGCCTGAATGAGATCACCGCGCTCATCGGCCCTTCGGGTTGCGGCAAGTCGACGCTGCTCCGGTCGCTGAACCGCATGAACGACCTCATCGACGGCGCCCGGGTCGAGGGCGAGATCCTCTTCCACGGCGAGAACATCTACGGCAAGGGCGTCGACCCGATCGAGGTGCGGCGGCGCATCGGCATGGTCTTCCAGAAGCCGAACCCGTTCCCGAAGTCGATCTACGACAACATCGCCTACGGGCCGCGGGTGACGGGCATGAGGGTCGACTCGATGGACGACCTCGTCGAGGAGTCGCTCACGCGCGCGGCGCTCTGGGACGAAGTGAAGGACAAGCTCAAGCAGTCCGCCCTCGGCCTGTCGGGCGGTCAGCAGCAGCGCCTCTGCATCGCCCGGGCGATCTCGGTGCGCCCCGACGTCATCCTGATGGACGAGCCCTGCGCCTCGCTCGACCCGATCGCGACCATGCGCATCGAGGACCTCATGCAGGAGCTGCGCGAGCAGTACACGATCGTGATCGTGACCCACAACATGCAGCAGGCTGCCCGAGTCGCCGATCGCACGGCGTTCTTCACCGCGCAGGTCTCGGAGGGCACGGGCGCCCGCACGGGCGTGCTCGTCGAGTACGGCACGACCGCGCAGATCTTCGAGGACCCGCAGGACCAGCGCACCGAGGATTACATCTCGGGACGCTTCGGATGACCACCGGGCGCCCGGGCGTGCTCGGCTCGACGCCGGGGGAGCTCGCCTACGCCCACCTCGGCGCGACCCGCGTGGCCGGCGCGGTGCCGAGGTGGCCGGCGCGACTTCTGTTCATCGAGTCGCCGTCGGCCCCGGGGCATCCGGGCGACGGCCTCGCTCCGCACGGGCTCGAGGTGCGCGGGTACGACGACGGCATCGGCGCGCTCCTCGCGCTGGCCGAGGAGGACCCGGTCGCGCTGGTGGCGCCCACTGATCTGGCTCACGTCGACTTCCTCAGCTTCGTCGAGGGCGTGACGGCGATGACGGATGTCGCGGTCATCGTCGGCCTCGGAAGCCACGACGCCGCGCACGAGCTCGCCTTCCAGGCCCTGCAGCGCGGTGCCCGTTCCATCCTCGCCCTGCCGAGCACGTCGGAGCAGCTGCTGTCGGCGGTGCGGTCGTGCGGCATCCGGGCCGTGGCCGCGGGCCGGATGCTCGAGATCGGCGAGCTCCGGCTCGATCCGCAGTCGTTCCGCGCCACGGTCGCGGGGCACGTCGTCGAGCTCACGCCGCGCGAGTTCCTGATGGTGCAGCACCTCATGCTCGAGAGCCCGCGCGTGGTCTCGGTCGAGGAACTCGCGCGGGCACTCGCGACGTACGACGACGGCAGCATCTCGGCGACTCGCGTGCTCGTGACCCGGGTGCGCAAGAAGCTCGAACGAGCCGCGCCCGGCGCCGGCCACGTCATCGAGACGGTACGCAGCATCGGCTACCGCATCAGCACCGACTGATCGAGAGCCCCGCGCCGGACCTGTGGCCCCGACATCCGGCGACCAGGCGGGCGGGTTAGCATCGGGAATGATGACCGCCGCCATCTCCGACGAGCGCCGCGCGACGCTGCACCGCCGCGTGCGCCTCATCGTCGCGTTCACGATCGGCTACAACGTCATCGAGGCGATCGTCGCCCTCTCGGCCGGCGCCGTGGCGTCCTCCGCCGCGCTCATCGGCTTCGGCCTGGACTCGGTGATCGAGGTGCTCTCGGCGATCGCGGTCGCCTGGCAGTTCACGCGCAGGGATCCCGAGCGCTGGGAGAAGCCGACCGTGCGTGCGATCGGCATCGCGTTCTTCGCACTGGCCGCCTACGTGATCGTCGACGCGCTGCTCACGCTCGCGGGCGTGCAGCAGGTCGAACACAGCCCGCTGGGCATCGGCATCGCGACCGTCAGCCTGCTCGTCATGCCGGCGCTCGCGTGGATCGAGTTCCACACGGGGCGCGAGCTCGGCTCGCGCAGCGTCATGGCCGATTCGAAGCAGCTGTTGCTCTGCATGTACCTCTCGGGCACGGTGCTCGTCGGTCTGCTGCTCAACTCGCTGTTCGGCTGGATGTGGGCCGACTCGGTGGCCGCACTGGTCGTCGCCGGACTCGCGATCCGCGAGGGCGTCGAGGCGTGGCGCGGCGACGTCGAGTCGCCGCTCGAGGTGCTGGAGGCGCTCGGCGAGCAGGAGCGGCCCGACGGGGACTGACGGCTACGAGCGAGCGGATGCCGCGAGCCCGAGTCCGTCGACGAGCTCCTCCACGTGGCGCGCGATCTGGTCGCGGATCGCTCGCACCTCTTCGATCGAGCGGCCGGCCGGGTCGCCGATCTTCCAGTCCAGGTAGCGACGACCGGGGTACACGGGACACGCGTCGCCGCACCCCATGGTGACCACGACGTCGGCGGCCTGCACGACTTCGTCGGTGAGCGGCTTCGGGAACTCGCTCACGATTGGCACGTCGATCTCGTCGAGCACGCGCACGACGAGATCGTCGATGGTCGCGGCGGGCTGTGAGCCGGCGGTGCGCACGTGCACGCGATCGCCCGCCCTTCGTCGTAGCAGGCCCGCGGCGAGCTGCGAGCGTCCAGAGTTCTGCACGCACACGAAGAGCACTTCCGGTGTGCCGGTGAGGTCGAACCCCTGCGCGGCGGCGAGCGCAGCCAGACGCTCGCTCGCGAACCGGCTGGTGAGCGACGGCAGGTGCCGCGTGGTCTTGGCGCGGGCTCGCAGCAGGTCGTAGCTCTCGGCGACGTACCGCTCCACCGTCTCGTGGGAGAAATGGGCGCTGAAGCGATACGCCAACCGGTCGGCCGTGCGCCGAATGGGCACGGGCACGTCGGCGATGGCGGTCGCCGACGCCGGCGAGGACGTCGACGGCTTCACGTAGGCGGACTTGCCCGCGAGCAGCCGCCCGAACCGCACCCACGCGTCGGGCGATGGCGTGAACCGCACGTCGGTGCCGCCGGGCAGGCTGACGACGAGGACCGCCGCAGCCAGAGCCTCGAGGTGCGCGGCCACCACGGGCACGTCCAGCTCGACGAGCGCGGCGATCGACGGCACGGTGTTCTCAGCATCGGGCCGGTTGGCGAGCACGCTCATGATGCGAAGCCGGTCGGGGTCGGCGAGCGCCGCCACCTGGGTGGCGCGTTCGAGGGCGCCCGCGGCGTCGAGGGGCGCCGGCCGGTCGGACGGCGCGGTCACCGTTCAGCCCAGGAGGTCGTCGATCTCCGCGATGCGGTCGGGTGCGACCGAGTACCACGCGAACTTGCCACGCTGTTCCCGCACCACGAGTCCGTCGTCGGACATGAGCCGGAGGTGGTGGCTGATCGTCGGCTGGCGAAGTCCGATGCGCTCCGCGAGCTCGCCGCTGGTGGCTTCGCCATCGGGCGAGCTGCGGATGATGCTGAGCAACTGCAGCCGGGTCGGGTCCGCGACGGCGCGCAGCGTGCGGGCGAGCGACTCGGCCGCCGCGCGGTCGAGCCGAGGTCCGGCGGGTTCTCGGGAGACTCCGGGCACATCGCTCGCTGCTGCCGCCATGCGCCGGAGTCTAGCCGAGGCGTGCAAACGGCCATCATCCCGCTCCAAATCATAGATGGTTATCTATGGGAATGCTACGGCCGAGGCATCCGCGGGTCAAACGCAGCGCGGAACCGGCCTCACCACGCCCCGAACGAGTCGTCGAGCTCGTCGCGCTCCTCGCGCCGGCGCACCACTTCGCGGAGGTCGCGCTCGAGGTCGAGCGACACCTCGCGCATGCGCTCGTCGCGCTCGCGCAGATAGGCCTCGTCGATCTCGATCTCGGGCCACTCCCGGGCGAGCCGCTGCTCGATCACCCCCGCGAGCTCGCTCCACGCGTCGTCACGGGCACGTTCGGCGAACTCGGCGAGGTAGTCGGGATCGCCCCGCAGTTCCGAAAGGCGCGCGGCGACGGCCTCGTTCACGCGTTCGCGGAGCCGCAGGTTCCACGAGTCGGTGCGGTGGTAGTCGTGCTGATGGCGCGCGCGGCCCTCGCGCCGGGCGGCCTCCTCGCGCTCGTGCGCCGACCACTCGGCGACCTCGTCCATCTCCTGCACGAGTTCGTGCAGCACCTCGCGGGCCGCCGCGGCGGCCCGGTCGGCGTCGTACGGTTCCTCGCCGCGCAACGCCATCACGATGATGCGGTTCTTCAGCGCCATGCGGGCCGCCGACTCCGCGACGAGCAACCCCTCGGCGAAGGACTCCTCGAACGTGAGGGGTTCGGGCTCGGGCAGCTTCGCGCGGTCGAACGGCGCGAACTTGGCGCCCCTGCGCTTGCGCCGCCACTGCCAGATGGGCATCCGCTGCTCGCCTCTCGCCTCGAACGTCCGTGTCCGCCGCCGCCGTGCGGTCGGAGATCGAGCCTATCGCGAGGCCCGGCCGGGAGGCCCTGTCAGCGGACGCGCGTAGCCTGCCCCCATGGGTGAGGTCGGAGTCGACGGATGCCGCTGCGTCGTCGTCCTGGCCGACGGTCGCGCCTGTGCGCAGCCCGTCGAGGCCGGCGCTCCCGTGAGCCTCTGCACCGAGCACCTGCTCGTCGCCCACGACTGGGTCGCACGTGAAGCAGGAGTCACCGACCTGCTGCCGGCACCCTGCGCGGCGTGCGGCTCCCCGGTCGGCGTGCGGTACCCGTCGGGATGGGTCTGCGCCGAGTGCGAGTGGCGGGTCGGCGACCGGCCCGACGACGAACTCGTGCGGCCGGTGGTCGAGGTGGTCTACTACATCCGGTATCGCGACCAGGTGAAGATCGGTACGTCGATGAACCCGCGCCTGCGCCTCGCGACGCTCCCCCACGACGAGGTGCTCGCGTTCGAGCGCGGCGGGCGGGCCCTCGAACAGCGCCGGCACGCGCAGTTCGCCGCTCACCGATACGCGGGCACCGAGTGGTTCGCCGTGCACGACGCACTGCTCGCGCACGTCGACGAGTTGCGTGAGGGCGTCGACGACCCGTGGTCGCAGTACGGCCGTTGGCTGAGCCGGGCGCTCGCGCGGGGCGGGGCGTAGCGCCGCCCGCTTGCCGACGCGCGCCGGCGAGTGCGGCCGGTCAGCTCGCGGTCAGCGCCGCGGCGCCGAACGACACCGCGAACTGCACGCACCACAGGTCGACCGTGGGGTACGCCGACAGGTCGACGTCGGCCGGGATGTCGTAGACCTGGTTGCCCTGGTTGCCCTTGATCAGCCCGAGGTCGACGTACGGGTGCCCGCCCGCGGTGAACCAGCCGTCGAAGCCCTCGACCACGGGACCCGCGCTCAGCCATACGTGCACGTCGGGGCCGTTCGTGGTGTCGAGGTTCTCGATCGCGAGCTGGCGCGAGCCGTCGGGCAGTCGGATCACGCGCACCGTGCCGGTGGTCTCGTGCTCGTGGCTGATCAGCGTGCCTCGCGACAGCTCCACGGGACCGGCGGGCGGTGGCGGCGTCGACGGCGAGGGGGACTCGCCCGCGGCCGGCGACGCGGTCGCGCCTGCGCTCGGCTCCGACGTGGGGGCCGCCGACGCGAGCGGGATGTCGTCGTCGACGCGCACGTCCACGAACAGCAACCACGGCTGGAACACGAGCGCTGCGGCGATGGCCAGCGCGACGACCGCGCCGCCGCCGATCCACCACCAGAGGCGGCGACGCGAGCCCGGGGCATCCGTCATCGTCGCTCCTCAGATTCCGGGATCGAACCCGGCGACGTGACCGTCGCCCGGCACGAACTTCACGACCAGGCTGCAGTCCTTGTCGCCATAGCCCTCGTCGATGAGCTGGTCGAACTCCTGCAGGGCGAGCCGCGCCGCGGGCATGTTCAGCCCCGCCTGCTCACCCGCGGCGACGGCGAATGCGAGGTCCTTGTCGGCGAGCTGCGTCGTGAACGTCGCGTCGAAGTTGCGGTTCGCCGGACTCGTCGGTACCACGCCGGGCACGGGGTACCACGTGCGCAGCGGCCACGAGTCGCCCGACGAGACCGAGGCGACCTTGAAGAACGTCTCGGGGTCGAGCCCGAGACGGGCCGCGAGTTGCGTGCCCTCGGCGACGCCGAGGAGCGAGACGAAGAGCATGAGGTTGTTCGCGAGCTTCGCCGCGATGCCCATGGTCGGCCCGCCGACCTGGAACACGTGCCCGGCCATCGGCTCGACGAGCCCGGCCGCCTCGGCCACCGACGCCTCGTCGCCGCCGAGCATGAAGGTGAGGGAACCGGCGTGCGCCCCCGCGATGCCGCCCGAGATCGGCGAGTCGACGAACCGGAAGCCCCGCTCGGCCGCGCCCTCGTGGCACCAACGGGACGTCGCGACATCCACCGTCGAGGTGTCGAGCAGCAGCGCCGAGGTGGGCGCGCTCGCCCAGATGCCGTCGTCGCCGCCGTACACCGCCCGCACGTGCTCGTTGCGCGGCAACGAGGTGAAGACCGCATCGACGCCCCGCACCGCCTCGGCGACCGAGTCGGTGAGCTGCACGCCGCGCTCGGCGGCCGCGGTGCGCGCCTCGGCGACCGGGTCGACGCCGCGCACGGTGTGCCCGGCATCGACGAGGTGCCCCGACATCGGCCCGCCCATGTTGCCCAACCCGATCCAGGCGATGGTCGCCATGGCCCCTCCCGACGTCGTCGACGCGAAGCGCGTGCGCTACGGGACCGACCGGTGCCCGCGCCTCCCACGATACGGACGCGTCAACGGGCGGGCAACGGAACCGGATGACGGAACGATGACGGATGCGCGAGGCCTGCATCAGAACCGGACTCAGCTCGACGGGCCGAGCGGCCCGGGGCCCGCCGCCTCGCCACCGGTCGCTGCGGGCTCCCTGAGCTCGACGAAGATGACGTGCGTCTCGGTGTCGCCGATGTTCTCGCCGCTGTGCTCCTGCGCGCCGAGCCACCTCGCCGCGCCAACCGGCAGCTCGACCTCGGCGACGCGATCGTCGACGGTGAGTCGGCGGCGGAAGGAGCTCAGCGTGACCATGACGCTGTCGGGGTGGCGGTGCGGCGTGGTCTTCGCGCCGGGCGCGTCCCGGTATTCGAGCACGCGCACGCGGTCGTTCTCGAAGACCACCCGGTAGAGATCGGCATTCGTGACCGTCGGGTCCTGCGAGGCATCCATGGGCGCACGGTACACCCGACCGCGGAAGCCGCGCGATCCCGTCGAGAGCATCGACTCTACGCGGGATGTCGCGTCCGCTGCGCCACGAGTGCGCGCTCTGCGCCATTCTGGCTGGCGCAGAGGGCGCCGAAGTGGCGCAGCGGAGCGGTGGCGGGCTACGCCATGCCCTCCGCGGTCTGCTCGAGGTCGCTCTTCGGGCGCTCGCGCTGGGTCGCGATCGCCGTGCCCGCCGCACCGCACACCACGCCGATGGCGATCACCTCCAGGAGGGTGAACGTCTCCGACAGCACCAGCCAGCCGAACACCGCCGCGATCACCGGCCCGAAGCTCGTGATGATCGCGTAGAGCCGCGAGGTGATACGCCGCAGGATGAACGTGTCGAGGCTGTACGGCAGCGCCGACGAGAGCACGCCCACGCCGACGAGCAGGCCCGCGACCCGCCAGTCGATCGCCGCCGGGTCGAACGTCGCGATCGCGAACGGCAGCAGCAGCGCGAGGCTCACGATGCTCGCGACCGTGAGTCCCTCGAGGCCGGGCAGTCCCACCGCCACGCGTCGGGTGAGCACGATGTAGGCGGCCCAGCTCGCCGCGGCCGTCAGGGCGAGTGCCACGCCCCACGGGTCGATCGCCGAGGCATCCGACGATCCGGGTCCGATGAGCAGCACGACGCCCGCACCCGCGGCGAGCGCGCACGCCACGTCGAGCAGCCGTCGCGACGTCGCGAGCGCCAGCGCGAGCGGACCGAGGAACTCGATCGTCGCGGCGATGCCGAGTCCGAGCAGGTGCACCGACTCGTAGAAGCTCAGGTTCATGGCCGCGAGCACCACGCCCAGGAGCACCGCCGGCCAGAGCCTCCGCCACGTGAGCTCGGCGCGCTTCGGCCGGTAGAACGGCAGCACCGCCACGACCATGACGAGTTGGCGCACGGCGACGACGACGAACGATCCGACGATCGGGATGACGAGGCCCGCGAGCGACGACCCGAGGTTGATCGACACCTCGGTGCCCAACTGCGTCGCGGCGCCCGTGAACCGCCGGCGACGGATCGCGGCATCCGTCTGGTCGTGGTCGTCAGGTCGCACCAGATGACGATACGCGCCCCGGGCGCAGGACGCGGCATCTACGGTCAGCCCGCGAGTTGCTCCCGGAACGCCGGAGGACCACCGGGCACGGCGATGGCGGATGCCGCGGCCGCGACGAATCCGTCGGGACGCACAAGGTAGACGAGCGACGGGTCGAGCCGGCCGAACGGGTCGGATGGGAACGCATGCCACTCGAGGCCGAGCGACTCGGCGATCGAGCGCACCTCGCGCTCATGCACCCCGTAACCGTGCACCTGCCACGTCATCGAGCGGAGCACGCCGAAGTTGGAGCCCGTCCACTGCAGACGGCGGCCCACGACCGGGTCGCGCCGGGTTGTGCGGTCGTCGTCGCGAGCCGACATCCGGTAATGCACGCGGGTCTGCGAGATGAAGCCGAAGATGCGCCCGCCCAGCACCCGCGGCAGCAGCCACAGCACCACCGGCCCCAGCCGCGGCAGTGCCTGCGCACGCAGGAACCGGGCGAACCGGGACTCCGATGTCGCCTCGCTGAAGAGCCGATCGGTCGTGGCGACCAGTGTCCGGCCGACGGGGCGCCGCTCGATCTCGTACCGGTCGAGTCGACGATCGGGCATGCCGCCGACGATCACGTCGGCGAGCGCGCACGCGAGGTTGTGGGCCTCCTGCAGTCCGGTGTTCATGCCCTGGGCGCCCACCGGCGAGTGGATGTGCGCCGCATCGCCGACGATGAAGCAGGGTCCGTCGCGGAATCGCGCCGCCAGCCGGTGGTGCACCCGGTAGGTGGTGAACCACGAGGCATCCGCGTACTCGACGCCGAACTCGCGGCGCAGGAGCGCGCGCACGTTCGGCTCCGGGAGCAGGCCGTCGCCGTCGAGGTCGACGTCGCGCACCACGCCGAGGAGCCGCATCCGCCCGCCGCGCATCGGGAACGCGAGCAACACGTGGCGTTCGGTGAACCGCACGTTGATCGAGCCGTCGACGAGCCCGGTCACGTCGGCGGCATCCGCGATGTAGAACGTGTTCGCATTCGTCACGCCCTCGAACGGAATGCCGAGCGACTCGCGCACGACGGAATGCGAGCCGTCGGCCCCGACGCAGTAGCGGGCACGCACGATGGTCGCGCCGTCGGGTCCGTCGAGGGTCGCGGTGACGGATGCCGCACCGCCGGCGTCGCCGTCGACGACGTCGAGCCGCTCGACCCGGTGCCGCCAGAGCACCTCGCGTCCTGCCTCGGCGAGTACGTCGACGAGCAGCCGCTCGTTCGCGCTCTGCTCGAACACGGTGATCTCGGTGTACGGCGAGAGGCCCGCGCCGATGCCGCGGAACTCGACCCGGCCGAACGCGCGGCGCCCGGCGCCCGGCACGATCCCCGTCGCGGGCGACCGCTCGGCGAGCACCCGGTCGACGAGCCCGAGCTGCTCGTAGATCTCCATCGACCTCGCCTGCACGCCCAGCGCGCGCGACTCGCGCGTCGGGCCGTCCTTGCCGTCGACGATGATCGCGTCGACGCCGAGCTTCGCGAGGCAGGCCGCGAGCATGAGCCCGCTCGGGCCGGCGCCCACCACGAGCACGTCGGTCCGGAGCTCCTCACCCGCCGCATCGGCCATGCCTCAACTCTCGCACCACGTGGCATCCGCTCGCTATGGTGGGCACGAGCGCGGGTCGGGGGGCGGCTCGCGGAGCGGAGTCCTCATGTGGTGGACCAGAAGGCGATCATCGAAGGCGTCGCCCGCGACGGAGGCCGCGGACGAGGCCGTACCCCTCGAGTCCGAGGGTCGGGAGCATCGCAACGCGTTCATCCTCGCGGGCCTCGGCGGCGCGGTGCTCGCGACGTTCGGGATCGCCGCCATCGGCTCGATCTTCGCGCCGGTGTTCTTCGCCCTCGTGTTGACGATCTGCGTGCACCCCCTGCGCGTGGCACTCGAGCAGCGTGGCGTCCCACGCGGACTGGCCACCGGGTCGGTCATCACGGCGGTGTTCCTGCTGCTGCTCGTCTTCGGCTACGCGGCCCTCGTGGCCTTCGGCCAGTTCGGCGAGCTGCTGCCGCAGTACGGGCCGCAGCTCCAGGCGGCCGCCGAGGCCTTCGCCGTCTGGCTCGAGTCGATCGGCATCAACGCCGATCCGGTCGCGGAGGCGGCGGCGAACTTCGATCCGGTCGCCGTCGTCGGATTCGTGGGCGACCTCTTCGGGAGCCTCGCCGGCCTGGTCTCGGTGCTCGTGATCATCTTCACGATGCTGCTGCTGATGGCCATGGATGCCGCGTTCCTGCCGACCCTGCTGCGGCAGATGCGGCCGTATCGTCCGCTCACCGTGACGGCGCTCTCGAACTACGCGACGAACGTGCGCCGCTACATGGTCGTGACGACCCTGCTCGGGCTCGCCCAGGGACTCATCAACTGGTTCGCGCTCGTGCTGCTCAGCGTGCCCGGCGCATTCCTCTGGGGGTTGCTGTCGTTCCTCTGCAGCTTCATCCCCAACATCGGGTACTTCATCGCGATCATCCCGCCCCTCGTCTTCGGCGCGCTCGAGGGCGGTTGGCCCACGGTCATCGCCATCATCGTCGTCTACGGCATCGTGAACGCGGGTGTGCAGTCGGTCGTGCAGCCGCGGGTCGTCGGAAACGCCGTCGCGTTGAGCCAGAGCATCACCTTCTTCTCGGTGCTGTTCTGGGCGATCGTCATCGGCCCGATCGGCGCGATCCTCGCGATTCCGCTCACCCTGCTCGTGCGGATGCTGCTGGTCGACTCCCATCCGTCGATGTCCTGGATGCGACCGGTGCTCGGCGATCTCGACGAGACGAAGGTGATCATGGCCGAGTCGGACGCGGAGTTGAAGGCCGCCCGCAGGGCGCGGAAGGCCGGGCGACGGCCGGCTGGGCGACCGCCGGCTGGGCCACGGCCGGCGGGCCAAGCGCCGCCCGGCGAGGGCTGACCGGCGAGCGCCGCCTGGCGAGGGGTGACCGCGGGCCGCCGCGTCAGGGCTCAGAGCATGATGTCGCCGGGCTGCTCGATGCGCCGCCAACCGACTCCGGCGATGGCGGGCGGCATCCGGTCGGCAGCGACGAGGTCGCGCATCACGAGCCCCGTGAGCGCGGCGATGTCGGCGATCGGCACCTGGAACGTGCGGAACGGGCCGAGCGGCGGCGCCTCGCCCGGCTCGGGCTCCCGCACCTCGGCCGTGTCGACGAGCGGGGCCTGGTCGACCACGAACCCGACGGCGGCGAGCTCGTCGCCGGTGCGTCCGGTGCCCGTCGACCACGCGGCGACCTTCCAGAACCGCAGGGGCACGCGGATGCCGCGGTACGACGGATCCCCGGCGGCGAGCACCGGGGCCGTGAACACGCTGAGCTTCAGCTCGTGCGCCCGGGCGTGCTCGAGCACGTGGTCTTCGAGGCCGAGCCACAGCTCCTTCGACTGGTTGAAGCCCGATGCCTGCGGCGCCGCGTTGGGGTAGCGGAAGGTGTCGGCGTTCGCGCGCGCCGCCACCTCGGGGCTGCCCCACACCGGGTCGCGCCGGCGCACGAGGTGGCCGCGATCGAGGTCGTTGGCGGCATAGACCTCGGGTCCGGCCTGCCAGTCGGCCGGAATGCGATCGTCGAGTTGCCAGCGGTCGCCGCGTTCGACCTCCACGAGCCGCGCACCGTCGACGTTCACGCCCGTGACCCGCGCGAGCCGCCTGGCGCAGTCGAGCAGCACCGTGAAGTGCAGGTAGTCGAGCTCGACGGATGTCGCGGCATCCGCCTCCCCCACCCGCGGCATCGCCGCGACGACCCCCAGGAACTGCGCGTCGAAGCCCATGTCCACACTCGACCACGGACCGCCGACACCCTCGATCCCCCGGCAACGACGAGGCGCCGTGCCGGTGTCGCCGTTCGACGCAGGAATCCGGCAGGTCGGAGCCACCGTACGCACGATCAGCGCGTCGGATGCCGCATCCGTTGCCCGATTTTGCGGCTGCGGCATCCCTCGTGCGACCCTTCTCTGGGCCCGCGGGCGCCCCCGCCCCGCCGCCACGAGAGGATCACCCCATGGAATCGCAGGCCACCCGCATGCACGCGGTCACCGACGAGACCGCGAAGATCGTCGACCTCGTGCTCGACTACTCGCGCCGCCGCATCCTCGCGAGCGACACCCCGCTCGACAAGCCGATCTCGGAGTTCGAGCTCGACCGGCTCGCCGGCCGAACGATCGACGAGCGCGGCATCGGCGCCCGGCGCGCCCTGGCGCTCTTCGAGCACGTGCTCGCCCCCGCGTGCATCACGACCGATCACCCGCAGTACCTCTCCTTCATCCCGACCGCGCCGACGAAGGCCGCGATCGCCTTCGACCTCGTCGTCTCGGCGAGCGCGCTCTACGGCGGCTCGTGGCTCGAGGGCGCCGGCGCGGTGCACGCCGAGAACGAGGTGCTCGCCTGGCTCGCGGGCGAGTTCGGGCTGCCGGCCACGGCCGGTGGCGTGTTCGTGCAGGGCGGCACGCTCGGCAACCTCTCGGCGCTCGTCGCCGCCCGCGAGGAGGCGCGCCTCAGGTCGAGCGAGCGCGGAGGGGATGCCCCGGGCCGATGGAAGGTGGTCTGCAGCGCCGAGGCGCACTCCTCGATCGCCTCGGCCGCGCGCGTCATGGACATCGAGGTGGTGCCGGTGGACCCGGGCCCCGACGGCGTGCTGCGGGGCGACGCCGTGCGTGCTGCGCTCGCCCAGCACGGGGCATCCGTCTTCGCCGTGGTGGCCACTGCCGGCTCGACGAACTTCGGCATCGTCGACGACGTCGCCTCGATCGCCGCCCTCAAGGACGAGTTCGACTTCTGGCTGCACGTCGACGGCGCCTACGGCCTCGCCGCGATGCTCTCGCCGCTCGCGCGCGACCGGTTCGCGGGGGTCGAGCTCGCCGACTCGCTCATCGTCGACCCGCACAAGTGGCTGTTCGCGCCGTTCGACGCGTGCGCGCTCATCTACCGCGACCCCGAGGCCGGGCGTCGTGCGCACACCCAGCACGCCGAGTACCTCGACACGCTCACCGAGACGAGCGAGTGGAGCCCGTCGGACTACGCGGCGCATCTCACCCGCCGGGCCCGCGGCCTGCCGTTGTGGTTCTCGCTCGCGACGTACGGCGGGGCCGCGTACCGCGACGCGATCTCGAGTTCGATCCAGCTGGCGCGCGACATCGCGCGTGAGATCACGTCGCGCGAGTCGCTTCGGCTCGTTCGTGAACCGCAGCTGTCGGTCGTGGTGTTCGAGCGCGAGGGCTGGTCGCGGGAGGACTACGCAACGTGGTCGGCGCGACTCCTCGACGAGCAGCGCGCGTTCGTGACGCCGAGCTCGCACGCCGGCCGGCCCAACACGCGGTTCGCGATCGTGAACCCGATGACGACGTTCGAGCAGCTCGTGGGGATCCTCGACACGATGGCGTGAGCCGAGCGGATGCCGCCGGCCGGCCGGGGACCCTCGCTCCGCGCCACGCGCACGCTGATCAGCGCAGGCCCTGCTCGCGATTCCAGGTCTCCATCTGCTCGGAGAACCCGGCATCGGCGAGTTCGGGCGGGCGACCGGCGGTGAAGATCACCACATTCCCGTCTGGGTCCGTCGTCGTCAGGTCGCGGGTGTTCCAGGGCGTCTCCATCGGTCCCTCGACGGTGCCCCCGCCGTGGGCACGGGCCCGGTCCGCCAACTCGTCGAGCTCGTCGTAGACGGCGGCGAAGCTGAGCGTGAGACCGGTTCCGGGCTCGACCGGGCCCGACGTCGGCCGCACCAGCACGTCCTGGAACTGCCACCTGCGCAGGTGCACCAGCATCGGGGCTCCGCCTGGTCCGGGTATCGCGAAGAGGCTGATGAATCCGAGGCCGTCGGTGTACCAGGACACGGTGGCGTCGAGGTCGGCCGCGAGGATGGTCGCGAACACGGGCATGCCGTAGATGTCGCGCGTGATCTCGGGGGCTCGGGCGCCCATTCGGGGCACCGGCACTGGTGAGCTGAGCGTGGTCATGCGACGAGTCTGAGCCTTGACGTTGCGTCAAGGTCAAGCGTCGATCGTCGGAGGTCGCGCACGCGACATCCGCATTGATCATTGAACTTTTCGGTTCAGTGTTCTACACTGAACCACATGGTTCAGCAACAGGCACTCGATCGGGCGTTCGGCGCCCTCGCCGACGAGACGCGACGGAACATCCTGACCCGCCTCGGCGACGGACCGGCGACGATCACCGAGCTCGCGGATCCGGCGGGCATCACCCTCACCGGCATCCGGAAGCACGTCGACGTGCTCGAGGCCGCGGGCCTCGTCACCACCGAGAAGGTCGGCCGCGTGCGGCAGGTCCGGCTCGGCACCGAGCGTTTGGACGACGCGATGGCATGGATCACCTTCTACCAGCGCCTCTGGGAGCGTCGATTCGACGGTCTCGAGGCCTACTTCACCCTCCGGGGCGGAGCGAACGACACGACCGGAACGAACGGCACGAAAGGAACGGAATCATGAGCGAGACCACCGAGACCATCGGCCTGCGGATGTCGCGGCAGTTGCCCGCGACGCCCGAGGAGGCCTTCGACGCCTACACCGACGCCGAGAAGCAGAAGATCTGGTTCTCGATCCTCGACGAGGAGCCCGGCGTGGTCGAGATCGAGGTCGACCTGCGGGTCGGCGGCACGCAGACCGCCGTGTGGGGCCCCGACCGCGACACGCTGTTCCGTGAGACGCAGACCTTCCTCGAGATCGATCGCCCGCACCGGCTCGTCACGGAATCGACGGGCAGCGACCCGAGCGGCCAGGAGATGACCACGCACGTGGTCGTCACCTTCGAGCCCAACGACGGCGGCACCCTGATGACGGTGGAGCAGACCGGCTTCCCGACGCCAGAGGTGCGCGACTTCTTCGAGTCGATGGTCTGGGTGGGCGCGTTCGACCGCATCGAGGCGTACCTCGTGCGCTCCGCGGGGGCGTGAGCCGCGACATCCGCGGTCCTCAACCGTCGCATTCTGCGGATATACGATCCGGCGCGCCGACCGGGCACCCGATCGGTCGGGGTGTCGGATCGTATATCCGCCGTTTCTGACCGTCAGGACGACGACAGCCGGGCGTGGGCCGACGCGATGTGCGCCGCGAGCGCGCTCGAGGGCGCGACGCCCGAGAGCGCGGCGGCCCCGTCGAGCGGGTGCGCCTCCCCGATGCGCACGTCGGCATCGGGGAGGCTCGCCCGCACCGCCGGCTCGAAGGCGCGTCCGAGCGCGGCGCCGCCGAAGAGTCCACCCACTCCGCGCACACGCGGGCTGGCGACATCGGCCTGACCCACGCGTCGCAGCCCTGCGAGGGCGGATGCCGCGAGCTCGCGCCCGGCCGCCGACACGATCGCCCCGGCGACTGCGTCGTCGTCAGCCGCCGCGATCACGGGCCGGGCGTACGACGCGATGCGCCGCACACGCGCGGGGTCGCCCTGCAGTTCGATGTACGCCGACTCGAGATCGGGGAAGTCGGCACGCACGATGCCCGAGAGCACCGTCGCCCGGCCGCGGCCGTCGTGGTGGCGCATCACCGCGTCGAGCGCCGCCCGTCCGAGCCAGTAGCCGCTCCCGGCGTCGCCGATGAGGTTCCCCCACCCGTCGACGCGCGCGACCTCCGTGGCCCCGACGGCGAGCGTGACCACGCCGGTGCCGGCGGCGACCACGACACCGCGTTCGTCGCCGAGCGCTCCCAGGTACGCGGTGATGGAGTCGTGCGCGAGGTGCAGCGCGGTCGCCCCGAGCGGCGCCGCCGCCGCGAGCAGGAACCGCGCGTCGGCCTGGTCGGCCGTGAGCCCCGAGACCCCGATGCCCACGACATCGGCCCGTCGCCCGCCCGCCGACGCCCGCTCGATGACGCCGGCGAGCTGCGGCAGCAACGGCAGGTCGGTGCGGATGCCGGGTGCCGCCCAGTCGCGCGCGCCGGAGGCATCCGCGTGCCGCAGCTTGACGCCGCTCTGGCCCGCGTCGATCGCGAGCGTCGCGCGCGGTGACGGCGACGCGGCACCCGCGTCCGACGTCACGTCGCCACCAGCTGGTTCGCGGTGCGCAGCACCTCGGGTGCGGTGAGCCGTTCGAGCGTGAACGCCGCGGCGGCATCCGTCGTCACGTCGAACACGGCGGACTCGCCGGGCAGCAGGGTCACGAGGGCGCGGTCGACGGATGCCCCGGGGTCGACGACATCGACGAGCAGCGTGACGTCGCGCAGCAGCGTCTCGGCGCTGACGCGCAGGCCCACTCCCCCGGGACGCTCCACGAGCGACGCCGTGAACCGCCCGGTGTCGAGCGCGCTGTCCCGGTACTCGGCGAAGAACCACAGGCCGCGCACGCCGTCGAGCTCGGCGCGCAGCAGCTCGCTCGCGGCATCCGTCGCCGACGCCACCGACGCGGGCACCGACACCGTCGCCACCGACCGCGGCCCGACCGTGACGACGGTCGACGACGCGGCGAGCGCGGCGCCGTCGTACCCGAGCCGCGAGAGTTCGAGCGAGCCGGTCCAGGCGGAATCCGTGTCGTTCACGACCGCGACGACGAGCCCGGCCGCGGCGGCCGCGGCGTCGGCTGCGTCGGCCGGGTCGGCGGGCTGCACCGTCACGACCCGGTCGGCGTGGGCGTTCCGCAGTGCGTACAGCAGCGGCTTGGCGCGCTCGTCGCCGTCGACCGCGGCCCACGAGGTGACCGGCCAGCAGTCGTTGAGCTGCCACACGATCGAGCCCATGCAGTGCGGGGCGAGCGAACGGAACCACTCGACCGCGGTCGTGATCGCGTTCGCCTGGTTGAGCTGCATCGCCCAGTGCCAGTCGCGCATGTCGCCGGGCAGGCGCAGGTGGGGCAGCAGTCCGTCGGTGAGCTTGACGTTGCCCTCCATGGCCTTCTGGTGCACGAGCATGCCGGGAGATTCGGGCGTGAGCGGGTCGTCGGAGATCGCCCGGGTGAGCGTCGACCACGTGGGCGGCGCCTGCCATCCGAACTCGGCGACGAACCGGGGGCGGTACTCGCGGTAGTGCGGGTGGTCCTTCTGGTTCCACAGGTCCCAGATGTGCATGGTGCCGCGGGCGGGGTCGTTCGGGTGCGCCGACGCATCGCGCGCGAGCGCCCCGCCGACGGGCGCGAAGGGGCTGCCCGGCGTGTACGGCACGTGCGGCGCGAGCTCGTCGACGATCCGCGGGAACAGCTCGTCGTAGTAGCCGGCGCCCCAGGTCGCGCCGTCGAGGCGCAGCTTCCAGTTCCAGTCCTCGTGGCCCCAGAGGTTCTCGTTGTTGCCGTTGAACACGACGAGCGACGGATGCCGCCCGAGCCGGGCCACTGCCTCCCGCGCCTCGGCCTCGATCTCGCCGCGCAGCGGCTCCTCCTCCGCGTACGCGGCGCAGGCGAGCAGGAAGTCCTGCCAGGTGAGGAGGCCGCGCTCGTCGCAGAGGTCGTAGAAGTCGTCGGACTCGTAGATGCCGCCGCCCCACACCCGGATGAGGTTGAGCCCCGCGAACTCCGCCTGGTCGAGGCGGCGCGCGTAGCGGGCGCGGTCGACGCGGTGCGGGAACGCGTCGTCGGGGATCCAGTTGGCGCCCTTCACGAACACCGGCCGACCGTTGACGACGAGGGTGAACGGCGTGCCCGCGGCATCCGGTGTCGTGTCGATGGTCACCGTGCGGAAGCCGACGCGGTCGACGGATGCCTCGAGCTCGCCGTGCTCGTCGGCGAGCGTCACGACGAGCTCGTGCAGGGCCGGCTCGCCGTACCCGCGCGGCCACCAGACCGCCGCGTCGGGAACCCGCAGTTCGAGCACGGCGGCGGTCGCGCCTGCACCGAGCCGGGCGGATGCCTCGACGTCGCCGATGCGGGCGACGACCTCGAGCGGGGCATCCGTCGCCGCCGCCGCCCGCGCGACCTCGACGTGCACGGCCACGACCCCGTCGGCGCCCTCGACGGTCGCGACCGGACGCACCGACGCGAGCCGTGCGACCGACCACTCCTCGAGCGCGGCGGGCTTCCACAGGCCCGCGGTCGACGTGTCGATGCCCCAGTCCCAGCCGAAGCTGCACGCCATCTTGCGCAGCGCGTTGAAGGGGTGGTGGTTCACGTGCGGCCGGTAGCCGAGCTCGACGCTCGCCGCATCCGCCGCCCGGATCGCCGACGCGAAGTCGACCTCGAGGTCGTTGCGTCCGTCGCGCAGCAGTGCCCGCACGTCGAGGCGGTAGGAGCGGTGCATGTTGCGGGTCTCGGCGATGACGGTGCCGTTGAGGCGCACCGTGGCGACGGTGTCGAGGCCCTCGAACACCAGCTCCGCGGCATCCGATGCGTTCGACGACCGCCACTCGAAGCTCGTCGCGTACCGCCAGTCGCAGCGGCCGATCCAGGCGAGCAGCGCCTCGTGGTCGTCGAGGTACGGGTCGGGGATGAGGCCCGCCGCGAGCAGGTCGGTGTGCACCGAGCCGGGCACGGTGGCCGGCACCGTCGCGGAGCGCAGGTGCTCGGGCGCCGGCCCGGCGAGCAGCGAGAGGGTCCAGCCGTCGGCGAGGGGGGTGCGGATGCCGCGAGCGCGGCGGGTGATGCGGGTGGTGCGGGTCACTTGGTGGCTCCGGAGGTCAGGTCGCGGTTACGCGGGCGGGGTGCCGGTGCGACGTCCGGGCCATGCTAGGAGCGCGCGAGTATCTGCGTCAAACGAGGGATGTCAACGTTGTCCGGTCATGTCCACGTCGACCGCGGTATCGATTTCTCGTGCTTGATCTGGCATATCTCCCGACAGATCACCCACACTGTAATCCTGATGTCCGCGAGATGTCCTACGCTGACATTTCAACCCCGTTGGACGAGCTCGAAGGAGTCGATCGCCGATGACCCTGCAGACCAGAGCCACCCTCGAGGACGTCGGGCGCCTCGCCGGCGTGAGCTCGAAGACGGTGTCGCGGGTGTTCGGCGGCGGCGCGAGCGTCTCCCCCGAGACCCGGGAGCGCGTGCTGAGCGCCGCCAAGCGTCTCCGGTTCCGGCCGAACACGCTCGCGCGGAGCCTCCGTCGCGGCGGCGTCACGAACACCGTCGCGTTCGTGATCGGCGACCTGCAGAACCCGTTCTACTTCCACGTCGCCGCCGGCATCGAGCGCGAGTTGGCCGAACGCGGGCTCACGATGATCCTCGCCACGACCGACGACACCCCCGACAGCGAGGCCGTGGTCGTCGACGCGCTCATCTCGCAGCGCGTGCGGGCGCTGCTGCTCATCCCCATCGCCGACGACCAGTCGTACCTGGAGGGCGAGCGACAACTGGGCACCCCCGTGATCAGCGTCGATCGCCCGGCCCGCGACCTCGTCGCCGATGCCGTGGTGCTCGCGAACCGCTCCGGCATGGCGGAGGCCGTCCGCTCGCTCACCGCGATCGGGCATCGCCGGATCGGCTTCGTGAGCAACCCGTCGGAGATGTACACGCTGCAGGAGCGGCTCGCGGGGTACCGCGAGGCCCTCCGCGAGGTCGGGGTCGACGACACCGCACGATGGGAGCGACTCGACAACGACCCGTCGATCTCGGCCGAGGAGGCCGTGCGCGCCCTCCTCGAGGGCGATGATCCCCCGACGGCGATCGTCGCCGGCAACAACCGCGCGACCACGGGCGCGATGCGCGTCATCCGCGAGCTCGGCATCGACGTCGCGCTCATCGGCTTCGACGACTTCGAGCTCGCCGACATGCTCGGCATCTCGGTGGTCGCCTACGACACCATGGAGCTCGGGCGCGCCGCGGCGCGCCTCGCGCTCGAGCGCCTCGACGACCCGACGGGGTTCACGCGCCTCGTCGAGATCCCGACCCGTCTCGTGCAGCGCGGGTCGGGCGAGATCCCGCCGCCCGCCTGAGCGCCGCGCGGCGGCTCAGCCCGGCGTGGAGCCGCGACATCCGTTCCGGTCCATTCCTGCGGATATACGATCCGACGCACCGGCCCGGCCACCGGATCGGTCGGGGTGTCGGATCGTATATCCGCCGTTTCGTGCATTCGGAGGCCCGAGCCGCCCGCCTGAGCGGCGCCCAGCACCTCAGCCGAGCCGGGCGCCTCAGGCGAGGCGCTCGGCGAGCCAGGCCGACTGCCGCGACCAGTGCGCGGCGGCGCCGCCCTCGTGCTCGTTGAACGCGTACTCGACGATGTCGGCGGTCGGGGCGGCCGAGGATCCGGATGCCGCGCCCCAGTGGTTGCGCGCGGCATACACCGTCGACGGCGGGCACACGGGGTCGAGGAGCCCTACCGAGAACAACGCGGGCGCCGTGGCCCGCTTGGCGAGGTTCACGCCGTCGAAGTACGCGAGCGTCTCGAACACGCGCGTCGCGGCATCCCGCTGCACGCTCAGGAACTTGACGATCTCCTGGTAGGGGAACTTGTCGGTGAGGCCGACCGACCGCTCGAAATGGCAGAGGAACGGCACCTCGGGCATCGCCGCCACGAGCCCCTCCGAGAGCCCCGCCGCGGCGATCGCGATGCCGCCGCCCTGGCTGCCGCCGCACACCGTGACGCGGGCGGCGTCGACCCGCTCGAGCGTGCGCACCGCATCGACCGCGAGCACCGCGTCGGTGAAGACGCGTCGGTAGTAGTACGTCGCGGGCGATTCGATGCCGCGCGTCATGAAGCCGGGCGCCGACGGCCCGGTGCCGTGCGGGTCGGGCGTCGTGCCGCCGGTCCCCCAGCCGCCGCCCTGGCCGCGCGTGTCCATGAAGAAGTACGCGTACCCGGATGCCGCCCACGCGAGTCGCTCGTGCGGGAGGCCGCGTCCGCCGCCGTAGCCGTTGTACTCGACGATCGTCGGGAGCGGACCATCCGTGCCGGCCGGCACGACGAACCAGCCACCGATCGGATCGCCGGCGAAGCCGCTGAACGACACGTCGAAGACCTCGAACGCCGTGATCGGCGAATCCACCCGGGTGAGCTTCGGCGGCTGCGCGAGCGCGCGGGACTCGGCGAGGGTGTCGGCCCAGAACGCATCGAAATCGGCCGGCTCGGCGACGTCGGGCCGGTAGACGCGAAGCTCATCGACGGGCAGATCGAAACGGGGCACGGCTCATCCTTCGGATCGGGAGCGCGGCGGAGGCCCGCGCGGCGGGGTTGGGCGATGGGCGGTGTCGCTCAGCGTAGCGGAGGGAGCCCGATCGGGTCGCCGTCTTCCCGTCGCAAGCGGCCGTTCGGAGGGTCGAGCCGCGGCCCGCTCAGGTCGGTGGTCGCCCGTGCGCGTCGGGAGCGACATCCGACCCGGGCTCCACTCGAAGCTCGAGGATGCGTCGTCGACGCACGAGTCGCACGGTCAGGTGTGCGTCGCCGACGCCGATGGCGTCGCCCTCGGCGGCGAGCCGCCCGAGGCGGGCGTTGACGTACCCTGCGACGGTCTCGTAGGGACCGTCTTCGATCTCGATGCCGGTCAGTTCCGTGAAGCGCTCGATCGTCGTGTCGCCGGGGATCGTCGTCGGACTCGACACTCGAGCCGCCCGAGCGAGGAACCGATCGGCGGGGTCGTATTCGTCGTACACCTCGCCGATGAGTTCCTCGACGAGGTCCTCGAGCGTGACGAGGCCGTCCGTGCCGCCGTACTCGTCGACGACGAGCGCGACGTGGGCGCCGCGGCCGCGCATCGATGCGAGCGTCGGCAGTATCCGCGCCGATCCGGGCACCAGCGCGATCGGTCGCTGCAGCTCGTGCACGAGGCGGCGAACGTCGTCTTCCCATGCGAGATCGCGGACATGGACGAAACCCTCGATGTCGTCGGCGCTTTCGTGGATGACGGGGTAGCGGGAGAACGGCTGGGATCGTACGAACGCGTGTGCTTCGGCCACGGTCATGTCGGCACGGAGGCTGACGATGTCGCCGCGCGGTCGCATCACCTCCACGACGGTGCGGTCGGCGGCGTGCATGACGTCGCTGACGATCTCGCGTTCCTCGTCGCCGAGAGCTTCGTGGGACTCGACGAGGGCGCGGAGTTCCTCTTCGCTCATCGTCTCGCCGCGGCGTGCGGGGTCGCCGCCGAGCAGGCGGACCACCAGGTCGGTGGATTTTCCGAGCAACCAGATGACCGGTCGAAGGAGTCGGGAGAAGGCCGCGAGCGGCGGTGCGACGACCAGCGCGAAGGCCTCCGCCCGTTGGAGCGCCAGTCGCTTGGGCGCGATTTCGCCGAAGACGAGCGAGGCGTAGGCGACCAGGAGCGTCATGGTGATGACCGCGATGGTGGCCGCGACGGGCTCGTCGAGGCCGAGCGATTGCAGCCCGCGAGAGAGGTAGGGGGCCAGCGTGGTGGCGCCGTAGGCCGCCGAGAGGAATCCCGATACCGTGACGCCGATCTGCACCGCGGCGAGGAACGTGTTCGGGTCCCGTGCGAGAGCGGCGACCTTCGCGCCGCGAACGCTACGTCGTTCGAGTTCGGTGAGCTGGCTCTCGCGGAGGGAGACGAGGGCGAGTTCCGTCGCGGCGAACACGCCGCCGATCACGATGAACAGCGCGACGAGGACGATGTTGATCCAGAACTCGTTCATCGGTTGTGCTCCGGGCCGAGCGCG
Organism: Agromyces sp. H66; assembly: GCF_004959775.1. Taxonomy (GTDB): domain Bacteria; phylum Actinomycetota; class Actinomycetes; order Actinomycetales; family Microbacteriaceae; genus Agromyces. The sequence continues at coordinate 53,744 of NZ_SJZG01000009.1, forward strand.
GTCGGGGACATAGCACCATGGTGTCAGTTCCGGGCGCTCGCGACCGGATCAGGGCTCGACACCCGGGTCCGCCATGCGAAGCGGGCGACCACCGCGGCGAGCAGGCCGACCGCGGCGAGGATCGTCGCCGCGGCCGGGAGGCCGAGCAGGGCGCCGAGCGTTCCGGCGGCCGGGTACGTGACGATGAAGCACGCGTGCGAGAGCGAGAACTGCGCCGCGAACACCGCCGGCCGGTCGGGCGCATCGGAGGAGCGTCGAAGCAGCCGTGCCGAGGGGGTCAGGATCAGCGAGGTCGCCGCCCCGAGCAGGAACCAGAGCGCCAGGAACCCCGGCCACGTGGCGGGAAGGGGCGGCTGCGCGATCAGCAGCCCCGAAGCCACGAGCCCGACCGGCAGCACCGACGCACCGGCGAGCATGAATGGCCGGTCCGGCCACCGGTCCAGCAGCTTCGGCAGGACCAGCGCGACGAGCATCGACCCGGCACCGTACGCGGCCAGCAGCAGCGCGACATCCGCCTGCGGGCGGCCGAGTTCGCCCTGCACCAGCACCACCGTGTTCACGACGACCATCGCGGTCGACGTCGCGACGACCAGGTTCAATGCCAGCAGGCTGCGCAACTCCGGCGTCCGCAGGAACACTCGCGCGCCCCGGGTGAGCCGTTCGACGAACGGCGCCGGTGGGGCGATCACCATCTTCGGGAACGCGGTCGAGAGCACCAGCAGAGCAGACCCGACGAATCCGACGAAGGTGCCCACGAACAGGTCGTGGTAGCCGATCACGGTGAGCAGCGCCGCGGCGATCGCCGGGCTGACCAGTGACTCGAGGTCGTACGCGAGTCTCGACAGCGACAGCGCCCTGGTGTACTGCCGTTCGTCCGGCAGCACCTCGGGGATCACGGCCTGGAACGCCGGAGTGAACGTCGCCGACGCCGCCTGCAACGCGAAGATCAGCAGGTAGATCTGCCACGCCTCGGTGACGAACGGCAAGCTGATCGCCACCGCCGCGCGCAGTGCGTCCGACGAGACCAGGAGGAGCTTGCGGGGAACGCGGCCGGTCACCGCCGCGATGACGGGGGCCACCCCCACGTAGGCGAGCATCTTGATCGTGAGGGCCGTACCGAGCACCAGCCCCGCGTCGCCGCCGGCGAGATCGAACGCCAGCAACCCGAGCGCGACGGTCAGCAACCCCGTGCCGAGCAGCGCCACGACCTGCGCGGCGAACAGCTTCGCGTACGACCGGTTCCGGAGGACCTCACGCACCGCCGGCGCCCCTGATGGGGTCCGTCATGGTGTCCGTCATGGAATCCCGGCCCCGGTGATGCGCCGGATGGGCATCCAGCGCGTGCTGCGCCTGGAAGATCGCGTCCGTCACGAGTTGGCGGGCGTGCTCGTTCGCGAGACGGTAGAACACCCTCGTCCCCTCCTGGCGGGTGGCGACGATGCGCGCCAGGCGCAACTTCGCCAGGTGCTGCGACACCGCAGCCGGGGACTTGTGCACGAGACCCGCCAGGTGGTTCACCGAGAGCTCGTCATCACGCAGGGCGAGGATGATGCGCACCCTCGTCGAATCCGCGAGCATCGAGAACACCTCGACCGCAAGCTCCACGTACTGGCTCTCGGGCGTCAGGTCTCCATGCATATCTGCATTCATACGCAGATTATTGCACAGGCGGCTCCTCGTGACGCTCGACGGTCGTGCCGCTCAACCGGTCGTAGGGCGTGCGTCCACCGGCGACGAACAGCGACACGATCCAGACGATCGGGATGACGTAGGCAGCGGCCACGAGCACCCAGACTCCGACCGCAACCGAACCGCCGTCGGCGCTGCTCGTCGTGATGGCGAAGACGGCGGCGTGGCCGATGAGCCACGGCACCCCGATCTTCAGCGCGTTCCGCAGCAGCGCGAGCGGAAACCGTGGGCGCCCGGCATCCGTGCGCACCTCGAGTCCCAGCACCCGCTTGCCGGGCGTCGCCGAGCGCGGTCGCGACTCGAACCAGGCCGCACCGACGACCACCGGCACCACGACCACCAGGGCGCTGATCACGTTCAGGGTGCCGACGCCCATCGGCGAGGTCACCCCGGCCAGATACAGCGGAACCCCGATCGCCGCCGTGAGCGCCACCCAACCGAGGATGCACGCCCAGTCGATCAGCCAGGCCGAGATTCGTCGCACGCCGAGGGTCATGGGCTCGACACTACGACGGCGCGCGGCATCGGCGTATCGTGTCGCGCATCCGGCAGGACGACGGGAGGGATTTCATGGTGCTCATGCACGGGCGAGCGGATGCCGCGACCGACGACGTGGACTGGAACGAGTCCATCGAGGGCGAGCCGATCGGCTCGCAGGTCTCGGTGATCCTGGTGTACCAGTCGCGGGCTGGCGCGGGACCGCGGCTCCACCGGCATCCGTACACCGAGACGTTCGTGGTGCGACGCGGCCGCGCGGTGTTCACCGTCGGCGACGAACGGCTCGAGGCATCCGGCGGTCAGGTCCTCGTGGTGCCGGCCTTCACGCCGCACAAGTTCGAGGTGGTGGGGCCCGAGCCGTTCGTGTCGACGAACATCCACGCGAACCCGACGTTCGTCACGGAGTGGCTGGAGTAGCGGCCGCTCGCGTCGAGTCTGCCCGATCGGGCAGCCCGTGCCCGCCGGTCACGGTGCGACACTGGAATGAGGCCGGCTGCAGGGGGGCCGAGATGACGATGATCGCCGAGCGACTTCCGTCGCGCGGGACGATGACAGCGGCTCCCGCGCGGGCGCGCGCCGCCAGGGTTCCCGCGCCGTCGTCGGCGTCGAGCGGAACGTCCGCCGCTTCCGGGATGCTGCGGCTGCAGCGACTTGCCGGCAATGCGGCTGTGTCCGCCTACCTCGCCGAGTCCCACCCGGCCGGCCGCACGGTGCCGGCGGACGAGCAGGCCGATGCGGTGGCCGCCGATCCGCCGCGGCCGGTCGGCGTCGGCGAGACCGAGCGCCGGGGCGAGGCGCCGACGATCCAGCGCACGATCGGCGACGGGCACGACCTGGCCAATCCCCGATTCGCCGGCGACCGCGTGCTGGAGGGATGCTTCGACAACGAGCGGACCGTCCGATTCGGATCCGACGGTCCGTCGGTCACCAAGCTGCAGCAGGCCATGGTCGACATCGGCCTGACCCTGCCCAAGTTCGGGGTCGACGGGAAGTTCCGCGCCGAGACCATGTCCCGCATCAAGGACTTCCAGCGCTCGGCCGGGGTGAAGGACGACGGGATCGTCGGACCGATCACGATGGGCGAGTTCGACCGTCGCATCCCCGGCGGCGGAGGAGGCGGCGGCGGCGGACCCACTCCTCCACCACCGACCGTCACGACCGCGACGGTCGCCGCGGCACCCGACGGCGGCGCCAACACGAGGCAGCGGGTCGGGCCCGGCGAATTCGTCGACCTCACCGCGTCGGCGGCCGTGACGTGGACGGCCGCGGCCGGAACCCTCTCGGTGGCCAGCGGCCCGGCCACGCGGTGGATCGCGCCGGAGACCGGCTCCGTCGCCGTCACCGCCACGCCGGCCGGCGGCCCGCCCACGGTCACCACGTTCCAGGTGGTGCCGCCCGATTCGATCAGGATGCGCCGGGCGGTCGTGAATCCGATCCCGGCCGGCCAGGCCGGCGCCGACATGCTGACCGACGTCGACTTCGGTCACACCGACGTCAGCTTCTCCCGAGTGCAGTGGCTGGAGGACCCCGGGCCGCCGAGCGCGGTGCATGGATACTTCGCGTTCGGCAACGGCGCGGCCATGGATCTCAACCACCACCCCAACCCCGCGTTCGTCACCCTCCGGCCCGACAATCACTTCCTGCACGACCACTGCGGCAGCGGCTTCCCACTGGCACCGCCCTTCCGGCGGTTCTTCCCACCGCCGATGTTCTTCGGCGGCGGGTGGTTCTGGTCGATCCCCAACCGGTTCAGGATCCTCGGGAGCGGCAGCGGCGGCACGCCGTTCGTCACCACGCTCCAGTTCTTCCTGGTGGACTCCTCGGGCACGACCACGGTGAGCAAGCAGGGTGCGAACATCACCCGCACGAAGGCGGGAGCGGTCACGTGAGCGAATCGGGTGGGCTCGAGCTCGGCCTTCAGGTCACCGTCGCCGGCGCAACGGCGCGACGCACGTTGCTCGAGGTGACGTTGGAGCTCACCAACACCGGGGCGGCGGCGCTCGCGCCGGGCGTGTTCGCCTCCGAGCTGCTGGTCGACGGACGACCGGACCCGAGTTGGCGCCTCGCCCTGAACGGCCCGATCGAGCCTGAGCTGGTGGAACTGCCGCCGGGCCGAACCGCGACGCTGACCCGTGAGGTGGGCGTCGCCGCCCTGGCGCCCGGCGCGCACCACGTCGCCGTGCGGCTCGGCGAGCAGCTCAGCCCCACCGTCGAGCTGGAGGTGGAGCAGGCGACAGAATGATCTGGTGACCGACCACGTCTTCATCGCCGGACCCGCCTCCTGGAACCACATCGTCGAGCTCGACCGGCTTCCCGAGCCCGTTCCGCACATGCAATTCGCGCTGGGCGACTGGGAGACCGTGGGCGGCACGTCGGCCGGCAAGGCGCTCTCGCTCGCCGGACTCGGTCGGGATGTCGCCCTGCACGTGCTCCTCGGCGGCGACGCCGAGGGCGAGCGTGTGCGGAACCTCCTCGCCGCGGCGGGCGTCGACGTCATCGCGGGTCACGGCGGCACGACCGAACGCCACCTCAACCTCATGACCCGCGACGGCGAGCGCGTCTCGCTGTACCTCGCGACCCCAGACGACCGCCGCGGCGGCCCAGACCCTGCGGCGGTCGCGGCGATGACGGATGCCTCGGCCATCGTGCTCGACCTCGCCCCGCTGTCGCTCGGCCTGATCCCGCTGGCGCGCGCGACCGGCCGCCCGATCTGGACCGACATCCACGATTACGACGGTTCGGCGGACTTCCACCGCCCCTTCATCGAGGCGGCCGACGCGATCTTCATGAACGCCGACCGCATCGGCGACGACCCGCTGCCGTTCATGGAGCGATGCATCGAGGGCGGGGCGTCGCTCGTGGTCTGCACGCTCGGGGCCGAGGGTGCGATCGCCGTCGACGAACGGATGACCCGCCATGCCGTTGCGGCGGCGCCGGTCGAGGTGCTCGACACCAACGGTGCGGGCGACGCGTTCATGGCGGGCGTGCTCGACGCGACGCTCGCGGGTTCGCCGTTGCCGGAGGCGCTGCAGGCCGGAGCGCGACACGCGGCTTCCGTGCTCACGACGAGGCACCTGCATCCGAGGCTCGACGCGCTGCTCAGCTGAGCTTTCGGCGACGGTTCCTCGTTCCGAGATGCCCGCAACCCCGGCACTTCGGCACCGTGGCACCCCGGCACTTCGGCACCGCGGCACCGCGGCACCCCGGCACCCCGGCACCCCGGCACTTCGGCACCGCGGCACCGCGGCACCCCGGCACCCCGGCACCGTGGCACCCGGCACTTCGGCACCGTGGCACCCCGGCACCCCGGCACCCCGGCACCCCGGCACCCCGGCACTTCGGCACCGCGGCACCGCGGCACCCCGGCACCCCGGCACTTCGGCACCGCGGCACCGCGGCACCCCGGCACCGCGGCACCGACATGTGAAACGAAACGGTCGGGCCGTCAGGCGATTCGCGCCCGAGATGGCGTCACGTGCGCCCGGCACTTGACACCTGCCGCCTCGCACCTACAGTTAACGACATTGTGAACTATCGAGAACCCGACCGTGACAGCCTCGACGCCGTATTCACGGCGTTGGGCAACCCCGCCCGGCGGCGCATGGTCGACCTGCTCGCGGCTCGGCCCGCTTCGATCGGGCAGCTCGCCGACCATGTCGGCATGTCGTTGCCCGCGATCAACCGGCACATCACCGTGCTCGAGGAGTCCGGCCTCGTCCAACGCAGGAAGCACGGCCGGGTCAACTTCCTCGCACTCCGGCGCGACCCTCTGCGCCACCTGCACGAGTGGACCAGCCGGTACCACGCCTACTGGGGCACCGACGAGGAGACCCTGGAGAACTACATCGCCGCCATCGAGCGCGCCGACCGCACCGGAACGACCACGGGCGATGCCCCGACCACTACCGCAGATCCGAAGGAGCGAGAGCGATGAACACGTACATGTTCCTCTACAAGGGCTATGTCACCCCCACGCCCGAGATCGGGAAGGCCTGGATGGACTGGTTCGCCGGCGTCGGCGACCGCATGGTCGACAGCGGGAAGCCGATGAGCCGTGGAGCGGAGGTCTCACGCGACGGCGTGACCGCCATCGAGCCCGGACTGGAGTCGTTCACCGGCTACTCGATCGTGAACGCCGACAGCATGGACCACGCGATCGAGCTCGCCAACACCAATCCGATGATCACGAGCGTGGTCGTCTACGAGCTCGCCCGCATGTAGCCGGCGCCGGCGCCGGGAACCGACCCCCCGGTCGCGGTCTGGCGCATGCGACTCACCGGCGATAGCGTCGGCCATGTGTCGACGATCGACCGCCGCACCTTCCTCTTCGCCGGAGCGCTCGCTGCGGCCGGCGTCGGACTCGCGGCGTGCACCCCCGACGGCGACTGGGTGCGGCTCGAGGCCTCGGCGATCGAGGCGCTGCGCCGCCGCGTCGAAGGCACCGTGCTCGTGCCGGGCGACTCCGGATTCACGAACGCTTGGATGCCTCGGAACGGCCGATTCGCCGATGCCGTGCCACAACTGGTGGTGCGTGTCGCCGGCGACGCCGACGTCGCGACCTGCCTCGCGTGGTGCCGCGAGCACGGACTTCCGATCGCGGTACGCGGGGGCGGCCACAACTACGCGGGGCTGTCGACGACGACCGGCCTCGTCCTCGACCTGTCACGGCTGTCGTCGGTCCGCGTGGGACCCGACGGACGCATGACGGTCGGCGGGGCCGCGACGAACGCCGACGTGCTCGACGCGACGCGCGACGGATCGTGGCTCCTGCCCGGCGGCACGTGCCTCAGCGTCGGCGTCGGCGGTCTCGTGCTCGGCGGCGGCATCGGCTACCACTCCCGCTGGGCCGGGCTCACGAGCGACCACCTGCACTCGGCGCGGGTCGTCACCGCGAACGGCGACGTCGTCATCGCCAGCGCCGACGAGCACCCCGACCTGTTCTGGGCGCTCCGCGGCGGCACGGGCGGCACGTTCGGCGTCTGCACCGAGTTCCGGTTCGATGCCGTGCCCGTCCCGCGCGGCGAGATCGTCTACTACCGCTTCGCCTGGACGGGCGCGGATGCCGCGCTCGCGATGCTCGTGGCACTCGACCGCATCCACCAGACCGCGCCGCCCGAGTTCGTCGCGTCGGCCGGCATCCAGGCCACCCCGGTCGACGACGACGGGCCGGATGCCGCGATGGACGTCTTCGTGCGCGGCCAGTACCTCGGCGGCGAAGACGACTTCCTGGCGATCATCGCACCGCTCCTCGAGGCCACGCCGCCGCCGCTCAGCCGCGACATCCGAGTGGAACCGTTCTGGGAGGTTGCACCACGATTCACCAACCCCGAGTCCGAGAACCACTCGTGGGGCGACATCTCCCGCTACGCCGACGCACCGCTCCCCGAGGCGGCACTGCAGCACGTCGTCGAACTGACGGCGGATGCCCCGAGCCGCACTCCGACCACGAACGTGCAGTTCTGGATGATCGGCTGGGTCGGCGGCGCCGTGATGGACTCGGTCGGCCGCACCGAGACCGCATACGTGCACCGGGGCATGACCGAGTTGCTCCGCCCGACGCCGGTGTGGGCGAACCTCACGGATGCCGCGCTCGTCGCCGACCTCGAGGCATGGACGAGCGCCGTCATCGACGTGCTCGATCCGCACACCCCCAGAGAGAGTTACCAGAACTTCCCCAACCTGGCGGTCGAGGACTGGCCCGAACAGTACTTCGCAGAGAACCTCGGCCGGCTCCGAGCCGTGAAGGCCGAGTGGGATCCCGACGGGATCTTCACCTCGGCGCAAGGGCTGAGCGGCAACGGCTGAGCACTGGGGCGGAGCGGCCAGGGCCGAGCGCCGCTCCGCTCAGATCGCGCGATGATCCACGAACGGCATGCGCGGCCCGCGCCGCGGACGCCCGCGCACCCCGGCGGCGCCGAGCAGTCGCACGACCCGGTACCGATGACCCGCCCACGGCGTCATCGCCTCGACCATCTCGGCATCGGTCATGTCGCGGCCCCACAGGGCGTGGCCGACATAGTTCGACAGGTGGTAGTCGCCCACCGAGAGTGCGTCCGCGTCGCCGAGGGCGCGTTGGGCCACCTCCGCGGCGGTCCAGGCGCCGATGCCCGGCAGCAGGGTGAGTCGGGCCGCGGCATCCGCCGGGCTCATGCCGACCGCCTCCTCGAGGCGGGCCGCGTACCGCGCCGCGTTCACGATCGTGCGCGCCCGCCGCGGATCCACGCCGGCCGTGTGCCATTCCCACACGGGGATCGACGCCCACGCCTCGGCCGTCGGGGCCACCATCATCCGCCGCGGCGTCGGCCCGGGCGCCGGCTCGCCGAATCGCTGCACGAGCCGGCGCCAGGAGTCGTGCGCCTGCAGCGTGATGACCTTCTGCTCGAGGATCGCGGGCACCAGCGCCTCGAACACCCGCCCGGTGCGCGGAATGCGGAGCCCGGGGTGCCGTCGGTGCGCGTCGTCGAGCAGCCTGATGCCGGGCTCGAAGTCGGTCGGATCGTCGCGATCGCCGAGGAGCTCAGGGCCCGAGGCGACCGCGACGCCGGCGCCCGGGCCCCAGCCCTCGCAGCGAAGCTCGTCGGGTGCCGGCTGGGTGTACCGGAGGGTCGCGGCCCCTCCGGACGTGCGGGTCGTGCGCCAGACCGCGCCCGCCGCGTCGAGGCGGTACGTGGGATCACCGGGCCCCCGCCGCAGCGACCCGATCGTCTGGTGCAGATCGGTCGGATGCCGCGGGCTCCACGTCAGGGCATGCTCGGCGATCACCGCTCCAGTGTGCCCCACGCGCCTGACAGCGCGATCGTCACTTCCAGTTGTGGCGCACCGACTCCCGACGCGGGTACTGGGCCTGGATGAACGCCATCACGATTCCCGCCGCGATCAGGGCGGCGCCGAGCGGAACGAGGACCTCGCGGATCACTCGCAGGGACAGCTCGAGCGCGACGCGGATGGTCTGCCCCTGCTCCGTCGAGCCGAGACCGAGCTGATCGAGGAACATGGGAACGAGAACGACGAGCGCCGCCCCGACCAGAGCGACCACGATTCCCCACCACAGCACCTTCGCGGGCGCCCCGTGCATGGAGAACTGCTTCGGCTTCTCGACGATGACTTCGGTCTCGGTTGCCCCCATGATCCAGCACCATACCGGGCGAAGGGGGCGCCCGTCACCTGATCGGGGGGCGCGGCGTCACCGACGCCGCGTCGAAGGGCGCTACGACCGCCGATCGAACAGGCCGAGCAGCGGCAGCACCAGGCCGAGCTCCGCGAGGCCGAGCACGAAGTACACGGCCTGAAGCACGCTGAACGGGACGAAGATCATCTGCACGAAGATCCAGATGAGCAGCGCGAACCCGGCCGCCGCGGCCCAGAACAGTGCCCGCGGCATCCGTCGCGAGAGCAACGCGAACGCGAGCACGTGGATGCCGCCCAGCACGAGCGCGAGCACGACATGCGGCAGCACGACGGAGCCGAACGGCGATGCGGTCCCGACATGCAGGCGGGCCCAAGGTCCCACGGCGGCCGCCGCCCGGCCCATAGCCTCACGGCGGGAGGCGGTATGGACGCGATCGAGGTGCAGGGGCTCACGAAGACCTACGGCGGAGTGGCGGTGGTCGACGGGATCTCGATGAGCATCGGCCAGGGCGAGGTGTTCTCCCTGCTCGGGCCGAACGGCGCCGGCAAGACGACGACGGTCGAGATGCTGGAGGGCCATCGCCGGCCCGACGGCGGCACGATCTCGGTGCTCGGGTTCGACCCCCGGCGTCGAGAACGCGCCTTCCGCGAACGCATCAGCGTGGTGCTGCAGGAGGCCGGGTTCGACGACGAGTTCACGGTGCGCGAACTCGTGCGCTACTTCCACGCGTTCTACGCACATCCGCTCGACGTCGACGAGGTCATCGACCTGGTGGGACTCGACGAGAAGCACTCGGCGAAGGTGAAGACCCTCTCGGGCGGCCAGCGCCGCCGGCTCGATCTCGCACTCGGACTGATCGGCGACCCCGACGTGCTGTTCCTCGACGAGCCGACCGTGGGGTTCGACCCCGCCGCCCGGCGCCAGGCCTGGTCCGTCATCGAGCAGCTCAAGGCCCGGGGCACCACGATCCTGCTCACCACCCACTACCTCGACGAGGCCGAGCACCTGGCCGACCGCGTCGCCGTCATCGTCGCCGGGCGCCTCGTGGCCGTCGGACCACCCGCCGAGCTCGCCGCCGGCCGGACCGGTGCGACGGTCTCGTTCCGGCTGCCGCCCGCGACCACGGTCGACGAGCTCCCGGGCCTCGGCGCCCGTCCCGTGGCCGACGGCGCGGGATGGCGGCTCGCGACGGAGCATCCGTCGGCCGTGGTGCACGCCCTGACCGGATGGGCGATCGACCGCGGCACGGAGCTGCCCGCCCTCGAGGTACGGCGACCGAGCCTCGAAGACGCCTACCTCGACCTCGTGGGCGAGCCCCCGCAGGCGAACATGGGATCGGCACCGTGAGCACCGCCGGCGCCTCGACCGCTTCCGGCGGAGGCTGGGTCGCGCAACTCGGCGCCCAGTTCCAGCACGCCGCCGTGTCGCTGTGGCGGTCGCTCATCGTCCTCATCTTCAGCTTCGGCATGCCGCTCGCCTGGCTCGTGCTCATCGGGCTCGTCGCCGGCAACGCCGTGATCGACGAGTCGACGGGACTGCGGGTCATGCAGCTCGCCGCACCCAGCGCCATCGCGATGGGCGCCTTCTTCGCGACCATGCCCTCCGTCGCCGTGGCCGTCGGGGAGGCGAAGGACCGCCTCGTGCTGAAGCGGCTGCGCACGACCCCGATGCCGAGCTGGGCGTACGTCGCGGGGCAGGTGCTCGCGGCCGCGGGCTTCGGCGCCGCGTCGGTGGGCGCGACCGTGTTCGTCGCCTGGCTCGCCTACGACGTGCGGCTGCCCGCGGCATCCGTCTGGCCGTTCATCGTGACCGTGCTCGTCGCGCTCGCCTCCTTCTGCGCCCTCGGCATCGCCGTGGCGTCGGTGGCCCCCTCGGCGCGCATCGCCGAGACGGTCTCGATCGCGACCGCTGTCACGCTCGCGTTCATCTCGGGGGTGTTCGTCATCGGCGGTGCACTGCCGGCATGGCTGGACGCGCTGGCGAGCGCCCTGCCGCTGAAGCCGTTCCTGACCGCGATGCAGGACCAGTTCGACCCGTCCAACGAGGAGCCGCAGTGGGCGCTCCCGCAGCTCGCCGTCATCGCCGCATGGGGCGTGGTGGGCGCGGTCGTCGCGATGGTGGCGTTCCGGTGGCAGCCGACGATCCGCCGTGCGCCCTCCGCGGGCATGGCCGCTGCGGAGACCGGGCGCCTCGCGCCCACGACCGCGGCCCCCTCGACGACCCGCCGCAGGCCGTCGACCGTGCTCTCCCGCGTCGGAGCCCAGTCGGCGGCGGCGCTGCGGGTGGCGGCGCGCCGCCCGGGCGATCTGTTCTTCGCGATCGCGGTGCCGCTCGGCCTCTTCCTCCTGCTCGTGACGCTGCAGGGCGACGTCATGCGGGCCGACGGCATCCCCGTCGCGACCTTCACGGCCGCGAGCATGGCGACGTGGGGCATCGCCGTCGTCTCCTTCATGAACACGGCCGAGTCGTTCGCGAGGTCCCGGGAGCGCGGGATGCTGAAGCGACTCGACGGCACCCCGTCGAGCGTGGGCGAGCTCATCGCCGGCCGGAGCGTGGCCACGGTGGTGCTGGGCGTCCTCGTCACGGCAGCTCTGCTCGCCGTCATGGTCTCCGCCTACGGCACCCCGGTGACGCTCGGCGGTATCGCCGTCGGGCTCGTGGTCACGACCGTCGGCGTCGCCTCGCTCGTGGCATGCGGCCACCTGCTCGCGGCAGCCCTGCCGAGCGCACGCGCGGTGGGATCCGTGGCGCTCATCCTGCTGTTCGTGCTCGCGTTCTTCTCCGAGGTCTTCCTCGTGGAGTCGCCCGAGTGGATGGAACCGGTGGGGGCCGTATTCCCCCTCGTGCACCTCCAGCACGGGCTCACCGACGCCTGGGATCCGGATGTCGCGACGGTGCCGTGGCTCGACTTGGCCGTGCTCGCGGCGTGGGGCGGCGCGGCCGGCGCCGCGGCCCTCCTGCTGGAACGGCGACGCGTCAGGCGCTGACGGGCGCCGCGGCGCGGAACGGGACGATCATCACCGGTCCGCCGGCGTTCATGAGCAGGTCGTTGTTCGTGCGCCCGAGCGGCCGGAAGCCCTGCGCATCGGGTGCGGTCGGCCGGCCGCTCACGGTGACCACGGCGCGGCGCGACACCGCGGCGAGCGCCTCGCCGGGCGACGACGTGGACCGGCGCACCACGATGCCCGCCGCGAGCTCGCTGGTCTCGGGAAGCTCCCGCACGAGGCCGAGGGCCCGCTCGTCGTCGGTCGCGTCCGGCCCGCCCGACCGGATGAGCATGAGTCGCTCGCCGAGCCGCACGGCCTCGTGCGCGGCGAACCGCACCGGGTCGATCCAACCGGGCTCGTCGCCGACGCCGACGGCCACGCCGCTCCGACCCGGCGACGCCGAGACGGGAACGATCGTCGTCGGCACGGGCGCCATGGCCGCGAGCTGCAGCCCCCGGGAGCCTAGTGCGTGGCCGTGGAAGGACCCGACCTTGTGCGTGCCGATCGCGACCGACTCGAACGCGGCCGCCTCGGAGGCCAGCACCAGCATGGGCGCGCCCACGGCCACGCGAGCGCTCACGGTGACGCCGCCGGCCTGCTCGCGTGCGAACTCGAGCTCGCGCGCGGCGGTCTGCTCGGCCGAATTGCGCAGCTCCGTCAGGTCACGGTCGCTGATGGTGCCCCACTCGTCGTCGACGACGAACAGCAGCGTGACATCAGCCCCGATGCCCTTTGCCCGTTCGATCGCCCACGACACCGCCGCCCGGCTCGCGATCGAACCATCGATGCCGACGAGGATCGACCTTTCCATGCTGCACCGTCTTCCTGCGACCCGGACGCGGCGAGGGCGCTGCCGCGACGATTCCGATCGCTTCGTCCCAGCATCACCCGATCGTCGGTCGCGTCTCGGGCCATTGGTCCCCCGGATGCCCCGTCCGGTCGCCGTTGGCCCCCGCTCCGCCTCGTGCGCGCACCGCGGAACCGGTGATAGCCTGCCGACAACCCGCGATACGGAGGGGGTGCCGTGCCGGAGCGGATGCCGCAGCCTTCCGATCAGCCGCGGTCGGAGCTGGATCGGGCCCTGCACGACCTCGTCGACCGAGCCGACGACGTGATCGCCACGCAGGGTCGCCTGCGTGCGCTGCTGCACGCGACCCAGGCCGTCGTCGAACCCATCGAGCTGCCGATGGTGCTCGAGCGCATCGTGCGTGCCGCGGTCGAGCTCGTCGACGCGCAGTACGGTGCGCTGGGGGTCGTGGCGCCCGAGGGTGGACTCGAGGAATTCATCCACGTGGGCATGGCTCCCGCTGCGGTCGCGCGGATCGGGCATCTCCCCCAGGGCCACGGCGTGCTCGGCGCCCTCATCGACGACCCGCGTCCCATCCGGTTGCGGCACATCTCCGACGACCCGCGGTCGGTCGGCTTCCCCGAGGGGCATCCGGCGATGGACGCGTTCCTCGGCGTGCCCATCCGCGTGCGCGACGAGGTCTTCGGCAACCTCTACCTCTCGAATCCGCGCGCCGGCGAGTTCTCCCATCAGGACGAGGACATGGTCACCGCCCTCGCGGCGACCGCGGGCTTCGCGATCGCGAACGCCAGGCTGTTCGACGAGTCGCGCATGCGGCAGTCCTGGACCGCCTCGTCGGCGCAGATCGCCTCGGCGCTCCTCGGCACCGCGAGCGACGCCGCGGTGCCGATGCTCGCCGACGAGCTCATCGCGCGCACCGCGGCCGATCGCATCTGCATCGTCGTCCCCGGCGTCGACCCGCTCACCGTCCGCGTCGCCGAAGCGCGCGGCACCGGTGCCGAGGCCCTCGCCGGGGCGGTCATCCCGTCGATGCGCACCGCCGCCGCGGTGGTGTTCGAGAGCGGCGAGTCGCGTGCACGACCCGGTGGACGGGCCGGTGAGACCGCCGATGCCCTGGCCCTCGTCGACGGCGAGGACGCCGGTCCGACGATGTTCGTGGCCCTGAAGAATCCGTCCTCGGTGTGGGCCGTGGTGTCCGTGAGCCGGGCGCCGGGCAGGGGGCACTTCACGCCGGCCGAGCTCGACATCGCCGACGACCTCGCGAGCCGCGTGGGACTCGCGATCGAGCTGGCGCGCGCCCGCGAGGAACGCCAGCGCGCCCTGCTCGCCGACGACCGCTCCCGGATCGCACGCGATCTGCACGACCACGTGATCCAGCAACTGTTCGGCACCGGTCTCGAGCTCCAGGCCGTCGCGGGCACGACCCCCGACTCCGAGCTCGCCCGTCGCCTCGAGTCGGCGGTCGCGACCCTCGACGACACCATCGCGCAGATCCGCACGATCATCTTCGCGATGTCGCCCCGACCCACGGCCGACAGCTCCCTGCGTCGCCGCCTCCTCGACATCGCGGCCGAGTCCTCGGCGTCACTGCCCCAGCCGGTCGCGGTGAGCTTCAGCGGCCCCGTCGATCTCGTCGTCACGGGCGAGGTCGCCGAAGACGTGGCGGCCGTGTCGCGCGAACTGCTCGCCAACGCCGTGCGACACGCCTCGGCCTCGACCGTGCGTCTCTCGATCGTCGCGAACGACAGCGCCGTCCGCGTCGCCGTCGACGACGACGGCTCGGGCATCACCGACACGGGGCGGCGCAGCGGTCTCGCGAACCTGGCAGCACGCGCCGAACGCCGCGGCGGCCGGCTGCGCATCGATTCCGAGCCCGGTCGCACGACGGTGCGCTGGACCGTGCCCGCGGAACGAGGCGAAGGAGAAGACGCATGACGCGCGTGTTCCTCGTGGACGATCACGAGATCGTGCGGCGGGGCGTCGCCGAGCTGCTGCATCGCGAGGGCGACCTCGAGGTGGTCGGCGAGGCCGGCGACGTCGCACACGCCCTCCCCCGCATCGATGCCACCCTGCCCGACGTCGCGCTGCTCGACATGCTCCTGCCCGACGGCGACGGCATCGCGCTGTGCCGCGAGATCCGGTCGAGGCATCCCGAGATCCGATGCCTGATCCTCACGGCGTACGACGACGACGAGGCCGCGATGAGCGCGGTGCTCGCGGGCGCGTCGGGGTACGTGCTGAAGAACATCAACGGCTCGAAGCTCGTCGACCACGTTCGCGCAGCCGCGGCCGGGCGAAACCTGCTGCATGCGGGGGTCACGAGGCAGGTGGCGACGAGGGCCGCGTCCGAAGACCGCGAGGATCCCCGCTTCGGCTCCCTCAACCTGCGCGAACGGCAGGTGCTCGCCCTCATCGCCGAGGGGCTCACCAACCGGCAGATCGGCGAGCAGCTCGACCTCGCCGAGAAGACCGTGAAGAACTACGTCTCGGGACTCCTGCGCAAGCTCGGCTTCGAACGTCGCACGCAGGCGGCCGTCTACCAGCTCGAGCACCGCGACCAGCCGAGATGAGGGATGCCACGGGGCCGGCCCGTGGCATCACTCAGCCGGTTCGCCCGGTCAGCCCGCCGGAGCGACCTGCCGTCGCTGGAACATGCGGCCGCTCACTTCGGTGGGGGTGATCCGCACCCACCGGGTCTTCTCCTCGGGCGCCCACGGGGCGATGCCGAGCTTCTCGGCGGCGTCGACCTCGCCGCGGCGGTCGAACTCCTCGGCCGTGCCCTTGACGACCACGCTGAAGGCGTCGGCGTCGGTGAAGCCGTCGACCTCGAACGCGACGGTCTCGTGGATCGTGAGCTCGAGGAGCTTGGTGCCCGGCGAGGTTCGGAACACGATCGTGCGCGCGTCGGCGCCGTGCGAGTCGACGGCGTGGTTCACCGGGAAGATGTCGACCTGACCCGCCGCGGCCGCGGCGACGCGCCCGTAGGGTGCGTCGTCGATCCGCTGCCAGCACTCCTCTTCGGTGAGCGCTCGGGTCGGCGGGCGGTTGTTGACGGCGTCATCGTTCATGCATCGAGTCTGGTCGCCCGCGGCATCCGTCGGCAAGTCCGAAGGTCCCTCGGCCGGGCCGCCCCCGCCCCGGCCCGGCCCCGATCGTCACGACGTCGCGGCGCCGATCGTCACGACGTCGCGTCGCCGCCGCGCTTGATCTCGACCTTGCGCGGGCTCGGCAGCTCCTTGAACGGCACCGTGACGTGCAGCACGCCCTCCTCGAAGGAGGCGCTGACGGCGTCCTGATCGGCCTGCTCGGGAAGCTGGATGCGCCGGTAGTAGCTCGAGCTCGACTCGCGCACGACGTACTTCTTGCCCTTGTCCTCTTCCTTCTCGTGCCGCTCGGCGCGCACGACCAGCGCACCCTCGTCGACGTTGATCTCGATGTCGTCCTGCGAGAAGCCGGGCAGGTGCGCTTCGACGGTGAGCTTCGAGTCGTCCTGCGTGTAGATGTCGGTGATCGGCATCTGCCGGCGTGCCTGCCCGAACAGTCCGTCGGAGAAGAGCTGCTTCTGCAGCGCCGAGAGTTCGGCGAACGGGTCGAAACGGCTGAGTGATCCAGCCATGGTCGGCTCCTTTCATGAATGATCGTCATTCGATGTGCTTCGACGGTAGGAGCCGGCGGCAGCCGCGGGCGGGCCGAAGGTCCCGCGTCCGGCACCCGCCGGGCGAAACCCATGTGACCTTCGACCCCACGGCGGCCGCGACGGCTGGGGCAGCCTGCCGTCATGTTCACTCGCATCGTCGTCGGCTGGGACGGCACGCCGGAGTCCGAGGCCGCGCTCGAATGGGCGGTCGCCCGCGGGGTCGGGACGCCGCTGAAGATCGTGCACGCGATCGGCGGCACGCCCACGGCGAGCGAGTACCTGCGGGCGGGCGGCGAGCTGTCGGACGAGCGGGTGCGACTCATGGACGTCGCTGAAAAGCTGCGCGCCGAGCGACCCGACCTGAACATCACGACCGAGACCGAGCACGGGTCGCCGAGCACGGTGCTCGCCGAGGAGTTCGGCGCCGACACCCTCGTGGTCGTGGGAGCGCCGGCGACGCATCGCGGCTCCCGTTGGACCACCGGGTCCCGATTGGCCGGCCGTCACGGAGGGGGAATCGTGGCGGTCATCCCATCGCGTCCGGCGACCGACACGCGACCCGCGGTGGTCGTCGGCGTCGACGGCTCGCCCGCGTCGATGGCGGCGCTGGAGACGGCCGCCGCCGAAGCCCAGCGCCTCGGCGCGGAGCTCGAGGTCGTGCACGCGTGGAGCATCCCGCCGGGCTGGAACACCGCCTACCCCGAGTACCTGGCCGACATCGACGCGCTCGAGGACATGCATCGAGGGGTCCTCGAGGAAGCCGTCGAGTTCGCCCGACGCCTGCACACCCGGCCGACCGGACGGCTCGAGCCCGGACCCGCCGCCGAGGCGCTGCAACGCGTCGCGGACGGCGCGGCGCTGCTGGTCGTCGGCAGCCACGGGCGCGGAACCCTCGCGAGGTTCCTGCTCGGCTCGGTGAGCCACGAGCTGCTCGTGTCGCTCCCCGCGCCGCTCATGATCGTCGGCCCCCGGGAGTGACCCGTCTCACCCGGGAGTGACCCGTCTCGCCCGGGACTGACCCGTCTCGTCGAGGTCGGTCAGTCCCGTCTCCCCGAGGCCGTCGCCTCAGATGAGGTCCTCGTCCTCGAGGCCCGGCGACACCTCGATCGGCTCGGCGGGCACGGGCGCGACGGCGACCGGCACCGACGACCGGGCCAGCACGTGCTCGCTGACCGAACCGATGAGCAGGTCCTCCAGCGGACCGCGGCCGTGCGACCCGACCACGACGAGGGCCGCGTCGCGCGCGGCCTCGAGGATGGCGTCGGCCGCCGAGCGTTCGTTGGGCACCACGTTCACCGGGGTCTCGGGATGGCTCGCGCGGATCCGCTCGGCCGCCACCTCGAGTTCGCGCGGGGGCGCGCCGCCGCCCGCGTGCACGATGGTCAACGCGGATGCCGCGTGCCGCGCCTCCCGGGCGGCGAACGCCATGGCGGCGTCGCTCGCGGCATCCGGATCCCATCCGACGACCACACCGCTGCCGCCGCCCGACCAGGCGGTCGGCACGACGACGAGCACGCCGCCCGTGCGGCCCGCGAGGCGCAGCCCGAGGGGCAGGTGCGCGAGTTCGTCGATGGCGTCGACGTAGGTCATGCCGATCACGAGCAGGTTCGCCGCCTTCGACGCGTCGAGGAGCTCGTCGACGATGTCGCCCTGGCGCAGCTCGACGTGCACCGAGGCGTCCGGCAGCCGCTCGCGCAGCCGTTCGGCGACGCGATCGAGCCGCTCCCGGCGCCGATCGCGCTCGACGTCGGGGTAGCCCGCCGCGAGTGGTACGTGCTCGAGCACGGTCGTCACCTCGACGTCGACGTCGAAATGCCGGCAGCGTTCGGCCACCCACCGTTCGGCGACCGCGTTGGCGGCGCCGCCGTCGAGGGCGAGGATCACGTGATCGGTCATGATGCGATCTCCTGTCGTTCGGGTGCGTCCATCCTGACGCGTTCCAGGTGCTCGGGCACGCGCACCGGCCAGTGCAGCTCCCGCTTGATGCGGGCGCGAAGGGTGTCGGACGCGACGGCCTCGCCGTGCGTCACGTAGACCATGTCGGGCGGCTCGTCGACCGCGCGCATCCATGCCATGAGCTCGTCGGCGTCGGCGTGCGAGGACATGCCGTCGATCGCGACGACCTCGGCGCGGATCGGCACGTCCTCGCCGAAGATGCGCAGCGAACTCGCCCCGCCGAGCAGCGCGGAGCCGCGCGTGCCGCCCGCCTGGTAGCCCGTGAGCACGATCGCATTGCGACGGTCGGACCCATAGGCGACGAGGTGGTGCAGGATGCGGCCGCCGGTCAGCATGCCGCTCGCCGAGATGATGATCATCGGGCCGCCCCGCAGGTTCAGCAGCTTCGAGTCGTCGACCGTGTGCACGGGCCTCGCGAGACCGTACATGCGGGCGATCTCGTCGGGGTCGAGCCGGTGCTCCTCGGGGTGGCGCCGGTAGATCGCGGCCGCGTCGACCGCCATCGGGCTGTTCAGGTAGATCGGGATGTCGGGGATCTCGCCGCGGTCGCGGAGGCGGGAGAGGTGCAGGAGCACGGTCTCGGTGCGCGCGACGGCGAACGCCGGGATGAGCACGACCCCGCCCTGCTTCGCGACCCGGCGCACGACGTCGCCGAGCACCTCCTCCACGTCGTCCTTGGGATGCAGGCGGTCGCCGTACGTCGACTCGGTGACGAGCACGGAGGCCGGCTCGAGCGGACGCGGCGGGTGCAGGAGCGGGTCGTTCGGCCGGCCGAGGTCGCCCGTGAAGTGCACGACGCGACCGCCGACCCGCACTCGGACGCCCGCGGCCCCCAGGATGTGGCCGGCGGGCACGTGGGTGAACTCGAGGTCGCGCCCGACGCGGTGGGTGGCGTCGAAGTCGACGGGGACGAACCGCTCGAGCGACCGCGCGGCATCCGCTGCCGTGTAGAGCGGAGTCGGATGGCGGTGCGAGGACCAGCCGCCGGATGCCGCGTGCCTGGCCTCCTCCTCGAGGAGGTACCCGCTGTCGGGGAGGAGCACCCCGCACAGTTCGGCGGTGCCGGGCGTCGCGTACACGGGCCCCCGGAACCCGTCGCGCACGAGCGCGGGGAGGTAGCCCGTGTGGTCGAGGTGCGCATGGGTCAGCACCACCGCGTCGATGGACTCGGGCGGTACCGGGAACGGTGCTCGGTTGCGCTCGCGTAGCACCTTGAAGCCCTGGAAGAGCCCGCAGTCCACGAGCACCCGGGAGTCACCGGTGTCGACGAGGAACTTCGAGCCCGTGACGGTATCGGCGGCTCCGAGGAACTGGAGGTGTGCGGCCATCGGATCAGCGCCCGTGTACGACCAGCACCGGGCAGCGCGCGTGCTCGGCGACCGCGGCACTGACCGATCCCAGGAGCAGGCCGGCGAAGCCGCCGTGACCGCGGCTGCCCACGACGATCATCTCGGCGTGCCCCGATTCCTCGATGAGCGACTCGGCCGGGCGGCCCTGGCGGGTACGGGTCGCGAACCATTCCGGCACCTCGGTGCCGAACACCTCCTCGGTGGCCCTGGCGACGATGCGATCGGCGTCGTCCTCGGGCGTCCAGTCCAACTGCGGGTAGTACCCGCCGTAGAAGTACACCGGGTAGTTCCACACCGCGAGGGCGCGCACGCGGAGTCCCAGCTTGGGGGCCAGGTCGGCGGCGTAACGCAGCGCCGACACCGACGACTCGGAGCCGTCGACGCCGACGACGATGCCGGGAGGCCCGGGTTCGGGCTCATGGTTCGGCTCGGGTGGATTCGGGTCCTTCACTGCGTCCGCCATGCCCGAATCATCGCGGCCCCGGGCGCGCCGCGGCGGGCCGAAGGTCACATGGGGTTGCGGGTCAACCCCTCCCGCGCGAGACTCCGACCTCCGTACGGTGGGCACATGACCGACCGAGGGGGGCAGTCATGACCATCACCGCCGAGCGTCGACTGACCGACGCGCGAATGCGCCCCATGGCGCTGCCCGAGCCGCGCGGACCGATCACCGCCGCGCTCATCGAGGTCCTCACCGGTCCCGAGCACGCGTCGGTGGGCGACCTCGCCCTTGCCGCGACCGAGGGGCTCGCGGCATCCGTCGACCCGCTCATCGACGATGACGTGCAGCTCGCGCTCTTCCTCATGTACGAGCTGCACTACGGCGGCCTCGAGGGCGTGTCCGACTCGTGGGAGTGGGACCCGCGACTGCTCGCGGTGCGCGGCCCGATCGAGCGCGAGTTCGAGGAGGCATTGCGCCACTCGGTGCGACAGCCGGTCGCCGTGCGCGACGTGCCGGAGGCCCTGTTCGCGCTCGTGGGCGACGACGACTCGCCGAGCCTGTCGGGGTTCGTCGAACGGGATGCCACGGCCGACCAGGCGCGCGAGATCCTCGCCTGCCGTTCGATCTACACGCTGAAGGAGGCGGACCCGCACAGCTGGGCGATCCCGCGGCTGCACGGGCGCGCGAAGTCGGCGCTCGTCGAGATCCAGGCCGACGAGTACGGCGGCGGCCGACCCGATCGCCTGCACGCGACGATCTTCGCTCGCGCGATGCGCGGTGCGGGACTCGACGACCGCTACGGCGCCTACGCCGACCACGTGCCGGTCGAGGTGTACACGTCGATGAACCTCATGTCGTTGTTCGGCCTGCACCGACGCCTTCGCGGTGCGATCGTCGGGCATCTCGCCGCCTACGAGATGACGTCGTCGCTGCCGTGCCGTGCCTACGCGAACGGGCTGCGACGGCTCGGTTTCGGCGAGGACGTCGCCGACTACTTCGACGAGCACGTCGAAGCCGACGCGGTGCACGAGCAGCTCGCGGCCCGCGACCTGGCGGGCGCGCTCGCGGAGGAGGAACCGCAACTCGCCCGCGACATCCTCTTCGGCGCGTCGGCGTGCCTCACGGTCGACGGGCGACTCTGGGGCGGCCTGCGCGAGCGGTTCGAGCGCGGCGAGTCGGCGCTTCGGAGGCCCCTGTGACGGACGCTGAGGCATCCGCTCGACCGGTCTCGATCACCGCGTGCCCCGACGGCCCGCTGCTCGTGCGAGGCGATCTCGCGCTGCTCGACGAGCACGGTGCGCCCATCGAGCCGAACCGCCGCACCTTCGCGCTCTGCCGGTGCGGTGCATCTGCCGTGCGCCCGTTCTGCGACGGGTCGCACAAGCTCGTGGGGTTCCGCACCGGGCCGCCGCCGCGGACGCCGGCGGTGACGTACGAGGATGAGGAGTGGCGCGGCACGACCGGCTGATCGTGGGCAGCGGCATCCGGGGTTCGAAGCTGCTCGTCACCGGTGCCTTCCTCGCGTCGCTTCCAAGCGCGGAGGTGCTGCCGATCGCCCAGCCCGGCTGAATCCGGGCCGTGCGCATGTCGGCGGGCGGGTGCAGACTGGCAGCATGTGCGGACGCTTCGCCAACGACGCCAAGGTCGACGAGATGATCCAGGAGTTCGTCGCCCAGGGCGGCGACTACCGCGACTGGCGGCCGCAGTACTCGATCGCGCCGACCCAGGTGATCCCGATCGTGCGCGAGCGGCCGAACCGCGAGACCGGCGAGGTGGTGCGCTCGATCGACGCGGCGGTCTGGAACTTCCACCCCTCCTTCATGAAGGAGTCCAAGCGGCCCCAGTTCAACACCCGCATCGAGACCGTGGCGACGAACGGGCTCTGGAAGGGCGCGTTCGCATCGTCGCGCTGCCTCGTGCCGATGCGGGGCTACTACGAGTGGACGGGCGAGCCAGGGCACAAGCAGGCGTTCTTCCTGCACGGCGAGCGGCCGATGCTCGCCGCGGCCGGCATCTACACGGCGCGCAAGGTGGGCGACGAGTGGGAGGTCTCGACCTCCATCATCACGCGTGAGGCTCGGGATGCCTCGGGCGAGGTGCACGACCGCATGCCCGTGTTCCTCGACCGCGACGCGTGGGACGAGTACCTCGCGCCCGTGAAGCTCGACGACGCCGGCAAGGAGCACATGGTCGCGCTGCTCGACGCCGAGTCGTCGAAGGTGGCATCGACCATCGAGAGCCACGAGGTCGACCGCAAGGTCAACAACTCGCGTACCGCCGACCCCGAGGATCCGTCGCTCATCGAGCCGCTCGACTGAGCACCCGCCGGCGGTCCGGTCTGCTCCTCCCGAATCGACATCACCGCTTGAATGGTCCGTCCAATCGATCTGCTGGCAACCAACGGATGGATGGCCCTCGCTGCGGCCCGTCGGGTCTTTCACAACGACATTCGCTGCGCGCAAGTCGCTGAGTATCTGGTTCGCCTGCTGCAGGTCGAGGTCGAACATGTTGCGAATGGTCTTGTTGGTGATCCATCCGTACTCGTGGAGGTGGGCTTCGACGCGGGGGCGAGCAGAGTCCGCTCGCGCACGGTGTTGCACGGCAGTCCCGAGCGCCGAAGCGACGGATGAGCGTAGCCGCCAGCGGGTCCCTCGACGGGCGTCGCCATCTCGCTCGATGATCGCCTCTGCGCCGGCAGCCAGGGCGTCGAGTCGATCCTTCGCCTCGGGTTCACTCAACTGCAGGAGGCGTGCGGCGTCGCTCAGAGTGAGCGTGGGGCGTTGACAGAGATGCACGAGCGCGAGCATCGCATCAACGTTGTCACGAAGCGCTCGAGGGAGCGTGGCCACGTAGCCGGCGAACGCTCGGTTTGGGGCACCGCTTGTGAAGGAGATCTCGACCGAGTACTCGTCTGCCCGGATGCCCGGAATCTGCTGACCGACTCGGACCTGTTCCCGGAACATCCTGTCGATACCGCGTGATGCGCGCTCAGCGAGTCCAAGCTGCTGCATCGCGCCCATGAGCGCCGCGTTCCGCGGCGTCGAGACCGTGCTGAGCAGGCGATCCTCCGTCACGCCGAATGGCAGGCCACCGGGTGACCATACGCGCAGCGCGTTCGGGGAGTGGTCGATGACCACCCTGTCCGGTCGAGAGTAGTCACGGTGCACCAACGCGTTGGTGACAGCTTCATCGATCGCGATCGGCGAGAAGTCAGGCAAAGCGATCTCCTGGCCGCCGGCCAGAGCGACATGCGCGACCTCAGGATCGATGGTGGAGCGAATGGTGTCGAGGGTCCTCGGGAGGAGCAGCACCAGCGGCTCTCGCAACCTGCGAACCGACGGTTCGGCACCCGCTGCGGTCCGCGCGAGAATGTCGACGCCGTCATGTGCCGGCGTCGTGAAGAGAATCTCTCCGGCGATCAGCAGACGATCCTCCCGGTCGAGCACGTTGAGTGCCCGCAGCAGGCTCCTGTCATCGAGGTCCGCCATTTGCTGCGGCACGGTCAGCTGCGGCCGGGTGTTGCCGTAGATCCGACTGCGCAGCATCGCTGAATCGACGGATGTTCCGCTGAACGCCGTTTCACCGGTGGCCTTGTCGTCTACGCCGAGCACGATCCGTCCGCCGCGCGCGTTCGCGAAGCAGACGACGGCGTCGACCAATTCCTCGATCAGGCGTGCCTGAGGATTGCCAGGCGGGTCAGGGCCAGTGATCGTGTGCGGGTCGCGCTTGAAGTCCAGCACCCCGGTCTCCAGGGATCCCGCCGATGCGCCGTTCAGCACACGCTGCAACACATCACCCAAGCCGTCGAGTTTCATGAATAGTTTCATGCACGAGTGCACACGCACGGCACCTAGAAACTCTGAGGAAACTCGCGGGAGATCTCCTCTGTGCGGCAGCGGACTTCGCCGCAGTCGGGGTCCTCCACGGGACCGCGGCGGGCGGCGCGCGGCTGGGCACGGCATCGTGCTATCCTGACGCTGTGCGAACAGTCGTTCGTATCACGAACACAAGGATGGTGCTCGGTGAAATCGAAGGTGCGAGAGAGCGTCGCCACCGCGCTCTCCGAGATCCCCGACGGCGCGACGATCATGATCGGCGGCTTCGGTCGCGCCGGCCAGCCGGTCGAGCTCATCGACGCGCTGATCGAACAGGGCGCGTCCGACCTCACGATCGTGAACAACAACGCGGGCAACGGCGAGACCGGCCTCGCGGCACTGCTCGCCGCGCGCCGGGTGCGCAAGATCGTCTGCTCGTTCCCCCGCCAGTCCGACTCGCAGGTCTTCGACGGCCTGTACCGCGCCGGCCTCATCGAGCTCGAGCTCGTGCCGCAGGGCAACCTCGCCGAGCGCATCCGCGCCGCGGGCGCGGGCATCGGCGCGTTCTACACGCCGACGGGCTACGGCACGCTCCTCGCCGAGGGCAAGGAGACGCGCGAGATCGACGGTCGCCAGTACGTGCTCGAGTATCCGATCCGTGCCGACTTCGCGCTCGTCAGCGCCCTGCACGCCGACCCGTGGGGCAACCTCGTCTACCGCAAGACGGCGCGCAACTTCGGCCCGATCATGGCCGCGGCGGCGACCACGACCATCGCGCAGGTCGACTCCGTCGTCGAGCTCGGCGCGCTCGACCCCGAGGTGGTCGTCACCCCGGGCATCTACGTCGACCACGTCGTGGAGGTGGGCGAGCGGCCCTGGCTCCGCGACGGCGCGTTCATCGGGGAGGCGGCATCATGAGCATGGGCAGGCAGGAACTCGCGGCGGTCGTCGCCCGCGACATCCCCGAGGGTTCGTACGTCAACCTCGGCATCGGCATCCCGACGCTCGTCGGCAACTACCTCCCGCCGGGTGACGCCGTCATCCTCCACACCGAGAACGGCATGCTCGGCATGGGCCCGGCCCCCGAGCCCGATCAGGTCGACCCCGACCTCATCAACGCCGGCAAGCAGCCCGTGACCGAGCGGCCCGGCGCCGCGTACTTCCATCACGCCGACTCGTTCGCGATGATGCGCGGCGGCCACCTCGACGTGTGCGTGCTCGGCGCCTTCCAGGTGTCGGCCCGCGGCGACCTCGCGAACTGGCACACCGGTGCCCCCGACGCGATCCCGGCCGTCGGCGGCGCCATGGACCTCGCCATCGGCGCCAAGCAGGTGTTCGTGATGATGGACCTCCTCACCCGCGACGGCACCCCCAAGATCGTCGCCGACTGCACCTACCCGCTCACGGGCGTCGGATGCGTCGACCGCATCTACACCGACCGGGCCGTGTTCGACATCACCCCCGACGGCCTCGTGGTGCGCGAGACGTTCGGCACCACCGTCGACGAGCTGCGCGAGCTGCTCGGCCTCGACCTGAAGGAGCAGCGATGACCGCCAGCTACGTCTACGACGCGATCCGCACCCCGTTCGGGCGATTCGGCAAGGGCCTCGCGGGCGTCCGCCCCGACGACCTCGCGGCGCACACCATCGAGGCGCTGATGTCGCGGCATCCCGACCTCGACCCGGCCCGCATCGACGACGTCATCCTCGGCGACGCCAACCAGGCCGGCGAGGACAACCGCAACGTCGCCCGCATGGCGGCCCTGCTCGCCGGCCTGCCCACGTCGGTGACGGGCAGCACCGTGAACCGGCTCTGCGGCTCGAGCGTCGAGAGCATCATCCAGGCCAGCCGCGCCGTCGAGACCGGCGACGCCGACCTCGTGCTCGCGGGCGGCGTCGAGTCGATGAGCCGCGCCCCGTGGGTGGTGCTGAAGCCGCAGAACCCGTACCCCGCGGCATCCGAGACCATGCACTCGACGACGCTGGGCTGGCGCATGGTGAACCCGCGCATGCCGAAGGAGTGGACCGTGCCGCTCGGCGAGACCGCCGAGCAGCTCGCCGACCGCTTCGGCATCACGCGCGAGGAGCAGGACGAGTTCGCCGTGCGCAGCCACCACCTCGCGGCCGCCGCGTGGGACGCGGGCCTCTACGCCGAGGTCGTGCCCGTGCCCGGCACGACGCTCACCCGCGACGAGGGCATCCGGCCGGATGCCTCGGTCGAGACGCTGTCGGGACTGAAGCCCGCTTTCCGCCCCGACGGCACCGTCACGGCCGGCAACGCCTCACCGCTCAACGACGGCGCCTCGATGCTCTTCATCGGCGGTGAGGATGCCCCGATCGACGCCGATCCGCTCGCCCGCATCACGGGGCGCGGCGCGTTCGGCAACGACCCGCACACGTTCGGCATCGCGCCCGTCGAGGCGGCGAACCGGGCGCTCGCCCGGGCCGGCCGCACCTGGGCCGACGTCGACGTGGTCGAGCTCAACGAGGCGTTCGCGTCGCAATCGATCGCGTGCCTCCGGCTGTGGCCCGACCTCGACCCCGAGAAGGTCAACATCCACGGCGGTGCCATCGCCATCGGACATCCGCTCGGGGCATCCGGTGGCCGCATCATCGGCCACCTCGCGCACGAGCTCGCCCGGCGAGGCGGCGGCGTGGGCGTCGCGGCCATCTGCATCGGCGTCGGCCAGGGCCTCGCCGTCGTGCTCGAACGCTAGCGTGCTCCCGGTAGCGTGACTTCCATGCAGCCCGAGCCGAGCGACCAGTACGTGCAGTCGTTCGCTCGCGGGCTCGCGGTCATCCGTGCCTTCGACGCGGACCATCCGCGGATGACCCTGAGCGAGGTCGCCGAACGCACCGGGCTCACCCGGGCGGCCGCCCGCCGGTTCCTGCACACGCTGATCGGCCTCGGGTACGTCTCGGGCGATGGGCGGCTCTTCCAACTCACCCCGCGCGTGCTCGAGCTCGGGTTCAGCTATCTCTCGGCGCTCACGTTGCCCGAACTCGTCCAGCCGCACCTCGAGGCGCTGTCGCACGAGCTCGGCGAGTCGACGTCGGCCTCGGTGCTCGACGGCGCCGATATCGTCTACGTCGCTCGCGTGCCCACTCGGCGCATCATGAACGTCGGCATCACGATCGGCACGCGTTTCCCCGCGCACGCGACCTCGATGGGCCGGGTGCTGCTCGCGGCGCTCCCCGACGACGAGCTCGAGCCGCTGCTGCATTCGCTGCACGCCGAGCACCACACCGATCGCACGGTGACCGACCCCGCGGAGCTCCGCGCGATCCTCGACGAGGTGCGAGCGCAGGGCTGGGCGCTCGTCGACCAGGAGCTCGAGATCGGGGTGCGCAGCATCGCCGCACCCGTGCACGCCCGCGACGGAAGCGTCATCGCGGCCGTCAACGTGTCGGGTGCCGCGGCGACGTCGAGCCTCGAGCGCCTCCGCGACGAGTACCTGCCCGCCCTCCTCCGCACCGCCGCACAGATCGACGAGGCGCTGCGGCACAGCGGGGCGACGGGGGCGGTGCGGTGAGCGCGCCGTCGGCGCCCGGGGCCTACGTGTCCTTCCGGTAGTTCTCGCGCGCGAACGACGAGTACGGCGCCGGCTGCACGGTGGCGCGCATCTCGACCTGCCGGTGCGGCTCGACGACGGGCTTGCGCGAGTTCGGCTCTTCACCCCACACCACCGTCACCTCGGTGCCCGGCGCGGCGAAGTCGTTCTCGATGCTTGCGAGCGACGCGAACACCTGCTCGTTCGTGATGTAGCCCACGTCATGGGAGATGCCGACATCGCGGCCGTCCGCGAGCACACGATCCACCTGGTAGAGGCCGTACCGCGCCTTCGGGAGGTCGATGTACTTCGCCGGCAGGCCGGGCTTCATGAGGGAGCCGATCGCCGCCGCGACATCCTCGTCGTTCCAGACCAGGGTGACCTTCTGACGACGGGGGTTCTGCGCGTGCCGCTCGAGGGCCTCGCGACCGATGAAGTCGTGGTCGAACGCGACGCTGCGACCGTAGCCGAGATCGTAGGGCGTGACGTAGTAGTCCTCGATGCGGTCGGACGTGAAGCTGCCCGCGAGCGACCCGGCAGCGGCGGCCGGGAGCCATCGCCGATACTCCTCGGTTCCGTCGCCGCTGAAGATCGCGGGAAGCGGCGACGGAACCCACGCCGACTCCAGGTTGGCCGACGAGTACGCCTTCGAGCCCACGAGCACGAGGCCGAACTCGTCGCCGTGGCGCACCAGCGCCGATCGAACGCGCTCCCCCTGCTCCCAGGGGCCGAAGAGCTCGAAGCCCGGCTGCCCCGCCATGCCGTGCCGCAGCGAGCGCACCGTGAGGCCGTCGATCGTGAACGTGGCCATGTGGAAGAACTTCGTGGGCGGCACCGGCGCGCCCGTGACCGTCTCCATCAGCGCGAGGGCGTTGGGACCCTGCAGCTCGAAGCGGAACAGCTTCGGGTCGCCGGCGCGCACGATGGAATTGCCGTCGCGCTCGAACGTGACGTCGTAGTCGCCGGTCTCGCCGTGGAACTGCACCCAGTCGATCACCATCTGGTGCCCGACGAGGTCGAACTCGTTCTCGGCGAGGTAGAACAGGATCGCGTCGCCGATGAGGTACCCCTCGTGGTTCACCGCGATGAACTGCTTGGCGTTGTCGACCGCGAACTTCGCGAAGCTGTTCACGCCGACGTCGGCGAGCAGTCGCAGCGCGTCGGGCCCCGAGATGAAGAGGTCGGTCATGTGGTGCGACTGGTCGAGCAGCGCCACCGTGCTTCGCCAGGACTGCTGCTCGGAGCGCCAGTTGCTGTACTCCGGCGTCACCGGGAAGATCGTCGGCCGTGCGGGTGCGTTGCGCAGCAACTCGACCGCGCTCCCGGCGCGGGCGATGGCGTCGGCGAGGGACTCGGCCATGGGGAACTCCTTCGTTCGGGCACGCCCGGCGATGCGCGGGACGTGCCCATGCTATGCGGATGCCTCAGTCGCGAGAGGGTTCTCCGATAAGCAGCGCTTATCCTTGGGGAACGATTCCCGAATGGCTCGGAGCACCCCATCGACCTCAACCTCCTGCGCGTCTTCGTGGCGGTCTACGAGGCGCGGAGCCTCACGGTCGCGGCCGAGCGCCTCTACGTGACGCAGCCCGCGGTGAGCCAGTCGCTCGCCCGGCTCCGACGCGAGCTCGGCGACCCGCTGTTCCGCCGGGTGGGTCGCGCGATGGAGCCGACCCCGCTCGCCGACGCGGTCTTCCCCGGGTTCCGCGACGCCGTGGTGGGCGTCGACCGGACGCTCGACGCCGTGCACTCCTTCGACCCGGGCAGCTCGCGGCGACGGTTCCGCATCGCCCTGTCGGAGCTCGGCGAGATCGGCTACCTGCCCGCCATCACGCAGATCATCCGCCGCACCGCCCCCGACGTGCGCATCGACGCGGTGGCGCTCGACGTGGCCGCCCTGCCCGAGTGGCTCGCGACGGGAGCCGTCGACCTCGCGGTCACGTCGTCCCCCGTGCGGGCCGGCCTCGAGCACGTGGTGCTCAAGCAGCAGGCCTACGGGGTGCTCATGTCGACGCGACATCCCCTGGCCGATGCCGAGCTGACCGCCGCATCGTACGCGGCCGCCACGCACATCGTGGTCGCCGGCGACTCGGGTCTGCCCAACCTGCGCGCCGCGCTTCGGCGGGCCTCGATCGCGATGGAGGATCCGATCACGGTCAACCACTTCGCGTCCGTGCCGCCGATGCTCGTGGCCGGCCCCGACCTCATCGCGACCGTGCCCGACACGATCGGCGCGGCGTGGACCACGGCCTGGCCGCTCACGCTGAAGCCGCTTCCGGTCGACATGCACCCGGTCGACGTGTGCCTCCACCGGCGCACCACGACGCAGCACCTCGCTGCCCTCGACTGGCTGTACGACACGGTCGAGCGTGCGCTCCGCGGCCTGCAGGGCGAGTTCTTCTCGATCCGCGGCGGCTCGTGACGGGCCGGCCCCCGCCCCAGCCCCCGCCCCAGCCCCCGCCCCAGCCCCCAGCCCCCGCCCCGCCGAGCGCGTGCAGATCCGTCGAGCGCAATTGCGTCCGCGTGCGCGCTGGTCGGATCTGCACGCGCTCGGCGAAATGGGCGAGGTGCGGGGGGCGGGGGCGTGAGGGGCGCGGGCGCTACGACACCTCGTCGCCGAACACCTCGCCGGCGATCCGGAACGCGGTGTTCGCGGCGGGCACGCCCGAGTAGATCGCCGACTGCAGGATGACCTCTTCGATCTCCTCGATCGTGAGCCCGTTGCGCCGCGCCGCGCGCAGGTGCATCGCGAGCTCTTCCTCGTGTCCGTGCGCGATGAGCGAGGTGAGCACGGCGACCGATCGCATCCGGCGATCGAGGCCCGGCCGCGACCACACGTCACCCCACGCGACCCGCGTGATGAAGTCCTGGAAGTCCGCGGTCAACGAGGTCGCCGCGGCGGTCGCACGGTCGACGTGCTCGTTCGAGAGCACCTCGCGCCGAACGGTCATGCCCTGGTCGTACCGTTCGCCGTCGGTCAGGCCGTCGCCCTGCGGTCGCGTCATCGCGCTCAACCCCTCGTCCCGAAGAAGTCGAGCAGTAGTTCCGCCGTCTCCTGTGCACGCTCGGCGGGCGGGAGGTGCGCGGCACCCGCGATGCGCTCGAGGCGGCCGTCACGCACGCCGTTCGCGATCTCCGCGGCGGTCGCCTCGGGCGTCGCGGTGTCGTGCTCACCCCACACCGCCAGCACCGGAGCGGTGATCTCACCCAGCCGGTCGCGCACGTCGAACTCGGCGAGCGCGTCGCAGCACGCCGCGTAGCTCTCGTCGTCGGCGTCCTGCAGCACATGCAGCAGGCGGCCGGTGAGCTCGGGCTCGCGTTCGATCGAACCGGGTGCGAACCAGACCTGAGCCGATGGGATGATGCGCACCGACGTGCTCTGCGCCCGCACCTGGTCCGCCCGCTCGTGCCAGGTCTCGGACTGGCCGATCTTGGCGCCCGAGCAGACGATCGCCGCGGCCTTCACGAGCTCGGGATGCCGCAGCAGCAACTCGAGGCCCACGGCGCCGCCGAGCGAAACGCCCGCATAGAACACGGGGCCCGACCCCGAGACGGCCTCGGCGACCGCGTCCGCCAGCTCGGCGATCGTGAACGGCTCGGTCGCCGGTCGCGCGCGCCCGTGTCCGGGGAGGTCCCACGCGACGACCCGGTACCGGTCGGCGAGGATGGGGATGACCTGCTCCCACAGCACCGAGGAGGTGCCGATCGAGGAACCCAGCACGACGAGCGGGGCACCCGCGGGGCCGACCTCGTCGGTCAGGGCGATGTGGGGAACGGTCATGGGGTGTCCTCCGGTCGAGCCGGCTGCGCACCGGCGTGGGGGCGGGCGACGTCACCGGCGCCGGCGACGGCATCATCGACGAGCCGGGCGGCGAGCCCGGTGTACTTCGCGGGGTCGAGCAGGGCGTCGACGTCGAGGTCGGCGGCCTCGGGAAGGGCCCGCACGAGCGTGGCGAGGTCGCCGCCGTCGCCACCGCGTGCCGCAGCGATGAGCGCCGCG
Organism: Agromyces sp. H66; assembly: GCF_004959775.1. Classification (GTDB taxonomy): domain Bacteria; phylum Actinomycetota; class Actinomycetes; order Actinomycetales; family Microbacteriaceae; genus Agromyces. Next base: position 85,601 of record NZ_SJZG01000009.1, read on the forward strand.
AGCCGATCGCGCCCGATGCGCGGGCCGAGCACGAGCGAGAGTCGCTCGGCCACGATGAGCCCGCGGGTGAGCGTGAGGTTGCGCGCGACCGCGTCGCGGTCGACCGAGAGCCCCTCGACGAGGCGCGCCGCGTGCGCCGTGGCGCCGAGCGCGAGCCGCAGGAGCTCTCGCAGCGTGGGCCACTCGGCGTGCCAGGCGCCGTCTGGCCGTTCGTCGACCGCGCCTGCCGCGGCGACGTGCAGGGTCGCGCCGAGTTGCGGAGCGCGCAGTGCGGCCGAGCGGATGAGCACGGCGCCCGCCGGGTTCTGCTTCTGGGGCATGGCGGATGACCCGCCGCCGAGGCCCTCGGCGAGTTCGCCGATCTCGGTGCGGCTGAGGGTCGCGACATCCGCCGCGATCACCCCCGGCGCATCGATCGCCGCCACCAGCGCATCGCCGAGTTCGGTGACGGGCCAGCGGGTGGTGTGCCACGGCGCCTCGGGCGCGGCGAGCCCGAGCGACGCGGCGAAGCGCTCGGGCATGCGGGGCGCGACATCCGGCCCCGCGATCTCGACGAACGACGCCAGGGTTCCGCCGGCGCCGCCGAGCTGTGCGGGCAACCGGTCGATCGCCGCCTCGAGACGGTCGGCGCTGCGGTGCACCGCGCGCAGCCAGGTCGCCGCGCGCAGCCCGACGGTCGTCGGCACCGCGTGCTGGGTGAGCGTGCGGGCTGCGGCCACCGTGCCGCGGTGCTCCTCCGCGAACGCGGCGAGCGCCGCCTCGGTCGCGCGCAGGTCGGCGACGACGGCACGCGCAGCCCGGAACGCCATCAGCATGAGTGCCGAGTCGAGGATGTCCTGGCTCGTCGCGCCGCGGTGCACCCACGCACGGGCCTCGGCGGGCACCCGCTCCTTCAGCGTCGCCACGAGCGGGATCACCGGGTTGCCACCCGAGACGGATGTCCCGGCCAGCGCCACCGGGTCGACGCCGTGTCCGCGGCACGGCTCGCCGACGCCGCGCCATCCGAGCGCCGACTCGACGGCGTCGGCCACGGCGCGGGGGGCCGTGCCGACGTCGGCGTACGCGCGCACGAGCGCGACCTCGGCGGCCACGAGTGCGTCGAGCACCGCGGCATCCGTCACCTCCGCGTCGTGGCCGACGGCCACCGGCGCGAGCAGACCCACGTCGAGCGCGCTGGGCGACTCGTCGGGGAATGCGTCAGAAGGCAATGAACACGGTCTCCTTCTCGCCCTGCAACCGGATGTCGTGGTGCAGGTTGCCGTCGGGCGTGCGCGTTGCGATGAGCGTAGCGCGCTCGTCCGGCGTGAGCGAGGAGAGGAACGGGTCGGCGTCGAGGAGGTCCTGGTCGTCGGGCAGGTAGATGCGCGTGTGCAGCTTGTCGGGAAGGCCCCGGGCGAACACGATCGCGGCGAAGAACGGCGCGCGGCTGTCGACCTGGCCCGGGTTGAGCGTCCAGAACACGAAGCCGCCCTCGTCGGTCGTGGCGCAGCGGCCGTATCCCGTGAAGGTGAAGTCGTCGCGACGGCGGGAGCCGCGACCGCGCGGGATGTTGCCCTCGGAGTCCGCGCCCCAGATCTCGACGAGCGCGTCGGGGATCGGCTGGCCGGCGCCGTCGTACACGGCGCCCGACAGGCGAACCGAGCCGGGGCTGTGCGGGAACACGACCTCGTTCATCTTCGGGTACACGGTGCCGAACGCGAAGAACGGTCCGACGGTCTGGCCGGGCGTCTTCTCGTGCGTCTTCGGGCCGAGGTCGCGCAGGTTGCGGGCGGTCATCAGTGGTCTCCCTCGGGCTCGAACCACGTGGCATCCGGACCGTCGACGACGATGTCCCAGCGGTAGCCCATCGAGAACTCGGGCACCGTGAGGTCATGGTCGTACGTGCCGACCAGCCGGTCGCGGTCCTTCTGGCGCGGAATGGTGTTGTAGATCGGGTCGAGCGCGAAGAGCGGGTCGCCCGGGAAGTACATCTGCGTCACGATGCGCTGCGTGAATCCCGACCCGAAGATCGAGAAGTGGATGTGCGCGGGGCGCCACGCGTTGACGTGGTTCTTCCACGGATACGGCCCCGGCTTGATGGTCGTGAACTTGTACTCGCCGTTGTCGTTCGTGATGAAGCGGCCCGCGCCCGTGAAGTTCGGGTCGAGCGGCGCCGGGTGCTGGTCGCGCTGGTGGATGTAGCGGCCGGCCGCGTTCGCCTGCCAGACCTCGATGAGCTGGTTCGCGACGGGGCGGCCCCACGAGTCGAGCAGCCGGCCCTGCACGGTGATGCGCTCGCCCTGCGGCTCGCCCGTGTGCTGCAGGGTGAGGTCGGACTCGATGGCGGCGACGTCGCGCTGCCCGTACGCGGGCGACCACAGCTCGATCGTCTCGGGGTCGACGAGGCGCGGGTTCTTGGTCGGGTGGCGCAGGATGCTCGAGCGGTAGGGCGGGAAGTTCCACATCGTCGAGGGCACGGTCTCGCCCTCGGCTTCGCGTCGCGCGACCTCGTCGTGCAGGTCGCGGATCTCCTGCGTGATCTGGTTCTGCGTCGCCTGGTCGGGCGCCGCGAGCAGCTCCTCGGGCGCCGCCGCCGTCTTGTTGCTGGTCATGGGTCTCCTTCGACTGTCACCGCGGCTGGTGGCTTCCTTCAAGGGTGACATTCGAAGCATCCGGAGCCCGTGCGGATTCTCACTCAGCGGGAATCCTGCTCAGGTCGTGCCCGCGCGCAGAGCCTTGGTGAGCTCTTTCGCCGCCTGCACCACCAGCGGCCCGAGATGCCGCTCGTCGGCACGGCTGAGTCGCGCGACCACGCCGACCGCCGCGGGCGGGAGGCCGTCGACCCGCCCGAGCGGCGCCGCGACCGACAGGTTCCCGAGGGTCATCTCCTCGCGGGTCGTGGCGTAGCCGCGGGCGCGCGCCCGCCCGAGGTCGGCCCGGAGCTCCTCCTCCGAGGTGATCGAGTGCGTCGTCTCGCGCTCGAGCGGCACCGAGAAGAATCGGCCGAGCCACGCCTCGTCACGGGTCATGAGCAGCGCCTTGCCGACGCCGGTGGTGTGCAGCGGATGCCTCCCGCCCATGCGCCCGAGCGTCGGGATCGATCCCTGCCCCGTGAGCCGGCCCACGAAGAGGGCGGTCGCCGTCTCGGGCGTCGGCGCATCGAGCACCGCGAGGTGCACGTTCTCGCCCGTCGCCTCGTAGAGGCGCATCATGTGGGGCAGCGCCGTCTCGCGGAGCCGCAGCGACAGCGGCGAGAGCTCGCCGAGCTCCCACAGTCGCGCGCCGATCGTGTAGGCGTGGCCCGGCACCCGCATGACGAGCCCGTACTCGACGAGCTGCGCGAGCAGCCGATGCATGGTCGATGTCGGCATGCCGGTGTGCGCGGCGAGCTGCGCGGCCGAGAGTGCCGGCTCCTCCTCGGTGAAGCAGCTCATCACCCGCATGGCACGGGCCAGCACGCCCTCGGCCGGCTCTCCCGCGGCAGCCTCCGTGCTCGCGTCGCTCTCGTCGCCCACGTCGCTCAAGGGTGCCTCCTGAGCCGAGGCTACTCCAGCGTGAGACCCTGAGGGCATGGCGAACTCACCTTCCGGTGACTCCGCGATCGAACGGCTCGTGCGCATCCTCGAGACCTTCTCCACCGATCGCACCGTGCAGACCGCCGCCGAGATCGGCCGGCGGGCCGGCCTGCCGTCGTCGACCGCGCACCGCATCGTCGACGACCTCGTCGAGGCGGGCCTGCTCGAGCGCGACGAGCACCATCGGGTCCGCCTCGGCATGCGGTTGTGGGAGCTCGCGCTCCGCGGCTCCCGGGCGCTCCGCCTGCGCCAGGCGGCCCTGCCGTTCATGGAGCGCGTGCAGGCGCGACTGCGCGAGCACACGCAGCTCGCCGTGCTCGAGCAGGACGAGGCGCTGTTCCTCGAGCGGCTCTCGTCGCCGACCTCCGGCGCGAACATCACGCGCGTGGCGGGCCGGCTCCCCCTGCACGCGTCGTCGTCGGGACTCGTGCTGCTCGCGTACGCCGACGCCGACGTGGTCGAGCGGGTCTTCGCGAAACCGCTTCAGGCGGTGTCGCCTGAGACGATCACGGATGCCGCGGTCCTCCGCCGCGCGCTGGCCGACGTGCGGCGGCGCGGTCACGTCGTGGCGCCCGGCTCCATCGAGCGCGTCTCCACCGGCGTGGCCGTGCCCGTGCGCGATGAACGCGGACACGTGATCGCCGCGCTCTCCGTGGTGCTCCCGCGCGACTCCGGGGCGGAGGCCGCGGCGATCGAGGAGCTGACCGCCGCGTCCGCGGGGATCACGCGGACGCTGGGGCGGCGACGCGAGTAGCGGCAGCGCCGGCGTCGGCGTCGGGGTCGGCGTCAGCGTCCGCGTCTGGATGGTTTCCCATTCATCGGGAAACAGTCCGCCGAGGTCGTGGTCGGCATCGCACACTGGGTCGCGACATCCGCACGCCTGCACGTTCGTCGAAGGAGACCGCATGACCGCCACCACCCGCACCCGGGTCGCCATCATCGGGGCCGGCCCGGCCGGGCTCCTCCTCTCGCACCTGCTCGGGCAGGCCGGCATCGAGTCGATCGTCATCGACCAGCGCACGCGCGAGGAGATCGAGCACACGATCCGAGCCGGCATCCTCGAGCACGGCACCGCCGAGGTGCTCGCGGCCACCGGGGCATCCGATCGCGTGAAGACCGTCGGTCACCGGCATGACGGCATCGAGCTCCGCTTCGCCGGCGAGGGGCACCGCATCGACTTCGCCGCGCTGACCGGGCGCGGCGTCTGGCTCTATCCCCAGCACGAGGTGCTCATCGACCTCATCGCGGTGCGCCTCGCCGCCGGCCAGGACCTGCGGTTCGGCGTCACCGCCGTCGCCGTCGAGGGCGCCGACACCGATCGGCCGGTCGTGCACGCGACCACCGCCGACGGCGAGCCGCTCGTGATCGAGGCCGACTTCGTCGTCGGCGCCGACGGATCGCGCAGCGTCGCCCGCACCGCCGTGACCGGTTCCACCACTGGGGGTTACTTCCGCGAGTATCCGTTCGCGTGGTTCGGGATCCTCTGCGAGGCGCCGCCCAGCGCCCCCGAGCTCATCTACAGCAACTCGCCCAACGGGTTCGCGCTCATCAGCCAGCGAAGCGCCACCGTGCAGCGCATGTACTTCCAGTGCGACCCGGAGATCGACCCCGAGTCGCTGAGCGAGCGCGAGATCTGGGACGACCTCCGGTCGCGCGTCGACGGACACGAACTGCTCGAGGGCCCGATCTTCCAGCGCGACGTGCTGCGCTTCCGCAGCTTCGTGGCCCACGAGCTGCGCCGCGGCCGCGTCGCGCTCGTCGGCGACGCGGCGCACACCGTGCCGCCCACGGGCGCCAAGGGCATGAACCTCGCCGTCGCCGACGTGCTCCTGCTCGACCGCGCACTGCGCGCGCTGCTGCTCGACGGCGACGAGCGTCCCCTCGACCGCTACGCCGAGACGGCGCTGCGCCGCATCTGGAAGGCGCAGCACTTCTCCTGGTGGATGACGAGCATGCTGCACGTCGCGCCGGACGCCTCGGACTTCGACCGCCTGCGCCAGCTCGGCGAGCTCCGCTCGGTGGTCGAGTCGGAGGCGGGCCGTCGCTACCTCGCCGAGGCGTACACGGGCTGGCCGTTCGAGACCGAACTCTGAGCCGGCCGCCTACCCGGCATCCGAGCGCACGGCGCCATCGCCCGTGAGCGACCAACTTGCGAGCACGCGCAACGCCCGGTCCGACGGCGAGTTCGGCTCCGTCGAATAGAGGAACAGCGTCGTGTCTCCGTCGCCCGGAAGCGTCAGGGTCTCGTACTCGACCGTGAGATCGCCGACCACTGGATGCCGGAGCCGCTTCGACCCGTACGTGCGCTGGTTCACGTGGTGGGCGTCCCACCACCTGCCGAACTCCGGGCTGCGTTCACGCAGCCCGGCGAGGAGCTCCGTGGCCGCGCGGTCGCCCGGGTCGTTGCCCACCTGGAGACGCAGGTTCTCGACCGCGGTGCGCGCCTGGTCCTCCCAGTCGACGAACAGGGACCGCGCCTCCTCGTCGAGGAGCATCCACCGGGCGTAGTTCCGGTGCGCCGCAGGGAATCGCTCGAAGTCGGTGAAGAGCGCCTTGCCCAGGCGGTTCTGGGCGAGCACGTCGGCACGACGGCCGAGAACGATGGCCGGCACGCCGTCGAGGGCCTCGAGCATCTGGTACACGCCCGGACGCACGCGTTGGACCGGCAGGACGTGAGGGCGCGCCGTCGCCGTACCGAGTCCGATGAGGTCGGCGAGGTGAGCCCTCCCCGCCTGGTCGAGCCCCAGGGCGCGACCGATCGCGTCGACCACGGACTGCGACGGCACGATCCGCCGCCCCTGCTCGAGGCGGGCGTAGTAGTCGGTGGACACGCCGGCCAGGAACGCGACCTCCTCGCGGCGCAGGCCCGGCACTCGCCGCACCCGGCCATCGGCCGGGAGGCCGGCCCGTGAGGGGTCGCACTGACTCCGTGCGCGACGCAGGAAGTCGGCGAGCTCGAAGTTCTTCTCCGGCATGACTCCATTCTGGCTCCGAGCGGCGCGGCGCGGATCGGCATGGGTGGACCGCCGAGTCCTAGGCCGCCCGGTCCGCGGTCGGAGAGGGCTCGAGGAGCGGACCCGAACAGCGGCGTACAGCCCGAGTCTGGAAGTGGCCCGCACGCGCGTGCCGGCCACCGACTCGGAAGGAGCTACATCATGACCCACCCCACTGATCACCCCGCCACCTGGTTCGTCACCGGCGCCTCGCGCGGCCTCGGCCTCGAGCTCGTCACGCAGCTGCTCGACCGTGGCGACAACGTCGCGGCCACCACGCGCTCCGTCGAACGCCTCACCACCTCACTCGACGGCACCGATACTGCGCGGCTGCTGCCCCTCCAGGTCGACCTCGCCGATGAGGCGCAGGTATCCGCGGCCGTCACCGCCACCATCGAGCGCTTCGGCGGCATCGACGTGGTGGTCAACAACGCCGGCTACGGGTTCCTCGCCGCTGTCGAGGAGGTCTCCGACGCCGAAGCGCGCGCCATGTTCGACGTGCAGGTCTTCGGTGTCTGGAACGTGCTGCGTTCGCTACTGCCGAGCTTCCGCGAGCGCCGCAGCGGCCACATCATCAACGTGTCCTCGATCGTGGGCCTGCTGCCCTTCCCGGGCTGGAGCCTCTACGGCGCCGGCAAGTTCGCGCTCGAGGCGCTCACCGAGTCACTCGCTGCAGAAGTGGCCGACCACGGCATCAGGGTCAACCTCGTCGAGCCCGGCTACATGCGCACCGACTTCCTGCGACCGGTGTCGCTGGGTCTCCCGACTTCGACCGTCGACGCCTACCCGGCCATCAGGGAGATGGTGGAGCAGCACCTGCGGATGCCCGGAACCCAGCCCGGCGACCCCGCGAAGGCCGCATCGGCGATCATCGCGGTCGCGACCACCGATGCGGCGCCGATGCACCAGCTGCTGGGATCGGATGCCCTCGCGCTCGCAGAGGCCCGCGTGCGCGCACTGACTGCCGACATCGAGGCCGCCCGGGCCTTGGCCGTGACCATCGACATCGCCGACGCGGCCTGAGTGATCGAGCCGCACGGCCCGTGCCGAAAGCTGCACGTCGCGCCGGACGCCTCGGACTTCGACCGCCTGCGCCAGCTCGGCGAGCTGCGCTCCGTGGTCGAGTCGGAGGCGTCCGCCGCTACCTCGCCGAGGCGTACACGGGCTGCCCGTTCGAGACCGAGCTCTGAGGTCGCGGCGTCACACGACGACCGCCGCACGCTCCTGGGGCCGACGGCGGGCGGGACATCCTCGTCGCCTGTCTCGCCGGCCTCGCTCACGCCCCGCCCGCCGCTTCGCGCGCTTCTCCCACTGCGACAGCGCGACCGCGAGCAGCAGCGCCAGGCCGTAGAAGAGGTCGTCGACCCAGCGTGGCGAGCCCGCGAGCTGCAGCCCGTTGATGCCGACGGCGAGCACGTAGAGCGCGACCACCGTGCCGAACACATTGAAGCGTCCGAGTGCGGCGGCCGTGGGTCCGCGGCATCGGAACCTGAGAGAGCACCGTCGGCGGTCGTTCGAGATGCCTGCCGGTGCTGCGAGCGAGGGTCTCAGTACTCCGTCCTGCGGTCGATGCCGAGGGTCGCCACGAGGTCTTCGTGGAGTTGGAACCAGACGCGATGGCAGGAGTCGATGTCGGTCCTGTCTACCCATCCGTTCTGGCCGACCTGCGCGCGGCGGAGTGCCGCGTCGAAGCGGGCGTCGCATCCGGCGAACCTCGTGAGCACGCCGGCCAGTCGCTCGATCAGTGGAGTGAGGGCGGCGCTGAGGGCGGCGAGTTCATCGAGGATACGGGCGTCCCAGGCGGGGTCGGTGTGGTCGTTGGGAGCGAGGCGGTCTTCGCTGGTGGGTTTGACCTGCCAGTCGGTGCATGCTCGCACGAATCGTGCGTTGATCGGGAGGAAGTCGCGGTAGACCGCCACGATTGCGTCGCCGGGGTCGGCGCTTGAGCGCTCGTCGGCGAGCTGGCGCTCGTTCTCGATTCTGCCTTCCTCGGTGAGTGACCATCCTTCGAGGCCCGCGAACGAGTTGTATTGCACCCAGCCGTGTTGCTCCGCATCGTGCAGAATGTCGATCGTCTCCTCGTGACCGACCCCGGCACGCTCGGCGATCGCGGCGTTGTCTGCAAGGCCCAGGAGCCGCACCCCGTGCAGCACCAGCAAGGACGGCGGTGAGGGCCGGGTCATGCTCGGTCGCCCTGCCGGGTGGTGAGTCTGCTGAAGTGCTGGTGGCACGCCTGGGGAGAGCGGAAGCCCATCGCCTCGGCGATCTGCGCCCACGTCAACCCCGCAGCTCGGGCCGTGAACAGCAACCCGGTCTCCACGCCCTCGACTTCGGCCCGCGCTGCCGGAAGGAGAGCGAGCGCGTGGAGCAGATCATCGGGAGAGAGGTGAGCGGAGCGCCAGAGCGCGAACTGCGTCAACTCCACGGCCGTGGGCGGTACCGGTTCAGGCCGCCACGGGCGAGCGCTCAGCCCATCGGCGCCAAGCGTGAGAAGCCGGTCCTGCGCGTCGCGTTCTCGGCGCGCCTGCGCGTGGTCCCTCTCGGCCGACAGGTCGAATTCGTGCTTGCGTTCCATGCATCCATCCTCGAGAATCAACATATTGTTGTCAACAAAACGTTGATGGTTGAGGTTGTGGTCACGACTCTACGGAACGCGAAAGCGGACACCTGCGGCGGCAAGGCGGCGTCGCTGTCGACCATGCTGCGAGCGGGTCTGCCGGTGCCAGACGGTTTCGTCGTGCCATTTGCCGCCTACCGCGCCGCTCGGAGTGACGCCGGCTTCTCGGTGCCCGAGGCGTTGCGGGAGGTGCTCGCGCGGCGCCTTGCCGAGCTGGGCGACCCTCCGGCAGCCGTGCGCTCATCGGCCGCGGACGAGGACACCGCCGGCGCGTCGGCGGCCGGCCAGTACGAGAGCGTGCTGGCCGTGCACGGCGCGCAAGCGGTCGCGGAGGCGATCCGGGTCTGCTGGGCGTCGTCGTCCTCGGCACGCGCCACCGAATACTGGCACCACCGGAACAGCGGCGCCGTGGACGGCGATCGGGACATGGCCGTGCTCGTCCAACGGATGATCGACGCCGAAGTGTCCGGCGTGATGTTCACTCCAGCCCGGCCCGAGGACGGCATTCGGATCGAGGCATCGTGGGGCCTGGGGGTCAGCGTCGTCGGGGGCAGCGTCACCCCCGACACCTATGAGGTGGCAACAGACGCAACCATCCGGCGCACCATCGTGCGCAAGACGACACGCCTGGACCGCGATCGCCGCGGCGGCCTCACCGCCTCCGACGTGCCCGAGCTACAGCAGACACTCCCGACACTGGACGATGCGGCCGTCACGACCCTCACGGCTCTTGGACGCAGGATCGCGGGGCTTCTCGGTCAGCCCCAGGACATCGAATGGGCGATCGCAGACGGACAGGCGTGGATTCTCCAGGCGAGGCCGATCACCGCGTCCCTCCCTTCGCTGCCGGCACAGACCACCCCGACGGAAGGCGCGTCTCTGGCCGGGTCGCCGGGAGCCCACGGCGTCGTCACCGGGATCGCCCGCGTCCTGCGCGGCCCATCCGACTTCGCCCGCGTCCAGCCCGGAGACATCGTGATCTGCCCCTACACCGACCCCGCATGGACGCCCTTGTTCCGCGTCGTCGCCGCTGTCGTCACGGAGACCGGCGGGGTGCTCTCACATGCGGCGATCGTGGCCCGTGAGCATGGCATCCCCGCCGTCCTCGGCGTGCCACAGGCCACCGCCCGGATCCACGACGGCACCCGAATCACCGTCAACGGCACCGAGGGAACCGTCACCGCTGCACAGGACTGACGCCGACCACGCATTCAACAGAAAGGAAACGGGGCGATGGCGTAAGGCGCCGAGCTCCTGACAACTCATGGCGACACGACATCTCTACATCGCACGACATGGCGACGCCGACGCATTCGGCGAGCTCACCGACACCGGCCGCGAGCAGGCAAGACTCCTCGGCCAGCGCCTCGCCCACCTTCCCATCGACGCGGTATGGCACTCCCCGCTGCCGCGCGCCGCCGACACCGCACAGCAGGTGGTTGCCCAACTCCGGTCAGGAGCGTCTGTCGCTGAAGCTGCGGAGCTTGTCGACCATGTGCCGTATCTGCCGACGCCCGAGGAAACGCCCCGCGCCTGGGTGCGGTTCTTCGACGGCTACGACCTCGCAGAAGCCGCCGCCGGCAACCGGATCGCGCAGAGCCTGACCGCCCGGTTCGCCTCGCCACCCGAGCAGGCCGACGATGTGCACGAAGTGCTCATCACGCACACCTACCCGATCGCATGGCTCATCCGCGACGCCCTCGACGCGCCCCCGGCACGGTGGCTCGGCCTCAACAGCGCCAACACCGCGCTCACCGTCATCGAGTACCGTCCCGGCATTTCTGGCATCACCATGTTCAACGACATGAGCCACCTCCCCGCCGAACTCCGCTGGACCGGATTCCCCAACGCCGCCCGGCCCTGACCCTCGATCGTCTGCGTTCCCGCGACAACGCCCAACTCGTCCCCACTGCTCGCAGGCCGATCGCCCAGGGGCCGAATTCACACTGGTGCGCGAGGGGGGACTTGAACCCCCACACCCTTGCGAGTACTGGCACCTGAAGCCAGCGCGTCTGCCAATTCCGCCACTCGCGCACGTGGGGCGCACCGAAGTGCGCCAACCAACCGAGGTTATCACCCCGACCCCGGGAATCGCCATTCGGCGGCGGCCGGCGCCGGCTCGCGACATCCACTGCTCCGGTTGCAGGGCGAATCACGCGACACGCGGTGTCCGCACGGCGCGTCGCGAGGTTCTTCCTTCGACTCGAAGAATGCAGGCCGAGCGACCCTTCGGGATTGCTTCGAGTTCCGCTGCCACTTGCGCTCGCCCCGGCGCACGGGAATAGCATCGATCAGCGGGTCCGGTGCCCCGACCGACACGATGAGAGGACGACCGTGACCTCGCCCGACGCCTCCCCAGACATTCCCCCGGAATCCATGACTCCCCCTGCCTCGTCTTCCGACCCCCGCGACGTCGACCTCAGCGGCATCCGCGGCTACCTCTTCGACCTCGACGGCGTGCTCACGCCGACCGCCGTCGTGCACATGCACGCCTGGTCGCGCCTGTTCACGCCGTACCTCGAAGAGCACGGCGCCGCGCCGTACACCGACGCCGACTACTTCGCCCACATCGACGGCAAGCCCCGCTACGACGGGGTGCGCAGCCTGCTGGCCAGCCGCGGCATCGTCGTGCCCGAGGGCGAGGTGACGGATGCCCCGTCCGCCGACACCGTGCACGGACTCGGCAACCGCAAGAACGACGCCTTCAACGCCACGCTCGCCGAGGAGGGCGTCGAGGCCTACCCGGCGAGTGTCGCGTTCCTCGACGCCGTACAGGCGAGCGGATGCCACGTGGCCGTCGTCTCGAGCTCGAAGAACGCGCCCGCCGTGCTCGAGGCCGCCGGCCTCGCCGACCGGTTCGAGGTCGTCGTCGACGGGGCCGTGGCCGCGCGGGAGGGCCTGCCCGGCAAGCCCCAGCCCGACACATTCGAGCGCGCCGCCGAACTGCTGGGGCTGCCGACCACCGTGTGCGCGGTCGTCGAGGACGCCGAGTCCGGCGTGAAGGCGGGAGCCGCGGGCGAGTTCGGCATCGTGATCGGCGTCGACCGCGGCGTCGGGCGCCACACGCTCGCCGAACTCGGCGCCGACGTGATCGTCGACGAGCTCGATGAGCTCATTCCCGCGGTCGAGCGCGCCGCGGCAACCGCTTCGACGGGCTCAGCGACCGAGGCCGCATTCCCCAGCACGATCCGGGAGGAACCGGTATGAGGTTCGCTGATCATGATCCGTTGAATCGGACTCGGTTCCCGGTCGATGAGTGGGCGTTGGTCGAGCACGAGTTCGGTGAGGACGACATGGGTCGTACCGAGACGTTGTTCGCGGTGGGTAACGGGTACCTGGGGTTGCGGGGCAATGTCGAGGAGGGCCGGGACGGTCATTATCACGGCACGTTCGTGAACGGGTTCCACGAGACGTGGCCGATCCGGCATGCGGAGGAGGCGTTCGGGTTCGCGCGGGTCGGGCAGACGATCGTGAACGTCCCGGACGCGAAGATCATCCGCCTGTACGTCGATGACGAACCGTTGGTGCTGACCGAGGCCGAGTTGCTGTCGTATGAGCGGCGGCTGGATTTCCGGCTCGGGACGTTGAACCGGTCGATCCAGTGGCGTACCCCGTCGGGCAAGCGGGTGCTGATCACGAGCCGGCGGATGGTGTCGTTCACCGACCGTCACCTCGCGGTCCTGGACTACGAGGTCGAGTTGCTCGACGCGGATGCCGCGGTCACGATCACGTCCCACATCCTGAACCGGCAGGACGGTCGTGACGAGTACCGGTCCGGGGTGCCCGAGACGGCGGCCGGGTTCGATCCGCGGAAGGCGGAGCAGTTCAACGAGCGGGTCCTGCAGCCGCGCTATCAGCGCGCCGAGAACGCGAGGTACCTGCTCGGCTACCAGACCACGAACTCGGGCATGGCGATCGCGGTCGGCGCGGAGCACTCGATCGCGACCGAGAACCCGTACACCGAGACCGGCTCGATCGGCGACGACCTCGCCAAGCACATCTACCGGGTGCACGCCAGCCGCGGCAACCCGATCCGGATCACGAAGACGATCACGTACCACACCGCCCGCAAGGTGCCCTCCCGGGAGCTCGTCGACCGCGCCGACCGCACCCTGGACCGGGCCGCGGAACTCGGCGTCGCGGAGGTCTTCGACCAGCAACGCGCCTGGCTCGATGACTTCTGGACCCGCTCCGACGTCGAGATCGCCGACCAGCCCGCGATCCAGCAGGCCACCCGCTGGAACCTGTTCCAACTCGCGCAGGCCACCGCCCGCACCGACGGCGGCGGCGTCGCCGCGAAAGGGGTCTCCGGCTCCGGATACGGCGGCCACTACTTCTGGGACAGCGAGATCTACGTCCTCCCGTTCCTCTCCTACACCGCCCCGATCGTGGCCCGCAACGTGCTCCGCTTCCGGCAACGCATGCTCGACGCCGCCCGCGCCCGCGCGATGGAACTGAACCAGCACGGCGCCCTGTTCCCCTGGCGCACCATCAACGGGCAGGAATCATCCGCGTACTACGCCGCCGGGACCGCGCAGTACCACATCGACGCGGACATCTCCTACGCCCTCTGCCAATACGTCGCCGCGACCGGCGACGAGGACTTCCTCGCCCGCGGCGCGATCGACATCCTCGTCGAAACCGCACGCATGTGGGAAGACCTCGGCTTCTGGCGCTCCAACGCCGACGACGTGTTCCACATCCACGGCGTCACCGGACCCGACGAATACACCACCGTCGTCAACGACAACCTCTACACCAACGTCATGGCCCGCGCGAACCTCGCCGCCGCCGCGGCCGCGGTCGACAACCTCCAGATCCACGACCCCATCGCGTACCACAAACTCGTCCAACGCCTCGGCGTCACCCCCGGCGAAGTCGCCGGCTGGCGCCGAGCGGCCGCGCACATGCACATCCCCTACGACCCGCAACTGGGCATCCACCCCCAGGACTCCGCGTTCCTGCAGAAAGAACTCTGGGACCTCGAGAACACCCCCGAAGACCGCCGCCCCCTGCTCCTGCACTACCACCCCCTCGTCATCTACCGCTTCCAAGTCCTCAAACAAGCCGACGTCGTCCTGGCCCTCTACCTCCAAGGCGACCGCTTCACAAGCGACGACAAACGCGCGAACTTCGAGTACTACGACCCCCTGACCACCGGCGATTCCACCCTCTCCGCGGTCGTGCAATCCATCATCGCCGCCGAAGTCGGCTACCACGAACTCGCGATCCGATACTTCCGCTCCGCCCTGTTCGTCGACCTCGCCGACCTCCACAACAACACCGCCGACGGCGTCCACGTCGCCTCCACCGGCGGCGTCTGGTCCACCCTCGTCGCCGGCTTCGGCGGATTCCGCGACCACAACGGCACCATCACCTTCGACCCACGCCTACCCGACGACTGGACCCGCCTCACCTTCCGCATCACCCTCCACGGCACCCGCATCCGCACCACCCTCGAACCCGACACCATCACCTTCACCATCGAAACCGGCGACCACGCACACGTCCGCGTCCGCGGCACCGACATCCACATCACCCCAGACGCACCCGTCACCATCCCCCTCGACGGACAAGGACCACGCCTCTACGGCGCCCCCACCATGCGCGACGTCACCGGCACCCGCCGCGCCGACGGCACCCTGCTCACCGCATCGATTCCCACGCTGTCGCTCGACGTGGACGAGGAGGAATTGTCCTTGGGCGTGGACTGAGCGGGGGCGTTCCCAGCCGCTCGGGCTACCATGTCACACAATCACGGAAACCGGATCGGGAGACCTGTGGGCCTACTGGACAACTTCGAGAAGGGTCTCGAGCGCGCCGTCAACGGCGCATTCGCGAAGACCTTCCGCTCGGGGCTGCAACCCGTCGAGATCACCGCGGCACTCAAGCGCGAGATCGACACGAAGGCGGCGGTCGTCTCACGCGACCGCGTCCTCGTGCCGAACACGTTCTCGGTGCGGATGTCGCCGGCCGACCATGACCGCATGGCCGGACTCGGTCCCGCCCTCATCGACGAGCTCACCGATCTCGTGCAGAAGCACGCCGCGAGCCAGCGCTTCCAGTTCGCGGGCGGCATCTCGATCGCGCTGCAGTCCGACCCCGGCCTCACCGAGGGCATGGTGCAGGTCGACTCACGCAACGTGAAGGGGCAGGTCGCCTGGACCCCGGTGCTCGACGTGGGCGGCACCCGCTACCCGATCCTCAAGGGCCGTACCGTCATCGGCCGCGGCAGCGAGGCCGATGTCACGCTCGACGACTCCGGGGCGTCGCGCCGCCACGCCGAGGTGCAGTGGGACGGCACGCGCGCCCGCGTCCGCGACCTCGGCTCCACGAACGGCACCCAGCTGAACGGCGCCCCGGTGAAGGACGCCGTGCTGGAACCCGACTCCGTCATCACCATCGGCCGCTCCCGCATCGTCTTCCGCGTCCTCGCCCAGGCGTCCGCCCCGGCTCCCGGGGGGCGTTCCGACCCCGCCACCCAACGCCATGACATGGGCGGATTCTGGGGGCCCGGCGAATGAGCGAACTCACCCTCCTGGTCCTCCAGCTCGGATTCCTCCTGCTGCTCTGGGTCTTCGTCTTCGCGATCGTGTACGCCCTCCGCAGCGACCTCTTCGGCCAACGGGTGCGCAAGCTCCAGCCCGATGCCGCCGCCGCGGCGCCGGTCGCGGCATCCGCCTTCCCGAGTGCCGGCGGCTCCGCCGGCGTGGCGACCGAGGCCGTCTCCCACCCGGCCGCACCGGCGTCCGGCCCCGGCGGCGAGACCGCGTCGACCGAGAACGCCGCACGGCTCGTGATCACGAGCGGCCAGAAGGCCGGTGCCGAGTTCCCGCTCGGCCGCGACGAGATCACGATCGGCCGCTCCAGCGACTCGGCGATCATCATCCGCGACGACTACACCTCCACCCACCACGCCCGACTCATGCTGTGGAACGGCCGCTGGATGATCCAGGACCTCGATTCCACGAACGGCACCTTCCTCAACGGCTCCCGAGTGACCGTGCCGACCCCGATCCCGCTCGGAGCCACGGTGAAGGTCGGAGCGACGACGTTCGAGCTGCGGCGGTAGCCCATGGCGACGGTCAAGGCGAGCGCCGCGGTCTCGCACGTCGGGCGCATCCGCTCGAACAACCAGGACTCCGGCTACGCCGGACGCCACCTCTTCCTGGTGGCCGACGGCATGGGCGGCCACGCCGGCGGCGATGTGGCGAGCGCGATCGCGACGACCCGCATCGCCGACGCCGATCAGGAGTACCCCTCGGCACCGGATGCCGCGGCCGCCCTCGAGGGCGCCCTGGTCGCCGCCAACCGGCAACTCGCCGAGACCGTGGCCGAGCACTCGGAGCTCACCGGCATGGGAACCACGGTGAGCGCGCTGCTCGTGCAGGGCGACCGGGTCGTGATCTCGCACATCGGCGACTCGCGCATCTACCTGCTGCGCTCGGGCGAGCTCAGCCAGATCTCCACCGACCACACGTTCGTGCAACGGCTCGTCGACGCCGGGCGCATCACGGCCGAGGAGGCGATGGTGCACCCGCGGCGCTCGGTGCTCATGCGCGTGCTCGGCGACGTGGAGAGTTCGCCCGAGATCGACTCGATGGTGCTGGACACGCGCCCCGGCGACCGCTGGATGCTCTGTTCCGACGGCCTGTCCGGCGTGGTCTCGTTCGAGGACCTGCACGAGTTCCTCTCGGCCGACACCGGGGCGAGGCAGGTCGCCGACCGGCTCGTGAAGGCCTCCCTCGACGGGGGCGCGCCCGACAACGTCACCGTCGTGGTGGTCGACATCGGCGAGCCCCCCGCGCCGGCGACGCCGCCACTCGTGGTCGGCTCGGCGGCGGCCCCGCTCGCGTTCGGCGCGGCGGCGGAACCGGTGCGACCCCGGGGCATCCGCCTGGCGCCGTTCCGGCCGCACCCCGTGCAGGAGACGCACTTCGAGCCCGACTCCGAGGACTACTTCGACGAGATCATCGAAGAGGACGAACGTCGGCGTCGGCGTCGGCGCTTCATGTGGACCTTCTGGATCGTCCTGCTCATCGGGGCCATCGTGACGACGTTCGTGCTCGGCTACCAGTGGACGCAGACGCGCTACTATGTGGGCGAATCGAACGGCAGGGTGGCCATCTTCCAGGGCATCCAGCAGGACCTCGGCCCCATCTCGCTGCACGAGCTCCACACCGAGACCACGATCGACATGGCCGACCTGCGAACCTACGACCAGCAGCGCGTGGAGCAGACCATCAGTGCGGGCTCATTCGCCGAGGCCTACCGCATCGTGCAGCGACTGGAGGAATCCGTTGACTGACCAGCGAACCGCGGGCGGGGTCTCGACCGGTACGCCGCCGGGCGGCGTGCGGCGGATCCGGGTCCCCCAGCGACTCCGCAACACCGAGCTGTGGCTCCTGCTCCTCGCATGCCTCATCAATGTCGGCGCCATCGTGCTCGTGCAGCTCGGCGCCCTCGGCCGCATCGACACGCAGGTCGTGCTCCTCGGCGCCGGCCTGTCGGTGCTCGTGTTCGGCCTGCACGTCGCGATGCGCTTCGTGGCGCGCGACGCAGACCCGCTCCTGCTTCCCGTGGCCACCCTGCTCAACGGGCTCGGCATCGCGATGATCTACCGCATCGACATCGCCGATGGCGAATCCGGCTGGGAGAGCGCCTCGGTGCGACAGATCGTGTGGAGCGCGATCGCGATCGTCGCGGCCATCGCGACGATCCTCGCGCTGCGCAACCATCGCGTGCTGTTCCGCTACACCTACCTCTCCGGCCTCGTCGCCATCGTGCTGCTGCTGCTGCCGCTCGTGCCCGGCCTCGGCAAGGCGGAAGGCGGCGCCCAGGTGTGGATCCAGTTCGGGAACGTCGCGTCGTTCCAGCCGGGTGAGATCGCGAAGATCGCCCTCGCCGTGTTCTTCGCGGGGTATCTGGTGCGCAACCGCGACTCGCTCTCGATGGTCGGCCGGACCGTGCTCGGCATGCGGTTCCCGCGCGCCCGCGACCTCGGCCCGCTGCTCGTGGTGTGGGCGCTGTCCATGGCCGTCATCGTGTTCCAACGCGACCTCGGCACCGCCCTGCTCTACTTCGGCCTGTTCCTGGTCATGCTCTACGTGGCGACGAGCCGGCTCTCCTGGGTCGTGCTCGGGCTCAGCCTCTTCATCGGCGGCGCCATCGTCGCGAGCCAGACGCTCGATTACGTCGGCAACCGGTTCGCGAACTGGCTCGACCCGTTCAATCCCGAGCGATTCGACCAGGACTTCGGCGGCAGCTACCAACTCGTGCAGGGCCTGTTCGGACTCGCGAACGGCGGATTGATCGGCACGGGCTGGGGCCAGGGCCGGCCCGACATCACCCCGGTCCCGCAGAGCGACTACATCATCGCGAGCCTCGGCGAAGAGCTCGGCCTCGCGGGCATCTTCGCGATCCTCGCCCTGTACGCGTTGTTCGTCGCCCGCGGCTTCCGCATCGGGTTCGCCGGACAGGACGACTTCGGCAAGCTCCTCGGCGTCGGCCTCGCCTTCGTCATCGCGCTGCAGGTCTTCATCGTCGTCGGCGGCGTCACGCGCGTCATCCCGCTCACCGGTCTGACCACGCCGTTCCTCGCGGCCGGCGGCTCGTCGCTCGTGGCGAACTGGATCATCGTGGCGCTGCTGCTCCGACTCTCCGATACCGTGCGCAACCATCCGAGGCTGGTGATCGACGGATGAACCGCGAACTCAAGCGCGTGACGATCGTGGCGCTGCTCATGTTCCTGACCCTGTTCGTCTCGACGACGATCATCCAGTACGTGCAGGCCGACGCCCTCGCGGCGGACCCCCGGAACTCGCGCACGCTCTACGAGAGCTACTCGGTCGAGCGCGGGCCGATCCTCGTGAACGGCACGCCGGTCGCGTTCTCGCAGGCCTCCGACGATCTCTACAAGTTCCAGCGCGTCTACGCCAACGGTCCCCTCTATGCGCCCATCACCGGCTACATCCCGGTGAACGGCGAGGCGACCGGCCTCGAGGCGTCGCTCAACTCCTATCTCAGCGGCCAGTCGTCGAGCCAGTTCTTCGACCAGCTCAATCGCCTCATCTCCGGGCAGGACCCCATGGGGGCTTCCGTCGACGTCACCATCGACCCCGTGCTGCAGCAGGCCGCGTGGGACGCCCTCGGCGACTACACGGGCGCGGTGATCGTCACGGAGCCGGCCACCGGGCGCATCCTCGCCATGGTGACCAAGCCCACGTTCGACCCGAATGCGATGGCCGTACACGACGGGGCCCAGGTGCAGGCCACCTACGAGGGGCTGCTCGCCGATCCGGGCGACCCGCTGTTCAACCGGGCGACCGGCGGCGACATGAACCCGCCCGGTTCGGTGTTCAAGCTGGTCGTCACGGCGGCCGCGCTCGAATCGGGCCGCTACACGCCGCAGTCGACCTTCCCCAACCCCGCGACGCTCACCCTGCCGGGCACCGACTCGGTGGTGCGCAACTCGGGCGGCGGCACGTGCGGGCCGGGTGCCGAGGTCACGCTCGCCGACGCGCTGCGACTCTCGTGCAACATCCCGATGGCGGAGCTCGGCATGGAGCTCGGCGATGCCGCGATCCGCGAGCAGGCCGAGAAGTTCGGCTTCAACACCGAGTTCGAGATCCCCAACTCCACCGAGGCGAGCACGTACCCCCGGGCGCTCGATGAGCCGCAGACCGGGCTCAGCGCGTTCGGCCAGTACACGGTGCGTGCGACGCCGCTCCAGATGGCCATGGTGTCGGCCGCCATCGCCAATGGCGGCATCGTCATGAACCCGAACATGGTGGACGCGATCACGGCTCCCGACTTCACGCCGCTGCAGCAGTTCGAGGGCTCGGAATTCGGCCGGGCGATCAGCCAGGACACGGCCGACACGATGGTGCAGATGATGGTCAACGGCGTCGAGAACGGGGCCGCGAGTAATGCAAGAATAGACGGCGTCAGCGTGGCCGGTAAGACGGGTACTGCAGAGAACGGCGAGAGTGACCCCTACACTCTCTGGTTCACGGGTTTTGCCCCCGCCGACAGCCCTCAGTATGCGATCACGGTACTCGTGGAGGATGGCGGGGGACTTGGTCAGGAGGGGTACGGCAATCTCATCGCCGCACCCGTCGCAAAGCAGGTACTAGAGGCGGTGCTGAACACATGAGACCGAGCGCAGGGCTCACCTTCGGAGGGCGCTACGAACTGCAGTCCCGGATCGCCATCGGCGGCATGGGTGAGGTGTGGCAGGCCACCGATCTCGTCATCGGCCGTCAGGTCGCGATCAAGATCCTGAAGGACGAGTACCTCGGCGACCCCGGCTTCCTCGAGCGGTTCCGCGCCGAGGCCCGGCATGCCGCGCTCGTGAACCACGAGGGCATCGCGAACGTCTTCGACTACGGCGAGGAGGAGGGCAGCGCCTACCTCGTCATGGAGCTGGTGCCCGGCGAGGCGCTCTCGACCATCCTCGAGCGTGAGCACGTACTCTCGACCGACAAGGTGCTCGACATCGTGGCGCAGACCGCGGCCGCGCTGCAGGCCGCGCACGCCGCGGGCCTCGTGCACCGCGACATCAAGCCCGGCAACCTGCTCATCACGCCCGACGGACGGGTGAAGATCACCGACTTCGGCATCGCCCGCATCGCCGACCAGGTACCGCTCACCGCCACCGGCCAGGTCATGGGCACCGTGCAGTACCTCTCGCCCGAGCAGGCGTCGGGCCACCCGGCGTCGCCGACCACCGACATCTACTCGCTCGGCATCGTCGCCTACGAAGCCCTCGCCGGCCGCCGGCCGTTCACGGGCGAGTCGCAGGTCGCGATCGCCATGGCGCAGATCAACGAGACGCCGCCCGACCTTCCGGTCACGGTATCCGAGCCGGTGCGCAACCTCGTGTACTCGTCGATCGCGAAGAACCCGGCCGACCGTCCGCAGTCGGCCGCGCACCTCGCGCGCGCCGCGACGGCGCTCCGTCGCGGCGACGTGCAGGCCGCCGCCGCGGCCGTTCCCGCCGTGCTCGGCGCCGGCGGCATCACCGCGGCGACGATGCTCATGCCCCAGCCGGGCGCCACGGCCGCGACCACGGTGCTGCCGGCGGCCGCAGGGGGCGGCATGAGCACGACCGAGACGG
The DNA here is from genome assembly GCF_004959775.1 of Agromyces sp. H66. GTDB lineage: Bacteria > Actinomycetota > Actinomycetes > Actinomycetales > Microbacteriaceae > Agromyces. Next base: position 106,883 of record NZ_SJZG01000009.1, read on the forward strand.
TCGAGGAGGAGCCGGCCCAGCGCAAGCGCAGCCCGTGGACCTGGCCGCTCATCGTGCTCATCGCGATCCTCGCGATCGTGCTCATCGGCACCATCATCGCGCTCGCGCTGAACCAGGGCGACCGGAACCCTCCCGCCTCGACGTCGGCCCGTCCGACGGCGACGGGCACTCCGACCCCGACGGCGACCACGCCGTCCACCACCGAGGCGCCGCAGACGATCCAGGTCGACCGCAACTCCTACATCGGCATGCACATCGACGATGCGGCGGCGGCGATCGAGGCGCTCGGCCTGCCCGTCACGCGTCAGGCGGGGGCCCCGGCCACGGAGCCAGGGCTCGCGAACACCGTCTCCGAGGTGAACCCGAGCGGGCCCGTGCAGCCCGGCACCAACATCACGCTCACCTACCTCACCGACCCCGTCGCCCCGAGCGCGCCGAGCGACCCGCCGACGACCGACGACAACCCGGTTCCGGCCGACGTCGGGCAGATCACCGTCAGCTGGAACGCCCAGTCGTGCCCTGCCGGGCAGACCCTCAGCGGATACGAGGTCGCGGTCACGGGTGACGCGTCCGTTCCGAACAACCCGGTCTTCGGACCCGGCACGACGAGTGCGCAGATCAACGTCGACAACACCCCCGGCGGATCGTTCGACGTCACCTTCCGCTACTTCTGCGGTCAGCTCGACTCGCCGTTCTCACCGGCCCTGACGGTCCAGATCGAGCAGGCCAACGGGAACGGCTGACGGACGACGTGGACGTACGGGACGGAGCTGCACGGTGAGCGATGAAGGACGCGTGCTCGCGGGACGATACCGCGTGGGTGCGCTCATCGGGCGCGGCGGCATGTCCGACGTGCACGTCGGCACCGACGCCCGTCTCGGCCGTCAGGTCGCGATCAAGCTCCTGAAGCCGCAGCTCGCGACCGACCCGGCGTTCCGGATGCGGTTCCGCCAGGAGGCGCAGTCGGCCGCGCGAATGGCGCACCCCACGATCGTCCGCGTGTTCGACGCGGGCGAGGAGACCGTCGTCGATTCGGCGGGTCACGAGGTGCAGTTGCCCTTCATCGTCATGGAGTACGTCGAGGGGCGGCTCCTGAAGGACATCATCCACGAGGGTCCGCTCGAGCCGATCGCGGCCGTGCGCGTCATCGACGGCGTGCTCACGGCGCTCGAGTACTCGCACCGTGCGGGTGTGGTGCACCGCGACATCAAGCCCGGCAACATCATGATCACCTCGACCGGCCAGGTGAAGGTGATGGACTTCGGCATCGCGCGCGCGGTCTCCGATTCGGCGACGACGGTCGCCCAGACGACGGCCATCCTCGGCACCGCATCGTACTTCTCGCCCGAACAGGCGAAGGGCGAGACGGTCGACGCCCGCACCGACCTGTACTCGACGGGCGTGGTGCTCTTCGAGATGCTCACCGGGCGGCCGCCGTTCCGTGGCGACACGCCGGTGGCCGTCGCCTACCAGCACGTCAGCGAACGGCCGGTCAAGCCGAGCGTCATCAACCCGAAGGTCTCACCCGCGCTCGACGCGGTCGTCTTGCACGCGCTCACGAAGAACCGTGACGAGCGCTATCAGACGGCCGCCGAGTTCCGCGCCGACGTCGACGTCGCGGCGACCGGTCGGGTCCCCGTGCACCAGCAACCCGATGAGGCGACCCTGTTGTTCGGCGCGCCGACGGGGGCCCTGTCGACGTCGGAACTCGCACTGCGCCAGCTCACCGAGGACGAGACGATGACTCGCACCCAGCGTCGTCCCCCCGCGGTCTGGATCTGGTCGGGCATCATCGGGGTCGTCGTGATCGTCGTCGCCGTCATGTACTGGGCGTTCAACCTGCAACCGACCGACGACCTGCCGTCGAACGCACGCGAGATCCCGGCGCTGGCGGGCGTGACGTACGAGGAGGCGGTGCGGCAACTCCAGGAACTCGGGCTGCCGGCGAGCCGCATCGACGAGACGAGCGACACCGTCGCGGCCGGCCAGGTCATCCGCACCGACCCGCCCGCCGCCGAGATCGTCGACGCCGGTACCGCCGTGACCATCTGGGTATCGTCAGGTCGCGAGGCCGTGACGGTGCCCGACCTGCGCAACAAGTCCCTCGAGCAGGCGAAGACCGACCTGCAGGCGGTCGGGTTGGTCCCCGGCACCGAGACGCGGGAGAACTCGCCGTCCGTGCCCGCCGACACCGTGCTCGGCACGTCGCCCGAGGCGGGCAGCTCCGTCGAGGCGGAGTCGACCGTCGACTTCCGCATCTCGAGCGGGATGGTCACGCTCACCGACCTCACGGGGCAGACGCTGTCGGCGGCATCCTCGTACCTGTCGGCCGAGAACCTGCAGCTGAATCCGATCCCGAAGCCCGACCCGTCGTGCAAGTCGCAGCCCGGCTCGCCCGTGACGCAGCAATCGCTGCCTCCCGGCGACGTGCCGCAGCGGTCCGACGTCGAGCTCACCTACTGCGCCGGCTGACGGCGCGGCGGGCGTCAGCTCGCGCGAACCAGGGGATGCAGGTGCACCGCGCGTTCGCGGGCTTCGGGCATCCCGGCCTCTGCGAGCCAGTTGCCGAGCATCCGATATCCGCCCTCGGTGAGCACCGACTCGGGGTGGAACTGCACGCCGAAGATGGGCGCGGACTCGTGGCGGAGGCCCATGATGACGCCGCCCTGGGTGCGGCTCGTGACCACGAGCTCGGGCGGCACCGTGTCGTCGACGACGGCGAGGGAGTGATACCTCGTGGCGGTGAACGGCTGCGGCACGCCCGCGTAGAAGTCGCTGTCGTCGTGCGTGATGCTCGACGTCTTGCCGTGCATGAGTTCCTCGGCGTTCGTCACCACGGCACCGAACGCCTCGGCGATCGCCTGGTGCCCCAGGCAGACGCCGAGGAGGGGCTGGCCCGTGGCGAGCGCTGCCTCGACCACCGGGATGGAGACTCCGGCATCAGACGGCTTCCCGGGTCCGGGCGAGATGAGCACGGCGTCGTACTCCGCGATGCGCGCGGGCACGTCCTCGGGCGCGATCGCGTCGTTGCGCACCACTTCGGTCTCGGCGCCGAGCTCCTGCAGGTAGCCGTTCAGCGTGTAGACGAAGCTGTCGTAGTTGTCGATGACGAGTACTCGGGTCATTCACTCCACCGTGACTTCGATCGGATTGACGATGCCGTCGACCCATGGGAACACCCATGTGAAGAGCGCGAACACGACGGCCGCGGCGATCAGCAGGAGCAGGATGATCCGCACCCACACCGGCCCGGGAAGCACCCGCCAGAGTGCAGCGTACATGTCAGGACTCCCAGCTCTCGACGATGTCGGCGATCTCGGCGGGCGCACCGGCGGTGCTCGGCTGCCATGACTCGAGCACGCCGTACGCGATGATGCGTTCCGCCGTCGAGTACAGCGGATTGCAGCTCGTGAGCGTGATGATGCGGTCCGACGGCTCCAGGTCGGGGTGGTGCGGCACCGGGGCGAGCACTTCGACGGTCTCGGGCGTCACGTACTCGAGGTCGCGGAACCGGTAGGTGTACCAGCCGTCGCGGGTCTGGATGTAGATGGCGTCACCGAGTCGGAGTTGCTCGATCTCGTGCATGCCGCCGCCGTACGCGCTGCGATGCGACGCGATCGCGAAGTTGCCCACCTCACCCGGCATCTGCGTGTCGGGGTAGTGGCCGACCCCGAGTTCGGTGCTGTTCAGCACGTCGAGTCCGACGCCCTCGGCGATGCGCCGCTGGGAATCCTCGCCGAAGCGCGGCACGTACATGATCGCGAACGGATCGCCGTTGTCGAACGAGGCGGCCGCGACCACGGGGTCTCCGTAGTCTTCGGCGGCGGGCGGAGCGTCGTCGGCACGGGCGGCCCGCGCCTCTTCGAGCCATTCCGCGCTGAGACCGGATGCCGCGGTCGACTGCTGGCCGGCCATGATCGCGTCGTTCCACCAGAGTTGCCAGCCGAGGAACAGCAGGATCAGCGCGCCGGCCGTGAGCAGGACCTCGCCGAGCACGCCGACGACGCTGACGGGCCGTCGGCCGCCCGAGGTCGCCGCACCCCGCGCGGGTGACGGTTCGGGCTGCTCGTCGGACATAGGAGCGATTCTATTCCCGCGTGCACAGAACCCGGCTGGGAGTCATCGGCCCACTCGGATAGAATCGCCCGCATGGCACGTACGAAACCCCCGAAGCCCGCGCGCGCAGAGCCGGTGAGCGGCGAAGAGGCACCGAACCCCGTCTGGTTCAAGCCGGTGATGTTCGGATTCATGCTCGTCGGCCTCGCCTGGATCATCGTGTTCTACGTGAGCCAGGGCCGTCTGCCCGTCGCAGACCTCGGCTCGTGGAACATCCTCATCGGCTTCGGCATCGCCTTCGTCGGCTTCCTCATGACCACACGCTGGCGCTGAACCGACGGATTCCGACGGTGGGCGGATGCTGCGGCATCCGCCCACCGTCGCGTTCTCCACAGGTTCTCCACATGCCGATCGCCCCACGTCCCCTGAACTGGCGTCAATTACAGGCGTGTAACTCTCCCCAACTGTGGACGGTGTTGTGGATAACTTCGTCCACCCCCGAGGGCCGCCTCAGCGCCCGCGTCAGGCGATGGGCAGGTAGAAGTAGCGCAGACTCAGCACGACGAGCACGGCGACGAGTGCGACGAGGAGCCAGACCTGCATCGCCTGCTGCGAGCGCTTGCGGGTCTCGACATAGATCAGGCCGACGAGCGCACCGGCGACCAGGCCGCCGAGGTGAGCCTGCCAGGCGATGTTGAAACCGGGGATGAACCCGATCACGAGGTTGATGCCGAGCAGCACGAACAGCTGCGTCGTCTGGCCGCCGAGCCGGCGCTGGATCACGAGGAACGCGCCCATGAGCCCGAAGACGGCACCGGATGCCCCGACCACGCCGGTGCGCAGGTCCCCGAGCCAGAGCACGCCGACCGACCCGGCGAATCCGGCGATCAGGTACAGCGCCAGGAACCGCCACCGACCGAGCAGCCCCTCGAGCAGCTGGCCGAAGATCCAGAGGATGTACATGTTGAGCAGCACGTGGAAGAGCAGTCGCGTCGAGTGCACGAACACCGACGTGAGCATGCGCCACGGCTCGAAGTTGAACGGCAGCGAGTACACCCCGGCGTAGAGCAGCCGATCGGTGACCGCGAGACCCGGGATCAGCTGCAGCAGGAAGACCGCGAGCGTGATGCCGATGAGGGTATACGTCACGACCGGCGCGCCACGCCCCGCCGCCGAGCGCACGCGCGTGATCACGGCGGGCTTCGTGCGCGGTGCGGACGCGCGCTGCTCGCGCATGCACTCGGGACAGATCACCCCGACGGGCGCCTGTGTCTGGCATTCGGGGCAGATGGTGCGCCCGCACCGCTGGCAGAGGATGTAGCTCGGGCGGTCGGGGTGCCGATAGCAGAAGCCCGGGCGATCGGCTCCGGCGTCGGCTCCGGCGTCGCTCACCGCGGTGTCAGGCCTGCTCGATGGTGATGCTCTCGATCACGACGTCCTCGAGAGGACGGTCGCGTCCGTCGGTCGGAACCGAGGCGAGCTTGTCGACGACGGCCTGGCTGGCGGCATCCGTCACCTTGCCGAAGATGGTGTGCTTGCCCTGCAGCCACGTGGTCGGGCCGACGGTGATGAAGAACTGCGAACCGTTGGTGCCGCGCCCGCCCTGGATGCCGGCGTTGGCCATGGCGAGCATGTACGGCTCGGTGAAGTCGAGCTCGGGGTTGATCTCGTCGTCGAACTGGTAGCCGGGGCCGCCGATCCCCTGGCCGAGCGGGTCGCCGCCCTGGATCATGAAGCCGGGTATGATGCGATGGAAGACCACGCCGTCGTACAGCGGGGCGTTCGACGTGGCACCGGTGCGGGGGTGGGTCCACTCGATCTCACCCGTCGCGAGGCCGACGAAGTTCTTGACGGTCTTCGGCGCGTGGTGCCCGTAGAGGTCGATCTTGATCGGTCCGTGGTTGGTGTTGAGGGTCGCGACAGCGGTGTGGATCGGCATTCCCTTATTCTGTCACGCGCTGATTCGTCAACCGGCATGCAGGTTTGGGACTCCCACCCCGCTTCCAGCCGTTTCGGTGGCAAGATGGAGGGGTTCGCTGCACAACGATGGAGGTCGAGATGAGCCTGTCACGCAAGCGTCGGAAGGAACTCAAGCGACTGCGCAGTAGTGCGGAAGAACTCTGGGGGGATCAGCAGCACGTGCTCGCGGAGGCGAATGCCGTCGCGCGGGAGGCGAGCCGAGTGCTCGGCAACGTCACCCGTGAAGAGGTCGTTCCGCGCGTGCGCACGGGCTACGAGAGCTACGTGCGTCCCGGCGTCGAACAGGCCCGGGGTGCGATCGAACGCACGGCCGGCAACGTGCTCGGTTCCGTGCTGTCGATCGGAGACATCGCGAACGACACCCGGGTGCGTCGCGCGATCGCCCGGGTCTCACCGCGAGCGGCCGCCGTGGCCGAGAAGAATCGCGGTCCGGGCGTCGGCACCTACCTCTTGATCGGCGCCGCCGTGGTCGTGGCGGCCGGCGTCGCCTACGCGGTATGGCAGACGTTCCGCGCCGACGACGAGCTCTGGGTCGCCGACGACGAGCCGGCGCCGACCACGCCGCCGTCGAGCACGACTCCCGCCGCCTGACCCCGGGTTCCTCAGCGCTTCTCGCGAGGCCCCGTCCCTCCTCGGGACGGGGCCTTCGTGTTGCCCGCGCGGTTGCGGGCACTCATTCAGAGGGCCCTGGCCGTCGCCTCGCCCGCGGTGAGGAACCGATCGTCACGGCGGAGTCCGAACCGATCCGGCAGGAGGCGGATGTCCCTGATCCTGTCGATCCTGAAGGTGCGAACGTCGTCGCGCAGTCGATCCCACGCGAGCACGTACCAGACCGGGACGCTGTAGTAGAGGTAGTGAAGCTCGATCTCGCGGTCGGTGATGCCGGCCCGCTGATCCTGGTACGTGATGACGGCGACCCGTCGGTTGGCGAAGGCGTCGAGCAGCGGCCGGGTGACCGAGTCCGGAGGCGCGGCGTAACTCGCGAGCACCCCCGCCGACGCGTGAGAGCCGACCAGGATCCGGGATCGGATGGCACGGATGCGTCGCTCCTGCGCGGGCGCGAACGACGTGGCGATCTTGCGCGCGATCGCATGCGTGTCGCCGAGGAGGATGGGTGATCCGACCTTCTCGGCGATGGTCAGGCTCACCAGCAGGCCGATGGCCTCGAGCTCGCTGAGGTGCACCCGGCCGAGCGACCAGCCGTGCTCCAGCCGAAGCCCGCCGCCGCGTCCCCGGTCGCTCTCCACCGGGATCCCCTGTTCGCGAAGGAACGCCAGATCCCGGTGCAGTGTCCGGGCGCTCACGTCCAACTCGGAGGCCAGCTCGGCGACGGTCGTGTGATCCCGACCGCCGAGCAGGGACTTCAGGGACTCCAGCCGCTCGGCCCGGCTCGTGCCTCGGCTGCCACCCATCATTCAAATATGACATTCAGTGGCATATTCGCCAATAGCATCCCTGACGAGGAAAGGAGAGGCCATGCAGATCGCACTGGCGCCATTCACGCTCAAACCCGGGATCACCGAGGAGGGGCTGCTCGATGCATCGGACGAGTTCGAGGAGGGATTCGTCCGGCACCAGGACGGAATCCTGCGACGGATCCTCGTCCGTGACCCCAACGGCGGGTACGCCGACATCGTGTTCTTCGAGAGCCGCGACGCGATGGAACGGGTCATCGCCGCCGAGGAGGACGACGAGGTGTGCGCACGGTTCATGTCGATGATCGACGACGGTCAGGCGGGCGAGTTCGAGGTCCTCAAGACCTACGAGTAACGGCCCGAGCGGGGATCGTGTCGGAGGATAGGCCGTTCACCCGCGACGGCAACCCTGATCGCTTCTCGAGTTCGGCGGGCGGTGGGCCACGATCCCGGCTCACCGCCCGCACCCCGCGCCCGGCGAGCCATTCAGCACCCTCTGCCGGTATCCGGCGGGCGCCACCGGCGATTTCCACGAATCTGGGAAATCGCCTTGCATTCGCGCTGAGATTCCCGCTAGTCTCTTGATTCGGCACTTCACGCCGCGACAGAGAGGAGTTGATACCCATGATGACGAGCCACATCTTCCTTGAGCCGCACACGGGCGTCCTCCTCGCCTACACGTCGGCCTGCTAGCGGGCTTCGACCTCTCGCGCCTTCGCGCCTGACGTCCCTCCGCCCGCTCGGGCGTGACACCTGCGGCTCCCGCCGCGACATCCGCCGATCTCGTCGCAACGACTGAGACGATCTCCGGATGCCTCGCCGGCACCGGACCCCGTCGCCACGCACCGGCCCCGCCCGCGGCGCACATTCGCGCGCCCTCGCTGCCTCCCCCGCGCACGCTCGCGTTGATCCGTCCGAGCGCACGCTTCCCGCACCAGCGCACCATCACGGATCACTCACCCCGAGCGGCAACGGCCGATCGGGTCATCCACACCGCAACATCCGAATCAGAAGGAATTATCGTGAACGCGAATCCCCTCGCCGCCGGCACGACCCGCCAGGGTCAGACCGTCGAACTCAGTACCCAGGCACGCCGGCTGCGCCAGCGCGTGGCACGTCGCGCCGGCCTGGCGCTGCTCGCCTGGAGCCAGCGCCAGGACGAGCGCCGTACCTCCAGCGCCGTGCAACTGCGTCGGCAGGCCGAGCGCGCAGGCAACCTCGCCCGTGACGACCAGTTCCAGCGGCTCGCCCTGCTGGGCAGCCCGATGGCGTGACGAGCATGGGTACCGAACACACCGAACCCCCGCGGATCGCGACTCCATGGACGATGGGGATGCGAGCCGCGGGGGATCCGGCTGCGCACGGCGGCGGCGAGAGCGCACCGACCATCGGGTCGCTGCGTTGTCGCCGCCGCCGTGCGGCGTTCAGGCCGTCGCGACCGTCGGGGAAGCCGGGGACTTCGCTCAGGGCTCCGCGCGCGGCACACCGTCGGCCGGCTCCTCGGCGTTGAGCCGAAGCGCGATGTCGAGCAGGCTTACCCGCTTCAGGCCGGGCACCTGATCGAGCGGGAACCACCGGGCCTCGTCGCTCGATCCGCCGATCTCGTTGCGCAACTCACCGCTGACGACGCTCGCGCGGTAGACGATGCGCATCGCGTACAGGGGCACCCGACCCGTGTGCCGCTTCGCGGCGGGCACCACCATGGTGTCGATGCCGAGCAGCCGGTCGATGGATGCCTCGTAGCCGGTCTCCTCGAGGATTTCGCGTGCCGCGGCCTGCACCGGATGCTCCGCGCCGTCGACGCCACCGCCGGGCAGCGTCCATCCGGAGCGACCGTGCTCGTTCCAATGCGCCAGCAGGATCTGCCCGTCGCGGATGATCACCCCGTACGCGGCGATGCGGATGTCCATCCCGTCACTGTACCTCTCGGACCGGGCCGGCCCCGGGTGACGACGGCGTCACCAGCCTCGCGTGGGCGTGGGGCCGGGGAGCCGCTCGAGGATGCGGCGGCTGAGGCGTTCGAGCATCTCCGCCTCGCCGGGCTCGAGCACATCGGCGAAGTACTCTCGTACGGCGCGGAGGTGGTCGCCGGTGGCCGCTCTGATCGCCGCGAACCCGTGATCGGTGGCGATGACGTCGGTGCCCGACCTCTCATCGGCCGGCGTGCGGCCGACGAGTCCGCGAGATTCCATCCGACTCACGTGGTGCGAGAGTCGCGAATAGGACCACTGCAGGTGCAGCATCAGATCCTTCATCGGCATCCGACGATCAGGACTCGCTGCCACGGAGGAGAGCACGTCGTAGTCCTGCATCGAGAGTGGGCTCGATGCGGCGAGCCGCCGCGCGAGCTGCGCATCGATCTGTCGGGACATCAGTCGCATCGACGCCCAGGCCCGCAGATCCTGCTCGGCGAGCCGTCGTTCATCCGTGCTCATGCAGTCACCGTACCACGACTTGACATGTCAAGTTCTCGCCTGCATGCTCGACGTGGAGGTCATCACCATGACGAGAATCGGCATCATCATCGGAAGCACCCGCCCAGAGCGGGTCGGCGGAACGGTCGGGCGGTGGGTCGCGGACACGGTTCGGCGGCTCGGCACCGACGCGATCGACCTCATCGACCTGGCCGCGGTGGGTCTGCCGTTCCTCGACGAGCCGAGCGAAGCGTCGACCGGCGTCTACGTCCATGAGCACACCCGCGCCTGGGCACGGCGGATCGACGCGCTCGACGCCGTCGTGATCGTGACCGCGGAGTACAACGGGTCGTTCCCCGCCCCGCTGAAGAACGCATTGGACTTCCTCGGTCCCGAGTGGGCCGATCTGCCGGCGGCGATCGTCGCGTACGGCAACACCTCGTCGGGATCGCGCGCCGCCACGGCGCTTCTGCCGGTGCTGTCCGGTCTCGCGATGGTGCACGCGGGCTCGCTCCTCCTCGGACTCCGCGAGCGGCGCACGGATGCCGGCCTGACGCTCATGCAGCGGGACGAGGAGATGCTGGGGTCGCTGATCGATCGACTGCGTCGACTCACGCACGCACGAGAGTCGCGTCGCACTGAGCTCCCCGCGGATCGGGTCCTCTCCGCCGCAGGGCGCCGGACCGACATCGCCGTGGGTGCCGTGAAGTGATCAGCCGGTAGGTACCGGTCGCATCCCCGCGAGCTCACGTCGGGCGTTCCCGCAAGACCACCGGGGTGGAGCCTGACATCCTGCTTGCAAAGCAGGGCTACAGCATCCACGATGGGCCCGGATTCCCGCAGAATCAAGCGAGGGCGGGCACCTCTTCGTGTCATCCCGTGATCGTGAGTTATGGCACGTAGCGGCCCCTAATGGCACGACTCTGGCACGAAAGGAGCCGTCCACGAGCGGCCTAACGTGAGCGACCGAAGGGCGAGGAGGCTCCGCTCGGCCGCCGCTCACGCTAGTCAGGGATGCCCCGCTTGGCGTAGATCGTCTCGCCGAGCCGGGGTGCCGTATGCGCGCGGCGCGAAATCAGGGGATCGGACGACCAGTAGGGTGTGCGAGTGGCGATTAAACCCCTGCCAGAGAACTACCACCGACACATCGTCGGCGAGTTCCGCGAAGCGGGGTGGACGGTGTCGGGGGTCCGCCCCATACTGAAGGCAGTCTGCGGATGCGCTGATCGCCACGTCACCTACATCCGCTCGGGGAATCTAACGCTCGAATACGCCAACTACAAATTGCATTGGCTGTTCAACGAGTCCTGCTACAGTCGCGAATAAGGACGGGGATGAGAACCATGAAGATTCGAGTTACCTCCCGATACAATGTGCGCGCGCATGACGACCTCGCGAGCCACCTTGATGATCTGATGAGCGCGCTTCATCGCATCGAGCAGCAGGCTCGTGACGTCGAGGGTGCGGATGTCGCGGCGGCACTCACAACTGGGATTGTCGACATCAGCGCAGTGGTCACCGCTGACTCGTGGGAAGAGGCAGATCACCGAGCCGCGAAGGTGTTTGCCGACGCCATCCAATCAGCCGGTGGGCGCGTCGCGTCGGATGCGCCCGCGCCTGGCGATGACGAGTCTCTGACTGCGGACATCCGCAGCACCGAGATGGTTCCCGCCTGAATTGGCGGCGAAAGGACCGGCCCGCAAGGAGCGCATCGGCGTCCGCGTCGAGGGATGGTTTCACGACCACTGGCCTGCAATCACCAACTACGCGGGAACGCTGGCGCTCGCGCTGGCGGGCGTGGCTGGCTTCCTCGTCGCCGACCAACCTAGCAAGTCAAGTACGGCGTTCATTCCGTGGTGGCCGTGGTCCGCTGCGACCACCACGGCGGCGCTGCTCGCCGTCGGTGCCGTACTTGTGGGCGCTGGGCTCCTAGGTAGCATCGCCGCGGCGAAGGCGACGAACCGCCTACAGGCTGATCTTGATACCGCCTCCGAAAACTTGCTAGTACATGCGACGGGCATCGAGGCAGTTCTGCGGGCGATCTTGGTGCGAATCTGCACCGATCTGAGCATGTACCGCGACGACACCCGCGCGAGCATCTATGCCCTCGACGGTGCGGAGTTCGTGCTTCTCGCTCGGGTATCGAAGAGTCCGACGCTAAAGATCGGCGGTCGCCCGACCTATCCGTCAGACCAGGGAATCATAGGCCTCGCGTGGAGGCACGGCCGATACAGCATTACGGGCCTGGAGGAAGAGCGTGATGCCTGGGAACGCCAGGCAGTCAGCGAGTACGGGATCCCGCCGGAGATCGCCGCCACCCTTCGTATGCAGTGTCGAAGCATCGTCGGTATTCGCGTCGACGGTGCAGAGCCAGAACTCCACCCACTCGCGATCGTGATCTTCGAAAGCGAGGCGCCGCGCGGAGTCAACGGGAAGACGATCGACCAGATTCTCGCGGCTCGTGCGTGGGAGACGCTCGCCGCCGCGGTCAAAAACATGCAGGCTGAGATAGAGGGCATCGCCCGCGTGCGCGGCGTCCTGCGAACTCCCTCTCTGGGTGCGTCCCAGGATCGCGCCCGGGCCCGCTCCTGACAGACCGCGTCCGATGCGACGCCACCGACTGGATCGCGAACGGCGGCACCCGTGGGAAGTTCGCGCCGAAGACGAAGGCGAACAACGAGGAGTTGCTCGCAGGCCTCCTCCTCCCGTTTCACGACCGTGCACTCTCCACCATCACCCCGGCCGACGTGCGCTCCTGGTACAGCCGCGCGCGCAAGTACCTCCACGACGCAGGCAGGAAGCGAGCCGCCGCCGCCCACGCACGCGCCATCGAAGCCGCGAAGCGCCGAGGGCTTCCGGCCCCTACCGCGCCCGTGGTTCAGACCGGGGAGTCTCGACTCCGGCAGGGGTACACGCTTCTGCGCTCGATCCTCGCCACGGCGGTGCGTCATGGGCTGATCGGCTCGAACCCGTGCCAGATCACGGGGGCCGGTGCGGTGGCTCACCCGGAGCTGACGGCGCTCACTGAAATTCCCCACGTCCGCCCTCATCGAAATTCCCCACCCCGGGTCGCTTCCGCTCATGAGGGCGGGCCTCCTTCGTTGCTGATGGTGTTCGACGCGCACCTGCGCCCTGGTGAACTCGTGGCCCTTCAGCGAGGCGGCGACGGGGACGGTGTGCTGAGGGTGGAGCGACAGACGACCCTCGTCAACGGCAAGCCGGTGACCACCCCCACGAAGACAGGGACCGCGCGGACGGTGGTGCTCCCTCCAAGCGTCGCCGCTGAAGGGGACGCACTTGTCGCGGTCACGCGGGTTCGCGAAGTCGCCCCTATTCCTGCGCACCGATGGGGAGCCGATCATCAATCACGCCCTCGGGCAGGTGTGGAGGAGGGCGGCGCGGAAGGTCGGGCTCGGGCAGTTCCACGTTCACGACGTTCGCCACGCAGGTCTGACGATGGCGGCGCAGGTGGGGGCGACGACGCGCGAACTCATGCCGCGCGCAGGACACCGAACGGCGCGGGCATCGCTCATCTACCAGCACGCGGCGGAGGAGCGGAACGCGACCATTGCGGCGGCGCTCGATGCGCTCTCCTGGGGTGCCATCGGCGGCGCTACTGGCACGGGGATGGCACGAGAGACGATCGGAGGCACGAAAAAGTCCCCCGAGCAGTGGGCTGAGATGCCGTCTGATCAGGGGGAACTTGTGGGGTGTGGAGCCTAGGAGAATCGAACTCCTGACATCCTGCTTGCAAAGCAGGCGCTCTACCAACTGAGCTAAGGCCCCGGAGACGGACGCCGCGACATCCGTCGGTGTGGAATTTTCGGAGTGGGGATACGAGGACTTGAACCTCGGACCTCTTCGTTATCAGCGAAGCGCTCTAACCGCCTGAGCTATATCCCCGAATTCGGCCGAAGGACAGACTACCCGACCGCCGGGCAATCTCCGAATCGAGCCGAAGGCCGGCGCTCAGTTGTTCGTGAAGCCGACGAGCAGGCCGCCCGTGATCTTCACGCTGAGGTTGTACAGCACCGCCACGATGGCGCCGAGCGCAGTGGTGACGACCAGGTTGAGGAGCGCCGCCACGATCGCGAAGCCCATCACGTTGCCGAGGGAGAGCACCGACGTGAGGTCGCCGCTCGAGCCGGCCACGTCCTGAACGAGCGAGTTGACCTGCTCGAAGATGCCCGTGGAGCTCAGCACCGTGTGCACGAGGAAGGTGACGACGATGCTGATCACCGCCAGGGCCACCGCGACGAGGAACGACAACTTCACCGCCGACCAGAAGTCGATGTAGACGAGGCGCAACCGCACCTGCTTCGCCGGGGGTCGGCGGTTCGACTTGCGGGCCAGCTTCTCGGCGACGCTACTCATGGACGGTTACTCCTCCCCCGCGGGCTCGGCCGCTTCGGTGTCTGCGGCCTCTTCCACGAGATTCCGTTCGGAATTCTTCGCGATGGCGATGATCCGGTCGTCATCCGCGAACTTCGCGAACACGACGCCCATCGTGTCCCTGCCCTTGGCGGGAACCTCGGCGACGTCAGAGCGTACCACCTTGCCGCTGGCAAGAACCACCAGCACCTCGTCGGTGCTCGAGACGATGAGCGAACCGGCGAGGTCGCCCCGGTCCTCGCTGAGCTTCGCGACCTTGATGCCGAGTCCGCCTCGTTGCTGCTTGCGGTAGTCCTCGACGCGGGTGCGCTTCGCGTAGCCGCCCTCGGTGACGACGAACACGTAGGTGTCGGTCGCGCTGAGCTTCTGGCCGTTGTCCTCAGCGGTCGGCCCGGCGACATCCGCGTCGGCCGCGGCATCCGACCGATCGACGACGGATGCCTCGAGCAGGCTGTCTCCGTCGCGGAAGCTCATGCCCTTCACGCCCGAGGTCGAGCGCCCCATCGGCCGGAGCGCCTCGTCGGTCGCCTCGAACCGGAGCGACATGCCCTTGCGTGAGACGAGGAGGATCTCGTCATCGTCGTCGGCGAGCATGGCGGAGACGAGTTCGTCGCCCTCGCGGAGGTTGATGGCGATGACCCCGCGCGACCGGTTGGTGTCGTAGGCGGTGAGGTCGGTCTTCTTCACCAGGCCGTCGCGGGTGGCGAGCACCAGGTACTTCGCCACCTCGTAGTCGCGGATGTCGAGGATCTCGGCGATCTGCTCGTCGGGCTGCATCTCGAGCAGGTTCGCGACGTGCTGGCCCTTCGCGTCGCGGCCGCCCTCCTGGATCTCGTAGGCCTTGGCGCGATAGACCCGACCCATGTTCGTGAAGAAGAGGAGCCAGTGGTGCGTCGTGGTGACGAAGAAGTGCTCGACGACGTCGTCGGCGCGCAGCTGTGCGCCGCGCACGCCCTTGCCTCCGCGGTGCTGGGAGCGGTAGTTATCGCTGCGCGTGCGCTTGACGTAGCCGCCGCGCGTCACGGTGACGACCATCTCCTCCTCGGGGATGAGGTCTTCGACCGACATGTCGCCGTCGTAGCCCGGCAGGATGTGCGTTCGACGCTCGTCGCCGTACTTGTCGACGATCTCGGCGAGCTCCTCCGAGACGATCGTGCGCTGGCGCTGCGGCGACGCGATGATCGCCTGGTAGTCGGCGATGAGCGCGGCGAGCTCCTCAGCCTCGTCGATGATCTTCTGGCGCTCGAGCGCGGCAAGCCGGCGCAGCTGCATCTCGAGGATGGCGCGCGCCTGCAGGTCGTCGATGTCGAGGAGCTTCATGAGCCCCTCGCGGGCGTCCTCGACGGTGGAGGAACGGCGGATGAGCGCGATGACCTCGTCGAGCGCATCGAGCGCCTTGAGGTACCCGCGCAGGATGTGCATGCGCTCCTCCGCCTTGCGCAGGCGGTACTGCGTGCGACGCACGATCACGTCGATCTGGTGATCGACCCAGTGCGCGACGAACCCGTCGATCGAGAGCGTCCGCGGCACGCCGTCGACGATCGCGAGCATGTTCGCGCCGAAGTTCTCCTGCAGCTGCGTGTGCTTGTAGAGGTTGTTCAGCACGACCTTCGCGACCGCGTCCCGCTTCAGCACGATCACGAGGCGCTGACCCGTGCGGCCGGATGTCTCGTCGCGGATGTCGGCGATGCCGCCGATCTTCCCGTCCTTCACGAGGTCGGCGATCTTGATGGCGAGGTTGTCGGGATTGACCTGGTAGGGCAACTCGGTGACCACGAGGCAGGTGCGGCCCTGCAGTTCCTCCACCGAGACGACGGCACGCATGGTGATGGATCCGCGTCCGGTGCGGTAGGCGTCGTTGATGCCCTTCACGCCGAGGATCTGCGCGCCCGTCGGGAAGTCGGGTCCCTTGATGCGCTGGATCAGCGCCTCCTGGAGCTCCTCCCGCGTGGCGTCGGGGTGCTCGAGGTACCACTGGGCGCCGGATGCCACTTCGCGGAGGTTGTGCGGCGGGATGTTCGTCGCCATGCCCACCGCGATGCCGACCGACCCGTTGACGAGCAGGTTCGGGAAGCGCGACGGCAGGATCGACGGCTCCTGCGTGTGGCCGTCGTAGTTGTCCTGGAAGTCGACGGTCTCCTCGTCGATGTCGCGCACCATCTCGAGGGCGAGGGGCGCCATCTTCGTCTCGGTGTACCGAGGTGCCGCTGCGCCGTCGTTGCCGGGCGAGCCGAAGTTGCCCTGGCCGAGCGCCAGCGGGTAGCGGAGGCTCCACGGCTGCACGAGGCGCACGAGCGCGTCGTAGATCGCGGTGTCGCCGTGCGGGTGGTACTGACCCATCACGTCGCCGACGACGCGGGCGCACTTCGAGAACGCCTTGTCGGGCCGGTAGCCGCCGTCGTACATGGCGTAGATGACACGGCGGTGCACCGGCTTCAGTCCGTCGCGCACCTCGGGGAGCGCGCGGCCGACGATGACGCTCATGGCGTAGTCGAGGTACGACCGCTGCATCTCCAACTGCAGGTCGACCTGGTCGATCCTGCCGTGCACGCCGAAGTCCTCGCGGTCGTCGTCGGCGCCGGGGTTGATCACGTCAGATGTCAAGGAAACGCACGTCCTTCGCGTTCTTCTGGATGAAGTTGCGGCGGCTCTCGACGTCCTCGCCCATCAGGGTCGAGAAGATCTCGTCGGCGGCGGCCGCATCCTCCATGGTGACCTGCAGGAGCGTACGGGTCTCGGGGTTCATCGTGGTCTCCCAGAGCTCCTGGTGGTTCATCTCGCCGAGACCCTTGTAACGCTGGATGCCGTTGTCCTTGGGAACGCGCCAGCCCTTCGCGGTGCCGTCGGCGACCAGGAGGTCGCGTTCCTTGTCGGAGTACACGAACTGGTGCTCGGCGTTCGACCACTTGATGCGGTAGAGCGGCGGCTGCGCGAGGTACACGTAGCCGAGCTCGATGAGCGGGCGCATGTAGCGGAACAGGAGGGTCAGGAGCAGCGTGGTGATGTGCTGGCCGTCGACGTCGGCGTCGGCCATGAGCACGATCTTGTGGTACCTGGCCTTCTCGGTGTTGAAGTCCTCGCCGATGCCGGCGCCGAACGCCGTGATCATCGCCTGCACCTCGTTGTTCGCGAGCGCGCGGTCGAGGCGGGCCTTCTCGACGTTCAGGATCTTGCCGCGCAGCGGCAGGATCGCCTGGGTCTCGGGGTTGCGGCCCTGGACGGCCGAGCCGCCGGCCGAGTCGCCCTCGACGATGAAGATCTCGGAGACCGACGGGTCCTTCGACGAGCAGTCCTTCAGCTTGCCGGGCATGCCGCCCGACTCGAGGAGTCCCTTCCGGCGGGTGGCCTCACGCGCCTTGCGGGCCGCGAGTCGGGCCGTCGCCGCCTGGATCGCCTTGCGGATGATGTCCCGAGCGGGGCCGGGATTGCGCTCGAACCAGTCGCCGAGCTGATCGGCCGTGACCTTCTGCACGAACGATTTCGCCTCGGTGTTGCCGAGCTTCGTCTTGGTCTGGCCCTCGAACTGCGGCTCGCCGAGCTTCACCGAGATGACCGCGGTGAGTCCCTCGCGCACGTCCTCGCCGGAGAGATTGTCGTCCTTCTCCTTGAGGATGCCCTTCTCCCTCGCGTACCTGTTCACGAGGGTCGTGAGCGCCGCGCGGAAACCCTCCTCGTGGGTGCCGCCCTCGTGCGTGTTGATGGTGTTCGCGTAGGTGTGCACCGATTCGGTGTACGCGGTGGTCCACTGCATGGCGACCTCGAGCGCGATCTTGCGTTCGGTGTCCTCGGACTCGAAGGAGATGACCTCCTCGTTCACGACGTCGGTCTTCTTCGAGCGGTTGAGGTACTCGACGTAGTCGACGAGACCGCGCTCATAGAGGAAGGTGTCGGAGCGGGGGTGGATCGTGATCACCCCGGTCGTCGGGGTGTCGGCGGGGTCGATCTCCTCCTTGCCCGCACGCAGGTCGGTCAGGGTGATACGCAGGCCCTTGTTGAGGAACGCGTACTGCTGGAACCGGGTGCGGAGCGTCTCGTAGTCGAACTCGACGGTCTCGAAGATGTCGGGACTCGGCCAGAAGGTGATCGTCGTGCCGGTCTTGTCGGACGCCCCGCCCTGTGCGAGCGGCGCGTCGGGCACGCCCACCGTGTACGACTGCGTCCACACGGAGCCCTGCCGATGAACCTCGACGTCGAGCCGGGAGGAGAGCGCGTTGACGACGGATGATCCGACGCCGTGCAGTCCGCCCGAGACGGCGTATCCCCCGCCGCCGAACTTGCCGCCGGCGTGCAGCACGGTGAGCACGACCTCGACGGTCGAACGGCCCTCGGTCTTGTGGACGTCGACCGGGATGCCGCGGCCGTTGTCGACCACCCGAATCCCGCCGTCGGCGAGGATCGTCACGTCGATGGCGGTGGCGTACCCGGCGAGCGCCTCGTCGACGGAGTTGTCCACGATCTCATACACGAGGTGGTGCAGGCCGCGCGGTCCCGTGGAACCGATGTACATGCCGGGCCGCTTGCGTACCGCTTCGAGGCCCTCGAGAACCTGGATGTCATCAGCGCCGTATGCCGGCTTCTGTTGGGCCTTCGTGGGTTCGGCTGTCATGTGTGAATCGGGCTCCTGACCGTCATTCTGGCGACCCTTGATCCTATCAAACGGAGGCTCCACCCCGGCCCGGAAGCGCCGATCTGAGGCGATGACTCAGGCTCAGTGACCGAATTTGCCGTCTCAGCCGTAGGTATCGCGTGGACCACGCCCTGGAACCGATCTGGGACCCCTTTTCCAGGTGGGGGCATCCGGTCCTTGGAACCGAATGGTCTCGACTCCCGCATCGGGGCTACGGTCGAGGATGCGCGTGACCAGTTCCGTGCGCATCAGCCGGAGCTGCGTCGCCCACGCCGTGGACTCGCAGCGCACCTGCAGCACCCCGTTCTCGATCGCGATCGCCTCGGAGTGCTTCGCGATCTCCTCCCCCGCGACGTCGGCCCACGAGGCGAGCACCTCGTGCTGCGAGAGGGGCGCCGTCCAGCCGAGCTGGGTCGTCAGGCCGTCGATCGCGTCGCCGAGCGGCTTGGGGTCGCGGCCCGGCGTGAAGGGCTCGCTCCCGGATGCCTCGCGCACCCGGCTTCGGGCCCGACCCGGGCGCGGTCGGGTGTCGCCGAAGATCTCGCGGAAGTGCTGGTAGACGCGCGCCGCCTCAGACATCCGTGGTCTCGCTCTCGACGATGCGGCCCGACTCGATATGCACGATCCGGGCCGTGAGCGGTTCGGGCACGTCCTCGAGCACGGCGGCCGTGACGAGCACCTGCTCGAAGCTGCCGATCGCGGCGGCCAGGCGTTCCCGGCGCAGCCGGTCGAGCTCGGCGAACACGTCGTCGAGCACCAGCACCGGGTCACCCGTCGACGAATCGCGCCGCAACAGCTCGGCCGAGGCGAGCCGGAGCGCGAGGGCGAACGACCACGACTCGCCGTGGCTCGCGTACCCCTTGGCCGGAAGGCCGTTGAGGAGCAGCACGACGTCGTCGCGGTGCGGGCCGACGAGCGTGATGCCGCGCTCGAGCTCCTTCGGGCGCAGTCGGCGCACGGCCTCGGCGAACCGCGCCGCGGTGTCGGTGGGCTGAGGAACCGACGCATCCGCGGGTCGAGGAGCCGACGCAGGAGGCGTCTCGAAACCCGAGATTCCCGCGAAACCCGCCTCGCCGTCGGACTCGCCCCCGTCGATCGACAGCAGCGGACGGAGTTCGGGCCGATGGTCCGCGTCGACGATCGACCGGTACGCCGCGGCGAGCGGCGTAGCGAGATCGCCGATGAGCGCGACCCGCTGGTCGATGATCTCCGACCCGAGCTCGACGAGCCGTTCGTCCCAGATCTCGAGCGTCGGCAGCCTGGCGGCGGCGAGCCCGCGTGCACGTGCGCTCTTCAGCAACGAGTTGCGCTGCTTCAACACGCGGTCGTAATCGGCCATCACGCCGGCGAGCCGCGGCGTGCGCTGCACCAGCAGCTCATCGAGCATGCGGCGCCTGACCGACGGCTCGCCCCGCACGATGGCGAGGTCTTCGGGTGCGAAGAGCACGCTGTGCGCGTACCGGGGAAGCTCCCGGGTCTTCACCGGCGAGCGGTTGAGTTGCGCGCGGTTGGCACCCTGGCGATTGAGCTGCAGTTCGACGAGCACCTCGCGGTCGCCGTGCGCCATGAGCGCGCGGATGATCGCGGCATCCGCCCCGGCTCGGATGAGCGCCTGGTCACCGGAGACCCGGTGCGAGCCCAGCGTGGACAGGTACCCGATCGCCTCGACGAGATTCGTCTTGCCCTGGCCGTTGCGGCCGACGAACACGGTCGCACCCGGCCCGAGAGCGAGTTCGGCGCGCTCGTAGTTGCGGTAGTCGGTGAGGGAGAGCCGGGCGACGTGCACGCTGGACTCCCTTCGATCACGCGGCATCCGGGAGCCTCCACGCTACCGCCGACCGCCGACCTCGCCGGCCTCAGCGCAGCAGGAGGTTGGGTTGCAGCAGGTACCGGTACGTGTCCGAGCCGGCCTGCTCACGCGACGACTGACTCGTGATGAGCACCGGGCCGGGCTTGTTGGGATTCTCGGTCTTCGTGAACGAGATGCGCACGAACTCGGAGTGCACGGCACCGAGACCGTCGAGCAGGAACTGCGGCTTCAGCGACACGACGGTCTCGTCGCCGGTGAGGATGGCGTCGATCGATTCGGACGCCTGCGCCTGCTCGCTGCCGATCGCCTCGAGGGTGAGTCCGTCGGCCGTGAACGTGTACCGCAGGGCGGCCTCGCGCTCGAGCACGAGGGCGACACGGCGGGTCGCCTCGATCAGCTCGGCCGTGTTCATGACGGCGTAGTTGTCGACCGTCTCGGGGAACAGTCGCCGCACCGGCGGGAAGTTGCCCTTGATGAGCAGCGACGTGACGGTCTTGCGGTCCGCGCTGAAGGCGATGAGCTCACGATCGTCGCGACTGGTGATCGAGATCGAGATGGTGCCGGAGTGGCCGAAGGTCTTGCCGACCTCCTGCAGCGTGCGCGCCGGCACGAGCGCCGTGAGCGTGTCGTCGCCGGCCACCGCCCCGCCGTCCCAGTCGATCTCGCGCACGGCGACCCGGTACCGGTCGGTGGCGACGAGTCCGAGGTGGTTCTCGCGCACCTCGAGCTGCACGCCCGTGATGACCGGAGTCACGTCGTCTCGGGATGCCGCGACCGCGACCTGCGCGACGGCGGTCGCGAACTCCTCGGCCGGCACGACGCCCGACTCGCCCGAGATCTCGGGGATCGACGGGTATTCCTCGACCGGCATCGAGAGCAGGGTGAAGTTCGAGGAACCGCAGCTGACCGAGATGCGGGCGTCTTCGGTGGTCACGCGCACGGGGGCGTTCGGGAGGCGCCCGGCGATCTCGGCGAGGAGCCGGCCGGAGACGAGCACGGTGCCGGGCTCCTCGACGTCGGCCTGGATCTCGGTCTGCGACGACACCTCGTAGTCGAACGACGAGAGCACCAGCCCCTCGTCGTTCGCCTGGATGAGGATGCCCGAGAGGATCGGCAGCGTCGTGCGCTGGGGCAGCAGCTTGACGGCGAAGGAGACGGCCTCACTGAAGACGTCGCGATTGACCTGGAACTTCACGGTTCTCCCGTCGTGGATGGCGCAGTCGTGGGTTCCCATGCTATCCGCAGGCCCCCCGCGACGGCGGGAGATTCGATGGCCCCGAATGCGACAGTCCGGCAGCCGACTCGAATGTTGTCGGGTCCCCTGGTTAACCAGTTCTCTCTTAACGGTGTTAACCGCTGTGGAAACTGTGGATGGTGTGCAGCGATCCGCGGAATGACGCCCGAGGAGGGGCATCCGATCTGTGCACAGTGTGTGGGCTTCGCATCGGATGACGCAGGTCGGCGATGAGCGTCGCACCGAGTTGTGCACAGGGTGCGGCGTTGTCTCAACAGTGTTG
This sequence comes from Agromyces sp. H66, assembly GCF_004959775.1. Taxonomy (GTDB): domain Bacteria; phylum Actinomycetota; class Actinomycetes; order Actinomycetales; family Microbacteriaceae; genus Agromyces. The sequence goes on from NZ_SJZG01000009.1 coordinate 129,094, forward strand.
ACGGGGTTGCTCGTTAACAATCCACAAGTTGTCCACAGCTGTGGGAATCGCCGCCGGCGGGCCGCACAGGGCGCAGGAGGGCACGGTCGGCGACGGGGCGAGCACGGCGAGTCGAAGCCGGAATCGTGCCGGCCGCGGCATCCGATCGTGCCGGCCGTGGATCCAGATCAGCGGTAGCGGCTCGTCTGCTTGATGCGCGCCGTGAGCTCGGTGACCTGGTTGTAGATCGACCGGCGCTCCTTCATGAGCTCCGAGATCTTCTTGTTGGCGTACATGACGGTCGTGTGGTCGCGGTTGCCGAAGAGCTGGCCGATCTTGGGCAGCGAGAGGCTCGTGAGTTCGCGGCAGAGGTACATCGCGATCTGTCGTGCGGTGGCGACGGCCTGCGAACGACTCGAACCGTAGAGGTCGTCGACGGTCAGCTTGAAGTACTCGGCCGTCGCCGTGATGATGTCGACCGGAGCCACCACGTTGTCCGAGTCGTCCATGATGAGGTCCTTCAGCACGGTCTGCACGAGCGGCATGTCGACCGGCGTTCGGTTGAGGCTCGCGAAGGCGGTGACGCGAATGAGCGTGCCCTCGAGTTCGCGGATGTTGCTCGACACCTTCGAGGCCATGTACTCGAGGATCTCGTCGGGCACCTGGAGTCGCTCGGACTGCGCCTTCTTGCGGAGGATCGCGATGCGGGTCTCGAGGTCGGGTGCCTGGACGTCGGTGATGAGGCCCCACTCGAAGCGGCTGCGCATGCGGTCCTCGAACCCCGTGAGGTGCTTCGGCGGCACGTCGCTGGTGATCACGACCTGCTTGTTGTGGTCGTGCAGGGTGTTGAACGTGTGGAAGAACGCCTCCTGCGTCTCTGCCTTTCCCTGCAGGAACTGGATGTCGTCGATCAGCAGGATGTCGATGTTCCGGTAGCGCTGCTGGAACATCGAGCCTCGGTTGTTCGCGATCGAGTTGATGAAGTCGTTCGTGAACTCCTCGCTGGAGACGTATCGCACCCGGATGCCGGGATACAGGCTCATGGCGTAGTGGCCGATGGCGTGCAGCAGGTGCGTCTTGCCGAGTCCCGAATCGCCGTAGATGAAGAGCGGGTTGTACGCCTTCGCCGGAGCCTCCGCCACGGCGACCGCCGCGGCATGGGCGAAGCGGTTCGACTGGCCGATGACGAAGCTGTCGAACGAGTACTTCGGATTGAGCCGCGCGTCGCGGGGGCGATCGGGACTCGTGTTCTCGAACACCGACTGCGGCGACGCCGGAAGCTCCACCGGGTTCGGGTAGTCGCCGAGCGCAGTCGACTGGGGTTCGGGGGCGCGCGCCTCTTCGAGCTCGGGATTGACGACGACGTAGAACGAGGTGACCGCGGACGGCGCCTCGATGACGCTCATGGCCGACAGCAGCGAGACGCGCATCCGCTGGTTGAGCATGCTGGCCGTGAAGTCGTTCGGCACCTCGAGGTAGAACGTGCCGGCGGCGATGCCCTTGGGCTCGACGAGGCTCAGGAACCCCTGGAGCATCGGCGTGATGGCCTCGTCGTCCGACAGCCGGTCGAGGACGGTCGCCCACGTCTCGGAAATGGGCTGCTCTGTCATCGTTCCCCGCAATCGTTCCGGTGCCGTCGTGTGCCGCTCATCGATCCCCCGATCGACACGCGAGCGGCGCGACGCGAAGTGTTCACAGCGTTATCCACGGCCTGTGGGCAGATTCGGGAAGAGGCCTGAGATTCTGCGCGCGAAGCTGGGGATAACTGGTCTCACACGGTAGCGAATCCGGCCCCCGGGGACAAATGCCGGTGGAGGGATTCGACGACACGGGCGTGTCGGTCCACAGGTGATCCGGAGGGAGGCGGGATACTGTCGTGTTTGCGCTATGGTCAGCGCGAGGTTCGCCTGGTTTGACCCCGGCCCTTCGAGGCCGTAGTTTTAATAGGTTGACCCCAGCCCTTTGGGCACCCAGTTTTCCCGTCGGCGCATCGCATGCTGCACGACACGGAGATCCGAAAGCCGGAGAAGAAGAATGAGCAAGCGTACCTTCCAGCCGAACAACCGTCGTCGCGCCAAGAAGCACGGCTTCCGCCTTCGCATGCGCACCCGCGCCGGCCGTGCCATTCTGTCGGCACGCCGCGCCAAGGGTCGCACCGAACTCTCCGCCTAGTCGCTCGGTGCTCGCCAAAGCCAATCGCATCACGAGCGCCGACGACTACCGAGTCATCGTGCGCCGGGGTGCGAAGGTCGTCGGTGCCCACACCGTGAGCTATCTGCGCTCACGGGAGTCGGGCACCGACGCACGCTTCGGCTTCATCGTCTCCAAGAAGGTCGGCACGGCAGTGCGACGCAATCTCGTGCGACGGCGCCTCAAGGCCGCGTGTCATGAGGCCGTGGCCGACGGTGTTGGCGGCGTGGACGTCGTCGTTCGTGCCCTGCCGGGAGCGGCGGATGCCACGTGGTCCGCGCTGCGCGCCGAGGTGCGAGATGCACTCCGCCGCCGTGTGCCCCCCGCCGGCTCCTCGACACTCGCTTCGAGGAGCGCCTGATGCGCAACCTTCTGCTCTTCCTGCTGCTCATCCCCCGCAACCTCGGCGTGCTGCTGCTCCGTGGCTATCGCGCGGTGATCTCTCCGTTGTACGGCGACGTCTGCCGGTACTACCCCTCCTGCTCCGCGTACGGCCTCGGCTCGGTGCAGCAGCGCGGACTGCTGGTCGGCTCGGCGCTCACGGCCTGGCGCATCCTTCGGTGCAACCCGTGGTCGGCCGGAGGCATCGACGACGTCCGCCCCGCTCGCCACGACCGCTACGTCGTGACCTCGTTCGGCTGGGTCGTGCCGAGGGGTATGTTCCCGAAGGCCGAAGCGGATGCCGCGGCCGCCCGACGTGCGCACGCCCGCACGCACGCAGCTGACGATCGGGCTTCGGCTGCGGTTGCGGTGCTCACGAACTCCTCCCCCATCCTGTCCCGAAAGGACTGACCCGCACCCATGGACTTCATCGGTCTGATTCTCTGGCCCATCAAATGGGTCATCGAGCTCATCCTCGTCGCGTTCCACTCCATGTGGACGTTCATCGGGCTCGATCCCGACTCGGGCGTCACATGGGTGCTCTCGATCGTGGGCCTCGTCATCGTCGTTCGTGCGGCCCTGATCCCGATCTTCGTGCGGCAGATCAAGAGCCAGCGGCGCATGCTCGAGGTCGCGCCGCAGCTGAAGAAGATCCAGGACAAGTACAAGGGCAAGAAGGACCAGTTCTCGCGCGAGGCGATGTCGCGCGAGACCATGGAGCTCTACAAGCGCACGGGCACGAACCCGCTCTCGTCGTGCCTCCCCCTGCTGCTGCAGATGCCGATCTTCTTCGGCCTGTTCTCGGTGCTCAACGACGCATCGGTGAAGGACCAGGCCGGCGTGGGCGCGATGAGCCAGGAACTCGCCGACTCGTTCGCCAACGCCGTGTTCCTCGGGGCTCCGCTGAACTCGACCTTCATCAACGCCATGAATGCCGGCGGCCCGTGGCAGGTCATGGTCGTCGCCGCCGTGATGATCGTGCTGATGACCGCCTCGCAGTTCATCACGCAGCTGCAGATCGTTTCGAAGAACATGTCGCCCGAGACCAAGGCGAGCCCCATGTTCCGACAGCAGCGCATCCTCCTGTACCTGCTCCCCCTCGTCTTCGCGTTCTCCGGTGTCGCGTTCCCCCTCGGCGTGATGTTCTACTGGCTCGTCTCGAACTTCTGGACCATGGGCCAGCAGTTCGTGGTCATCCGCAACATGCCGACACCCGGCAGTGAGGCCGCCCGCGCTCGTGAGGCTCGCCTCGCGAAGAAGGGCAAGCTCGTCGTGGAGGAGAAGCAGGACGGTGCCGTCGCAGTCGAGGAACCGAAGAAGACCCAGCGCCAGCAGCCCATGGGCAAGGCGCGAGCGAAGAAGCAGGGCGGGAAGTAGGCCATGACGAACGTTCACCAGGACGAGGACCGTTCCATTGCGCAGCTCGAGGAGGAAGGCGACATCGCCGCCGACTACATCGAGGAACTGCTCGACATCTGCGATCTCGACGGAGACATCGACATCGACGCCCGCAACGGCCGGGCGTACGTCTCGGTGAATGCCGGCGAGGGCGCCAACCTCAACGTGCTGTCGAAGCCCGAGACGGTGAGTGCACTCCAGGAATTGACGCGCCTTGCGGTGCAGACCAAGACGGGCGTGTTCTCGCGGCTCATCCTCGATATCGGCGGGTCGCGCGATGCTCGTCGCGACGAGCTCGCGGCGCTGGTGTCACGAGCGATCGAGCGCATCGAAGGCGGCGCCGCCGAGGCGGCGCTTCCGCCCATGTCGTCGTACGAGCGGAAGCTCGTGCACGACCTGGTGAGTGAGCGCGGATTCCACTCGGAGTCCGAGGGTGAGGGCGCCGACCGCCACACGGTCATCACCCGCGGCGCCTGACGTTTCACGTGAAACCATGACGGACGCACTGGAGTCGGAGCCCGCCGTCGCGGCGCAGATCTTCGGGGACCACCTCGACCGCGGCCGCGCCTTCACGGAGTCGCTCGCGCGGCACGGCGAGGAACTCGGGCTCATCGGCCCCTTGGAGTTGCCTCGGCTCTGGTCGCGCCACATCCTGAACAGCGCCCTCGTCGCCCCACTCTTGCGTCCGGGTCGCGTCGGCGACATCGGTTCCGGTGCCGGGCTCCCCGGACTCGTGCTCGCCATCATGCGACCCGATGTCTCGTTCACCGTGATCGAGCCGATGGAGCGCCGAGTGGCGTGGCTCGAGCGACAGGTCGCGGAGTTGGAACTCGGCAACGTCGAGGTCGTGCGCGCGCGTGCGGAGGAATCCAAGTTGAAGGGCGCTCTGGACCAGGTCACAGCCCGCGCGGTCAGTGCCCTTCGCACGTTGATCCCGATCAGCGCTCCCCTGGTTCGGCCGGGAGGCGAGCTCGTGCTCATGAAGGGTGCCGGCGTGGACGCCGAGATCGCCGCCGCCGAGAAGGCCATCCGGAAGTATCGCGTGCACGATTACGAGGTGCTCGTGCTCGGCGAGGGCCTGGTCGACGACGTCACGCGCGTGTTTCGCGCGACCGTCGGCTGATGCGTCGCACCATTCACGCGCGTGCGTTCGGCGACATGCCTGGGCGGGGACGCGTGGCCCAGGTGTGACGCTGCCACTCCGCCTCAATGACGCGCTCACGTCGGTTTCGTCGCGGTCATCTGCGTGCTGGGCGAGCTTGTCCGGGCCGGGCCGGGTCGCGTGATCGTGATCCGACGCTCGGACGCTGCGACGGCGGCGCGGTGTCGGCGCGGTGTCGGCGCGGATGGCTGCGTGACGGGCGCATGCCGACAGCGCGGACGTGTCCGGCGGCCGCGCCGCGTCGCTCCGGCGCACGTCCCGCAACGGCCTCCCAGCTCGTTCGATGATCTGGACCGCCGTATGGCCGACTTGGTGTGGGTCGTTCCGCTGAGCGCGGTCGGGCTCCTGCGACGGAGCGGGGTCGGAGCGTCGGTCACTGCGACGCCGTGCTCGCGGGTGGCGTGAAGCTGTGATGTCGCAGGTCGAGCAGAGGCGGGTCCGCCGCGTCGCGGCCGACCTCGCGGGTCGGACGCAGGTCGCCCTTCGAGACGGTCGGTTCTGAATTCCGCGAGGATGCGCTCGCGAGACGCGCGTTGACCGATGAGGCGTCCCAGGGCGTCCGGGGCGCCCGGGTGCCTCCTCCTCCTCGGCTGCCCACTGCCTCGTCATGCGGGTCGGGTGGGCCCGCCCGCCGCTGCTCACGTCTCGAGCCGGCATTCCCTGGAGTTGGAGGATATGGCGCCGTCGTCGTTCGGTCCCCCACCGACGATCGCAAGCCCGAGGTCATGGGCACGAACTCGTGGCTGCGGGGTTCGATTGAGGATCGGCCTGCTGCTCGCCGATCGCCGTGATCGGTTCGTTGATCGCCCACGGGGCTGGTGCACCCTCACTCACCTCCGCGGGTGCCGTTGGCGACGTGAAGTCACCCACCGTGTGATCGTCCGTCGTACGGTCCCCCACCGACGATCGCATCACCCATTCCATGCTGCTCGGCAGATCCCCAGCGAGCGGCATCCTCTGGGAAGGGGCGTTTCACGTGAAACGTCTTCGTCGAGGAGTGGCTGAGCGCCGCGATCGGTTCGCCTCAGCGCAGTGTCTTCGGGTTCGGTTCGTCCCGGCGCCGCCCGATCTCAGTTCTCTATGAGGGCCGCAGTCTACGAACCCCGTTCTTCATATGAAGCGCCGATGCCGATCGGCGGTCGTCCGCCGCGGTCGCCGCCAATGGTCGTTCGCGCGCCCGCCCATATCACTGACCCGTGGTGGCGGGCTAGGAGGAATCCCGCTGGCGGTGCATGTCTGCCAGCGACAGGGACCTTCGGTGCCCGCTACCGGCGCGGTGACGATGGGGCTGTTCGTGATCTGCCATGCCCGGCACCTGCAGACGGCGATCGCCAGCGACGCCAAGCACGTTCACGACGCGGCGTGGCTGTGTCTGCGCGCGATGGCGTCGAGCAGCGTTCACGGCCGCTCGCTGATGCCCCCGAACCCCAGCCGTTTCTGCCGACGACGGCGAGCGGGTCGCACTCATTCAGTAAGCGTTGCCCGCCGTCGTGAAGTCGTGGTCGACGAGGCGCAAGGTGTGAGGCCACTCTGCGACGCGACGGCGCCGGGGCCGTGGCGTAGCCCGCGCCTCGGTCGTGCATCGGGAGTTCGGCCGCCACCTCGCGGCGCCGGCTTTCCCGGCAACCGACGCTGGCGTTGCATCGTTCTGTTGTCCGCCGATGGGCGATGGAGCGCCGGCCGCCCGCGGATGGTGTTTTCACGTGAAACGTGGGTGTTGTGGTGGCGTCCACCACGATCGCCGCACGGGTTCGCTTCCGCACCTCGCGGATCAGACCATCCGTCGTCGCCATGTGTCACGTCGGGCCTCCGACGGGCGGCTGCCGTGGGTGATTCGTGTTTCACGTGAAACGCTGAGCGCTGGCCGAGGTGACGGGGGCCCGTGATCCGATCACGCGACCTGTAGTTCCGCGTTTCCAGCACCACCCTCAGGGCCTGGTGCCTGTTTTCGATCCGCAGCCAATTTGCGATATCGAAGGCCGCCCACCCCCCGTTTCACGTGAAACATCCGGTGGAATGGTCGAACGCTTCGATCGGCCGTCTGTGTGCAGTTGATGCTCCCGCAGATCGCCTCGCCCCGCCGCTGGTCCAGGTGTCGCTCCTACAGCGACGGGTCGTCACGCACCCGCGAACGTCAGGTCAGACACGTGCGGGCCCACGGTGCCGACCGGACGGTCCCTCGCTGTACTCGGCTGCAGGTCGGCTGTCGTCGGAGGTTTCACTCCGATCTCGACGCAAGGTCCTCGAACGGGATCGACCCCCGGTCCGCGAATTCTGCTCCCCACGTGAGATTCCTCTGCGGGCCGACTGACGCGATTGCACCACCGTCGCGGCTGCTGCAGCGCGTTGGTATGACGATGGGAGCACACGGGTTCGAACCGGCGCGCACGGCGCAATGACGACAAGAATCGCCGCTGCGCGGATGACCGGAGATCGGGTGCCTTCGTCGAGGAGCAAATCTCGCGAGCCGCCGTGACCCCATGGCATCAATCGGTTTCGGCCATGGAAGCCCACTCGGGCCCAGGCCAAGCCCAAGCGCCGACGGCCGGTTCAAGCTGGCCGTCGCCGCTACGGCCGCACTCGACTCTGAGCTGCAATGCGCCAATCCAGATGCATCGGCAACGACGCTCAGTGGTGCGTGTTCGCACGAAGAGGATTCGACCACATCGGGCGACGATGGGCCTTCGTCGCACCCACCTGATGTCGGGCAGCCCGAGCCGCCCGGTGCGCCCGGTCTGATGATGCCTCGAGCGGGGTGGTGGAGCTCGATGACGAAATTGCCGCCGACACGTCGGCGGATGGCAGTGCTGCCGCCACCGGTCGCCTGTGAACCTGGCGACCTCGTCTGCGCGACGCCGTCGTCTCACGCCGGGTTGGATATGCCAGACCGACGTCACAAGAAGATGCAATGAGCACTGTGAGCACTCGGGCGCCAGGTCTCGTCAACGTCGCCCTCGGGTCCGCCCTCCCAGAGCTCGAGTTCGAGGGTGGGTTCGAACGGAGCCCGAGCGAGCGCGACTGGGAGGACCCGGATCAACACGACGGCGTTCACAGGTCAGCCGTGGGCGTGCGCCGAAGGCAGCGCCCGGCGCAGCGTTCGCGACCGCCCCTGACGCCGTATCGTTCCAATCCTCGGTCGAACGGCTGGACTCGAGCTCCGCGACACCGCGGCTCAGCGATGTCCGCAAGCGTGCGCTCCCCAGCCGCGGAGTCCACTCCTCTCACGTTTGGACCGCCGATCATCCGAAGCGGTGGATCCGCGTGCCACACCGGCTCGTCATTCCGTGACGACGACCGGCCTGACGCCGTATCGGGAGAATCATCCCGCGAACCGATGGACTCGAGCTCCGCGACACCGCGGCAGGGCCACGTCCGCAAGGGTGCACTCCCCATCCACGGAATCCACCCTCCTGGAGTCTGGACCGCCGGTGGTCCAACGTGGTAGATCTGCGTGCCGCACCAGCTCATCGTGCCGCGACGACCGAGGCATAGTCCTTCCATGACGACCGAGGCATCGTTCGTCCATCCGTCGACTGCAGGCGCCGACGATTGCGAACTCCGACGCCGACGCCGACCCCGGAAACACGACGTGACACCAGCGATGGTGGAGCACGCACCCAACGCAGGCGGGAACTCGGACGGCGTTCCAGGGCCCGGATCGCCATCGAGAAGATGTTTCACGTGAAACGGCCGGATGCGTCCCATCCGCCCCGGCGGCGGCATGACCGGGCTTTCGTCGAACTCGTCCTCCCCAACTCCAATCCCCGCATCAGGCCGAGGCTCGGCCGCGTTCCACACGTTCGCCTCCGTCGCCGCCGGTTAGGCTTGAGTCTCAGGTCGGCCCGCGCATCGCCGATCACGCGCGGCACGAGCATGGGTGGGAGTAGTTGGAATGGGACAGGGCGGAGGACGCGGGTGGTTTCACCGCAAGCGCCACCAGCCCGATGCAGATGAAGTCGGCGGCACGACGCACGCGAGTTCTGACTGGAGGAGCATTCGCACCGGAGACCCGAGTGAAGTCATGTCGACTCTCTCGACACCCCCACCTCCAGCACCCGAGCCAGACGACCCCACGCAGTGGAGCCCCGAAGCCCGCGGCATCATTCCTGCCAGTCAGCCTGCACAGTCCCCGTCGACCGGCAATGAGCGACGCGAGAATCACGAGGGCGTGCACGCCGAGCCGCGAGCATCACATCTTCCCGACCGCGGTCCGGCGTACGGCATGAACGCGGGCGGATCGGTGCATGAGAATGGACGCGAGCAACACGCGCCCGACCTTGGGGCGTCGGATCCTGGCCAGCCACGCGTCGACGACCGTGGCTCCCAAACCGTCTCGGCCGCCTCAGATCAGGTGAGTTGGCCGGCTACTCCCCCGACGGCGAGCATCGATTGGGATGCGGCGACCGCCGCGGCGCTGAGCGACGAGCCTGATCGCGCGGGCCCGGCAAGCAGCCCGAGGACGATCTCGGGGTCGACCGCGGACCGACTGCTCGAGGACATCATCAGGGAGATCGTCGGCGATGCGGCGGCCGATACCGTCTCATCTCTGCAACCATCACGCGGCGAATCAGGCGCTGAATCAGCTGAAACGTCGGACGCATCGGATACCCCCGAGACCGACGGCTCCGTGGCATCGCCCGCCGCACCAGACGAAGCATTTGCGCAGCCGACGACGACGAGCGTCGAACCAGCCGATGACACCGAGCCCGCCGACGGCGCCAGCCCGTCCATCGGCGGCGATATGGACGTGGAGCCGAGCACCGCCAGGCTTCCCGAAGCAGACACGACGCGGCCACCGACGGCCGCATCCGCTGAAGCGGACACCGCCTTCGGTAACGACCGGGCGGTCGAGACGGAACCACGACTCCAGGAGACACTCGGCGACGCGTCGGTTCCCGGTGCCGCCGCAGCGCCCGACACGGGCGACGGGGGTGTAACCGAATCGGTCTCATACGAACCGGAGGGCGGGGAGTCCACCTCGACGTCGCCTGTGCCGACCGGCACGGCCAGCTTCCACGCCGACCACGAGCAGGCCTCGACCGCACCCAAGGTTCACCCACAGTCGGCTGACGAGAATCCCGCCGCTCCGGAACATCTCATCGTGGCGGCGACCGACGAATCCTCCGGGTCCCTCGTTGAACCCGATCAAACCCCCACCGAGGAGTCTGGGCCCTCATATACGGCAGCCGTCTCGCGGTTCACGCCCGACGCACACCTCGAGTCGACTGCTGGTGAAGAACTGGGCGGCGCCGCTCCAACGGATCACGTCACCGAAGACGAGCGCGTCGGCCTCGAGGGGCGTGCCGCATATCCCTTGAACGCATCGTGGCCGACCGAGGCTTCGATCGCCGCCACGACGACTGGCGAGGGCGTAGACGTTTCACGTGAAACTCTCGTCCGTTCGCCCGCTGTTCCCGTTTCACGTGAAACGGTCATCGAATACGGAGGAACTCCCCTGGCTGATCAACTCGCCGATGAGACTCGTCGGCGCCTCGCGCTCGATGAGGCCGTGCTCCCCCTCCCCCAGAGCACGCGAATCTTCACCATCTCGAATCAGAAGGGCGGCGTCGGGAAGACCACGACTGCCGTGAACCTTGCTGCTGCACTGGCTCGTTCCGGTGCCCGCGTGCTCGTGGTCGACCTCGACCCCCAGGGCAACGCCTCCACAGCGCTCGGCGTCGACCATCGATCCGAACAACAGAGCGTCTACGAGGTGCTGGTCGCCGACCTGCCGCTCACCGAGGTCATTCGTCCGTCGACCGAGCATGAGCGCTTGGACTGCGTGCCCGCGACCATTCATCTCGCGGGCGCCGAGATCGAGCTGGTCTCCCTCGTTGCCCGCGAGCAGCGCCTTCGCCGGGCGCTCGATGCCCACCTGGCATCGATGGAGCGACCGTATGACTACGTCTTCATCGACTGCCCTCCGTCGCTCGGCCTCCTCACGATCAATGCCTTCGTCGCGGCGCGTGAAGTGCTCATCCCGATCCAGTGCGAGTACTACGCGCTCGAGGGACTCTCGCAGCTTCTCAGCAACATCGAGCTCATCGAGAAGCACCTCAATCCCGAGCTCCGGCTGACGACGATCCTGCTCACGATGTACGACTCTCGCACCAACCTGGCGCAACAGGTCGCACAGGAAGTGCGTGACCACTTCCCCACCCAGACGCTCGAGACGATCATCCCGCGTTCGGTGCGGGTATCCGAGGCGCCCAGCTACGGGCAGAGCGTCATCAGCTACGACTTCGGGTCGACCGGGTCGTTGTCCTACCGCGAGGCGGCCGCCGAGATCGCGCGCCGATCCGTCGCCAACCCGAAGGAACACGCGAATGGCAACTAAACGAACCGGGCTCGGGCGAGGAATCGGAGCCCTCATTCCGAGCAGTGACGAGTCGACTCGTCCGACTCGTCCAGTGGATGTCTTCTTCCCCGACGCCGAGTCCACGCCGGCGACGGCGATCGCCGCAGTGGAGCAGGCGGCGACCGCCGAGGGACTCATCACGGTGCCGGGCGCGCGTCTCGCACGACTCGATCCCAATGACATCGTCCCGAATGCCCAGCAGCCACGGAGCGTGTTCGACCCCGACGACCTCGCGGAACTCGTGCACTCGATCCGCGAGTTCGGGGTGCTGCAGCCGATTGTGGTGCGGCCGCATCCGATCGAACCCGGCAAGTATGAACTCGTCATGGGTGAGCGGCGGCTGCGGGCGACCAAGGAGGCCGGGCTCGAGACGATCCCCGCGGTCGTGAAGGACACGGCCGATGAAGCGATGCTGCGCGACGCGCTTCTCGAGAACCTCCACCGTTCGCAGCTCAATCCACTGGAAGAGGCCTCGGCCTATCAGCAACTGCTGTCCGACTTCGGGATCACGCAGGAGGAACTCGCCGCTCGACTCGGCCGTTCGCGTCCACAGGTCACCAACACCCTGCGTCTGCTCAAGCTGCCCGAGTCGGTGCAGGTCCGTGTCGCCGCCGGCGTACTCAGTGCCGGCCACGCGCGTGCCATCCTCTCGATCGGCGGCGATGCCGAGGCGATGCAGCGATTCGCCGACAAGATCGTCAATGAGGAGCTGTCCGTACGAGCGGCCGAAGCGCTCGCCACGAGCACTCCGAAGCCTTCGCGTGCGAAGCCGGCCGCAGGCAAGCGCCAGGACTTCCTGGACGACCTCGCCGGGCGGCTCGGTGACCGACTGAACACCCGGGTGCGCATCGCACTCGGCGCGCGAAAAGGGCAGATCAGCATAGATTTCGCTACGGTACAGGATCTCCGGCGCATCCTCTCGGATCTCGGCGAAGAACTCGAGGGCGTGTGAGACGTCCTCGCCCGCAGAATCGCTCCTGACGAACCGAAACGCCCGTGTCGAGCAGCTCGACACGGGCGTTTGTACAGCGCCGGGAATCAGTCCTCAGGATGCGCGAGCCGCCGCGGCGTGTACCAAGCCGCTGTAGATGGTCGAGGCATCCGTTCCCGATGCCTCGATCGCAAGGGGAACGAGCGACGTCTCGGTGAGTCCGGGGATCACGTTGACCTCGAGGAACCACGGCACGCCATCGTCATCGACGATGAAGTCGACGCGAGAAAGGTCGCGGAGTCCGAGTGTGCGGTGCGCGAGCACCGCGGCATCTGACACCCTCGCGGAGATGTCGTCGCTGAGACGCGACGGAGCGTAGAAGGTGGTCTCCCCGGCGTTGTACCTGGCTTGGAATCCGTACACCCCGTCGACCGGCTCGATCTCGACCGGCACCAGGGCGCGAGGCCCGTCTCCCCGGTCGATCACGGCGACCGCGATCTCGGTGCCGACGATCCGACGTTCCACCACGGCCACCTCGTCGTACGTGAACGCCTCGACCATCGCGCGCGGAAGGTCGTTCGGGTCGCCGACGATCGTGACGCCCTGCGCCGAGCCGCCCGACCCCGGCTTCACCACGAGATCGCCCTCGAGCGCTTCGCGCACGACGCGGAGCACGCTCGCCGCGCCGAGCTCACGGAATGCCTCGTGCGACAGCACGATCGATTCGGGCACCGCGATGCCGGCCTCCGCCACGAGCGAGCTCGCCACCGGCTTCGACCACGCCTGACGAGCCGAAGAGCCGGTCGACCCGACCGTCGGCACGCCGAGCGCCCGGAGCAGGTCGAGCAACGATCCGTCCTCGCCGCTCGACCCGTGAAGCGCGGGAAACACCACATCGGGGCGCTGACGCGCGAGGAACGGCAGCAGCCCGGCATCCGGATCGCGCAGCTCCACGCGGTGACCCGCATCGGAGAGGGCGTCGGCCACCCGGCGGCCGGAGCGAAGCGAGACATCGCGCTCGTGCGAGATCCCGCCCGCCAGCACGACGACATACAGGCCACTGGATTCGCTCATGATCAGGGTATTCTCCACTACTTGAGGTCGGAAGGCGGGGCGGAGTCGAATCCGTCGCTCGGGGGCAGTTGCAGCGGCCCGGTACCGGCGAAGGTGTCCAGGAGGTCGAGCTCGCCATTGACGACCGTCGCGAGACGCCGGATGCCGACCCGGATGGCGTCGGGTGTCGGGTAGCAGAAGGACAGGCGCATCGCGTGTCGCCCGCGCCCGTCGGCGAAGAACGCCGTGCCGGGCGTGTACGCGACGAGCTCCCTGACGGCGCGGGGCAGCATCTGCTTCGAGTCGAGCACATCGGGCATGGTGACCCACACGTAGAAACCACCGTTGGGGTTCGTCCAGCTGAGCTGCGGCAGGTATTCCCCCAACGCCTCGATCATCGCGTCCTTGCGTTCTCGATAGACGCCGCGGAAGGTGTCGATCTGGCCTCGCCAGTCGGTGGTCGACAGGTACTCCGACACGACGAGCTGGCTGAACGAGCTCGGGGAGAGGATCGCCGACTCGGCGGCGAGGATGAGCTTCTCGCGGATGGCGTGGGGTGCGAGCGCCCAGCCGACGCGGAAGCCGGGAGCGAGCGTCTTCGAGAACGAGCCGAGATAGATCACGCCGTCCTCGTCGAGCGAGCGCAGCGCATCGGGCGCCGGCTCATCGAAATGGAGGAGCCCGTACGGGTTGTCCTCGAGCACGAGGATCTCGTTGCTGCGGCAGATCTCGAGGATCTCGGGTCGACGCTCGGCCGAGAGCGTCACCCCGGCGGGATTGTGGAAGTTCGGAATCGTGTAGAGGAACTTGATCCTCCGCCCCTGCCCGCGCAGGTGCGCGATCGTCTGCCGGAGCGCTTCGGGGATGAGTCCGTGCTCGTCCATCGCAACGTGCACGACACTCGCCTGATACGAGCGGAACACCCCCATCGCGCCGACATAGCTCGGCGCCTCGGCCAGGATCACATCGCCAGGGTCGACGAAGAGCTTCGTGACGAGATCGAGCGCCTGCTGCGATCCGGTCGCGGTCACGACGTTGTCGACGCTCCCCCGGATGCCCTCGAAGGCCATCACGTCGAGGATGTGCTCTCGCAGTGCGGGAATGCCCTGGCCCGATCCGTACTGCAGGGCGACCGGGCCCTGCTCGCGCATCACGCGCTCCATCGACGAGACGATGAGCTCCTGCGGGAGTGCCGACACGAACGGCATGCCGCCCGCGAGCGACACCACCTCGGGACGGGAGGCGACGGCGAAGAGGGCTCGGACTTCTGAGGCGGCCAGCCCGGCGGCTCGCTCGGCGTAATTCGCGTACCAGGGGTCGAGATTGTTGCCGGTCCGCTGGGGGACGCCGTCAGAGGTCACATCGCTTCCGTTCTGTTCAGGATATTCATGCTAGTTGCTGGGTTCGTGCCGCCTGTTTCCGTGACACCTCGAGCGACGCCGCATGCGCGGTCGCCGCCCGACGATGCGAAAGACCCGCCCGGTTCGCACCGGGCGGGTCTTCGGATATCGCGAGGTCGCCGGCTACGAGATGAAGGCGGCGAGGTCGGCCTCGAGGGCGGGCTTCGGCTTCGCGCCGATGACGGTCTTTACGACCTCGCCCTTCTCGAACACCTTGAACGCGGGGATGGCGGTGATCTGGTACTTCATCGCCAGATTCGGGTTCTCGTCGACATTGAGCTTGACGATGTCGAGCTTGTCGGAGTGCTCGGTGGCGATCTGGTCGAGGATCGGGCTCACCGCGCGACACGGGCCGCACCACTCTGCCCAGAAATCGACGAGGACGGCCCGGTCGTTCTTGAGCACCTCCTGCTCGAAGGTGGCTTCGGTCACGGCACGTGCGGTCATTGCGTTCTCTCCTTCAGTGGAATCGGATGTCGCGTCGGCGTCAGTCGACGACGGCGAACTCTGTCTCGAGTACGGCCTCGGCGGCGTTCTCGTTGCCGAGGGCGGCGAGGTAGTGCTCGGCGTCGAGTGCGGCGGTCGCGCCGGTGCCCGCGGCGGTGATCGCCTGGCGGTAGGTCGGGTCGATGACGTCGCCGGCGGCGAACACACCCTCGACCGACGTGCGCGTCGAGCGGCCCTCCACGGCGATGGTGCCCTCGGGGGTGAGCTCGAGCTTGCCGTGCACGAGGTGGGTGCGCGGATCGTTGCCGATCGCGACGAACAGGCCGTCGAGGTCGAGGGCGCGCACGTCGCCCGTCTCGGTGTCGCGGAGGGTCACGCCGTTCACCTGCGTGTCGCCGTGGATCGCAGTGACCTCGGCGTTCCAGATGAACTCGATCTTCTCGTTGTCGAAGGCACGCTGCTGCATGATCTTCGACGCCTTGAGCGTGTCGCGGCGGTGGATGATGTACACCTTGTCGGCGAAGCGGGTGAGGAAGGTGGCCTCCTCCATCGCCGAGTCGCCGCCACCGACGACCGCGATCGTCTTCTGGCGGAAGAAGAACCCGTCGCACGTCGCGCACCAGGACAGGCCGTGACCCGAGAGGACCTCCTCCTCGGGCAGACCGAGCTTGCGGTAGGCCGATCCGGTCGCGTAGATGATCGCACGAGCCTCCTCGACGCCGCCGTTGCCGAGCTTCACGCGCTTGACGGGGCCTTCGACCTCGAGCTCCACGACGTCGTCGTACACGACCTCGGTGCCGAATCGCTCGGCCTGGGCCTGGAACTTGGCCATGAGGTCGGGACCCATGATGCCCTCGGGGAATCCGGGGTAGTTCTCGACCTCGGTCGTGTTCATGAGCTCGCCGCCGATCTCGACCGAGCTCGCGATGAGCAGCGGCTTCAGTTCTGCGCGAGCGGCGTAGATCGCCGCGGTGAACCCGGCGGGACCCGAACCGATGATGATGATGTCGCGCAACGCCACTCCTCTGCTCAATACATCGTGTCGTGGGATCCGTGGAGCGGATGCCACGCCATGGTCAACACAGTCTAGGCGGCGGGTATTCCGGCGGACTGTGTCAGCGTCGGCGCGTGACGCGGTCGAGCAGCGGCCGAGCGAACCCATGGAGCTCGGGTGAGCGGATGAGCCAGAGCACGCCGAAGTAGACGACCGCCATGGCAACGCCGATGGCGACCATGGAGATGACCGCCGGAGCGATGCCCGACATCGCGAAGCCGGTGCTGGAGAGACCTCCGAGCGAGACCAGCACCATGAAGCCCACGACGAGGCTCGGCACCGCAGCGATCGTGTAACGCACGAAGCTGGTCGTGATACGCCATCCGTCGAGCTCGCCGAGCTTGCGGCGGAGCAGCACCGTGGCCAGCACGACCTGCGCGAGGGTCGCGACCGACGTGAGCAACGCGATGCCCATGGCGATCCAGTCGATCGCGACATTGACCAGCAGGAGCGCGCCCGAACTGAACAGCACCACCTGGAACAGCGTGAAGAAGAACGGCGTCTTCGTGTCGCCGAGTGCGTAGAACGCGCGTTGCACGATGAACAGGAAACTGAAGGGCACGAGCCCCACCACGTAGGCGGCGATGACGTTGCCGAACGCGAGACGAGAATCGAAGGATGCCTCGCCCGTGAACACCGTCGCGAACGGATACGCGCACATCGCGAGCACGATCGCGGCGAGCACGATGATGAGGCTGACGCCGCGGATCGCGCTCGAGACATCCGTTCGCACCTTGTCGGTGTCGCCCACTGAGGCGTGCTCGCTCATGCGCGTGAAGTACGCCGTCGCGATCGACACGGTGATCACCGAGTGCGGCAGCATGAAGATGAGCCACGCGTTGCCGAGTGCGGCGACGGAGGCCCCCTCGCCGGATGCGATGCCGACCACGTTCGTCTCGACGATGCCTGCGAACGTCGTGAGCAGCAGCATCCCGAACGTCCACGAAGCCATGCGGCCGGCATCGCCGAGGCCCACGCCGCGCCACCGGAAATCGGGGCGATAGCGGAGGCCGATGCGACGCCAGAACCAGAACAGCACGATCGCCTGCGCCGCGATGCCGAGCGTCGCGGAGCCGGCGAGGATCGCGATCATCGAGAAGTCCCACGCACCCGGTGAACGCTCGCCGTTGGGGTCGGCGCCGTACAGCGCCATGAACACGAAGAGGCCGGCGATGGCGACGACATTGTTCAGCACCGGAACCCAGGTGAACGGACCGAACGAACGGCGCGCATTCAGCACCTCGCCGAGCAGCGTGTAGAGGCCGTAGAAGAAGATCTGCGGCAGGCACCAGTAGGCGAAGATCGTGGCGAGGTCGCGGGTCTCGGACGACAGTTGCGTGCCGTAGAGCAGCGTGAAGAGCGGTGCGGCGAGCGTTGCGGCCACGGTGGCCAGGGCCAGCAGCACCAGGGACAGGGTCAGCAACCGGTTGATGTAGGCGTGGCCGCCGTCGTCGTGCAGGCCGGCGCGCACGATCTGCGGTACGAGCACGGCGCTCAGCACGCCGCCGGCGACCACGACGTAGATGGTGTTCGGCAGTTGGTTGGCGACGGCGAACGCGTCGGCGCTTCCGCTGCCGACGAGGCCGATCGCGTTCGCGAGCACGATGGCCTTCACGAAGCCGAGCACGCGGGACACGATCGTTCCGGAGGCGAGGAAGACGCTGGCGCGTCCGATGCGGTCGTCAGCCACGCGTATCGCTCTCTGCTCCGGCTCCGGTTCCGGTTCGGGATGCCTCGGAGTCGGATGCCTCGGTGTCGGCGTCCGGCGCGGTGCGCACGTTGCCCTCGGCCCCGGCTCCTCCGGCGCCCTCGGTGTGGGCCGCCTCGTCGTCGGCGCCCTCGGCGGCGGCATCCGCCCCCTCTTCGGCACGAGCACGCCGGCGGCGACGGATGTTGCGCCAGATGCCGATGCCGAACACGAGCACGAGGATGGTCGCGAGCACCGCGGCGCCGAGTCCCTCCCAGTCGGCCTGCACGTTCGCGGGAATGGTGACCGCGTCGCCGATGGGAACGCCCGCCGGCGACGTGAGGGACACCACGAGGGAGACGTCGCCGTTGCCGACCCCGGCCACGACGGGAATGCGCACCGTGCTTCGCGACTCGGGCTCGACGGTGACCTCGACCCGATCCTCGACGATGAGTCGGCCGTTCGACGGATCCACCTCGACCACGACGGTGACAGGATACGGCAGGCCGTTGTCGATCGTCGTGGGCACGCCCGTCTCGGTGGACACGACGTTGATGGGGCTCGACTCCACGACCGAGACGGAGCGAACGATGCGCCGCTGGTCGACGAGCCACTCGCCGGCCGCCGCCGCCCACGCCTCGCGGTCATCGAGCCACGCGACGTCGAGGAGCGAGAGGAGGTCGCGTCGGGTCGGCGCGGCGAGCAGGCGTTCGTCGGCGAGCACGCTCGCGAACGCGGCGACCTCGGCCTCGGCGGCGATCATGCGCGTGACGGTCGCGCGCCGGTCGTCGGCCGCGGGCTCCGAGACGAGCGCGCGAGGTTCGGGCGGCGCACCGATCGCGTCCGCGAGGCCCGCGAGCGTCGACCACCCGGACGCCTCGAGTTCCCCGATCAGCGCCGAGATGCGGTCGGAACGCGCGGGCGCACCGCGGTCGAACGTCGCGAGCACGGTCGTGCGGGCCGTGCCGGCGTCGAGTGCGAGCTCCGACAGCAACCGGCCGGCCGCCGCGCGCCACTCGGCGTCCGTCTGTGCGGAAGCCGCCGCGCGCAGCGGCTCGGTGAGTCCGGCGTCGGCGACCAGCGCCGTCGAGCCGTCGATCGTGGCGGACGCGGACGTCGGCCGGTCGACGGGCGACGTGTTCGTCGGGGCGAGCAACGCGGTCGTCAGGCCGGCCGCGTCGAGGTACGCGAGATCGCCCGATGCAACCGTGTCATCGGCGGGCCAGGCGAGGTCGGTGCGCGTGTACGGCCAGGCGAGGAGCTCGTCGGTGGTGGGCACCGCGCCGGTCGTCTCGGGCTCGGCCGGGGCATCCGTCGGCTCGACGCCATCGGCGCCCTCGTCTTCGCCGTCATCGCCCGGGGCGGGGGCGGTGAAGTCCGCCGGGTCCATCACGTCGTCGAACGACGTCGGTGCGAGGAGTGCGGGCAGGCCGACCTGCGACTGCACGGCCAGGTCGGCGTCGGCGTAGGCGAGGGGGAAGATCTCGTTCGTGAGTGTCGCGAGACGGTCGAGCCACGCGGTGGCCGACGGCGGTGCACTCGAGCCGAGCACCCGGATCGAGGCGAGGATGCGCGGGTCGAGCCCGATCGCGACCCGCCGATCCGCGAGCGCGTCGAGCTGGCGGGTCAGGACACCCGTCGGGCCGGTCCAGTTCTCGAGCTGAGCCGGAGGGATGAGTCCCGAGGCGCCCTCCGCCACGGGGACCGTGAGCGGCGCGACGAGGGTGACGGCGACCGAGCCGGCGGCGGGCACGGCGGCGTTCGGGTACGCGTCAGCCCCGGCGGCCACCACCATGTCATCGACGACGAGCTCTGCGCCGAGGCCGACGATGGGCGACCCCGCGAGGTCGGCGAGCAGCTCGGGTGCGATCGTGAAGGGGATGAGCGCCGTGCCGCCGGGGGCCAGGCTGCGGGACTCGCTCTCGGCGAGTGCGACCGCCGTGCCCCCGAACCCGGCGCCGGTCTCGCCGCCGGCCGCGAGCCAGTCGTCGAGTTCGGCGTTCTCGTCGATGGGGTCGCCCGCGCGAACCAGGCGGAGCCGCCCGGGTGCGACCGTCTCGCCCGTCGCGTTCTCGATCTCGACGGTGACCGAGACGGGCGCCGAGAGCGTCAGGCTCGTGGAGATCGTGGGCGAGACCCGGAGGTGGAGGCCCCCGTTCTCGTCGTCGACCGACTGTGGTGGCCGTGATTTCGCGGGAGCCGCGCCGCCGTCGGTACCGGCGGTGCCCCCGCCCGCGATGCCGAACACCGCCTGCAGTCCGGCCGGATCGACGCCGGCGGCGGCGGCGAGGGGCGCGCCGACGACCCCGATGAGGGCTGCGGCGGCGAGGCTCGCCACGACGGCACGGCCGCGGCGGCTCGAGCGGGGGGCGGGTGAGTCGGCGCGGCGACGCGCTGGTTTCACCTCGGCCACCATGCAGGCGATTCTACGGCGTGGGCCCGGGGCATCCGTTCGACGTCCACAGGCACCCCGCGGCGCGGACGGCGCACCGGTCGCCGTGGGGGCGCCGCCTAACATAGGGGCATGCAGAGTGTCGCGGCGGCCCTCGAACGGCTCGAGGAACTGGCCGCTTCGCCGACCGTCGCGAAGCTCGCTCACGCCTTCGAGGCCGCGGACCACGAGATCGCACTCGTCGGTGGGCCGGTGCGCGACGCGTTCCTCGGCCGGCGGGTCAGCGACCTCGATTTCACGACGGATGCCACGCCCGACGAGATCCTCTCGATCGTGAAGCCGATCGCCGGCGCCCACTGGGACGTCGGCCGCGACTTCGGCACCATCGGCGCGAAGATCGCCGGCGAGACGGTGGAGATCACGACCTACCGGTCGGACGCCTACGACGGGGCATCCCGCAAGCCCGAGGTGGTCTTCGGCCGGACGCTCGACGACGACCTCACGCGCCGCGACTTCACGGTCAACGCGCTCGCCCTGCGCCTGCCCGAACTGACCCTGGTCGACCCGTCGGGGGGCGTGGAAGACCTCATCGCGGGCATCCTGCGCACCCCCGCCACCCCCGAGCAGTCGTTCGGCGACGACCCGCTGCGGATGCTCCGGGCCGCCCGGTTCTCGGCCCAGCTCGGCTTCGAGGTCGAGCGGGCGACCCGCGCCGCCATGACCGCGCTGGCCCCGCAGATCGACCGGATCTCGGCGGAGCGCATCCGCGACGAGCTGTCGAAGCTGCTCCTGACCGCGGCGCCGCGCGGCGGCATCCGGCTGCTCGTCGACTCGGGGCTCGCCGAGCGATTCATCCCCGAAATCCCCGCGCTGCGGCTCGAGGTCGACGAGCACCACCACCACAAGGACGTCTACGAGCACTCGCTCACGGTGCTCGACCAGGCGATCGACTACGAGGTCTCGCGCGGGGTGCTCGACTCCCCCGACCTCATCGTGCGGCTCGCGGCGCTGATGCACGACATCGGCAAGCCGGCCACGCGGCGGCTCGAGCCCGGCGGCGCGGTGTCGTTCCACCACCACGACATGGTCGGCGCGAAGCTCGCCCGCAAGCGGCTGCGGGCGCTGCGCTTCGACAACGACACGATCGCCGCCGTCTCCCGCCTCATCGAGCTGCACCTGCGGTTCTTCGGGTACACGGATGGCGCCTGGACCGACTCGGCGGTGCGCCGATACGTGCGCGACGCGGGCGACCAGCTCGAGCGGCTGCACATCCTGACGCGGGCGGACGTCACGACCCGCAACCGGCGCAAGGCCGACCGCCTCGCCTTCGCGTACGACGACCTCGAGGAGCGCATCGCCGTGCTCGCCGAGGAGGAGGAGCTCGCCGCGGTGCGCCCCGAACTCGACGGGCAGCAGATCATGCAGCTCCTCGGCCTGAAGCCGGGGCCGCTCGTGGGCGAGGCGTATCGGTACCTGCTGGACGTGCGACTCGACGAGGGACCCATCGGGCCGGATGCCGCGGCCGAGCGCCTGCGCGCCTGGTGGGCCCAGCGCGCCGACGCCTGACCCACCCCCTCTCCTCCCCTCTCCCCCTCTCCTCCTCTCCTCCCTTCGCCGAGCGCGTGCAGATCCGACGAGCGCGCACGCGGACGCAATTGCGCTCGACGGAAGTACACGCGCTCGGGGAGGCTCCGGTCGGGTCGGTCGTCCTCCACAATCGCCGGGGGCGCGAGTGGTTTCACAGACCAGGCAACCCGAGCGATCCGAACCCGAGAACCGGGTGAGCATCGCGGAATGGAGATATCCGGGATGCCGCAACTCATACTGACGTCGGAGGAGCGTGTTGCAACCGCCGGGGACCGATGGGTGCACCGCGCTGTGGAGGCCGGACGGCTCGTGCGCGTTCGAGCCGGCATTCACGTGGACGCCGCGGAGTGGGAGGCTGCCGGGCACGAGCGACGTGCGCTGATACGGGTCGCCGCGGGGGTGCGCACCCGACGACAGAACGCCGTCCTCACACACGAGTCCGCCGCGATCGTGCTCGGCATCCCGATCATCGGAGCCCGTCCTGAAGCCGTGCACCTGGTGTCCGGCACGGGTTCGGCGCCCCGCAACCAGCGAGGTGTGGTCTGGCACCGCGAGCGGCTCGGTGACGGTGAGGTGATCGAGTACGGCGGATTCCTGCTGACGAGTCCCGAACGGACGTTGTTCGACCTCGCCCGAACCCGGGGTTTCCGCTCGGCGGTCACGGGCATCGATGCCGCGCTGGCCGGACGCTACGAGCCGCTCCCCGTGACGTTCGACGGCGATCGTTTCGTCGACCAGGAGCCGGGCGACATCGCGGCGGTGGACCGCGCCGCCCTCACCGCGCGCATCGACGCGGCGGCAGGTGCACGTGGCATCCGCTCGGCGCGACGAGCCGTCGAGTTCGCGGATCCGCGATCCGCCTCGCCTGGCGAGTCGCTCAGCCGCGCGCAGATTCACCTGCTCGGCTTCCCGCCGCCAGAGTTGCAGGTGGGCTTCGCTCG
Source organism: Agromyces sp. H66 (assembly GCF_004959775.1). Lineage (GTDB taxonomy): Bacteria > Actinomycetota > Actinomycetes > Actinomycetales > Microbacteriaceae > Agromyces. The sequence goes on from NZ_SJZG01000009.1 coordinate 152,054, forward strand.
GGCCGACGGCGGGGAGGATGTCACGGACTTCCATTGGCCCGAATATGCGATAGCGGGTGAATTCGACGGGTTCGTGAAGTACCACCGCGAGCAGTACCTGCACGGAATGACGCCCGAGGAGGTCGTGTGGCTCGAGAAGGAGCGAGAGCGGCGGCTGCGCCGCGGGCATGGCCTCGAGGTGAGTCGATGGGTGTGGGATGTCGCGCTCGCACCGCGCCTACTCAAGGCCGAGCTGATCGCTGCGGGCCTGCCGGTGGTTCGCCGCTGATCGTTGCGGCACACCTGTCCCCTCCGCCGAGCGCGTCCAGATCCGTCGAGCGCAATTGCGTCCGCGTGCGCGCTGGTCGGAACTGCACGCCCTCGGCGAAATGGGGCCTCCGGGGTTGTGGTGGGGTGAGCTGGAACGGGCGGGCGGGCATGGGCGGGGACGAATGGCGCGCTGGGGCGGCATCCGTTACACTCAGAAGGTTGCCCGTGCGCCGCAGTCGCGGCCTCCTCGGAGCGACGTATGCACAACCCTCCTGTTGCAGATCGTCTGTAACCGTTTGAGTCCGAAGGAGGTGGGTTAGTCATGCACCAGTACGAGCTGATGGTCATCCTCGATCCCGAGATCGACGAGCGCACCGTTACTCCCAGCCTTGACAAGTTCCTCAACGTCATCCGTAACGATGGCGGAACCGTCGACAAGGTCGACATCTGGGGACGTCGTCGTCTGGCCTACGAGATCAACAAGAAGTCCGAGGGCATCTACGCCGTCGTCGACTTCACCGCCGAGTCGAGGACCACCGATGAGCTCGACCGCCAGCTGAACCTCAGCGAGGCCGTCATGCGCACGAAGGTGCTCCGCGCCGAAGAGGCGATCGCCCAGGTCGCCGCGCACGCGAAGGCGCAGGAGGAGAAGGCCGCGAAGAAGGCCGCCGCCTCCGCGAAGGCCGGCGCGAAGGCCGCTGCTGCGGCATCCGCCCCCACTTCGGCCCCCGCCACGGCCACGAAGGACGCCTAGTCCCCATGGCCGGCGAGACCATCATCACCGTGGTGGGCAACCTCACTGCAGATCCCGAGCTGCGCTACACGCAGAGCGGCCTCGCGGTTGCCAACTTCACCATCGCGTCCACTCCCCGCACGTTCGACCGTCAGGCGAACGAGTGGAAGGACGGTGAAGCGCTGTTCCTGCGCGCGAGCTGCTGGCGTGAATTCGCCGAGCACGTCGCGGGTTCACTCACCAAGGGTTCCCGGGTCATCGCTTCCGGGCGTCTCAAGCAGCGTTCCTACGAGACGAAGGAAGGCGAGAAGCGCACCACCATCGAGCTCGAGGTCGACGAGATCGGCCCGAGCCTGCGCTACGCCACCGCGTCCGTGACGCGCGCCCAGTCGAGCCGCGGTGCGGTCGGCGGCGGCTCCTACGGGGGCGGCCAGTCCGACGACGCGTGGGCGCCCAGCGCTCCCGCGGCCGCGCAGTCGGGCGGGGCTTCCGGCGGCGACGTCTGGAACACGCCGGGCACCAACTACGGCGACGAGACCCCCTTCTAAACGCACTCAGCGGGTTCGAGACGGCCCTTCGCGCCTCCTCGACCCGCGAACTCATCAAAGGATCAGAAATGGCTGGAAAGAGCAGCGGCGACCGCCGCAAGCCGAGCCGCGGGAAGGGCGCGAAGAACGCCGCCCCGGCGAAGTCGATCAAGGTCGGCATCATCGACTACAAGGATGTCGCCACCCTCCGCAAGTTCATCTCGGAGCGCGGCAAGATCCGTGCCCGTCGCATCACCGGTGTCTCCGTGCAGGAGCAGCGCCTCATCGCCCGCGCCGTGAAGAACGCGCGCGAGATGGCGCTTCTGCCCTACTCGGGCTCCGGCCGCTAAGGAGCACGACAATGGCAAAGGTAATTCTCACGAACGAGGTCACCGGCCTCGGCACCGCCGGCGACGTGGTCGAGGTCAAGAACGGCTACGCGCGCAACTACCTGGTCCCCCAGGGCTTCGCGACGCCGTGGACCCGTGGCGGCCAGAAGCAGGTCGAGCAGATCAAGGCCGCGCGTGCGGCCCGGGAGCTGCACTCGCTCGAGGACGCGCAGGCCCTCAAGGCCAAGCTCGAGTCGGCCAAGGTCAAGCTGACCGTCAAGGCGGGCCTCGGCGGCCGCCTCTTCGGTTCGGTGAAGACGACGGATGTCGCGGCAGCCGTCGCGGCGGCCGGCCTCGGCGAGATCGACAAGCGCAAGATCGAGATCCCGTCGCCCATCAAGGCGGTCGGCGAGCACGAGGCGACCGTTCGCCTCCGTGACGAGGTCTCGGCCACGATCACCCTCCAGGTGGTCGCCGCGAAGTAGTTCGCGACCCATTCGTAGACGGCGGTTCGGGCTCCGGCCCGGGCCGCCGTCTCGTCGTTTCCGGGGCGGTCGGCAACCAGCGCGCGCTGCCTCCGTCGGCACACGTGGAACCTCCCGACGGCGCAGCTTCGGATGCCAGTCGGATGTCTCAGGCCTACACCTCAGACGGGCGTCGCGCAAGTCGAAATGGAGAGTTGACTGACATGGTTGTGCACAGGTGAGCATGCGACATCCGTGGACTTCTGAAGAAGTTTTCCCCCACAGGTGTGGAAACACGAAATCCCAGATCGTTCTGAAATTCAACCCGTGTAATTCCACAGAATTCCACAGTTTTCCACAGGCTGAGTGCACACGTTCGTCGGCGTTTCGCGCAGTTTCTCCCCAGAGTTATCCACAGGCCGGCTTGTGCTGTGAGTGAGGCTTCCCTATCGTGAAGCCGCGTCCTTCGAACAGTGGATCTGCTCCGGTCGATGAGCCCGTGTCAGAGGCTCCGGCCACACTGGTTGCTGGGCGCTGAACTGTGCAGCCGCGTGGCTGCGAAGGGGGAGGTCACGAGTTGTCGATCGCGCACATCGGGCTCGCCGAACCGGCTGACGAGGGTGAGTCCCGTCGCGGCGAACGAACCCCTCCGCACGACCTCCTCGCGGAGCAGAGCGCACTCGGCGGCATGATGCTCTCGAAGGACGCCGTCGCCGACGTCATCGAGACGGTGCGCGGCGTCGACTTCTACGTGCCGAAGCACGAGGTGATCTTCAACGCCATCCTCACGCTCTATTCGCACGGCGAGCCGACCGACGTCATCGCGGTCACCGACGAGCTCACGAAGTCGGGCGAGCTGCAGCGGGCCGGCGGCGTCGAGTACCTGCACACCCTCACGAGCCTCGTGCCCACCGCCGCGAACGCCGGCTACTACGCGTCGATCGTCGCCGAGCGGGCGCTGCTGCGTCGGCTCGTCGAGGCCGGTACCCGCATCGTGCAGATGGGCTACGCGGGCGAGGGCGAGGTCACCGAGCTCGTCAACCACGCCCAGGCCGAGATCTACGGCGTCACGGGGTCGACCGAGAGCGAGGACTACGTGCCGCTCACGGAGGCGGTCACCGCGGCGATCGACGAGATCGAGGCGGCCAAGCACACCGACGGCAAGTTCACGGGCGTGCCCACCGGATTCGCCGACCTCGACGAGCTGACGAACGGCTTCCACCCGGGCCAGATGATCATCGTCGCCGCGCGTCCCGCCATGGGCAAGTCGACCCTCGCGCTCGACTTCGCCCGTGCGGCATCCATCAGCAACGACCTGCCGTCGATCCTCTTCTCGCTCGAGATGGGCAAGAGCGAGATCGCCATGCGACTGCTCTCGGCCGAGGCATCCGTGCCCCTGCAGATGATGCGCAAGGGCACCGTCGACTCGCGCGACTGGACCACCATCGCCGCGACCCGAGGCCGCATCAACGACGCGCCGCTCTACATCGACGACTCCCCCAACATGACGCTCGTCGAGATCCGCGCGAAGTGCCGCCGGCTGAAGCAGCGCGTGGGGCTGAAGATGGTCGTCATCGACTACCTGCAGCTCATGACGAGCGGCAAGCGCGTCGAGAGCCGCCAGCAGGAGGTCTCGGAGTTCTCGCGTGCGCTGAAGCTCCTCGCGAAGGAGCTGCAGGTGCCGGTGATCGCGCTGTCGCAGCTGAACCGTGGCCCCGAGCAGCGGGCCGACAAGATGCCCGCCCTCAGCGACCTGCGCGAGTCGGGTTCGATCGAGCAGGATGCCGACATGGTCATCCTGCTGCACCGCGAGGCGGCCTACGAGCGCGACAGCCCCCGGGCGGGCGAGGCCGACCTCATCGTGGCGAAGCACCGTAACGGCCCCACACGCACGATCACGGTCGCGTTCCACGGGCACTTCTCGCGCTTCGCGGACATGGTGCAGGTGTAGCGGGCGGCCGTCGGGCGACGGGCTAGATTGTCCGACCGCCACGTAGATTGTCCGAGTCGACCTGGCGGCCAATCTAGCTGGCGGAGGTTAGGGCTATGGCCGAAACGCAACGCGTCGGCACCGTTGCACAGCCAACACTGAAGGGGCGACTCAGCCCTTCAGCATTGCCTCCATCCGAGCGTCCGATATTCCGACTGGCTACTGCGGAGATAGAGCTGGCGGAAAGTCATGACGAAGAAAAAGATCCCGAGGAGACCCGGGAGCGATCCGTGCGGGTCCGCGCCGACCACTTCGGCGTCGCACCGAGCCGCGTGACGATCCTGCGAGGTACAAGATCGCAGCGTTTGGGTTTCGTGCTGCTCTGACCGGTCGCGCATAGGTCGTCGCACTGATGGATCCACCTCACGCACTCCTGTTCAACATTTGTTTCACAAGGGCTAGGATGGAGATGTGGCCTCGACAATCGGATTCCGTCCCACGCAGGACGACGAGCGCATTCTTCGCGAAGCGGCGCAGCCGGGCGAGAGCACGTCTGACACGCTCCGGCGTGCGCTGCGGCTGCTGGATCACGAGCGTTGGCTGGAACAGTTCCGCGCAGACGCTGACGCGTTGAAGGACGAGGACCTCAACTCGGAGCCTGACGCCTGGTGATCCGCGGCGCGGTCTACCGAATCGACCTGGGCCGACCACGCGGACATGAGCAGGGCGGACGGCGGCTCGGACTTGTCGTATCGCCTTCGGACTCGCCCTTGTCCGTCGTCACCATCGTTCCCACCTCAACTTCGGCCGGGGGTTCCGTTCACCGGCCCGAGCTGGAGATCGAGGGTCGCCAAACGAAGCTGCTCGTCGATCAGATCCGCTCGATCGACGTCGATTACGTTGTCGGCGACCCGGTCGACTACTTGACCCGAGATCAGCTTGCGGAAGTCGACTCGGCACTGGCCCACTACCTTGGCGTTCAAGACGTGATGCCACCCCGGGCACCGTAGAGCATCCATTCAGCGACCGACTTGCGGGCGGAATGAAACATCGATGATTCTCGACTGGCTGTAGACGCCGCTCAGACAGCGGTCCCGATCAGTGACGCGGTCAACCGTCCCTGTGCGCCGTCATCATTATCGACACCAGGATGCCTCGCAAGTCCGGTCCGAGCCGGGCGACGGCGCGGGCGGGGGAAGCTGGCTGAAGACCTCCGAGTATGCCTCGTTCATGCCGGCGAAATCATCCGGTTGCGCGAGTAGGACCGTGACGAAACGACGCTGACGCCTGGGGCGCAACGAGGATCATCAGCCTTCCGGTGACGACGAGAACGCCTGCGACGTTGAGCGCAGCGCGAAGCGATCTACGAGGAACGGCCAGGGAGGCAAAGAAGACGGCAAGCGGCGTGCCACGATGTGCGTGGGGAGGGATCGCTGTGGGTGAGGTCGCTTACGGGTCATTGGCTTCGGTGTATGAGTGGCTGGTACCGGATGCCAAGGCGTCCCCGACGGGCAAGGCGCAGGCGTTCGAGATGGTGACGGCGGCGCTCGACCCGGGGGCGCAGATCTTGGACTGCGCCTGCGGGATTGGGTTGCTGGCGGTGGGGCTGGCTGAGGCTGGGTTCCGTGTCACCGCGTGCGATGCCAGCCCGGCGATGGTCGAGCGGACCCAGGGGCTGGCTCGCGCTCATGGAGTCGAAGTGTCGACGAGGGTATGCCGCTGGGACCAGCTACCCGATCAAGGCTGGCAGGACCGGTTCGACGCTGTGTTCTGCGTCGGGAACTCGCTCGCGCACGCGGTCGGACGCAGTGGCCGGCGCGCCGCACTCGAGGGCATGGCATTCGTGTTGGCGGCGGATGGGGTGCTGGCGCTGACCTCCCGCAACTGGGAGCAGGTCCGCTCGGCCGGCAGCAGGCTGGACGTCTGGGACCGGCTCGTGGAACGCGCCGGCCGCAAGGCAGGGGCTTGTCAAGTTGTCTGTGTAAGCGGGTACGGGGATGGTGGTTAGAGGTGGGGGTTGATGCGTTCGGGGTAGACGAGCGCGAGTTGTTCGAGGGCCTGTTTCCAGTTCGTCGTGACGTTGCCCTCGATGAGCCTGCCGCTGGCCTTGCGCTTGTCGGCGGGTAGCCCGCGTTCCTGCTCGCGGGCTCGGGCGCGCTTGTCCTCGATGTCGCAGAT